>OZ238267.1:0-1127500 GCA_965178585.1 Flavobacteriaceae bacterium
ATCGCGGGAGTATTAGTAGGTTTTGGAGCTAGGTATGCAGGAGGTTGTACTTCTGGACACGCAATAGTTGGCTTAAGTAATTTAGAACTTCCATCATTAGTATCAGTAATTGGTTTTTTTATTGGAGGTCTAATTATGACTTGGCTCATTTTACCATTAATCTTTTAAATCTAAGAATATGAAAAATATAAAATTTTTATTTTTTGGCATTCTCTTCGGAATTATTCTTAGTAAAGCTGAAGTAGTGTCTTGGTACCGTATTTACGAAATGTTTAAGTTTCAATCCTTTCATATGTATGGAGTTATTGGAACTGCTGTAATTACAGGAGTGATATTATTCTATTTTTTTAGAAAAGGAACCATAAAAACTCATTTAGGTAAACAAATTGAAATAGAACCTAAAAAGAGAGGATATCGAAATATTATTGGAGGAATTATTTTTGGCTTAGGTTGGGCTTTAGCAGGAGCTTGCCCAGGGCCTATGTTTATCCTATTAGGAAGAGGAGTTCTTGCTATTGTAGTTGTGATTTTTGGAAGTCTTTTAGGAGCCTTTTTATATCACGCAATCAAAGGAAAGATCCCTCATTAAAAGGAAAGAATTATAGCTATCATAGCTTATAAAATATAACTTAAATCAAACTAATGAAGTACGGCTTTATTATAGATAACAGAAAATGTATAGGCTGTCACGCTTGTACCACTGCCTGTAAATCGGAACACGATGTACCTGTTGGAGTAAACAGAACGTATGTTAAGCAAGTTGAAAAAGGAGAATTTCCAGATACTCGAAGGATTTTTTCTGTAATGCGATGTAATCATTGTACAGATGCACCATGTGTTACTATCTGTCCAGTAGAAGCATTGTATACTCGTGAAGATGGAATTGTAGATTTTGACAATAATCGTTGTATTGGATGTAAATCTTGTATGCAGGCATGTCCATACGATGCACTGTATATAGATCCAGATACCAGTACAGCAGCGAAATGTAATTATTGTGCTCATAGAGTAGATGTGGGAAGAGAACCCGCTTGTGTTACCGTATGTCCAGAACACGCAATTATTGCAGGAGATATGGAAAACCCAACTACCGAAATAGCTCATTTATTAGCTAGGCAGCAAGTAAAGGTTAGAAAACCTGAAAAAGGCACCAATCCAAATCTATTTTATATCGATGGAGATGAAGCATCCTTAAATCCTGAAGCTACAGATAAATCTGGACCAGGATTATGGAATTCTCAAGCTCGTGGAGTTGGTCATTTTGCAAAAGCAGCTGAAAAAATGATGAACACTAATGATGATATCGATTTATTACAAATGACTATCGATAACGAAGTTGAAGCAGCTTATCAGAAAAAAGATAACAAGAACCCTAATTATATAGATGTGCTTTCAGGAAAAGCAAGAAGAGTATACGATACTCCAGATAAAGGTATTCTTTGGGGATGGGAAGTTTCCGCTTATGTTTTTACAAAAGCAATAGCTGCTGGAGCCTTTTTAATTCCATTTATAGCAATGCTATTAGGTTATGAATTATCTGATACAACTAAATTATGGTCAGCAGGAATCTCATTAGTTTTCTTAGGATTAACAGGATTGTTCTTGGTTATGGATTTAGACAGACCTGATCGATTCCTAAATGTTTTATTAAGACCACAATGGAATTCCTGGTTAGTTAAAGGAGGATATACTATTACCATTTTTGGTTTATTAGTAACTATATGGGGAGTAATGACTTATTTTAACATACAAACTGGTGAAACTATTTTACTTTGGGTTACTGCATTATTTGCTGTACTATTAGCAGTTTATACCGCTTTCTTATTTGCTCAAGCAAAAGGACGTGATTTCTGGCAAAGCCCATCTTTAGCTTTACATATGTTGGTTCATAGTGTTATGGCTGGAGCAGCAATATTTGCTTTAGTAATATTAGTTTCAGGAAACGAAAACTGGATGTCAATTTTAGGAATGGTAATGATCATTGCATTATCTGTTAATCTTTTTACTATGATTACAGAATTAACAATAACGCATCCTAGTACCTCAGCACATACTGTTGTAAAAATGATCACTAAAGGAAGATATAAAAATCTTTTCTGGATTGGTGTTGTATTAATAGGAAATGTATTGCCTTTAGTTTTATTGATTTTATTACCAAGTACAACTATGTTAGCAATTGCAGCAGTTTTAATATTAATTGGAATTTACACAACTGAAAAAATTTGGGTAGAAGCTCCTCAAAGAGTTCCACTAGCTTAAAAATGAATTAAAATGGGATACAAAAAAGCATCATTTATAGAAGGGTTAGCAGAAAAAATTGGACTAATTCCTAATCTCCACAAAGAAAAATATCAAGAATTTGACGGTGATATGCGTCAATTTTCAGATGAGGAAGTTGCTCAGATGTACGAAAACTTTCCTCCTCCAGAAAAATGGGATAATTGGGTAGAATACGACCCTAAAGTATGGCCGAAGAAGAAAAAAACTACCTATCAAATTGTACCAACTACTTGTTTTAACTGTGAGAGTGCATGTGGCTTAACAGCATTTATTGACAAAGAAACACAAGAAGTTAAAAAATTTGAAGGAAACCCACACCATCCAGGTAGTAGAGGTAGAAACTGTGCGAAAGGTCCAGCAACTATAAATCAAATTACAGATCCCGATAGAATATTATTCCCTTTAAAAAGAAAAGGGAAAAGAGGAGATGGTGAGTGGGAACGTGTTACTTGGGATGATGCATTAGATACCATTGCTGCTCGAATAAGAAAAGCGATTAAAGAAGATCGTCACAATGAGATAGCATATCATGTAGGTCGTCCTGGTCACGAAAAATTTATGAATTGGATTCTCCAAGGTTGGGGAATCGATGGTCATAATTCACATACCAATATCTGTTCTTCAGGAGCTAGATTTGGATATAACATTTGGTATGGGTATGATAGACCTTCACCAGATCATGCCAATGCAAAATTCATTTTATTGATTTCTGCTCATTTAGAGTCGGGACATTATTTTAACCCTCATGCGCAACGTATTATAGAAGGGAAAATGAAGGGAGCTAAACTGGCTACCATGGATCCTCGATTATCAAATACTGCATCCATGTCTGATTATTGGATGCCAACTTATCCCGGCACAGAGGCTGCAGTATTGTTAGCAATGGCTCTAATAATTTTAGAAGAAGGCCTGTATAATAGAGAATATCTTGAGAACTGGACTAACTGGCAAGAATATTTAAAAGCATTACATTCTGATAAAGAAGTGGTTTTCGAAAACTACATCACTGCAATGATTGAGGAATATAAAGAATTTACACCAGAATATGCTGAAAAAGAATCGGGTGTAAAAGCGGAAACGATTGTTGAAATAGCCCGGTTAATAGGTGATGCAGGAGAACGTTTTGCATCTCATAACTGGCGTGCTGCTGGAGCATCCAACCTTGGTGGCTGGGGAGTTGCTCGTTGTTTACATTTCTTAACTGTTTTAACTGGAGCAGTAGGTGCAAAGGGAGGAACCTCTCCAAATTCTTGGAATAAATTTAGTCCTACTCAGCCTAATCCACCAAAACCTCAAAAGAAATGGAATGAACTTCATTTTCCAAAAGAATATCCGCTAGCATTTTTTGAAATGAGTCAATTATTACCTCATTTCTTAAAAGAAGGAAGAGGAAAAATGGATGTCTATTTTTCAAGAGTATTTAATCCTGTCTGGACGTATCCTGATGGATTCACTTGGATGGAAATGTTTCAAGATGAAGATAAATTTGGTATTCATGCGGCATTAACTCCAACTTGGAATGAAACTGCTTTTTATGCAGATTTTGTACTTCCTATGGGACTAGCTTCAGAACGACATGATATTAATTCTTATGCAACACACGGAGGAACATGGGTAGCATTTAGACAACCAGTTTTAAGAGAAGCTGCTAGAAGAAACGGAAAAGATGTTGAATTTACCTATGAAGCAAATCCAGGAGAAGTTTGGGAAGAAGATGAATTTTGGATTGAATTATCATGGAGAATCGACCCAGACGGAAGTATGGGAATACGAAAGCATTTCGAATCTCCTTATAGACCTGGAGAAAAAATAAAAATTGGTGAATACTATCAATATATTTTTGAACGTGTACCAGGATTACCTAAAGCTGCTAAAAAAGAAGGGATTTCTGAATTAGAGTATATGCAGAAATACGGTTCTTTTGAAATTGAAAAAGGAGAATCCTATAAAAAGAATGAAACCCTGTTAACTAAAGAACAATTAGAAGGTTCTGTAGTAGATCCGGTAAATGATGTGGTTCGTAAAAACGGAAAAGACATTGGGGTAATGATTAATGGAACAGCAATGCTTGGTTTCCCTACTCCTTCTCGTAAAAACGAATTCTATTCACAAACTATGGTCGATTGGAAATGGCCAGAATATGCTGTTCCACAATATCTTAAAAGTCATATCCATAATGACAACTTAGACAAATCGAAAGGAGAATATGTGTTAGTTCCTACTTTTAGGTTACCAACTTTAATTCATTCCCGATCTGGTAATGCTAAATGGTTAGTAGAAATTTCTAATCGAAATCCTATTTGGATGCATCCAGATGATGCTGCAAAATGGGGGTTCAAAACTGGTGATCTCGTTAAAATGAATACTGACATTGGATATTTTATAGATAAAGTTTGGGTTACTCAAGGAATGAAACCTGGAGTAGTAGCTTGTTCGCACCATATTGGGAGATGGAGAAGACCTCAAGATAAAATAGGAAACCGTTGGGCTACCAATACAGTTAACATTGAAGGAAATGGTAAAGGTGGTTGGAAAATGAATACAATTTCTGGGGTTAAACCTTTTGAGTCTCACGATAAAGACTCTAAACGAATCTTCTGGAAAGATGGAGGTGTACATCAAAATATAACTCACGCTGTTCATCCAGATCCAATTAGTGGAATGCATTGTTGGCATCAAAGAGTTCGTATTGAAAAACCAGAAGCCGGAGAGAATTATGGGGATATATTTGTTGATACTAACAAGTCTCACGAAATATATAAAGAATGGTTGTCAATGACTCGCCCTGCTCCTGGTCCTAATGGAGAGCGAAGACCACTTTGGTTTAAAAGAGCTTTTACTCCAGATAAATCAACTTATTATATCAACCCAAAAGATGAATAAATAATTGAGATTCCTAAAATTTTAGGAATCTCAATTTATTTGAATTCCTTACATTTATAGATGCTTTCAAAAGTTTTCCCATTTCTTACTTGGCTGCCATTAGCAAAAAAATCTTGGAAAGATGATTTAATAGCAGGAATAACAGGAACCATTATAGTAATTCCTCAAGCAGTTGCATTTGCAATGATTGCTGGTTTACCTCCAATTTATGGGTTTTATACGGCTATGATTACTCCAATTGTCGCAGCATTATTTGGGTCTTCTTATCACTTAATTTCTGGTCCTACTACTGCAATATCTATTGTTGTTTATTCAACATTAATAAAATTTGTCAATCCTGAAACCGATTTAGAAGCTTTTGTATCTCTAGCATTAGTTCTTACCTTTTTAGCAGGGTTTTTTCAGTTTGCTATGGGTTTATTGAAAATGGGAAAATTGGTGAATTTTGTTTCACATTCTGTTGTAATAGGGTTTACGGCTGGAGCAGGAATACTAATAGCCTTTAAACAATTGAAACACGTATTTGGAATTGAAGTACCTCAGGGAAGTACTATTTTAGAAATTGTTGTTTATATAAGTAAACACATTTCTGAAACCAATTGGTATGTTTTTATTGTTGCTTTTGGAACTTTGGTAATCGCTTTAATAATAAAGCTATTAATAAAACCTTTATCTAGATACTATATGCTTATAGCCTTAGTATTAGGAAGCGTTTTTTCAATTTGGTTAGGAGGAGAAGCTATGGGAATAAAAACTGTTGGAGATATCCCTTCCAACCTTCCTCCTTTTAGGATTCCAGATTTATCCTATTCTAATGTGCAAGCTTTAAGCTCTGGTGCAATGACACTCGCTCTTTTAGGTTTAATTGAAGCCGTTGCAATTGGAAGATCTATAGCATTGAAAACACATCAAAAAATAGATGGAAATCAGGAGTTTATTGGTCAAGGTTTATCAAACCTAGCCGCAAGTTTCTTTTCAAGTTATGCAGGTTCAGGTTCATTTACTCGTTCTGGAGTAAACTATCAAGCGGGAGCAAAAACACCTATGTCTGCTATTTTTGCATCTTTATTTTTAATGATTGTCCTTTTACTTTTTGCAAAATATGCTTCTTTTTTACCAAAAGCAGCAATGGGAGGAATCATATTATTAGTGGGTTATAATTTAATAGATTTTCATCATATTAAACAAGTATTTGTTAGTAGCGGAAGGGAGTTAATTGTTTTAATAATCACTCTATTAGGGACATTGTTTTTCGATTTAGAGTTTGCTTTATTAGCTGGTATTTTTACTTCTTTTTTCTTTTATATGGAACGTACCTCAAAACCCAATATAGCAACACTTGCCTTAGATAATAAAAAAAGGCTTATCAATAAAATGCGAGATAAAGAAGCTAATGAGTGTTCAAGCATTAAGATTTTAAGAATAGACGGATCTTTATATTTTGGATCTATTGATAAAATTTCTGACTATTTATCTAATTTATATGATGAAAATGAATACCAATATGTGTTAATCGCTGCAGATGGAATTAATTTTATTGATCTTGCAGCAGCCGAATGGTTAAGTGTCGAAATACAAAAATGGCAAGAACATAGAGGTGGAATTTACATTGCGGGTCTAAAAATGGTGAGTCAAGATGTTTTGATAAAAGGTGGCTTTATTGATAAAATTGGAAAAAGCATTTTCTTTATTGATAAAAAAGAAGCGATTTCAAAAATCCACGAAAAAATCGAAATTCCTTGTAAAAACAAAGCATTCAAAGAATGTGAAGCAAAATAGGAACCATGTATTGTACTAAATGTTACAATATATACAATTAGTATTACTTACTTTTGTATTTCAAAACCTATCTTTTTATAGTTACCTATGAATTTAAATAGAATTCTTCCCATACTAGATTGGCTTCCAAATTATAAAAAAGAATGGCTTAAAGGTGATCTTGCCGCTGGTTTAACAGTGGGAATCATGTTAATACCTCAAGGAATTGCTTATGCACTTATTGCAGGACTACCTCCTATTTACGGACTTTATACCGCATTAATACCACAAATTGTTTATGCAATTTTTGGAACTTCTCGGCAATTAGCTGTAGGTCCTGTTGCAATGGATTCATTAATTGTTGCAGCTGGAGTTGCAACTTTAGCAGAAGTGGGTTCTGAACACTTTATAGAATTTGCTATTATGCTTGCTTTTATTATGGGATTGCTTCAAATACTCTTTGGAGTTTTTAGATTAGGATTTATTGTTAATTTTTTATCTAAACCTGTTATCAGTGGATTTACATCTGCTGCTGCATTAATTATCGGTTTTAGTCAATTAAATAATTTATTAGGAATACAATTAGAAAGAAACAATAAACTTCAAAATTTATTCCTTGATGCCTACCATCACATCCATGAAATTCATTGGTTAACATTTGTAATAGGAGCATTATCAATCATTAGTATTATTTTAATTAAAAAATATTTAAAAAAAATACCCGCAGCTTTAATCGTAGTGGTAATTTCTATAATAATTGGGAAAATTTTTCATTTAGATCAATTAGGGGTATCTATTATTGGTGATATTCCAGAAGGGTTACCAGATTTTAGAGTTCCTGCGTTTGATAAAAAAATAGTATTAGATTTATTTCCTATAGCTTTAACCTTATCTTTTATAGCTTTTTTAGAAGCTATATCTGTGGCAAAAGCAATAGAAGCAAATCATCCGGAATATAGGGTCAATCCAAATCAAGAACTTATAGCTTTGGGAATGGGAAATTTTATTGGATCCTTTTTCCAAACCTATCCAGCAACTGGAGGTTTTTCAAGAACTGCTGTTAATGAACAGTCCGAAGCTAAAACCCCATTAGCCTCTTTAATTTCAGCAGCTATAATAGCCTTAACATTACTTTTTTTAACTCCTGTTTTTTATTATTTGCCTAAAGCTGTTTTAGCAGCAATAATTATGGTAGCTGTTTTTGGATTGCTAGATTTTTCGATTCCTAAGCAATTATTAAAGTTTTCAAAAAGAGATTTAGTGATACTAAATGTAACATTATTAGTTACTGCTACAGTTGGTATAAAAGAAGGAATTTTTATAGGTGTTGTTCTTTCCCTAATAATGCTTATTTACAAAAGTACCAAACCACATATTGCAATTTTAGGAAAAGTACCTAACACTCATTTTTATCGAAATCGAAAGCGATTTAAAGATGTAGAAATTCATAATGAAATTTTAATTATACGTTTTGACGCTCAATTACATTTTGCTAATACAACGTATTTTAAAGATAAGCTTCAAGAGTTTTCAATCTATAAAGGAGAGGAATTAAAGCTATTAATTATTGATGGAGAAAGTATTAACAGTCTAGATAGTAGTGCAATTTATGCATTAATCGAAATTTTAGATTACTTTAACAGAAAGAAAGTAACCATTGCTTTTACAGGTTTAAAAGGTCCCGTAAGAGATAAAATGATTAAGTCTGGGTTTATGGAAAAAGCCAATGAAGACCTGTTTTTTATGAGTATTCAAGAGGCTGTAGATTGGTATCACACTGGTTTTCAGCAAGAGAAATTTCATAAATATATAAAACAAGAAAGCGCAAAAAAATCATTATTCAATAGATAATGTAACAAAAGTTACTTTGTTCAATATCAAAAAATTATAGTTTAGCAACATATTATTAACATTTAAGAAAGTAGAAAAGATGAAAGTAGAACAATTATTTACAGGATGCCTTGCAGAAATGGCTTATTACATTGAGTCTAATGGAGAAGCGGCAATAGTTGACCCTTTAAGAGAAACAGAGCCATATTTAAGAATGGCTGAAGCAGATGGAGCTAAAATAAAATATATCTTTTTAACTCATTTTCATGCCGATTTTGTTTCAGGACAATATGACTTAGCTCAAAAAACTGGAGCAAAAATAGTTTTTGGACCAAATGCAACAGCAGAATACGATATTTATAATGGTTCTGATGGAGAAGATTTTCTTATAGGTGATGGCAAAATTACACTATTACATACACCTGGACATACGATGGAATCCTCTTCTTACTTAATAACAGATAAAGACGGTAACACTCCTTGTGTATTAACTGGTGATTGTTTATTTATTGGAGATGTAGGTCGTCCAGATTTAGCGGTAAAACAAGGTACATTAACTGAAGCAGATTTAGCTGGATTTTTATTCGAATCACTTCGAAATAAAATAATGACTTTACCAGATGATATTATTGTATATCCAAATCATGGAGCAGGTTCAGCTTGTGGTAAAAATATGAGCTCTGAAACTTTTGACACTTTAGGTAATCAAAAGAAAACCAATTATGCTTTAAGAGCAGATATGACCAAAGAGGAATTTATTGTTGAAGTAACTACGGGATTAAAACCTCCACCACAATATTTCCCAAACAATGTAAGAATGAACAAGTCTATCAATACTAGTATTGATACTATTCTACACAAAGGAACAACACCACTTGACCCGGCCACTTTTAAAGAAATGAGTGAGCAAAAAGATATTTTAGTTATAGATACACGATCAAAAGAAGCTTATGCTGAAGAAGGTACTGTTCCTGGAGCTTGGTATATTGGTGTAGATGGTAATTTTGCCCCTTGGGTTGGAGCAATTGTTCCTGATATTAATCAAAAAATAATATATATTGCCGATGACGAGTTACGTGTAAATGAAATTGTTACTCGTTTTTCTAGAGTTGGATACGATAATACTTTAGGGTATTTAAATGGTGGAATTAGAGATTGGATGGCTTACGGATTTGAAGTTGATAAAATAGGTTCTGTTTCTGGAGCTAAATTTGTAAATATGTTAGCAGAAGGAAAAATTGAAAAACCAGTAGATGTACGTAAAGAATCTGAATATTTATCAGAACACGTAGTAGGAGTTGAAAACTTCCCATTGGATTTTATCCATTCTAATTTTGCAGAAATAGATACTAGTAAAGAATATTTCTTGCATTGTGCAACAGGGTATCGTTCACTTATTGCAGCCTCGATTTTTATGGCCAATGGAGTTGAAAAAGTAACTGATGTAAGAGGTGGTTTCGAAGACATTAAAGAAACTAATGCACCACTAACAGAATTTGTTTGCCCAACAACTATGTTATAAATATCCCCACATATTGTTTAATTAAAAAGCGGTTTTTATAACCGCTTTTTTTATAGATTTACAATTGTAACCTTTGTTACTCCTTTGTTTACAAAAGCTATCTATCTTTGCACTGTTTTTATATAACTTATAAAAGCATCTTAATTAAAAAATATTGAATGAAAAATATAAACTCTTTAGAATTTAAATCGCAAATTGATAGTGATCCAAATGCGGTTATAATAGATTGTAGAACTGCAATGGAATGGGATGAAGGAATCATTGAAAACTCTGTATTATTAGATCTTTTCGATTCTCATGGTTTTATGCATGAATCTGAAAAATTAGATAAAGATAAAAACTATTATGTTTATTGTAGAAGTGGTGTAAGAAGTGTTACTGCTTGCCAAATATTAGAATCTGTTGGTATAAAAAACACCTATAATTTATTAGGTGGAATTATGAGTTGGCGAGATAAAATCGTAGCTCCAAAAAACTAAGGTTATGAAAACTATATTAATATCTATTTTTTTAGTTCTTTTCTCTTTTAATTCTTTCTCTCAAGAAATAAAAAACGATGTTGTCTCTGTTGATACCTATAAAAGTTTAGTAATAGGTAAAAATGTTCAATTAGTTGATGTTAGAACCGCTAAAGAATATAACGCTGGTAAAATTGAAGGTGCTATTAATATCGATTATTTAGATAAGAGTAATTTTAAAGCAGCATTTGAAAAATTAAATAAAAACCAACCTGTATATTTATATTGCCGTTCAGGAAGAAGAAGTCAAGAATCGGCAAAATTATTAGAAGAAATGGGATTTAAAGAAATCCACGATTTAAAAGGCGGTTACCTCGCTTGGACAAAAAAATAAAATTATGACAACAACAATTAAAATTCAAAATTTAAAATGTGGTGGTTGTGCAAATACCATTATTACTAAAGTTTCAAATTTAGAAAATGTAAACGAAGTAACTGTTAATGTAGAAGACTCTACTGTTACTTTTAATACTTCATCTGAAAAAGAAATAGAAGATGTAAAAAGTAAATTATCAGTTTTAGGATATCCTGCTGAAGGTGAAAACAATTCGGTAATATCAAAAGCGAAATCTTATGTTAGTTGTGCAACAGGAAAGATGTCTCAATAATTATTAAAATGAAAAACATACTTTATATATTTTCTTTATCACTTTTATTAATCTTTTCAGGGTGTAAAAATGATAAGAAACCTGCTGGACCTTCTAAAGAAGAAATTAAAATTGAAATGTCGAACATTAAGTTAGACCCTTCCTATGCTCAAATTGGATTAGATATTGCTTTTAAAACTAAAGCCCAGTTAGGAAAAAATTTAATTGGTACAATGAAGGAAAAAGGTACAGTTGAAGCACTTCAGTTTTGCAATATTAAAGCCATTCCTTTAACTGATAGTATGGCAACAGCCCATCAAGCAATCATTAAAAGAGTTTCAGATAAAACCAGAAATCCTGATAATAAAGCTAATGATATTGAGCTTAAAAACATTGAGTACTTTAAAACTGCTCTTGCTAATAAAGACGAATTAAAACCAATTGTTGATTCGATTAATGATAACGTTCATTTTTATTATCCAATTGTTACTAATGCAATGTGTTTACAATGTCACGGAGACCCATTTAAGGATTTGAAACCAGAACTTCTAACTGCTTTAAACAAATTATACCCCAAAGATGAAGCTCTTGGTTACTCAGAGAATCAGGTAAGAGGAATTTGGAGTATTCAATTTAAAAAACAGACAAAAGATGAGTAGTTTTTTTGAAATTACAGCAAGCGACCAACCTGTACTTGTGGACTTTTTTGCTACTTGGTGTGGTCCTTGTAAAACAATGTCGCCTATTTTAAAAGAAGTAAAAGATAGTTTGGGTGATCAAGTAAAGATTATAAAAATAGACGTTGATAAAAACCAACGATTGGCAGCTTCATTAAATGTAAAAGGAGTACCTACCCTAGTTCTTTATAAGAATAGTAATATTTTATGGAGACAGTCTGGAGTAGTACCAAAAAATGATATTATTTCAAAAATTAAAGAATATCTTTAAGCATCAATAACAACTATGCTATTAGATGAAAATTTTTGGGACAGTCGTTATCAATCTAAAAATACAGGTTGGGATATAGGTTACATTTCTACTCCTTTAAAAGATTATTTCGATCAATTAACAAACAAAAACTTAAAAATATTAATTCCTGGTGGTGGAAATTCCTATGAAGCAGAATACCTTCATAAAAATGGATTTACTAATGTTTATGTAATTGACTTATCTAAAACCGCATTGGACAATCTTCAAAAAAGAATTCCAAGTTTTCCTCAAAACCATTTAATTCATTCCAACTTTTTTGACCTAAAAGAAAACTTCGACCTTATAATTGAACAAACTTTTTTTTGTGCTTTAAATCCAGATTTAAGACCAAAATATGCTTCAAAAATGAAGGATTTATTAGTTGTTAATGGTAAATTAATAGGTCTTCTTTTTAATATTCCATTAAACGATAATCATCCTCCTTTTGGAGGAAACAGAAAAGAATACAAGTCTTATTTTGAACCCTATTTTTATATTAAAATAATGGATACTGCATATAATTCTATTCCTGAAAGATATGGTAACGAATTATTTATTAAACTCTCTGTTAGATAGTTTTGTTCTATTTTTCGACACAAACAAGTGATTTTAAGCAGTATGCCGTTATTTTATTACAATTCATCTAAAACATAATATTTAAGTAATTTACTAAATATTTACACCATACATTTGAATTATGTAAGAAGTTTCTGATACAAATACAATAACAAAATTATTTAAACACCCCCTATTAAGCCCCAAAAAAAAGTATCAGAGTAATAGTATAACTGATAAAAGTGGCGTTATGAAAATAGTAGGTATTATTTTGTTTTTATTTTTAAATGGGATCAGTTTTAGTCAAGTTGGAATTAACACCACCAATCCACAGGAAGCACTTGATGTAAATGGAAAAATTCGAGTAACTGATACTGATATCGGTGTTGGTAGAACGATGGTTTCAATTATTGGTGTAGATGACAAAGAGACTTTAAGCAAGATTAACCTTAGCCCCGATTTTGTGATTACCAACAATACTATCACTGTTTCTGGTACCACTAGTTATTCTGTGTTAGATATAGATTTTAATAATCTTCCTCCTGAGATAGTATATACACCAGGTGTTGATATGGCAAATTTAGATTTAGGTGTCAATAACGTAAACGCACATGAAACTGTGCTTAGGTTTATAAACGCACCTGAAGCATTTTATATTTCCGGAGTTCAAGGAGGAGTTGCTGGAAGGCATGTTCTATTGCTTAACCCATCCTCAGTGCATATGGGTGTTAGAGATGAAGATTATGGCTCTAATTTATCAGCTAATGAGAATAGAATACTTACTTATGGTGCTGGTACAACAGATGCTACTCAAGGTCAAGGAGCTATTGAGCTGGTATATGATGGAACCCGTTGGATTGTACTTAATATAAGGAATTAATACTGTTTGTAAATGGTCCATTATGAAAAAAATTAATATCATATTATGCTTAATATTGTTTCAGTATGGTTATGCTCAAAATGCAGGCCCTACTCATACAAAGGGAGTTGGAATTAACACCACAGATCCACAGGAAACACTCCATGTAAATGGAAAAATTCGAGTAACTGATACTGATCTCGATGTTGATAGAACGATGGTTTCAGTTATTGGCATTGATGACGAAGGGACATTGAATAAAATTAATGTTGGTAACGGTTTAGTGATTGTTAACAACAACACTATCATTTCAGCTGGCTCAGGTTATTACTCTTTAAAAGAGCACACTCTTGTTACCAATTCTCCGAATACTCAATTTAATAATTTAGATGTAGGTCTCGCTGGTGATTATTCATATAAAACTGTGATTAGGTTTACAGGGCAAACTAATTCTTTTCAAATTTCCGGAATTACAGGAGGATTTGCAGGAAAGCATGTCATTTTGGTTAACCCATCCGCATCCAATATGAAACTTTTAAATAACTCTAATGGCTCAATTGCTGAAAACAGGATACTTTCTTATGGACCTGGTCCTGCTGAAACATTAAGTGGTCAAGGAGCTATTGAACTGGTATATGATGGATATCAATGGATTGTACTTAATGTAAGAGAATAATTTTGAAACCCAGTAAACAATTGTCCAATAAATCCATTTGTAAAAATTACTTCATAGGAAAACCTATTTAAATATTGAAATTATTGAAATTTTCTATAATTCAATTCCAGAAAGAAAGAATAGCGGTTTTTTTATTAAGTTTATAAAAAATTGTTCTTATTTATGAAGAAAAAAATATGCATCACAGGAGCTAGTAAGGGAATTGGTTTAGCTGAAGCGAAGTTATTATCTAAAAATAATGAACTGTTTTTACATGCTTCTAAATTGAATTCATTTGATGACATTTTCATACCAAACTCAACTTTATTTGGTTATGATTTTACAAAAACCGAAAATGTAAATTTATTTGTAAAAGACCTTAAACAAAAAACCGACTCCTTAGATGTATTGATTAATAATGCAGGACTTATGTATATTGAAAAATTTTCAGATTTTCATGACAAGGATATAAACACTTTAATAACTTTAAACCTACATGCGCAGCTATTGGTAACTAAAAAACTTATACCGTTATTATTAAAAAGTAAAGATCCGCATATCGTATTTATGTCCTCTATGTCTGCAAAAAATAGGATTATTGGCGAGTCTGTTTACGCAGCAACTAAAGCTGGCATTATGCAATTTGCACATGTTTTAAGGAATGAATTGGCTGGAAAAATTAGAGTTTCAACTATTCATTCTTGGGGTGTAAACACGTGGAATGACAAAGAAGGAGCAGAAATTTTAACAACTACAGATATTGCAGAAACCTTAGAGTTTATCATATCTAGAAAAAAACCATTTCTAGTTGAAAGTATAGAGCTGGGTCATGAAGCTCATTGGAATGGAGCTAAAGCGCCATGGTCACCAAATATTTAATACTATTTTTTTCCAAACCCCGTAATTAACTGTCCCCAAAAATCTTTTGGAAACGATTCTTCATCTGGAAATCCTAATTCAATTTCTCCGTTATCATCAGGCACATAATTTGTTTTAAATATATAGTCCCATATACTCAGACTAATACCAAAATTGATTCCCATAGGTTTGTCTTCAGGAAGAGCTTTAACATGATGATAAAGATGCATGACAGAATTATTAAAAAGGTATTTAAATGGTCCCCAGGTAATTCTCACATTAGCATGGTTTAAATGACCAATAGTAATCGCTATAAAATGTACGATGTAGGCTTGTTCAGGTTCAAAACCACCAATTAACATGACACCAATTGTTTTTAGTGGCTTGTACAAAATATTCTCCATCCAATGATATCTTAGATGTGCTGCAAAACCCATTTCTTTTACGGAATGATGTACTTTATGGAAACGCCATAACACTTCAAACTTGTGTAATAAAACATGGGTTACCCATTGTACAAAATCTAAAATTATAAAAAACACTAGCAATTGTATCCACATGGACCAATGGCTAATATCTATGATTGCAAAACTTTTATGAGTGATTCCAATTTCAGAAAAAAGAAGTCCTATTACTTTATAATCTCCACTTATTAATATTAAAAAAATGAAAAAATTGAAAAACATATAAAAACCATCTAGCCAAAAATCTTTTCGGATAATAGATTGGTTTTTTCTCCAAGGAAGTAAAATTTCCAAACACCAAACGAGTAAAGAAATAATTATAAGCCCCCAAAAATAATTTGTATACCAAGGCACTCTAAATAAAATAGAATCCCAAGTCCAATTAAGGGTTGATAAAAAAGCTTCTGTAAATGCTGAAATGTACTTTTCCATGATTTTTATTTTTGTAATACCATTGTAGTCATGCAACGTTGATCATTGACATTAACTGTTTTTAAAGGTTCTAGTAAAGTAAAATTATGTTCTTTTTGAAGTTCCTTTAAAAGTGAATGGGTCAATAAATATCGAGTAGTACCATCAGGTAATAGGTAAACACCTTCAGAAACAGGATTTATTTTATCTTTTATACCTATATCTGAAGCTACTCTTATAAAGAGTGATCCATTAGTTTTTAATACTCTCATTAATTCTGAAAACATTTCTTTAAAATGAAACCTATTAGTTGCAAAATGAAGAACTGCATTACAAATAATATGATCGAAAAATTGATCTTTAAAATTTAAATCTTCAACAGTTGATGTGTGAAAATTATCTTTTTGCTTAGCATATGTGTTTTTTAAAATATCAATGCAGGCTATATCTTTATCAATCCCATAAATTGTAAAGTCATTATTATAAAACCAATGCAAATTTCTACCAAGACCACTTCCTGCATCTAAAATTACATCAGGTTTATGATACCTTTCTTTAAGAATTTGATCTAATAAATAGATATCTGTTTTATTTGCAATTTGGTTTATTAGTTTCATTTTCACTACTTTAGTACGGTGATAATTATCACAATTATAATGATTAACATTTAATAACTTTGACTGTATGAAGTTAGAAAAAATATTTAAGATTTTTTTATCTTGCCTAATATGTATTTCTATTATTTCTGGAATTGTTTTCCTCTTTAATTAATGAATTAAAATAAACTAATTATGAAAAAAAATATGGGCGGTATAGACCGCATGATTAGAATAGTAATTGCAATTATTGCAGCTATTCTTTACTTTACGGGAACTGTTTCAGGAACCTTTGGTATTATTTTAATAGTTGTTGCAGGAGTCTTTTTAGCAACTAGTTTTTTAAATTTTTGTCCTCTTTACACAGTATTAGGAATCAATACTAAGAAAAAAGATAATTAATTTTAAAAATTATCCTAATTTGCTAATGAATTCTTTAATCTATTTGTAGTAGATAATGTAACATTAGTTACTTAATAGCGGGTAAGAATAGTATAATTTTGTTAAGCAAATAATTTAAAAATTAGAATTATGAATAAGCATCATCAAATAGTCATTATTGGTGGAGGTACCGGAGGAATTATGGTAGCAGCTCAATTAAAAAAAGCCAAAAAAGGACTAGATATTGTTATTATAGATCCAACTGAAACTCATTTTTATCAACCAGCAAATACTCTTGTAGGTGCAGGTTTGATGGACTTTGATGACACTAAAAGACCTGAGAAAAAATTGATCCCATCTGGTGTTTCATGGATAAAAGAATATGTTTCTGACATCCAACCAGATAACAACGAGGTGATTCTTAAAAACGGTGATATTTTAACCTATGACTATTTAGTAAATGCTACTGGTATTCAGAATAACTTAGATGGTATAAAAGGGCTTAAAGAAGCCATGGGAAAAAACGGTGTTTGTTCAAACTATGTAGATCCAAATTATACTTGGGAGGTGATGAAAGAATTTAAAGGTGGAAACGCATTATTTACTCAACCTGCTACTCCTATAAAATGTCCTGGAGCTCCTCAAAAAATAATGTATTTGATGGGAGATCACGTTGCCAAAAAAGGATTAGAAGAGCATACTAATATAATTTTCGCTACACCAGGAACCATGATCTTTGGAGTTCAACCTTTTAGAGATGAACTTGAAAATTACTTACTTAAATACCACATTAAACAACGCTATGGATATAAATTAGTGGAAATTGATGGAGAAAAAAAGGAAGCACATTATGTAAGATTAGAATTACCTAATTCAAGTAATAATTATGTAGTAAACGATGAACGTAATGCTTCTGGTTGTTTAGGGTTTGTATGGGAAGATGGTGTAAGGCGTGAAGTTCAAGAGGTTAATTCACCTTTCCATATGGAAAAAAAAGGAACGCATTATATTATCAAATATGATATGCTACATTTAGCCCCTCCGCAATCTGCTCCTACTTGGTTTCAAAAAACAAAATTAGCTAACCCAGATGGTCCCAATAAAGGATGGATGGCTGTAGATAAGCATTCTATGCAATCTAAATTTTACGATAACGTATTTGGTGTAGGTGACGTAACTGATTTACCAACAGCAAGAACTGGGGCTGCAATACGTAAACAAGCACCTGTAGTTGTTAAAAATATTTTAAGTTTAATGGAAGGTGCAGAAGCAAACTGTAATGATTATACTGGCTATTCATCTTGTCCACTTGTTGTTGCTCATAATAAAATGCTACTAGCTGAATTTGGTTACGATGGCGTTAGAATGTCTGACCCTATTTTAAGCAAGTTTTTTAATACTGGAAAAGCAAGCTATCCCATGTGGATTTTAAAAAGACATGGTTTGCCGTTTATGTATTGGAACTTAATGATGAAAGGATACGATTTTTAATTAATTCTTAATTTGATTAATATAAAAAGAGATGAAGCTAAAAGTTTCATCTCTTTTTTATTACAAATGGAATTACTAATCCCAAGAAGGAAGAACACAACTATCATCCAACCTTATTAATAAAGGCGCGATTCCATTTAATAGGCTTTCTTGAATAATTTTTGAATCCTCTTTGTGGCATTGTAAACAGGCTCCAACTAATAATAATTGCTGTTGCTCTTTTACTGAAAAAGGTCTAAAGTCTAATCTTGTAGTGTTTACAATATTTTTATCGACATCTTTCAAAAATGGAATCCAAGCATCCTCTGGTAAACCATCATTTGGGTTTTTATCATATTCTGGAGTAAATGACCATTTACCTTTTCCATTTGTTATATTATATTCTAATTCGCCATTACCGTAACCTATGGCAGCTGGATCATTATGACAAGATTTACAGTCCCTTACTTCTTTCGTAGTGGTGTGAGGAGAATTTGGAGCATATAGTCTATGAAATGAAACGTCTTCTCCTAAATCTTTTCCGGAAAAACTTCCTTTATCAATTGTCATAATCATTCCTGGAATTGCTGGTTCTATATGTTTTCCCCCTTCATTCTCTCGAATTCCCATAGCAGGCAAAGATGAAGAAAACTCAGCTACATATTCTTTCCACTGTCCGTTTACATACTTTCTATCCAACAAATCAAAAGCCATCTCTTCATTTTCATCAAACTCACTATGACACCCAATACATCTAGGTGTCCATGAAGAGTGACAAGTAGAACAAGCGATATCTTTATGTGCATTATCTCTTGAACAAATATCTGACTGAGGCATTAATTCGAATAGCGTCCCTTCTTTTTTACCAATTAAAAATGCATTTCCTAGGGAGTCAACATATGTATTTACTAGTGGGTGTTTATCTTTTTCGGCAACAATAATGGATTGATCTGAATGAGAATATTCCCTATGTAAAAAAACCAATAAACTTTCATTGTCAAGAGAATCATAAGGTATTGTATTGGGTTTTTCTTTAAAATGACAATCTGAACATTGTACTTTTACTGCTTGCTCTTCATGAGAATACGATTTTCCATCACCCATTACTTCGTGGGAAGAATGACAATCTATACATAACATTCCTTTGTTATGGTGTATATCTTCACCTTTGTACTTATAAACTCTTTTATCTTCTAAAACCCTAAAACCATTTTTGCCTTCTACCTCTTTTTCGTCTAGTAAGGTTTCCTGCCACCCTTCATAATTTGTTGAAATTCTACTAGAACGGCTATGACAACCAAAACAATGATTGTCTGTCACAAATACATCTGTGGATGGATGATAAACTGGTAATTCTAATTTGTCTGATTTCAAGTATTTAGCTAAGTCATTTTTAGAGTTTTCAGAATAGTTTAAATGGCAAGCATTGCAACCACCTCCTCTACTTAATTGATTAATCTCTCCAAACTCTTTTTTTTCAGCACCCAAATGACAATTTGCACATAGATCTCGTATGTGTTTTTCCGATGGAGTATTCTTAATATTTTTTATATGATAGTGATCATCTGGTGTATCAGCTTCGCCAAAAATATATTTATCAACAGCAATTAAACCACTATTAGTGGTCATTAATGAATTTTCAATTTTAGATAATTCACTAGCATGACATTTACCACAGGTTTCTTTTGCATCAGATAAATTCCCAGGGATTAAGACCATTCCTTCATGGGATTCTTCTTTTATTATTGCATCCTTATTCCCTAGATGACAACTAGTACATCCTATTATATCTGGGTTGTGATATTTTGAATAGCCTTTTGTATTTACATGACATTGCAAACAAGATTCTTGATCAATACTATTTAAAGATACATATTCAGATTCTGTACCTTGAATTGAATTTACATATTCAGTTCCAACAGATGTTTTAAATAAAAAAAACAGAATTAGTAGAAGTCCTGCAGTTATTAATAGTAAAAAATTAGAACTTTTTTTCTTCATAATTGGCTAATAACACAAATTTACAACATAATAATTTCTAATAAGGATATATTTTAAAGCCTAATATACTGATATACATTTCAGTATATAAAGAAACCCTTATGTAACTAAAGTTACATATAAAAAATTGATATTCAGTCATTTAACTGATTTATATCATACAATAAAGGTATAAAAATGAATAATTTTATACTCTGAAAAATAAATATACTTATGAATACTTCAAGAAGAAAATTTATTAAAATTTCTGCTTTAGGGATTGGTGGGATAACAGTAGCTTCTACAGCTTTTAACATGTTAGGATCCAATCTTCTTGATGAAAAGTTGATTCAACAAAACTTATCAAAAAAACTTTCTAGAACTGCTACCTATTGTGAAGTATGTTTTTGGAAATGTGCTGCTTGGACTTATACCGATGAAGAAGGTACTATTAAAAAAATTATTGGTAATGAAAATGATCCTCATTGTAACGGACGATTATGTCCTAGGGGAACTGGTGGTGTAGGAATGTATAGTGATGAAGATAGGCTTAAAACACCATTAATTAGAGAAACCATAAATGGTGAACAAACCTTTAGAGAAGCAAGTTGGGAAGAAGCACTAGATTTAATTGCCTTAAAATTTAATGGCATAAAAGAAAAATATGGTCCAGAATCTTTAGCTTTATTAAAACACGGATCGCCTGGAAAACATTTTGAACATCTTTTCAAAGCTTATGGATCTGATACCATAGGAGAGCCTGCATACGCTCAATGTAGAGGTCCTCGAGAAACTGGATTTTCATTAACTTTTGGGTCATGGGTTGGTTCCCCTGAACCTACAGATATTAGAGACACCAAATGTCTAGTCTTAATAGGCTCTCATATTGGTGAGAATATGCACAATACTCAAGTGCAAGAAATGTCTGATGCTATCGATAATGGAGCATCGATAATTACTGTAGATCCAAGATTTTCTACTGTAGCGAGCAAATCTAGCCATTGGCTAGCAATAAAACCCGCTACGGATATTGCTTTAATGTTGTCTTGGATGAACGTTATTATTGAAGAAGATTTATACGATAAAGAATATATTAAAAAATATGCAACGGGATTTGATGAATTAAAAAATCACGTTCGAAAATATACCCCTGAATGGGCTTATGGAGTTACCACTATAAAACCAGAGGAGATTAGAAAAACAGCTAGACTTATGGCTGCTGCCTCTCCTGCTGTTATTATTCACCCTGGACGACACGTTGTATGGTATGGAGATGATTCTCAACGAGCAAGAACAATGGCAATATTAAATGCATTGTTAGGTTCTTGGGGACGAAGAGGAGGTTTTTATTTTAAAGAAAAAATAAGTGTTCCTAAATATCCACATCCAAAATATCCACATCCAAAATGGGGTTGGAAAGAAATAGGAGAAAAATACCCATTAGCTCAAATGGGAATTACTACCGAAATTATTAAAGCCTCTATTCCTAGTGATGATAATAAGTATCCTGTTAAGGCTTGGATGGTTGCTGGAACAAACATCACTAAAGCAATTCCTAATAAAAAACTTTTAGAAAAGGCTATAGATGAATTAGATTTTATGGTTGTAGTAGATACTATGCCAATGGATGTTACTGGTTATGCAGATGTAGTCCTTCCAGAATGTACTTATTTAGAACGTTATGACGGGATTCGATCAGCAACAAACAGAGAACCTTCAATTGCTGTAAGAGTTCCTGCAGTAGCTCCTAAATACGAATCTAAACCAGCTTGGTGGATGGCTAAACAAATTGGCGAACGCTTAGGTCTTGAGGAGTACTTTAATTATGATGATTTCGAAGATGTTATTAAGTGGCAATTAAATGAAATGGGTACTTCTTTAGAGGAACTTAAAAAAATTGGAGTAAAAAATTACCCTAGAACATCTGGTCCTTTATATATAAATGAAGAAAAGGGATATGAATTCCCAACTGAAAGCGGTAAAATCGAATTATACTCTAAAGAATTGAAAGATCTTGGGTTTGATCCTTTACCGAAATACACAGTACATCCAGAACCTCCACAGGGATTTTACAGGCTAAACTATGGAAGAGCTCCTATGCATACTTTTAGTAGAACTGCTAACAATCCAAACTTAAATGATTTAATGGACGAAAATAAGCTGTGGGTAAATCCTAAAGTTGCAAGAATTATAGGATTGAAAAAAGATCAGGAAGTATGGTTGAAAAATCAAGATGATATAATTTCAAACTTCTCTATTAAAGTAAGAGTAACTGAACGTGTTCGTTGGGATTCTGTTTATATGGTTCACGGTTTTGGACATAAAAATAAAAAACTAAAAAATGCCTTTGGTAAAGGTATAAATGACACACAGTTAATTTCAAAAGTAGCAGTAGACCCTATAATGGGAGGGACTGGTATGAGAGGAAATTTTGTGTCAATTTTAACTGAAAACCCACATAAAACTTATAAGGTATGAGATATGCAATGGTAATTGACACTTTAAAATGTGTTGGGTGTAGCGACTGTGTAGTTGCCTGTCAAACAGAAAATGATGTCCCAATAGGATATTGTAGAGATTGGGTTACTGAATCTGTTAGTGGAGCTTATCCAACTATAGATTTAGAACTAAAATCTGAAAGATGTAATCAATGTGAAAATGCTCCTTGTGTAAGATGTTGCCCAACTGGTGCTAGTCATATTGTTGATGGAGGAATAGTATTAGTAACTGCAGATGAATGTATCGGATGTGGAGCTTGTATTGAATCCTGTCCTTATGATGCTCGTTTTCAACATCCTGAAGGCTATGTAGATAAATGTACTTTCTGTCATCATAGACTAGAAAAAGGACAACTTCCTGCTTGTGTATCAGTTTGTCCTACAAACTGCATGTATTTTGGTGATTTAGACGATCCAAATAGTAAAGTATCTCAATTATTGAAAACTAGAAAAGTTAAAACATTAGCTCCAGAAGCGGGAACTAAACCTAATGTTTATTATTTAATTTAAAACTAATAAAATGGAAGAGGAATTATTTATTAGCGGAAGAAACATACCGAATATAGATCCTTCATTACAAGTTTGGCATTGGCCAATATCACTCTATTTATTTTTAGGGGGGCTTGCTGCAGGTATTCTATTTTTTGCTGCCTTATTTTATTTATTAGGAAAAGACAAAGAATATCCAGTTGCTGTTAAAGTATCTTCAATCATACCTCCAATAGCATTATCTATTGGTTTGATAGCATTAGTTTATGATTTAACACATCCTTTATATACTTGGCAGTTATACACAACGGTACGAATTGAATCTCCAATGTCATGGGGTGCTTGGGTATTATTAATAGTTACTCCAATATCGTTTCTATGGACATTTAGTTATTATCGAGAAGTGTATCCAAAATTAGAAGCTAAACTAAAAGTTTTTAAAAGGTTAAAATTTTTAAAACCTATTGAAAAATTTATGATTGATAATCGTAAATATTTTGCAATTGCTTTAATTCCATTAACTTTAGTTTTAGGTGTTTATACAGGAATTTTATTATCAGCTTTTAATGCAAGACCTCTATGGAACAATGCAATTTTAGGACCTTTATTTTTAACTTCAGGTCTTTCTACTGCAGCAGCTACCATTATTTTATTATCAAAAACTACCAAAGAAAAACATATGTTTGGTAAAATAGATTTAGGATTAATAATCATTGAACTAGCACTTATTGTTCATATGATTATGGGTTATTATGCAGGTCCTGAAGTACAAGTTGAAGCAATGCAATTATTAATAGGCGGTGAGTTTACTGTTATGTTTTTTGGCTTTGTTGTAATTCTTGGATTGATTATTCCTGCTATATTAGAAATTATTGACCTTAATAATTTCAAAGTACCAGTAATAGTTCCTGCAGTTCTTGTTTTAATTGGAGGATTAGTTTTTAGATTCGTAATGGTGGAAGCAGGACAGTTAACTCGTTACCTTTATTAAATAGTAAAATAAAAAAATGGATACTCGAAAAAACAAACACATATATTGGAATCCTTACTTTGGAGGATTTCTACTTGGAATTTTAATCATCTTTTCATTTTATATGACCGGTAGGGGACTTGGTGCAACAGGTGCTATGAAAAGTACCGTAGTTGCAGCTGTAGATACTGTAGCTCCAACTCACGCTGAAAAGAATGCATATTATAGTAAGTTTATTGGTAAGGATGATTCCATCTTAAACAACTGGTTAGTATTTGAAACGTTAGGGATTTTAATTGGAGCTTTTATTTCTGGAAGTTTAGCAGGAAGAATTGGCTGGAGAGTACAACACTCCCCTAAAATAACAAAAAAACGAAGACTTGTTTTTGCCTTAATTGGAGGTGTTCTATTTGGTTTAGGCTCTCAAATTGCTCGTGGATGCACTAGTGGTGCTGCTCTAAGTGGGATGGCCGTACTATCAACTGGTGGGTTTATAACCATGCTGTCTCTTTTTGGGTCAGGATTTTTATTTGCTTACTTCTTTAGAAAAAATTGGATTTAAACTATTAAAACAAAAAATATGGGACCTTTAATTCCTAACGATATATTATCACATGAGTGGAATTTCATCATTGCTTTGATTATTGGAATTGCCTTTGGATTTATTTTAGAAGCCTCTGGATTTTCTTCATCAAGAAAGTTAGCTGGTGTATTCTATGGATATGATTTTGTAGTATTGAAAGTGTTTTTCACAGCTGCCTTAGTTGCAATAATTGGTATTTTATATTTGGATTATTTAGGATTCCTAGATTTTAATCTTCTTTATATTCATCCTACTTATTTATGGGGTGCTATTGTTGGTGGTATTATTATGGGAATTGGATTCGTTGCTGGAGGTTTTTGTCCAGGAACAAGTTTATGTGCAGTCGCAATTGGTAAAATAGATGCTATCGTATTTGTTGGTGGTATTTTAATTGGTATCTTATTCTTTTCTGAATTTTATACAATTTTTGAGCCTTTATATACAGGCTCATTTGATGGTTATGTAACTTTAATGGATACCTTTGGTGTATCTCCTTATTGGTTTGTTTTTGGGTTTACAATTTTAGCAATTGTTTCGTTTTATATTGCTGATTTAGTTAGAAAAAGAGTAAAGAGTGTATTTTATAATTAAAAGGAACATATAATGATTAATCGAAAATTAGCAAAAGTATTATCATTTAGATATATAATTCTGGCTACGGTATTTATAATACTTGCTGGAGGATTGGTATTATTGCCAAAATTTGAAAAACACGAAGGAATTAAACCTGAACTATTGCTAAGTAATGCGATAAGTTCTGAAAGATATATTTCTTCAGACGAACTTGCCCACAAAATAATAAATCAAGATCCATCTTTTTTATTAATTGATGTTAGAAACGAAGAAAGTTATGAAAAATATAGTCTCCCCAATTCTATTAATATCCCATTAGAGAAATTATTAACTGAGGATTCAGCATCGTTTCTAAATCAAGATCAATTTGATGTAATTCTATTTTCAAATGATAATTTCTATGCAGATCAGGCTTGGTTACTATGTGATCGTTTAGATTATAAAAACTTACGTGTTTTAGAAGGCGGAATAAATACTTGGTATACAACTATAATTAATCCAACAATACCAAAAGAAAATCAACCTGCTTCAGATTTTGAATTATACTCATTTAGAAAAGCAGCAAGTATGTATTTTGGAGTTGTTTATCCTGAACCCATAATATTAGAGCCAATCAAGAAAAAAGCACCTCCAAAAAAAGTAGTACCTGTTAAAAAGAAAAAGAAAATGCCAGTAGAAGGCGGTTGTTAAATAACGTATTTCAAAGTATAAACACATGAAAGAATTAGAAAAAACAAAAAGAATATCTGTAGCAGCTGTCCTATTTATATTGGTGGTAATAATAGCGCTTTTAGCTTTTGAGAGACCTAAACATATCTATAGTGTTAACCCTAAAGCTACTTTAGAAATGATTCTCAATAATGACTATTTTGTGAATATTGAAGAAATTAATAATCCAGAATTTGTACTAATTGATACTAGAAATAAAATAGAATTTGAAAAAGGTCATTTAGAAAACTCAATAAATATTCATACTCCAGATCTACTAAACGAAGCCAATACAAAAATATTCAAAGATTTAAAAGAGAATAATAAAATTGCTCTTTTATATGATAAAAACCCTACCGAAGCCAATGCTTCATTTATGATCTTATATCAATTAGGATATAGTAGTAAGATATTATTAGTGGAGAACAGTTATTTACAAAACAAATTGGTTACGAAAGAAGTTGAGTTAGAAAAAAGTAAAGTAGATATTCAAAAATTTATTGAAGATTCTAAAAAAAATGCAATTGTAAAACCAAAACCTAAAAAGATAGTTCCTAAAAAAATTGTTGTTCCAGTTAAAAAGAAAAAGAAAATGCCAGTAGAAGGTGGATGTTAATTTCATGAATTTTACTAGGTGTTTTTATACATGATTATACCTAGTGAATTAGGTTGTTTAAAGGTGGTTTTTGTATTTTAAAAGACCACCTTTTTATTGTTTAAAACTATATTTATTGACTTTAATAGCTTTAAAAAATAATCTAAATATTTAATTTTAATTACCCTTCTTTAAGACCTAAATAATAGTAGGCTATAAAATCAATTAAACTTACAAATAACCCTCTTAAAAACAGCTAATTACTTATGTAACTAAAGTAACTGAGCAGAACGAATATGTATTAAAGCTTTATGACATGCGTCATAAAAACTGAAGGTTTCTGTGGCTAATTTTGTTTAATAAATAGAAATAATATTAACCTTAATTAGTTCAAAATGAAAAAATTAACATCATATTTAGCACTCTTCTTTGTTATAACTTTTTTATTAAATAGTTATAATGTTATTAGTCAAGAAAATCTGGAAACTACTAATTCTGAATTTGAGGTTTTAGTAGAATATCTTGAATCAAATGGAGATTTTATTAATAGTGATTTCTCACCTGCTTTAATTACTTCAGATGAAGTTAAAAAGAACATTAAAAACCCAAAACAACTTATAATTGATATAAGAAGCGAGAGTTGGTTTGATTATGGACACATAAAAAATGCTTCAAATATTGCAGCAGCTAACTTATTAACTCATTTCGAATCAGAAATAAATCCATCAGATTTTGATAAAATTGTTTTGGTTTGTTATTCAGGTCAATCTGCAGCATATTTTACTGGTCTATTAAGATTAGCGGGTTTCGATAATGTCTACAGTATGAAATGGGGAATGAGCTCCTGGAGAGTTGATTTTGCTGAAAACTCTTGGTTAAAAAATGTTGATAATTCTTTTGCTGATCAACTTCAAATAGAGGTAAATTCAAAACCAGAAAAAGGAGCACATCCTATTCTTATTACTGGAAAAACAGATGCTGAAGAAATATTAAAAGCGCGATTAGAAAATGCTTTTGCGACTCCTTATAAAGAGCATATCATTAAATCTCCTGTTGTTTTCGAAAATCCTGAAAATTATTATATCCTTAATTATTGGAAAGAAAACAAATATACTGAAGGACATATAACTGGTGCTGTTCAATACGAACCAAATGCTTCACTATCTACAACTACAGATCTTTATACACTTCCTACAGATAAACAAGTATTAGTATACTGTGATACTGGACAAAGTGCTGCGTATGTTGTTGCATACTTAAACCTAATTGGATATGATGCTGGAAATTTAGCATATGGAGCCAATAGCTTTATGAATAAAACATTAAAAGAAAAGGATTGGAATGGTTTCAGTAAAAAAGAAGTCAACATGTATCCTGTAATTGAATAGAATATTAATAAAATTTTTAAACAACTTAAAATCATAAATCATGAAAAAATTATCATTATTTCTTGTTGGATTATTTTTAGTCCCCACATTATTTCTAACTTCTTGTGATAAAGGTGATGATCCATCATCTGGAGATAATTCCACACCCGCATTTACATTAATGAAAGATTATATGCTAGCTAACGATCTAGATATAAATACCATTCTAACGAATACGGATGGTGATAAATTTGTTGCTGGTGCTCCAGCAGAAGCAGATCTTCAAGCATTTTTAGACAAGTACTATATTATAGATATTAGATCTGCTGCAGATTGGGCTACTAGCCATATTGAAGGAGCTAAAAATGTACCATTTGCAAATATCTTAGATGAAGCTCCTCTTGCCAATGGACAACCAATTTTAGTGGTTTGTTATTCTGGTCAAACTGCTTGCTTTGCAACATCATTAATGCGTTTAGCTGGGTATAGTAATACCCAAGCTTTAAAATGGGGTATGTCTGGATGGAATTCAGGGACTGCAGCTTCTTGGAATAATAATATAGGTGATGCTGCAATGGGCCACTCTAACTGGTCATACGATGCTTCAGCATCACCAACAGTTTTCAATGATCCAACTATAACAAGTTTTTCTACTAGTGGAGAAGAAATACTTATGGAAAGAATTGAATATGTTTTAAATGATGGGTTTGGAAGTGCCACCGCTTCAGGTGGAGACGTTTTAAATTCTCCTAGCAATTACTACATCAATAATTATTTTAGTCTAACTGATTATACTGCATTTGGGCATATAGCTGATGCTTATCAAATTAAAGATGATTTATTACTAGCTTCAAATGGTTACAAAGATTTAGACCCTGCATCTGATGCTGCAGTTATAACTTATTGTTATACAGGACAAACTTCAGCTGTGATGACAGCTTGGTTACGTGTTTTAGGTTATGATGCTTACAGTATGACATTTGGAATGAATGGTATATATAATTCAAACCCAGCTTGGGTAACTAACCAATGGAGTCCAGCTGTTTCAAAAAATTTACCACTTGTTAACTAGTAGAATTTAAATTATAGATAAAATGAAAAATAAAATAATATTATTTGCAGCAGTTTCTATGTTTATGGTAGGAAATGCATTTTCACAGGGATGTGATGTAGATGAACCTGGAGGAGCAAAAAGTGACTCCTTACAAAACACAACAATTAAAGTATTTGGTTACATCCAACCTGAATATGACTATGCCTTTAATGATGAAAATGAAAATAGCTTTAAATTTAAAAGAGCTAGAGTAGGTGTAAGAGGAAAAGCGTACAAAGATTTTTATTACTATTTTTCACTAGAAGCTAGTCCATTTATTAATGGTGGAGGTGGAGTAGTTCTACTAGATGCCTTTGTAAGTTATAGAAAGTTTAAATGGGCAAATATGTCTATGGGGTCTTTTAAACAACCTTTTAGTTTAGAAGTTGTTACTCCTTGTCATGATCTATCAACCATTGAAAGATCAATAGTTGTTAATCAATTAGTAGTACCTCAAAGAGATTATGGAGTAACGGTTTTTGGAGGAAACAAATATGATAGGTTTAATTATGCTGTTGCATTAATGAATGGATCTGGACTTCAAGTTGCCGATAATAATTCAAAAAAAGATATAATAGGTCGTGCTACTTATAAAGTCTTTGATTTTATGTCTATTGGTGCTAGTTTTAGATATGGTTTCCCTACCAATATTGATGATTCTCGTACAACTGTTGGAGGAGAACTAGTTGCCGAATTTAGTAATTTCCGTTTTCAAGGGGAATATATTTATGACGAAGGAGCTTATAACCGTGGCGCAGGAGGTGGTTGTGGTGAAGTTTTAGTTGACCTTGGTGAAGAAAGAGCTGGTGCTTATGGTATGTTAACATATGACACAAAATGGAATCTTCAACCTGTTTTTAAATATGAATTCTTTGATGCTAACTTAGACGTCTTAGACATTGGTTATCAAGAAAGAATGACTATTGGAGCGAATTACTTTTTAGGCGAACATGTAAGATTTCAGCTAAACTATTTAGCTAATATTGAAACTGATGTAAATGTGGATAACGATATGCTCTTAGCACAAGTACAAATAAGGTTTTAAATAATTTTGTTTTTATAAATTGTTTTTATTTGATGAGGCTGCCTGAAAAGGCAGCCTTTTTTTTATCTTTGTATAGACTAATTAAAAATAAGAATGTCTAAAGAGAAAAAAATAATTAAAGAAAAACTAAAGGAAGACTATTCTTCAATCTTTGAAAAAGAATTGATAAATGAAATTATAGAGATTGGTACTTTACAAGTTCTAAAAAAGGGAGAGATTCTTATTGATATTGATGATGAAATGACTCATATACCATTAATAGTAGATGGAGTTATAAAAATTATGCGTGAAGATGATAAAGGAGATGAGATTGCTTTATATTATTTAGAAAGAGGGAATACTTGTGCCATTTCTTTTGCAAATTGTATTAATAGAAAGAAAAGTTTATTTAGAGGAATAGTTACTAGAGATGCTGAAGGAATTTTTATTCCCGTTGAAATGGTTGGCGTTTGGTTACAAAAATATGACTCTTGGCGTACCTTTATTATAGACAGTTATCATGTTCGTTTAATTGAAATGGTGGAATCTATTGACCGTTTGGCATTTTTAAATTTAGAAGAACGATTGTACAAAACTTTAATAGATAAAGTTAATATCACTAAAGACAACACCCTTATAATCACTCATCAAGAAATTGCAGATGATATGAATACATCTCGAGTTGTTGTTTCTCGAATACTAAAGCGACTTGAAAATGAAGGTCATATTACCATTAGTCGTAATAGAATTATTGTTGAAAATAAAAAATAGTTATATCTGATAAATATCATTTTAAATTTAAACAAACATTTATAATTTTAAACTCTTAATTTATTTAAATTTAATATTATGATTAATCTAAGCATCCCACTATACAACTTCAACAATGGTGTAATAATGATAGGAGTCTTTGCATTAGTATGTATAATTCTTGTTGTTGTTTTAATTTCATTTATGACTGGTGGAAAAAAGAAAAAATAACCTTTATTTTATTAGCTAAAAAAAGAGGATCTTAATAGATCCTCTTTTTTTTTGATTAATTTTCTAATATTAAAATTTATACTGCAAAAAAGCTGTAAAATTTCTTCCTGGATCATTTATAGGCTCTCCATTAAAACCTTCTTGATTTATATAAGAGAAATTTAAATGGTTATGATAAGCTTCATCAAAGACGTTTAAAACCGCAACTCCTAGAGTAATACTTTCTATTGGGTTTATTCCTAATCTAAGATCAAGAGTGTTCCAGCCATCTGTTATAGTTTCTCCAAAGGTTATAGCTATGTCATCTTGTTCAGACACTATATTATATTGTCCATTTGCCCAAAACATACCCTTTTCATATCCTAAATATAATCTTGTTGTAAGAGGTGGTGTAAGCGGAATAGATTCGTTTAAATCTTTATTTCTAGTATGCACATAAGCTAACTCAGCTTTAAAGTAAAAGTCATTAAGAAAATCTAATTTAGCCATTACTTCAAAACCTGTTTTATAAGCTTGATCTATGTTTGTAAAAACTTTTGGATGAATTGGATCCATCGTAGGGTTATATTTTCTAATTAAGCTCTCATCTACTTGAGCCACAATAAGGTTTTCAAAAAAGGAATAGTAAAAAGATGCATTAAAACTAAACCTATTAAATCCATTATTTAAATCTGCTGAACCTCTAAAACCAATTTCAAACTGATTATTTACTTCTGCATCTAAATTAGGGTTTCCTATGTACTCATAAGGGTCTTGTCCAACATTAAAATGATTGATAAAACGCTCTGTCATATTTGCTGATCGCACACCTCTACCGTAAGCAGCTTCAATAATAATATTATCAGAAACCATTTTCTTTACTGAAAGTGTTCCGCTAATGTTATTTTCATTACGTTTTTCTAAATCATACATTTCTGCAAAATCCTCTTCGGGATCTTGAATGTCAGAAACAACATTATCATAACGTATACCTCCTGTAAAAATGGTCGTATTGTTTGCATACCATTTTGCTTCCACAAACAGTCCGAGATCGTTTACATAAGAATCTTGCCAAATTTTATCATTGAATTCTATGGGTTCTGGTAAAGGGTTTCCCATCATGTTAAGCTTAACAAGGCGGGTTCTTGTTCCATCTCTAGAAATGCCCAAATAATCAAGTCCTGTAAAGATTCTAAATTTGGTTGATGGTTTTAAAGTAAACTCTGCTTTTCCTCCAATGGTGGTAGCTTCTACTGGAGAAGATGCCTCCATTTTCATAAAAGAAGGTCTATCATAATTCGTCATTAAATGATCTACATAACTAAAATATGCTTTCGCATTAATAGCTTCAAGAAAACTATCATCTTGAGTAAAATCATAGTCTAATGATACTATACTACTATTATCATATTCAGTATCCATAGGCAATCCTGCATGTTGTATATCTCTACCAAAGGACTGTCTCCAATCAAGTTTAAGGCGTTGATTTTCATTAATATTATAACCTAACTTTATACCGTAATCAGTACTTTTAAAAGCAGATGGTATTTCGGTTCCACCACCATCTTTATAACTACCAAAATCTCGGTATGCAAAGTTTCCAACAATATCGTATTTACTAGTTATTTGCTGAAGTTGTAACATCGTTACAAAAGAGTTTCCGTTGGTTTCATAACCACCAGATACTTTTCCATGAAAGCCATATTCTTCACTACTTGGTTTATTGGTAACTAAATTTACTACTCCACCAAAAGTTGCTCCATAACGAACAGAATAAGGTCCTTTTATAATTTCAATTTTAGAAACTTCTTCAGGAGTTACGTGAGTAGTGATAGGGTCCATTCTATTCGGACAAGCATGTACCGCTTTAACACCTCCGTCATACATAATGTTCAATTGCTCGTATTGAGCCGCTCTAAACGATGGATCCATCGCATAATTACCTCTTTTTATAATTGAAAATCCGTTGATGTTTTCAAAAAGATCGGCTACATTTTTAGGCTGAGCAACTCTCTCAGCATTATTATTAAGAACGGTTGTTAATATTGGATCTTTTTTTGCGTTCCCTTTTATAATTACTTCTTCTATTTCTATTCTTTTTAAAGCAGCAGAATCTTTTTCTTTATCATTAACCTCTTGTGATACTGCTATATTACATATAAGCATGCCTAATAACACGCTATAAATATTTTTCATTTTATACTATTTATTATTGTTATACTAAAAAAATTTGCATTAAAAAATGCTTCTTGTAATTTGGAATATGTCTAACTAAAGTGTAAAACAATTACAATAACAAAGTATAACCATCAAAAACTGAAATTTTTAATAGCCTTAAATTAAATAAATGCTTAGTTAGGTTAGACTACTTCTTGCGGAGGGTGGTCTAATAAAAATGGGATTGAAAAGGAGTATAAGTTGTTATACCCAATGTTTTGTTTTTTTATAAATGAAATGAATCCAAAATTTATACTTTCTTTTTCTTGAACGTATAAAACAATGTTTTTGGTAACTATCATTTTTGAAGGAGCCTTGTCATTGGTTGCATCCTTCTTAGAAACTTCTGCTAAATGACATTTACCATTACATTTTAACTCAGGCTCTTCTATGTTTTCACAAAACTGTGCTATAAAATCGGATTGATCAAGATAATAATAGGCATACGTTAAAGGCACATAAAATACATTCCACACCATAGCTGTGATCAGTATTAAAGAAAATATGTTTTGACGCCTATCCATAATGGGCAAATATAAATTGCTTCAATTTTAATAGCAATGACAAATGTCATCTAAACCATGCTTTTTGTTTGTAACAATTGTAACACCACCTTGTATCAAAAGTTACTGTCAACTCTTATTTGCCAAAGTAATTTTGCAAAATAATTATACAACTATGAAAAAATATTTATACATATTAACCACAATGGCTTTAATTTTTTCGGCTTCATTAAAAGCCCAAGAAGTAATATCCATTTCAAAAAAAGAAGTCCAGACTAGGGTCTTAGAGGAAAATACCTCTATAAAAATCTCGGACCAAGAATTCTTGAAGGCAAGAGCAGAATATCGACAAACCAACTCGGTTTTTTTACCGAATTTAAACGCTTCTCATTCTGGAATTGCAACTACAAATCCCCTAATGGCTTTTGGAACCAAACTAAATCAAGGGATATTAACTCCTGAAGATTTTAACCCAGACTTATTAAATAATCCAGATGAAGTAACCGGATTTGCAACCAAGTTTGAAATCCAACAGCCTTTAATCAATCTCGATGGATTTTATCAACGAAAGGCGGCAAAAAACAAAATGGATGCAGTAGAGTTACAATCACTTCGAAACAAAGACTTTCTAACTTTTGAAGTAGAAAAATCATATATGCATCTGCAATTGGCTTACAAGGCAGTTGAGGTTTTAGAAAAGAATTTAGAAGCTATTTTAGAAAATAAAAAAGTAGCCGAAAATAGTTTTAAGCAAGGGTATTTGCAAAAAGCCGATGTTTTATCGGTAGAGGTACGAGTTAATGAAGTGCTAAGTCAGTTACAAAATGCTAAAAGTAATGTTGCCAATGCATCCGATTATTTATCTTTTTTAATGAATGATAAAGAGAGCGCTGTATTTGTACCTTCAGATAGTTTAACCGTTACAAACTTATCTTCTATTAACGATATAAAGCTCTCTGAAGATCGTACAGACATAAAAGCTATGCAACTTACTATTGATGCGTACGAGTCCTTACATAGAGCTAACAAGATGACTTTTCTACCTCGATTAAATGCGTTTGGCAGTTATGAATTGTATGATGAAAATGCTTTTCAAGGAAGTGCAAGCGGTTACTTAGTAGGAGCTCAACTTAATTGGAACCTTTTTGATGGTTATAAAAACGTTGGAAAGGCACAAAAAAGTAAAGCTCAGTACGATCAATCTATCTTAGAATATGAAGAATATGTTTCCCAAAGTAACCTAGACCTTAACAAAGCAAAAAGAATGGTGGCAGATGCCGAAAGCAAACTAAAACTAACAAGTTTGGCTTTGGATCAATCTAAAGAATCTCTTCGGATAAGAACCAACCGTTTTAAAGAAGGATTGGAAAAAACATCTGATTTATTATTATCCGAATCTCAATTTGCACAAAAGCAATTACAATACTATCAAACCATTTTTGAATACAATTACGCATTCCATTACTTACAATTTTTAACTAAAGAATAAAAAATCATGAAAAAATATATCACACTTGTTGCTTTATCCTTAGTGCTTTTTAGCTGTAGCAACGATAAAAAAGAGACGACAACAAAAAATACAGCATCTGTTGCTGTAACTGTTAGTTCCGTAAATTCAGAAAACAACAGCCCTTATTTTACAGTTAGTGGTAAAATTGAAGCTGCCGATCAAATTACATTAAGTACCCGTACCAGCGGTTTTATAGATCAAATTTACGTGAAGGTAGGCGATAAAGTTACCAAAGGCAAATTGCTATTATCGATTAACAATGCAGATTTACAAGCAAAGCGTGCGCAAATAAATGCAAGCATTACCCAAGCTCAAGCGGGCTTTAATATCGCTGAAAAGGATTACAATCGTTTTAAAAAATTGTTTAGTGACAACTCTGCTTCTCAAAAAGAAATGGACGATATGACTGCAAATTTCGAAATGGCAAAAGCACGTTTAGAAGCAGCAAATCAAATGAAAAACGAAATTAACTCCCAATTTAAATATGTGAATATCACTGCACCTTTTAACGGTGTAATTACAAACAAATTTATGGAGGCTGGAGATCTAGCAAATCCAGGAATGCCTTTAATTGCAATGGAAGCTCCAGGAAATTACGAGGTAAGTTTATGGGTTCCTGAAAGTGAAATTTCTCAAATTAAATTAGATACTGAAGTAGATGTTTTAGTAAAATCATTCAACCAAAACTTAAAAGGAAGAATAACTGAAGTTAGTACCTCAGCATTTAATACAGGCGGTCAATATTTAGTAAAGGTTTCTTTAGATAAAACTGAACTTGAAATTTTATCAGGGATGTATACTTCTATAAAATTTCCAAGTAAAAGAAATTCAAAAACTAATACGGTATTAATTCCAACATCTGTAATTGTAAAAAACGGTCAGTTATCTGGGGTTTATACAGTAAGTCAAAATCAAACAGCCATTTTACGTTGGTTACGATTAGGAAAAACCTATGGAGATCAAGTGGAAGTATTATCGGGTTTAAATTCTGAAGAACAATACATCGTTTCGGCAGAAGGAAAATTATACAACGGAGTAAACGTAACGATTCAATAATTATAAATAACTAAAATAATGAAAGAAGGATTAGCAGGTAAAATAGCCAAGAGCTTTATAGGTTCTAAGCTTACAGTGCTTCTAATGATCGTGTTTATGGTTATTGGAGTCTATAGTTCGTATTTAATACCAAGAGAAGAAGAGCCACAAATCGATGTGCCTATGGCAGATATTTTTGTGGGATATCCGGGAGCAAGCCCTTCCGAGGTAGAATCTAGAGTGGTGAAACCGCTTGAAAAATTAATTTCAAATATAAAAGGAGTTGAATATGTGTATTCCACTTCTATGAAGGAACAAGGAATGGTCATCGTTCAGTTTTATGTGGGCGAAGACATTGAACGTTCGTTTGTAAAACTTTATAACGAGATCAATAAACACATGGACATTATGCCTGAAGGAGTTACATTTCCTTTGGTAAAAACACGTGCAATTGATGATGTTCCTGTATTAGGGTTGACACTTTGGAGCGAGAATTATGATGACTATCAATTAAACATGATGGCCCAAGAGTTATCGAGTGAAATTGAAAAAGTAAACGATGTGTCTATCACAAAACGTATTGGGGGTCGTGATCGTCAGCTACGAATCGTTTTAGACAAAGATAAAATGGCAGAAAGCGGATTGGATTTCCTTTCTATTTCTGAAATGATTAAAACAAATAACCAGCAGTTAAGTGCTGGAAGTTTCAATAAAAATGATACTGAATTTCTTGTAAATACCGGTGAGTTTTTACAAACCGTTGAAGATGTAGAACGTTTAGTGGTTGGGGTTCAAAACAATCAGCCAATTTATTTACACCAAATAGCAACGGTTTTAGATGGACCTGAAACATCCAAAGATTATGTTTCTTTAGGTTTTGGTAACGCCAGCAACAAAATAACCGAATACGGTGGAGAGTATCCTGCGGTTACCATTTCGGTAGCAAAAAGAAAAGGGGCAGATGCTATGAAAATATCCAGCATTATTTTGGATAAAGTAGAACATCTAAAACAGCATTTAATCCCTGATGATGTTCATGTGGAAGTAACCCGTAATTATGGAGAAACCGCATCACAAAAAGTATCGGAACTACTTTTACATCTTTTCGGTTCTATAGTAGCCGTTACCTTAGTGGTAATGTTGGCTATGGGTTGGCGTGGAGGATTGGTAGTATTCTTATCGGTACCAATCACTTTTGCATTAACCCTGTTAAGTTATTATTTACTGGATTATACTTTAAACCGAATTACTTTATTCGCATTGGTATTTGTTACGGGTATTGTCGTCGATGATTCTATCATTATTGCCGAAAATATGCACCGACATTTTAAAATGAAACGCCTACCACTAAAACAAGCTGCACTTTATGCTATTAATGAAGTTGGGAACCCAACCATTTTAGCAACCTTTACGGTAATTGCTTCGGTTTTACCAATGGCATTTGTTTCTGGATTAATGGGACCATATATGGCTCCAATGCCAATTGGCGCTTCTATTGCGATGATTCTATCGCTGTTTGTAGCCTTAACCATAACTCCTTATTTGGGATATATTTTCTTGAGAGAGAAAGATAAAAAAGGAGCGACTAAAAAGAAAGAAGCAAAAAACTTAGAAGATACTTTTATCTACAAATTATACAATAAAATTGAATCTCCATTAATTGAAAACCCTAAAATGAGATGGGCATTTTTAGGAGGAACCTTCTTTGTTCTTTTTGCAACAATGGGTTTATTCTTTACCAATTCGGTAGCTGTAAAAATGCTTCCTTTTGATAATAAAAATGAATTTCAAGTGGTTATCGATATGCCAGAAGGAACTACCCTGGAACGAACTTCGGTAGTTGCAAAAGAGATTGCTCAATATTTATCTCAACAACCAGAAGTGGTGAACTATCAAAGTTATGTAGGTGCTTCAGCTCCCATAACCTTTAATGGTTTGGTTCGTCATTACGATTTACGTGGAGGTAGTAATATGGCAGATATTCAGGTAAATTTAACAGACAAGCACGACCGAAGCTTACAAAGTCACGAAATCGCAAGTTCTGTTCGTCCAGATATTCAGAAAATAGCAGCAAAATATAATGCCAATGTAAAAATTGTAGAAGTTCCGCCAGGACCTCCTGTATTATCAACCATTGTTGCTGAGGTTTATGGACCTGATTATGATACTCAAATAGATGTTGCCAATCAAATTCAAGGTATCTTAAAAAACACAGACGATGTGGTAGATATCGATTGGATGGTGGAAGCAGATCAAACAGAATATGAATTTATCATCGATAAAGAAAAAGCGATTCTATATGGAGTAACACCTCAGCAAATAGCTTATACGATGAATATGGCTTTATCTGAAAGAGCCATCACCAATCTTTACGATGAAAATGCCGTATTACAAGTTGGCTTGATATTGGCATTGGATGAAGCTGAAAAATCTTCGTTAAATGATATTACTCAACTTAAAATACGATCCAAAAATGGATCTTTAATTACCATTGGTGATTTAGTAGAAATTAAAGAAGTAACTCGTGCAAAAAGTATTTTTAGAAAAAACCAAAAACGAGTGGTTTATGTAACTGCAGATATGGCTGGAGAATTAGAAAGCCCTGTGTATGCTATTTTAGGAATGACCGATAAGTTAAAAGATGTAAATCTTCCTGAAGGATTCTCCATAGACGAACTTTACCTTTCACAACCTAAATACGAAGATAATTATACGGTTAAATGGGATGGTGAATGGCAAATTACTTTAGAGGTATTTAGAGATTTAGGAATGGCATTTTTAGTAGCTATTATTTTTATATACATCTTAATTGTAGGTTGGTTCCAAAGCTTTAAAGCGCCTATGGTGATGATGGTGGCGATACCACTATCCTTAATTGGAATTATTTTAGGTCACTGGATGATGGGCGCTTTCTTTACCGCAACTTCATTTATTGGAATGATTGCTCTGGCCGGGATTATGGTGAGAAACTCGGTGTTACTTATCGACTTTATCAACCTACGATTAGCAGAAGGAGTGCCTATTAAAAAAGCAGCTATTGAAGCTGGTGCCGTACGTACCACCCCAATTTTATTAACGGCAGGAACCGTAGTAATTGGAGCCTTTGTTATATTATTTGACCCTATTTTTCAAGGATTGGCCATCTCATTAATGGGAGGAACCATCGTGTCAACCGTGCTAACTTTATTGGTGGTGCCGTTGGTGTATTATTTAATTGAACGCAAAAATTACAAGTAATTATGAAATTAGTAATCGTTACATCCGTAGAGGAATATCACGATGATATTCTTGAAATATTTAAGAAGTCGAACATTCAAAATTTTAGTGAATCTGAAATTGATGGCTATAAAAACACGCCTGCAATACTATCAACGAACAATTGGTTTGCGACAAATAAAAGTGTTACCAATTCCATTATGCTATTCTCTTTTACTGAAAAAGAAAAAATAGATACCCTGTTTGAATATTTAGAAAAATTCAACAATAAAATAGAAAGTAACAGTCCAATAAAAGCTATTGTACTCCCTATTGAAAAATCCCTTTAAAATTAAAAATTATGATTAACAGATTTATAAAAGCAATTGCAGGAACCTTTATTATTATTAGTGTCATCCTAGCCGTTTATGTAAACATTAATTGGCTATGGTTTACCGTATTTGTAGGAGCCAATTTATTACAATCGGCTTTCACCCAATGGTGTTTGATGGGAGATATCCTTAAAAAATTAGGTGTAAAAGATACCGAAGAAGAAAAATGCTGTAATTAATAGTAAATTATAATTAATATAAAAAAACCCAATCCTACTAATTTTAAAACTAGTAGGATTTTTTTATTATTTTTTTGACCATAACGCCATTATCCGTTTCAATTTTCAAAAAATATAAACCATTGTTTAAAACTGAAATTGATAACTGATTTTCAAAATTGTTTTCCATTAAAACTAGCTTTCCTAAAACATCATAAACCTTTATAGATTTAATCTCGGTATCACTTTCTATCTGAATAATTTCTTGAGCAGGATTTGGATAAATTATAAGTTTTGCTTTTAAATTATCTTCGATGCCTAAGTTACAGTCTTCGCTGTAAAAAAAATCTGCTTGTATATACCAATTAAAATATGGAAGGTCATTATTTGTTGCTGCTTCTTCATCATCTACTGTTACACAATTTAACTCTGTCAACTCACAGGGCTCTCCTTCTTCTTCACAAGGTAAAGTAACAGTTAATATTGAGTTGTTCCCATTTTTTACATTTAAGCTTTCTAAAAAAAATAAATTTTCACAATGTAGTAATTCTAGGTTTACATTATTGCTTAAATCTAAAGATGAAATCATTAGGTTTTCTGTTCCAGTATTACTTGCATAAAGCTCCCTTAATTGAATATTGTTACTTACATTAAGAATCGTAAGGTCATTACTAGAAATATCCAAATTTTCCAACAAAGTAAAACCTTCTATTCCTGTTAAATCACTTATACCTCTATTGGAAACATTAAGTGTTATTACTGTTTCAATATCACTTGTAAGTACTTGTCCGTTTACTAAACCATCACTATCAATGCTTAAATCAATCAATGCTTGTTCAAAATTTGCATCAGGAATTGCTGTAGTTTGTGCATTCAAGTTAATAACAAATATTAGGATAAATAATAAGTAGAAATTCTTCATAAGTATAGATTTATAAAGCTAAATTATTTGGGGAGCAATGATTAAAGATACAAAATATAAGCTATAATACTACAACTTATAAATCCAACTGGCTGGATTCATTTTTTGGTCGTTTTGGTAAACTAAAAACTTTAGGATCGATTTTCCAGAACTGGCTTTGGCAGCTACCGAGCCTATTTCTTGTTTGGTGGTTACCTTATCGCCTTTTTTAACACTTACATTACTTATATTTTGATAAACAGTGATGTAATTACCGTGCTGTATAAAAACGGCATTGGCAGCACCTTTAATTTTTTGTATTTCCATCACCTCACCATTAAAAACAGCTCTTGCTTTGGCGTTCTTTTCGGTGGTGATTTCAACACCACTACAATACGTAGTTACGTTTGGTAATTGGGGATGACGTGTGTTTCCAAAACGTTTTACGACTACTCCGTTTTTTACCGGCCAAGGAAGTTTTCCTTTGTTTTTGGTAAAATCTGCTGCCAGTAATTTAGCTTCGGGAGTTAATGCTAAAGTCTTGGAGGAACTGGTAATTTTAGTACCACTTTTCTTAGCGTTTTTCTTATTAGAAGCAGCAATGGCATCTCTAATTAGTTTTTCAATTTCACGGTCAATTTTTTCAGCTTCTTTTTGTTTTTTATTGATTTGTCTAGCAAATTTATTTCCATCTTTCTTGAGTTCAGAAACTAATTTGTTTTGCTCTTCTAACTCCTTTGATAATTTAGTTTTTGCTAGTTTATTTTCGTCAATTAGAATTTGTTTTTTCTTTTTATCTTCAATTAAACCTTGATTTAATTCTTCTAAAACAATGGATTTCTTTTTAATACTTTCACCTTGCATTTTACGATGCTTCGCGTATTGTTTCATATACTGAAGCCGTTTATAAGCTTGCAAAAAACTTTCGGAAGACAATAAAAACATAATCCTACTGTGCTGCGATTTACTCTTATACGATTTAACAATCATCGAAGCGTAATCTTCTTTTAGATCCTTTAATTCGTTTTCTAGTAAATCTATTTTTGCCCGATTGTTATTTATTTCACGAGAAAGGTAATTGGCTTGTTGGTTGGTAACTCGTATGAGGTTTTGACGAGCAGTAACTTTACTATTTAAATCTTCTACTTGGGTTAAAACCGATTTTTCTTCTTTTTGAGTTGCAAATAACAAACTGTTAATTTGTTTAATTTCATTTAAAATAGCCTGTCTTTTTTCTTCTAATTCTTTTTGCTTATCAACTTGTGCAAAGCCCAAATTGAAAAAGAAAAGGGATAAAAAAAGAAAAAGATATTTATAGAAATTATTCATTTAATTAATTTGCATTTCTTCATAACCGTTAGGTATCGTAAACGGAAAACGAATGGATACATTGTAATCTATTTTTTTATAATTGACTACTATTTGGGTTTTTTCCTCTTTTTGAGTTGCGATTATTCTAAAATCTGAAGGATAATAACCGCCTTCTAAATTCTGATAATCTCCATAATTAATGGTAAACATTCTATCATCTGTTGGTTGTGATAAGGACTCAGATGCTATTTTAAAATTATCTGGATTCACCAATAAAGAATGAATAAAATTATGGGGTTGAGTTTTAGGTTGTAGCTTGTATTTATTAGCAACTACATTGGAAATATACCTACTATCTAAATCGAAAATAGATTGCCCTAATAAGATTCCTTGTGCCTTTTCAAAATTTATTTCGGTACCCAACCAATCGCTTAACAACGAAAAATCACCATCAAAATAGGTATTCGAAATGGTTTCATAATAACTCACCGATTCTGGTGTGATGTAAAGTTTGGCAAGTGTAATTCCTAGAAGTGAGGCCTTGATCCAAATCTTTTGATCTTTTTCCATTCGCAAACTTACCGTAAGGCTTTGTGCATCTTCGCCATTTTCATACCTTACATGCATTCTTGCTGCTATAGTCGAAAAATCGGGTTGAGCTTCATCGTGTGTTTTTATAATATCTTTTGAAGACAATGATAAATTAGCCTTGTCTGATCCCACTGCCATTTTACCTCCACCACAAGAGGTGAAGAATAAAGAAATAACTATTAATATGCTAAGTTTAAAGTTCACTATTACTATTTAATTATCTGTTTTTTGGTTGGTAATCGATAATTCAGATGCTTTATTAAGGTATTGTTTTGCTTTTTTTGAATTGCCTTTTAACGTATGTGCTATCATTAATTGTTGGTAAAAATCGTATTCCATTTTTGGGTCGTCAAAAAGATAATCCAATCCCATTTCTAAAATTTCAATAGCTTGATCAGCATTTTTTAATTCATTATTTGCAACACCATTTACTAAATAAAGTAAAGGTTGTGCGGGGAATATTTCTAGTCCAAAATTACTTAAAGCTATTGCTTCTTCATACTTTTCAACTTCAATTTGTAATAAGATGGTGTTTTTAATTAACCCATAGTTATTGGAATCGCTTTCAATTCCTTTTTTATAATAGGCTAAAGATTTTTCTTTATTGTCCTCAGACAAATAATAATCTCCAAGTAACAGGTAAGTATGACTATTTTCTTGTGCTAGCTTATCAATATTTAATTCATCTATTTCAGCTTTATAACTAGGATTGCTTTTAGTAAATAATAAAAAATCCTCTAAAACACGATTCTTGCTTTTATTTCCAATCTGGTTGGAAGCAAAAACAATATTCATAGAATTAATTGATTCTTTAGAACTTCCTTTCTCTAAATAAAATTTATACAAAGCCAAGTGCACCAATTGAGAATTTGGTTTTTGTTTTAGTAATTCCTTTGCAGTTTCAAAGGCTTTCTTGGAATCACCTTCATCGCTATATAAGAAAATTAAATTGAGGTATTCTTGCTCGCTTTTAGGGTTTTTGGTAATCTTTTCCTCCAGTTTACTTATTGCTTTTTTAGTGTTTCCAGTGGCTCGATAAATTTGAGATCGTAGCGCATTTCGGTAATTACTTTCACCCCATTCTTCATCTAATTCGTCTAACAAGATCAATGCCTTATCGTATTGTTGGGTGCGATGGTATAAATTGGCAAGATCTTCTTTGTAATCAGAATCTTGTTTTACCAACTTTTCAACTAAAGGAATTGCAGCTTCATAATTTTTAGCGTCGTAATACATATCGTATAATGCTTCCAATACATCCAGTTTCTCTGGACTCCATTCTAAAACAAGGTTGTAATTATTTTCTGCTTCTTCAAAACGTTTTAATGCAGTTAGATTTTTACCTTTTTCGAAATAAACAACCGCTTTGTTTTCTGGATTATCCTTAGCGGCAACCTCAGCTTTATCAAGTGCAGTCAGTGCCAATTCATAATTTTCAATTCCCTTTTGTTTGAGAGCTTCAAAAAAGTTTTCTTGAAAATCGTCACTAACATTTCCGAGATCATCGGTAGGTGGAGTATCTATTTCTTGGCTATAAAGGTTATTGGGAACCCATAAAGTTCCAAATATAAAAAGAGTAAGAAATAGATGTTTTATTTTCACTTTGTGTGTTATTTCAATGCGGAATAATCTCCAATACTCACATTGGTGAATTTTCCATTAAATGTAGCATGGTTTCCAATCATAGCGTTGTCCAAAGTAGCATTTTTTATGTGTGTATGGGTTTGAATTATACTATTTTTAACGTTACTGTCTTCAATTGTTGTATTTGCTCCTATTGAAGCAAACGGACCAACCGTACTATTTTTTAATAAAACTCCTTCTCCAATAAAGCAAGGTTCAATAATTTCTGAATTTTCAATTTTAATATTTTCTGAAATTAAATCCTCGTTACTTTCAGCTAAAAACCCTAACATTCGTTGGTTGGTTTCTATAGTAACTTCCTTGTTTCCACAATCCATCCATTCGTCTACGGTTCCGGTTTTAAATATTTTTCCGTCAGCCATCATTCTCTTAATCCCATCATTAATTTGGTATTCACCACCATTTATGATGTTATTATCAATTACATATTGCAATTCGTTTTTAAGAACCGCTACCTCTTTAAAATAGTAAATCCCAATAACCGCTTGGTCACTTACAAACTCGGAAGGTTTTTCAACTAGTTCGGTAATTTCATCTTTATCATTTAAGTTTACGACTCCATACGCCTCAGGGTTTTCAACTCTTTTGGTCCAAATAACGCTATCGGCATCTTTATCCAATGCGAAATCTGCTCGAATTAGGGTATCGGCATAAGCAATTACGGCAGGACCCGAAAGAGAATCTTCTGCACACATAATAGCATGTCCTGTTCCTAAAGGGTTTAATTGTCTATAAATACTTGCTTTTGCTCCTAGCTCTGAAGCCAATTCTTTTAAACTCGCTACTACCTCATCTCCAAACCAAGCTGGGTCGCCTAGTATAAAAGCGATTTCTTCTATTGGTTCGTTTAACAAGCCCGCAATATCTGAAACCAATCGATGAACAATAGGTTTTCCCGCAACCGGAATTAAGGGTTTAGGAACAGTTAAACTATGTGGGCGAAGGCGTGATCCACGACCCGCCATGGGTACAATTATTTTCATATGTATCCTGATTAATCAGGTTTTTTAAAATTATTATTAAGTCTATTTCACTCCCGTACTTCCAAATCCACCAGCACCTCGTTCAGTTTCTCCTAAAACATCCACTTGTTGCCATTCGGCTCTTTCGTGTTTTGCAATTACTAATTGAGCTACTCGTTCTCCATTTTCAATGGTAAAATCATCGTTGGATAAATTGACTAAAATCACACCTATTTCACCTCGATAATCTGCATCAATAGTTCCCGGTGCATTTAATACCGTAATTCCTTTTTTTGCTGCTAATCCACTTCTAGGCCTAACTTGAGCCTCAATACCTATAGGTAATTCGATATAAAGGCCCGTTTTTATTATGGTTCGCTCTAAAGGTTTTAGAGTTACTGAGTTTTCTAAATTTGCTCTTAAATCCATTCCGGCCGAAGCTAATGTTTCATATTCTGGTAACGGGTGAGTGGATTTATTAATAATTTTAATATTCATTTTTCTAATTATATTTTTCAATTTCTGAATCTAATAAACTTATTATTGATTCCATTTCTTCTCTTAGAATTGGTCCTTCTGTAAAAATATCTGTCATATGACCATAAATATAAATCAAAAGGTTTTCATACTTATCAGCTTCTCTTAGCTTAATAAAACGGCTTTTTAATAGCTCTTTTTCTTTTTCTGTTGGATGTTTTACTGCAAAGACAAAATTAAATTCTAATTTTATATGGTCTATAATAAAAGGGTAATAATTATTTGCAGTAAATTCATTTAAAAATATCTCTTCTTCTTTATAATCATTTAATAAATCTTGAAATTCTGATAATTCTTTCTTTAATAAATCGCTTGATATTAATTCTATTTTACCTGAATTAATTACAGAATTATAATTGCCTTGAAATGGGTCAAAAGTCCATTGTTGTCCTACACCTCCACTTAATGCATTCAAACTGTCAATACTTAGCTCATTAACATTTACAGACATTAATGTCTCTATGCATTTTTTTCTATACTCTTGTTTTTTATATATCTCATCAAACCTTTTAAGGTTTTCACTAAACTCTTGATGAAGACTTTTTAATATTTTAAATTCTTCTTTTTGTAGTATTCTGTTTTGGTTCCAAGTATTAACCTGTAATGCTAATAGAATACCAATCATAACCAATACAATCTCACCGATTGCATATTTTAAATAACGCCTAGTCTTGTTTTGGTCAAGCAGTTGCTTGCGTATTTTATTGAATAGTTTTATCATTAAAACTTTTTTAAAACCCTATATAGATCTTTCTTTTCTGAAGCAAAAATCATTCCTAAAAACACCATTAACAACACGGTTCCTTTCCAAATATTGCCTTGAAAAACATAAAATGAAAGTACCGAAAATACGATGGATAACAATAGATAAAATCCTATTTTTTTAAGATCGTAAGGAACTTTATAATGCTTTCTTCCTAAAAAATAAGATGCCAACATCATGCTTCCATAAGCTGCCAATGTAGCTAAAGCAGATCCTTTATAACTAATGATTGGAATTAATACAAAATTTAGTGTTAAGGTAATGATAGCTCCAAATACAGAGATATAAGCTCCAAATTTGGTTCGATCGGTTACTTTGTACCAAACCGATAAATTATGGTAAATCCCCAAACACAAATTAGCTAATAAGATCACAGGTACAATCACTAATGCTTCCCAGAAACTACTATCAGGAATTAATAATCGTTTAAAAAAATCTAAATAAACTACCACAAACAGTAAAATAAAGCTTTCTAAAATGACAAAATACTTGGTAATTGTCGCATAGGTTTCTTTGGCGTTTTCTTTGTTAGAGTGATTAAAGAAAAAAGGTTCGATTCCCAATCGAAAAGCTGTTGCAAATAAGGTCATAAATACCCCTAATTTATAACAGGCGGCATACATTCCTAATTCAGAATCTGCAATATCTGAAGGCAATAAATAACGTAATAATATTTTATCGAAGGCTTCGTTTATCGAAAACGCAATTCCTGCAATTAATACTGGAAAAGCATATTTTATCATCTTATTCCAAATTCCACGATCAAAAGAAAGCTTCATTTTAAAATAAAGAGGCATCAATATTAAAAAGGTAATACCACTTGCAATTAAGTTCGAAATAAACACATAGGCTACTTTTCCTTCTTCTAGGTTGATGGTGCTCCAAAAGGAATTGGAATCATTTTTTGCCCAAAGAGGCAATACTAAAAAAAAGAATAAATTAAAGCCAAGATTGATACTTACATTAAAGATTTTAATGATGGCATATCGGAGAGGTTTTTCGTTAGCTCTTAACCAAACAAAAGGGATTACAACCAAAGCATCTAGAGCAAGAATTAATAATCCATACGTAATGTATTCTACCTTAAAATTTAAAAATATAGCAATATTAGTATTAAAGTAAAGTGTGATTGCTAAAAATAAAAGGGTAGAAAAAGCAATGGATGTTAAGGCGGTAGATTGGACTTTTTCTTTAGGTGTATCTTCTCTATTAACAAACCTAAAAAAGGCTGTTTCCATTCCATAGGAAAGTAATACGTTTCCTAAAATTAAAAATGCCATTAATGAGGCGTAAATTCCAAACTGTTCTTTACCAAGAACCAATACATATAATGGAACTAGAAAAATAGCTAAAGCTCTAGGTAAAACAGTAGCTAAGCCATAAATAAATGTTTGTTTGAAGAGTTTTTTAAAAACGCTCAATCCTTTTTAATTTTAGAATTTAAAAGTATTAAATTTCTAGGGGTATTACACCATTATAATTTATTATTAGGATTGCTAGATGGATAAGCTAACATTTCTTTTTCTTCAATATCATAAATTTTGTGATAATAGGTTTTGTTATTAAACTCATAGCTCAATACTGCCTCACTATTTTCTAATTCAAATGGCGAAATTACTGGTGGGGTGTTAGTAGATTCCTTTACAACATCACTGTCCATTATAACATCATTTGCTTCGCTTTTAAAATAACCTATATAAAGAGATTCTTTTGAAGAAGAAACATTTGTTATTTTTCCTCTAAAATGAAATTCTTTCATTTGTACTCCTTCAGAAACATTATCAATAGTAACATAGAGGTTTATCCCTGATCCTCCTCCTTTTATACCCGCTACCCATTTTTGACAATAGGTGTTTTCTATTTCAAACGGAGCGTTTTGAGTAATAGCAAGGTCTCCTTTTTTTGTTTTACAAGGACCACAACCGAACGCAATAAATAGCACAGTTACTGCACTTAAAAGTAAAAGTAAAATAGAAGGTATTTTCATAGGTCTATATTATTATTTTGAAAAATTAAAAATACAAAAAGAGATGTTAATAAATCATAAAATATGACAATTGATATGTTTTCAATAACTATTCCATAGTACCTTTGTATAAAATTAAAAACATTTATCATGTTTAAAATAAAAACCCCCGAAGAAGCAGTAAAAATTATTAAATCTAACGATCGTGTTTATGTACAAGCCGCTGCAGCTGCGCCTCAATCATTAGTTATAGCAATGTCAGAAAGACATGAAGAATTGAGAAATGTAGAAGTTTGTCATTTACATACTGAAGGAGCCGCTCCTTATGCTGATCCTAAATTAAGTGATAGTTTTCATGTAAACTCTTTTTTTATAGGTGGAAATGTTAGACATACCCTAAAAGCAGGAAATGGTTCTTATACCCCAGTTTTTTTAAGTGAGCTACCACTTTTATTTAAAAGAAATATTATTGATTTAGATGTTGCGCTTATACAAGTTTCACCTCCAGACAAACACGGATATTGTTCGTTAGGTGTTACTGTTGCAGCTACCCTTGCTGCCATTGCAAATGCAGATCATGTTATTGCACAAATTAATCCCAATATGCCAAGAACTCATGGAGATGGGATTATTCATTATTCCGAAGTAGATATTTTTGTTGAAGTAAATGATGAAATACCTGCCCATGCTCCAACTAAACCAACAGAACAAGAAGAAAAAATAGGTGATTTTATTGCAGAGTTAATTGAAGATAGAAGTACCTTACAAATGGGTATTGGTAGTATCCCAAATGCAGTTTTATCTCGCCTTGGTAATCATAAAGACTTAGGATTGCACACCGAAATGTTTACCGATGGTGTTATTGATTTAATATTAAATGATGTTATCAACGGTAATTATAAAGGAATTAATCCAGGAAGATCGATGGCAACCTTTTTAATAGGTTCTAAAAGACTATATGATTATGTAGATGACAATCCTTTTATTGAAATGAGAGAAGCCGATTTTGTAAATAATGTCGGTATTATTATGCAAAATCCGAAAATGGTTGCAATTAATTCTGCCATAGAAATCGATGTAACGGGTCAAGTTTGTGCAGATTCTATAGGATCTAAAATGTATAGTGGTGTTGGAGGGCAAATGGACTTTATTAGAGGGGCATCTTTAAGTGAAGGCGGAAAAGCAATAATTGCACTTCCTTCAACAACTAATAAAGGCATCAACCGAATTGTACCATTTCTAAAACCTGGAGCTGGTGTAGTAACCACTAGAGCTCACGTACAATATGTGGTTACTGAATATGGAGTTGCTAATCTATATGGAAAAACCATTAAACAACGTGTAAACGCATTAGCAGATATTGCCCATCCTAATTTTAGAGAACAAATTGTTCGAGATTATTTTGATGGTAATGTGCCTTGTTAATTAAGCAAAACCCCTTCTGAAACTACTTCAAAAGGGGTTTTTATTTTTTAAATTTTAGCGATAACTATTTTTCGCAAAGTTTAGTGTTGTCCTATCGATAACCATATTCATTTCATTGATTTCCTCAATGTAATTATTTGTTTGGTAGGTTTTTTATTTGTTATTTGAAGCTTCAAAATAGCCTTATTAATTATATATGTTTTTATATGAAAAAAATAATTTTCACCCTCGTTTTTACTCTCATTAGTATGATGACTTTTGCACAAAAATCTAATATGACCCCAGAACAACTAATTCAATTAGGAAGGGTAAGCGCTAAGGGAATTTCGATAGATGGAGACCGAGTAATTTTTGGAGTTTCCAAATATAGCTTTAACACTCAAAAGAAAACGAATAGTTTATTTTCAGTAGCTATAGACGGTAGTGATTTGAAGAAAATTACTAAGAAGGATGCTCCTTTAAATGATAAATCTATTTCTCCCAACGGAGCTTATAAGATTAAGGTTAAGAACGAAAAGTTAAAAGATGTTTCTGGAACCGATTTTCATCCAGATGTAAAAGACTCCAATGTGATGATTTATGATGAACTTAATTATCGTCATTGGGATACTTGGGAAGATGGCAACTATAGTCATATTATGTATCAATCCAACTCCGATAAAAAAGGAAAACTCATTGATATTATGAAAGGGGAGCCTTTTCATTCACCACAAAAACCTTTTGGAGGTGATGAAGATTATGTATGGTCTCCAGATAGTAAAAGCATTTTGTATGTAACCAAAAAAGCAAGTGGAGCCAATTATGCAACGAGTACCAATACCGATATTTTTCAATACGATTTAGCAAGCGGAAAAACCAATAACCTTACGGAAAGCAATAAAGGATATGACACTTCACCTGCATTTTCAAGCTTAGGCCAACTGGCTTGGTTACAAATGAAACGGGATGGATACGAGTCTGATAAAAACGATATTATTGTTCGTTTAAATGGTAACGACATTAACTTAACTGAAAGTTGGGATGGAACCGTAAATAGTTTTATATGGTCGAAAGATGGAAAGAAAGTGTTTTTTGTAGCACCTGTTTTAGGTACGGTTCAAGTATTTGAAATTGGGATTCCATCCTCTTCAAAATCAAAAATAAAAGGTCCTAGACAGATATCTAATGGGCAGTATGATGTTCATGGAATTATTGGAGAAGTTGATAATAAACTAGCAGTTTTAAGAAGAGATATGAATCACGCTTCCGAAGTTTATTCGGTAGCTATTAAGTCTGGAGACATGGTTCAGTTAAGTCATGTGAACGATAAAATATATAACAAAACCAATCTAGGCAAAGTAGAAAAACGAATGACTACCACCACCGATGGTAAAGAAATGTTGTCTTGGGTTATCTATCCTCCAAATTTTGATCCTAACAAAAAATATCCAACGATATTATATTGTCAAGGAGGGCCACAAGGAGCCTTGAGTCAGTTTTATTCTTTCCGTTGGAACTTTCAATTAATGGCAGCCCACGGTTATATTATTATTGCTCCAAATAGAAGAGGAATGCCAGGTTATGGTGTTGAGTGGAACGAACAAATTAGTAAGGATTACGGAGGTCAAAATATGGATGATTATCTTTCTGCAATCGATGATATAACAAAAGAAAGTTATGTAGACTCCGATAGATTAGGCTGTATTGGTGCTAGTTATGGAGGTTATTCTGTGTTTTATTTAGCTGGAAAACATGAGGGAAGATTTAAATCGTTTATTTCGCACGATGGAATTTTTGATTGGCGAAGTATGTACGGAACGACCGAGGAGGTATTCTTCCCTGACTGGGATTTAGGTGGTGCTTATTGGGATAAAAACAATAAAGTGGCACAAAAGGCTTACAACGAATTTAATCCAACTACTTATGTAGCAGAATGGGATACTCCTATTTTAATTATACAGGGAGGAAAAGATTTTAGGGTACCTATTGGACAAGGATTAGCAGCCTATCAAGCAGCACAATTAAGAGGAATTAAAAGTAAATTAATACTCTTTCCAGAAGAAAATCATTGGGTGTTAAATAACCAGAATAGTTTAGTTTGGCAACGTGAATTTTATAAATGGTTAGCTGAAACGATGTGAATGTAATTCATTAACAACTAAAAAAGCCTTCTGATAATATCAGGAGGCTTTTTTTAATTCCATTAAAATATATTTTATCCAGCTAAGGCTTTGCTTTAGAAAATTTGGCTTCGCCTAATTATCCAGCTAAGGCTTCTGCACCACCAACAATCTCTAAGATTTCGCTAGTAATCGATGCTTGTCTTGCTTTGTTGTATTGTAATGTTAATGCATCTCGTAATTCCGTAGCGTTATCGGTTGCTTTATGCATTGCTGTCATACGAGCACCGTGTTCACTAGCAGAAGAGTCTCTTAATGCTTTAAACAATTGCATTTTTAAACTCTTAGGAATTAATTCCTCAACAATTTTCGCTTTTGATGGCTCAAAAATATAATCTGAAGCTTCTACTTTTTCATCTTCATTTTGATCCGAAACAATAGGCAAAAATTGTTCGTTCATTATAATTTGAGTAGCTGCATTTTTAAATTTATTATAAACTAATACGATCTTATCATAAGAGCCATTAGTAAATAAATCCATTAATTTTTGTGCTATTACTGCATTATTTTCAAATGTTAAATCATCAAAGATTTCAGTGTTATTTTCAATAACTGTTTGGTCTTTAGAAATAACATCATTTGCTTTTTTACCTAAAGTAAAAAGATCTATTTGCTTACCATTATATGTATCATTAATTAATGAGACACAACTTTTAACAATGTTTGAGTTAAATGCACCTGCCAATCCACGATTAGAAGAAATAGCAACTAGTAATACTTTATTTACTTCTCTTTCGGCTGTATAATCGCTCCCAATATCTCCATCTAAACTTGCACTTAAACTTTGTAATAATTCGGTTTGTTTATCAGCGTAAGGACGCATAGTAGTAATAGCATCTTGAGCTTTTTTCAATTTAGCAGCAGATACCATTTTCATGGCACTTGTAATCTGCATCGTTGAAGATACCGAAGATATTCTATTACGTATTTCTTTTAAATTTGCCATTCTATTAAGTATAAAGTATTCAGGATTTAAAAAATAATTAAATCCTGAATACTAATTTTTAATTATAATTAGCTGCAATATCATTAGCTACTTTTGATAATACTTCAATCGCCTCATCGGTTAATTTACCAGCTTTTAAAGTATCTAAAGTATCTCTATGTTTTGCATTAAGATATTCTATAAAATCTCTTTCAAATTCTTTTACCTTATTAACAGGAACATCACGTAATAAGTTTTTAGATCCTGCATAAATAATTGCAATTTGATCTTCCACTGTAAAAGGATCGTTTTGAGCTTGTTTTAATATCTCTACGTTTCTTTTTCCTTTTTCAATAACACTTAAAGTTGCAGCATCCAAATCAGAACCAAACTTAGCAAATGCTTCCAATTCACGGAATTGAGCTTGATCTAATTTAAGAGTACCCGAAACTTTTTTCATTGATTTTACCTGTGCATTACCACCCACACGTGATACAGAAATACCTACGTTAATTGCTGGACGAACCCCAGAGTTAAACAAATCACCATCTAGGAAAATCTGACCATCAGTAATCGAAATTACGTTGGTTGGAATATATGCAGATACATCACCTGCTTGTGTTTCGATAATAGGTAAAGCTGTTAATGAACCACCACCTTTAACGATATCTTTTAAAGATTCTGGTAAATCGTTCATTCTTTTAGCGATATCATTATCGTTAATCACTTTTGCAGAACGCTCTAATAATCTAGAGTGAAGGTAAAATACATCACCAGGATACGCCTCACGTCCCGGTGGGCGACGTAATAATAATGATACCTCACGGTATGCTACTGCTTGCTTAGATAAATCATCATAAATAATTAATGCTGGACGACCTGTATCTCTAAAATACTCACCAATTGCAGCACCTGCGAAAGGAGCATAAACTTGCATTGGTGCAGGGTCACTGGCATTTGCAGCAACAATTGTTGTATAAGCTAATGCACCTTTTTCTTCTAATACCTTAGCAATATTTGCTACTGTAGAAGCTTTTTGTCCAATCGCTACATATATACAATATACTGGTTCCCCAGCATCGTAAAATTCTTTTTGGTTTAGAATCGTATCAATACAAACGGTAGTTTTACCTGTTTGACGGTCACCAATTACCAACTCACGTTGTCCTCTACCAACTGGAATCATTGCATCAATAGATTTAATTCCTGTTTGTAATGGCTCTGTTACTGGCTCACGGAAGATTACACCCGGTGCAATACGTTCTAATGGCATTTCATATGTTTTCCCAGCAATTGCTCCTTTACCATCAATAGGTTCTCCTAGTGTGTTTACAACACGACCAGAAATACCCTCACCTACATTAATAGATGCGATACGTTGCGTACGTTTTACTGTAGATCCTTCAACAATATTTTTAGAGTGACCTAATAATACTACCCCTACGTTATCTTCTTCTAGGTTAAGTACAATCCCTTCTAATCCGTTTTCGAATTCTACTAATTCACCGTATTGTGCATTTGAAAGCCCGTATACACGTGCAATACCATCACCTACAGTTAATACACTTCCAACTTCGTCTAGGGAAGCGGTAGATTCGTAACCTGATAATTGATTCTTTAAAATTGCTGATACTTCAGCTGGTTTAACTTCTGCCATTTTTCAACTATATTATTCAGATTTTAATCTGAAATTTATTTATATACTTTTACTAAATTCTCTTTTTATTTTTGCTAGACTATTTGAAATACTAGCATTGTATTGTAAATCTCCTATTCGAAGAATAAATCCTCCAATAATTGATTCGTCTATAGCACTCTCTAAAGTCACTTTTTCACTACCTGTAAGCTCTTTTACTTTTGCTAAAACTTTAGTTTCTAATTCTGAAGAAAGAGGAACTGCTGTAGTAACTTGGGCTACTTTTATACCTTGTGATTCTTTATATATATCTACATAACTTACAGCTACATCGTTTAATAAAGAAGCTCTTTTGTTGGTAATTAATGTTGCAATTAATGCCTTTGTAGTATCCGATTGATTAGCAAATATTTTATTTAAGGCTTCTTTTTTGTCTTCGTCTTTATAAACTGGACTTTGAAGCATTTCGTTTAATTCATTACTATCAGCTATCGTTTTGATAATTGATTGCATATCATCAAACACAACCTCTGTCAAATTAACATCGGTTGCTTGTAATAAAACTGCTTTTGCGTAACGTTTTGCTGCTCTGCTTCCGCTCATTTTATACTAGTTTAAAGTAGAATCGTTTAACATACTTTCAACAAGTTGTAATTGTTTCTCTTTATTAGACAACTCGCTCTTAACAACTTTTTCAGCGATATCTATAGATAAGTTTGCAACTTGATTTTTAATATCTGCAATTGCCGATTTCTTTTCGCTCTCGATTGCAGCTTGTGCACCAACAATCATTTTATCAGCTTCCGATTTTGCTTCCTCTTTAGCATCTGAAATCATTTTTTCTTTGATTTCTCTTGCTTCTTTAATCATCGCTTCTCTTTCTACACGAGCTTCTTGTAATAACTTTTGGTTATCTGCTTGAAGGTTTTGCATTTCTAGTTTTGCATTTTCAGCAGATTCTAGCGCATTCTTTATTCCTTCTTCTCTATCGTTAAGAGCGTTTAAAATTGGTTTCCAAGCAAACTTTTTCAATAAAAAAAGCAACAATAAAAAAAGTAGCATTTGCCAGAAAAAAAGTCCAAAAGAGAAATCGTTAATTAACTTTTCCATATGTATATTTTAAATAATTTTTAATTTTAAATAAACAACAATTGCAACCAACCGTTGCAATTGTTGTTAGGGTTTTTGTTATACTGCAAATAAGGCAGCAAAACCAATACCTTCAATAAGCGCCGCTGCAATTAGCATCGCTGTTTGAATTTTTCCGTAAGCTTCTGGCTGACGAGCAATAGCGTCCATCGCTGAACCACCAATTCTACCGATACCGATACCGGCACCAATTACTACTAAACCTGCACCTACAATAGCTGGGATCTCCATAATTATATATTTATTAAAAATTAAACATTCAATTTATTAATGTGCTTCATCATGCTCTTCAACTGCAAAGCCAAAATATAAGGCAGATAACATCGTGAAGATATATGCTTGTAATAAAGCTACTAAAAGTTCGATCATTGAAATAGCAAAGGATAACACGAATGTTAAACTACTACCAATCCAATTATGGAACACAAATATTAAACCTATCAAACTCATTAATACAATGTGTCCTGCCATAATGTTCGCATATAAACGAATCATTAATGCAAAAGGTTTAATGATTACTCCTAATAATTCTATAGGAGCTAATATTATTTTCATTGGTACTGGAACTCCAGGCATCCAAAAAATATGTTTCCAGTAATTTGCATTACCTGAAAATTGAGTTATAATAAAAGTAATCAACGCCAAAGCAAAAGTAATAGCAATATTCCCTGTTACATTTACTCCTAATGGAGTTAAACCAAATAAGTTTAAAAACCATACAAAAAAGAATACCGTTAATAGATAAGGCATAAACTTTTTATATTTTTTTTCTCCAATATTAGGAATTGCAATATCATCTCTAATATAAAGTATGATTGGCTCTAAAAAACGTCCTGCGCCTGTAACTATAGGTCCTTTTTTAAATGATTTTGCCATACCAGCAAATGCTAAGAACATTAAAATACCTGTAACAATAATCATTAAAACACTTTTCGTAATTGAAAAATCTAAAGGTTTTACTTGTGTTGGGTGGTGGTGATCATCTAAGGTAATAGTACCCTCTGCATCGGTTTTATATATCTTATTATGATAAAGCTTATAATAGTTGCCGTTATTTTCTGCTACAGTCTCCCCGTGGTGAAATTTTGAAGATGAAAACAATTGTAATCCTTCATCCCAAAGAATTACAGGTAATGAAAAGCCATAATGTTTTCCTGTTTCGCTATCACTAAAAAAAGTAAAATCATACGAATCTAATAAGTGATGATCTATACTTTCTTTGATTTTTGTTTTTAGGCTTACCTCTTCTGGTGACCCCTCATGCTCTTCGTGTTGTGCTTGTACATTTGTACCAAATACTAAAAGTATGATTGTAAGTAATTTTACTAAATAATTGCTTTGCATAGTAAACAAATTATATTGGCTTTAAAAATCGGTGCAAAAATACTGTTCTTTATGGAAACAAAAAACTATTTAAGCTCATTTTTTACAACCCCTTAAATTTGTTAAGTTGACTGATTATTAAGCTGTTTTGAAAGATAGATTACTTCGGTAATTAAACAAATGGCATAGGGAACAAAAAAAGCAGTAAATTCTATAGCCTCCATTTTACCATCTTCTTTATAAGAGGGATAAAACACTAAAAAGAAAACTAGAAATTTTAATGCGCTACCGGCCATAAACACAAAGCCAGCTTGAGCTGAATTATTGTTGAGTGTTTTTTCAACTATCAATAAAACAACAACCGCTAGTACATAATTAATTAAATAAGAAAGAACAATTTGATTTCCAAAAAGATCCTTATTTAAATAATGAAGTATTAATAAATGAACTCCAAAAACTATTATTAGTAACGCTGCTAATAAAATTAAAAAAAATAAACTTTTACGTTTCATTATTTATTTAATCGATTGGTTTGTTTTAAAACTAAAAATAAGGATGCACCAACCCCCAGAAGAGTAAGTAATATGGTATATTTTTTTTCTGAAGGATCGTAATTATTATCTAGCCAAATTCCCGCTTTAACAAACAGGTAAATAATTACTCCCATTTGAATTCCAATACCTGAAAGTATAGCCCAACGTTTTATTCCGTTATTGTCCTTATTAGACATGTACTATGATTCGGTTTGTTGAGGTGTAATTTTTTGTCTTTGTTGTTGACTAAATGAAGAAGATGTTGGCTCTTCTTTTTTCTCTGTTGAAGAAACTTTCTTTTTCGAACCTTTCATCAAACAGGTAGCGTTAAATATGGCTCCCGGTTCTACCGCTAATTTTCCTGTAACCACTTCGCCTTCAATGTTTGCAGTTCCCTTTAAAGTAAGGGTTCCTTCTATATCTAAAATTCCTTTAATCTTTCCCTCTATATCAGCATTTTCACAACTTAAGGTGCCGATAACAATTCCGGTTTTGCCAATCACCACTTTTGATGGTGTTTTTATATTTCCTTCAATAACTCCGTCAATCCTAAAATAACCGTTAGAAGTAACATTCCCTTTAAGTGTGGTCCCATCATTAATGCGATTTTGACCAGATCCAGGATTTTCGGATGATGTTTGTTTTTTTTCTGAAAACATAATTAATTATTATTTAGAGTCTTTTTTGCTTTTATCTTCCTCTTGGATATTTTTTCCTGCTCCACTATTTTTATTTCCACCACTTTTCGAGTTACCTCTAATTCTCGCTTTTTCTTCTCTTATCCTTTCATTACGAATCTTATTTTGCTCTTCTTTTAACAATCTAGCTTTTTCACTTTCTTCTTCTGGACTTAATTTTTTAGAAAAATCTATTGCTAAATATTCATCTAAGTTTTTATGGATCTGAATAATCGCGTAATTTTCTGAAGAAATTTCAAAATGACTGTTCGTTATTTTATCCTTTTTTCTTTCGCTTAATACTTCTGCAAATCCGTTAGCTCCTTGTCTAGAGTTTAACCCATGAATCATTACAAATATTGTTTCAGGATTATAATAATCTATAGATGTAGACATTTCAATGTATTTACTACCTTCTATTGCTTTGTTTAGCTTTTCTTGTAATTTTTCAGCAGCATCTCTATCATTACTGTTAAAACTATAAGCTACTTTCCAACGTTCACTTTCTTTATCTGCAATAAATATTTTAGTCGCTATTTTTGGCAATAAGTTTTTATATAAATCTAATGCTTCCTTTCCTTCTTCAGAGTTTGGATAATTAAGTGCAACAAAATTTAAGGCTTTTTTATAAGGCTCATAACCTTGTTGGCGACCAATGGAGTTGGCTTTTAGTAGTTCAAACTTTGAAATTATTGGATTACCAAAATAAATTGAAATATATTTTTCGCAGGTTTCTATTACTTTTTGATATTTGGAATCTTCAAAATCTCTATACAATTCACCATATTTATATTCTGGACTTGACTCATCTGAAGCTAAAATTGCGTTAGGGTTTAATAAGATTTCTGCATATCTAGAATCTGGATACCTAGTAATAATCTCGTTTTTATATTGTCCAGCTAATGTTTCGTTTCCTGTCAGCTCATTAATCTTATGTAGGTTATATAAAGCCGGTAAGACAAGTCTTTCTTCAGGATTAAATGATAATAAGGTTTCTAAACGATCTGTTGCCAAATCATACTCTTTAAATTTTTCTTTATAAATTAATCCTAATTGGTAATAAGCAAAGTCCCTATCTTTTATTATACTATCAATTACTTTTTCTTCTTTAGGTATTAAGGCAATATATGTTTCTGGTTTGTATAAATCACTTTCAGATATTGGAGCAGCCGTTACTTCTTCAATATCGTCTAATTTAGAAATCTTATCAGACAACCTCCAGTTGTCTTCCAATCTTCTGTTTCCCCATCTTTTTTGAAACTCTTGCTTACCAAAAGCTACAGTTGTTGAATTATAAAAATAAAAGGAACCGCCTCCAGCATTAGGGCCTCTTTTATCAGTTGAATTATCATTATTAGAATTATAGAATTCGTTATTTGCAATATTTTCTTCGTTTTCAATTCTCGCTAAAGAATCTTCTATTGCTAATTGTTTAAGCTGAGTTGTATAATTTGAAAAATAACTTAATTGCTGAGATTCAGTCATATTAACCAAATAAAGTATACTATCATTTTCAAATGCAATGTCTTCATATTTAATTACATCGTCTAGATTTTCACGTTTCTTTTTAACTCTTCGCCATTGTCTAGTTCCTTCGTCAAGATTTGTTATGGTACTGTCGTAATAAGCTCCAGCATATTTATATTCTCTAGCGTCAAAATATATCTCTGCTAAAGTTTGATAATTAACCGATTGCATAACTCTATCATCTTTATAAGCCTGGATCGATTTATTATAATAGTCCACAGCTAAATCAAGACTGTCATTTTTCCTGTAATATTCACCAATCTGGTTATATATTTTATCTAGAAAAGGTCTGTTTTCCCGATCTTGTTCCAAATCGTACAATAATTCTAAAAATGCAATGCGATCTTCTTTTGTAAAATCAAAATTCCTTGCTTTTTCTATATAAGCATTTATCATATAAACCCTAGGAGATTTACGGTTTAAAGCAATTACTTTGTCAAACTCTAAATTGGCACTATCAATAATTTCTAGTTTATCATAAAGTTGCCCGGCAATATAAGTATACCTTCCTACCAGTTCTTTGTCCTTTACATTTTTTGCTGCATATTTTATATAGGGTAACGCAGCTTCGATAGAATCTAGATTGATATATGCCTGAGCTAAAATAGCAGAAGCATCTGCTAGATCTTCATTACCTATCTCATCTTTTTTGTACATTTCTTTTAGATTCTCAATCGCTACTTCTTCATTATCTAATCGAATGTTAGTTTTTGCCTTCCAAACTTTTGCTTGATTAATATTATTGCAGGTAGGATACGTTTTTAATATAAAATTGAAAGCGTCTAGTGCTTGCACAAATCGTCCGTCAAAATAACGTGCTTTCCCTAAAAGAATATAGGCTTCATCTATTTGAGGATTGTATTCTTTTCCTTCTAAATAGATGGAATGCTTTTGAATTGCTTTTGCTGCTTTTTCCTCTGCTATATTAAAAGTTTCACTTTTACTTTCTCCTGGCAACACATTACTTTCTTCTAACTCTAATCGCTCTATAGGAAGTATTTCCCAAAAATTATCTTTATAAGATCTTGTTAATTCTTCTTTACCTGTTTCAAAGGCAATATTACCATTGTATAGTATATTAAATTCTGCAGTTACAGAATGTTTACTTCTACTTAGAAACGTGTTTTTTTTACGTGAACAGGCCGCCAAAAAAAGTACAGCCATTAAAAAAATTGTTATTTTTATTATTCCCTTCAAAATATGGTATGTTTTTTTATATAATACTGAAACTTAAAAGCTTCGCATTTAGTGTATCTGCTTCAAAATTAACCGTAAAAATACGTTTCTTTTTAAAATTTAAGTGATTATTCGTATAAAAAATGAAAATCAACAAATACAAAATGAAAATCTATTTGTATTTTTAAAAGGATTGCTAGGTTTAAAATTATAAATCCTTTGTATTTTTGCAAAAAAATTTACAGAAATGAGCGAAAAAGTTAACGCAGAAACTGTGGAAGTTACCATCGTTGTTGATGAGGAAACAAAAATCATTAAAATGTCTAAAAACGATACGGTTTTAGGGGCTGCTTTAAAAAACGAAATAGATGCTCCATATTCGTGTCAAGGTGGAGTTTGTTCTACTTGTATTGCAAAGATTACAGAGGGTGAAGCTACTATGGCTCAAAATCAAATTCTTACAGAAAGTGAAATTGCCGAAGGCCTTATTTTAACTTGTCAAGCTCATCCTACTACTGAAACTTTGAGCATTGATTATGATGATGTTTAAACAAGTTCAGTGATATAAAACTGATTATTTTTTCTTTTTTAATACAGAAACTACTTTACCCACAACATCGCTTGGTGAAATTGTTTTCATTGAATTTTCATAGCTTTCTGGAAAATTATTTCCGTAAACCGAGGTAGGTAATAATGGATATTTACTAATATCTGCTAATAAATTGTTACTGCTTGGTTGTCCAAACGGAGCAAAACCCGCAAATGGATGTGTAACACCCCAAAGTGATATAATAGGAATCCCATACATCGCACCTAAATGGCCATTACCACTGTCCATCGAAACCATAACATCCAAATTTGAAATTACAGCTAATTCTTCAGTTAAGTTTAATTTCCCAGCTATGTTCATTACTGAAGAATAATCATTTTCAATACTATTTAATTGATTGATTTCGTCTTCACCTCCACCAAATAAAATAATTTGATACTGGTCCTCTTTATCTAAAATAGAAATCACCTTTTTCATTAATTCTAATGGATACATTTTGCTTTTATATGCTGCAAATGGTGCTATTCCAATACAAATTTTATTATTTTCTCCTAAAAGGCTTAGAGTATTTTTACTGTATTCTTTTTGAGGTAAGGGTATAAATTTATTTAAATCTAACGGAAACCCTAATGATTCAAATACATCCGCATACCTTTGATGTGTGGTTTTTAATTGAGTGAAAATTTTATTCTTTTCACGTGTTAACGATTTTTTCTCTTTTCTACCTTTTTCTATGGTTGCTGTTTTTTTTCCTGAAACCTTTAGATAACGAGTAATAATTTTAGAACGAATTACATTGTGCAAATCGGCTACAGCATCTACTCCTAAATTATTTGCTTCTTTTGAAAGCTTTAAGAGACCCATGAACCCTTTGTGTTTATGAGTTACATCAGCTTCAAGAAAAGTAATATTGGTGAAATCTTCAAAAAAAGGCTTAAAAAATGCTCTTGATAAAATTGTTAAATGAACCTTAGGGTAAGTTTCTGAAAATACCCTAAGCACTGGCACAATCATAGCAACATCTCCCATTGCTGAAAGACGAATAACAAGTATATTATTGATTTTTTTCAAATAAATTGATTCTTGTTTTACTTTAAGGGAAAGAATTATTTTTCTCCTCTAAGCACAGGATTCAATTCATCGTCATTGTACATCTTCATTTGCTTGTAAACTTTCATGTACTTATCGCCCTTTTCAATATCACTTAATAATTGATCAATAGCAGTACTTAAATCTACTCTTTGTTCGAGCAATACATTTAATTTAGCTTGACAAGCGTTTCTATGAGTTTCTGAAGCATTTTCTCTTATAGCTTCTTCATTCATATGATATACTTTTAATGCCAAAATAGAAAGGCGATCCACTCCCCAAGCAGGACTTTCGGTATTTATTGTAGCATTATCTTTAACTGTAACTCCTTTATTTTCTTCTAAAAAATAACTATCGATATATTCAACCATATCTGTACGATCTTGGTTAGAAGCATCAATTTGTCTTTTTAAAGTTAATGCGCTTACAGGATCAATATTAGGGTCACGAATAATATCTTCGTAATGCCATTGAACAGTATCAATCCAACATTTTCTGTATAATAAATGCTCAAGATTTTGAGAGTTAGAATCGTAAGGATTACTAAAAGGTTGATCTACTTTATCAACGATGTGATACTTATCTATAACTTCTTTAAAAATAGCATTTGCTTTTTCTGAAAACATATCTTTTATTCTTTAATTGGTTTTTTCTAAAATGTGTAAATATTCGGTTGTTTCGTTGGCTTTATGATTTCTATTTTCGGTTTTATCTGCTTTAAAACGTTGATATTTGGTTGTTGCTAAACTGTATTTACCAAATTTTTTCATTGTTTCTTCAACTATGTCTGAAGACATTAACCCTTCATTATTATAACTTAAGAATATGTATTTAAATTGTGCATTTCTCAGTAGCTCTGTAAACGACTGAAGCACTACATTTTTTTTACAATAATCACTTTTATAATAATCACGTAAACCAGTTACTCCTTTGGGTACAAAGGTATCATATTTTGCAATAGTATTTAACAAATGATAATTTGCTCCATACTGCCTTGCGTTATATGGAGGGTCTAAATACAATATATCTCCCTTGATGTTTTTTATAAGTTCGTTTCCATCTTTTTGAAATACTAAATGGTTATTTTTTGTTTCCTGAAATGTTGCAGGCTTAATCACCATCGTTTTAGCTGCTGAAGGTTTAATTTTTTTTAAATATGCACCATAAACCGAAGCTGTATTAGCTATTTTATCGGCACTTTCAAGTAGACTTGCCAATAAAAAATAATACTGATTCTCACTGATTTCTGAATTGTTTTTCCATTTTTCAATTTGAATTCTAACGGCATCAATTTGTTGTCCATTTTCTGAAGTAAAATAGTTTCTTCCAGATGTACCCCCTTCAGAATATTCTTCAAATACAAAACCCTTTATTCCTTTTAGGTTATTAAGCTGCTTAATTAAATTCTCAGAATTTAAAGGTAAATGATTCCCAATATAATTTTTATTTAAAACAAAACTATAATACTCTACATCGTTGGTAATGACCTGCTTTACTCCAGTTTTAAAATTTCTGCCTACAATTCCCGTTCCTGCAAAAAGGTCGCAAAAAGTTTTTTGAGAAAGATCGTTTCCAACAACATTAGTTATGGTTTCAGATATAAAAGGAAATAATTTATGTTTGGAGCCTATGTAATTCATTAAATAAAATTCAGTTTTGGATTTTTTTAATTATTTTCTACCCAGATTATATCACTAAAAGTTTCGGTTTGTGGTGTAAAAATAAACTTTTGCAATTGTGTTGGGTTAAAATTTGTAACATAGTTTTTAATTTCTTTTTTAAGAAGCATTAAATCCCCTTTTAATTTCCAATGTTCTCTATTAACATCATAAACAACAATAAAAAGTCTATTTTTTAAATGATGTCTCTGTTGCTTACTTTGGTTTTTGTAAAGCCAACTAATTAATTCTCGTTTATGCTGTTTTGCATAAGTAATATCTTTTTTAAACCCTTTTGGAAAAATGGAGGTTTTATGATCAAAAGGAATATTAAGAATTGTAAAATCCACGAGCTTGTTTTTTGAATTATATGCAGGTTTAATTTCATTAAAAGAACAAAACATTTTTTCTATTGCCATTGCACTCCAGAAATTATACCATCGATTTATAGCGTAGTAAAACAATTCCTTTTTGTCTAATTGATATTTCTCTACAGTTAAAGAAATTTCAATTATCAATTCTTCCCAATTATCAATCTGGTATATAAAATTAGTGTATTTGTCCCATAAATCGTTTTGCTTACGGTACCATTTATAGGGATATTGAAGGCGTTTTTTTAGTTGTATTTCTGTTTCTTCAATATTCATTTATATAAAATAAACTACAACTGGAATAATAACTGCTATCCATAAAGTAACTTCTACAATCCATTTTTTTCTTATACTTTCCAAAATATTTGCAGTGAAAATTGAAATTGGTACAAATAGGAAAATGAGTTCGCTTCCATTTTTATTATTTGTTAGTATAATCAATAATAAGCTTAAAAATAAAGAAATAATGAGTATCCAATATTTGGATTTTTCTTTTAGAGGTGTAGTTGGAAATTTTATAAATTTAAATATTACACCTAGAACACCTAGTAAAAGAATAAAAATTGTAGGTATCATAACTTTTAAATGATAATAAACTGAAAAATCAAAGTCAAATTGTTGACTGTAATCAAGAAACCGCCAAATAGTATCATTAACAAGTAGATTATATGTAGTTACTAGAATAAATATTGAAATAAACCCCACAATTGGAATAAAAATAAGGCGATAGTTTTTTGAAGCTAATTGAAAAACTACAACAAATAAAACAACAAAAAACAAAATACTCCAAAAGTAAAATAGTGAGGCAATTGAAATCCAAATAGAAGCGTCTAGTATTTTTTTTTGAATGTTCTTTTTTGAAGATAAGCTCAATATTCTTCGCAAAGCTAATAATAGAAATAATAAAGAATAAACAGGCTTATAATCTTTAAATAACACCGGTGCCATTAAGATAAAACAACAAAATAAAAATAACGCATAAGAATTTAACTGTGTAAGTTTATTCTTTTTTATTATAAAACTCAATACCAAAAAAAGAAATAAAAAAACCCAATTTTTAAGAATTAAAACTACAATTTCTGAGAAATTAAATGCCTCATTAAAATCCTGAATTATATAAACAAAACAACCAGAAAACAAAAGCAGGCTCACTACAATAAAGTGGAATGGCTTAGAATTACTAAAAAAGCTTGTGAGCATGATTCTTAATTTATATTTTTGCTGTCATAAAACATAAAGATATGACTTGGACAGGTTTTTTTGGTGGAATTCAAGATTTTTTTGAAGGTGTAGCATTTGCACCTTATAATGCACTACGTGCTCTAGAGCCATCAAATTGGTGGGCTGCAAATTCAGTATCATGGTTTTTTATGATTATTTGTGCCATTGCAATTGTTTATTGGATTGGGCAACTTAAAAAATATGACGCAACAGAAGGTAGTGATGACAAAAGTGTTACTGCTCACAGATATTTAGGATAAATCAAAACCAATATCCGTACGATAATTCATCGTATCGAAATGTAGTTTTTCTATATTTTGATACGATTTTTTTAGTGCCTTTTTATAATCTTCATCCATTGAAGTAATAGCTAAAACACGCCCCCCATTAGTAACAACATCTCCATCCTTAATTGTTGTTCCTGCATGAAAAACAATTGAATTCTCAATGCTGTTTATTCCTGAAATTGATTTCCCTTTTTCATATGCTTCGGGATATCCTCCAGATACTAGCATCACAGTTGTAGCGGCTCTGTTATCAATTTCTATTGAAGTTTTATCGAGATTTTTAAGAAAGGTAGCTTTAAATAATTCTACTAAATCACTCTTAATTCTTGGCAAAACTACTTCAGTTTCAGGGTCACCCATTCGTACATTATACTCAATGACAAAAGGTTCATTGTTTACTTTTATTAAACCTATAAATACAAATCCTTTATAGTCTATGTTTTCTTTTTTAAGTCCGTTAACCGTAGGGATAACGATTCGCTCTTCAATTTTTTGCATTAAAACATCATCTGCAAAAGGTACCGGAGAAATTGCTCCCATACCACCAGTATTTAATCCTGTATCTCCTTCTCCAATTCGTTTGTAATCTTTTGCTGTTGGTAGTATTTTATAGTTTTCACCATCTGTTAAAACAAATACACTCAATTCAATACCATCTAAAAATTCTTCTATAACCACTGTTGAACTTGCAGCTCCAAATTTAGAATTAGACAACATATCTTCTAATTCGTTTTTAGCTTCATCAATGTTATCAAGTATTAAAACTCCTTTACCAGCAGCTAAACCATCTGCTTTTAAAACAAATGGAGGGTTTAGTGTTTCTAGAAATTGTTTTCCTTCAGTCAAAGTTTCTTTTGTAAAGCTTTGATAGGCTGCAGTTGGAATTTGATGATCTATCATAAATTCCTTAGCGCGTTCTTTACTTCCTTCCAATAATGCACCTGCTTTTGAAGGTCCGATAAGCATCACGTTTTTTAAATTATCGTCAAATAAAAAATAATCCGCAATTCCGTTTACTAATGGATCTTCAGGCCCAACAATTACCATTTTTATATTATTTGCAATAACACAGTCTTTAATGGCTTCAAAATCATTTACAGAAATTGGTATGTTGGTTGCAATCTCTGAAGTTCCTGCATTTCCTGGTGCTACAAAAAGTTGACTGCATTGATTGCTTTGTGAAATTTTATAAGCAAAAGTATGCTCGCGACCTCCTGAACCTAAAATTAAAATATTCATTTTTGAAAAGTAAATTAAGGTATCAAAAATAATTGTTTGTAAATTGATGCCCTAATTTTACTGCATTGAATTTATTCGAACTTACACTTAAGTTAAATGGATTTCCAATTAAGGAAGCAAAAAAGCATTTGCAAAAAATTCAAGAAATTCCTGAAGATCAATATGAAGATTTTGTAGTAAAACAACGTAATAGTATTGTAGATTTTCACATTAAAAACAATCCTTTTTACAAATCTTTTATAAGAGATGAACCTTTAGATAATTGGGAAAATATTCCCATAATGCAAAAAAAAGATTTACAAACACCCTTAAAGGAAAGGCTTTCAAAAGGTTATACTGTAAATAATTGTTATATTAATAAAACATCGGGATCTAGTGGTCATCCTCTTATTTTTGCAAAAGATAAGTATTCTCATGCATTAACTTGGGCTGAAATTATTGATCGTTTTGGACGGTTTAATATTGACTTTAATTCTTCTTATCAAGCTCGTTTCTATGGAATCCCTTTAGATTTTAAAAATTATCAAAAAGAGCGAATAAAGGATTGGTTTAGTCATCGTTTTCGGTTTCCGATTTTTGATTTATCCAAAGAAAAATTAAAAAAATATTTTGATATTTTTAAAACTAAAAAGTTTGAATACATTAATGGTTACACAAGTTCTATTGTGTTATTTGCAAAATTTTTAAAAAATAATAACATAGTGCTTACGGAGGTTTGTCCAACTTTAAAACTATGCGTAGTAACTAGTGAAATGCTATTTGAAAATGACAAACAATTACTTAAAACTTGGTTAGGAGTACCGGTTATAAACGAATATGGTGCAGCAGAATTAGACCTAATAGCATTTACCAATCCAAAAGATGAGTTTATAGTAAACAGTGAGACTCTTTTTGTGGAAATTGTTGATGAAAACAATAATGTGTTGCCCAATGGTCAATCTGGAAGAATAATAATTACTTCTTTATTTAATAAAGCGAATCCTCTAATAAGATATGATATTGGTGATACCGGTATTCTTTTTGAAAAAAGCACTAATAAAGTCCCTATTTTAAAAGAATTGATAGGCAGAACTAATGACGTCGCATTATTGTCAAGTGGAAAGATAGTTCCCGGCCTTACTTTTTATTATGTTACCAAAAGTGTAATTGAAGACGATGGTAACGTTGAAGAATTTATTATTGAACAATTAAAGTATGATACTTTTAATATCATTTATGTTTCAAAAGAAGAATTGTCTTCAACAAACATTCAAGCGGTTGAAAAAGCTTTAGAAGAGTATTTAGAAAAAGGTTTAATTGTTAATTTTGAAAGAGTTCCTGTGTTAAATAGAAGTAAAAGAGGAAAGCTTAAACAATTTGTTTCAAGAATTGAGTCATAATTAATTATGAAAAAAAAAGAAATACTTTTTATAACTAATTATTTTCCTCCAGAAAAGGGAGCTGCTGCTAATAGAATTAATTCTATGGTAAATGGGTTTTATAATCATAATTATAAAGTAACAGTGGTTTGTCCATTACCTAACTATCCTGATGGTGAAATATTTGAAGATTATAGAAGCTCTTATATTAAAAAAACGGAAGAACAATTTGGAACCTTATATAGATTGTGGTTATGGCCTACCAAGTCAAGTAATAAATTTTTAAGGTTACTTTCAATGATGTCTTTTTCATTAAGCCTACTATTTTTTCTTCTTTTTAAAAAAACACCCAAAAAAGTGATTATTCAGTATTCACCAATTTTTGTAGGATTCACCGGTGTGTTTTGGTCAAGATTATTGTCAAAAAAAATCATTTTAAATGTATCTGATTTATGGCCTTTGGCAGGATTGGAAATGGGTATTTTAAAGAAAGGTTTTTATTTTAATGTACTATCAAAAATGGAACAATTTTGTTATAAAAAATCTAATTTAATATTAGGGCAGTCACAAGAAATTCTCACCCATATTAAGTCTTTTGAAGTAGATAAACCTAAGTTTCTTTACAGAAATTTTCCTGATTTTAAGCAGCCAAAAATTCATCCTAAAAATGAAGATGATAAAAAAGTTAAAATTGTGTACGCTGGTTTATTGGGCGTAGCACAAGGGTTGTATAAAATATGTAAAGAAATCTCATTCACAGAAAAAGTTAGCCTTCATATATATGGTTCTGGGCCAGAAGCTGAACTTATTCAAAAATTAAATAAACCCCACGTTTATTATTACGAAGCAATAGAAAGAGAAGCGCTTCATAAAGAACTTTTACAGTATGATATTGGTTTTGTACCTCTTGCAAATAGAATTTATGGTTCTGTTCCTTCCAAAATATTTGAAATAAGCAGATTGGGATTGCCTATTCTATATTATGCTGGTGGAGAAGGTGGTGAAATAGTAATTAAAAATAAATTAGGATGGACAGTTCCTGTTAATGATGCTGATAAACTACAGCAATTTATAGATTCATTAACTCCTTCAATATTAAATGAATTCTCTAAGGTTAGTATTAAAGAAACTTCAATTAACAAATTTTCTTTTACAAATCAGTTTGATGAATTAATTAAGGAAATAGAGTTGATTTAATACGCTTTTTCTTCTCCTCCTAACGCATTGAAAATTGTTTTAAAAACTATTCTTATATCCATAAAAATAGACCAATTCTCTAAATAAAATATATCGTACTTAACTCTGTTTGTAATAAAGTTATCATCTTCAACTTCTCCTCTAAAACCACTTACTTGAGCTAAGCCTGTAATTCCTGGTTTTATAAAATGACGGACCATAAATTTATCAATTTTTTCAGCATACATATGAGTATGACTAACCATATGGGGTCTAGGCCCAACTACAGACATATCTCCTTTTAAAACATTTATAAATTGAGGAAGTTCATCAATACTTGTTTTTCTAATAATCTTCCCAATTTTTGTAACCCGTGGATCTCCTTTTTTAATTTGATGCAGATGAGCTTCTGGATTGGGCCTCATTGACCTGAATTTATAGCAATAAAACTCTTTATAATCCAAACCATTTCTTTTTTGTTTAAAGAAAATAGGCCCTTTTGATTCAAGTTTAATTAAAATCCCAAGAATAGGTGTTAACCAAGATAAAATTCCAACAATTACAATTAATGAAAAGAAGATGTCAAAACTCCTTTTAATAAATTGATTGATAGGCTCATCAATTGGGATTTTTCTCATTGATAATATGGGAAGATATCCGTAATAGGTAAAATCTAAATTCTTAGAATAAATCTCTTTATTATCTGGAATAAATTTTAATATTTTCAAGTTATTATCTGAAAAATCTATAAGTTTAATAAGGTCTTCGTTATTAACCTCAGCAACGGAAGAATATATTTCATCTATCTCATTTTCTGATATAAATTGGGTTACTTCATTAATACTAGCTTTTTCATTACCGTTTAAATCAAATATTTTAACAAGTTCATATCCAAAATCAGGATTGTCATTAAAATATTTTCTTAATTGATCTGTTTTTTTATTTAATCCAACAATGACAACATTACGTAAATTTCCTTTAAAAACCTTTCGATATTTTTTAAGCAAGAAATAGATTGCAAATTTGACTATGGTTATAGAGGTCATAACCGTTAATGCATATTTTAAAATAAATTTGGGGCTATTGGACAACTCATTAAAAAAACCAAAAAAAGCAAAAACAAGTAATAAAAATATGATTGACTGTTTACCTATTAAAGTAAAAATTCTAGTAACGCTTGTAAATCTATAAATCTCATAAAAACCAGACAGTAATGAGGAAATGACCCATGAAATGGTTATATAAATTATAAAGTTTAAAAAATCAGATTTTTCTGGAATGATACTAAAAGCAAAATATCCTATAATAATTAAATCAATTATATAAGAAATTGGCCTTAAAAATCCAGAATATCTACCTCTTTTAAAAATCATTAATTATTTTCTATTATGCTTTGAAAAATCTTTGTGTTCATTTTTAAATAATTCTTCAGGTGATAAACCTTTAAAAAATTCAAACGTTCTTTTCATACCTTCACTTCTTGATATTTTAGGCTCCCAATTTAAGATCTTTTTAGCTTTTGTAATATCAGGTTGTCTTTGAAGAGGATCGTCTGTTGGTAATGGTTTAAAAATGATTTTTTGACTTGTTCCTGTTAGTCTAATTATTTCTTCAGCAAATTCTAAAATTGTAATTTCATTTGGGTTACCAATATTGATAGGGTCAGAATAATCACTCATTAATAATTTATAAAACCCGTCTATTTCATCATCCACATAACAAAATGACCTAGTTTGAGAACCATCTCCAAAAACAGTTAAGTCCTCACCTCTAAGAGCCTGCCCCATAAATGCCGGAATAACTCTTCCGTCGTTAAGTCTCATTCTAGGTCCATAGGTGTTAAAAATTCTAGCAATTCGAGTTTCTATTCCATGAAATCGATGGTATGCCATGGTTATTGATTCTTGGAATCGTTTAGCCTCATCGTAAACGCCTCTAGGGCCAATAGTATTAACGTTTCCGTAATATTCTTCAGTTTGAGGATGCACTAATGGATCTCCATATATTTCTGAAGTTGAAGCAATTAAAATCCTAGCTTTTTTTTCTTTTGCTAATCCTAATAAATTATGAGTTCCTAGGGATCCTACTTTTAGAGTTTGTATTGGGATTTTTAAATAATCTATAGGGCTGGCAGGAGATGCAAAATGAAGAATAAAATCTAACTCTCCAGCTACATGTACAAATTTTGAAACATCATGGTGGTAAAACTCAAAATCGGGATTTTTAAATAGGTGCTCAATGTTTTTTAAATCTCCTGTAATTAAATTATCCATTCCTATTACAAAGAAACCCTCATCAATAAATTTATCACATAAGTGAGATCCAAGAAATCCAGCTGCACCAGTTATTAAAACCCTCTTTTTCATAATTAAATGTTATCTCCCTATTGATATATAAGAAATTCCTTCTTTTTTTAGATCTTCTAAATCGTATAGATTTCTACCATCAAAAATTATATTTTGATTTAAAAGCTGCTTTACTTTTTGAAAATCTGGTGTTCTAAAAATACTCCATTCTGTACAAATAACTAGTGCATCTGCACCTTCTAATGCATCGTACATAGATTCACAATAAGATAGTTTGTCGCCAAATTGTTTTTCAATATTAGGCATTGCCTCAGGATCATATACCGAAAGATTAGCCCCTTTATTTAATAATTCTTTCATTAAATAAATAGCTGGAGCTTCACGTATATCATCTGTTTCTGGTTTAAAAGCAAGTCCCCAAACAGCTATTTTTTTATTGGATAAATCTCTGTTAAAATAGTTATCTATTTTTGGAATTAAAATCGTTTTTTGTTTTTCGTTTACTTCAATAACAGAATTCAATATTTTAAAATCATAATCTTCATCTCTACCTGCTTTTTGAAGTGCTTTTACGTCCTTTGGAAAGCAAGAACCTCCATAACCTATTCCTGGAAATAAAAATCGTTTACCAATTCTGGAATCGGTTCCCATACCTACTCTAACCTTGTCTACATCTGCTCCAACTCTTTCGCAATAGTTAGCAATTTCGTTCATGAAAGTAATCTTAGTAGCTAAAAAAGCATTTGCAGCATATTTAGTTAACTCTGCAGATTTTTCATCCATTACGATGATAGGGTTTCCAGAACGTACAAAAGGGTTATATAACTTCTGCATGAGTTTAGTTGCTTTTTCGCTTTTAGAACCAATTACAATTCTTTCTGGTTTTAAAAAGTCATCAACGGCATATCCTTCTCTTAAAAACTCAGGGTTTGAAACTACATCGAAATCACATTGAGCTTTTTGTGAAATGGTATTCTTCACTTTCTCGGCAGTGCCAACTGGTACGGTACTTTTATCTACTATTACCTTATACTCCTTAATCTTTTCTCCTATTAATTTAGATACATTAAGAACATACGATAAATCTGCAGAGCCATCTTCATCTTCTGGTGTAGGTAGTGCTAGAAAAATGATTTCTCCATGTTCTAATCCTTCATCTAATGATGTGGTAAAACGTAAACGGTTTGCTTTAATGTTTCTTTCAAATAAAACATCCAGATGAGGCTCATAAATTGGAACAACACCATTTCGCATTTTTTCCACTTTATTCTTGTCTATATCTACACAAATTACTTCATTACCTGTTTCGGCAAGACATGTTCCTGTTACTAATCCAACATATCCTGTTCCTATTACTGAAATCTTCATTAATTATTTTCTTTTTTTTCAAATAAACTGTTGCAAAAATACAACATACTTCCTTTAAAATTAGCTATTCTCACTTAGAGATTCATTTGTCTTTTTATCTAATATATTTTCATTGTTTATTAACAAAATCACGAGGATAAAACCAATATAATAAGCCCCAACTTGCCTATGTAAATAGTTCTCGACCAAACCAAATAGAATTATTGTTATAATTAAAGCCGTTGGGAAGAATAGTTTGTGATTTTTAAGTAATAAAAAGACAAGAATACCTAGAAAAAATAAAAGACTAATAATACCAGAACTAATATAAAAATCAAGGTATTGGTTATGAGTATTAAATCTCTTCTCTATAAAATTTTGTCTTGTTTCGGGGTCATTAATGTTATTTTGATAGCATTCTACTAATTTATTGGACGTTTCTTTAAAACCAATTCCAAAAAGATTATTAGAATTAGCATTCATTATTATAGATGCACAATCCCAAATTTGAGCTCTATAACCTAAAGGAATTGTTGATTCGGTATAATTTACTTCAGAAATATCTTTATTTGATTGAAAAGGGTTTTCAAAAATAGTAGGAAATTTAAAATAAGTAGTAATTAATAAAATTACAAGAATTATTGAAGTTACTCCTAGCTTTATTTTTCGATCCTTACCATAAAATTGCCTTAAAATAAGTACGATAAATAGAATTACTAAAGCCGTTTTAGACATTATTAGCAATAAGTATGAGATGTTTATTATTATACTTGTAAAATAATACTTATTGTCTGGATGGTATTCTTTGGCTAATGCCTGATAAGAAATTATAATGCTAAGGACGCAAAGCAAACCTAAATAAACTCTGTCTATTAAAAGTGCATCTACTGTTTCTTGGAAAAAGGCTATAGAAACCTCAGAGTTTTGATTGACTAAGATTAAAAACTGAACTAAAGTGTAAACGATAGCTATAAAAGACGAAAAAATAATGGCTTTATTAAGTTTTTTAAAGTCCTTAATTGGTAAACATAATAAAACAAGACCAATAGGAATTAGCATAGCTTTAATAAAACTAAAATCTTGTTCAATTCTTCCCTGAAGTATAGAGTTAACGGTTAAAAAAACTATAAACAATCCAATGAATAACGTAGGCTTTTTAAATAATTTTTGAAAATCCTTTTTTGAAATTATAAACGGGAAGGCTATTACCAAAATTAGCATTAAAATATTAGGCAAAGCTCTTACATACTCATCAAAAGGAATAATGAGATATAATAATATAAATACATAAGGATATATGGCCGCTAATAGTATTCTCAACTATAAAAGTATTTTGTTTATAAACAGATTAAGAGCTAGAACCTTTAACCTTTTCTTTAAACACTAAATATATGAATTTACTATTACCTACTAAATATCTTTTCCACATTCTTTTAGGCTCTTGTATAAATCTGTAAAACCATTCTAATCCACTATTCTGCATCCACAATGGAGCTCTTTTGGTTAGTCCAGCAATTACATCAAAACTACCCCCAACTCCCATAATAAAATTAACAGAATTCAGTTCGTTTTTAAACTCATATAAAAAGTTTTCTTTTTTGGGTGATGTAATGGCAACAAATAACATATTTGCTCCACTAGAAGCTATATCATTAGCAATGGATGCTTCTTCATCTTTGCTATAATAGCCATTTCTGTAACCTGCAATTAAGTTCTTGCCATATTTTTCAGAATAAATAGTAACTACTTTTTTTACTACTTCTTCTTTTGCTCCAAATAAAAATATTTTATGGTTATTTTTATAAGCAAGTTCCACTAGGTTTTCCATTAAATCAATCCCAGCTACTCTTTCCTTTAGAGGCTTATTTAAAACCTTTGATGCCCAAACTACGGCTTGCCCATCAGCATTTATAATATCGCTGTTATTTACGCTTTTACGCAATTGCAAATCCTTTTGCATTTGAATAATTTTTCCAGCATTTACAACCACATGTTGGATGCTTTCATCATTATCTATAGTATCGTTAACTAAAGAAAGTGTTTCCTCCATAGAAAGGTTATGAATGGAGGTGTTGAGAATGTTTATTTTTTGAGGCAAATTCACTTAGTGATTTAAGCTGCAAAGATAAAAAAATTCAAAGATAAGACGATAAGTGTTATATGCTTTTTGTATGTTAAATAATGAGTATTAGAACTTATAATAATATACATTCTAATTCATAAATTAATGCTCCATGCCAATTAGTAACCTTTGAGGGATAGCCCAGAGTATTATATTCAAAAAATACTTCTTTTTGGGCTTCACCATTTAATTTAATGGTGATAGGTTTGTTTTGATTAGTATATTCTAAAAAACTCACAAAATGTATCTCAAGACCAGAATAAGCACAGAAATATAATTATTAAGAAAAGGTAATTTCGTTTTATCTAAAACCAAATAATTAGTAATATAAGAAGTATACGAATGATATTCAATATAGAATCTTAAGGAAATTATTTAGTCTCAATAGATTCCAACCTTAAATCGTCTAAATAAATGGACCTATCATATTTTTGTAGGCCTTGCCTGTATAATCCAAATTTAAAATAATTTGGAATTGAGTTATATAAATTACGTCTATATATTTTATGAGTTAAAGTTGAATCCTTAGGGTTTATTCTATTAACAAAATATTGGTTGTCTAATTTTGGTTCTGAATAACTTTTGTTATTATAAAGCCCCCACAATACTTCACAAGAAAAAGTGTACCATTTATTAGGCACTAAATTTTCGGGCCATTTTATCTTTACAACCTCATCCATACTTCCTGTTTTTAAACCTGTTAGAAAATATAAAACATAGTTTCCGTTGGGATTATGTTCAACCTGTAAGTTTATAGGTGGTTCTGTAGTCCTTTTATAAGTTTGCCAATTATAACCTGGAGCTGGTTCATCATGCCATTGATGTATGATATATGAGCTTCTTAACTCTCCTTTTTTAAAAAAACTTTCAGGCAGTAAAAATTTAAAACTGTATTTAATTTTTTGTCCAACAGAGTCTTTAGGTCGAAACAAATATTCAGCTCTTTTACCACCACTTATGTAATCATTTAAATGGTTTGTGATTTTTAATACTGTATTTGTAGAATCTGTAGGATCTTTTACTAAACTGTCCCGGGTAATATCAGCTACTTCTTTTATCCAAAAACTTTGTATGTTGTTTTCAAAACTGTCTGAAAATACTTTAGCTTTTTGTTTTTTAACCACCTCTACTACTTCAATAAATTTTGGTTGATTGGATTCTGGTTTATATAAAAAAGCGACTAAAATCCCTACCAAGAGTCCAAAAAATAATGTTATCATTGGATTTTTAACAATACTTTTTACCTCTATTTTATTTGAACTTTTACTTAAATACAAGCTCATAAAAAATGCAAATACAATAACTCCACTATGTCGTTCTAAAATTGATTCTGTTAACATAAATATCAAAAAAGCCGCAAAGAAAGAAATGGCTAAACTATCTTTAGTGTAGACAAAGTTTTTAGCTAGATATACTAAAAGAAATAAAAATAAGAACAGACCTATAATTCCATTATTTAATAGTATTTCTAAAAATTGGTTGTGAGCATTGTATTCGTCTTCGTAGGCAGCAGTTAGTTTATATTCCTTGTACTTATCGTATAAATAGTCTCTATTACTACCCGTACCACCTCCAACTAATAGTGAGTTTTGAGATACCGTTTCAATTACCGCTTTCCAATGCAATTTTCTGAAATCAATATCATCAATTTCAGTGTTTTCAATCGTACTCTTTTCAAATCTTTTTTGAAAATTGGGTGTAAAATATATAGCGCCAAATAAAAGGGGCAAAGCAATTAATAACAATATTAAATACTTAGTTTTTAAATGATAAAAAACTAATATTAAAACGCTAATCAATAATGCCAAAACACTTATTCTTACACTTAACATATAGAGCATTGGAATAAACAATGACAAGAGTACTACAGCTACTATTCTATTAATTTTTTTATTTAATAATTGATGAAAAACAAATAGTATCCCTAAAACTATAAAAAGGGCAAAATAAGTGGTGTGTTTGTTTAAGAGTATTGAAAGCTTATCGTAATAAAAATAATCTCCTAAGGAGTTAACTTTAAAATAAATCATCTTTAATAAAGCTAATAACGATGCTGCAAAAACACCAAAGCAAAATTGTTTAGTAATAAACGATGCTGTTTTATTATGTAGTTTAACCGAGAATAGTGTTAATGGAAATATTAAAAATGGAATTTTAATAGTTATTTCTTTTGATGCAGCGCTAAAATCATTTGAAAAAATAAGCCCAATTATTTCTAACCAAAAAGGAATGGATAGAATTAAAAAAGGAATTATATTCTTTTTTAATAATTCTTTCTTTTCAGTAAAGGAATTAAAGAAAATCCAAAATAAAGCAAACCCAATAATTGCCTGAGAGCTGATGCTATAAGCTGGAAAGGATATGGTTATGGCAACAAATGCCAATAACCAATAAAAAACCTTTTCTTTTAATAGTTGCTTGTCTTTAATCATTTTTATCTTTCTGAAACTTTTTTGGCTAATTTATAATAAGCGTCTTTACTTAATGAAAATCCATCAGCTCTAATATACTTCTCTAAATCGTCTTGAAATAATGTATACGAATCAATAATTTTTACATTGGGTTTATCACCTACTTCTAATAATATCTTATTATAATTTCTGTTAAATGTATCATCTTCATCAATAGTAGAAGGAGGAAGTAAAACTATAATTATTTCTTCTGCTCTCTTTTCTACTTTCAGTTTTTCAATAATTATTGTTATGTTATTTTTAATTTCTTCAAGTGAAAAAGCTTTGTCATCAGATCCAAAAAATAAAATAAAGTTATCTGCATTATCGACATGATCTATCTGTTTTATAATACTTTTAGAATTGTTTATTTTTAAAGCCTCATGAGGGTAATTAAAAACATCACTATATCTACCTTTAAAATATACCTCATCTTGTTGAGCTAGCAATTTTCTAAAATATTTTGCTTCGTTACTAAGTAAAAACTTATCCCCAATTGTAATGGTTTCAATTCCATTATTTTGATTTAATGGTAGATCAATTTCGGATAATAAAAAATTAGGGTTTTCTGTATTGGGGGTTTCTGTAATCCATTCTACCCCATAAAACTTATAGTTATCGTTTTTAATTATAGAATATATATATCTAAAATAATAGGTGCCTTTATTGTTTTGTAATTTATAGGTATTTGAAGGATTAAATTGCTTTTTGTTTTTAAAAGTAATATCAATAAAATTATAACTTATTGAGTCTGCTTTGATGTCGCCAAAATCATAAAGGGTTTTTTCACTGTTCCAATTATAATTTAATTGAAAAAAATGAGTGTCTGCTTCTTTAACAAATTTAAAACTAAACCAAGTAATTAATACTAGAAAAGTTATCAAGATTGTTTTTTTAGAAGGAAAGTTTGTCATATTTCTAATTTAAATAACTTTCAATAACTTTATTAAAAACTACCTCATTACTAAAAACTTGAAAGCTTTTAAAAGCTCTATTACGATAATCAAGGTAGTTTTCTTTGTTAAATGATAAAATAGCTTGTTCCAATTGTTTTTCGTCTTTTATGTTTATTAAAACACCATTAACTTCATTAGTTATGATTTCTGGTAAGGCTTTCCAATTTGTTGTAATTACAGGTATACCTATTGCAAGGCTTTCAATTATAATTCCTGGGTAACCTTCACCATTAAAATAGGAAGGTAACATTAATACATCGTATTTAGACAATGTTGAAATTACTTCATCGGGATGTAATAAGCCTTTATAAACAGCCCTTTTATTTTTAAAATAATCAATTTCATAATGCCTATCATCTATGGGGCCATATATGTCTATACAATAATCTTTCGGTAAATTTATCGCTGCATTTAGTATTTCGTTTATTCCTTTTTCAGGGATTACCCTTGATATAAAAACAAATTTTTTATTGAATGTCTTTGCTTTTATTTGATGAGTTATTGCCTTTCTTGAATTAGGTAGCCAAACAATATTTTTAATTTTTTCTTTTTCAAAAAACTCAATCATTTGTAGTGTTTCAAAAAATATGGTATCCGATTTTAAAATTGTTTTTTTTAAAATTTGTCTTGCTAATTTTGGTGCTTTTTCATATTGTTCATGAAAGTTACCACCAAAGAAATGATAAACAATTTTTTTATTAAATAACTTGGCCCAAAGCCATAAAAATGGAGCTATAATAAAATGAAAATCTTTTGTTCCATGAAAGCTAACTACATCAAACTTAATAATGTTAAATGGGAATCTAAACAACCACAAAAAATAATCTATTAGTTGTAATTTATTTCTCCAAAAGAATCGAATTTGAGAATGCTTTATATCTATTCTATCATCTAGAAGAAGAAAATCTAAGATGTTTTTTGCTAAAACAGTAGCGCCTCCAATTGATCGCTCCTGATTTTCAACAGGAATGTTCGCGAAAAAGATGACCCTTTGTTTTTTATTCTTCATTATAATTTAGAATTGGATAAACAAAAATAAGGGAGAAAAGTAAGTATTCTAAGTTATTTAAAGAAAAGGAAAAAAGCATATCAAAAAACAAACAAAAATAGATGGCCAAAACAAGCATCATGTTTTTGTTAATTTTAGTTTTTAATAAGGGTGTAATTAACACAAAAAAATAGATTAAACCTCCTACAATGCCCATTTCAACGAACAAATGAGGAGGATAGGTGTCTGTTGTAGGTAAATTTAACCAAGCAGTATCGTACCAATTAAAGTTAACCTCACTATAAAATGGGGAATTATATTTAGTAGAAGCTGGGCCTCCAAATGCACCAACCCCTCTTCCAAAAAAATTAAAATTGGCAAATTCATTAAACATTACTCTATAGGATTCACTACGTGCAGAATTCCCTTTTGTAATGTACAATTGAATACGTAAAATTAAATTCTCTACAAACAAGTTAATTTTGGTTGGATAAGTAAAATAAACTCCGACAATTAATAATAAAATATATCCAGCAATTTTATAAACTTTTTTATAGTAATATACTGCCAACACAATTAAGAAGGCTCCAAATGCTTTAAATGAAATACTTCCTAATAAACCAAAAAGAGTAATCCCTAATAATATATTTTTATACTTTCCAGTATAATATTTATTTAAAATGAAAAAGGCTATCATGTTAAAGAAACCAAAGAAACCAAAGAATACTACGGTTCCGGTTGCTCTTAATATTCCTGCCGTTTTATTAACCCACCTGTGCCCATCTGAGGTAGTATAATAAAACCATTGAACTCCTCCTTGATACCAATAATAATAATTAAATAATTGTGTGATAAAATTTATAATTACAAATGCAATTATAAATGCAATTAAAACCTTAAAATGTTTTTTAATTGAATAACTATAAAACAAGACAACAATTGGGAAGAGGTACCTAATCCCATCATCCAAGCCCGCTTTAATATTAAAAGATATTAGTATTCCATAAATCAATAAAGGAATAAAAAATAATGTTGAAAAAAATAAATTTTTATTAAACTTTTGGTTAATAACAATATAACTCAACATATATAAAAATGCCCCTAGTTTTAACAAAGATGACATTCCTTTATTAAAAGCTGTTAGTGTAGAGCCTACATATACTAATATAAAAGGAAGTAATATTAAAAAATTTATGATATATTTTTTCGATATTGTTAACTTCATTTTAATTGTTCTAAATATTTTATTAGCTTTTAATTACTAAACCTCTGTTTATTTTAATCAGAATTAAATATCTAACAAATAAACTAATTGCACTAGCTAAGGCTACTCCATTAATTCCCAGATTTGAATACATAAAATAACAGAGTAAAATATTTAATAGTAGCATAGAAACGTTGACTATTAGGTTCTCTTTAAATTTTTTATAAATCAGCAAATTAGTTCCAAATGATGTAGATAAGGCATGAAATATTTTAGCTACTAAAATAATAAGGAAAAGTATCATAGTTCCCTTAAAGTCAATAAAAAAGCTTTCAGTTAGTATTTTAAAAAATACTATTAGAAATATGGTTGCTAAACCTACAAGGATTAATATTCTTCTGTTTAAAATTTTTAAGTGGCCACTTTGTTTTTTTAATTTTTCAATATCAACTTGAACTAATGTGAGTGGTATTAAAAGCAACATATTCGCTACGTTTAAAGAGAAACTAAAATCTGCAATATCAGTATTTGCATTATCTGAAAGTAATTTTATGATAAATATATCTGTATATAAAAACATTAGGTTAGCAAAGTTGCTAATTACTAAAGTTGATGAACTAATTAATAGCTTCTTAAATAATCTCCAATATTTTTTCGCTTTAACTTTTACTATTTTTTGATTAAAAAACTCATAAGCAATATAGATTAAAGCTAAAGGTGATAATATATAAGTTGTAACCACATAAGCCGCTCCAGTAACATCAAAATAGTAGATGGACACAAAAAGAACAAGATAAAATAAAATGGAAATGATGATCTTGTAAAAAGAAGCATAATTACTACCTTTCATTACTAATAAATATGCTGGTGTAATACCACCATTAAAGAAAAGAGCATAAAAAATAAAAGGAATTAATAAAAATATCCAATTAAGTAATCCTAAAAAAAGCAATGACACAAAAGCTATAAAAAACACAAATAGCACACTCAAAAAATAAAAGTATAATTTACTTTCTTTGCTTTTTGTATAACTTATTATAAGAGCAGGAAAACCAAAAGCAAATACTGAAGATCCTACCTCAATAAGCTTTTTATAATATTCTAATTCACCATAATTATCTTTTGAAAGGTAATGAGCTGCAAAAAAAAGGACTAAATATTCTAGGGCCCTAGTAGCAATAATGGATCCTCCAAATATTAAATAGTTTTTATTTATTAAATTTTTTAGCAACTCGTTTTTAAATTATTTAATATTCTCGATTTTAAATTATTGAAACAAAATACTATTAGGGTAATTTAATACATCTAAGCTCAACATTTAAATTTGAAGGTTATCTTTACTCGCCCATACCTTATCAAAACTAATTACTTTTTTTTGTGTATTAGAAATAGGTAATCCACAGTCCCACCAGCCCCATTTGTAAATACCAATTTTCAAATACATTTTATAGTTTTTCGATATATTTTTACCTATAATTGTCTGTATCATATTTCCATCTCGCCAAACTTCAACAAGTCCTTTTTTATCTTTATTAGATAACACTAAATGCATCTTCCAATCAACCCATTTGTTTTTTTCAACAGCTCCCAAGTCGTATAACTCTCTTTTACCATCGTTGTTTTTAATAACAGCTAAAAAGAACCTGCCTTCAATAATTATTACTGCAATTGGAGGGTATTTTGCATCTTTACCAGTGACATGAAATTGAGTTACAATTTCTAGATTTTTTACATCATCCAATTCAAATTCTTCATCTATTAACATTCTTAACCCAAACCAATGATCTTTTTTAGTCTTATATAGCTTTTTATTTTTTCCGTAAATAGCTATTTCATTTCGATTCATATGAGTTCTCCACTCATATAAATCCTTTTTTAATGGGCTGTCCTTACATCCTGAACAATAAAGTTTTTTTTTCTTATTATACTTCCCTTCTAAATATGCATCTGTTTTTACATTATCATTTTTACTATCATCACAAGCATAACTTGCATAGAATTTTGGATTAACCTTATTAAGCTCAAAACGTATTACTTTGTTATTGTTATCAAATGGATCTTGAGTGATAATTGTATTTTTAAATAACTCATCTTTACCAATAATACCATCCTCGTTAATATCTATATTAGTAATAGCATGTTCTGTTCGCCAAAAACTAGTTTTAACTCTATTTTGAAATAAACTATCTAAAGTTTCGAAATTATCATAATTAAAATCATCATAAAAATAAGTTTGAGAAATCCCATTGTAAGAAATTAATAATACTAAAACGCAGAGTATTCTTTTCATAATGTATTAATTCAATCCAACAAAATCTATAATTTTCTTATTAGCATCAATTTTAAGCCCCTTAAAATCAGAATGCCCAACAAGAAATACAATTATATCTGCTCGTTGTATCGCTTCAGAAACAGTAGTTAGTTCTTGATTTGTACTTGATTCAAGATTGGGCTCAACACTTATAACTTGGAAGCCATTTTTTTTGAGGGAATTATTAACATATAATGCAGGAGACTCTCTTAAATCATCAATGTCTGGCTTAAAAGCTAGGCCCATACAAGCAATTATTGGATCTTTAGAGTTTTCAATTTTAAAAGCCAATGCTTTATTTTTTATTTTTTCTATAACCCATTCCGTTTTATAATTATTTGTTTCTCTGGACTTTCTTATTAGAGGGCTTTCTTCAGGAAATTCCGAAACGATAAACCAAGGATCTACAGCAATACAATGGCCACCAACTCCAGTTCCAGGGTTTAAAATATTAACTCTTGGATGTTTGTTTGCTAAAGCTATCATATCCCAAACATTAATGCCAGCCTTATCACAAATTATTGATAACTCGTTTGCAAAAGCAATTTGGTTGTCTCTTGATGAGTTTTCAACCAATTTAACCATTTCTGCTGTTTTGGCATTGGTTGGGTGTAAAGTTCCAACAACAAAATGTTTATAAAAAGCAATTGCTTTTTGAGTTGACTCTTCATCAATCCCACCAATAGCTCTATCGTTATGTTTTAATTCGTGTAAAATATTACCCGGCAATACCCTTTCTGGGCAATAGGCTAAATAAATGTTCCCTTTTAATTCTGGTCGTTCATCAAAAATGAGTTTTTCCATTTTTCTTGTAGTTCCTACTGGACTGGTTGACTCTAAAATAACCAATGCTCCCTTTTTTAATGTTGGTATTATACTTTTAACAGCAGAAGCTACATAAGATAAGTCGGGCTCATAGTCTCCTTTAAATGGCGTTGGAACCGCTATTAAATAAACATCCGATGAAATAGGTTTTATAGAAGCTTGTAAAAACCCTTCTTTAACAACTTTATGAACTAAACCGTCTAAATCTGGTTCTACAATATGGATTTCTCCTTTATTTATGGTATCGACAACATTCTGTCGAATATCTATACCTGTAACTTTTAATCCTCTACTTGCAATTAATGCCGCTGTTGGTAAGCCTATATATCCAAGGCCCATCATAACAACACTGGGTTTATTTTCCATATTATAATTCCTTAATAAAATTTACAATTCGCGAGGTTGCTTTTCCGTCTCCATATGGATTATGAAGCATACTCATGCTGCTGTAATACGTTTTATCACTTATTAGTTTTTGTGTTTCTTTTATTATTCTTTTTGTGTTAGTACCTACCAATATTACAGTTCCTTCTTCAACTGCTTCTGGGCGTTCTGTTGTATCTCTAGTTACTAGTACCGGCTTTCCTAAACTTGGTGCTTCTTCCTGTATACCACCACTGTCAGTTATTATTAGATAGGATTTCTCCATCAACCAAATAAAAGCAGCATAAGCTAACGGTTTTACTAGAACAATATTATCAATACCTGATAGAATTTCATATACAGGTTTTTCAACATTTGGGTTTAAATGCACCGGGTAAATTACCTGAGTATCTGGATTTTTTTCAGCAATAACTTTTAATGCAGAACAAATATTTAATAGTCCCTGACCATGGTTTTCACGTCTATGTCCTGTTACTAAAATAATCTTTTTTTGAAAATCTAAAATTTCTTTTAGATTTTCAATTTCTGAATCGTTGAAGTTGGGTGTATTTACTTTTTCGATACTAAACAATAAAGCGTCTATTACTGTGTTGCCCGTTACAATTACATTTTTACTGTTTGTGTTTTCTTGCAATAAATTGTTCTGTGAAAGAACAGTTGGCGCAAAATGATAATCAGCTATCTTTCCTGTTAGCTGTCTATTAAATTCTTCTGGAAAAGGGTATTTTCTATCAAAAGTTCTTAACCCAGCCTCAACATGACAAACTTTTGCGCCACTATAGAATGCGGCAATTCCAACTGCCATTGAAGTTGTGGTATCGCCGTGAACATAAACAAATTCAGGTTGTACCTCTTCTAAAACTGGTTTCATCCCTTCAATTATAGTAGCAGTTAGGCTATATAAATTTTGATTAGGTTTCATTACGTTTAAATCGTAATCAGGTTTGATTTCAAAAAATTCCAAAACCTGATCTAACATTTCTCTATGTTGTGCGGTAACGCAAACTTTTGTATTAACACTTTTTTCATTTTTAAAAGCTAAAACAAGTGGCGCCATTTTTATTGCTTCAGGTCGAGTTCCAAATACAATTAAATTCGTTTTCATTAGGGGTTTATTTAAGTGCTTTACAAATTAAAATAAATTAATTGCTAGGTTCTGAATTTGCAATTTTTCGTAGATAAAAATAAGCGTGTCTACAAAAAGAAAGGAATAAGAAAATAAACACTAATAATAAAGGGTAATAAATTATTTTATTACCTGACAATCCTTCGTCTTGTTCAATAATATTAGGTTTATTAACTATTACTACTATGTCTTTTGCATAAACCAAAAATTTATTAAAATCTTCATTAATCTTTTGCAATTCTAATTTTCTATCAAATAATATATGAATACTAAAGTTTTTATCAACTACAAATATTTGATCTGAGGGCGACAACATAGATTCATTCGTTTGATACGTGTCAATTACCTGATCAATTTGTTCTATACTTCTAACGTTCTTTGCAACTTGATCTTTTACATCATTAATTATAGCAACCTTTAATTCTTCAAGGATTTTATTACTATTAATATAGTTTATTGTTTTCCCTAATGTTTCTTTATTTGCAGTTTCTGATAAAGAAAACTCTAACTTATGATATTTATACTCAGAGTTAAATGTCTCATGTATTTTTACATCATTATCATCAAATTCTAAACTCTTTAATAATCCTTCTAGTTTTCTATCATTAATTTCATACTTATCTAAAATATCATTTAAATTAATGATTGGTGTTATTTCAATTTCTTTTATTTCAATACTATCACCCTTTAAACCCATATTGGTAAAGAAAACCGAATCTTTTTCTTTTACCTTTTCATTAATTAAATCAATCTCACTGTAAACATAATCTACAGAACTAAAGTTTACTTTAATTAATGCTGTTGCTTTTTGACTTGGTTTATAGCTAGATTGAGATAAGAACCCTAAAATTACTCCTAACACTATTAAAATGATTACAATAATCCATTTTTTTAATATAAAATCTATTGCTTTAAAAAATAATCTAACCCATCCTTTTAAAACTTCTTTAAGCCTATCAAAGACATAAATTAAATCTATTTCATCGTTTTTATGCTGTTCCATAATTAAATTTATTAAAAAGTGTTAATGGTTTTAAACTGTTAAAGATTGTAAGCTTCTTTTCCAGTCATTCGTAAATGTAGCATATATATTCTTATATTTATAATTATCCAATACACTATATTCTGGCCTTGCTGCAAAAGTACGGTAATAGTCCGTTTTTGCAAGGTTAGTTTCGGTTAATTGATGGGTTTGGAATAATATTTCCCTTGCAAAATCATACCATGTAGCTTCTCCTTGATTGCTAAAGTTATATATGCCATAATTTTTATTGTCAGATTTTATGATTGTGAGTATTGCCTCAGCCAAATCATTAGCATTGGTAGGGGTTCCGGTTTGTTCTGTAGTAACCGTTAAAGGTTTTCCTTCTTTTGCAAACCGTAAAACAGTATTGTAGAAATTATGACCATATTGAGAATACAACCAAGACGTTCTTATAATATAATAAGCATCACAAATATCTTGCACATACCTTTCTCCTTTTAATTTAGAGGCTCCATAAACATTTATTGGACAGGTAGCGTCTTCTTCAGTATAAGGAGTTCCTTTTTTGCCATCAAAAACATAATCGGTGGAAATCTGTATAAGTGTAGTATTGGCTTTTTTGCAATAGTTAGCTAAATACTTAACTCCTTCAGCGTTGGTTTGAAAAGCATTTTCTTTATCGCTTTCAGCCTTTTCAACATTGGTATAAGCTGCTGTATTGATACAATAATCAAAGTGATTGCCTTTAAATATATTTGAAACCGAAGTTTCATCTTCAATATTTAACTCCTTTCTTGAGGCAAATAAAAAATTGAATTCTGGATAATTAAAAGATGCATCTTTAATACATTTTCCTAATTGTCCATTGGCACCTGTTACTAATATATTCATTCTGCTGTTGCTTCTAAAAAAGAGGGGAGGATTTGATCTTTTTCTGAAATTATCAATTTATCATTTGGAAGATGCCAATCTAGTTGTAAGGTTGCGTCATTATAAATGATTCCTCTTTCTGAAACTTTATCGTAAAAATTATCGCATTTATAGGCGAATTTTGATTTTTGAGATAAGGTAATAAACCCATGTGCAAATCCTCTTGGTACAAACAATTGTTTTTGTTCAATATCATCTAATACAATTGAAAAGTGCTTTCCAAAAGTTTCTGAATTTTTTCTTAAATCTACAACAATATCTAATATGCTTCCTTCCACAGCTCTAACTAATTTAGCCTGTGCCATTTTGCCCACTTGGTAATGCAATCCTCTTAAAACCCCATAACTAGAGGTGGATTGATTGTCCTGAACAAAGTTTACTTTCTTTCCTGTAACTTTTTCAAAAAGAATCTCATTAAAAGTTTCATAAAAAGTACCTCGTTCATCTTTAAAAATAGTAGGGGTTAAAACAAAGCAATCTTTTAAAGGAGTATGTTGAATTTTCATTAAATTATCTTTTATAATAAATGCCTTCCGTAGCCACTTTTTAACAAAGGCTCCATCAAATCTTTTAACTGTTGTTTTGTAATGTATCCCATTTCGTATGCAGCTTGCTCAATACTTCCTATTTTAAGACCTTGACGTTCCTCAATAACCTCAACAAATTGAGATGCCTGCATTAAGGATGCAAAAGTCCCAGTATCTAACCAAGCAGTACCTTTATCAAGAATACTAACGTTTAATTTACCCATTTTAAGGTATTCATTATTCACATCTGTAATTTCTAATTCACCTCTTTCACTAGGTTTCATGGTCGAAGCAATTTCAACTACGTGGTTGTCATAAAAATAAATCCCAGGAACTGCGTAATTAGATTTTGGTTGTATTGGTTTTTCCTCAATCGTTAATGCTTTCCCTTTTTCATCAAATTCTACAACTCCATATCTTTCTGGGTCTTGAACGTGATAAGCGTAAATAATTCCTCCTTTTGGATCATTATTAGCTTGCAATAATTCTTTTAATCCAGATCCATAAAAAATATTATCTCCAAGTATTAAAGCTACCTTATCATTTCCAATAAAATCTTTTCCAATAATAAAAGCTTCAGCTAAACCATTAGGTTGGTCTTGTACCGCATAAGTAAACTCACAACCAAATTTTTTACCGTCTCCTAATAACTTTTCAAATAATGGCAAATCCTGTGGGGTAGAAATAATTAATATTTCTCTAATACCTGCAAACATCAACGTAGAAAGCGGATAATAAATCATTGGCTTGTCATAAACAGGCATTAATTGTTTACTAACTGCTAAGGTAATTGGATGCAATCTTGTTCCTGATCCTCCTGCTAATATGATTCCTTTCATAGTTTTATAATTGATCTTTATTATCTAGATACCATTCAATAGTTTTTAAAATACCGCTTTCAAAATTTTCATCAGCTTTCCACCCTAATTCACTTTCAATTTTATCGGCATCAATAGCATATCTAAAATCATGTCCTGCGCGATCTTGTACAAATGCCATCTGTTCTCTATAAGGTGTTTCGCTAGGAACTAACTTGTCTAATAAATCACAAATAGTATAAGCGATATATAGGTTTTCACGCTCATTACGTCCGCCAATATTGTAGGTTTCTCCTAATCTACCTTTATCTAAAACTAACTTAATTCCTTTACAATGATCGGTTACATAAATCCAATCTCGAATGTTTTTACCATTACCATAAATAGGAATTACTTCTCCAGATAATGCTTTTCTAATGATAGTTGGGATTAATTTTTCTTTGTTTTGATGAGCTCCATAATTATTTGAGCAATTAGTAGTTACAACAGGCATTCCGTAGGTGTGGAAGTAACTTCTCACGATAAAATCTGAAGAGGCCTTAGATGCGCTATAAGGACTATTTGGTGCATATGGTGTGGTTTCTAAAAACAGACCCGTTTCTCCTAAAGTTCCATAAACCTCGTCGGTAGAAACATGTAAAAAACGAGCTTCTTTATATTCTTCTTTTAACTGATTAGGTCCATTCATCCATAATCGATAAGCACTATGAATTAAATTAAAAGTTCCAACAATATTGGTTTGTATAAATGCACCAGGTCCTGTGATTGAATTATCAACATGAGATTCTGCTGCAAAATGTACCACTTTATTAAATTGATGCTCTTTAAAAAGACTGTCTATTAAAGCTTCATCACAAATATCTCCTTTTATAAATGTGTAGTTGGGCAGGTGAGAAACAGCCTCAAGATTTTTTAAATTTCCTGCATAGGTTAAATTGTCTAAAACGAATATTTGATCTTCCGAATTCTCAATAACTAATTCTGTATAATTAGATCCTATAAAGCCTGCGCCTCCTGTTATTAATACTTTGTTTTTCAAAATATATTTATTCTAAAATTTGATTTAACATTTTTTCTGTAATCAGATAAGTAGGTTTAACACCCGAAGTTCCTAAACCTCCCGAAGCCAATGTACTCCCTGTTTTTAATGGGTTATCTGAAGCATAATATGCATATTGCACTTTTACTTTTGACTTGATACTGTTTCTAATCTTTGATGCTGATTGAATTGCTTTTTGATAATGAGCTCCTTCCATTTCAAGACCGACAACATTCCAAGTAGAATTATTAAAGAATTTTAATATGTCTTTGTTCTGAAGAGAAGTTCCTAAAACAGTAATCATCGCTCCTTTACAAACGTTTACATCTTCGCCTTCAAAATGAGATTTTTTAAGCATATTTTTAAAAGGATAATTATCTGCTGTTCCTTCAAATACGTGAGCTGAAGGAATCATAATGTCTCCTTTTCCTCCTTCTAAAATTCCCGCTTTACCCATAATTGAAACCGAACAAACATCTAAAAAGTGAGTTTCTTTTTTAGAAACTTTGTACGGTTTTAATAATTCATCCATGGTTTCGAATGCCTGTTCACCAAAGGCATAATCCATTACAATGATTACAGGTTTCTCTTCTTCTGTAGCTTCGCTTGAAATACTCGGTAATTTTGCGGTATCTATTATTTGAACATTAATATTGGTTCCGCTAGTGTCCTTTATATAAATTAAGCCGTTTTGAGCAGCGTATTTCATCACTTTTTTACGCAATAATGTGCTTTTAGAATCACTTAGCTTTTCATAAATTTCCATAGCCGTGTGTTTTTTAAATTCCGTAGATAAGGCTAACGGACTATAAAGCGTGTTCATTACACTATGCATATTGGCACTTATAATATGGATGGGTCTAGCTAATAAATTGTTTTCGTTTAATTTTTCTTTAATATTAGACGCCCAAATTTCACCATGAATATGATGTCCCAGTCGTTCTCTTAAAACTGGGCTGAAAGTTACAATTCGTTTGTTTTCAGTAATAACTTCCTCAATAGCTAATTTTCCTAAATAGTAAATAATTTTAAGGAACCTATCAGGGTCTGTTTTAGTTGCAAAATTTGGATAGGCATCATTTACTTCTTCAAATGTTCTGCCTAAAAAATTAGCGGTATGAGTTAGCGCAATCTCCTTTTCTTTTTGTGTAAGCTTTCCTTTTTTAAGAACTGCTTTTTCTAGTTTTTTCCAATCTCTATTAACGTCATTTCCATCATTAATAATTACTTGAGACATAATTTTATGAGACTCGATAAATAAAAATGTAAGATGGGTAAGAATGTCATAAATTTCTGAACGTCCTCGAGTCACCTCAATGTTCATTTGCTCCTCGTCAATACGATAACAATTTCTTCTTCTTTTAGACGGAATTATAACTTCAAAATGAGAATTATTATAACCCTCATCACTTGTTAAATTTATAAAACTACATTCCTCAATGCCCATAGGAAGCCTATCGATTACATATAGTAAACCTTCTAATTCAACTTTGTCTTCGGCAATAGATCCGTAAATTTCTGGTCTAAGAATTAGTAAAGACTCTCTTAAAGTTTCTCCAGAAACTCCCATTGGCTTGTAAAACCCACGGTTAAAAAGATGACGCATGGTAATGTATAATCTTTCAATAGCTCCTGAACTTTCTTGAGCGCGCGTTCTTTTGTGTGTTATAATCATATAAATATTTGTGCAAAAATACTATATTCTAATTGAAATCTATAAATAGCTTATAATAACAAAGTGTTAACTAAGTAGTAAATCTGCAATCTTACGATTATCCGAAAGTCTAGGAACTTTATTTTGTCCCCCTAATTTTCCTTGAGATTTCATATAGGTATTAAAACTCCCTTCGGCTAACATAGCTATTTTAAGAGGTTGAAGAACTTTCCCTTCAATTAAATCTTTATAGTATGTATTTTGTTTTTGCATAATTTTGTCCATAAAAGCTTCAATCTCTGTCAGGTTTTCTGGTGCAGTTTCAAATTCAATTAACCATTCGTGATAGGGCAATTCGTCTTTTGGTGGATTGGTTTGAGGTGCCACTGTAAATTCTGAAATTGAAAACTGAAACTTCTTCATAGCTTCATTAATCGCCTGTTCAACTTCTTTGCCAATTACATGTTCGCCAAATGCCGAAATAAAATGCTTAATCCTTCCAGACACAATAACTCGATACGGTTTTGTTGAGGTAAATTGAACGGTATCTCCAATATTGTATCCCCAAAGCCCAGCATTGGTTGAAATAATCATCACATAATTGACATCTATTTCTACCTCGCCAATGGTCAATCGTTTGGGATTTTCATCATAAAATTTTGATGCTTCAATAAATTCGTAAAAAATCCCTGAATTTAATTGCAGTAGCATTCCTTTTTCTTTTTGAGAATCTTGAAAGGCAAAAAATCCTTCAGAAGCTGGATATAGTTCAATACTATCTGTTCTTCTGCCAATCATTTCTTCAAATTTTGCGCGGTAAGGTTCGTAATTTACACCGCCATAAACAAAAAGCTGCAAGTTTTTAAACAGCTCTCCTACTTTCTTTCCAGATACTATTTGTAGTTTTTCATAATACATTTGTACCCAAGAAGGAATCCCTCCAATAAGAGTCATATTCTCATTTTTGGTTTCTTCTACAATGGCGTCTACTTTGGTTTCCCAGTCGTCAATACAATTAGTATCCCAACTAGGCATTCTATTTTTCTGTAGGTATTTAGGAACAAAATGAGCGACAATTCCTGAAAGGCGTCCAATTTTTATCCCATTTTTTTCTTCCAAAACGGGGCTACCTTGTAAAAAAATCATCTTTCCTTTTACAAAATCAATATTGCCCGTTTCTTGAATATAACAGAATAAGGCATTTTTAGTTGCTTCAATATGAAAAGGCATGGATTGTTTTGTAATAGGAATGTATTTTGCTCCCGATGTCGTCCCTGAAGTTTTAGCAATATAGGTTGGTTTTCCCTTCCATAACACATTCTTTTCTCCGTTTGCTGTTCTTTCAAAATAATCCTTTAATCCTTCGTAATCTCTTACTGGAACTTGATTTACAAAATCCTGATGAGTTTGAATAGTTTCAAAGCCATGATCTTTTCCGAAAGAAGTATTTTTAGCCTCAAAGATTAAAGCATTAAAAACTTTTTGTTGAGTCTCAACAGGACTATTAGCCCATTTATAAAGGTTTTTAACCGCTTTTTTGGCTAATATTTTTGCTCCTAGGGATTTTAAATGCATAGTTTATTCGAAATCAATAAAATTGGTTGGATCAATTGGATATCCATCACTCCAAAGTTCAAAATGAAGATGAGGCCCTGTTGATAATTCTCCTGTATTTCCTGCCGTAGCAATTACTTCTCCTGCTTTAACTAATTCTCCTTGTTCTTTTGAAAGCATTGAATTGTGTTTATAAACCGAAATTAAGTTATTGGTATGTTCTATAATAATTACATATCCTGTTTGAGCAGTCCATTCAGAAAATATTACCGTTCCATCTGCAACAGATTTAACAGGTGCGTCTTTTGAGGTCACTACGTCAATTGCATAATGCTTTTCTTTTGCATTAAATCCATCAGAAATGGTTCCCTTAACAGGAGGAAACAAAACAAAATTAATTTCAGAATTACTTATTAAAGGATTGTATTTATCCTCCAAAGAGACTTTCTCTCGAAGTAACGAATCTTCTCTCGAAGGGTTTAAATCGAGTTCTGAACGATCTATTGCAGCAGCTTCAATTATAGAATCTTTATTGAAATCTACCGTAGCAACATCCCCCGTTAACACCTTTTTTATAGAAGAATAATATTGTTCGTTTATATCTATAACATGCTGTAAGGAGTCTGTTTTATAGGCAAGTTTAGTTGCTTTTTTCTTTAATGAAACCGAAGAATAACCGGGTATATATTCTCTTAAAGGAGTAAAGGCAATTATAATGGTGGTAGTAGTTATTAATATCAATACAGAAATGATACTAAACACAAATACATTAAGACGATTAAGTTTAAAAGTAAAGCGTTCTTCAAAAGTATCTTCATTAAGCACTACCAAACGATATTTATTTAGTAGCTTATGTTTAATTTTTTTAGATCTCTTTTCTTTTTCCATAGTGTCTTCCTAAAAGCAAATATAAAAATTAGAACTGTAGTAATTGTTTAACTTAATATAAGTTTAAGATGTTATAGCTAAATACACGCTTAAAACGAAATTTCTAATGAATTCTTATTACATTTGTGCTTTAAATCTATAATAATGAATTTAGCGATGTTACCTTTAGTTATTGGATGGCCACAAATAGTTTTAATTGTGGTAGTAGTTTTATTGTTGTTTGGAGGAAGAAAAATTCCTGAATTAATGCGTGGTTTAGGTGGCGGTATTAAAGAATTTAAAGAAGCCTCTAAAGATGATTCACAAGATGAATCTAAAGATGATAATCAATTAGACGAAAAAAAATAAATCGTTTAGTCGTATATTTTGACTGAATTAATTATTGATTCCAACTCAAACTGAAGATTCCTTTTGCGTTCTGCTGGAGCGAAAGTAAATCCTTCTATTATTAAATACCTATTGTTTTTTTCATCCTTTACCGTATAATTTAAAAAAGGTCCTGCCATAAACTCTCCTTTAACTTCCCACATTCCCTTAGTTTTATAAGCAAATTTTCCATCTAATTCTGTCACATAAAAGTTTGGTGAATAGGAATAGTCAGTGCCAAATTTACCTTCATCTTCAACAGGTAAGTAATTTCCACCAATAGAATCTCTAATGGATGTTAATATTTGTCCAAGAGCAGTACTATCACTAGTTATTTTATTTAAGGGTGCTTCATAAATTAAAATATTAGTAGAGCCTGTTTTTTTAAGGTCTTTTCTTAGCCAGTAAAAATCATTTCCTTTATGAGCGATTCTATAAGCTGAAGGCATTTTAATGCTTAAACCAAATCGTTCTTTAAGAGAGTCTATTACTTTTGGTGAAATAGCGGTTCTTCTCTGGCGTTCCTTGATTTCAGATTTAAAATAAGAATTGATTATTTCTTCTTGATTTTCAGCAATTAATTTAACTAATCCTTCTTTTGTTTTTGCAGTAATTATTGCTCCCGTTTGTGGTTTTGCATACGCGTCGGTAACTAGTGTATATTTATCTTCTTGTCCAATAGTTACATGTAAAAACAGCCGATTACTTTTTATAAACCCTGAAAAAGTAGAAGGATCCATTTGGTTAATGGAAAAAAGAGGTTCCTCTTGAGGAAGTCCTTCGGTAGGAGCTGTAAAATAATTTCTTATTTCTTCTCCAACGCTATCATTCCATAATTCATCAGTAATTAGAATTTGAAGGGAGTTAATATTACCTACAGATTTTTGTTTGTAAGCTCCTTTGGTTTCGTTGTTATTGCAAGATACAAGCGTAATTAAAGCAATTAAAGTTACGTAAATCGATTTCATTAAATATTGGTTTTATGAATATTAGCCCTTTGAAATTTTTAATTTCATTCCTGGCTTCAATTTATTGCTGCTAATATCGTTCCAATTTTTAATATTTTGAACGGTAACACCTGGAAATTTTTGAGAAATGCTCCATAAAGAGTCTCCGCTTTTAACTGTATAATGCTTTGCATTGCTTTTTGTGGAAGTTTTTGCAACCGTTGTTTTGCTTGAACTTGCTACCGGTTTTGTTGGGTAAATAGTTAGTCGTTGTCCTATTCTTAAATTATTACTTTTAAGTCCGTTCCATCTTTTTATCTGGCTTACACCAACACCATGATTTTCAGCAATTTTCCCTAAATAATCTCCACTTTTTACTCGGTATCGTATACGGTCAGGCTGTTCTACATATTTTGGAATATTAGCATCTTCTTTACTATTTTCTATTTGAGCTAATGCATAGATTTCATCTTCATTAGCAACAAATTTTCCAATAGCTTCAACAGGTAAACGAAGCGTATAATTTTTATCTTTTATATAAGGAATAATTCCTAATTTATAAGAAGGGTTTAAAAATTGAACTTCTTCAACAGGTAGATTTACCACTTTAGCAACTTGTTCAAAAGTGATTAATCTTTTTACTTGAATGGTATCGGTTGCAATTTGATGGAACTTAGGACCCGAACTTTTAAATCCATGTTCTTCGGCATATTCAAAAATATACATGGTGGCTAAAAAAGCAGGAACATAACCTGCGGTTTCTCGTGGTAATCGGTTTCTAATTTTCCAATAATTGGTTTCTCCTCCAGAACGACGAATTGCTTTTGACACGTTTCCAGGGCCTGAGTTATAGGCTGCTAAAGCTAAATCCCAATCGTTAAAGCTTTTGTTTAAGCTTTTTAAATATTTAGCTGCTGCCTCGGTTGACATTTCTGGATCGGCTCTTTCGTCTACATACGAACTCACTTCCAATCCAAACATTTTTCCTGTAGAAAACATAAATTGCCATAGGCCAGTTGCGCCTACTCTTGATTTTGCAACAGGATCTAATGCAGATTCTACAACAGCTAGATATTTTATTTCTAAAGGTAAATTGTGTTTGTCCAATTCTTGTTCGAACATAGGGAAGTAATAATCGCTTAAAGCAATTAAATTACCCATAGTCCTACGACGGTTTTTCAAATAATGCTTGATTATTTTCTCTAGAGATGGGTTGTATTCTACGTTAAAAGGAGTTCTTGAGTTTAATTCTTCAAGTCGTTGTTTTAGAAGTTCGGTGGGAAGTTCTTCGTATTCTACAGGTTCCATAACTTCGTTTACTATGCTACCATAAACTTCTTCAAATCTTGTTGAATCGTACAATTCTTTCATCCATAAACTATCAACAGTCCTTGCAACCGATGGATCTTCTAAATCAAAAACAATAGAGTCCTTACTAACGGTGTTGATTACAGGAGTATTAATATCACCTGAAACTGTTTGTGTGGTGATTGTATCTACAATTTGAATTGTTTTCGTTGGAAGATTATGAGTGACTACTTTTAAAGTATCCTCTTTTATTATCTCCTCTTGAGCATGTAGGTTTGTTATACTAGAAAAGAATAAAAATGCAATAAGAAATGGGGGTAATTCTTTGAATATCATATAATAAGAAACGAAAAGTGTTTTAAAATATTTTTTAAATGTAGGAAAATGCTAAATAAAGACCAATTTTTTTAACATTCTATGTTCTGTTTTGGTGTTTATTCCAAAATAGCCTGAATTCCTGGTAGTGTTTTTCCTTCCAACATTTCTAACATTGCTCCTCCACCTGTAGAAACATAACTCACTTTATTCGTTAAATTAAATTGTTTAACGGCAGCTACAGAATCTCCTCCTCCAACTAAAGAAAATGTTCCATTTTGGGTGGCTTCAGCAATAGCATTTCCTAGAGAAATGGTTCCTGTCGCAAATTTTTCCAATTCAAAAACACCTACGGGTCCATTCCATAAAATTGTTTTTGAGTTCAGAATCACTTCTTTAAAAAGATCGTTGGTTTTTGGCCCTACATCTAAGCCCATCCAACCTTCAGATATGTTATTGATGTCTTCCGTTTTTATATTCGCATCATTAGAAAATTGGTCAGCAACAATAGCATCAACCGGTAAATGTATTTTTACATTTTTCTCTTCAGCTAATTTTAAAATAGACAGTGCCAACTCTTGTTTGTCGTCTTCCACCAAAGAAGATCCTATTTTTCCGCCTTGCGCTTTAACAAAAGTAAAAGCCATACCGCCACCAATAATTAAGTGGTCAATTTTGTCTAAAATACTTTCTATGATGGTTATTTTTGAAGAAACTTTTGCGCCACCAATTATCGCTGTAACTGGTTTTTCGCTATGCGTTAATACCTTTTCTATATTCTCGATTTCTGAAGCCAATAACTTACCAAAACATTTGTTCTCTGGAAAATATTTTGCAATTACCGAGGTAGAGGCGTGAGCTCTATGTGCAGTTCCAAAGGCATCGTTTACGTATATATCTCCTAATTTTGACAACGCTTCAGCAAATTCTTTATCACCCGCTTTTTCTTCTTTATGAAATCTAAGGTTTTCTAATAATAAGATTTCACCATTCTCTAATTCAGCTACTTCTTTTTCAGCTTCTGGACCTATACAGTTTTCAGAAAACTGAACTTGAACACCTATAATCTCACTTACTTTTTTATCGATATGTTTTAATGAAAACTTATCTTCAATTCCATTAGGTCTCCCTAAATGTGACATCAATACACAACTTCCACCATCTTCCAAAACTTTAATGATGGTGTTTTTTGCAGCTTCAATTCGAGTGCTATCGGTAACCTCGAAATTATTGTTTAAGGGAACATTAAAATCAACACGAATTAGTGCTTTTTTGTTTTTAAAATTGAAGTCATTAACAGTTTTCATGCGTCTTTGTTTATTGTTTTCTTATGGTCACCTGCTGTTCGCTAATATTCTTTTTCTTAAAATGAAAATATTAAATTAGCTCGGTTCATACATTGGATTTTGGACTGCAAATATACTATTTTTGAAAGGTTCTTTTTAACTAAAAAACCGTAATATTGTGTATGAATTTTTCCGAAGTAATTGGACAACAACATATAAAATCACATCTTATAAAAACAGTTGAGAACGGACGAATTCCGCATACTCAACTCTTTATAGGTAAAGCGGGTTCTGGTATTTTATCGTTAGCATTGTGTTATGCGAAAGAAATATTATGTCATTCATTTACGCCAGGTACTGAATCTTATACTTCTTGTGAAAACAAGGTGTCAAAATTGGTACACCCAGATTTACATTTTGTATATCCCGTGAACACCAATGAGAATATTAAAAAGGACCCTGTTTCAGATAATTTTGCAAGTGAATGGCGAGATTTTGTATTTGAAAATCCTTATGCCTCTTTGTACGACTGGTATCAATTTATAGGAATTGAAAAAAAACAAGGGAATATTAGTAAACACGAAGCGGTTGCGATTTCAAAAAAATTGTCATTAAAAGCTTACGAAGGAGGGTATAAAGTGATGATCATATGGATGGCTGATAAAATGAATAACGAATGTTCTAATCAGTTATTAAAATTGGTTGAAGAGCCTCCTGAAAAAACAGTCTTATTGCTTTTAACTGAAAATGTAGAACATGTTTTGGGAACCATCCAATCTCGTTGCCAGAAATTGCATATTCCTTTATTGTCTGAGGAAGACATTTATAATCAATTAGTTGAAAAACTACAAGTTAATGAGAATGAAGCAAAAAAAGTTAGTCATCAATCCAACGGTGATTTTAATAAAGCGCTTCATATTATTAAAAACGATGGAAATGAGGTTTTCTTTGAGAATTTATTTGTCTTTTGGGTGAGAACCGCTTTTAAAGCAAAAGGTAATAAAGGTGCTATTAATGATTTGTTTGGTTGGAGTGAAGAAATTGCAAAAGAGGGTCGAGAAACTCAAAAGAAGTTTTTAAGTTTTTGTTTAGAGGTTTTTAGACAAGCGATGCTAAAAAATTATAAAGCAGATTCATTAATATATTTTGAAAGTCATGATGGCAAATTTTCATTTGATAAATTTTCAGCATTTATTCATCAAAATAATATTTTCGAAATTAAGAATGCTTTAGAAGATGCCGAATATCATATTGAACGAAATGGAAATGCAAAAATTATTTTTACCGATTTATCCATTCAACTTACTCGATTGATTCATAGAAAAGAACTTGCATAACATTTTTCTATTATAAAAATTCTAACAATAAGACCCCTTTATTAAAACTGTCTTTTTTAAAACACTTCTAATAAGTCAACAATCAAAAGTCAAGCAATAAAACGTCTTTTGTTAGAAAACTTCTTAAAACGTCTTAATTTACTTTATTCTGCTTTTTTAAAACAATAAATCAGTGAAGAATACTCTTTTGTTTTCATTGCGGAAATATTAGACCGCAATCCGATAAAAAATGCTTTTAATAAATTTTGTTTGCCGGTTTTATTTTTTTCAGAAAGAAGACTCACATAAAACGAATCATACTTCATTGGTTCTATTTTTTGAAGTTGAAGTTTTTTCGAAAAAAGTCTCTTCATAGAGTTTCTAGAAAAATGCCACAAGTGTCGAGGTGCATCAAAAGCTGCCCAAAAGTTTTTGTAATAAGTAGCATCAAAAGAATTGTAATTTGGAACCGCAATTATTAATACTCCATTTGGTTTTAATAGATCTTCAATCTTTTGAGTTGTCTCATCTAAGTTTGGCAAATGCTCTAATACATGCCATAAGGTAATAACATCAAAACTTTGGTTCTTATATTCGTCTATGTTTTCTTTTAATTCAATTCCTTTTTTAAATGCTAAATCACGAGCATTTTTATTAGGCTCAATTCCGAAAACATTCCAGCTATTTTCTTTTGCCTCTTTTAAAAAATCTCCTGTTCCAGCTCCAATATCTAAAAGGTTTTTTTCACCGACATTTAATGAAGTAATTAAAGCTACTTTATTTTGAAGGGCTCTTTTTTTTATAACTTGATATAGAAATGAGACCAAGCCTTTTTTACTATCAGTATGAGAAATATACTCATCACTTTCATAGTACTTTGAAAGCTCTTTTATTTCTGGCTGAGGATGAGTTTGCAACATTTCCTTTTCAGGATCATACACCAAGGAAAATTCTTCTCCAGACACCAAATAATCTCTAACTGTAAGAGGGAAATTGTCTTTTTCTAACTTCATATTATACTAATATCATATCCTTGATATAAAAATGTTCCACGTGAAACATCCAAAACTAAATCTTGATTTTCAACTAATTATAGGTTGTGGATGTTCTATTTGACCAAATATAAAAAACAATAAAGTCAAATAAAACATTTTGCTTATCGTCCCATATAAACTAACAATACAGAAATGTCATTTGGAGAAACACCACTTATTCTAGAAGCTTGAGAAACGGTAACAGGTTTAACGGTTCTTAGCTTTTCTAAGGCTTCATAGGATAATGATTTCAGTTTGGAATAATCGAAATTTTCAGGAATTTTAATTCCTTCTAATCGATTTAGTTTATCCGCATTTGCTTTTTCTTTATCAATATAACCAGCGTATTTTATTTGAATTTCTGTTTGTTCTAAAACTTCTCTGTCCAATTTATTTTCTACAACATAATCATCTACTTCTTTAATTTTTCTCATATCGTCCATAGTTATATTTGGACGAGAAAAAGGCTTGTATAATTTATCCATCTGTTTAACTGGAGCGGAGTTTTTTGATTCTAATATGGGATTTAATGTTTTATGGCTAATGCTTTTATTTTTAAAAAAATGAATGAAAGCATCTGATTCCTTTTGCTTTTGCTCCATAGTCTCTAAACGCACTTTAGAAGCTAAACCTATATTAAATGATTTAGAAGTAAGTCTAAAATCTGCATTGTCTTGTCTTAACAAGGTTCTGTACTCAGCTCTAGAGGTAAACATTCTATAAGGTTCTTTCGTTCCTTTTGTAATTAAATCATCTATTAATACACCTATATAAGCTTCATCTCTACTAAGTGTAAATGGATCTTTTTCATTAACTTTTAAATGTGCATTAATTCCTGCCATTAGACCTTGAGAAGCGGCTTCTTCATAACCTGTTGTACCATTTATTTGACCCGCAAAATACATTCCCGATACTAGCTTTGTTTCAAGAGTATGTCTTAATTGTGTGGGTGGAAAATAATCGTATTCGATGGCGTAACCTGGTCTAAAAAATTTAACGTTTTCAAATCCCGCAACCTGTTTTAATGCTTTGTACTGAATCTCTTCAGAAAGAGAAGTTGAAAAACCATTTATGTAATACTCAACGGTATTCCAACCCTCTGGTTCTACAAATAATTGGTGTCTGTCTTTATCAGCAAAACGGTTTATTTTTTCTTCAATAGAAGGACAGTATCTTGGCCCGCTACTTTTTATTGCTCCATTAAACATAGGGGATTTATCGAACCCTTCTTTTAATAGTTCGTGAACTGTTTCGCTGGTATAAGACAAATAACACAATCGTTGATTGGTTAAAGTTTTTGTAGATTTTAAGTAGGAGAATTTTTCCGGCTGTTCGTCACCAGGTTGTTCAACCATTTTAGAAAAGTCTAAAGATCGACCATCGACTCTGGGTGGAGTCCCTGTTTTCATTCTACCCGAATCAAAACCCAAGTTTATTAAGTCTTCTGTAATTCCTGTTGAAGCTCTTTCTCCTGCTCTTCCTCCTCCAAATTGTTTATCACCTATATGAATAATTCCATTTAAAAAAGTCCCATTGGTTAAGACAACTGATTTAGATCTAATTTCAATACCTAATGAGGTTTTAACTCCAACTACTTTTCCATTATCAGTTAGTAAACCAGAAACCATTTCTTGATAAAAATCAAGATTTGGAGTTTTTTCCATCATGTCTCTCCAAGTCTCAGAAAATCGCATTCGATCACTTTGAACACGAGGACTCCACATAGCGGGTCCTTTTGACTTGTTCAACATTTTAAACTGAATTGCGGTTTCATCAGAAACAATTCCACTATAACCTCCTAAGGCATCAATCTCGCGAACTATTTGACCTTTTGCTATGCCCCCCATTGCAGGATTACAAGACATCTGAGCGATGTTTTGTAAATTCATTGTAATCAATAGTGTTTTGGACCCTAAATTAGCAGCTGCAGATGCAGCTTCAGACCCTGCGTGACCAGCGCCAACAACAATTACATCATATTCGTTTGGAAACATAGTTTTCAATTTGTTCCACGTGGAACATTTATTTTAAAATTAAATAACTGTCTTGATTTTTCAAGAGCGTGCAAATATAGTTAAATAACTTATAATCAGTTTGTTAAAATTGTATTAAATTGATTTTCAGTATACTAAATGAAATTTCTTTGGGAAAGTGCTTCATCTTCTTTCTTTCTCATTACGGATGCGTCTTCCTCAGATTTATCTTTATAACCACAATAATGCAAAGCTCCGTGGATAATTACACGATGTAATTCGTTTTGAAAAGTAACATTAAAAGTTTCAGCATTTTCCTTTACCCTTTCTACAGAAATAAAAATATCACCATTAATTTGATTTCCTAAACTATTATCAAAGCTTATAATATCGGTTAATGTATCGTGATTTAAAAATTCTAAATTTAGTTTATGAAGGTATTCGTCATCACAAAATATATAGCTAATTTCACCTTCTTCACATTTTTCTTGTGTGATTATTTTTGAAACCCATTGTCCAACTTCATCTGGATTTTGTAATGTAAAATCTGTTTCTGAAAAAAAATCAATCATCCTTATTCTTAAAATATTCTTGTACTTTTTGTTTGTATTCTAAACGCAAAGGTAGTGCCTCTCTGTTTAAGATTTCGGTCGTATTAAAATACTTTTTAATGTCTTCGGGAAGGACTGTAGTGTTATTTTCAAATTCTTGACGATTGGATTTTGATTCCCGTTTCATTTCTTCACCCTGTTCAAAGGTTGCTTTGTCTAATTTGAGCAACTCATGTTTTAGGTTTTGCATTTTTTCAAGAGTATTTTGGTTAAAACCTTTTTCTAATAATTGTTGCTCAATATTTTCCATTTCACGAAGTAAATCGTTCGCATTTCCTTTATCGCCAAGCTGATTTATTTTGTCTTGTAGTTGTTGTCTAAGCATCTGTTGTTCTTTAAATATTTCGAACAACTTGCCGTTTAAATCTTCACCATTTCCATAACCATCTTCTCCTTTTTGATCGCCTTCTTTTCCGTTTTTCCCATTTTTACCACCTTCGCCAGATCCTTCTCCTTCTCCTTGACCCTCACCCTCACCTTGTCCTTCGCCTTTTCCTTGCCCCTCTTCTCCCTCACCTTCGCCGTCTTTTCCTTTTTCACCCTTTTCGCCTAGACCTTCCTTCATTTTTTCGTTGAGACTTTCTTGCTTTTTTATGATATCGGGTAATTGAAACCCTTGTCCTTCGCCTTCACCTTGTCCCTGACCTTTTCCTTTGCCCTTTCCTTTTCCTTTCCCCATAGCACTCATTTGATCTTGCATACTTCCTAAGATTTCACTTAGTAATATTGCTAATTCGTTAGCACCTGTAACTGTATATTGCTGACTTGATATACCTTTTCTTAGTTCGTTTTCAGCTAATCGCTCTAAACTCTTATCCAAGTTAAAAGTTACATCGGTTAATGATTCATTAATGGCTCCACCTAACATAGGTTGCCTTAATGATAATGCGAAAAGACTATCATCTACATGTTCGAAGTTTTGTTTTAAGTCGTTTTGATGAATTAATTTTTTTCCAAATAATGGGCTTCCATAATCCGTAACCTTAAATTCCTCCATTAAATCTTCTTGTTCGAAAGAAAACACTACTAAATTATCTAAAATTTGACGTAACATCTCCAAATCTTCATCTAAGGTTTCCATTTGGCCAGCTTGCATTTGCATCTGCATCTGCTGTCCCATTTGCTTCATTTTTTGAGCCGCTTTTTTCTGGTTTTTAGATGCTTCTTTTTTGTCACCTTGATCTAATTTATCACTTGCCTTTTCTTGTTCTTCCTTAACTTCCTCTTCTCCTTTTTTATCATCAGGAATATCCATAGGTTCTTTCAAGTCCTCATTGTCTTTTTGAAGCTCTTCTTTTTCTTTGGTGTATTCTTCAAATTTTTTATTAATTTCTTCTTGAGCTTCTTTTGTGTTTTCTTCTTCTGGAGCGTTAGACAATTTCTCTTGTTCTTCGGCTAATTTGTTTAATTCTTCAGCAAGCTTTTCTGCTTTTTTAGTAACGTAATATCGTTTTGTTAACTCTAATAGTTGCTCAAGATTTTTTTCTTGATTTTTATTTTGTTTCGATAATTTCTCAAGTTTTTCAGTTAACTCCTCCTTCTCAATTTTATCTTGGAGTTTTTCCAATTCATCCAACAGTTTTTCGTTTTTCTTTAACTGCTCTTCATTTTCCTGAAAGCGTTCTTTTAATTGTTCTTTAAAAGGATCTTTTTCATTATTTTCTGGTTGAAAATTTTCTAGATTTTCTTTTAACTCTTCCGAAAAGTTTTTCATCATTTCCTCTTGTTGCTGTTGCTTTTTGAGGAATTTTTCTAACTTCTTTTTATCGTTCCAATTAAGTTCGTTTTTTTCTTTTTGATTCTTTGAAATCTCTTCCAATGTTTTGTCCTGCTGCTTCATATTCTCCAAAGACTTATCCAAACCTTCAATCGTTTTTTCTTGATTTTGAAGTTGCTCGTTTTCTATTTCGTCTTGAGTAAGTTTTCTGAAAAAATAAATTGAAGATTTACTGGATTTGAAGTTGTGAATAGCATCATTATCAAATATCTCGAAATAATAATCGTATGACACGCCTTCCGGTAAAGGTATGTTTCCGGGAAAGTTATATACAAATTGATCAAAATTAGAAGCGTTTAATTTTAAGGCCTCAGTTTGTTTTTGATCTTCTTCACCTGAAGGATAATAAACTAATTGCAACTTGGTAAGCCCATAATCATCGGATACATTTCCTAAAAAATACATTTTTTGACTGTTGGTACTATCTTGTTTAGAAACCACTTTTATCTCGGGATATTCATCCTTAATAACTCCCAATGTAAAAGAAAGGTTTTCATATTCTTTTAGTTTGGAATTAGAGGTTGTAATTGCATAATCAAGCTTGTTATAGATTCCTTTTTTAAATTTAAAATTTTCTTGATTTTTCTGAAAAGTATAAGCGGTATCCTTTGTTTTTAAATCTACTTTATCTGTATTTTTAGTAATAATATCCCAAGTAACAATAGTTCCTTGTGGTATTAAAGCGTTTCCAGAGCTTTCTAAAACCTCATCCTTTTTACCTGTATATGATGGGTAGTCTAAACTCATTTCAAACATTACTAAAGATGGCGTTTTTACAATATCCAACGTATATTCTTTTGAAGTAACTTGATTTGCTTTAAGGCTAAAATCGATGGTGTTATTGGGTTGCAAAAAGGTATATTCAAATATTCCTGGAGCAGATTGTTTTAAATAATAGGTTTCATTATTATAGGTTATGCTAGCGTTTTCGGGAGCATATTCTCCTATTGTTTTAACTTTTAGTGTAAAACTTTTGTTTTCAATTGCAGTTAATGAATTATTTAAAACCTGAAAAGAAAAAGGCGCAGGCGGTTCATAAGCGGTATCGTAATTTAAAACTCTTGTGTAGCTACTTGAAAAAATATCTTTATCGCCTAAAGCATAAAAGAGTAAAAATATTATTACAGGGATAGCTGCGTATTTAAGGTATTTACTATTGGTATTAAAATTAATGGCTGTTTTAAAGGGAATCGGTTGTAGTTCTGAAGATTTTTGATCGATGCTCGCTAATAAAAGTTCTGATTCTCGTTGGTTTTGATTTAACTGAATTACATTCAAGAGCTTATCGCTAACTTCAGGAAAGTGATTTCCAATTAACTTCGAAGCTTCTTCGTGTGTTATTCCCTTCTGAAGGTTAAACAATTTTAATAATGGAAATGCTATAAAACGAACAAACAGTGCTGTTTCAACCAAAACAAATGCCCAAAACAAAATGGTTCTTCCGGTTGGGTTTAGCCATAAATAATATTCAATAAGTAACGTAATGATAAGGTATAACAGACCTATAGCGAAAAAAAGGATGGCCCCTTTAATTAATTCGCTGGTGTAGTATTTCTTAATAAATTGCTCCAGTTTTTGCTGGATCATTGAAAAGCTACTCATTCCGTAATCGTTAAATAGATTGTAACATCGAAAATACTATATTAAATCCAATCTATCTGTTAATATTTTGTTGCAAAAATTAAACCAAAATATACTTTTTAAAAGCTCATAAGGTATTGTACCTTTGCCGCATCATTTTTAAGAAATAATTCATGTCTCAAAAAGTTAGAGTACGCTTTGCACCAAGTCCAACTGGACCGTTACATATTGGAGGGGTTAGAACCGCCTTGTTTAATTATTTATTTGCAAAAAAACACGGAGGTGACTTTGTGTTGCGTATAGAAGATACCGACCAAAATAGATATGTTGAAGGTGCTGAAGAATATATTGTTGAAGCCTTAAATTGGTTAAACATTCCTTTTGATGAAGGAATTGGAAAAGAAGGTGAATATGGTCCTTATCGCCAAAGCGAGCGTAAAGATATGTATAAACAATATGCTGAGCAATTGATTGCTTCTGGTGATGCGTATTATGCTTTTGACACAGCTGAAGAATTGAATTATCATCGTAAAGATCACGAAGCAAAAGGGAAAACATTTATTTATAATTGGCACAATAGAGAGAAATTAAAAAACTCCATTTCGTTGTCTAAAGAAGAGGTAGAGAAAAGAATTGCAAATGGTGACGATTATGTGGTTCGTTTTAAAATGCATAAACCTGAAGAAGGATCTCATGGTATAATTTCAACAAACGATATTATTAGAGGTCACGTTTCCTTTAAAAAAGAACTTTTAGATGACAAGGTGTTGTTTAAAAGTGACGGAATGCCAACTTATCATTTAGCAAATATCGTTGACGATCACTTTATGGAAATCACCCATGTAATTCGTGGGGAAGAATGGTTGCCGTCGGTTCCTTTGCATATAGCTTTGTATCAAGCTTTAGGGTGGGAAGCCCCAGAATTTGCACATTTACCTTTAATCATGAAGCCAGTTGGAAAAGGAAAATTAAGCAAGAGAGATGGTGATAAAATGGGATTCCCGGTTTTTCCAATCGAATGGAAAACTGCTGAAGACGAAGTTTTTTCTGGTTACAGGGAGGATGGGTATTTACCTGAAGCGGTAATTAATATGTTAGCTTTATTAGGATGGAATCCTGGTACAGAACAAGAGATTTTTAGTTTGGATGAATTGATAGATGCCTTTGATTTAAGTAGGGTGAACAAAGCAGGTGCGAAGTTTGATCCTGAAAAAACTAAATGGTTTCAACATCACTATCTACAAGAAATGGATAACGACTCTTTAACCAATTTGTTTTCAGAGTTTTTGGCTGAAAAAGGAATTGAAACTAATGAAAACCTATCGGTAATAGTTGCTTCCATTAAAGAAAGAGCAACTTTTGTGACTGATTTATGGGACCAAGGAAGCTTCTTTTTTGTGGCTCCAACCACTTATGATGAAAAAGCTTCCAAAAAAGCTTTTAAAGAAGGTACGTCAGAAATTCTAACGAATGTTGTTTCTCTTTTAAATGATTGTTCTGAGTTTTCAACTGAAGAAATTACTAGAAAAATAAAAGGTTGGATTACAGATCAGGAAATGGGTTTTGGAAAAGTAATGATGCCTTTACGTTTGGCTTTAGTAGGAGAAATGAAAGGGCCTGATGTTTTCGAAATTGCAGCAATTCTAGGTAAAGAAAAAACTATTCGTAGAATTGAAAACACGATTTCTTTTTTATCTTAAAAGTAAAAAGTACCAGCCAATAATATTAATGAACTGTTTCCTTTAAAGTTATCGTATTCTAATTCATTTTTATTTAGTTTACCCAGCATATTGGTAACCCCATATTGATATTGTACAGAAACTCTAAAGTTTCTTAAGCCTCCTGTAATTCCACCTTGTAAATGAAAATTAATAGGGGCTGTATCTTGAATGTCCTTAGCTTCTAAAGTAGTGTATCCCTCTAAAATGTAGTCCTCAAACTGTTCTGTTTTTAAATTTAGTTTACTGCTAATATTTAAAATAGGTCCAAATTCTAATGATAAATGATTGTTGATTATATTATAACTACCTAATGCATAAAGCTGCACCCCTTGAAGGTGATAATCTATATATTGAGTATCTGAATGAGTATCTGAAGGTGATTCAGCGCCAAGTATTTCAACATTATTACTAAAATAATTAAGACCAAAAATTAAATCAAATTCGTTTCTAAAAGCTCCACGAGTAGAAAACCCTCCTAAGAACCCTCCACTTTGTTTGGTATTTAAATCTGAAGTCATAATATCAAACAAAGTATAACCACCTGATATTCCTAAAAAATTAGATCCATCATAGTTACGTTGGGAAATTACCTCTTGAGTAAACAAAAACAAAAGAGTAACGATTAATAAATTTTTAAGACTCATATATTATGGGGATTATAAAGCTGGTAAAAGTAACCTTTTTTTTGTATCTTCAACATTGCGATTTTTAACTTAAAATTATTTTCTATGAATTATGTTTGGGCTCCCTTTTTAGTCATTTTAATTGTATTAATTTTTGCTTCCTTTTTTATTGTAAAACAGCAAACCATTGCTGTTGTTGAACGGTTTGGTAAATTTACAAGAGATTATGGCGCTGGAATTAATATGAAAATTCCAATAATTGATAGAGTTGCAGGACGTGTTAGTTTGCGAATTCAACAATTAGATGTTATTGTTGAAACAAAAACCAAAGATGATGTTTTTGTGCACTTAAAAATATCCGTTCAGTTTCAAATTCAAAGAGAACATGTATATAACGCATTTTATAAATTACAAAACCCTCACGAACAAATAACAGCTTTTATATTTGATGTGGTTCGTGCTGAAGTTCCAAAAATGATATTGGATGACGTGTTTGTTAAGAAAGAAGAAATTGCACTAGCTATTCAAAGAGAGTTAAAAGAAGCTATGTTAAATTATGGTTATGATATAGTAAAAGCATTGGTAACCGATATTGATCCAGATCAAAAAGTAAAAATAGCTATGAATCGTATTAACGCTGCTGAAAGAGAAAAAGTAGCTGCTCAACACGAAGGTGATGCGCAAAGGATATTAATTATTGAACGCGCAAAAGCTGAAGCTGAAAGCAAACGATTACAGGGTTTGGGTATTGCTGATCAACGTAGAGAAATTGCTCGTGGTCTTGAAGATAGTGTAGACGTTTTAAACAATGTGGGGATTAATTCTCAAGAGGCATCTGCTTTAATTGTGGTTACTCAGCATTACGATACGCTTCAATCTGTAGGTGAAGCAACCAATACCAATTTAATATTGTTGCCTAATTCACCTCAAGCTGGTAGTGATATGTTAAATAATATGATAGCTTCGTTTGTAGCAAGTAATCAAATTGGAGAACAAATGAAAAAGGATAATGCAGCTAAAGGAATTGTCAATAAAAAAAACAACCCTTCTAAGCCTCCTCCAACAGATTTTGATTATTAGAAAATTAAAATAACCTTCTAATTTTTAGAAGGTTATTTTTTTTGCTTCAGCTACTAATAATTCATTTTTATCATCTAAAGCTTTAGAAATAAATTCTTTTATTTCTTCATTAGACTCTTGTCCTTTATTTAGTAAAACTCCTAAACTAATCATCGTAACAATTCGGGTTCCTGCTTTTTTTAGAGCGGTACCAAAGAAAGGTTGAAGCTCTTCGAAAGTGATCCTTTTTGCTAGTTCTTGAATTTGGGCTTTTACTTCTTCTTGTTTTTCAGCAGGGAATTTGGTGTACTTTTTTCCAAACCTCATAATTTCATTTATTGGTAAAATTTGAGGTCTTTGTTGTTGCATTACTTGTTTTTGAACTGGCTTTTTCTTTGCCCAAGAATCACGTAATCCTACGGTTTTATTAAATACTATTTTGCCTGAAGTAGAGTCGTCATCCACATTAAAATAACCCAATCGTTGAAATTGAAAACTAACTCCTTTTTTAACGGAAGCTAAACCAGGTTCAATAAATGCTTCAGAAATAGTTAAGGAGTTTGGATTGATAAATTCCATAAATGATTTGTCTTTATGACTATCTGGAGCTTCATCAGTAAACAGTCGATCATAAGACCTTACTTCAGCTTTTAAAGCGTGTTTAATAGAAACCCAATGAAGTGTTCCTTTTACTTTTCTAAGACTTGCTTCTGTTCCTGTTCCGCTTAAACTATCTGCATCGTAAGAACATAATATTTCGGTAATGTTTCCTTGATTGTCTTTTATTACAGAATCCGCTTTAATAATGTATGCATTCTTTAAACGAACTTCTTTCCCTAAGGTTAATCTAAAAAAGTTACCACTTGCTTCTTCTTTAAAGTCTTCTCTTTCAATAAATAATTCTTTTGAAAAAGGAACCTCTCTAAAACCAGCTTGATCATCTTCTGGATTATTTTCAGCTTTTAATAGTTCTTCTTTACCTTCAGGATAATTAGTGATTGTAAGTTTTATAGGGTTTAAAACAGCCATTACTCGAGGAGCAATCTTATTTAAATCTTCACGAATACAAAACTCTAATAAAGAAACATCTATTACATTTTCTCGTTTTGCTACCCCAACTGCTTCTATAAATTTCTTTATTGCGTTGGGCGTATATCCTCTTCTTCTTAATCCAGAAATCGTTGGCATTCTAGGGTCATCCCAACCATTTACAATATTTTGCTCTACCAATTGAAGTAACTTTCGTTTACTCATAATGGTATAACTTAAATTTAATCGTGCAAATTCTCTTTGTTTGGGTGGTAATGGAAGTTCTTTTGAGTTCTCTAAATAAACCTCATCTCTAAACCAATTATAAAGCTTTCTGTGAGGTTTAAATTCTAAAGAGCATAAAGAGTGTGAAATTTGTTCGATATAATCGCTTTCGCCGTGTGTCCAATCGTACATTGGATATATGCACCAATCGTTTCCTGTTCGATGATGAGCTTTCTTTAAAATACGATACATTAAGGGATCCCGCATCAACATATTTGGATCTTCCATGTCAATTTTTGCTCGCAACACATGAGTCCCTTCATCAAACTCTCCTTCTTTCATTCTATTAAAAAGGTCTAAATTCTCTTCAATCGTTCTATTTCTATAAGGACTATTGGTTCCTACTTGTGTAGGAGTTCCTTTTTGTTCTCTCATTTCTTCACTAGTTTGTGAATCTATGTAAGCTTTTCCTTTTTTAATTAAATAAACCGCCCAGTCATAAAGTATTTGAAAATAATCTGAAGAATATAATTCTTGATCCCATTGATAGCCCATCCATGCAATGTCCTCTTTAATTGCATCTACATATTTTTGTTCTTCTTTAGCAGGATTTGTATCATCAAATCTTAAATTAACAGGTGCATTGTATTTTTCGCCCAATCCAAAACTAATACCAATTGCTTTGGTGTGACCAATGTGTAAATATCCGTTTGGTTCTGGTGGAAAACGAAAGCGTAAATTTTCCTTAGGCATTCCATTTGCTAAATCTTCTTCAATAATGTGCTCAATAAAATTGATTGGGCTGTTTTTTTCTAACATCTTAATAAAATAATTTAGTATTTACAATTCCTTACGGCAAGTTAAGGATTTGTAACTTTGCAAAAATAGTTGAAATGAGTACGATACGATTAAAAAACATAAAAATTTATGCCTTTCACGGCTGTTTACTTGAAGAGGGACAAATTGGATCTGACTATCTTGTTAATCTTTCAGTAAGAGCAAACCTTGATGAAGCTTCTAATACTGATGAATTAAAAGACACAGTTGATTATGTTTTTCTTCAGAAAATAGTAATGGAGGAAATGGCTATTCGTTCAAAACTACTAGAACATGTTGGAAAACGAATTATTGATAAAGTTTTATTTGAAGCACCTTTAGTAAGTTATGTAAAAGTAACGGTTGCAAAAGTTAACCCTCCAATTGGTGGTGATGTTGCAGAGGTTAGTGTAACTATGGTTGGAAAAAGATAAGTCTTTTTTTAATTGAAAAAGTTTAACTTTATATTATATTTGCCATCTCTAACAAAAATTAGGGCGTCGTGGCCGAGTGGCTAGGCTGGGCTCTGCAAAAGCTCCTACAGCGGTTCGAATCCGCTCGACGCCTCCAAAAAAGCTTCAGTATTTACTGGAGCTTTTTTATTTAACCTAATCAACTGCATTAGGAATATATTCCATTCCTTCTTGGATATTATCTGGGAATATTCCTTGAAATAACAGTAAGACTCCAAAACCAATTATTAAAACACTCACCATTTTTTTTGTTTTAATAATAAAACGAGGAGTTAAATTACTTTTTACTCTTTTTGCAAGGAATATTTTTAATAAATCGGTTAAAAATAAAGTAATCATCACGGTAGAAAGAAAAAATAAAACTCCATTTTTATGAGTAGTGGTGGCTTGAGCAATAATAATAGTTGCAATCCATCCTGCTAATACTCCAAAATTAACGAAGTTTAATAGAAAGCCTTTTAAAAAGAGACCTCCAAGGTTTTTCTTGGTGTCTACAGAATAATGTTCTCTAACTATTTTAATAAAAGATTTAGAAGTTCGTATATAAGAAATCAGACCAAAAGCAATTAATACTACACCTCCAAAAATAAGTAATGCGGGATCGTCTTTTAGTTTATCAAGTATTTGACTGGTGCTATAAAAGGCTATTATTATAAAAAGTACATCGGAAAATAAAGCGCCTAAATCGAAGAAAACTGCAGCTTTAAACCCTTTCGTTATACTTGTTTCTATTAATGTGAAAAATACGGGACCTATAGCAAAAGCTAGTAAAAAACCATAAAAAGCAGCATATAATAAACCATCAAACATAATAGTACAAAAGTACTAAATACTTACGAGATGCTTTCTGAATGGATTTTAAAAAAAAATTAATCAATAACCACTTCTTCTTTATGTCCTAACATTTCAAAATCTAATTGTTTTCTAACTAAATCTGCGTTTTTTACACGAACATATACTTCATCTCCTAATTGATAACTTGTTTTTGTACGGTCTCCAACAGCGGCAAATTCATCTTTATGAAATGTATAATGATCACCTTTAATATCTTGTAATCGTACCATACCTTCACATTTATTAGAAATAATCTCTACATAAATTCCCCAGTCGGTTACCCCAGATATCACTCCTAAGAAATTTTGATCTTGATGATCGGCCATGTATTTTACTTGCATGTATTTTATACTAGCACGTTCTGCTTGAGAAGCTAATCCTTCCATTTCACTACTGTGAGCGCACTTATCTTCAAACTCTTTTTCGCTTACTATTTTATTGTTATCTAAATAATATTGTAATAAACGATGTACCATTACATCGGGATATCGACGAATTGGAGAAGTAAAATGTGTATAATAATCAAAAGCTAATCCGTAATGACCAATATTTTGAGTGGTATAAACTGCTTTACTCATAGATCGAATAGCAAGTGTATCTATTAAATTTTGTTCTTTTTTTCCTTGAACATCTTTTAATAAATTATTTAATGAATTAGAAGTTGATTTACGATCACGTGTATCTAATTTATAACCAAATTGTTTAATAATATTTTCTAAAGCTGCTATTTTTTCATCATTTGGTTCGTCATGTACTCGATATACAAATGTTTTTTTAGAGGATTGTTTTCCTATAAATTCAGCAACACTTCTATTAGCTAGAAGCATAAATTCTTCAATTAATTTATTAGCATCTTTACTTTCTTTAAAATAAACTCCTTCTGGATTATTATTTTCATCTAAATTGAACTTTACTTCTACTTTATCAAACGAAATAGCGCCTTGTTTCATTCTTTTTCTACGAAGAATTTTTGCAAGTTCATCCATTTTTAAAATCGCTTCAGATATATCATTTCTAACTTTATAAGATTTACCAGTAATAGATATTTCTGATGGAATTGTAATTTGTTGATTTTCTTTTATTTCTCCACTTTCAATAACATATTGTGCTTCTTCATAAGCAAAACGAGCATCGCTATAAGTTACTGTTCTTCCAAACCATTTATTTATTACTTCAGCTTTTTGATTTATATGAAAAACAGCTGAAAAAGTATATTTTTCTTCATTTGGTCTTAATGAACACGCATTGTTTGATAATACTTCTGGTAACATGGGTACCACTCTATCTACTAGATAAACTGAAGTTGCTCTATCAAAAGCTTCATCATCTAAAACAGTTCCAGGAACTAAATAATGTGAAACATCTGCAATGTGTATTCCTATTTCATAATTACCATCTTCTAATACTTTATAAGATAATGCGTCGTCAAAATCTTTTGCATCTTTTGGATCTATTGTAAAAGTTAAATCACCTCGCATATCGCGACGTTTTTTAATTTCTACTTTTTGAATTGAAGTATCAATATTATTTGCATAATCTTCTACTTCTTTTTCAAATTCGTAAGGCAAACCAAATTGAGCTAAAATGGAATGAATTTCGGTATTATGCTCACCTGGTTTTCCTAATACTTTAATAACTTTTCCGTAAGGAGATGCTGCTTTTTCAGGCCAACTTTCTATTTCTACTAATACTTTTTCACCGTTTTTTGCATTATTAATATTTTCCTTTGGTATAAAAATATCGGTATACATTTTAGTATCCTGACATTCTACAAAAGCAAAACGCTCTTGAATTTGAATAACACCTACAAACTCTTTTCGTTTACGTTCTAATATTTGTGTTACTTCTCCTTCTTGTTTTCCTCCTCTATTTCTTTTAAATACATACACTTCGACCGTATCTCCATGTAAAGTGTGATTTAAGTTTTTATTATTTACAAATATATCTTCCTCTAATTCTTCAACTACAATATATGCTTGACCTCTAGAGGTAACATCTGCAATACCAGTATAATAATTTTTAGATGGTTTTAAAATATATTTTCCTCTTGAAACTTCTTCTATTTTATCCTCTTGTTGAAGTTTTTTTATTTTTTTTATTATTAAGTTTCTTGTACTTGTATCTCTAACTCCTAAACTTGAAGCTATTTGTTTGTAATTAATTGGATTTGAATTTTGTTTTCTTAAAGTAGTAAGTATACTTTGGGTAAGATTGGAATTGTTTGGTTTCTTTCTCCTCTTATTTCTTTTCGACATTTTTTATTTTTAATTATGGTAAAAGTAAGCTTTAAATTATTGTAATAGTATTAACTAACTGTTATTATTATAATACCTTTATAAACTAATCTTATTTATAACCTAATTAAAATAATGATTTAGCAATACTAATGAAAGATTATATAACTATAGCAAGATTTACCTATCCTAGTGAATATGTAATTTTAGAATTACTTCTTCAACAAGAAAATATAAACTATATATTTTTAAATGAAACTGCTATAACTGTTCTTCCTTTTCATTCTAATGCTTTTGGCGGAATTCGACTTCAGGTACATAAAAAAGATAAAGAAAAAGCAATTAAAATAATCAATAATTTAAATAACGATACGGTTCTTGAAATTGTTTAATCTAAATTTTTAAAACAATAAAAACAGTTATCAACAACTATTATATAATACTTTTTCTTTTTAATTAAATTTAAATAAAAAATGATGGTTATTATAGCTTGTTAATATGTAGCATAACTTTTTTAACTTTTATTTTGATATCAAGTTAAATTGATTTTTTACTAAGATATCAACACTATTTAAACCATGTTTTTGATTGAAATTGAAGAAGATAATAGTTTTCATTAACACTTGTTAACTATTAAACTTAACATGTAATTTTTAATAAGTATTAATCTTTTTTAAGTTGAAAAAGTACTTTAATAAATAGATAACTTTTCAGTAAATAGATGCTAACTATTTAGGATAATCCAATAAAAAAATACTATTGAAATATTATAATTAATTACCAAATTTATTTTTAGAAAATCTATTAACAGCTATCAACAATTTATTAACTAGTATATATAATAACCTTTGTAAATAATAACTAAAAAAATAAAAATGTAAAGTAAATTTTAACTCTCTGTTTATTAAAATTATACAATATATTTGTAATAGATAAATAAGTTTAATTTAATAAGATTCCTGTTTTCACAGGAAATAAGTATGAAAATAGCTATAGGAAACGATCATGCTGGGCCAGCATATAAAGAAGCCATTGTAAATTATTTAATATCTAAAGGAATAACAGTTACTAACTACGGAACTGATACTGAAGATAGTGTAGATTATCCGGATTTTATACATCCTGTTGCTAAAGATGTTGCTACTAATAAAGTAGATTTAGGTATTATAATTTGTGGATCTGGTAATGGAGCTGCAATGACTGCAAATAAATATCAAGAAGTTCGTGCTGCACTATGTTGGACAAAAGAACTTACCGAATTAGCTAGATTACATAACAATGCAAATATTTTAAGTATTCCTGCTCGTTATACAAGTATTCCACAAGCAGTTGCTATGGTAGCTGTTTTTTTAAATACAGACTTTGAAGGAGGTCGTCATCAAACTAGAGTTGATAAAATTGCATGTTCATAAATAACTATGAAATCTAATCCCACTCATAATCACTCACACACCCATGATCATAGTGATTTAAAAGGGAAAAAATTACTCTTCACAATTTTTTTAAACCTAATAATAACAGTTGCTCAAGTTATTGGGGGTATTATTTCTGGCAGCTTATCGTTATTATCTGATGCGCTTCATAATTTAACAGATGTTATATCATTAATCATTAGTTATGTTGCTAATTTATTTACAAAAAAAGACGCTTCAGAAACTAAAACTTTTGGTTATAAACGAGCTGAAATCATAGCCGCTTTTGTAAACTCAGCCTCTTTACTAATTATTGCTTTATACCTTATTTATGAAGCTATTGTCCGTTTTTTTAATCCTCAAGAAATTGAAAGCAGTTTAGTGATTTGGTTGGCTTTATTAGCCATTTTTGCAAACGGTTTTAGCGTACTCCTATTAAAAAGTGAAGCAAAAGAAAATATGAATATGCAATCTGCATATCTTCATTTATTTACAGATATGGCAGCTTCTATCGCTGTTTTAATTGGTGGTTTATTAATGAAATATTTTCAATGGTATTGGGTGGATAGTTTATTAACTATTTTAATTGCCATTTACTTATTATTTATGGGTTATGATCTATTAAAAAAATCATTTAAAATTTTAATGTTATTTACTCCAGATTATATAAAAATTGAAGAAGTTACCGCAGCAATTAATAAGCATAAATCTATTAAAAATGTACATCACGTACATATTTGGGAACTCAATGAAGATGAAATACATATAGAAGCACATTTAGAATTTTATAAAGACATCCATCTATCTGAGTTTGATTTAATTTTAGTGACTATTGAAGAAATGTTACATGATAGGTTTAATATCAACCACAGTAACCTTCAACCAGAGTTTAAAAAAGACGGTCCTAAAGATATCGTTGTACAAGATTAATATGGAAGTATTTATTAAAACATTCAATCAACTTTCTACTACTGAATTATATCAGATACTTCAACTTAGATCTGAAGTTTTTGTAGTTGAACAAGACTGTGTATACCAAGATATAGATGGAAAAGATGATATCGCGCTTCATGTTTTAGGCGTTGTTGATCATAAAGTAATAGCTTATACACGTTGTTTTCAACCTAGTGATTATTTTAAAGAAGCCTCAATAGGAAGAGTTGTGGTAGCTAAATCACAACGAAAATTTAAAAGAGGAAATCAAATAATGAATAGCTCTATAACAGCTATCAAAGATCATTACAATACAATGGTTATTAAAATTTCTGCTCAATGCTATTTAAATAAATTTTATACCAACTTGGGTTTTAAAGCTATTGGAGAAGAATATTTAGAAGACGGTATTCCTCATATTGCTATGATTAGAGAATAATTAAAAGTGTTTCAGTTATTTTATTTGTAATTCCTCTTCAATCAATTTAATTAAGATTTCTCCTTGCTCCTTTAATACTAAAAGACCCTCCTTCCACTCTACTGATTCCCATTTACGATCAGTAAAATCATTAGCAAGTGTTCTATCAGAGAGTAATCCTTTATAATCGCTTGAGAATTTATTAGATCCACTAGAAATATTTTCTAGAAATATATAACTCTTTACACCTGGTCGAATCCTATTAGTAGTAAGAGCCCTCATTAAAGATTCTTGTTCTTTATACCCTTCAAAAAACACAGGATATTTGATAATTAACTGTTTAAGTGTGATATTAGATATTAACTCCATTTTATTATTAATAACACCTTGTATTCCCGCTAAATTTAATTGAACATCTTGTACTTCTGTACCTTGATATAATAACTTACTAACACTAGTTAATAGTGAATCTGTAGGCTTTTCTTGCATTAGTTCTAAAATAAGTTTAGTTTGATTTATTTGTTTATCAACTATTGTTTCAGCATCATTAAGAATCTTTTCATTTGTTTTTAAATCATTTAATAGACCTATTAACACTTGATGTTCTATATTTTTATTTTTTCTCTCTTCGTTCCAATTGTTCACTTGTAAAGCAATCAATATTCCAATTACCACTAAAAAAATCTCTCCAACAGCATATCTTAAATATTTTAAAGACTTATTTTCATTTGCCATTTTTTTACGGGTTTTTCTAAAAAAATTCATATAAGTTTAGTTGTGATAGTAAAAACTAAGTTAGTAAAAAAACGAACCAGAAGAAAGTTCGCAGTGCTTTATTAGTTAAGCTATAACTATTATAATTCAAAAACGTCATTTATTCTTCCAATTCTAAAACCATTTTTTATAACCTCTTTAGCTTCATCACTATTTTCGTTTATAACAGGATTGGTATGATTAAAATGAATAAAAATTACCTTTTTTCTTTCCTTTTTATCTAATACTTCAAACTTCTTCATACTCTCAATTATAAATGGGTGTGGAATTTGTGAAATATCTCTATTATTAAGCTCCTTGCCACTATAAAAAGTAGCATCTAAAAACGCATAATCTACTTTTTTTATTTCTTCAATAATCAACTTATCCCATTTTTCCCATTTGTCAATATCGGGAATGAATAACGCATTTTTATTAGGGCCATTGATTTTATATCCAACAGTTTCTGAATATTCATCTCTATGAGGAACTAAAAACGGTACGATTTCTATATCTTTTGAAAGTTGAATACCTTGTTCGTGTTCCATTTCATTTAAAAAAATATTATTATTAGCTACTAGTTGACTCCAAGGCCCGTTAGTTTCTAGATAATTCTTCATTTTTTGCATGACATATACAGGAACATTTTTTGCATTCGTAGCCTCTTTTCCCAAATACATTAATCCGGTATAATGACCAATATGTGCGTGAGTCAAAAAAATTCCATCTGCAATTTCTTTGTCACTTGATACACCAAAATTTTTCAAAACCTTCACTTGTCTAGTCATATCCGGCGTAGCTTCAAATAGGTATTTTTTGTTTGTTGTTTCATCAAAGAGACCTATTGAAACAACTTGTCTTTCTTTATCTGGATTTTCAAATAAACCTTCACAACATTGTTTTTTGCAAGCTATATGTGGAGAACCGGCATCTTGAATGGTACCAAGAATAACCAATGAAGAAGTAGTTAGTTTACTATCTTGACTTCTATCTATATTTCTGTCAACTTCAGTAGTTTTTTCATTTCCACAAGAGGAAATAATAAATAAGATAATATATATATAAACAACTTTCATCTTAGTTAATTAATAACACTTTTAGCGTTAGTTTTTATTTCTTTTTGCAAGTTTTTTTCATTTTACGACCTTTCGCTAATTCACCATCCAACTTGTCAGGGTGTCTGCTTTTTCAATATTTTAATAATTCTGTTATTTATGATTTCTGACAAATTCCAATTGTACAATTTAGGATCGGTTGTATTATAGAATTCAACTACAACAACATCAAGGTCTTTATTGAATTTTGCGAAACTTTGGTATCCAGGAACCCATCCAGAATGCTCAAACTCGTAGATGGAGGAATAGATTTCTTGTTCTCCTTGGTCAAACAAAGATCCGTCATTCAAAGCTCTTAGAAATACACCAACGTCTTCAGCTGTGGCCAGCATACCGTGTTCATCTTCCTTTAAATCGTAAGGGTGGCCTACGTGATAACCACTCATCACATCGTCTAAATTTACCTCATTTAGCGAACTGAATGTATTGGTAAGATTAAGCGGAATTAATATTTCTTCCTGAATGAATTGAAAGTTATCATAACCCAACTCATTATCCATTATCTTATTAATTAAGAGATAATTTGTATTACAATATTCATAGTCTTCACCTGGTTTAAAATTGGCAGGCATATCTAAAATCAATGCAAGTTTTTCTTCATAGGACTCAGGTGGAGCTGACCAATAATTAGGAATGTCCGTGAAATTTGGAAGACCACTTCTATGCTGTATCATTAATCTTAAGGAAATTTCATCTGCATAATCAATTTTTCCTTTAAGCTCTGGTAAATAATCGGCTATTGTTTTATCCAAAGAAAGCCGACCAACACTTACTAATTTAGTGACAGCGACTGCATCATATAACTTGCTAATGCTTGCAATCTTAAATAAAGCTTGAGGTTTTGCAGGAATCTTTAATTCACGATCGTGCCAGCCGGAAGTATAATATTTAGGTTGCTTATCGGCTTGATCTATATAAACAATCATTCCATCAAACCCATAACTTATAGCTTCATCCATCTGTTCTTGAACCGTATCCGGTAATGGAAGTATCCAAGCTTTAATTAAGAGCCATGGCACAAAGAATAAGGAAGATATGGATGCAATAATAAGTGCGACCCTCAGGATTTGTTTTGTTTTATTTTTAGTCATTTGTCTATTCCTTAAAGTAGGGCGGATTATATTATAACTCTAATTTATTTAGTAAGATTAAGCTGCCAAGAAACACCATATTTATCTTCGCACCATCCAAATTTTTCTCCAAAACCGTAATCTCCAGAATTGTAATTATCAAGAGGAACCATAATCTGACCTCCATTTGAAGAAAGTTTTTCAAACAAAGTTTGTATCTCATTTTCAGAGTTACATTCAACGAATAGTGATACTCCCGGTGTAAATGACCAAGTGTGATTATAATTACTTTCAGAAACTTTGTATTCAGTTCCATTTAAAGTAAATACTCCATACTTGATAAGCTCTGGAGTTCCACCAGCTTCCCCTTCTAGGTATTTTATGATGCTTTTAATTTCGGAATTTGGAAAGATAGAAGTGTAGAAATTTATTGCTTCTTCAGCCTTCCCGCATTGATCACCTACAAATGTTAGAAATGTTGTTGTTTTCATATTTCAATTAATTTTGTTTAACATTTCTCATAAATTCATATGCTCCTTTTCGAAGTTGAATCCCGTACTCAAGATAAGCTTTCATACAGGCTAGAAAATTTGACCATCCTGCTGTATTGTTTATAAGCCACTTCAGGTTTTGTTCATTAAATTCTTTTCCACCTTCAGTTACTTTTACCAATGTGCTTTTGTCTGGAAGAGATTTTAAAACAATATTTACTACAGTCTCAGGGTCCCACACAAATGAAATAATATGATCAGCTTCAAGCAAAACATTTTTAATAGTAAATTTGTCCTCAAATTCTGGAAATTTCCAAATCACTTCTTTTCCTGACTCCAATAGTCCACTACTTTCTGAAATGAAATATTTTTTCATGTGCTTTGGATTTACAATAGCCTCATATACTTCTTTTATTGGCTTTTGAATTTGTAAAGTTGCACGAGATATAAGTTTCATTTTTTTTGATATTTAAAAGCATTTAGTATTTATAGCCGTAATGAACCATACATGTTGTTGCGTTTTCGTTATTTACACTTTTTATCTTTTAACAATACTATAGGTTCTTGTAATTCCTTTTTTAAATTAGATAAATGTTGTTTCTGTCTAATAAACATAGCTATAATAAAAACAAGATTATCTTGAAACTTTAAGAATATTGGGTGAGTAGGGTCATTTACCCAATTGTTTTTTGGCAATAGAGCAATAATTTCTTTATCAAGTTCTTGTTTTAGATAATCAATATCTTGATATCCAAAATCACTTACAGATTCATACACCATCATTCTTTTGATAAGTTCATTCCGATTTTCTTGAAGTAGATTTAAAGTATTGTTCAAAAATGTACTATGCTCAATCAGTCTGTTTTTTAATTTAATATCCGTTAACAGTTTTAACTGTCCTGAAGAGGTAATATCGTCAAATGTAATAGTACTAGGCACAAACAGATCTTGTCTTACGGCAACTACAAAATCATTTAAGATTTTACTTCTATCATTTGGTAGATTGTTTAAATCTATTATTAGTTCTTTGCAGAGTTTTACTCTGTTGGTTGTCAAATCAAAAGCTTCATCAATTAACTTTTTATTGAGTTCAAAGTCATCTAAAATTCTACAATAATAATCAGCTTCAGCAATCTTATTTTTTCGATTTTCATTCCAGTTATTAATCTGTAGCGCAATCAAAATTCCAATAACGACAAGTACAATTTCTCCAATAGCATACTTAAAATACTTTCCGGTTTTGTTTTCCATAAGCAAATTTTGGCGAATTTTTCTAAAGAATTTTATCATTAGTTAGTCATAATGAAGCACAAGGAGTTCGTGTATAGTTAGTTGCTTTTGCTAGAACTAAGTTAGTAAAAAAAATGAACCAAAGGAAAATCCGTAGGATTTTCCGAGTATACACAGTACCAGAAATTTTTTACACTCTTTGTTGTGAGGAGTTTTTTCTAACTAAGTTCCATCATTTCATATCGGTTTCTAAAGCTGTCGAATTCAATCCTTTAAAAATTAACCAGAGAGGAAGAATTAGTTGAATGAGCCCTATTGGAAGAAGCATATTCATACTAATGCTATTTCCTAAAATTGAAAATAATATTTCAATAAACATAAGAATTACAGCTATTATTCCAACAATTGAAATGACTTTTGGAACTAATTTAGACACGTACAAGGTATAGTATAAAATAAAAACAGGGAAGCAAGAAATGAGTAGACTCAAATAGTGTGTCCACCAATGTTTTTTGTATAACACCCCGCCTAATGTATTTAATATGTCAGAATTGCCTGTTTCATTTTTAGTATACTCTAGACTTAATTCTAACATAGATAGAACACTAATATTGTCAATAGATATGGCTATAAAACCTAGTATACTAAATGCCAAATATAAAAACGCCAAAGTGACGCTATGTTTTTTAAAAATTGGTAATAAAACTGTGGCTATAATAATGGACGTTATACCACTTAAAAATAACAGCAAGGTCGAAATAATGATTTCATTTGAGTTTGCAGAAGTAGTAGTTAGATAATCATCTGAAAATAGTACAGGGCCTTGTAAAAATTGATAGACTGTTATGCCTGTTGCAAAAATGAAAAGAAACATTAGTCCTATAATCCTTCCAACTTTTTTATTTGAATTCATATTCTTTAATTGATTAGTTATTCAATCCCGAGGATCTCTATAAAAATAAAGACGCAAATATTTAACATATGGTTGCCTAGGTTTTATAAATTTACTTTTTTCCAAATAAGCACATTCTAAAGCAATTATTTATACACGTTGTTGTGCTTTCGTTATTTTTATTTACTTGAAAATATAATTCACCCTTCAATCAGGTTTCTAGCTCCTTTGTAATAAAGCACTGAAGCTATCATCATAAACACATGACTAATGTCTATATGGTTAAACCATTTTCCCAACCCAATTTTGAAAACAAAAAAGAATGCACCAATAGTACTAACTAGCACTGCATATAATATTTGCTTGCTCCCAGTATTTTTTTCTTTTAAATAGACAAAACCAGTAAACCCTGTTACTACAATAGCTATTCCATATGCAGCATGAATTAGAACAAATTGGAAGTTCAATGTGACCAATACCACAATTAAAAAAGTAAGTAATTCTATAATATTCAATTTTGAAAAGAAGGCACCAATTTTTGGATCAATCAACTTTCGTGAATATTGTATCAAAGCGCGCTCAAGTAAAGCTACCGATAACATGCTTGTAATCCACCCAGGTAGCTTCATATAAAAAGGTATATAATGAATGAAAGTATGACCTAATACCCCGCCTAATAACGTGGCCAAACTCATTGAAAGGAAATAATACTTAAATAATCCCTGGACTTGACTTCGCTGAGGTAATGCATTTAACTTTAGATAAGCCACAAAGCAGATGATAGAAACAAAAATATCAGTTAATGCATTTACTGGCTCGTATAACACAAGTCCAAATAACTCAATTGATGGTTGTGGATCTAACAATTTCTCTTTCTTTGGGTTTAATCGGTTCTTTGTTGTGCCGCGTTATTTTTTTATTCGATTATACTTTTTTAGAGTTTCGATTAGTAAATCATGTGGAATTGCATAAGCTGTATTTCCATTAATTCCTTCCATTGTTTCAGCCGCAACCATCGCATTAATAATTGCTTCCTCGACAGCTTGCACAGTAGCTTCGAAAATTGGCGTCAGTCTGTCATTGGACATTGACTTTACTATTGTAGTTTCATCTCGATTAAATGCATTTTCATTCGCAGTTGAGAAAGCTAAAAAAATATCTCCAGAACCATTACTTCCACGTCCGCCTACAATACCAACTCCTAAAGGAATTCTTTGTGCAATTCTTTTTAATTGATGTGGTAGCAGGGGTGCGTCTGTCGCTACTATTACTATAATTGAACCATCGCCTTCTTGCCTTCTTGATTTTGGAGGTGCCTTATATTTATAATTTAAAGTATCTTTTAATTCATTACCAACAGGAACACCAGCGATTGATAAGTTTTTTTTCGCCCCAAAATTTGATTGAACAATTGCCCCAACTGTATACGTTGAATCATTAATTTTAATTACTCTAGAAGAAGTTCCTGTTCCGCCTTTGAACCCTAAACACATCATTCCAGTTCCTCCACCAACATTCCCTTCAGCAATTTTTCCGCTTGAAGTATTTTCTATAGCTTCTAATACGTGCTCTTCTTTTACATGAAAGCCATAAATATCATTAAGAAATCCATCATAAGTTTCTGCTACTACTGGATAAGTGTACCACCAATTTTCTCCACTGTACCAATCTGTATCAACATACCATTTCAGAACAGCTTGTCTTACCTCGCCAACACTGTTGGTATTTGTTATCATAATTGGTGTTTCTAAAAAACCTGACTCGGTCAACCAGGTTGTACCAGTCATTTCTCCATTTCCGTTAAGACTATACCAATTAGCATAAACAGGGCTAAATTTTTTAGCTTTTCCTCTCGGAAAAATTGCGGTAACTCCAGTTCTTATAGGTCCTTTACCTATAATGTTTTCTCCATCTCCAGATATAATTGTGCTATATCCAACTTCTACACCTTCAACATCGGTAATTGCATTGAATTCTCCCGTAATCCCAACAAATGGAACTCCTAAATCTCTTGCTCTTGGTTTTTGAGAATAAGATTGATAACAAATAAGGGACAATAAAAAAACTATAAATATTCTTTTCATTTTGGTTAGTTTTTAATGTGGTACAACGGTTTTTGTTTATGGCTCTTTGCGAAAAAATTCGCAGGATTCTTTCCGCCGTAGCCTAAAGATAGCAAATTACAATGAATTCCGATTAGGAATACAGCCGCAATGAGCTATACAAGTTGATTATTATTTATTCAAATATTTATCAATTGAATTAATCAGTTCAGTAGCTTGAGAAATAGCATCATTTGACAATCTTATTTCCGTACCTGCTCGAATATTTCTACCAATTAATGCATTTTCAAACTCTGGACGCCCTCTTAATATGTTAGTATTATCTAATTTTAAATTCCGATTATTTGAGTAAGGATTAGCCAATTCAAAGTAAGTGCCAAATTCCATCTCTTTATAGGTAAAACTTTCAATATGCTTTTTAACGAATTGATTATTTTGACTTGTTATATCTGAAAATCTATCGAGTAAGACATAATACTTGAAAATTGATTCTTTCAATTCTTGATTATTAATCCATTGTAAATGAGAACCAGATTCCATAGATTTAAAAGCAGTGTTACTTGGTAGAAATGTTCTTTCATCAGCGACTGAAGTAACTTTATCTGAATAACTAGATAACCGTACATTTTCATATTCAGGTAATGAAATTATACGAAAAGTAAAATCAATAGCTTCTCGAACATTCTCGTTGTAATCAATTTGCTCATTGAGGCTTTCAATATCTTCTTTAAGATTTAATTTTAAGGAAGTCAGAGATGCATTTAATATGTTTTGTTCCTTTTTAGATTCATTCACATTATTGATTTGTAGCGCAATTAAAATCCCAATTACAACGAGGATTATCTCGCCAATCGCATACAGAAGATATTTACTGAACTTGTTTTCATTTAGCATTTTTTGTCTAATTTTTCTAAAGAATTTAATCATCTAGTTTCTATTTTCGATTTCGAGGTCTATCATAGCAGATGTTTTGTTGATGTTATTAATAATACTTGGGATTGCTTGATTAACCAAAATTTCATTAAAACGAGTCGCCGATTTTAAATAAAAGAGATATTTTTTATTTTGCCTTAACTCAGCAATATCTATCGGTCTCATTTGATCACCAAACCAATCAATTTCATTAAAATAATTAGCAGCTTCCGTTACTAATCGATCTGTTACCCCTTCATATTCACCATTCCATTTATTGTATTGTTGATAGTTTAAGTCATAAAGTTTGGTAATCTGAATTCTTAATGAATCATTATTAATAGTTCGTAATCCTAATTGTTTTAAAGTTTGATATGGACTTTCATTAGATTGAAAATATGTTCCATAATGGATTATACTTAAGTATTTTGAAAGTGAATCAGGAAAATCTTTATTACCCTCAAGCCAATTAATTAACATTAGTTGCCCCTTTAATCTGGTTTTGTGTGTCTCTAAATTATAATTCGCATCTTTTAAATCAGTTTCCAAACCATTACGCACTTCTTTTAGAATGTCTAACTCTAATACGATTCCTTTTTGTTTTTCATTCCAATTATTAATTTGTAATGCAATCAAAATCCCAATAACAACAAGTACAATTTCTCCTATTGCATACTTAAAATACTTTCCAGTCTTTCCTTTTGAAAGCAAGTTTTGTCTAATTTTTCTAAAGAATTTTATCATTGGTTAGTTGTTTCTCGAAAGGTAAAAAAATTTATTAACTCGAGTTTTGACTAAGGAAGCACAACGGTTTTGTTGCGTGAAAATCTGCGAGACACGAGCGAAGCTAAATGGCGTCAGCAATTTTCGTAAGTAGGCGAGAACAAGCAATTACTTATAGCCATTGTTGTACACAGTTTTATTTCGTTAATATCCAGTTTATCAAGTCATTTTTGTCTACAATAGCCCAACTATGAGGATGTCGTTCTCCATTTGCTCTATATCCTTTATTTGTTGTTGGGATATATTCAACATTTTCAAATCCTTTTATTTTTAGACTCTCAGATAAGTTTTTGATATAGAATGCATTCATTTGCTCGTAATCAGCCATTCGATTCTTTTTCCACCAAATTGTATCGGGTTCTGTGTAGAGCCTAATCTTAGTGTTTTGTAATTTTTTTAGATTGGAAGTATTGTCAGTATTATAAGTGAAAACGGATTTGTCTTCGTATTTTTCAATAGTATCTTTTGGATTTCCAAAGTTATTACCTAAGGTTTCCAACAACCAAGTACTTTCTTGAACAGAAACTTCTGAAAAATTATGCTCAATATTCTTTTCAGAAGATTTGTATAATGCAACCAAGTCAATCGGTGAATCAACAATAAATACTCCTTCTGGGTCAATATAGAATTGTTTCATTCCGGCTATATAATTGCTTATTAAAAGACTTATAACTCCACCACTAGAGAAGCCACCGATAAAGATATTGTCAATCGGCAATTCATTTTCCACAATTATATTCTGTAAACTTTTTGCAAGTTGGTATTTTTCGTTTTCTTCAAGCCATAATTTCCGATTAAAATTAGATAGAATAACAGCTATATTGTTCTTTCTTGCAATATCTAGGATTTTAAATTCTCTTTTAATGTCTTCCGCAACCTCAGGATAACCTCCAAATAGAATTAAAACAGCTTTAACTTTTTTATTTGGCTTATAAAGTTCATAATCTTCTTTTATGATTTCTGTAAACTCTAATTTTTCGGAAGTTGTTTGTGCTTTTTTTTGTTTGACCTGTTTGCAGGAAACAAGTCCAATAAAAGATAGAATTAAAATTATAGATGTTCTTCTCATTCCTCTAATTGAGTACAACAATTGAATAAACCCCCTTAGGGAGTTTATATTTATTATATATACCCTTTTTTAAGGGTAATTAATTGTTATTTAATTTAACAGCCGTTCCGTAGGCTAATATTTCTGAACACCCTTGCATTACCATCGATGTAGTTAATCTAATATTTATTACCGCATCTGCACCCATACGTTCCGCATCTTGATGCATTCTTTGTAATGCTTGCTCTCTAGCTTCTGCTTGTAGCTTGGTATACTCATCGATCTCTCCTCCTACAATATTTTTTAAACCTGCAAAAAAATCACGCCCAATATTTCTTGCTCTAACGGTACTTCCTCTGGCAATACCAATGATTTCAATTACTTCTTTATTTGGGACTTTTTCTGTAGTTGAGAGAATCATATTTCTATTTTAAATTATTAATAACTGTCTTCATTTTTGTTTGTACTTCTATGGCTAGGTCGCCAAGTGATTCATTTTTAACAGCGCTCATAGAAGCAATTGGGTCTACTGCCGAAACCTCTATCTCACCATTTTCGTGTTCTTCCACAATAACATTACAAGGTAAAAACACACCTACTTTATCTTCGGCTAATATTGCTTTGTGTGCAAAGCCAGGATTACAAGCTCCCAATATTTTATACTTTTTAAAATCTACTCCTAACTTTTCCTTAAAGGCGTCGTGGATATTAATCTCGGTTAATACACCAAACCCTTCTTTTTTTAAAGCTTCGGTAACTTGTTCGATAGCTTCCTCAAAATCATTAGTACGCACTACTTTATTGAAATAATAACTCATAATCTAAAACTTTTAAATATTAATACAAACAAAGTTAATTGAATGCTTTCTTAATAAGGGTTACAAAAGTCACAGATAAAGTTACTGTTTTTTTTCGATAGATTTTACCTCTTTATTAAAAGGAATTCCAATTTGTAGCCAAACATCTTCATCATCGGTGTGATCTGAAGTATCTAATCCATATTGAATCTCATTGGGGTCGCCATATACAAAAGTCCCAAAAATACGGTCCCAGATTGATAGTACATTTCCATAATTACTATCGGTCCAAGGCAATTCGTGGTGGTGATGAAATTTATGCATATTAGGAGAAACAATTACATAACTCAGCCCTTTATCTAACCATAGAGGTAACTTAATATTGGCATGATTAAAATAGGTAAACGGAATGGTAATCATACGATATAAAAAGTAAAAAGAAACAGGCATACCCGTTATAATAACGACCATTAAGGCAAAGGTTTCACGAATTAAAAAATCTAAAGGATGATGTCTTGTTCCAGTGGTTACATCCACATGTTTATCGGTATGATGAACAATATGTAAACGCCACATCCATCGTACTTTGTGTAATAAAAAATGAACTAAATATTGAGAAGTAAAATCCAAAACTACAATCGAAACTAATAGTTTCACCCATAATGGAGCGTGAATCATATTTAACAAGCCAATTCCACTTTCACTTAACCAGCCGTCAACAAAAGTGAGTAAAATCCCAAAAACGGAATTAATAATAACAACAACTAATAATAAAATGAAATTAGTTTTTGCGTGCTTCTTTTTGTTATAAGGATCTTTATAAAAAGAATAATAACCTTCTAACACCCAAAAAAAGGTAAGAAAAAAGATAATCCAAGCTGCTTTTACCCAAGTTGGCAAGTGCTCAAAATAACCTAAAAATTCCTCCATACTATTTTAATATTTTCTGGTATCTCGATTCATTTTTTAAAACAGAAACCGCTTCTAATATTTCAGGACTATGCTCTAAATGATAATTGTACATTCCATCACGATAAAAGTAACGTTTTAAAATTTCATCACTTAATAGGGTAATTATCTCTTCTTTCTTTTCTATTAAGGCAGCTTCTTTAGCGGTATCTACTGCTTTCATTAACTGGTCATAACTAGTAGCTATTTCCTTTTGTAAATGTTCGTCTTCTGCCTTACGCAATGCTTCTGAAAACAATTTTTCAGATTCTGTTTCGTATTCAAAATTATTAGTTTTTAAAAACTGAAGAAAATCTTGAAAATCCCCATTAGAAAAACTGAAATTATTCCAATCAACAACCGTATTAGAATAAAAATAATTAGTTGCGTAATCAAAAATTGCTTGATCTTTTAATAAAGCGGTAGTAATAGGACTGAAGTTTCCGGTTTCCAACTCAACATCTGGCATAATACCTCCACCATCATAAACTGTTCTTCCTCCTTTTGTTTTAAATGAATTATACTCTTTGGAATCTACACGAACCGGATCTCCGTTTTCATCACGATTCCAATAATCCAATGCTTGTATACATCTACCGCTTGGAGTATAATACCTTGAAATAGTAACCTTTAATTGAGTACCATACGTTAGTTTTTTAGGTCGTTGCACCAAACCTTTTCCAAAGCTTCGCGCTCCAATGATAACTGCTCTGTCTAAATCTTGCAATCCGCCTGAAACAATTTCACTTGCAGAGGCACTTCTTCCGTTTACTAAAACCACTAATGGAATTTCTGTATCATATCCAGGTTTTTGAGTTTTATAGGTTTTATTATACTTCTTTATGGCTGATTTTGTGGTTACAATCGATTCTCCCTTAGGCACAAACAAATTAACTATGTTAATAGCTTCTGTTAATAATCCTCCCGGATTCCCTCTTAAATCGAGTATAATTTTAGTAGCACCTTGACTTTTTAAATCTTCTAGAGCAGCTTTAGTTTCAACAGTAGTTTTTCTATTAAATTTAGACAAAACAATATAACCTACATCTTCATTAATTAGCTTGTAAAAGGGTACCGCATGAACATCGATCGCTCCACGAGTTAAGGTGGTTGTTTCTGTTTTTCCCTGACGTAAATAAGTTAATTTAACTTTAGAATCTGCAGTTCCTTTTAGCAATTCGCTTGAATCCCCTTCGTGGTCAGAAAGTGTAATGTTTCCTATTTTGATAATTTGATCTCCCGCTTTTAGGCCAGCATTATCTGCTGGAAACCCTTTAAAAGGCTCGATAATAATCATTTTTTTATCCTTGTTTCTAACCGTTGCACCAATTCCTGTGTACATTCCGGAATTGTTAATACGTGAGTCTTCCACCTCTTGTTCGTTCCAATAAACGGTATAGGGATCTAAATCCTCCAACATTCCTTTTATGGCTTTATTCATTAAATCTGAAGGAGTTGTTTCATCAACATAATTCATATTTAACTCTTTAAAAAGCGTCGTAAATATTTCGATTTGCTTGGCGATTTCAAAAAAATCTCCTTTAAAACTTACGGTTGTAAATAGGATTCCTAAAGCTAAAATAGGAATGAGAATTTTCTTTTTCATTATTTAATTTTTTTTATCACAGACTTAAGCGATGCCTCAATTGTGAAGTATGGTAACATTTCCTTACCAATATATAAAAAGAACAACGTAAACTTTAAATCACCTTCGTTTTTTAACAAATGTTTCTGAAGTCGATAAGCTTCTCTAAGTTGTCTTTTTATACGATTTCTATCTACTGCATTTTTAAAATTACGTTTTGGAACCGCAAATGCAGCTTGGGTTTTTTCCTTGTTTTCAATGGAAAGATAAAAAACTTTTATAGGGTATTTGGTAACCGTTTTTCCTTCTGTAAATAGAAGTTCAATGGCTTTTTTGCTTTTGAGTTTTTCAGATTTTGGAAAACGGAAATTCATGGAGGTAAAAGTAAGAAATATGAAAGAGTATTGGTTCTTATTTAAAACCCAATATCTAAATCCAACCGAATACGATTCCCGTTCTCTTTTGAAACCCCTAAAGGAATTAATTGATCCACCATAAAGAACCTCACTTTTAAGCGAAAGTTTTTACGAATTAAATAGGCCGCATTTAACTCTAATCCTTTGAAATTTGTCACCCTACCATCAGGTGATCCATACGATGAATAATCCCATCTTACCCAATCGTTTTGTGCTAAAAAATCAACAACAGCATATTTTTCGATATAACTAAAAGTAGTACCTACCGCCCAGTCTCCACGATCGTTTAATTTTCCAACATTAACAGAGGCTACCACTCCATTTTTTTGATTTTTAAACTTTTGTGGAATGGAATCGTTTTGATTTAAGTTTTCTAAATTATAATAATAGTCAACACCTACATCAATGTGTGGTTTTTCTATGATTTTTGCTTTTACCCCTATATGAAGTATGGAATAATCAAAATTATAGGTTTCATTACCATCTGGAATATTTGGCATTTGATGAAAATAATAAAAGGATGGAAACAGAGTCAAACGGTCGTTCCAATGTTTAGAAACCAATTGAATTCCTTGTAAATATTGATCCTCATTAAAAGTACTTCCCGATGATGATAAAATAAAATGACTCGCATTTATTTTCAGAGAATTAATAAATGAGCTTTCAAAAGGAAATAAACCGCTTACAAATACACCATCTGGAAAAACATTATCACTCCAAAATAACTCATTTTGTTTTTCGAAAGGAAAGGTGTTTTTACCTAACCATCCGGAGAAATTTTTATAATGAGCTTTAAAATAAAGTTTTTCAAAACCAATAGGAACCGTGCTAAATTCCTTAAATCCTTCGCCTAAAGTTAACTGTGGATCTTGCTGCTTTTCTCGAAATCCTGTTCTTAACCGCATCCCAAATTCGGCCCATTCGGTAACTTGATATTTAGCTCCAAATCGGAAACGATATCGTAATCGAGATCTATTTTCTCGATAAGTTCCATCCGATTTTCTAGAATTCCAATCTTGCTCAATCCGAAATCTAAAATCACCCGTAAAGGTCAATTTTTTTGTAGCAGTAGTATCACTTTGAGAAAAGAGACTAGGATTGATTAACACAAAAAAGAATAAAGTAATAATCAAATTTCTCATAAAACAAAAGTGCTGCTTGATTTTATAAATTTACGAGTTAAAATGAAGGTAACCAAAAATGAAAAAGATATTTTAATCTTCTTTTGAACCATAGATATAATCCATATCAGGCTTTTCTGTATAGAAATAATGAACCCAAATATATAGATGATTAAAAGCAGCTGCTAACAAAGCCGCCTTAGACCTAAACAATATCGCAATAACCCAAAGAGCAAAAAAGCCATATACATACATACCGTTTGAGGTGTATTTAAAAATTCCTTTGGAAACCATTGGATAATTTTTAGCTTTTTCGGGTTCAAAATGATCAATTCCAAAAGCTCTATCCATTCCAAAATATTTTTTTACAGAGTAAAATAAATATATAGACGGGATCAAAAGTATGATAGCAACAAAATAACTGAAAACTGGATATACATCCAAGGTTTTAGCATTTGAAATTGCTAATAAAGTAATGCTAATCGGTCTTGAAATAATTAAAATTGCAAACCCAATTTTATAATATAAAAACCCTTGTTTTCCGAAAATTTTTGTAATGGACTGGTGATAAAGCTCTAAATACCAACAAACAAAAACATATACTTGATGAACAATTGGTGAAGCTATTGCAATGTATAACCAAGTCTTAGTAGGTATTCCCCATAATTCACCTTTAAGAAAAACAGGATAATTACTACAGATAAAAGAAACTGCCCATAAGGCTATAATTAATAATACTAAATGCTTTATTTGATTTTTGACGACATTCATTATTGTAAAAGTAAAGAATGTTATCGTAAGTAGATAAAATTTACAAAAGAAAAAGGGCGCTTTCGCGCCCTATTAATTAAAATCAATTTTCTTTTTCAATTTTAATTTTTCAATCAATCAAAACAACTAACTATACCTCAAAGATACATGGGTAGATGAGGTTTCAATATGACATTCCATGTCAATGGGAAAACTTTAACAAATTAGTAATAACCATAAAAAAAGTGGGTGTTTAACACACCCGCCCACTTAAAATTGGGGATACTAAGTGGTTAAAATAACCACTAACATAATCAACCAATCAACTAACTAACCAAATTTTAATTTTCAATCATTGTTCAATCAAAACAACTAACTATACTCCAAAGATATGTTGGTTTACAGTGTTGGTATATGACATTTAATGTCATAGGGAAAACTTTAACTTTTTTACTTTTTTACAAAAAAACGGGTGCTTTAACACATCCGTTCACTTAAAATTGGGGAATAAAAAGTGGTTTTAAAGCCACTTACATAATCAACCAATCAACTAACTAATTAACCAAATTATTATGATACAAATTTACGTTCGTTTTTGCCTTTTTAATATGACACTTAATGTCCTAGGGAAAACTTTAACATATCAGGATCAAATAACTCATAATCAAAAACACCATTTTCTTTTATGATTTTATATGAGTTGCCTTCGCTATCAAATAAAGTTTCTGTTTCAAAATTGTTAATATTATGATACTTATAAGTATTTCTTTCTTCTTCTAATTCTAGTAGTTGTTCACATAAATCATCAATTTGACTTCCAAACAATTTTGATCCAGTATTTATACTGTCAAAGTCATTAATTGAGTAATAAATATTTAATGAAGGAATTTTAAAGCCATAAATATTTTTATTAACTACTTCTATTACCGATTTCTTTAAAAAATCAGTTTCTTTTGATGCTATATCAAAAACATGTTGATAGCTTTCAAATTTATCAATCGCTTTTCTTCTATTTTGTTGAGAATTATTAGAATTAAAGACATAATTTTTTGTTTCAAAAAATGTTTTGTCCTTTTCAAAAACCTGATATTCCACCTCTAGTTTATAATTAATCCTCATACGTTTATTTATTTACAAGCTCATTAACTAATTTTAGCTCTTCTTTATTAAGTTCATTTCCTTTTAAGGAACTTAATAATCTAGAAAGGTTATTTACACTTTCTAAAGGAACAGTTTCCGCCATAAAATCTATTTGAAATAAGGCTTTTCTAATTTCTCGAATAGCATTTAGTTTTTGATGATTAATAGCTACACCATTTACCGTTTCATATTCAATAAGCAATAATTTAGTTTGAATTATATCCATTTATACCTTTTGTAATTTGAATAATCTCTTCAACTAACTCTTTTTCGGAAAAAGATAACGATCGTCCTTTTGTTAAACTTAATTCACTAACCAAACCTGAAACACTATCTAGTTTAATGTTATCTATATCTAAATCTCCTTGGTCTAATAGCTTACCAACGCTCTTTATTGCTTCAAGTCTAAGAGTGTCTTTTTCAATTCTATTTATCACCATATATTCCAGTAGGAACAAATTTTTTCTAATCATCTTGTACTAATTTGAAGCAAAAATATTGTTAGATTTTAATAATAGATATGACGTTTAATGTCGTATTGAGATAAAAAAAAGTTAAATTTAGACCTTGTTTTAATTTTTTAGTTAATGAAAAAGTATTCAACATTAGGAGAATTATTGGTCGACTACAGAAGAATCAATAAAATTTCACAAATAGATTTTGCTGCATTGTTTGAAGTTGATATTCGTACTATATTAAGATGGGAAAAAAACGAAACCCTCTTAAAACCTGATAAGGAAGAATTACTAACAGACATCACTTTTATTCCCTATCAAGTTATTAGAAACCTAAATGCACCAGTTGCTATCCCCACTTATTACGACTTTGATCTTAGAAAGTATTCTCTTTCTTCTATTACTAAAGATTTGCCAGATGCAGAATGGATAAAAGATAAGATTGATAAAACAACTCATAGAATTAGAAACATTAACAATGACGAAGACATTAATAATATTATACGATTTATTAATCTTCAAAAAAACGATCAAAAATCAACCTCTAAAGAATTAATTAGAGAAGCTGTTAGAATTTTACCAGAATTAAATTTAATAATAACAGATACCTCTGGAAATTACGCAGGACATTGTGTTTATTTCCCCCTTAGTGAGGAAACCTATTTAAAAATAAAATCTAAAGAAATTAAAGAAAACGAGTTAAAAGTTGAAGATTTAGTAAATTATAAAAAACAGAAGACTCCTGTTTTTTATTGCCATAGCATTACTGCAGATTGTAACGAAAACTTCTTTTTTATTATAGGCGAAGTCCTTATGTTTTTTAGAGATACTAAACTAGAAAACTATATATATGCACTTTTAACATCACGTTACGATTCTTACGATATGAGTAAGCAATTAGGTGTTAATTTAATTTGGGAAGATAAAGAAGCGCAAAAAGAATATGGAATGCTATCTGCTCCTAGGTTGTATGAAGGTAATTTCACAAATTTTCTAAAATAAAAAAGCCTACTATATAGAATAGCAGGCTTTTACATTATTTTAGGTAGTTAATTAATCTACCTTAAAGGTATTGTTCTCCAAATTAATATCTGCCATTAATCCTGAAGCATCAATTTTTATACTTTTTATTTTATTATTCTTTTTAATTTCAAAAGTGTAGGTTGGATTTGCCCAAGCCCAATCTTGTAAAATATACCATTCTTTAGAAGGGTTAGGATTAGGTTTATTTGCCCGCATCATTTGTAAAGGAATGTAAAAATTACTTACAGACCCATCTTTTTGAGTTATTTGAATGTCTATTGGCATTGGCATTAATCCTATTCTTTCTAAAGTAATAGTTGTTGTTTCTCCTTCAGAAACCACTTCTTTAATACCGTAGTCGATGGTATTAGTAGTTTGTGTCCAATCCATTAAATACCAATCTAATTCTGCTCCAGATACTTTTTCAGCAATTCTTATAAAGTCATTTGGAGTAGGGTGCATAAACGACCATTCTTTAAAATAACGCAATAAGGTTTTATCTAAGTTTTCTTTACCTATCACATATCCTAATTGTGAAAGAAAAACAGCTCCTTTACTATATGCGGCTATTCCATACCCAGTATTTGTATTATAACGATCCGCATGAGTTGTCTGAGGTTGCTCTTTTCCGCTTGTAGCTATATAATTATATCCTCTGTAAGATCCAGAATTTGGATTTTCTTTATCTTCTTCCATTACTTCATTCATCGCCATATTTGAAATGTACGATGTAAACCCTTCATCCATCCATTCGTGTTTACTTTCATTAGTAGCTAATAAAAACTGAAACCAAGTATGAGCCATTTCGTGAGCAGTAACTCCAATTAGACTTCCTAATTTTCGGTCACCCGTAATTAAAGTGCACATTGCATACTCCATTCCTCCATCACCACCTTGTATTACAGAATATTGTTCATAGGGATAATTACCTACATTTTTATTAAAGTAAGCTAGCAAATCAGCTGTTTTTGGCTGAAGCGTTTTCCAGTTTTCTAAAATATCCGGATTGTCTTTATAATAGAAATTTAAAGTCACTCCATTTGGTCCTGGATAAGTGTCGTGTATGTAATCTTTATCTGCCGCCCAAGCAAAATCATGAACGTTTGGCGCATTAAAATGCCAAGTTCTAGTTTTTCGTTTAGATTTTTTACCCAATCCTTTTTTATCTGCATTTTGTAGATATCCAGTACCGCCAACGATATAGTTCTCATCTAATTTTATGGTAACATCATAATCACCCCAAACACTATGAAACTCACGTGCGATATATGGGATTGCATGCCAACCTTCAAAATCGTATTCGGCAATTTTTGGAAACCATTGAGTCATTGAATAGGCTACGCCTTCCGCATTATCTCTTCCAGATCTTCTTATTTGAATAGGTATTTGTGCATCCCAATTCATATTAAACTTTGTAGTAGTATTAGGAGGTATAGGAGTATTTAAGGTTACTTCTAAAATAGTACCAACCACTTCATACTGTAAGTCTATTCCATCTTGAGTAAGTTTTGTAGGCTTTATATATCCAATTTCGTCTGGACTAAGTTTTGAAATTTTATCACTTATTCTTTGATTAGAACCCTCTATTGTTCGTGACCTTACATCCATTTCACTACCAGGCTGAAAGGCATTAAAATATAAATGATAAAACACCCGATACAATGTATCGGGTGAGTTATTAGAATAAGTTAGTTCTTGAATTCCTTTATATTGATGTTTCTCGACATTCATGTCGATTTCCATCCTATAATCAACTTTTTGTTGCCAATAGCTAGTATTGTTTTGTGCCATAGCGGCAAAAACAAAAAGAGTAAAAAAGGTGTTTAAAACTAACTTCATATGATTACATTTTGCTTGCCATAATTAAGGCGTTATATAAATTTGCTGTTTTTCCAGATTTTGAAATTGCATCAAAAGGCTGAACATTAGATTCTTCTCCACCAACAATTACTGGGGTAGAAGTGTGTAACCCACTATCCATTAAAACTTGTTTTACTTGCTTAGCAGAAAGTTTTGGATAGTAAGAACGAATCATAGCAGCTACACCAGCTACATTTGGAGAAGCCATTGATGTCCCTTGTAAATACCTGTAAGTATCTAATGGAGTTGTTGCCCATATTTTCACACCTGGAGAGAATAAATCTACACTAGTTGCTCCGTAGTTTGAAAAAGTTGCTACCATTTCTTTACCGTATTTATAATTTAAAGCACCAATTGTAATAAAATTGTCACTAATTTCTGCACCTGTACCAATTTGATCGTTCGGATAAGTATCTTTTACATCTAAATCAATTCCATCATTACCAGCAGCATTAACAATTAACACATCTTTTTTACCAGCGTATTTAATAGCATCCCATACCCATTCTGGGTTTTGAGAATATGCCTTACCAAAACTGGTATTAATTACTTTTGCGCCATTGTCAACCGCATAACGAATTGCTAAAGCAACATCTTTATCATACTCATCTCCATCAGGCACAGCTCTAACTACCATAATTTCTACATTTTGAGCAACTCCGTCCATTCCAACACCATTTCCTCTTTCTGCAGCTATAATTCCCGCTACGTGAGTACCGTGCATTGCATCTTCTTTTTTAGGATCTGGTCCATCTACATCATTGTTACCATAGTTAGTATCTGTAATGTCATAAGGATCATCATTTAAAACACCTCTAAAATCAGTATCCATTGCAAAATGATTTTTCAATCTTCCATTAAAATAATCTACACCACCTTCAAGTCTTTCCTTAAATTCAGGAATACTTCCACCGTAAGATAGCATTTGTGTTAACACAGCAACATTCTTTTGATCTTCTTCAGAAGGATTTGCTATAGCTGCTAAATCTGCTGCCGTATAATCTTCTTTGCCTAATTTTTTTGAAATAGCACTATGAGCAGAAGTTAATTGCTCTAACATTTGAGTGTAACGATCGCTATTACCTTTTATATCATCGTACTCTTTACTGTATTCCGCTTTTGCTTTTTGGTATAAAGCGAAAGTTTCTTTATCGTCTTCACTTATATCTGAAGCACTTTTTCCGTTAAACTTATTGTCATACCTTCTAATAATACGAGCGAATTCTAGGTTTTCACCTACGATATCACCTAAAAAATTCCATCCATTAACATCGTCAATGTATCCATTTTTGTCATCATCAATTCCGTTATTAGGTATTTCTCCTTTATTTACCCAAATCACGTTTTTAAGGTCTTCGTGTTCAATGTCAATTCCACTATCTACAACAGCAACAATTACATTGGTTCCTTTTAAATTTGGAATTAATTCGGCATAAGCTTTATCAACACTCATTCCTGGAATAGTGTCATTAGCTAAATCTGCATTACTCCAAACTTTTAGTTGAGCATCTTCAACAGTTGCAGTTTTTGAGGTTTGGTTAATTGAGTTTTCAAGAAGAGCCGCATCAATTGGTGCCACACTACTTCCACAGCTCGCTAGTAAAAGCGTTGTTGTAGCTGCTAGTACAAAGGGTTTTAAAATTTTCATTTTTGTTTAATTAAATAATTCATCAATAGTAAAACATTCGTTAAGGCGAACACCTTTTTCAGTATGTTTTACAGTAATAATAGGGTTATGAGCATCGTGCTCTAAAAATAAATAGTAATTATTGTCTGCTGCCATATTAAGAAATTTTTCTTTTTCTGGCATGGTTAATAAAGGTCTGGTATCATATCCCATTACAAACGGAAGCGGTAAATGCCCAGCAGTAGGTAATAAATCTGCCATAAACACAATTTTTTTTCCTTTGTAATCAATATGCGGAATCATTTGTTTTTCGGTATGTCCATCTGCAAAAAAGATTCCAAAATCTAACTCATTTTTATCAGAAAAACACGCTTTAGGGTCTCCAACAAATTTTAGCTGACCACTTTCTTGCATAGGCAAAATGTTTTCTGAAAGGAAAGAAGCTCTTTCTCTTCGATTAGGTTGAGTAGCCCAATTCCAATGCCTTTCATTACTCCAAAATGTAGCATTTTTGAAAGTTGGTTCGTAACCAGTTCGGTTGTGATTCCATTGTACAGCACCACCACAATGATCAAAATGAAGGTGTGTTAAAAATACATCGGTAATATCATCTTTATGAAAACCGTGTTTTTTTAATGAATTTTCAAGCGTGAAGTCACCCCAAGGAAAATAATACCCAAAGAATTTATCACTTTGTTTATTACCCATTCCAGCATCAATTAAAGTGAGCCTATCGCCGTTTTCAATTAAAAGACAACGTGATGCAATATCTATCATATTGTTTGAATCTGCAGGGTTGGTTCTAGACCAAAGTGTTTTAGGAACAACGCCAAACATAGCGCCACCATCTAACTTAAAATTTCCCGCTTCAATAGGGTATAAATTCATAGGTCTGCGAAGATAATTAATTACAAAGATAAAGGCAAAATCTTATGATTTAATTAAGATTCAAGTTAATTTTATAAAGATTAATTGCTTCAGTTTTAATATAAAATAGAAACATTCAACAATAATTAGTATTTTTCCAAAAATTAATTATTAATGATTGAATTAGGAGGTATAATTATACTGGGAATATTAGCTCAATGGTTTGCTTGGAAACTAAAGATTCCTGCTATACTACCATTGTTGTTAATTGGCTTATTGGTAGGCCCTATTTCTGCTGAATTTTTATCTGAAGACGGCACCAAATGGATTGAACCTGTTTGGAATGGAGAAGAAGGCTTGTTTGGAGGTAAAAACTTGTATTTTTTTGTATCACTTTCTATAAGTATTATACTTTTTGAAGGGGGCTTAACTCTTAAGTTTAAAGAAATTAAAAGCGTTGGACCCCTAGTAATTACAAAGTTAATCACTTTAGGCTCTCTGGTTACTTTCTTTTGTGCTGGAATAGCAGCTCATTTTATTTTTGATTTAAGCTGGGAAATTTCATTTTTGTTTTCAGCATTAATTATTGTTACCGGGCCAACAGTTATAACCCCAATTTTAAGAAACATACCTCTTAGAAAAGACATTTCGGCAATTTTAAAATGGGAAGGAATATTAATCGATCCTATTGGTGCGTTGGTAGCAGTTCTAGTTTTCGAGTTTATTAGTGTTGGAGCAGGAGGTGAGTACACAAAAACAGCATTGATTGAATTTGGAAAAATTGTTTTATTTGGCTCTACTTTTGGGTTTACTTTTGCTCACGCTCTAAATTTTGCAATTAACAAACAATGGATTCCTCACTATTTACTCAATGTATTTGCATTAGCATCTGTTTTAGGAGTTTTTATCTTATCGGATAGTTTTTCACACGAATCTGGATTACTTGCGGTAGTAATCATGGGAATGGTTTTGGGTAACTCTCAATCTAAATATTTAAAAGAATTGCTTTATTTCAAGGAATCGCTTAGTATTTTACTAATTTCTATATTATTCATTCTGCTTTCAGCTAATATTAATTTTGATGACCTAATGTTAATTTACAACTGGAAAACTCTTGTTTTGTTTGCAGCCGTAGTCTTTATAATTCGTCCTTTGGGGGTATTTCTAAGCACGTACAATTCTACTTTATCGTTTAGGGAAAAAATGTTTATTAGCTGGGTTGGACCTCGAGGAATTGTTGCAGCAGGAATCGCATCATTATTTGGACTTACATTGGTTTTTAAGGGAATAAAAGATGCAGAATATATCACCCCTTTAGTTTTTATGATAGTAATGGGAACGGTTTTATTAAACGCAACAACTGCACGCCTTTTCGCAAAATTAACGGGTGTATTTTTAAAGAAATCAACGGGAATTTTAATAGTAGGAGCCTCGGAAGTATCCCAATTAATTGCAAAATATTTAAAAGATAATAATCGACATGTGGTATTGATTGATTCTAACCAAACCAATATTGCAAATGCAAAAGAGTTAGGGCTAGATGCTTTACCTGTTGATATTTACTCGGACACTCTAAAGGACAATATAGAATTAAATGATATAGGTTACTTAATGGCTTTAACAGGAAGTCCAGATATTAATAGAAGTGCTATTGAAAAATTTAGAGAAGATTTTGGCGAAAATGGTTCTTTTAGATTAGTTACAGATGAAGAAAAAAATGACCCAACAAATAACCCAAAAGAAGGCCTGTTTTCACACACCGATGATTTTGCATTACTAACACATACGGCAAAAGAATACCCAAAGATTAATGAAATAACAATAAAGGATAAAGAGCATTATATAGAATTAATAAATCAAACTATTAAGGATAAAAACACCATTCCTTTATTTATTAAAAACCAAAAAGGAGAGCTTACTATTTTATCCTCTTTTAGTGTAGAAAACAATAAAGTTGATAAGGGGTTTGAATTAATTTATTTAGGTAAACCTATTGTTTTAAAATAAACTGCAACAAAACATAACAGTAATCGTTATAAAATACTAAACACTAAAAATTGAAAAACCATCTATTAATTCTAGCTACTGCGATATTATTATTTTCTTGTAAAAAGGAAGATTCTGTTACCTGTACAACATGTAATTCACCACAAACAACCCCTTTTGAAGTATGTCGAGAAAGCGACGGAAGTGCCTCAGTAAATGGTGAAAAAACAGGAACAAATTACGATGATTATATAACAGGATTGGAAGAAGCAGGCGCAACTTGCGGGAACTAACTTTTCCAGTATTGAGGGGCGGTTTTTTCAGAAACTTGATTCCAATAATCTGGCGTTACTTTATGACCATCAAACGTTTTTAATTTGCGTTCAAATATCCAGATAGTTGGATTAAAAACCATATCGGTAACGGCTACTGTGTATAGCTGAGGGTCTTCTTCAGATCTTCTTTTTTCTTCATCAACAATGACCTCAAAGCCATTATGTTCTAGTAATTTTTTTAGAAAATCTCTACGATCTGCATCAACCTTTTTTTCAATAAAAGTCACTCGTTGATCTCCAATTGATCCAAATAAATGTTTTCCGCCTAAACCCATAGATTTTTATTTTACTAATATAAGTTTTTACTTAATTCATAGATGTATTCATACATCGGGCTATACAAACCTATTGTTAATATACCTAAAACAGTTATTATAAGGCCTAATCTCATATAAAGTTTGTTGTTAAAAAAAGGAATTGGATTATCATTTTTTCTTAAAAACATAGCTCGTATAACTAATAAATAATAATATAAAGAAATCGTCACATTTACTACAGCCAGAAAAACTAATAAATAATAACCTTTACTTGCTGCTGCTGCAAAAAGGAAGAACTTTCCGAAAAACCCCGCTACAGGAGGGATTCCAGCTAATGAAAAAAGGGCTAACATCATTACCAAGCTTAACTTAGGATTGGTTCTGTACAAGCCTTCGTAATCATCCATATTTTCTTTTCCAGTTTTTAAAGAAATCGCCTGAACAACTCCAAAAGCTGCTAAGTTTGAAAACACATAAACCAATACAAAATATACAACAGTTGCAACTCCTAATTGCTCTCCATTAATTAATCCTAATAAAATAAAACCGGCTTGTGCTATGGATGAAAAAGCCAAAAACCGCTTCATGTTTTTCTGTCGTAAAGCAAAAAGGTTTCCTATAAACATGGTTGCAATCGCAATTACATATACTAAGTTTTCCCAAATATGAAATAAAGACTTAAAAACAGTAAACAATAAAATCATTAGTATGAAAACCGCTGCTCCTTTTGAAATTACAGATAGATAAGAAGCTACACTAATTGGCGCTCCTTCATAAACATCAGCTGTCCAAAAATGAAAGGGCACTAAAGAAATTTTAAATGCCAATCCTGAAAAGAACATAATTAACCCTAAAATGGTTAGACTAGAAGATGTAATTAACTCGGTCATTTCATTAAAATAAATAGTTCCGGTAGTTGCATATAATAATGAAATCCCAAACAAAGAAACCCCAGATGCTAATGCTGCAGAAAGGATTAATTTAATTCCAGCTTCACTTGAGGTTCTTTTTGAGGTGTCGTAAGCAGCCAAAGCTGCAACAGGCAATGTAGATAATTCCAAACCTAAGAAAAACATTAAAAAATCTCCTGCAGAAATCATAAAATACATCCCTAGTAAAGATGAAAACATTAAAATAAAGAATTCAGTTCCTTTATGGTGTTGCATTACTTTTTCTTGAATCCAATCTGCAGATTGCAATAAAAGAATGAGCACACCAATATTTAAAACGTTTTTAAAGAAATGTATCATTCCGTTGGTTCTAAACATTCCTCCAAACAGACTGTTTTCCTCTATGGGCATAAACCCAATAACGGTATGTATTCCAAATAGAAATATTGCTAAATGAACAACGCTTCCTTTTTTAGATTTAGGTATAAAAATTTCAGCAATAATCAGCAATAATAGTATGCATAACAATACTATTTCTTGCCTCATCAATAAAAAACTACTAAAATCCATATTAGTTCTTTTTCTTTATAAAAACCCTTGTATAAAAGGTTGTAAACTATCTAAAATCATATCACTCAACCAAAGTGGAGCTACACCCATACCTACCATCGGAATTAATAACAATATAATCCCTGTTTTTTCATACCAAGTTGCTTTAGGAAGGTTTAAAAATGCTTCGTTCTTTACTGGCCCCATTAACATGATACCTACCACTCTTAAAATGTAAACTGCAGTAACTACAATTGCAGAAATTGATATAATGGTTGCTATTCTATAAAACATCTCTTCGTGTTGAAAGGCTCCTACAAATATGTTCATCTCTGCTACAAATCCACTAAATCCAGGAAGCCCTAAGGATGCTAATCCCGCAATCACATAAATAACCGAAATAAATGGGATTACTTTTAACAATCCTCCTAATTTAGTAATGTCTCTAGTATGTGTTCTCCCATAGATCATTCCAATTAATGCAAAAAATAAAGCGGTCATAAACCCATGAGAAAGGGATTGTAAAATCGCTCCATTCCAAGCGGTTTTATTAAGCATTAAAAGAGCAAACAACACCATACCTAAGTGACTTACTGAAGAATATGCGTTTATATATTTTAAATCTTTTTGTTTTAAAGCACCGAAAGCACCATAAATAACTCCTATAGCAGATAATATTATAAAGAACCAGTCCCAATGCATTGCACCTTCAGGAAGTAAAAACATAGCAACTCTAAACACTCCATATCCACCTAATTTCATTAATACCCCAGCGTGAAGCATAGATACAGCAGTAGGAGCAGAGGCATGACCATCTGGTGACCAAGTGTGAAAAGGAAATAAAGCTCCTAATACCGCAAAGCCAATAAATGTTAATGGGAAAAATAATTTTTGAGCTTCAAAAGGAATATTCACTTTTGCGATTTCTAATATATTAAAAGTTAAAGCCCCTCCATCTGCGTTAGAATTATAATAAATTCCTAAAACACCTACTAATAATACTGCTGATGCACCCATTAACATTAAAGTTAACTTCATGGCAGAATACTCTTTTGGCCCTGTTCCCCATATTCCTATTAAGAGATACATTGGAATTACAGCAATTTCGTAGAAAACAAACATGGTAAACAAATCGATGGAAATAAAAAAGCCATAGACACCAGTAGCTAATACCAATAAGGATATAAAAAACTCTTTAGGCAATTCTTCCATTTTCCAGGATATAAAAACACCGGCCAAAACAACAATTGAAGTCAATAATAATAAGGCAACCGATATTCCGTCAACTCCAATATTATAATGAATATTAAAATTTTCGTACCATATTACATCTCTTGTAAAGACCATAATATCATCGTTTATGGCTTTTTCTTTGAAATAAGCAAAAACTAAATTAATTGACATGGCAAGCTGAACAAGACTACCAATCATAGATATAATACGAGATTGTTTTAGTCCATTAGAAAAAACCAATGCTAAAACAGTAACTATAGGCACTACAATAAAAAGTGATAAAATATCCATATTACTCTATTAGTTTGTCCATATATAAATAAATACGATTGCCAAAACCACAACTCCTGCTATAAAACTGAAAGCGTAGTCTTGCAATTTTCCAGATTGCATATTTTTAATATTTTCGGACGCATCTACCGTTTTGTTTCCGATACCCTCCATAGTTCCATCCACCACTTGTTTATCAAACTTTGCAATAGGTGCTGAAATACCCTTAAATATTATTGTTTTTGTTACAAAGAGATACAGTTCATCAAAATAAAATTTATGATAAGCCCACTTGTAAAACACACCAAACGCCTTGGCATATTTATCTGAAAGGCCATTCTCTTTTTTATAGAAAACCCACGCCAAAGCAATTCCTATTAAACCAACAGCAATCGCTATTGCAGCTAAAGGATAATTTAAATGAGCTTCAAACCCTTTATTGTCTGCAGAAACAAATTCACTAAAAGGAATAAATCCCGCAACGATACTCATTAGCGCTAAAAATAACAGTGGGAATGTCATCGATTTTGGAGATTCATGAGGAGTGTGTTCATAGGTTTTATCTGTTCCCCAGAAAATTCCAAAGTATATCCTAAACATATAAAAAGCAGTAAGTCCAGCAACCAAAAGACCACTATAATATAACAGTTGATTGTGTTCAAAAGCAGCTACTAAAATTTCATCTTTACTCCAGAAACCTGCAAATGGAGGTACTCCGGCTATTGCCAATGCAGCTATTAAAAATGTAATATTGGTAATGGGCATGTACTTTCGCAAGCCACCCATGTCTTTTAAATAATTACTATGCACTGCATGAATAACTGACCCGGCTCCAAGGAACAATAGGGCTTTAAACATAGCATGTGTAAACAAATGAAACATAGACGCCATATAACCTACCCCGTCATGTCCATCATACCCAGAAACCCCCAATGCCATCATCATATACCCTAATTGAGACATCGTTGAAAATGCTAAAACTCTTTTTATATCGGTTTGAGTGATTGCGATAATTGCTGCGAATAACGAGGAAATACCCCCAACATAAGCTACAATATTTAATGCAAATCCCTCCTCAACAAAATAAAACATAGGAAACATTCGTGCGACTAAATAAACACCAGCAACAACCATAGTTGCAGCATGAATTAATGCAGAAACTGGTGTTGGGCCTTCCATAGCATCTGGTAACCAGATATGAAATGGTAGCATTGCAGATTTTCCTGCTCCTCCTATAAAAATTAATAAAAGCCCCCAAGTGATCACAGACAACCCCATAAATGACGTTGAAGCCCAATTTAGAATAGCGTTTCCTTCAGGATTATTAAGTGTTTCAAAATCGAAAGTACCCGTATAATAACCTATGATAAGGATTCCTATCAAAAACCCTAAATCGGCAAAACGAGTAACAATAAAAGCTTTTTTAGCTGCAGCAACGGCTGAGGGTTTTGTGTAATAATATCCGATTAATAAATACGAAGAAACACCTACTAACTCCCAAAAAATATAAATTTGAAATAAGTTAGTTGCCAAAACCAATCCAAACATAGAAAATGAAAACAATCCTAAAAATGCGAAAAACTTCGTGTAACCCGGATCACCTTTCATATACCCTCTACTGTAAATATGAACCATTAATGATATAGTTGACACTACCACTAGCATCATTATAGAAATGGAATCAACTAAAATCCCCATATCAATTCGAAGAGTATCTGTAAAATTCATCCAAACCGTTTTGTCAACTAGTGTTGGAAATTTTCCATCAACTTTACCATACACAAAGAAATATTGATAAGTTGCATAATAAGACAGTAATGCAGATATTAATAATCCAGCTACACCTATATAGCCCGAAACGGCTGGCTTAATTTTTTGATGATTAATCCCAAGCAACAAGAAAACTGCTAATGGAATAATCGGAATTAAGTATATGTAGCTGATGTTCATCATATTAATGTTTCAAAATTTCAGTGTCTTTTACCTCAACTGAACTAATTTGCCTATAAAGATTAATAATTATTGATATTGCTAAAGCAGCTTCTGCAGCTGCAACAGCAATTATAAAAATTGAATATATCACCCCTTGTAAGACATCTGGATACAAATACTTATTGATGATTACAAAATTTATCACGGAAGCATTCATAATTAATTCCACAGAAATCAAAATCGAAATCAAATTTTTACGAGTAATAAAACCATAAATACCAATGAAAAATAAAAGGGTAGTTAGGGTTAATATTTCATATATGCTAATTCCAGCAATCATGTAGTTTCTTCTTTATTATTCTCTTCTAATTTTTTTCCTTTGGCAACTATAATAGCTCCAATCATAGCCGCTAATAGTAATACTGAAATAACTTCAAAAGGCAATATGAATCCACCTTCGCCATAGTCTAATAGTTTTTCTCCAATTTGTTCTGTGGTGGTAGTATTTGTGTTTTCAACAACCTTAAAAACATAAGAATAAATAGTTGTTAAAAAAACACCAATACCTATAATTGAAGCAATAGCTGTTACAATACGTTTAGAAGTTTCTGCTAGTTCTAATTCCATTTCAATATGATGAACCAACAGTACAGAAAATATAATTAAAACAATCACTCCACCTGCATAAACCGTTAATTGAATTGCTGCTAAGAAATTATAATCTATTAAAAAGAAAATACCAGCGACACCCATCAAAACAAATAATAGATAAACAACAGAGCGCATCATTTTACGACTATTCACAGCTGCAATAGCGAATACCACCATCATAATTGCTACTATATAAAACACATATCTTTCCATACTATTAATCTTCTACACCTGCCATTAATTTAGAATCTGGTTGATTTAATACTTTAGTTAAATGAGATCGGTCATAAACTGAATTCTCATAATTCTGAGCCCAAACAATTGCATCTGTTGGACAAGCCTCTATACACAAACCACACATAGTACAAAGACCTAAATGGTAAATGTGTTGATCTATTTCTTTTTTCTTTTTACCAGTTTCTTCATTTATTTTCCGGTCCCATACAATTTCAATACTACCATTAGGACAAGCAATTTCACATTTTTGACAACCAGTACAACGATGTTCATTGTTTTCATCATGTGGCATAACCACTTCTCCTCTAAAACGGTCGAACATTTTTAAGGTTTCTCTATTTTCAGGATACTGTTGAGTAATAGAGCCTTTTCTAGAATTTAAAAACACCTTTCCAGTAACACTCATACCGGTGAGTAATGTTTTAATTCCGTTATATATATTTGAAAAATAGCTCATATACTTACCACTGAATTATTAAATTTTGCCAAACCATAAATGCCATAATTACTATATTAACTAAGTTAATTGGTAGTAAATATTTCCATTCTAAGGTTAATAATTGATCAACCCGCAACCTAGGGAAGGTCCATCTAAACCACATCATTAAAAATACAATGACGAATGTTTTTCCTAAAAACCAAAACACACCCAACCAAGGAATGGATTCTGTTATACCAAAAGGAGATAGCCATGCACCAAAAAACACAGTGGTAGCAATCGCTGATATAATAAACATATTAATAAACTCTGCTAAAAAGAAGTAGGCGAATTTCATCCCAGAATATTCAGTATGAAACCCAGCTCCAAGTTCCGATTCTGCTTCAACCATATCAAAGGGAGCTCTGTTTGTTTCAGCTGTTCCAGCAATCATATACACCATAAAAGCTATTATAGCTGGAATACTTCCTTGAACAATCAACCAACCATTTTTTTGAACTTCAACAATTTCAGAAAGCTGTAAGCTACCGGTTATTAAAACCATCGTTAAAAGCGAAAGCCCAATAGAAAGTTCGTAGCTAATTGTTTGCACACCGCTACGCATTGCGCCAATTAATGCGAATTTATTATTACTACTCCAACCTCCTAATAATATTCCAATAACTCCTATGGAAGAAATCGCAATTAAAAAAAAGAGTCCAATATTAATATCAAATGCTTGAAATTCTTGTGTAAATGGAAAAACTGCTAAGGCCATTAATGCAGAAACAATAACAAAATAAGGAGCTAAATTGTATAAAAATTTATCCGCTTTTGTAGTACCCGTAAGCTCTTTTGAAACCAATTTAAGGGCATCTGCCATGGTTTGCAGCAATCCTTTATATCCTACACGATTAGGGCCTAAACGTAATTGAAACCAAGCTGCAACTTTTCTTTCTAATAAAACTAAATACAAACCAAATACAGCAAACACAGCCAAATACACAATCGCAATCAAAACCATTTCGGTAATACTTGCAACACTTTCAGGCATGACGCTAAAGAGCCAATCGTGAATAGTTTTTGTGATGCCTAATGATATATTCATTCTTATTTATTATCTATCAATATCTGGGACAACAATATCTAATGTTGCCATAGTTGCTACTAAATCTCCAATTTTTCCTCCAACCGCAATGTGGTCTAATAATGATAAATTTGAAAATCCAGCGGATCTAAATTTTAGTCGATATGGGTTTTTGGTTCCGGTACTTATAACATATACTCCTAATTCCCCTCTTGCCGCTTCAACTTTTTGGTAAAACTCTCCTTTTGGAAGTTTAATTACTGCCTTAGTTGCTACTTTATAATCTCCCTCAGGTATATTATCTATTAATTGTTCGATAATGGATAAGGATTCCCACATTTCCATAATTCTTACTTCATATCTCGCCAATGAATCGCCTTCGGTTTTTAAGGCTTCTTTAAAAGTTACCTTGTCTAATGCACTATAAGGATGGTGTTTTCTAACATCACAAGAATACCCAGAACCTCGACCTACTGGGCCTGAAGCTCCAAACGATATAGCGTCCTCTTTGGTTAAAATTCCAATGCCTTTCATTCTTTTTTGAAAAATTACATTTCCTGTTAAAAGACGATCGTACTCAGGAATTTTCGTTTTAAAATGCTTAACAAAATCTTTCGTTCTTTGAATAAAATTTGGATGAATATCATACATCAACCCTCCAGGAATATTATAATTCATGGTTAATCGTGCGCCACAAGTTTCTTCAAAAATATCGTTAATCATTTCCCGATCTCTGAAACCGTAAAAATATGTGGTTAAAGCTCCAACATCCATTCCCATTACTCCCCACCAAAGACAATGTGAGGCAATTCTGGTTAATTCTCCTATAATGGTTCTTATAACTTTTACTCGATCAGGAACCTCTAATTGTAATGCGTTTTCAACCGTTAAGCATACGGCTTCATTATTAATATGAGAGGACAAATAATCCATTCGATCTGTTAAATGAACTATTTGTTGATAGCTATCACGCTCACACATTTTTTCGATGGAGCGATGAATGTATCCTAAATCGGGCTCTACTTTTTTAATAATTTCTCCGTCAATTGTTAATAATAGTCGCAACACACCATGAGTAGCAGGGTGTTGAGGTCCCATATTAATGAAGTATTCTTCGGATTTAAAATTATTATTTATCGTAGTGCTATCCATATTTATTTGATCACCATATTAATTTCATCTACATAATCTTTTCTAAGCGGATAACCCTCCCAATCTTCAGTTAAGAAAAGCACTTTTAAGTTGGGATGATTATTAAACTTTATACCAAAAAAATCAAACACTTCTCTTTCGTGAAACTCTGCAGTTCTCCAGATATTACAAACCGTATCAAAAGTTGGGTTTTCTCTGTCGGGAGTATTAACTTTTATTACAACTTGATGTCTATAGGTGGTAGATTCTAGGTGGTAAACAATTCCTAATTCTTTTCCCCAATCAACCCCACTAAGACAATATAAATAATCAAAATTAGTCTCTGAATTGCTTTTTAACTGAGACATTAATGAGTGAAGGTCTTCAGGCTGAACAACAATATTTAAAAACTGAGATTCCTCTTCAGTGAATTCTAAAACACTTGGATTTATTTTTTCAGGTTGAATGGGTTTTTCTTCTGATGTTTCTTCAGAAATAGGAATATTTACAATATTAGTAGCTTCTGGATTAGGAAACCAGCTGCCAATTAATTCTTGTAAAGCTTCATTTGTCATAGATTGTTTATTTACAGCCCTTCATCAAAACCATCAATTGGATTTTTTTTATGTTTCATGTTTTCTGTTCGTATTTTATCCTGAAGCATTAGCATGCCTTCTAATAAAGCTTCTGGACGTGGTGGGCAACCTGGAACATAAACATCTACTGGAATTACGTGATCTGCACCTTTAACCACCGAATAAGAATTATAGAAAAAGGGACCTCCTGAAATAGCACAAGCTCCCATAGCAATAACGTATTTAGGCTCTGCCATTTGATCGTATAAACGTCTTAAAACGGGTGCCATTTTATTTACAATAGTTCCTGCTATAATTATTAAATCTGCTTGTCTAGGAGAGGGTCTAGCTACTTCAAATCCAAATCGAGAATAGTCATGCCTTGAAGCTCCTGTTTGCATCATTTCGATTGCACAACAGCTGGTTCCAAAATACAATGACCATAAGGAATTGGATCGTCCCCAGTTGATTACTTTATCTAGGGTAGTAACCATAATATTAGCTCCATTACCAGCTGGAATAACTTTACCAGGGAAATCATCTGGAATTACCTGATTTAAACCATCAGGTATTACTTCGTTTAAAAAGCTTTTTTTATCTACTCCCATTTTAACGCTCCTTTTTTCCAGGCATACAATAATCCTAAGCCTAAAATGATTAAAAATATTAAAATTTCAAAAAAAGCAATCGCTCCAACACCTTTAAAGACAACAGCCCAAGGAATTAGAAAGGCAACCTCAACATCAAAAATTAAAAACAATATTGCAAATAAATAATAACCAACCTTAAATTGAACCCAAGTAGAACCAATAGTAGTCATACCACTTTCGTAAGGTTCTCTTTTTTGTGGATTATCAGATTTATGAGAAATTAATCCAGATAGAAAATTTGCGCCAGCTACTAATACGATTCCTGCAATTAAAAATACAATAATAGCTTCTGACCCCATATATTATCTAATTACTTTCATATTTATTTGATTATAGAATGCCAATAAAACTGTAATTTACTAATTTTATATTAATCAACGATATAAGTTTCTCCTGCAAATAATAAATCGTCTACTTTCGAAAATTTAGATTTAGACTTCACCTCTTCAGTCAATGCGTTTTCACGCTCTTCTAATGTAACATCATCAAAAGCTCTAATTATACCTGTAACGATTGGCTCTTGCATTCGTACTAACATTTGGTGTAACGTAGGGTCTTTCTCTTTAGCATCGTGAACTAAAAGGTCTTCTTCAGTAACACCATTTTCTCCAATAGTAACCACTTCTAGTTTAAGACCATTTAAAACGATTCCTTTATTACGTTCTTTACCAAAAATCATAGGCTTTCCGTGTTCAACAAACAACTGCATGTCTTGACGAACATTCTTATCGGTATATTTTGTAAAACAACCATCGTTAAAAATCACACAATTTTGTAAAACTTCAATTAAAGAAGTTCCCTTAAACTTTTCTGCATCTATAAACATTTGAGTCATTTCCTTTGGAGTATTACCCCCAATTCTAGCAAAAAACCTTGCTTGAGAACCCAATGCTAATTCACCAGGTTGAAAAGGAGGTTGTGTGTTACCATAAGGAGATGATTTTGTTTTTTGCCCTACTAAAGAAGTAGGTGAAAACTGCCCTTTTGTTAATCCGTAAATCTCATTATTAAACAATACTATGTTTAAATCTATATTTCTACGAAGCACGTGTATAAAGTGATTACCACCAATTGCCATTCCGTCACCATCACCTGTAATTACCCAAACGCTTAAATCTGGATTCGCTAATTTAACACCAGAAGCAATCGCTGGAGCCCTACCATGAATTCCATGCATTCCATAAGAATCTATATAATATGGAAACCTTGACGAACATCCAATACCCGATATAAATACCACATCTTCTTTTTGAACGCCCATTTCTGGAAGTGCTTTTTGCATGGCACGTAGAATCACATAATCGTCACAACCCGGGCACCATCTTACTTCTTGATCGCTTGTAAAATCTTTAAAAGTATATTTTTTATCAGCTTTATTTTCCATAATTACGATTCGAATTGTTTAAATTTCTGAATTAATTCACTATTTCCGAAAGGAAGTCCTTGTATTTTATTGTATTGTAAAAACTCAATTCCATTAAATTGCATTCTTAAAACATTCGCAAATTGTCCGTTATTTAATTCACAAACAATAACTTTTTTGTAACGTTTTATTAATGCTTCTGTGTTTTTAGGAAGCGGGTTTATATAGTTAAAATGAGCGAATCCAATTTTATCAAAACCTCCTTCATACACTTCTTTTACTGCAGAATAAATAGAACCATAAGTTCCACCCCAACCTATTACTAAAAGATCTCCTTCCTGTGCAAAGTCAGCTTCGATATCTGGAATGTAATTTTGAACTCGGTTTACTTTTTCTGAACGAATTTTGGTCATGTACTCGTGATTTTCTGGCACATAAGATACATTTCCACTAACTCTATCTTTTTCTAAACCACCAACTCGATGTTCCAATCCTGGAGATCCAGGAATTGCCCAGTTTCTTGCTAAAGAATCTTCATCTCTATCATAAGGGTGCCAATTATCAGTAGCCTCTTTTATTATATGGTTTTTAATTTCTGGCATATCTGCCACCTTTTTAATTTTCCAAGGAGCCGATCCGTTTGCGATATAACCATCAGTTAACAATACAACAGGAGTCATATGTTCTAAAGCTAATTTTGAAGCTATAAAAGCAAAATCAAAACAATTAGCAGGTGTACTTGCCGCAATAACAATAACAGGGCTTTCTCCATTTCTACCGTACATTGCTTGTAGTAAATCCGATTGTTCCGTTTTTGTAGGCAGACCCGTAGATGGTCCTCCACGTTGTACATTTACAACAACCAAAGGAAGCTCAATCATCATAGCTAAACCTAACGCTTCACCTTTTAAGGCTAAACCAGGCCCAGAAGTTGTTGTTATAGCTAGATCTCCTGCAAATGCTGCTCCAATTGAAGAGGTGATACCAGCAATTTCATCTTCCGCTTGAAAAGCTTTTACACCAAAATGTTTGTGTTTCACCAATTCATGTAGAATATCTGTTGCAGGCGTAATAGGGTAGGATCCTAAAAATAGTTCCAATCCAGATTTTTCAGCTGCCGCTAGAAATCCCCAAGCGGTTGCAGTATTTCCCATTACTACTCTATAGGTTCCTTTAGGCATTTGTGCCGGAGAAATAGAATAAGTGTTTGGGATTAATTCTAAAGTTTCAGCAAAATAAATCCCAGCATTTAAAACCTTAGTATTGGCCTCTATAATGTGGGGCTTATTTTTAAACTTTTTATTGAAAAAATCTATCGTGTGCTCTGTAGAACGATCGTACATCCAGTATACCATTCCTAAAGCAAACATATTTTTACTTCGAGTAATACTTTTATTGTCTAGCCCTTCAACTCCTTTTAAGGCTTCTTTTGTTAAAGATGTCATCGACACTTCAATAACTCTAAAATTTTCTAAAGAGCCATCTTCTAAAGGATTGGTTTCGTATTGTGCTTTTTCCAAATTCTTTTTAGTAAAAGAATCGGTATCTACAATAATGGTATGACCAGGTTTTACAGCAATTAAATTGGTTTTTAAACCCGCAGGATTCATAGCGACCAATAAATCTACACTATCACCTGGAGTACTAATTTCTACACTCCCAATATGAACTTGAAAGCCAGAAACACCATAAAGACTACCTTGTGGAGCTCTAATTTCTGAAGGATAATTAGGAAATGTTGCAACATCATTTCCAAACATAGCAGATGTATCAGTAAATTGAGTCCCAGTTAATTGCATTCCATCACCTGAATCACCTACAAAACGAATTACAACAGCTTTTAAAACTTCGGATTGTTCATTAGTTTTAGTTGTACCCATATTTTTGATAATTTTTTTATAAATTTAGGAAATATTATTTTTAAAAAATAAAATCAAAATTATTTTTATATTTTATTTAAAATTATGACTAATGTCACTAATTGATAAAAAGAAATATTTTAGATTAGCTAATTATTAATTTATTAATTTATTACCATGGCAATAATTATAACCGATGAATGTATAAATTGTGACGCCTGCGTTGCAGAATGCCCTAACAATGCAATTTACGAACCAGATCAAGAATGGTCATACTCAGATGAAACAGCTTTATCGGGAATGGTTACTTTACCTAATGGTGAAGAAGCTGATGCCGATGCTGAAAACGAGCCTGTATCTGATGAATTTTATTTTATTGTAACTGATAAATGTACCGAATGTAAAGGATTCCACGACGAACCACAATGCGCGTCTGTATGTCCTGTTGATTGTTGTGTCCCTGATGACGATCATGTAGAGACTGAAGAAGAATTACTTTCTAAAAAAGCTTGGTTACACGACGAATAACATTTTAGCATAAATATTTTTAAAAAAGCACTCATTTAATGAGTGCTTTTTTTGTTTTTAAATACTATATAAAGATTTTTTATATTTTTTTTTCAAACTGATAATCATCATAGTTTGTGCTATTTAGTATGTATAATTTTATTGAAATTTTTAAATGCCTTACTTAAAAATACTTTATTGATTTTTAATAATAGTAATTCTCAAAATTAGAGTCGATAAGTAGTATGGTAATGTAGGGTGTTTCTTAAGAGCTCTATATTATGAAAAAATCATTTCCAAAATTGATATGTGATGCCAATGAGGCTGTTGCAATAATTTCGCATAAAACCAATGAAGTTTGTGCTATTTATCCAATTACTCCAGCTTCTCCTATGGGAGAACATGTAGATGTTTATAGTTCCAATGGAGAAAAAAATATTTGGAACAACATCCCTAGGATTGTAGAAATGCAAAGTGAAGGTGGGGCGGCAGGAGCTGTCCATGGCTCACTTCAAGCAGGTGCCTTAACAACTACTTTTACTGCATCGCAGGGATTATTATTGATGATACCTAATATGTATAAAATTGCTGGTGAATTGTTGCCCAACGTGATTCATGTTGCAGCAAGAACAATTGCAACGCATGCATTATCCATATTTGGAGATCATTCAGATGTAATGGCAACACGACAAACAGGGTTTGCATTGTTGTTTGGAGGTTCTGTTCAAGAAGCAATGGATTTTGCTTTGATAGCGCAAGTAGCCACTTTAAGAAGTAGAGTACCTTTTTTAAATATTTTTGACGGATTTAGAACCTCTCATGAAATATCAAAAATTGATGCTATTCCAGATGATATCATTAAAGCTATGATGCCCGAAGAGGAAATAATGGCTCATAGAAAAAGATCACTAGATCCAGACAACCCTGCTATTAGAGGTACATCACAAAATCCAGATGTTTTTTTCCAATCTAGAGAAGCAGCTAATACCTATTATAATAAAACTCCTCAAATTGTTCAGGAAGTGATGGATGAGTTTTATGAACACACAGGGCGTAAATATAGTTTGTTCTATTATATAGGTCATCCAGAAGCAGAACGTGTAATTGTTATCATGGGATCTGGTGAAGGTCCAGTGAGAGAAACGGTGGACACTATGGTTAATAATGGTGAGAAAGTAGGAGCACTTTTTGTTCGTTTATATAGACCATTCTCCATTGAACATTTTATAGATAATTTACCTAATACTGTTCAAAAGATAGCGGTATTAGACAGAACAAAAGAACCTGGAGCAATAGGGGATCCTTTATATTTAGATGTAATTGCAGCATTTAATGAAAGCGAAAGAGAGATGCCTCATATTGTTGGCGGAAGGTATGGACTTTCTTCTAAGGAGTTTAACCCTGCAATGGTAAAAGGAATTTATGATGAATTAATAGGTAACTGCCCTAAAAATCATTTCACAATTGGTATTGTAGATGATGTTACTCATACCAGTATTGATTATAACTCAGTTTTTAACACAAAAAAACAAACCATTAACTGTATGTTTTATGGTTTAGGTTCCGATGGTACAGTGGGAGCAAATAAAAACTCAATTAAGATTATTGGTGAGACTACCGATAATTATGTACAAGGATACTTTGTTTACGATTCCAAAAAAGCGGGAGCACAAACTGTTTCTCACCTTCGTTTTGGTCCTGAACCTATTTATTCAAGTTATTTAATTAATAGCGCAGATTTTGTTGCTTGCCACCAATTTAACTTTATTGAAAAATACGATATTTTAGAAAAGGTAAAAAAAGGAGGAACATTTTTGTTGAATTCTCCTTATTCTAATACAGAAATATGGGATGAATTACCTGCTATTATGCAAGAGGAAATAATAGAAAAGGAATTAAACTTTTACATAGTAGATGCAACTAAAGTAGCTCAAGAAGCCAAATTAGGGAAAAGAACCAATACCGTTTTACAAACCTGTTTCTTCGCTATTTCAGGAATATTACCTAAAGATGAGGCGATTCAAAAAATTAAAGATGCAATTGTAAAATCGTATTCTCATAAGGGAGATAAGATTGTTGAAATGAACTTTAATGCAGTTGACAAATCCCTTGAAAATCTTCAAAAAGTAGATTATCCAAAATCTATTTCTACCGAAAAAGGATTAAAACCAATAATGACTGGAAACCCAGATCCGTTTGTTGAAAAAATATTAGGAACTATTTTAGCAGGAAAAGGAGACGAATTACCAGTAAGTGCTTTTCCTGTAGATGGAACTTTCCCAACGGGAACCACTCAGTATGAAAAACGTGGAATTGCAGATACTATCCCTGTTTGGGATGATAAGGATTTATGTACACAGTGTAATAAATGTGTAGTAATTTGTCCTCACGCAGCTATTAGATCTAAAGTGGTTTTAAATAGTGACCTTTCTGATGCGCCTGAATCTTTACAAGCGGTTGCACCAATTGGTAGACCTTTTAATAACGAAACTGAATCGTATGTTTTACAAGTATCACCAGAAGATTGTACAGGATGTGATTTATGTGTTGAGGTTTGTCCAGCAGAAAGTAAAGAAATTGAAAATTTCAAATCAATCAACATGCATAAGAAACTTGAAGTTGAGGTTGATGAAAATTTAAATTGGGATTACTTTGAGTCACTACCTTATTATGACCGTACTCAATTAAAAACTTCAAATATAAAAGGATCTCAGTTTTTAGAACCTTTATTTGAGTTTTCAGGAGCTTGTTCTGGTTGTGGAGAAACACCATATATAAAGCTATTAACTCAATTGTATGGAGATAGTATTTTAATAGCAAATGCTACAGGATGTTCATCGATTTATGGTGGAAACTTACCAACCACTCCTTATAAAACAAATAAGTTTGGAAGGGGTCCAGCTTGGGCGAATTCTCTATTTGAAGATAATGCTGAGTTTGGATTTGGAATGAAATTAGCATTATCTAAAAAACAGGAATTAGCATTCGATTTATTAAAATCATTAGAGTTATTAGTAGGATCAGAAATTGCAGATGCTATTAAAAATAACCCTGAAGAAAACGAATCTCAAAAAGCTAAAAAGCTTGAGGATATAGCTAAGTTGAAGGAAGTATTATTATTACTTGGTAATGATTCTGAAGCTATTAAACTTAATCAGTTAACAGATTACCTTCGTAAAAAAGATGTATGGATTTTAGGTGGTGACGGTTGGGCATATGATATTGGTTTTGGTGGTGTAGATCACGTTCTTTCTACAGGAGAGAATATTAATATTTTGGTAATGGATACCGAAATTTACTCAAATACTGGAGGTCAAACATCTAAAGCAACTCCACTTGGAGCAAGTGCTAAATTCTCAGTTTCAGGAAAGAGAACTAGCAAAAAAAGCTTGGCATTACAAGCTGTTTCTTATGGCAATGTTTATGTAGCACAAATAGCAATGGGAGCAAAAGATATTCAATCTCTAAAAGCTATTGAAGAAGCAGCTGCTTTTAATGGGCCATCCATAATTATTGCTTATTCTCATTGTGGTGATCATGGTTATGACCTAAAACATGGAGCTTCACAGCAAACAAAAGCTGTAGAAACAGGCTATTGGCCATTATTTAGATTTGACCCTTCTAAACCAAAAGGAAAGAAATTTAAATTAGATTCTAAAGCGCCGAGTAAACTATTGAGTGATTTTATGTACAATGAAACTCGTTTTACAAGAGTAGCAAAGGAAAATGCTGAATTAGGTAAAGAATTACTTGATAGAGCACAATCTGAAGTAGAAACTAATTGGGAACGTTTAGAACTATTCAGAAATATGTAAATTGAAAATCATGAAAAATAGAGCAAATAAATTATTTATAGAAGCCGTTAAAAGTGTTTATGAAGCTAATGAAGAATTATGCAGACCTGAAGAAGATGTGGTTTCAATATTAGTATGTAAAAAAGCACAACTAGCAACAAATAATTTTTTAAAAGGATATTTGCTGCGTAATGGAATAGAGCCAAAAAACGATATAACTTTGAGTCAGCTTTATCAAGAATGCTTAGCTATAAATCCTAATTTTAAAAAAATAGACTTGTCAAATTTTGATTGTAGATCTGTTAATTTAGAAACTAAAGATTGTAATGATGTAACTAAAGTTAGCGGATGCCACTATACAGCATCTAAACTAGAAAGTTTTTTAAGAGAAGAAAAAGTTATCTAACCTTTAGGGATCTTAAATTAAATAAATCCACAAGTACATTTAAGAATGCATTTGTGGATTTATTATTTTAATCATTCAATTTTAATACTGCCATAAATGCTTCTTGTGGAATTTCAACATTACCTACCTGACGCATTCGTTTTTTACCTTTTTTCTGCTTTTCAAGAAGTTTACGCTTACGAGAAATATCTCCACCATAACATTTTGCTGTAACATCTTTTCGAAGAGCTTTTACAGTTTCTCTTGAAATAATTTTAGCGCCAATTGCAGCTTGTATAGGTATATCAAACTGTTGTCTTGGGATTAATTGTCGTAATTTTTCACACATTTTCTTCCCAATATCATATGCGTTTTCTTGGTGAAGTAATGCTGAAAGTGCGTCTACCGGACTTCCATTTAACAGAACGTCCACTTTTACTAATTTTGATACACGCAATCCAATTGGGTGATAATCAAATGAAGCATATCCTTTTGAAACGGTTTTTAATCGATCATAAAAATCGAAAACTATTTCTGCTAACGGCATATCAAAAGAAAGCTCTACCCGTTCTGGAGTTAAGTATGTTTGGTGAGTAATTTGTCCACGTTTACTAATACAAAGCGACATTACAGGTCCCACAAAATCAGATTTTGTTATTATTGAAGCTTTAATATAAGGTTCTTCAACTCTATTTAAACTTGAAGGTTCTGGCAAGTCAGATGGATTGTTAACTAGTAAAATCGTATCTGGGTTTTTATTGGTGTAAGCATGGTAAGAAACGTTTGGAACGGTCGTTATAACCGTCATATCAAACTCACGCTCTAATCTTTCTTGAATTATTTCAAGATGTAACATACCTAAGAATCCACAACGGAAACCAAAGCCTAGTGCAGCAGAACTTTCAGGTTGAAAAACTAGAGACGCATCATTTAACTGAAGCTTTTCCATAGAGTTTCTAAGCTCTTCATAATCATCTGTGTCTACAGGATATATTCCTGCAAATACCATAGGTTTTACATCTTCAAATCCATCAATAATATTTTTAGTTGGATTTTTAAAATCGGTAATTGTATCTCCTACCTTTACTTCCTTAGCCTCTTTAATACCGGTTATTAAATATCCAACGTCTCCAGCTTTTACACTGGTTTTAACTTCTTGCTTTAATTTTAAGGCACCTACTTCATCAGCAAAATAATCTTTACCAGTAGCCATAAATTTTATATGCTGCCCTTTTTTAATCTCTCCATTTATGATTCTAAAATAGGTTTCAACACCTCTAAAAGGGTTGTATACAGAATCAAATATTAAAGCTTGTAGTGGCTCATTTACATCTCCTTCAGGATGTGGAATTCTTTCTATAATTGCATGTAGAATATCTTCAATACCAATACCGGTTTTTGCACTAGCCGGGATAATATCTTCAAGATCACAACCTAAAAGACCAACTATATCGTCTGAAACCACTTCTGGATTTGCAGAAGGAAGATCAATTTTATTTAAAACTGGGATAATTTCTAAATCGTTTTCTAAAGCTAAATATAGATTTGAAATGGTTTGTGCCTGAATACTTTGTGCAGCATCAACAATTAACAATGCACCTTCACATGCAGCAATAGACCTAGAAACTTCATATGAAAAATCAACATGACCAGGTGTATCAATAAGGTTTAACACATATTGTTCGCCTTTATATTCATATTCCATCTGGATAGCGTGACTTTTAATAGTAATTCCTCTTTCTCGCTCCAAATCCATGCTATCTAACAATTGGTTCTGTTGTTCACGAACAGTTACAGAGCCAGTAGCATCTAATAGTCGATCGGCCAAAGTGCTTTTCCCGTGGTCAATATGTGCAATGATGCAAAAATTACGAATGTTTTTCATATAAAAATCCTACTCTAGGTTTAATCTGCAAATATAGAATAAAAGCAACCAATCTAGAATGCTTATTTAAAACCATTTAATGGAATGATTTTAAATAAAACATCCTTTTACCGAAAAAATGCAGATAATACCGATTAATTACAATAATTATTTCATATTTGTAGATATTGCATTTTTCAATTCCCCTATGAAAAAATGCAAGAGAATTTAATAACCCCAATTTTGAAGATATTAATTTTATATCTACAATTTATATGAGGAAAATATTATTATTGTTTCTTTTGCAAATCCCACTAGTGTTGTTTTCTCAAAAAACCACTGTTAAGGGTAAAGTTGTTGATTCTAAAAACCAACCCATTTCATTTGTAAATATCTTATTTTTTGAAAAAGAAGGGGGACAAGTTTTTAATGGAATTGTAACTGATGAATTTGGAAATTTTAATATTTCAGATTTAAAAGATCAAGATTACCACACAGAATTTACAATGGTTGGTTATAAAACAGTTACAAAAATAATCAATCCTTCTAACTCCAGCTTTTTTACAATTAATTTATTAGAAAGTGTTGAGGAATTAGACGAAACAATCATCACCGCAAAAGCACCAGATATAATTAGAGAACCAGGAAAGCTAACTTTTAACGTAGAAAACACCTCCTTGTCAACAGGAGACACTTATAATTTACTTACAAAAACTCCTGGTGTTATAGTAATTGGTAATGAAATTCAAGTTAAAAGCACCAAACCTATAATTTATTTAAATGACAAAAGAGTGTATTTGTCTACCTATGAATTGACTTCGTTATTAAAAAGCATGGACGCCTCTATTATTAAGTCCATTGAGGTAATTACTAATCCTTCTTCAAAATATGATGCTGAAGGAAATTCGGTTTTAAATATACATACCTCAAAAGCTGTTTCAGTAGGATATAAAGGTTCTGTTAATGCAACTTGGGAACAAGCTGTATATTCGAAATATCGTTTTTCTACCTCTCAATTTTACAAAAACGATTGGTTAAATGCGTATGTAAATTATAGCTTTAGTCCTAGAAAGGAATATAAGCATGACGATAATTATATTCGATTTTTTAATCCAGATAACACAACAACAAAATCAATTTGGGAGTCGGATTTCGAAAAAGTTACTAGATCTAACATACATCAAGGTAGTGTAATATTAGATTTTACTCTGAATGATAAAAACTCATTAAGCTTTACTTCAACGGTAATGGTTTCTCCTAATAAATCATTAGACAATAATGTGAATGGAGAAATTTTTAATGCTCAACAACAATTGGATTCTGTTTTTACAACGAAAAGTTACTTAGAAAATGAAACTACTAATCTTTCATTTAATTTAGAGCATCAATATGATTTTGATGAGGAAGGATCCAATTTAAATACATCATTAAATTATATCAATTACAATAATAATCTTACACAAAATTTAAATACAGATTACAACCTTCCAACAGGAACATTAATAAATAATATTAGCTTTTATACAGATGCTGAACAAGACAGTGATATTTTTACTGGACAAATAGATTATACCAAAACTTTGAGTGGAGGAAGTTTTGAAGCAGGTATAAAATATTCAAATATTCAGACCGAAAGTAGCTTAGATTTTTATGATACTGAAAATAATACTCCAGTTTATATTGATGAAAATTCAGATTTATTTGTATACAAAGAATCAATTTACGCTGCTTATGTAAACTACTCAAAAAGCATTGAGAAATGGGATTTTAATGTCGGATTAAGAGGTGAACTGACAGATGTTACAGGAGATTCAAAATCTTTGGGAGTTATCAATAATCAAAATTATTTTGACATTTTTCCATCCATATCAGCTCTATTTAATTTGAACGAAAAAAGTGTTTTTGGAGCGAGTTATAAAAGAAGTATTGAAAGACCTAGGTACCAAAGCTTAAACCCGTTTACTTATTTTATTACTGATAATATTTACAATAGTGGTAATCCCAATCTAATTCCTACCATGAAAGATAAATATCTTATTAATTATACCTATAATAATAAATGGACATTTGAAGCTTATTACATTTATAAAAAAGATCCATTAGCTATTTTATCTTTTCAAGACAATGAAAATAGTACTACACAAAATATTGATGTTAATATTATAAATGACATTAATTATAGTTTCGATATTTCCTATTACTCTTCATTGTTTTCTTGGTGGACTCTTTGGGCTTATACCTCTACTTATTATGTGGAAAATGAGTTTTACGCCTTAGCAAGCTCTCAAGAAACGTATTCAAACAGTACTTTTGGATTTTATGCTGAAATCTATAGTGGCTTTACATTGTCTAAGGACAAAACATTTACAAGTGATTTAACAGCTTCGTATATGTCTAATATGATTTCTGGATCATTAGATTTTAAAAATCAATTTATTTGCTCCATTTCTTTTAGAAAATCATTGTGGAAAAATAGAGCTAGTATCAATATAGGTGTTGATGATATTTTTGACACTAATAATGTTCCGGTTACTTCAAGATATTACAACCAAGATAACAGTTATTTTGCTAAATCGGAATCAAGATTATTCAGGTTAGGATTTAAATATAATTTTGGAAATTATAAGCTTCGAAACAATAAACATAAACACAAAATTGATGAAGAAAACAGATTAGATTAATCTAAAATGCTTCCATAATTCCAAAATACAATCCCTGATTTCCATCAACTCCAATAGCATAATCAAGCCTTAAATTTATTTTCTTTTCTCGTGAAACCATAAACCTAGCTCCTAGGCCTGCACTTGGTAACCAATCTCTTTCAAAAGATTCTTCGCCATTATCTTCATTACCCCAAACACTACCTGTTCCTATAAAAGCAACTCCTCCCCATCTTTTATATATTGTTCTTCGGTATTCTGTTTGAAGAGCTACCATATTTTTCCCTTTGTATTTTCCTGTGGTATACCCTCTTAAACTGTTTCTAACGCCATAATTTTGGTAGCCATCAAAAGGAACATCACCAGTTGCAAAACCACCTGAAAGGCCTATTGCTAATATTGCTTTTACACCCAAGTTAGTATAATATGCTGCATTAAAATCGGTATCTACATAGTCATTATCACTTCCCAGCCATGTTCTGTTTAGTTTTGGACGAATACTAACATCAAACCCTTTTGAAGGATTATAAACGTAATCTCTATTGTCAAAAGAAAGATTTAGACCTATGCTAGAAACAAAATTATCGGTTATTCCATTGGTTTCAAAAAACGCTTCTGTAAAATCATTTTCCTCATCAGTTCCTTGATCAAATTTATAGTTAGTATTTGTACCTAAATACAATGCTCCTAAATAAAAATCGCCCCAAATTTTCCTGCTATATTCAACAGTAACAAATGACCTTAATTCAGAGTAAACCAAATTAATATCTAAATCATCTTCAACTGTATAATCAAAATCATTATTTACTCTTAATGTACCTATTGCAATGTTTGCTCTGTTTTTATCTTCATTCCAAAACAATCTTACTGCCGGCACAATCACATAACTTTTATTGGTAGTATAAATACCATATAACATAGCCATCGATGGAGGAGAGATAGTATCTTCTTTTTTCAATTTAAAAAAATACATAGGCATAGCTCCAAATCCAGTTTTCATAGCTGGACTATTAGTAACTAAAGGTAAAACCATAAAAGTTTTAGACTCTTTATTAAACAAGGAATCCTTTTCTTTCTCTTGAGCGTTAGCATTAAAAAGAAATATAAATAATATAAAAAGGAATAAAATTTGTTTTTTCATTATAATATTTTAGAGTATCAAATATACATATTGATTGCGTTAAACTAGAGAATCCTTTTTTATTTGGAGTTTAGGGGTTTATTTAATTAAATTTAAGAGGTAATTAAAAAACAAATCGACTCGATTACTTTAAAAGTAAAACCCAATCCAGACTTAACAATACTGGATAGTATTAGAAAATCACTTCAAAAGGAAAAAGAAGAAGAAATTTTAGAAGAAGAAAAAGAATTCCTCATTTTAGGGTTGACGCCCAAAACCTTTTTCAAATATTTAATAATCCTTATTATTGGAGTTTATGTTATTTTTAAAATCTTAAGAATGGCATATTCTAAATATGTTAGCTATAAGAAAAACTATCTACTGTCAGAGAAATTCGCTTTTAATAAAGTTATAAAATCATTACAAAAAAAGAACTTTAATTCTTTTATAACAAATTGTAATACTTGGTTGACAAAATTAGAAATGAAAGAGATTTCTTGGGATGTATTTTTATATAAATATGGCACTTCTAATTTAAAAGAACTTACTATAGAGATGAACGAAACCATATTTAAAAAACAACAAGAATGTGATTCTAAATCGTACTCTAAGTTTCTAGATGAGTTAAAAAAATCGAGAAATAGTTATTTCAAACAACAAAAAGAAACTTCTTCAATTAAACTAAAAAATACGGAGTGGTTAAACCCAACTAGTTTTGACTAGCTTTTAATTGATTCAATATATCTTGCCCTTGTTTAACTTTTCCTTGGTCTTTATAAATAAAAGATAATAAATACAAGTATTCTGGATTATTAGGATAAATTTTTAAAGCAGTATTTATATAGTTTTCAGCTAATTTTAGTTCTTTAGATTGATAATAATAAGTAGCTAAATTATACATTGATCTAGTATCTTGAGGATCTAATTGAATTGCTTTTTTTAGATTTTTAACAGCTTCTTCGGGTTGATTGTTTTCAAAATTTAATAAACCTTTTAAATAATGAGGCCTTCCATTTTCTGGATCTAATTGGATCCACGTATCTAACGTTTTAAATGCTTTTTCATTATTCTGAATTATGCTATACGCCGTTGCTAAATTTGAAAACACCGGAATAAGCAAGCTATCCTTTTTTAAAGCAATTTCGTAATGCTTAATAGCATTATTGACGTCATTATTTTGCAAGAAATAATCACCCAGTTGCATTCTTCCTATAGAAAAGTCTGAATTGCTATACAACATAGTTTCTAACTCACCTCTAGAGGTAATAAAGTTTCTTTTATCGATACCACTTAGTGTATTTTCATCAAAGCCAGTAACTAAATGCGCAGCTGCAATCCTTACAAGTTTTACAGTATCTTTCATGTTTTCCAGAGCAATTGAAACTCTTTGTTCTTGCGGGAAACTATTAAATTTTCTTAAAGCATTATAACGAACAATAGCAGATGAGTCTTTTAAAGAAGTAAATAACACTTTAAACTGTTCAGGTGTTGTAAAACTAAGATTCTCAATTACTGTAGATCTTGCAATTTCTGGGAAAGAAATATCATTAATAAAATTATCTAATTGTTGTCTTTCTTCTGGAGTAATAACACTTTTTGAGCTTAATAATAAATTATCTGAAAAATGAGGAGCTCTTTCTTCTCCAAATTTTTCGATGATTATATCTGCTGCCCATTGGTTGGACTTGTCGTCGTGACAACCAATACAAGCATTAGGTGTACCGTATTTTACACTTTGATCAGGTCTAGGATTTCTAAAACTATGATCTCTTCTAAAATCATTCCCCATGTATACTTGACCAGTCATATGGCAATTTATACATAAACTAGCTTCAGTATTTGGTTCATGAAAATAATGATCTTCTGTTTCATATTTATTAGGACCATGACATTGATGGCATAATCTATTATCCTCAAATTTAAGTTTTAATGAATGTGCATTATGACAATCATTACATTTAATACCTTCTGCAAACATCTTACTTTGCATAAAGGAACCATAAACATAATCCTCTTCATTTATTTGTCCATCTCCGTGATAATAATTGGTTGTTAAATTTTGAACCATAAATTGGTCTTCGAAATTCTCTCCAGGAACCAAGTTTTCGGTAAGTTTAACTCTTCTGGCATGACAAGATGCACAAATGTTTAGCTGATCCTTTTGCTCTAAAACATTTAACAATGAAGGGTCCTTTCCTTCGGTATTATTTTCTGCCCAAGCAAGATGTTTTTCTGCTGGACCATGACAACTTTCACAGGTTACATTAATAAAAGAATAGGTAGTGTTGAAAGAATCTTCTTCTGTGGAATAATTCTTTTTCAAATTGGTTGAATGACATTCGGCACACATGGTGTTCCAGTTTTGAGCATCATTAGTCCAGTGTAACCAATCATTAGGGTCTATAGTATCGTCTTTATATTGATGAAACCATTTTTTGTCAATTACATCCCAAGTAGCACGTAAGGTTTGTTTTCTTCCTTTATCAAAATCTATTAAATATTGCTGAAGTGGAGTAACTCCAAAAGTATAATTAATTTTATATTCTTTTTCTGAATTATCAATTTCCTTAATGCGGACTAAAAAATCGGTTCCTTTTTTAAAGAACACATAGGAAACCCCATCGATTGTGGTTTCAACATTATTAAAATCTCCCAAAACTGTAGAGTCATTAGCAACTTGCATAGCTAAATCATGATGCGATCCTTTCCATAAATCAACCTCATCTTGGTGACACTCTACACAATTTTGATCACCTACATAGCCACCTTCATAATGATTAGAAATTTTAGAAATTTCAGTATACTTTTCTTTTTTAGATTCAGTATTACAGGAAACTAATAGTATTGCAATTAGAAAAAACGTTGTTATTTTCATTTGAAAAAATCTGAGTGCTAAAGTAATATAATAAACACAATCTTTATAGATAAAACATAAATCCAAAACTAATTCTCATTGCATCTCTATCTTTAGAATCGTTGATATATTCATTATTTGTTAAACCGTTAAAATTTAATCTTTTAACCCCATAATCTAATTCAACCCCAATGGTCATTCTTTCAAAAGGTTCATACATTAAATTAAAAAGGCCATAGGTATGTGTACTTGAATAATCTCCATTTAATACTAATAAATCATCATTAGATTCATCAATTAATAAATAAGTTTCCATATTATTAAAAGAATAATCAGTAAAACCAAAAACAGCATTGGCATGAAATTTAGGTGTAAAAAAGTATTCGTAAGAAATCCATCCGCCATATGAAGGAGTAGCACTAAATCCTCCATTTTGATTAGGATATCCGTCATAACCTAATCCTGAAAGGCTTGTGAGATAAGCATTGATACCTTTTCCTCCTACTATCTGAAATTGTAAATTATTTTTACGTTCGGTTTTATACATCCCACTTAACGCAAAACCATAACCTATAAAATTATCTGTCTTCTCGTCTAGTTTGTATCGAATATTTCTTAAAATTGATGACAATCTAAGATGTCCCCACTTTCTTTCATATTTTACAGCAAAAGTTAGGTCTGGAGTTGTTTGATATTCTTCTTGTACTAGTGGTTCAATTTCTTCTAAAGTTACATAATCTATTATAGGAGCTTCAATACTTGCCTCATAGATCCAGCTTTCATTATTAAAAGTATTCATATATTTAATGTGAGGAGTTCTTAACCAAACCCCAGAAGGAGGGCCTTCCCATTCCATTACGTTTGGCCATAAATTTTCATCCCCAAAATTATTCCAGTTTTGTCCAATTTGCCAATGCTCAGTTTCAACATAGGCTTTTCGCAATCTCATATGACCATTTCCGCCCCAAAAATCAAATTCGACTAAAGCTTTTATATTTTCTCCATTTTTCTGTAAATAGTTCCCTTCTATAAATATCTGGGATTGGTACATGTCCATTTTAAAACTTTGTGAGTCATCTGTACCAAAAACATTAATTTTACCAATATTAAAGGTTTCACTGTCCTGCAATCCCCCATACACATCGTAATACCCATTTAATTTAAGGTTAAACCCTAAAGTACCTGTAAGTCTTGGTTTTTCATTAATAGAATCTTTAGATTTTACAGTTAAAAGGCGGTCCGTTTCAGAGTGTTGACCAAAAGAAATTAATGAAATAAATATTAGGACGAAAAATGCTATTGTTTTTTTCATAAATACTAAAATACAAAAAGGTTTCCATAACAAAGGGTTACATATAAATTTACTTATTTTTGCACTCTTATGGTAAAAATTGACACTATAGAATTAGGTGAATTCCCGCTATTGCTTGCACCTATGGAAGATGTTAGTGACCCTCCGTTTCGAGCATTATGCAAAGAACAAGGGGCAGATGTAGTATACACCGAATTTATCTCTTCGGAAGGATTGATTCGTGACGCAGCAAAAAGCGTTATGAAATTAGATATTTATGAGAAGGAACGCCCAGTTGGAATTCAAATTTTTGGTGCTAATTTAGAATCTATGCTTAGAAGCATTGAGATTGTTGAGGCTTCTAATCCAGATATTATTGATATTAATTTTGGATGCCCAGTTAAAAAAGTGGTTTCAAAAGGAGCAGGAGCGGGAATATTAAAAGATATAGATTTAATGGTTTCATTAACTGAGGCCATGGTAAAACACACCTCGCTTCCTGTTACTGTAAAAACTCGTTTAGGATGGGATGAAGACACTATTAGAATCGTTGAGGTTGCTGAAAGATTACAAGATGTAGGGTGTAAAGCTATTTCGATACACGGAAGAACTCGTAAACAAATGTATAAAGGAGAAGCAAATTGGGCTCCAATTGCTGAGGTAAAGAACAACTCCAGAATGCACATACCTGTTTTTGGTAATGGTGATGTTAATACTCCTGAGAAAGCCAAAGAAATGAAAGATATTTATGGTCTTGATGGGGCAATGATAGGAAGAGCAAGTATAGGAAATCCCTGGTTTTTTAGAGAAGTAAAGCATTATTTAAAAACGGGTGAAAAGCTTTTAAATCCAACAATGTCTGAACGAATAGAAGCTTCTAGGAGGCATTTGCAAATGGCAATTGACTGGAAAGGAGAGAAGCTTGGTGTATTTGAAACCAGAAGGCATTATACCAATTATTTTAGAGGAATTCCTCATTTTAAAGAATACAGAATGAAAATGGTTACGAGTGATGATTCGGTAGATGTTTTTAAAGCTTTAGATGAAGTTGCCGAAAAATTTAAAGATTTTCAATTTGATTAAGAAATCAGTTTTTCAGTAACTCTAGTAGCTGCAATTTTTGAAGCTAAACCACCTAAAAACAATATTGTTACAAATACAATAGTTACGTTGATAAATTCAAACCGAACTGGATAAGGTAAGTTTGGGGTTATTGGAATAAAACCATATTGTTGTTGAAGAAAAACAGCAATAACACCGATAAATAATCCAATTAACAAGCCTATTAAAGTCATTAGCAACCCTTTGTAAAAGAATATTTTTCTAATTTCTTTAATTGTAAGCCCTAAAGATGAAAGTGTTTTAATATTTCCTCTTTTTTCAAGAATGGTCATAATAATAGTTCCTGCAATATTAAAAATTGCTATGGCTGCTATTAAGCTTACAAAAATGTAGACAAACAAGTTTTCTATATTCAACATTTTATAAAGACCGTCGTTTTGTTGTATTCTATTTTTGATGATAACTTCTTCAGTAATTATTCCCCTAATTTCTTGTCTTACTAGGTTTTCATCAGCATTTGAGATTAATTTTAACTCTATTGAAGAAACTTTTGTGGAATCTAAATTCAATAAGGATCGTGCAAATTCAAGATCAGAAAACACATACTTACTGTCCAAATCTTGATTAACACTATACATTCCCGACGCAACAGCTTTCTTCTTTGTAAAAGCATCTGTTGGACTTAAAATTTGTCCAGTTCCTGGTTTGGGGACATAGACTTCTAATAGGTTTCCATAGTCAAGAACACCCATAGATAATTTTTGAGAAACACCTAATCCAATTACTACCTCATCTTTATCTATCGTTAGCCACTTATTTAAAAATAAAATACTATCAATTGGAATTACATTTTTAAAACCTTCATCCACTCCTTTTATTAAGGCAATATGGTTTTTCCCACGATATTGAAGAAAAACACGTTCTTCAATTACTTTTGATAGCGACTCAATTTCATTAATACTATTAAGGTCGTATTCAGAAGCTTTAGAAAAGGAGAATGTTTTCCCGTTAGCAGGATATATTTTTAAATCAGAATCAAAAATATTGGTAAACTGAAGACTATAACCTCTTAATCCTGAAAATCCAGACAGCACTATAAATAAAGCTAAAGAACCTACTACCGCTGCAGAAATTGCAATTCTTGCAATAATATTTATTGCGTTTTTACTGCTTTTTGAAAACAAATAGCGTTTTGCAATGTAGAGGGGAAAATTCAATTATATTTTTTTTCTTTTATCAAGTAAATCAAGATCTTTAATTGGGTTTTCTTTTCCTTTTACTGCATTTTCTAAGTTGTTGATATACTCTAATGAGTCATCATTATAAAATGCTAAATCGGGCATTTTCCGAAGTTGATGTTTTGTCTTTTGAGCGATTTGATGTTTAATTTTTGGCTTTAATTCGTTTAACTCTTTAACTATTAAATCAGATTTTTCAGGAGGAAAAACACTAGTGTATACTTTCGATAATGAAAGGTCGGTTGTAACGGTAACCTTAGAAACCGAAATAATTATTCCTAATTGCCCAGACTCACGCAACATTTTTTGTAATACCACAGCTAAATCGTTTTGTAAAACGCCAGCTATTTTCTTTTGTCTATTCGTTTCATTCATACTGCAAAAATACTACAATTAAAAAAGATGACCATTTAATTAATAGAATGAACGCTATTATGCCTTATAGAATTGTTATTTTTGTACTGTTTTTAATAATGAATTATGAAAAAAATAGAACACTTAGGTATCGCTGTAAAGAGTATTGAAAAATCTAATAAAGTTTATGAAAGTTTGTTTGGATATGCACCTTATAAAACGGAAGAAGTTGAAAGTGAAGGCGTAAAAACCTCTTTCTTTATGATAGGTGAAAGTAAAATAGAATTACTAGAAGCAACCAATCCAGATAGTCCTATCGCAAAGTTTATTGAAAAGAAAGGTGAAGGAATGCATCATATAGCTTTTGCAGTAGAGGATATAAACGCTGAGGTTGAAAGATTAAAATCGGAAGGTTTTGTTGTATTAAATGAAACACCAAAAAAAGGAGCTGATAATAAGTGGGTTGTTTTTTTACATCCAAAATCTACGAATGGTGTACTGGTAGAATTATGTCAAGAAAGAAAATAATAATAAAATAGCTTGTAGAATATATAAAGAGTTATAAATTTGCAAACTGAAAGTCGGTCCCATAGCTCAGCTGGTTAGAGCACCTGACTCATAATCAGGGGGTCCATGGTTCGAGCCCATGTGGGACCACTCTATAACGCACTTAAAGCCTTGAATATCAATATGTTATTCGAGGCTTTTTTTGTAGGGCTAAAGTATATGCTCAATCCTCTTCGGGAATCCTTGCTATCATTGACCTCGCGAGATTCGACTACTTTTTATAATAATTATTAAAATGATCTTGTGATAAGAGATAATTAAAAGTTATTTTACCTCTCTGTAACGAATTAATTATGACTAAAAAGCTTTCGAAAGTTTCCATTTTTGGCAACGATTGTTTTACTACATTTGAAGGAGTGATAATTATAAAGTAGTTCCATTGTAGCACCAATAATGGTAGATTATAAACGTATAAAACCTAAACTAACAGATCTTCCTGTTGACTCTTCAATTAGAATATTTTCTTTTTTAAAAGAAATATTAGAGGAACATAATCTTGATGTAAAAGTATTTGAGGAGAAATTGAAAAATTTCAATATTGGAGAGACTTACTTTATTGTATATTATTCTATAAGATATTTCGATTATTACAACATTAAATCTCAACTAAGAGTTTGGATTGAAAATTATGAAAGATCGATGAAAGATTATGATGATTTTCAAATTAGAAGGATTGAATTGAGATTGAATTCAGAAGAATTAATCACTTATTGTAAAACACATGTTTTTTCACTTAATAATAGATTTAAACACATTATTGTAAATTATCCACTAAGGTATGATTTTCCAAATAGATTGGATTTGGATATAGTTTCTGAAACTACTAAAAGAATGATTAGAGGCAGAAAATCTAGACGAAGTATTAGTTTGGAGGAGAATAGTCAAAAATCAATAAGGATACCTGTTATCTTAAAACAGGAAGTTATAGATGTACAGAAGAAGGATGGATCTAAAAATGAAGAGAGATTATCATATAAAGATTCCGAAATGGTGCTAAAAGAAATTAAGGAACTTTTCTCTGACCTGATGAGCGATTCGGATTTTATAGATTTTAAAAAAAATACTTTTAGACATTATAATAGTGAGAGCTCTTTTAATCCTTTATCGTTCCTTTATATTGATGTTACTTCTAAATCTGTTTTATATGAGAGAATTTATTCGCTTTTTCTTTTTTATAGGGATGGAAGTAAAGCTACACTACAGAAAAAATACTTACTGGAAATTGAAAAAGTTGAATATAAACTTGGTGTATATAGAACGAAGATAGAAAATATAAATATTGGTGGTAAAAAAATAATTAAGAGCCAAATTGAAAACCTATTAAATTCAAAAAGAGCTAAATTGAAATCTAGTGTCAAACTAAGAAATAGATTTAGATTTAATCCAACCAATTATACAAAGTATGATTTTTTATGTGCTTTTTACTTTTCGTTTCCTATAATAAGAGAAGGCTATAAAAAAGCTAAATTGAAAAACACCTCCCTTTCACTTTCTGAATATTTAAAAATAGAATCTAGAAACATAAAAACGCGTAAAAAGAGTAAATAATACTCGATTTTACGCAAATTCACTACAAGAATTTATTTCCTCCTGACTTTTGAAGTATTCAAACAGAAGTTATGGTTAAGTATCAACATCATTTATTAAAAGCTGCAAGCGAATTCGGGGCAAATTTATCCGAAACGATCGTTAGTCAATTACTCGAGAAATTGGCTACGGAAGATTTGGCGCGACAAAGTGAGGAGCTTTTAACCGATGAACAGTTATGTCAAAGACTTCAAATTTCTACTTCACATTTTTATAAACTAAAGAAGAAGTATCACTCGACCTTCCCAGTTTACGATTTCGGAGGCGCCAAGAGATATAAGCAGTCGGAGGTCGAGAGCTTCTTCAAATCTAAAACACAAACAAATGAAAAAAAATAAAGTTTCAATACGGGATACTGCCAACAAACCGTGGTTCAAAATTGTTAGTAAAACAGGAAAAGTTACGGTAAAAATTCCAACTCTTGTCTTTATGTATTTTCTGGCAGATCTTGGGTATTTCCAAACATTTGCAAATGGATATTTTCAGATAGTTCATCTTGAGGATAACATCGTAACCATTGTTGAGGATCTCAGTGACATTATCGAAGATGCATCAAATTGGCTAGAAGATAATGCGATTGACAATATGGTTGAGGGAATGTTTATCGATCAGATAAAATCCGCTTGGATTAATAAAACACCGCAATTATTCAGTAAAACCAATCTTAGATTTTTACCACGTCTAGTTGTTAAAGAATGTAAGGATACAAAGGACACGGCATATTTCAAGTATATTAATACAGCTATAAAGATAACCAAGAAAAGTATTGAACAAATTGCTTATGCAGACTTACCAGGACATGTGTTTAAGCAAGATATTATTGATCGCCCTATTAACCTAAAGAAAGTAAAACGATTATTTAGAAACACGCCTTATGCTAAATTTATCTATAACATTTCTGGACAAAAGCCTCATCGTACAAAAGGGTTTATAACAGGTGCTGGATATTTGATGCATAAATTTAAAAATCCTACAAATGCCAAAGCTATTATTCTTTATGATCAACCAATCAATGAACTTAATGCAGCTCATGGGGGTTCTGGAAAAACTGTTTTTATTCAAGGAATATCACATATGTGTAACACCTGTGATATACCAGGTAAAAGCTTCAAAAGTAGTTATAACCATAAATATCAACGTGTCGATAAATTCACCAATGTTATATCACTTAACGACATTCAACCTAATCTTAATTTTGTCGATCTATTCAATGTTGTATCTGATGATATAACTATTAATAAGAAGTTCAAACCGGAATTTGATATAAAATTTAAAGACGCACCTAAATTTATCTTGGCTTCAAATTATATAATAAAGGCTCCAGAAGGACATAGTGCACAACGCCGAAAATATGAAATCGAATTATCAACACATTACGGTAAGGATACAACATTACTTGATGATTTTGGACATTTTTTCTTTTTTGAATGGGATCTAGAACAATGGAATAACTTTTCATTGTTTATGATGCAGTGTGTACAGTATTATCTTTGTTTTGGTCTTATAGATATACCTGAAATCAACTTAGATGAGCGGCGACTGATTAGTGAGGTTGGTGTTGAGCTTATTGAGTATTTAAACGATCAGTTTGAAATTAAACCCAAACAGCACAAAAAGGAATTGTTCAAGGAATTCATAACTGGTGGTTATATAGATTCAAGATTTAAACCTACACAAAGGACCTTCACAATTAAACTAAAAAAATATTGTGAATATAAGGGTATTAATTATCGTGAAACACCTTCTAATACCAAAGCCTACTTTGAAATTATAACAGATGATGATCCTATTAACTACACCACGATTGATGATGTGGATACCGACTATCGTATAGTAGATACACCAAATAAAATGACACGCCTTGTAAATGCAATGACTAAGCATTTTGACAATGCAGAAAATAAATTATTAGCGCTTGATTTTGAGACTACTGGATTAGATCCTTTTGTAGATGAGGCAGTTTGCTTAGCTCTATCATTTCTGCCTAAGACAGGCTATAATATTATGCTACCTCAAAATCCAGTTAAGCGTAATAAATTACTAGCTCCTTTACTTCCTTTTTTAAAAGACGATTCTATTATCAAAATCTTTCATAATGCCAAATTCGACTTGAAGTTTTTTAAAAAATTAAAGATAGAGTTGGGTGGTGAATTACGTGATACGATGGTGATGGATTACCTACTAGATCCTTCACGAAAAAAGCATGGACTGAAGGAAATCTCTAAACTACACCTTAACTATCAGCAGGTGGAATTTAAAGATATGACTCAAGGAAAACCTATTAGAGAAGTGGACTTGGATACACTTACTAAATATGCCTGTGAGGATACGGACCTTACTCTTCAATTATATAATTATTTAACCGAAAAACTAAAATAAAATGGAAATACTAAAATTAGAACACGCTTTAATTCCAGTTGTTACTAAGATGGAATTAACAGGAGTTAAAATAGATCAGAAACTACTTCAGCAAACCCAATACGACTTGCTGAAACTACAGACTCAATATATTGACAACATTCAATCTTATACTGAAGATCAATTTAACATCAATAGCAATGAGCAATTAAGTACTTTATTATTTGAAACACTATCTATTACTCCTAAAGTGGAAAACGTCGGTAAAAATGGATGCTATAGTGTAGATAAAGCTCATTTAAATAAATTAATTGTGGAACATCCAATTATTGAGCAGCTACTTAATTATAGAAAAGCGACAAGCTTATTGAAGTTTTGTAATAACCTCAGTAAGACTCATCCCAAAACAGGTAGGCTACACGCAAGTTTCAATCAAATTGGTACTGAAACAGGAAGATTTTCTTCGAGTAAGCCCAATCTTCAAAACATTCCAAGTCGTAAAGTTGAAGAAGATGAACAAGATCCTCTAAAAATACTTGAGAGTAATTTTAGAAAAGTGTTTGTACCAAAAAAAGGGTGTCAATTTATAGGAGCAGATTATTCACAGGTAGAGCTTCGGGTGATGACGGAATACAGTCGAGATCTATTTCTTTTAAAAGCTTATAGTGAAGGATTAGACATTCACAAGTTAACAGCGTCAAGAGTTTTTGACATTGCGTTTGATAAAGTGGATCCCCAACAAAGAGGGGTCGCAAAAACCATCAATTTTGGACTTATTTACGGTTCAACTGAATTTGGATTAGCTGAATCCCTGACACAAATAACAGGAAAACTACATAGTGTACAAGATGCACAGAAAATAATGAATAGTTATTTCGAAGAATTTAGCGGCGTTAAAACATGCTTGGACAACTTAGTTCATCAGGCAGATGAAAGAGGATATTCAACCACATTATTTGGCAGAAAAAGACCGCTACCAAAATTAAAGTCTAATAACACAAAAGAGAGGGAATCCGGAAAACGTATGGCAATGAATAGTCCAATACAAGGAACTGCTGCAGACATTATAAAAATAGCGATGATAAAGTGCGACAAGGCTATAAAACAGAAAAATTTAAAATCCAAAATGATACTACAGGTACACGATGAGTTACTTTTTGAAGTACCTAACGAAGAAGTACAACAAATGGAGACACTTGTTAAGAATACTATGGAAAACGCAGTACAACTTTCGATTCCACTCGAGGTGGATTTACAAACAGGAGCAAATTGGGCAGAGGTCCACTAATATTAATAATTAAAAACTAAAACACATGAAAAACTTATTTAATTACCATTATGATTTTATAAAGCTTAAGCTTTATGATGTAGACACAGAAAAAGTAAATTGGGATGTACTAAAACCGCACCCGCATCTTAAAAACCATTATACACTAATTTCTATAGGATTATTTGAAGATAAAAACTTCGATTTATTTATAGATAAAGGGAAAAATGTAACTATAAGAACGAGCCTGCCTTATTTATGTTATGGGCATAATTACACTTCTTTTCAATCGGAAGATATGTTTCGGACTCTAAGTTCATTATCTGATCTATTAGGACTGGACCTTTTACGAGCTGTTGTATTAGAATTGGAATTTGGTGCTTATCAAAAGATAGATATTTCAGCTAAGGAATACATCAAAAAAATTTCCGGGCTGGTTGATTACGAAATAGAAAAATCTACTGATACAATGAAAATGTTTGGAGATCGCAAACAATTTCATTTTAAAATTTATGATCCAATTGCAAATTCAAAAATAAAAAAAACGTTTTCTGCAAGTAATTATCCAAAATCAGATTTACTAAAATATGAGGTTAAAATGACAGAAATGAAACTTACAAATGGAAAAAAAACGGATGCTTTTCACTTTTGTCATAATAAAGTGGATGAAAGGAGTAAGAAAATTTTAAAGCAGCATAGTGAAAACATTGTTTTTATAGACGGGCTTACTCATTTCCCAGAGGAGACTACAATGAATCACTTATTATTCACTTCTTTAAAGAATTTAGAGCAGCAATCCGGGATTAATGCCTATTCAATAGCATCTGAGGTAATTAATCAAATGGATTTATCTCCTTCACAAAGAAGTAAAAGGAGGAAGTCTTTAGAAAACCTCGAAACAAAATATAATAATCAAGTATTAAATAAAAGATAACAAAATAGTAAAAATAACCGTAGCCTATCTCTATAAAACTTTGGAAGGTTACCTTAAATAAAATAATTATGGCAACATTAAAACTAGTATTAAGTAAATCGCAAAATCAAAAGAAAACTGGCAGCAACCAATCTATGTTGATGTTACGGTATTCCCACCGAAAAAGAACTACCTATTTTACAACTCACAAAAACATAGACGAAAAGTATTGGGATGCAAAAAACCAGCAGGTAAAAAGAAGTTTTCCTGGTAGTGACAGGTTTAATATCTATATTAAAACTATAAAGAAAAAGGTAGAGGATATTGTCAACAAAATACTGATCGATGGAGGAGATCCTTCTATTGTAATTGTAAAACAGCAGTATTCTGAATTGAAGCAACAACAGAATAAAAAAACAAAATACACCTTCTTCGAATATGTAGAGGTATATATTAAGGAAGCAAAAAAACACCGAAAACAAGGAACGATAAAGAAGTATATCACCACTGAAAATAACCTTCATAAATATGAGAAATATGCAAGAGTACAATTAGATTGGCATAATATTGATATGAATTTCTATTACGATTTCTTAGAGTACTATACTCAAGTTCTTGGACACACTAACAATGGCTTTGGAGGGCTTATTAAAGTGATTAAAGGTATAATGAATGATGCTCTTGAGAAAGGGTACACATCCTATAATGGACATAAAAACAAGAACTTTAAAGCTATTAAAGAAGAGGTTAATAACATCTATTTAGATGAGAAGGAATTGAAACGAATTATCGATTTAGATTTATGTTATAGCAAACAATTAGAAAAAGTAAGAGATTTATTTATTGTTGGGTGTTATACAGGCCTTCGGTTTAGTGATTTTAGTCAAATTAAGAAGGAGAATATCTCAGGGAATGTAATAAAAGTAAAAACACTCAAAACTGATCAGTGGGTAACCATTCCAATAATGCAACAGGTACTAGATGTAATGAATAAGTATAGTGATAGCCCTAATAGTTTACCTAAATCGTGTAACAATCAAACGATGAATAAACATCTTAAAGAAATAGTTAGAAGAGCTGGTATAGATCAGGATATTATTAAAATAAGGAATAAAGGTAAACAACGAGTTGAACAAATCTTTAAGAAATATCAACTGGTATCAACTCATACTGCTAGACGTTCATTTGCAACCAATATGATCAAAAAAAGTATGCCTACTAGAATGGTTATGGCAATTACAGGACATCGCACCGAAGCTGCTTTTAACAGTTATATAAAGATTTCTAAGGAAGAAAATGCACAGTTGATGTTGAAGTATTTACAGCTAAACTAGGTTGGTACCTTAGGGAATCGATTGAGGACCCTCCCGAACTAAACAAACAGTGCAACTGAAAGAATAAGGGGCACTGTTTATATATGTTTAGGGACACTCATGGTTATAATATTGGTTATTGATAAATTGTTAGGGCTGCTTAATAATTAGAGGGCCTTGAAATTAGAAAGTTTGAAAATTTATTTTGGTGGAATAGTTTTAAACAGGTATTGATTATCATTCTTAAATAGATGAACATATTTATCGTTTTTATCTTTAAAGACAGAATCACCTTCTTTAGCAAAACGATAAAAAAACATTTGAATAGAGTCATTATATTCAACAAATAGATAGTGGATTTCGTTTTCTGAATTTAATGAAATTTTAGTACCTCCACTTCCTGAAATTAATTTTGTAATTGTTCCTTGAAGTTTTTTGTTGTGAAAAGATTCTAGTTTTATAGGATATGTATTTTTGCTATGATACTGAACGATAGCAACATAGATTATAACTGTAATTACAATAGTTAATTTCAGAATTTGACTTCTTCTTTTAGATAATTTCATTTTAGCAAGTTAGCTCGATAAAGTAATTATTTGTGTTTTGTGAAGTAGACAGGCTATTTTCCAAGTATAATACTTCTGATCTTTTGAAGACTACCAATATCTGGATTATTTTGTAATTCCGATAAAATATACTTTTCAATTTTATGATATTTTGTCAAAGAAACTATTTCCATTGGATTTTTGCAGAACATTGGAAAGATATATTGTTCATTCATAAAACATAGATTTAATTCGATAAATACTTCCTCAACAACACTTAAAGAATTCCAACATTTTAATAATGTTACTTTAGACTCAAAATCATTTTTATTTTTATCATTGTGAACATAATGTTTATCTCTCAGATACTTGAATGCTGGTAATTCATTTTCTTTTATATTCTCAATTTTATCAGCAAGTATTTTTAACTTATTTGCTGATATTTCTCTTGACCAATGAATTCTGTTTCTATTCGATAAAGCGTAATTTAGAATTTTTATTAAGCTAAAATCTTCGTTTGGGTTTAATAATTTACAGATATTAATTACAAAAAGTTTTATTGAATTTTGATAAACTCTTCTTAAGAAGTATGAATTTTTGACTACCAATTCAAAATATTCCTCATCCTTGTCCGATATGAATTTAATATCAGTTTTTAGTTCTTCAAGTTCAAGAATTGTTCGCAAAACCTCGGTTAATTTATTTTCGAGCTTTGATGTTTCCATTAGTTTATTTTGTGTTTTGTCTAATAAATTTTATACATTGTTCGTACTTTACTAAACTTGAATTCGTTTACTACTATTTTTATCTCTTTCGTATCCGATTCCGTTTTTCCATTCATTGAATAGTCTGTCAAAATCTTTGTCCTTGTTTGTTATCTTTTTGTGATTCCTTATACAAATAGGTAAAATCTCAACTTCTCTTTGATTTGTGGATAGTTCTGCTTGAAATTCAACAAAATTGAATACTGTTCTTTTGTAGTTATGATTATAGTCGATAAAATCTTTTCTTTCTCTTAGGATTTCATCGATTCTTTGTTTTTGTTTTAAATCCATTTTGGCACCGTAGATAATACCTACTAATTGAGATGGTTCGTAGTGAAAAAGTCTTTCCTGTTGAGTATAGTTTACGTGTTCTCCAAAAATAAATGATGGTGGAGGATTTAATATCAATCTTGTTTCTTTTTCATAACTCCAACTTTTCCCTTTTTGAGAATAATGCTTTTGTTGAAGTTCAAATATTTTCTTCTTTTCTTTTTGATTACTTGTATCTCCATTTACATAAACAGGTAAATGTAAGAAACCGTCTAATTGTTTTACTTTTGAAATATAATCTATATCCTTAAATTTAAAGCTTTCTGGTATTCCGAATGACATATCCTTAGTAAATCCATTTGGTGTTTTTCTATGGATTTGTCTTTTTCTCTGTGTATGAGATTGCAGTAATTCTCCATCAATTGACTTGAAAATTAGACAAAAGCCTTTGTGTTTGTCAGCGTAATGAGACCACATTAAAGGTTCGGAATTTGTTTTTGAAAATGATACAAAATAACGTGTTGGTGGTTTATAGAGTTTTAAAACTTGTTGAATTCTATTAGAAATAATATTGGTAATTTCGATTTCTTCTTGGGAATAAATTTTAAAATTATTGAATAGATTTTGTTTTATTGCATCATCAAAAGATATTGGGCATAACTTGCAAATATGATTAGTAAGTCTATTTATATAATTCTCTGATATAGGAAGTTTTATTTGTTCATTTGCAAATAGAATTAATTTTCGGAATTTGTTTTCATTGGATTTGAATTCATAAAATGCTTTACTATCAAAAGGGTCATTACATTCTTCCGGTGATGCGAAAAACATTTCATTATACATCAACTCTTTTAAACTGATTTCTGATATATTTCGGTAACGATAATGATGCATTGGTTGTTTGGCTTTTAGTTTACACCTAACTGTTTGTGAATGATTAGTAGAGTGCAAATTATAAAATTATTTTCGGATTGAGTATGAGCCGAATTTTTAATTTTTTTTTATCTTTTTCTAAATAAGCCAGATTTGAAGAAATTTGATGGACCAGTAAATATACCTAAAAATCATTTATTTGACTGCCTATTTGTGAGTTACTGGAACTCTCAGACTAATGGACGGCTAAATGTTTTATTTACAACTTTATCTCTCATTACTGCTTTGTTATTGAAATTTCTTGATATATTTTTTATAATATCATTAAAATTATCCACGCCGTATCCTTTATCGTGATAGAATGCTTTAATAGAAACACAATTCTCACTCTCAAATATTGTATTAAGTAAAGTTCTGTCGGAAACACCGCAAGAATGTCCCATCAAAAAAACTTGATAATTCCCATTATTAATAAATTCTAATAGTCTTTTATAGTTATCTATTTCCAAATATTTGATAGACTTTATATTTTCTAAATATTCATTGTCGTTTAAATTTTCGATTTTCTTATAGTTTTCGTCTAATTCATCCCCAAAACCAAAAATTACAGGGTTTTTATCTTCTTTCCGATTACTTCCGTGAATATGAATACTATCAAAGGATTTACCTTTCCATTTTTCATCGTGTTTTGGAAACTCATATAGAGTATCTGTAAAAGTATAATTGAAATTTAAGATTAATGTATTGTCAGGTAACAATTCAAAGAATAAATAAGCATCTGTTTCCAACATAAATTTTTTAAATTTTTCATACGATGCTGAAGTTCCTATATTTTGAATAAGAGAAAATTGTTTTTTGGTCAAATCAGTTTGGTCTATATCTCTTGTTTCGAACGCTTTTGCATTAGTTTGATATTTTTTAAACTCTTCTTTACATTTTATATTAAAAGAAGCTTCTGTAAAATCTCTCATTTTAAATGCAGAAAAAATGCTTTCGTTAATTCGGTATTTAATTCTAAAAACATTTGGACCTATATTTGAATCAAAATCTCGCTCTACTTTTATCAAATAATCAATAAGTAAATCTTTTACTTTAGAGAAGTCTTTGTTCAATTGATATATGCTATAATCAATGTTATCTTTTTTGTCAATCGAATTTTTTAGTAATTCGTAATATTCGTTTTCAATATCCACCCAATTTTGGATGCAATTCTTTTCTGAAACGTTATTTAAAAATATATTCTTAAACTCTATTTTGGTTTTTGACCTTTCGAGGTCTTTTGTAAAACTATCATAACTAATTTCTGACAGCCATTGTGTAGGTACATTTTTTACAATAATAAATTCATCTTCGTAAATTTCCTTTCCTTCGCTTTTACGAACACTGTTCACGGTATTTTTCCAAAAGTCGTTAAGGAAATCTTGGTAAGAGGTTTTCATTCCGTGAGCTAAATCAAAACCATTTCCAATTAATATTACTCTATTCATTTTTTTAATTTACGATAGTTTTTTTGCTTATTACTAATAATTGAATGAACTTCCTACTAGGGGTTTAATTCTAAATTATATATCAAAAAGTTACCTTGATCTTCCAATTATTAAAAACAAATGCACCTTTTTGAATATTATATTAATGTATCTAATTCAAAGTTAAGAATGTTTAATTTATAATTTTATTTTTTAGCATATAATTGAGCACTTTGAATCTATCTTTTAATGAGTACACTGAAAATGTAAGTAATATTAAGTGATCCATAGATCTATAAGGACTACCAACCCAGAAAATTTAACAATACTTTTGTATTAATTGTACTTTTAAAATAATTCCAGTCTTGTAGTGAAAATTTGTATGTTCTCCCTTAAATAAAATCTAAATGAGTGGCTAAAAGAGTTTATTAAACTCTCACAAATTAATCTTTAATTACTTTCTTAGTTATAGTACCATTATTTGTTTCTATTTGTACAAATAATAAACCACTAGATAGATTAGATATATCTATTTGATTGTTTGGATTAGATTGTTCTAAGACTAATCTACCTATTGTATCATAAACTAAAACCTTGTTTATATTAAGTTTATTAGTGTATTTAATATTTATTAAATTACTTGCTGGGTTTGGGGTGATGTTAAAATCTTCTAATCTAACTTCATGAGTTGATAGTAGTGTATTACCATAAATAGCTTTATCACCATTATTATTTTCAATAGTTAGTCTTAGATTATCGGTATCATTTTCTATTATATAATTAAAAGGATTAAATGCGATATCACTACCATTACTAAAATAAACTGTAAAATACATTAATGAAAAACTGTTATTTTCTGAGCTTGAACAATCTCCTATTGTTATACTAGGATAATCATCAAGTGTAAATAAGTCATCATCAACCTCGTAATTAATTAACCCCTCAATACTTCCACAAAAATTTATATTTATTACATCAAATTCATCAAAAAAATAAATTCTTCCATTTATTTGTTCACCAATAATATTAGGAGGATAATAATCATTGTTATCAATTATAATTTTCTGTAAATACCAATCATTTTCGAATAATTGAGGGTCTTGGGCATTGCTAATATTGATAAAAAATAATGATAGAAATAATATAAATAAAGCTTTCATAATCTATTGTTTTATTAAGGTTTTTGAATTATAAACTTCACCATCGCAAACTAATATAATGTTGTACATCCCAGATGTAAAGTTAGAAATATTTATAGTAGTACTTGCCTGTTGAACATCCAAAATATAATTATCACTACTACCTGTATTCATATTTACCACCATTACATAAGCTGATGTTGCTCCATCTGATAAATAATTTACTGTTACTTGACTACTAGCAGGATTAGGTACTAAGCTTTCAATTTTATAAGGATTTACTGTTATTTCTACTTCATCATAATCCTTAAATCCATCTATATTAGATATGATTTCTAATTTATACCTCTTTGTCACATCTGGAGAAACAGTTAAATCTGTACCAGTATAAATTAGATTGCCTTCTGGGTCATACCAGTTATATACAGCGTCTTCATTTATATTATCTGCACTTATGGTTATAGTTTCATTTTTATCTATCTCTTCATCATTTCCTGCATCTGCAAAGAATGCATCTCTTGGTTTTTTATTGACCTCATAGGTTTCTCCTCCTATTAATTCATTAGTTACAGCGTCTCTTTGAACAAGATGGTACACAAAATTTCTTTTAGATGTTAACTCTTTTGTGAGAAAATTAAATGATAAATTAAGTGTTCCTATTTCATTAGGTTCAAAAACAATGTTTTCAAACTTCATATTATTACCAGTAACTATTTGTCTTGAAGCCACTTTTGTGGAGTCGAAATTTTGACCAAGTTTACCTCCTCTTACCCAAGCATTATAAAGTATTGAATCCATTTCTACAGCTACTTCTGCCTCTTCATAAATAGCTTTACCCGGTTCGTCTGTATCATTAACTAATTCTAATGTATATGATTGTTGTTGATCAAAATAATTACCAACGGCTACTGCACTTATAGTAGGTGATGGTTCATTGGGTATATAATCAACTATTGTTGTGTTTTTCCAAGCAATGTTATTATTATTTAATACATTTTGTGTAATAAATTCTCCTTCTGGAAAAGTCATTGGATCATTAGGAGAATCTATTCTAGCTAATAAACAGAAGTGCCAAGGGTTTTCATTAATACCAATATAATCATCAGGGTTTGGCATATCATTCCATTCAAATTTTACAATTGCTTCTTCACCTATACCTAATGGAGGTATATTCAAGGTAGCAATATGATCTCCCATTGAAACACCATCTATAGTAACTTGACCTGTCCAAAATTCATCCCAATTAAGAGCTGTATTGGCTTTAGCCCAATATAATTTTAAAGGATCATTTCCAGTAGTGGCTTCACAACTATTATTAGTTACCCTAACATATACATATTTTGGGTTACTCGGATCATATTCTGGATTTTGATGTTCTTTTATTATTAAACCATCATCTTGATTTCTAATCCAAATGTCTTTGCTATTCCAAGGAAATTCAGTTTCAGTATCAGGTTCTTCAAAAACATCAACATCAGAATTTTGCATGGCTAAATCGATTCCTGTTGTTGGTTCTAACATGCATTTTGCAGTTTTTACTGCTCGATATGCATTTATTCTTCCTGTTCCTAGTAGTCCATCATATTCTTGGTTATAGGGTATATAGTAAATGTCATCTGCAGTGTTCATTATTATATCTTTAACTTCAACGGCTGTTAGGTTAGGATTAATAGCAAATAATAGAGCTCCTAGCCCAGAAACAATAGGTGCTGCTGAAGAAGTTGCTCCACTCAATTTATATCCCGAAGGAAATTCTACATAATCGTCTGTTGCATAAAAAATATATTGAGAAGGAGCACAAACGTTGATTTTATCATTATGAGTATGAGAATCGTTATTGTTAGGATTGTCTGGGAAAAAATTATGAACATCTTTCCAAGAACGATAAGCTGGTAAATCTGGATTTACGTAACCTATAGGGTATCTATTTCCTACCGTAGTTACAGATATTACATTCTCTAATGAAGCTGGATATGAGTAACCATGACCATCACTCCCGCAACTATTACCATTTAGTCCATTTCCAGCTCCTGCAACAACTAATTTATTCTTTAATGTTACTACTTCATTAATAGCATCTATTATATCGGGGTCAAGAGAACAGTAAATCCAACTACAATTTAATACTTTTACTTCATCCATTTCAGAAAGCTCAAAAAACCTTTGTAATGTTGTAGGATACCTATCTGCTGTAATTACTCTTGTATTATATCCTATACTTGACATTCCAATTCCATTATTAGTTTTTCCAGCTACTAAACTTGCAACAGATAATCCGTGATAACTATTTCCATCAGGCCAGTCATCTAAATTATCATAAATTTGACCTTGCATATCTTCGTGGGTTATATCAAATTGAGAATCAACAACTCCAACTATTATTTCTGGATCTCCTTTAGTTATAGACCAAGCAAGTGGAGCATTTATTAGATCTAAACCTGTATTTGGTAAATTTTCATAAACTGGCTCTATATAATCATTAGGGTAATGACTTAAATATTCAGGTTCAATTATTTCATAAAACTTTTCAATATCATCTCTTTGTATAAAATCTAATATATCTTCATTTTCAGAAAGAGTTATAGAATAATATCTTTGTAAAATTGGAGTAACAAATGTTTTAAATTCTTTTTTAAAGCGATATGCTTGTTTAGAATTAATAAATTCTGAAAAATCATTTTTATTTGTTGTTATAGAGATAGTTTGATCAGGGTTAATAGTTTCTTGTATTACACCTAAATCAACACCTTCTTTTAAAACAACATAATAACTTTTCTTTTCTTGTGAATAACAATTAAAACTCAATAATAAAGTCAATACAAATAATAGAGGGGTTAATTTCATAATAACATTTTTAAAATTAGTAAATACATATACTTAAAATCAAAGCTATATATAAGGTGTATATAATGGTTACGGATATCCGTAACCTTGTAATATTTTAACTTATAAGATTTATTAAATCTATCTTTTAAATCCAATAATTCTAAATGCTATGTAATAAATGGTTGGGTATTATAATAAATGGAATTAATTAATATATCTAAAGAAAGTAATAGAGTATATATTGGAACATTAATGAGTTAAGCTTTATGTTTTCTGATATAAATAAGAGGTAAGAATTTGATATTTAGTCGTATTTTTACATTTACAAAATCGATAACTATAAGAAAATAGAAAAGTAAATATATAGATGTAGCGTTAGCTGTTGTTCCTACTTTGAAAATCGCCAGTTTTTATAACCACAAGGATAACAAGTTTCTAATGCTCACGCTTAGGCGTGGGTTAGTACTTGTTTGTGGTAGGGTGTCTGGCGATACCTTGAAGTAGATAAGGTTTGAAACCCCACGCTTCTTTTTTTTATACAATCTTCACTAAGGGGTTGAGTGATACAAACTCAACAAAATGAAATCACAAGTCCCTCTATTAGTTCAACAAAAGCTTTTGAATTTATCGGATACTGAAAAAAGTGTTTATTATGAATTATATAATCGTAAAAAGAAATCGATCTTCGTAGCTTATTTATTATTGTTTTTTTTTGGGTGGCATTATGGATATATAAAAAAATGGGGTTTACAAATTGCTTTTATTACCACACTTGGCGGCTTAATGCTTTGGTGGCTTATTGATTGGTTTAGATTGCCATCCTTAATAAATAGTTATAATAAGGAATTATCGTTGAGCTTACTGAAACAATTTAATTCCAATAATTTTGAAAATGACTCAAATAAATCTTCAAATGTAGGTTCTTCTATTAGGATTCAGGAAACCACACAGGATAGTAAGAACGTTAACAGGTACAGCTCCAAAGTAAAGGCTCTAACTTTGACATTCTTCTTATTAGCTGTAGTGTTGCTTTTTACATACAATAAATTACCCTCTTCAATATTACCTACAAAGATTGATAATAATCAAAATAGTCAGAAATCAATATTGTATTGGGAAACTGAAAACTATTTTATAGCTATTGATAAATTAAATAAGAACACTTATCAATATTCGTCTTGGAATAAAGAAAAATCGCTGTCGAAAAATCCAGATTTAGTTTTGTCAAATGGCGAATATGTAGCAGATGGTCAATTAGGGAATCATTACTATATATTTAAATCTGGGGAGTTTGCATATAAATGTTACGTTAATGTACTAAATAAAAATTATCCTAAAGGTCATATAACGGTTTATCGAGATTCTGAAGAAATATTGAAAGAAGATGTAATTGAAAACTCTGAATTAATACCTCATCAAAATATGGCAGAGAAGAATTTAGATAATCAGTACTATTCAACAACAACGTTAAATGTAAGAAGTGGAGCAGGAACAAAATATCCTGTTTTGTTTGTATTGAACAAGGGAGATAATGTAGAATTGATCTCAAATCACAGTAGATGGTTTAAAATAAATTTTGAGGGAGATATAGGCTATGTTTCTGGTAAGTATTTAAAACCTAAATCTTCAATTAAAGAAAAGAATAGTTCGGTTATTGGTGAATTAAACCCATATTTATATATAAGTGGCACAATAGTTTTATTATCAATTCTTTTAGCATTTGTTTTAAAAAAATCTGCATTGAAAAATTATGGAAGTATTATAGTTTTGTTGGCAACATTTTTCTATTATTTTTTTGGATTGATAACAAACATTTTATTTGTAAGTATTATAGAGTCACCAATAGCTGCAGGTACAGATTTTTGGATTATGTTTTTCACATTTTTATTGATGTTGATTGTTGGAATTTTGTCAATTATTGGTTTTTTCAAAAATATTGGTTTTGGAATAATCGTATTATCATCTATTGTTATTTTTCTTGACTATACATCAGGAGCAATCCCAGGTGTTATTATAGCTTCAATTACCTTATTTGGCGGAATACTAATTACAATTGGATATAGACAAATAAGTGTGGTTTAAAACTAGATGCTATAAACTTCTTTTAACAAATAAAACAATAAAAAGACATGTGTTATTTCTAATAAACTTAATTAACTAATAGTGAGATAATTTATTGTTTTATAGATATATTAATTGATATCCTTCAGAGTCAAAGGTTTGTATAATTATTGCGTTTTTCACAAAAAACTCTGCTTTTGGTATATATAACCCACAAACTCCATCAGCAATAATTTTAATGTCTTTAGGGGTTTCATTATTAGAAGGACTTAGATCAATAGACACAACAAGTGATCTTAGTTCCTCAAGTTGACTTTTTGATATTTTCTTCTTATTTAAATAGATTTTTGTTTCGATATAATCGTGATTCCAGTATGCGATTAAATAACTATTTTTAATTGAGACGTATTTAACGTATGCTTTAAATGTAAAACTCTTTGGGTTGACTTCATTGTAAAATTTACACTTGTCATCAATTGGGTTTGCGATCATTTTTAAAAGTAACATTAAATTAAAGTTTACTTTCAGTGTCTTTTTTTATAGAGGAAGACACTCAAAGAAACTTGTGTTACTTATACTCTCCGGTGATTTAAGTAACATTAAAAAGAAATACGACATAACCTCTTCGCTAAACTCTACTTATAAGTGATAGGGTGTCTGGCAGGTGTAAAGACCGCCTAAATAAAAAACATATACAACGGTTATTTTTAGAGAAATAAGGAGGATATTTAAGTATAAAACTTAAGATATGATAACACAACAAGCACCTTCTATTCAATACGTAGTTGGCTATATGCCAAAGGACGATGAAAAAGACTATTTTTTTAATGGTGACTTTACCGTAAGTGATAAGGTATTTGAACTTCTTACAATTGATGAAATAGTGTATATCTACGATTTCATTCTGCTTATGGCAGAGGAACACAACGGGATTTCGTATAGACATTGTTTCTATAGTAGAAGAAATGATTGCGCTCTATTTATCTGTGATCAACTAAGTAAGAAACAAATTGAGTCAGGGAAGTATAAGCCTAAAGATAATTTTTGTGTACTTATGCATTTGGATGATATGTAATTGTCTAAAGCAATTGAAATTAATCAAGTAATTTTTCTTTCTGAGCACAATACATATTTCATAGCATAAATATTGTTAAAATTAAATGCTCTACTGTGAAACTTCATCTTGAATGAATTTATAAGCTATATCTAATTTTACAGTAAGTATTATATAAACCGTATTAATTGGAAAGTAAAATATCCTTCCTTTCAAACTATTAATCAAAATCGATAAAAAGAATAACTGTCAGTTGGACGGCGAAGCTGGCCAACAAAGTTATTCTTGTAACTGTAATTGGACAACGTAGTTGTACAATAGCGCCCTTTTTTTTTACAATACATTTTTTAATTATTTTTTTAAATAGTTCTTTAATTATAAGTGCAAAAATGGTGTTATTGAAATGCAAATTTGGTGATAATGCGGTGCAAAAATGGTGATATTGAAGTGCAAAATTGGTGTAAAATACACTTAAAGATCATCAAATATTATAGATGAAGTGCAATATTGGTGATTATAAGATTTTATAGTGATAGTTACAGTGTAATAAAATAAAAAGGGAGCGTCATATAGCTGTAGACAACTCCCTTTTGGTAACAATAAAACTATGGACTACAATCATCAAAAACACGATAGGAAACAACTTTCATTAAGAATCCACTCAAAAATATTATCAGACAAAAACCTTTCTTTTAATCAGAAATTAATTTTAGGATTGGATTATACGTTAAGTAAAAAATTAGGTTACACAAAAATGTCGAATACAAACATTGGTAAAATGTTTAATATACATCCTAATATCATTTCATACAGTCGTAGAAAACTTATCAAACAAGGTTATATTGAGAGAAAACAGGGAAAATATTATATAACAAATCTTTACAAACAATCGAAAGTAAAAGACTTAAGGGAGATATTACTTCCTTATCAAGTTTACAATCATAAAACACTTACGACAGGAGCAAAATTATTATGGGGAGAATATAATTCTATTAGTAAAGGAGAAAGAAAGTATTTTGCCAGTAGGGCCTACACCGCAAATCGATTAAATGCGAGTGTGGAGAGTATTACTAATTGGACTAAACTGTTAGATGAAAATAATCTGCTGACGTTATATGATCATCAAATGGGCTTTTGTAGAAGTCAGAGAGTAGTTGTGACGAAAATATTTTGAAGATAAAATTTTACTCTTATGGTTATCCGTAATCAGGATATAACTTTTGATTATATATTTAATTTTTATAAACTATTAATAAATATATTGTGGAATCATCAAAATCAATTGTAAAGGAAAAAAAGAGTAGCAAGAAATTATACACACTAATAAATCAATTCGAAATAAAAGCAAAGTTAAATTTATTACTGAACCCTATTTATATACTGTTATTTTTAGCGATGCCGATAATAACTTTTGCTCAAGAATGTAGAACACTATCACCAACTAATTATCAAACCTATGAACGTACAAAACAAGAAAGAGGTTTTGATAGAACCAATATTGAATTACATCCAGAAATATGTTTAAATGTTTATTATCATATTGTAAGAGAAAGTGATGAAACAGGAGGGATAGAAGAAAGTAAACTTGTAGAAATGACCGATTTGTTAAACCAAGAGTTTAACTCACATAATTTGTTTTTTAATCAGTTAGGATTTGATTACATTGATAATTCCACCTATTACAATGTTAATGATGATTTAGAGTTTAATGCTTTAATACAGATAAATAAACAAGAAAATGCTATAAATATTTATACAACAAATTATATAAATAATGCAAGAGGGCAAGCAGTTATAGGAGGGCAAGCGGCTGTTATAAGAGGTGATAGAATTTTGGAAGCAACACTGCCACATGAGGTTGGACATTGTTTAAATTTACAACATACTTATCAAGGTACTGCTGAAAACACTACAGGATGTGCTGAGTTAATTGGTGCAATAGAGCCAAATTGTTTAGATTGTGGAGATGAAGTTTGTGATACTCCAGCAGATTCTAATCAAGGAAACTCAAATGGTTATCAACCTGATTTAACTAATTTTATGTCAATTTATGAAAACAGGGATCACTTTACTATTGGACAAGAACTAAGAATGCGTGATGCCATAGCAGCCATTCCAGCTTTACAAAATGTTGTAGGTAATTCTTGTGGTATTGTTTCTGGAGATAATGTTGCTTGTAATGATTCTACAACTATTTTAACCCTTACTAATGCAGACCCACCTTATTTATGGGTTTCTAGTGATTCACTAGAAATTGTGGGATCTAATACAAATAGTTCAGTAACAGTAAAGGCAATTAGTAATTCGATAAGTGAATCGGGTTTTGTTGAAGTTTCTTACGGTAATGGAGGAACTGAACATTTTAAAATTTGGGCAGGTAAACCTTTATCATTGATTCCAAATTCAATAGTTGGGCCAGAAACTGTAGATACAGGATCGTTAGTAGCTTATCATTATCAAAGTAGTATTCCTGATGAGCAAATTGGAGCTACTACTTACGAGTGGTGGTTACCTCATCCTTATAATGTTGTTTCGCCAATAGATTATTTTGGTGATAATTGGCAAGTATCACTAAATACTGGAAAAAGTATTTCTCATGTTTTTACAGGATATGGCGAACATGATGGTCTAGTACAAGTAATGGCAAGTAATAAATGTGGTTTAGGTGGGGCAGATTATTTATATGTTGAGCACGGAAATTGTACTGGGTCAGGTTGTGGAGGGATTCCTGTGGTACCACCTAACCCTGTGCCCAATGCAGCAAATGAAAGTTTTAAATTAGATTTTACCAGCTATCCAGCTGGCAATTACACCATAAACATATACGATATATATTCTAATACCGTTTATAGTGGTGTATCGACTAATATAGAAAAAACTATTAGTACAATTAACATTCCTGCTGGAACCTATTATTTACATATTAATGATGGAAATGAGACTTATATCCATCAATTAGTTATAAACCATTAGAAATAAAAATGAAAAACATTATATATACTATATTATTGACGATTGTATTTTTCGGATGCTCCAAGAATGATGATAATTCTAATAAGTTAGTTGGGAAATGGCAACTAATAGAGACTCGAATAGGAGATGGAGGAAGTTCTCCAGAGTGGATTGTAGTAGATGAAAACGAAAGTTATTTTCATCAACTTAATGAAGATTTAACTTTTACTTCAAATAAATATATTGAATGTTTCACAGGAGATTACATATATGATGTAACATCATTTTCAATGATTTATGCTTGCGAGAACTTTACAACTGGAGTTGAAAATCCACCAGGAACTTTTAAGGAAAATTTTTATTTTGAAAATAGTAATTTAATTATAACACCCGATTATTTTGATTGTGATGAAGGTTGCTTATATAAATTTAAAAAAGTCCCAATTGATGAGTAATCTATAAAAAATAAGGCTCACTAGGACTACATTAAACACTTCGGATCAATAATAAATAAAGGGTTTCTAAAAATTATTAATACAGGAGCTAAAGTATATACTCAATCTTTAATGACTGTTATGGCAAATAATCAATAATTTGAAACAGATAAAATATTAAAAGGTTTAACGGGTTAGAGTATGATTTCGTTGCGATAAATACGTGAGGATTTTCGTACTGGAAATCAGGTTTAAAGATATAGAAAGAATATCTGAGAATAACTAAGCTAGCAATGAACTATACGCTTTGTTAGCTGTAGCTTTTTCATCTTAAATTTATATCAAATTATAACTCGGATAAACTCACATACAATTCAGATATTTTATCGAAATCTAATAAATATTGAGCGGAAGACTTCGGCAATTTAAGTTTTCCAATGTTTTTATCATTATCAGTATTTGCCCAGAATGTTTGTGAATTATCCTCGATTTTTTCACCTTTTAATTGAGTTACAATTATATCATGAATTTTATGACCTAATCCTTGAATTTCATCATTTGGTGTATTTATTGCTATGTTATTTTTTCTTAACCAGAGAATTAATTCATCTGCCCCAATGTTGCATTTTTTCATATCTTTTTTTATTTAAAATTCATTTATATTTTAATCTGTATTTAGTTTAAAATTCTAAACTTTGGTTTAACTACCAAAACTCGTATTAACAATAACAATTGTTGTTAACAATTATTTCATTTTTTTATCAATCGTAGTTTTCATTGCGTAGTAATCCATTTCGTAGCAAACTCGACCCAATAATATAGCAGGATTAATTCTATGCTTATCTCCAATAGCTTTTATTTTCTCATCATTTAAAGGAAGATTATTTTCTAAAATATCTTGCCAGATACCTTTAGAAATTAATTTTTTTTGAGCGTAATTATCTGCTTCGGTCTCGTATTTATCTAAATTCTGTTTTCTAGTTAAATCCATAAATTTTCTATCTCTATCATTTCTCAAATGCAAATCAATATGTCCAATTTCGTGCATAATTGTAAAAGCAAAATTGTCAATCCTATTATATCTCAAAGTCAATGCAATAGCTGGGTTTTTATCAGACCAAAAAGAAAATCCGTCAATAGGTGTTTTCTCTAGTTTATCAATTAACAACATTTTAATTCCAAATTGATTAAGTACAGTTTTAACTTTATCTGGTGTTCCAGAGTTTTCGTAAAATATGTTATTTAGATTAATACAGAGTTGATTTAAATTGTCAAAATTAAAAGTATTAGTTTTTTGATTTTTAGCTTCATATTGAGCTAATGAACTCCAAGCGAACATATTTTTATCATCAATTTTTAATTTATCTGATTTACGATAATATGCAAACCTATCTTTAGAAAAAGAAGAAACTAAACAATCAATAGTTTTCACTTCATAGATATTTTTTATTGTTTTTATATCATTTTCAATATCACCATTTAAGTAATTATGTTTTTTAAAATATCGAACAGGAACATATTCTTTGATAATGCTCCATAGTTCAATATTCCTTAATTTTTTAATGTTTTTTTGCTTAACTCTTGCCTTATCAATCTCGTATTGAGATTGAAATTTCATCCAATAGTCCGCTGAAATTCCCAATATCTTTTCTAATAAAATTGCGATATCTGCGGTTACTGGTCTTTTTCCTTTGATAATTTCATTTAAAAATGATGGTCGTACATCTAATTCCTTTGCCAATATTCTTTGGTTTAAATCAGGTGTTGCGTCTATTTCATCTTTAATTAAAACTCCTGGATGTGTCGCTTGCGCTGGTGTTAAAACTTTGTTTGTTGCCATATTTCCCTTTGTTTGCTTGTAGTAATTACTTGTAATGATTACTCAATTCAATAATTGAGCATATTGTAATACTATTTGGTTCTTCTCCTTCCAGTGTAGTTATAAATTCTATTCGATACTTGCTATCTACTCGAACAGATTCTAAATCTTTTTTATCGCCAATAAGTTTTTCATAATTCAAACTCCTAATTGGATATAACTCTTCTGTGTTTTTTGCAACTCTTAATTTATCTATTGTTTGTATGTACTTTTTAATAACATTTGGTTGAAACCTATGCTTTTTGCTTCGAGCTTTACCATTTTCGTACAGTTCTTTCAGATAATCTTTCTCGAAATTTATTTCCATAGCTTTCTTTTATCATAGTGCAAATATACGTAATAAAAATAAAAAGTTCACTTATTTAGTGAACTTTTTATTTTGTTTTTATTGCCAACCTGTGTATAAACACACATGTGTGTTTATATATATTTTATATACTCAAATATAATTCGATGTAAAGTAGTGAGATACTCTTCTTTCTATTAATATCCGAAATAATAATATTGGTGATATTTATATTTTATATAAAATTTAAACTAAATATAATTGAAACATTATGGATGCAAAAGATGTTTATGAAATAGTAAAAGCTCTTTCTAACTCTGAACAAAGAAAATTATTAGATTTAATAATAGATGAGATTGAGAATGATTTATAGCCTGAATTATTGAAAAGAATAATTAAAAAACCACTTATTACTAGAAAAGAAGTAGATGAGTATATTTATAAACATGTTTTTTGTAAAGTGAAATGATTTAGGAAAATATTAAAGAATTATAATTAGGCTACGTAGGACTACTTTAATATTTTCAATAATACCATAAGGAGCTACAGTTATAATTTAATTGTTTGGGAAGTATGGCACTTAATTTAAAAAGGTAGAAATGAGAAAATCTATTGCTTTATTATTTTTTGTGTTTTCACTCCGATATCAGTATAAACTTTTACAATATAGATTCCACTTGAAAGTTTTGTAGTGATAATTGAACTTGGAGAGTTTTCTTTTCTTAAAATAAGCTCTCCTATAATATTAAATAATTCAACTTTCTGAATTATATTAACTCCGTTTGAATTAATATTTAATATACCGTTTACAGGATTTGGGTATAATAAAATTTGTTCACTTTTATTTTCTTCAATTCCTAGTATTGTAAAGTTTTCATACCAAGCTATGGTTTGATTGTTTTGTGAAGCAGCTAAGACATCCATATCACCGTCATTGTCAAGGTCTGCAGCATAAACATCTCTACCTTGTATAATATTTCCTTGGTCGATTAATAATTGTTCACCAAAGCTTCCTAATCCATCTGTATTTTCATACCAAGCTATTTTATTATCAATAGCAGATGCAGACAATACATCCATGTCACCATCATTATCCAAATCGTCTGCATGTACTGAAAAAGCACCGTTTGTAAGGTTACTTATTATATGTTCATTATTGAAAGTGCCCAAACCATCTACGTTTTCATGCCAAGATACTTTGTTTATATATGAGGCTGATAATACGTCCATATCTCCATCTCCATCCATATCTTCTGCATAAACAGACACTACTCCATTAACAGTATTGGAAATAATTTGTTCTGTATCGAAATTTCCACTTCCATTATTTTTAAACCAAATAACTGTGTCACCTGTTGTAGATGCAGAAATCACATCCATATTTCCATCTTCATTTAAATCTGCTGCATAAACCGTTCTTGTACTTAATGCATTGATGGTTAAAACTTGTTGTTCACCAAAACTTCCTAGACCATCCAAATTCTCATACCAAGCAACTTTATTGTCTTCTTTTGATGCAGATAAAACGTCTATATCACCATCATTGTCTAAATCTGAACCATAAACATCTATAGCTCCAAAAGCATCATCTGTAATTCCGTTAGGTTGCCCAAATGTTCCTTCTCCATCTAAATTCTCAAACCAGACAACATCAGGACTTTCATCATTATTAAATGAATTTACTAATACATCCATATCGCCATCATTATCAATATCTACAGAAAATACAGATAAAGGGTCTATAGCATTATCACTTATTATTATTTGTTCTCCAAAATTACCAGCTCCATCTAAATTTTCATACCAAGCTACTTTATTATCTCCAAATGAAGCTGATAAAACATCGAAATCACCGTCATTATCTAAATCTACAGGATGTGAAGATCTTGCAGCTTCAGCTAAATTAGTTATAACTCGTTGTTCACCAAATTGCGAAAAAACATTTTATTGATAATAAGCAGGTGAATAATATTACTTTTAAATTCATATAAAACAAAAATACCTCATCTATCTGTATTTAAATAGATGAGGTGTATTTTTTAATTATTTTCTTTAATAATTAATTGTTCTTCAGTATCTCCATCCTCAAATTGTTCTATAATATTATACAACCCAGGTTCTAGATTATTGATTAGGTTTTCGTTATTAATACTCACAGAATCTTGTTGAGTAATAGTAACATTGGTGTTTAGTATATTGTCATTAAATTTTATTATTGTTCCCCCTTTGGGTGTACGATTGTTGTTATCATAACAACGCCAAGCTTAAGATTCGTTAAGGATTGGAATATCAATAGCTTTATGGTTTGTATGAGTAATAATACTATAGTCAGTTTCGTTTTTTGAGATTGATATCCCTGATAGTTCATTATAAGAAAACCCTGTTTCCCCATAATCCAACGGAATCGGACAATCATCTACAGCATAACAATCACAACTTATAAAGCTATAATCAAAACCAGGTTGGAATAAAGGAGGGTCTACAGATATAGGACCATCAAAATAATACTCGCCTTTATAAGGTTCATATAATGATGCAATACCGTTAGGTCCATTGGTATTAACAGCATCATCTAGTTTGTTCTCAGGGCAAGTTAGTGTGACAGCTTCTCTCATTCTAATTCCTTGACCCATTGAAAAAGTATCTTTACAACCTTGATCATTATACCCCATAAAATTACGAACATCTTCTGGGAATATTTGGTAGGCGTCATCTTCACAATCAACTCCAAGTCCAATATATTCACAATTATTATTTATATCATCATAGGGTTCATCATTAGTTGTCCAGAAATTAATACCAAAAACTGGTACTGCAGCAGTATCTGTTACAAAATCTCCAGCTTCATCTGCGTTATAATCTGGATTATCGCTACCATCAGGTAAAGTAGCTAAACGAGTTACGTGTTCACAAGTACCGCTTGTAGTAGGAGTGAAGTTGTTAAAAGAATGATGTAAACCTAAGCAATGGCCAACTTCATGAAAGAGTGTTGTTCCACTATTATTTATAGAAGACATAAAAGATCCTTTATTGATAATTGAGATTGGCTCGAATAGCTTATCTACCATACCACCGCCTTGCATATTATATTTAATATAGATATTAAAAGAGTTAGATTTTACCCATTCTGGATGTTGAGGATCATCAGTAACAGCGTCATAAAGATCACCAAACCCCAAAATATTATACAAAGAAGTGTTATTAATAATATCAAACCCTTGATACTTAAAAAATATCTTATATTCATTAAATTTCTTATTCAGTTCAGCTACAGCTGTTAAAGCTTGATATTCATTTAGCGGATTTCCCTGACCTCCTCCAGCAACTTCTCTGATATCCCAAATAAATACATTATAGACAATCGGATCGAAAGTATCTAAATATGATTGGGTTGTGTTGTGTGAAAATTCTGTTTCACATGGATAAACCGAAGTTGGCAAATATGCACAATCTGGATCAATGGTTGCACTTTGAGCATTTGATTTTATTGTCATTGTTAACAACAAGACAATACTAAAAAAGGTGATTTTTGTTTTCATATTATAGATTTAATTAATATGTTAAAAATTCTTTGATGAAAAAGATCTTTTAAAATTAACCTGACTTAAAGAATAGTATTTACGGGTATCCATAATGAAGCTTTATTTATAGTAGTTATAAATAAACTTATATTCTATTGCTTATCAAGTAGATTATTATAAGTAAAAGTTATTTTATTTCGAGTGTATCTGTTTTGTCGGTTTTTACAAATTTATATGTTGACTCTTTGATAATTTTTATTTCTTCTGATTCCATTCCTTTTTTATCTCCAAAAATTGATTGTCCACCATAAATACCTAAAAATAAAAGACCTAAAAGAAAGAACAGGATTTGAAATACAGAAGGTCTTTTTACGTTTAGACCATAAATACTTAATTCAACTTTTGTTTCGTTTTCTTCTGTGCATTTTTCCAAAGTTCCAGTCAACGCCATCAAAGTCATTATTCCGAAAATCACAGAAACAAAGAAACAAATCCAACAAACTAATAATAAAAATTCGTTTCCTGATTCATCAAAATTACCTCTAAAAGTTATAGACAAAGCAATTAAGGCAGTAGATAGAGTAATTAATTGTTTGACTGTGGCTGATGCAAAATCAAAAGCTTTTTTTCGTAAATCTTCACTCATATTAACAAATTGGCCACAGTGGACATAAACTGCTTTTAGATTCTGTCATAGCTTGAAGTCGAACTATTGATTTTATTCCGGTTCCACTTTCTCTATGAGGGTACATTCCACTAATGAATTTGGTGTAAGCTTCTTTTGCAATTGTTATATCATTTATAGAAGTTCTTCTTTCTCGTTCCATTCTATTAACCGAAACTTCAAGTTGTTTATTGAAATTTTCAGTCAAAACTTCAGATAATTCAATATTCAATTTATTAAAAACTGAATTGGAGTGGGTTTTTAATTCTCTTAAGATTTGTTCGTTCATATTGTTTATTTTTAGCTCAGTTATTTATTGTATTGCAGTACCTTCATTTACAGAAGATTTTACATATTTCTACAATTATTACGAAAATGAATAAAGCTCCAAAAATAAAAGGGATTCCTTTTTCAACGTTGCTCATTTTCTTATAAAGTTTCTTATCGTTTCCACGACCAAGTCTCTCCCATTCGAAATCAAATAATTTCAGTGGAAGTAAACTCTCAATTTCGTGAATTACTGTAAATTTACCAGAATTCAATTTTCGGTAGTTCTCCAATAAATTCACCCAATAAATGCAAATTAATATCGCACTAATTGATAAACCTAAAACCAAATACTCATCGTTTTCTAAATCATTTGTTTTTACATACCCAATCACACCAGTAATTGAAGTTGCTAGTGTCAGATAGAAAGTATTTACATTATTTCTCCTATCAGAAACTTTTTCAGCTGATTCAACATAAAGCTTATACTGTTCGAGGATATGCTCTTGTTTTTGAGTTTCAGGATACTCACTTCCGCTAAAATTAGAAAGTTCCATTATAATGAGTAATCCTTAATAGCTTGAACAATAGTATCAGTATTCCATCCTACTATTTTATCAGCATTATTTGAAACAACAGAAGATGTTTGAGAACTTGCCCAAGGTTTGATACCTATAATTGGTTTCGAGTTTGAAAATCCATTTTTTGCAATATCAATTTCCTTCTTAATCCACTTACTGTAAGTTGAATATTTTCCCGCCATAATTAAAACAATGTGACAACCTGCCATCTTATTTGTAATTGCAACTTTCAATTCTTTGTCGGTTCCATTTGTATGGACTGGATCGTTTTTTGGAACAGAGTGATTATTGTATGAAAAGTAAGATTTTCCATCTAGCATTTCACATAATTTTTTGTACGCGTCTGAATATTCCCAAGAATGACTAATAAAAATTTTATATGTTTTACTCATAATTATGATTTAAGATTCTATAAAGTTAATTATAGCATCTCTAATTTGATTACGGGTTTCCATAACCGTGTAAATTAAGCTCCATAGGACTACATTAAAATACTCCTAGGCACTATAAATAAAGGTGTTGTAAAAACTAAACTTATCTAAGCTCAATTATATGCTCAAATTATTATTGTTTTTATTGCTTTTAAGATGATTATTTCAATCTATTAGCAATTTGAAATTCGTCAACAATAATTCCTGTTTTCAATAACATTTTTTTTCTACCAGTATTAGGATCAGTAAAAACATCAAAATCAGATTGGCAATTTCTAATTCTAAAATTCAGTTCTTTTAAACCATTAATTTTTATTTCATCATAAACTTTATGTGAACAAGATTTTTTAAAATATGCATCTTCTCCTTTTACTTTTAGGAATTTATAATTAGTATATTCGGATTAAAACTAGGAGTAATTATTTCATTACTCATTGAAAACCACCATTTGCTTTGTGGTAGTAAATAAAGGTTTTCCTCCAAAACCAAAACAGCTATTATCTGGACCCAAAAAGTTTGTTACTCCTTCAAGACGGATTTAATTCCAGCCTTGTGAAGTATAATTATTTTTCAATTCTTCTAATTATTTATTTAGTTATAGTTATTTTTTATTTAAATAAAATTATTCGAGTTTAGATTGTTTGTGTATGGTATTGTAGCATCTCTAAGTGTGCCATACACAATGCATATTGTTAGCCACTGATTTTTAACTCTCGGGATTTTCTCTTTTTGGTAAAACCTCATTTGAAATTCTCCTAATTTTATTCAATCCTGGTTTTTTATCACCAAACTCATGTTTTGCATAACCCATTTTAAGTAAGTATGATATGTCTTTTAATTCATCTGCCTCAGCGAAGGCAAACTTGTATTTAGCTCTTAGTGCGTTGACAATGTCATAGAGGTAGAATGAGTTCTTATTTACATCTACTATATATTTTTCAACTTGTTTTTTCCATTCTCTAGGACGGCTAAATATTAGCAGTAAAATTAAATGATGTTTTATTAACTCGTTATCCTCAGATTCAATTTTATCATAAAGTAATGGACCAATTTTATCAGAAATTATATCATCTTTAAAAAAGCCAACAACATTTGTTGGATTAGCTTGAAAAATTCTATTCATACGAACTTCCATTGTATCACCAAAATTGTCCCCTAAATAAAAATTCTGACCTTCAAATGTAGCCTGACCCCGAGAAGCTAAAATAGGTGTTAAAGCAAATAGAACTTTTGAAATTTGCTCCCAACCGCGAGTAATTTCTGATAATAGTATTCTTTTTGTGTCAGGATCAGCATAATCGCTATTTCTTAAAGCTCTTGAAGAAGCTTTGATTTTTTGCATTAAAACAGCTAACGAATATTCTTCAAATATCATATGTATGCTTTGATTATAAGGCTTTAGCTGGTTATATGTCTTATCTGCGTGTTGGTCTTTTATTGCTTCAGGTAGATTTGATTTTTGAACATCTTCTCCAATTTCTTCTTGCATTTTATTTATTGTTTCTTCTGATGGCTTCCATTCTGCAAGTTTAAATGGATTTAGTTCTTTTGGTAAACCTGTTTTCCTTTCTACTGTATCACAAGTTTCTTTAATATCTTTTGTTAAAATTTTTAAAGCGTCTGTTCTGTTTCTATCTATGCCAGTATAAAATTCAATAATTTCGGGAAATGAAACATATTTTTTTTGAGTAAAAATAAATTCACAGAAACCTTTATTTGAGTGCATCCTTTTGGCCGCAAAATAGTAAATCCAGTATGTTGCTTTAAAGGAGAACGAAGTATCTCTTTTGCTAATTATAGTATTGGCATACAGAATATCAAAAACAACAGAAACCTCTAAGTCAATTAGCTTTTCCTTACAAAAGGATTCTATTTCTTTAAGAAAATCTTCTCTGCTAAACACATAAACTCCTTGTCTAATTAGTCTTTCACAGAAGCGCCCTAGCACATATTCACAGTCTTTTAAGTCTGGTTTAACTTTGTAGGTTGGTAATTCTCCAAGGTCAAACAATACAAATAGAACCATTTCTAGCATCTTCGTTCTATTAACAGGACTTTCGTCAAAATGTTTTTCCGAAACTTTTAATAGAGTAAGGCAATTTGATGCTGTCCTGTGAATATTTAGTACATCTAAATCAGATATGATTTTGTTTAAAACAATATTTTCCTCACCGATTAAAATTTCATTGTTATATGCGCAAACAACTTTTCTGATTTCAGTTCTTGGTAATGCTAATAAATGAAGTACCTCAAATTCTCTGTCAATCGTTTCTTTTTGTTCTTCTAATCGAAATCTTGAGTCATCAATAGTTTGCATTACAATTACTGGAGTGTCTCTAAATTCTTTGCATAGGTTCTTTAGTAATTTTATTGCTCCATGTTCAGAATTCACCCATGAATCAAGAACAATACATTTCACATCTTCTATTTGTAAATTTAAATCAGAAATTTCTTTGTTTACAGACTTTCTAATAGCATTTCTTTTTGCTTTAGTCGCATCTAGGTAAATCCATAAGTTGTCATTTTTCCAAGCTTCTTTTATCATATGGTGAGCTAAACAAGTTAGCCCGAATTGAGGTGGTGATTTTATAACTATTGATTTGGGATTTTGTATTAGGTTGTGAAGATCAATTTTTGAATTGAAGTTTTCATCAGCATTTTGCGAAATTTCATTCGTTTCGCTTAAAACAGGGTCTATCCAAAAAATTGGTTGACTCGAAAACATACTTAACGAATTACTGAGTCTGTTTTTAAGGGTTAACGCTATAGATTCTTTTAGAGCTAATTTTTTCAGTTTTTCAGATTCATCTTTAATAGATGGCATACTTGTTTTATCAGCTAATTTTTGAACAAAAAAATCATTTAAATGTCTTTTTAGTTTTTTCTCAAAGTCGTCTGTTCCCTTAAATTTTTTATATAATCCTCCTAAGTCAGATACTTTCTTTTTAAAATTTCTGACTTTTTGTAATTGGTCTAAATCAAGAGAGCTAGTATTTACTGGAGCATCATTAAAATAAATCATTATTTCAATATCTTCTTGATTGACATACCGATTGTAAGCATGAAGAAATTCTTCTTCTGTTCCAGATTCTGCCCTTTTTGTTTTTGTTCCAAATTTATTCCACATCATACCGATGAAAATTTGGTAATCATTTAAAATTTGATTGTTAATAACGGCCTGTCCGTCTTCATTAAAGCTTGGTCTTACGTCTTTTTCCCATTTCTTTGATTCAAGCCTAAAGTTTAGTTGTTGACCAAGTGTTTCATTAATTTCAGTAAAGACTTTATCGCAAATATCTCTTTCACTTTGAGTGTCACTTGGGGATGCTATAAAGCATTTATAAATTTCTACTGTCATTTTCTTTAATATTTTTTGTGTACTTGTGGTTAACTAGTTATTCCTCCACTAAATGTGTTTTTATCCTTTTTAAAAGCTAGTATCATGACAATTAGCTTTTTTATAATTATTTAATAAAAAACGAACTAGTAGTATGTAAAATAACCTGCCTATAAAGTTAAAAGGCCGTTATTTAATATCCTTACGGGAATCCACAATGGAAGATGTTTTTTATTATTAGGAGATTATATTAGCCCTAAATCCTTAACTAAAGCCACTAAATGAACCGTGTTTTTAGCTTTAAATTGAACTTTTAGTTTATTGAGGCGTTTTTCAATGGTACTTACACTGTTTGGAGTTATTTTTTTATCAACTAAATAATTTCTAATATCTTCTTGGGATAATCCTTTAGATAATAACTCAGTTAAGTAAATATCAAAATCATTTAACTCTAAATCTGAGTTATCGTTGATTGCATTTTTTACTTGAGGAGATATATAGTTTTTACCTGTAAAAACTAATTGCAAAGCTAGAGCAAGTTCTTTAAGACCCTTTCTGCCTTTGCATACATATGCATCTACTTTGTGTTTTTGGATTAATTTTCTCACTTTTTGTAATCGATTTTCTACGGTGTATACAATTATTTTTAATTCTGGTTGTTCTTTTTTTAGTACTTCAATTAAATGTTCTCCAGAAGGGAATTTTTGTTTTCGATGATCTGAATTAAACGACAAGTCTGTTATTAATAAATCAAACGGGGAATTATCTAATAACCCTTTTTTAATTCTTAAATAAGCATCGTCACAATACTGAACTTGCTGAATTTCTTTGATATCTAATCCTGAAAGTTTATTATAAACTCCATCATTAATATCATCCATATCTTCTGAAACTAATACTTTTTTAAACATCTTATATAGTTATAATAGATTTAAATCCTTTTTTCAATTCTGATTCAAAGTTAATAGCTCCTCCAATGGATTCAATACGGTTTTCCATATTTTGCAAACCTGACTTCTTTTTTAATTCACATCCTATACCATTATCCTTATATTCAATAACCAATTTCTTTTTATTTTTTTTGAAGTTTAGCACTACGTGTGTTGCATTACTATGCTTTTTCATATTGGTCATTAACTCTTGCAAAACCCTATAAATAGTTGTCTTTTTAATGGAAGAAACTTTATTCCAATTAATAGTAGTAATGTTTTTTGTAAAAATTGAAATGTTGTTATTTTGATAGCTCATTAATAAATCTTTCAATTCCATTTCATAATCTTCTTGAACATCTACCGTAGCATTTTCTTTAGAAATATCTCTTGTCTTATTATAGATCCCATCTATTTCTTCTAAAATAGAATCGTAATCTTCGGGTTTTTCTTCCAACTTCATCATTACATGATAGATATCGTTAGCTACCTCGTCATGTATTTTGGTAGATATTCTAGATTCTGTTTTAATGATCTGTTCTAATTTATCTTTTTTGTTTTTTATTCTAAAAATAATAAGTGATGCAAGAAATATTAGAGTAATAAAAGCTGCTATACTTTGATAAATGTACTTTAGACTCTTTTCTTTTTCTCTTTGTAGATTACTTTCATTTGTTTTTTTAATTTCTTTTTCTCTATCGTATTTCAGAGAAGCAAATTTATTTTCTCTTAATTGTTTTGCATTTTCAATACTATCTGTTAAAGCTTTGTATTCAAGAATTTTCTCATCCTCATTTAATTGTACATATAACGATAAAGCTTCTTTTATATATGAGTTACTATTTAAAGATTTTGCTATTTCATAACATTTATTAGCATAATTATTTGCAACATTGATTTTCCCTCTATCAATATTATAAAATGTTAAGTAGCGATAGCTAGAAAATAATCCAATTAAATCATTTTCTTCCTTTCTAATTTTTAAGGCTTGATTCATATTAATTATCCCCAAAGGATCCTTAACTTTTGATTGAACAAACCCTAAATTATTTTGAGCTCTTGCTAATTCAGTTTTATCATTTATGTTTTTTCTAATTTTTAATACATTTTCTAATTCATTAATTGCTAAAGAATATTTCAATTGTTCAATTAAAATATTTGCTTTATTATTTATTAAATTTAAGCTATCATTAATATTTTGTGTATATAAGATCGCTCTATTATAATATTCTAATGATTTTTTATAGTTTTTTAATTCTTTATAAATTCTACCTAATTGGGTATATATTCCATTCTTAGCTTCATCAGTAAATTTGTTTTGTTCTAACTTTTCTAATAAATTAATTGATATAATAGACGAGTTTTCAGATTCGTAAACAAATCCTAATTTAAATTGAGCTATTGAAAGTAATCTCAAATTTTGTATAGCAGATAATGTATCTTCTTCTTTTAAATCAATTTGGTATTCTTTTTTATAATGTAATTGTGCATTGAACAAGTCTGAGTTGTTTTGGGATTTAAAACCGCATAATAATAGTATCTAGAACTATCAGTTGTTTTTTGCCCAGTTGCAATTGCATTATTGAATAAGAAGAAGAAAAAGAGGAATAAATTATAATATTTAATCATTCCTCTAAAATATGATTTTTTTTACCAACTAATTTCCATTTGGTGGTGGAGGTGGTGGAGGTGGTGGATTATCACTATCATTACCGCAACAATCTTGATATTCAACTGTGCTATTTGTTACACTTTCTGGTGTACATGAAAAAACTCCTAAAATGAGGATTCCCGTAAAAAACATTGATATAATTTTCTTCATTTTGTTTTATTAAAAAATTTGACAAAAGGGTTCCTGTCCGAGTTTTTTACTCAGATATTTTAAAATTGAAACCCGTTAAAAAAATGAAGAGACGTCTCTCTAATTGGGAAAAGCATGGAGAGAATAATTAATGAATCAAACTACTTCCCTAATAGTTTATAAGCATTAAAAAGTGCTCCAATAAATAGAATTGAGTTACAGAAAAAGAACTAGTAATTATATTTTAATGTTCCTCATTTCTATTACAAAGTAAAAGAGGAATTGATTTTTTAGAGAGAATTAAAAAAGAAACAATTGGGAAATTATTTTCTTTAATCTTTCCGAAGTAATTATTATTAAAATGAATTAAAACTTTAAATTATGCATAAGGAAATCGTAACAATGGCATTTAAAAAAGTTGAAAAAGAATTGAAAAGAGATTTGGGAATTTCACCATCATTAACAAATTGTGCAAATCAATTATCAATTCTAATTTTTGAAACCAATAAGTTTTCCTATGGCGAAAAGAGTCTTCGTAAACTATATAAGCTTGCTTTAGATTCAACTGAAGAAGAAATTGAGGTCAAACAACCTCAAGTGGTAAGTGGTCTTTGTAAATTTTTAGGATATAAAAACTATAAAGATTTTGTTTTTAAAAATCATTTAAGTCAAAATGAAGAAGAAGAAGAAGAAGGAGCTATTTGTGTAATAAGTCACTTGAATTCAAAAAAGAAAATTAAACTTAATAGCTATCAAGAGAAAGTCGAAGATAATAGCTTTAATATAATAATATCTATTAATGTAACTTCAGTTTTGGGTTTTTTAATAGTGATGATGTAATATATCTAGAAATTTAAAAAAACGATTAAATAATAATAAAAAACTCAAATGTGCAAACCACTAATACAAATTATTAACCAATTATTACTTAAAACATTTAAGAATTGAAGAAAAACACTACATTAGCGTTTGCTGAAAAACACACTTTAGCATTTATTAACTCCCCTTTTAATTCAGTGCAACAAATCTGATTGCAGCTGAATTTTTCTATTATAAAAAAGTTTAGTGAAAACAAAATTATAAAAGGAATAATAAATTTTTCTACCCCCACGTGAAAAGTTATATAGAGTTACTTAATGTAATTTATAAGGAACCAATTGTAGAGGAACCAGAGATTAAATCTCAAAGTTCCTCTGACATTTCTTTTCACTTTTTTGATCTTTTTGACGTTTTGGTTTGAAAACAAAGCTTAAAAAATAAATCCTTTCAATTAATTAGCTCTGACTTTGGGTATAGTAATATTTCCACCTGTGATTTTAAGAAATTTCTACTATTAATAAAACCTTGTTTTCAAAATTATTTGATAATATTTTTCAAAAAATATTATCAGTTATTATTTGAAAATAAATTGCAGTTAAATGATTATCGTCTTCAGTGCTTTGTACCTTTAAAACTACAAGAGGGGGGGTATATTTTATGTAATGTGTGTGTTATTCCTATAATTAAAAAACATACTGTTCAAGGATTCTACTTCGCCTTAACTCCACTAAAAGAATATGCCAATGATTTCCCAACTTTTAATATTTTGAAAGAGAAAAAAAAGGACACCTTACTTACTTATCAAATTAACTCTATGGTTGTAATAGATGATTTACTTACAAAAAAACAATCTGAAATTTTTGATTTAATACTTAGAGGCTTTTCTTCTACGGAAATTGCTAAACAGATAGATAAAAAGAAGGAAACCGTATTTAGTTATAACATACGTATTAAAGAAAAATTAATAGAATTTTTTGAAATTGATTTTGAAAATGTGGTGGATGCAGTAAAGTATTATCAAAATTGTTTTTTAAATTAAGATAAATATGAGGGTTTATTTAGAAAAGATATTTTCCAAAACAAGGGTACATATTAGATTGTTTCTTTGTTTTCTAAAATCTCTTTTCTTTTCAAAATTAATATGTGATATTTTCCCAAAGTTGTACTGTTGTTCAAGATTAAAAATAACAGCTTGAAGCGACTTATAATCACCTTGAAGGATAAAATGATAGGAAGTGATGGTAATGTTGTCTTTTATAAAAGAATGAGGCTGAGTAAACTCATTAATAATAAAATTCTTTTTAAGAGACTGTTCATTTAAAAACTCCAGTAAATTGTTTTGTACCGAAACGTTTTTAAAATTATTCTTTTTTAATATGGAATCCACATATTTTTCACGTTGGAATAAATTAACAGTGTTTTTTGATACGTTTTTTAAAGTATTGGATTGGAGTTTTATTTTATTTAGTTCTTTTTTGGTTTCTATCGTTTTTGAAAAAGCAAGATGATAACAAGCAAAAAGAGCCAGTACAAAGCCTAAGACAAGTAATTTATTTTTATTTTTCTGAGTCATTTGGTTTGATTAGAAGTGTAATTTCAAAGGAAGAAACATTTTTTTTGAAAAACCCAAAACTGTCTATAGTAACACTTTTTACCCAATTTAAATTTTCCAAAGTCTCCATCCAATCTGAAAATGCTGTTTTATCGTTACTTTCTCCTGTAATTATGATTTTATCTGCATCATATTTAATTTGTTTATCCACTCGTATTCTTTTTTGTAAAGGCTGAAAAACCATGTCATTAAATAAAATTGAACTTGGTTTATGAGCTACGATTTGATTGATATAATAGGAGCTTTTTGAGTTACCGCTATTTAATATATTTTGAACTGTTTTCTCTTTACTTTCGATAAGTAAAGATTTTGATTGTATATCTTCTTTTTGACTGGTTAAGATTTGAAATTCTTCTTTGGTTGTTTGAAGATTTTTGTAATAAGTATTAAATAGAAAAAAGTTTATTAGTAAAGAAAATAATAATATTCCAATACCCAGGAGAATTCCTTTTCTAAAAAAGTTGAACTCTTTTTGTTGTAAGAACAAACCGTTGTTTTTATCACTGAAATTTGAAGTTGTTGAATTTAGTAATGAGATATAATTAAACAATCCACCTAAAGCTAATAGATAGTTTGATTCAACATTAGTTTGATCTATTTGATACTTGGCTTTCTCTTCTGACTTAATAACTCTAAAATAATCAACCTCTTCATTTAAAATAGTTAACTCAAAGCAAGAAGTTAAAACATTCGTTTCTTTTAAAAGCGGAATAATTTTAGAAAAGGAAGAAAATCCTAGCTGAAATCCTAAAATTTCTATTTTTTGAGCAGCTGCTTCTTTTAACAATTCATCTACATCATCCCTGCGACATAGAGCTATAAAACATTTAAATTTTGTTTTAACTATTTCATAATAAAAATCGATTGGGGATAAACTAGGAAAAGCCTGAGAGAGTGCTTTTTCTTTATTTTCAATAAACGGAATTTCTTTTATTAAAACCTTCTGAGTATTAATAATTAAATGGCTATGTTGATTTTTTGGAAGTTCTTTTGATAGCCCTTCAAATGAATCTGATTCTAAAAAGTTAAAATCGACAAACTCTCCTTTCTTCTTTTTTGTATTTACTGCATAGAAATGGTTTTTTCCAGATACAGAACAAACTTCAATACTGCAAAAATGAGTTCCATAGTTCCAATATGTTTTTATTTGAGAGAGCATTAATAAATGACCGTTGGTTTGATAAGAATATTTAAATTCTTTTTAGTGTCTTCTCTTCTTCTTTGTCCAAAAATCCATTTTAAAACAGGTATTCTTGAAATAAGTGGTAGTCCAGAGCCTGTTTCATTTTTTCTAACTTCCTCGATTCCTCCTAATATAGCAACATCTTGATCTCGCATTCTAATGATAGATGAAAACTCTCTACTATTAATACCTGGAGGTGCATCCTCAGCAACTCGCTGTCCATTAAAGGCGGATTGTATTACTTGAATGTCTAAAGTTATTTCTCCATCACCCGATACTATGGGGCGTATTTCTATAGCTAGCTCTGCATCAATAGGCACATAGTTAGTAATCTCTGAACTTACAGGGTTTTGAGAACCATATAAATTTTGAGTGGTAACTGCGTAATAAGTGGTCTCACCACTTGATAGATTGGCTTTATGTCCATTAAGGGCACTGAGTTTAGGTGTAGAGAGAACTTTAATAGTACCATTTTCTTCCATAGCTTTTATATTTAAATAAAACTCTGGAAGAACAGATCCTAAGTTTAAGGCTCCAAACCCTGTAAAACTACCAATTACTTTATTTACCGTTTCTGCCCCCATGTTGATGTTCATAGATGGAAAAACTTCTCCCACCGTTTGAACAGGCTCTTCTCCCAAACCAAATTTTATCCCTGTTTCAATAATGGCAGATCTGTTTACTTCCAATATCATAACTTCTATTAATATTACAGGCACAGGCTTATCAATATAGGTAACAAAATTTTTAAATCGATCTACCTTTACTCCCGATCCACTTACAATAAAGCTATTGATTTCAGAATCAATTCTAATGTCCAACCCTTCTTTGATATCATCAGGTATTAAATCTTCTATGGATTTGTTATTTGTACTGCTGGAATTTGTTCTTGAGGTAGATGAATTAGAACTGGTGTTATTTCTAGTATTCTGGTTTTGATTTAATCCATTTGAAAAATTAGCGGGATTGGTGTTGAAATCGTTTCTTCCTGCTCTTCGTTGTCCTGTACTTTCTGAGTCGGCAAGTAATTCTATGGATCGATGCATCATCGGTATGACCTCGGTATGTTTTAAAGAGAGTTGATTTTCGGTTCCAAAGTAGTATATGTTTCCCTCTTTTTTATAGGTGTAATTCACACTAGTACCCTTTGGATTATTACCTGTTCCTTCTTCTTGGGCTACTCTACTTTCATATATTTTATCAAGAAGTAAGTCAAATGATATGTTTTCTGCATTGATGGTTGCAATTCCAGCATTATCGAGTGGAGAAGCTGTAAAAATATCCAAATCTAAATCTTCACCAATGGTATAAATCACCTCAGATATGGGCGTGTTTTTAAAATCTACAGTTACTACTTTACGGAGCGTATCTATGATTTCATAATAAAAGGAAGCTTTCTTTTTTCGGATAGGACGGAAATTTTGTTTAGCATCTCCTCCTTCTACTAATGGTTCAAAAGCCGAATCAAACACATAGAATCCATCGTTTGAAATAGAGAATTCTAAATGATTAGCTACGGCCAATTTTTCTAAAGCCAATTCAAAAGGAATATCATTGATATAGATTGATAGTAACTTAGACTCAATATCTGGTGAGTACAACAAATTCTTGCCAGAATCGTCCATGATCTTTCTAAACACCTTATCGAGTTTGTCATTCTTTAAATCTAGGCTTAGTAAATTATTACTTGGATTATAAATAACCAGAATTTCTTTTTCTTTATTCTCTTTAATGGGTGCTATATACTTTTTTATCGATAGAATATTACCTGTAAAATCAATATCCAAGTTATACTCTTTTATTAAAAAGAGCAATATATCTACCACGGCTACTTCTGAGAAATTATTTACAATATTGATGGCATTTAATTCAGGAGATACATTGATATTTAAATTATGTGCCTTCGATATGGCTAAAAGAAAATTAGAGAGTGTTGTTTGAGAGATGTTAATACTAATGATTTCTTCTAGACCAGGGATTTCTACTTTTAATAATTCTAATTTATTCTCAATGGTATTTAATCTAACAGCATCCTGAGAAAAACTGTTAGTTATTACCATTATAAAAAACGATATGATTAGTAAGTATTTCTTCATACATTAATTTGACAGGAGTGAATACACCTCATCTATGGAAGTCTCTCCTGTTTTTATCATTTCTACAGCGTTACTTTTTAAGCTGTGTAAATTTTGATCTTTTAAATATTGATCTATCTGCAAATCATTGTGTTTAATAGCTGATTCTAATTCTCTAGTAATAGGTATAACTTCATACAGTGCTTTTCTGCCCTCATATCCTGTAAAATAACAGAGGTTGCATCCAATGGCGATATAATGGCTTTGAATTTCTTTAGATTCTTTAAAGGATTTCGGAAAAAGTTCTAATGTTACTTCTGCTTGTTTTTTACAAGAATTACATAGTTTTCTAACCAATCGTTGTGCTACACTTACATTTAAGGTAGTTGCCAATAGATAGGGAGGTACTCCCATATCTATTAATCTTGAAATAGTAGCCCAAGCAGAATTGGTATGAATGGTAGACAATACTAAATGACCCGTTAGTGCTGCCTTAATAGCCATATTTGCAGTCTTTTCATCTCTTATTTCTCCTACCATTATAATATCGGGATCTTGTCGAAGAAATGTTCTAAGTGCGGATGGAAAATCAAATCCAATATCTTCTTTTAACTGTACTTGATTAACGCCATTAAGAGTGTATTCTATTGGGTCTTCAATGGTTAATATATTGGTTTCCTCTTTGTTTAGTAGCTTCAAAGTACCGTACAAAGTAGTGGTTTTACCAGATCCTGTGGGTCCAGAAATAAGTACGATTCCGTTAGGCTGTTTAATTGCTTCTAAATAGAGTTTTAATTCCTTAGGGTTAAAACCTAATTTTGTTAATTCTACAGCCTGAGCATCTCGTTTTAATATCCTAAGTACTATTTTTTCTCCGCAAAGTGTGGGCATGGTGGAAACCCTAATATCAAAATCGGAACTTCCAGACTTCACGGTAATTCTTCCATCTTGTGATAATCGTTTTTGAGAGATATCCAATCCTGCTTGTATTTTTATTTGATTGATAAGTTGTGGGTATTCAAGTAGTGGGATACTATATTGTTGTTTTAGTTTTCCATCCAATCGAAAACGAACCCTACATTCTTTTTCATAAGGCTCTAAGTGAATATCACTGCTGTTAAAATCCTTAGCGGTTTGCAGTAATTGATCTAGGAAATTGGTACTAGAAATCCCCTTTGTTCCATCAGTAGTTTTTCGGTAATTAAAGGTAAGATAAGACTGTATATTTTCTGAGCTATCAGGTTTTAATTCTGATTCAAAATTAAGAAGGATTATGAGTTCAGAAGCCAACTGAGAAAGATTAGAATGATCGGTTTTTAAGATTACCTTTTCTCCTATTTTTTCAATGGGAATGATTCTATAATGAAAAGCTTGATTAGAGGTAATCAGCTGTTTAAGTGCTATGGGGATTTCAAACTCTTGCATTTTATAAAAAGTATAGGTTATTATAAATCCCTAACCAGTGACAACTATAAAATCCTATTAAAAAAAATGACATATAACCTGCTAAGGGAATACTGTTTTGATGTTTTCTTGTATTTAAAAAAAAACTAGTTACTAAATGAACTACCAAAGAAAACAATAGAGAAAAAACAAAAAAGTTGATAAAGGATAATGTTGGAAATGATAAAGCGAAAGCAATAAAAAAAAGTAAATCTCCAAGACCTAAAGCCTCTTTAAACAAACTCTTTTTTAAAATGAATCTGGCAAAGAGGTAATTAATTAATAAAAGGATTCCTACCAAAGCTAGGTTGATAGGGATTGAATAATAAAACAGTTCAGATACTACAGACTTATAAAACAAAACACCTCCTGTAATTGCAAAAATAGGTAGTAAAATAATCCAGATCTGCCTCTGTTTTATATCTTGATATAAGATTAGTATCAAGCTTACTAGGAGAATTATTTTAATTAGTATTGTCATTTTTTAAATTCTTAAATCAAAAATCATTAATCTTACATCGTTAATCCTTTATTGTTTCTTTTGGGTTACCATTTTCATCAATGACCCAAACATTAAAAACTCCATCTCCATCAAAATCAACAATAGCTTCAGCTCTTGCTTTAAATGATCCATTAGAAACCTCTATGATTTCATACCTATAATTGGCTGTTCCTCCTTGGTTTACAGAAAGGGGAGCCTGAAAATCAATTTCGTTAAAATCCATAGAGTATTTAGAATTAATATATCGATACTGAGTCTGTAGGTTAGAAATATACTTAAGTTGAATTTTAGCTTCTTGTGCCTTAGTTTTTGAAATTAAAGGCATAAAAGTAGGTAATGCTAAAAGTAATAAAATACCTATAATAGCCATAACCATAAGCATTTCATTTAAAGTAAAAGCTTTTATTTTCTGGATCTTTCTCAATTTATTTCTGGGGTTGTTTAATACTCTTTTCAAGATAAAACAGGCTTTTCTGATTTGAAAAATCAAAATTAATTACATCTTTTTTACCAAAACATATTAGGGTACTATGTTTTGATAGAATAGTTGGTTCTAATTTTACAATCTTATTAAAACATTTTTAAATTTTAAATTCTATAATATGAAAATACGATTGTTAATTGTAGTACTTTTATTAAGTATAAATACTTATGGGCAAGAGCAGCAAGATGATAATTCGATTGCCAATCAGTTTAGTAAAATTGTATCTGTACCCAATTCTCCAGAGGCGGAAGCTTTTGAGAAATATGGGAATGTAGATGTAAATTTACATACAGGAACTCCTAATATTTCGGTTCCTTTATATACTATTAAAGGAAGAGAATTAGACATTCCTATATCACTGACCTATGATGCTTCAGGAATAAAAGTAGACCAAGTAGCAACAAATGTAGGATTGGGATGGAATTTAAATGCAGGGGGTAGAGTTTCATTACAAGCAAAAGGTTTATCTGATTATTACCATTCTATAGCAGGAAACGGTTATTCTTCTGTAAGAGATCAGAGTACTAGAGATAACATTATAAAATATAGTGATAATCAATATTTAGAAGGAGCTAATAAAGATTTTACATTAAATACAAATGATGTGGATTTTGCACTTTCAGAAGTTGAAGATTTTTATAATTTTTTAGAGGCGGTTAATTTAGTTCAAATAGATGCTGAACAGGATTATTATAGTGTAAACATTCTTAGTTTAAATGAAACTTTGTACTTTGATATAGAATCAGATCCTTATAAGCCTAAAGCATTAAATAATAAGAACATTAAAGTTGAATATTGGTTGAGTGGTGGTGCTCCACCTTTTGATATTTTAGGATGGAAAATAATTGACCAAGAAGGGACTCAATATTTTTTTGGTGGAATCACTGATGGTTTAACACCCTACGCTGGATACAATACTGGGAACAATATAGAAAAGACATATCGAGTTGATTATAATGGCGATCAGGGAAATAATCCTATCACAAATTTAGTTTCACAGTATAATAATTCTTGGCTTGTAAATAAGATTATATCTAAAAACGGAAAGGATGTTTATTATTTTTCATATACAGAAAATCCAGAGTTTAATTCCTCTGAAGTCCCTTCTATTATCAGTCAAATGACCACTCATAAAAAACTTTGTTTTTTTGGAAGTGAGACAGAGTTTGAAGGAAAAAATATAATTCCTAACAATATAAATGTAAATTCGGTAAGTTCTAAAACTACACAACAGTTTATTTCTTCAATAATTCATAATGGCAAAGAGGTATTAAAGTTTGATTTTCAGGATCGTGATGATCTTAAAAACGGTGTAAATAAAGCTGTAAGCGGTTTAAAGACCTATGAAGATTATAATCAAGATCAAACAGTTATAGATAAAGTAAATTTAAATTATAATTATTTTGGAACAAGTTTGCCGCAATATCCTAATGACTTTTACAATATAAGATTAAAACTTGATAAGGTAATATTTGACCAAGGAACTGAAGGTGAGAATAATTATGCTTTCACTTATAAAAGCCCTCATTTAATTCCAAATAGAACTTCATTTCAAAGAGATACTTTAGGTTATTATAATGGTAAGGCAAATCCAACTCCTTTTGCGACCTATAATGATATTGGTCAAGGGAATTTACCATATGTATTACCTGGAGGAGATCGTAGTTCTAGTGAACATTATACTAAGATAGGAGTTATAGAGAAGATTTATTATCCAACAGGAGGTTATTCGGAATTTGAATTTGAAAATCATTCAGATGGAGTAGATATATTTCCCGGTCTTAGAATCCAAAGCATTTTGAATTATTCAAATACTGTAAATTTAGCTTCCAAAAAGATATATGAATATGGAAACGTTTATAAACCCCTTGAAGGCAAATTTGATTTCGTTATAGATACTCAACCTACAATTCCTCCACCACCTTCAAATAATGATAATAATGCTTGTGATGAGCCATCAATTCTTTATAGGTATGCTTTTCCGCCTAATATTTCATCAGGAAATTATGTGTCCTATTATCAAGTAACAGAAAAATTACTAGATGAAAATAACCAGCCTAATGGATATACGCTTTATGATTTTAACAACAGTAAAAAGGGCTGGCAGCCTGCCTTAGGAGCCCCCCCATTTGAACAATATTATTATTCTAGTTTTAAACACGGAAAGTTAGCATCCAAAGAGGTTTATAATAAAGATGGTAATATAGTAGCAAAATCTACCATTGAATATACAGAAGATGAGGATGGTGATACAGAAGCTTTTAAAACTTCCAAAGCCATGATGTTTAATATGGATCAGATGGCTATTCAGAAATTTATTAAGTTAGAAAAGCAAAATAATAGTGTTTGGGTTACAAAAGAAGATATAATTTATACTGGAAATGGAGGATATACTTATCCATCATATTGTAACATCCCTTCACCAGACCCTGATGTAAGATGTATCCCGTTATTAGAAAAAGCTCCATTACAAAAATTGCCTATTTACATCAATGGATATGCCGGAGGTGTCACAAAAGAAACAAAAACAGAATATTTTAACGGAGGGAATGTATCAATAGTAACTGATAATCAGTATAGTGTTGATGGAACGATGAAATTAATAAATACTATAAACTCCATAGGTAATTCTAAAAAAATTAAGAAGACATATACTTATCCTCAAGATATTAGTAATCCTTCAAGTGCACAATTAGAATTAATTGAACAAAATAAAACTTCAATACCCTTGATTACTGAAACCAGAATGATAGATGACTCTAACAATTCAGAAGAGATTTTATCTACACAAGAAGTTGAATATGAACTATGGAATAATGATGAGTTTGTTCTGCCAAAATATGTAAAAACTGCTAAAGGAGATATAACTACAAATAATCCATTAGAAACACGAATTATTTATCAACAATACGATCAACTTGGAAATCCTGTAGACATATTACTATCCAATGGTGCTCACACAAGTTATATATGGACTTTTGGAGGGAAACATGTGGCGGCAAAACTGGAAAACACCTTATATAGTTCCATTAGTAATAGTGATAAGACAGCTATAAATAATGCAACAAATGAATCGAATCTAAATATTGCATTAGCTAATTTAAGGACTAATATGCCAAATATTCAAATTTCAAGTTATTCATATAAACCTATGATTGGAGTAAGTACTATAATCGATCCTTTAGATAATAAAATCACCTATAAATACGATGAAAATCACCGTTTAAAATATATTCTTGATAAAAATGATAAGGTAATTAGTGAAAACACCTATAATTATGGTGATGGATCTGAGCTTATTTTAACAGGAGGGGTCATTATCACTAATCTCGAAGGATTTGACAATAATGGATATTTTATAGACTTTGAAATTGATCCAAGCACTATTAGTCCTTCAGGATCTGGTCCCTATAACTATTTATGGGAAAGTAGTAATGGAACCATTAACACAAATAGTTCAAATACAGTAAGAGTTTACTTTGATTGTTTAGGTTTAAATGGTGCCCCCTTACAAGTTACTTGTAGAATATCAGATGTGGCAGAGAATTATTATCATTTAAACAGAGCAACTTCAGTCATCCCTGAGCTATGTACTATTACGGCTGATATTTCTTATGATATTGATCATTCTAATAATATTATTGATTTTTCTTTAGAAAATGTTTCAGGGGGAGGCACTAATAACACCTATACCTACAATTGGGAAATAGCTTCGAATCCTTCAACTGGTTTTTCATTAGTAAGTGCCAGTAATCTTGATTATTTTCAAGTAGGTTACAATTGTAATGTTACTCAGTCAACATTAAGTGTGTATTGTACTATAACTGATGGAGTAAATGAAACAATTCTTTATAAATCGGTTACTCAATCCGTTCCTCCAATGTGTCAAATTTATGCGACAAACGGCCCTAATGTTGATCTTATAGGAGGTGCAACCAGTAAAATATTGAAATTCAGTATTGATGTGGCTGGTGGTGTTGCAGGAGAGTATACTTATATATGGGATAATTTTGGAATTTCAAGTAACGCAGATTATTTACCTCAAGGAATTTATAATAATGTTGAATATCCATATCAAGATCAAGATGGTAATTATTTTATCAGATATGAATGTTACGGATCAGGGAATATTACGGTTTCTGCATCTGTAAGGGTAATACATGCCAATGGAAGTTTTATAGATGAAGATTTAAATCCAACAACAGTATCAGGCTCTTGTTCACAACAATAATAAAAAATAGCATTATGAAAAACATCGTATATATAATATTATTAAGCGCTTTTGTTTCCTTTTCACAAACAACAACAACAGATAACAAGAATTTTGTATTAACAACTTCTTATCAAATTCCTCTTGATCAAAACCAAGTTGAGATTCTTACGAATGATTCTCAAGAAAATGATTTAAAGATAGAGTCTATTTCTTATATAGATGGACTAGGTAGGCCTTTGCAAAATATTGCAATTCGAGCAGGTAAGGATAATGAGGATATTATTACTCCTATAGTCTATGATCAGTTAGGAAGAATACCAAAAGAATATTTACCTTACCCTAAACCAACAATTGAGAGTGGTAAATATATAATTGACCCTTTAGGTGATTTAGATACTTACTATGAAAATAATTTTTCAGAAGATTCTGGACCAAATTCAGGAGAAATAAACCCCTATTCTGAAAAACGATTTGAAAACTCACCTTTAAATAGAGTTTTAGAACAAGGCGCTCCGGGTTGGGATTGGAAAATCAATGATAATTTTAATGATGATACAGATCATACTATAAAGCATTATTTCCAAACAAATTCTTCATCGGAAGTAAAATACTTTTTTGTAAATTTTGATAGTAGTACAGAAGATCCTGAATTAAAAAATAATGGATTTTACAGTTCTGGAGAATTGTATAAAACGGTAACCAAAGATGAAAATTGGCAACCTAGTGATGGAATCTATGGAATTACATATGAGTTTAAGAACAAATCAGGACAAGTAGTTTTAAAACGTTCTTCTGTATTTGATGCTTCAAAAACAGATCAAGATCCTAACTACCACGACACCTATTATATCTATGATGATTTTGGTAACTTAACTTATGTTTTATCTCCAGAGGCATCTGAAAATATAATTAAATCTAATGGTCAAATTGATGGTAATGTTTTAAATGAATTAGCTTACCAATACAAATATGATCATCGTAACAGATTAATCGAAAAGAAGATCCCAGGTAAAGGATGGGAATACATACTTTATAACAAACTGGATTTACCCGTTATGACACAAGATTCCATTCAAAGAACTAAAAACGAATGGAATTTCACTAAATACGATGCCTTGGGTAGAGTTGCTTATACAGGAATTTCTAAAAGTTATCATCCTAAACATCATATTAAAAACCTTTTAATAAATGCTGGGACACAATACGAATCTCAAACTAATACTTCTATTCAGGTTGGCTCTACCGACCAAACCAATATCTATTATACCTACAATACGTCGGTGTCTGAAATTGGAGATGTAACCATATTGACAGTTAATTATTATGACGACTATATAGATATGGATTCTTTAACATTACCATCTACTGTGTTTTCAAAAGGAACTTTAAGTCAACCCAAAGGACTACCAACCGTATCAAAAATAAGAGTGCTAGGAACAACAGATTGGATAACTTCTCTAACAGGATATGATGAAAAAGGACGTGTATTAATAACAAGATCGAAAAATAATTATTTAGACACCTATGATTACACGGCTAACATCTTAGATTTTACAGGAAAAGTAACTCAGAGTTTAACATCGCATAGTAAAACTGGAAACCCTACTATAAATACTAGTGATTATTTCACTTACGATCATATGGGTAGATTACTTACCCATAAACAAAAAATAAATAGTGAAGATGTACAACTTATAGCTTCTAATGTTTATGATGAGTTAGGCCAATTAGTTGTAAAAGGCGTTGGTGGAATATCGATGTTAGATGGTTATACAGGCCTAACCAATGTAGATGTTTCTAGCCAGGGTGTTATTACCAATACCTATACTGGTGGAGGAAGTGCAACTTGGCAATCACTTTTAAAGACATTAGGAGAGATTCCACCTGAATATGATGGTGGTATAGAATTAATTGTAGACCAAACCAATCAATTAACGCGATTTGGTTTAGTAAAAACCAATGGTATGAGTCTGAATCCTAATGATTATTATGATTATGGATTGCAATTAGCAGCCGATGGAACAGTACATAGAATTAATGGAGGTACGAGTACGACATCTTTAGGTATTCCTTATGTGCAAGGAGATTTATTTAGAATAAAACGTGAGGGTCAGTCTATAGAGTTTTATCATAACAATACACATTTAACAGGTGCATCAATTAGTCTATCACAAACTGAATTTGAAGCTCCATTGGCAGGAAAACTGTCATTTTCAGGTCCCGCAGGAGGAAGTGTTAGTAATTTAAATTTTTTCAGCCCTGAAACTAATAACACTCTTCAAACTGTAAATTATGATTATAATATAAGAGGATGGCTTACAGATATTAACGATGTAGATGCTGTAGTAAATGAGAAAAAAAATGAAATAGATGTGTATAACGATTTGTTTAATTTCAGAATCAATTATAATCGAATTGAAGGAAATAATAATGGAACACCGCTTTATAATGGTAATATTGCTCAAACACTTTGGAGAACAAAGAGTAATGATCAGCAATTAAGATCTTATAATTATGTTTACGATAATTTAAACAGAATTAAAGAAGCTATAGGTTATAAAGGTTTAGATCTTAATAGTATGATTGCAAATATTTCTCACGATGTAAGTGGAATATCTTATGATTTAAATGGAAATATAGGAAGCCTAATTAGAAAAGGGATTATTAGCCAATCATCACCTATATCAACTTGGGATAATCTTACCTATACTTATAATGGCACCAATAAATTATTAAAAGTAGAAGATCTAGGAACTACAGAAGGATTTAAAGATGGTATTAATTCTGGAAATGATTATGAATATGATGCTAATGGTAATATGATAAAAGATGAGAATAAAAATATTACCAACATCACTTATAACCATTTAAATCTCCCAACTCAAGTAACCATTCTTGAAAATGGAATAGGAGGGTATATTGATTATGTATACGATGCAACAGGAGTAAAAATAAAAAAGACATTTACTGAAACAGGCGTAAACCCAGTTCCAAAATCTACTGAATATGCAGGAAATTTCGTATATTCGGACAACGAATCTCAAGGAACAATGCAATTAGAATTCTTTAATCATCCAGAAGGATATATACAACCTGTAGGGGGTACTGCAAACTCTGTAAAAGTATTTCGTAAAGATGATACTGGAGGAGGAAGTACTGGTTATACAGGATTTAATTATGTATATCAATATAAGGATCATTTAGGTAATATTAGATTATCTTATACAGATGCTGATGATAATCAAGTTATAGACTCTAGTAACGAGATAATTGAAGAATCTAATTACTATCCCTTCGGGTTGAAACAAAAGGGTTACAATAACGTAGTTCAAGGCGGAAATGGTTTAGCTCAGAACTATAAAACGTATCAAGGACAAGAAATAAATGAAGACCTTAGCTACAATATGCTCGAATTTAGATATCGTCATTATGATCCTGCAATAGGTAGATTTGTAACAATAGATCCATTAGCAGAAGACTATACTTATAATTCTCCTTATGCGTTTCAAGAAAATAAACTTGGGATGGGTGTTGAACTTGAAGGAGCGGAACTATTGCCTGGTCAAGTTGCCCAATATGTTGCTATAAAAGCCTCTGAATTCAATTCAAATGTTGCGGGTGCAAGAAGTAAATTAGGAGAAGCTGTTGGAAATAGAGTCGAAGCATTAAAAACTGGTAAAGAGAGAAGCAACGCCACTGTTGCTACCAGTGGAATTAATGTAAATCAAGTTCAAGATGCTTCAAATATTAGTGAGTCGGTTAATACTATCGTAAGCGAGGCTGGAAATACGGCAAAAGATGTTACTAGAGATTTAGCAAATGGTATGGAAACTACTGGTGACGGTATAACTGCTGTAGGGATTGTTACAGTACAACCTGAAATAGTTGCTGTCGGTGAAGCAATAAGTACGACTGGAACTGCTATGAACGTTGGGCTAGATTTATTAGAAGGTAAACCACCTATGCAAATTGCGGCAGAACGAGCGCCAAGTATAGTTATTGGCAAGCTTGGAAAAGAAGCTGTAAAGGCAACCCGTAATGTAAATGGCGGACCAGATGGAAATGAAGTAACAGAAACAATTATTAAAGCTCATGAAAAAGTATATGAGAAAATTGTTGATGAAGTGAAAACAACAACTGGTAATCAGTAATAATAATATGGATGTTATTAATTTTATTGTAGGTGTATTATTGATTATTTTAGGTGTCGCACTCTACTTATATGAGAGTCAAAAAGTCAAAAAAGAAAAGAAAAATGATTATATGCTTAAATCATTTAATATTCAGATTTTTTTTGGAATAATTGTACTGATAATTGTTGGCATAGTACTTGTGTTTAGAGAACTTAAAACCTTATTTTAATGAAATTTTTATTACCTATATTATTGTTTATTACAACATTCTCATTTTATGCCCAAGATTGTTATGGTCTAAAAGAGGGAGTCTTTGAAATGAAGAATGATTATGGGACAACGATAATTGAAAGACAAGGAAACTGGCAACTCGAAAAAAGTATCGAATATGGAGTTGTTTATCTTAATAAGATTGAAAAAATAAATGACTGCAAGTATAGTGTTTCATTGTATAAGGTGATTGATAAAGGTAATCTCCCTGACCTTGGCTCATCGAATGTAGCTGTTACTGAAATTTTAAAAGTAGAAGGAAGTATATTTTATTTTAAAACTACACTTACAGATACAGGATTTGTATTAGAGGATAAATTTGTAAAAACACAAGATTTAGTTAGTAAAGAATTTGAAGAAATATTAGCTAAAGAAAACATACTAAAAGAATAAATATTTGAGATGTTTATAAGAAAAAGACTCATCCAAAAGATGGGTCTTTTTTATTAGAATTATTTCAGCATAATTTATTTGAGGAAGTTTTGTTTTTTAAATTGGATAATTAGCTGTTAACATCTCTACTTTCCGTTTTCGAAGTTTTCCTTCCTGAGATTTTTTTGCAGAGAGTGGTTTGTCAAAGGATTGGCTAAACCATCCATTTTTATTAGTGTATTTTTCCAAGATATCAGACCTATAGGAACTGAGCAAAAAATTTCCTTTGATATTAGCTAGTGTATCAAGAAGCTTTTTATAATCATCCTCTGTATATCCAGAATAATGTCCCTGATTAGAATTTATATATGGCGGATCCACATAATGAAAAGCATCTTTGGCATCTCTACTTTCAATTACTTTTAGAGCATCGTTGTTTTCAATCTGTGTGTTCTCCAAACGCTTATAAATCGACTTATCAAAAACTAGTTTCTTATTCTGAAAAGCTTTGACTCTCTTTCCATATTTATCATATCCCCAAGAACCAATCTGGCAGGAAAATCCCATATTTGTTCCTACATAGAATGCCCAGGCACACTGCGTCTGAGAAAATAAATGAGGCATCCGATACATCGCCAAAGCAACGTAATATGTTGCAGTGCTATCTCTACGGTTATTTCACAATAACACATCCCCTATAAGGAAATGTGTTAATAATAAGCCAATTACATAATATTTAAAAAATGTAGATGAGTCAATAAAAGAAAATTTAATAAGGCAGCTTTTCTTTTTTACTTTTTTGTTAATTGATTATTTCTAATAACACACACTACAATTACTCCTCTTGTTTTGAACTAATCTTAGTTGTTTTTGTTCTTTAATTTTGTTTTTATACCTAGAAATATCAATAGTTAATCCATTTTGGGTTTCCCTTGGGGTATTTCCACCTAAACTCATTTGAGGACGAATATTATTGTAGATAGGAACAATCTCATCCATTATTTTATAAAGATGATTTCCATCAAAGATTTCTTTGGGATACAGAAATTGATGTTTTATAACTTTATTTATGGATTCGATCATAGAATTAGAAAAAATCACATCTTTTTGAGCAATAAGGTGTTTGATGAAGATATTAGAAGAATCTATAAAACTAGATACTGTTGTATTTACATTTTCACTACCACCATCTGTTAAGAATTCTATTTTATCGGGATGGTATTTTAAACAGGCATCTTGTAGTAAAGATTTGATAGCAACTCCAGAAGAATATTTTTCAATCTTATAACCAAAAATCATTTTAGAATAATGGTCAATAAGAAAATGAATATAATGTTTAACATTATCCATTGTCTTAAAAATAGTAACATCACAACACCATATTTGGTTTGGTCTGGTTGTTTTAACTGGATTATAATCATCTGATTTATTTCGTCTGGATCTATTTTTAAAACCAAGCAACCTACAATATTTATAAAATGTTGAAATTCCACAATTTATATTTTCATCTCTCAATCCCTTTATATATACCGAGGATTTAGACCAAAATTTGTAATTGATATTGGTCATATACATTTTGATAGCATTTACCTCCATTGGTAAAAGTTGATTTGAATATCTTCTAGTACACCATTTAAAATAAGAAGATTCACATTGGTGAATAAGGATGGATTTGTAGTTTTCGAAAGTACTTCTAGAGATATTAAATACTTTAAGTGCTTTATTGATAGGAATGATATCTTTTACTTGTTCAATGGTATCAACAATAATTTCTTTCTGTTGTTTAATAACCTTCTTTATCCCTTTAACTTTTGAGATTACCTCGTGTAATGCATCACAAAGCTTAAAATAACCTTGATTTATTCTTTTAATATTTGATGATTGATTGATGCGTTTAATAAGTTCGATTTCTTGATTAATGTACTCAGAGACCTGACAGCCTACATATTTATCCTGATCTTCATTTTTCCATCTAGAAGCATTAGAAGATGGAACTAAGTCTTTAATATACTTTGGGAGTGTATTTTCAAGATTATTTCTGTAATAATGTTTAACTGTGGTATCCCAAGAGTTTCTTTGTGTAGATATTACTTTCACAGGCCTCATAAAATTAATTTGAGTGCTCGAAAATAATTGCAACTTTTTTACCAAAACATATTAGGGTACTACATTTCATAAAAAGAGTTGTGCTTAATTTTACATTGTCATTAACACAAAAGCATTTTTTTTGAAATCAATTATTGCTATCCTACTTATTGTTGCTACTTCTTGTGGTACCATAAAATATAAAAACACTACAGAGAATAATTTACCAGAATTAGGTACCCTGGGTGTTTTTACTAATTATGCTTTTGAAAAAGATCATCAAGCAAAAACGGTTGTCCATTTATCCAAAGGTGTCCGACTTAATTATACAGAAATTAAGGTTTCAGAAAGAAAACTGTTTAATAAAAAAGATTCTCTAAGCCCAATTGAAAAGGATAGCACTTTAATTTCTTTGGAAATACTAGATAAAGTTTCTCTTATTAATCAAATTAATGCCGATCAAGAAATAATAAAATACATCAGCCCTAATAGCAGTAACAAAGTCGTTTCTCAAGTAACCATTCACTTTTTAGATAAAGAGCTTACTGCCATTAAAAAAGCAGATGAAATTTATTTAATTCAAAACAAACAAAACACTTTATCTCTAGAGCTTAGAAAAGATAATAAAGTTTTTGATCAAATTGAGTTCTCAAGTGGAACCATCACCAGTTTTAAAGCTTTAGAGCTATGTTGGGGACAAAATAAAAGAAGAGATATTGAAATTTTTGATTTAGTACCACCTGGAACCAGTTGTGGTGATGGCACCTATAAATCTGCAAAAAAAGTAAAAAAGAAAAATGAATTTAAATTTTAGTTGGATGAGAAAAATCTATTATATTTTATGGGTATCGCTTGTATTAATTTCCTGTGAAGCGCTTCTTATTGAGCCCGACTTATCTAGTAGTAATGTTACAGTTCTTGCTCCTTTAAACAATACGGTGGTAGAAAGCAATAACGTTAACTTTAATTGGGATGCAGTAACCGATGCCACAAAGTACCAACTTCAAGTAGCACAGCCTGATTTTGTTAACGCTTCACAGTTACTTGTAGATTCTATTATGCCTGAAACTTCTTATAACTTAACACTGGAACCTAATGAGTATCAATGGAGGGTAAAAGCAATGAACGAAAACTCAGAAACAGTTTATTCTACAGTTAATTTTACAGTACAGCCCGAAGTTTTTGAAGAAGATATTTCAGAGCAGACTCTAGTACTAATAGCTCCAAGTAATGATTCCATATTGGAGGTAAACCCTATTGTCTTTACTTGGGAAGAAATAGAATTTGCAGAGAGCTATATCTTACAAATAGCCACTCCTGATTTTGAAAATGCTACTCAAGTAGTGGTGGACGAAATAGTCTTTGGAACTACCTCAGAGCAAAGTTTGGTAGATGGTCAGTATCAATGGCGAGTTAAGGCTAAAAATAGCGCCTCAGAAACCCTTTTTACATCTTCTAATTTTAATGTGGAGCTCATCCCTATAGAAGTTGATATTTCAGATGAAATAATAGTGCTTACCGCTCCTAGCGAAGGATCTGAATTGGATACCAATCCTGTTATATTTTCTTGGGAGGAATTAGAAACGGCCGAAAACTATGTATTACAGATTGCCACTCCTAATTTTGAAAACCCAGCTCAAATTGTGGTTGATATTAGTTTAGCTGAAAATAGCTCTGAGCAGACTCTCGTTGATGGTACTTATCAATGGAGAGTAAAGGGAGTCAATAGTGTTTCTGAGACCGATTTTACTACCGCAAGTTTTACGATGCAAATTGATGGAAGTAATGATATCTCTGATCAAACAGTCTTATTAATTGCACCAAGTAACGGTTCTGAATTAAACGACAGTGATATTTCCTTTAATTGGGAGGCTGTCCCCTATGCTGAGAATTATAAACTTCAAATTGCTACTCCAAATTTTGATAACCCAACACAGGTACTGGTAGATGAAATGCTAACTGAAACATCCTTTGATCATACATTTATTGAGGGTTCTTATCAGTGGAGGGTCAAGGCGATTAATAGTTCCTCAGAAACTAACTATACTACTTCCAGTTTTACTGTACTACTAAATGTAGGTAATGATATATCTGGAGAATTAGTTTCGCTGATTGCTCCCAGTAATGGATCTGTTTTAGACATCAACCCCATTACTTTTACTTGGAATTCAGTACCCTTTGCAGAGGATTATGTTTTACAGATTGCTACTCCAAATTTTACAAACCCAACACAGGTTGTTGTAGATGAAACCTTAACTGAAACTTCTTCTACTCAATCCTTAGAAGATGGTAATTACCAGTGGAGAGTCAAGGCTAGAAATAGTAGTTCAGAGACTCTCTACTCTGTAAATTCATTTGAAGTAGATACAGGAATCGCTTTTGCAGATAGGGAAGTGATCGTTATTTCTCCTCCAGATGGTTTTGTAAGTAATCTAGCTACGATGAATTTACAATGGCAATCCGTTGAAGATGCAACCCTTTATCGTATTCAGATTTTAGATGCAAATACCTCTGAGCTAATAGATGAAGAAACCACCAGTCAAACGACCATCGCTTATAATTTTCCTGAAGGAAACCTTATCTGGCAGGTAAGAGCTGAAACTTCCAGTGAAAGTACTCAATATACTGCTCAAGACATCACCATAGATAGTATAGCGCCCAATATTCCTTTACTGTTAACTCCCATAGATTCCGAAATACTTAATTCCACTACAGTGAATTTCACTTGGTCTAGAACACCCATTGAGGGGACTGTCGAAACTGATCGTATATATATCTATGAAGATGAAAACTTAACCAATTTAGTTTTGGAACAAGAAGTATCTGGAGGTTCTTTTTCTACAACTATGAGTAATAATCAGACCTACTATTGGCTTATGAAAGCTTTTGATGTAGCAGGGAACCAAAGTGAGAACAGTGAGATATTTAGTTTTACCATAACCCCTTAAATTTTGAAAAATAAAAAAAACATAAAAATATTATTACCCGTAGTACTTATAATTTGGGGATTAGTGATCTATAATATTGTAGATGCTTTTTCTAGTGAAGAGATCGCAGGTTCAAAAATGGATATGGCCCATTTTAAAGCTCCAAAAATAAAAGAAAAAGAAGTTTTCACCTTACTTCCCATTGATAGTGATCCTTTTCTTGGAACGATGTATACAAAACCAAAAACTAAAGTAACCTCCAGAAGAAATCCAGTTCAAGAAATTGTTTGGCCTGCTATAGATTATGAAGGAGTAATTTCAGGAAAAACCTTTAAATCAACCATATTTATTATCTCTATTAACGGACAGCAACATTTAGTTAAAAAGGGTGATACCCTTCAAGGTTTAAAAGTAATAAAAGGAAATACAAAACTTATAAAACTTAAATACAAAAGGCAAACCAAAGAGTTTCCGATAATGTGAATACTTTAAAAAAAATAAAAGCTTCAGCGATGCAATTTGCTATCTTAGTATCGGTAATTATTGCGGTTTTATTGGGTAGTTTTTTAACCCTTACTCATACCCATCAGCTTTTTAATAGTCAATCCAAACTCTTTATTAAAAATATAGATGCAGCCAATGATGGAATTCAATTCGGTCTACAAGCTAGCAATTCATTTAGAGATTCTGTTTCAATAAAATCTTTAAATACAAATACTCTCCTTGGCAAAAATTTCTGGGGAGGATTTACTCAATTAGAATCCACTAGCAGATCCAAATCAAAGGAATTTAAGAAAATGGCGCTTGTCGCAAGTGAAATTTCTAATCCAGCTACTAGTATCTATATTTCAGAAAGCACCATTCCACTAGTCTTGGTAGGGAACACTAAAATTTCAGGAACTGCCTATATTTCAGATAAGGGCGTTAAATCGGGTAGCATTGCTGGTCATTATTATAATGGAGGAGAATTAATAGAAGGTAGAATCAATTATAATGCAAGTTCACTGGCCAGCTTAGATCAAGATTGGACGATTCATATCAATAATCTTATCAATTATATCCCAAAACAGTCTGATGATATGATTTTAATAAAAGAAGAAAACAAAAATTCTTTTTTTAATCAGCCCCAGGTTATTTTTGAGAACGAGCCTTTGATCTTAAATGAAAAATATATTGGAAATATTATTATAAAGAGTGAAACAGAAATTTATATATCAAAATATGCATCTCTTAGCGATGTAACAGTAATTGCTCCCAAAATAACCATAGAAAAAGGGTTTATGGGTAGTGGTAGTTTTATTGCCAGTGAAAGTATATTTATTGAAGAGGAAGTAACCCTGAAGTATCCTTCTGCATTAGTGGTAGCTGAGCAAAAGGAAATTGAAGAAAATTCTAATTTAGAGACTCCTATGGTGGTTTCCAAAAATGCACGAATTAATGGAATCATTGTTTTTCTAAAAAATGAATCTTCTAATCAAAACATTAAAAACAGAAATAAAATAGCTGTTGATATAAATGAATTGGCTAAGCTTCGAGGGCAAGTTTATTGCCAAGGAAACACACAATTATCTGGAACTGTATTTGGGTCTGTTTACACTCAAAAATTTGTAACTAGAGGTTTTGGGTCGGTCTATGTAAATCATATTTTTAGTGGAAAGATACTTGCTAATGAGCTAAATCCTAAGTTTTGTGGATTACCCTTTTCAAATTCCAACAAAGGCATTGTAAAATGGTTGTACTAAAAAAAATACGCGCAGCTACTTTGGTTGAAACCCTAATTGCTTCGGTAATTATCGTGGTTGTTTTTATGATTGCTAGTATGAGTTTAAATAATATTTTTAAGGGCAGCTTAACTGGAAATGAGGATGTAGTTTTAAACCGAATCAAAGAGCTTACCTATTTATATAAAAATGATAAAATTGACCTTCCTTTTTATCAGGAAGAAACTTATTGGGAAATCATTATTGAAAAAAGACAAGAGGAGGTGATCCTTTTTTATGAAAATAAGAATACATCGAAGAATCAAGAAATTTTAATAGGCTATGAACATTAAAAAAGTACCTGGATTTACTCTTACCGAGATGCTGATTGTACTTGCTATAAGTACGATTGTTGTAGGGTTGGCTTTTACTATAATTACTCTATTTTCAAAAAATGTGCGATTGATTCAAAACAATTACCAAAGTACCACTAATACACATTTATTTAACCAGCAGCTTGCCTTAGATTTTAATAGATATCCAACTATTAACTATAATAATTTGGAAGAAGAACTAGTCTTTAAATCTCCCTTAGATTCTGTACGCTACAAATTTTTAGAAGAATGTGTCTTAAGAGATTTAGATACCCTTATAAAAACAACCTATCAAAAACAATTTTTCTTCTCTGGAGAAAAGGTAAGTCTTGGAAAGATAGATGCTATTAAACTAATAGTGCCTACCAACAAACAATTATTTATATATAAAGAAAACGATGCATTTAGCTATTTAAATGGGAATTAAATTTGAAAACATATCGGCTAGTGAGTTAAATGCTACCAAAGAGTCTAAAACTTCTATTTTTAAAAAGGAAATTTCTCTTTTTGGAAATAACTTTTCTAATAAAAACAAAGAACATTTCTATTCGGAGCTAAGTATGTTATTAAACTCAGGAGTCAACCTTAAAAGATCACTGGATTTAATCTCTGAGATGCAGAAAAAACAAAAAGATAGAATTCTAATAGATCAGTTATCTAAAGAAATAGTTGAAGGGAGTTCACTATCGGATGCTATGAAGAAAAACAAAAGCTTCTCTCTTTATGAATATCATGCCATAAAGATAGGAGAACAAACAGGGCAACTTCATAAAATAACCAGCGACTTGCAAGAGTATTTCTCGCGTAAAAATGAACTTAAACGACAGCTCATCTCTTCCTTGTCTTATCCTACCATTGTTTTGATAACTGCTGTATTGGTTGTACTTTTTATGCTCCGATTTGTAGTGCCTATGTTTGTAGATATTTTTAAACAAAATAAAGTAGAGCTTCCTTGGCTTACTCTTAAAATAGTTGATCTATCTAATTTTGTTGGAGATTATGGGTATTTAGCTTTTATCATATTTATTGCCTTACTTATTTTATTAAAAAGATTTTCTAAAAACGATTTTTTTTATAAAAACTTAGGAAACTTACAACTCAAAATTCCGGTTCTTGGAACTTATATAAAAAAAATATACCTGATTCAATTTACCCAAGCTATGGCACTGCTCACCTTTGCAAAAATTCCAGTAGTTAAGGGAATACAATTGGTTGGTGATATGATTCATTTTTATCCCTTGCAAAGTACCCTACAGATAATAGAGAAAGACATCATACAGGGAGAGCGATTAAACGAGTGCTTTAAAAAACATTCTTTCTATGATAAAAAAATGATTGCTCTTTTAAAAGTAGCAGAAGAAACTAATCAAACAGAGTATATTTTTCAAAAACTATACGATCAATATTCAATAGAAATAAAACATCAAGGACAGATCATATCCAATGTGTTAAATTTTATTCTTACACTTTTTGTGGGGCTAATAGTAGGAATTATACTTGTTGCGATGTATATGCCGATGTTTAGGCTTAGTAGTGTGATTGGGTAAATTAAAAAAAGAACTCGACCCTTTCATTTTCAAAACAATCCATTATTTGGGACTATTTATTATAAAATAGTCGTAGAGATAGCACTGGATTGCTTGTTCAATTAGTGTTCTCTTTATTGACTCTGGTTGTTTTAGGACTTATCCAATTTGTAAAATGGTTTAGGTCATAATTATCAAAATAGAAAAAGAGGCTGTCGATCGACAGCCTCTTTTTTATGTTTAAAATCTATTCTTCATCTGATAAACCTTTATGAATAGCACTTAATTCGCTAGATGTTATTTCCCTTTCATGAATTTCTTCCCAAAGGGTAACGACCTCTTCATAATTACTTATACCTAAATCCTTTACTGAGTAAGCCCACAAACTTATCGAATATAAGTATGCCTTGTGTCTAGCTTCTTCTTGGCTTTTGTCACCGTATCCAACTATCATTTTACTAAAATCTAGTTTTCCTCCAACACTTTCGTTTTTAATATAATTTTTTACGTTTTGAATGGAATCATTCTTATTATTGTGTTGTGAATAACAAAAATTTATAGAGAAGGATAAGAGTAATAAGAAAATAAATTTCATATTTATATTAATTAAAATTTAAATTAACTTTCAATTCTTTAACTTTCTTTTTAAAAGAAAGAGAATCCAAAGGTCCAGTTATTTGAGAATTAATAAATTCCATAAAATCCTCACCTTTGTCTTTTGATAGTGGTGTATCCATATATTTATCATTTATATCAAAATCCTTATTAATTATCCAAAATTGTGCAGTTTTATTTTTTTTTAATATAGACTTTGCAATTATCCAATGTTCATTTGATTCTGCTTTGTCTATGTATTCTGCATAGCTACCTTCATCATTATAATGATTTTCATACGTTGGTATAACATAGAAACCTCCAGTACAACATTTTTCTTCCTTTTTTGGAGGGCAAAAAATTATTACTCTGTCTTCTAATTTGTCTCCTTCAAAAATCATAAAGTTATTTCCTAAATCATGTGACCCATAAAAATCACAATTACAAGAAACAAACAATAATGTTGTTAATGCAAGTAATGTTATTTTTAATATGTCTTTCATAATGTTATAGTTTGTTTCCCGTAGGAAATTGTGGTGTAAAAGTACTTGGTTTATTTAATGTCCCAGTACCATAATAAAATGTTTTAAACCCATGAGAATTATTAAGTCCGTTTAATGCTCTTTCTGCTCTTATTAAGTTTTTTCGTAAAGGAGAACCTCCTAGATTCCAATCATAATCAGTTGCTTCATTATTAACAATTGATACATTTCCTGTTGTCTTATTATTAAGTATCATGTCTACACGACCTAACGCATAAACAGTCCCTTTTAGTTTATCATTAACAGAAGATGCAGCCAAGTTTCCTAAGTTTAATAAATTTTGAGGTTCTGAATTACCAACAGTAGCAAAATTTGATGTGGATAAATTTCCAAAATCAAGTTTAGATGAGTCAAGATATAATGTATTATCAGCTGTCGGATTTTCTAATGCTCCTGGATTAGCTTTTGCCCAGTCAATTCCTTCAGACCTTGTAACAAAACCATCATAATCTGGTCTATCTTTTAAACCGTCATAATGACTAACTAAATTATTAACAGCAGCACCGTTTTCTAAGCCTTCAGTACCTTGGTTTTTTGAAAGAGCATCATCATGAGACATCCCTTGTGTAAAATCACCCTTATCCATTACGATTGCTTGACCTTGTAACCCCTCATCATCAGTACCTAAAAAGTTTCCACCAGTATCATAAATAGGTGCCATTGCTTCTCGACCATCTGGGTCAATAAAAAATACTGGATTATTTAAAGTATAGTTATATGGAGACAAATCTATGAAATCTTCTGCAAGAGGGTCTAGATTCATCCATCTTCCAAGAGCAGCATCATAATTCCTAAATCCAAAATCATACCAATTTAAATCTAATTCTTCTTGGTATTGTTTTCCACCAAATTTCCAGTTCTGAGCGAGGTCATTCCCTCCTTGAATGATATTATTATACCCTTTCTGTTTCAAGCCAAATGGATAGTAATTAGATTCTTCAATGATCTCAGTAGTTGGATCGATGGTTCCATTTAAATCGGCATCTGAGTATGATAACCTTACATTTCCAAGGTGATCTTTATATTGGAAGACATAATTATAATCTGAGTAAGTGATAGTCCCTGAACCACCATCAAATCCTGTTACAGACTTCTCAGTTCGAGTTCCTCCCACTACTGTAGGTATAATATATCCTTCAGGATGATTAAAGAATTGTAGGTGCATATTATTCACAGATTCATTGTCCGAATATACGAAATTTCCTGCATATTCTGTATGGGTATCAGGGACTCCGTTTTTATGAAATACTTTCTTTAGTTTTACTCCTGTTGCATCATATGTGTATGTTATGGTACCTGTCCCTACGCTATTACTTATAGTAACTACCTCTGGGAGATTCAGATGATTATAGATTATACTGGAAATACCCTTGTTCTCATCTTTAGTTATATTACCATTATCATCATAATCGTAATCATTTCCTGTATTGATTCCATCTTTGAACCCATATTCTCGTAATGAGTAATAAATTGATTCACTTACTTTTTGAAGTTGGTTACCAGTATATGTATAGGTTAAATCATCCCACATACCACTCATTAAACCATCATTATCCCAACCATATCTTTTTAGCGATTGAATGTTCCCATTTTTATCATAACTCACATTTTGTAGATCAGTATTGTTAGATACATTTAAATTCTCTCCCTGTCTACCAGAGGCTCCTGTGATTCTATTTAAATCATCATAGCTATACAAATAATCTCTTTTTACTTCATCGATTTTAGTTTTCCAAATGGTCTGCGAGATGTTTCCATTATAAAGCGGTGTTCCATTTACTAAATCACTTGGATGATTATAGTTGATCCTAAAATTAAACAAATCGTTATATATATCTAAATCATTTTTATTTTCTCCAGCATCTATATTATTAATATCAGTAAGCCAGCCCCTAATATTGTATTTGTAGTTAACTGTTTGAAGGATTCCATCGTTCTTCCCAAAGAGGTACAATCCACTAATACTTCCTAGCCCATAGAATGAAGCTTTTCCTACTAATGGATAATCAAAATGATCCGTAGGTAAAACGGGTGTGGAATTAGCATCTATAGTCATTAGAAGGTTATTATTATGATAGTATTTAACCGATAAACTAGATCTTATAACTCTAAATAAATCTCCTGTTTGATAGGTTCCATAACTTGTGGTTTGTTCTACTCCTGCCACAATTATTTTTACATCGTTTAGGTTGTTAATATTATCGTAGCTTAGTGAAATTCCATAATCAAAATATTCAGGATCAAGATTTGAATTAGAGGTCTTTAATAAACCTACTCTTAAAGTTCTATTATCTTCTTCAACAATAAAATCGATTCCTCCAGAAACCTCACTTGGGATCTCTCCTTTGGTTTTTAAGGTTGCTTTCCACTCTTCACTTGCATTTGTACTTGTAATCAATCCGTCACTAGTTACATCTACATTACCTAAATCAGTATAACCATCTAAAACTGCAATACCTCCAACTTCTTTTATAATCAATTGTCCTAGTTCATCATAATGATTAGAAGAAATTAGTTGTGGCTGCTCATCATTTATTTTTTGTTGGTGCTTCAACATTCTTCCCATATGATCGTAGGTAAAATAGTCATAGGTATGAATCACTGGATTAATTCCTTTACTATGAGTTGAAGTGCTTTCGATTACTTTTCCTGTAAAATCCAATTGGGTATAGGATATATCGTCCGAATCTAAATATTCATTTACAGAACGAACATAGATAGCCCTTCCTTTATCATCATAACCCGTAAAGGAGGTAATCCAATCATTGGTAGTATCATCCATTACTCTGACCTTAGAGACCGTAGGTAAACCTTTGACATTGCTTGCTGTTGGTGTTCCATAAACCATAGCGGGTACTGTCATGTTATTAGTATCAACATAATTATCGTAATAACTAACTGTTAACACTTTTAAATCCAAATTTACATTTGGAAAGGTAAAATTGGTATAATACAAATCAGTGTCTCCTATAGAATTCACATTGGTAGTTCTTTCTTCTGAATATACTTGCGGTATTTTTGAAGCATTCTCTATCTGTGCTCTGGTTTGTCCAGCAGGAGGGGTATAAATACCTGTATATACTACTCTCCCAAAATCATCGTATTTAGTAAATAACCATTTTTTATTATCTTGTCTTAATTCTTCATCCTGAGTTAAAATAGGGCGATCTAAATCATCGTAAATAATATATTCCCATCCTTTACTTGGTATTTTCTTATCTATAAGTCGGTTCCTTGAATCATACTTGTATTGGTAGCCTAAATTATCTAGTGCCGTTAAGTTAATTGCTTGACCACCAGTTAAAATATTATCTGAAGCCTCTGGTGAAAGCACATAAATCAAATTACCAAAATCATCGTAGACATAATAAGTATCGTGTGCTTGTCCGCTGTCAAATGTTCTTTTTAATACTACTTGACCTCTTTTGGTTTTAAATTCTTGAGTGGTATTATTATCTCCAGCAGTCCAATTCTCATCTTTTATTACATTCTTATATAATTCACCTGCGGTGTAATTACCAATATATTCTAAAGTAGGGTTTAAATAATCTCCATTTGTATAATTAACCGCAAAATATCTTACCTCTCCAGTTGCATTGGTTTTATATTCATATTTTATAGTATGTGGAGCTCCATAATTCGCTCTCCAATCTAAACCAGGTGCACCTTGTTCTAGTAGCCTAGAAGAGGGTGAGTCTTCCAATATTTTTTGCGCAAAAGGATTGTCCCAACCTGGCACATATCCTGGTGGTTGGTAAAAATCATTAGGAAATTTATTTTTATAATAATCCTTTAATTCATTTTCTAAACTTGTCCCATTAGAACCAGTATAATAATTACCATTATTTGACAACTCTGGATAAGGTAAATAATCTATTGGCATTCTACCAATAAGATCATAATTCATATGAGTTATTAAATCCTGTTTTTGATTTCCTGCTCTAAGAGAAATGCTTTGAATTGATCTTCCTAGTCCATCATAATAAGTAACATTTTCTATTTTATGATCAGAATTAATAGAATTATTTTCTATGTACGTATCTATATAGGGTTCTTGGTAACCAATTGAATGCACATAATTCTCTGTTGTGGTTTGTCCAATTACTACAATTGGGAATAAAACGAATATAAGTATATATAAATTTTTCATCTGGAAGGTCTTTTAGTTGTTGATTCTGTAGTTGTATCTATTCTCTGCCTCTACTTTTCCATCGGCATCTATAATGTATTTTAATCTATTCTCCTGATCGTATACATATTTAACTCTATAGCCCTTAGAATCGGTTATAATACTTACTCCAATTAAGGGTATATAAGTAAAGGTTGTAATTTGAGCCTCTGGATAATTGTTTCGAAGTGCATCCAAGTCTGAAAGTAAATTGCTTTCAGAATAGTTTGTATCATCACTTTCTTGTTCTATAGCATCTATATCATTTTGACTAATGGAAGAATGAGCTATATTCTCTAATTTGGCAACTACATGTTGACCATTATATCCCCAAATATAACTTGTTATTGCTCCATTGGGCTGAGATACACTAACCAAATTACCGTTTTGATCATAGCTATTAAAGCTTACACGCTTTTCTAGATTATTCCCTGTTCCTCCTTTTTCAAACTTTATTGATTTTGGAGCCAGTAAATATTTTTGAACAGGGCTGCCATAAACATCAATTCCACCCCAATTATAAAACTCTGTTTTTTGAGTTTGTAATAATTCTTTTGGATTGGATCCTTCTTTTTGAAAAGTTTGAACTTGTATAGGTGTACTTTCTTTATTTTCAGCAATAAGATCAACATTAATAAGATCCGTTAAGTCATCTTCAGGGTAACTGTACTCTGTAAGTATGGTTTTATTATCTATACTAGTATTAACTGAAGTTTCTCTAAGTAAATAATTTACAGTATCATCATAGGTCATATCAGTAGTTGTCCCTACTGCTGTTCCATCAAGATATTGGACTTCCGTTTTACTTTGTGCACTCTGGTTCTTAAGATGTGTATAAGACCCAGTAGGCTTCATCATTGCATAAGCCTCATCTTGTAAAATAGCAATGTCACCATTAGGTATACTAATGCCAGGAGCATCAACACCACCACTATTATTTATAATTCCTTGTTCATAATCAAAAGCAACTTTATTATTTGAATTATATTTTAGTTTTAAAAAATATTGACGATACTCAGGATACTCAGTAATGGTGTAATTTGTATTATAAAAAATAGTTGGATCTGTAGTATAAGTGTGTGATACTGATTCTACACCTTGATTTGCAGCGTTTTTTACGGTGCTTGACTTTAATTTACCCTTTTCTATATTCTCAAAATAATGCTTACGAAATGGAAAAAATTCTTCTATCACATAACCATTAAAATTATTTTCAATAAACCCTGATAGTTCATTATAAAACCTATGTACAGTGGATCCATATGATGCTTGCCCCGAGGAAGGATTGACCATCGTCTCAGTAACGGTACCATAACTAATATATGGCTGACCACTTAGTGCCGGCTGTGCCATTCGAACATAAGCTGTTTTAGTATCAAAAATTCCATTATTAACTTCTCTTATATAGGGGTAAGGATTTGTATAGGTTAGAATAGGCTCAAAATTTTTAACCAAGTCTGAATAGGTAAATGTCTTTTTTGTTGCAATATCATTTTGATCGGTATAATTTATTAGGGATGCAATGCGCAATCCATCAAAATTATCTGTGCCGTTAGTGTGCCGCTCATAATTAAATTCTGTATATCCTCCTTGAGGATAATGCACCTTAGTTAAGATTCCAACTTTAGCACTAGCTAAATCAAAATCTCTTATAGCTCCTGCGAAAAGATATGTACCTGTGTCCCATTTAGGATATAAAACAGAATTATTATCCTCTCCATTGTAATAACCAAATCGATCCTGTGCTTTTGAATCTCTAGTTGGCATATCGCTAGCATTATGATAATCAAAACTATATTCTTTTTGATGGTTATATCCTGATTGACCATAGCCATTTCCTGAAATTTCAATTTTATCAAGTTTTAATCGTAGCTCTTTTGTAGGGTCTCCATTATTCTGACCAAAATAAGTATGATTAAAGTTAAAATGATTGATAGTATTGCCAGTTATTGGATCTTTTACAGTAATTGATTCTATAGCAGAATCAATACTCAAATCTAATCTGCTTTTTAGTGTTATATCTATGATGGTCTTTCCATTATGCTTTACACTGGTCAATACTTTTTGTTTTATTTTATATTGATGACTTGGATTTATTTCTTGTTCAATATTATCTTCTTGATATTTTGGAGGAATGTTTTTATATTGAGTTACCCATAATACAACATCATCTTGCCAATCACCTAAATCAGTATAACTAAAGTCATAAACATCTTTCCCATTTGCAGATACTACTTTGGTAAGTAACCAAGAAGAAATGTAATCCATATTAATTGCTATTGGACTATGATTACTGCTTCCTGAATCATCTGAATGACTTGAATTAGTAATTTCGTGATCATAAAATGAATAGATAGTTCCTTTTTCATCTATTACCTCCCAATAACTTCCATAATTACTTACTTTCAATCTTGGATTATTAACAGGAGTTGCTACTAAACTATTGCTATTATCTTCATCTATTATTGTTAATATATGATCATTTAAACCTAAACCATTAATGTCATAACTATCCAAAGCAATATCTAATTTCCCTAATTGAACATCTGCTATAAAATCAAAATAATCCCTAGCGTCATTTACGTCAGTAAATTCAATATCTTGATATTGATTATCCATATTATGGACAAAAAATATATCCTTATATTCTACATATTGATCTCTTTTGTTAGTATCACCATATATTGTTGTGTAGGGGTTTTCTATGAAGGTATAACTGTCTGCTTTATCATTTAAATTTCTAGTAACTCTAGCTCCTAAATTTAAATTCCACCCCAGTCCAACATTTGAAGCAATATCAGCTACTTTTCTATTGTCCATATTATAGGTTAGCGAAATTGGAATATCAAATTCAATTCCTTTATAGGTATAAAGCGGAACCGATACATTGGTTTTTCCTAGTCGTAAATCAATTGGTACATCCCCATAACTAGAAAAAGCACTTGCCTCTGGAGAATTAGGAACACTAACACTTTTATTTATTTCTGCATTATAATCAAAAGGGGTTTGTGAAAAACTGTTGAAACTAATCAGCAGTAATACTAGAATTGACAGACGTACTTTCATAATCTTGTTTTTATAATTAAAAAAACAAAATTAAAGACTCGATTCAATTCAAAATGTATCACCCTGATATGTTTTGGTGAAATAGTTTTAAATTTTTTAAAAAAGTTGAAATTAATAATAGATTAGAAGGTTTTAAATAGATATTCTCAATCGATGCTCAAACCTTTATACATCTTTATTACTCCATACTACTATTTTGACAATTAAATAAGAGTTGAAAAACTCCGTATTACTCCACATTACTCCATATCACTGTATTACAGCTACGTTCATGTGGGACCACAAAATTAGATAAAGCCTTACAGAGATGTGAGGCTTTTTTAGTTCTTTATATGAGATATTGACTGTATAAATTTATTAAAATATTGTTCAAAAATATATTTATCAGCTTGCTGTTTTGTTATTAAAGGCTACTTGTTTTACGCTCTAATATGCTGTGGTTTAAATGCTTTTGTAGCATCAATAATAATTTAATTTGTTCCTTATAATTTAATGCAAAAAAATATTTTTAAAACATCGTTTGCTTTCATAGTAATTATATATATTTGCCAAAAATTATGGCGTGGTAGCTCAGCCGGTTAGAGCGCAGCATTCATAATGCTGAGGTCGCGTGTTCGAGTCACGCTCACGCTACATTTTTTTTGTAACATTTGCAATTGCTTTTTTTCTTTACTTGAAAGCAATCTTTTCAACTCCAAATACATTAACTGCATTCAATAATCATTTTTTCCATTTTTCATCAATATTTATTAGAAATTAAATAGTGTTTTTTTAAAAAATCTAAATATTAATACTTCGAACATCCTAATTTTATTGGCTTTTAGAAATATTTAACATAATTAATTAGTGCGATTAGTGCTTTAATTTGCAAAATTAATAGTATTACTATTATATTTGCGAACTGAAATAGTATTAATAATGGATCAACTATTAGCAAGTTTTAAAATTACAGTACAAGATTCTATCTATAATAAAGATCCAGAATCTTCAGATTTAGGAAAACGTATTATAAGAAATAGTATTGAGTTGATTGACGAAATAGGATTTGATGCCTTTACTTTTAAAAAACTAGGACTTAAAATTAAATCTAATGAGAGTTCTATTTATAGGTATTTTGATAATAAACACAAGCTGTTAATTTATTTGTCGAGTTGGTATTGGGCTTGGTTAGAATATCAATTAGTAATTGAAACTCATAGTATTAATGATACAGATAAAAAATTAATAAAAGCTATTAAAGTGGTTTCTAAACCTATTGAGGAAGACTCTAAATATACCCATGTAAATGAGGTGCTTTTAAATAAAATAATGATTAGTGAAGGCTTAAAATCTTTTTTAACTAAAGAGGTAGATAAAGAAAATCAGGAAGGATATTTTTTAGTATATAAAAGATTAATTACTCGAATTAAGAAAATGATAGCTCAAGTTAATCCCGATTATCCATATGCTGCAAGTTTAGCGAGTACCATTTTAGAAACTGCAATTCATCAGCACTTTTTAAAAGATCACTTTGTAAGTATAACAGACTGTAATGGAAAAGTAACACCAACTCATTTTATCATCGATTTAGTAAAAAAAACATTAAAAACAGATAAAAATGGAGCCTAAAAAATTGACCCCTTGGAGCCGTTTTATTGGATTATTGTCTTTAGAACGAAAAGATATTTTACAGATTTTCTACTATGCAGTTTTCTCAGGATTAGTAGCACTTTCATTACCCTTAGGTATTCAGGCTATAATCAACCTCATTCAAGGTGCTCAAATCTCTACTTCTTGGATAGTCTTGGTTTTTTTGGTTACTCTGGGCGTAATTTTTACAGGTGTTTTACAATTAATGCAGTTAAGGATAATTGAAACCATTCAACAACGAATATTTACAAAAGCCTCTTTTGAATTAAGTTTTCGGTTTCCAAAAATAAAAATGGAAGAACTCAGAGAGTATTATCCGCCAGAATTGGCAAATCGGTTCTTCGATACCTTAACCATCCAAAAAGGTTTGTCTAAAATATTAATCGATGTTCCAGCTGCATTATTGCAGATTATTTTCGCGCTGATATTACTTTCATTTTACCATCCGTTTTTTATTTTCTTTGGGCTAGCATTATTAATAACGGTTTATTTTGTATTTCAACATACAGCAAAAAAAGGCTTAATTACAAGTTTAGAAGAATCTAAGTTTAAATACAAAGTGGCTCATTGGATTCAAGAAGTTGCTCGATCTGTTATCAGTTTTAAGCTTTCTGGAAAAACAAGTTTGGCTATAGAAAAAAATGATGGTTTAGTTGCAAAATATTTAAAAGCAAGAGAAAGTCATTTTAAAATTATTAAACTTCAATTTATAAAACTAATAGGATTTAAAGCAATTATTACTGCTGGTTTATTAATTATAGGTGGTGTTTTAGTACTGAATCAAAAATTAAATATTGGTCAGTTTGTTGCTGCAGAAATTATTATTCTTTTGGTTATTAATTCTGTAGAGAAACTTATTCTTGGTTTAGAAACCTTATACGATATGCTAACTTCCATCGAAAAGTTAGGTCAAGTTGTAGATAAACCATTGGAATCTCAAGAAGGTGAAATGCTTGAATTTGACTCAGAAATGACTATTCAATTAGAAAATAATTCCTATAAAGTTCCTAATAGAGAAAAATATATTTTAGAAGACATTTCCTTAAACATAAACTCGAAAAGTAGAATACTAATACAAGGGGAAAGTGGATCTGGAAAATCTAGTCTTTTACGAATGATTTCTGGATTAATTAAACCTACTGAAGGAAATATGTATGTAAACAATCTTAATATAAATGGTATTCATCTTAATTATTATCGATCGCAATTAGGATTATCGTTATCTGAAGAATTTCCTTTTGAGGGTACCTTAAGAGAAAATCTCACTTTCAGAAATACCGCAATAACAGATCAAAAAATTACAGAAGTGCTCCAAATAGTTGGATTGGTGAAGTTTTTAAAAGAATTACCAAAAGGACTCAATACTGTTTTATATCCAGAAGGTAAGAGAGTTTCTTATACTATTGCAAAAAAGATTGTATTAGCTAGAGCTATTTTAAAACAACCTCAAGTAATTATTTTGGAAGATGCTTTAGATCAATTTAGTGTTGAAGAAACAAAAGTTATAATAGATTATTTATGCCAACCATCAAACCCTTGGGGTTTATTAGTTGTAAGTAGTAATGAATATTGGAAAACCTATTGTAAAGAAGTTATCCAAATGAAAGAAGGAAAAATTATATCGTAAAAAAGCTGCTGTATGTTAAATATTTCAAATAATCCACTTTATAAAAAAGTTGATCTTTCTAATTTTGAATCAGGCAAACTTGTAACAGATAAAAGGTACTATGTACAATTTAATAAGCTATTAATTATCTTTTTAATAATTATTTTAATAGCTATGTTTTTACCTTGGACTCAAAACATTACCGGTAAAGGCTTTGTTACCACTTTAAAACCAAGTCAAAGACCTCAAACCATACAAACTGCTATTCCTGGAAGAATAGAGCAATGGTTTGTTCAAGAGGGTAATTTTGTAAAAAAAGGGGACACTATATTAAGGGTTTCTGAGATTAAAAGCGACTATTTTGATGATAAACTAATAGAGAGAACAGGAAATCAAATTGATGCGAAATCATTATCTGTAGAAGCTTATCAAGGAAAAGTAAAAGCCCTTGAAAATCAAACGAAAGCTCTTTTAAACGAGCAAAATTTAAAACTAAAACAGGCAAAAAATAAATTACAGCAAGCGAAGTTAAAAGTAAAAAGCGATAGTATAGAATTAGAAGCAGCTATGACAAATAGTACAATAGCAAAAACACAATACGATCGAACAATTACTTTGCAAGAAGAAGGACTAAAAGCAACAAAAGATGTTGAAGAGAAAAGATTAAAATTGCAGAGTGCTCAAGCAAAATTCATTTCACAAGAAAACAAATTATTAGAAAATAAAAACAAAGTAATTAATGCTGAAATTGAAATATCTCGTGTTAGGGCATCTTATTCCGATAAAATTTCGAAATCGCAAAGCGAATTGTTTACAGCAATGTCTTCCCAATATAATACAGAAGCAGAAGTATCTAAATTAGAGAATAGCTTTTCAAATTATTCGAAAAGAAATTCACTTCAATTTATTACAGCACCACAAGATGGTTACATAAACAAAACCTTAAAGGGAGGTGTTGGAGAAACTTTTAAAGAAGGGGAGAGTTTAGTCACTATCATGCCTGCTAATTATGATTTAGCTGTGGAAACTTATGTAAATCCTATCGACTTGCCTCTTATTCATATTGGTGAAAAAGTTCGTGTTCAATTTGATGGCTGGCCTGCAATTGTATTTAGTGGATGGGAAAGTGTTTCCTATGGTACTTATGGAGCTAAAGTAGTTGCAATTGAAAATTACATAAGTGAAAATGGAATGTATAGAATTCTTTTATCTCCAGATGATGAGGATCATGAATGGCCAAAAGATATAAGAGTTGGATCTGGAACAAAAACGATAGCGCTTTTAAATGATGTTCCAATCTGGTACGAGTTATGGCGTCAATTAAATGGGTTCCCACCAGATTTTTACACTCCTAAAAATAATGAAAAACAAGCAAAAAAATAATTTCGTGATGAAACAAGTTATTTACATATTATTATTTTTTAATCTTGCAATACTTCATAGTCAAGAAATTGGAATATTAACCTTGTCCGAATTTATGGGCTATGTAAAAATGTATCACCCAATTGTTAAACAAGCTAATCTTCTTTTAAGTGAAGGTGAAGCAAAACTTCTAAAATCTAGAGGAGCATTCGATCCAAAATTAGAAGTTGATTATGATCGTAAAAAATTTAAAGATATTGAGTATTACGATAAGTTAAATACTACTTTTAAAATTCCAACTTGGTATGGTATAGAATTTAAAGGAGGTTATGAAAGCAACACAGGAGTTTATCTAAATAACGAATCGATAGTGCCTGAGGATGGATTGTATAGCATAGGAGTTTCTGTTTCGTTGGCTAATGGCTTGCTAATGAATAAACGAATGGCAACATTAAAAAAAGCTAATTTATACCAACAACAAACAGAAGCAGATAACCAACTCCTGGTAAACGAGATATTATATAATTCTTTTTTAACCTATTTTCAATGGCTAAAAGCGTTTAAAGAACAACAGCTATATGAAGAATTTCTTACCAATGCGGGAGTAAGGCTTGAAGGTGTAATAAAAGCATATGAATTAGGAGAAAGACCAGAAATTGATATTGTTGAAGCGCGTATTGCCTATAACAATAGAAAATTAAATTTAGAGAAAGCAAATCTTAAATATATAAAAGCAAGCTTAGAGCTTTCTAATTATTTGTGGATTAACGATGTTCCTATTGAGGTATCAGAAGCTATTAAGCCTGATAACATGGTGGTTTCTTATGTTGAAGAAGTTTTACAATTAGAATCCATTAATTTAGCAGATACCACATTGGTTAATCATCCTAAACTACTTTCTTTAGATTATAAATACCAAAGTTTGGAAGTAGAAAGAAGGTTAAAAAGGAACAATCTTTTACCTAAAATAGATGTTCAATATAACTTTCTTTCTGAAACACCAGAATCAATAAACTCATTTAATACCAATGATTATAAAGCTGGGGTTTCGGTTAAGTTTCCATTGTTTTTAAGAAAAGAAAGAGGCGAATTAAAACTTACAAATTATAAATTAGAAGCCTTGTCGTTTGAAAGGCAATCTACTGAACTAACGTTGCAAAACAAAATAAATTCAGTAAAACAAGAAATGTATTCTTATGAAAATCAAATAGATATAACAAACACCATTGTTGCAGATTATACAACATTATTAAAAGGGGAAGAGCGAAAGTTTGAAGTAGGCGAAAGCTCATTGTTTTTAATTAATTCAAGAGAAGCTAAATTAATTGAGACCAAATTAAAAGCAATTGAAATGGAAAATTTGTTTCTAAACACCAAAGCAAAACTTTACAATACTCTAGGAGTTTAGTTTATTTCGATACCTTTTTATTGCCTAAATTTTCAGATTTTCTTTGTTTATTATTTAATTGCTTTAAATAGCATAATTCATTTTTAACGTATCTTTTTAATCTTTATAAAAATAAAACCTTACTTTTGTTCAGTAAAAAATAAAAATAGATGAACAAAATAAAAGATTCTTTTACGATCCAGGATTTAGAATTACTTACTGGAATTAAAGCTCATACAATAAGGATATGGGAAAAACGATACGATCTATTGAATCCCTCAAGGCTTAATAGAAACATTAGAATTTATACGCTATCTGATCTTCAAAAGATTTTGAATATTGGTTTATTATATAACAATGGTTATAAAATATCGAAAATTGCTAAGTTATCAGATAAGCAGTTAACAGAAGAAGCAAAATCATTCGCAATGAATGAATTTTCAAATACCTATGAAATAAACTCTTTGATTATAACAATGTATACCTTCGATGAGGGATTATTTTATGAGATATACAATCAACAAATCGAAAAACTTTCATTCCAAGAAATTTTTATAAAAACGTATATCCCTTTATTAAATCATATAGGGATGTTATGGCAGACAGATTCTATAAAGCCTGCTCATGAGCATTTTATCTCTAATTTAATTTATCAAAAAATTGCATTGAACATTGCTAATTTACCACATAATAGTATTGACAATAGTAATGTAAATATTTTGTTTTTACCTTATGGTGAAATTCATGAACTAGGATTGATGTTTTTAAATTATTCTTTGAAATTAAATGGTAAAAAGGTGATATATGTTGGAAAAAGTATTCCTTTTGATAATTTGTTTTACCTTAATTCTCAAGTAAAGAACATCACTTGGATTACTTATTTTATGATAGATAAGCCTGTTGAAGAGAAAAAAGAATTCTTTAACAACATTGAAAAATTATTATCACATACTAAAAACAATTGTATAATCATTGGTAATATTTGGAGTGAATTTGAAAAAGAAAATAGCAACGATCAAATTATATTTAAGTCTGGCTTAGATCAAATTATTACTAAAAAAGAATCTAAATTAAATGTAATTTAACTTAAAATCTTCTAAAAACCCTTTTTATTTTTTATTAAATGGTGAAATAATAGAGAAATCTATATTTCACCATTTTTTTTCTTAACCCCTTTATTTACTGATTTTATACACAATAAATTTTATTTATAACATTATTGTTTAATAAAATACATAATTAGTTAAACAAAGTAATTTATTTTTATATATTTGTCAAAACATTTAAAACTTAATATTATGAAAAAGTCAATTATTTTTATGTTCCTGTTTACATTAACAGGTTACATTTATGCGCAGACAGCAAGAGTACAAGTAATACACAACTCTGCTGATGCGGCAGCGGAGCTTGTTGATGTATATTTAGATGATGCATTATTAATACCAAATTTTGCATTTAGAACAGCATCATCATTCATTGATGCTCCAGCAAATATTGAAATTGAATTATCAATAGCACCACCTAATAGTATGGGTGTTGAAGAAGCAATTTATACTGCAGCAGTTACATTAATGGAAAATGAAACTTATGTTGTAGTTGCTGATGGAATTGTTAGCGGCTCAGGTTATAATCCACCTCAACCATTTGGATTGCAGGTAATGGCAATGGGTAGAGAAACAGCTGCTGACCCTGCTAATACAGACATATTAGTCCACCATGGCTCTACCGATGCACCAATGGTTGATATTGTTGAAACAGGTGTTGGAGCTGGAATCATAGTTAATGATATTGCTTATACTGAATTCCAAGGGTATTTAGAATTACCAACAGCAGATTATACTATCCAAATCAATACTGCAGATGGTTCTACAGGAGTTGCAGCATATTCTGCTCCACTTTCAACACTTGGATTAGAAGGAGCTGCGTTAGTAGCCGTAGCAAGTGGATTTTTAGATCCTTCTCAAAATTCTGATGGTCCTGCTTTTGGAATTTATGCAGCTTTACCTGCAGGGGGTCCATTAGTAGCATTACCAAGCGCTGATTTAGCAACAGCAAGAGTACAAGTTGTGCACAATTCAGCAGATGCAGTAGCAGAATTAGTAGATGTTTATTTAAATGATTTATTATTAATTCCAAACTTTGAATTTAGAACTGCTTCTCCATTTGTAGATGCTCCAGCAGGAGTTGAAATAGAATTATCGGTTGCACCACCAAACAGTGTGGGAGTAGAAGATGCTATTTATACAGCTCCAGTAACTTTAGCTGCTAACGAAACATACATAGTAGTTGCAGATGGAATTGTAAGTGCATCAGGTTATAACCCTCCACAACCATTTGGATTACAGGTTTATGCAATGGGTAGAGAGATGGCAACTGATCCAGCAAATACCGATGTATTAGTACACCACGGTTCTACAGATGCGCCAATGGTTGATGTTGTTGAAACTGGAGTTGGAGCAGGAACCATTGTGGATGACATTTCTTATACTGAATTTCAAGGATACTTAGAATTACCAACTGCTGATTACACCATACAAATTAATACTGCAGATGGATCTACTGGGGTTGCTGCATACCAAGCACCTTTAGCAACTTTAGGGTTAGATGGAGCTGCATTAGCGGTTATAGCAAGTGGTTTTTTAGACCCAACTCAAAATTCAGATGGTCCTGCTTTTGGCTTATTTGTAGCATTACCAGCTGGTGGAGAATTAGTTGAGTTGCCTTCTGCAACATTAGGAGTTGAAGATTTTGATGAAAATGCATTTGTAATGTATCCTAATCCTGCAAACAATACTTTAAATTTTAACTACTCATCATTAGATTCAAATGATATGAGTGTAAGTATTACTGATATGCAAGGAAGAATAATTTCAAATATAGAATTAAATTCAACTAACAGCACAATGGATGTTAGTGGATTATCTACTGGAATGTATCAAGTAGTTATTTTAAATGGGAATACCATTTTAGGAACCAAAAAACTATTAAAAAATTAATAATAAACCCTTGAAAAAGAAGGATTGTTGTTAGGTTTTGATTGAAAATCCCCTTAGGAATGATTTTTTCTCTGGGGATTTTTTCAACCTAATGAATCATTAATTATGAAAAAAAACATCAACATATTAGGATCTGGTTTTTCTTCTTTAGCTGCTGCATGCTATTTAGCAAAAGCAGGACATAAAGTAACAGTGTTTGAAAAGAACAATCAAATAGGAGGAAGAGCAAGACAATATAGAAAAGATGGTTTTCTGTTTGACATGGGACCTACTTGGTATTGGATGCCTGATGTTTTTGAACGTTTTTTTAATGATTTTGGAAAAAAGCCTTCAGATTATTATCAATTAGAAAAGCTTAATCCAGCTTATGAAGTTTTTTTCGATGAAGGGGATTCTATTATTATACCTGATAATCAAGAAGAAATTTATGCTTTATTCGAAAAAGAAGAAAAAGGCTCTTCAATTCATTTAAAAAAGTTCCTAAAACAAGCTAAAAGTAATTATGATGTTGCTGTAAAAGATTTGGTTTATAGACCAGGGGTTTCGCCTTTAGAATTAATAAGTCCAAAAACAATCACTAAGTTAAACCAACTTTTCTTTGATATAAGAAAACAAGTTCATAGTAAATTTAATAATCCAAGACTAATTAAGATATTGGAATTTCCAGTATTATTTCTGGGAGCTAAACCCGGAAACACCCCAGCTATGTATAATTTTATGAATTGGGCAGATTTTGGATTAGGTACTTGGCACCCTAAAGGAGGCATGTTTGAAATTGTAAAAGCAATGGAGAATTTAGCTAAAGAATTGGGAGTAACTTTTATAACTAATGCAAATGTTGAAAAAATAAATGTTGAAAATCAAATAGCAGAAAGTATCATTGTAAATGGAACTTCAACTAGCAATGCGGATATTATTTTAAGCGGTGCTGATTATCATCATACAGAGCAATTACTTGATATAAAGCATAGACAATATTCAGATTCTTATTGGAACAAAAAGACCTTTGCACCTTCTGCATTACTCTTTTATGTTGGGTTTAATAAGAAATTAAAAAACGTTTCACATCACAGTTTATTTTTTGATGAAGAATTTGATTCTCATGCAGAATATATATATGATACTCCATCTTGGCCTAAAGATCCCTTATTTTATGCAAGTTTTCCTAGTATGAGTGATAATGCCTTTGCACCAAATAATAAAGAAGCTGCAACTTTTTTAATACCTATTGCTGTTGGAATAGAAGATACTGATGAAAAGCGAAAAAAATATTTTGAAATTATCATTAATAGGTTAGAAAAATTGACCAATCAAAAAATAAGTGATGACATTTTATTTGTAAAATCTTACTGCATAAATAATTTTATAGAAGATTATAATTCATATAAAGGCAACGCTTACGGGCTTGCAAATACATTAACACAAACAGCATTTCTAAGACCAAGAATTAAAAGTAAAAAAGTAAAAAATTTATTTTTTACGGGCCAATTAACAGTACCAGGACCAGGAGTACCTCCAGCATTAATTTCTGGAAAAATAGCAGCAGAATCAATCCTAAAACAAATTAAATCATGAAAGACCTTTTTGATAGTATTTCAAATGAAAGTGCTAAAATAATTACTAAAAAATACAGTACTTCCTTTTCAATAGCAGTTCGATTATTAGCTCCTAGTATTCGACAAGCAATCTATAATATCTATGGTTTTGTTAGGATTGCTGATGAAATTGTTGATAGTTTTGAAGGTTATTCTCAAGAAGAATTACTGAATCGATTTGAGGAAGAATATTATTATTCAATCAAAACAGGAATTAGTACAAATCCGGTTATTAATGCTTTTCAGAGAACAGTTAAAGATTATAATATACAAGCAGATTTGGTAGCTTCATTTCTTAAAAGTATGAGAGCAGATTTAAACAAGCAAGTTTATAATAATAAAATTGAAATTGATGAGTACATTTATGGTTCTGCTGATGTTGTTGGGTTAATGTGTTTAAAAGTTTTTGTTAAAGGAGATGAGGATAAATATCAAAAATTAAAAGAACCCGCCATGAAATTGGGATCTGCTTTTCAAAAAGTGAATTTTTTAAGAGATTTAAACGAAGATTTTGAAAATTTAAATAGATCTTATTTTCCAAATATAAACCCTAATCAAATTTCAGAGCTTGATAAAGAACAAGTAATATTAGATATTAAAAGAGATTTTAAGGAAGCTCATAAAGGAATAATAAAATTACCAAATGAAGCAAAATTAGCTGTTTATGTTGCCTATAAATATTACTCAAATTTGTTGAATAAAATTGAAAAAACTCCATCGTATGCTTTAAAAGAAAAAAGAATACGAGTTTCTAATCCAAGAAAAATGTGTCTTTTAGTAGAGTCGTATTTTAATTTTAAAATGAATTTAGTATAAACTTTTTGCAGGTTTTAAAACTAACTATTAGATATAATTTTTAGAACCATGCAGAGCAGTAATTTAGAAATAATAAAGTTGAATTTAAAAAGTAAAAAAATGATTAAAAAATCTATGAAAATGATGACAATTATCCTTGCTTCATCAATCTTGTTAACTTCTTGTTATTCATATACAAGTGTTGTTGGAAATGGAGCTCAAGGAAAAACTGAAATAAATGAACGAAATGATTATTTGTTTTTTGGATTAGCAGATATAAAAGTCTCTGACTCAAAAAAAATGGCTGAAGGTGCAGAAAACTATACAGTAACTGTAAAGCAAACTTTTGTGAACGGATTACTTTTTGCCTTGACTTTTGGAATTTATACTCCAACAACAACAACAGTAACTAAATAATTAAATGAATAGAAAGATAAAGTTCTATTTGTTAAATAAAAAACAGAAGACAAAATCTTTAAAAAGCACCTTAATTAAGGAACTTTTTCAATAATTTTTTTTGTTACATTTATTAAAAGATTAAATGAGTATTTTAATATACATTTTAATTACCATTATTACCTATAGCTTTATGGAAGGTATTACTTGGTTTGTACATAAATATGTGATGCATGGTTTTTTATGGTATTTACATGAAGATCATCATCAACCAAGGTATCAAAACGTATTTGAAAAAAACGATACCTTCTTCGTAATTGGTGCTATTCCTAGTATCACGTTGTTTTATTATGGAATTCATCCAGAATTAAACTATAAGTTTTTTATAGCCTTGGGGATATTGTTTTATGGAATTACCTATTTCATGGTTCATGATGTTTTAATTCATCAACGGTTTAAATGGTTTAAGAACACTAAAAACAAATATTTATTAGGATTAAGAAAAGCACATAAAGTTCATCATAAACACTTAGGAAAAGAAGAAGGAGAATGTTTTGGAATGCTCAACGTTCCAAAAAAATATTTCAAAAAACCATCAACAATTAAATGACTCCTTTATACTTATATATATTATTAGGTTCTTTATCTATTCCTCTTTTATTTACAGTTTTTAAAAATGATTTTTTTAAGTATTGGGGACAATTTTTTATTTCTACATTAATAATAGCATCCATATTTCTAATTTGGGATTACTATTTCACAAAAAATGGAATATGGAGTTTCAACTATGATTATTGTTTAGGGATAAAAATGTTTGGAATGCCAATAGAAGAATGGCTCTTCTTTTTTATTATCCCTTTTTGTAGTTTGTTTATTCATTTTGCTTTTTTAAGTATAAATCCAAATATTAAACTTCCCAAAAACCCTTCTAAATACCTTTCAATTGGTTTAATTATATTAAGCTTAATTGTTGCTCTATTAAACTTTTCTAAAAGCTATACGATGGTTAATTATCTTGTATTAGCAATCGTATTATTATTTGGTTTACGGTTTTTTAAAACGTTATTACAACAATTTTATATTACTTTTTTAATAATCTTAATTCCATTTTTTATAGTCAATGGTATTTTAACTGGTTCATTTATTGAAGTGCCAATTGTAAATTATAATAATTATGATAATTTGAATATTCGAGTTTTTACAATTCCAATTGAAGATATAGGTTATTGTTTTTCAATGCTATTTGGAAATTTAATGATTTTTGAAGCATTGATAAAAAGAAATAATTAAAATTATTTAAGATGTCCTTATCAATTTCAAGTCATTCCAATATTTATACTTTAAAATCTATAGTAGATTTACCGATATCGAGTTCAGAAGCATGGGAATTTTTTAGTTCACCTGAAAACTTAGCTAAAATTACTCCGCCAGAGATGAACTTCTCAATTACATCTGGCAAACCAAAAAAAGCTTATTCAGGACAGATTATAAGTTATAGAGTCAATGTTTTAAAGTTTTTTAGATTGAATTGGGTTACAGAAATAAAGAATGTAGAATTTGAACGATATTTCGTAGATGAACAAAGATTTGGTCCCTATAAAATGTGGCACCATGAACATTTAATTGAAAGTATTGATAATAATAATTGTAAAATGATAGACATTGTTAGCTATAAAATTCCTTTTGGAATTATCGGGAAATTAGCTCACAAGTTTTTTATAAAAAAACAACTCAAAACTATATTTAACTATCGAATTAATGTGATGAAAAGTTTGTTTAAATAAATATTACAACAATGTATCCATATCATAACAAAATAAAACAGAGAGTTAAAAACCAAGAATTAGTTGTTTTGAATATGTTGAACAATATAAAAAGATTGAGCCGTGTTTGTTGTTATACTTTAACACAGAACCATTAATAAGGTTTATACGCGAGTTTCGATTTAAAGAATATGATTTTATTTTAAAGAATAATGAATTTATAAAATAAAACACCGCTTATTCATTTAATCCTTTATATTTGCCACTTTATTAATATCGTTAGAAATAATTTTGTTGTTTATAACAATAAACTATTTTAGTAAAAGTTAAAGTTATTAACATAAATTAATTATTTTTATTACTTTAGTCGGCTATATGCGACCCCAAATCGTTAAAATATTAACCTTAGTACTATTTTTAATAAATAGCATATCTATGCTTGGACAAACCCCTAGTGGCAGTTCAGGCCCACCTCAACCGTCTAATAATAATAGAGGTGTAAATTTACCAATTGACGAAAATATTTATATATTAATTGCTATAGGTTTGATTTTCGGAGTGTATGTAATGTATAAAAAAACAAAGATTAATACCCCTCAGTAAGCCTTTTGATGTATTTTCCTACAACATCAAACTCTAAATTTACTTTAGTTCCGTTTTTAAATTCTTTAAAGTTGGTGTTCTCTGTTGTATATGGAATTATAGCAACACTAAATTCGTTTTCTTTTGAATTAACAACAGTTAAACTAACCCCATTTACAGTAATTGAGCCCTTTTCAATAGTAACATTATCATAAATACTTTCGTATTTAAATGTATAGTAAGAACTTCCGTCTTCTTCAACAACGTTAGTACAAATAGCCGTTTGGTCTACATGTCCTTGAACAATATGACCATCTAATCGCTCTCCTAATGTCATAGATCTTTCTAAATTAACAAGGCTACCGATTTTTAGATCTCCTAAATTAGACTTATCTAAAGTTTCTTTAATAGCTGTTACGACATAGTTGTCATTGTTAATTTCAACCACTGTTAAGCAAACTCCGTTATGAGCCAAGCTTTGATCTATTTTTAATTCTTTAGTAATTGGACTTTTTACTTCAATATGAACATTACTACCTTCATTTGTTAGAGAAATTATTTCTCCCATTGATTCAATTATTCCCGTAAACATAATTACATTTAGTTACATTTGTAGTACAAAAGTAATGATAAATTAAGGTATCTAACCCAATGGATAAGCAAAATAAAATAGTTGTAGGAATTTCTATAGGAGACTTAAATGGAATAGGAAGCGAAATAGTTTTAAAGACCTTTCAAGACCCTAGAATACTGGATTTTTTCACTCCAGTAATTTTCGCTTCATTTAAAATAATGACTTATTTTAAAAAAGTATACGCTATAGATTGTAACCTTCATGGAATAGATAAATTAGAGTCGATAGATCATAAAAAAATTAATGTATTTAATGTATGGAAAGAACCAATTAATATTAATTTTGGGGAAGAAGATGAAACTACTGGGGCCTATGCAATTAAATCTTTAAAATCTGCAGTTGAAGCATTAAAACAAAACAAAATTGATGTTTTAGTAACTGCTCCTATAAATAAATCTAGTATTCAATCTAAAGACTTTAACTATCCTGGACATACCGATTTTTTAAATAAAGAATTAGAAGGAGAAAGTTTAATGTTAATGATAAAGGATTCATTAAGGGTTGGATTATTAACCGATCATGTGGCAGTAAAAGATGTTGCTCAGAATATAACAAAAGAACTCATTGAAAGTAAAATTAAAACAATTAATGATACCTTAATCCAAGATTTTGGAATACGAAAACCTAAAATTGCAGTGTTAGGAATAAATCCGCATAACGGAGATAATGGAGTAATTGGCAATGAAGACGATACCATTTTAAGACCTACTTTAGAAGAAATCTATAAAAAAGGAACTTTAGTGTATGGGCCTTATGCTGCTGATAGTTTCTTCGGTTCTAGAAATTATGAAAAATTTGATGCAATCATAGCTTCATATCATGATCAAGGGTTAATTCCTTTTAAGACATTATCTTTTGGGAAGGGAGTAAATTATACAGCTGGATTAAATAAAATACGTACATCGCCAGACCATGGAACTGCATTTGATGTTGCTGGAAAGAGTATGGCAAATAATGATTCGTTTAAAGAAGCGGTTTTTAATGCTATCGAAATTTATAAAAAGAGAAAAGAATATAAGTTGTTTTCAAAAAACCCATTAGAGGTTACTATTCAAAAAAGAGAGTTTCATAATAAGAGAAATTAATAAGTATCGATTTTCTATTTTTAAATAATACGTCTTTTACATTTCCTTTGCTTGCTGGTATTATAGCATCGATGCTTCATGTGATCTCTGGACCAGATCATTTAGCTGCTGTCACACCTTTAGTTATTGAATCTAAAAAACGTGCATGGAAAATAGGTTTGTCTTGGGGGTTAGGTCATATAGCAGGAATGCTTTTAATAGGGATATTATTTTTAATTTTTAAAGATTATTTCCCTTTAGAAAAAATTTCTCAATACAGTGAGCAATTGGTTGGAGTAGTTTTAATTGTAGTTGGAATATGGTCCTTCTATGGAATATTCAAAAATAAAATAAAGCATAAACATCCACATATTCACACTGAAGAAAAGCCATTTATTCATGTACACCAACATGAACATAACCATAATAACGAAACCCATCATCATACTCATAAAACAAAAGTGAGTCAAAATGTTTATACTTCTTTTGGAATAGGTTTTTTACATGGTTTAGCAGGAATTGCTCACTTTATATTATTATTACCTGTTTTAGGCTTCGAAACAAAGTTTGAAGGAACACAATATGTAATAGGATTTGGAATAGGAACAATATTAGCAATGGTTGCCTACTCTTTAATCCTAAGTAAAATTTCTAATTACACAAAACAACATAACGAAGTGTTCTTTAAAGGAGTTCGTTTAGCTGGTGGTCTGTTTGCAATTATTATTGGAGTGTATTGGTTGGTAGCTTCGATTTAATTATTTTATTTAAAAATAAAGACAATGCTTTTTTAAGGTTCGTTTTCCCTTTTTTAGTTAACCCCATTTTAAGTTCAAAACTTTCTCCCGAAATTCCAATGATATAACTTTCAGGATTTTTACCATAAACTGTTTTTGCTAAAAACAAAATAGTTTCTGGGGGTAAAGCATGAGAACTAAAATGATGAGTTTCTTTTGGGAAACATTTTTCAATGATTACTCCATTATCAAGTATTAGTTTATGAGCGTCAACAAAAAAAACTTGATCATAATTAGATATGAGTTCAGCATCTTCAATTTGTAATTGATATCGATATTCGATATCAAAATTGGGGGGCAATTTTGAACTGATTTTGTCCAAAAATGCCCAACCCAAACCGTCGTCTTGTCGACCAGAATTTCCTATACCTAGTAATATGGTTTTACATTCGTATTTTTTCATCAACTACGTTTCCAAATTGATCATAAATTATCATTTCTAGAGGCATTTGCCCAATTGCATGAGTAGCACAACTCAAACAAGGGTCATAAGCTCTAATAACAACTTCTATTTGATTCATCATACCCTCTGTAATCTGAGGTTGTCCACTTAAAACATTATTAGCAACCCATCGAACCGCTTGGTTCATCGGTTCATTATTATGAGTCGTAGATACAATTAGATTACATCGAGTAATACGATCTTTATCATCTACTTCATAATGATGAATTAAAGTACCTCTAGGAGCTTCTATAATCCCAATACCTTCACTTCTTCGTTCGCCTTTTCTAACAAGATCATTACTTAAAATATCATCGTCTTCTAACATTTTTTTCATCATCTCAGCACAGTACAAAATTTCAATCAATCTTGCCCAATGAGTATGCATGGTACTATTATTAATTTTTCCATTAGTAGCTTCTTTAAAAGCCAATCGCTCTTTTTCAGCTAAAGGAGTTTCTATTCCTTCACAAATATTAATCCTAGCTAATGGACCCACCCGATTCCAACCTTTATCTCTTCCTAAGTGTTTTAAATAAGGGAATTTTAAGTAACTCCATTTTTCTACACTTTCATAGAAATGTTCATTATAATCATCATTTGGGATATCATCTAAAGTAATATTTCCATCCGCATCAGTTGCTCTTAATACACCGTCATATAACTCTAAGAATCCATTGTGTTTTTTTACTAACCCTAAATGTCCTGATGGATATGCAGCAAAAGTGTCTAAAAATTCTTTGTTTTTCTCTGTATACTCTTTAATGAAATCAATTATTTCAACTGACCATTTTATCATAGTGTCTACTGAAGGAATCTCTTTATCGTCTAAAAAGAAATTTCTTTCTTTTGCAGTGATTCTTCTATGTACACCACCTGGAGTGGTTGAAATACCATGAATTCTTTTCCCAGCTACCAACTTAATAATCTCTTGACCAAATTTTCGCATCAAAATACCCTTCTTAGCTAATTTTGGATATTCCATAGCAACTCCCACTACATTTCTTTTTAATGGATCTGCATCGTGACCAAATAATAAATCTGGAGATGCTAAATAGAAAAAGTGGAGTGCATGAGATTGGAAAACTTGTCCAAAGTGCATAAGTTTTCTGATTTTTTGAGCAGGAAGAGATAAATCTTCTGGGTCAACCCCTACTATTTGATCAATTGCTTTTGCTGCTGCTAAATGATGACTAACAGGACAGATTCCACAAAGTCGTTGAACCATTACAGGAGCTTCCCAATAAGGATGCCCTTGAATAAACCGTTCAAAACCTCTAAATTCAACGATATGAAAGAAAGCATCTTTTACTTGATTATTATCATCTAAATGAACAGTTACTTTACCGTGACCCTCAACTCTTGTTACGGGATCTATTACTAATTTTTGTGCCATTTTTATATCAATAAAATGTTAGTCATATTTAAATTCATCATAAGCGATTGAAAATTCTTCATCTAAAAGAATATTTTTAACTACTTTCCAAATATGTTGTGCGTTTGGAGGACAACCAGGAATGTAATAATCTATTTTTACTATTTCATTACACGGGTATACGTTGTTAAGTAATTTTGGAATGTCTTCATGTCCAGGAATAATATGAGCTCCAATTTCACTAGTAACACCATTAATATAGGATTCTTCCAAACATTCTTTTAAAGGTAAAAAGTTTCTCATCGCTGGAATACCACCCATAATTGCACATTCTCCAAATCCGATAAGTATATCACATTTTTTTCTGAATTCTCTTAAAACATGTACGTTTTCAGCATTAGCACATCCACCTTCTATAAGTCCTACGTGACAGCGTTTACTGAATTTTTTAATATCTGTTAAAGGAGATTTATTGAATTCAACAATATCAAGAACATCTAATAAATCGGTGTCAATATCTAATAAAGACATGTGGCATCCAAAGCACCCGGCAAGTGAAGTTGTCGCAACAATAAATTTTTCTTGTCCATCCTTTAAAGTTATCGTATCCTTTTTGTGAGGAATAATATCTTTTCCAAGGAGATCATATTTTCGATCACCGAAAGGTTGTTCATGAATCATCCCTTTTACTAAAATAGCCCCAACAGGACAAAGAGACATCGCGCGTAATGCTTCACCTTCACTTAATTTTTCTTCTTCTGCATAATCTATTTGAACACGAGTTTTAACTCCTCGTTGTACAAATGAAAATACATCTTTACCATCCTTAGTTTTCACTTCTTCAACACATCGTTTACATAAGATACAACGATTAGACTCCATGATCATTCTCTTAGGTGTAAAGTCAACCATTTTATCTGTAAATACATGGGGGTATCTAGTAACAGTCAATCCCATGTCATAACCTAAGTTTTGCATGTCGCAGTTTCCGCTTTTTTCACAAGAAGGACAAAAGTGATTCCCTTCAGCATAAAGCATTTCAATAATTGCTTTTCTGTTGTCAAGTAATTCAGGTGTATTTACCTCAATATCCATTCCTTCAGAAGCTTTTAAAGTACAGCTTGTAGTGTGTCTTCCGTTAAGTTTTACAGTACAGATTCGACAAGTTCCTAAAGTGGGATTTATTTCCCTGAAATAACACAATGTTGGAATATATACCCCATTCTCCTTTGCTACATCAACAAGGTTTTTACCTTCTTCTGCTTGAATATCTTTTCCGTCTATTTTTATATTAACTAGCTTATTCATAGTCTGATGAAATTTCATTAATAATTTGATCGTATTCTTTCACAGCATCTTCTAAATTAAATGCTTGATTTAAATCGGTGTTTTCTACTAGGCTTTTTTCAAAAACCTCGGGGAACTTCAAAATAGCTGAATCCAATGAGTTAGAAGACATTTTTCCTAAACCACAACGACTTGTTGTTGTAATGATTTTGCTCCAATCTGAAATATCTTGAAGATCTTTTGCTTCAGCATGTCCTAAATTAAGCTTATCAATTTTTTTATTAAGCAGAAAGTTTCCAGTTCTACATGGCACACAAATACCGCAAGATTCAGCTACGAAGAAATCTGAAATATTCTTTAATATTAATAGAATATCTCTATCTTCACTGAAAGTCATAAACGAACCTCCACTTTTAAGTCCCACAGATGACATTTTTTTTGCATAATCATTAGCATCATCAAATCTTAATTGGATGTTGTTTGCTAATAGATTTTCACCAGAAATTTCACGATCAAAATCAGCTGGAGATAAACATTCACCTGCAAATCCATTAAACAATATCATATGAGGGTCTTTAGCTTCAATTAGCTTTAAGAAATCGCGTAATTTCATTCCCCATTCTATTTCATATAACCCAGGCTTTTCACAATCACCAGAAACACTTAATAATTTTGTGCCGGGTGTTACATTTGTTCCTAAAGACAAATAGTGTTCTAATCCCATTTCAATAATCCTTGGAACAGTAGCTAAAGTTTCTACATTGTTAACAACAGTAGGTTTTCCATTAAATCCTTTTTCAACTGGAAAGAATTCTTTAGTAGTTGGTTCACCACGTTTCCCTTCCATAGAGTGAATCATTGCAGTTTCTTCTCCACATACATATGAACCAGCACCCATATGAATATAAATATCAAATTCAAATGGTATTTGCGCATCTATATTTTTTCCTAAAAAACCAGAAGCTCTGTAGGAATCCAATAACTTTTCTAATTTGTTTTTTAAATATAAATACTCTGCTCTAAGGTATATTGCCCCTTTTGTAGCACCGATAGCATATGCTGCCAAAATCATTCCTTCAATAACTAATTCAGGCTGTTCTTGTAACAATACCCGATCCTTAAAAGTTCCTGGCTCACCTTCATCTGCATTGCAAAGCACATATTTTATATCACCTTCATTTTGCTTACAAAATTGCCATTTTAATCCAGTTGGAAAGAATGCACCTCCACGTCCTGTTAGTTTAGAATCTTTTACAAGTTCAATTAGCCATTCAGGAGAATTTTTTTTAATATAATCTAGTGATGAAAATTTTTTATAAGGTTTAAAAAATACGGTTCTATCAGGCTCAGGAGTGTAATGTATAGCACTTTTTGGATCATCACAGAAATCAATAAGTTTTTCACCATTTCTTATTTTCGAAATGATCATTTTCACCTTTTCAGGAGTTAAGTCAACAAAAGGCTTAAAGTTTATTAAACAAGCAGGCTCTTGATCACTAAGTCCTATACAAGATGTTTCAAATAATCCAAACATTTTGTCATTAGTCACATTTCCAATTGAAACTCCTAATTCCTCTTCAAACGCTTTTTTAATATGCTCCATACCTGCATGTTTTCCAACTATTGCATCGTTGAGATATATCGTATACTTGCCTGCAAATTTTCTATGATAGAAATGATAAAAAGTAATTACTCCTTCTACTTCCATTCTTGATATACCAAACTCATTTGCGATTTTAGTAATATCATCATGTGATATATGACTTTTTTTTATCTGAATATCCCAAAGAACATTCATCAATAAGCTGCGATTAATTTTCGATTTTTTTACCATATCACCAAGTTTATTTATGATCTTTTACAAAGTTATAATAGTAATAAATTGGGTTTTATGATACTTGTCATCTTTTTAGTAATCAGGCAGTTGAGATCTTGTTGATGGTTATTCAACCATTTTTCGATTTTTCAAAGAATTTCGTAATATTTCAACTAAAAGTTATCATTTATAACAATAAAAACAACAATTTTTTTAATAATTAATTATTTAGAATAATACTAAATTATCTTGTAATTTGTTTTATATATAAGACTTAATTACCTTTAAATACTTAAACCTCATCAGTTTATTTTTTATAAAACTTTCTAGAACAATAATTCTATAATATGGCAACAATTAAAAAGAGGGATACTTACCTACAGGCAATTATCAAACAAGGATACTCGAGAAGAGACTTTATGAAGTTTACTACTTTTATGGCTGCTTATATGGGCCTTGAAACTTCTGCAATTGGACAGGTTACAAAAGCTCTTGAAACTACTCCTAGACTTCCTGTTATTTGGCAACATTACCAAGAATGTACATGTTGTAGTGAATCGTTTATAAGATCAGATCACCCCATAGTTGCAGATATATTACTAGATAAAATTTCATTAGATTATACAGAAACATTAATGGCTGCTGCAGGAGATCAAGCGGAAGCTGCTAAACATGATACTATGGAAAAGTATCATGGAGAATATATATTATGTGTTGAAGGTTCCATACCAACCAAAGATGATGGAAATTATTGCTGTATAGCCGGAAAAACAGCTATCGAACATTTTAAAGAAGCTGCTGCAGGTGCCAAAGCTATAATTGCTTGGGGTTCTTGTGCTTCTAATGGATGTGTCCAATCTGCTTCACCTAATCCAACGGGAGCAACTCCGATCCATAAATTTGTAAATGACAAACCTCTAATAAGAGTTCCAGGGTGTCCTCCAATAGGAGAGGTCATGGCAGGAGTAATTGTACACGTAGTTGCTTTTGGAAAATTGCCAGAATTAGATAGAATGGGTAGACCTAAAGCGTTTTATGCAAAAAGAGTTCATGATAGTTGCTATAGAAGAGCTTATTATGACGCTGGTTTATTTGCTGAAAATTTTGATGATGAGAATGCTAAAAAAGGATATTGTTTATATAAAGTTGGTTGTAAAGGACCTATGACATACAATTCTTGTGGAACTATTAAATGGAATAATGGAGTGAGTTACCCAATCCAATCAGGGCATGGATGTATAGGTTGTAGTGAAGATGACTTCTGGGATAATGGCCCTCTTTATGAAAGATTAACTGCACTGCCTGGTTTCGGAATTGAATCAACTGCAGATAATGTAGGTAGAGCTGTTGCGGGAGCATTGGCTGTTGGTATAGGGGCTCATGCAGTTGTAGGAGCTTTAGCGAAGAGAAAAGACGTGAATAAACGAATCAATAGAGGTATTGAAAACGAAGAATATTTAAGAGACGAAGACGAATAAAATAAACCTAACGAAAAATAATTAGAAATGGCAGAAAGAATAGTTGTAGATCCAATTACTAGGATTGAAGGACATTTAAGAATAGAAGCTGAAGTAAAAGACGGAAAAATAGTTGATGCTTGGAGCTCTAGTACAATGGTTCGGGGTTTAGAAAATATAGTTAAAGGAAGAGACCCTAGAGATGTTTGGGCTTTTGTTCAAAGAACTTGTGGTGTTTGTACTACAGTACATGCACTTTCTTCAGTAAGAGCTGTAGAAGATGCATTAAAAATTCAAGTACCACCAAATGCAGATTTGGTTCGTAATTTAATGGTATCTGCATTATACCAACACGATCATGTAGTGCATTTTTACCATTTACATGCTTTAGACTGGGTAGATATCGTTAGTGCTTTAGGAGCTGATCCTAATGAAACTTCTAGAATAGCTCAAAGTATTTCAAATTGGCCAAAAAGTTCACCAGGCTATTTTTCTGATTTACAAAAAAGACTAACAAAATTTGTTGAAAGTGGCCAATTAGGAATTTTCGCAAATGGTTATTGGGGACACCCTGCTATGAAATTACCAGCTGAGGTAAATTTATTAGCAGTTGCTCATTACCTAGAAGCTTTAGAATGGCAAAAAGAAATAGTAAAAGTTCATACCATTTTTGGTGGTAAAAACCCTCATCCAAACTATTTAGTTGGTGGGATGGCTTGTGCTATTAATATTGAAGATCCAGGCGGTTTAAACGCAGAACGATTGGCTTATGTTAGAAGATTACTAGAAGATGGTCAACGATTTGTAGAGCAAGTTTACATGCCAGATTTATTAGCAATTGCTTCTTATTATAAAGATTGGGGCGCAATTGGAAAAGGATTTGGCAACTATATGAGTTATGGAGAGTATCCTGTAAATGGTTATACAGGATCTGAATTTAAATATCAACAGGGTGTTATTTTGGATAGAGACCTATCTAAAGTACATGATGTAGATCATAGAAACGACGATATTCAAGAGTTTGTAAATAATTCTTGGTATGATTATTCAGGTGATGGTGACGCAGGGAAACACCCTTGGGATGGAGAAACGAACATCAATTATACAGGACCGAAACCACCTTATAAGAATTTAGATGTAGACCAAAAGTATAGTTTTATAAAAACCCCACGTTGGAAAGGTAAACCTATGGAAGTTGGACCTTTAGCTAGATTACTTGTAAACTACGGTAGAGGAGACAAAGAAACTCAAGAAGAAGTAAATGCAGTATTAAAACATTTAGATGTTCCTGTAGATGCTTTATTTTCTACCTTAGGACGAACTGCAGCTAGAGCCATTTGTGCTAAACAATCTGCTAAATGGGGATTAGAGTTTTACGATCAATTAATCACCAATATTAAAAATGGTGATACCCGAATGGCAAATACCGAAAAATGGGAGCCAAGCACTTGGCCAAAAGAAAGTAAAGGTGTAGGTTTTACGGAAGCTCCTCGTGGTGCATTAGCTCACTGGATTAGGATAAAAGATGGTAAAACAGAAAATTATCAACAAGTAGTTCCTTCAACATGGAATGCTTCACCTAGAGATCCAAAAGGACAAAGATCTGCTTATGAATCTACCTTAATCGGGACTCCAGTAGCAGATGATAAATTACCATTAGAAATCATTAGAACCATACATTCATTTGATCCTTGTATTGCTTGTTCTGTGCATTTATATGATAAACACGGAAAACATATTACAGGTGTGGATAATATTTCTATTTGTACAGTTTAATTTTTAATTATGGGACGAACTAAAACTTTCAAAAGAGTATATGTATGGCAATTACCTGTTCGCCTTTTTCATTGGGCAAATGCGCTAGCAATTGTTGTACTAAGTGTAACGGGTTTTTTAATATCTAACCCACCTTCGATAATGTCTAATGCAGAAGCATATGATACGTTTTGGATGGGAACCATAAGAAGCATTCATTTTATTTCAGCGTATATTTTCTTTTTTGCTATTATATTGAGAATATATTGGGCATTTGTAGGAAATAAATTTTCACATTGGAAAGCATTTTTTCCTTTTAGTAAAAAAGGAATTCATAATATGTTTCATGTAATAAAACACGATGTTTTTCTTTTACCTGATAATGAAGCAAAATTGAGTGATATAAGTATTGGTCATAATTCGATGGCTGCTATTGCATATATATTATTATTTTTATTATCAATTATTATGATATTTACTGGCTTTGGATTGTATGCAGATACTGCCACTTGGTGGTTGCCAAAAATGTTTTCATGGGTACCTTCTTTTTTAGGCGGAGATTTTATAACAAGAACGATTCATCATATAACGATGTGGTTAATTATACTAATTGTAATGCTTCATATTTATTTAGTTCTTTATCATGATTGGTTAGAAGGAAGAGGAGAAACATCTTCTATGATTAGCGGATATAAATTTGTTAGAGGAGAACGAGTAGATAAAAAGAAAAAATAAACTAAATGCAATAGTTAAAAATAAAAGATGCTCTCTTTTTTAGAGGGTATCTTTTATTTTTTTAACTACTTTTATAATTCATGGAAAAAAAAGATATCAATTTACAAACAACAAAGGATTCAGATATTTTCGAAGATAAATCGAATAAAGTTTTAGTCCTTGGAATTGGAAATTACCTAATGGGTGATGAAGGAGTGGGAGTTCATATTGTCCAACAAATGGAAAAAATGAACTTGCCTCATTATGTCGATGTGTTAGATGGAGGTACAGGTGGATTTTTCTTGATGAATGTTTTTGATGATTACGGAAAAGTTATTTTTTTAGACGCTACTATGGATGGGAAAAAAGGAGGAACCATTGCACTTTTAAAACCAAAATTTGCTGCTGATTTTCCGAAAGCACTTAGTGTTCATGATGTAGGTTTAAAAGATATGGTTGAAGCTCTTTATCTTCAGGACATACTTCCAGAAATGCATTTAGTTACAATTTCAGTAGAAGGGATACAGCCTATGACTATTGAAATGACAAAAAATGTTGAAAATAGTATTCCTAAAGCTATTGAAACAATCCTTCAATTATCTGAAGAGCTTTATCAAAAAATGAATTAATTACAATATTGAAATCTCATTTAATTCATATAAAAGGAGTTGTTCAAGGCGTAGGATTCCGCCCTTTTATTTACAAATTAGCACAAAAAATTAATCTGACAGGTTGGGTTAATAATTCAACTAATGGTGTATTTATTCATATCAATGCAGACAATACAACAGCAAATAAATTTGTAGATTCTATTTCTAATTCTGCGCCAAAACTTTCAAAAATCACTAGTTTACATATAAAAGAAGTGCCTTTTAAAAAGTATGCCGGTTTTGACATCGTCCATAGTTCATCAGAAAAAGAAACAACTCTTTTACTGACCCCAGACTTTGCAATGTGTTCAGATTGTTGCGATGAGATCAATCAAGTAAGTGATAATAGGTTTCAGTATCCATTTACTACTTGTACCAATTGCGGCCCACGATTTTCAATTATAAAATCCTTGCCTTACGATAGGGAAACAACAACTATGGATTCTTTTAAAATGTGTTTTAGCTGCAATAATGAATATCAAAATCCATTAGATAGGCGTTACTATTCCCAAACAAATTCGTGCCCCAATTGCGCTATCAAACTTTCTCTTTATGAAAATGATCAATTTTCAGAGAACTTTAAGGATCTTGACTATATAATAAAGCAATGGAATGAAGGGAAAATAATTGCTATAAAGGGAGTAGGAGGATACTTATTAACTTGTGATGCAACCAACTCTAAAGCAATACAGCGTCTGAGAAAATTAAAAACCCGCCCAACCAAACCATTTGCATTACTTTATCATGACGTTTATGAGCTTGCGGAAGATGTAGAAATGGATATTTGTGAAAAATTAGAATTAGAAAATTCGAAGGCATCTATAGTATTACTTAATATTAAAAAAGATAGAATGACACCATTAGCAATAGACGATATTGCTCCAAATCTTAATCAGATTGGTGTTATGCTCCCTTACACACCACTTTATCAAATTTTATTATCAAAACTTAAAAAACCAATTGTTGCTACAAGTGGAAACTTAAGTAATTCAACCATAATATACGAAGACAAAAAAGCAATTGATGAGCTTTCAAAAATTGCGGATTTAGTTCTTATTAACAATAGAGAAATTGTAATTCCACAAGACGATAGTGTTATAAGGTATAGCTCAATAAAATTTCAGAAAATAGTAATTAGACGGTCAAGAGGATTGGCACCTACGTATATAAACCCTCAACTTAATCTTCCTAAAAAAGCAATTTTATCTACGGGAGCGATGTTAAAAAGTGCCTTCTCATTGCTACATAAAGAAAATATTTACATCAGTCAATATATAGGAAACACAGATAATTTTGAAGCCGAGTTAAATTATAAAAATACTTGGTCTCATTTTAATAAACTATTGAACCCCAATTTAGAAGTGGTACTGGTAGACAAGCATCCCAATTATTTTTCATCGGTTTTTGGAAAAGAAATAGCATTGCAACAAAATATTCCAGTTGTTGAAATCCAACATCACAAAGCCCATTTTTATGCTGTTTTAGGAGAGAATAATTTATTAGAATCTAAAGAAAAAGTATTAGGAGTAGTGTGGGATGGAACTGGTTTAGGAGACGATGGAAATATTTGGGGAGGTGAGTTTTTTATGTACCACAATAATCAGGTTGAAAGAATACATCATATCGATGAATTCAATTTCATTTTAGGAGATAAAATGCCTAAAGAGCCAAGAATTTCGGCTTTAGCTATTTCATTTGGCATAACAGATAGTAAAATTATTAAAGACAAGTTTTCAGAAACAGAATGGAATATTTATCAAAAATTACTTCAGAACAATTCTAATTTAAAAAGCACAAGTGTTGGTAGATTATTTGATGCTGTAGCTTCCATATTATTAGGTGTAGATAAACAGAGTTATGAAGGTGAAGCTGCTATGAGATTAGAAAATGCAGCTTATACATACTTTAGAGCAAATAATATTACAAAGTATTACAGCTATTTTAAAGAAGAAAAAGCACCATCAAATTTCACGAGCTTTATTATTAATCATGTTTTATCTGACATAGAAAATGGATATGAAAAAGAATTTATTGCTGCAAAGTTTCATATTACCTTGGCTCATTATATCTCAATCATTGCAAAAGAACAAGAAATAAATAAAGTAGCTTTTAGTGGTGGAGTCTTTCAAAACCAATGGCTTATAGAGCTAATTCTTTTATTTATGAATGATGATTTTGACTTATACTTTCATAAAGAATTATCACCAAACGACGAATGTATTTCATTTGGACAGTTAATGTATTATCTTTATAACGAAGATTAAACGTATGAGTGAATTAAAGAAATTCTTAAACAGAAGAGCAGAAGGTTTAGCTGAAGAAAAAAAAATTAAAGAAGGTATTGTTGAAGAAGAGAATCCTAATCTAACTGATGACGAATTCTGGGAAATTTTAAATCAGTTTAAACTAGAAAGCAAATCAAATAATAACGATCCATCTGATATTTTACAGCGGATTTTAGAACAATATTCAGTTTTAAAAATCAATCAATTTGCAGAACGATATAAAAATTTGAATAAATAAAGAGAATGAAATTCCTTACAGAATATAGAGATCCAGAACTTGCAAAGCAGGTTTTAGAGGAAATAAAAAATACGGTTACAAAGCCATGGAAAATCATGGAAGTTTGTGGCGGTCAAACCCATTCTTTAGTTAAAAATGGAATTTTAAATGTATTGCCAAAAGAAATTTCTATGGTTCATGGACCCGGATGTCCTGTTTGTGTTACTCCATTGCATTTAATAGATAAAGCTATTTATTTAGCTGAAGAAAAAGAGGTGATTTTATGTAGTTTTGGGGATATGATTCGTGTTCCGGGATCTCAAAAAAGTATTTTGGAGGCCAAAGCTCAAGGAGCAGATATTAGGATTTTATATTCACCATTGGAAGCTGTAAACATTGCAAAGGAAAATCCAGATAAAGAAATCGTATTTTTTGCAGTTGGTTTTGAAACAACCGCTCCCGCTAATGCTTTATCTGTAATTCACGCTCAAAAATTGGGACTCAAAAATTATTCGATACTTACTTCTCATGTGTTGGTTCCGCCAGCTATTGAATGTGTGATGGAAGATGTAGACAGTCATATCGATGGGTTTTTAGCTGCAGGTCATGTTTGTTCCATTATGGGATATTGGGAATATTATCCACTTGCCGAAAAATTTAAAGTTCCTATTGTTGTTACAGGGTTTGAACCTTTAGATATATTACAAGGAATTTTAATGACCGTAAAACAGTTAGAAGAAGGTCGTTTTGAAGTAGAAAATCAATACTCAAGAGTAGTCACAGAAGAAGGAAACGAAGTGGCTCAGGATGTAATAGCTAAAGTATTTAAAGTAACAGATCGTGTATGGCGCGGGATGGAAAACATACCAATGAGTGGTTTAGATGTAAAAGATGAGTTCTCAAAATTTGATGCAATGCTTAAATTTGATGTCAATATTGAAGAAGCAGAAGAAAATCAATCTTGTTTAGCAGGGGACATCATGAAAGGAATAATTAAACCATTTGAATGTCCAGAGTTTGGAAAAAAATGTGTTCCTCAAAATCCGTTAGGCGCTCCTATGGTTAGTTCTGAAGGAGCTTGTGCAGCATATTATCATTTTTCAGATTTAGTAGAGTAATGAAAATTCAATTTATAACTACAGCATTCAATGGCATGGCTCAACGCCTATGGATTGAGCTAGATAAATTGAACCACCAAGTTTTTGTTGTAATTCCAAAATCTAACGAACAAATCATTTCTGAAACAAATCGTTTTAATCCTGAACTTATAATTGCCCCCTTTTTAACTAGTAAGATTCCTGAAGAAATATATAAAAACTATAAATGTTTTATAGTTCACCCTGGAATAAAAGGTGATCGCGGTGCTTCTTCATTGGATTGGGCAATATTAAATCAAAAAAAAACCTGGGGAGTTACCATTTTAGAAGCTGCTAAGAAAATGGATACTGGTGATATTTGGGCTTATAATGAATTTGAAATGCGTGATGTAAGCAAGGGAGAACTTTATCGAAATGAAGTTACCCAATCCGCATCAAAAGGTATTTTACAAGCTTTAGAAAATTTTTCAAATCCAAATTTTAATGCTGAGGTATTGGATTACAATCAACCAGGTATTACTGGGAGGTGGAACAACAAAACATCCCAAAAAGATTTTCAGTTTTCTTGGAATGATGAAACACAGGATATTATTAGAAAAGTAAATGCTTCAGATAGTTCTCCTGGAGTTTTAATTCAACTTTATAACCAAGATTTTTATTGCTATGGAGCACATCTTGAAGGTGTTTTAAAAGGAAAACCAGGAACTATTTTAGCACAACGAGACCAAGCAATTTGCATAGCAACAAAAAAGGAAGCAATTTGGCTAACACATTTAAAAGCTTATACTGAAAACGCAATTAAACTTCCTTCTATAATTGCATTAGGTGAATTGAGAATTAATATTCCAATTTCTAAATTAAACGCCTTTGATAAGGTTGAAAAAACTTGGCAAGAAATCCATTTTGAACAAGAAGGTCAAATAGGTTATTTACACTTCAATTTTTATAACGGTGCGATGAGTACCGACCAATGTAATAGATTAAGAGAAGCCATTATTGAAGCAAAAAAAAGAGTAAACCTAATTGTTTTAATGGGAGGTCAAGACGTTTGGTCTAATGGAATTCATTTGAATGTTATCGAAAACGCTAAAGATCCTACTCAAGAATCTTGGGAGAATATCATTGCTATCGATGATTTAATATTAGAAATCATCAATTCAACAGAACACTATATAATTTCTGCTTTACAAGGAAATGCAGGCGCTGGAGGAGTTTCATTAGCATTAGCAGCAGATAAAATTATATGTAGAGATGGTATAGTTCTTAATCCTCATACAAAAAACATGGGTCTTTATGGATCAGAGTATTGGACCTATCTTTTGCCTAAACGAATTGGTTATAAAAAAGCGGAACGATTTACCGAAGATTGTCTTCCTTGGGGAGTTTCTGTTGCACTTGAAATTGGTTTAATAGACAGTGTTTATACTAATCAGGAAAATGATTACAATTCTTTTATCAAGAAAACAGCTAATGAGATAATTGATTTACCTTATTATGATAAATTAATAAAAGCGAAAAAATTTCAACGAAAAAAAGACGAACGAAACAAACCATTAAGTCAATATAGACAGGAAGAGTTAGATAAAATGCGTAAAAACTTTTTTGAAAATGATTTAGATTATAATTTCAAACGATTTTGCTTTGTGCATAAAAAAACAGACCCAACTTCTAAAATGGTAATGGATTTATACCGAAATAGAAGGGAAATATACCGCAAGCGTAAATGGGAAAATTTAGATTATAATTAATTTATAGCACCCTTTAAAAGTTCTAAATCCAACTTTAAAACTCCATCCTTTTTAAGGACTGTTAAATCTGTTTGAAGCATTTTTTTAAACTTTTCATTTTCATCATTTACTAAACCCTTAAGGGATAGATAAATTTCTTTAGCAGCATCTACTTCATTTTTAATTAATAATAAATGTGCTTTATTTGCCTTAAGAGATAACGAATCTTCTTTAATTTTAAAACCATTTTCTATAGCCTTTTCAGCAATTGTAATATCGTTATTTCTTAGAGCAAGCCAAGAATAATCAATATATACGGTAAGGAGTTCGGTCTGCAATAATTCATTTTCAGGATATTTTAAATATAGACTATAAAGTAAATTTAAAATGTCTTTTTGAAACTTAATTTTTTCTGATGGCTTAATGGTTGCAGTAATTTTTTCAGATAATTTATCTGCTTTCGTTAAAGTATTTAATACCTCTAAGTGTTCTTGATCAATTTTAATAAAGTACTGAGTAAAATATTGAGTATCACTCTTCATACTCAACACCACAGGAATGTCATCTGAATATCCAGAAAGCCGTGTTTCAATTTCTTTTAAGAGGCTAATAGCTTCAGCTTTATACTCCATTTTGGCTGTAGTTTCAAGTAAATTCTGAAGCATTGTAACCATATTTAACAGGGTAGCACAAACATCAAGATTAAAGGCTTCGGGTTGTTTTTCAGCAAGAAACTTTCTGATTTCTAGGGCTTGATTATAATAAGGTCGTGCTTTATCATATTCCTTTTTATCATCGTATAAAACTCCTAAATTATGTAACACCGTTGCTAAATAGTGTGTAAATGTTTCAGGCTCTTTTTCTGAAAGTTCATTATAAACCTCAGCAGCTTTTTTATAATACTCTAAAGCTTTTTCTTTCCGTTCATTATCTAACTGTATTTTGTTTTCATCAACCATATTGTCTGTTGACAATGTTCCGAAACCAGAAAAGCCACTTATGCCTCCAGAATCATAATCATCTTTTACTTCGTGTTTTTCTGTATAAATAACCCCTAAACTATTTAATGTAGCTGCATAAAAAGGTAGAAAATAATTTTTATTTAAAGTTACTAATTGCTCATACTGTTCTAATGCTTTTTCGTAATATTTGATAGCATCAGAATAGACATACATAGATTTAGCTGTCACACCAAGATTATTTAATGTAGCCGCAAGAATAGGTCGATATGCACTAGGGTTTTCCTCAGTTAAAACAGAAAATACTTTAAAGGCTTTTAAATAATTTGTTCTAGCATCGTATACATTATTTTCATCTGTATAGATATTCCCTAAATTGTAAAAAGCATTCCCCTTTAATACTTCTAATGTTTTCTTTTCAGCTTTAATAGCTTCATAAATTTTCACTGCATCTTTAAAGTGTTTCTTGGCTAAGAAAAAATTCTTTTTTTTATAATATCCTTCAGCTAATGAATAATGAGTATTTCCTAAATGAATTGAATAAGTTTCTGGATCATTTTCTGAAACAATTGAAAAATTATCTAGTGCTTCTTTATGATATTTAATAGCCTTTTCGAGATCTTTATTTATTAGAATTGCCCCTAAATTATTTAATACAGTCGCTTTATTTACTAGTAGTTTTTCTGCTTTACTTTCATCTATATTTTGATGAAATTCTAATGATTTATTAAAATATTTTTCAGCTTGCTCTAACTGATTCATATTAAAATAAATTCGGCCAATTGAATTTGCTACATCTATTTGTTGTTCTTCAAATTCGGCTTTATCAAATGCTTTTTTAAAAGACACAATAGCTTCTTCATATTTATTGTCGTTTAATAATAAACTAGCTTCGGAAATTTCTTCTGTATAGGTGGTCATTAATTTGATGTTTTTAAAAATTGAATGTATTCGGTTCGAGATATTTCACGAAGACCAATATCTATAGTTTCGTTGGTGTCTTTATGTAAATCTAATAATGTGTAATTTTCTTTTTGAAGTAATTTTGTTAAAGATGATAAGGCAAACTCTGCAGCAAATTTTTCGTTTCCATTAATGTATTCTCCAAAAAAAATATTTTTATTTCGGGTTCCAAAAGCCCCGCCTACTAGAACATCATTCTTATAAACTTCAACAGAAATAGTTAAGCCTAGTTTTTCAATTTCTAGATATGCTTTCATTAATTTTCCGGTAAGCCACCCGCTATTCATTTCCTCCTTATTTTCTATGGATTGAATTAACTTCATTACCCCTTCTAAATCTTGATTGAAAGTTACTTTAAAACCAGACTTATCAATTCCTTTAGACACATAATCTGGAACCATTAAATCATTTGGAAATAAGACTATTCTTGGATCTGGAGTCCACCATTTGGGGTATTGCATAGGGCCGTTCCACAAATAGTAACCATTTTTATATGCCTCTAAAAGCCACTTGGCAGAAATTTCTCCACCTTCTGCCAATAAGCCTTCGCTATCTGCGTAATGTGCTGGTGGAAAGGAGATATTTTCTTTTACAAGTTGAAAATTCGGCATGATGTAAATTTAAGGATTCTGCCTGAAATAGTATCAATTTAATATGTAAATTTGAAGACTAAAGAGTCTTGTTTTATGAAAAAAAATATTAAGATGAAATTGCATTGTCCAATGCCAAAATTTGATTTTGATTTTATCACTTTAGGGCATGGTAGTGGGGGATTATTAACCAATAAATTATTGGATAGTGGTGTTTTTGATGTTTTAGGTAATGAGAAATTAGATAAACGTCATGATGGAGCTTTTTTAAAAATGGAAGGCGAAATTGCTTTTTCAACAGATAGTTTTGTGATTTCTCCTATTTTTTTTCCAGGCGGGAACATTGGTGAATTAGCAGTAAATGGCACTGTTAATGATGTGGCTATGTGTGGTGCGATTCCAAGATATATTTCTTTAAGTTTTATATTGGAAGAAGGCTTACCTATGGAAGATTTCTGGAAGATATTAGTTTCTATAAAAGAAGCTTGTGACGATGCAGGAGTTATAGTTGTTACTGGGGATACTAAAGTGGTAGATAAAGGGAAAGGGGACAAGATATTTATAAATACTACTGGACTAGGTACAGTTCACCCAAAAGCAAACATAGATATTGATAATATAAAAACAGGTGACAAAGTTATTGTAAGTAATCAAATAGCAACTCATGGAATCTCGATACTTTCAGTGCGTCAAGGTCTTGAATTTGAAACTACTATAGAAAGCGATACAACTAATTTAAATCATTCAATACTTAGTTTAATCGATGAGTTTGGCGAGAAAATACATTTATTAAGAGACCCTACTAGAGGTGGTTTGTCGTCTACATTAAATGAAATATCTAGAGACACCAAAAAAGGAATACTTCTCAATGATGCAGATTTGCCAATCGACAAGCAAGTTAAAGGTGCTTGTGAAATTTTAGGACTAGATCCATTATATACAGCAAATGAAGGTGTTTTTATAGCAGTTGTTTCAGAAGAAAAAGCTGAAAAGATTTTAAGCAGAATGAGAACTTTCGATAATTGCAAGCATGCTTCCATAATAGGAAGTGTGGTTTCTGATCATCCAGAAAAAGTAGTAATTACGAATACTATGGGAGGTAAAAGAGTAGTAAGTATGCAGATAGGAGAACAGCTACCTAGAATTTGTTAGTCGGAGACCCAATCTTCTAAATCATTCATTTCTCCCATTTTTTTAATGAGTTCGAAGGTTTTTTTAGCTTCCTCCTCATCGATAACGCTTATTGCTGCACCTACGTGAACTAGTACATAGTCTCCAATTTTAGCTTCGGGCACCATAGCTAAGTTGACTTCTTTTTTAATACCATCGAAATCTACTTTTCCTATTCTAAAAGTTTCGTCAAGTTCAGCTGTTATTTCAGTTAATTTTCCTGGGATAGATAAACACATAGATCGTCTATTAATTTTTAATTTGTTTTTTTAACCAATGGTACCATTGATCCATACCTTCTCCTGTTGTTGCAGAAACTTCAAAAAATTCTAGATGGTGATTTACTTGAAGTGCATAATCTTTTAATTTATCTAAATCGAAATTTAGATGAGGTAATAAGTCTATCTTATTAATAATACAAATATCGGCGGTATGAAACATATCGGGATATTTAATGGGCTTGTCTTCTCCTTCAGTAATACTAATAATCACCACTCTTTTATTCTCTCCTAAATCGAACATAGAAGGGCAAACTAAATTTCCAACATTTTCAATCATTAAAAACGAATCTTCTTTAGGTTTTAATTCCTTCACCGCATTATAGATCATATCACTTTCTAAATGACACCCTTTGCCTGTATTAACTTGTACTACAGGTACACCTACAGCATCTATTCTATCAGCATCATTTAAAGTTTGTTGATCTCCTTCAATTACATAAAAATCGTGATCGTTTTTTAAATCGGTCAATGTTCTTTCTAAAATAGAAGTTTTACCAGAACCAGGAGAACTAACTAAATTTAAAGTGAAAATATTTTTCGCTTCAAAAAACCCTCTATTTCTCGCGGCATCAATATTATTTTGCTGTAAAATATCTCTTTCTAGATCAATTACCGTTTTATGTTGATGATCTCCATGAGAATGATGATGATCATGGTGATGATGATCGTGAGAGTGATCATGGTGATGCCCATGATCTTGATTTGGTTTTGTAATAGTCGCTTTTCCATCCTCTGTTCCACATCCACAAACTCCACACATAATATATAATTTTAATAAGTTAAGTTACTTCTAATGATTTTACTCTTAATTCTTTTCCTTTAATAATGTCCTTAAAGTAACTTTTACATTTTGGACAATTATCATAAACTTTTTCAACACTAAACTCGGTATTACATTCTAAGCATTTAGCAGTCGCTTCAATATAGTCAATTGTTTTTTTTGCACCCTCTAAAACTGTGTTTTTAACAGCAATTTCCCATACATATTCTAAAGAATCTAATTCTACTCCAGAAAGAGAACCTATTTCTAATTCAATAAGTTCAACCTTTTTTTTGTTAGCTTTCTTGGTTTCATTTTCAGCAATATTCACAATTCCCATTGCTACAGATAACTCGTGCATATACATTGTAATAACTGTATAAATTTAAGATAATGAAATAATAAAACAAGCATTATTCTTCAATTAAATAGATTAAAAATTAAATAAGAAAAAGAATTACTAAAACGGCTCTTCAGTTTAAATATTTTTTTATCTTTGCACCCGCCTTATTTGTAAGGTAGCCGTGTTTAACAGGTGAGTGATTATGAAGGAATTGAAAGAATTTACTATTCCGTTTGTGGGATTAAAATTAGGAGAGCACCGGTTTGACTTTAAAATAAGCGAATCGTTCTTTGAGTATTTTGAGTATGAAGATTTTAATAAAGTTGCTATTAATCTTGATGTACTGCTGATTAAGAAAAACACCATGTTGGAGTTTACACTAGACTTTGAAGGCTATGTAAATGTAAATTGCGACATCACAAATGAACCTCATAACCAAGATGTTTCTGGTTCTTTTCATTTTGTTGTAAACTTTGGTGAAGAATTTAATGATGAAAATGAGGAGTTAATTATTTTGCCTCACGGTAGTCATGAAATTAGCATTCAGCAATATGTTTATGAATCTATTGTGTTGGCAGTTCCAACCAAAAGAGTTCACCCAGGAATTGAAGATGGAACACTAAAATCAGACATACTTAATAAACTAGAAGAATTACGTCCTAGTCTTGAAGATCAAAATCCGACAGATGAAGACGAAACAACAGACCCAAGGTGGGACGAATTAAAAAAATTATTAACAGACAAATAATATAGAGTAATGGCACATCCAAAAAGAAAAATCTCAAGAACTAGAAGAGATAAAAGAAGAACACATTACAAAGCAACAACGCCTCAAATAGCTACAGATCCAACAACTGGAGAGTCTCATTTATACCATAGAGCTCACTGGCATGAAGGTAAATTATATTACCGTGGTCAAATAGTTATTGACGCTGTAGAAGAAGTAGCTTAGTAATAAGAAAATATAAATGCATTAACGTTCACAAAAAATGTGAGCGTTTTTTGTTTTATTATTAATTTCATTTTTTCGAAACAAGCAAAAAACGTTTACTTTTTATCTTGTTTTAAACTAATTTTTAGTAATTTTCGTCCGATTTAGAGGAATTTTACCTCTTTTGTGAAATTAATTCAAACCTATGAGTAAAATCACAGCAGCAATAACAGCTGTAGGAGGCTATGTCCCAGAATACGTTTTATCCAATAAAATATTGGAAACTATGGTTGATACCAATGATGAGTGGATTACCGCTCGAACAGGTATTAAAGAACGTCGAATTTTAAAAGATAAAGATAAAGGAACTTCATTTCTTGCAATCCAAGCAGCAAAAGACCTACTTAGTAAAAACAATACAGATCCCAATGATATAGATATGGTAATCATGGCGACAGCAACACCGGATATGCCAGTTGCTGTTACTGGAGCATATGTCGCAACTCAAATTGGAGCTGTAAATGCTTTTTCTTACGATTTATCTGCAGCTTGTTCTAGTTTCCTTTTTGGAATGTCTACAGCAGCTAAATATATTGAGTCAGGAAGGTATAAAAAAGTACTTTTAGTAGGTGCAGATAAAATGTCTTCTATCATAGATTATAAAGACCGAACAACGTGTATTATTTTTGGAGATGGTGCCGGTGCAGTACTTTTTGAACCTAATACTGAAGGTTTTGGACTTCAAGATGAATATTTAAGAACCGATGGTGAAGGAAGACAATCTTTAAAGATTGATGCAGGAGGTTCTTTATTACCTCCTTCTATAGAAACTGTAAATAATAATCAGCATGTTGTTTTTCAAGACGGTAAAACAGTTTTTAAATTTGCAGTAACTAGAATGGCAGATGTTTCAGAAAAAATTCTAGAACGAAATAATTTAACTGGAGACGACATTCAATGGTTAGTACCACATCAAGCTAACAATCGAATCATTGACGCAACCTCTAAAAGAATAAAATTACCTAACGATAAGGTAATGAAAAACATATATAAATACGGTAATACAACTTCAGCTACCTTACCTTTGTGTTTGCATGACTATGAGAAGCAACTAAAAAAAGGAGACAAATTAGTCTTTGCTGCATTTGGTGGTGGATTTACCTGGGGAGCGATATACCTTACGTGGGCATACGACTCTTAATAATAAGAACAAACTAAAACGTACAATATGGATTTAAAAGACATTCAAAACTTAATCAAGTTTGTAGCAAAATCAGGAGCTACAGAAGTTAAACTTGAAATGAACGATGTAAAGATTACGATACGAACTGTTGACGAGAATAGTAAAGGAGAAACCACATATATACAACAAATGCCAACTATGGCACCACAAGTAGCAGCTGCGCCAACTCCAACGCAAGAAATTGCAGCACCAGCAGCTACAGAACCTGCTTCTGAAACAGAAAACTCAAAATATATCACTGTAAAATCACCAATAATTGGAACTTTTTACAGAAAATCATCCCCAGACCAACCTTCATTTGTTGAGGTAGGTGATACTATTAAAGACGGAGACGTTTTATGTATTATAGAAGCTATGAAACTTTTTAATGAAATAGAAAGTGAAGTTTCTGGTAAAATTGTTAAAGTATTAGTGGACGACGCAACTCCAGTAGAGTTTGACCAACCTTTATTTTTGGTAGACCCATCTTAATTAGTCAAATCTAAAATTGTTAATTATAAGACTTCGTTCACTGGAGATTTATAATTTAACATTTTGAAATTTATTGAAATTATGTTTAAAAAAATATTAATTGCCAATAGAGGAGAAATTGCACTTCGTATAATTCGTACTTGTAGAGAAATGGGTATAAAATCGGTTGCAGTTTATTCTACAGCAGATGCTGAAAGTCTTCATGTTCGTTTTGCAGATGAAGCAGTATGTATAGGACCTCCGCCAAGTAACGAAAGCTATTTAAAAATTCCTAATATTATTGCTGCTGCAGAAATTACTAATGCAGATGCCATTCATCCAGGGTATGGTTTTTTATCTGAAAATGCTAAGTTTTCAAAATTATGTGAAGAACATAATATTAAATTCATTGGAGCTTCCGAAGATATGATCAATCGTATGGGTGATAAAGCAATGGCTAAAACCACTATGATTGAAGCTGGAGTACCTTGTGTTCCTGGAAGTGAAGGAACCATACCAGATTTTAAAACTTGTATCAAAGTTGCAAAAGAAACTGGATATCCAGTAATGCTTAAAGCTAGTGCTGGAGGAGGTGGAAAAGGAATGAGAGCTGTTTGGAAAGAAGAAGATTTAGAAAATGCATGGAAATCAGCAAGAGCAGAAAGTAAAGCCGCTTTTGGGAATGATGACATGTACATGGAAAAGTTAATTGAAGAGCCTCGTCATATAGAAATTCAGATAATTGGAGATAGTAAAGGGAATGCTTGTCATTTAAGTGAAAGAGACTGTTCTATTCAAAGACGTCATCAAAAACTTACCGAAGAAACTCCAAGTCCATTTATGACCAATAAATTAAGGGAAGAAATGGGACTAGCTGCCGTAAGAGCTGCTGAATATATTAAATATGAAGGTGCTGGAACTGTTGAGTTTTTAGTAGATAAACATCGTAACTTCTACTTTATGGAGATGAATACTCGTATTCAAGTAGAGCACCCAATTACAGAACAAGTTATTATTGATTTTGATTTAATAAGAGAGCAAATTAAAGTGGCTGCAGGTATTCCGATTATTGGGATTAATTATTATCCAAAATTGCATTCTATAGAGTGTAGAATTAATGCAGAAGATCCTTTTAATGACTTTAGACCTTGTCCGGGAAAAATAACAGAATTAAATTCTCCAGGAGGACACGGAGTGCGTTTAGATACTCATGTGTATGCAGGATATTCTATCCCTCCAAATTACGACTCAATGATTGCTAAGTTAATTACCACTGCTCAAACTCGTGAAGAAGCCATTAGTAAAATGCGAAGAGCTTTGGATGAATTTGTAATTGAAGGAATTAAAACAACCATACCATTCCATCGACAATTGATGGACCATCCAGACTTTGTATCTGGTAATTTTACTACTGCTTTTATGGATAGCTTTGAAATGAGTGAAATAGAAGAAGAATAAAAAATTTATAAACTCCGAACATAATAAGTTCGGAGTTTTTTTTGTTCTTCATTAAGTTAGCTTTTTTCAATATTTATGAAACGAATTTTTAAATTTCTATTAAAAACCATACTTTGGTTTGTTATCCTAAGTTTATTATGGGTTGTAGTTTATAAATATGTCCCCGTTCCTTTTACCCCATTAATGGCTATTCAATCTTATAATGGTGATAAAAATTATACTACTAAACACGAGTGGAAATCCATCAATGAAATTTCTAAAAACCTTCAGTTAGCAGTTATTTGCTCTGAAGATCAGAATTTTTTAGAACATCAAGGTTTTGATTTAAAAGCACTAAAAAAAGCATACAAAGAAAATCAAGAAGGCAAAAGAATACGAGGAGGAAGTACCATTTCACAACAAACAGCTAAAAACGTATTTTTATGGCAAGGAAGAACATGGCTGCGAAAAAGTTTGGAAGTTTGGTTCACTTTTTTAATTGAAACAATTTGGAGTAAAGAACGAATTTTGGAAGTATATTTAAATAGTATAGAAATGGGAAATGGAGTTTTTGGAGCTGAAGCTGCCTCCAACTATTGGTTTAAATCCTCTGCGCTACAACTTACAGAAACACAAGCTGCTTCGATTGCTGCGATACTACCGAATCCAATAAAATATAAAGCGAATCCTGCCTCAAAGTTTATAAGTTCAAGAACTTATTGGATTAAAAAACAAATGCAAAATTTTGGAGAATTTAATTTAAAATAACAATGATGACTCAATTAGAAATTAAATTTGAATTGCAACAGCAATGTAAAGACCTTATAAAATATAGGCACGAAAGAATTGCAAAGACAATTTCTGATATTGAATTTTCTTTAAAAGAAGAATCTAAAAGTACCAGTGGAGATAAGCATCACACAGGAAGAGCGATGCTTCAAATAGATCGTGAAAATGCAGGAAACCAACTAAGAGAAATTGAAAAAGTGATGCGTCAATTAGAAAAAGTTGATATTAGTACAACTTCAGAAACTATTCGATTGGGAAGTATTGTAGAAACTAATCAGGCAATATTTTTCATAAGTATATCTGTTGGGAAATTGGAAATAAATAATACTATTTACTTAGCCGTTGCACCTAATTCTCCAATTGGGATAAACCTATTAGGCAAAACCATTGGAGAACAATTCAGCTTCAACAGCAACCTTTATAAAATTGAAAAAGTGTTTTAAAATGCTCTATTGCTTAATTTTTGCTCCTACTTTTTCAGGTAAAATACGGTATCCCATATTATAAAATGTAAACCCATAAATGTCCGCATATTGCTCTATGGTTTTACTAACAGGCGTTCCGGCTCCGTGACCTGCATCGGTTTCAATTCTAATTAACACAGGATTATTTCCAGATTGTTTTTCTTGCAATTCAGCTGCGAATTTAAAACTATGAGCAGGTACTACTCTATCGTCATGATCCCCAGTAGTAATTAAAGTTGCTGGATATTTCACACCTTTTTTTACATTATGTACAGGAGAATATCCTTTTATATATTCAAACATTTCTTTAGATTCTTCAGAGGTACCATAGTCATAGGCCCATCCTGCTCCTGCTGTAAATGTATGATAACGTAACATATCTAAAACTCCTACAGCTGGCAATGCAACCTTCATTAAATCGGGGCGTTGAGTCATAACAGCACCTACCAATAAACCACCATTAGAACCTCCTCGAATTGCTAAATAATTACTAGAAGTATAGTTATTAGCAATTAGATATTCAGCTGCTGCGATAAAATCATCAAAAACATTTTGCTTTCGCATTTTAGTACCTGCATCGTGCCACTCTTTCCCATATTCTCCACCACCTCTAAGGTTTGGAACTGCATAAACACCACCTTGCTCCATCCATACCGCATTAGCAGTACTAAAAGAAGGGGTAAGACTTATATTAAAACCTCCATACCCATAAAGTATGGTTGGGTTTTTACCGTTTAGTTTTAACCCTTTTTTATAAGTAATAATCATAGGAACTTTAGTCCCATCTTTTGAAGTATAAAAAACCTGCTTACTTTCAAAATTATCAGAATCAAAATCGATTTTAGATTTTCTGAATAATTCTGAAGCACCCTTTTTAACATCATATTTGTAAATGCTACCAGGAGTTACGTAGTTGGTGAATGAATAGTATAATTCGGTTTCTTCTTTTTTTGAACCGAAACCTCTAATAGTACCAATTCCTGGAAGCTTTACATCTCTAATTAACTTTCCATTATAATCGTATTGCATCACCTTAGAAACAGCATCAATCATATATTCTGCAAAAAAGTAACCTCCACCTGTTGATGGACTTAATACATTTTCTGTTTCGGGAATAAAATCTACCCAATTTTTTGGAATTGGGTTAGAAGCATCAACCGTTACTATTTTTTTATTTGGAGCATTTATATTGGTTACCAAAAAAAGTTTTGTTCCTACATTTTCCATAATGTATGTAGTGCTTTCAGTATGATCAAGAATAGTAATTAACGGGCTATTATCGTTACTTAAATCTTTAAGGAATAATTTATTTCCTGAAGTAGATATTTGAGCAGTTATAGTAAGATACTTGTTGTCTTCGGAAACATTACCCCCGATATAACGGTGTTTTTCTGAAGCGATTCCACCAAAAATTAATGCATCTTCTTTTTGTGAAGTCCCTAGTTTATGATAATATAACTTATGTTGATCTGTTTTTGCCGAAAGCTCACTTCCTTCAGGTTTATCATAACTTGAGTAATAAAACCCTTCATTTTTATACCAAGATATTCCACTAAACTTTACATCGATTAAAGTGTCTTCTACAATTTTTTTAGTTTCTGTATTCATCACTAAAATTTTTCTCCAATCGCTTCCTCCTTCTGAAATACTATAAGCGGCAATTTTTCCATTTTTAGAAAAACTTAAGTTTCCTAGAGATATAGTTCCGTCTTCTTTAAAGGTATTTGGATCTAAAAATACTTTGGCCGTACTTGGGTCATCACCCGTTTTATAACGATAAATCACATACTGATTTTGCAACCCGTCATTTTTATAAAAATAAGAGTAATCTCCCTCTTTAAAAGGTGCGCCTACTTTTTCATAGTTCCATATAGAAGTAAGACGATCTTTTAATTCATCTCTAAATGGGATTTTATCTAAATAACCAAAGGTAACTTCATTTTGATTCTCAACCCAAGCCTCTGTTTCTTCACTTCGATCATCTTCTAACCAACGATATGGATCTTGTACATCGGTTCCAAAATAATTAGTGACCGTATCTACTTTATTAGTTTTTATATAATTCAATTTGATAGTTTCACTTTGTTCTTGAGCTACAAAAATAGAAGTAATTGCCAGAAATAATGCGGTTGTTAATAGTTTCATTTTATAAGGATTTTAATAACTATAAAAGTACAAAAATCAACTAGTTTAAACTATTATTTGTTTTTTCTAATTAAAAAGAGGTCGGAAAGAACCCCAATTTTTATACATTAAATATCCATTTAAAACGAGAACTAGTATTGCTGGACCAATAGAAGGGAGATTTAAAAAAGCGTGAAATAACACTAAATTAATAGAAATTGGAACCAACATCACTAGGGCAAAGGGAACCCATTTTTTTATAACTAGTAACAATCCCACTACAATCTCTACTAAACCAACAAGATTCATTATATATCCTTTACCAATCGATTCTGACCAAGAAAACCGCAAGGAGTTAAAAAGATAGGCAGCTTCAGGATATCCTGTAAAGTCAAAATCTTGTAAAAACCAGAAGAATTTATTGAAACCAAAAAGTAATAAAACAAGTCCTAATCCAATTCTAATTAAAATCGGTAATTTTTTCATAATGATATATTTATGTAACAAAAAGTCGCATAAAATATATCTGACTTACAATAACTTGAAATTAAATTAAATGATGATCAACCAAATACTCAGCAATTTGGATTGCATTTGTTGCGGCTCCTTTTCTTAAATTATCACTAACAACCCACATGTTTAGAGTGTTTTCTTGAGTTTCATCTCTTCGAATTCTACCTACAAAAACATCATCTTTTCCATTTGCATAAATAGGCATAGGGTAGGTGTTGGTATCAGGATTATCTTGAACAGTGATTCCGGGTGTTTCGTGTAAAATTTTACGAATATCATTGAGGACGTACTCATTTTCAAAAGCTACATTAACAGATTCACTATGTCCACCAGCTGTTGGAATACGTACTGCTGTGGCTGTGATAGAAAAAGTTCTATCGTCCAATATTTTCTGAGGCTCCCGAGCTAACTTCATTTCCTCCTTGGTATAACCATTGGCTTCAAAATCATCACAATGAGGAAGGGCATTTTTATGAATTGGATAAGGATAAGCCATTTCTGACTGAACACCATTGATTTCATTCTCTAATTGTTCTACAGCTTTTACACCTGTACCCGAAACAGATTGATAAGTAGAAACTACCACCCGTTTCATTTTATATTTTTTATGAAGCGGAGCTAATGCCATTACCAATTGAATTGTTGAACAATTAGGGTTGGCAATAATTTTATCATTAGCATTTAGTTCCGTTGCATTTATTTCAGGAACGATTAATTTTTTTGATTGGTCCATTCTCCAAGCAGAAGAATTATCAATAACCGTAGTACCTACTTCGGCAAATTTTGGCGCCCATTCTAATGAAGTGGTTCCTCCTGCTGAAAATATAGCAATTTCAGGTTTTCTAGATATAGCTTCTTCTAGCCCAATTACCTTAACTGTCTTTCCTTTAAACTGTAATTCGATTCCAATAGATTTTTCAGAAGCGACCAACATGATTTCTGACACTGGGAAATTACGTTCTTCTAATAATTTGATCATTATAGTACCTACCATTCCAGTGGCTCCAACAACTGCTACTTTCATATTATTACCTAGAAAAACTAGGAGGTTTTAAGAGTTAAAATTATTAAACGCAAAAATAGGTCATAGAATATAATTCTATTAAAATAAAACATAAAAAAAACCATCCGTCAAAACGGATGGTTTAAATTAAAAATAATTAAGCATCGTGTAGCGGCTCTACATACTTTTATTTTTTAAGTAAATCTCTAATTTCAGCTAAAAGTTCTTCTTGAGTTGGACCAGCTGGTGCTGCAGGAGCCTCTTCAACAGGTTTTTTTAGTTTTATTATATGCTTTTACAATCATAAATAAAACAAATCCTACAATGATTAAGTTAATAATCGAATTAATCCAATTACCATACATAATTGCATTTTCAGCAGTGGTAACAGCTCCTTCTGCGTCTACAACTGCTGGAGATAATACATATTTTAAATCTGCAAAATCCATTCCGCCAGTAAACTGACCAATAATTGGCATCATAATATCACTTACAAAACCTTTAACAACTAGGCCAACGGCTCCAGCTAGTAAAACGGCAACAGCTAAATCGATGACGTTGCCAGTCATAATAAATTTTTTAAATTCTTTCCATATAATTAATGAGTTAGGTGTTAATACTAAACAATAATAAGCAAAATTAATAATTGATTATATAAGATGTATTAAGTATCCGTATTATTTTCGATAAAAGGTCCGTTTTACCCTTTGTGAAATTGCTGTTAGTAGTTCGTAAGAAATAGAATCAATATTTTCAGCAAGTATATCTGCGGAATGATGTTCTCCAAAAATAATTACTTCATCACCTTCTTTGCAATCTATATCGGTAATATTGACCATCATCATATCCATACATACATTCCCAATAATTGACGCTTTTGATCCATTTATAGTAACCCAACCATTTCCATTTCCATATGCTCTGCTAATTCCATCAGCATGACCTAGTGGTATAGTTGCAGTTTTAATAGCTTTATCACTTTTATAGGCTCTATTATAACCTACACTTTCTCCTTTATTAATGCTATGAATTTGAGAAATTACAGATTTTAAGGTAGCTATTGGTATAAAGTTTATTTGTTCTTCAGGAATATTACTAAAACCATACAATCCTATCCCACTTCTAACCATATCAAATTGTGCGTCAGGATAATTTAAAATCCCTGAAGTATTACACATATGCAATTTGGGTTGATAACCTAGTTTATTGGAAATGTTTAATGCTATATTTTTGAAGGCTTTAATTTGTGATTCTGAAAAGGCCTTTTCTTTTGGATCTTCACTAGCTGCCAAATGAGAAAATAGCGAGGAAACTTTAATACAATTAGTTTCTTTTATTTCTGAAATTGCTTCCTCCACTTCATTTTCATTAAATCCTAATCTATTTAAACCCGTGTTAACCTTAAGATGTACTGGATATTTTTCTTGATTTTTTTGAGAAGCTATTTTAATAAAATGACGAAGAACTCTACGATTATACAAGTTAGGTTCTAAGCATCGATCAATAATAATTTCGAAATTTTCTGGTTGAGGATGTAATACGAGAATGGGTGATTTAATACCTGCATCTCTTAAAACAACTCCTTCATTAACATAAGCTACCGCTAAATAATCAACTCCTAAAGTTTCTAATTCTTTTGCTATAATTACCGAATCACTACCATAAGCAAATGCTTTAACGACTCCCAAAAATTGGGTAGTTTTCTTTAATTTAGATTTTAAATACCGATAATTATTACCAAGTGCGGTAAGATTTATTTCTAAAACAGTTTCGGTGGTTTTTGGCATCCCTTAGGCTTGCTTTTTATTTGAAACATCTTCAGGGTCTTGAACGTTCATTTTACGAACTTTCTCTCTAAGCATTAATTTATAATAAGCCGCTCTACTTAATGGCTCGTATTCATCTACTTCACCTAAAAGAACGAGTTCATCACCTTTAGCTTTTCGGTAGCTATAATTGGCTAAATTTCCAGTACGTGTACAAACGGCATGAACTTTAGTAACATATTCAGCTGTGGCCATTAAAGCTGGCATAGGTCCAAAAGGGTTTCCTTTAAAATCCATATCCAATCCTGCAACAATTACTCGAACACCTCTATTTGCTAGATCGTTACATACTTTTACAATTTCATCATCAAAAAATTGTGCTTCATCAATCCCTACCACATCACAATCGTCTGCTAAAATTGGAATATTTGCAGCTGCAGGAACTGGAGTAGAGTGTATTTCGTTGCTATCATGAGAAATTACCGACTCCTCATCATACCGAGTATCAATAGTTGGTTTAAAAATTTCAACTTTTTGTTTGGCAAATTTTGCGCGCTTTAATCTACGGATTAATTCTTCTGTTTTGCCCGAAAACATTGAGCCTGCAATGACTTCAATCCATCCGAATTGTTCTTTTTGATTTACGGTATTTTCGAGAAACATAAAATTATTTTAAACTAAAACAGATTTCCTTGACGTTTACATAAAGGTTGTGTAAATTTATAAAAACAAAACAGAAAATTTGCTTTATTTTAATAAGTTATGAAGAAGAAAGTCCTTTCCCAAATAAACGCGCTTGCTCAGAGCATTATTGCTTCAGAAAATGAGATTGATATTGCTAAAACAAAAAACTCTTTAATTCAGCTTTATGAAAAGTTAACGGTCTTAGAATTTTTAAACTCAAGTGTTAAAACTGAATTTGAAAAACCAGAAAGACCTGCAATCGATTCAAAAACATATCGAGAAGAAAATTGGTTTAATGAACCTGAACCAGTTCCTCAACCTCAACATGAAGATGTATTGGTAGAGCCTTTAATGGATAAAATTAAAGATTTAGTTTCTCAAATGCCTAATCAAAACGATCCAAGTGGGTCGGCAGTTGAAGATTTATTAAAAGAAATACTCCCTAAAAAAGAAACGTTTAAAAACGATCTTGATGAATTCGCAGCTAATTATCAAGAAAACCCTGTTTTTGAAAGAAAAGAAGAAGTTATAAAAGAAGAAAAAAAACCAACTATTGTAAAGGAATTAGATTTTGATTTTGAGAATAAAACTGAAGAAGTGTCAACAAAACCAAAGTCAATAAACGACAAATTAAATCAAGGCCTAAATGTTGGTCTTAACGACCGCATTGCTTTTATAAAACACCTTTTTGAAAATAATACTGACGATTATTCTAGAGTTTTATCTCAAATAAATTCGATGACTTCTTACCAAGAAGCATTTACATTTGTTGAAAATAACATAAAACCAGATTATAATAATTGGCAGGATAAAGAGGAATACGCAGATCGTTTTATGACTATTATTGAAAAACGATTTAATTAGTATGACGGGAAAACTTTATTTGGTTCCTACTCCTATAGGTAATTTAAAAGATATCACCTTAAGAGCTCTTGAAGTTTTAAAAGAGGTTGATGTAATCCTTGCTGAAGATACACGTACTAGTGGCAAATTATTAAAACACTTTGAAATTTCTACTCCTATGCAATCCCACCATATGCATAACGAGCATAAGACGGTAACAAATGTTGTAAGAAGAATTACAAATGGAGAAACAGTAGCTTTAATTAGCGACGCTGGAACTCCAGCGATTAGCGACCCAGGGTTTTTATTAACTCGTGCCTGTGTAGAAGCTGGAATTGAAGTAGATTGTTTACCGGGAGCCACCGCATTTGTTCCAGCTTTAGTTAATAGCGGATTGCCAAATGATAAATTTATTTTTGAAGGGTTTCTTCCAGTAAAAAAAGGTCGCCAAACTAGATTAAAAATACTGGCTGAAGAAACTCGAACCATGATTTTTTATGAATCTCCTCATAAGCTCATAAAAACACTTACCCATTTTGAAGAATATTTTGGAACAGATAGATTGGTTTCTGTTTCTAGAGAAATCTCAAAACTCCACGAAGAAACTCAACGAGGGACTGTTACCGAAGTTTTAGCGCACTATACTTTAAAGCCTCCAAAAGGAGAAATTGTGATTGTGGTTTCAGGTAAAAAATAAGAGATACTACATTTCAAAATACCCATAAAATGCAAACCGGAAAAGTTCCGTATTGGAACTGGTTTTCGTAAATTTGCATTTCAAAAAAATCATTATAAAATGGGACACAAAGTAACAACTACTTGGAAAAACGATATGCTGTTTGAATCTGACAATCCTCACGGGAATCAAGTGCTAATGGAAACAGGACCAGATTTTGGAGGAAGCAATCAAGGGTTGAATCCTAAAGCATTAATGTTATCTTCTATTGGCGGTTGTACAGGATTAGATGTAATTTCATTATTGAAAAAGATGCGTGTTGAAGTCGATGATTTTAATGTGGTTGTAAATGGTGAACTAACAGAAGAGCATCCTAAATACTATGATAAAGTAAGTATTGATTATTACTTCACTGGAACAGATTTAAACGAAGAAAAGATTAAAAAAGCGGTTACACTTTCCGAAGAACGTTATTGTGGTGTTATTAAAATGTTTAGAGCTTTTGCTGAGGTAACTATTGCTATTCATATTAATGAATAGATTCGTTTTTTTCTTAAAATAATATATTGTAAATTTACTTTTCAACTCCCCCTTAATCATAAATATTATTGGATTATAATCTTTTAATACTTATTGAAACCATACATATTTATGCGCTGGACAATAAAGGCAAAACCAGACCCAAGTATAGTTACTCGTTTATCTAATCAATTAGGAGTTGATTCAACGACTTCATTTTTATTAGCGCAACGTGGGATTGAAACATTTGAAGCAGCAAAAGATTTTTTTAGACCCGATTTAAAAGACCTTCATGATCCCTTTTTAATGAAGGATATGGAGAAAGCAGTTGCTAGAATTGAAGTAGCCATTCTTAATCAAGAAAATATATTGGTTTATGGAGATTACGATGTAGACGGTACTACGAGTGTTGCTTTAGTATCTTCTTATTTATTGACTTATTACCCTAATGTGGCGACCTACATTCCAGACCGATACGATGAAGGTTATGGTGTTTCGTATAAAGGAATTGACTTTGCTGAAGACAATAATTTCTCCTTAATTATTGCCTTGGATTGTGGTATTAAAGCCATCGATAAAGTAGAATATGCTTTCAAAAAAGGAGTTGATTTTATTATATGTGATCATCACCGACCTGGTGCTGAAATACCAAATTCGAAAGCAGTTCTGGACCCAAAACAAGATGATTGTGATTATCCTTTTAAAGAATTATGTGGTTGTGGAGTTGGATTTAAATTAATACAAGCTTTGGCTTCTAAAAAAGGAGAAACCATTGATGATTTAGTATTGTATTTAGATTTGGTAGCTACCGCAATAGGTGCGGATATCGTCCCGATAGTTGGTGAAAACAGAATATTAGCTTATCACGGATTAAAGGTCATCAATCAAAACCCAAGACCCGGTTTTAAAGCAATTATAAAGCAAGTTAAAAAAGAAACATTAACCATTACCGATGTGGTTTTTATCATTGCTCCCCGTATCAATGCTGCTGGGAGAATGAAACACGGCAATCATGCAGTGACACTACTTTGTGAAACCGACCAAAATCTTGCTGCTGAATTCGCAATTGATATTGATCAATACAATACAGATAGAAGAGATACCGATAAAAAGATAACCGTTGAAGCTTTAGCACAAATTGAAGAAAATAAAGAACAGGAAGGATTTACAACTGTTGTTTATGATGAAAATTGGCATAAAGGAGTGATTGGGATAGTAGCCTCCAGATTAATCGAAACCTACTACCGCCCAACCTTGGTTTTTACTAAAAGTGGCGATGTATTAGCGGCTTCGGCAAGAAGTGTAAAAGGGTTTGATGTGTATAATGCTTTGGAACAATGTTCTGAATTTATAGAACAATTTGGAGGTCATAAATACGCAGCGGGTTTAACTTTAAAACTAGAAAACTATGAAAGTTTTAAAGTAAAATTCGAACAAGTAGTTTCAGAAACTATAGATCCAAAATTATTAATTCCTGAAATTAAAATTGATGCTCAAATAAACTTATCAGATATCACTCCTAAATTTTATAGAATTTTAAGTCAGTTTGCTCCTTTTGGACCAAATAATATGACTCCTGTTTTTATGTCGGAAGATATACAGGATACAGGTTATGGAAAACAAGTTGGGGAAGATAAAACTCATCTGCGATTTACAGCCACTCAAAACGAAAAAGGAAAAATAGTAGGAATTGGTTTTGGTTTAGGAGATCAATTAGAACTCATTAAAAACAAAAAAACATTTAAAGCTGCTTATACTATTGATGAAAATGAATGGAATGGAAGTAAGAGTCTTCAGTTAAAATTAAAAGATCTTAAAGCGTAATAATTTCATCTTCTTCTAATAGTTCTTCATTTCTTAATCTTAGAATTATTTGTGCCACTGCGATGGTATCTTTTTCGCAATAGCGAATAATTCTGTCTATATCCTTTTCTTTATAGTAAACATCACAAACTTCACTTCCATCTATATCATCTTTAGGAGAAGGGATACCTAAAACGTGAGTCATTAATTTTAAAGAAGTATAGGTTTTATAATCACCAAATTTCCATAATTCTAACGTATCTAAATGTGGAACTTCCCAAGGCTTTTTTCCAAAAAGATTTAGTTTAAAAGGAATGTCAATTTTATGAATGATCATTCTTCTTGCTATATAAGGAAAGTCAAACTCCTTGCCATTATGAGCACATAACAAGTGATAAGGTTTGTTATAATGAGTTTCGAGTAGCGTTTTAAACTCCTTTAAAATTGAATCTTCTTCCCCATGAAATGTAGTTACTCTAAAATTTCGGATATCCCCTTTAAACACAAAATAACCTACAGAGATGCAAACAATTTTTCCAAATTCTGCCCAAATTCCAGCTCTGTCGTAAAACTCTTCGGGAGTGAAATCATCTTTTCTTTGGTAGTTGGTTTTTTGTTCCCAAAGTTGTTTTGCAGTTTCGTCTAATTCTGAAAAATCAGCAAATAATGGCACGGTTTCAATATCTAGAAATAGTACATTTTCTAGTTTAATTCTTTTCAACATAATTTATTAATTGCAATCGGGGAGGAACTATAAAGATAGTAAAATTAAAAAAGAGATTGTTGTTTAACGGGAGATTCGTGTTCTAGAAGCCATTTTTTTCGATGTAAACCACTCGCATAACCAGTTAATGATCCATCTTTTCCAATAACACGATGACAAGGAATAATAATAGAAATTGGATTCTTACCATTGGCAGAAGCTGCTGCTCTAATCACTTTTGGATTTCCTAATCGGTTTGCAATGGTTTGGTAATTTTCTGTTTTTGAAAAAGGAATTTCTTGTAGCTCAAGCCATACTTTTTTCTGAAACTCGGTTCCTTTTGGGTTTAGCTTTAACACGAATTCTGTTCTTTTACCTGAAAAATATTCCTTCAGTTGTTTGAATGTTTTTTGTAGAGAATTTGGTATAGTTGAACTTGTTTTCACTTCAGAATTTAAAAAATGAACAGATGCTAATCCTTCTTCATTTCCTTTTATTTCAAGGCTTCCAATATCAGTATGTAAATATGCTATATCCATAAATTACCAGCCACTGTATTTGGGAGGTTCTATATTATTTAAATTTAAATAAACAATAATTTGACCTCTATGGTGTGTTACATGGTCTTGTAACAAATTTAATATTTGCAATTTACTTTTAGGTCCAGCGAAAAAATCAACTGTTTCTGTTAAACTTTCATCTGGTGAATTTTCTATTATTTTAATTACGTCATCAAAGGCAGTTTCCAATTCGTTAATTGTTTCAGTTTTGGTTTTAGGCAACTCTTTTTTTTCTCTTTTATATTCAATATCTGTAAAATAAGTATTGCTTAACCAATCCATATTTCCTTTTATATGCATTAATTGCTCTTTAAAACTCATCTGTCTTTCAGTAGGTTTAAAATCGTAAAATACTTCAGGCATTTCTTCAGCAATTGCGATAAGGTAATTTTTAGAATTCTCCCATTTTTCCAAAAAAGCTGATTTTGGAGTGATTTGTTGAGCCATAATTGTAGAATAATTAATTGCAAATAGTAAAAGCAATAGTGTAATTTTCTTCATTCCTTTTCTTTTAATAAAGAAACAAATATTTTTATAATAATTAAGAATATAAAGCTTCCAATTTGTAAAATAATAAAACTGACTTTTCTCAGCTTTTATTTATTAAAAAATTCAGACCTTTATAGATTACAATGATAGCTTATGTTAACAATAGATGATTTTAAGTCTCTAGAAAATGGAGAAAAAACCAAACAAGAATTTTTAGAACTCATTAAATCTAATATTTCCTCCGAAAAAATGGGTGAAGTATTTTACGATTTAGAATATGAAAAACAACTTTACCAACTCCAAGCAGAATTGGTAAGCCTACAAAAATGGGTAACTAAAAACAAAAAAAGGGTTTGTGTAATATTTGAAGGTAGAGATGCTTCAGGAAAAGGAGGTTCTATACGAAGAATGACTGAACATTTAAATCCTCGTGCAAGGAGAGTTGTGGCACTTACAAAACCAACTGAAGTTGAGCAAGGACAGTGGTATTTTAGAAGATATATAAAAGAAATGCCCAATCCTGGAGAATTGGTGTTTTTCGATAGAAGTTGGTATAATAGAGCCGTAGTAGAACCTGTGATGGGTTTTTGTACTAAAGAACAATACGATAAATTTATGATTCAGGTTCCAGAATTCGAGCATATGCTTTATGAAGATGGAGTTATACTTATTAAGTTTTGGTTTTCGGTTACTAAAGACGAACAATTAAAAAGGTTTGAATCTCGATTAGCAAGTCCATTAAAACGATGGAAATTTAGCCCTGTTGACCAAGAAGGACAAAATAAGTGGGATGTATATACGCATTATAAAGATCAAATGTTTACCAATACCCATACTTCATTTAGCCCTTGGATTATAATTAAAACAAATAATAAAAAGGAAGCACGTCTGGAAAGCTTACGATATTTACTTTCTAGATTTGATTATGAAGGAAAAGGAGATTCCGGAGCTACATTATTACCAGACCCAAACATTGTACAACGATACCATAGAACCTTAAAAAAAAGCGATATAAATGAAGGATAAAATCACAGAAAAGGATCTCAAATTATTAAATAAAAAAAAGGGATTAAAGCTTTTTTTATCAAGAGATAATATAACTATTTCAAGAGCACTAAGATATTTGCGATATGAACATAGATTAACCCAATTGCAAGAAGAATTAATAAAACTTCAAAAATGGGTAAAAAACAATAACGAGAAAATTGTTTTTGTTTTTGAAGGAAGAGATGCTGCTGGAAAAGGTGGAGCTATAAGAAGAATTACAGAGCATTTAAACCCAAGAGAGTTTAAAGTGGTCGCTTTGCCAAAACCTACCGATGAAGAATTAGGCCAATGGTATTTTCAGCGTTATATCAATATGCTGCCAATGGAAGGAACCATGGTTTTTTTCGATAGAAGTTGGTATAACAGAGCAATTGTAGAACCTGTAAACGGTTTTTGTACTGATGAAGAGTACGAAACTTTTATGAATCAAGTTAATGATTTTGAGAGAATGATAACTGAATCTGGAGTACGTTTGGTCAAGTTTTATTTCTCAATATCAAAGAATGAACAAGCAAAAAGATTCGATGAAATTATTTCCAGTCCAATAAAAAAATGGAAATTTAGCGCAGTAGATCAAAAAGCTTTAGAACTTTGGGATAGTTATACAGAGTATAAGGATGAAATGTTTGCTAAAACTAATACGGTAATTGCACCATGGAAAGTGATTAAAGCTAATAGAAAAACCAAAGCAAGGATTGAAGCTATTGAGCATATTTTAAACACCATTCCTTATGATGATAAGGATTTAGATGTGATAAAACATGTGCATTTTGAAGAATAAATAATAGTTATCAAGTTTCTAATTGTATTGAAGATGTAAAAATCCATATCTTTAATAAATTTTTTATTACAATTATGAAACCAACAACAATTAAATTATTAGGAATTGTTTTCCTAATGATCTTCGGATTACATGCTGAAAACTCATTTTCTCAAACTCAAGACGAATCTCTTTATTCAGCTCTTGAATACAGACTGCTAGGACCTTTTCGAGGTGGAAGAAGTGCTGCCGTAACAGGTGTGCCCAATAAACCCAACCTATTTTATTTTGGAGCCACGGGTGGTGGTGTATGGAAAACAGAAGATGGAGGTAGAAAATGGGAAAACATTTCTGATGGATTTTTTGGAGGATCTATTGGCGCTATAGCTCTTAGCACCGATGATCCTAATGTAATGTATGTTGGAGGTGGCGAATCTACAGTAAGAGGAAACGTATCTTCAGGCTATGGTGTTTGGAAAACAGTAAATGCCGGACAATCTTGGGAGCATATTGGCTTGAAAAAAAGTCGTCATATTCCCCGAATTGTAATTCATCCAAAAGATCATAATACAGTTTATGCTGCAGTTTTAGGGAATATTTATAAGCCTACATCAGAAAGAGGTATCTATAAAAGTACCGACGGAGGAAAAACTTGGAATAAAAAACTATTTGTAAATGAAAACGCAGGGGCAGTAGATTTAATTATGGATGCTACTAATCCTAGAATATTATATGCATCAACTTGGAATATTAGAAGAACTCCCTATAGTTTAAGTAGTGGAGGTGAAGGATCTGCATTATGGAAAAGTACCGATAGTGGAGAAACTTGGATAGAAATTTCGGAAAATGAAGGATTTGCTGAAGGAATATTAGGAAACATAGGTGTAACTGTTTCACCTGTAAATAACAATATTGTTTGGGCGATAGTTGAAAACAAAGATAAAGGAGGAGTTTATAAAAGTACCGATGGAGGAGAAACTTGGAAACATATAAATAGCGAAAGAAAATTAAGACAACGCGCTTGGTATTATTCTCGAATTTATGCAGACCCACAAGATGTTGAAGTGGTTTATGTGCTAAATGTTAGGTATCACAAAAGTACCGATGGAGGAAAAACATACAGTACCCATAATGCTCCTCATGGAGATCATCATGATTTATGGATTGCACCAGAAAACCCAAAACGGATGGTGATGGGTGATGATGGAGGAGCTCAAACCACCTATGATGGAGGAGAAACCTGGAGCACCTATCACAATCAGCCAACAGCACAATTTTATAGGGTTACTACAGATAACTCATTTCCTTATAGAATCTATGCCGCACAACAAGATAATTCAACAATTCGTATTTCGCATAGAAATGAAGGTTGGAATATCGATGAAGATGATTGGGAAGAAACCGCTGGTGGTGAAAGCGCACATATAACTATCGACCCTGAAGATAACGACATTGTTTATGGAGGAAGTTATGATGGTTTTTTAACTAGATACAACCATAAAACTAAATCAGTAAGAAGCGTAAGTGTATGGCCAGATAATCCAATGGGTCATGGTGCAGAGGATATGAAGTATCGTTTTCAATGGAACTTTCCTATGTTCTTTTCAAAACATAACACCAAAAAGTTATATACTTTTTCAAATCATGTTCATGTTACGACCAATGAAGGAGAAAGTTGGAAAGTGTTAAGTCCAGATTTAACTAGAAACGATTCTACAAAATTAAAATCCTCTGGAGGACCGATTACTCAAGACAACACCTCGGTTGAATATTATTGTACCATTTTTGCAGCAGCAGAATCTCCTTTAAAAGAAGGTTTATTATGGGTTGGTTCTGATGATGGGCTAGTACACATTTCAAGAAATGGAGGAGAATCCTGGGAAAATGTTACTCCAAAAGGAATGCCAGAATGGATGATGATTAACAGTATAGAGCCTTCAGTTTTTGATGAAGGCACATGTTATATAGCTGGAACAAAATATAAAACAGGAGATTTTGCGCCTTATTTATATAAGACCAATGATTATGGAAAGACTTGGAAAAAAATCACCAACGGAATTCCAAATGAGCATTTCACAAGAGTTTTAAGGGAAGACCCTGTTAAGAAAGGAATGTTATATGCAGGTACAGAAACAGGAATTTATTATTCTCATAATGAAGGAACCTACTGGCAACCTCTTCAATTAAATCTTCCAATAGTTCCAATAACAGATTTAGCAGTTAAGAATAATAATTTAGTTGTTGCTACTCAAGGTAGAAGCCTTTGGATATTGGATGATTTAAGTATGCTACACCAATCTAATGATGTTAAAGGTGATAATGTTTTGTTTAAACCAAAAGATACTTACCGTATGAGAGGTTCTTCAAATGACAAATCGTTAACTACAGGTACCAATCACCCATCAGGAGTAGTTACTTATTTTTATATTGAAAACCCTGAAGAAAAAGAAATAAAATTGAGTTATTTAAATTCAAAAAACGATACAATTAAAACAGTAAGTACTAAAAACAAAAAAGATAATTTTAAAGTAAAAAAAGGATCTAATAAGTTTGTTTGGAATACTCGTGGTAAAGCTGCTGAAAAGTTTGAAGGTATGATTTTATGGTGGGCAAGTTTAAACGCTCCTAAAGCTGTTCCTGGTGACTATAAAGTTGTATTAAGTGTTGATGAAGAGAGTTATACTCAAGATTTTACAATTATTCCAAACCCAAATTCTGAAACGGATATCGCAGGAATGCAAAAACAATTTGATTTTATAACAGATATTAATGAAACAGTAGATTATGCTCATAAATCCATTAAAAAAATTAGAGCTATAAATAAACAACTAACTGCTTTTCAGGATCAATATAAAGAGGATGACCGTGTAAATGAATTAAAAGAAAGAGCTAAAAAGTTAAGTGAGGGTTTTTCAGAAATAGAAAAAGCACTATATCAAACGCAAAATAAAAGTGGTCAAGACCCCTTAAATTTTCCAATAAAATTAACTAATAAATTAGGGCATTTAAATAGTTTAGTAGGTATGGGAGATTTCCCTCCGACCGAACAAGATATAGCAGTTAAAAATGAGTTAACCGAACAAATTAATTCAGAATTAGAAAAATTTAACAAATTGGTGTCTGGTGAAATTAAAGCTTTTAATGAAGAGTTTAATTCATTACAATTAAACTATCTATTTATTGAAGATGACGCTAAGTAGAAAGCTTAATTGGTTTGATTATTGATGTAATTCATTTTTTAATAATATAAATGAGCATTTTAAATAGATCGTTAAGATCTCGTATTTTCCTATCCATGATACTTCTAGTAATAGGAGCATCTATACTAATTGTGGTGGTTACTGTTTTTCAATACAAAGAAAACACACAAGATTATCACAGAGAACGGTTGATTAGAAAAGAAACTGCTATACGTGAAAATATTGATTATGTTATTAAAAACACAACCTATCCTGTAGAGACAGACAAGATTCCATTAATATTTAAAAATAAAATTTATGAAATAAAAGACATTCATAAATTAGATCTTTTCCTTTATGATTTGGAAGGAAACCTTTTGATTTCTTCTCAAGCTTCTTTTATTAAAGACACCACTCATACTAAAATATCAAAGCAGGCACTAGAAGGACTTAAAAAATCGATTGACAAACATTATGTAGAGAAGTATGTAGAAAAAAAATTCGAATACCAATCTTCATTTACTTATATCACTGATAATCATTTTAAACCTATTGCAATACTAAATTTACCTTATTTAGAAGATGATGGTTTTTTAAATAAGGAACTAAAAGAATATTTAGGAAGATTAGGAATCGCATATATAGTAATGCTCCTTTTTGCAATTATTTTAGCGTACTTTTTATCAAAATACATCACTCGATCATTAAATTCTATATCTGAAAAAATTAAGGAAACAAGATTAGATAAGCGTAATAAAAAGATATTAATTCCACTTCAATCCCAAGAAATTTCAACGTTAGTAGATGCTTATAATGAAATGATTGACGAACTAGAAAGTAGTGCCGCTCAATTAGCTTCTAACGAACGTGAAGCAGCTTGGAGAGAAATGGCAAAACAAGTGGCACATGAAATCAAGAATCCATTAACTCCTATGCGTTTAACGGTACAAAGTTTCGAAAGAAAATTTGACCCAAAAGACCCTGATATTCAAAATAAAATGAAGGAGTATAGTCATACTTTAATACAACAAATAGATACGATGAGTTCTATTGCATCTGCTTTTTCTACCTATGCTCAAATGCCTGCACAACAAGACGAAACTCTTAATGTGGTAAAAATAACGAAACTTGCATTGGATATTTTTAATGAAAACTACATCCATTTTATTTCTGAAAAAAAGGAAGTAATTATCAAATTTGACAGAACACAATTGATAAGGGTAATAACTAATTTGGTTAAAAATAGTATTCAAGCCATTCATGAAAATCAACCAGAAAATCCAAAAATTGAAGTAAATGTTTACCAAGAAGAAGCATTTGCTGTACTCTCAGTTATGGATAATGGAATTGGAATTACAGACGAAAATAAGGAGATGGTTTTTGAACCGAAATTCACCACTAAATCTAGTGGAATGGGATTAGGATTAGCAATGGTTAAAAAAATTGTTGAAACCTATGGAGGTGAGATTAGTTTTAAAGCCACCAAGGAAGAAGGCACCACTTTTATCGTAAAATTACCACTTAAATAAGTGCGCTTTTCGTAGTTTTGTTTACTGCTTATTTTTATTAAATAAGCTTATGATTACTTTATTTAAAAAAGTTAAACATCCTTTCAATAATTATTTTTTATTATGAAATTCAACAATATTCTTATCGATTCAAATAATGGTTTAGCAACAATTACCATTAATAGACCAACCAAATTAAATGCATTAAATAAAGAGACTATAAAAGAGCTGCATGATGCTTTTAAACTTGCTGAAGAAGATAGAAAAACTAAAGTGATTATAATCACTGGAAGTGGAGAAAAAGCTTTTGTAGCAGGTGCTGATATTAGTGAGTTTGCAGATTTTTCTGTTTCAGAAGGAGGAAATTTAGCAGCCGAAGGACAGGCATTATTATTCGATTTTGTTGCTAACCTTTCAACCCCAGTAATTGCAGCCGTAAATGGTTTTGCATTGGGCGGAGGATTAGAATTGGCAATGGCAGCTCATTTCAGAATTGCTAGTGATAATACTAAAATGGGATTACCAGAAGTTTCTTTAGGAGTAATACCTGGTTATGGAGGTACTCAAAGGTTACCACAATTAATAGGAAAAGGAAGAGCTATGGAAATGATTATGACTGCTGGAATGATAGATGCTGAAACTGCTCATCAATACGGATTGGTCAATCATATTACAACTCAAGAAGAATTATTGGAATTCACTCAAAAAATTGCAACGAAGATTATGCGTAATTCATCAGTTGCAATTGCCTCTGCTATTGCAGCAATAAATGCTGGATTTGAAGAGGGTGAAAATGGTTTTGATGCTGAGGTAACTCAGTTTGGTAATTGTTTTGGAACAGCAGATTTTAAAGAAGGAACCACAGCATTTTTAGAAAAAAGAAGAGCAGATTTTCCAGGTGAATAATCTAAAATTCACCTTTCCACTCACCAAGAAACTGGTTTAAATAATCAATCATGAATAGATGGCGATTTTCTGCGATTTGTTTACCAGTAACGGTATTCATTTTATCTTTAAGCAGCAGTAATTTTTCATAAAAATGATTGATAGTTGGTGCTGTTGAAGCTTTGTATTCTTCGGGAGACATTTGAAGATTTGGCTTTATTTCTGGGTCGTATATTTTTCTGTTTTTATAACCGCCATAATTAAAACATCGAGCAATACCAATAGCCCCAATTGCATCCAATCGATCTGCATCTTGAACTACTGATAATTCATCCGAAAAAAAGGATTGTTTTTTATTTCCCCCTTTAAAGGAAATATTTTCAATAATTTGAATTACATGATTTACAACTTCTTCAGGAACATTTACAGAAATTAAAAACGCTCTTGCCTTTTTTGGTCCTATTGTTTCATCGCCTTGATGAAATTTTGAATCGGCTATATCATGCAATAAAGCTCCTAAGGAAACCACAAGTGAATCTATTTCTTCAGTTTCAGAAATTAGGAGGGTATTTTTATATACACGCTCAATATGAAACCAATCATGACCACCTTCCGCATCTGATAATTCTTTTTTAACAAATGTTATAGTTCGATTTATGATTGTTGTTGAATTCATTTTGGCAAGATATCCGATTTTATTTGAGCTTCAATTGTATCAATTAAAACACTCTTGTCAAAATCTGAAATCTTTAAAACAGGATGTAAGGTATATTTTATTTTAACCCCTAAAGGCATAGGGAACATACCGTATCGTTGTAATTTCCATGAATTATTTATAGTAATTGGTAGCACATATGCTTCCGGTATTTTTTTAAACAATAATTCAAGCCCTTTTCTTTGAAACCGTTTAGCTTCTCCAGTTCTACTTCTGGTTCCTTCAGGGAAAATAACCCCACTTCTTTTTGTTTTTGATAAGTAATCGGAAAACTTGAGCATCTCAAATAATGCTTGTTTTGGATTTTTTCGATCTATTAAAATAGCTCCTCCATGTCTTAAATTATAAGAAACAGATGGGATTCCCCTTCCTAACTCAAATTTTGAAACAAATTTTGGATGAATTTTTCTTAAATACCAAATAATAGGAGGAATGTCCCATAAACTTTGGTGGTTAGAAACTACAATTATAGGCGCATCTTTTGGTAAGTTTTTAGGAACTTTAAATTGAAAAGTGGTTCCTAAAACACGTAGACAAACTAAAATAAAAAAGTTGAGGTAATCCACACTTTTTTTATGAGCTTGGTAACCAAAAACATTAAAGCAAACCCATTGGATGGGATGAAAAATGATTAAAACTAACCCAAATAAAAAATAGAATAATACAGAGAATGGATAGCTTAATATATGAGCAATTTGTTTCATGAAAATAGCCCGCATAAGCGGGCATTATTTTTTAACAAACTTCGTTGTAAGCGTCTTTTAGATTGTCAGAAATCATATCTGCAGGACGACCTTCAATATGATGACGTTCTAGCATATGGACTAACTCGCCATCTTTAAATAGTGCCATACAAGGCGAGCTAGGAGGGAAGGGAACCATATGTTCTCTAGCAGCATCAACTGCATCTCTATCTACACCCGCAAAAACGGTTACTATTTGATCTGGTTTTTTGTCATTTTGCAAAGACATTGCAGCTGCAGGTCTTGCATTCGCTGCTGCACATCCACAAACAGAGTTTACAACTACTAAGGTAGTTCCTGACTTGCTTAAAACGTTGTCTACTTCTTCTCTATTAAATAATTCTGTGAACCCAACTCTTGTTAGGTCTTCACGCATTGGTTTTACTAATTCTGGTGGATACATATTTTTAGTGATTTATGTTGTAACAAATTTTGTGCGAAGATAACTAATTATAAACCCAAATTAAGAACTAGATGGAATTTTGGGTTTTCTTTAATAGTGAATAAAGGTTCTTAAGAATTTCGGTTTGCTATATTTGCAACAATATTAAAATGACTATAATTAGATTATGATTAGATGGATAGCTGCAATTATTGGATATTCAATTTTTAGATTTCCAGGAGCCATTATCGGGTTTTTATTAGGTAGCTTATTTGAAGGAGGAACTTCATCAAGTAATAATAGAAGAACAGTTTTTACACAAAGCAGACAAGGAGTTTCTCCTGCCGAATTTGAGTTAAATTTACTTTCATTAGCTTCTTTGGTTATAAAAGCTGACGGTAGTGTAAACCAAAAAGAGTTAGATTTTGTGCGCCAGTACTTTGTTCAAGCTTACGGCAAAGAGCATGCCAATGCAACTTTTAAAATATTTAATGAAGAGATAAAAAAGAAGCAATTATCTACTCAAAAAATAGCTTCATTTTTACGAAGCCGAATGAGGTACGAATCTCGTTTACAAGTAATTCACTTTTTGTTTAGTGTTGCTAATGCAGATGGTCATGTAAGCGATGCTGAAGTAAGAGAAATAAATAGTATCGCTAGCTTTTTAGGAATTAACCTTCGGGATTTTGAAAGTATCAAAGCGATGTTTTTTAGTAATCCAGATCGGGCTTATAAAATTCTTGAAATTGAACAAAATGCAACTCCTGCTGAAATAAAAGCAGCTTATCGAACTATGGTTAAAAAATACCATCCAGATAAACTTCAACATATGGACGAGGTTTATAGGAAAGGTGCTGAAGAAAAGTTTAGGAAAGTACAAGAAGCTTATGAACAACTTCAGAAAGAAAGAGGTTTTTAGGATATATACTTCAATTCATGTAAATTGAAATCTTAAACTCAAAAGATGCCCAATTTCCCACCCATTATACTTTATGCAATACCATTTTTTGTGTTTGCTATGTTATTGGAGTTTTTTATTACTACAAAAAAGAACATTAAATCTTATACTGCAAAAGATGCATTTTCATCAATAGCTATGGGCTTAGGAAATGTTTTTATAGGTTTTGTAAGCAAACTTATTGTCTTTGCCGCTTTGTATTATGTTTATGAAAACTTTCGGTTATTTACAATTCCTGTTGCTTGGTGGAGCTTTTTATTGTTGTTTTTTTTAGATGATTTATCCTATTATTGGTTCCATAGAATTTCTCATGAAAACAGGTTGTTTTGGGCTTCCCATGTAATTCATCACTCTTCAAAACATTATAATTTAAGTACTGCTTTACGACAAACTTGGACAGGAGGATTTTACAGCTTTATTTTTTGGTTATGGTTGCCCTTATTAGGATTTCACCCCGGAATGATTGTTTTTCAGATGGCAATAAGTCTTTTATATCAGTTTTGGATTCATACCGAATTAATACAAAAACTACCCAATTGGTTTGAAGCTTTTTTTAATACGCCTTCACATCATAGAGTTCATCATGGAAGCAATCCCATATATTTAGACAGAAATCATGCAGGTATATTAATAATCTGGGATAAACTATTTGGTACATTTCAACCAGAATTAGATGAAGAGAAAGTCAATTATGGTTTGGTTACCAATATCAATACTTACAATCCTGTTATCATAGCTTTCAAAGAATGGGCGTCCTTATTTAAAGATGCTTTTTCAGGGAATAAATCTTTAATTAATAGATTAAAATATATCTATAAACCTCCAGGTTGGAAACATGACGGAACCGGAAAACTTTCTACAGATTTACGTAAAGAATGGTTTAAAAATCAAAATAATTAAACCTGACTAACTCGTAAAGTATTTACCATTCCTTTTTCTACAATAGGCATTGCAGCTAAGTTAATTAAAAACTCTCCGTGCTTTACAAATCCTTTGTTAAAAGCTATTTGATTGACATCATCAACGGTTTCATCGGTACTTACATAACGATTGTAATAAAATGAGTTGACTCCCCAAAGTAAACTTAGTCTAGACAAAATACGCTTGTTAGAAGTGAAAACTAAAATGTGTGCCGCTGGTCGCCATGCTGAAATTTGAAAAGCAGTATACCCACTATTGGTTAAGGTACAAATTGCTTTTGCTTCAATTTCATTTGCCATTATTGATGCGTGATAGCAAATGGATTTTGTAATATATCGATCTGTGCGTATCGTTGGTGGTTCTTCAGGAACTGAAATTAAAGACGAACCTTCTACTTTCTTTAAAATAGTAGCCATTTTTTTAATTACTTCAACCGGATATTTGCCTACAGACGTTTCTCCAGATAACATTACAGCATCCGCTCCATCCATTACAGAATTTGCGACATCGTTTACTTCAGCTCTGGTTGGAGTTAAAGAATCGATCATTGTCTCCATCATTTGGGTAGCAATGATTACTGGAATTCTTGCTTTCTTAGCAATTAGTACTAATCTTTTCTGAATTAAAGGAACTTCTTCAGCTGGTACCTCTACACCTAAATCACCTCTTGCCACCATGATTCCATCACAATAGGCTACAATTTTTTTAATATTTGCAACTCCTTCAGGTTTTTCAATTTTAGCAATAATAGGTACTTTATATTCACTATTATTTTCAATTAATTTTTGAAGTTTTTTTAAATCTTTTGCAGATCTCACAAAAGACAAAGCAATCCAATCTACACCTTGTTCTAAAGCAAAAAGAGCATCTTTTTTATCCTTTTTAGTTAGAGCTGGTAATGATAATTTAGTGTTAGGTAGGTTGACTCCTTTTTTTGAATTGAATAATCCACCTTGAATCACCTTTGTTTTTACTTCATCAACACCATTGGTATTTATAACTTCAAACATCAGTTTTCCATCGTCCACCAATATTCGTTCTCCTTTTTTTACATCGTTAGGGAAATCATCGTAGTTCATATAAACTCGTTCATGATTTCCAACAAATTCTTCTCCAGTACAAAAACTAATTTCGTCTCCAGGATTAATCTCTACGCCTTTTTCCATTACCCCAACACGTAACTTTGGACCTTGTAAATCTGCTAATATGGCAATATTAACACCTAATTCTTCGCTGAGTTCTCGAATTTGGCTAACGTTATCTTTTACGATTTGATAATCTGCATGTGAAAAATTAAGTCTAAAAACATTTACCCCTTCTAAGATCATGTTCTTCATAATTTCTTTACTGCTAATAGCGGGTCCTAAAGTGGCGACTATTTTGGTTCTTTTTTGATCAGGCATTAGTTAAATATTAAATTATTTTTAGATTTTATTTTATCACTATCAATTAGGTAAGCTGAAATAACTTGTTCTATTTCATTTATTGCAGAAATTAAATTTCTGGTGGGTACTTTTTCATAATCTGAATGAATCTTAAGAAAATAATCTACATTTTTAAACTCTTTTAGTAAAAAAGTAGTGATTGTTTTTTCTGAAGAAATATCACTAAATAAACCTCCAGAACTATGAACTTTTGCCATTAATGATTTGTTTTTATTGGCAACTAAATTATAAAGAAAATAATTTAATTCATCTTCATATTCAAATATAGGGAAAGAGACATCTAACCCTTGACTTGAAAAATCAACATCTAAATTTTTTCTAGACAATCTTAATGACACTTGCTTGTTTAGCATATATGCCATTTTATAGGGCTCTTCACTGCAATGAATCGCTAAAAGTGAAAACTCATCCTGAAAATCGTCATCTAAAATTAGTTTATGATTAACCATCTATTCTCTTTAAAGATTGTCAAAGTTCGAGAAAATAGTTGGAAGACCAACATTTCTAGTATAAACTATTTGTTAAATTAAAAAGTAGAAATTGTTATAGCATTTGGCTATCAATTCTTTTTTTTAATTTATAATAAGCTCTTTTAGCTGCAATTTCTTCAGCTTTTTTCTTGGAAGTTGCTCTAGCTTTAGAAACGGTTTCTTCTTCCAGTTTAAGTTTTACTGCAAAATGTTTTAAGGCGTCATTGCCAGTGTCTTCATAAACATTGAATTTAAAATTCTTTTTGTTTTTCTGACACCACTCAATAAATAAACTTTTATAACTAATAATTTTACCTTCTAATTTTTGAATATCAACGTAAGGCTTAATAACTCTTTTATTAATAAATTTTTCAGCATAAGCATACCCCTTGTCTAAATAAATAGCTCCAACTAATGCTTCAAAAATATTTCCGTGGAGATTCTCTCCAAATTGATTGGTTGGGATGGCTGTTCTAACTAAACTTATTAAATTTAAGTCTTTACCTAGTTCATTTAAATGCTCTCGACTCACTACTTTTGATCTCATTTTTGTTAGATATCCTTCATTGCCACCAGGAACCTTTTTATATAAATGAGCAGCAATAATAGAACTAATGATGGCGTCTCCTAAAAATTCCATCCGTTCATAATTTTTTTGATTCCCATCGTTATTGGTCTCATTTTTAGAACGATGCGTAAAGGCTTCCTCAAACAGTTTTATGTTTTTTGGTCTATAGCTAATTATTTTTTTTATACCATAAAAAAAAGCCCCGTCCTCTTCGGTACGGGGGGTAAATATATTTTTTATAGAAGCCATATTTTATTTTACACTCACATTTTTTTAAATACAACACAAGCATTGTGACCACCAAAACCAAAAGTATTACTCATAGCAATTTTCACTTCTCGTTTTTGTGCCTTGTTTAATGTAAGATTTAATGTAGGGTCTATATTTTCATCAACGGTAGTGTGATTAATGGTAGGAGGAACTATACTGTTCTTTATAGATAATATTGAAGAGATAGCTTCAATAGCACCTGCAGCTCCTAACAAATGACCGGTCATTGATTTTGTTGAATTGATATTAATATCTTTAGCGTGTTCACCAAATACTTTGGTAATTGCTTTTAATTCTGCGACATCACCTAATGGTGTTGATGTTCCGTGAGTATTGATAGCATCTACATCTTCTGGTTTTATACCAGCATCACGAAGACAATTAAGCATTACTCTTTCTACACCGATACCTTCTGGGTGAGGCGCCGTCATATGATGAGCGTCACTAGACATTCCTCCACCTAAAACTTCGGCATAAATTTTTGCACCACGTTTTTTTGCGTGTTCATATTCTTCAAGTACTAATGCGCCAGCACCTTCACCTAAAACAAATCCATCACGAGTAGCATCAAAAGGTCTTGAAGCTGTTTCTGGACTTTCATTTAGAGTAGATAACGCGTGCATAGCATTAAACCCTCCCATCCCTGCAATGGTCACCGCAGCTTCACTTCCTCCAGTTATAATAACATCACAATGTCCTAAACGAATATAGTTTAGGGCATCAATCATAGCATTAGCTGAAGAAGCACAAGCAGAAACCGTAGTATAATTAGCTCCCATAAATCCATGCTTAATAGAAATATTAGCTGGAGCAATATCGGCAATCATTTTAGGAATAAAGAAGGGGTTGAAACGTGGTGTTCCATCCCCTTCTGCAAAGTTTATTACCTCATTTTGAAAAGTTTCTAATCCACCAATACCAGCCCCCCAAATTACACCTACTCTAAATTTATCTATTTCATCTAAATTTAGGTTTGAATCCTCGATTGCTTCATCTGAAGAAACCAATGCATATTGAGCGAAACGGTCTAGTTTTCTAGCCTCTTTTCTATTAAAATGAGTTAATGGATCGAAGTTTTTAAGTTCGCAAGCAAATTTAGTCTTGAACTTTTCAGTGTCAAAATAAGTAATATTAGCACACCCGCTTTTACCAGCAACCAATGCGTCCCAATAATCGGAAACATTATTACCAATAGGCGTAAGTGCACCTAATCCTGTAACTACAACTCGCTTTAATTCCATATTAGAAGAAGTTTATTTTGCTGCTTCTATGTATGTGATTGCTTGACCAACCGTCGCAATATTTTCAGCTTGGTCATCTGGTATTTGAATATCAAATTCTTTTTCAAATTCCATAATAAGCTCTACAGTATCTAATGAGTCTGCTCCTAAGTCGTTTGTGAAGCTAGCTTCTGTTACAACTTCGTTTTCGTCTACACCTAATTTGTCTACGATAATAGCTTTTACTCTTGATGCAATGTCTGACATAATTCTTGTTTTTAAATTTTAATTATAATTTGCAAAAATAAAATATTTTAAATTAAAACAACGCTTTAATATTAAAATGTGATTCTAAAATTAAACATTTTAGCTGAGTAATTCTTGTTTTAACGTATTTTTGTGAAATAATTTGGATTATAAAACCTATCCTTTATAAAAATAATTCATGAAACGTATTGTTGTTTTTGCTTCCGGAAGTGGTACTAATGCTGAGAATATTATAAAATATTTTCAAAAATCGAATTTGGCTAAAGTAACATTAGTGTTGTCAAATAGAAAGAATGCAAAGGTTTTAGAAAGAGCTGAAAAATTAAATATTTCGTCTAAAAATTTCACCAAAACGGAGTTTACAAATTCTGAAAATATTTTAAATATTTTGAAAGCAGAATCTCCGGATTTAATTGTTCTTGCAGGCTTTCTTTTGAAATTCCCTGAGTTTATTTTAAAAGAATTTCCAAACAAATTAATTAATATCCATCCAGCATTGTTACCTAAATTTGGTGGGAAAGGTATGTATGGTATACATGTCCACGAATCTGTAGTACTAAATAAAGAAAACGAAACAGGAATAACAATACATTACGTTAATGAAAATTATGATGAGGGAGCAATCATATTTCAGAAAAGCTTTCAGCTTGTAGAAGATGAAACAGCAGAAAGTGTTGCAAGTAAAATACATGTGTTGGAATATGAATATTTTCCAAAAGTGATTGAAAAATTGCTAACTGAAGATTAAAATAGATAGTTAGATCTTGTTTTTACAAGTATAATATGGCAAAAAAACAAAAGTATTATGTAGTGTGGTTTGGAAATCCAGCAGGAATATTTGATAGCTGGAAGGAATGTCAACTTTCAATTAAAGATGTTAAGGGAGCTCAATACAAGTCATTTTTAACTTTCGCTGAAGCAAAAAAAGCATTTAATAAAGAGTACAAAGATTATGTAGGTGTTAATACCAAAAAGAAAATACTTACTAAAGAAGAATTAAAAAAAATAGGTGATCCTAATTTATTCACGATATCTGTAGATGCAGCTTCTAGCGGTAATCCTGGTAAAATGGAATACCGTGGTGTAGATACACAAACCCATAAACAGTTATTTCATCAAGGACCTTTTGATCAAGGAACCAATAATGTAGGGGAATTTTTAGCATTGGTTCATGGTCTAGCCTTTTTAAAGCAACATAATAGTGATCGTAAAATTTATAGCGATTCTAAAATTGCAATAGGTTGGGTAAAAAAGAAAAAATGTAACACTAAATTGAAGCAGACTTCAAAGAATCAAAAGATTTTTGAATTAGTTGCTCGAGCTGAAAACTGGCTTAAAAACAATACCTATAAAACAACTATTATTAAATGGGAAACAAAAGCTTGGGGAGAAATTCCTGCTGATTTTGGGAGAAAATAACAATAATTGGGTTTTGAAAATATAACCGATTTCAAGTTTTTAAAACTTTTAAAATAACAACTCAAAACCCTATCTTTGCAGCTTAAAATATACCCTATTTATGAGTAAACTTGTTATTGTTGGAACGGTAGCTTTTGATGCTATTGAAACTCCTTTTGGAAAAACAGATAAAATTTTAGGTGGAGCTGCCACCTTTATTGGATTAGCAGCAGCTCAATTTGAAGTTGATGGAGCCATTGTTTCTGTTGTAGGTGGTGATTTTCCTAATGAATATATTTCTATGTTAGAAGAAAGAGGATTAGATGTTTCTAGTCTGGAAGTAGTTGAAAATGGAAAAACGTTCTTTTGGAGTGGGAAGTATCATAACGATATGAATACTAGAGACACACTAGCTACTGAATTAAATGTTCTTGCTGATTTTAATCCTATTGTGCCAGAATCATATAAAGATGCTAAGGTTGTAATGTTAGGAAATTTACATCCTTTAGTACAACTTGGTGTTATTGAACAAATGAATGAAAAGCCTAATTTAGTAATTCTTGATACTATGAATTTCTGGATGGATACAGCTTTAGAAGACCTAATGAAGGTCATCGCTAAAGTAGACGTTATAACCATTAATGATGAAGAAGCAAGACAATTAACAGGTGAATACTCATTAGTTGTTGCTGCTAAAAAAATCATGGCTATGGGCCCTGAATTTGTTGTTATTAAAAAGGGAGAACACGGAGCATTATTGTTTTTTGAAGATGAAATATTTTATGCCCCAGCATTACCTTTAAAAGAAGTTTTTGACCCAACAGGAGCAGGAGATACATTTGCTGGTGGATTTGCAGGGTATCTTGCAAAAACAGGAGATTTTAGTTTTGAAAACCTTAAAAAAGCGATTATTTATGGTTCTGCATTAGCTTCTTTTTCTGTTGAAAAATTTGGGACAGAACGAATGATCGATTTAGGGAAAGAAGAACTCTATGATCGAATAGTTCAATTTAAAAATTTAACTCAATTCGAATTAAGCGAATAAAATAACACGCCCTGTAACGCAGGGCTTTTTTTATTAATATATTGAAATAATAGTATGAGTGATGCTTTAAAACATGAATGTGGAATTGCACTAGTTCGACTTCTTAAGCCTTTAGAATTCTATAAAGAAAAGTATGGGACTGCCTTTTACGGTATTAATAAAATGTATTTAATGATGGAAAAACAGCACAATCGCGGTCAAGACGGTGCTGGTTTTGCAAGTATTAAATTAAATGTTGATCCTGGTGAACGATATATAAGTAGGGTTCGATCGAATGCTTCTCAACCAATTCAGGATATTTTTTCAAAAATTAATGATCGTATCAATAATGAATTAATTTCACACCCTGCATTAAAAAATGACGTTGCCGCTCAGAAAAAAAACATTCCCTACCTAGGAGAATTAATGTTGGGTCATGTGAGGTATGGAACTTTTGGAGGAAATAGTGTTGAACATGTGCACCCTTTTTTAAGACAAAATAACTGGATGCACCGTAATTTAATTATTGCTGGAAATTTCAATATGACCAATACTACGGAGCTTTTCAATAACTTAATTGAGCTTGGGATGCATCCTAAAGAGAAAGCTGACACCATTACTGTAATGGAAAAAATTGGACATTTTTTAGACGATGCAGTTAGAAAATTATATAAAAAAGCAAAAGCACAAGGCCTTACAAAAATCGAATCTTCGCAATTTATAGTAGAAAATATAAATCTTGCAAAAATTTTACGCAAGTCAGCTATTCATTGGGATGGTGGTTATGCAATGGCAGGATTGTTAGGACATGGAGACTCTTTTGTATTTAGGGACCCAGCTGGTATTAGACCTGCTTTTTATTATAAAGATGATGAGGTTGTGGTAGTTGCTTCAGAGAGACCTGCAATACAGACTGTTTTTAATGTTCCATTTGAGGAAGTGAAAGAGCTAGACCCAGGTCATGCACTTCTGTTAAGAAAGGACGGTTATATGTCAATTTCAAAAATATTAGAACCATTAGAGAAAAAATCGTGTTCGTTTGAGCGTATTTATTTTTCGAGAGGAAGTGATGCGGAAATATACCAAGAAAGAAAAAACTTAGGAAAACTTTTAATGCCTAAAGTGTTAAAAGCAATTCAACATGACACTGAAAACTCCGTATTTTCATTTATTCCAAATACTGCTGAAACATCATTTTATGGAATGTTGGAAGCCGCTCAAGACGAATTAAACAAACAAAAGAACGATACTATCCTTGAAGAAAAGGAAGGATTAACTAATGAAAGGCTACAAGAAATATTGTCTCACAAAATTCGAACTGAGAAAATAGCTATTAAAGATGTGAAATTAAGAACTTTTATTACAGAAGATAGTAGTAGAGATGATTTAGTTGCACACGTTTATGACGTAACTTATGGTGTAGTAAAAAAAGATGATAATTTAGTTATTATAGATGATAGTATTGTTCGAGGGACTACCTTGAAAAAGAGTATTCTTAAAATGTTAGATCGTTTAAATCCTAAACAAATTGTAGTAGTTTCTTCTGCGCCACAAATTAGATATCCCGATTGTTATGGGATTGATATGGCAAGATTGGAAGCATTAATAGCGTTTCAAGGAGCTTTAGAGCTTCATAAAGACAGAGGAACTGAAGGGATTGTAGATGAAATTTATAAAAAATGTAAAGAGCAGGAAGGTGCTCCGGATAAAGAACAAATAAATCATGTAAAAGAATTATACGCTCCTTTTACAGATGAAGAGATTTCAGATAAAATTGCTGAAATTATAAGTGATAATAGTATTAATGCAGATGTGAAAGTAATATTTCAATCTGTAGATGACCTTCATATAGCTTGTCCAAATGACCTTGGAGATTGGTATTTTACTGGGGACTATCCTACTCCAGGAGGTAATAGAGTTGTAAATAAAGCATATATTAATTTTATAGAAGGAAATCCAGAAAGAGCTTATTAAAAATGGTAAAAATACTTTTTAAAGAAGAGCAACGATTTACTCAATGGTGGTTATGGCTTTTTTTAATTGGTATTGGATTAATTCCTATTGTTGGATTATATAATCAGATATTTCTTGGAGAAGAATTTGGAGATAACCATATGTCTAATTTTGGACTTATAATTTTTTCAATATTCACCCTACTCTTTATTGCTTTATTCAGAATTATTAAGCTAAAAACAGAAATATCTACTAAAGAATTAAATTTTGCACTCAAACCTTTTGTTTCAAGAAAAGTGAATTTGAATGATATTGCTTCAGTAAAAATAGTAGATTATGGATTTGTTGGAGGATGGGGAATTAGAAAATGGACTTCATTTGGAACCGTTTATAATATAAAAGGTAAAATTGGTTTAGCTATTGAATTAAAGAATGGCTCAAAATTTTTAATTGGTACTCAAAAAGAAACTGAACTTAAAAACGTTATTAAAGAAATTATTCTTTAAATGAATGACCAAAAGCCATTAAAAAGTTACAACCCAATAGAGGAAAAATGGAATGTATATACTCATGCTTTTGGACTTTTATTAAGCATAGGTGGTTTTTTTCTATTAATATCAAAAGCAACTTCAGAAGGAGACCTAGTTCGTATTATTAGTTTTAGTGTTTTTGGACTTAGTTTAATAATTTTATATACTGCTTCCACTTTATTTCATAATTCAAAAAATATTGTGAAAAGAAAACAATTAAATGTTTTTGATCATGCTTCTATTTTTATACTCATTGCAGGAAGTTATACTCCTTTTACTTTAATTACTCTACAAGGCACTCTAGGTTGGGCCATATTTGCAGTGGTATGGAGTATTGCTTTAATTGGAGTGGTTTTAAAATTGTTTTACACTGGAAAATTTGAAAAAGCATCAACAATAGCCTATGTTTTAATGGGTTGGATTGTTATCATTGTAATAAAACCTATAATTGAAAACATATCTATTGAGGGATTTTATTGGCTTATGGCTGGAGGGATTTCGTACACTGTTGGAGCAATATTATATAGTCTTCAAAATATAAAATATAATCATGTAATATTTCATGTTTTTGTTTTAATTGGAAGCTTTTGTCATTTTATTACAATTTATTACTTCGTATAATGTTAAAATTTAATGCTTTGTAATTTGTTTTGTGCATTTAATCGAATTTTAATCAAACTTCATCTAAAAGTAGGAAAAAACTTGCTGTCATTCACTAATAAGATATATATTTGAATATACCATAGCATAAGTAGGTTAAGTTCATGGTAGATTTGGGGCAAAAAAAGGTGAACTCTCGTTTACCTTTTTTTATGCAATAAATTTAAGCATATGTAAATATTAGCTTAATAACTCTATACTTAATTACCTAAAAATCTCATAATTTCATCATTTTATTTGTGCTAAATCAATAAGAAATCTTTCTTTTTTGTTTTTTAACGAATATTAAAGCTTTTAATCTAAAAGTGTATGGTTCTGAATTGATTATCATATATATTTGAATATACCATAGCATAAGTAGGTTAAGTTCATGGTAGATTTGGGGCAAAAAAAGGTGAACTCTCGTTTACCTTTTTTTATGCAATAAATTTAGAGTCCAAAAAAAAACCTCGCTTTTGGCGAGGTTTTTTTTAATAATAAAATCTAATATCTTATTTATTTGCTTCAAATCTAGCAGATACTTCATCCCAATTAATTACATTAAAAAATGCATTTACGTAATCAGGTCTTCTGTTTTGATAATTTAAGTAATATGCATGCTCCCAAACATCAAGTCCTAAAATTGGAGTTCCAGTACAACCAACCTCTGGCATTAATGGATTGTCTTGATTTGGAGTAGAACATACTTCTACTTTTCCACCTCTATGTACGCATAACCAAGCCCAACCTGAGCCAAAACGTGTTTTTGCGGCAGCAGAAAAAGAATCTTTAAAAGCCTCAAAACTACCAAAGGAATTATTGATGGCATTAGCTAATTCACCTGTTGGTTCTCCACCTCCATTTGGAGACATTACTTTCCAAAACAAACTATGGTTGTAAAATCCACCACCATTATTTCTAACAGCACCATTGTTCATGTCTAGGTTTTCTAAAATATCTTCAATAGATTTTCCTTCTAAATCAGTTCCTTCAATAGCTCCATTTAGGTTATTGGTATACCCTTGGTGATGTTTTCCATGGTGTATTTCCATTGTTCTTGCATCAATATTTGGTTCTAATGCATCAAATGCGTAAGGTAATTGTGGTAATGTAAACGACATAACTCTATATATTTATAATTACTAATAATTTCGTTCTTCAAAAATACATAATAATAAGGTGAATACATAAATCCCTCTTACTTCATTCTTATACCATTATAGATTATTCTAATATGTCCATTGGAATCTGTAATTTAATTATCTTTACAAAAAGCTTTTTTTGAATAAAAACACTCCTTTTGTTATCTACGATGCTGCTGCGGGAAGCGGTAAAACTTTTACATTAGTAAAGGAATATTTAAAAATTATCCTACAATCAAATAATGAGGGTTACTATAAATATATACTAGCCATTACTTTCACGAATAAGGCGGTTAAGGAAATGAAAGAAAGAATAATTTCTAACCTAATTTCATTTTCCAAAAAAGAGATTATAACTCAACCCACAGATATGGTTAATCAAATTGTTGAAGAAACAGATTTGAGCTTAAATACCATTCAATTAAAATCTAAGAACATATTAAACCATTTATTACATAACTATTCAAGCTTTAGTGTAGAGACTATTGATAGTTTTAATCATAGATTGATTAGAACTTTTGCTAGAGACTTAAAGCTTTCTGGGAATTTTGAAGTTAGTTTAGATATAGACAAATTATTAAACGAGGCTGTAGATTTATTAATTTCAAAAGCTGGAGATAATAAAATAATAACTAAAACACTCATAGATTATTCCTTAGAAAAAACTGATGATGACAAATCTTGGGATGTATCAAAAGATATTTTTAAAACATCAAAGCTATTATTTAATGAAAACGATAGGATTCCAGTTATAATGCTAAAAGAAAAGTCAATTGATGACTTTATAAATTTTAATAAACAGTTAAAATCTAAAAGAATAGCTTTTGAAGATGAAATTAAGGAAATTGCCAATAAAACAATTCAATTAATTGAGGAGTCAGGTTTAGAATTTGCTAATTTTAGTAGTAGTTATTTGCCAAAACATTTTCAAAATTTAGCGTTTGGTAAATTTGATTTAAATTTTAAAACTAAATGGCAAGAAAATTTAGGAGAAAAACCACTTTATCCAGAAAGAGTTAAAAAGCAAACTCCTGAAATTGCTATTGTGATTGACGAATTAGAACCTATTTTAATTGAAAACTTTAATAAAACTAAAGTATTAGCTTATAAAGAGTTGTTCGTGAAATCTTTATTAAAAAACATAAATCCTCTTTCAGTTATAAATTTGGTTAGTCAAGAAATAGAAGTCCTAAAAGATGAGCAAAATATAATGCCTATTTCAGAATTTAATCAACTTATTAATAATGAGATAAAAGACCAGCCAACTCCTTTTATCTATGAACGATTGGGGGAAAGATATCGACATTTTTTTATTGATGAATTTCAGGACACTTCTGAATTACAATGGCAAAACATGATACCTTTAATTGAAAATGCCATTACACAACAGTTTATAGATGGAAATAAAGGTAGCCTGATGTTAGTGGGTGACGCAAAACAATCTATTTATAGGTGGCGTGGTGGGTTACCAGAACAATTTATTGGTTTAACAAATAATACCAATCCGTTTCATGTTGAAAAAGAAACCTATAATCTGCCTACTAATTATAGATCTCGAAAAGAAGTAGTAGATTTTAATAATGATTTTTTCACTTTTATATCTAATAAACTTGGTGATTCGTCACATCAAGTTATATATGAAAAAGGGAATCAACAAAAAAGTACTCAAAAAGGAGGGGGTTATGTAAAGTTTGAATTCTTAGATTTTAATAATAAAGAAGAGGCTAATAAATTAAATGCCGAGAAAGTTCAAGAAACAATTGAAAACTTATTAGATCAAGGGTTTTCAGAAAAGGACATTTGTATTCTTACCAGAAAAAAATCAGAAGGAATTTTATTAGGAAGTCATCTTCAAGAAAAAGGTTTTTCTGTTATTTCTTCAGAAACATTATTACTACAACATTCTCCAGTAGTATTATTTTTAATTAACTGCTTAACTTTAAGTTTGTCTTTAAATAATGAAGAGGTTAAAATTAATTTTTTAGAGTTTTTGTATGACCACCTTTCAATTCCAGAAGAAAAACATACCTATTTTAAAGCTCTAGAAAAACAAGAAGTTTTTTTAAATTACTTGCGATTTAAATTGGATTTTACTTTTGAAGAAATGCAATTAAAGCCACTTTATGAAAGTTTTGAATATGGTATAAGAAAATTTAAGCTTTCTAAAAATGCAGACGCTTATTTATTTGGTGTGATGGATATGGTTTTTGACTTTAGTTTAAAACCAAATGCTAGTAAATTAACTTTTCTGGAAGAATGGGAAGCTCAAAAAGAAAAAGCGAGTATTCCAATAAGTGAAGAAGTTAATGGAGTTCAACTAATGACAATACATAAGGCAAAAGGATTAGAGTTCCCTGTGGTGATATTTCCATATGCAGACATTCCAATTTATAATGAGATCGAACCTAAATCTTGGTTCCCATTAAATGAAGAAGAGTTTGGATTCAAAGAATCTTTAGTAAATTTTAATAGTAATGTTCAAGAATATGGTGAAGTTGGAAAAGATATTTATCAAGAAAGAAGGAATACTCTAGAACTTGATAATCTTAACCTACTTTATGTGACCTTTACACGAGCTGAAGTTCAATTATATGTTATTGCAAACAAACCTGCTGAGGTAAAAAATGATGAACTAAAAACGTATAATCAGTTTTTTGGAGAATTTTTAAAATACAAAGGCCTTTGGAATGATAACCAGATGATTTATGAATTTGGTAGCAGAGAAAAATATAATTCAAGCCAAAATACAAAACAACAAAATACCATTTCTCCTTTATTTACTTCAACACTTCCAGAAGAACACGACTTAAATATTATTACAAAAGATGCTTTTATATGGGGGACAGATATTGAAAAAGCAATAGGTTCTGGAACTTTAGTGCATAAGTTCATGGAAAAAATTGTCTATGAAAAGGATTTAGCAATAGTATTAGATGAAGTTAAGAAGGACCCTATTATATCAGTTTCAGAAAAAAAATATTTAGCCTATGTTTTAAATGGAATAGTAACTCATAAGGAACTAAATCGTTTTTTTAATACAAAAGACAATGTAGAAGTTGAAAGAAAAATCATAACATCCAAAGGAAATGTTTTAATTCCTGATCGATTAAATATTAATAATTCAGGCTCAATAGCTATAATTGATTATAAAACAGGCTCCTATCAAAACAAACATGAAAGTCAGATAAATAGCTATGGTTTAGCCTTAAAAGAAATGGGATTTATTATTTCAGAAAAAATATTAATCTATTGTTCAACTGAAGGGATTGAGTTAAAAAAAGTTTAATTTTGTAGTATTAAATATAAACTATGTACGGTAATATTAAAAATCATCTTATTAAAGAGATACAGGAGATTAAAGATAATGGTCTTTATAAATCAGAAAGAATTATTACCTCTCCGCAGGGCGCAGTTATAAAAATTTCAACAGGTGAAGAAGTGATTAACTTCTGTGCTAATAATTATTTGGGGCTTTCTGATAATCCTGAAGTTATTCAAGCAGCTAAAGATACAATGGATACTCATGGCTTTGGGATGTCTTCAGTACGTTTTATTTGTGGTACTCAAGATATTCACAAAGAATTAGAGGAAAAAATAGCAGATTTTTATCAAACCGAAGATACTATTTTATATGCTGCAGCTTTTGATGCTAATGGAGGTGTTTTTGAACCGCTATTAACAAGTGAGGATGCGATTATTTCAGATTCATTAAATCATGCGTCCATAATAGATGGAGTTAGATTATGTAAAGCTGCGAGATACCGTTATCAAAATAGTGATATGACGGATTTAGAAAATCAATTAATCGCTGCTAATGAAAATGGAGCACGATTTAAAATTATCGTAACAGATGGTGTTTTCTCAATGGATGGTATTGTTGCGTCATTAGATAAGATTTGTGATTTAGCAGATAAATACGATGCATTAGTAATGATTGATGAATGTCATGCTGCAGGGTTTATTGGAGAAACAGGAAGAGGAACTCTTGAAGATAAAGGGGTTTTAGGTAGAATTGACATAATAACAGGCACCTTAGGTAAAGCATTAGGAGGTGCAATGGGGGGATATACTACAGGGAAAAAAGAAATAATAGAAATATTAAGACAAAGATCTAGACCTTATTTATTTTCAAATTCTTTGGCACCTGCAATTGTAGGAGCATCTATCAAGGTGTTTGAAATACTTTCAAAAGACACCACATTAAGAGATCGATTAGAAGAAAATACAAATTACTTTAAAAAAGGAATGAAAAAAGCGGGGTTTGATATTGTTGAGGGAGATTCAGCAATAGTACCCGTAATGCTTTATGACGCAAAGCTTTCACAAACCATGGCTAACCTATTATTAGAGGAAGGAATCTATGTGATTGGCTTCTTTTTTCCAGTTGTGCCAAAGGGTAAAGCTAGAATTAGAGTGCAGCTTTCCGCTGCCCATACCATAGAGCATTTAGATAAAGCGATAGCCTCATTTGTTAAAATTGGGCAAAAATTAAACGTAATTTAACGAAGAAAAGCTTAGTTTTAGCAATAAAAACAAGCATAAACTGAAAAATTTAATAGAATTATTTTTGTTAATAAAATTTAACAACTTACTTTTGCCATTAATAACACTTAAAAATTAAACAATCAAATATGAAACATCTAAAAATTTTTTTAGTAGCTGCACTCTTTATTGTAGGAGTAGGCGTAACTAATGCACAGGATAAAAACAATCCTTGGTCTATTGAACTTGGTGTAAACGCAGTTGATTTTTTCCCAATAGGAGATAATGACGACGGAAGATTTCCACGTGAAACTAAGGGAGGTATGTTTACAGAATTCTTTAATGCAGAGGATCACTGGAATATGGTTCCTTCAGTATCTGAACTTAAAATAGGAAGATATATTGGTAGTGGGTTTACTTTTGTAGCTGTCGGAACATTTAATAATATAAAATATGTTGGTGATTATAGCGCAAGAGATCTTTCTTATATAGCTGCCGATGGTGAAATTAAATATAGTTTTAGAGAGTTATTAAATGACAGTTGGTTCGCTCCTTACCTTGGTGTAGGTGGTGGTTATACTTGGCTAGATGATATAGGTTATGGAACAGCTAATGCACTATTAGGTATTGATTTTTGGGTTGCTGAAAACTTAGCTATATCTGTACAATCTACTTACAAACATGCTTTTGAAGACAATTATGGGGCTACGCACTTCCAACATACTGCTGGTGTGAAGTTTAAATTTGGTGGAAAAGATACTGACGGTGATGGTATTTACGATTACGAAGATGAATGTCCTGAAACTCCTGGATTACCAGAATTTAACGGATGTCCTGATACTGATGGTGATGGAATCGAAGACAGAAATGATGAATGTCCTAATACTCCTGGATTACCAGAATTTAACGGATGTCCTGATACTGACGGAGATGGAATCCCTGATCATTTAGATGCGTGTCCTAACACTCCAGGTTTAGCTGAATATAACGGTTGTCCTGATACAGATGGTGATGGTGTACCAGATAATGAGGATGAATGTCCTACAGTAGCTGGTCCTAAAGCTAACAATGGATGCCCTTGGCCAGATAGAGATGGTGACGGTGTACCAGATAAAGATGATTTATGTCCAGACCTTCCAGGTACTGTTGCTGCCAATGGTTGTCCAGAAGTAACAGAAGCTGTAAGAAAAGCTTTAAACTCTTATGCTAAAACTATCTTATTTGATACTGGTAAAGCTTCAATAAAAGCACAATCAAGTAAAGTATTAAATGACATCGTTGGAATTATGAAAGAATATCCAAATGCTAGATTCTTAATTGAAGGACATACTGATAGTGTTGGTAGAGCTGATAGTAACCAAAAACTATCTCAAAGTAGAGCAAGTTCAGTTATGACTTACTTGATTGAGAATGGAATTGATTCTGGTAGACTAGAACATAAAGGTTTTGGTGAAGAAAGACCACTTGATACAAATAAAACTAGAGAAGGTAGAGCTAATAACCGTAGATGTGAAATTAGCCATATCAAAGAATAGTATATAATAATATATTTTTTTTAAAAACGTCCCGATAATATCGGGACGTTTTTTATTTTTATAGGATGATAACATTCCTGGAAGAAACACTTTTAAAGCTAGAAAAAGATTATAATGATATTTCTTTACTTACCATAATTCTTCCTAGTAAAAGAGCTTGTGGATTTTTATTAAACTACCTGAAATCGAATAATCAAGAAACTATTTTTGCGCCAAAAATAATCAGTATTGAGGAGTTTATAGAAGAAGTTTCTGGTTTAAAAATTATAGATAATACCGAGTTACTTTTTGAAAGCTATAAGGTTTATTTAAAAACGTCTCCCGATCAAGTTAAAGATAGTTTTGATGTCTACTCAACTTGGGCAAATGCTTTATTAAACGATTTTAATGAAATAGATCGCTATTTAATACCAACGAAAGCATTTTTTAACTACCTAAGTAGTATTCAGGATTTAAATTATTGGGGTGTTCAAAACGAAAAAACGGAATTAATTGAAAACTATTTAAAATTTTGGAATAGCCTATCTAGTTTTTATGAAACATTAAAATTAATTCTTTTAAAAAATAATGTTGGATATCAAGGAATTGTTTATCGAGAAGCTGCTGAAAATATTGAGCATTATATAAATATCCAAAATAATAACCCCCATGTATTTATAGGATTTAATGCATTGAATAATGCAGAACAGACTATTATTCAAGAATTACTTGAGGCTGGAAATACAAAAGTTTTTTGGGATGCAGATGAACATTTCTTTAAAAACAATAACCATAGTGCTTCTTATTTCTTAAGAAAGTATTTTTCGGAATGGAATTATTTTAAAATAAATCAACCAAATTTTATTGCAGATAATTTTAACAAAGATAAAAACATCAATATAATTGAAGTTCAAAAAAATATTAGTCAAGTAAAATATGTTGGCGAATTACTTTCAAATAAAAGTAATCAAGAATTAAATAAAACAGCCGTTGTACTTGCAGATGAAAATTTATTAAACCCACTATTACAATCACTTCCTAGTAATGTAAAAAATATAAATATTACCATGGGAGTGACATTAAAATCATTTCCAATTTCTGTTTTTTTCTATAAGTTAATGTCTCTTCATGATACTACAAATCAACATTACTATTATAAAGATGTCATTGGTATATTAAATGATCCTATAGTTTTAAAATTATATCCAGAATCGGAATTACTTATAAAAGAAATTACAAAAAACAATTTAACCTATTTATCGTATTCGACACTTACAGAATCAGCAACTAATAAAAACAATGAAATTCTTTCAGTTTTATTTAATGATTGGAAAAACGATAGTGATTTAGCTTTAACTTCCTGTATTAAATTAATGTTAGAATTAAAAAACATGAATTCTACGACTATAGAAAGAGTAACCTACTACCAGGTTTATAAAGCATTAATTGAAATTGAATCATTAAATAATAAGTTTGAATATTTTAAAAACATTAAAACAGTTCAAAAATTATTTGCAGAAATAGTTTCAACAACTACGTTAGATTATCAAGGAGATGCTTATAATGGTTTGCAAATAATGGGTGTTTTAGAAACGAGAGTGCTCGATTTTGAGAACCTAATAATAACATCTGTTAATGAAGGGGTTTTACCCTCTGGGAAATCAAATAATTCATTCATCACCTACGATTTAAAAAAAGAATACAACCTTCCCACTTATACCGAAAAAGATGCAATTTATACCTATCATTTTTACAGACTATTACATAGAGCAAAAAATGTAACCTTATTATATAATAATTTTTCAGATGGATTAAATACAGGTGAGAAAAGTAGATTTATTTCACAATTAGAGATTGATCAAAATCCACAACATAGAATTAGTAAAGAAATACTAAGTCCAACTATTTCAGTTTTTGATATGCAAAATAAAAGTGTTAATAAAACGAAAGAAGTAATGGAAAGGCTTAAAGAAATTGCAAGTAAAGGGTTTTCTCCTTCGGCCTTGACTTCGTATATGAGAAATCCAATAGATTTTTATTATCAAAAAATATTAGGAATTAAAGAGCTAGAAGAAGTTGAAGAGACTGTAGCAGCAAACACATTAGGAACTATCGTTCACGATACTCTAGAGGAGTTTTACAAGCCTTATGAAGGCCAGATATTAGTTGTCGATGCTTTAGCTGAAATGAAGCGGAAGATTAATAGTGAGGTCGAAAAACAATTTAAAAAAACGTTTAAGGGAGGAGATTATCAAAAAGGAAAAAACTTAATCATTTTTGAAGTAGCAAAACATTTTATTTTAAATTTTATCAATTTTGAAATTTCAGAATTAAAAAAAGGAAATGAAATAAAAATAGTTAGTATTGAAAGTGATTTATCAGTTCCAATATCAATTCCCGAGTTAGATTTCCCTGTAAATATTCACGGGAAAGTAGATCGTGTTGATGAGTTTAATGGAACTTTAAGGATTATAGATTATAAAACAGGAGTTGTTGAACCTAGAAATTTAGAAATACAAGATTGGGAAAATATTATTTCTGATTATAAATACAGTAAAATAATTCAAGTTCTGGCCTATTCATTAATGATAAATAATAGAACACCTTTAAACCATGCTGAAGCGGGGATTATTTCATTTAAAAGATTAAAAAAAGGGTTTATGAAATTTGCTGTCAAGGGAAAACCTAAAAGGACTAATATTGACAATGAAATTCTTAATGATTATTTAGTAGAACTAAAGAAGTTAATCCTTGAAATTTGTAATAAAGATATTCCGTTTTTAGAAAAAGAAGTTTAAATATGATCGTACAAAAAAACCTTTTACTGGAGAGAAATGATAAAAAAACCATTGTCTATGACGTTTTTTATAATTCTAATCAAAAACTAAAACCAGTTGTAATATTCTGTCATGGATTTAAAGGATATAAAGATTGGGGAGCTTGGGATTTAGTTGCAAAACGTTTTGCTGATGAAGATTATTTTTTTTTAAAATTCAATTTTTCTTTTAATGGAGGTACGCTTCAAAACCCTATTGATTTTCCAGATCTAGATGCATTTGCAGAAAATAACTTTAGTAAGGAATTAGATGATTTAGAATCGGTTATCAATTTTGTTACATCAAATAATAGTTTTGAAAAAGAAATAGACACTAATAGTATTTCATTAGTTGCACATAGTAGAGGAGGTGGAATTATTTTAATAAAAGCATCTGAAAATTCTTTGGTTAAAAATGTAATAACTTGGGCAGGAGTAAGTGACTTTAAAGCTAGGTTTTTAGAAGGTTCTGATCATTTTAAAGATTGGGAAATGAAAGGTGTAACGTACATTGAGAATTCAAGAACAAAACAATTAATGCCTATCAATTTTCAGTTTTATAAAGATTTTATTGCAAACGAAAATAGATTAACCATTAAGTCAGCGGTTAATAAGTTAGAGATTCCTATGTTAATTGTTCAGGGGAGTGATGATCCTACAGTCGTTGAAAAAGAAGCAAGACAATTGCATCATTGGAACCCAAAAAGTAAATTAGAAATAATTAAAAATGGAGATCATTCTTTTGGAACTAAACATCCTTGGGATGAAAATGAACTTCCTAAAGATTTACAAAAAGCAGTTGAAAAGTCGATTGCTTTTCTTAAAAAATAAAAAATTAACTTTGAGAACGGCCTTTTAATCTAACTTCTATTTTCTTTTTAATAACAGTTAGGCGTTTCATAAGATCCATTAATTCTGGGTCTTGATTTTCTTTATAGATTTCATTGACACCCAAAATAAGAGCTTTAACTTTCCTAGATGCAACAATTCTGTCACTTGTAGTCTGAAAAGAAAGCTTTCTTGTTTCAAATTCTAAGGCTTCATCTATAATTTCCATAAGGTATTTGTTTTTGTATTATAGCGTAAATATATTTATATATATGAATTTTACACTATTTATTTATAATTTATTTTAATAAGGGCATTGAGAGGGTTTATACTTTCTTGAAATTTGAGTAAAAAAATGTATGAGTAGGATTGTTAATAGCTAGAATATCTTGCAATAAATTATACTAAACATCATCTAATACAATAAAAATGTTAAAAATATAAGCATTACAGCGAATAAATTAACGCATTATCGTTTTTATTGTTACTTTAACAATCCCAAATTTAATTATTTAACTAAATGTAATATTAGAAATTATGGCAAATTCAAACAAACAACCTATTAAAATGAATGATGAAGTAACAGTTAACAAAAAAACAATTCACTTTTATAATACGGAAGGAGTAAAAAAAGTTTTTGACATTCACCGTTATAGTGATAGAGGAACACTTTATTTTAAAAGAAAAAATGAAGTAGTTGATGCTGCTATTTAAAAAAACGCAACATAAAATAATAAAAAAAGCAGTTATATTTTATAACTGCTTTTTTATGGTTAAGAATATCAGAGTCGCTCGGAAGACCTGTTGACTGCCAGCTGAGCCAATTTCCCAACTATTCTAAAGCGTTTATTTTACAATCTTCCACTTAAAATTAAAAGAGGAATACTAGTATGGAAATCACGTTTTAGTACGCTATTTTTCTCCCATAACTTTTTAAAGAACCCTCTTTTTCTTCTTATAACACATAACATATCTGGATCATGTGATTGAAAGTGCTCTAAAACTCCTTGAAACGTAGTAGCGTTTTTTGTAGTAGTTAAATTACTTTTCATATCAAGTAATTCTTGATCTATTTTTGATTGATTTTCTGTGGTTTCTGGAGTAACAACTTGTAATAAATTAACCTTTGATTTAAACATTTTTACCATATCTTGAAGCGGAGCTAAAACATTCTCTTTTTCAAAATGCCCATTTTTAAAGGCAACCAAAATAGAATCAAACTTTCTAAACAAATAATCTTTAGGAACTATTAATAAAGGAATTTCAGTTTGTTTAACAATCTTTCCTGTTGTGTTTCCTAAATAAACTTTATCGTCTATATCAATACTTTGTGGAGAAAGAACGATTAAATCAATATTTTCTTTTTTTGAGATTTTTTTAATTTCCTCAAAAGGATTTCCTTTAATCGATTGTGTTATAATTTCAACTCCTTTTGAGTTTACACCTTTAATAACATCTTTTAATTGTTGGCTTTTTTCGTTAGCCCAAAACTCATTAACTTTTGCTATATCTTTTAATTTAGAGTCATCTTCATAAACACTAATTAAAAAGACTTTACCTTCGTTTAAAGAAGCAATGTTTAAAGCGTATTTTAAATTGTTAATACCGCTTTCAGTTGTTCCAACAGGTACAAGAATATTTTTCATTAATTTCGATTTTGAAAATTTTGTGCAAAAATACACCGAATAAATGATTCGATTAGCAAAAAAAACAGAAATACCTAAAATATTAGCAATAACTAGAGCCTGTGCTAAGGATATGATAAACCAAAATATCTTTCAGTGGAATGAAGAATATCCCTCAAAAACAGCTTTTGAAAAGGATATAACTCGAAATGAATTATTTGTTCTTGTTATTGAAGAAAGAATTATAGGTTGTATGGTTTTAACTCCTATAATGGATTCTGAATATATTCCTATAAAATGGCTTAGTGAAAACAAAAACAATTTATACATTCATAGATTAGCAATTCATCCAAAAGACCAAGGAAAAGGGTATGCCCAAAAGATGATGGATTTTGCAGAGCAATTTGCTATAAATAATAACTATTGCTCTATAAGATTAGACACCTTTAGTAAGAACAATAGAAACCAAAAATTTTACGAAATTCGTGGTTTCAAAAGATTAGGAGAGATGCATTTTCCAAAACAAAGTGAATTTCCTTTTTATTGCTACGAGTGGTTATGCAAAAAATAGACATTTCTTTTAAACGAATTCAGCAATTAGCATTGCCTGCTATTATTGCTGGGATTGCAGAACCCGTTTTATCTGCTACAGATGCTGCCGTGGTAGGGAATATTTCTGAATTTGGAACAGAATCTTTGGCTGCTGTCGGGATTGTAGGATCATTTATTTCAACTATTATTTGGATTTTGGCTCAAACCCGAAGTGCTATATCAGCAATTGTTTCACAAAATTTGGGAGCTGGAAATTTAAAAAGCCTCAGAGATTTCCCTGCTCAAGCTATTTTATTTAATGTTTTATTAAGTATCATTCTTTTATTCTCAACCTATTTTTTTATTGAAGAAATCTTAGTTTTTTTAAAAGCCGAAGGGAGAATATTAGAGTATAGTAAAGATTATTATTACATCCGTATTTGGGGGTTCCCATTAACCTTATTCACTTTTGCAATTTTTGGTCTTTTTAGAGGTCTTCAAAATACTTTTTGGCCAATGATTATTGCTTCTATTGGTGCACTTATAAATATTGGATTAGATTTTCTATTGGTTTACGGTTTTGACGGTTATGTAGAGCCTATGGGGGTGAAAGGAGCTGCTTGGGCTAGTTTAGTGTCACAATTAGTTATGGCGCTTTTTGCTTTGTCTTTATTAGTTGCTAAAACGAATATTTCTTTAAAACTGAAAAGAAAAATTCATCCAGAAGTAAAGCGTTTGGTCAATATGAGTTTTAATTTATTTATTAGATCGGTTGCATTGAATATAGCTTTATTAATGGCAGTTCGTGAAGCAACTTCTTTAGGTAAAGAATATATAGCCGCTCATACTATTGCGATTAATCTTTGGCTTTTTTCTGCATTTTTCATTGATGGTTATGGTGCGGCAGGTAATATTTTAGGTGGAAGGTTATTAGGTGCAAAAAAGTATAATGATTTATGGATATTAACCAAACGAGTTAATGCTTATAATTTAATTGTAAGTTTACTGTTAGTGGTATTGGGAATACTATTTTATAAACAGTTGGGATTGTTATTTACTAAGGATACGCTAGTATTATCTGTATTTTATAGTATGTTTTTTATAGTTTTAATTTCACAACCTTTTAACGCTATAGGATTTACATTAGATGCTATTTTTAAAGGATTGGGTGAAATGAAATACCTTCGAAACATACTTATAGGTGCTACTTTATTTGGATTTATTCCTACTCTTTTAATAGGTAACTATCTTGATTTAAAATTAAAAGGAATCTGGATCGCATTAGTAGTTTGGATCTCATTTAGAGCAGTTGCATTGATTATAAAGTATAAGAGCAAATTCTATCCCTTAGCAAAGGCTGAAAGAGAAAAATAAACAATTTCCTTGCTTCTAAAAACAGTATATTTACAGTCTAATTTAATGGTATGAGTACTATAAGAATCACCAAGCAATTTTCTTTTGAAACAGGACATGCATTATATGGCTATGATGGTAAGTGTAGAAATGTTCACGGACATAGTTATAAACTTCACGTTACCGTAATAGGAAAACCAATTTCTGATACTAACAACGTAAAATTCGGCATGGTTATCGATTTTAGTGATTTAAAAGCAATTGTTAAAAATAAAATAGTTGACGTTTTTGATCATGCAACAGTATTCAACAAAAACACTCCACATGTGGAGTTGGCTAAAGAATTAGAAGATAGAGGACATAATGTATTATTAGTAGATTATCAGCCAACAAGTGAAATGATGATTATTGATTTTGCAAAAGTCATCAAACAAGAATTACCACCTCATATAGAACTACATTCTTTAAAACTTCAAGAAACAGATAGCAGCTATGCTCAATGGTTTTCTTCGGATAATTAAATTCCTTTGAAAATTGGACCTCACATTAAAGAACGAACACACAGACAAAAAGCTTCCTGCCAGCTTAGGAATTTGTATATTTAACCCATGCAAATCCCAGAAGGAAAAAAAATATATTTCTCAAGTGATAACCACTTAGGCGCTCCTACGAAAGAGGAAAGTTTCCCTCGTGAGAAAAAGTTTGTTAAATGGTTAGATGAAATCAAGGAGGATGCAGCAGCTATTTTTTTACTAGGAGATTTATTTGATTTTTGGTTTGAATATAAGACGGTAGTTCCTAAAGGATTTGTAAGAACCTTAGGAAAACTAGCTGAAATTAGTGACAGCGGAATACCTATTTATTTTTTTGTTGGAAATCACGATCTATGGATGAATGATTATTTTGAAAAAGAATTAAACATCCCAACGTATCATGATCCAAAGGAGTTTATTTTTAATAACAAGAAATTTTTAATAGGACACGGAGATGGTAAAGGACCAAATGACAAAGGATATAAACGAATGAAAAAAGTGTTTACGAATCCTTGTTCAAAATGGTTTTACCGTTGGTTACATCCAGATATTGGTATGAAATTAGCTCAACATTTATCAGTAAAAAACAAATTAATCTCTGGTGATGAAGATAAAAAATTTTTAGGGGATAATGAGGAATGGCTTGCTGCTTATGCTAAACGTAAATTAGAATTTAAACATTACGATTATTTTATCTTTGGGCACAGGCACCTACCGATGGAAATTAAGGTTGGTGAAAATTCTACCTATTTTAATTTAGGAGATTGGATAAATCATTATACCTTTGGGGTCTTTGATGGTAAAAACTTTGAAATCAAAAATTACTAGATGTTAAAAAACAAACGTTATAACCTTTCTGAAATGCCTTGGATTCTTATTCCAGGATTATAACTTGTCTTTTATATTAATTACCCTCAGTAATTGTTAAGTTACAATTACTCAACATTTAAACATTACTTTTTAATAATTTTCAATATGAAAAACATCATCGTATTAGGTGCTGGAATGGTCGGAAGTACTATTGCAATTGACCTTTCAAAAAAACATAAAATAACACTAACTGATTATAGTCAAGAGGCTTTAAATAAAGCTAAATTAAAATGTGACAGTTTAGAAATTCAACTATTAGATGTTACTGCCAAGGATACATTACAAAACACAATCAAAAATTTTGATTTAGTAGTTTGTGCGGTTCCTGGGTTTTTAGGATTCGAAACATTAAAAGCAATCATTGAAGCAGAAATGAATGTTATAGACATTTCTTTCTTCTCAGAAAATTCATTAGAATTGGATGCTTTGGCAAAAGAAAAAGGAGTTACAGCAATTGTAGATTGTGGTGTTGCTCCTGGAATGGATAACGTTATTTTAGGTTATTATAACGAAAAAATGAAGCTTACAGACTTTGAATGCCTTGTAGGCGGTTTACCGAAAGTAAAAAAATGGCCATTTTGTTATAAAGCTCCTTTTTCACCAATTGATGTAATTGAAGAATATACACGTCCTGCACGTTATATAGAAAATGGAAAAATGATAACTAGAGAAGCATTAACAGACTGTGAATATGTTGAATTTGATAAAGTAGGGACATTAGAGTCATTCAATTCAGATGGTTTACGTTCTATCATGTTTACCATGCCACATATTAATAATATGAAAGAAAAAACATTGCGATATCCAGGACACGTGGAATATGTACAAGTGTTAAAAGAAAGTGGATTTTTTGACACTAATGAAATTGAAATTAATGGCAATAAAGTGTCACCATTGGATTTTACAAGTAAAGTATTATTTAACGAATGGAAATTAGGAGAAACAGAAGAGGAAATTACAGTAATGAGAATCACTGTAAAAGGAGAAAATGCTGAAGGAAAAATAGAAGAAGTTATTTATACACTTCATGATGAATATTGTTCAGAAACTAAAACATCGTCAATGGCAAGAACAACGGGTTATACCGCTTCTGCAGCAGCTAACTTATTTTTAGAAGGAAAGTTTGTAGAGAAAGGAGTTTTTCCGCCAGAGTTAGTAGGAAAACATGAGGAATGTTTTTATTATTTTATGAATTATTTAAAAGAAAGAAATATACATTATAAAAAGTCTTCTCAATTAGTTTAGTAGTTTTTTTAAGTGAAAAACCCGTCATAAGATAAATCTTAGACGGGTTTTTATTTTAAAAATAGTTATAAATTTATTCTTTAATAAATCGTTGAATCATTATCTCTTCACCATCATTTACTTCCATAAAGTAAACACCAGCTTGTAAATTTTCAACATTAATAGCTTGCTTTTTAAGCTCACCAGATAATATTTCTTGTCCAATCATATTAACAACTCTATAAGTAATATAGGTGCTTTCTGTAATGATCTTAACAGATATATTAGATTTTGCTGGATTTGGATATAATAAGAAGTCACCTTCATTATCAAATTCATTATCACCATCTCCAAGAACACTATTAACCACCCCTAAAGAAGTAATATTATTAGTCAAATTAGAAGACCCAGAATTTCCAGTAATTGTTACCTGATCTATATAAATATGATCGTTGTTACCACTTGCATCGTTTCTAAATCTAAATTGTGCATTACTTGGGAAATTATAATTCCCAGAACTTATAGTTACAGTTGAAGAATAGAAAGTATTGTTATTAAAATTAGTTCCTCTAGCATATGAAGCTACTGTATTCCAAGAAGTTCCATCATGGTGTTGCACCCAGAAATCTTCTCCGTTTTCCATACTATAAGAATAGAAATAAAACTCAATATCAATAGAGCTATAACTAGATACATTCACATTGCTTAAAGTCATAACAGACGAATTAGTATTATCTCTAATGCGAATAGATCTATTTCCTTCATATGACCTTGAACCATTGTATCTATATGAATCACTTCCTCCATCTACCCAGCCGTCCCAGCCAGATTCAAAATAACTTTCATTTAAGACAGTAGAACCACCGCCACCTGCGCTATCTGTGGTAACATTAACGGTGTTACTATACGATGAAGTGTTTCCAGCTGCATCTTTAGCTCTAACACTAAATGTGTAAGAAGTTGATGCAGTTAATCCTGTTACTGAAGCTGATGTTCCAGTTACCGACATTATATTGGTAGCTCCTTGATACACATCATAACCAGTTACTCCTACATTATCTGAAGAAGCACTCCAAGAAAGATCAACTGTAGTTTGAGTTACATTTGAAGCAGCTAAACTTGTAGGCGCAGTTGGCGCTTGAGTGTCTGCTCCAGAAAGAGTTGTGAAATTAACGGTATTACTTGAAGCAGATTCATTTCCAGCAGCATCTTTGGCTCTCACACTAAAAGTATAAGAAGTAGCTGCAGTTAAACCAGTAATGTTTGCAGAAGTACCTGTTACAGTTCCAATAATAGTAGCTCCTTGATATACATCATATCCTGTAACCCCAACATTATCAGAAGAAGCATTCCAAGAAAGATCTGCAGTAGTTTGAGTTACATTAGAAGCTGATAAACTTGTAGGTGCAGTTGGTGCTTGAGTATCTGCACCAGATTGAGTTGTGAAATTAACCGTATTACTTGAGGTAGATTCATTTCCTGCAGCATCTTTAGCTTTTACACTAAAAGTATAAGAAGTAGCTGCTGTTAAACCAGTAATGTTTGCCGAAGTTCCAGTCACAGTTCCAATATTAGTAGCTCCTTGATACACATCATATCCTATTACTCCAACATTATCAGAAGAAGCGTTCCAAGAAAGATCTGCGGTAGTTTCTGTTATATTTGAAGCGCTTAAACTAGTTGGTGTTGTAGGAGCTTCTGTATCTCCACCTGATCCACTTTCAATACAAAACGGGGTTGCTTCAGAGCTTCCAAAACTTCCTCCAGTTTTAAATGCTCCACTAGAAGAAGATAAAGAATAGGAACCAGATCCATACGAACAACAGATTCCATCTCCATAAGTATCAGTAATCGTAAAAGTATAATCATCTACTGCTAAACCTGTAAAAGTTTCATTTACTGTTGAACCATCTGGATTTGAAGTTGAATAACTATCTGAAGCAATTGTTGTTCCACTTGAGTTTTTTAGTGTCCAAGCAGTTTCTTCAGGATAATTATCAAATGTAATTGATAGTGTAATATCTCCGGTATAACAAGTTGTTGGAGTTCCTCCTCCATAAGCATCACCTACACCTACCGCATGCCAAGCATTAGTAACTCCTTGTTCTTCTGCTCCATCTGCTCCATATAAATCTTGAGCAGATTGAATCATTGCTGCTCTAGCATCTGCATAAGTAGAATTTGCACTTAAATAGTTGTTAATAGCTCTATAAGAAATTGCAGCTGATTTAGCCATTCCTATTCCAGAAACAGAAAAAGAATTTCCAATATCATTAGTTCCATTTCCACCAACTACAGCTAAATAAAACCAGTAGTTTAAAACACCCGAGTTGGTATGTACGCCACAATAATCATTACTTTGTGTAGGAGTACCACAATTAGGATTAATCCAATAAGTTCCTCCATAGGTGTCAGGTTGTCCTAATGAAGTAGGATTACTCATTGATCTTAAAGCGGCAGAGCCACTACGTCTGTCAATTTCGTCACCGATTAACCAAATAGAAGCATCAGGGTTGGCATCGTTTCCATTTCCTTTTGCGAAATGTTCAACAGCAGCTCCCCAAATATCAGAATATCCCTCGTTTAAACCTCCAGATTCTCTTTGGTATGCTAAGTTAGCTGTATATTCAGTAACCGCATGTCCAATTTCATGAGCCGCTACATCTATACTTGTCAGTGCGTCAAAATATCCATTACCTTCATTTCCATTTGAAGATCCATCACCATAAGACATTACATTTAAAAACCAAAAAGCATTGTCATAATTATTGTCTACATGTACATAACTTCTAAGTTGTGCTCCATTTCCATCATAGCTATCTCTTCCATGAACAGTAGACCAATAATCATAGGTCTCCATTGCTCCCCAATGTGCATCTAATGCTGCATTATCTTTATCATTATTATCGTACTCTGCTGCTGTCCAGTTATTGTCGGAATCTGTAAATTGAGAATAACTAGTTATATATGGTAAAGAGTTTCCAACAGGCGCTAAATTATTAGCATTTCGGGTATAAACTTTTCTTCCAGCATCACTAAGTATATAGTTTCCACCTGATAAAGTGGTTTCGATGGTTCTTGAACCACTATATCTTGTTGCAGCAGTTCCTGAAGCTAAACTTTCAAATTCTTCCACGATTATTTTTGAAGAAGGAGTTTCTTCATTAGAACTAAAAGCTCTACCATCGTGTCCAAAATTATCTAAGTGCCTAACTTTATTATTAAAGAATAAAGCTTGCCCATTTTGAGCATCGATATAAAGATCTCCACCACCCATTGGTGAAATGGTATAAATATTAAATTTATAAGCAAGTTTCATGGTAGTTGTTTCTTCTTCAAAAACAGGTAAAATAACTAATTCACCTTCAGGTTTGCTATAACCTAATTCGTTTGATGCAGCTTCATCTTCCCATAAATAAGCACTTGCTCCTGTGTGAGAAATAGCACTATTAAATGCTTGAGTGTTTGAAATATTTGGAGAAGTATTAAGATCTTCAATTTTGTAAAATTCTGAACTTATAGATTCTACCATTCCATTCTTACTATGAAGTGTTAGTGTACCGAATTCTACTTTTACATTATTATAATATTGTTGGTTTTTTTGATGGTTATAACCAAGCTTGTCCTGTTCTTGTTTAATTGAAACGAAAGAAGTGTTATCTGACGAGTCAAAAACATTTTTTAATAATTGATTTGAATTTTGAAGACTGACTCTCTGGGATTCATTAAATTTTAAAAGCTTTGGTGGTGTTTTAGTTGGTTGTTGATCATTGGTTTTATCCTGCGAAAACCCTTTTATAGTTCCAGAAAAAAAGAACCCAAAGGTCAACAAGGCTAAAACAATTACATGTGATTGTTTTCTCATAATACGTTGATGTTTTAATGTTAATTATGTTAATTTAATTTTAAGTGATTACATAAATAGTTAAAATAATTAACATATTAACGGTAAATTCCTACAACTTATCAATATACCTTAATTTATTAACAGTTATATTAGTTAATCCTCAATAATCATTATTGTTTTCTAAACAATTATCTTTGAATTATGAATAACAAAGCCATACTCGATATAAAAAACCTTAGTATTTCCTTTGGGAATAAAAAAAATAAGGTAGAAGTGGTTCATGGTATTTCTTTAAGTATTTCTGAAAATGAAATTCTAGGTGTAGTAGGGGAATCTGGTTCAGGTAAATCAGTTACTGCAATGGCAATTTTAGGATTATTGCCAGAAAAGAACACTATGTTAAAAGGTGAAATTCTTTTTAATAATAAAGACTTGCTTAACGAATCAAAAAATGAAGTAAGAAAGCTTAGAGGTAGTGAAGTTGCTATGATTTTTCAAGAGCCAATGACGGCTTTAAATCCTTCTTTAACATGTGGTAGACAGGTTTCTGAAATTATTAGACTTCATTTAAAATATTCCGCTTCAAAAGCAAAAAAGGAAACGATTTTATTATTTGAAAAAGTTAAACTTCCTCGTCCAAAAGAAATTTATAACAGTTACCCTCATCAAATAAGTGGTGGTCAAATGCAACGGGTGATGATTGCTATGGCAATTGCTTGTAAACCAAAATTATTAATTGCAGATGAGCCTACAACTGCTTTAGACGTAACAGTGCAAAAGGAAATCATGTTACTATTAAAGGAGATACAAAAAGAAACTAAAATGAGTATGCTCTTTATTTCTCATGATTTAGGTTTAGTTTCAGAAATTGTAGATCGAGTTGCGGTAATGTATAAAGGAGATGTTGTTGAAGAGGGTAGTGCTTTTCAAGTTTTTAAAATGCCGAGAGAAGATTATACAAAAGCTCTAATGGCTTCTAGACCAAGTTTAGATGTTCGTTTAAAGGAACTACCAACGATTGCTTCATTAGCTGAAAAAAGTTTTAAATCTATAGAAGTATCTCCTCAGGAAAGAGCTTTAAAGCATAGAGAGTTATATACTAAAAAACCACTTTTAGAAATTCTTAATGTAAAAAAGGAATATTATTCCAATGCTGGTTTCTTTTCTAAAAACAAAGTAATCAATGCCGTAGACGAGGTTAGCTTTAAGGTTTTTGAAGGTGAAACTCTAGGCTTGGTAGGTGAATCTGGTTGTGGTAAATCAACACTAGGAAAGGCTATTTTGCAATTAGAAAAAGCGACCAGCGGAAGTATAAAATATAGAGGTAAAGAATTAACACAATTGAATTCTAAAGAACTAAGGAAACTTAGAAAAGAAGTTCAACTTATATTCCAAGACCCTTACTCTTCTCTTAACCCAAGAATGCTCATAGGTGAAGCGATTATGGAACCAATGAAAGTTCATAAAATTGGGAAAAGCAATAAAGAAAGAAAAAACAAGGCACTAAGCATATTAAAGCGAGTAGAATTAGACGAAAGTTATTTTAACCGCTATCCGCATGAACTATCTGGTGGACAAAGACAGCGAGTGGGTATAGCTAGAACAATCGCTATGGAGCCAAAATTAGTTGTTTGTGATGAGTCGGTTTCTGCATTGGATATTTCGGTACAAGCTCAAGTTTTAAATTTATTAAATGAATTAAAAGACGATTTTGGATTCACTTATATTTTTATATCTCATGATTTAGCTGTTGTTAAGTTTATGGCAGATCAGTTATTAGTTATGAAGGAAGGTAAGATTGAAGAAATTGGTGATGCCGATGAGATCTATGCAAATCCAACAAAAGAATATACTAAAAAATTGATTGATGCTATTCCTAAGGGAATATAATTAGGATATACTCAATGAAAAAGATTATTGAAACTGATAGGTTGATTTTAAGGGAATTGAATAGAAATGATTCTCTTAGTTTTTATAATTTAAATTCCGACCCTGAAATTTTAAAATTTACTGGAGATAAACCTTTCTCATCTGTATCTGAAGCAGAAAAGTTTTTAATAAACTATTCAGATTATAACAAAAACGGATTTGGGAGATGGGCAGTAATATTAAAAGAAACTAATTGTTTTATTGGATGGTGTGGCCTAAAGTTAAATGAAGAAAATTTAATTGATATTGGTTTTCGTTTTTTTAAAAAAGAATGGGGAAAAGGGTACGCAACTGAATCTGCAAAAGCTTGTATTGAATATGGGTTTAATCATTTAAATTTAAATGAAATTATTGGAAGGGCTTCAAAAGATAATATTTCTTCAATTAAAGTTTTAGAAAAAATTAATATGATGTTTTGGAAACTTGGCAGTTTTGAAGGTGTAGAGGATTCTGTCTATTACAAAATATGTAAATAAAAAAACCCGTTCTAACCTCACAAAGAACGGGTTTACCTTTATCTGTATCGTTGCAGACTTGGGGTTGTTAAAAATAATTAACTATCAATTATTACATAATTAAAAAAACTTTCTTAGCAACATAAATTACATTCTTAAGTAGGTAAAATGTTTCTTTGGTTGCTTTATATAACTTTTTCATTTAGGTTAAGTTCGTTAAGTTTGGGATGGCTAATATGAACAATAAAATTCAATAAACAAGCTAAAAAGCATAAATATTCGATGAAATGCACTTTATTTTCACATTTAGAGTAGACAAAGCCTTGTAATTTGAATTAAATTTTAAAAGGAAAAGATAAAAATGAATTTATTTTTTAATCCACTTCATTGATTTTGAAGTTTTATCATGAGTTAATTTCACAAAATAAACTCCTTTAGAAAAACCGGAAACATTAATATCTTTTTTAGAATTAATTTTTGATTTAAAAATAGTTTTACCAGTTATAGAGATAATTTCTACTAAAACAGAATCTGAGTAAATTTTATTTGTTTCAATAGTAAGTATGTTTTTAGCTGGATTAGGATGAAGAGAAAACTCAATGCCTTTGTTAATTTCATTAACACCTAAAGTTTCACAATCTCTTTCTGCATCAAAAAGAGTTTGCAATTCTGTAATTGGTTCTATTTGGTCATTTGCACCAGTTCTAACAGATAATAAAAATGAAGGATTCCCAAAAGTATCTGAGGGTTGTGCCACTTTTACAAATGAAAATAACGAAGAGGTTCCATTATTAGTACAACGCATATCTGCTCCAACCATATTTGCTCCTTGTAAAGCTGCCATTAATTTACAAGCAAGATCTCCTTCAGCATTTAAAAACCCTTGTTCCATGCCATCCAATACTACTTGACCTAATAATATATTTCCTTGGATAGAATAATTCGGGCCTGTAATATGGTTCTTATAATCATCTGTTGAAGTTCCTGTATGAGCTGCCGTTTCTATATCTTCTCCAACCTTTCCAACAATACCGTATTGCCTAAGTTGAGGTTGATTACTAATATCATTATCAATTAACCATTGAATAATTTCACTAGGAGTATCTCCAGCATTCATTCTATTTCTGGCATTTACTTGATTAGCGGGAACGTACCATGCCTGAGTATTAATAGCACCTACTCCAGGGAATAACTCCCCTAAAAAATCATCTGTTGGTAAATTTGCAGCATCTAAATCTACACATGATGCACCAGCGCTACCAACTTCACCAGTTAAAGGATCCATTGCAACTATTGAAAAAGTATCTTGACTTTTTGCATTAGTAACGATCAGAAGCAAAAAACAGAAACTAAATATATTTTTAAGCATAATAATTATTCTAATTAAATGTCATTTCTGGAATATCTCCTTCAATAATCAAATCACCTTCAGTGGCATTCTTAATTTCTTCTATAGATACTCCTGGAGCTCGTTCTAATAATCTAAAAGAGTTATTTTCTATTTCTAAAACTGCAAGATTACTTACAATTTTTTTCACACAACTAACGCCAGTTAATGGTAATGAACAACTTTTCAATAATTTAGATGCACCAGCTCTATTGGTATGCATCATTGCAACAATAATATTATCTGCAGATGCGACTAAATCCATAGCCCCACCCATACCTTTAACCATTTTACCAGGAATTTTCCAATTGGCTATATCTCCATTTTGCGAAACTTCCATAGCTCCTAAAATCGTTAAATCTACGTGCTGTCCACGAATCATAGAAAAACTCATTGCTGAATCAAAAAATGAAGCGCCAGGCAATGTGGTAATTGTTTGTTTTCCAGCATTAATTAAATCTGGATCTTCTTCTCCTTCAAAAGGGAAAGGTCCCATACCTAAAACACCGTTTTCGCTTTGAAATTCAACTTCAATATCATTTTGTACAAAATTGGCAACCAACGTAGGAATTCCAATTCCTAAGTTTACATAGTAACCATCTTTTACTTCCTTAGCAATTCTTTGTGCTATTTGTTCTTTGCTTAATGCCATTAGTTTCGCTTTCTTACGGTTAATTGTTCTATGCGTTTTTCATATTTTTCACCTTGAAATATTCGTTGAACAAAAATTCCAGGAATGTGAATTTGATTAGGATCTAAATCTCCTACAGGTACTAACTCTTCTACCTCTGCAACTGTAATTTTTGCAGCTCCACAAATATTTGGGTTAAAATTACGTGCACTTCCTTTAAAAACTAAATTACCAGCGGCATCGCCTTTCCAAGCTTTCACAAAAGCAAAATCAGCTTCAAAAGCTTTTTCTAAAAGATGCATTTTTCCATTATATTCACGTGATTCTTTTCCTTCTGCAACTTCGGTTCCGTAACCAGCAGGAGTATAAAAAGCAGGAATTCCGCTTTGTGCAGCTTGACAACGCTGTGCCAAGGTTCCTTGAGGTATTAATTCAACCTCTAGTTCTCCACTTAACATTTGACGTTCAAATTCTGCGTTTTCACCAACATAAGATGAAATCATTTTTCGAATTTGTTTTTTCTGAAGTAATTGCCCTAGTCCAAAATCATCGACTCCTGCATTATTGGAAATACAAGTGACATCTTTAACATTTAAACGAACTAATTCTGCTATTGAATTTTCGGGAATTCCACTTAATCCGAAACCTCCCAACATAAAAGTCATACTATCTTTTATACCTTGGCAAGCTTCTTCTACATTAGAAACGGTCTTATTAATCATAGAAAGAATATTTTCTATAAAAATACAGAAAAGGAAGCAGAATTACTTCTGAAGATTGAAGAATGTTATTTTAAAATTCGTCTGGAGTTTCGTTATCAATACTCTGTTGACTTTCTTTCCATTTTTCACAATCTGTTTCGATGGTAAGATCTTTTGGAACTACAAAATTATCCTTTGAAATACCAAGTTCTTCATTATTGTAACAGTCCCTCATGTAATTTGCCCAAATAGGAAGTGCCATTGAAGCACCTTGTCCATAGGAAATAGAAGAAAAATGAGTTGAACGATCTTCGCCGCCAACCCAAACACCGGTCACTAAATTAGGAACGACACCCATAAACCAACCATCACTTTGATTTTGAGTTGTTCCTGTTTTTCCAGCAATAGGATTTTTAAATTCCCAAGGATATCCAGTAATAATTTTTTTATAAACAGGAGCGTTTACAGCCCAACTTGATCTTAATCTTTGTCCCGATCCAGATTGTGTAACGCCTTCCATTAAACTTATGGTAACATAAGCTGCTTCTTCACTTAATACGTCTTTTGTTTCAGGTACGTTTTGATATAAAACGGTTCCGTTTTTATCTTCAATTCTTGTAATAAGTGCAGGTTTAATATAAACACCCTGATTTGCAAATGTGCTATATGCTCCGACCATTTCATATAACGAAACATCTGGAGTTCCCAATGCAATAGAGGGAGCTTCCAAGATATTTTCAGAATCAACGCCCATTTTACTAACTAAATCTATAACGGGTTTTGGTCCTACTCGATCTATTAACCTAGCGGTAACTGTATTGATTGATTGAGCTAATGCATTTTTTAATGTTACAAACCCACCATATTTTCCGCCAGAATTTTTAGGAGTCCATGGTTTTAGTAATCCATATTTGCCTACTTCAATGGTATGTAAAGTATTGGGTAACGTATCGCAAGGTGACATATGCATTTGGTCAATTACGGTAGCATAAACAAAAGGTTTAAAAGTAGATCCAATTTGGCGCTTCCCCTTTTTTACCATATCATATTTAAAATGCTTGTAGTTGATGCCTCCAACCCAAGCTTTTACTTCTCCAGTTTGTGGAGTCATGGACATTAATGAGGCTTGTAAAATAGATTTATGGTACCTGATAGAATCCATAGGAGTCATAAGTGTATCGATATCTCCACTCCAAGCAAAAATTCGCATTTTAGTTTTTTCAGAAAAGCTTTTTATTATTTCCTCATCAGACTTACCTTGTTTTTTCATTTCCCTCCATCGATCACTTCTTCTCATAGAAGAATTTAAAATATGATCCACTTCATCTTCGGTAACATCTCTAAATGGGGCTAATTTGTTTTTTTTATTTTGCTTATCAAATTCTCTTTGAAGATTTCTCATGTGACTATCTACTGCTACTTCTGCATATTCTTGCATTTTGGAATCGATAGTTGTATAAATTTTTAGACCATCACTATAAATATTGTATTCTGACCCATCTGTTTTAGGATTTTCTTTAATCCAATCATGCATGAATTTACGAGCGTACTCTCTAAAATAGGTTGCAATCCCTTCATTATGTCCTTGTGGAGTATATATAATTTCTAAATCAGTTGCTTGTAATGAATCTTTTAACTCTTCTGTAATATAATCGTATTTCTCCATTTGTTTCAAAACCACATTCCTTCTATTTCTAACTCCTTCAGGATTACGAACAGGATTATATAAGGCAGAATTTTTAAACATTCCTACCAACACAGCAGATTCTACAAGTGTCAAATCTGATGGTTTTTTATCGAAATAGATATTAGAGGCAGATTCAATACCAACTGCTTGATTTAAAAAATCATATTCATTAAAATACATAGTTAGTATTTCTTCCTTAGTATATCGTCTTTCTAAACGAGTCGCAATAATCCACTCTTTTATTTTTTGAAACCCTCTTTCAAACTTACTTTTAGAAACATTTTCTGTGAAAAATAATTTTGCTAATTGTTGGGTAATTGTACTTGCTCCACCTCTTGTGCCTAAAAAAGCAAATGCTCTTACGGTTCCTCTTGCATCTATTCCAGAGTGATCATAAAAACGAACATCTTCGGTAGCAATTAATGCGTTAATTAAATGAGGAGGTAAATCTTCAAAATGAACAGGAGTCCTATTTTCTTTGTAAAATTTCCCTAAGGTAACACCGTCGGAACCAATAATTTCGGTAGCTAGATTTTTTTCAGGATTTTCTAAACTTGTTTCATCGGGTAATTCTCCAAACACACCCCATGAAGCTAATAAGAATATAAAAAATAATAAAAAAACTCCTAACGCTAATAGCTTCCAAAACGTTTTTATATGACGTTTAGGGCTGTTTGTTTGAGTTTTCTTTTTTGTTGTTTTACGCTTAGCCATAAATTACTTTTGTGTGATTTCCTCAACACTAAATCCAATATCGGTTATTCCTTCAAGATTTGTAACGCCCTCTACGTTCCCGTTATTGCGTACTGCATGTTTAATACTAACTTTATAGGTTCCTTTTTCTTTAAATGAAACTTGTTCTTTATACCAAAGTTTGTTTTCTTTTACACTTCCTATACCATTACCTAACCAAGTCCCATCTGGATTAGCCATTTTATATTCTAAAGTATCTGTAACTATTTTCCCGTGTGGAAAGTTCATAGCTACTATTAAAAATATATTATTGTATTTGTAATCGTTTGTATTTCTAAGGTTTACAAATAAATTATAAGTTTTTAAAGAATCTAATTGAGGTAAATCAAACTCAATAACCTCATCTTTATTCCAATCTCCAGACAAAGTTTTATTCTTACTAACTGTAGTGTTAGAATCGCAGGAAGTTATTAATAAAAATATAAAAGAAAGGGCAAAAATTTTAGGCATTCTTTTTTGTATTTCTGTTTTGATTTCGATTTTTATTATTGGACTGATTTCGGTTTTTATTTCTGTTTTGGTTCTTGTTTTGATTTTTGTTTCGGTTGTTTCTTCTACGGTTATTTTTTGATTTTGGTTTGTCAAAACGGGTTAAACTATCTTGACCTACTACATTCTCAAAAATCTTACTTTCCGATACCCTTTCCTCAACAACAAACTCTTCTAAACTAGCAACTTTTTTCCCTTTTTTATTTAATGCAATAATTTCGTTTGCCTTATCAACACTAATTTTATGCCAATTCATTCCTTGTTTCTCATAACCATACCAAAGGGTTCTTTTAAAAATATCTGATTTTTGACAAACAGCTGTACCCTTTTCGGTGATTAATTTTACATCGCTTTTTGGAATATCTTTTAACGCATCTAAGTAGGTGTCTAATTCGTAGTTAAGACAACATTTTAATTTCCCACATTGGCCAGCAAGTTTTTGAGGATTTAAGGAAAGCTGTTGGTATCGTGCAGCTGAGGTTTTTACCGATCTAAAATCTGTTAACCAAGTAGAGCAACACAATTCACGCCCACAAGAACCTATTCCTCCAAGTCTTGCTGCTTCTTGTCTAAAGCCAACTTGTTTCATTTCAACTCTTGTACTAAAAGCACTTGCAAAATCTCTAATTAATTGTCTAAAATCAACTCGTTCTTCTGCGGTATAATAAAATGTTGTTTTTGATCCATCTCCTTGATATTCTATATCCGAAATTTTCATTTTAAGACCTAAATGAATTGCAATTTCACGAGCTCGCTTTTGTATTTCGAGTTCTTTATCTCTTACTGATTGCCAGATGTCAATATCTTTTTGTGAAGCTTTTCTATAAATTTTTGGTAACTCATCAATGTTTTCAGACTTTGTTTTCTTTTTCATTTGCACTCTTACCAATTCTCCAGTAAGAGTTACGATACCAATATCGTGGCCAGACATAGCTTCGGTAGCTACTATATCACCAATAGAAAGTGATAAATTTTCAGTGTTTTTATAAAAATGTTTTCTTCCGTTTTTAAAACGAACTTCAACTCCAATAAATGGTTTTTGGTCTCCTGGTAACGACATGTTTGATAACCAATCGAAAACCGTCAATTTATTACAACCATCAGATCCGCAAGTACCATTGTTCTTACACCCTTTTGGCTGTCCATCAGCACCAGAACTACAGCTTGTACAGCCCATAAAATATATATATAGCTCTTTTTAATAAAGAGACGTGGATTAAACTTTATAAAATCCATTACAGATTTTATATAAGGAGTAAAGATATTAATTCTAAACAAACCTACTTAAGGTATTTTAGTTTTTCTTATTTTCCCTTTGTACTGCTAATAAAGAAATAGTACTTTAGCGTACTAACATTTTCAATAAATAAAAGACTGAGCAATGAGCAAAGAAAAAGACGCGAAATTAAAGGCATTAAAGCTAACTTTAGATAAATTAGATAAAACATATGGCAAAGGAACCGTAATGAAAATGGGGGATTCGGCTGTAGAAGATATGGAAGTAATACCTACAGGTTCATTAGGGATGGATGTTGCTTTAGGAGTAGGAGGTTATCCTAGAGGAAGGGTAATTGAAATTTATGGTCCAGAATCTTCAGGTAAAACAACATTAACGTTACATGCTATTGCAGAAGCCCAAAAAAATGGAGGAATTGCTGCTTTTATCGATGCAGAACATGCTTTTGATAGGTATTACGCTGAAAATTTAGGGATAGATGTTGAAAATTTAATTATTTCTCAACCAGATAATGGAGAACAAGCTTTAGAAATTACAGATAATTTAATTAGAAGTGGAGCAATCGATATTATTGTGATTGACTCTGTTGCTGCCTTAACTCCAAAAAGCGAAATTGAAGGTGAAATGGGAGACTCTAAAATGGGGCTTCATGCACGTTTAATGTCTCAAGCTTTACGTAAACTTACAAGTTCTATAAGTAAAACAAATTGTACGGTTATTTTTATTAATCAACTACGTGAAAAAATAGGCGTAATGTTTGGTAACCCTGAAACAACAACCGGAGGTAATGCATTAAAATTTTACGCTTCTGTAAGAATTGACATTAGACGTTCTACACAAATTAAAAATACAGATGGAGAAGTTTTAGGTAATAAAACAAGGGTAAAAGTTGTTAAGAATAAAGTAGCTCCACCTTTTAAACTGGTCGAGTTTGATATTGTTTATGGCAAGGGAATTTCAAAAGTTGGTGAGATTATTGATTTAGGTGTAAACTTTGAAATCATTAAAAAAAGCGGATCTTGGTTTAGCTATGATGACACTAAATTAGGGCAAGGAAGAGAAGCTGTTAAGAATTTACTTTTAGATAATCCTGAATTAATGGATGAACTAGAACAAAAAATAAAAGAAGCTATTATTGAAAAAAAATAATTGTTTATTCTCCTTACGCAACCTATTTGTGTATTAGGCATCTACACCTTGTAGAAACCTTTTTTATTATGGTTGCTTATTTGTTTTTATATAAGTTAAATCAACATTTAATAATATAAGGTACTGCATTTGACATTAGAAGAGCTCATATTAAATTGTAAAAATCAGGAATTAAAGGCTCAAGAAGAGCTGTACAAGAAGTTTTCTGGTATTTTATTTTCTGTATGCTTAAAATATTCTCCAAATTATCATGAAGCGGAGGATAATTTACAAGATGCATTTATTACAATTTTTAAACGTATTGAGCAATTCGAAGGAAAAGGTTCTTTTGAAGGATGGATGAAACGGGTAACCGTTAATACTGTTCTTCAAAAATATCGTAAGCAAAAGGTATTTAAGTTGTCTAATGAAGAACAGCTTGAAGAAGAAGCTGTAGTTGAAATTGAAGACAATGCAGTTCCATTGGACTTTTTATTAAAAATTGTTCAGGAATTACCAGATAGATATCGATTAGTGTTTACGATGTATGTGCTAGATGATTATGCTCATAAAGAAATTTCTGATTTAGTTGGAATTTCGATAGGAACATCAAAATCTAATCTAGCAAGAGCCAGAGGAATATTAAAAACGAAAATTGAAGATTATTACAAACAAAATGAATCAAAATAATCAATCAATTAAAGATATCTATGAATAGGATAAATGAAGAAAAATAAAAACATAGACGATTTATTTAAGGATCGATTCAATAATTTTGAATCTTCTCCATCACCAGATGTTTGGAATAAAATCCAAGCAAAACTGAAGGAAGAAGATGATAGAAAAGTAATTCCGCTTTGGTTTAAATTAGGAGGAGTTGCTGCATTATTAGTATTAATTTTTACAATTGGGAATTCAATTGTAAACTCGCCTATAGATAATACAACGTCACCTATTGTTAAAGAAGTTCCTTCCGAAATTAACCATCAAAATCCAGATGAAATTATTTTAGATAAAAAGGAAGCTTTTCAAGAAAATATTGTTGTTAGTGAAGATGAAACTAAATTAGAAGTTAATAATGAAGAAGAAATAAGAAATGCTTCAAAAATTAATAATAACATCCAGAAAAAAAATAATTCTAATACAACAGTTGCATCCGTTAATAAAAAATCAATTGAATCTGAAGAGAATAAAAACAATAATATAATTGAAGAAACAATAATAGTTGATTCAGAAAAAGTAGTTATTGCAAATAACAATATAAATTCAGAAGAGAAACAAAACGAGTCTCGTATTCAAAAAAACAAAGAGATTAACTCAGTTACTGAAGTTGTTGTTGCAAATGAAGAGGTAAAAGATAATTCTGAAAACCCTTCAGAAGCTATAAAAGCTGAAACTGTTAAGGAAGAAAACAAAAAGTCGATATTTGATGCTATCAATGAAAATCCTGAAGAAGAAGTAGTAATCGCTAATATAGATAACACTCCTGATAATCGTTGGGAAGTAACACCAAATGTAGCTCCAGTATATTATAACACCCTTAGTGAAGGCTCCTCTTTAGATCCTCAGTTTTCAGATAATCCAAAAAGTGGAGATTTAAATGTTGCTTATGGTGTTAAAGTAAGTTATAATTTAAATAAGAGATTAAGTGTTCGATCTGGAGTTAGTAATGTTAATTTAAGTTACTCAACAACAGGTCTTGATATAGGAACCGGTCCAGTAGCAGCAGCAAGTAGCAGCAGTATAGATTATCAAGGAAGAGATAATGTGACTATTGTAGTAGATAAAGGAGCATTGATTAATCAAGATCCAGAAAATCCATTTGGTAATATTACTCCCAAATCAACAAACGGAGAAGCTTATTTAAATCAAAAATTAAGTTATTACGAAATGCCATTAGAATTAAATTATGCAATTATTAATAAAAGATTTGGAATCAACGTTATTGGAGGTTTTAGTACTTTATTATTAGGTAATAATGAAGTATCGGTTGAAGCGGGTGATTTTAATGAAGTCCTTGGTGAGGCAAGTAATTTATCATCTCTCAGCTTTACAACTAACATCGGATTAGGCTTGAATTATAGTTTTTCTAAAAAGTTAATGTTTAATGTAGAACCAATGTTCAAGTATCAACTCAATCCTTATACAGATTCATCTGTTGACTTTAATCCTTATTATGTAGGGGTTTATACTGGTTTGAGTTTCAAGTTTTAGTTTAGGTTAAGTTAGTTGGGTTTGTTTAAAAGCAAACCTTTTAGAGAAAACCATCTTACGCCATAGGATGGTTTTTTTCTTTTTAAAAAATTAAAAAGAAGGATTTTCTAATTCTTTTAAAATAACTTTACGAACTTTATTATTAAGCTCTCTTTTCTTTTCTATTGTATAATCTTGAACCTTTATTAATGAATGTATCTTTACCCTCATCTTTCCAGGGCCGCCACTAAAAAATGTATAAGAAAATAATTTTTTATTATCGTGAAAAGTCATGGGAGCGATGGGGATTTTATGTTCAATAGCTAAACGAAATGCACCGTCCTTAAATTCATCTAAAAGAATACTTTCGTCATCTGGGACACCTCCTTCAGGGAAAATACAAACACTATAACCTTGATTGATTTTTTGTTGAGCACTGTTAAAAACGGCTCTTCTACTCTCGGGGTTACTTCTATCTACCAAAATACAAGTACGTTTATAAATTGAGCCAAACAAAGGAATTTTACTAAGCTCTTTTTTTCCAACAAAGACAAAGGGATCTTTTGAGATAGAAAGCATTAGCATGATGTCAATCATTGAGGTATGATTTGCTACAATCACATAACTTTGCCCTTTTTTATAGGTAACATCACTCTCTATTACAGGTCTAAATCCCATCCAAAATAATATAAAAGATGCCCAACCACGTGCCAGTTTAAAAAATAACGGATACCATTCCTCCTTACTAATACTAATAATTAATATGGGAAGAAAAAATAAAATATAGACAAACATTAGAATATAGAACCATATTCGATAAAACAGAATTGCTATGTTTTTTAAAATTTTCAACACTTGCCAAAAATAGCAAATTGAAGATAATCAAAAGGTTTAAAAAATTTATCTTTGTGAAAATTAAAAAATAGATAGTTTTTGTCTAATGATTGAAACTTTTCATATAGAATAAACGATGTCAAGAATATTAACAGGTATACAAAGTACAGGAACACCACATTTAGGGAATCTTTTAGGCGCAATACTGCCAGCAATTGAGATGGCAAATAACCCAAAAAACGAATCCTTTTTATTTATAGCAAACTTACACTCGTTAACTCAAATTAAAGATGCTAGTATCTTAAGAGAAAATACACTCAGTACAGCAGCTGCTTGGTTAGCATTTGGTTTGGATGTAGATAGAACTGTTTTTTATCGACAAAGCGATGTACCTCAAGTTACAGAGCTTTCGTGGTATTTAAGTTGTTTTTATCCATATCAAAGATTAACACTTGCACATTCCTTTAAAGATAAAGCAGATCGACTGGAAGATGTAAACTCTGGATTGTTTTACTACCCAATGTTAATGGCTGCAGATATTCTAATCTATGATGCTAATATAGTTCCAGTAGGTAAAGACCAATTACAACATTTAGAGATGACCCGAGATGTTGCTTCTCGTTTTCATAGTAAAATGGGTGAAACATTTGTATTACCTGAAGCAAAAGTGCAAGAAAACACTAAATTGATTCCAGGAACTGATGGTTCTAAAATGAGTAAGTCTAAAAATAACATTATCAATATATTTTTAGCAGATAAGAAACTTAGAAAGCAAATTATGGGAATACAAACCGATAGTACTCCTTTGGAAGACCCAAAAAATCCTGATACTTGTAACTGTTTTGCGCTTTATAAATTATTAGCTTCTGAAGAAGAGATAGAGAAGATGAGAGCTAATTATGAAGGTGGTAATTATGGGTATGGACATGCTAAGCAAGCGTTATTTGAATTGATAGTCAATAAGTTTTCTGTTGAGAGAGAGAAATATAATTATTATATAGAGAATGTTGAAGAAATTGAAAAAGCCTTAGCAATTGGAGCAAAAAAAGCAACGACTGTAGCTGATGAAGTGTTAATTAGAGTTAGAAAAAAATTAGGATATTAAGACCTAAATCAATTCAAATATTTTTCCAGGTAACGGTTGAACTACTCCTTTTAACTCCATTGATAATAAAAGGGAAGCTAATTTATAAGTAGGTATTTTGCATTTTATTGCGATTTTATCTAATTGTTCTTTGCCTGTTTCTTTTAAAGAATTAAAAACCAATTTTTCTTCTTCTGAAAGATCAACAAATAGTTGAGTTTGTTGAGGTTTCTTGTTTTTTTCTTCAAGTTCCCAGCCTAACATATAAATTAAATCGGCTGCATTAGTAATTAAATTTGCTTGTTGAGATTTAATAAGGTTGTTACAGCCTTGACTTTGCAAATCTGTTGCTCTTCCTGGTAAAGCAAAAACATCACGGTTATATGAATTTGCAATATCTGCAGTAACTAAACTTCCTCCTTTTGCAGCAGATTCAATAACTATAGTTGCTTGTGATATCCCAGCAATAATCCTATTTCGTTTCAAAAAATTATTTCTATCAAAAGCATCTGTACTCCAAAATTCAGAAATAAACCCTCCATTTTCCATCACCTTCTCCATGTACTTTTTATGGGTTTTTGGATAAATTTGATTTAATCCATGAGCCAAACAAGCTACCGTTTGTAAACCTGAATCTATTGCTGATTTATGAGCAGTAATATCTACTCCATATGCAAACCCAGAAATTATTACAGGATTAAGAGGAGAAAGCTCATCAATTAATTTTTCGCAAAATGCTTTTCCATAAGTTGTTATTTTTCGAGTTCCGACGATGCTTATAATTTTATTTTTCTGAAGATCAATGTTTCCTTTTTGAAAGTATAATATAGGTCCATCGATGCAGTGTTTCAATCTTTCGGGATATAATTTATCTTGAAAATAACACCAATCTAAATTATTTTCTTCTATAAATCGTAATTCTGAGTCAGCTTCATCTAATTGAATTTTTTCAGAAAGCTCTTTTAATTTATAAGAGCCTACACCATTAATTTTTAATAAATTGGATTTCTTTTCTCTGAATATTCCTTCGGCAGAGCCTACTTTTTGGAGTAGTTTCTTAGCAGTAGTATCCCCAAGATTTGGTACACGTTGTAAGGCCAACGTATAGCGTAATTCATTATTAGATAACATATTTGATATTAAAAGGGGGAGACATTAAATATATAAATTTTAAACTGTTAATAAAAATCTGTTTTTAAAATTGAATAAAATTTAAAATCAACTATATTTGTTTAAATGCAAATTACAACCTACATAAACGATTTATTATACCGTTACGAATGTGTAATCATTCCTGGCTTTGGAGCGTTATTAACTCAATATCAGTCTGCAAAAATTGATAATGAAAATCATACATTTTATCCTCCAGCGAAGACCTTATCGTTTAATAGACAATTGCAAACTAATGATGGTTTATTAGCAAATTACATAGCTTCTGTTGAAAATTGTAGTTACGAAACTTCGCTTCAGAAATTAAGAAATTATACTGGAAAGCTATCTTTAAAATTATCTGAGAAAGAAATAGTATCTCTTAGCAATATTGGAGATTTTCATTTAAATGAAGAAAACTCAGTACAATTTACTCCTTCTTCAAAGCAAAACTTTAATACCAGCTCATTTGGATTAGCATCTTTTGTTACACCTAAGGTGAAACGTGAAGTTTATAAAGAAACAGTTGAAGCATTAGAGGAAAAAGCTCCATTGTATATAACCCCTGCAAGGCGTTCTAAAAAAGCTTATTTAAAATATGCGGCAATTGCTTTAATTGCAGTTTCAATCGTAGGTTTTAGCGGAATGAAACTATACGAAGGAGAAGTGCAGAAACATAATTTTGCTGAAAAACAAAAAGCAAATTCTTTAGTTGAAAATCAAATACAAGAAGCAACTTTTGTAATTGAAAATCCGTTGCCAGCTATAAACCTTACTTTTAAAAAGCAAGCAGGTAAATATCATATCATAGCTGGAGCTTTTAGAATTGAAGAAAATGCAGATAAAAAAATAAATCAACTTCGCGAAAAAGGATTTACTCCAACTTTAATTGGTGTAAATAAATATGGACTTCATCAAGTAGCATACAATAGTTTTGAAAATAGATTGGATGCTTTAAAAAATTTGAGAGAAATTAAAAATACTCAAAACCCTGATGCTTGGTTATTAGTAAAAGAATTAGAAAATTAATTCTTCTTAATTAAAGATATCTTGTTCCTGAGATAACTTTGTACATTTGCAAAAAAATTAAATTTCTATGATTTCAAGGACTCCAAGTGATTCGTATACGGTTGTAACCGATTTGGTATTACCTAGTGAAACCAACCCTGTTGGTAATATGTTTGGTGGTGAATTATTAGCTCGTATGGACCGAGCTGCAAGTATTGCCGCTAGAAGACATTGTAGAAGAATTGTTACCACTGTTTCTGTAAATCATGTTGCTTTTAGTAAAATGATTCCTTTAGGAAGTGTAGTAACTATTGAAGCCAAAGTTTCAAGAGCTTTTAAAAGCTCTATGGAAGTAGTTATGGATATATGGATAGAAGATCGCGAAAGTGGTTCTAGAAAAAAATCTAATGAAGGTATTTATACATTTGTAGCAGTAGATGAATCTGGTCATCCCGTACCTGTCCCAGCTATAGTCCCAGAAAGCAAACTTGAAAAAGAACGTTTTGAAGCAGCCTTAAGAAGGCGTCAATTAAGTTTAGTAATTGCTGGTAAAATGAATCCAGCTGAGGCAACTGAGCTAAAAGCATTATTCTCATAATTTTTTAATTAAATTATAAAGTGATTTATTTAAATATGCAGTAAAATTTAGACAAGTCTAAAAATTAAATTAGTTAATTATAAAAAAATAATTACATTTGCCAAATGTTTACACTAGCAGAAGAAAATTATTTAAAGGCGTTATTTCATTTAGAAAATGATACTGTGGAGGGTGTTAGTACCAATGCCATAGCTGAAAAAATGAATACTAGACCTTCATCAGCTACTGATATGATTCAGAAATTAGCTGAAAAAAAAGTAGTTTCTTATCAGAAGTATAAAGGTGCTTTTTTAACCAAAAAGGGAAAGTCCATAGCTGCTAACGTTATCAGGAAACATAGACTTTGGGAAGTGTTTTTAGTTGAAAAATTAAATTTTCAGTGGGATGAGGTTCACGATATTGCAGAGCAATTAGAGCATATTAAATCTGATGAATTAATAAAAAGACTAGATACTTATTTAGATTACCCAGATTTTGATCCACATGGAGATCCAATACCAGATATTAATGGCATTATAAAACCAACAGAAAAAAAATTACTTTCTGAATTACAAATAAATCAAAAAGGAATTTGTGTTGGAGTAAAAGAATCTAGCACTCATTTTTTACAATACTTAGATACTAGAAAAATAGGAATTGGAACCAATATAAAAGTATTGGGGAAAGAAGAATTTGATGAATCTATGACTATTCAAGTTGGAGAAAGTCAACTTCAGATAACAGAAAAAATAGCAAATAATTTATATATAAATACCCATTAAAATGAAAAAGTATTTTACACTTTCATTACTATTATGTTTGTCTTTCGGACTTTTAGCTCAAGAAGATAACTCTAGCTTAGATGGAGGTATTCAAGATATGATAACAGACAGACCAGATGCAACTGAGTCGCCTAATACAGTGCCTTTTAAAATGTTTCAAATAGAAACAGGAGGTTTATATATTTCTAATACTGATCAAGATGTAAAAACAGAATTATTTAATTATAATAATACTTTACTTCGATACGGATTATTAAAAGGATTCGAGTTAAGATTAGCATGGGCAATTTCTGAAACAAGAGAAAAATATGAAAATGAAGTTTATAAAATTACCGGAAGTGGTTTCGCTCCTTTAGTACTTGGTGCAAAAGTTGAAATTGCTGAAGAAAAAGGATTACTTCCAGATATTGGTATGATGGTTCATGTATCTCTACCATTTTTAGCATCTACAGATTACAAGCCAGAAACAACAGGAGTAAGTTTTAGATTTGCTTTTGCTCATACCATTAATGAAAAATCAGGAATCTCTTATAATTTAGGAGCTCGTTGGGTTGATGATAATTCTGAAGTTACTTATATATACACTATTTCTTATGGTTATAGTATTACTGAAAAGATATCAGCTTATGGGGAGGTTTACGGTAATTTTCCAGTTAATGATAGAGCTAATCATTCTTGTGATGCAGGATTAACTTATTTAATAAAAAACAACTTACAAGTAGATGCTACAATCGGAACAGGTTTTACAGGAAATCAAGACCTATTACTTGGAGCAGGTGTGAGTTATAGAATTCCTAAATAATAATATTAATTTATATCAATATGTTTGAACAAATAGTAGAATTTGCAAAAGCGAATCCAATTTTATCCGCTTTTTATGCCTCGGTTTTTACTTGGGCCTTAACGGCTTTAGGAGCTTCCTTAGTTTTCTTTTTCAAAAAAGCAAATCGTGCCGTCTTAGATGGTATGTTAGGATTTACAGGAGGAGTAATGGTAGCCGCAAGTTTTTGGAGTTTATTGGCTCCAGCAATAGAAAATAGTGAAGGGGAGGGCTTTGTAAAAGTAATACCCGCTGCACTAGGATTTGGAATTGGCGCATTATCCTTATTTGGTTTAGATAAAATAATGCCACACTTACATATCAATTTTAAAAAAAAGGAAGCTGAAGGAATTAAAACAGATTGGCACAAAACCACTTTATTAGTAATGGCAATTACATTACATAATATTCCTGAGGGATTAGCAGTTGGAGTACTTTTTGGAGCTGCATCAACGATGGTAGGTGTTGAACAAACCGAAATGATTATTGCAGCAATTTCTTTAGCGATTGGTATTGGGATTCAAAATTTTCCTGAAGGTTTCGCGGTATCAATGCCAATAAGAAGACAAGGAGTTTCTCGTTTTAAAAGTTTTTGGTACGGGCAAATGTCTGCAGTTGTAGAACCAGTTGCTGCTGTTTTAGGAGCGGTTGCAGTTTCTTTCTTTCAGCCAATCTTACCTTATGCATTAGCATTTGCAGCTGGAGCTATGATATTTGTTGTTGTTGAAGAAGTAATCCCAGAAACCCAAAGAGATAAATATACAGATATTGCAACACTAGGCTTTATTGGAGGTTTTATCGTGATGATGTCTCTTGATGTTGGATTGGGTTAAAATTAGTCTGGCATATTAATTGACTATATTTGATTAACAATAAATCAATATGAAAATCAAATTTACAATCTTATTATCATTATTTACTATAATAGGTTATTCTCAAGAAACACCAGCGCCAAGTCCAATGATTGCTGTAAAGGTATATTTGGGAGATTTTATTTCAATAGAAAATCACACTTTGAAATTTGTAAAGGTTATTGAAGACTCTAGGTGCCCTAAAGGCGCAAATTGTGTTTGGGCAGGAAGGGCAAAGATATTGGTTGAAATTTCCTCAGAAAACAAAGAAACTACTCAGAAAGAAATCATATTTGGGAAAGCGAATCAAGGTGAGTCTAACGATTTAGAACTATTTAAAAGTAATAATAAGATAGTAAATGCTTATCAATTAAATCCGTATCCTGTTAATGGAATTCCTAATGACAAAAATGATTACGTATTGTTGGTGAATGTTGAAGATTAGTGACAAGCACAATCATCTTTTCCACATTTAGTGTTTTCACCATCTATACTTGAACTCTTTTTTTGATTTCCTTCAAAAATAGGATTCCATACAAATTTTTTAATGAGAAAACCTGCTGCTAAAGAAAATGTAAGTATAACTAAAATCTGTTGCATATTTTTATTTGAGGATTTGAAAAGCAGCTAAAGCAGCTATATAAGCTACTGCTGTCATTGATACTAATTGCCATAATGGCCATCTCCATGAATTAGTTTCACGTCTTACAATTGCTAAAGTACTCACACATTGCATGGCAAAAGCATAAAATAATAGAAGAGAAATACCACTTGCTAAATTAAATAAGGGTGCGCCTGTTGAGGGATTAATTTCTGCAGCCATTCTGTTTTTGATGGTTTCTACATCATCATTCCCAACACTATAAATAGTAGCAAGAGTTCCTACAAAAACTTCTCTTGCTGCAAATGAACTAATAAGAGCGATGCCTATTTTCCAATCATAACCTAGAGGTTTTACAGCGGGTTCTATAAATTTACCAACGATACCGATATATGAATTTTCCAACTTAAAGGATGCTATTTTTATGTCAATTTCTTCTGGCGATAAATTTTGTTGTTCGGTATTTTGTATTACAATTTCTTCAGCTTGATTAAAATCTCCAGGTCCATAAGATGCCAATACCCATAATATAATTGAAATTGCTAATATTATTTTACCAGCTCCAAATACAAATGCTTTTGTTTTTTCTAAAACAGTTATCCCCACATTTTTTATCATAGGAAGTTTGTAATTTGGCATTTCAATCACAAAAAAAGATTTACTCCTTAAATGCAAATATTTATCTAAAGTGTAAGCGGCAAATATAGCAGATCCAAAACCCAAACCGTATAGAATTAATAGCGTTAAGCCTTGTAGACTAACGATTCCGAAAACCCGACCTTCAGGGATTACTAATGAAATAATTATTAAATAAACAGGCAATCTAGCAGAACACGTTATAAAAGGGGTGACTAAAATAGTAATTAATCGTTCCTTCCAGTTTTCAATATTTCGGGTTGCCATTATTGCAGGAATAGAACAAGCAGTTCCAGAAACTAAAGGCACTACACTCTTTCCGCTTAATCCAAAACGACGCATAATTCTGTCCATTAAAAAAACTACACGACTCATATATCCGCTTTCTTCTAATATGGAAATGAATAAAAATAAAAAGGCGATTTGAGGTATAAAAATTACAATTCCTCCAAGCCCTGGAATGATTCCTTCTGAAATTAAATCTGAAAAGGCGCCAGGAGGTAGATTGACTTTTAGCCATTCACTAATGGACGTAAATGTATTGTCAATGAAGTCCATTGGGTAGGTGCTCCAATCAAAAATAGCTTGAAAGATTAACAATAAAATAGAAAAGAAAATTACGTAACCCCAAACCTTATGGGTTAAAATTCTATCGAATTTACTTCGTAAGTCCTTTGCATTTTTTTTGTCAATTGTTAATGTTTTCTTTAAAGTATTATTAATAAATTGATAACGAGCAATGGTTTCTTTTTGCTGTAACCTTTTTAGATTACTTATCGATTCTGTTTGAAATGAATGAATTCCCTTTACCTCGTTTCTATTTAGTTTCCCAAAATTAACGTCATGAGTAACCACTAACCATAACTTATATAAATCTTGTTTTGGGAAAGCCTTTTGAAGACGTTCAAAATAGTCTGGTGCAATTCTAGAGGCATTAACACAAGGCTTTGTTGAGAGTAATTTATAATTTGAAATTAAACTCTTTAATTCTTCAATTCCTGTGTTTTTTCTGGAACTTATTAAGGCTATTTTGGTTTCTAACTTTTTTTCTAGCTTTTCAATATCTAATGAAATTGCTTTTCTTTTCATCCTATCAGCCATATTTATTGCTAATATGGTAGGAATTCCAAGATCTTTAATTTGAGTAAAAAGTAAAAGATTTCTTTTTAGATTTTCAACATCTGCAATAACAACAGCTACATCTGGAAAATCTTTGTCGTTTTTATTAAGTAGTAATTCAATAACTACATTTTCATCAAGTGATGAAGCATTTAAACTATAAGTTCCAGGTAAATCAATAATATGAGCTTTAAGATTACGCTCAAGTATGCAATTTCCTTGTTTTTTTTCAACCGTAATTCCGGGATAATTACCAACTTTTTGATTAAGCCCAGTTAGGATATTAAATACAGAAGTTTTTCCTGTATTTGGATTACCAATAAGTGCAACATTTATTTGTTTAGCCATTGATAAGTTCAATTTCAATCTTACAAGCCATTTCTTTTCTTATTGCTAAATGACTTCCATTTATAGTAAGATATAAAGGGTCTTTAAAAGGAGCTTCTTGTATTAATGCCACAATATTTCCTGGGAGACAACCCATTTCTAATAATTTTAAAGGAACAACATCTACAGAGAAGTCCTTAATAATGGCTTTTTGCCCAATTTCTAAAGATGCAATTGACAGCATTTTTTATTTAGATTGATTTTAAACAACAAATGTAAACTAACAAAATGACATGGGAAAATGTTGTTTAATAAAAGATTTAATGCTCCTATATTCAGGAATTTTAGTTGCTTTTTTTTAATACTTCGATATCTTTAAGTAATTGTTCGATATCTTCTATTTTAGTGCCATCATAAAAGCCACGAATTCTTTTTTTCTTATCTACTAAAATAAAATTTTCAGTATGAATCATATCATATTCATCCCCATTGCCATCTTCTTTTACAGCGAGGTATGATTTTCTGGCGAGTCTATAAATTTCTTTTTTTTCTCCAGTGACTAAATTCCATTTTGTATCGTCTACACCTTTTTCTAAAGCATATTTTTTTAACTGAGCTACTGAGTCTATTTCTGGAGTTACCGAATGTGACAATAACATGATTTCTGAGTCATCCTTTAATCTATTTTGTAATACCACCATATTATCGGTCATAATAGGGCAAATGGTTAGACAAGTAGTAAAAAAGAAATCTGCAACATATATTTTATCAGTATAGTCTTCTTGAGTAACTATTTTTCCATTCTGATTGGTTAATGAAAAGTCGGAAATAGTATGATATTTTTTTACATGTTGAATGGTACTGTCTACCAATTCAGCATTTACTTTTGCGGGTTGAAATATAGGTAAAACCACTTTGGGCTTTAGAATTTGATATATAATTGAAATAATAATAGCTGAAAGAACAAAAAGTACAACCGCTAAAAACTTATATCTGGAAAAAAAAGTAAGCATTTTGAAAGATAAATTATAAAACTACAAAGTTATGTGACTTTTATCACAATCCAAGTGAAAAAGGTTTTCTAATTTTGTGGAAATGTACTATAAATATACCGTTATGAAAAAGTTATTACTCCTATTAATTGCATTTATTACTTTATCTGTTAATGCTCAAGATTACAATAAAGACTTTACCAATATTGTAAATTCTGAAAGTAAAAATGCTTCAAAAAAAATGAATTTTAATCGCAATTTAAATACAGGAAATTACGATTTAAAATACCATCGATTAGAATTTGATGTTAACCCAAATGCTGCTTTTATTGAAGGTGATGTGACTTCTTATTTTGAAGCAAAAGAAGATTTAGATCAAGTAACTTTTGAACTTTCAGATAATATGATAGTTTCAGAAGTATTACAAAGAGGAAACTCACTAACTTTTTATCAAAACAGTGATGATGAGGTTGTAATTACTTTACCTGCTACACAAAATACAGGAGTTTTAGATTCATTAACTATTAGTTATTCTGGAAACCCAATTAGTTCGGGGTTTGGATCTTTTGAACAAGATACACATAATGGAGATCCAGTTATTTGGACACTTTCTGAGCCTTATGGCGCATTAGGTTGGTGGCCATGTAAACAAGATTTGAACGATAAAATAGATGAAATTGATGTGTATATAACAACTCCACAATACAATCCTTCAAATGAAGAGTATTTTGCTGCAACTAACGGAATTGAAATAAGTCAGGTTATAAATGGTTCTGAAAAAACAACACATTTCAACCATCAATATGCTATTCCTGCTTATTTAGTTGCCATTGCAGTTACTAATTATGAAATTTACTCGCATGAAGTTTCTAATAATGGGAACCCTTTTGATATTGTAAATTATGTATACCCAGAAGATTTATCTTATGCTCAATCAAATACTCCTATTACTGTTGATATAATGAATTTGTTTTCTGAAACATTTGAAGAGTACCCCTATTCTAATGAAAAATATGGACATGCTCAATTTGGTTGGGGAGGTGGAATGGAACACACAACAGTTTCTTTTATGGGCGGATTCTCCCGAGGTCTTGTTGCCCATGAGTTAGCTCATCAATGGTTTGGAAACAAAGTAACTTGTGGTAGTTGGCAGGATATCTGGTTAAATGAAGGTTTTGCAACTTATCTTACTGGTTTAACAAATAGACATTTTGATGGAGAAGCTGGTTTTAAATCTTGGAGAAATGATAAGGTTAATAGTATAACCTCTCAACCCGATGGTTCTGTTTATGTTCCCGCTCAAGATACAACTAATGTAGGTCGAGTATTTAGTAGTAGGTTAAGCTATAATAAAGGCTCTATGGTATTGCATATGCTAAGTAGACAGATGGGAGAAGAGACTTTTTTGCAAGGAATACAAGCTTATTTAGTAGACCCAAACCATTCGTACGGATATGCCAAAACAAATGATCTTAAAACAATTTTAGAAAATGAAAGTGGAGAAGATTTAACCGAGTTTTTTAATGATTGGGTTTATGGAGAAGGGTATCCTAGTTATTCCGTAGAATGGAATAGAATGAACGATGATGAAATCCGTATTGTTATTAATCAAACACAGAGTCATAATTCAGTAGGGTTTTTTGAAGCACCAGTTCCTTTAAAAATATTTGGAAATGGAGGTGAAGAGATAGATATTATTTTAAACAATACAACCAATGGGGAAGAATTTATCGAACCTATTAGCTTTGATATAGGTCTAATCGTATTTGATTCTGATCGTCATTTAATTTCAAAAAACAATACAGTTACTCTAGGAACGAATGAGTTTTCAATTGCAAATAATATTTCTATAGCACCAAATCCAGCTCAAGAAACAATACATATAAATAAACCAGCTTCAGTAGAAATTGAAAATGTAAAAATCTATAATGTCTTAGGTCAATTAGTAAGAGAACAAAAATATACAGAAACCATTGAAATAAGTGAGCTTTCAACAGGTATGTTATTTGTTTATTTTGAAACTAATTATGGAATAATTCATAAATCGTTAATAAAAAGGTAATAAACGTAAGGTAACAGAGGTTTATAATATTAATTTTCTATTTTTGCACGTTAATTTTATAGACTATGAGTCCATTTGCTGTTAAAGCACTACAACTTTTATTAAGCCTTTCGTTATTAATAGTACTTCACGAGTTAGGGCATTTTATACCTGCCAAAATATTTAAAACTCGTGTGGAGAAGTTTTACCTTTTCTTCGATGTAAAGTTTTCTTTATTTAAAAAGAAAATAGGCGAAACGGTTTATGGTATAGGTTGGTTGCCATTGGGAGGATATGTGAAAATATCCGGGATGATTGATGAAAGTATGGACAAGGAGCAAATGGCATTACCTCCACAGCCCTGGGAATTTAGATCCAAACCAGCTTGGCAACGTTTAATTATTATGTTGGGTGGTGTTACTGTAAATATTATTGTTGGGTTTGTAATCTATATCTGCATTTTTTATTTTGTAGGTCAGAAAATTGTAACCAATGATGAATTACCTCATGGATTTGCAGTTTCTCAAACATTTAAAGATTTAGGATTTAAGCACGGAGATAAAGTTCTAAAGGTGAATGGAGGAGAATTTGAAAATTTAAACGACCTAAACAAGTACTTGTTTTTACGAGATGTTAGTACCATAACGGTTCAACACTTAGGAGGAAATACTGAAACAATAGATATTCCTGAAGAAGTTGGAATGACGATGTTTAAAGCAGGAGAACTTCAGCCTTTTCAACCTGTTAGAAGCACTTTGTTGGATACTATAATTCCAGAATATCCAGCACAAAAAGCAGGCTTATTAAAAGGAGATAAAATACTTTCAGTTAATGGAACTGAAACTCAAAATTGGGCAAGCTTATCCGAATTAATAAAAGCAAGTCCTAATAAAGAAGTTGTTTTAAATATTGATAGAAAAGGTGAATTATTAACCATAAAAGTAATTCCTTTTGAGGACGGAACTATAGGGATTAATAATTTTGGATCTGAATACAAAGATGCTTACAAAGAAATAAAATATGGTTTCTTTGAAAGTATTGGTGGGGGTATTAACTATGGCTACAATGTTTTAACAGATTATGTAAAACAATTTAAATATGTGTTTACTTCTGAGGGAGCAACACAAGTTGGAGGTTTTGGGGCCATAGCTAACTTATTTCCTGGTAAATGGAGTTGGTTATCTTTTTGGCATACAACAGCTTTAATTTCGATCATATTAGCATTTATGAATATATTACCAATTCCTGCATTGGATGGAGGTCATGTAGTATTTTTATTATACGAAATGGCTACTGGACGTAAACCAAACGAGAAAGTTATGGAGTATGCACAGATGGCTGGATTTTTAATATTAATTGCATTGGTGTTATTTGCAAACGGGAATGATGTTTATAGGTGGTTATTTAAATAATAAAAAAATAAAAATTGTTTGTTGCAGATAAAAAATATTTTATATTTGCACCCGCCTAAGAAACAAAAGTGGTTTTAAAAGGCAAAAATTAAGTTCTTACTATAACGATTTCAAAAATAAATTCCTCTTTAGCTCAGCTGGTTAGAGCACCTGACTGTTAATCAGGGTGTCCTTGGTTCGAGTCCAAGAAGAGGAGCAGAACAACCCTTTATATCTTTGATATAGAGGGTTTTTGCTTTTATAGAGCTTTGTGTTTATAGAATGATTAGTAATTTGCATAATAATAACTAGTGATATTTTCATTCAATATTATAATTAATGTATTTCGTTATTTTTTTTTTCAATCGATTTATTACAGTATTTGTAACAAAATATATAAAAAGTTTTGGATGAATTATTAATTCATAACATGATTGGAAAAATTTAATAAAAGAATTATCTTTTATAGATTAATTTATTCCTCTTTCTGTATTTTCTTATAAAAAACGTCATGTTCTTGGACTACAATTCATTAATACAATAAGAATATTTCAAAATCAAATATTTATTAATTTTTAAAATTTAAAAAAAGCAATTAAGTTATATATAGCCTATAATTGATAGGAAAATAATAAATTTCTAATGGTTTAAGAATTAATAAATTATAAGTAGATTAAATTTATAAAAGTGTATTTAATCGATGAAATTTGCATTTAATAGGATTTAATTGTAAAATTGACCCATAAAGGCATATTGCCCCCAACTTATAATTTTGTTATTATGACTTTAAAATCAAAATTGAACCTACTTACGATTGCACTATTATTAATTACTACATTAACTAATGCACAAAAAAATTCTGTAGAACCTTTTATTATTTCAGAAGACGTTGCTATTGAAAAATATCATGATCGCGATGAACTTGAAGATATGCAAAAAGGCCAGCTTCTAAAACTATACAATAGACGTATTGAGGTAATTATTAAAATTCTACCTAATATCGCATTTGCTACTAAACCAGGTATAACAATGAGTTCTTTAGGTATTCCTGATACAAAAGAAAATAGGAATGCACTTGAAGATAACAATGAAGCAACTACTACCTATTTTGATAACACAATAGAGTTTCAAAAAATTGTGCTTCCTTATTCAGATAAGGATAACTTAATTGCTGCAATACTGTTTTATGAAGAAACTTTAAAAGCATTGCATACCTATGATGATTTTAATTAGGAAAAATAACTTTAACATAATTACATTAAAATTAGAATAATGTTAAAAAAATATGCGCTTAAACGAATAAAAGTGCAGATAAAGGATAAAAAACAATTTAAAGTGTTAAACTTGTGGTCCTTAACTTAATAGTATTTGTATGAAAAAAAACTACCCCCTTATTATATTTTTACTTCTTTTTCCTTTTTTAAGCTTGTTTTCTCAACAAGAAAAAGGAATATATGGTAGCGAAAATTGGTTAAATATTTGGACAGAATTTAATTCGAATTCAAATAAATACCCTGAACCAACACAGATTCTTTCTGGTAATATTGTAAATGATACCAAGCTATATAAGAAAGATACATATCTCTTATTAGGAGATGTGTTCGTTACAGATAGCACAACGCTCACAATAGAACCCGGAACTGTGATACTTGGAGATTTTAAATCTAAAGCTTCATTAGTTATAACCAAAGGCTCTAAGATTATTGCTGAAGGAACTCAAACCGATCCAATTGTTTTTTCATCTAATAGAGATGTTAAGAAAAAAGGAGATTGGGGTGGAATATTTATTTTAGGTGATGCACCAATAAATAAAATTGATGAAGAGTCTGAACTTAAATACGACCTTAACCCATCATCATCAGAACTGACTCTTTATGGTGGATGTGATGAAGAGAGTAATTCTGGAATAATAAAGTACGTAAGAATTGAATATACTGGAAAGAGAACCAAAAGTTCTGGCTATATAAGTGGTCTTACTTTAGCAGGTGTTGGAAGTGAAACCGTTTTGGAAAATATCATGATTAGTTACTCACAAGGAAGTTCTTTCCATGTTCTAGGAGGATATACAGAACTTTACCAATTAGTCTCTTTTAGATCAAATAGGAGTGATTTTATGTTTAATTATGGCGCACAATCAATGTTAGCAAATTCAATAGCAATAAAATCACCATACCACACTGCATCTAGAGGAGCAAGTAGTTTATATCTTGCATCCTATAATGATAAAGAAGAAGTGGATCCAGCTAAAAAAGGTACAAATCTAAACGCTGAAAACTTAACACTTATGGTATTAAGTGACAATTTAGAAGCAGACATAAAAGTTGGATTGGTACATGAAGGAATGTATGTTAAAGAAGGCGCTTCATTTTCTATAAATAAAAGTATTTTTTCTGGATTTAACCCTGCTGTTAAATTAAGTAATAAAATATGGATTAATAATGAAAACCTTCCTAAGATGCAATTCACTAAAATGTATTTTAATAATTGTCAGGGGAATATATTTACTGAAAACAACCCTAATAATGAAGACTTAGAGAATTGGTATGGCAATAGAGCTTTTGCTAATGTATACTCTCATGGAATAGATCATGAGACATTTATCGACGTTCAGAATATGGATAATCCAGATTTCAGATTGAGAATTAACAATATCATAGCAATTATTCTTCCTGAGGAATAGCCACAACATATATAAAAAATATACCCTTACATCTTGATTACTTCTAGATGTAAGGATATGACTAAAAACAATTTAGTTATAAACATTAAAACATCTAGATGCCAAAAACTACTTTTCTAAAATCTTTATATTTCTTAGTTGGTTTTTTCATTATTTCAAACATTGGAAAAATCGAGGCTCAGATAGTTATAGGCGCTCCAGATCTTCAATTTACTCAAGCGTGTGCAAATGAATCTTTTAACACATTTACAGTAAATTTTGTTTTCAACCCTGAGTCTGGTATAGAACCATCTAATCAATTTATTGTTGAGATGTCGGATCCAGATGGAGATTTTTCAGATCCAGTAATTTTATTTACTTCCAGCCCTGGAACAATAACTACATCTCCAGCAACTGTAGACTTTTCTTTACCGGTAACAACCGCTGGTGAAGTTTATAAAATTAAAATTAGAAGCACCCACCCAGCCGTTTCTAGTGCAGCATCTAATAGTTTTTCTGCATATTACAAGATACAGGATAGTCCTTTTACAATTAATAACCTTGTTGCAACTGCTAGTTATTGCCCAGGAGGAAGCTATCTTCTAACAATTGATAATCCAGGTACAGGAAATAATAATTCACCATTAAATTACCCATCCCTAACTTTTAACTGGTTTAAGGAAATTAATCCCACAACATCAGTTTTCATAGCTCAAAGTCCTACGCTTTCTGTAACCGAAGAGGGGAAATATTTTGTTGAGACTAATTACGGTACTTGTACATCTAACTCGTTTTCGAATAGAGTAGTCGTGACTGAAGCTACCTCCGGTGAGGTTGTAAATGCAACTATAGAATCTAGTTCAGGAAATCCATTTTGCGCAGCTGATGGACCAACAGTATTAAGTACAGTTCAGGGAAATGGATACCAATGGTATAAAGAAGGGTCTCCAATATCGGGAGCTACTAACCAAACATATGAGACTTCTTCTTCTGGTGAATATTCTGTTATAGTGAATTTTGGAAGTTGTGAAGCAACAGGTACTATTAATTTAGATTCAGGAGCTTTTACAAGTAATATAGATGTTCCTGCTGTCAATATGATGGAAGATGGAGATTCACTAAGTGTAACGGTTACAACCTCTGCAATCAACCCCGAGTTTCAATGGTTTTTTAATTCTGAACTAATACCCAATGCTACACAAAACACCTTTATTGTAACCGATTTTGGAAACTATAGTGTTATCACAACTCAAAACAATGAATGCTTTATAACAAGTGAACATATTTTTTCGGTAGAAGAAATTATTAACCCATTTCCTGATGTTGAAAATATTCCAAACCTTATAAGCCCAAATGGTGATGGCATTAATGATACATGGGTTATTCCAACACCATACGTTAGTGGTAGTAATACAATGGTGACTATTTACTCAAGTCAAGGAAAAGTAGTGTTTAGTACAAATGATTATTTAAATAATTGGCCTGAAGATGATCTCAATTTAAGCAGTGTAAATCAAGTTTATTATTACTTGATTGTACCTCAAGACTTAGAACCTAAAAAAGGTTCCATAACCGTAGTTAAGTAAAGTGAAAAAAATAACAATTCATATCATTCTATTATTCTGTTTCGTACAGATCATCTATTCTCAAGATCAGGATGGAGTGGTTGCACTTGATCTTCCTGTTAGAAATTCATTGACGTTCAGTAGGTTTGTTGAAAACCCCACTTTTAGTTTTGTAAGAGAACAAAACAAGTATATAATATTTACAAATAAAAGAGAGTTGGTTCAAGTTGAAGACGCACCAAACACCTATTTTTTTAATTATTCTGGCCGCATTAAAGAGAATATAGGCGCAGGAATTGGGCTTTTTCAACAAAATTATGGTGTGCTAACAACCTTTGGAGGCATCGTTAATTTTGCTTATAATATACGTATACAGGAAGATAGTAATTTTACATTTGGGTTAAATATAGGCGCATATCAAAGCGGTTTAAATAGTAGTAATATTGTTGTTAATATAGATGACCCTGCCCTTAATAATATTCCTTCAAATTTTTTACTAACCGTAAACCCAGGATTAAATTATGGTACAGGTTTTATGGATTTTGGTATTTCATACAACAATTTAGTAACTTATAACTTTAGTGCTTCTTCATTAGTTGAAGAAAACCCAATACGAGGACTAGAGGGTCATATAATGTATACAGGTTATTTTGGTGGTTATGGTTTTTTTGGAGATAGTAAATTATCGATTTTGGCAAAATCTGAATTTCAAAAAGAGGCTACTATCATTTCAGGTGTTACAATGTTAACTATACCTAAAGGAATTTGGGCACAAGTAGGTTATAATACAAAATATGGTGCATCTGTTGGACTTGGTGTTAATATAACTCCACAAATTGCAATTGAATATAATTATGAAAAACCTATTTCTGGATTTAATGATTTAGGTTCTTCACACGAGATTACACTAGCCTACAGATTTAAGAATAACAATTATTATGATTACAGTAGAGATGACGAATTATCAGGATTAATTGACCCTGATAAAATAAAAAGTAAGAAAAAAGTAACTGCTAAAGCACCTGTTGAGCCTGTTGTTGTAGAGGAAATAAGTCCGGCTGCTGAAGAGAAAACAAGAATAGCTGCTGAAGAACAGGCTAGATTGGCAGCTGAGGAGCAAACTAGGTTAGCTGCTGAAGAACAGGCTAGATTGGCAGCTGAGGAGCAAACTAGGTTAGCTGCTGAAGAACAGACTAGATTGGCAGCAGAGGAGCAAACAAGAATAGCTGCAGAAGAGCAAGCTAGATTGGCAGCTGAGGAGCAAACAAGAATAGCTGCTGAAGAACAGGCTAGATTGGCAGCTGAGGAACAAACTAGGTTAGCTGCAGAAGAGCAGGCAAGATTAGCAGCAGAAGAACAAACAAGGTTGGTTGCAGAAGAGCAAGCAAGATTAGCAGCAGAAGAACAAACAAGGTTGGTTGCAGAAGAGCAAGCTAGAATAGCTTCAGAGGAAAAAGCAAGATTAGCTGCTGAAGAAAACTCGATTAAAAACCCAACAGATAGTATTGGTAAGTCTATTAGTGATTTAACCGTGCAAACAGACAAGGAAATCGAAATACAAACTCAGCTTTTAAATGAATTGCAAAATGCTGTTTCCATTAAGGAGCAAGATTTAAAGGATTTAAAAGAAGAAAATGACTTGAGTGATCAAAACATTTATGTAGCACCAAAACCATTCAAAAGTGTTACTAAAGAAAATGAAGAAATCGAACTTTTAAAAATCCAATTGGATACGATTTTACTAAGACAAAAGAAAAAAATTAAGCAATTAGAAACTTTACTTGTCGAAAGGCTTGTAACAGTTGATGATCCAGATGATGAGACAAATCAATTTTATTTAAATAGCATTGCAAAATTAAAATTAGAACAACGCAAGGCTAACAGAAAACGGGAATCTTTAGTGTCTTCTTTAGAAGAGATTTCTATTGCAACAGATTTTGAGCGTAAAAGAAGAATCAAGCGGGCTGCTTATGATAATGATCAAGATAGATATACTGAAGACAGAAGGGCATTGAATAACTTGAAGCAAAATGTTTTAATAAGTAATGTGCCATTAAATGTAGAAGATATTGATTTTGGTCGAAAGCGAAATGACAATATTCAAATCTTAAAAAACATTGAGAATACTGAAAATGGATATTATCTAATTCTTGCAGTTCATAATAATACAATTAAAAGAGATGTATTTTTAAGTCAGGTAATTTCATCAGGTAATAAAGAAGTGGACTTCTTTTACGATGTAAAAACTAGCGAATATTATATCTATTCCAAAAAATTCAACAATATCAATGAAACTGAACGAGCATTAAGATCAAAACAGGATGTACCTTATAATGAAGAAATAAGTATAATTAAAATCGAAAATTAACCCTAATATAATATGTAAGATAACGTCCCCGCCTTATAATACAATTTTGAGTATTAGTACTAAAAACTAAGCGCCATGAACAAACCTACTGTTAAAAAATCCCTTACGCTTCTTATAGTCCTATTTTTAGGCATACAAACTTATGCTCAAAACTTTGTCCCATTTACGCCTAGATTTGACCAAGACCTTAAAGGTGATATCGTTCTAATAGGAAACAATATTTTAGGGCCTGATAACAATCCCTACAATAATAATACAACTTATAATCACAATGTTGATATGCAGTATATCGATATTGATGGGGATCCTTCTACTTTTAGTTCATCAAGCGCAGATTTAGAGATACCAAATCCAAATTGTTATATAATAATACACGCAAGCTTGTATTGGGGAGCAGTTACCAAAGGTAATCAACCTTTTACCGAAGTAAAATTTAAGGGGCCTACAGGCGGATATAATGATATAACAGGAACTGTAATATTTGATGCAAATGGAACATCTGTAGACGGTGGGGATAGTTTTCCTTATGTCTGCTATGCAGATGTTACTGACATCGTAACTAGTTTGCCAAATGATTTAGGAACTTACACACTAGCTAATGTTTCAAGTGCTTTGGGTGAAACAGCAACTTTTGACCCATATAATGGTACCGGATATTCTGCAGGATGGTCTCTTTTTGTTGTATATGAAGATCCTACTGTACCCGGAAAGTCCATTACTAGTTTTGATGGTTTTAGTGCTATTAGTGTTCCTGGTAATAATCCAAATTTGGATATTCCAGTTTCTGGATTTAGAACAGTACCTGCACCAGCGCCAGTTAGAGCAAATTTCGCTTTTGCAACATTAGAAGGTGATAAGCCTATCACAGGTGATCGTTTAAAACTAAATGGTACAACTCTCTCTACCGTTGATCGTCAAGCTAATAACTTCTTCAATAGTTCGGTAACCCAAATAAGTGCTTTACCTGTTGATAACAGAAACCCTAACAGTACCAACACGCTCGGATTTGATACAGGGGTGATGAGTGTTCCAAATCCCGGAAACACCGTAATTGCAAATGATGCTACATCCGCTACCGTTCGATTGGAGACTAGCGGGGATACCTATTTTCAATACTTAATTGCCTTTGCTGTAGAAATAATTGAACCAAATATTGTACTCACCAAAATTGTTGAAGATGAGTTTGGTAATAATATTGGAGGGCAAACTGTTGGTCTAGGTCAGGAATTAAATTATGTAATAGGTTTTCAAAATACAGGTAACGATAATGCTACTAATTTTACTATTAGAGATATATTACCTATCAATATAATTTTCGATTACCCAACTGATTTAGTATTACCTGCAGGAGTAACTGTACAAAGTTATGATCCTGTTACACGAGAATTAATTTTTGCTATTGAAAATTATTTGGTTGAAGAGAATGATCCTGTATATGAAATCCGAATTGAAGTTCAAGTAGTAGATACTTGTCAGCAATTAGCTGAAGCTTGTTCAGATATTATTAACAATCAGGCATTTGCTACATATCAAGGAACCCTTAACCCAACTTTTATTATTACCGATGACCCTAGTGTCAGTACAAATACAGGATGTCTTCTTAGTCCTCAAGCAACTAACTTTTTAGCAGATCTAGACGATTGTGTGTTTACTCAAAATGAAATTCTTTGTGGAGCAAGTATGGAACTGACAGCTGCAGATGGATATGATTCTTATTCATGGTCCACAAGTCCAACAGGAACACCGGTTATAGGCACAACACAAACAATAACAGTTACCCAAACGGGAACTTATTATTCTTTCAATACAGCACTTGCCCCTTGTAGATCAATTGTACAAGAATATATAGTTACACTGTTTGGAAATAACATTTCAAACCCTGTAATTCCTTTTGCGGATGAAGTTGTAACCTGCCCTAATGATGGTAAATTGTTACCAAATATATATTTATGTGGGGAAGATGATTTTACTGAAATAACAACGGACGTAGCAAGTGCAATAACAATTATCTGGGAAAAGTTGGATGAATCTAGCTGTGCTCCAGTATCAAATACAGATTGTGCAAATGAAAATGGTTCTTGTACTTGGAATCAAGTAGGTACTGGTGACGACTTTACTGCTGATACCGCTGGACAATATAGACTAACTATTAATTATGAAGGTGGATGTTTCAACCAATTTTATTTTAATGTCTATCAAAATCTTCTAGAACCTACAGTTACGGCAACAGATATTATTTGTACAACACCCGGAACTATAACAGTTGGAAATGTACCTAGTGGATATGAATTTAGTATTGATGGTGTTAATTTTCAAAGTAGTAATTTCTTTGAAGTAACTGTACCTGGTTTGTATACAACTTATATACAACAAGTTGGAGTTCCAGCAAATGCTTGTTTATTTACGATTCCTGATGTTTTGATTAGAGACCGGGATTTTACTGTTTCAACCATTATAAATCAACCTCTTTGTAATGGGGATTTGGGAAGTATTTATTTAGCTGCTAATGATGCGGAACCACAGTACTTCTTTTCTCTTTATTCTGGCGGAGTTTTAGTAAACAGTGTTGGTCCTATTATAGAAAACAACTATGCTTTTGAGAATCTAAATCCTGGAACTTATACAGCTATAGTAGAAACAGAAGATGGATGTACAAATACACAAGAGATTATAATTATTGACCCTCCTTTACTAACTGTTACAGCGGCAATTACAATCCCGTTAACTTGTACTGATGGTGAGATTACGGTTTATCCAGTAGGAGGGACACCTCCATATTTTTATTTTGTAAATAGTACAACTGTTTTTCAAACTATTCCAGAGATTGTAGTTACTACTGCTGGGGTTTATAATATTACGGTTGTTGATTCTAACAACTGTAGTGCAGAAACTACCATTACAATTGAGGCTACACCAGGGCCAGAGTACACTGTTACTAAAACAGATGTTTTATGTGCCGATGCTGGCGATACAGGAACTATCACTATTAATGTAACCAACCCTAATGGTAATAGTCTTCAATTTAGTATTGATGGTGGACTTACATTCACTAGTTCAAATGTATTTACAGGACTTGCAATTGGAGATTATGAGGTTGTAGTAGAATATACTAATGGGCCATCTGTGTGCCTAACAGATCCAGAAACCATCACAATTAATGTAAATACAGCTATTTCTGGTGTTGCAGAATTAACAGCACCATTTACTTGTACTTCAACAGGTACAATTACTGTTACAAATGTTACTGGTGGAACTCCTCCTTACATGTACAGTATAGATGGTATCAACTTTCAATCCAGTCCAGTTTTTACTAACTTAATCAATGGTACCTATACAATTATAATAAAGGACGCAAACGATTGTACTTTCATAACAAATGAAATTATTATTCCACCGCTAGATCCACCTACAGATTTATTTTTTAGCAACTCTCCTTTAACTTGTCCATCAAATACTACTACGGTAACAATTACTGGAACCACTGGAGGAGTACCTCCATTAGAATACCAAATTATAGCTCCAGCTACTGCAGCTACTCCTTATCAAAGTTCAAATGTTTTTACAGATCTAGTACCAGACATCTATACATTTCAGGTTAAGGATGCTAATGATTGTATTTATAGTGAGTCCTATGCTATTGAGCCTTTGCCGACGATAGATATTTTTGGCGAAACATTAAATAATGTAAGTTGTGTTGGTGCGTCAGATGGAGCGGTACAATTTGTAGTTACAGGAACAACATCTTTTGAATATAGTATTAATGGAAATACACCATTAGCAGGTACGTCGCCAATTGTTTTAACAGGGCTTCCTGCTGGAAACTATACAATAGTTGTTACAGATCTTATAACAAATTGTGAAGCCACTGCCATGGCAACTATAAATGAACCAACAAATCCACTAACAGTTTCCTTAGAGGTGTCTCCAATAACATGTATTGGTAATGGTAGTGTAATTATTGAAGCTTTAGGCGGATGGGGAGGATATATTTATACACTCACCTTACCAGATTCGACAGTTTTACCAGCTCAATCAACGAACACATTTATAAATTTAACACAAGCTGGAAGTTATATAATTTCAGTAGAAGACGCCAACGGGTGTATCATAACAGACACATTTAACTTATCAATACCTAATCCGCCAACTGCGAATATCAGCACTAATTCTGACATTTGCTATGACACTGGTGATAATGCAACTATTGAAATTGAAGTTACTTCAGGTGAGGCCCCTTTTGAATTTAGTATTAACGGAGGACCTTTTCAGTCTAGTAACATATTTCCAAATTTAACTCCTGGTAGTTATACGATTATTGTTAGAGATGCTTTTGGTTGTGAAACGACATTACCAACAGAAATCATTGCCCCCCAATTAATAGTAAATACCGTTTTAACAGAAGGTTTAGATTGTACTGCTACTCCGGATGCCCTTATAACAGGAAACATTATAGGAGGAACAGCACCTTATACGAACGCAGTTTCTTTCAACGGAGCTCCTTATAGTTCTTTAGGAGCAGCAAGTACACCGTTTACATATACTACCGGAATAGCTGGTACATATCAGTTTCAAATTACGGATGCGAATGGGTGTATAGCTGAGTCACCAATTATTACTGTTAATCCAATTACGCTACCTGAGATAGATTTAATTACACAAACCCAACCTATTTTGTGTAACGGAGATGAAAACGGAGCTATTGATATTACAATTGACCCTACTACAGGAACTCCACCATTTTTAATTAATGTTAATAATGATACTACAGGTACCAACTATGGAACTCAAACTACTGGATTACCAGCAGGTGTGTATACTATAACCATTACAGATGCTAATTCCTGTACTGGAACAGACACTATTACAATAGTTCAACCAGACCCAATAATAGTAGATTACAACACGGTTGATATTACATGTGGACCAGGAGGTATTTCGCAAGGATCTATTATAATTAATAGTGTTATTGGAGGAACAGCTCCTTACAATTATTTTGTATCTAGTTCAAATGGATATTCAAACTCAGAATTAAATGCTACGGGATCAACTTCAGTTAGTTTTGATATAGTAGATTTCGGATTATATGAAATCAATATAGTTGATGCAAATGGGTGTTCTGTACTATTTCAAGATGTACTTGTTGCTTCTCCTCCAGACGATTTGGATATTGCCATCACAAGTACAGTAGATTGTACATTAGGAGGGGAGGCAGTTGTGACTGTAAGTTCTCTCTTAGGAAGTACAGGGCCATTTCACTTTGCAATATATCAGGGACCTGGAACTGTGTATCCAAATCCACCAGGGGCTTGGTTATCAGAAAACCCACCGGGCAGTATGTCTACTCTATTTACTGGCTTAACGCCAGGTGTAACCTATACATTTATTGTATATGATGAATCTACCATGTGTAGTTACTATGAACCTGCAACATTACCAATACCAACAAATTCTACTTTAACTGCTACGGCCGTTAGTTCAGATAATGTTACCTGTACAGGTAGTGATGATGGAGACGTTTCATTTACTATAAACAGTGTATATGCAACCTCTGTTGATATAAACTATGAGATATTTGATTCACTTTCATTAGCTTCAACAGGAATCTCTGGAACAGATACAATAACTGCTGGAGGCTCATTGGTTGTTTCAGATTTAGGCCCTTTACCATTTGGCACTTATTTTGTGTTGATTGAAGAAACTACTGGACCTAACGCAGGGTGTGGTGTTGTAACAGCTCCTTTTTCTATTACAGAATCTGCATTCTTACTAAGTTTAACGACCTCGGTAAACCAAAATGCAAATTGTAATCCAAACTCTGGAGTAATAAGTGCTATTGCACAAAATGGAACCGCACCTTATTTCTATCAGATTACCACGACGCCAGGGGCTCCTTTACCTAATGATCCTTCTTGGAATACAGCAAGTACTTTTAATGTAAATGCGGGGAATTACTACGTACATGCGATGGATGCTTATGAATGTATTATTTCTAGCCCTTTACAAGTGGTTGATATGGATCCTTCACCTGTAATAGCGGCTGCAACAACTAATCAATGTTCTACGGACGAAGGGCAATTTGAAATAGTTGTTACTATGTCTACGGCGGGAACACCTCCATATAGTTTTAGTATTGACGGAGGTAGTTTTCAAACTCAAACGACACCATTTACAATTTCAAATTTAACATCGGGAACACATACAATTGAAGTGAATGATGCTAACGGTTGTGGAAATTTAGTGTCAGTTGTTATTGAGCCACCATTAGGTTTAACTCCTACTGTAACTGCTTTAACAAGTTGTGCTGATGATGATGGAGAAATTACTGTAACAGCAATTGGTGGTACTGGAAATTATGATTATACCATTAATCCAAACCCGCCTTCAATTGTGTTAACAGGAAATGTATTTTCAGGCGTTCCTTCGGGAACCTATGTAGTGACGGTAACAGATACTGTTACCTTATGTACTGAAGATGTTTCTGTAACATTAGAGAGTGCAATTCCAGTTACTTTTAATACTGAAGCGACCGATATACTTTGTAATGGTGGTAGTAATGGTGAAATTATAGTTGAATTACTTCCGGGTAATGACAATCCTATTTATACTTATGAAATTATTGCACCAATAATAGTTGGACCGCAAACCAGTAACATATTTACAGGTTTAGCTGCTGCAACTTATACGGTACAAGTTACTTCCGGTAGAGGTTGTATTGCGATTGAAGACGTGACTATTAATGAACCAGTATTATTAGAAGTGTCAGGTAATGCGACTCCTTTTTCTTGTACTCCTGATAATACCATATCTACATCTATAATTACAATAACAGAAGTTGGAGGGACTGCTGATTATATGTATAGCATAAATGGAACAAACTATTTTAATACAAATGTATTTGAGGTACTTGATACTGGAGTTGTTCAATTAATAACTATATATGTAAAAGATGCCAATAATTGTATAGCAACAAATACCCTAACTATAGATCCATTACCAACAATTACAGCTGTTTCAGTTGCTATTGTCAATCCTATAGACTGTAACCAAACGGGAACTGTCTCAATAAATGTTACAGGAGGTTCAGGAAACTTTACTTACCAACTTTTACCAGATGGGACACCACAAAGTTCCAATATTTTCGATATCCCAGGACCGGGAACTTATTATTACCAAGTAAATGATGTGGATACGAACTGTTATTTTTTAACTGATCCATTTATAGTTCTTCCTTTTGACGAAATCGATGCAGTATTAACCGTAACTGAAAATAATGACTGTTTTGGTAATACAAATGGTGAATTAGAATTAACAATTACAGGTTATGTAGGAGCATATACCTACCAATTGTTAGACGGTACAGGCACTCCAATTGGAGCTCCTATTGCAGCAAACACTTCAACAAATCCACAACCAATTACTGGATTAACCTCTGGAAATTATGTTGTAGATATTATTGAAACAGAAACACCGTTTTGTACGGCAACCTCTAATGTTGTAAATATTGGATCTCCTCCATCACCTTTGATGTTAGAAGTATCTGAAACATCAAACGTTACTTGTAATAATAATGAAGGTGTAATTATAGCGATTGCAAGTGGAGGAACTAGCCCCTATGAATATGAAGTAACAGGTGATGTAACTATCCCTTACTCAACTAATAATACATTTACAGACTTAAGTGCAGGAACCTATACTATAAACGCAAGAGATGATAATGGATGTATTGAAACAGAAACTATTACTTTATTGGAGCCAGATCCTATTGATGCTGATTTTGTACCAAATACAACTATGTTATCTTGTTTTAATGATCAGAATGCAATACTTACAGTTGAAAATGTGACTGGTGGTCAAGTAGGTAATTATATCTATACCCTTAATACGATATCACCAGGTAGTTCTAGTTCAGGTCCTCAGACTTCAAATGTTTTTGAAGATTTGGGTGCAGGAACATACTCTGTAACAATTACAGATGGGTTTGATTGTATCTTTACATCATTGCCTGTTACAATTAACCAACCAGATCCTATAGTTTCGAGTTTGGTAGCTGAAACAACACCAACGTGTTTAATTGATGCGGAATTAACATTGAGTGCAATAGGTGGAACAGGCCCTTATGAGTATAGTGATACTATAAATTTCTCTACGATTTTAGGCACATTTACAACTTCAATTACATTTACTGTTTCTGAAGGTACTTTTGATTATTTTGTAAGAGATGTCAATGGTTGTGTTGCCAATGTTTCAAATGAAATAACTATCGACCCACTTCCTACTCTAGAGGTAATATTAGTATCTACTAATCCAGAAATAAACTGTGCTGGTGATAATACAGGAATAATAGAAGCAACTGCCATAGGCGGACTTGGCGACTATGTTTATATTTTGCAAGATACATCAGGAAATACTATTCCTGCAGACCAAAATAGTCCTGGTATATTTACTGGACTAATTGCAGGAAGTTATGTGGTTTTTGTTGAAAGTGGTGATTGTTTAACTACTTCAGAGATTATAACCATTACCGAGCCTGAAACATCCTTAGAAGCTACATTTGAAGTTACTAATGTGCTTTGTACAGGCGAAAATAACGGAAGTTTAGAAATTATTGCTATTGGAGGTTCAGGTATTATTCAATATGCCATTTCACCAAATATGAATCAGTTTTTTGTAACGAATGTATTTGAAAATTTATCTCCTGGTGTTTATGATATTATCGTTCAGGACCAACGAGGTTGTTTTTTAACATTCAATTTTGAAATTTTAGAACCGCCTCCAGTATTAATCACTGTTGATGCAGACTCGATTATTCCTGAAATTTGTGAAGGAGATCAAGATGGCTTTTTTAGTATTGACATTGATGGAGGAACCCTTCCTTATAGTGTAAGTTTAGATGATTATGAAGGAGAGTATGTTACCGGAGATCTAAGTCAAACTTTTTTTGATTTTGACAACCTAAGTGGAGGTGACCATATTGTTTATATCCGTGATAGTTTAGGATGTGAGTCTGAATGGAACATTGCTTTTCCAGAATCAGTGTTTATAGATCCAGGAGTTGATTTAGAAATATTATGTATAGATAATCTAGCAACTAATATAGTTAGCGTTACTGTAGATGAAAATCTTGTAGATGTTTCACTTTTAGAATATTCTTTAAATGAAGGACCTTACCAAAGCAGTAATGAATTTACAGACCTGCCACCAAGTACTGATAATTATATTATAGTAAGACATTCTAATGGTTGTATTAAATTAACTGAGTTTTTCGATATTCAACCTATTGTTCCTGTAGACCTTAATTTAGTTGAAGGAAATTTAAACGAAATTGTAGCTAATGCAAGTGGAGGTAATGGTGAATATGTTTACACCTTTAATGGTGAAGATTATGGTAGTACAAATACGTTCACTATTACAGAATCTGGAACTTTTGAAGTTACAGTTACCGATAGTAATGGTTGTATGGCTGTTGCCATAATTAACCAAGATTATATTGATTTGTGTATTCCTAATTATTTTACACCAAATGGAGATGGAGTAAACGATGGATGGACTATTGGATGTGCCTCAAATTACCCCGATCTAGTATTCGATATTTATGACCGATATGGTCGTATTGTTGCAACTCTCCGTGCTGGCGAAAAATGGTACGGCATGTATGATAACAAAGAACTACCTACTGGTGATTACTGGTATGTGGTTAGAGTAGATACAAATAACAGTCGTGACTTTGTAGGTCATTTCACATTATACAGGTAAGATCCCCAATATCTTAAATGTTACTTAAAACCTAACTTATGAAAAAAATACTGAAATACCTGCTCATATTAATCGTAGCTCAGAGCTACGGTCAAGAACTTAACTTACCTGTATTTACACAGTATTTAGCAGATAATGATTATGTAGTATCTCCAACTTTTGCTGGAATTGGTAATAATTTTAGAATTAGACTCAACGGGTTAACACAATGGGTAGGAATTGAAAACGCACCAAAAAATTCAGCTTTGTATACAGACGTTAGACTGGGGAATCAATCAGGTGTTGGTATATCTGCTTACATTGATAGAAACGGAAACACACAACAAAAAGGAATGAAATTTTCTTTTGCCCATCATATAATATTAGATTATATAACCGAACAGTATTTATCTTTTGGGGTTTCTTATAATATTAATATGTTTAGACTTGCTATTGAGAATTTTGACACTAATCAAGAAAATCCTATAATAGATCCGGGTATTACTGGAGATCGCTCTATAACAAATCATAACTTTGATGTAGGTGCACTTTATAGAATTAAAGATTTTTGGTTCAGTGCAAATGCAAATAATATTCTATCAAAAGATATTGATCCATTTTCGGACATAGAACCAGACGCACTTCTCAATCTTCAATTTTATACAGGATATGTAATTAAAAGTTCAAATTATTCTCAATTTGAACCCTCTGCCTTTGTTCAATATTTTACTAGTGATGGAAGATCAACTACGGATTTAAATTTTAAATATAGAAGATACAATGGAAATGATGATTATTATTGGATAGGAGGTTCATATCGTTTTTTGAACGATCAAATCATGCAGCCTTTAAACCTTGGACCGATGGTGGGTCTTAAAAAATCTTTCTTTTACATTGCCTATGCATATCAAGTAACTTTCAACGGCTTAACTGGATATAATTCTGGGACACACGCAGTTACTATTGGCTTTGATCTAATACAGTCAATTAGTGATTGTCCATGTACTAAAGGAAAAAATAATGATATGGGTAATAGACTTTATCAATAAAAGCCTTATTTATACCGACTTAATTTAGTCTATGAAGGATGGAAAATCACATCCAACCTATTTTTTTAAGGTGGATTTTTTATTTTAAAAAAGTTATAAAAAAAACAATATATTTATAAAAAAATTAAAACCTAGTTATGAAAAAATTATTTACTCTTTTATTTTTATTTAGTGCAGTTGCTTTATTTTCCCAACAGGTTGATAGGCAAAAAGTGGTTGTTGAAGTTGGTACAGGAACTTGGTGTCCTTCATGCCCCGCTGTTGTTGATATTTTACACAATTTTATTGATCAAGGTTTAGAAATTGCAATTGTAGAATATCATAATAACGATTCTTACACAAACCCAGCTTCTATTGTTAGAGAAAACTACTATAGTTTCCCTTGGTTTCCAACTACTTATTACGATTCTAACCATATTGGTTATGATGATTGGGCGACTCAAAGTGTACATTTTCAATATTATGAAGACCGTATGAATACTCCATCATCTTTTACAGCTTCAATTGATCCGGAATTAGTTGGAGATGTTTTAAGTGGTACAGTTACTATTGATAAGATAGCAGAATATAATGGCACTAATTTAGTAGTACACGTTGTTGTTACCGAATCTGATATCCCTGAAGTATGGCAAGGTGAAACAGAATTAGACCATGTAGAAAGAGCAATGTTCCCTGATGGTCATGGAACCGTGGTTGACTTCTCTTCTAGTGATCAAGTAGTAGTTGATTTTAGTTTTGATTTAGATCCAACATGGGTGAAAGAAAAATGTGAGATTACCTTCTTTATTCAAGATAATGATACAAAAGAAATTCTTCAAGGAGATTTTATAGATGTTGAAAGTATTATCCTTTCTAATGGAGACGATATAAGCATTCAAAATAGTGCATATTTTTATCCAAACCCAGCTAAAGATCAATTGTTTCTATCTGCTTCAGACATGCAAGCGGTTACTAATATTGAAATTTATGATTTGTTAGGAAAAAAGATTTTATCACAAAACAACTATTCTTCAGCAATTAATATTTCTCAATTGCCACAAGGAGTATATTTACTTTCTTTTTATGAAAATGATGTAAAAAAAGTATCTAAAATTATAAAACAATAAAAAGTACAACTTTTATATATTTTAAAACCCAGAATTTTCATTCTGGGTTTTTTTATTACATATTTATAATTAATTTTACATCAACTTAACATTTTTTAAAATTAAATGTCAGATTTTTGGTTTTATATAGTAATAGCAATTATAATATTACATTTGGTACTAGGGTTTGGTTATCTAATGTATAAAATGTCTCCCACAAAAGAAGACAAGGAGAAATTAAAAGATAACGAATCTAAGTAACAGAATCATTTCTGCATCGTCTATTAATACTCAGACAACCATTTTAATATAAATTGCGTCTTTATTAATAACCAATATTTTTTTATGAATATTCTTAAAATAGCACTAACCCTAGTCGGTTTTCTTTATTTAACGATAGCTTCTGCTCAAACATTTTCTGCAAAAGTAATTGATCAAGAGACTCAAGAGCCAGTTCCATATGCTACTATAGAAACAGGGGTACATCAAGGAATGGTGTCGAATGAAGAAGGAGAATTTACATTCTTATTGGAAAATGTTAAGCAACCACAAGATTCTATTTACATATCTTATATGGGTTATGAAACAAAAGGGGTGGTTTTTGAAGAAAATGAAGGGATAATAGTGCCATTGGTTCCAAAATTATACGAACTTAAAGAAGTGTTTTTAACAACAGAAGTTCTTACAGTCGATGAAATAATTGATAGAGTAAAAGAAAACTTAGATAAAAATTATACAGCAGATTTAACAAAAAAGAAAATTTTCTATCGTCAATCTGACATTGGTAAATTAAAAAAGATGGATCTTGGATTTAAAAAGTCTACGATTGAAGAGTTAAATAAAGAACTCTTGGATAGTATTACAAAGCTCCTCCCCAAAAAATCATCTTATTACAAAGAAGTTGTTGCAGATTTATATGGGGATTATAATAATTATAAGCTAAACATTAATAAAGCTGCTGAATTATATGACAAAAATAATGATATATCTGCAGAAGGAATAGGGAAAAAGTTAGAGGGTATTTTTAATGAAAACATAAAAAAAGATTCTTATTTAAAAATAAAATCAGGACTCTTTAGTACGAAGATGCAAGTAGACTCTATCATTCAAGAAAACGAGCAAGCAAAAGCAGAAATAGAAAAGAGAAAAAATGAAGGAGATGCAAATTTTCAAGAACAAATAAGCAATCAAATATCTAATTTATACGAACAATTGTTTTTTCAGGAAGATAGTAAAATTGATGTGTTAGATAAATCAAGTAGGTATAAATTTACGCTTGATAATTACACAGTAATTAATGGTATGACTGTTTATATTTTACCTTTTACTCCTAAAGGTGGAAAGGAATTTAAAGGTACTATGTATGTAAATACTCAAGATTTTGCGATAGTTCGTTTGGACTTTGAAAACGTAAAGCCAATTAGCAAATTTGGACTTCTTGGAATAACGTATCGTAATAATATTTACAAAGGAAAAATGCTATTTGGAAAAGATGAAAGTGGGAGCTATAGTCCTCGTTTTTTAGAATTATTAGATGGAAGTTATATGGGCTTAGATAGACCATTAAAGGTGATAGAAAAAAATAAGAATGTAAAAGGTAGAAGAAAGCAAAACGAACTTTCATTAAAATTAAATATTCAAGGAAATCAATTACAAAAATATGAGCTAGTTGTTTTTGAATCTGAAAATATATCTCAACCTGCTTATAATCAAATAGAAGTAAAAAAAGTAATTAAAGCTACCTATTTATCTCAGTACGACCCTACTTTTTGGCAAGGTTATTCTATAATGGAGCCAAATCAAGCCATCGAATCTTTTAAGGTAGTGGAGTAAACTATTTTTTATACAAAGGCATTCTCTTAGCCAAATACTTTAAGGTTATTTTATAAGCATCCTGAGTATTCCAAAAAGAAGTATGATCTTGGCTATAAATTTGATCTCCCTTATCATTAAATACATTCATCGTCATGGAGGTAGCGTAATTTTGGGTATTGGTTGATATAGATGTTCCATAAGACTGACTCTTTCCGTTATCTAAAGGATTTCCAATTAAATGGCCATGACTGTCTATATAAGCTTTGTTATTTCCTTTGTTTTTTGTGGTTTCAGAATAAGTATTGATGTTTTGTTGTGTTGTTTTTTCTACAGATACCATTCCTTGAATTACATACTCTACCCCTAAAATAGTACAGATTTCCCCCATGGTATAACCTTGAATATTATTATTGGTCACTCCAGCTTTAATCAAAAGAGCGTTTGTATTGTTAATGTTAATGTAAGTTAATCCGCCACGATGTTTGCTTAAAATAGCAAAGGTTTCGGTTTGTATTTTAGAACTCATAACCGGATCTCCTTCCTGTTGATCTTTAATATATGCAAAGGGTAATACCGCTACTTTGTTATGGTGATCTGCTAAACTTGCATTAGTAGAATTCCCAGGTTTATCAAACTTATTAAAAAATTGAACCCTTCCAGACGCAAAGGTGATTTTTACAATATCACTTTGTTTTACCTGATAAACGATGGTTTCATTTTTATAAATAAAGGACAAAGATTCTTCTTGTATTTCTTTTACAGAACCTTCCATCTCTTCCCCATTGGTTTTAAGAATGACGTCGTAGTTTTGTGCTACTGAGTTAATTCCTATAAATAATAATACTGTTAATAGTATAGATTTGATATTCATCTTTTATGAATTTATTTGTAAAGTTACTAATTAATTTGAAATTGTTTTTTTGTTTTGAGATACCTAAAAAGTAAAAAAATTAAAGATTAGGATCAGGCTTATCGCTTAAATGTAACATCTGAGTAGAAATGCAAACTCAATTCCCGATGCATTCAATTGTTGAATGATCTTAATATTAATATATTGTGCATGCTCCATATACTCCCAATGATTAGGTGGAAAATGCCAATTTCCAAGAACAAATAAGCGACCAAATATCTAATTTATACGAACAATTGTTTTTCCATGAAGACAGTAAAATAGATATCATAGAAAAATCGAGTCGTTATAAATTCACATTAGATAATTATACAATAATCAATGGGATGTCTGTTTATATTTTACTTTTTTCTCCAAAAGGAGGGAAGGATTTTAAAGGGACTATGTATGTAAATACCCAAGGTTTTGCAATCGTTAGGTTGGATTTTGAAAACGTGAAACCAATTAGCAAGTTTGGACTTTTAGGAATTACGTATAGAAATAATATTTATAAAGGGAAAATGCTTTTTGGTAAAGATGAAAAAGGAGGATACAGCCCTAGATTTTTAGAACTTATTGATGGTAGTTATATGGGATTGGATAGGCCTTTAAAGGTGATAGAAAAAAATAAAAATGTAAAAGGTAGAAGAAAGCAAAACGAACTTTCATTACAATTGAATATTCAAGGGAACCAATTACTAAAGTATGAATTAGTGGTTTTTGAATCTGAAAATATATCACAATCTGACTATGATAAAGTAGTTCTTAAAAAGGATGTTAAATCAACTCATCTAACTCAGTACGATCCTAATTTCTGGAAAGATTACACAATCATTGAGCCTAATGAAGCTATTGAAGCTTATAAAGTGGTGGAGTAAATCTAGCTAGCTGACTCTTTTTACAATTAAATAATAATCGTTTTCTAATGGTAAGTAACCTTGATCATATAAATAAAAGTAAACTGCTCCTGCTTTGGTTGTATAAGTACTCGTAAAGTATTCAAAATTAAATCCCAATCGAATTAATTTTTCTTTGGTAGTTTTTGTTTTTCCTTCTGGGTTTAAAGATTCTAAAATGCGATAGTTTTTTCGAAGGCGATTATTAATGTTCCGAACTAAGTTTTTACTATCCTTATTTAATGTGTTGTTATATGAGTTTCTGCAAGCATCACTACAAAACTTTTTATCGGCTCTACCAATAATTTTATCACCGCATTCAGGGCATTGTTTTTCCATACCTATAAAACTACCAATTATTTATCAGAATCTTTATTCTTTTCTTTAAAATGTATTCTATAAATCGCTTCAAATTTTATAAAAGCACTTCCTAAAATATCTGGATTTAATTGAGTTCTATCATCTCCAAAGCTAAAAGCAGATATTCGAAAATCCAATTGATCTCCTTGTTCATAAACTTCATATTTATTGTTAGAGTAACCCACTTTTGCTCTTAATAAAATACTATTATCAACTATTCCATATTGAAAATAAGTGGCGAAATTTATTGGACTTTGATCTATATAAACAGGTATTGTTGTTTCTTGACTTATATTATAACTGCGACCAACACCAAAATAATCGATACCGACAGCAGCCTTACCAAATTTATAATTAACATTGGCTGTAATTGGTAAAGAAGCATCAATTTCAAATCGATTGTTTGGACTTAAATAATAAACTCCAAAAATAGGTGTTGCAAAAACCCCAAAAGCTTCAGTAGAAATATATAGGCCAAAACGGTATTTTAAATGTTCGTTTTTTTTAAGCTTTGCAATACCATAAAGTCCAAAATAAAAATCATCTCCAGATAAATTTTTATAATCGGAAGCTATTTTAGGTAATAAAATAAGGGTCGAACTCCATTTTTCAGAATAATTGGTTGCTAAACCTATTTTTAACAACGTATTGTATATTGTGGTAGATTGATTAAAACCAGGAGATAATAATAGATGGTAGGAGCTAAAATCGATTCCAGTTATCAAAGCATACTTTTCATTTAACTCAATTGGAAAAGTAATTCCTGCATTATAAGATTCAATATTTGTACTATTATTGGTTCCCTCAAACTTTGCATCAAAGGCATTACTGTATCCTATTTTTAAAACATCAACAAAGTCTTGAGCATTAGTTATATAAGGAATAAACAAAAAAAGAAGTAAAAATTTTTTCAAAAAATAGATAGGTTAAGAAATTTAAAAAATAAATGACTAAACTACTAAAAACAGATTATATTTGCCGCATTATAAAATTTTAAAATAAAATCATGAAATTATTAAAAAGCCTTTTAGTATTACTTGTTGCAGTATCAATAGTTAGCTGTAGTAGCGATGATGACAGCCCTCAATTTGTATTAAACAATGCTAACTTAAGTGGAACTCATTCTATAACTTACTTTACTACTTCAGATACTGAAACGACAAATGTAAATGGATTAGATGTAGTGTCAGAGTTTACAACAGTAGGAGATACTTTTCAAATAACTGTAATTTTTAATGAAAATGGAGCTTACATTATTGATGGAGAGTATAGAAACAATTATACAGTAACAGTTGCTGGTCAAATTATAGATGAAGGATTTGAAATCATTGATGTTACTAATGAAACAGGAAATTACACAACTAATGATTCAACTATGGAAATTTCTTTAGATGGAGAAACTTGGGATGTTACTCTTTTTAATGAAAACGAATTAAGAATTGTAACTGAAGATAGTTATACTGAAAACGATGTTCTATATGAATATTCATCAGAAATTAGAATGGTAAGACAATAAGCACTCTAATAAACTAACATTTAAGCTCTGTAGTTTATTCTACAGGGCTTTTTTATTAGCTTAATTTTAAGGCAATAAGCATTGTCTACTCTTAACAATTTATTAATTTCGCTGCTATCTTTTTAGCAAGAGATATTTATTTAGAAAATAACACATAATGAGCACAGAATTTAAAACATACAAAGGCTTAGATCTTCCAAAATTAGGAGAGGATATTCTCAAATTTTGGGAAGAAGAAAAGGTCTTTGAAAAAAGTATTTCTTCTCGTGAGGGAAAAACACCTTACGTTTTTTTTGAAGGACCTCCTTCTGCAAACGGATTGCCTGGAGTACACCACGTTTTAGCTCGTGCTATTAAAGATATTTTTCCTAGATATAAAACCATGAAAGGTTTCCAAGTAAAGCGTAAAGCGGGTTGGGATACTCATGGATTACCTATTGAATTAGGAGTTGAAAAAGAATTAGGAATTACTAAAGAGGATATCGGTAAAAGCATCTCTGTAGAAGATTATAATGCAGCTTGCCGAAAAGCAGTAATGCGTTATACAGATATTTGGAATAACCTTACCAAAAGGATTGGGTATTGGGTAAATATGGAAGATCCATATGTTACTTATGAGCCTAAATACATGGAAACAGTTTGGTGGTTATTAAAAGAAATATATAACAAAGGCTTACTTTATAAAGGATATACCATACAACCCTATTCGCCAAAAGCAGGAACTGGATTAAGTTCTCATGAATTAAATCAACCAGGGACTTACCAAGATGTAACAGATACCACAGTGGTAGCTCAGTTTAAAGCTTTAAAAGACACCTTACCTTCAGTTTTAAAAGAAATAGATGGAGACATTTATTTTCTAGCTTGGACCACTACTCCTTGGACCTTGCCATCTAATACAGCCTTAACAGTTGGGAAAAAGATTGATTATGTTTTAGTAAAAACCTTCAATCAATATACTTTTGAACCCTCTCAAGTGATATTGGCTAAAAATTTAGTTGGAAAACAATTCTCAGGAAAATTTGAAGAAGCAGAAAACGAATCAGATTTAGGGAACTACGAAGCTGGAGCTAAAAAAATACCGTATTTTATTATAAAAGAATTTAAAGGAGCAGCCATTTTAGAAGCTCGTTACGAGCAATTAATGCCTTTCACTTTGCCAAATGATAATCCTGAAAATGCATTTAGAGTCATTGCAGGTGATTTTGTTACTACCGAAGATGGTACAGGAATCGTGCATACAGCTCCAACATTTGGTGCAGATGATGCTATGGTTGCTAAACAGGCAGAGCCAGAAGTACCACCTATGTTGGTAATGGACGAAAACCAAAAATTAGTGCCATTGGTTAATTTACAAGGTAAGTTCAGGCCAGAAATGGGCGAATATGCTGGTAAGTATGTAAAGAATGAATACTATGCAGATGGTGAAGCTCCAGATAAATCTACAGATGTAGAAATTGCAATTCAATTAAAAACTGAAAACAAGGCTTTTAAAGTAGAAAAATATACCCACAGTTATCCTAATTGTTGGAGAACAGATAAACCTATTTTATACTATCCATTAGACTCTTGGTTTATTAAAGTAACCGATTTTAAAGATCGAATGTTCGATTTAAATTTAGGAATCAACTGGAAACCAAAAGCAACTGGAGAGGGACGTTTTGGTAATTGGTTAGCCAATGCAAATGATTGGAATTTATCAAGATCAAGATATTGGGGAATACCACTTCCAATATGGCGTACTGAAGATGGAAAAGAAGAAATGGCTATTGGTTCTATAGAAGAATTAAAAGCTGAAATGAAAAAAGCAGTGGAAGCTGGAGTCATGCAAAAAGATATTTTTGATGATTTTGTAGCAGGAGATTTTTCTGAAGAGAATTATGCAAAAGTAGATTTACATAAAAACATTGTGGACGAAATCGTTTTGGTTTCTAAAAACGGAATCCCAATGAAAAGGGAAGCCGATTTAATTGATGTTTGGTTTGATAGTGGTAGTATGCCATACGCTCAATGGCATTACCCTTTTGAGAATAAAGAAAAAGTGGAAACTACTTGGCGTAAAGCAGATTTTATTGCTGAAGGAGTTGACCAAACACGCGGATGGTTTTATACACTACATGCAATTGCAACTATGATATTTGATGATGTTGCTTATAAAAATGTTGTTTCAAACGGTTTGGTATTAGATAAAAATGGACAAAAAATGTCCAAACGATTAGGAAATGCTACCGATCCTTTTGAGACCTTAGATAAATTTGGACCCGATGCCACACGTTGGTATATGATTAGCAATGCCAACCCTTGGGATAATCTAAAATTTGATATTGCAGGAATTTCAGAAGTTAGAAATAAATTTTTTGGAACACTTTATAACACTTATAGCTTCTTTAGTTTGTATGCTAATTTGGATAATTTTAATTATTCAGAAGAGGATATAGCATTAGAAAAAAGACCCGAAATAGATCGCTGGATTCTTTCAGAGTTGCACACATTAATAGAAAGAGTAGATCAATATTATAGTGAATACGAGCCTACCAAGGCGACTCGAGCAATTTCATATTTTGTTCAAGAAAACTTAAGTAACTGGTTTGTACGATTAAGTAGAAGACGTTTTTGGAAGGGAAGTTATGGCGAAGATAAAATTTCAGCATATCAAACTTTGCATACCTGTTTACTAACAATTTCTAAGTTAAGTGCTCCTGTAGCACCCTTTTTTATGGATCGTCTTTATAGCGATTTATTAAACGGAACTGTTAAAAATGATGAAATTTCGGTGCATTTAAGTAAATTTCCTGTTGCTAATACGTCATACATTGACAGTGCATTAGAACATAAAATGCAAAAGGCTCAAACAATATCTTCATTAGTGTTATCGTTACGTCAAAAAGAGAAGATAAAAGTTAGGCAACCTTTACAAAAAATCATGATACCTGTTTTAAATAATGAACAGCGTGAAGAGATTTTAGCGGTTTCAGATTTAATAAAGTCTGAGGTAAATGTTAAGGAAATTGAACTGATAGATGAAGGATCTGGAATATTAGTTAAGCAAATAAAACCAGATTTTAAAAAGCTAGGGCCACGCTTCGGAAAAGACATGAAATTGGTTGCACAAGTAATCAATAATTTTGGTCAAGAAGAAATTTCTACTCTTGAAAAAGAAGAAGAAATTAATGTTTTAATTAACGAAAAAAATACTACATTGTGCAAGGATGATGTAGTAATAAGTTCTCAAGATATTGAAGGTTGGTTAGTTGCAAATAGTGAAGGTGTAACGGTTGCTTTAGATGTAACCATCAGTCAAGACTTAAAGAATGAAGGAATTGCAAGAGAGTTGGTAAATAGAATTCAGAACATACGTAAAGACTCAGGTTTTGAAGTAATGGATCGAATTGAGATTACCATTCAAGAAGATGAAAACTTAAAAGAGGCTGTAAGCCAAAATTTAGAATATATTAAACAAGAAACGTTAACCGATGTTTTGTGTTTTGAACAAAAATTAGATGAAGGAACTGAAATAGTTTTTGATGAAATAACAAGCAAGTTAGCAATTAAAAAAGTGTAAAAATGAACCAAGAAACAAACGACAGATATAGTGATGCGGATTTAGAAGAATTCAAACAACTAATACAAGAAAAAATAGAAAATGCAACAAAGCAATTGCATTTAATTGAAAGTGCCTTTAGAAACGACAGTGATAATGGTACCGACGATACTTCACCTACCTTTAAGGCATTTGACGAAGGAAGTCATGTAATGAGTAAAGAGGCAAATTCTCAATTGGCAATTCGCCAAGAAAAATTTATTCGTGATTTAAATAATGCATTGATACGTATCGAAAATAAAACGTATGGAATTTGTCGTGTTACAAAAAAATTAATTAATAAAGAACGATTAAAATTAGTGCCTCATGCAACTCTTAGTATAGAAGCTAAGAATATGCAATAGAGTAATAATTTTTTATTTATAAAAGTCCAAATTTCAAAGCTGCCTAAAGCTTATGGGGTTTGGATTTTTTTAATTTCATATAGAATGAATAGATTCATTTCATTATTAATACTAGCTTTAGTAAGTACTAACTCATTTTCTCAAAAAGAAATGGCAAGAGAATTTGATGCTTCATTAATTAATGGAATTGAAATTAATTCGAATAGGATCAATAGTATTCTAATACATTCAGAAAAAACGAATCGTATAAAAGTATTAACCCGTATTGAAGGAGAAAATTATGAAAATGTGGTTTTAAGTGTAATTGAAAAAGATAATATCCTTTATTTAAAACCAGGCTATACTCCTTTTTTTGAGGCTAAAAATGATAAACTTGCAGCTCATAAAGTACAGGCGATTGATATTAAACTCATTGTTCCAGAGAATATAGAGATTTCAATCAATTCAAAATTAGCTTCAGTTACAACAAAAGGGAAGTTGTCTTCATTATTAGTTACATTAGATATCGGTAACTGTAACCTTCATGAATTTATAGGAAATGCAAACATAAAAACAAATAAAGGCTTTATATCTGTTACCGTTATAGAAAATATTTACGGAAAGGCTTTTTCAAAAAAAGGAGCCATTGAAAATATGCTTTCAAAAAACATAGAAAGCAAGTATAAAATTTTGGCTGAAACTAATGAAGGGGATATTTCATTATCCAAATCCATTAATTAATATTATTTTTGCGAACGATACAACACACTATGTCTCTTAAAAAATCCATTGTTATAATTATTTTGATCTTATTAATAGATCAGATTTCAAAAATATATATTAAAACTAGTTTTGTTTTAGGTGAAAGTATTACAGTTTTTGAATGGTTTAAAATAGCCTTTGTTGAAAATGAAGGAATGGCTTGGGGAGCAAAGATTCCAGGAAAATATGGTAAATTATTTCTTACTTTATTTAGATTGGTTGCAATTGTTGGAATAGGATATTGGCTTTGGGACTCTATAAAAAAGAAACATTCTAAGATATTAATTGTTTCAATTGCATTAATTTTTGCAGGAGCTTTAGGGAATATAATAGATTCGGTATTTTATGGAATCATTTTTAACGATAGTCATAATCAAATAGCAACTATGTTTCCACCAGATGGAGGTTATGGAACCTTATTTCACGGAAAAGTTGTTGATATGTTGCATTTTCCACTATGGGAAGGTTTTTTACCAGAGTGGTTACCTTTTTGGGGTGGACAATATTTTACATTCTTCGATCCTGTGTTTAATATCGCAGATATGTCTATAAGTACAGGGTTTGGATTATTAATTGTTTTTAATAAAAGAGCTTTCCCAAAGGAGGTAAAAGAAACCAATACTACACCTTCAACTTCTGAAACAGAAGAATCTTAAATTACATTTCTAATTATAGTAAAAAGAATCATTAAAACAAATAGGCTTATTAGCCATTTAGTTGATATAATAATATCTGGCAGCTGAATATTAAAAGGCTTAAATGTCATTTTTAAAAATATAAAAAGCAACAGTGGTGCAAAGAAATAAATTAATAAGTTAAGTTTTGCAGCTTTAATAAAATTACCGTGTAGTAATTCATGAAACGCTCGTTGAGCTCCACAACCTGGGCAATCCAAACCACTAATGCTTTTGCTGATACAACCCACAAAAATAGCCTCTCCATTAGAAGGGTCGTTAGTATAAAAATAGTATATACCAAGCCCCAATGCAATAAAAGCAATGATGGATAATAGTTTGTAAATCAAAAAAACAGTTCTATTGTGAAATATTATAAGTTTCTAATATTTCTTGATAAGCAGCCATTCCTCCGAACCCTAATAAATAAATGATATTTAATAATAGAAGTCCAATAGCTATATAAGATAAAATTTTTGAGTTTTTAGCAGAAGATAACGCGCCTGCAAAATCGCCACTATCGAATTTTGATTTTACCTGACTTGACAGTACAATGGCAATGATACCAAGTATTAATCCTAAACAACAAGGTGAACACAAACCTAAGACAGTAGCAACAATTGCTAAGGTCATATTATTATTAGGCATAGTGTTTTCAGAAAAAGAAGTAGTTTCCATAGAAGAAGTTTTAAATTCAGACTTAAAGATACTACGAAATTTTAAAAAGTATAAATATTCTTATGTGTAATGCAAAAATTTAATGGAACATCAGTAGTTTCACAAGGCAATAATTCTTCCGGCTCAAATAAAGATAAGCCTATAAAAATGGTTTTAGAATTGCATTTTTCAAGGAAGCGATCATAGAACCCTTTACCGTAACCCAATCTATTTCCATTTACATCATAAGCTAATAAGGGTATAAAAACCACATCTAATTGAGATGGAGCTATTTTAATTCCAGAAACCGGTTCAGGAACGCCATAATTAGATAGTTTTAAAGGTGTATTGTCTTGTAGTAAAATATGAGACATTTCAACATTTTTATTTTCTACTTTAGGAACAATGATACTTTTATCTTTTCCTTGTAATATATGAAGTAAAAACTCAGTGTTGATCTCCTTTTTAGTAGCAATGGGTAAAAAAATATGATAATTTGAAAAATCCCAAATAGATAATTTTAAAGATTGGTTGGCAATATCCATACTTAAATCATCAATATCCTCAACAGAAAATTTTTCTCTTAATAATTTATACTTTTTTCTATAATCATCCTTATTCATCGATACTTTCTCTTTCTTGTTCTTGATGGTTTTCATTTATAGTTGAAATATGAAAAATAGCATCTCCTTGATGGACGATTGGAGATTGATTTACATTAATAATGTATCCTTTATTCGGTGCAACTACATTATATTTCATTTTTCCATATGGATCAGTAATAGTAGCTAAAACTTCCCCTTTTTCTACTAACTGATTGCACTTAATTTTTAAATGAAAAAGACCACTTCTTTGAGCTCGTATCCATTTAGACTTTTTAATAATTACTGTATCTTTTATAGGATTAGTAACATTAAATTTAGAATCCAACATGTCTAAATAATACAAAAATCGCTTTGTGCCTCGCACTCCATAATTAACTATTTGTTTATTGCTCTCTAAAGATTTCCCTCCTTCAAATAGTATAATAGGAATGCCTAATTTATCACTAGTAGAACGATAAGTTTTCTTTAAGTTTTTTGAATAAACGGTAAAAGGAACATTAAACACTTTTGCTAACTTTAATAATTTTTTATCCTCTGGGTTTACTCTCACTTGTGGGGCGTTAAAACGACTCGCTCCTCCCGTATGAAAATCCAAACAATAATCTGCATGTGGTAAAATTTGTTTCGTAAAATAATAAGCAACCCTACTTGCTAAAGATCCTCTTTTAGTTCCAGGGAATGATCTATTTAAATCTCTTCCATCTGGAAAAGCTCTATCGGTATTTAAAAATCCAAATACATTTAAAATTGGAATACATATAATAGTACCCCTTTTAGGTTTATTTATTTTTCTAGAAATTAATTGCCGTACTATTTCTACTCCATTAATTTCATCCCCATGAATCGCTGCTGTAATTAAAATAGTAGGACCTGGGATTAATGATCGTTCAATAATAATTGGGATTTCAATATTTGTTGAGGTATAAAGTTTAGCAATATTAAAATCTATGGTCTTGCTTTCACCTAATTCAATCTTTTCTCCTAATATTTCAAGTGTTTCTATAAATTCACTCATTAAACTTTATTTCTTTCAATGTAACTTATTATTTTTTTTGAAATATCAACTTCAGTGGTTTTTTCTATTCCTTCTAAACCTGGTGAAGAATTGATTTCTAATACTAACGGGCCTCTTCTTGATTGTAAAATATCAACACCGCAAACACCCAGTTGCATTGCATTTGCAGCTTTTAGTGCTACGTTTTCTTCTTCAGAAGTAAGTTTTATTTTTAAAGAAGATCCTCCTCTATGTAAATTAGATCTAAAATCACCCTCTTTACTTTGCCGTTTCATAGCTGCTACTACTTTTCCATCGACTACAATAATTCTAAGATCAGTTCCTTTAGATTCTTCTATGTATTCTTGAAGTAAAAACTTAACTCCAGCTGTTTTTAAAGTTTCAATAGTTGATAATGCGTTGAGGTAGGTGTCTGCTAAAATTACCCCATTTCCATGAGTCCCTTCTAAGATTTTTATAATGACAGGTTGGTTTTTAAAATTTGATAGTAAATATTCTAAATTAGAAGAAGCCCCTAAAACAGTTTTAGGAATAGGAACTTTTGCTGCAGAAAGTAATTGTGAGCATGTCCATTTATCTCTAGATTGTAAAATTGCACCTGCTGAGACTACTGAAAACACACCCATTGCATTAAAATGCCTAACCAAAGTTGAACCGTAGTAAGTGTTGGAAGCTCCTATCCTAGGAATTATTGCATCTAAATCATCTACAATCTCATCATGAAAACGTACAATTGATTTTCCATTTTCTATTGACAAAGAACAGTGAGAAGGGTCTAAAACCTCCATAACATGATTATTTTTTGCACCCGCTTTTAAAAGACTTTGGGTAGAGTAAAGAGTTTCTCCTCTTGATAAGATGGCAATGTTCATGGTTTAATTTTCATTATTGCTAATTTAGTCATTTATCTATTACTTCATATTTTTCATTTAACAAAACATCATTTATCTTTGAGCTATGACAATACCTTCCGTAGCATTGCAAACAGCAACACTACCCAATAAGCCGGGCGTATACCAATATTACGATAAAGATGATAAATTGCTTTATGTTGGAAAAGCAAAAAACTTAAAAAAAAGAGTTTCCTCTTATTTTAATAAAAAACATGATTTAGGGAAAACTAGGGTTTTGGTTAAAAAGATTGTAACCATCAAACATATCGTTGTTGATACCGAAACAGATGCTTTATTATTAGAAAACAACCTTATAAAAAAATACCAACCACGTTATAACATCATGTTAAAGGATGATAAAACCTATCCGTGGATTTGTATTAAAAAAGAACGTTTCCCAAGGGTCTTTTCTACTAGAAAAATGATTAAAGATGGGTCTGAATATTTTGGCCCTTATACAAGTATGAAAACTGTTCATACTTTGTTAGATTTGATTAATGGGTTATATCCATTAAGAAATTGTAATTACGATTTATCCGAAAAAAACATCAAAAATGGTAAATATAAAGTTTGTTTAGAATATCATTTGGGTAACTGTTTAGGTGCTTGTGAAGGAAAACAAACAGAAGAAAGTTACAATGAAAGTATCGTAGCCATTCGAAATATTTTAAAAGGAAATTTTAAAGAATCGCTTTCTGCTTTTAAAACTCAAATGAAAGATTTTGCTGAAAATTTACATTATGAGGATGCACAAAAAATAAAGGAGAAAATGGAGGTTTTAATGAATTACCAGTCTAGATCGACCATTGTAAATCCAAAAATTAATAATGTAGATGTTTTTTCAGTTATTACAGATGAAGGTTATGGTTATGTAAATTACCTTCAAATTTCTTATGGCTCCATTATTCGTTCTCATACTCTAGAAATTAAGAAAAAATTAGAAGAAACCGATGAGGAAATATTGCAATTGGCAGTTATTGAATTACGGCAACGATTCCAGTCTCAATGCAAAGAAATTTATGCCCCTTTTAAAATAAAAATTGGAGAAGGTATTAAGGTTTATATCCCCAAGCTTGGTGATAAAAAACACATTTTAGATTTATCTATTCGTAATGCAAAGTATTATCGTATGGAACGATTTAAACAAGTAAAAATAACAGATCCTAACCGTCATGAAAATAGAATCATGGCTCAAATGAAAAAAGATTTAAGATTAACTGAAGAGCCAAGACATATAGAATGCTTTGACAATAGTAATATTCAAGGATCCAATCCGGTAGCTGCTTGCGTGGTTTTTAAAAATGGAAAACCGAGTAAAAAGGAGTATCGAAAATTTAATATAAAAACAGTAGTTGGGCCCGATGATTTTGCATCCATGGAGGAAGTCGTTTATAGAAGATACAAAAGGTTGTTAGATGAAAAGCAACCATTGCCGCAGTTAATCATTATAGATGGAGGAAAGGGACAATTATCTTCTTCTTTAAAAAGTTTAGACAAATTACAATTAAGAGGAAAAATAGCCATTGTCGGAATTGCTAAACGATTGGAAGAATTATTTTATCCAGATGACCCAGTTCCTTTGTATTTAGATAAAAAATCGGAAACATTAAAAATTATACAGCAATTAAGAAATGAGGCACACCGTTTTGGAATTACATTTCATAGAAATAAAAGAAGTAAAGAAGCGTTAAATACATCTCTAGAAGCAATAGATGGTGTTGGAGAAAAAACAGTTGTAGAATTATTGAAAGAGTTTAAAAGTTTACAGCGAATACAATCTGCAACTTTCGAAGATATATCTAAGGTTATAGGGCCTAGTAAGGCAAAAAAAATTAAAGAACATTTTAAATTATAAAAAAGGTAACAATTAACAACTTACCTTTACTTATGTAATTAGTATATCAAACCTACGTGAAAAGAATAGTATTAATAGCATTCATATTTATTACTGGAATTGTTTTCTCACAAGAAAATGAACAAAAAGAGGACTTAAAAGTTGGATTGGTTTTAAGTGGTGGTGGTGCAAAAGGATTTGCACATATAGGAGCTTTAAAAGTCATTGAAGAAGCTGGTGTTAGGATAGATTATATTGGAGGTACAAGTACGGGTGCTATTATTGGAGGATTGTATGCATCAGGATATTCTGCTACTCAAATAGATTCTATATTTAGAGCCGTTAATTTTTCAGAATTAATTCAAGATGATATTCCAAGAAGTGCAAAAACATTTTTTGAAAAATATGAATCTGAAAGATATGCACTAACATTACCATTAAAAAAGTTTAAAATATCACTCCCTACTTCAATTTCAAAGGGTCAAAACATGTACAATTTGTTCTCCAAACTTACTTCTCATGTTAACGATATAGAAGATTTTAATGAACTTCCAATTCCATTTTTTTGTATAGCAACAAACATTGAATCGGGAAAAGAAACCGTTTTAAACAAAGGGTATTTGCCAAGAGCAGTTTCAGCAAGTAGTGCGCTACCAACATTGTTTAATCCAGTAAAATTAGGAGATTCACTTTATGTTGATGGAGGAATTACAAATAACTACCCCGTAGATAGAGTAAGGGCTATGGGAGCAGATATTATTATTGGTGTAGATGTTCAAGACTCTTTAAAAACAAGAGAGAATTTGAAAACTGCTATTGAAATATTAGGACAAGTAGGGAACTATAATACGATTAAGGCGATGAATGAGAAACGTAAAAACACTGATATTTATATCCATCCAAATATTAATGATTTTACAGTAGTTTCATTTGAAGATAAAGCTAGAATAATTGATTCAGGATCAGAACAAGCTGCCTTGTTTAAAGATGAATTAACTGCAATCGCAAAAAAACAAAAACAAATACCTAAAGAAGAAGTGGTTTTTAATACTAACGACTCATTATTTATTAAAAGTGTTGAAATAATTGGTAATAAGCAATATACCCGATCGTATATTTTGGGGAAATTAAAATTGAGAACACCATCGAATACCTCGTATAAAAACTTTAGTGATGGAGTTAATAATTTATCAGCTACTGAAAATTTTGAAAAAATAAATTATCGTTTTATTAAAGATGAAGAAGGAGGATTGATTTTAAAATTTGATGTTACTGAAAGTGAAAACAAATCTTCAATTCGCTTAGCAGCCCATTATGATGATTTATATAAAACTGCTGTTTTAGTAAACTTTACACGCAAAAGACTATTTACAAACAACGACATTACCTCATTTGATTTTATTGTTGGTGATAATATAAGATACAATTTCGATTATTTTATTGATAAAGGATATTATTGGAGTATCGGTTTAAATTCCAATTATAATGCTTTTGATGAAAATGTATCCATAGATTTTATCAACTCTTTTGAAGAGGCATCTAATGAAGGAGATTTAAATAGTCTTAATTATGAATATGGAGAATTAACAAGCCAAATATATTTGCAAACATTTTTTAAAAGGACTTTTTTGATAGGTGTAGGTGTTGAACAAAAATGGAAGAGATACTTATCTAAAACTATCGGAATTGATGAGAACGATGAGCCTAGAACAGTTTTTGATGATACAAATTACTTCAGCACTTTTGGTTATTTAATTTATGATTCTTTAGATAATAAGTTTTTTCCGTCAAATGGTTTTTATATAAAAGGTGAATTTAATTTTTATTTTTTAGCTTCAGGAACTAATAAAGGGTTCAATGAGTTTTCAATTGTTAAAGCAAAAGCAGGATATGCGTTTTCTTTTTTTAAAACCTTTTCTGCTTTATTTGAAGCTGCTGGAGGAGTTAAAATAGGGGGTGATGAAACAAAATCCTTCGATTTTTTTGTAGGTGGATATGGTTATAAAGAGAGCAGCAATTTAGTGCCTCTTTATGGTTACAAAGATTTAAGTTTAAGAGGGGATACCTATTTAAAAGCTACTCTTACTTTAGATTATAAAGTGTATAAAAAAATGCACATAAATATTGCTGCAAATATCGCCAATGTTGGCGATGATTTGTTTGATAATAAAGAATGGATAGACGCAATAGATTATTCAGGTTATACTGCTGGAATAGGATGGGAAACTTTTTTGGGGCCTATTGAAGCAAAATATTCCTATTCTCCAGAATTAGAAGAAAGCGCTTGGTACTTTAGTGTGGGTTATCGTTTTTAATTCATAAAATAGATTGTTTTTTAAATCCTTGGTTTTAGCAATTCAATAAACAATAACCAATAAAATTTTACGATATTTGTAAAATGACATCCAATCGTTGGAAATATACACTTCTAGATATCAAGTTTCTAAATAAAAGAAACCCAGAATAGGCATCCATTATTTTTCAAAGAATTAAGTTTAATCATTTAATAACAAAAAAATTATGCCACGTTATCATACACTCGGTAAAATACCACCTAAACGACATACTACTTTCAAAAAATCGGATGGATCTTTGTATCAAGAAGAGCTTTTTGGAACTGCAGGATTTGCAGGTATGTCATCTTTAATATATCATTTACATCCACCCACAGTAGTTTCTGAAATAAAACGAGGAGAAGATGTATCTCCAAAAATTGCGATCGATAAAAATATGAAAGCCCTGAGTTTTAAAGGGTTTTCATTAAAACCAGAACAAGATTATCTAGAAAGTAGAAAAACACTATTTGTTAATAATGACTTACATATAGGTTTAGCAGCTCCTAAAGGTTTTTCTAAAGATTATTTTTATAGAAATTCGGATGCAGACGAAATGTTATTCATTCACATTGGTTCGGGGACTCTAAAAACAATGTACGGGAATATAGAATTTAAATATGGAGACTATTTAATAATTCCTAGAGGAACTACCTATCAAATTGATTTTGATACTGAAGAAAACAGAATATTATACATTGAATCTTTTAGTCCAATAGTAACTCCTAATCGATATAGAAATAACTTTGGGCAATTATTAGAACATTCTCCATTTTGTGAGCGAGATTTTAGATTGCCAAAAGATTTAAAAACTCATGATGAGCAAGGTGAATTTAAAATAATTTCAAAAAAACAAGGAGTAATTTGGGAATATACTCATGCTAATCATCCTTTTGATGTTGTAGGATGGGATGGATTTCATTACCCTTATGCTTTTTCAATTCATGATTTTGAGCCAATAACTGGACGAATTCATTTACCTCCTCCAATACATCAAACCTGGGAAGCGGCAGGATTTGTAGTGTGTAGTTTTGTGCCAAGAATGTACGATTATCATCCAGATTCTATACCTGCTCCATATCACCACAGTAATATTGATTCAGAAGAATTATTGTATTATGTTGATGGAGATTTTATGAGTAGAAATAATATTGAAAAAGGACAAATTACATTACACCCAGGTGGGATCCCACATGGACCACACCCTGGTGCAATAGAAAGAAGTGTAGGTAAAAAAGAAACAGGAGAATTAGCAGTAATGATAGACCCATTTAATCCAGTTATGATTACTGAAGAAGCACTTAAATTAGAAGTAGATGATTATTATAAATCTTGGATTAAATAGAAAACCTAGGAAACAAAAAACAATATTATGAGTAAAAAAGAAGTAAAGTCGGTTAATTACGGACTAGAAAAAATATTTGATGGGGCACAAGATTTCTTGCCATTATTAGGGACAGATTATGTTGAGTTTTATGTAGGTAATGCTAAACAATCTGCACATTATTATAAAACAGCATTTGGTTTTCAATCTTATGCTTATAAAGGACTTGAAACTGGATCGAGAGACAGTGTAAGTTATGCTTTAAAACAAGATAAAATTGTTTTAATATTAACTACACCTCTTAATAGTTCATCACCAATTAACGACCATTTAGTAAAACATGGTGATGGAGTTAAAGTGATTGCTTTATGGGTAGATGATGCTAGAAAAGCTTATGAAGAAACTACAAGTAGAGGTGCAAAATCCTATATGGAACCTATTGTTGAGAAAGACGAGTTTGGTGAAATTGTAAGGGCAGGTATTTATACTTACGGAGAAACAGTACATATGTTTGTTGAACGTAAGAATTATAAAGGAAACTTTTTACCAAGTTTTATTCCATGGGAATCTGATTATAACCCAGAACCAACAGGATTAAAATATATTGATCATATGGTAGGTAATGTAGGTTGGGGAGAAATGAATAAATGGGTAAAATGGTATGAAGATGTAATGGGCTTTGTTAACTTTTTATCTTTTGATGATAAACAAATTCATACTGAATATTCAGCATTAATGAGTAAGGTGATGAGTAATGGAAATGGACGAATTAAATTTCCTATTAATGAACCAGCAAAAGCTGCAAAAAAGTCTCAAATTGAAGAATATTTAGATTTTTATGAAGATTCTGGAGTACAGCATTTAGCGTTGACAACAGATGACATTATTAAAACAGTTGCTCAATTAAAAGCAAGAGGAATTGAGTTTTTACCACCACCACCTCAAGCGTATTATGATGAAATACCAGAAAGATTGGGTGTGCATATGGATATGATGAAAGAAGATATTAAAGAACTTCAAAAATTATCTATTTTGGTAGATGCCGATGAAGAAGGATATTTATTACAAATTTTTACAAAACCTGTTGAAGATAGACCTACATTATTTTTTGAAATAATTCAAAGAATGGGAGCTCAAGGTTTTGGAGCTGGTAATTTTAAAGCGCTATTCGAATCAATAGAAAGAGAACAAGCAAACAGAGGAACCCTGTAAAGTGTAACAAATTAAAAACGCTATCGTCAATTAGATAGCGTTTTTTTTGTTTTCAGAATAATCATCATTATTTTTAGTTATAACAACTAAATAAACTAATGAAAAATTTAAGTATTCTCATATTACTATTTTTAAACACGATTTCTTTTTCCCAGAAAAAGGCTTTCGAGGATGGAGAATGGCTTAAATTTAGAGTTCATTACGGAATGATAACTGCAGGTGTTGCTACACTTGAAGTTAAGAGTGAAGTTTTGGATGCTAACGATGTATTTCATGTTATAGGCTTTGGTGAAACCACAGGCATGGCTAGTTGGTTTTTTCCTGTTGAAGATCATTACGAATCTTATATATTAAAAGATAAAGATTTACCCCAGCGATTTATTCGAAAAATTGATGAAGGAGGACACACAAAAGACATTCAAATAGATTTTGATCATACTACCCAAAATGCAACTATTATAAATTTTAAAGATGATACTGAAAGCATAGTAACCTTTCCTGAGGATGCACAAGATATGGTGTCATCTTTCTATTATTTAAGGAATCATTTAGACACTAGTAATATTGAAGAAAATGACGAGATTGATTTAGATATGTTTTTTGATAAAGAAAACTATAAATTCAAACTTAAATTTTTAGGAAGAGAAATCTTAACTACTGAATTTGGCAAAGTTTCTTGTTTAGTTTTTAGACCTTATGTTCAGTCAGGTAGGGTTTTTAAAGAAAAAGAAAGCCTTACTATTTGGGTAAGTGATGATGATAATAAAATTCCTTTATTAATTAAAGCAGATCTAGCTGTAGGTTCTTTAAAGGCAAGCCTTATAGAATTTAAAAAATTAAATAATTCATTTAAAATAGTAGTCGATTAATTATGGCAAATCAAATAAAAAGAGAACAACTTATAAATCAATTAGAAAATAAATTTAAAGACATTGGTCAGGATTTAGATACTCACCTAGAAGGGCTTCTGTATAGTGAGCCTATGACCTATTGGGACTATGTGCAAACAGATGCGTTATTAAATTTACAGACTCAACGAACTACTTTGCCAGATGAGATGGTGTTTATAATGTATCATCAAGTTAATGAATTATTGTTTAAAATGATTCTTTGGGAAATTGAACAAGTAGCACATCATAAAAGCCTAACTGCTGCATTCTTCTCTTCAAGATTAATGCGAATTAGTCGATATTTTGATATGCTAACTTCTTCATTTGCCATTATGCAAAACGGGATGGACGTGGATCAATATTTAAAATTCAGAAACACATTAACACCTGCTAGTGGTTTCCAAAGTGCGCAATATCGAAAAATCGAATTTGCTTCAACAGATTTAATTAACCTTATAGATGCACGTTTTAGAGATACAATAGACCGAAATACTCCCTACGAACATGCCTTAGATCATTTGTATTGGCAAGCTGCTGGGAAAGATTTTAAGACAGGAGAAAAATCATATTTATTATCTGCTTTTGAAGAAAAATATAAAAATGAATTTATTGCTTTTACACAAGAATATAATACAATAAATTTGTATGCTAAATTTAAGGAATTACCTGCTGAAGTTCAAGAAGACAAAGAATTAATAAAAGCCATGCGTCATTACGATTATACAGTAAATATTACTTGGGTTTTGGCTCATTATAAAGCAGCAAATCATTATTTATCTGAAGGTAATTCAACTGGTGAAGAAATTGAAGCAACAGGAGGAAGTGATTGGAAAAAATATATGCACCCTAAATATCAAAGAAGAATATTTTTCCCAGATCTTTGGTCAGAACAAGAATTAAAAGATTGGGGAACCAACATATAATAAATTAAAACGAATACCTACATTGAAGAAAATATTGCTATTTATCCCCGCTATTATTTTTTGCTTGTCATGCACACAAGAAGCAAAAGATGATGAAACAGTTTCAAAAGTCGAAGTTATAAAATCTAATTTCGAATATGGTTATGATCTTAACGAATTTAAGGTGGTTAGAGATACCATTAGATCAGGCGATACATTTGGAGCAATTTTAGATGCGAATCATGTTCCTCAAGGAGAGATTTATGAAGTGGTTTCTAAAATAAAAGACAGCTTTGATGTAAGAAGAGTAAAAGTAGGTAACCCTTATGTATTACTTAATTCTAAAGACAGTATTGATAAAACTCAAATTTTCATTTATGAAAAAAACAAAGTTGATTTTGCGGTAATAGACTTAAGAGATTGCATCACAAGTTTTAATGATAAAAAACCCGTTACTTATGTGGAGAAATCTGCAAAAGGCATTATCACCAGTTCTTTATCTCAAACTATGGAAGATCAGCATTTGAGTCCTAATATGACAGATCAATTGGCAAATATTTATGCTTGGACTATTGATTTTTTTAGATTGCAATCAGGAGATCGTTTTAAAGTAGTTTACACAGAGAAGTATATTAACGATACAATCCCTGCTGGTTTAGGTGAAATAAAAGCGGCAATGTTTGAACATCATGGAAAACCTATATATGCTTTTAGTTTTATAGGAGATTCGATAATGGGTATAACCGATTATTACGATGATGAAGCCAATAATCTTCGTCGAGCATTTTTAAAAGCACCTGTTAAATTTAGTAGGATATCTTCACGTTATAATTTAAAAAGAAGGATTAAATATTACGGAAATAGAGTTCGCCCTCATAAAGGAACCGATTTTGCAGCACCTATTGGGACCCCTATTTTGGCAACTGCAGATGGTGTAGTTACAAAATCTGAAAGAAGAGGAGGAAATGGTAATTATGTAAAAATTAGGCATAACAGTACTTATGACACTCAATATCTTCATATGAAAAAACGAAATGTAAAAGTGGGCAATCATGTTAGGCAGGGAGATGTAATTGGATGGGTTGGTATGACAGGTAACACTGGGGGTCCTCATGTTTGTTATCGTTTTTGGAAAAATGGAAAACAAGTAGATCCTTTTAAGCAAGACTTGCCACTTTCCGAGCCTTTAAAAGAAAAATATCAAGATTCTTATTTTGAGCATATTTCTCCTTTAAAACAACAATTGAATAACTTAAATTTTTAGTCTTTTTTTAGTTTATAAGTCTGTTAATAAAATATTAAGTTAACAATATGTTAATTATCAGATTTTTACGATACTTACGTAAGCAAATTTGTAAAAAATTTGATGCCGTTTTTTAACTTTAATATTTTGTTAAAAAACAAATTGAATATGTAAATTTGCATCAACTTAAAAACAATTTTAAATGATGAAAAAAATTACTTTTTATTTAGTAGTTACCTTTTTATTTGTGAGTGTATTTTCATTTGCACAAGGAACTATTACAGGAACAATTAACGACACTGATTTAGGAGGTCCATTATCTGGAGCTAATGTTGTTGAAAATGGTACAACTAATGGTGCCATTACCGATTTTGACGGTAACTTTTCACTAAATGTGGATGGAAATAGCGGTACCGTAACAATTTCTTACTTAGGATATTCTTCTCAAAGTATAGATTACACACTAACAAACGGAAGTGCAAATCTTGGAACATTTTCTTTAGATCTTGATGCAGATGCTCTTGCAGAAGTAGTAATTGTAGGATCTGGAGTAATTGATTTAGCAGCTGGAAGAAAAACTCCAATTGCAGTATCTACGATTTCTGCCGAAGAAATTCAATTAAAAGGTGGAGGAAATGTAGATTTAGTTGAATCAATTGCATTTACACCATCAGCAACTGTTACTGGTAATAATGGTTTTGGAGATTCTCAATTCTTTTTAAGAGGGTTTGATCAAACTAATATTGCTATTTTATTAAACGGTCAGCCTGTAAATAGTATGGAAGACGGTAAAGTATATTGGTCTAACTGGGCTGGTATTGCAGATATTGCAACTACTGTACAGGTTCAAAGAGGTCTTGGAGCTTCAAAATTAGCAATTCCATCTGTTGGTGGTACAACTAATATTGTTATGAGAGCTGCAGATAAAAAGAAAGGTGGATTTGTTCGTTTCACTGGAGCAAACGACAGTTATATGAAAGCTACTGTTGGATATGATTCTGGAAGAAATGAAAAAGGATGGGCTTTTTCAGCGTTATTAGATTACTGGCAAGCACATAGAAAATGGGCTAAAGGTACTTATGGACAAGGACAAACGTATTACTTTTCAGTTGGTTATAAACCAAATGAAAAGCACAACTTTAATTTCTTAATTACGGGCGCACCGCAATTACACGGTCAACAATGGTCTCAATCTAAAGAGATTATTGCTGCTGACCCAAAATTTAACCAACATTGGGGATATAAAAATGAAGATGGAACAGATATTACATCTGAAAGACAAAACTTTTACCATAAACCAGTAGCAAACTTAAACTGGGATTTTACAATTTCAGATAACACAGAACTTTCTACAGTAGCTTATGCTTCTTGGGGACGAGGTGGAGGAACTGGTAACAGAGGGAATGGACGTATTAGAACTGAAGATCCAGATGGTGACGGACCTTTATATGGACAAATTGATTACCCTGCAACAACAGCTAATAATGAGTTAGTTGGAATTGGTGGTGACTATGGAGCTGAAAATGGAGCAGGATACATTAGAAGAGGTTCTATGAACAATCATGCTTGGTATGGATTACTTTCTAATTTAAACCATGATTTTTCTGAAAACTTATCGGGTAGTGTTGGGGTAGATGTTAGATTTTATAAAGGGGATCACTTTAGACAAGTAACAGATTTTTACGGTTTATCAGGATGGACCAATGATAGTGGAGCTAATCAACCAGATGATTACGTAGTAACTAATTCTTACGACGCTACACCTTGGGCAGCTTTATTTGATTATGCGCCAGAAGAAGACAGAATTGCTTATGATAATTCAGAAACAATAAACTATCAAGGAGTGTTTGGACAATTAGAATACGCTAATGATAAATTTTCTGTATTTGCGCAAGGAGGTTTTTCTAACCAATCTTATGAAAGAGAAGATAGATTTAATCCTGCAACATCAGATAAAACAAGTAAAATAGGATATAATGTAAAAGGGGGTGTTTCATATAATATGAACGAAAGCAATACAATTTTCCTTAATGGAGGTTATTATTCAAGACAGCCTTATTTAGATAATATTTTTAATAGAAATACTGGCCATATTACTGAATTAGTATCTCCAGAAGTAGATAATGAATTAATCACAAGTTTTGAAGCTGGATATCATTATACAGCAAATCGTTTTAGAGCAAACTTTAATGCTTATGTAACTAATTGGACAGATAGAACATTATCAAGCTTTGGTACTGATGATAACGGTACTCCTGATGATGATCAAGATGATTTTGACACAACTACTTTACAAAGAGGAATTACTCAATTCCACTCTGGAGCTGAATTAGATGTTCGTTATAGAGCTACAGATTGGTTGACATTTAACGCCTTTATTTCTGGTGGTTCTTGGTATTATAAAGGAGATGCTGTAGTTTCTACTTATAATGCAGATACTAATGAGCAAATTGGTGAAACTGAAACAGTGAATCGTGATGGAATTAAAGTTTCAACTGCACCTCAATTTACTACTGGTATAGGATTTGATGCTAAAGTTGTAAAAGGATTAAGTGTTGATGCTCGTATAAAGTATAACGATAATCATTATGAGTTTACTGATGAAAACACTTCTGCAGTTGATTATGAAGGATTGCAATTAGATAGTTACGCTTTAACAAACGCAGGTATTACATACCGTTTTGATTTAGGATCAAATAATATGACTTTTAGAGCGAATGTATTTAATGTATTTGATAAAGTTGCTATACAACAATCTGATAGATTTGGATACTATACTACTGGTGGTAGAACATTTAATGCATCATTGCGTTATGAGTTCTAGTATTTAGAATAAAACAATTTCTAAAACGTCTCGATATTTATCGGGACGTTTTTTTTATAATTTATACTTACATTTGAAAAATACTAATAAACAAAACAAATTAACATGTACGAAACTATTCAATTTATTCATTCTTATTGGGCATACCTTACTTTATTGCTTATTGTATTAGCAACTTTAAACGCTTTAAAAGGAGTGTTCGCTAAAGGAGAATTTTCAAGTAAAGATTTAAGAATATCCTTATTTGCGCTAATTGTAACGCATATTCAAGTTTTAATAGGATTATTCCTTTATATGTTTTCACCTAGTGCAATGGGTGCAATTAAAGGAAGTGGAATGGGAACTGTAATGAAGGATTCATTATTAAGATATTTTTCTGTAGAACATCCATTAATGATGATCATAGCAGTTGTTTTAATTACCATCGGTTATTCAAAACATAAAAAGAAAGAAACTTCAGCTCAAAAATTTAAAACAGTTGCAATATTTTATACTATAGCATTGGTATTAATCTTAAGTAGAATTCCTTGGGGGTCTTGGTTTAATTAATACTTACTGAATTAAATAAAAAAAGCCTCCAAATAGTAATTCTATTTGGAGCTTTTTTTATTATGAATTTTTTGCGGTTATTATTTCTCTTTCACCAAATAGATGTAAACAGGAAAGTGGTCACTATAACCTCCTGTATAGCCTCCATCAGCAAAGCTTCGGTAAGGGTACCCTTTATATCTACCGTGAGCATTTACCAAATAAGTTTTATTATAAATACCCGCCTTGTAAAAACGGTAACTTGTAAAATCTTTTTTTGTTAATTCAGTAGATATTATAATCTGATCAAATAGATTCCAGCTATCTCTATAAGCTAAAGACCCTAATCCTTTTTTAGCCAAATCTTCCATTGGATTATACAATTCTTTTATTTTAAGATCTTCCGTTTTTCTTTTAGCCTGTAAATGTTTTTTTACACTTGGGTTAGTAGGATCATCATTTAAATCACCCATAGTAATAATTTTTGCATAAGGATCCTCACTAAATAATGAGTCAATGATTTGTCTATTTAATTTTGCAGCTTTAATTCTTTTTGGTCGACTTCTTTTCTCTCCTCCACTTCTAGAAGGCCAATGGTTTACAATAAAATGCATTTTCTCACCATCTAGCATTCCGCTAACCACTAATTGATCTCGAGTAAAAACCCTTTTAGATTTATCGTTGTCATCATAAATTAACAACTCAGCGGCTTTATAATTAGTTGGAGTAAATAGCTTTTTTTTATATAAAAAAGCAACATCAATTCCTCTTCGGTCTGGTGAATCAAATTGTATAATTCCATAATCCTTTTTTACTAAGGATTCTTGGTTTACTAAGTCTTCTAAAACTTTTCTATTTTCAATTTCACAAACACCAATAATGGCAGGAGTTGTTCCTGAAACATCAGCACCTATCTCAGCAATTACTTTAGCCATGTTTTTTAATTTATCCTGATAGATTTCTTCAGTCCAATGATCTTTGCCATCTGGAGTTCTGTCATCATCAAAAGTAATTGGGTCATTTTCGGTATCGAATAAATTTTCCAAATTGTAAAAAGCTATAGTGTTCACTTTGTATGCCTTTTTTTCTTGCGAAAAGGTTACTGAAAATGATAAGATAAAGACAATCAGAATGGAAGCTTTAATTTTCATTATTTTGTTATATTATATTAAGGTTATTTTCTCTTTTTAAGATGTGTCAAAAGTAATTAATTCATCTAAATAATGTAATTTTGCAATCGATTAATTATTAACTAAAAACCAAATTTAGAATGAAAAAAATCATTTTTACTTTATGCTTAGCATTTATGAGTAGTTTTACCTTATTAGCTCAAGATGCCATCATAAAGGGAAGGGTGGTAGATACACATTCGAGTGAAGTAATTCCTGACGTAGAAATACGAATTTTGTCGAGTGATATTGATACTCAGACAAATAATGAAGGCTTATTTGTTTTAACTGGAACTAATTTTCCTCAGGGAGAACAAATTCTTGTGGTAAGCAAACTTAATTACATTACTCAAAGTATTCCTATTACCATTCAAAACGGAGAAACCATTAATCTAGACCCAATAATAATGGATATAGATTTAACCGAATTAGAGTCCCAAATTGGAGTTATTAACCTTTCTGATAACGAATTAGACGGCGATTTAGGAGGTGCAGCAACTAATGTTTCTGGACTTTTACAAGCGTCAAGAGATGTTTTTTTAAATGCCGCAGCATTCGATTTTAGTGCAACTTTCTTTAGACCTCGAGGTTTAGATAATGCCAATGGTAAGGTTTTAATCAATGGTATAGAAATGAATAAACAATTCAACGGTCGTCCACAATGGGGAGATTGGGGTGGACTTAACGATGTTCAAAGAAATCGTGAGTTTACTATGGGTTTAAAAGCTAATGATTACACTTTTGGTGATCTTGCAGGAACCACTAATATGGTAATGAGAGCTTCAAAATACAGAAAAAGCGGGCGAGTTTCATTTGCTGCTGCAAATAGAAGTTATAAAGGACGTATTATGGCATCCTACCATAGTGGAGTTTCAAAAACAGGATGGGCTTATTCATTTTTAGCATCTAGACGTTTTGGAAAAGAAGGTTTTATTGACGGAACATTATATGATGCAAATTCATTTTTTGCTTCAGTTGAAAAAACAATAAACGATAAACATTCATTAAATTTCACTACTTTTTACACACCAAACCGTAGAGGACGTTCAACTGCAGTTACAGAGGAAGTAAAAGATTTAAAAGGTATTCGTTACAATCCTAATTGGGGTTACCAAAATGGAGAATTAAGAAACAGTCGTGTTCGTAATATTAAAGAGCCTGTGTTTATGCTAAACCACTATTGGAAAATTAACGAAAAAACCAATTTAAATACAAATGCTTCCTATCAAACAGGAAGTATAGGAAATACTCGAGTAGACCATGGAGGAACACGATTAGTTGAAATAGCTGGTCAAGAAGCTTATTTGGGTGGAGGAAGAAATCCTTTAGGTAATTATTATCAAAGATTACCTAGTTATTTTTTACAGGACCCAAATCCAACAGCGGGTGATTTTCAGAACGCTTATTTAGCACAACAGGAATTTGTTAATGATGGTCAATTAGATTGGGAATCTCTTTATAGAGGAAATGCAATTTCAACTTCTACAGGTGGAAATTCTATTTATGCAATCCAAGAAGATAGAATTGATGACACGCAGTTTACTGTAAACACTATTTTTGATACTCAGATAACCGATAATATTTTATTAAATGCGAGTATTAATTATCGAAATTTAAAAAGTGAAAACTTTGCTGAATTAAAAGATTTATTAGGTGGTACAGGATTTTTAGATGTAGATTTTTTTGCTGAAGGAGAAGATGGAGAAGTTAATATTCTAGTTGGAGATGTAGCGCAGAGTGACCTTAGAAATAGAAATAGAATAGCTCAAGAAGGTGACAGATATAAGTACAATTATGAAATAACTTCAGATGTATTATCTGGTTTTGCTCAAGCTCAATTTAAATATAATAGAGTTGATTTTTATTTAGGAGCATCAGTATCTAATACCAATTATCAACGTAATGGTTTATATGAAAACGGAAATTATCCAGGAACTGAGTCCTTTGGTAAAGGTGAAAAACAAAGCTTTACAGACTTTGGAGTAAAGGGAGGAGCAACTTATAAAGTAACAGGGAAACATTTAATAGATGTGAATCTAGGTTATTTATCTAAAGCACCAACTATTAGAAACACTTTTACAAATGCACGTCAAAACCACAATGTAACTATTGGTTTAGAAAGTGAAAAAATTCAAAATGTTGATATAGGTTATATTTTTAGATCCCCAATTGTTAAGGCTAGAATAACAGGGTTTTATTCTAATTTTCAAGACGGAAGTGATCTAGGTTTTTATTTTACTGAAAATATTTCAGGTTTAGGTTTAGAACAAGATGCATTTATTCAAGAAGTAATGACCAATGTTGAGAAAAAACATATTGGGGCAGAATTAGGTATAGAGGCACAAGTAACTCCTACATTAAAATTAAAAGGCGCAGCTTCTATGGGGCAATACACTTATAATAACAATCCTAATTTATACATAACAAGCGATGACTTAGACGGTCCAATATCATTTGGTGATGGAACAACAAAATTAAAAAATTATCATGTTGCAGGTGGTCCTGAAAGAGCTTATCAATTAGGAATAGAATATAGAGACCCTAAATTTTGGTGGGTAGGATTAACTACTAACTATTATTCTAATGCTTATATCGATATTAACAATTTAGCACGTTCTGATAATTTTAGTACCGATTTTGACGGGCAACCTTTTAATGATTATGATCCAGAAGTTGCAAAGGAATTATTAAAACAAGAAAAATTTGATGATTACTTTTTAGTAAATGTAACAGGTGGTAAATCATGGAAAATAAATCAATATTATATAGGATTTTTTGCATCTATTAATAATGCATTAGATCAAGAGTATGTTACTGGTGGATTTGAACAAGGTAGAAAAACAAATTATAGAGATTTAGAAGAAGATAAATCACGAGAGTATGGTTCGGTTTTCGGACCTCGTTATTTCTTTGGAACAGGAGCATCTTACTACGTAAATGTTTACGTAAGATTTTAAAATAAAAATTATAGACGGATTAAATCGTCACTAATAAAAATAAAATTTAAAAAAATGAAAACAATAAAAAATTATAAACTACTAGCTTTTTTCTTTGCAATGACAATGGTGTTGTCATGTGTAAAAGATGATGACTACGATGTGCCAAATACAGACCCTGTTGCCCCAATTATTGATGGGGAAATAATTACAATTAATGCATTAAACTCATTATTAGAACAAGAACAGAATGTCAATGGGAATGATATTTTAAGCTTTACAGAAAGTAATTTATATATTTCTGGTTATGTTATCTCAAATGATGAAGCAGGAAATATATATGAAGAATTAGTACTACAAGACCTAGCAGCTAACCCAACAAGAGGAGTAAAAGTATTAATTAATGTTAGCCCTTTATTTACAACCTATGAGTTTGGTAGAAAAGTTTATGTCAAGCTTGATGGATTATCGGTAGGATATAACGGAGGCGTTTTATCTCTAGGATTTAGAGATGGAAGTCAAGTAGAAGCTATTGCTGAATCATTAATGGATCAAACTATTATAAGAGATGTAGAGTTAGAGGAAGTTACACCACTACCAATTAATATTTCTGACTTCTCTTCAGATAAAACCAATTTATATGTGCGCTTAAACGATATGCAGTTTAATAAAGATGATGCATTGGGTGAAAATCGTAAAACATTTGCAGCAGAACCAGGAGATGAGTTTGATGGAGAACGTAATTTAGAGAGCTGTGCTGAAGGTTTAGCTGTAATATTGAGTACGAGTACATTTTCAGATTTTAAAGCTATTGAGGTTCCTCAAGGAAGAGGGTTTATAGATGGTATTTTAACTTATAATTATTTTGGAGATACTTTTAATATGGTTGTTAATACTCCAGAAACCATTCATTTTGACAGTACAGATCGTTGTGATCCTGTTGAGGTAGATTGTGGATTAGCAGATACAACAGGAAGTAATGTTATATTTAGTGAGTTCTTTGAAACACAAGAAGAAGGAGAGTCTGTAACAGGTAATGGTTGGACTAATTATATTCAAGAAGGTTCTAGAGATTATCAAGCTTATTTTAATGATGGAGGTAACGGTAACCCTTCTTTGGGAATTTCTGCATCTATAGGTTCTTATAACTCAGATGATGACAGTACGATTGCTTGGTTAATTATGCCAGAAATTGATTTTGATGCTCAGGATGGAGAAACTATCAACTTTAAAACGTCTAATAGCTTTTCAGATGGAAGTACTTTTGAGTTATTATTTTCAAGTGATTGGGATGGAAACCCTGCTAATATAGCAACAAGTACTTGGGATAGTTTACCAGCTGCTTATATCGTTCAGGATGATGATTTTTACGGCGATTGGTTCCCTTCTGGTAATGTTAGTTTAGATTGTATTGATGGTAAAGGTTATATAGGATTTAAATATACAGGAAGTGGTGAAGAAGATTTTGATGGTACTTACGAATTAGATGAAATTGTAGTAAATTCTAATTAATCAGTTTACTTTTATAAAATAAAAAAGGCTTGGTTACTAACCAAGCCTTTTTTTGTTACCAATTTTGCTCTTTTAGTTTATAAAGCAGCTTTTAATTGTTTAACTATATTTTTTTTTGATTTTATATAGTACATTTAAAGCTCAAAAATTCCCTTTATGAAACGTTTTCAATCACTAATTTCTGTCTTCTTAATTATTGGCTTAGTCTATTATAGTTTTTATAGTTTAATGCCGCAGAGAGGAACTTCAGCATCTATTCCAGAAACTGAATTCTCTACAGAAAGGGCTTTAATTCCATTAAAAGAAATATCGAAAGCACCTCATTATATAGGAACAGCCGAACACGCTAGGGTTAGAGAATATATAATAAAACAATTAGAGAATTTAGGTTTAGAAACTCAAGTTCAAGAAGGATTTGTGTTGAATCCTAAATGGAAAAGCCTAGATAAATCAAAAAATATTCTTGCTAACATTAAAGGAACTGGAAATGGAAAATCATTATTGTTATTATCTCATTACGACAGTGCTTTAACACCTTCCTTTGGTGCCAGTGATGCTGGAAGTGGAGTGGTTACTATTTTAGAAACACTTCGTGCTTACTTAGCAAGTGGTAAAAAGCCAAAAAATGATATTATAGTTTTAATTACAGATGCTGAAGAAGTAGGATTGGACGGAGCTCGCCTTTTTGTAAATAACCATCCTTGGGCAAAAAATGTTGGAATTGCACTAAATTTTGAGGCTCGAGGTAGTGGTGGTCCTAGTAATATGATTGTTGAAACTAATGGAGGAAATAAGAATTTAATAAATGCTTTTATTGAAGCAGATGTTAAATTCCCAGTTGCTTCCTCATTAATGTATAGTATTTATAAAATGCTGCCAAATGATACTGATTCTACAGTATTAAGAGAAGGTGGAGATATAGATGGTTTCTTTTTTGCATTTATAGACGACCATTTTGATTACCATACTGCAAATGATAATTATGAAAATTTAGATAGAAATACCCTTCAACATCAAGGAGAGTATTTACTTCCTTTGGTACATTATTTTGGGGATGCAGATATAAGTTCTTTAAAATCTAATGAAGATGATGTGTATATAAATGTTCCGTTATTTAAAATGATTCATTATCCTTTTTCTTGGATATTTCCTATGTTGATTATAGCGATTCTATTATTTTTTGTTTTAATCTTTTATGGAATTAAAAAAGAAGTTCTCTCAGGAAGATCTATTGTGAAAAGTTTTATTCCATTTACACTATCACTTTTAATTTGTGGTATTATTGGTTTTTACGGATGGAAACTTATTTTAGTTTTATATCCACAATATCTTGAAATACAACACGGGTTTACTTATAACGGACATACCTATATTTCGTTTTTTGTTTTATTGAGTTTAGGAATTTTATTTTGTGTTTACCATAAATATTCAAAAAATAATAATATAGCTAGTTTATTAATTGCTCCTCTTGTTTTTTGGCTAATCATAAATGTATTAGTTGCTATTTATTTAAAAGGAGCTGCTTTTTTTATCATTCCAGTTTTTCTAGGACTTCTGTCTCTATGGATCCTAATACGTCAACAAAGGCCTAATTTAATTTTAATGGTTTTTATAGGAGCAATTGCAATTTTTATGTTTGCTCCTCTGGTTCAATTTTTCCCTGTAGGATTGGGATTAAAAATGTTGGTGGGAAGTTGCTTGTTTACGGTATTACTTTTCGGGATATTACTTTCCGTAATTGGTTTTTATAAAATGAAAAGAACACTTTCAATAGTCTTTATTTTACTAGCTATTGGTTTCTTTATTAAAGCTCATTTATCAAGTGACTTTACTTCAGAAAGACAAAAACCAAATAGTTTGGTCTATTATTTAGATGCTGATAAGGATGCAAATTACTGGGCAACATATGATGAAATGTTGGATGAATGGACAAAAGGATATTTAGGAGAAAACCCTGAAGATGCATCTAATTTTATTGAATCTGCTTCAGGGAGTAAATACAATAGTGGCTATAGTTTTGCAATTGAAGCTCCCAATAAAGAGATTCCAATATTTAATGCTGTTTTGAATAAGGATACCATTATTAACGATTCAAAAATGGTAACCTTTACTATTATTCCTAAACGAACAGTAAACCAAATAAGTTTATATTCTGAAGAAGTAGATTCATTTAAATCGCTAACATTTAACGGGCAAAGCTTACCGTTAAATACCAATGAGAATAATTCATCTCAAAAAATTAAAAGTAAAGAACTGGTTCGTTATTATATTTCTGACAGCGATAGCTTAGAAGTTTCTTATGAAGTTTCGAAAGATAAAAAAGTTACATTTACGGTAATGGAATATTCCTATGACTTATTAGATCATCCTCAATTTACTATCAATAATAGGGCTAAAAATATGATGCCTAAGCCCTTCATAATTACAGATGCGATTATTGTAAAGAAAAAAGTATTAATTGACGAATTGTCTTTAAAAGTGAAAGACACTTTATCGACAGTTATGAATTTAGAATAGCATAAAAACAAAAGACTCATTAAGATAAATTCTTAATGAGTCTTTTGTTTTTGAGTAAAAAGATATTACCAAATACGTACTCGGTCTTCTACCGGAAGATACATACCGTCGCCTTCTTTTATATCAAAAGCTTCATAAAAAGCATCAATATTTAATAAAGGTTGGGTTGCTCTTACCATTCCAGGAGAATGTGAATCTGTTTTAATAAGAGTTCGTAACTGCTCATCTCTTGTTAAAGTACGCCAAACAGTAGCCCAGCTCATAAAAAATCGTTGCTCTGCTGTAAAACCATCAATGTCTTCAGGTCTTCCATTTTTATCGAAAAGTAACTGTAAGCCATCATATGCTCCTAAAACTCCACCAAGATCTCCAATGTTTTCTCCTAGCGTAAATTTCCCATTGATGTAAACACTATCTAAAACTTCTATATTACTGTATTGTTCAGCTAAGGCATCTCCTCTAGCTGTAAATTGCTTTAAGTCTTCTTCAGACCACCAATTTACTAAATTACCATTGGCATCAAAACGAGCACCACTATCATCAAATGCATGTGAGATTTCATGACCTATTACGGCACCAATTCCACAATAGTTAACAGCATCATCTGCTTTATAATCATAAAAGGGAGGTTGTAATATCGCAGCAGGAAATACAATTTCGTTATTTAATGGATTAAAGTAAGCATTTACTGTTTGTGGAGACATTCCCCATTTAGTTTTGTCAACAGGTTCACCTATTTCAGATAAATTTTTAGCAGTTGACCATTTGTTAATTGCAGTTATATTTTCAAAATAAGTATTGCTCTCTTTAACTTCCATTTTCGAGTAATCTTCCCACTTATCTGGATAACCAATCTTTACGGTAAATTTATCTAATTTTTCAATGGCTTTAGTTTTGGTTTCTTCACTCATCCAATCTAAAACTTGAATACGTGTTTTATACGAAGCAATTACATTAGCAATCATTACTTCTGCTTTTTCCTTTGCTTCTGGTGGAAATTTGGCATCCACATACAACTGTCCTAATGCCTCTCCAACGTTATTATTAACTGTTGCCAATGCACGTTCTTTAGCAGGTCTTCTTTCTTTAGCGTCTCTTAAATACTTACTATAAAATTCCCAGTTGGCTACTTCAATTTCTTCAGTTAAACGACCAGCACTACTAACAAAAGAATCCCAACGTAAAAGAGTTTTAATGTCATCGATTGAATGTTCTGTTAAAAATGAATTTAATGCACTTACATATTTGGGTTGAGCCACAATTAGTGTATCGATTTTTTGTTTAATTTGTTTATCAGCCATCATTTTTTCTATATTGAATGATGGTATTAACAACTGTGATTCTGAAATTGATTTTGGATTGTTAAAATTACGAACATCTCTACTTTGTATTTTATCTAAACGAGGTTCTGCCAATTGAGTTTCCATCGCTAGAATTTTTTCAGCAGAAGCTGTTGCAGAAGCTTCATCATCACCTAAAAATTGTAACATTCTTGAAATGTGTTCTACATATTTTGCACGAATTTCAACAGATTTCGTGTCCGTATCTAAATAATAATCGCGATCTCCAAGACCAAGACCATTCGCAAAAATATATGCTGCATTAATAGAACTGTCGTTTAGGTCTGCAAAAGAAACAAAATCCATAAATGGAGAACTTACATTAGGAACCGTCATTAAAACGGTTTGAAGATCTTCTAAGTTATTAATACTGGAAATAGCGTCTAATGCAGGTTGTAATGGAGTTATTCCAGCAGCATTACGAGCATCCATGTCTAGTTTAGAATCGAATAAAAATAAGGCTTTTGCTTGATCTGTACTCGGATCATAAGTTCCACTTTCCTTAGCTTTTGCTATAATTTCAAGTACATCTTTATCGGTAGATTTTCTTAAAACTGAAAATCCACCCCAAATTGTTCTATCATCTGGAATTTTGGTTTGTTTCATCCAATTACCATTTACGTAATTGTAAAAATCATCTTTTGGATTAACAGAAGTATCCATATTTTCAAGAATAATACCATGCGGAGCATCATCAGCTACTTCAGATAAGTCTTTATTAGGTTCTTTTTTGTTGCCACATGATGTTAGTAACATAGGTGCAACTGCTATTAAAACAGCAATTTTAAAAATAGTTTTTTTCATTTCTTTTTATAATTAAGTGATTAGGGATATTATTTTTTTTGATCTTCTAGTTCTGCTTTATAAACAGAATCTAGAAATTGTTTTTGAAGTTCTAATTCTTGTTTTTCATTATCAACTCGTTGCATATCAATAGCATCTTTCTCAATCTTTTCATTAATTTGAGTGATTAAATTTTTAATAGAAATATTTAATTCATTAAAATAATCTTGAAGGCGAATAGAGTCTAAATGCACTTTGTTTACTTCTTGATTTAACAATTTTGCTCTTGTTTTAACAACGAGGACTCTTGAAAAAATAACAGGATTGTTTAAGGTATCTGGAATTTTCTTCATTAATGAATCGATATGAGAAACCATTTGTTTTGATTTATCTTGGATAACTTCAATTGTATGTCCATTGATGGTCTTTGCTTGTTCTTCAAAATCTTCAAAAGCTCCCCATTTAATTACTTCAGCTCTTGCATTATTAGAAATTAGAGGTAATTTAAAATTATTATTACCATACTTACTGAAATTTATTTTTTGTGTAACAGGATCTTGAATTACTTCTTCGGTGTTGTTTCCACAAGAAAAAACAATTAGACTAATTAAAAAGAAAGTAAAAAATCTCATATTATTAATAGGTATAGCTGCAAATATACAAGTTCTAAATGCATATAATAGTTAATTTTAAGTGAATGTGAAAGGGGAGAATATCCGTATATTTACACAACAAAAAATCACATATTTTGAAGAAAAGAATTCTAATTATTGGAGCGTCGGGTCAAATAGGAACCGATTTAACAGAACGTTTAAGAAATAAGTACGGAAATCATAAAGTAGTAGCAACAGATATAAGGGAAGATGATGGAACTCTAAGTAAAGATGGTCCTTTCGAAGTTCTAGATGCTATGGATTACAAAGGGATTGAAGATGTTGTAATTAGGTATGAAATTACAGATGTTTATTTATTAGCAGCCATGTTATCTGCAACAGCAGAAAAGTTCCCTATGCGTGCTTGGGATTTAAATATGAATTCGTTGTTTAATGTTTTAAATCTAGCAAAGGATCGAAAAATTAAGAAAGTTTTTTGGCCCTCAAGTATTGCAGTGTTTGGGCCTACAACTCCAAAACAAGATACTCCTCAAAAAACAATTATGGAGCCATCAACCGTTTATGGAATTAGTAAACAAGCAGGGGAAAGATGGTGTGAATATTATCATAAAAAATATGGAGTAGATGTTCGCAGTATTCGCTATCCAGGATTAATAAGTTTTAAAACAGCACCCGGTGGTGGTACTACAGACTATGCAGTAGATATTTTCCATAAAGCAGTAAAGCATAAAAATTACATTTGTTTTCTAAACGAACAAACCACGTTACCTATGATGTATATAGATGACGCTATTAGAGCTACTTTAGACATAATGGAAGTTCCTAAGGAATCAATTAAAATAAGAAGTTCTTATAACCTTTCTGGCTTAAGTTTTAACCCTAATGAAATAACAGATAGCATTAAAAAACATTTACCAAAGTTTGAAATATCTTATAAACCAGATTTTAGACAAAAAATTGCAGATTCTTGGCCTCAAAGTATTGATGATAGTGAAGCTAAAAAGGATTGGGGATGGAAAAACAATACTACATTAGAAGAAATGACAGCTATAATGTTAAAAAACCTTTCAGATTAAAATCCTTACATTTAATCACTAATACTACTTAATTATGAAGCAAATAAATAAATTAAATTATTTGGTAAAAGGATTTTTATTTTTTTCATTTTTATTACTCGTTACTACGGAATCATTTTCGCAAAACCCCTCTACTACTAGTATAGATAGTATCCCACCTGCCCAAGAAATTATAGCTGTTGAAAACATTCCATCTGAAGCTGAAAAATTAGGAGAAAGATTATTAAAATTAAGGGAAACCCTAAAACCTAGTAAAAGTATTATTGAGATTGATTCTATAATGAAGATTGTTTCTGTAGAAATTAATCAAAAAAAAGACACCGTCATAGGTGAAATTAGTGAGTCAAAACTAAGACTTTTAAGGGTTAGAAATACTGAATGGAATAATTATAAGTCCAAACTAAATGATTTTCAAGAGACAATAAAATCAAGAACTGAGGTAATAAGTAGTATTTCAAATGACCTATATGAAGAAATAAATAAATGGGAAGAAACAAAGAAAATACTCTCTAAAAACTCCAATTCTAAAGACTTAATAATAAGTTTAGATGAATCTATTTCTTCCTTAAATGATATTGCTAAAATGGCTCAAGAAAGAATGAATGGTGTTTATTCTATTCAAAAATCTGTTGTAGAAATATTTTTCACCATAAATGAAGTTATATCTGAAATTGAAAGTGCGCAACAAGCAATTAAAAGGAATTATTTTGAATTTGATAGTAAACCAATTTGGGAGTCTCATAAAGTAGGAAAAGATTCTATTCCAGTAAGTTCTGAAAGTAATACTCAACGTATAATTTCTGGCCTTAAAGAGAATAAATTACAGTTGAAAAATTTCTATTCTTTAAATTTAAAAGCAGCAGTATTTCAAGGAATATTTATACTTATTCTTTTATTATTTATGCTTAGAATTAATAAAAGATGGAATAATAATTTATTAGAAAATAAAACTTTAATTGAGCAACAAGCAAAAACTGTTTTAGCGCACCCTATTTCTTCATCACTTGTAGTAGGTGTATTAATTTCAATCTTTTTTTATGAGGATTTAATTCCTGCTTTAATAGAATTCCAGATACTTATTATTTTATTATGCACCATTTTTTTATTACCAAAACTAACCGTTGTTAAGTTTAGATGGTTTTTAGTTTTATTATTTGTAGATTTTTTAATTCAACTTTTTGAAGTTTTTATTGGAATAGAAGCCCCTTATTATAGATGGTTTTTGATATTGAATTCATTAATATTAATTATTGCTTTAAATTATGGAATCAAAATTATTAAGGAATTCCCTGAAAAGTTTTCACAAATTAATAAAACTTTTAAAAGGGTAGGAGCCCTATTTATTTTTCTATTAATTATTTCTATAATAAGTAATATTATAGGAATGGTAAGCTTAGCTAAGTTCTTAACTGTAGGGGTATATACTTCAGTGGTGTTAGGAATGATTGTTTACTTAGCCGTTAAGGTCTTAATTAGTTTAGTAATTATAATTTTTAAGTTTAAAAAGGATTATAGCCTTCATTCGTTAACAAATATGATTGCAATAACTCAGAAACGAATACAGCCTATCTTAAATTGGACGGGTATGATTGTTTGGATGTTATTTACTCTAAAGGGGTTTGGAATCATGGGGTATATCCTTAATAAGACTAATGAATTTATGATCTTGGAATGGGAGGTAGGAGAAATGACAATCTCTTTTGGTGGAATTCTTTCGTTTTTAGGGATATTAGTAATAACTCTAATTGTAGCGAAATTAACAGCAATTATTTTTAGAGATGATTGGATGATTAAGACTCTTCCTAAAGGAGTTACACCAGCAGTATCACTAATTTTAAGAATAATATTAGTAAGTGTTGGATTATATATAGGATCTTCTGCTGCAGGTATAGATTTAAGTAAACTTGGGTATGTCATTGGTGCATTAGGTGTAGGTATAGGTTTTGGATTGCAAAATGTGGTATTAAACTTTATTTCAGGGATGATATTAGCTTTTGAAAGACCTATAAATATTGGGGACACGATAGAAATTGATCAAGAAATGGGAGTAGTTACCAATATTGGAATTAGATCTAGTAATATTAAATCCTATTCGGGTTATGAATCTATAATTCCTAATGGAGATTTAATATCAAAAAAAGTAAATAATTACACCCTTACTAATCGAGATCGAAGAAGTAAAATATTAATGAAAACTGCTGCTAATGCAGAACCAGAAAAAGTAATAAACTTATTTAATACCATTGCTTTAGATCATCCTAATATATTTAAAGAGCCAGCCCCAAAAACTTATTTTTACGGATATGACCCAGAAGGTAATTTAAGCTTTGCATTACTGTATTGGACTACGTTTTCCGATACTTTAAAAACAGATAGTGAAATAGCTTTAAATATTTACTCAAAACTTAAAGAAGAGGGAATCCAAGCTGCAATTCCATTAAGAAGAATTATTAAAGAGTAATACTTAAAATAAAAAAGCCCTTGAATTATTTTTCAAGGGCTTTTTTAGTATTCTATAAATTGATTTTTTAAAACCAAGGTCGTTTTCCAACTTGGTAGGTGAGATAAAACTCTTCATCAGATTTAGTTAAGTAAATAATTCCTTCGATAAACCCAATAATACCTGCTGCACCACAAGTTAAAAATGAAATTAATATTTGTATAAACCCTTCTTTATTGTATCCTAGTACAAATTTATGGATTCCTAGTGATCCAAAAAGAATCCCTAAAACACCAGCTAAAACTTTTTTGTTTTCTCCATTATGGGTTACGTCATTCCAGCTTTCTTTAAAATCATTTGCAGATTCTTTAGCTTCTTCTTCAAATGATTTGTTGTTTTCTTCACTCATTGTTGTTGATTTTTTCAATTGTTTTGTAAAAGTAATAAATATTATAAAAAGGCACTATCAATAGGCTCCCAAAGTTCAATTTTATTACCTTCATTATCTAGTATCCAACCAAACTTTCCGTAATCATATTCTTCCATTTCTCCTACAATAGTAACACCTTCCTTTTTTAATAATTTTAATAATTCAAATAAGTTTTCAACTCTAAAATTCATCATGAATTCCTTTTTACTAGGCTCAAAGTACTTGGTGTCACTTTTAAATGGGCTCCATTGAGTAGAACATTTATTGCCATTTTCATCTTTCCACCAAAAAGTACAGCCATAATCATCGGTGTTTAACCCTAAATGAATATTGTACCAATCTTTAGTAGCTTTTGGGTCTTCAGTTTTAAAAAAAAAGCCTCCTAATCCTGTAACTCGTTTCATATGTTTCGGGTTTTAAATTAATTAAAATGTTTTTTTATTTTGTCTACTATAACCTGTGCTAATTTCTCTTTACTTTCTATAGTCCAACCTGCAACGTGAGGACTGAATATCACATTTTTCATTTCTAATAATTCTTCAAGTGGTTTTGGTATTTCAGTAGAAAACAAAGACTCAAACGAACTTTTTTCATACTCTAATACATCCAATCCAGCACCCAGTATTTTTTCTTCTTTTAATGCATTTACTAAATTTGAAGTTACTACACTTTTACCCCTCGCTGTATTAATAAGCCAAAACGGTTTTGAAAACTGATTTATAAATTCGGTATTAATCATTTTATTTGTTAGAGGTGTCCATGGAGTATGCAGGCTCACAATATCTACTTCTTTCTGAAATTGTGTTAATGATACTTGTGTAGCATTTTCATCACCAACATTATCTTTTATATCAAAACAAATTACGTTACAATCAAAGCCTTTTAGTTTTTTTGAAAAAGCTTTCCCCATATTTCCATAACCAATAATTCCAACGGTTTTTCCATCCAATTCAATACCTCTATTTTCTTCTCGATTCCATAATCCTTTTCTAACTTCAAGATCTGCTTTATTAAGCTTGTTAAACAAGGAAAGAATCATCCCTAAAGTATGTTCTCCAACCGCGTTTCTATTCCCTTCGGGAGCAGAAATTAAAATAATCTCTTTAGATTCTGCATAAGGAATATCGATACTTTCTAGACCTGCACCAACACGAGCAATAAATTTTAAATTAGTGGCAGCGTCTATAAAAGTGCGATCACATTTAAACCTACTTCTAATTACTATTCCATCATAATCAGAGATTGTTTTTTCAATCTCAACCTTTGAGGAATTATAATCTTCAAAGTTGTTAAATCCAACCTCTTTTAACTGATTAATCAGTAATGGGTGATTATGATCTAAATGAAGAATTTTCACAATTTAAATTTTTGGATAGGTGGTAACCGTGTTTTTATGTTTGATTTTTCCGGTATGAGCCGTAGTCAGTTTTTCGAATAGTAAAACGTGAACTTCCTCTCCGTTTTTTGTGATAGGACAATGTTCTACTCCTTTGGGAACAACTATTATTTCACCTTCTTTTACTATTTCAACGCGATCTCTAAAATGCATTTCTAAAGTCCCTTTTATAACTTGGAATAATTCGTCTTCTTTCTCGTGTTGATGCCACACAAACTCTCCTTTTATTTTAGCTAAAAGCACTTGCATATCGTCTACAATAGCAATTTGGTGAGGGTGCCAATTTTTACTGAATTCTGAAAACTTTTCTTTTATATTTATTGACTTCACAGTTATAGTAATTAGATAAACAAGGTACTAATTTCTTTGGGAATTTTTGTTGGTCGTAAAGATTTACTATCTAATAAGCACCAAATAGTTTTAGCTTCAATTAAAACTTTACTGTCTTTAATTCTAGTAATCTTATAACGTCGTTCGCTTTTTACTCCTTCGTTTTTTTCTATCCATGTATTAATTTCTAACTTTTCTCCTTCAAAAGCAGCCGCTTTATAATCGATAGAGTGATGAATCACATACCAAACATATTTTTCTTGAAACTCTTGAGTTGCTCTCAAATTCCAATGGGTTTCTGCAATATCTAAACACCATTCCATATAGGTCAAGTTATTAACGTGATTCCTAATATCTATTGCTGAATTAGGAACTATAAATTGTTTGGTAAAGACTTCAGAAATCAAAATCCTAAAATGAGTTTAGCGATATAAAAAAACAGAAAAATTCCGAATATATCATTACTAGTAGTAATAAATGGGCCAGTTGCAATAGCTGGATCGATACCTCTTCGATCTAAAATAATAGGTACAAATGTCCCAATAAGTGCTGCGATAATAATTACAGAAAGCATAGAAACTGCAATTGTGATACTTACCATATAATCTTGACCTACAATTGCTCCAAACAGAACCAATAATAAACCTAAGATAGTACCATTAATTAATGCCAACCCAACTTCTTTTAAAAGCCGGTTAAATAAACTTCCTTTAACAACATCATTTGCCAAACCCTGTACAATAATCGCACTGGATTGTACCCCTACATTACCAGCCATAGCGGCAATTAATGGAGTAAAGAAAAATAATATGGGATAATGAGATAACGCTTCATCAAATCCTTGTAAAATATAAACACTACCTAACCCACCTAAAAGTCCTAAAACTAACCAAGGCAATCTTGCTTTTGTAAGTTCAAAAATACTATCATCTGCCTCTACATCTTGCGATATACCTGCAGCTAATTGATAATCTTTTTCAGCTTCTTCTTTTATAAAATCTACGATATCATCAATGGTAATCCGACCTACTAAAACTCCATTTTCATCAACAACAGGAATGGCTTCTAAATCGTATTTTTGCATAATTCTTGCTACTTCTTCATCTTCGGTCGCAACAGTTACATAATCAACTTTTGGAATATATACTTCGCTAATATGAGTTTTAGCAGATGCTGTCAAAAGGTCTTTTAATGAAAGACGACCCTTTAATTTTCCATCTTTATCGGTTACATAAATAGAATGAACACGAGTAACATTTTCTGCTTGTCTTCGCATTTCTCTAACACATCCAGCTACGGTCCAAGTTTCTTTTACTTGTACTAACTCTTTCGCCATTAATGCACCGGCAGTATCTTCTTCATAAGTTAGAAGCTCAACAATATCTGAAGCATGTTCTTCATCTTCAATTTTTTCAATTACCTTTTTTTGAATATGATCATCGAGCTCTGCTACTACATCGGCAGCATCATCGGTATCCATTTCTTCAATTTCTTTGGCAATTTCTTTTGGTGAAAGACGACTTAGAATTTTTTCTCTATCATCTTCATCCAATTCCATTAAAGCTTCAGAAGTAATTTCACTTTCTAAAGATTTTATAAGGAAAATAGCCTCATTAGATTTTAATTCCTCTAGGAGTTCGGCAATATCAGCAAAATGGACTTCGTGTAATAATTCCCTAAGAGCATTACCATCTTTCTTGGCAATGAGTTGAGTTACATTTTCTAAATAATCAGCTGTTAGTTGAAATTGCATCCTTCTCCAATTTTTGAGTGAGCATTATAAATTCAGAAACCGAAAGTTGTTCGGGTCGTTGCCCAAAGATAGTATCTTCTTTTAATTTATCGGAAATATTAAAGACTTTTAAACTATTTCGCAGTGTTTTTCTTCTTTGTTGAAAGGCAGTTTTTACCACTTTAAATAGCATTTTTTCATCACAAGCAAGGCTATAATCTTTTTTTCTAGTAAGCCTTAGCACTCCACTTTCTACTTTTGGAGGAGGATTAAAAACAGTGGGAGGGACTGTAAATAAATATTCGGCATTATAAAACGCTTGAACTAATACAGACATAATCCCGTAGGTTTTAGAGCCTTCTTTTTCACAAATACGTTTGGCTACTTCTTTTTGAAACATTCCAGTAAATTCTGGGATTTGGTCCCGCCATTCGAGCGTTTTAAAAACTATTTGAGTAGAAATATTATAAGGGAAATTTCCAGTGATAGCATAAGGTTCACCATCGAAAAAATTATCTAAATTAAATTTTAAAAAATCAGCAGGAATTACTTGAAGATTCTTGTTTTTGTAATGTTCATTAAGGTAAATTACAGATTCAGAATCTAATTCCATTGCAATTACATCGATATCTTTTTCAATAAGATATTTAGTAAGCACACCCATTCCAGGACCTATTTCTAAAACATTATTATAACCCTTAAGAGTTAAGGTGTCTGCAATTTTTTTTGCAATTTCTTCATCTTTTAAAAAATGTTGGCCTAAATGTTTTTTTGCTTTTACAGACATCCTTAATGGTGTGTTACACTATACTCATCTATAATTTCTAGTTCGGTTCTAAATGCTAACATTTTGTCTGCAAATTTTAATAACCCTTCACTTTTTAATTTATCTGCATCATTTTGATAGTAGCTGTCTAATGCTTCACGAGATTTTGCTCTGTATTGTATCGCATAAGTAGTACCGCCCATTTCTTCTTCAACAAGAACTTTAGTTAGGGTAGCGCTTATAAATTTACCTGTTGCTAATACTTGTGGGATGTGGTTTTTAATCCAAACAAGCCATTCTTCATGGATACTTTCTTCAATATTTACAGTAACATTATATACAATCATAATTATTCTATTTCATCGCCCCGAAGCATCCTGAATTTTTTTCTAGCTTCAACAAAGTAAATGCTATCTTCAAAGTTGAAGATTAGAAACTCATAATACTCTTTTGCTTTTTGGGGATCGTTAAGTTTTGTTTCGTATAATTTTGCTAGACGATAGTACGCATCATCTGCTAAAATATCCTCACTATAAAATTGAATTAATTTTAAATAACTTTCTTCAGCTTTTTCAAAATCCTTTTTAACTTCATATAATTCTCCTAATTTCAATAAGGCTTCGTCTTCAATTTTTTCTCCTTTATGATTTTCTAATAAGTTATTTAAAACTGAAATTGCATCGGTTTCCTTTTTCTGAAATGTAAGTAGATCAGCTCTAGCATATTGTTTTAATGCCGTTTGAGTAGAATCCTCCAAAGAGTTATCTTTTATCATTAAGCTCAATTGCATGGCATCGTTAGCAATTAACTGTGTTGCAGATTTTTTAAGAACATCTAATTGTACTTGAGCCCAAGTAAAATCACCTTTATAATAACTTGTTTTTGCAACTTTAAAACGCGCTTCTTGAGCCAATAAATCGCCTTTTACTTCACTTTGAATTTGCGAATAATAAATCAATGCCTGATTAAACTTTTCATCAAATACTAAAATGTCTGCCAATAACATTTTAACTCTGGCTTCTTGATATCGAGTTAATGATTTTTTTGATAATTCTTTTAAATTTGATATGGCTACTTCCTTTTTGTTATATTGAAAAGCAAGAAAATAATTATAATCTATTTGAAGTTGATAGGTTGGTCTCTCTTTTCCAAATTCAGTTAATAATTCTTCGTAATCTTTTTCAATTTTAGAATACTCTTTTTTAGAAGCAGTTTTTAATTTAATTTTCATTAAATGTTGGTGTCCTGCAATTCTTTCTTCAGGAGTGGAAGCATTTTCAATTAGAAAATTTACAATGATAGTTGCATTTTCATAATCTTCATCGCTGGTGGCAATATAAGCAACATCTGCAATTCCAGACATGTCGTTATCTTCCATTCGTTTGTAAATAGCCTTCTCTTGGGTAAATGCTTTTTTATACTCCTTTTGTTGAATAAACAACCAGCTTAGTAGTTCATTATATAAGATATCTGGTTGCTTTTGAAGTTTTTGAAGTAATGCTTTACGAAGTAAAATATTCGCTTCTTCAGTAGGGTCTTCTGTTATATAAAGGCTGAAATTTTGTTGAGCAATTCCCTGATAAGAGCGATTATTTTTAATTAATACTAGATAGCTATTAAACATTTTTTCTAGATTCCCTTGCTCTCCATAAAGACGTGCTAATTGGTAGCTATAATCCGTTTCTGGAAAAGATTCCATAGCAGTTTCGTAAGTTTCAATAGCTTGATCTAATAGACTATATTTTTCAAAGGAACTTCCAATACTACGACCGTAATTAAACTTTTCACTTTCTTTTACAAATAGAATCGCTTTATCATAATTGATATTAGCGAGAGAATCATTTCCTTGAAGAGAATAGTTATATCCTAATTCAACGTAGAGTTGAGGTATTACTCTTTTATTATTTAGTTTGTCAGTTAATAACTTTTCTGCTTCTTTAAAGTTTTCTAACTGCTGATTTGAAGCTACAATTGCTTTAAAAAAATTAAAGTTTTTGTTTTTTTTATAAAGCTTGGTATATAAAGCAAGTGCTTTTTCGTATTCTCCTTGTTCAAAATAATTTTTAGCAAGTAAATCGTTTTGCGCATTAACAGTAGTTAACGACAGAAAAAATAAGAAAAAAACAATTTTGCGCATGGGATAAAGATAGGAAATAGATTTCTTAATAAAATGTCAAAAAATGAAGGTTTATTTATCGATGGGTGCTCCATCTATCTGACCCCATTCTGTCCAAGAACCATCGTATAAGAAAAGATCTTTTTTGCCTATTAATTCTGAAGCAAAGATTAATATACAAGCTGTTAATCCAGAGCCACAAGTGTAAATGTGAGGTTTGTTTTCCATTTCTAATTCTTTGAAAACAGCTTTAATTTCTTTTTTAGGTAAAAATTTACCGTCATTTAAAACTCTTAAAAATGGAAGGTTAACAGAATTAGGTATGTATCCGCTTTTTAAATTTTCTCTAGTTTCTGGTACGAGTCCACAAAACCGATCCTTAGATCGAGCGTCAATAACAATTGCTTCTTCAGTTGAAATATTTTCTAAAATCTGAGCATATGATTTCTGAAAATTTGGATTAAACGTAGCGGTAAAATTTCCTTCAAGGATTTCTTTACCTTGAATAGGTTCAATAGGTAATTTTCTAGTTCCCCATTCTGGAAGACCACCATCTAATACTGAAACACTTTCGTGCCCCATTGTTTTAAACATCCACCAAACTCTAGGACTAGCGTAAATTCCAATATTATCATAAACCACAATCTTACTATCCTTGTTTATCCCTAGTCTTCTTGCTTCTATTGCAAAATATTCTGGAGAAGGTAGCGTGTTTGGTAATGGGTTTTCGAGATCGGAAAAGGTTCCTTTTAAGTCAAAATAACGAGCTCCTTTAATTTGAATATTTGGATATTTAACTTCGATATTTGCTACATTACTCTCCAAACTAGCATCTAAAATCACCAAATTAGGGTCATTTAAATTTTCAGAAAGCCAATCAACTGTTACAAGTGGATTCAAATAAAAAGAATTTAGTTTATCATATCAAAACCACAATAAGGAACTAATACTTCAGGTATTTTAATTCCTTCTGGGGTTTGATAATTTTCCAAGATTCCTGCCAATACTCTTGGTAATGCTAAAGCACTTCCGTTAAGGGTATGAACCAATTTGTTTTTACCATCTTCATCTTTATACCTTAACTTTAATCTATTTGCTTGAAAAGATTCAAAGTTTGAAACAGATGATATTTCTAACCAACGATCTTGAGCGGTAGAAAACACTTCGAAGTCATAGGTTAAAGCAGCTGTAAATCCTAGGTCACCACCACAAAGTCTAAGAATACGGTATGGTAATTTTAGTTCTCTAAGAATATCCTTAACATGAGTTACCATTCCAGTTAAAGCAGTATAAGAATGTTCTGGCTTTTCAACTCTTACAATTTCTACTTTGTCAAATTGATGTAATCTGTTTAAACCTCTCACGTGAGCTCCATAACTTCCTGCTTCTCTTCTAAAGCAAGGTGTATATCCCGTACATAAAATTGGTAATTCTGAATGGGTTCTTAAATCTCCTCTAAATAAATTTGTAACCGGTACTTCTGCAGTAGGTATTAAATATAAATCATCTACGGTAGCATGATACATTTGGCCTTCTTTATCAGGTAATTGACCAGTGCCAAAACCAGAAGCTTCATTTACTAAATGTGGAACTTGATATTCGGTATAACCAGCATCGGTATTTTTATCTAAAAAGTAAGCGATTAAAGCACGTTGTAATCGTGCTCCTTTCCCTTTATAAACTGGAAATCCAGCTCCTGTAATTTTAACTCCAAGCTCAAAATCAATGATATCGTATTTTTTAGCTAATTCCCAATGAGGTAATGCACCTTCTGAAAGTACAGGAATTTCACCTTCAATAAACACTTCTTCATTATCATTTTCATCGTTTCCAGCTGGTACTAATTCATTTGGAATATTTGGAATGGTAAATAGTAACTGTTGAAGTTTTTCAATAGCATTCGTTAGAATATCATTTAACTCTTTTGAAACTTCTTTTAATTGAGAAGTTTTTTCTTTTAATAGATTTGCTTTTTGAGCTTCTCCATTTTTATAAAGATTTCCTATTTCTTTAGAAAATGTGTTGGATTGCGATAAAGTTTCATCTAATTTAGATTGAGTTGCTTTACGTAATTCATCTGTTTGTAAAACTTCTTCAAAGATTGAAGTAGCATCAAATCCTCTTTTAGTAAGGGCTTGAATGTATTTTTCTTTGTTTTCGCGTATTTCGTTTACTTGTAACATTTTCTTAAAACTTTTGAGGGTGCAATTTAGGAAAATTGAGGGGTTTATAAAGGTATTTTTTCGGGGTTATTTTTTATGAAAATCCTTTGGCGATGGTAAAAGCCATGTTGTATGCCAAAAAGGATCCCATTTTTGGGATGCAATATCTATTTCAGGATTGGTGAATTGAAAAAATGGCCCCCCATTTACACTCACTTTAGAGTTCATATAAATAGCAACATCATTTCCTTTTTCGTTTTCTAAACCTTTGATTTTTTGAGCTAGTTGCCACATTAAATCGGGTTTAGATTTTACCGAACGATTTTGTTTGTTTGATAACATCTTTCTATAATCATAAACCTTGTTTTCTCCTGTAAGTTTATCTTCAACCCTTACAGTTAAAGTGCCACTTTTGGTTCGTAGCATCATTCGCCAACTCATTCGGTGTCCTTCTTCAGTCCAAAGAACATCATCTTGAATTACCCAATGACGAAGTGGTAAAACTATTTGAAATATAAAATAAACAAAAAATATACCAATCAGTATATTTTTATATTTAGGAATGATAACCGTATCACCTTGATAAATTTCAGGTTTAAGCTTAAACCTTTTTTGAATAGCTTCAGAAGTAAAGAAAAACAGTGCAAAAGCAATAGACATATATGGAAAGATACCTACTTGAAATACAATTGAATTGAATAAGTGAAAAAACAGAGAAAGGTAAAAACCAAACAATCTAGTTTTTTTCCATAATAACAAAGGAATTATAATCAAATCGAAAATAATTCCGAAGTAAGCTACTACATAATGAGCCCATTTTTGTTGTAATAAATCTCCAATTATATAATAATGGCTTTTAGATTTTAAAATCATTCCTGGAGCAGTACCATTTAACCAATCTGGATACCACTTTGCCACTGATCCATAGAAAAATACTATTCCAACCTGCAAAATTAATGCCCACTTAACCCATTGAGGCATAGATAAAGATTTATATAATGGGTTAAACTTTGCGTCTAAAGAATACCTTCTATTTGTTGGTAAAAATGCCATGATCCAACATAATAATACCATTAAATAATAATGGTTGTTATAGGATGTTTTTTGCATTAAATAAACTGTTGTCCATAATAATGCATAGGAAAACATTGCGATTCGATATTTATAACCTAGCATCACAAAAACCCCGAAAACCCCCATTAATGCAAAATAGAGATACATCCCTTCACCAACAAAAGATTGTAAAAAACCGAAACCAATAAAATTAAATGTAAAATCGGGCTCTACTAATACACGACGTACCCAACCTGTAGCAATGGCGCCAAATGCTTCCAAAGTAATTAACAAGCCAAAAATAATCCTAAAGAGGCTTATTCCTGTATTGTCAATTTGTTTGAAAAGAAACTTATTCATTTTTATTTAAATAATTTCTAGCGAATATTTCGTCTTCTTTAATTGCTCTTTTTAATGCAGATTTAGATTCAAACTTTTTTTCTTCTCTAATTCTTTTAATAAAGTTTAAACGAATATCCTTGTCATAAAGATCGTTTTTATAATCAAGAAAATAGGTTTCTATGGTTTTATCAATGCCTCCAACAGTTGGGTTGGTACCTATATTAGTTAGTCCAAAAACTTCTTTCCCATCAATAAAGGACTGTATTAAATACACTCCATTTTTTGGAATGAGCTTATACTCCTCTTCAATCTTTAGGTTGGCTGTTGGGAAATCTAATGTTTTTCCAATTCCTTTCCCTTTTACTATGATACCTGAAAGCATAAAAGGGTACCCTAAGTATTCATTTGCCGTTAATATATTGCCTTCATTTAATGCATTCCTTATTTTAGTAGAACTTATAGATACGTTTTGCAATTGTTGAGCAGTAATTTCTACAACATCAAAATTAAAGGTTTTCCCAAATTCTATTAAATCATCGATGGTAGCATTTCGGTTTCTTCCAAACTGATGATCATAACCAATGATTATTTTTTTAATATTCAATTGATTTACCAAAACATCCCTTACAAAATCTAATGCAGTTAATCTTGAAAATTCTTTTGTAAACGGGTGGATTACTAAATTAGAAATTCCCGTTTGTTCAATTAATTCTTTACGTTCATTAATAGTATTGATAAGCTTAACAGAAGATTCTTTTTGTAAAACCATTCTAGGATGAGGAAAAAAAGTAAGTAAAACAGAGTCTAAACCTTCCTCTTCGGCAGCATTAAATAATTGTTTTAATATTGCTTTATGCCCTAAATGAACTCCATCAAAAGTTCCAATCGTAACCACGGTGGGGTTAACTTTATTATAAGCTGATAAAGATTTATAAACTTGCATTCTATTTTCCATTAAAGGAATTCATGGTGTTATTAATTCCAGCTAATCCGAAAGATTTAATAGCTTCAACAGCTTTTTCAAGTCTCTCAGGGAGTAATTTATTTTCTTCTTCAATCCAATTTCCTAAAACATAATCTACTTGTCTTCCTTGAGAAAAGGTATCTCCAATCCCGAACCTAAAACGATTATACTTAGTAGTATTTAATACTAGTTGCGTATCTTTTAATCCATTATGACCTCCATCACTACCTTTAGTTTTTATTCTAAAAGTTCCGAAATCTAAATTTAAATCGTCGGTAACAACTAATAAATTTTCTAAAGGTATTTTTTCCTTTTCCATCCAATACCGTATAGCTTTTCCACTTAGGTTCATAAACGTACTTGGCTTCAATAATAAAAATGTTCTTCCTTTAAATTTATATGTAGTAACATCTCCAAGTTTTTTGCTTTCAAAGGTAAGATCTTCTTTTTCAGCGAGAAAATCAAGGATTTTAAATCCAATATTGTGTCGTGTATTTTCATATTTAGGACCAATATTTCCTAAACCTACAATGAGAAATTTTTTCATAGGATCGCCCTCAGTTAGAAATCTGTTTGAATTAGTTGTAAAAAGCTTTCTTAATAATGAAAACATAAGATTATTAAACTTTCGTAAAAATAAAAAAAGCATCCCATATAAATAGAATGCTTTTTAAGTATATTTTTTTGAAAGATTTTATTCTTCAGTAGCACCTTCTGTTGCTCCTTCAGCTCCTTCAGCTCCTTCTTCACCTTCAGCTCCTTCTTCACCTTCAGCATCCTCATCCACTTCGTCTTCAACAGCAACACGAGAAGTTCTAACTTGACAAACAACTCTGTTATCGTCCTGAAGTATTTCGAAACCTTCACCAGTTAAATCTGCAACGGTCATAACTGATCCGATTTTCATTTCAGAAATATCAGCATTTAAGAAATCTGGAAGATTTTTTGGTAATGCTTTTACTCTTAATGAACGGTTAACAATTCGTAAAACTCCACCATTACGAACTCCAGGAGCACTTCCTGAAATACGAACTGGTATATCCATACTTACTTCTTTATCATCAAAAATTTGATAAAAATCGATGTGTAAGATTTGATCTGTTACTGGGTGAAATTGAATATCTTGTAAGATAGCTTCTATTTTAGAACCATCTTTTAAGGCAATTACTACTGTGTGTACATCTGGAGTGTAAACTAATTTTTGAAACGCTAATGTTTCTGCTGAAAAGTGAATAGCCTTATCTCCTCCGTATACTACGCAAGGAACCTGACCAGCATTACGTAAGGCTTTAGTAGCTACTTTACCTACGCTTTCTCTTTGAGATCCGTTGATTGTAATTGATTTCATTTTTATTTTTTATGTTTATTAATTATGCCCACCTTTTTGGTGAAAGCGGGTGCAAAGATGCGATTTTTTCTGAATAGAGAAAAGAAAATAAAGCTCTTTTTTTTAAATGTATTCTAGCTGGTTTACTGAAAGTTACATTAAAAACTTTGTACTAATAGATTTGTTTGCATTTACACTTACCATTACATCAGCAAAAAGCTTTGCACAACTCAATACTCGCACTTTTGGACTGTCCTTTTTTGAAGGGATAGAATCGGTTACAATTAACTCCTCAAGCATAGAATTTTCAATTTTCTCGTAAGCATTACCCGATAAAATTGCGTGAGTACAAATTGCTCTAACACTCAATGCACCTCTCTCCATCATTAAATCTGCTGCTTTTGCAAGTGTTCCGGCAGTATCAACCATATCATCTACTAAAACCACATTCTTTCCTTCAACATTTCCAATAAGCTCCATATGAGAAATTATATTTGCTTTTTCACGTTGTTTATAACATATTACTACATCACTTTCTAAAAATTTTGAATAAGCATAAGCACGTTTAGATCCTCCCATATCTGGAGAAGCAATGGTTAAATTATCAAGATTTAATGATTTTAAATAAGGCAAAAATATAGTAGAAGCAAAAAGATGATCCACTGGTTTTTCGAAAAATCCTTGAATTTGATCGGCATGTAAATCCATAGTAATAATCCTTGTTGCACCTGCTGTTTCTAACATTTTTGCAACTAGTTTAGCTGCAATGGGTACACGAGGTTTGTCTTTTCTATCTTGACGTGCCCAACCAAAATAAGGTAAAACAGCAGCAATGTGTTTTGCTGAAGAACGTTTTGCTGCATCCAACATTAATAGCATTTCCATTAAATGGTCACTATTAGGATGCGTAGATCCAACAATAAAAACCCTACTACCTCTAATGGACTCTTCGAAAGAAGGTTGAAACTCTCCATCGCTATAGGTTGATGTAATTACATTACCTAGTGGTATTCCGTAATGTTTTGCAATATTTTTGGCTAGCTCTTCACTTTGTTTACAAGCAAAAATTTTAGATTCAGGAATATGGATGTCCATTTTAAAGAGGATTTGTTGGTTGTTGGCAAATGTAAAATGAAACCATATAAGTAACCAAAAAATGAAGGAGTTAATTATTAATATTTATTAATTAAATGTTTATTTTTGCCATCTACCTGCTCAAGTGGTGGAATTGGTAGACACGCTGGATTCAAAATCCAGTGCTTCACGGCGTGCGGGTTCGATTCCCGCCTTGAGTACAAAATTAAAAACCCTTTACATTAAAGGGTTTTTGAGCTTTTAATGCTTAAATAATTAAATTTATGGAAAGCAAAAAAGGCCTAAGGTACCCTAAAAGGTACCCTAAAATAATCACAATACAAGTGAAGAAAGTAAACTATTCATTACCTAAACTTTTTGTTCCTAAAAAAGAGGTTAAGGGTAAAAAAGTACCCGATCTTAAAAAAAGATGGTACGTATATTTTTATTATCGTAACCCATTAACGTTATATGTATGGTGCGTATCCCAAAGGGTATGCACTATACATCTTGTTGTGTGCCGTTTGTCTTTTATTGTTTATTCTTGGTTAGTTGTAAGTCCCTTTATGCATTATTAAAAATGTCAAGTGTAAGGTCTTATGGTGTTACAATATTAAAATAGAAATAATTGTTGAGGTTATCCAGACAACCTAAAACTGTCATAAATTGCTTTGCATCTCCCTTTATTTTAATCTTACCCGATTTAATAGCCTCCTCCATTTTTATCTGTCCTAGTAAGAATGCATCTAAAGTGGTACGTTCCATAATTATCGTTGCATCTGGGTTGTCAACCTCACTATTTGGCCAATGGTTTAACACGGAATTTTCTAAAAACAAGGTGTATTTTTCATCAACATCTGTCAATATCCAGTTCAATGTAATTTTCTTTCCTGCAGCTTTTTCTGTATCCAATTGAATTCCCATGTAACCAAAAATGAGCTCCATTGACATGTTCGCGATTATTTGGGGACTACTGGTTTTGGCTGTGCGATTCTTTTTTATGCCATTGCGAAGTTCGAAGGCTCCAGTAAGGTAGAAGTTACGCCAAGGGCCATTTTCAGCTTGATAACCCATTTGCTCTAGCACATCGGCTTGTAAGTTCTTTGCTTCTTGAGAATCGGGATTCGCGAAAATTAAATGATTTAAAAGTTCAGCGGCCCAGCGATACTCGCCAGCTTCATAAGCTTGTTTTCCTGCGGCAAGAACTTTATCCTCTCCCCCCATTAATTGCACGTATTTTACTGACGCTTCCACTGGAGGAATTGGATTTAAATTGGCTGGATTCCCATCAAAGTATCCCAAATAAAAATTATATACCGCTCTAACATTATGACTCATAGAACCATAATAGCCGTGCGTCCCCCATTGATTAACCAAACTAGCAGGCATTTCAATCAAGCCTGGAAGCTCATTCATTGTTGCTCCCATATTTGCATGATGTAAAGTTTGGTCGTGCATGTATTTATAGGTATCTCGTTGAGACTTAATATGGCCGCTTACACGTTCTTTGCCCCAAACTGGCCAATGATGCATTCCAATGGCAACTTCGGCTTCACTAAAACTTTGAAGAACTTGATTTAAATAAGTAGGCCATTTAGATGCATCTCTGGTTTTAGCCCCACGAAGCGTATATAAATTATGCATGGTATGAACCGCATCTTCAGCCGTATTAATCATTTTATATTTAGGTAAATACCACATCATTTCTGATGGTGCCTCAGAGCCGGGAGCCATTACGAATTGATATTCAATACCATCTATGACGTGCTTTTCTCCTGTTTCTTTTATTATATCTGTAGGTGCATAAATTCCAGGTGTTCCGGTTGAAGTAGTTACGCCCAAACCAGCACCGATTTGTCCCTTTTCATCTGGAGGCAAAACATTTCCATACATGTAACTCGCTCTTCTTGACATGGCTACTCCTGCAAAAATATTTTCTTCTATGGCATGATCTAAAAATCCTTCCGGGGCATATATTTTTATTTTCCCATTGGATACATCCTCTTGCGAGGCAACTCCAGCAACACCGCCAAAATGATCTACATGAGAATGCGTGAAGAAAACGGCTTTTACCGGCACTTTAGGGCGATGCTGGTAATAAAGATCTAACGCATATTTCGCAGTTTCCATAGAAATCAGAGGGTCATAAATATGCAAACCGCCATCTGCTTCAACTATTGTCATGTTTGAAAGATCAGCACCGCGAACTTGATACACGCCAGGAACAACTTCAAATAACCCGCTATACATAAGCAACTGACTTTGCCTCCACAAACTAGGATTGACCGTTTCTGGAGATTTTTCTCCTTGTTTAATAAAAGCTTGAAAAGCACTCAAGTCCCATACAACTCTTCCGTTAGCGTTCTTTACAACACCATTATTTGGCAATGGTGCTATATGCCCTTTTTGGGCTTCTTCAAAGCTTGTCTTATCGTCAAATGGATAAGCATCGTACAGTTTATTGTTGTAATCTAGTGTCGTTTGAGAAGCATCTTTCGGCTTTTCTTGCCCAAAAATTGTTGATGTGATTATTAAAAATAATGACAATGCTATTGATAGTTGTTTTTTCATAGTCGTTTTTTTTATCTATTAGAAATTATAATTTTTCAATATTTGGTAAGGAATAAGAACCATCTAAAATGGCTTTTTTAGGCCAGTACATTCTAAACAGTAATTTAAATTTTCCTTCAGGAGTTGGAATCCAATTATAGTTTAGCACCTCTTTTGGTTTCGTAGCTGATAAGTAGATATCTAATGAGCCATCCTTATTATACGTTAAAGGCAGATTGCTACCTGTAGAATATCTATTTTCATTATTATGCTTTAAATACCCTTCATTAGAGTAAGCCGTTATAGACCAAAAACCACCCACTTCTGGAGTTTGACCCGGTGGGAACGAAATTTTATACGTATTATCACCAACTAATTGGTTAAGCTTTCCATCCAATTGAGAAACACCATAAACTGCATCTTGAGGAATGTTGGCTCCAATACCCCATACTGCAAAGTACGCTCTTCGGTAATAATTTGTATCCCAAGTACCCATTTGTTCAATGTTAAAATCCCAAGCAGATTTTTGCTCATTACCTGCATAAAAAATTTGAGCAAATTTCTTTTGTTTGGAAATTAACCCCTCTTTCAGAATTTTTTGAACATCCATGTCCAATTTTGAAAAGGTCAATCCATCTGTTTTATCCATAAAATCATATTTCCGAAGAAAATCAGTATCCATTTTAGCAGCAGGGTTGTTTTTCAACATATCAAAAAAGGTATTGTAAAAATCTTCTGCACTCATTTTTAATGAAAAAGGAACTGGTTTTTCAACTTCCACCGCCTTAAAAGCTGGGTCATATTCTGATAGTGGATCTTTTTCTCCCAATGAAGATTTATATGATTCTAGCACATATTGGTCCTGCAACTTATTAACTATTATTGCATCTGCATCATTGTCAGATTGTATTCGACCTGTTATCCAAACCATTGCGGTTGGGCAATCTATACGTGTATATCCAGATGGAATTTCTCCAGAAAAATCACTCAATGTCAAAAAATACTTTTGGGCTGATTGACCTGTAGTACGAGAGCCTAAACTCTTAAAGGTGTTAGTCCAAGCATCAATTAAAGGCATCACAAAGTACCTCTCTCCCATATTAGGAATTTCGAATAAAACTGGGCCTTCGCTAAGGTCAACCCAACCAACACAATACAGTGTATTTCTATTACCTAAAACGACGGCTGTATTTTCTGGTTGCGCCAGTTTTTTAAACATGATAAACTTATTCAACTTATCATTCTTACGCAATGGAGAAGTGAGCATTGCGTCTTGGCTAATTTTCATCATTACTAAGGGATAGGCGTAATCATAGAAATCTTCAGCGTCTTGCTCTGTCATTTTAACCGCATTTTTGTCAGAATTACAGGAGAACGAACAAGTTAAAAGTAAGGTCAAAAGAATGGGTGAAAAAAAATATTTAAAAATTTTCATAGTATATATTATTTAGTCTGCAGATTTTTTTCAGCTAATTGATCTGTAATAAATGGCAAGCTGATATGCACAGAGAAATAACTCCCTTTATTTGTTCCTGTACTAATTTGATTGTCATAAATATCTGCAAACCCCTGATAGTATCTCGCTTGAATAAAAATTCCTTTTCCTTTTCTCGCTTTCCCTAATTCATAACTTAAACTTGCCAAAATACCATAATCCATGTTATTTGTATCACTCTTTATATTTTGTGTAAAATCACCGTCAGCTCCTTTAAATAGTAAGTTTGAATTCGTTAAAAAAGAAACTTGTGGCCCCAGACCTACTCTTATTTTATCCATTTGATACCACATGATTAAAGGAACATCAATATAGCTAAGATTTGAGGTTCCACTTGCGTTCATATATTCAGAATCTAAATTACTATTCCCTGTATCTAATGAATATGAAGAGAATTTAAACGCTCTCTTTGACAGAAAGAATACTGTTGGACTAAAATAAAATTTCTCTGATAGTTTAAAATTACCTGCAATTCCAAAGTTGGTTGCGTTTGTTCTTTTAAGATCCTCATCAAAGTCAGATACTGTTGAAAAATTAAACCCCAATTCTAAGCTTAAGTTGAATTCTTCAGAGGCAACTTTATCACCAAATATAAGAGCTAAAATAGCGGCTTGACCATAGGTTTTTTGAACACCGATGGTCATGGTTAATGCTGCAATGATTGTTAACAATCTAATTTTTTTCATACATGTATAGTTTTAAATTAATATTTTTCATTTTAATAGGTTCAGCCATTTAAAATATTGCATACAACGTGTTTGTGTATGATTTCGTTGCGTTGGCTAGCAACTAAATTAGTAAAAGAATACGAACCAGAGGAAATTCCGAAGGAATTTCCTAGTAGGCGAGAATCAAGCAATTAATTATACACGGTGTTGCCACACGTTTTTTCAGAGTGCTCTTTTTATTTCGCAAGGATTTCCAAATGCTAAACTATTATCAGGAATATTTTTTGTCACAATACTTCCAGCGCCAATAGTTACATTATTTCCAATTATTACTCCAGGAAAAATCACAGAACTTCCTCCAATCCAAACATTGTCTCCTATTGTAACTGGTTTTGATGAAGTCAGATAACGAGATTCAATTCCTTTTCCAATTATTCGTTCAGATGCTTTCAAAGGATGACTTGCGGTATATATTTGGACAAAAGGCGCAATTAGTCCATTTTTTCCGATGCTAATTTTGTTATTATCTAAAAACATACAATTTGTGTTAACAAAAGTGTTTTCTCCAATTGAAATATTTTTACCATAATCACAAAAAAATGGTGTTTCAATCCAAACGCCCGAAGCTTTGAATTCCAAAAGGTCGTTTAAAATCCGCTCACGTTCTTGTGTTAGTTCAGAATCGAGGTTGTTATATTCTTTTAATTGTCTTCTTGCTTTATGGTACATTTTTATCAATTCCGAATCTCTGGAATCGTAATAATCTCCATTTAGCATTTTCTCTTTTTCAGTCACGATTGATTTTTTTCAAATGTGTGGCAAAAGTTTTAGTTGCGCTTAATTTTTGTGTGATTTGATTGTTGTTTAAAGTTCTCATGATTGTTGTTTTTTATTGATTGATTTTTTAAGTTTTCTGATTCCTATTATTTGAAACGTCTTTTCGAATTCCAAGTAAAAGTTTTTGTGGTACTTAATTTTTGTGTGATTTGATTGTTGTTTAAAGTTCTCATTTTTGTTAGTTTTTTAAGTTTTTAATTGATTGTTATATTAGATAGACGTAATACAAACAAAAATGTTACAGTACTATGCATAACAAAGTAATAATTTAACATATTTTAACAATAAAAGTCTTGATTACAATAGAATAGAGGCTCTTTTTAATTATTCATTAGGTTAAAAAGAAAGCATGAAATTACTGGTAATGTAATATTCTAACCTGAATATTGCATTAAAAACAAAAAAGGAATCAAATCAATGTTGATTTGGTATTTCGATTAAAAATAATAATTAACTCTTATTACCTATCTTTGATTTATAAAAACTAACTCCCCATTAGTATGTCAGATTTTTGGTTGTATTTAAAATTAGGATTGACCCACGTGTTGGATTGGCAAGCCTATGATCATATATTGTTTTTGATTGTATTGGTAGCAGCCTATAATTTTAATAATTGGAAACGGATCTTTATTTTAGTTTCTTTATTTACCCTAGGGCATACCGTATCATTACTTTTAGCAAATTATAACATCGTTTCTGTTTCTAGTAAATGGATTGAGTTTTTAATTCCTGTTACGATATTAGTGACTGCTTTGTATAATTTATTTACTTCTGGGAAAAAGAATCGATATGAAAAAGTAGGATTGTTTTATGCGATAACTATCTTTTTTGGATTAATCCACGGCTTTGGGTTTGCAGGCTACTATAAAATGATTAATGGAGGTAATGAGATTTTACCCTTATTAGAATTTGCTCTAGGAGTTGAGATAGCACAAATTATTGTAGTGGCAGTTGTTTTAATCTTGAGCTTTATTTTTCAAACCATTTTCCGATTTAATAAAAGAGATTGGGTTTTAGTGATATCATCGATAGTTATTGGGATGATTATTCCAATGCTTCAAAATAATTGGCCTTTTTAATAAATCACCATTAAGAATTTATACAATATTTAACGCCTTCAAATTTTGATTGTGTGTAAATCCTATTAAATTCGCTTTCTATCTTAGTTTTTAATTTTTTATGAAACCCGAAAAACAGCTTAAATACGATATTGCTTATCTTAAAATGGCAATGGAATGGAGTAAACTTTCTTATTGCGACCGAAGACAAGTGGGAGCTTTAATTGTAAAAGATAAAATGATTATTAGCGATGGATATAATGGAACTCCTTCTGGGTTCGAAAACATTTGTGAAGATGACGAAGGATTTACCAAATGGTATGTATTGCATGCCGAAGCAAATGCTATTTTAAAGGTAGCTTCTTCTAATCAAGCTTGTCAAGGAGCAACCTTATATATCACTATGTCGCCTTGTCAAGGTTGTAGTAAATTAATTCATCAAGCAGGAATTAAACGATTGGTTTATGTAGAGGAGTATAAAGACACTTCAGGCGTTAAGTTTTTAGAGAAAGCTGGTGTTAGTATCACACATTTAACCGAATTGCTTTAATATATGGGGATTCAAAAAAAATACCTGCCTTTACTTTTAGGAATCGCAATTGCTGCGGGGATATTTTTAGGATCTAAACTTAATTTTAGTGATACTTCAGATAAAATATTTGCATCCAACTCTAAGAAAGATAAACTTAATAGATTGATCGACTACATCGATTACGAATATGTAGATAAAGTAAATACCGATAGTATTGTAGATGTGACCGTCAACGGAATTCTAGAAAACCTAGACCCTCATTCCGTATATATTCCTGCAAATCTTTATCAAGATACTGCAGATGATATGCGAGGGAATTTTGTAGGTATTGGAGTCAGCTTTTATGTGTATAAGGATACTATAGCAGTAATAAGAACCATTGAGGGTGGCCCTGCAGAAAAAGTGGGGATTAAAGCTGGTGATCGATTATTATATGCAGATGAACACAAAATATTTGGAGACTCAATCCATAGAGATAGTATTACCAAACGACTTAAAGGAGAAATAAATAGTAAAGTTCAATTAAAAATATTTAGAAAAGGAGAAGAGGATTTGTTGGAGTTTAAAGTAAAACGAAAAGAAGTTCCTTTGGTAAGCGTAGATGCTTCCTATAAACTAAATGATGAGGTTGGATATATAAAAGTGAATCGTTTTTCTGAAACTACTTACGATGAATTTAAAGAGGCATTAGAAGATTTAATGGATGAAGGGATTACGGGCTTGGTATTGGATTTACGAGATAATCCAGGAGGTTATGTGTCGACTGCAAAACAAATGGCAGATGAGTTTTTAGAAGATGATGAGCTGCTGTTAATTACCAAAAACAAGAGTGGTAAAGAAGAGAAAACATATGCAACTAGTAAAGGTAGTTTTGAAGAAGGACGCCTTTATGTTTTAATCAATCAAAATTCTGCATCAGCTAGTGAGATTGTAGCGGGTGCTTTACAAGATAATGACCGAGGAACTATTGTTGGGAGAAGATCTTTTGGAAAAGGTTTGGTTCAAAGAGAAATGTCGCTAGGAGATGGTAGTGCGGTACGGCTTACTATAGCTAGATATTATACACCAACAGGCCGTTCTATACAACGTCCTTATGGAAATGGAAATGATGCATATTATCATGAATATGAAGATCGTTATGAAAACGGAGAAATGGAAAGTCGTGATAGTATTAAAATTGCAGATTCATTACGATTTGTTACTCCAAAAGGAAAGGTCGTTTATGGTGGTGGAGGTATTATCCCAGATGTGTTTGTCTCAAAAGATACCAGTTTAGAAAATGAAACTTTAGAATATATCTCTAGGAGTGGTTTTGCAAGTTATTTTATTTTTGAATACTTAGAAAAAAACAGAACGAAGTTTTCAGATATTTCTGTTGAAGGTTTTGTTGAAAATTATGAGGTAGATGAAAGTTTATTAAATGAATTTATAGAATACTCAAGAATAGATCAAGAATCTTCATTTATAAGTCATTTAGATCATATAAAAGTAATCCTTAAAGCTAGTCTTGCTCAACAATTATATGGTAGTAATGCTTTTGAACTCATACTTAATAAAGACGACAATATGATTGAAAAAGTATTGGGCCTAGAGTCTAAATTAGAAGGTGAGTTATTAATAGATTAGTTAGTATCTTTTTTTCTTTGCTATTTTCTTAGAAGTACGCAATATAAGTACTAACAAAATAGCACAAGCAGCTGCTACAATTCCAATTAAAGCTACCCCGCTTTGACCTTCCATAAGATTCGAAAAATCTAAAAAAGTAACATTATAAGTGATTAAAATAATTGCAACAACTATTAGTATGTAAGTGAAATATTTCATTCTAAATTTTAATTAAATAATAATTGAATGTTGGTAGTAAAAAGTTTTACAGCAATAGCTAAAAGAACTACTCCAAATATTTTCCTGATAATGATTATTCCATTTTTACCAATTATACGTTGAAGCTTACCAGAAGTTTTTAAAACGATATAAATAAATATAATATTAATTATTATGGCAATAATAATGTTCTGGATGTCGTATTCTGCTCTAAGTGAAAGAACTGTAGTTAAGGTACCTGGACCTGCCAATAATGGAAATGCTAATGGGAAAACAGATGCTAATTTTGGATTACTATCTTCATCTTCTTTAAACAATGTAATTCCTAATATCATTTCTAAAGCTAAAAAGAATAAGATAAGCGAACCCGCAACTGCAAATTCATTTACATTAATACCTATTAAGCTTAATATTTGTTTTCCAACAAAAAGAAAGGCAATCATTAAAACTGCAGCAATAACAGATGCCATTTCAGATTGAATATGTCCCGCTTTTTCACGTAATGAAATAATAATAGGAAGGCTTCCTACAATATCTATAACCGCAAACAAAATCATTGTTGCTGTTAATATTTCTTTAAAATTAAAATCCATTGTTTTTAGTTTTTAATGTGGCAAAATTAGGTATAATACCATGATAATTGTATTATTTTTGCCAAATGTTTCAATTAGGAAAAACCATCGTATCGGAAGATATCATCGAAAAGGAATTTGTTTGTAACCTTGGCGCTTGCAAGGGTGCTTGTTGTGTAGAGGGTGAAGCAGGAGCTCCTGTAACTAAGGAAGAAGTTGATATACTTAAAGAAATTTTCCCAAAAGTTAAACCATATTTACGTCCAGAAGGGATTAAAGCTATTGAAGAACAAGGCACGCATATTGTTACCGATCTTTCTGAATTAGAAACTCCTTTGGTTAATGGTAAAGAATGTGCATATGTTACTTTTTCTGAAAATGGTACTGCTGGTTGTGGAATAGAAGATGCTTATAACGATGGGAAAGTTGATTTTAAAAAACCAATTTCTTGTCATTTATATCCTGTAAGGGTTCAAGATTATAGTGAATTTGCTGCGGTTAATTACCATAAATGGCCAATTTGTAATGATGCTTGTTCACTTGGACAAGAATTAAAAGTTCCTGTTTATAAATTTGTAAAAGAAGCGCTAATTAGAAAATTTGGGGAAAATTGGTATTTAGAGTTAGAAAAAATTGCTTCAGATTTTTAAAACCATTTTTTCTCTTTTTTTTCATCTTGAAATTAATTTTTAGCGGCTATATTTTTAAAAAGACAAAAAATTCAAGTTTATTTTTGTTAAAAAATTGTCTCTAAATTTTACTGTTATTTTACCTCTAAACTATTGTAAAAATAGCTCCTCTGAGGGTTATCAACTACAAAATTACAGTTTGTTTATAAAAACATTTGCAAATTATAAATACCTGATAATCAGTACAAAATAATTATTATTTAACAAATAATTAATAATCCAAAAAAAAGTGTGTGTTGAAAACTTTGTTGAAAACCTAAAAAATATTTTTCTCAAACAAGCCATAAAAATTTCCATATTTGTTAACACACAAAAAAGTGTGACTATTATAATTTTTTAAGCAAACGGAATATGAGTGTAGTTGAGCCAATTTTAGAAGAAAATAAAGACAGATTTGTGATTTTCCCAATCCAACATCATGATTTATGGGATTGGTATAAAAAACAAGAAGCTAGTATTTGGACTGCTGAAGAAATTGACTTGCATCAAGATATTATTGATTGGAAAGAAAAACTGAATGACGATGAGCGTTATTTCATCAAACATATTCTTGCATTTTTTGCAGCTTCAGATGGAATTGTAAATGAAAACTTAGCAGAAAACTTTGTTTCTGAAGTTCAATATACAGAAGCAAAATTCTTTTATGGATTTCAAATCATGATGGAGAATATCCACTCTGAAGTATATTCTTTATTAATTGATACTTATGTGAGTGATGATAAAGAAAAAGATGAACTTTTTAGAGCAATTGAGGTTTTTCCAGCGATTAAGGAAAAAGCAGAATGGGCTTTAAGATGGATTGATAGTCCGAGTTTTGCAGAACGATTAATTGCTTTTGCTGCCGTAGAAGGTATTTTCTTCTCAGGAAGTTTTTGCTCAATCTTTTGGTTAAAGAAAAGAGGGTTATTGCCAGGTTTAACATTTTCTAATGAGTTAATTTCTCGTGATGAAGGATTGCATTGTGATTTCGCTGTACACTTACACAATAATCACATTGTAAATAAAGTTCCTAAAGAACGTATTAGAGGGATTTTAATAGATGCTTTAGATATAGAACGTGTGTTTATTACTGAGTCACTTCCAGTTAGTTTAATTGGAATGAATGCTAAATTAATGACACAATACTTAGAATTTGTTACCGACAGACTGTTGGTCGAATTCGGATGTGAAAAAGAATATAACACGAAAAATCCATTCGATTTTATGGATATGATATCCCTTCAAGGAAAGACTAATTTCTTTGAAAAGCGTGTTTCAGAATACCAAAAAGCTGGTGTTGCTAATGCCGGTAAAGACGAAGATTCAGGTAAAATAAGTTTCGACGCAGATTTTTAAAATTTCCGCTTTCCCCCCAAGGGGCGGATTTTTAAAATAAACTAATACCTACATATTAACTGTAGATAATGGGTAAAGGATTCTTTACCCCAAAACTAATTATTAAAAAAAGAACCAAATGGATGTAATTAAAAGAGATGGCCGAAAAGAACCTATTATGTTCGACAAGATTACGGCAAGAGTACGTAAATTGTGCTATGGTTTAAACGAAATCGTAGACCCTGTAAAAATATCCATGAGGGTAATTGAAGGGCTTTATGACGGGGTGACTACCAGTGAGTTAGATAATTTAGCGGCAGAAACTGCAGCGACATTAACCACTTCACATCCAGATTATGCTCGACTAGCAGCAAGAATTTCAGTATCAAATCTTCATAAAAACACGAAGAAAACTTTTTCTGAAGTAATGAAAGATTTATACGAATATGTAAATCCTCGTACCGGAAAAAAAGCACCACTTTTAAGTGATGAAGTTTATAAAGTAATTAAAGATAATTCAGACGAGTTAGACTCTACAATTATTTATAATCGTGATTTTGGCTATGATTATTTTGGGTTTAAAACCTTAGAGCGTTCTTATTTATTAAAGTTAAATGGAAACATTGTTGAACGGCCACAACATATGTTAATGAGAGTTTCATTAGGAATCCATTTAAACGATTTAGCTGCTGCAAAAGAAACTTATGAGTTAATGTCTAAACGTTTCTTTACTCACGCAACACCAACCTTATTTAATAGTGGTACTCCAAAACCACAAATGTCATCTTGTTTCTTATTAACGATGAAAGACGACAGTATTGATGGAATTTACGACACTTTAAAGCAGACCGCAAAAATTTCACAATCAGCAGGTGGAATAGGTTTGTCTATTCATAATATTAGAGCAACTGGATCCTATATTTCTGGAACTAATGGAACTTCAAATGGGATAGTTCCAATGCTTCAAGTATATAACGATACGGCTCGTTATGTAGATCAAGGTGGGGGAAAACGTAAAGGATCTTTCGCAATTTATTTAGAGCCTTGGCATGCAGATATTTTTGAATTCTTAGATTTAAAAAAGAATCACGGTAAAGAAGAAATGCGTGCACGTGATTTATTTTACGCAATGTGGATTCCAGATTTATTCATGAAAAGAGTTCAGGAAGATGGTAATTGGACTTTAATGTGCCCTAATGAATGTCCTGATTTATGCGATACTCATGGAGATGATTTTGACGCTCTTTATTTAGCTTATGAAGCAAAAGATAAAGGAAGAAAAACAATCAAAGCAAGAGTTCTTTGGGAAAAAATATTAGAGTCTCAAATTGAAACAGGAACTCCTTATATGTTGTATAAAGATGCAGCAAATAGAAAAAGTAATCAAAAGAATTTAGGTACGATTCGTTCATCAAACCTATGTACTGAAATTATGGAATATACTTCTCCAGGAGAAGTTGCGGTTTGTAATTTAGCCTCTATTGCTTTACCAATGTTTGTTAAGAATGGAGAGTTTGACCATAAGGAACTATTTAGAGTAACCAAACGGGTTACAAAAAACTTAAACAAAGTAATCGATCGTAATTACTACCCAGTAATTGAAGCAGAATATTCAAACTTTAAGCACCGCCCAATTGGTTTAGGTATTCAAGGGTTAGCTGATGCATTTATTATGCTACGTATGCCTTTTACAAGTGATGAAGCTAAGAAGTTAAATCAAGAAATTTTTGAAACGCTTTACTTTGCTGCAGTTACAGCATCTATGGAAGAAGCTAAAGAAGACGGACCTTACGAAACTTATAAAGGATCTCCAATCTCTGAAGGAGAATTCCAACACAATATGTGGGGAATTAAAGATGATGAATTAAGTGGACGATGGGATTGGGCTAAATTGCGTAAAAGTGTACAAAAGCACGGTGTTCGTAATTCGTTATTAGTTGCACCAATGCCTACAGCATCAACTTCCCAAATATTAGGAAATAATGAAGCTTTTGAGCCGTATACTTCAAATATTTATACTCGTAGAGTTCTTTCAGGAGAATTTATTGTAGTTAATAAGCATTTATTAGAAGACTTAGTAAACTTAGGGCTTTGGAATGATGATTTAAAAGAAGAAATCATGAGAGCTAACGGTTCTGTTCAAGGTGTAGATATCCCTCAAGATTTAAAAGAATTATATAAAACGGTTTGGGAATTAAGTATGAAAGATATTATCGATATGTCTCGCCATAGAGGGTATTTTATTGATCAATCTCAATCCTTGAACCTGTTTATGGAAAATGCAAATATGGCAAAACTTACCTCTATGCATTTTTACGCTTGGAAGAGTGGCTTAAAAACAGGAATGTATTATTTACGTACGAAGAGTGCAGTTGATGCTATAAAGTTCACATTAAAAAAAGAAGTTAAAAAGGAAGAGCCTATAGTTGCAGTTAATGAGGCAAAAGTGGAATCTCTTACTAATGCAGTTTCAGATAAACCTATGAGTCCAGAAGAATTTAGAGAAATGTTGAATAAATCTCAAAATGGAGGACCAGATGACGATTGTTTAATGTGTGGATCTTAATTAGATTTTAATAAGTTAACTCTTATTTTTTATTGTAATTATTAAAAGTGTTATTAAAAAAAAAGGAAGGCGAAAGCCTTCTTTTTTTATGACTGTTTTTTATAAATCAGTTTAATAATTTACATTATATTTACGTTTACTTAACATTAAATTTACATTGTGAATTACGGTTTTACGGATTTTTTACAGCTTTTTGGTTCATTAGGACTGTTTTTATTTGGAATGAAAGTGATGAGTGATGCACTCATGAGTTTAGCAGGAGATAAGATGAGAAATATCCTTGCTAAAATGACTTCCAATAGGTTTTTGGGAATTCTTACAGGTTTTTTTATAACATCAGTAATTCAATCATCTTCCGCTACTACATTAATGGTGGTAAGCTTTTCAAACGCATCGTTACTAACACTTACGGAGTCTATTAGTGTAATTATGGGAGCTAATATTGGTACTACCATTACGGCTTGGTTGATTACTATATTAGGGTTTAAAGTTAGTATGAGTACCATTGCACTTCCTTTAGTTGGTTTTGGTTTTGCATTTACTTTTTCAAAAAAGGAGAATTTTAAAAATTGGGGGCTTTTTATAATTGGTTTTGCAGTACTATTTATTGGCCTACAATTTCTAAAAGATGCTGTCCCCGATATCAAACAAAACCCAGAAGTATTAGAGTTTCTGTCTCGTTATACAGATCTAGGCTTTTTATCTGTTTTACTCTTTTTATTTATAGGTACTTTACTTACTGTTATTATTCAATCTTCCAGTGCTACAATGGCATTGACTTTAATCATGACTGCACAAGGGTGGATTCCTTTTGAATTGGCTGCAGCGATGGTTTTAGGTGAAAATATTGGGACTACTATTACAGCTAACTTAGCAGCTATCGTTGCTAATTTCCGTGCTAAACGAACCGCTAGAGCCCACTTAGTGTTTAATTTAATTGGTGTTGTTTGGGTACTGATATTTTTCTATCCATTCTTGAAATTTGTAAGTTGGGTTGCAATGAAATTTGGTTCAGACTCTCCTTATTTAAGTGCTGCTGCAATTCCAGTTGCGATATCATTATTTCATACCATATTTAATATTACCAATACATTTTTACTTGTGTGGTTTATTGGGCCAATAGCAAAATTTGTTAAGAGATTAGTACCTGAAAAAATTGCTCCTGAAAAAGCTATTGACGAACCTAAATTTTTAACGAATGATGTTTTAAAATACCCAGAAACGGCTATAGCATCCTTAGTAAAAGAATCTAAATATTTATATAAAAATGCAATTTTTGAAATTGTATCCCATGCTATGAATATTCATAGAGAAGATATTGTTTCTGACCTTAAACCCAAAAAGGTGGTATCTAAATCGAAAGAAGATTTTAATACCGATGTAGAGGATCTTTACTATCGTAAGGTTAAAAATATATATGGTGAAATAATTCACTTTGCAACCAAAGTACAGAGTACCTTAAAATTAACGGAACAACAGAATGAACATGTTTCAGAAATAAAAGTTGCAAATCGTAAAATGGTCGAAACTGTTAGAGATGTTAAAGAGATTGGTAAAAATGTATCCACTTATTTGGAATCTGACAATAAACACGTAAAAAAAGAGTACAATAAATTCAGGAAAAAAATCGTAAAAGTATTACGTGTAATATATTTGTTTAGAACAGAAGAGGATAAGGAGATGTATCATGAAAAACTTATTGAATTAAAAAAAGAAGCTAAAAATGCAATTTATAAAAGCAATACTGATATTAATAAACTAATAAGAAAAGATCTTATTACTCCTAAAATGGCATCGTCGTTAGTAAATGATAATGATAATATTAACGATATGATAAAAAACCTGATTTCAACTGCTGAGCTATTATATGCTGAAAAGGACCCAATACTTGAAAATGACGAGTAATCTTTTATTTTAAAATATCGGTGCCTAATAATTTGTTTTCTTTATTAGTATACCATGCCCGATTTTTAGGCATAATGATATCATTAATTGTTTTTTCTTCCGAAAGTAAAATGTATTCTCCATCATTTTTAGACTCATCATGGAAAAACTGATAAATTTCCATAGCATAAGTTTTTGGGTTAAAATAAAAGTACCATACGTCTTTTCCGACTCCTTCTTCGTAGTTAACTTTTAAAACCAAATACTCTTTACCTTTAAATTTTTTACGATCCACTTTCTCATTAATTATAGTTCCAGGATTTTTTAATTTCATAGGCAATCCATACAAGTAGGTATAATAATCCTTATACATAGTTGCTCTTTCACAACTTAGTCTATTGTCTTTTGCAATTTCTTCTGAAAAATCTGATTTTCCATTATAAAGAATTTTGCAATCATCTTTATCTAAAATAAACTCGGTTGTATTATTTTCCTTTGTTGCCTTAGAGTAAAAGTATTCGTTTGGAAGATTGATAATAATCTCACTTTCCCTACTCGATTTATCTGGAATTTCCATAGTGATTTGTAGTTCCCCATTGAATGATTCCCAATTATTATTAGGGTCATGATATTTTATGGTATTCAATAATAATTCACTTCCTGTAATTTCTTGGCTAAAAGAATTAAAAGGATAAATAAAAAAAAGACCGATAAAAATAAAAGTAAATTTCATAACTAAGATTTAGATTCCGAATTTAAAACAAAAGGGTTTAAAAACAAAAAGCCCCACAATATTAACATTGTGAGGCTTTTTTAGTTTTGGTTAGTTATTGAACCTTAGTGTTATAACTATTATGATATTCTTCAATTAAATTCATAATTGCAGTTACTAAGTCTTTAGTCTCTAATAATAAACTAAAGTGCAATGCAGTGTTTTTTGGACTGTCATTATCTTCGTTTCGAGTTCTTGTTATTTGACTTACTATTTTAACAGCTAAATCATCTTGTGCTTTTTGTTTTCTGTTAATAATTTCGCCTAGTTTTTCAAATTCTCTTTCATCAAATATGACTTCAATTTCATTTAATAATCCCTCAAATGAATTATTAATGTCTTGTAAATCTTTAATTTGATTAAAACGAAGTTTCTTATGGTTATTATTAACGTGTTTATAACTTGCTTTTGCTAAGAAATCTAATGATTGAGCAACATCTTGTAAATATCCTAAAATAATGATGTAGAAGTTAGAACCACGAACACTAGTCTCATCAAGGTTTTTAATAAAGTAGAAAATATCGTCACGAAGTTCATCAACTTCAGCATTTAATTTTTCTACCCCTTTTCTACTCTTTTTAAGTTGATCAACATCTTCTGTAGATAAACCAACAATCATTTTGGAGTAAATTTTATTAGTTCTAGAAACCACATTCGAGATATGGTTAGCACTTTCTTGAATAATACCTTGTACTGTTTTACTTTCCGTTTTCTTAAGAGATTTTGCATCTAATGCTTTAGCACTTTTCTTTTTGTGAGAAAGATAGTTTCTTATTAATAAAGCAACCGTTATTAATAGTAAAATAGGAATCATTACCTCTTTATTCCAATTGATTAAGAACGTTACAATTCCGGCAGCTATTAAAGCACCAAAGGCGGTAAAAAACCATCCTCCAATTACATTTAATACACCAGCAACTCTATAAACAGCACTTTCTCTACCCCAAGCTCTATCTGCAAGCGATGTACCCATGGCCACCATAAAAGTAACGTAGGTAGTTGATAAAGGAAGCTTCATTGAAGTTGCAATTGAGATTAATACTCCGGCAACCATTAAGTTTACAGAAGCTCTAATCATATCGAATGCTGGAGCATCTATACTTTGATCCTTAGTTAATAAAACCGTTGGCTTTGTGAAATTAGCTTCTATTTTATTACTAATAGAACTTGGAACAATTGCCCCAAAATATTTAGATAACAAGGTGCTTCCTTTTACGATTCCCCTTGAAAGCATATTGGGTTGAAATTTCTCATGGGTATCAGTTTGGCGAGAAAGACTAATTTCGGTTTCAGCAACAGTTTTTGCTTTTTTAGAAAACCATAAAGTTACTACCATAATACCACCTGCTATAAAAAGTAAAAATGACTCTGCAGGCATTTTAGCATCTAGTATTTCCATAGAAAATTTACTAGGATCAACACCAGAGACACTCCAAGCTTCCCAAGAATGGTATGCTGCCATTGGTACACCAATAAAGTTAACTAAATCATTACCTGAGAATGCCAATGCTAAACCAAATGTTCCAACTGCAATTACAGCTAATAAAACCGTCTTTTTAGTTAACTTTTCAAAGATGAATGATAATATAGTCCATCCTACAAACCCAATTAATAGAATAACAACTTCGTTCCCTTCTATAGAGCCTTTTAAATCTTTGTAAATAGGAGTTCCTTTAAGCCCTTTTAAAAATATAAAATAAGTAATTGCTGTTAATGCAATACCCCCGAATATTACACCAAAGTGTTTAAGTTTCTTTTCGTATTGAAAAGAGAAAATTAGTCTTGAAACCCATTGAACTATAGCACCGACTGAAAATGCAATAACTACGGAAAGTAAAATTCCACCAATAATTGTTAATGCTTTTGAGGTATTAATATAGTTTCCTAAATCTGCAAATGTTTCAGTTTCTGAGGCGCTAATTTTAATTAACGACATTACAATAGCGGCCCCTAATAAGTTAAAAACAATCGAAACTGTTGTTGAGGTTGGTAAACCTAATGTGTTAAAGAAGTCTAATAAAAGAATATCAGTTATCATAACTGCCATGAAAATAATCATGATTTCATCAAAATAAAATTCTCCTGGGACAAAAATTCCTTTACGAGCGACCTCCATTAATCCACTAGAATAAACCGCTCCGATAAATATACCTAAACTGGCAACTATCATAATAGTTCTTATTGGAAGCGCTTTAGACCCTATAGCAGAATTTAAAAAGTTGATGGCGTCATTACTAACTCCAACAATAATATCTGCAACAGCTAGAACAACTATTGCAACAATCATTAATATGTAAATATTTTCCATAATTCTTTATTTTAAGGGTAGCAAATATCTACTAAGTAGATATTTTTTATGTTACCTTATTGTTATTTTTAAAAGTGAATATCAACTTGTAATCTAAATCTAATTTCATTTCCAATATCATCTAATGTTAAATAACTAATATCAGATTGAACTTTTAGTTTATGACCTATAATATACTTAGAAACTCCTAAAGAATATTGCTCTGATATATCGTTAAATTTTAAATCAATAAATGAGTATCTTCCAGTAACTTCCCAATTTTTTTTAAATAAGTAACCAGCAAGAACATTTACACCATTACCTTCTGGAACTACTTCTCCAGTTTCAGAGCCATCAGAGTTTTTTGCTATAGGATCTCCTGCATTTCTATTAGAATATTCTCCCATAAATGAAATCCCTTTATATTTTAACATGGCATCAACAAAAACAGTACTAATGTTAGTTTCATAGTATCCTACATCATTGATCATATAAATTCCACGGTTACTTAATGTTTTAACCGCATCATTATTAAAATCATAAGAAGCTCCTACCGCTAATTTTGGTTTTTGCTCTCTTGTTAAAGCACCCCCTTTATAGTCTCCTTTGCTTTTAAAGGTTCCGAAAGGTAAAAATTCTAAACGACCTGTATATTGATGACCTCCTAAATTTCCTGTAACTACGTTTCTACCTTCACCTTGAGCCCAAGAGAAAATTTCACGGATTACAAAGTTTTCTCCAACAGTAAAATGATGTCTTAATTGAAGACCTATATCTCTATCAATATTAAAAGCTGCATTTAATAATGATCTATCTACTAGTTGTAGATCGGCAGAAGAAATAACACGTTCTCTGTTTCCTGGTAGTTTAGTTTGTCCAACCCAAAGCACTAAGTTTTCATAAAAATTCCATTTGATAACAGCATCCAATATATATCTTGGTGTATTTTTATTAAATTCAGAAGCTCCGGCTATATCTCTATTAGATAATCCTAATTCAAACTTATATTGAAGTTTTGGAGAAACTGCAAATCCGTCAAATTTTAACCTTGCTCTTCGTATGATAAAGCTAGTATTTGGTTTATCATAACCATCTCCATTATCCTCCCAGTCTGTAGTAGATAATAATTGAAATCTTGGAGCAAATTTCACACTAAAAGAACTGTCTTTGGCAGTAAAATTAATCATACCTTTTCCAAACTTCATGTCTTTTAAAGTTTGAGATTGAGCAGTAATGATTGTTAAAAATAGAATTGCTATTAAAGCAAAGTAATTTTTTCTCATAATAAAATCGTTAATAGTTTTTGTCGTTGCAAATAACCAACCTCAATGTTAAGAAAAGGTTAAGTGTGTGTAAAGAAATAGAGAATTAATTTAAAATTAACAATTTATAAAGAATCTAAATTAAAATAATTATTATTTTCGCTGCTATGTTAAAATCGATAGTATATGTGATTCTTTCTTCGATATTGATATTTTCAATATTGGCACCTTCAGTTATTAATTTATTAACTGAAACAGAATCTTATGTATTTGTCGAAAAAACTGATGAAGAAAAAACTGAAAAATTAGAAAAGGATATTGAAGAAAAAATCTTGCAAAATTCATTTTCTGATATTGATTCATTGTTGTCAGAAAATCTAATTACTACTGTTTTTTATTATATTGAGAATAACTCAAATCACTATTCAAGAATAGTAATACCACCTCCCGACTACATTATATAGTTTTCAATTTTATTATTTTATTTTTTTTAAATCTGTCTTCAAAATCATAAAGAAGACATTCTAACTATATACATTATGTTTAAATATATTAAGAACGACTTGCCAGCAAGTATCGTTGTGTTTTTTGTTGCATTACCATTATGCCTAGGTATTGCATTAGCCAGTGGGGCTCCACTTTTTTCAGGTTTAATTGCTGGAATTGTAGGTGGTATAGTAGTAGGGTCTTTAAGTGGCTCTAAAATTGGAGTTAGTGGTCCAGCTGCAGGATTGGCAGCCATTGTCTTAACAGCAATTGGAACTTTAGGAAGCTATGAAAATTTCTTAGTTGCTGTAGTTTTAGGTGGGATTATTCAATTAGTATTTGGATTGTTAAAAGCAGGAATTATTGGATATTATTTTCCTTCTTCTGTAATCAAAGGAATGTTAACAGGAATTGGAATTATTATTATTCTTAAACAAATTCCGCATTTTTTTGGATACGATGCCAATCCAGAAGGCGATTTTGCTTTCTTTCAAGTTGATGGAGAAAATACATTTTCAGAGATTTTTGTGGCGTTAAATAATATTAGCCTTGGGTCAACTATTATTGGTTTTATTGGTTTAGGTATTTTAATCCTTTGGAGTAATGTGTTATCCAAAAAAGGGAAATTCTTTCAATTGGTTCAAGGACCGTTAGTAGCTGTTGTTGCTGGTATTGTTTACTTTCTTGTAACAGATTCTAATTCTGTTTTTGGTATTAGTGCTTCTCATTTAGTAAGTGTTCCAGTTCCAGAAAATTTAGATTCTTTTTTAGGACAATTTAGTTTTCCAAATTTCTCTCAAATCACAAATCCAGAAGTATGGATAATAGCTTTTACCATTGCATTGGTAGCTAGTTTAGAGACGTTGTTATGTGTAGAAGCTACTGATAAGTTGGACCCGCATAAGAATGTTACTCCAACAAATAGAGAGCTATTAGCACAAGGAACAGGTAATGTAATTTCTGGACTAATTGGAGGTTTACCTATTACTCAGGTTATCGTACGTAGTTCTGCTAACATTCAATCTGGAGGAAGAAGTAAAATGTCAGCAATTATTCATGGCTTCTTTTTGCTTATTGCAGTTATTCTGATTCCTAAATTAATAAACAAAATTCCGCTTTCGGTATTAGCGGCCATCCTTTTTATTGTGGGGTATAAATTAGCAAAACCAGCATTATTTAAGAAAATGTACAAATTAGGTTGGAAACAATCAATACCGTTTTTTGTTACCGTATTAGGTATTGTATTTACTGATTTACTGGTTGGTATTGGAATGGGGATGTTAGTTGGTATTGTTGTTATTTTATTGAAAAGTTATCAAAACTCTCACTTTCTTCATATTGAAGATAAGAGTAACGGAAAACATAAAATTAAAATGGAACTTGCAGAAGAAGTAACCTTTTTTAACAAAGGAGCGATTTTAAAAGAGTTAGATAGTCTTCCAAGAGATACTTATTTAGAATTTGATGTCACTAAAACAAGATACTTGGATTATGATATTATTGAGATATTAGAGGATTTTGCATTTAAAGCCAAAGAAAGAAATATTGATATTAAATTAATTTCGAAAAGAGGTATTGTTGAAAATCCACCGAGTTTTATTGAGTTTTTTCAATTGAGACCTAAGTCAAATATAAGTTTAAGCTAGAAAGAAATGGAAAATTATAAATATAAAATACTGGTACTTTCAGACTTAAAGAAAACTGCAAGTACGACCTTAAAAAGCAGTGTAAACTTAGCCAAAATGATTGATGCAGAAATAGCATTATTTCATGCTAAAGAGCGCATTGATATTGTAGATAGAGATAATCAATTGACTACAATGAGAACTTTATATGAAGAGCGTAAGAATACCAAAAAGAAAATAGATGCTATCGTTGATGAATTTTCAACAGAATATGATGTAAAAATTAAAGGTAATTTTGAATTCGGAAACGTAAAAGAAGAAATTCATAAACAAATAAAACTTTATAATCCAGATATTATTGTTTTAGGTCAACGTGAATCAGCTCCTTATAAGCTTATTGATAATAGCATTACACGCTTTATATTAAAGAAATTTAATGGGGTTATTATGATTTCTTCAATCGAAAACCCGATAGTCCCAAATAAAAAAATATCTTTAGGTGTTTTAAATGGTTCAAATAAAATTTTAAAAACAGGGTTTTTTAACGATTTAAAAAGGCATACAATAGCGCCGTTAAAATCTTTTAAAATCCTTAATGGTCAAAATTTAACCTCAACAAACACCTCTAAATTAAACGAAGAAAAAATGATAGAGTATGAGTTTGAGCAAAATGCTAATTCTATGGCAACACTTTCTTCGTATTTACATAAAAATAGCATTAATTTATTATGTGTAGATAGAGCTAAAAACAACACAAAGAACCCAATAAATGCTGATGCATCATTAAAAGAAGTACTAAGCAAGTTAAATGTTTCGTTATTAGTTTCAGAAGCATAATCAAATCTAATTTTTTAATTAATACAAATACATATGAAAGCACATACAAAAGAAACACAAGCAGAAATGACACCAGAAACGTCTTTACAATCTTTAAAAGAAGGAAATAAAAGATTTCAAGACAATGTTAGAATAAGTAGAAATTTAAACGAGCAAGTAAAAGAAACCGCAAACGGTCAATTTCCTTTTGCAACAGTATTGAGTTGTATAGATTCTAGAGTTTCATCTGAATTAATATTTGACCAGGGAATGGGTGATTTATTTAGTGTCCGAATAGCAGGAAACTTTGTTAATGAAGATATTTTAGGAAGCATGGAATTTGCTTGTAAACTTGCAGGGACTAAATTAGTAGTTGTTCTTGGACATACTGCTTGTGGAGCTGTAAAAGGAGCTTGCGACCATGCAAGGTTAGGTAATCTTACTGCATTAATTAATAAAATTGAACCTGCAGTCGAAGCAGTTTCAGAACCTAAAGACGAGTCTTTAAGAAATTCAAAAAACATTGATTTTGTAAACAATGTTGCCGAAATCAATGTTCAAATGACTATTGAAAATATTAGAAGTCAAAGTCCAGTTTTAGCAGAAATGGAGGACAATAATGAAATTAAAATTATTGGAGGTATGTATGATATCTCTAATGGGGAGGTAACTTTTTTTGATTAGTACAATCGATTAGATTTTTATAAAAAAAGAGGCTGTTCAATAAAGGACAGCCTCTAACTCTAAAAATCTAGTCGACAAAAACTAAACGATTTTGAAGAGATAACGCAATAAATAACTATTATGTAACCTTATTGTAACATTAATATTAATTAATTATTATCAAATCTATTAAAATAGCAAAAACAATAATAGTCTAAAAAACAGATAGTTGCAATTCCAATGTAAATTTAACGTTAAGAAAACTTGTATTTAATGTTAAGTTTTGATAAATTCGGCTTTAATACTTAAAAAAGCTTGAATTATGAAAACTAAATATTTATTAATTATATTCCTATTTGCTTCAATAACTATTATTGCTCAGGAAAAAAAAGACACTTTTGTTAAAGTAGGTAATCAAATTGAAGCTACTTTATATCATGATAATGGAATGATTTCTCAAACAGGAACTTATAATAAAGAAGGAAAGTTACATGGAGAATGGATTAGTTACAATACTTTGGGACATAAAACTGCAGTAGCTACTTATAACAATGGTAAAAAAGTTGATACTTGGATGTTTTATCATGATAATAAAATTAATGAAGTTACTTATGTAAATTCAAAGGTTGCTAAAGTTAAGACTTGGGAAGCAAATGATATTACCATTGTGTCAAATAGATAAATAAATCTTTTATATTATAAAAAAAAGCCCAGTTTTTACTGGGCTTTTTTTATCATTTAATTTTAAATAAATTTAAAACTTAATACTATAACTCAAACTAATTTTTTGACCAGGATTCCATTTCGAATAAATTTGATCCTCCGCATTATAAGATTCATAAACACTTTCTATATCACTATTTAAAATGTTTTCAAACTTTAAAGAAATTGTAGAGTTTTTCCTTTCTCCAAAAGCTTTAGAAGCATTAAATACTAAATTATTAAAAGGTTTAGTGTATACATCTGGTAAATTTCCGCTACCAACAATTTGTAATGTTTTTCCTTGTACATTATAGAAAAACCCAGCATTCCATCCGTTTTCATCAGAATAGTCAATTCCAAAATTAACTAAATAAGGCGATTGTCCTTGTAAAGGTCTAGAATCGTCTAATGTTTCACCTTCTCTTAAATTTCCTTCTCTATTTTCTCTTTCATCATCACTAAATTCTTGTTGAGATTCAATTAATGAGAAGTTCATATTAATACCAAAATTTTCCCAGCCAGGAATAAAGCCTAAATGTTTACGAACTTCAATTTCACCACCAAAAACTATAGCATCTCCTAAATTAAGAGGTGTAAATTGACCAGTAGCACTTCTAATAAATGAAAGCTCTATTGGATCTTTGAATGATTTATAAAAACCACTTATTGCATAGAAATCTCCATTGTCACCATATTTTTCATATCTCAAATCAAAATTATTAATGTATGTAGGTTGAATATTAATATTACCAATGAAAAAAGTATTGTTAATTGGATCAAATATTTCTGCTAAAGATGCTTCTTTAAATGAAGGTCTTGCCGTTGTTCTAGCATACGTTGTTCTAATTTTTTGAGATCCACTTTCATTTAAATCAAATATTAAATTAGCCGAAGGGAATAGATCATTTTTATCTAAAATAGTGGCCTTATCTAATGTAGTACCATCTTGCCTTTGTCCAGTATATATTAATTGAAATTTTTCAAAACGTAATCCAACTACTGCTTGAAACCAATCTGTAATTTTAAATTCTTCAGAAGCATAAGCAGATGCAACACTCATTTGAGAATCATAAGTATCCGAAATTCCTGAATCTCTTCTTACAAATACACCACTATTTAAACTAGCATCATAAATATTTTCATCGGCTAAAATTTGATCTGGATCACCATTTGCAAAATCATTTGCAATATCTAATAATGGGAAAGAAAACCGTTCAACTACAAATTCTCTAGTTTTATATATATAACCAACTCCAAATTTTAATTTGGCTTCTTTTTCGAAAAGTGTATGTTTATTAGTTAAATCTATTTTACCTACTATATCACCTTCTTCAAGACTACGATAAATTCTTGTGGGTAAGCCAGATTCACTAGGTTCAATGGTAAATGTTTCTTCACCAGTAACTTCATCTATTAAAACTCTAAATGGAGATACTCTAAAATCTTTGTCATATACCAATGCAAGAGAAGGAGATAATTTCCAATCTAAAGTCCAATTAGATTCACTCCCTATAGAATGTTTACCATTAAGTAAAGCATTAGTAATTGAACGTTGCGTATAAATTAAATTATCTTTTTTAATTAAATTGGAATTTAGAATTCTATTTTGTTGGTTAAAAATAGAAGCCCTTGATTCTCCGTTTTGTATGTGTAGTATATTAAATTTATATTTAGAATTATCTGTTTTATAAGATAATCCAGCAATTCCACTAATTAAAACATTATTTGCTCCAGCTTCCCCTTGTTGAGTTCTATCTACGTTAAGTTCGTAAATTGAAGGATCTGGATCCTTTTTGAAAGATTGACCATCAATATATTCTGAATAAAATTCAGTTTCATTTCTATATGATATTGACGCTAAATACCCTAACTTATTATCTCCAACATCAAATTGGTTACCTGCAGTAAAAGAAAAGTTATAATCCATAAAACTTGTTTCTCTTTGAGCAGCCATATTTTTTGTAAACCTATTCGTTAAAATTTCAACAACTTCTCCATTTTCTTGAGGTAATGGAATATATTGCCCAGATGGTATAGGATTGTCTCTTAATCCATTATCAAAACCTAAAAAGTCGGTACTACTTCCATCATAAGATAAGTAATCGTTATTAAAATGAAAATCTGGATTATATCCTAACCCTAATGAAGCACTATATTCTGCTCTAGTAGGAATGTCTTTTGTGTCAATATTTATGGCTCCTCCTGTAAAATCTGCAGATTGATCTGCTGTAGAGGACTTTACTACCAATACATTTTCTAAAATTGAAGATGGGAATAAATCTAATTGTAAAGTATTTCTATCTGGATCCAATCCTGGAACTTCTACACCGTTTAAAGTTGTTTTAGTATATCTATCTCCTAAACCTCTTACATAAACATATTTTCCTCTTTGTACAGAGACCCCAGGAATATTTTTAACTGCAGAAGCAATATCACTTGCTCCAGATTTTTTAATACTTTCCAAAGAAAGACCATCCATAACTTTAACAGAGTTTCTTTGTAGATGTAAAACTGAAGATTCGGTACTCCTTTTTAAGGAAGTAGAAATTACAACCTCATCCAGGGTTGCTGTTGCTGCTTTTAAAGTTGTATTTACTATTACTGTTTCCCCACTTTTCACTAAAATTTCATTAATTTCTTGGGTTTGATACCCTATAAATGAAAATTGTAAAGTATAAGTTCCTGGTGCTAATTCAAAATTGAATTTACCTTCAAAATCAGTTAATACTCCAGTTACAGTGCCTTTTATTATAACATTTGCAAATGGAAGAATGTCATTGTATTCTCCATCATTAACTGTTCCTGAAATGATTCCTGTTTGAGCAATAGACGTTGAAGAGAATAGCCCTAGAATAATTAATTTTATTAGTATTTTTTTCATTGTTGTTTATTATAAAAATAACTCGTCCCAATAATTTGGAACGAGTTTGTAATAACTTATTTTTTGGTTAATTCAAATAAATTATAAGGCTCCTTTAGAACTAGCATACGTCCATCCAAAATCAGAAAGGTTTGCACCAACTGTTTCAGATCCATTTGCAACTGCACTAGCATTATCTCCAAAACCAGTTACTGTTACATTTTCCGCTTTATTAACAAATAATTCTTGAGCAGTTTCAACGCCTTCAGGTAATACTATTTCCCAAGTGCCAAATGTTAATTTTCCGTCATTATAATTTGTAGCAACACCATCATTATCTAACTCTACATCAGAAGATTCTTTAAATCCTCTTGCAAAAACATTATTAGAAGTTCCCATTGCATTACTTCTATAATCAGCATATTCACCATTTTCTGTATTAGTGTTACCTATTAAAGTAATGCCATTTAAAGTAAAGCTACCTTCTAATGCTCCTTCAGGGCCATCAATTTCCATAGCGTGATCAGAAATATCTCCTAAAACAACAACTGAATTTGTTATTGTTCCAGAGTAAGCTTGGTCAATATCTAAACCATCATCTCCTTGTGCCCAAACTAAACCGTTAGATAAATTAACAGATCCTCCAAAAAATTCAATTCCATCATCTACATTTGCTACTACTTCTACATTAGATATAGTTGTTCCTGAACCAACACCACCTAAAGTTAGACCGTTAATTTCATTTCCTTCACCAATTTCAGCACCACCGTGACGAATAGATATATAGTTAATTTCACCCGAATTATCAGTATTGTCAGTACCTCCATACAATCCATTAGTATCACTTGCTGGAATACCTTCAATTTGTGTTTCAGTAGCGTTACCTTCTACAGAAATTTCTGCATTACCTAATACTAATAATCCTCCCCATAATCCACGATCATTTTCAGTTAAGTTACCACCAACAGTCTGTCCAACTTGTATGTTGTCTGCAGCAGAAGTAAATATAATAGGATTGTTAGCAGTTCCGTTAGCCATTATTTTAGCACCTCTAGCAATAATTAATGCAGAAGCATTTGCTCCACTACCGGCATAAGCTTTAATAATTGTACCTGCTTCAATAGTTAATGTTGCACCAGCAGTTACAGTAACTCTACCTTCAATTTCCCAAATCTCATCATTAGTTAATGTTTTGTCTTCTGTAATTTGACCTGTTAATTTTGTTTCAACACCTTGATCACCGTCATCAGTAGGAATGATATCTCCATTATCATCACTACTACAACTAGAAAAGAATCCTATGATTGTTATTGTCAAAATTGATAGTAATACTTTTTTCATTTTTTTATAGTTTTTGTTAAATTTTATTACTGCAAATAAACCTCGACAATGTAAAGTTGATGTTACCTGTAAATTAACAATAGATGATTATAATGTTAACTAATTGTTATCTACTTAACATTTAAATTTTATCTATAGGAATTTAATAATAGTATATTGCATTATTTTTAATTTATAAGCTATGATGAATTGGGAACAGCTATTATCCCTAAGAAGACAAGGGGATACTAATAAAAGATTGCGAATAGAACAAGATGATACTCGATTGGGTTTTGATGTAGACTATGACCGTGTAATTTTCTCATCTGCCTTTAGAAGTTTGCAAGATAAAACACAGGTTATCCCTCTATCAAAAACTTCGTTTGTACATACTCGATTAACGCATAGTTTAGAGGTTTCTGTTGTTGGACGTTCTTTGGGTAGAACTATTGGAAAGGCAGTTTTAAAAAAACACCCACAATTGCAAAAAGTACATGGTTATCAAAGCAATGATTTTGGTGCCATAGTAGCTGCAGCTTCTTTAGCTCACGATATTGGAAATCCTCCCTTTGGGCATAGTGGCGAAAAAGCAATTGGTAATTTTTTTTTAAATGGAAAAGGGAAACGATTTAAATCACAACTTACTAATAAGGAATATCAAGATTTAGTAGATTTCGAAGGGAATGCGAATGGTTTTAAAATTCTTTCTGAATCTAAAAATGGCGTAGAAGGCGGCTTGCGCTTATCCTATGCTACCTTAGGGGCTTTTATGAAATATCCTAAAGAGTCACTACCTAAAAAACCTACTTCTCATATAGTAGATAAAAAATATGGCGTTTTTCAATCTGAAAAAGATTTTTTTGTTGAAGTAGCAGAAGAACTTGGATTGCAAAATAGAAACAAGAATTGTGAAGATATAAGTTATAATCGTCATCCTCTAGCATATTTAGTAGAAGCAGCAGATGATATTTGTTATACTATTATCGATTTTGAAGATGGAATTAATTTAGGCCTAATTGAAGAAGAATTTGCTTTAGAGTATTTAATTAATCTTGTAAAAGAGAATATTAATACCAAAAAATATAACGGATTAACAAGGTCTTCAGATAGGTTAGCGTATTTAAGATCTTTGGCAATAAATACTTTAGTGTCAGAGGCAGCATCTGTTTTCATTGATAAAGAAGAAGCAATTTTAAGCGGTGAATTCCAAACATCCCTTTTAGATAAAAGTAAATACAAAGCCCAAGTAGATGATATTATAAAAATTAGTATTCAGAAGATTTATAAAAGTACTAATGTTACTGATAAAGAAATTGCTGGATATAAAATTTTAAACACTCTTTTGGATGTTTATACCACTGCTGTAGAAAATTACTACAATGACACTTTAACACAGTTTGATTCTTTAATATTAAATGATCTAACTCTTAATAAATCAAAAAAAACTTCAACTTATCAGTATTTAATTGAAAGTTGTAATTACATATCTCGACTCACAGATGGCAATGCAATGATGATATTTCAAAAAATCAACGGAAATTTATGATTATGTGCAATCTATGTGTTAAATTCACAGCTTTTTAAAAAATAAATTTTAACCATAAATACTACTAAAAAAACAAACTTTATGAAAAAATTACTTTACTTGTTTGTGTTTATAGTTACGGGATCTGTCTTTGGACAAGATTTTAGTAGCTCTATAGACACTTATTTAAATTCAAACCGCTCAGAATTAGGATTGCAATCTCAAGATATTGAAGATGTAATTGTAGAAAGACATAGTTACTCTAAAAGTATGGATGTTGAAAACGTTTATGTTGTTCAACGTTATCAAGGAATAGAAATATTTAATTCAGTTTCATCTTTTGCAATAAAAAATGGGCAAGTAAAAAATGCTAGTTTATCTTTTTCTGAAAATGTTTCACAAAAAGTAAATACTACTAGTACTGCAATTAATGCTTCAACTGCTATCACTAAAGCAGCTCAAAGTTTAGGACTTTCTAGTCCTATAAATCTTGAGGTTGTTGAAACGATTTCTGGAAATTCAAAAATATATACTAATGGATCAATTTCATTAGAAAACATACCTGTTAAATTGGTTTTCCAAAAAATGGAAGACAATACATTAAGACTCGCTTGGGATTTAAGTATCTATCTTTTAGATGCAAGTCATTATTATAATGTTCGTATCGATGCTACTAATGGAACTTTATTAGATACTAATGACTGGGTAGTGAGCTGTAATTTTGAAGGAGCTAACCATTCTAATAAAGCTCATAATACTAAAGAAAGTATTTTGTTTGCTGAGGAAGGTACAACAGTAGTTTCTGGAGGTGGAGCTCAGTATAGAGTTTTTCCTTTACCAGCTGAGAGCCCAAATCACGGGCCAGATGAATTAATTGCGGATCCTTCAGGAGAAGGTGATGGATCACCTTATGGATGGCATGATACCGATGGTGTACCAGGTGCTGAGTATACTATTACAAGAGGTAATAATGTATGGTCAAAGGATGATATTAATGGGAATAATGGGATTGATGGTGTTTCTGCAGATGGCGGAGTTGATTTAGATTTTGATTTTGTTTTTGATTTTACAACTGCACCAGCAAACTCTATAGAAGCAGCTACTGTAAACTTATTCTATATGAATAATTTGATGCATGATATATATTACCAATATGGTTTTGATGAAGAAAGTGGAAACTTTCAAGAAACAAATTATAGTGGTTTAGGAAATGGAAGTGATTCAGTAAATGCTGACGCTCAAGATGGTTCAGGTACAGACAATGCTAATTTTGCTACTCCACCAGACGGTGCTAACCCAAGAATGCAAATGTTTTTATGGAGTACTAGTGGAGCTGGACCTATTGATATATTAACAATAAATGATGGTCCTTTAGCTGGTACTGTATACAGTGGTATTCCAGGCGGTTTTGGAGCTCCTTTACCAAACCCACCTTTAACTGAAGATTTAGTTTTAGTAGAAGATGATGATGCTGGAACATCTACAGATCCTAATGATGCTTGTGATAATATTACCAATGGAGGTGCATTATCTGGCAAAATTGCAGTGATTAGAAGAGGAGAATGTGAATTTGGCTTTAAATCATTAAGCGCTCAAAACCAAGGCGCTGTAGCAGTAATAATGGTTAACAATGTAGCTGGAGACCCAATCCTTATGGGAGGTGGAGTAGATGGAGGTAGTGTAACGATACCAGTCTTTATGGTAACTGATGTAGATGGTGAAGCAATTATAGCTGAATTAGGGTCCGGAATGAATGGAACAATTTCTGGTGAAAATGTTACACCAATGATTGATGGTGATTTAGATAATGTTATTGTTGCTCATGAATATGGTCATGGAATATCAAATAGATTGACTGGTGGTCCAGCTGCTGCTTCTTGTTTACAAAACGAAGAACAAATGGGTGAAGGTTGGAGTGACTGGTTAGGTTTAATGCTAACTATAGAGCCAGGTGATGGTGGTGAAGATAGTAGAGGTATTGGTACTTTTGCTACTAGTGAACCTATTACTGGAGGAGGAATTCGTCAATATCCATATTCTGTTGATATGTCAATTAACCCACTTACTTACCAGACTTTACCTTCAACAGGAGGTCAGGTTCATGCAGTTGGAACATATTGGGCTACTATGATTTGGGATTTAAACTGGTTTTTAATTCAAGAACATGGATATGATTCTGATCTTTATAATGGTACAGGCGGAAATAATATAGCTATGCAATTAGTATTAGATGGTATGAAACTACAAGGGTGCTCTCCTGGATTTGTTGATGGTAGAGATGCTATTTTAGAAGCAGATGAACTAGCTAATGGAGGAGAAAACAGATGTTTAATATGGGGTGTTTTTGCAAGAAGAGGTTTAGGGTTTAGTGCAGATCAAGGTAGCTCAAATAGTGCTACTGATGGTACTGCTGCATTTGATATCCCATCCGATTGTGATGCTTTAGGTATAAATGATAATTTAGAAAATAATTTTATTATTTATCCGAACCCGTCTAATGGTAACATAAATATTAAATCTTTAATTGAAACGGGTGATGCAAAAGTATCTATTTATGATATGAATGGTAGAGAAGTGTATAATACTGAAGTTTCATTACAGAATACGGTTAATATCAATGCTGAGAATTTAACAACTGGATTATACATCATGCAAATTAAAGGTGTAGATTATAGTCATATAGCAAAGCTTATTATTAATTAATAATAAGAAATACTAAATAATTACAAAAAGCTGCCTAATTTATTAGGTAGCTTTTTTTTATAAATAAGATTCTATAGTTTGTGTAATTTTCTGAGTAGAAAATCCAGCAATTTCTTGAAGTTCTTGGATAGTCCCTTGATTTGGGAATTCATCTGAAATTCCAAGGGTTTTAATAGTTTTCTTATAATTATTTTTTATTGAAAATTCACATATTGAACTGCCAAATCCACCTTCAAGAATTCCATCTTCAACAGTGATTATTATTTTGTGTTTATTAAAAATGGAATGTAGAAGGATTTCATCTAATGGTTTTACAAAACGCATATCATAGCATGAAACTTCAGTAGGATTAGAACATTTTTCAATTGCCTTCATAGTATTTGAACTGATAGCTCCAATAGTTAATACAGCTATTGATTTTCCTTCCTTTAATGAAACGCCTTCTCCAATTTCAATTTTTGAAAAGGGTTTTTTCCATTCTAGTAGTTCACCTCGACCTCTTGGATATCTTATGGCAATTGGGTTTTTTAAACCCAATTGAGCAGTATACATAATGTTTCGTAACTCAATTTCATTTCTTGGAGCAAAAACTATAAGGTTAGGAATACAACGTAAAAAAGAAATGTCAAATATTCCGTGATGTGTTGCGCCATCTTCTCCAACAATACCAGCACGATCCAAGCAAAATATTACAGGTAAGTTTTGTAAACAGACATCATGGATAACTTGATCATAAGCTCTTTGTAAAAAAGTAGAATAGACATTACAGAATACTATAAATCCCTGTGTTGCCATACCAGCAGAAAAAGTAACTGCATGTTGTTCGGCAATACCAACATCAAAAGCTCTATCAGGAAATTTATCCATCATAAATTTAAGAGAACTTCCAGTTGGCATTGCGGGAGTAATACCTATAATTTTATTATTTATACTAGCAAGTTCTACTATAGTTTTTCCAAATACATCTTGATATTTAGGGGGTTGTAAGGTTTTGATTATTGGATGTAAATCTCCTGTTAATGCATTAAACTTTCCAGGGGCATGATAAAGCACTTGATTTTCTTCAGCTTGTTTTAATCCTTTTCCTTTTTTTGTTATTATGTGTAATAACTTTGGGCCTTCAATGTTTTTTAATCGTTTAAATTCTGAAATTAAATCATTTAAATTATGACCATCGATGGGACCTGAATAATTGAAGTTTAAAGCTTCAAAAATATTATCGGTAGTAGGAGTTTTATCTAAAGTTACTTTCAATAAATATTGTTTTAATGCCCCTACACTTGGGTCAATTCCAATAGCATTATCATTTAAAATTACCAATAAATTAGTATTCGTTACTCCTGCGTGGTTTAAAGCTTCAAAAGCCATCCCACTTGCAATAGAAGCGTCACCAATAATTGCGATGTGTTGTTTGTTAAAATCGTTATTTAATTGGGATGCAATAGCCATTCCTAGTACTGCTGAAATTGAGGTACTACTATGACCGGTTCCAAATGCATCAAACTCACTTTCGCTTATTTTAGGAAAACCACTAATTCCATTTAATTGACGATTGGTAATAAAATTATCTTTTCTTCCTGTTAATATTTTATGACCGTAGGCTTGATGACCTACGTCCCAAACAATAATATCATTTGGAGTATTGAAAACGTAATGTAGTGCAATAGTTAATTCTACAACGCCTAGACTAGCACCTAAATGACCTTCTTTAGCTGCTACCATAGTAATGATTGCTTCTCTAATTTCTTTAGCAAGATTTGGTAAATCTTGCTCTGAAACTTTCCGAAGATCTTCAGGAAACTGAATTGTATTTAAAATTGATTTTGACACAATGCAAAGATACTGTTTTGATGTTGTACTTTTGAAAACTGAAAAATTGAAAACGAAATATTGTGATACAACCATTCGATGATACTTATTTTATGAAGCAAGCTTTGATGGAAGCTGAAGAAGCCTTAAAAAAAGGGGAGGTGCCTATAGGAGCAGTTATTGTTTGTGAAAATCAAATTATAGCAAGAGGACATAATTTAACTGAAACCTTAAATGACGTTACTGCTCATGCTGAAATGCAAGCCATAACTTCAGCTGCAAATTTTATTGGAGGGAAGTATTTAATAAATTGTACATTATATGTTACAATAGAGCCTTGTCAAATGTGTGCTGGAGCTTTATTTTGGAGTCAAATATCTAATATCGTATTTGGAGCAAGAGATGAACAGCGAGGTTGCATAAACTTAAACACTAAGTTACATCCTAAAACAAAGATAAAGGGAGGAGTTTTAGAGGAAGATGCTTCTCAACTTCTTAAAATGTTTTTTATTGAAAAACGAAATTTAAACTAAAAAAAGTCCCATTTGCTTTGCAAATGGGACTTTTAAAAATCGTGTAATCTTTATCTTAGTTGTGAATTACGCGAACTTGAGCGGCAACCATTCCTTTTCTGCCTTCTTCCTCTACGTATTCCACTTTGTCTCCTTCGTTTAATGCTTCGCCATTAAGACCGGTTACGTGTACAAAGATGTCTTTTCCTGTGTCATCATTTGTAATAAATCCGAAACCTTTAGATTCGTTAAAAAATTTTACTGTACCTTCCATTTTAAATAAAAAAAATAATTAATAATGAACAAAGATAGCAGTTTTTTAAAGAAATGAACAAAAATCTTTTTTTTAAAGATTTAGTATTATAAAATTATTGATTTTTTAATCTTTAGAATCGTTATAATCCCTCATTTTTTTTAAATTTTCTTTTGTAAGCATATAGTCCTTTACATCTTTATTTTTCCACCGTCTAAATATAAAAATAGGCATGGTAATAAAAATTAATAAAACTAGTGACAACCCTATATAAAGGTCACCATCTGAAGGATTTTCAGGTTTTATATATAGTCCGTAACAAATTCCTAAAATCGAAATTAAAACAAAAGCTTGTAATAGATGTTTCATAATTTATTCGTTTGAAAAATCAATTAATTTTCTGCGATATGAAGTAAGTAATTTTGACTTTGATACAAATCCATAATAACAATTTTCTTTTATTACGGGAAGATTCCAAGCCCCAGTATCTTGAAATTTTTTCATAACTTCGGTCATCTTATCTGTATCTAAATTTATTATTGCAAGTGGATTATACATTAATTCTCTTGCAGTCACTTTTTTATATAATGATTTATTAAAAAGAATAGGTCTTAGGTCGTCTAAAGATATAATCCCTTCAAGAGCTCTTGTTTCTCTATTGATTACTGGAAAAAAATTTCTTTTAGAATTTACAACCGCTTCTGTTGCTAATACTTTTAAAGTCATATCGGGGTATACAGTAAAAAAATTGGTTTCAACTACTTTTTTCAAATCCATTAAAGTTAAAACAGCATGATCTTTATTATGGGTAATTAAATCACCTTTTCTACCTAATTCCATAGCATAAACAGAATGAGGGATAAAATATTTTGTGATGGAAAATGAAATTGCTGAGGTAATCATTAAAGGGATAAACAATCCATAGCCTCCAGTAACTTCAGCGATTAGGAATATTGCCGTTAATGGAGCGTGTAAAACCCCTGCCATTAGTCCAGTCATTCCAACCAGCGTAAAATTACTTTCAGAAACAGGATTTGTAAAAATTCCAATATTATTAATAATTTTAGCAATTACATTACCCATTATGCTTCCCATAAATAGGGTAGGAGCAAAAATACCACCAACACCACCCGCACCAAATGTGAGACAACTTGCTATAACTTTCAGAAAAACAAGACCAGAAAGAAGAGCTATCATAGTCCAAATATTTGAAGTGTTAAGATCCAAGAAATTATTTTCTAAAGCTTTTTCTGGATTCCCTTGTACTAAACTATTGATAACATCAAAGCCTTCACCAAATAACGGAGGAACAAAATAGACCATAACCCCAATACCAATTCCGCCAATAAGGAGTCGTTTTATTGGAGACCCTATTTTATCAAAAAACTTTTGAGTTCGTTCAAAAACTTCAGTAAAATATACCGATACCAAACCAGCAATTACTCCTAAGAAGATATAGAAAGGAATGTCGTTTAAAGCAAAACCGTCTTTTACATCGAAGGGTAATAATACATCATTGCCAAAGAAAAAATATGATGTGAAAATAGCTGAAAGAGAGGCTAATAATAAAGGGATAAGTGATAATAATGTTAAATCTAAACTAAATACTTCAACAGCGAATATTATTGCTGCAATCGGGGCTTTAAATAAAGAAGACATAGCTCCAGCAGCAGCACAACTTATTAGTAAAGTTCTAGTTGCTTGATTCATATGAAGCACTCTAGATAAATTTGAACTTAGAGCTGCTCCAGTTGCTACAGTAGGCCCTTCTAACCCTACAGACCCACCAAAACCAACCGTTATTGGAGCAGTAATAACACTTGCTAACATTTTATATCGTTCTATAAACCCTTTTTTCTTAGAGATTGCAAAAAGTGTAGCAGGAATTCCTTGAGTAATCTTATTCCTGAAAATATAGGTAAGGATAACATATACAATTACTAAACCTATTAGTGGAAAAATAAAGTAAAATGCAGAATGGTATTTTTCAATTAAATTTCCCTCTAATATTTCCTGTATAAAATAGGTGAAGTTTTTTATTGCAACTGCACCAATACCAGATAATATACCAACAACAATGCTTAATAAATAAACAAACTGTTTATTAGGTATGTGTTTTAATCGCCAGACCAAAAACTTTGTAAGTAATGATTTTTTTTGACCCTGCACCTTGTATATTATTAATAATTAACTCTTTAAATCAACTCTTAAATGTAGTTCTTTTAATTGCGTTTCATCAATATCTGATGGGGCATTAATCATTACATCTCTTCCCGAGTTATTTTTTGGAAATGCAATAAAATCTCTAATGGTTTCTTGACCTCCTAAAATTGAGACTAACCTGTCAAGTCCAAAAGCGAGACCACCGTGAGGAGGAGCTCCATATTGGAAAGCATCCATTAAAAACCCAAACTGTGCTTTTGCTTCTTCAGGAGTAAATCCAAGGTAATCGAACATCATGGATTGAGTTTCTTTATCGTGAATACGAATAGATCCTCCACCAATTTCATTTCCATTTAATACTAAATCATAAGCATTTGCTTTAACAGCACCTGGATTTGTTTTTAAAAGTTCAATTTGTTCTGGTTTTGGTGATGTAAAAGGATGATGCATTGCATGATATCTTTCGGTTTCTTCATCCCATTCTAATAATGGAAAATCAATTACCCATAATGGAGCAAACTCATTGGTTTTTCTTAAACCTAATCGTTCAGCAATTTCCATACGTAATGCACTTAATTGGGCTCTTACTTTATTTGTCTCCCCTGAAAGCACACAAATTAAGTCACCAGCTTTAGCACCAGTTGCTTCAGCCCATTTTTCCAAATCTTCTTGGTTATAAAATTTATCTACAGAAGATTTAAAAGTACCATCATCATTACATCTGCTATAAACCATGCCTAAAGCACCAATTTGAGGACGCCTTACCCAATCAATTAATTTATCAATTTCTTTTCTTGAATAACTATTACCGCCTGGTATAGCAATACCAACCACTAACTCAGCATTATTGAAAATTGAAAACTCTTTATGTTGAGCAATGTCATTTAATTCACCAAATTCCATTCCAAAACGGATATCTGGTTTATCATTTCCATAACGTTGCATAGCTTCATCATAAGTCATTCTTGGGAAATCATCAATTTCAACTCCCTTAATTTCTTTTAGTAAATGACGAGTCAAGCCTTCAAAAGTGTAAAGTATATCTTCTTGATCTACAAATGCCATTTCGCAATCAATCTGAGTAAATTCAGGTTGTCTGTCGGCCCTAAGATCTTCATCTCTAAAACATTTTACAATTTGAAAATATTTATCCATTCCACCAACCATTAATAATTGCTTGAAGGTTTGTGGAGATTGAGGAAGTGCATAAAACTGACCTTCATTCATTCTAGAAGGGACTACAAAATCTCGAGCACCTTCAGGTGTAGATTTTATTAGATAAGGGGTTTCTACTTCAACAAATTCTTTATTAGAAAGGTAATTCCGAACCGCCATAGTTACTTGATGACGAAAAATTAGATTTTCACGGACAGGGTTTCTTCTAATATCTAAATAGCGATATTTCATTCTAATATCATCACCACCATCAGTTTCATCTTCAATTGTAAAAGGAGGTGTTAAAGAATCGTTTAATATGGAAAAATCTGACACTAATATCTCAATATTGCCAGTTGGAATGTTTGGATTTTTAGAAGTTCTTTCAATAACAGTACCTTGTACTTGAACAACAAATTCTCTACCTAATAATCTAGCTTTTTCTATAAGCTCTTTAGAGGTGCGTTCTTCATCAAATATAAGTTGAGTGATTCCATAACGATCACGTAAATCAACCCATAACATAAATCCTTTATCTCTTGATTTTTGTACCCATCCAGCTAAAGTTACCGAACTATTAATGTGACTTTCTCTTAATTCACCACAAGTATGACTTCTATACATTCTAAAATATTTATTAAGTATTAGTTTCCTTTAGAACCACTTAAAGGATTGCAAATTTAGTAAGATAAAAGAGCTTTTTACAATCTTTTTAAAAAAAGATTAAAACGATGATTAAAAGGTGATTATGTTTAACAAAAGTGTTAAAAAATTACGAATTGTTTATTATCAGCAAAACTTTAGTACATTCGGTATATAATCACTAAAAACAAAATATGAAACAAAACAACTTTTTTAAAAGGAAATTCCTGTTTTTACTATTTTTTTGCCTCTTATAGCATTTGCTCAAGAGACAATTACAGGTACTATAAATCAAGCAGGGACAAACGAACCCTTACCGGGAGCTAATGTTCTGGTAAAAGGAACTACCACAGGAACCATCACTGATTTTGATGGAAATTTTAGTTTAACAGTAGATAGCTTGCCCGTTACTTTAGAGGTTTCATCTACCGGATCTACTACAACAGATATGGAAGTGAGTTCAACCCAACCTGTTACAATTAGTTTAGCCGAAGGAGTTTCTCTAGATGAAGTAGTACTTGTTGGAAACAGATCGAAACCAAGAACAGTTTTAAACTCATTGGTTCCAATTGATAATATTTCAGCTAATGAATTAATTTTCTCAGGTCAGCCAACGGTTGATAAGATGCTGACTTATAAAGTTCCGTCTTTTAACTCTTCTACTCAAACAGTATCTGATGCAACAGCACATTTTGACCCAGCAGACCTAAGAGGATTAGGACCAAGTAGAACTTTGGTATTAGTAAATGGAAAAAGAAAAAACCAAAGTGCTTTAGTTTACATTAATGATACACCAGGTAAAGGTGAAGTAGGTGTAGATTTAAAAAGTATACCTGCTGCAGCTTTAAAAAATGTAGAGGTAATGAGAGATGGTGCATCTGCACAATATGGATCTGATGCGATTGCAGGTGTAATTAATATGGTTTTAAGAGAAGACGTTGGAAGAACCAATGTTAATGTTAAAAGTGGTGTTACTACTGAAGGTGATGGATTTAATTTTGGTGCTGATGTAAACACGGGTATTGCAGTTGGAGAAAATGGAGGGTTTCTTAATTTAACTTTTGCATATTACAAACAAGACGATACCAATAGAGCTGGAACCCCAGGAAGTGATGTGCTTTTTGGAGTAGAAGCAGATGACCCAGACTGGGGAGATTGGTTAAGTGAAAACCCTGACCTTGGAATGACAGTAGGTCAACCAGAATTATGGAAAGGAGATGCTTTTTATAATTTCGGCTTACCTTTTCAACAAGGTAAAGGAAAAGTGTATTCTTATGGAGGATTTACTTATAGAGAAGGAAAGAGTTATGCTTTATACAGACCACCATATTGGATTCCAGACCCATATAATTTATTACATGAAGAAGGAACAGAATATCAAGGATTTCAACCAACTTTTGAAACTAAAGTTAGAGATAATTATAACACCTTGGGCGTTGAATTGGAATTACTTGGATTTGACGTAGATTTAAGTGGTACTTACGGAAGAAATGCAGTTGATTATGAAGTTGGAAACAGTTTAAATCCTGCTTTAGGAGCTGATAGCCCAACTCGATTTGATGTTGGTGCTTATTCTTTTAGTAACTTGTTAGCTAACTTAGATGTAAGTAGAAGTTTTGGAGCAGTTAGTATTGGTTTCGGAGCTGAAGCAAGAGGTGAAGAATTTGTTGCTCATGCTGGTGAAACAGCTTCTTATTATGGAGGAGGAGTTCAATCTTTTCCAGGATTACAACCTGCAAATGCTTTAAGAGAAAATAGAAGTAGTATTGGTGTATATGGAGATTTAGAATGGGATGTTACCGATAAATTATTATTTGGAGGTGCTGTGAGATATGAAGACTTTAGTGACTTTGGAGATAATACATCTTGGAAAGTTAGTGGTAGATATATTCTTGGAGATGATAGAGGAGCAGTTAGGGCTTCCTATGGAACAGGATTTAGAGCACCTTCATTACATCAAATTTATTTAAGTAATATTCAAACGCTTGTATCTGGTGGAACTATTTCAAACCAAGGGACTTTTAATAATGTAGATCCAATAATTAGAGAAGGATTAGGAGTACCACAGTTAACAGCAGAAACTTCTAAGAACTTATCTGCGGGGATTACTTATAAAGTAACTCCTAAAATTTCTGTAACTGCAGATTTTTATCAAGTTGCTGTAGATAATAGAGTTTTATTTTCTGGAGAAATAGGATTTGATGGAGATAATGAAAACACCAACCCTGTAGAAGAAATATTAATTGAAAATAGTATTACAAGTTTGAAATTCTTTATCAATGCAGTGGATACTAAAACAACAGGTGTTGATGTAGTAGCTATTCTTAATAAAATAGATTTAGGAAGCGGAAGGTTTGGTGCATCATTAGCAGCAAACTATAATGAAACTAAAATTGAAGGTCAAATTTCAACTCCGCCAATTTTAGAAGAAAATGGTTACGATATTTTTAATAGAAAAGAACAGTCAAGAATTACAACTTCAAGACCACAAACAAAAGTGATTTTAGGATTGGATTATTCTATTAAAAAATGGGATTTTGTATTAAACAATACTTATTTCGGTCAGGTAACTTGGCAACATTCAGACAATGGTTTAAATGGAGCTCCATTAGGACCTGATGGTAGTAATCTTCCAATAGAAGATTCTGCTTATGATCAAACATTTGCAGGTAAGATTATTACAGATTTAATTGTAAACTTTAATATTTCAAAAAGTGTTTCAATTTTTGCTTCTGCTAATAATTTATTTAATGTTTATCCGGATACTATTGATACAAAGGGTGATTTTGTAACAGACTTAGGAGGACGTTTTAAATACCCTTGGGAAGTAAATCAGTTTGGATTTAATGGTACTGTAATTAATGGAGGAATATCATTTAGTTTCTAAAAATAACTAACTCAATTAAATTAAAACCCCTTATCAATTTGAAAAGGGGTTTTTGTTTTTATCCAATTACTGTATTTGTTAATCCTCTCCAGGATTGGATTTTCAATTTCAATTTATGAACGATAAAGAATAGTACCGGAACCACAATTAATGTTAAAAATGTAGCAATGATTAAACCATAAATTACAGTCCATGCTAAAGGCCCCCAGAAAACAACATTATCTCCTCCAAAATATATATTTGGATCTCCATCACTAAATAATGTAAAAAAGTTGATGTTAAACCCTATTGCAAGAGGAATTAACCCTAATATGGTAGTTATTGCAGTTAATAACACTGGACGTAATCTTGCTCTACCTCCTTCAACAATAGATTCTTTAACATTAGCAGCAGTTAATAGATCATGATCATCCATGCCCTTTGCTATCATTTTACGATCGATTAATAACTGAGTGTAATCTAGTAGAACAACTCCGTTATTTACTACAATTCCGGCTAATGAAATAATACCCATCATCGTCATCATAATAACAAAAGCACTACCCGTTAATACAATACCACCAAATACACCTATTAAACTTAAGAAAATAGCAAGCATGATAATAGCTGGTTTTGAAACAGAGTTAAATTGGAAAATTAAAATTAAAAAGATAAGTCCTAATCCAGAGAAAAAAGCACCTAATAAAAATGCCATTTGCTTATTTTGTTCTTCGATTTGTCCAGTATAATCTATTTTAATGTCGTTTGATAATTCTGGAAAATCTTTCATTTCGTTTTGTATATTCGAAACGATCACTCCTGCATCTGTATAACCTGGAGCCAATGCAGAATAAACGGTTACTACACGTTTTGTGTCTTTATGTTTAATGGCACTAAATCCAGAACTGTTCTTTTGTTTAGCAATTACAGATACTGGGATTTCTTTTATTTTTCCTGTTGCGGGATCTCTAAAGATAATTTTTTGATCGAATAAAGCACTAGTGCTATACCTGTCTTCTTTATTAAATCGAACATAAATATCATAATCATCACCACCTTCTTTATAAACACCTGCTTTAGATCCAAAAATAGAGTTTCGTAAAATTTGCCCTACTTGACCAGAACTTACTCCTAATTCTCCCGCTTTTTGACGATCAATTTCAACTTGCATGGATGGTTTAGATTTGTTTACATCTATTTTTAATTCATCAATACCTGCTATGTTTTTTGTATTGATAAATTCTCTCATCCTTTCTGCAATAAGTATTAACTCTGCATAATCTGACCCCTCAATTTCAATATTAATAGGTGCTCCAGCTGGTGGTCCATTCGCATCTTTTTCAACAGAAATTAATACTCCAGGGTAAATTCCTACCAAAGCTTCTTGAACTTTCTGACGTAATAACTCACTATCAGCACCTCTTCTATATTTGTATTCTCGCATAGAAGCTGTAATTTTTCCACGATGAGGCATTTCTGCAGTGGAGCCTCCATCGGTTTGTGGATTACCTGCTCCTTCTCCAACTTGAGATACAACACTTTCGACTAAATAATTATAACCATCATCAGTATACTCAGCGTCATTTAAAATTCCATAAACACGATCTTCAATTTTTTTAGTAATAGTATTTGTTTTTTCAATATCGGTACCTTGAGGGTATTCTATATATACAATTATTTGGTTGGGAGTATTGTCTGGAAAAAACTCTACTTTGGTTCTTTGTGATGCAACGGAGTAACCAAAACCAGCAAATGCAACTATTAATAATATTACCGTACCAATAGTCAATATATATGGCATAGAACCATTTAATGCTCCTCGTAATGTCTTTTCATATATTCTTTCCCATTTAGGGATAGTTCTCATTTGAAAACGATTAGCGATTTTCCTTAACCCAAAACGGTAAGCCCAAATCATAATAGCTGTAAAAATCATTACACTACCTAAACCTCTATAAGCACCTCCAAATATTAAAATAAGTAAACCTATTCCAGACATTATACTCGATATTGTAATGATTTTCTTTAATGGCATATCGGAATCTTCTGTTTTCATAAACTGAGATACCATTACCGAATTAAAAAAGATAGCAACAAATAGGGAAGATCCTAAAACTACTGAAAGTGTTATAGGAAGGTATATCATGAACTCACCCATAACCCCAGGCCAAAGGCCTAATGGAATAAAAGCTGCAACAGTTGTTGCTGTAGATATTATTATTGGAAATGCAATTTCACTGATTCCTTTTTTTGCGGCTTCAATTCTAGACATTCCTTCTTCATCCATCAATCGATATACGTTTTCTACAACTACAATACCGTTATCGACCAACATTCCAAGTCCCATAATTAAACCAAAAAGGATCATTGTATTCATGGTATAACCTAAATAGTTTAATATCATTAAAGACATAAACATGGACATAGGTATTGCAAACCCAACAAACAATGCATTTTTAAACCCTAAAAAGAACATTAAAACAGTAACAACCAAAATAATCCCAAATAGAATATTATTTACCAAATCATCAACTTGTCCAATAGTTTTTGAAGATTGATCGTTAGCAATAGTTACTTTTAAATTGCTTGGGAATATATCTTCTATAGCTTTTTCAACAATAATTTTTATTTTATCAGCGGCTGCGACCATGTTTTTTCCAGCTCTCTTTTTAACATCAAGCATTACTACAGGGTCACCGAATTCCCTAGCGTACGTAGTTCTTTCCTTCTCTTTAAAATAAACAGATGCAATGTTTTTTAAATAAATAGGCTTGTTATCATCTGTTTTTACAACAAAATTTTCTAAATCTGAAGGAGCAGCAATTTCTCCAATTACACGAATTGTTCTTCTTTGACCACTTGCAATAAAATTACCTGCAGACATGGTTACATTCCCATTATTGATTGCTGTAATTATATCGTCGAAACTTACTTTTGCAGCCATCATTTTATAGACATCTACTGCAACTTCTACTTCTCTTTCTTGAGCACCACGAATATCAACTTGTTTAATTTCAAGTAAATTTTCTATTTCGTCTTCTAAATATTCCCCATACTCTTTTAACCTTTCTATAGGATAATCTCCAGATATATTGATATTTAAAATTGGCATTTCTTCAGACATACTCAAGTCGAAAACATTTGGTTCTACTTTAGCACCGTTAAATGTTGGCCAATCCTCTCCAGAGGTTTCGGTTTCAATTTCGTCTTTTACTTTTTGTTTGGCAAATTCAACTTCAATGTTTTCATCAAACTCTACGATAACCATAGAAATATCCTCTTGTGATGTAGAAGTAATTTCAACAACGTTACTTACAGTTTTTAAAACATCTTCTAATGGCGTTGTAATTAGTTTTTCAATATCTTCAGCTGTATTTCCAGGATAAACAGAACTGACGTAAATTTTAGTTTCCTTTATTTCAGGGAAACTTTCTCGTGGCATACTAAAATAAGCAGATATCCCTGAAAACAATATTATTGCCATCATCATATAGATGGTGGTTTTGTTATTTATCGCCCATGATGATAACCCAAACTCTTTGTTGATATTTTTTTGTTTTTTACTCATTGCTTTCCACGTTTAAAATTTTCACGTTTTGTCCGTCTTTTACATTACGAGCACCTTCGTTAACTATAATATCATTACTTGTAACACCTTCTAAAACTTCAACAAAATCTCCTTGCGTTTTTCCAGTTTTTACAATCATTTTTTTAGCAGTCGCTTCATTATCTTCATTAATGTTTTGTGCTACAAAAATGTATTGTTCTCCTAATGAATTTTCTGAAATAATACTTTGAGGGATTAATACTGCTTTTTCGCTTGAATAATCATTTATTTTAATCTTTGCAGTAAGATTAGGCTTTATATGTTTGTTTTTATTTGGAGTTAGAACGGTAATCTTAAAAGTTCGATTACTTGGATTTATAAAATTACTTACTTGATCTACTTTTGTATTTATAGTTTCTCCTAAAACTGGAAAATAAACTTCAACAGTTTTACCTGGAACAATGCTACTTAAGTACCCTTCTGGGACTTCAGCTTCAATATACATATTGTCCAGATTTACTAGTCTAATTAATTGAGAAGCTCCAGCTCCAACAACAGTTCCTTGTTCTGTAATAATATCATCAATAATTCCTGAAAATGGAGCTCGAACTGAAGTTTTAGCTAGTTGAGATTTCATTTGGTTTACGGCATTTTCTTGACCTTCATAAGTCGCTTTAGCTTGTAAAAATTCAATCTCACTACCTATTTTTTGTTCCCAAAGACGTTTCTGTCTTTCAAATGTAGTTTTTGCTAAACTTAATTGTACTTCCATTTGAGCTACTTGTTGAGACATACCTCCATCATCAATAGTTGCTAGTATTTGTCCCTTAGTAACCTTTTGTCCTTCATTTACATAAACTTTTGTTAGTAATCCGGAATATTCAGGATATAAAATTAAATTCTGTTTTGTTGCAACAGATCCTTGTAATTCTAAAAAGTGAATAAAATTGCTTGTTTTAACTTGGAATGCAGTTACTAGGGGGTATTTTTTTATAGTATCTAAACTGGAGATTGCTGCGTCAATAATTTTTAATTTTCCATTAATTGTAGTTTGTTCAGTAACTAACTCATTACGTTTTTCTCTTATTTTATTTAAATCGTTACTTTCTATTATAGATTCAATAGATTTTGAATCACCACCACATGAAATGGTTAGTATTGCTAGGGTTAATAGTAAAAATATTTTTTTCATTTTATTAATTTATAGTAGTGATTAATTAGTTGTTTTTAATTGTGGTGTGTTTAAAACTGTTTCTAAATCTGCTTTAGTTGTTATAACTCTAAGCATGGCTTCGAAATAATTTTGTTGAGCAGTATATAATTGTATTTGTGCATTACGTAAGTCGAAACTTGTTGCTAGTCCTTCTAAAAATTTAATTTGATTTTTTTTCTCAACACGTTCCGATAAATCTAAATTCTTTTTGTTGTCATTATAAATTTCTATTGCAAAACGATAATTGTTTTTTGCAGTATTTAGTTCTAACATAATACTTTGGTATGTTTCAGTTAAATTGGTTTCTGCTTGTTCTAAAGCTATTCTTGCTTGTTGTGTTCTTGCACTTCGCATCCCACTACTAATAATTGGGATATTCATACTAACTCCTAACAATGAAGATTGATACCATTTTTGATCATTGCTAAAGAAATTGAAGGAGTCACTATTTGCTTGTGTACCATAATTAACAAAAGCTGCTAAATTTGGAATCGAATAGGACTTTTCTAATTTTAACTCTAAGACACGTTGATCTGTAAAATTACTTGCTATTTTATAATCGACGTTATTTTCAATATTCAGGTTTTCTTCTAAAAATTCAAGACTTATATTTTGTTGAGTTAATGTATCTAGATTATCAAGCATCTCAACATCACTTTCTACATCTATACCTAAAGCTAGATTGAACATTTGTTGTGCAATTACCAATGTTCGTCTTGAGTTTTTTAATTGTGTATTTAAATTAATAAGTGTTATTTCTAACTGCTCTACACTTTCTTCTTCGGTAAATCCATTTTCATAAAAAGCTTTGGTTTCAGTAAGATTGTTCTCAAGATTAACTTTGTTAAGCTTAAAAATTTCTACTAATTCTTTTGAAAGCAGCACACTTCCGTAAGCATTTATAACACCTCTTCTAACTTCAAGTTGTGTTTTTTCTTCAGCGTTTTCTGAATAATCTAAAAATGTTTTTGCAGCTTGTAACCCTACTAAATAACTACCGTCAAAAATTAATTGAGTTAAGGTTGCACCTACAGACGCATTTTGCTTAGTTCCAAAAACAACAGGAACAAAAGTTCCAGGATCTCCTCCAGCAATTTCACCAGGTAAAAGAGTAGTTGGTTGTTTTAAATTGTTTTGATAAGAAATACTCCCATCTAATTGAGGTAAACCTGCTGCAGTAGTTTCCCATTTTTTCTTGATTGCTATTGCAATATCTCTTCTTGCATTAATAGCTGCATAACTACTATCTAGAGCAAAATCAATAGCTTGCTCTAGTGTGAATTTATATTTTTGATTTTGTTGTGACATCATAGTTGATGACAATAAAACAAAACTTATTAAGATGAATACTTTATTCATTATTATTGTTTTTTTATGATTTGATTGAGTGTGTTTAATCCTTCTTTTGTAATAATTCCTCTTAAGTGATATTCTAAGAAACAATCCATAATTTCTTTTCTAGTAAAAACTTCAGCAGGGAAAAGAGATTCATCTTTTATACCTGTTATACCAAGAAAATATATTCTTGAAACAAATTCATCTTTAAGGTTTGTTCTGTAAAGCCCTAATTCTATTCCTCTTTCAAAATTGTTTACTACACAACCTTGCATTAATTCAAATTGCTTTTTCTTAAGTGATTCGTTAATCTCTGGATAGTATTTGCAAAGTTGATAATGAGGAGAAGTCTTTTCATTTTTTAAATGGACCATCACATATTTTTTGATTTCATACAATTCTTCAATTGGATTTTTATTAAGATCACAAATACAATTGATTTCGTGTGATATAGTTTCAAATACTTGAAATGATGCTGCTTCAACTAATTGAGTTTTATTGCTAAAATGAGAATAAATGGTTTTTTTAGAAATATGCATTTCAGATGCAATATCATCCATAGTAACACTTTTAAACCCATAGTTAATAAATAACTCAATTGCTTTTTGTAATATTTTTTCTTTCAAAACTTTAATTTAACGGGCGCAAAAATACGAAAGGAAACTTTAAAAACAAAAAAAGTTTCCAAAGTTTTAACAAATTTTTTAATAGCATAAAAGGGAAATTTATTTTTATGATTGAAAATTGATTTTCGAATAGTATTTTTGTTGAAACTTATTAAATGAAAGGAATAGAAAATTATACTATATCACTTCAGAATTATCTTGATGAAATAGTATTTGTAAAAGATCCCGTACAACTTTATAACCCTATTAAATACATAGTTTCTTTAGGTGGAAAAAGATTAAGGCCCGTACTAACCTTAATGGCTTGTGATTTTTTTAATAAAGATTTTGAAGAAGCACTTCCTGCTGCTTTAGCTCTCGAATTATTTCATAACTTCTCTTTAATTCATGACGATATTATGGATGAAGCTCCTTTGCGTAGAGGGAAAGAAACAGTACATTATAAATGGGATTTAAATACAGGAATCCTTTCTGGGGATGCAATGTTAATATTGGCCTATCAGCTATTTGAAAACTACGAGCCTCAAAAATTTAGTGAATTAGCAAAACTTTTCAGTACAACCGCATTGCAAGTTTGTGAAGGTCAACAGTACGATGTAGATTTTGAAACCAGAAATGATGTGACTATTCCAGAATACCTAAAAATGATTGAATATAAAACAGCTGTTTTATTAGGAGCTGCTATAAAAATGGGAGCCATCGTAGCTGAAGCAACAGAAGAATGTAAAGAAAATAGTTATAAGTTTGGTAGAAATTTAGGGATTGCTTTTCAATTACAAGATGATTATTTAGACTGTTTTGGGAATCCTGAAACCTTTGGCAAACAAATTGGAGGAGATATTATTGCAAATAAAAAAACTTACTTATATTTAAAAACACTAGAGAATTGCAATGCTTCAAATGCAGAAACTTTAAAGCAATTATTTTCTGAAACCCCTAAAGATCCTGCTGATAAAATTAAAAAAGTTAAGCAATTATATATAGATTCGGGTGCTGCTAAGGAGTCCTTACAAGAAATTGTTAATTATACAAAAAAGGCAAATGTAATTATTGAACAGCTTCATATTTCTAAAAAAAATAAAGGAAAATTAAGAGCATTTAGCGATCAATTAATGAAACGGAAAGTTTAAAAACTTTATGAAGAACCTATTAACTTCTGAAGAAATAATCACCCAATCTGAAGGGTCTCATTTATACAATAAATTAGTACATCAATTAAATATAGATTTTAACCGTGCCAATATAGATACCTCATTTATAAAGGATATATTACCCTCAGAATTAAAGGTGAAACTAAGAGAAGTTATTCATGGTTTATTATTAAATAACTATTCTGAATACATAAATTTACTTTATATAATTGATGTTTCAGAAGAAAAAACAAAAAATATTGATGCACAAAGCACTCATGAAATATCGGAATATATAACTTATCTTATTTTGCTTCGAGAATGGCAAAAAGTATGGTTTAAGAGTAAATATTAAAAGTAAACCCGTACAAAAGGATTGTAAGCATTGCCATAAATACTTCGTTCGCTATCATAAAGTATATCAAAACGAATTCCCATTGTTACCGGACCTGTACTAAACCCAGCCCCTAAATACAAGCCTGGATACCAATAACTTTCGTCAATATAGGGTGTTGTTTGCTCGTTCCAATTTCTATTTACATATAATTGCTCAAACTCTGCTGAAAATTGTAATTGAGGTATTACATTAAATAAACCTAAAATGCTAGTTCCTAAAATGTAAGATTCATAATAGTATTTTTCACTACTATACGACATATTAAGGCCTACCCCAGTTGCAAACCTTTCATTAAATCTATAAACTCCACTTGGAGCTAAAGTCCCACTAAAAAAATCACTTCCAAAACTTAAACCGATACCACCGCCAAATTGCACATGTTGCCAAAATTGAGATTTTTGCTTAGGAACTTTTTCTTGAGAATAACAATGACTGTTTGAAAAAAAGATAATTAAAACAACAACTATTATATATTTAGGGAAGTTAAAGGGCATATTCATCTTTTTTTATTTAAGATTGTTACCCCCTAAATATATAAAAATTAAGAATAGTTTTATTGTATTTATTGTATTTTTGCCCAGTTTTAAACAATTTAGACTATTAAAATCCTATTATGGATAAATATTCATTTCTTAATGCGGTACCTCCATCATTTATCGCAGAAACTTACGATAAGTATTTAAAGTCTCCAGATGAGGTTGAACCTAGTTGGAGAGCATTTTTTCAAGGTTTTGATTTTGGTATAGAAAATGGTTCTACGGAAGCATTGGGTATTGAAATTAACGAAGACTTAGTATGTGCAAATGTTTATAAAGAATTTCAAGTAATTAAATTAATTGATGGTTATAGAACCCGAGGACATTTATTTACAAAAACAAATCCAGTTAGAAACAGAAGAACTTATACACCTACCTTAGAAATTGAAAATTTCGGGCTAACTGAGCATGATTTAAAAACAGTTTTTAAAGCAGGAGAGATTATTAGTATTGGAGAGGCTACCCTTGAAGATATTATAAAAAACTTACAGTCTGTTTATTGCGATTCTATAGGTATGGAATACATGTATATTCGTAAACCTGAAGAAAGAGAATGGATTCAAAAAAAATTACATATAAATTCTAACCAACCAAATTTTTCTAAAAGTCAAAAAGAACTTATTCTAAAAAAGCTTAATGAAGCTGTTTCTTTTGAAAGTTTCTTACATACAAAATATGTTGGACAAAAAAGATTTTCATTAGAAGGTGGTGAAAGTTTAATACCGGGATTAGATATCCTAATAAAGGCAGCGGCAGAAAGGGGAGTTAAAGAATTTGTAATGGGTATGGCGCATAGGGGTCGTTTAAATACTTTAACTAATATTTTTGGAAAAAGTGCGAAAGATATTTTTAGTGAATTTGATGGTAAAGATTACGAACAAGATATCTTTGATGGAGATGTAAAGTATCATTTAGGTTGGACATCTAAAAGAAAATTAAAAGATGGTCAAGAAATTAACTTAAATATTGCACCAAATCCTTCACATTTAGAAACTGTAGGGGCTGTTGTTGAAGGAATTGCTAGGGCTAAACAGGATAAGAATTATAAAAATCAAATAGAAAAAGTATTGCCAATAGTTGTGCATGGTGATGCCGCAATTGCAGGGCAAGGTATTGTTTATGAAATTGTTCAAATGGCATCTCTTGATGGTTATAAAACAGGAGGAACCATACATATTGTAGTAAATAATCAAATAGGATTTACTACCAATTATTTAGATGCTCGTTCTTCTACTTATTGTACAGATGTTGGTAAGGTTACTTTATCGCCAGTTTTACACGTTAATGCAGATGATGCTGAGGCAGTAGTTCATGCTATGATTTTTGCGTTAGAATATAGAATGCAATTTGGTAAAGACGTATTTATTGACCTTCTTGGTTATAGAAAATATGGACATAACGAAGGTGATGAACCCCGTTTTACTCAACCAAAATTATATAAAGCAATAGCAAAGCATAGAAATTCTAGAGATATTTATGCAGAGAAATTGTTGAATGAAGGAGTTATAGAAGAAGGTCATATAAAAAAGTTAGAATCTGATTACAAAAATAAATTAGATGAAAATTTAGAGGATTCACGTAAAGAGAACAAAGCAATTATCACCGCAATAATGAAGGACGAATGGGAAGGTTTTTATCATGCACAGGAAAAGGCTATGATGACTCCTGTTGATACTACATTCCCAATAGATAAACTTACAGAAATTGCTGAAATAGTTACAAAATTACCTTCAGATAAAAAATTCTTAAGAAAGATTGAAAGACTTATTGGGGCTCGAAACAAAATGTATTTTGAGAACAATAATTTGGATTGGGCAATGGCAGAAACACTTGCTTATGGTTCTTTATTAAGTGAAGGCTATAATGTAAGAATGAGTGGGCAAGATGTAGAGAGAGGAACTTTTTCACATCGTCATGCAGTAGTAAAAGTTGAAGATAGTGAAGAAGAAATTATTGTTCTTAATCAACTTAAAGGAAATCAAGGTGATTTTTATATTTATAACTCCTTACTGTCTGAATATGGAGTAGTTGGTTTTGATTATGGTTATGCAATGGCTAGCCCTAATACATTAACAATTTGGGAAGCTCAATTTGGAGATTTTAGTAATGGTGCTCAGATTATGATTGATCAATATCTGTCTGCTGCTGAAGATAAATGGGAATTACAAAATGGTTTGGTGATGTTATTGCCTCATGGATATGAAGGACAAGGTGCAGAGCATTCTTCAGCAAGAATGGAACGTTATCTGCAACTTTGTGCTACCGATAATATGTTTGTAGCAGATTGTACAACACCTGCCAATTTGTTTCATTTACTAAGAAGACAAATGAAAGTTAATTACCGAAAACCTTTAATTGTATTTACACCTAAAAGTTTATTACGACACCCTAAGGTAGTTTCAACAAAAGAAGAATTTGCAAATGGTAGTTTTCAAATGATCATTGATGATGATGTTGTAAATAAAGATAATGTAAAAACACTGGTCTTTGTTACTGGTAAGTTTTATTATGATTTATTAGAAAAGAAAGAGGAATTAAATCGAGATGATGTAGCGTTAATAAGAATAGAGCAGTTATTTCCCTTACCAGTTTCTGAAATAAAATCAATCATTGAAAAATATCATAATGCAGATGATTTAGTTTGGGCTCAAGAAGAACCAAAGAATATGGGAGCTTATTCTCATATTTTATTACATTTTGATGGCGCAAAACATTTTAGAGTTTGTAGCAGGAAAATTTATGCAACACCGGCGTCTGGAAGTCCAACGCGATTTAAATCAAGACATGATAAAGTTATTGATAGTGTCTTTGAAGAACCATTATATAACCAACCAAGACTTTTTTAAAAGAAAATATATAGATTATGGCATTAGAAATGAAAGTTCCTTCACCAGGAGAGTCAATCACAGAAGTAGAAATTGCAGAGTGGTTAGTTGCTGATGGTGATTGGGTAGAAAAAGATCAAGCAATAGCAGAAGTAGATAGTGACAAAGCAACATTAGAATTGCCAGCTGAAGCAAGTGGTGTCATTACCTTAAAAGCTGAAGAAGGAGATGCAGTTGCAGTAGGTGCAGTTGTGTGTTTAATTGATACAGAAGCAAAAAGACCTGAAGGGATAGAACAAGCAACAGAAAAAAGCACAAGTTCTTCAGAAAATAAGCCAATAGAAGTTAAGCAATCTGAAACAGTAACTAAAGATACTTATGCTACGGGTACAGCATCACCAGCTGCAAAAAAAATATTGGCAGAGAAGAATATTGAACCCTCTACTGTAAAAGGTTCTGGAAAAGATGGAAGAATTACAAAAGACGATGCTGTAAAAGCAGTTCCTTCTATGGGGACCATAGGTGATGGAGAAAGAGGTACTAGTCGTAAAAAACTATCTATGTTACGTCGTAAAGTAGCAGAAAGATTAGTTTCTGTTAAAAATGACACTGCCATGCTTACTACTTTTAATGAAGTAGATATGTCACCAATTTTTAGTTTAAGAAAACAATACAAAGAGGAGTTTAAAGAAAAACATGGGGTTGGTTTAGGCTTTATGTCGTTTTTTACTTTAGCAGTAGTTAGAGCATTGGAATTGTTTCCCGATGTAAATTCGATGATAGATGGAGATTTCCAAATTAAACATGACTTTAAAGATATATCAATTGCTGTTTCTGGCCCAAAAGGATTAATGGTTCCAGTAATTAGAAACGCTGAAAACTTATCTTTTAGAGGAGTAGAATCTGAAGTAAAGCGATTAGCTATTTTAGCTAGAGAAGGACTAATTACTGTTGATGAAATGACAGGTGGAACTTTTACCATTACAAATGGAGGAGTTTTTGGGTCTATGCTTTCTACACCTATAATTAATCCACCTCAAAGTGGTATTTTAGGAATGCACAATATTGTAGAAAGACCTGTAGCAATAGATGGAAAAGTTGAAATTCGACCTATAATGTTTGTTGCTCTTTCTTATGATCATAGAATTATTGATGGTAGGGAATCGGTTGGATTTTTAGTTGCAGTAAAAGAAGCATTAGAAAACCCAACTGAATTTTTAATGGATAATGATGTTAAAAAGGCACTGGAATTATAAAGAGTTTGAAATATTTTGATATAAAAAAAACCAGCATAATTGCTGGTTTTTTTGTTTGGTTAGTTATTTATTAGTTTTTTAATATAAAATTAAAAAACTAAGTAAATTTAATACTAAAATAGCTAGAACGGTTATTGTAGTTGAAACGAACAACCTTTTCTTAATTCTATTTCTTTTAATGGTTTTATCTTTTAACATGTAATTTACTTCCATCTCCATAGTGTAAATGTCTAAAAAAGATATGAATCCTGAAATAAGAGTTAACACGTAATTTTAACTGAATCAAGTTAGTGCTATAATAATTTATCTACATTGTCTTTTGCCCAGATTAAAAGACTATTAGTTTTGTGTTCTAATTTTAACTTTTGGATAATATTACTCCGGTGTTTTTCAACTGTTCTATGAGATATAAATAATAAAGAAGCAATGTCTTTATTTGTTTTGTCTTTTGCGATGAGTTTTAAAATCTTTTTTTCTGATGGAGTTAAATTATCTAAATAAGAATCTTTATAAGGATTAATGCCGAGTAATTCTTTTATCCTTGGACTGAAATATGGAACTCCTTCTGCTACAGATTGTATACACGTTTCAATCTCTTCAATTGCAAACTCTTTAAGGATGTAACCAAAAATATTAAGTTCGCTTGCTTTTTGAAATAAAACTTTTTCTTCATGAAAAGTAATAAGAATAATTTTAGTTGGAATTTTATTTTTTTTACATTCCTTAGCAACTTCTAGGCCTGTCATATAAGGCATTTGTATGTCTAGAATTGCAATGTCTGGTTTTAATTTAACAATAAGATTATATGCTTCTTTACCATTAATTCCACTATCAATAATATTGTATTTTTTTTCTAATAAAAAATCATTTAATCCTTTAAGTAATAAGGGATGATCGTCTGCGGTTATGATGGTTTGGTTTTTCATGCTAAAGGAAATGTAAACTCAATTAATGTTCCGTCTCCTTTTTTAGAATGAACTTTCATTTGACCATTTAAAAACTTGGTTCTTTCAAGTAGTGTTTTTAAGCCTAAAGAATTAGTTTCTTTATATTTTTCAGAAAAGTTATATCCAACTCCATTGTCTTTTATTGAAATAACAATAGATTTTTTTAGTTTATTAATCGATACCTTACCAGCTTGAGCTTTCGCATGCTTAATGATATTGCTTAGGCTTTCTTGTATTATTCTATAAATATTAACCTCTTGATCTTTTTTAAATAAATTATCAATATTATCTATTTCAGAAGATATAAATAAAGTAGTGTTTTCATCTATTTGAGTAATTGTATGTTCTATAGCTTTAGTTATCCCTAGTTCTTGTAATTGAAAAGGATAAAGATCTCTGGAAATAGCTCTTACATCATTAATAGTGTCTTCTACTAATACTTTTGTTTCTTCATTTCCAGAATTGATTAGTTTGTTTTTTATAATTAATAATTTTTGTCCAAGATCATCGTGTAAATCTTTAGAAATTCGAACGCGTTCGTTTTCTTGAGACTGTAACAAATCTTGACTGAATTTTTCATGAAGATGACTAATGTTTTTTAATTCTTTTTGATTGCGATACAATAGGATAATTCCAAATAATAATGCTAATGCTATACCAACAATTAATGCCAATTGTTTAAAAGATTTATTGTCTTTTTCAAGTAATTGAATGTTTGCCTTTTTCTCTACTAATTCTTTCTCCTTTTTTTCAGTTTCATATAAGGTTTGGAAATATGCCAAGGAATTTGCAGATCTTAAATTATATATAGAGTCTTTAATTTCTATGTGTCGATTCTTATTTTCTAAACTATTTTTATAGTCTCCTTTTTTATAATAAATGTTTGATAAAATAAGGTGAGCATCCATTTTATCTTCTCCGTGATTTAAGGATTTTGAATTTTGAATTTTTTTATTTGCAAACAATAATGCTTGGTCATATTCTTCTATTCTTTCATAATAATTTGCCTTAGCGCCATAATAATAGGTTTCAGCTAATAAATCACCTTCTATTTTTTCTAGTTTTAATTCCAAAAGAGCTAGTTGTTCTTCAGCTTTTTCTATTTCATAATCATCTGTATAAAAGTTAGCCAAAGAAGAATGAAGTACAATATAATCCAAATCAGAACTGGATTTATTTAATGCGCTATCTGCTTTTAGTAGTTGTTTTAAATGTAATTTTTTATTGCCCTGTTTTTTATAATCCAATGCTTGATTATAATATGACATTGCAAGATGTTTATCTAGTTTTAATTCAATAAGTTTATCTATAAGAAGATCTCTTTCTTTTTTAGCTTTATCGTAAAAACCATTCATGCTATACATGGTAATATTGCCTTGTTGTGCATATTGCATGTACTCATAATCTTTTAAATTTTCAAAATACAAATAGGCTAATTTAAAATCTTCTCCTGCAGGAACAAATTTTCCTAGGGTAGAGTATGCTTGTCCTCTAAAAAGATAGGTGTCAGCTATATATATAGAATCTTTTTTTCCGAAATTAACTAAAGCCTTAGAGTAATCATTGATGGCTTTGGTGTAGTCAATTCTAAAATTTGCTCCACCTCTTTTTAAATACAACCCACCTAATAAAAAACTATCTTTAATTTTATATTTATTGGCTAATACTTCGTCTATAATAGTAATTGCTTTTCTAGGGTCATTCTTTTTTGCAGTAAGAACAAATTGAAGATTCATTGCTTTTTTTGCAGCATTTTCAACTTTGTCATTTTCAATTGCAAAATCTATATACTGAATGCTAAAAACAATAAAAGAGTCGGGATCAATATTTCTGCTTTTTGAAATTACAGAATCTAAAGCCTCTAATTTTAAATCTACATTATGAGTAGTATCTGCGATAGATCTATAATGCTGAATGTCTTGGGAATTCCCAATTATAGGAAACGCCAACAAGAATAAAAAAATAACGAGTAGATTTTTCAAAATTGTACGGTTTGCGTTTGTAGGTAGAATGTAAATATATGAAAAATATTAGTATTTATTATTTAGAACACCCTTTACTTCACATAAAAACAATTTCTTCCATAATCAATAACGGCTCGAGTTTTTTTTAAAAAATCGGCACCAATAATTCCGTGAACAGGAGCTTCATTAACTTGATTTAAAGCTTCATTTACATGAGATAGGTCAAAAAGAATAAAGTCAATTTTATTTTGCTCCCAAGAACTTATTGAAAATAAATTATTCTTAGCAATTTCAGTTTTCATATTAATAGCTCCTGCTCCTGCAGCTTTTATTTCACTTTCTTCATTATTAAGGTTAAAATAAGTATTGTGACTAAAACCAACACAGCTTGTAGATGCACCGGTATCTAGAATAAAAATACCCATAATGCCATTTATTTTTGCGGAAAAAGTATAATGTCCAGATTTTATTTTTTTAAGAGGAATACGGTAAAATCCTTTTTCTTCAAGAAGATTTCTTAATTGCATTTATTTTTTTGGTAAATATAACGAACATAATATTTAAGATTTGTGTCAAACTTGTAGATTTGTAAAATGTTAACAGATACTCATACCCATTTATATAGCGATGCTTTTATCGAAGATAGAGCGGCAATGATGCAACGAACTATTGATAAAGGAGTGAAAAGATTATTTATTCCTGCAATCGATTCAGAAACAACTGAAGCAATGTATCAATTAGAAAAAGAATATCCAGAACAGGTTTTTTTAATGATGGGTTTGCATCCAACATCTGTAAAAGAAAATTACAAGGAAGAATTGAAACTTGTAAAAGACCAACTTTTTAAAAGACCTTTCTATGCAATAGGTGAAATTGGAATTGATTTATATTGGGATAAGAGCACATTAGAAATTCAAAAAGAAGCATTTAAAACTCAAATTCAATTAGCAAAAAAATATCAATTACCTATTGTAATTCATTGTCGTGATGCATTTGATGAAATATTTGAAGTGTTGGAAACAGAAAAAGGAGAAGATTTATATGGTATATTTCATTGTTTTACCGGAACTGAAGAACAAGCTGAAAAAGCAATTTCGTATAATATGAAATTAGGAATTGGCGGAGTAGTGACTTTTAAAAATGGAAAAATTGACACTTTTTTAAATAAAATTGATTTAAAACATTTGGTTTTAGAAACAGACTCGCCTTATCTTTCACCAGTACCTTATAGAGGTAAAAGAAATGAAAGTAGTTATTTGCCTTTAATTTGTAAAAAGATTGCAGAAATATATACTATTAGTGAAAATGAAGTAGCAAGGATTACAACTCAAAACTCTAAGGATGTTTTTGGAATTTAAAAATAAATAAATGAATAATAAACCTAACATACTCCTTATATATACTGGTGGAACTATTGGAATGATTAAAGATTCTGAAACGGGCGCTTTACATAATTTCAATTTTGATGAATTATTAGAGCATATTCCAGAGCTAAACCTTTTAGAATGTAATATTTCTTCACATAGTTTTATAGAGCCTATTGATAGTTCTAATATGAATCCTTCATTTTGGGTTGAAATAGGAAGTATTATAGAAAACAATTATGATAATTTTGATGGTTTTGTTGTATTGCATGGGAGCGATACGATGTCCTATACTGCTTCTGCTTTAAGCTTTATGTTAGAAAATTTAGCCAAACCCGTAATTTTCACTGGATCACAACTTCCAATTGGTGATTTACGGACTGATGCAAAAGAAAACTTAATTACTTCCATTCAAATTGCTTCACTCTATAAAAATAATAAACCTGTAATTACTGAAGTTGGATTGTATTTTGAATATAAATTATATAGAGCCAATCGTACTACAAAAATTAATGCAGAACATTTTGAAGCATTCGATTCGTTAAATTATCCTCCTTTAATTATAAGTGGAGTTAATTTATCAATTAACTATCAAGCATTGTTAAAACCTAACAGCGATAAAAATTTAATAGTTCATAAAAATTTTGAATCAAATATTCTATTGGTTAAAATGTTTCCAGGAATAAATGAAGAAGTAATTAATCACTTATTTTCTTATTCTAATTTAAAAGGAATGGTGATTGAAACCTACGGTAGTGGAAATTTAACCAACGAAAAATGGTTTATAAAAGCTATTAAAAGTATTACTAACAAGAATATTCCCGTTGTAAATGTTACACAATGTTCGGGTGGGAGTGTAGATATGAGTTTGTATAATACTAATAAAGAGTATAAAAATATTGGAATTATTTCGGGAAAAGATATCACTACAGAAGCAGCAATTGCAAAATTAATGTTTCTATTAGGACAAAATATTTCGTCTAATAGCTTCAAAACCAAATTCGAAAGTTCTATGCGAGGAGAAATGAAGTAAATTATCTTGTTAAATATTTTATCATACTAATTTTTTTTTGTTATTTGGCAGCCCATTTGGCTGGGTTGTTATTATAACAACAAAATTAGAGAGGTGGCCGAGTGGTCGAAGGCGCACGCTTGGAAAGCGTGTATACGCCAAAAGCGTATCGAGGGTTCGAATCCCTTCCTCTCTGCTAAATAAAAGTTTTGAAAGTCCAAGTAAATCAAAACTTTTCAATTATATATTTTATACTTGGAGATTAACTATTTTTTTATATCTTTAAAATCTTTAAATTAAAAACAAATCTTAAGTCGATAGCAATGAAAAAATTATTTTCTATTTTGGCAATTACCGCTTTGGTTTTTGCAGGAACACTAAGCTCAAAAGCAGCAAATGTTCAAATTATGCCAAGTAATGTTCAAACTGTAATGGCAGCAGCAACTGTTTCAATTATTCAAGATGAAGAGGGAACTGCAACCGATGAAAAAGGATTTCATCAAGAATTAAAAGAACGTTTTGTAGAAGGTGGTCCTGGATTTATGGGGATTGTACTTTTATGTTTAATTCTTGGTTTAGCATTTGCTATTGAAAGAATTATTTATTTAAACCTTTCTACAACAAACACTAAAAAATTAGCTGATAATGTAGAGGATGCCCTAAAGAGTGGTGGTCTAGATGCAGCAAAGGAAGTTTGTAGAAATACGAAAGGGCCTGTTGCTTCTATTTATTACCAAGGTTTAGACCGTGCTGATGAAGGTGTAGATGCAGCTGAAAAAGCTGTTGTAGCTTATGGTGGTGTTCAAATGGGACAATTAGAGAAAAATGTATCTTGGATATCATTATTTATTGCAATTGCACCAATGCTTGGTTTCATGGGTACTGTAATCGGTATGATTGATGCCTTCGATAAAATTCAAGCTGCAGGGGATATGAACCCTTCTTTAGTAGCAGGTGGTATTAAAATTGCATTATTAACAACTGTATTTGGTCTAATTGTTGCAATTATTCTTCAAGTATTCTATAATTACATTATTGCAAAAATTGATAGTATAGTAAACAGTATGGAAGATGCTTCTATCACATTAATTGATATGTTGGTAGAATATAAAAACAAATAATAATTTAATATCCAAACACGATGGGTTTACACAAAATAATTAAAATTATAGGATTAATCCTAAGTCTTATCGGAGTAGCAATACTTGGTATGATGATTATGAAAGGGGATGATGTTATAAAGGAGACTGGTTCGGGTATTGACGGATTTTTATATACTGCATATGTAATATTTGCATTGGTATTAATATCTGTTGTTATTTTTGGATTTAAAGGGCTGATGTCTGGAAACATAAAAAACACGCTTATCACTTTAGGAGCATTTGTTGCTATTGTAGCTGTTTCTTATGGTTTAGCAGATAGTAACCAATTAACTCTTGCAAATGGTGAATTATTAACCGAATCTAATTCAAAATGGATTGGAGCAGGACTTTATACCTTTTATATTTTGGCTATTATAGCAATAGGTGCTATGATAGTGAGTGGATTTAAAAAAGCAAAATAATATGGCAAGAAGATCAGCACCAGAGGTAAATGCAGGATCTATGGCAGATATAGCCTTCCTATTGCTTATTTTTTTCTTAGTAACTACTACTTTAGAAAAAGATAACGGGATTGCTAGACAATTGCCGCCAATAGATAAATCTGAAATTGACCCTCCAAAAATTAAAAAGAAAAATCTTTTTATAGTATTGGTAAATAAAAACGATCAATTATTGGTTAATGAATCACCAATGCAATTGAAGGATTTACGCGAAAGTGCAATAGAATTCTTAGACAATGGAGGTGCTCCTTCAAATTCGCCTGAGTATTGTAGTTATTGTAAAGGGAAAAGATCAGAATCATCATCGGATAATCCTACAAAAGCGGTAATTTCTGTGCAAAACGATAGATTAACATCTTATAAAATGTATATATCTGTACAAAATGAATTAGTAGCAGCTTATAACTTTTTAAGAAATAGAGAGTCTAAAAGATTGTTTGGATGGGAATTTACCGAAGTTAAAAAGGAAATTGATGCGGGAACTTATTTAGGAGATGCAAGTGATGCTGAAGACAAACTAAAAGAAATACAAAAATTATTTCCTTTAAAATTATCTGAAGCACAACCTAAGAAAAATTAACAAAACAGGAGAAAATGTCAAAATTCACAAAGAAAAAAGGAAACGAATTACCTCCAGTATCTACAGCATCTTTACCAGATATTGTATTTATGTTATTATTCTTTTTTATGGTAGTTACGGTAATGAGGGATACTGAATTAAAAGTAGAACAAAACTTACCTAAAGCTAATCAAATTGAAAAGCTTAAAAAAGATAGATCTGTTTTTATTTTTGCAGGGAAACCTAGTCAACAGTATAGAAAGAATTTTGGAGATGAAGGTAGAATCCAAATAGGAGATAAATTTACAGATGTTTCAAATATAGGTTTAGCTTTAACTGAAGCTAGAGGGAAATTAAATCCAGAATTACAAAGTAAAGTTGTAGTAGCGTTAAAAGTGGATGATGATACTAATACTGGGTTAGTAACCGATATTAAAGAAAAATTAAGAGAACTAAATATGGTGAAAATCATATATATTACTACTTCTGGAGACCCTTTAGAGCAGTAATACGATACTATTAAGATTTATAAAATGCCTTTGTTCTGAATATATCAGAATTTGAGGCATTTTTTTTTTGTTATAATTAATAACAAGTATCTTTATTGCAAGATAAAAGAACAGAAATTCTTTTTAAAATATGATGAGATTCTTTACTTATGCTTTCTTTCTTTTATTCTCTATTTATTCAATAGCACAAGATTCCATACCTAAAGTTAATGTAGATTCATTATATAGAGAAGATCAATTCTATATTGGAGTTTCCTATAATGTATTTGCCTATGTTCCATCAGGTATTAATCCTGAAGGGATTTCTGCAGGGTTTCAGTTTGGATTTCTTCGGGATATGCCACTTAATAAAAAGCGAAACCTCGCTATTGCAATTGGGGCTGGGTTTTCATATGACCAATACGGGCAAAACCTTTTAATTAATGAAAACGCTCAAGGCAATACCACTTATACTATTTTAGATTCAGATCAAGATTTTAAAAGAAACAGATTTAGTTTATCAGTGATTGAAGCTCCTATTGAATTAAGATGGAGAAGCTCTACTGCTACTGAATATAAGTTTTGGAGAGTATATGCTGGTTTTAGAGTTGGTTATACCATATGGAATCAATCTTCATATAAAGATTCTGTAAATATTATTAGAGTAACTAATATATCGGAACATGAAAAATTACGTTTAGGAACGAGTTTGAGTGTAGGGTATAATAAATTTAATCTTTTTGCTTACTATAGTATTAATCCCTTCTTTAATGAAAACGCTATCACTGAGGATGGTCAAAATGTAAACTTTCATGGTATTAAATTGGGATTAATATTTTATATCCTATAACCAATAATTAAGCATTACAAGTTGAGGTATAAAACCTACAAAAAATCCAGCCACTAACTCAGGTATAGAATGAGAATTAGTTTCTAATCTAGATGAAGCTACCCAACCATTTATTATGAAAAACACTCCAATTTCCATTAAATAGTTTTTATTAAAATGAACACTTAAAGCTATTAAAAACATCGTTACTCCTGCTACTCCCATTTGATGTAAACTCACTTTGAAATTGAAAAGAACGAGTATTAAAGCAGACAATGTTGAAAATAAAACACCCACAAAAAAGTAATACAGTTCTGGTGATTGATAAGAGGTGAAAACCATTTTGATAATTACAAGTACTAAAAGTGTTTGTATCATTAATGGGGATTTACGCTCCTTTACATTTTTTAAATTGATATTACTTACCAATCCTAAATTCTTTAATAAGAAAAAAGAAATCAAAGGGATTAAAATAGTAATGATAATAATTGAATACGTTTTTGCATTTATAATTTGGGGTTCAATAAATCGAGGAGTAAGGCTGTAATACAATCTAGCTCCAATCAATGGCATTAACAAAGGATGGAAAATATAAGATGCGCTACGTAAAAAAAATTTCATTATATTTTTTTTCGTAAACGAGCAACTGGAACATCTAATTGTTCTCTATATTTAGCGATGGTACGACGTGCAATTGGGTATCCTTTGCTCTTAAGTAATGCTGCAAGTTTATCGTCTGTTAATGGCTTCTTTTTGTCTTCTTCTTTGATAATGTTTTCAAGAATGCTTTTTATTTCCTTTGTAGAAACGTCTTCACCTTGATCGTTTTTCATGGATTCACTAAAAAATTCTTTTATTAGTTTAGTCCCATAAGGAGTGTCAACGTATTTGCTATTTGCTACTCTTGAAACTGTAGAAACATCCATATTAATTTCATCTGCAATATCTTTTAAAATCATAGGTTTGAGTTTTTGCTCATCGCCTGTTAAAAAATATTCTTTTTGATGATGCATAATAGCATTCATTGTAATAAATAGCGTTTGCTGCCTTTGTTTAATAGCATCAATAAACCATTTTGCAGCATCTAATTTCTGCTTGATAAATAATACTGCATCTTTCTGAGATTTTGTTTTTTGTTTGGCTACTTTAAACCCTTTTAGCATTTCACTATAATCTCTAGAAACATGAAGATCTGGAGCATTACGTCCGTTAAGAGTAAGTTGTAATTCTCCATCTTGTATCTTAATTGCAAAATCTGGAACTACATGTTCTACTATTTTTGTATTACTAGCATAAGATCCGCCAGGTCTTGGATTTAAAATTTCAATTTCATGGATGGCACCTCGAAGTTGTTCTTCAGATATTGAATATTTCGAAAGTAGCTTTTTATAATGTTTCTTTGAAAACTGTTCAAAAGATTCATCAATTAATTTAATTGCAAGTGAAATAGCTTCAGTGAGGTTTTTTCTTTTTAATTGTATTAATAAGCATTCCTGAAGGTTTCTTGCACCCACTCCTGCTGGGTCTAAATCTTGAACAATATTTATAATTTCTAAAACTTTTTCTTCTGAGGTGAAAATATTTTGAGTAAAAGCTAAATCATCTACAATGTCAATTAAATCTCTTCGTATATATCCCGCTTCATCTACACTTCCTACAAGAAAGCGAGCAATTTCTTTTTCCTCTTCATTAAATCGATACGTGTTTAGTTGCTGTAATAAATATTGATTAAAAGAAGTGCCTGATGCATAAGGTATTTGTTTATCTTCATCATCCGCACTATAATTATTTGCTGTTAATTTATAATTTGGAGTTTCATCATCACTTAAATATTCATCAATATTTATTTCAGTTTCAATAATTTCATTACCATCATCTTCACTATCATAATCTTCATTACTAAAATCATCATCAAATTCATCATCGTCATCTTTCCCCCCTTCAAGAGCTGGGTTTTCTTCTATTTCCTGCGAAATTCGTTGTTCAAATGCCTGAGTAGGTAATTGAATTAATTTCATCAACTGTATCTGTTGAGGAGATAGTTTTTGAGAAAGTTTAAAATTTAATTGTTGTTTTAGCATGCTGTTTTCTATCTTATAAAAATAAAAAAAACAATCTACATATGAAGGATGAAGATTGTTTTAATGTATAATGTTATAACGAATATTTTATTAAAAACTTGCGTTACCTGGAGTTCGAGGATAAGGTATAACATCTCTAATATTTCCCATTCCTGTAACAAATTGCACAAGCCTTTCAAAACCTAAACCAAAACCACTATGAACAGCAGTTCCAAATTTTCGTAAGTCTAAATACCAATTTAATTCTTCTTCATCAATGTCTAGATCTGCCATTTTTTGTCTTAATACGTCATAGCGCTCTTCTCTTTGAGAGCCACCTACTATTTCACCAATTCCAGGAAATAATACATCCATAGCTCTTACCGTTTTTCCATCATCATTTAAACGCATGTAGAAAGCTTTGATGTTTGCCGGATAATCAAATAGAATTACAGGACATTTAAAGTGCTTTTCAACTAAAAAACGCTCATGTTCACTTTGTAAATCAGCACCCCATTCATTAATTAGATACTTGAATTTTTTCTTTTTGTTTGGCTTACTATTCTTTAAAATATCTATAGCTTCAGTGTAACTAACACGTTTGAAATTGTTTTCTCCAATAAAAGCTAATTTCTCTAATAACGCCATTTCACTTCTTTCAGCTTGTGGCTTAGATTTCTCTTCTTGAAGTAAACGTTGCTCTAAAAATTCTAAATCGTCTTTACAGTTTTCAATAGCGTAGTTTACTACGTATTTAATAAAATCTTCCGCAAGATCCATATTTTGATCTAAATTATAAAAAGCAACTTCTGGTTCAATCATCCAAAATTCTGCTAAATGACGAGAAGTATTAGAGTTTTCAGCTCTAAAGGTTGGTCCAAACGTATAAACTTTTCCTAATGCCATAGCATAGGTTTCTGCTTCCAATTGACCACTTACTGTTAAGTTGGTCTCTTTTTCAAAGAAATCTTTTTTATAATCAACATTTCCATTGTCATCCAATGGTGGGTTTTTAGGATCTAATGCTGAAACACGAAACATTTCTCCAGCACCTTCAGCATCACTACCAGTTACAATTGGAGTGTTCATATAGTTAAAACCATTTTTCTGAAAGTATTCATGAACAGCAAATGCTAATTTTGATCTTGTTCTCATCACAGCACTAAAAGTATTGGTACGAATTCTTAAATGAGCTTCTTCTCTTAATTTTTCAAGTGAATGTCTTTTTGGAGAAATAATGGTTAATTTAACTTCTTCTGGATCCGCTTCACCTAATACTTCAACTTTTGAAACTTGGATTTCAACTTTTTGACCTTGACCTTGACTTTCTACAATGGTTCCAAAAACCTGAATAGCAGCACCCACTGTAATCTTTTTCAGTAGGGATTCTTCAAAATTTTCAAAATCAATCACACATTGTAAATTTTTTATAGTTGAGCCATCATTTAAGGCAATAAAACGGTTACTTCTAAATGCTCGAACCCATCCATTTATACTGATCTCTATTGGAGATGGTTTGGTTTCTAATAAATCTATAATTCTTTTTTCTTGCATGATTATTATTTTGAATGGCAAAGATACTTTATACTTATAAAAAGACAAATGATATTAATTATCGTTTTCTTCTTCAAGTTCATCATCTGATAATATTTGAATACTTGGTTTTTTAAGTGTTTTCTTATTGGCTATACTTCTTTCAAGTGATAATAAAAGCGAAGGAAGTAATAATAAATTAGATAGCATTGCAAACAGTAATGTAATAGAAACTAATATTCCTAGTGCTACTGTGCCTCCAAAACTTGAAATGGCAAATACTGAAAAACCAAAAAACAAAACAATGGAAGTGTATAGCATACTTACTCCAGTTTCCCTTAAAGCAGCGTAAACAGATTTTCTGATTTTCCAATGATTAGCAATTAGTTCTTGTCTGTATTTTGCTAAAAAATGTATGGTATCATCTACTGAAATACCAAAAGCGATACTAAACACTAAAATGGTTGAAGGTTTAATAGGTACGCCCATAAAGCCCATAAGGCCTGCTGTTATAATTAATGGAAGGATGTTAGGAATCAATGATACTAATATCATTTTAACACTTCTGAACATCCAAGCCATAAAAAGAGCAATCAAAAATATGGCGAGTGAAAGGGACAATATTAGATTATTTACAAGATATTTTGTTCCTTTTTGAAAAACTAAGGCTTTTCCAGTAACTAATACGTCGTAACGCTCTGGTGGAAATATTTTTGTGATTTCAGACTTTAAGTCCTCTTCAATACGATCAAACCTTTCAGTTTCGGTATCTTTCATAAAGGTAGTAACACGAGCATATTGGCCTGTACTATCAACATAATTATTTAAAAAATTTGTGTTTTCGGCACTACTTTTTGCATAAGAAAGTAAAAAAGTTCTTTCTTGACTATTAGGTAATTGATAATATTCTGGATTGTTGTTATAGTAGGCTTGTTTTGAAAATTTTACCAATTCTACAACAGATAGCGGTTTAGATAATTCTGGAATTTCTTCAATATAATTTTGAAGTTTATCCATTCGTTTTAAAGTAGCAAGGCTCATTACACCTTTCTTTCTTTTAGTATCTATTAAAACTTCTAATGGCATAATGCCTTCAAACTCTTTTTCAAAAAACTTAATGTCACTAAAAAATTCGGTTTTTTTAGGCATATCTTCTATGATACTTCCAGAAATTCCGATATTAAAAATTCCAATAATACTTATGCAAAGTATAGCTACAGAACTTGTATATATTGCTACACGATGGTTCCTAACCATTAGCTCTGTCCAATTTACAAATTGATTAATCCATTTTTTACCTAAGTGTTTTAAATGTTTGTCCTTTGGCGGTGGCAGGTAACTATATATAATAGGAATTATAAAAAGACTCAATAAAAATATAGCAACAATATTTAAAGAAGCAACAACACCAAACTCTTTTAAAAGTTTACTATTAGTAAGAATAAAAGTTGCAAACCCTGAAGCCGTTGTTAGATTGGTCATCAAGGTAGCATTACCTACTTTTGTAATTACTCGTTGTAATGACTTTGCTTTATTGCCGTGAAGCTTTATTTCCTGTTGGTATTTGTTAATAAGAAAAATACAATTTGGAACCCCAATAACAATAATTAAAGGAGGTATTAATGCTGTAAGTACCGTAATTTCATATTGTAATAAACCTAAAATTCCAAAGGCCCACATTACTCCAATAATTACGGTAAACATAGAAATAATAGTGGCTCTAAATGACCTGAAGAAAAAGAAGAAGAGTAGGGAAGTCACTAATAACGCTGCTCCTACAAATAAACCTATCTCATCAATTATATTTTGAGAATTTAATGTTCTAATATAAGGCATTCCTGAAGCATGAACTTTAATACCCGTTTCTTCTTCAAATTTATCGATGATGGGAATTAAATCCTCTATAATAAAATCTCTTCGAACAGAAGTATTAATAATGCTTTTGTCCATGTAAATCGCTGTTCTTATAGACTGCTTGTTTGGGCTATAAACCAACCCTTCGTAAAACGGTAGTTTGTTAAAGAGTTCGTATTTATATTGTTTTAAAGATTGGTTTGTAAAAACAGAATCCTTAATAAAAGGGACTAAGTTAAATGCAGTTGTATCCTCTCTTTTTTCAAGCTTTAATAAATCACCAACCGAAATAGTAAAATCTACTTCTTGATAATTCATAATATCCTTGGATAATTTATTCCAAGCAACAAATTTTTCAGGAGTAAACAGTGTAGAATCCTTAATACCTAGAATAACTAAGTTGCCCTCTTCACCAAATTCCTCTAAAAACTTATTGTACTCTAAATTAATGTAATGGTCGTCGGGCAATAAATTTGCTTCTGTTGTAGAAAAGCGCATGTTGTCCCACTGTGTTGATAAAGCAAGGGTGATTGCTGCGATTAAGATTAAAAGAAAAGCTCTATTTCTTAAAATAAATCTTGCCAATGCGCTCCAAAATCCTATGCTAAAAAGTTTGTTCAACTAAAGTGTTTATTAATTGTTTCTTTCGATTTAAAGAAAGGTGCAAAGGTATTAAATTAGGCTTAACTATGTAAGGATATGCGGTTTAAAAGTGATCAGATTTTATATGACTTTTTGAGATGATAAAGCATGAAAAAAGCGGCCAACTAGCCGCTTTAATACTGTCTTTTGTTAAACAGTCATAATTTCTTTTTCTTTTAATGATAAGGCTTCATCTATTTTTTTTATATGATTGTCTGTCATACTTTGAATATCCATTTCGAGATTATTTGCTAAATCTTCAGATATATCTGCTTTTTTAATTTCGTTGTTTGCGTGTTTACGATCATTTCGAACCCCAACTTTGGTTTCTTCAGCTTCAGCTTTTGCTTGTTTTACCAATTCTATTCTTCTTTCTTCAGTTAAAGGAGGAACGTTAATTATTACACTTTCACCGTTATTCATGGGATTGAAACCAATGTTTGCTTCATGAATGCCTTTTTCAATTTCAGGTATTAATGATTTTTCCCAAGGTTGAATTGAAATAGTCATCCCATCTGGAGTCGAAACATTTGCTACTTGATTTATAGGTGTTGGAGTGCCATAGTAATCTACCATTACACTAGCAACCATAGAAGGGGTTGCCTTTCCAGCTCTAATGTTTATGAATTTTTTTGTAAGATGTATTAACGCATTATCCATAGCCTCTTTTGTGCTATCCATTATAAATTGTACTTCTTCGTCCATGACAGTTTTTCTTTAATTTCTACTAATTGTATTAGTAGACTAATTTGTAATTAATATTTATTTACAAAGCAAATAGTATTCCAATAATTACATATTTACTATGGTTCCTATATTTTCACCAGAAACTACCTTTAGTAAATTTCCTCTGGTATTCATATCAAAAACTACAATAGGCAGTTTATTTTCTTGACTTAAAGTAAAAGCAGTGGTATCCATTACTTTTAATCCTTTTTTAAGAACATCGTCAAAGCTAATAAAATCAAATTTAGTTGCCTTTGAATCTTTTTCAGGATCACTAGTATAAATTCCATCTACTCGAGTTCCTTTTAAAATAACATCGGCTTTAACTTCAATAGCTCTTAAAACTGCTGCAGAATCAGTGGTAAAGTATGGGTTTCCAGTTCCTCCACCAAAAATCACAACTCTTCCTTTTTCTAGATGTCGCAATGCTTTACGTCTTATAAAAGGTTCAGATACTTCATTGATTTTAATGGCACTTTGTAGTCGAGTAGGAATTCCTTCATCTTCTAAAGCACCTTGTAGAGCAAGACCGTTAATAACAGTAGCTAACATACCCATATGGTCTCCTTGAACACGATCCATGCCTTTACTGGCACCTGCTAGACCTCTAAAAATATTACCGCCACCTATTACAATAGCAATTTCAACTCCTTTTTCTGTTAGTTGTTTAATGTCTTCAGCATATTCTTTAAGACGATCTGGATCAATTCCGTATTGACGATTACCCATTAAGGCTTCCCCCGATAATTTTAAAAGTATTCTTTTGTATTGCATAGCAGATTTTTCTATTGCAAAAATAAAGAAAAAAAACGACCGACCCCAAGAAGAAAATTAGGAATAAAAAAAACCGACCTAAAAACAGATCGGTTTTGTTTTTATCTATAAAGATAGTGTTTACCCTAATGTAACTCTTTCAAAAGAAACTACTTCGTTTCCTTTAGAAGCAACATACTCTGCAACACTCATTTTTTCATCTTTAATAAAGTTTTGATCTAATAAACATTGTTCTTGATCCAGCGTTGTATTATCAGAAATAAAACGCTCTAATTTTCCAGGAAGAATTCTGTCCCAAATTTGTTCTGGTTTTCCTTCAGCTTTTAATTCATCTTGGATTTTAGATTTAGCAGCATCAACCACATCATCGGTTAATTGAGCTCTAGAAATAAATTGAGGAACGTTAATTAGGTGTTTTCCTAAACGACCTCTTTCAATATTATCTTTTTCAATTACTGCAATTCTAGCTTCTGTTTCTGAAGCAATAAATGCAGGATCAAAATCTTTATAAGATAATGTAGTAGCTCCCATAGAAGCAACTTGCATTGCAACATCCTTAGCAACTACATCAGCATCATTTTCACTTGAAGTTAATCCAACTAAAGAAGCAATTTTATTACCGTGAATATAAGAACCAACAAATGGGGCAGCTAATTTTTTAAATCCATTGATTTGAATTTTCTCACCAATAACTCCAGTTTGTTCAATCATTTTTTCTGCAACAGTCATACCTCCAAAATCTGCATTTAAGAAAGATTCTTGATCATCGCAAGTCATTGCTAATTCTGCTAAGCTTTTTGCTAATGCAACAAAGTCATCGTTTTTTCCAACGAAATCTGTTTCACATCCTAATACAACTAATGCACCCTCAGTTTTAGCATCGTTTACAACTGCTACTGCAGCTCCTTCACTAGACTCTCTGTCTGCTCTTTTTTCAGCAACTTTTTGTCCTTTTTTACGAAGTATTGCAACGGCTTCATCATAGTTACCATCAGCTTCAACCAAAGCTTTTTTACAATCCATCATACCAGCACCGGTAGCATCTCTTAATTTTTTTACGTCTGCGGCTGTTATATTTGCCATTTTATTAAAATTTTAGTTATTATATTAATTAAAAAAAGTCGTTTAAGTTATTTCTGAAAAGAATAAAACCGAAACGACTTTTGTATAAAGTATTCTTAATTTTTATTCTTCTTCTGAAGCAGCGGGCTTAACATCTACTGCAGCAACTCTTTTACGAGTAGTTTTCGCTTTTGCTTTTGGAGTTTCCGCTTTAGGCGCTTCTGTTTTTGGTGCTTCTGCTTTTTTCTCAGCAGCAGCTTTGTCATTAGCACCTTTACGGTTACTAAGTCCTTCAATTACAGCATTAGAAACACTAGTCATAATTTTATCAATCGATTTTGAAGCATCATCGTTAGATGGGATTACATAATCAATAATATTAGGATCACAGTTAGTATCTACCATTGCGAAGATTGGAATTTTTAATTTCAAAGCCTCTTTTACTGCAATGTGCTCACGAGTAGTATCTACTACAAATAAAGCTCCAGGAAGACGAGTCATATCAGAAATAGAACCTAAGTTTTTTTCTAATTTAGCACGTGTACGATCTACTGCTAAACGTTCTTTTTTAGATAAAGATTTAAAAGTACCATCTTCTTTTGAACGATCAATAGCAGCCATTTTCTTAACAGCTTTTCTTATTGTTACAAAGTTAGTAAGCATTCCGCCTGGCCATCTTTCAGTAATATAAGGCATGTTAGCTTTTCCTGCTTTTTCAGCAACTATGTCCTTTGCTTGTTTTTTGGTAGCTACAAAAAGTATTTTTCTGCCGCTAGCTGCAATTTTCTTAAGAGCTTCATTAGCTTCATCTAATTTTGCAGCAGTTTTGTAAAGATTGATAATGTGGATTCCATTACGCTCCATATAGATATACGGTGCCATGTTAGGATTCCATTTTCTGGTTAGGTGACCAAAGTGTACACCTGCGTCAAGTAATTCTTTTACTTGTTCGTTGTTGTTTGCCATTTTTGTAATAGTTTACGTTCTTGTGTTATTATAGATAGCAACTTTTTCTATTGAAAAGGTTTAGATGCTAAACTAATTCTCCGACTCTCGGAGTAACAGCGTTATTAAAATTGATTGTCAAATAAAATTTGACGGATATATAAGAACTTATAAAATTGATTGGGCACCATAAAGATACCCAACCAAATAGTTGTTTTCTAACGTTTAGAGAATTGAAATTTCTTACGGGCTTTTTTCTGACCGAATTTCTTACGCTCTACCATTCTTGGATCTCTAGTTAATAAACCTTCTGGTTTTAAAACTAACCTGTGCTCTTCGTTTAACTCGCACATTGCACGAGAAATTGCTAAACGAATTGCTTCAGCTTGTCCAGTTGTACCTCCACCGTGAACATTAACATTAATATCAAAGCTTTTAGCGTTGTCTGTTAAGTTTAAAGGTTGCATTACTTTATATTGTAATGTACCAGTAGTAAAGTAATTTTCAAACTCACGTTTGTTAATAGTAATGTTACCTTTTCCTTTGGCAATATATACACGTGCAACAGCGTTTTTTCTTCTTCCTATTTTATGTATTACTTCCATTACTTGTTGTTGTTAAGGTTAATGCTTTTTGGTTTTTGAGCTTCTTGTCCATGCTCTGTACCAACATATACTTTCAAATTTCTGAATATGGCTGCACCTAATTTATTCTTAGGTAACATTCCTTTTACAGATTTTTCTACAAGTCTCGTAGGATCTTTGTCAAACAACTCTCTTGAAGTCAAGCTTCGTTGTCCTCCAGGGTAGCCAGTGTGTCTTATGTAAGACTTGTCTTCCCATTTGTTCCCTGATAAAGTAACTTTTTCAGCGTTAATAATAACTACATTGTCTCCACAATCTACGTGAGGAGTATAGTTTGCTTTGTGTTTGCCACGAAGTAATTTTGCAACTTCACTAGCAAGACGACCCAATGCTTGCCCGTCCGCATCTACTAATAACCACTCTTTATTTACAGTGTTTTTGTTAGCAGATACTGTTTTGTAACTTAATGTATCCATTTAGTTCTTTGTCTTATTGTTAATAATCATTGTTTTTTCCCTTCAAAAAGGGCTGCAAATGTAATACTATTTAATTGAATAACAAACAGTCGCAAATTTATTTTTTAGAAGAAAATAATGCGCTCTTTTTTAGTTAAAGTTATTTTAAATTAAAAAATAGCTGTAACAATTTCACGAAATTGAAGTCTTTTAAGAAATCAATCAACAAAATGAACAAATTTGCACTAATCATCCTATTTGCTTTATGTTTCCAATTTATTGGATTTTCACAAGAAGAAAAACCTAGAAAAGAGCCACCACCTAAACCTCCTATAAGAAGTTATACAACAACCTATGTTGATAATGAAAACGCTCCAAAAATTGACGGAAGCTACGATGATGAAGCTTGGAATCTCGTAGAATGGACTTCTGACTATGTTCAAAATGAACCAGATAATGGTGCACCTCCTATAGAACAAACAAAGTTTAAAGTATTATATGATAATAAAAACATCTACTTTGTTTTTTTAAATTTAGATAAGGATCCAGATAATATTGAACGTAGACTTTCAAGAAGAGATGGTTTTGAAGGTGATTGGGTAGAACTGAATATAGATAGTTATCATGATAAACGAACTGCCTTTTCATTTACCATAACAGCAGCAGGAGTAAAAGGAGATGAATTTATATCGAATAATGGAAACAATTGGGATTCTAGTTGGAATCCAATTTGGTATGCAAAAACTCAAATAACTGAAGAAGGTTGGGTAGCAGAATTAAGAATTCCTTTATCACAATTAAGGTTTAGTAATGATCAAGATCAAGTTTGGGGATTACAATCAACCAGACGATATTTTAGAACTGAAGAGCGTTCGTTATGGCAACATGTATTACCTAATTCTCCAGGTTGGGTAAGTGAGTTTGGAGAACTAAGAGGCTTAAAAGGATTAAAACCTCAAAAGCAATTAGAAATTCAACCTTATGGTTTGGCCCAATTAGATACTTATGAAAAAGAAGAAGGAAATCCTTTTAGGGATGGCTCTGAAACCAAATTTGCAGCTGGATTAGATGCTAAAATTGGAATTACCAATGACTTAACAGTAGATTTAACTATTAACCCTGATTTTGGACAAGTAGATGCTGATCCCGGTGCAATTGCTTTAGATGGTTTTGAAATTTTCTTTCAGGAAAGAAGACCATTTTTTGTAGAAAATAAAAACATTTTTAATTTCGATATTGGAGGTGGTCCTGATAATTTGTTCTTTTCAAGACGTATAGGAAGAAGCCCTCAAGGATATTCTACTGCAGATATTGAAAAAGGTGAATACGAAGAAATCCCCGATTTTACTACAATTTTGGGTGCAGCTAAATTTAGTGGAAAAACTAAAAATGGTTGGTCTATAGGTGTGTTGGAAAGTGTAACTGCAAAAGAATATGCTAAAATTGAACTAAGTACCGATCAAGATTATTTAGATGAATTAGAAGAGACAGGAAATAAAGGAGAGCCTCGAGAAGAAATTGTAGAACCTCTTACCAATTATATGGTTGCTAGGCTTCAAAAAGATTTTAATGATAATAATTCTTATATCGGTGGAATTTTTACCGCTACTAATAGGAATCTAGAAGGGAATTTAGATTTTTTGCATAAGAGTGCTTATACTGGTGGATTAGATTTCAAGCATAACTGGAATGATCGAAAATTTTATATTAAAGGAAATTTTGAATTAAGTAATGTAAATGGTAGTACAGAAGCAATAACAAGAACACAAACTTCATTAACACACCTTTTTCAAAGAGAAGATGCCACTCACGTAAGCGTGGATACAACCTTAACATCTTTAACTGGTACAGGAGGGAAGTTTCAATTTGGAAAGCAAGGTGGAGGAAATTGGAGATATTATATAGGAGGGCATTGGAAATCTCCTAAATTAGAATTGAATGATATTGGATTTTTAAGGCAGGCCGATAGAATTACACAATATGCTGGAGCAACAAGATTATTTACAAAACCTACCAATTGGTATCGAAGAGCACAGGTTGGAGTAGAACAATTTACAACTTATGATTTTGAAGGAAATTATAATCGATTTCAAATAGAACTACAAGGAAATATTAATTATAAAAATAATTGGTGGTCAGACGGAGGAGTTGCTTATAAACCAAGAATTTATAGTAATACTGTATTAAGAGGTGGACCAAGATGGCGTTGGTCTGATGAGCACTTTTTCTACTTCTTTTCGGGCACCAATCAATCCAAAAAGTTTAGTGGAACTTTAGGTTACGTTTATTCTCAAGCCAAGCAAAATAATTTTGGATTGAGAAAATATGAAGCTCGTATGAATTATCAACCCTTAAATGCATTGAGTTTGTCATTGTCTGCCGAATATGCTTTAAATCCTAATAAAACACAATATGCATCCCAACAAGATTATGTAGGTATAACGAGATATATTTTGAGTGAAATTGACCAAGAAACTTTAAGTGCAACTCTTAGAATAAATTATAGCTTTAACCCTAATTTAACATTACAATATTATGGGCAACCATTTATAGCCACAGGTTCTTATTCGAATTTCAACTATGTTAATAACCCAGTTGCTGAAGATTTAAACGTACGTGTAACATGGTATGATGAAAATCAAATAAGTTTTGAAGATGGTGTTTATAGTGTCGATGAAAACTTAGACGGATCTACAGATTATTCTTTTAACGACCCTAATTTTTCTTATGTTCAATATCGATCCAATTTGGTTTTACGTTGGGAATACATTCCGGGGTCTGAAGTTTTCTTTGTATGGTCTCAAGGGATTACAACTTTTGGAGATCCATTAAACGATTTTAGCACCATAGTAGATGATCAGTTATTGAGTCAAAAACCTGAAAACACTTTTTTAATTAAAGCTACTTATCGTTTTATGTTGTAGATATTTGAAAGATGGTATTGAGTTCTCCCATTTTTTTTATTTCAAAAACATTTTTTAATTGAAGATTGTTTTTGGAAGCTATAGAGCTTATTTTTTCAATTTCACAATCTTCAGAAAGAATCATATAGGTATGGTTTTCTTTAGATACATAGGGAGGTAATTGTTGAAATAAGTTTTTAAAATATTCAAAATTTTCACCACAAAACCAAGCTTGTTCTTTAATACTAGTAGGCTTTTTAGGATAATACGGAGGATTGATGATAATATAGTCGAATGTTATTTTAGCAATGTTTTTGAACAAATTTGAGTGAACACACTCAATAGGTAGCTCATTTTTTTCTGAAGCGGTTATTAAATGTTCTAAAGCAATTTCATTAATATCTGATGCAGTAACAATTGCTTCTTTTTTACTTGCAAACAATGAAATTATTCCACTTCCACAACCCAATTCTAAAAAGGTTTTGTTTTTTAAATCAATTTCAGAAATAAAATCTAATAATATTTTTGTGCTTAAAGTAAGATGAGGAGGAAATACATCAGGATGAACCAATACTTGAATATTTTCATATTCATATTTTCTTGGTTTTCTATAATAATAATCTAATCCTTTTTTTAAGAAGGGTTTAGTAATTCGTTTAATTATGAGCCTTATTTTTGACATTATTCTGAATAAAATCCTTGAGTTTCTGGTTGTCGATATTTCCAGATTTTATGCATAACTTTTATTTCATAAGGATATTTGTAAAACCCAGTACGATAACGAATATTAGAAATTCCTCGCAATAAACTTCTCTTAAATCCTTTAATTCTAAAATCGGTTGCAGTTGGATAATAACCATTCAAAACGGTTTCAAAATTCATGATTTTATCTACCATTTTAGGTGTTAACCAAGGAGTAAGTGGGTTTTTGCGTAAATCGAAATTTTCCCAAGCAGGATCTAACCAATCTTCAAGTTTTTTAGGAAAACTAAAACCAGCTTTTTGTATTTGCTCATACAACTCCGATCCTTCAGTGGCTACAGGACTATACAGATAAATAATGATTTCAGCATTTGGGTTGATTTCCTTAATCTCTTTAATAAAGTTGATATCCCATTCTATTTGTGTCATCACTTTTTCAGGGGTTTCAGCTGGCATACCTAATACAAAAGATAGCTCAGGTATGATTCCAATAGGGTATAATCTTTTAACAAATTCTTTGATAGTTTCACCTGTTTGAGTTCCACCTTTATTCATCTGTTTAAGGATTTCATCATTTCCTGTTTCAGCTCCTAAAAAAATCATTTTACAACCGGCTTCCTTCATTAATATTAAATCTTCATCACTGTATTTATTGATAGTATCAATCCTGCCTTCCCCCCACCAGGTTATTCCATCATTTTTTATTAATTCAGAAAATTCTAACACTCTTTTTTTAGAAGTAAAAAAGTTATTATCATGAAACTCAATAGCTTCAATATTATAATTGTCTTTAAAGTATTTTACATCTTTATATACTGTTTTAGCTGACTTCGCTTTCCAGCGTCCATTATATATAGGAACTACCGCACAAAATGAACAAGTAAAAGGACATCCTAAGCTGGAATGGTAACTAAAAGTATTTCTTCCTAAAAAAGTTTTGCTTAAATAATTTTCTAAGGAATAAAAACTATCTAAATGCTGATAGGGTAATTCAGGTAGTGAATCTTGTTCTAATAATTCTTCTTTAGCTGTTTTTATAATCTCTCCTTTGTCATTTTTGAAGATGAGGTTTTTTATTTTAATAATAGAGTCATTGTTATTATCTTCTAAAGCTTTTATTAATGAAGGGAATGCTACATCTCCTGGGCCATTAATAATGTAATCTACAAATCCAGAAGTGATACAAACATCATACTGATTTGATGCGAAATATCCACCCCAAATGGTTATGCAATTTGGAAATTGTTCTTTAATTTTTTTAGTAAAAGGAATGGCTTGTTTCAACTGAGGGCCTGGCATTACGGTACTACAAAAATATTTAAAATCTCCTGTTTCAAAATAACTAAAAATTTTTTGCCAAGGGTCACTTTCTAAATTTCCGTCTACAAAAACAAAATTATATTTTCCGTAAATAGCAGCACCTACTTGCAAAATAGAATTTGGGATTCTATGTTTACCATTAGCACTACGAGGATTAAATATTAAGACTTTGTTTTTCATTTATTTTTTACAAATATATTACCGTGTAACCTATTTATGGGTAATTCATTAATAATACTAATCATTCTTTTTGCATTAACCCATTCTTTTAATTCAAACTTAGGATATTCGTTCAGGTTATAATTAAAGTAAGTATTGCTTTTATTTAAGAGCTTAATAATTTCAATTGTATTAGAAATGAAACCTCCCGTGAATTCAAACTCTATTATTGGTATTTTATATGATAGATTAGATAAAATCTCAAACTCATAACCTTCTACATCAATTTTACAAAAATCTGGAATACCATATTCTTTTATCAATGTATCTAACTTTTTAACTTCGACTTCTTCAATTTTATTCCATTTTAATGTATCATTTTTGAAATAGTCTATAAACTCAATTGAAAATGTTGCAACTTCTATATGATTAGCAATATTTAGGGCTTTTGTTTCATCTTTAGAGCCCACCGCTAAAGATAAATATTTAAACTTTTCATCTTTAATTCTCTTTAAATATTTAGTACAACTAGTCTGAGGTTCAAAAGCTATTACGTTAGCTTCTAATGATAAAAACAACTTGCTCTTAAATCCTTTATTTGCTCCAATATCAAAACATAAATCCTTTTTATTTATAAGATTTGAATAGAACTTTTTATTTAAGTAATTACTTAGTAAAAGCGATTTTGATAGTCTGTGAATTATTTTAAACATATCACATTAAAATAAATAGTAATCATTAGCTTTATTAAACTTTTCTTTAAAAAGAGAAATTTCAGATTTTGTCAATTCTTTTTTCCAATTCCCATACGTGCCTTTCCGGATTAGTTTTTTTAACCGTTTATCATTTTTATCAGATTTCTTATTCTTTATTTCTTTAAACGATTGATTATTTATGCTGCTTTGGATATGATCCTCATTAGAAGATGCTCCTAAATAAGAGACTATTCTATTGCATTCTGTCGCAGGTGAATCAATTAAATCTTCATATTTAATAAAAAGTATGTTCTCCTTTTGATATGGTATGTAATGATGGTTCCATGGTAACTTAAACCAAGTATTTAATTTGCTATTTCCATTTAAAACTGCTTGAATCATTTGTCGTTTCTTCTCCTTTTTAGACACTAACTTATTGTAAGTTTTTTTGAGTACTGGGTTAAGGGTTAAGTCTTCTTTTGTTGCTAATAGTTTTGGTAAAAAACTAAAATAATGAAGGCCAGATATAACAACATCACGAGGATCACGGATGATATAAATAATCTTATAAATTTTTAAAGAAGAAGCTTCTTCAATTTCATTAAAGCTATGGTGAGATTTATAGACTCGAAAATCTGAAATCCTTTCGTTTCCTTCTCTGTAAAGAGCATCAATTTCATCAAATCCCCAATCACCAATTAGTGGGCAAGAAACCAATTCAGCTACCAATCTACTTAACCAGGTAGTGCCACTTTTTGGATACCCAACAACTATGATGTTTTTTTTAACCATTGTTTTCATACTTACGAATCCATAACCATAAAGTAATTACAATTCCCCATTGCCCTAAAGCTTTTAAAATTAAAGCACCATTAATACCCCAATTTTTAATTAGAAAATATCCGATAATTACTTGAATAATAACTATAATTGAAGCAAAATATGCAATTATATTTTGTTTGTTTTTTTTATAATATTCACTTACAATTAAAACGTGAAGGAATAAGGGAATCATAAATAAAAATGCTAACGTATATTGATAAAATGTAAAATCTAATTGATAGACTTTTGAAATAACAACATACATAAAAGCACTTAATAGTAATGCAAAAACCCATCCGAATATAAAAAACTGTTTTTGTATTTTTTGAATAAATACATTGCTAGATCTATAATAATTTTTTAAAAAAGGGGTAATAAAGAAAGAGCTTGACATTTGTGCTAAAACTAAAAAACTAATAAAAATTTGATATTTACTAAGATTAACTACATTAAAAAAATGTGTTCCATAATAAGCATCAATTCGTACCCTAATTGTGCCAACAGCAAGAGGAATGAAAAATGGAGTTGAACGCTTTAATTCATCATAGTGAAAACTATAATTTATTTTTTTAAAATTAAACCCTTTTAATAAGTAAAACGAATAGCATATTAATTTAAATCCTTGGGCTAAGATGATGATTAACATTAAATTTATTAAATCCAATGTTTTAATCATATAAAAAACACCTCCTAGAAGGACTAAGTTAAACCATAATTCCACATAAATATTGAAAATAAATTTTCGGTGATATACGATTAATACTTTAAATGATTGAGTTAGAAATTGTAATACAATCATTAATATTATTATACCTTCAATATTATTAAAAATAGGAATAAAGAAAATTAAAATACTTGACGGGATTAATAATAAGCTCCTAACAAGAAGATTACTTACCCATTGTTGATTAATAGTTGAGGGGTTGTTACTAAATGATTTTAATAAATAATCTTGATTACCATAAGATAAAAAAAGCAAGAAAAAATTACTCCAGATTAATAACTCAGCATATTCGCCCCACAGTTCAACAGAGTGATATTTTACTACAATTAATGATAATAAAAGAACAGAGAAAACACCAAAAATCTGACTCATCCCATATTGAGATATCGTCCTTAATCTTTTGATTATTTTTTTATCATTCAACATATTAGTTGATATAATTAACTTCAATTTCAGATTCTTCTCTGATACTACTAGAAACTTGCAGTCCTGAAAATGGAGCAAAATGCTCAACTTCTTCACGATGATACAAAATACCTAAAAAAGGAAATTCTTCATGGATATGAGTTGGCAATCCAACAAGTAATCCTTCTACTTCCTCTATAGTCATATTCCACTCTAAACTCAATCGATCAACTGAAGGTTCCATAAATGAAATATATAATAGTTCTGTAAATACATGTTGTTGAGTTTCTTCAAAATCTACCCCATCTACCAACGAATTTTGAATGTTTCTGTGAGATAGTCTAAAGTTACTTAAGATATCCTTAAATTCTAAATAAGGAATAAACCCCTCAAAATCATCTTGTTCACTAAATAAAGGTTGAATTCCAGATTCGTGACACCACATGCATTTAGCTGGTTTACCTGCATTAGAGTGAGTTGGGGCCGTGTTGTTAATTCGAAATCCGTTTTTATCATAAATACCAAATCTAACTTGACCATTAGGCATCAAATCCACAGTTTCATACTCCAATATTTCATTGGTATTTGGATCAATTTCAGTGCAAAAGAATAATTGGTTCAATCCATTTTGTTCCGAAAAACTTATGATTCTACTTTCAAAAGATACACCAGAATTATTTACGAATCCTCGCTCAGGAATAAGAGTATAACTATCTAATAAATCAGAAAGTAAATATGGAACTCCAGTGATTTCATAATAATGTTCAGAAGCTCCTAAAAGTAAACTCACATATCTTCCCACATCTATATATTCGTTTAGTTGATATTCTTCTGAGTTAATGATTACTTCATGTAAGTTTTTAAGTTTTCCTTCTGAATAAGAACTGAAGCCAATTTTATCAATTTCTATAATAATTTGGCCGGATTGAGTGTTGATTCCATCACCATTTAATGGTATTATTGCGCCCATATAAGAAAGCGCCCACTGAAGACCAATAGTGGCTTTTTCAATAGTATCTTCCTCAAAGCTCTTATTCCATTTTAAATTAAGTGAATTGTTTTCAGGAACAATATCATCATAGGTACTATTGGTACAAGAAATTGAAAGAATAAATATTATAAGTAATAGTTTTTTCATAAATTATTTACTTACCATCATTAAACCATTAGCAATAATTGACTTAGTTTTAAATTTTAATGCGCTTATAGTATTTTTATCTTTTCCTTTTAAAACTTCTTTGTGGTAGTTAACCTCATTAACCACTTTTCTCACTGCATAATCATAATACTTCCTAGAGTAAGTTCTTTTAAAATCAATTTGTCGATCGGTAGAGGTTTCCCAATTGGGTTGAGCCGTTATATTTTTTTCAATTTCGTTATATAAAGAAGTTCCTTTAATAGGATAAGCTATGGTTATGGTGAAATAAGTGGGATTTGCTTTTTTTAAATAGTCGATAGTTTGTAAAATATCAGTTTCAGTTTCACCTGGATAGCCTAACATAATGAAGGTGCCTGTTTCAATTCCGATATTATTCGTTTTAACAATTGCTTCTTTAACAATGTCAACATCAACTCTACGGTCCATAGCATCGATAATTTTTTGAGAGCCGCTTTCTGCACCAATCCAAATACGAAAACACCCCGCTTCTTTTAGTTGTTGAAGTATTTCATCGTTTAACCTTTCTGCTCTAGTAATGCATTCGAATGGGATGTTTATTTGTTGCTTTTTTAATTCTATATAAAATTCTTTAATCCATTTATGACTCACCGTAAAAACATCATCTACAAACCAGATGGAGTCTGGATTGTACTTTTTCTGAAGCATTGCCATTTCTTCAACTACTAATTTTGCGGGCCGTCTTCTATAACTTTGACCATAAACTGCAGTACTACACCATTTGCAAGTATAAGGACAACCTCTTTGTGTACTTATGGTCATAGAACTTTTACCATGGTGCGTTTTCCAAGTTTCTAAGTATTTTTCAATTGCAATCCCATCTCGATTAGGTAATGGAAGTGAACTTAAATCCTTTAATTTAATTCTTGGAGGAGTTTTGACTACCAGTTCATTATCTAAATAAGCAATTCCTGTTACATCAGATACAGCAGTTTTGTTTGTGATTGCTAAGTACAATTCTGTCATAGTTTGTTCTCCTTCGCCAATCACAACATAATCTACTCCAGTTTTTAAATAATTTTGAAGATTATAGGTGACATCGGGACCTCCTAAAATAATTTTTGGAGACCCGTATTTTTTTTCTGAACTTAATATTTTAACCAATTTAATTACATTGATTTTTGTCATTAAATTGGTATAGATAGCAACTACTAACGGTTTTTTCTCCTCAATAAAACCTAATTGATTTTTTTGGTTAGAAAAAGTAGTGTCGTATAAATGATTATCTATTTTTTTTTTGTTTAAATAACCCGAAACATATAGTAATCCTAAGGGAGCATAGGGCTTCATGATTTTTGCCTCCAAAGAATCTTCTTTTAAGTAATATGCATGGGTTAAAACAATACTCATTTTTTTTCGAAAATAATTAAATAATGATCAGAATATTTAGCCCAAAACCGATTTGAAAATAATTCTTCAGCCCAGATTAACATTTTTAAAAACCCTTTTATATTTTTAAAAAAAGGTTCTAAATATGAGGGAGGAATTTTTAAGCCAATGGGTTTAATTGCTATGGTTTTATATTGATTAGAAGCTAAAGATACTACTTCCTTAGGGTTGTAATACCATGTAGGCACTTTTACACCTTCTACATTTGCCAGCACTGATTTGTTAGTGTTTCGTCTTTTAGCTTTTCTAATTTCTCCTTTTAGAATAAAATAAAATCGTTCCCAAATACAGAGTTTTGGCATAATTACAAGTGCCATTTTACCTTTTGATTTTAATAAGGAATCTGAGATGTTTAAAAAACTTTTTAACTCTTGAGGAGACAAACAATTTAGACCTCCAAAATTTGAAAATATTAAGTCAAATTTTTGAGTAAAGGATTCAGTAGAAATATCTTTAATATCTAATTGTTTAAATTCAATATTTGAATCTTTATATTTTTGTTTTGCAACTTGTATCATTTCATAAGAAATATCGGTTGCTAAAACCGAATGTCCATTTTTAGAAAAATAATTTGCATCATAACCTGTTCCGCAATTTATTTCTAAAATTTGAAGTTTATTTTTTAGTATTTGTTGCTTATTAATAAAATGAAAAACACGATCGCGTTGTGCTTTCCCAATTATAGAATTAGTAAAATCTTGATCGTAGTTTTCAGCATGTACATCAAAATTATTTTCCATTGCTAAGTTCCATTTTGTCTAATATAAGCTTGTCAATTACAGAACTCGGAGCGTAATAAAAATATAACAATAAGGATCGTAATTTATTTACTGAAATTAAGGATGGGGATTTAATAATCTGTTTAAAATTCGAAATTGCTTGGCTTTTTCTATACTCTTTATGTACTAATCGATGTAATTTTTTATAATATTTCGAATTAAAAGTTCCTTGAAACATCATGGCTAAATCATCGGAATCTGTCCAATTGGATTTTAGTTTTAAATCATCTTTAACCATATCGTAAAACTTAGTTCCTGGCAAAGGATATGATACAGAAACCCCAATGTTATCGGGTTGTAACTCTTTAATCATTGCTATGGTTTTAGCAATATCTTCTTTAGTTTCTCCTAAATACCCAAATTGAATAAAGAAGGCGACATTAATATTTTTAAGTTTTAATAACCGAGTAGCCTCATAGATTTGTGATAATTGAGTGCCTTTGTCCATGGCATCTAAAATTTTTTGAGAACCACTTTCTGCACCTACCCAAACCTCTCTTAATCCGCTTTCTGCTAATGCATCAATCGTATCTTCCTTTAATAATAAATCTACACGACTTTGTATTACATATTCAATAGTAAGGTTTGCTTTTTTTAATTCAATATTAAAATTTTGAACCCATCTAGGTTTTAACCCAAAGATGTCATCACACATCCAAAAGTTAGTGACACCGTAATTTTCTTTTAAATAAGATATGTGTTTGGTAATGTATTCGGGGGAGTGAGAATTATAACGGACACCGTAAATTGGTTTTGCACACCAATTGCATTTGTACGGGCAGCCTCTTGTGGTAGCTATGTTTAAAGAAAATTTTCTTCCTCTTTCTGCCCAAACTTTTTTATAAGCATCAACATCTACTAAATCCCAAGCTGGCATAGGAAGTTCATCTAAATCTTTTAAAACTTCTCTTTTTGGAGTTGTTATAAATTCTTCTTCATTTTTAAAAACAATTCCCTTTAAATCTTCTACCGGTTCTTGATTTTTTAATTTTAAAATGAGCTCTTTTAAAGTGAGTTCTCCTTCTCCTAAAATAATAAAGTCGGCACCTGCTACAATATATTTTTTATAATGATCAGTACTATCAGAACTATTTACAATGACAGTGCAATTGTGTTTTTTTCCAATTGAAATCATTTCGAATGCAGCTTCACGCATATTGGTCAAGCACATTTTGGTGAGGTAATTAAAACCGTCATCATAGATTACCAAAAAAGAAGGTTTTTTTTCTAGGATTTCTTTTTCAATATCAGAAGATTGACTTCTTAAATTAGTGTCAAATAGAGAAACAGTATATCCATTTTTTCGCATTAATGATGCTGCATAAATAGTTCCTAATGGCGGATAAGGAGATTTATTAGCCCATTGTTTTTTATCTAATGGATAATAATAAGAATGTGAAAAAAGGATATCAAGCATTTTCTTTTGCTAAATGAATGTTGTGACTTTCTTTTAACTCATCATATTTGTCATTCAGGCGTTCAATTACTTTACGTTGAAAATTTAAGGGATGATGCTTGGAAACATTTTTGGTAGATTTTAAAGCAATATTAAAATGTTTTTCTTCTAATTTATTAAACTTAACTTTCCATTTTTTATAAGTCATTTTAAGAAAAAATGAATCTAACCAATCCCCTAAATTAGTATTTAAAATGCTTTCTAAAGATTTTGTAAAAAGTGGTTTTTTAACTGTATTTAAATTTGAAAGCCCTTCATCAATTGTTTTATTAGGGAGGTATTTTGTTACCCATTTATTTTCATTGTAAAAATCGTGGAAACTACCATTACCATACATAGGAAGCATGGTGGTTAATTCCGTTGCAGTAAATCTATTTTTTTCTTCAATTTCTAAAGAATTGGTGCTTATAAAATAATTGACACAAAAATATTTTTTAGAATTAAATAAGAATAGTTTTTTATAAAGTATTAAAAAAGTTCTGGCAATCCATAATCGTTTAGGAGTAGTTATTATAAAAAAATCGATATCTCCTTCTTCGTCAAAATATCCTTTCGATAAAGAACCAGAAATACCAACTCCTTCTACATATGGGAATTTGGAAATAAAACGAGAAACACTATTCGCTTTTCCATGGATGTCTTTTGCCATTTGGTTACCAGACAATCTTCTTTGTATTTGTGACTCATCATTTTCTGCTAAATAAAACTCGTCAATTTTATAAATAACTTTATTAGCTACTAAATCTTTTAATTCTTTTTTTAAGCTTTCTATTGAATCCGCCTCAGAAAAGGAATAGATTTCTTCTTCAGTAAGTGGATACTGAAATAAAGAAAAATACAAAATAGGCTTTAATAAGGTCAATTCTTTTTTTTAAAAATAGCAAATTTTAAATCAATTCTATTAGAGTTGTCGCAATTTTAACTTGAAACTTAATTAGACTTTAATATTAAAATTCTATGTATTGATTCAATATAAGATAGAAATCAAAAATTTTGATTAAATTTTAATGAGCTTCTAGCCAATTATCTCCTAGCCCTAAATCAACATCAAGGTTCACAGAAAGCTTAAAAGCATTTTCCATTTCAGATTTTATAAGTGGTTTTAATATTTCAAGTTCAGGTTTATAAATGTCGAAAACCAATTCATCATGAACTTGAAGCAGCATTTTGCTTTTATAATTACCTCCTTCCAATTTTTTATAGATATTAATCATTGCAATTTTGATTATATCAGCAGCACTTCCTTGTATAGGTGCATTGATGGCGTTTCTTTCTGCAGCTCCTCTAACAATTGCATTAGAAGCATTTATAGCATTTAAATATCTTCGTCTTCCTAAAACAGTTTGAACATATCCGTTTTCACGAGCAAAATGTATTTGCTCATTCATAAAGTTTTTAAGCTTAGGGTAAGTTAAATAATAAGTTTCTATTAAATCTTTGGCTTCAGATCGAGATAAATCTGTTTGATTACTAAGTCCAAATGCAGAAACCCCATATATAATTCCAAAGTTGACTGTTTTTGCATTGCTACGTTGTTCTTTAGTAACATCAGTTAATGGGATGTCAAAAACTTTTGCAGCTGTTGAAGCATGAATATCTTCACCATTTTTAAATGCTTCAATCATATTAGTTTCTTCACTTAAAGCAGCAATGATGCGTAATTCAATTTGAGAATAATCGGCAGCTAATAAGGTGTAATCTTTATTTCTTGGAATAAATGCTTTTCGTACTTGCCGTCCTCGTTCGGTACGAATTGGAATATTCTGTAAATTAGGATTGTTACTACTTAATCTACCTGTAGCGGCAACTGTTTGCATATAATCGGTGTGCACTCTACCAGTAGCAGTCTCTACTTGTTTAGGTAAGGTGTCCACATAAGTACTCTTAAGTTTAGCCAGCCCACGATATTCTAATATATCCCTTACAATTTCATGATCTTTTGCTAAATAAGAAAGAACATCTTCAGCTGTTGAATATTGACCTGTCTTCGTTTTTTTAGGTTTGTCCACTAATTTCATTTTCTCAAAAAGAACAATTCCTAATTGTTTTGGAGAAGCAATATTAAATTCTTCGTCTGCTGCTTTATATATTTTTGAAACCAAATGATCAATATCTTTGTCTAAATCTTTTGCAAGTCCGTTTAAGAATGGAACATCTAAATTAATTCCTTCTAATTCCATTTCTGCTAATACTCTTAGTAATGGAATTTCAATTTCATCAAATAACTTTTGTGTATTAGCTTCTCCTAATTCTTTTTCAAAATGTTCTTTTAATTGTAGCGTAATATCAGCATCTTCAACTGCGTATTCCGTAGCCTTATCTAGGGGGACGTCTCGCATCGAAAGTTGGTTTTTCCCTTTTTTCCCTATGAGTTCAACAATTGAAACGGGAGTATAGTTTAAATAAGTTTCTGCAAGTACATCCATATTATGCCTCATATCTGGGTTAATAAGATAATGGGCTAACATGGTATCAAACAATTTTCCTTTTACTGAAACATTGTATTTTGCCAATACTTTAATATCATATTTTAAATTCTGACCTACTTTCTGAATGGTTTCATTTTCAAAGAAAGGTCTTAATATTTCAATTTGTTCCTGAGCTTCTTCTTTGTCTTCTGAAAAAGGCACATAAAACCCTTTACCTACTTCCCAAGAAAAAGCAATACCCACTAATTCGGCAGTAATTGGATTTAGTCCTGTAGTTTCGGTATCAAAACAAACAGAGGTTTGTTTCATTAAATTTTGAAGAAATAATTTAGTTCCCATACCAGGTTGAACAGTTTGATAAAAATGTTCGGTATTGGAAATGTTATTTCTGTTACTATGGGGGGTGTTGGCTGAGGGTTCTCCGTCACCACCAAAAAGAGAAAATTGTCCTTGTCCAGCTGAAGAAGGTTCGCTTTTAACAACTTTTTTTTCAACTTCTTTAGGAGAATTGTTATTAGTTGCTGGAGCTGCGTTGGTGAAAGTTTTAGTGAAATTGTCTATGAGTCGTCTAAATTCTAATTCTTGAAAAAGAGCAGTAACTGCTTCCATATCGGGTTGAGACATTTCAAAATCTTCTTCGTGAAACTCTACGGGAACATCCAACATGATAGTTGCTAATTGTTTAGAAAGTATTCCTAAGTCTTTAGAAGCTTCCACTTTTTCTTTCATTTTACCTTTCAGTTCGTGTGTATGTTCTAATAAACCTTCCATACTACCGTAAGCAGCAATAAATTTCTTGGCTGTTTTATCGCCAACACCAGGTAATCCTGGGATATTGTCGCTAGCATCTCCCATCATTCCCAAATAATCGATTACTTGTTCAGGGCGATCTACTTCAAATTTTTTCTGTACTTCAGGGATTCCCCAAGTTTCATAACCACCACCAAAAACGGGCCTGTACATGAAAATATTTTCGGATACTAATTGTGCAAAATCTTTATCTGGAGTTACCATAAAAGTATCATACCCTTCTTTTTCTGCCTGTTTAGAGAGGGTTCCTATTACATCGTCCGCTTCAAAACCTTCTTTCACCATAATAGGAATATGCATTGCTTTTAAAATATCATAGATATAAGGGATTGCTATTCTGATAGCATCTGGAGTTACATCACGATTGGCTTTATATTCTGGGAAGGCCTCTTTTCTAGCAACACTTCCTCCTTTGTCAAAACAGACAGCTAAATGGTCGGGGCGTTCACGTTTAATTACATCTAAAAGGGAATTCATAAACCCCATAATCGCTGAAGTATCCAAACCTTTTGAGTTGATTCTTGGGTTTTTAATAAAGGCATAATAACCTCTAAATATTAAAGCATAAGCATCAACAAGAAATAGGCGTTTTTTTTCTGACATAGGATGTTAATTTAATTTTATAAATCTACTAAACTTATCCCTCGAATTGAAATTCAATTTGTAAATTTCGCCAGTTTTTATATACAATCTATGAACACCATATCAATTGCCATTCATGGCGGAGCAGGAACCTTAGTAAAAGGAATGATGACTCCTGAAAAAGAAGTAGCTTATCAACAAGCATTACAAAAAGCTTTAGACTGCGGATATCAACTATTAGAAAACGGTGGAAATTCAGTAGATGCTGTTGAAATTGCTGTAAAAGCTTTGGAAGATTCTCATTTATTTAATGCAGGAAAAGGGAGTGTTTTTACAGCAACAGAAACTCACGAAATGGATGCATCTATCATGGACGGGAAATCATTAGAGGCAGGAGCTGTTTCATTAATTACAGGAATTAAAAATCCTGTTTCTCTTGCGAGAGATGTAATGGAAAAAAGCGAGCATGTTTTTTTAGCTGGTGATGGAGCAATGCAATTTGCAAAAGCAAATAAGTATACCCTTCAAAAGGCTGATTATTTTTATGATGAATTACGCCATCAACAATGGTTAGATATCAAGGATACAGATAATTTTCAATTAGATCATTCTGTAAAAAAGGATTCTAAATTTGGAACCGTTGGAGCAGTAGCCTGTGATGTTAATGGTAATATTGCTGCGGCAACTTCAACAGGTGGAATGACTAATAAGCGATATGGTAGGGTAGGAGATAGTCCTATGATTGGTGCTGGAAATTATGCAAATAACAAAACCTGTGCAGTGAGCTGTACAGGTAGTGGAGAGTTTTTTATTAGAGGTGTAGTTGCATATGATGTTTCTTGTTTAATGGAATATAAAGGCCTTTCTTTAGAAGAAGCAGCTGATGAAGTTATCCGAAAAAGAATATTAGAAATTGGAGGTGATGGTGGCTTAATTGCAGTTGACACTCTGGGAAATATTACTATGCCTTTTAATACGGAAGGAATGTATCGTGGTGTTAAAACATCTAAAGGAATAAATGAGGTATCTATTTATAAATAAAAACCCTCCTTCTCTAAAAGAAAAGGAGGATAAAAATCTGGTTTAATTTAGTTAGTAATTATTATCAATAATTTTTATAAACCCAACATCTTTAAAAATTAAAAAATGTTTTCTTCCCCAAAAAAACATAATATTATTATGTATAAAAAATGCTTAATACAAATCAAGGTGTTTTTAAAGTTAATTGCAATACTCAATTTGAGTATTTTTTAAAATAAATTAAAATTTCTAAAAAGATAATTTATTCATTTTTAAAAGAGCAACTAATTCACCAGTAGATGATATATCAAGCTTTTTAAGAATGTTTCTTCGATGTGTATCAACTGTATTGGAAGAGATAAATAGCTTTTCAGCAATCTCCTTACTAGATCTATTTAAAATTAATAATCGAATAATATCTCTTTCTCTATTAGAAATTCCATCCGTTAATAATTTTTGAGAAAAATTATTAAAATATTTAGTTTCATACTCGTTGTTTTTATTCAAATATTTTGCTGAAGCACATACATCCATTTTAATTCTGGAATCTAGGATTGTATAATGGGCTAAACCAATTATAGGCTTGTATTCTTTATCAAAATCTAAAGGAGTGGTGTTTTGTATAATATTTACATATTCATTATTCGAATTTTTTATGCGATAATTCCAAGTATAACTCATTTGTTTTCTTTCTTCTTCTGGTATTTCTTTTATGGTAAAATTCATAAGCATATTTAATGCAGAAAGCCAAGATTCAACATCATCAGGATGTATTCGACTCCAAAAATATCGCATTCCCTTTTCTTTCATCTCTTGTGAATCTATACCTAAACAAGAAAACATGTTTTTGCTAATATATTCGAATGAAAGATTTTGAGTATTGGTTAAACAGAAAAATGTAGAATTGTGTGGTAAAAATTCATCTAATTCTATTATTTTTTGAATATGAACATCAAGAGATTTGTGTCCATAAGAACTAAATATTTGGTTATACGAGTTTTTTATGTTTTTAATAAGCATTACGTAAATCTATACCAATAATTATAATTCATTTACTAAAAAAGGATATTTTAGTTGAAATGTGAAATATACCAGACGAAAGGTTATTCCTACAAAACGTAATATTAAATATTAGCATAAAAAAGCGTCTTTTTCATTTAAGAAAGGAGTGTTAGGTTTTTTAATTAACTTAATTATTACAAAACTACATTTGTTAAAGTTGTTTTTTTACTTTTTAAAAGGCTTTAAGATTAATGAGCTTAATCAAATGCTTGATTAATTTATTGCTCTTTCTTTTTAACTGTTTTTGTATCTTTTCACTCTTTAAAATTTCATATGAAAAAAATATTTTTATTTATAAGTGCAATTGTATTGTTTAGTTGTTCTAATGAGGTATCAAATATAAAAATACAAAAGGGCAAATCTTTAACTAAGTATGTTAATCCTTTTATAGGTACAGGAGGTCATGGTCACACTTATCCAGGTGCAACGATGCCTTTTGGAATGATACAATTAAGTCCAGATACCCGTTTAGAGGGATGGGATGGATGTAGTGGATATCATTATAGTGATAGTATTATTTATGGGTTTTCGCATACACATTTAAGTGGAACAGGTGTTTCAGATTACGGGGACATATTATTAATGCCAACTGATAAAATTAACTTTCATAATGGAGCTGATGGGAAAAAAGGATACCGAGCACATTTTTCACATAATAACGAATTTGCAAAACCAGGTTACTATAAAGTTAAACTAGATTCTACAAATATAGATGTTGAGCTTACGGTTTCTAAACGAAGTGGAATTCATAAATACGAATATCCTGCTGCTGAAAATCAAGTGGTAATTCTAGACTTAATCCATCGTGATAAAGTGTTGGATGCAAAAATTGATAAGATATCAGATTCCGAAATACAAGGTTATCGTTTTTCAGAGGCTTGGGCTACAGACCAACGTTTATATTTTTATATAAAAACATCCCATCCATTTAACGATATGTTACAATCCCCACCCGAACAAGGAATGCCTGGAGGTAGAAAATCAGCATTAACTTTTATCAATCCTAAAAATGAACCAATTATCATTAAAATTGGAATCTCTGCAGTCGATGAAGAAGGAGCCCGAAAAAATTTAGAATCGGAGATTGGAGAAAAATCATTTGATGAAGTTAAAAAAGAAGGGGAACAGATATGGGAAGAGCAATTAGAAAAAATAGTTATTGAAAGCACTAATGCAGACTATAAAACCAATTTTTACACTTCACTTTATCATACGATGATTGCACCCAATTTATATCAAGATGTAGATGGTCGCTATCGAGGTATGGATATAAAAATTCATCAAACTACCGAATTTGATTATTACACTGTTTTTTCATTATGGGATACGTATAGGGCAGCTCATCCCCTATACACGATTATTGAGCAAGAAAGAACCAATGATTTTATCAATACTTTTCTAGCAAAATACGATGAGGGAGGTATTATGCCAATTTGGGATTTATCAGCCAATTATACTGGGTGTATGATTGGGTATCATGCAGTTCCTGTTATTGCTGATGCTTATGTAAAAGGGATTAGAGGATACGATACTGAAAAAGCTTTTGAAGCAATGAAATATAGTGCCAACCAAGATAAATTGGGGTTAAAATCCTATAAAGATTTTGGTTTTATTCCTATGGAAGAAGAAAGTGAATCAGTTTCCAAAACATTGGAATATGCATACGACGATTGGACCATTGCTGTTATGGCAAAATCTATGGGTAAAGAAGAAGATTATAACTTGTTTTCAAAAAGAGCACAGTATTACAAAAATGTCTTCGATCCAGAATCCAATTTTATGAGAGGAAGGTTCAGAAATACATGGTTTTCGCCCTTTGATCCCTACGAAGTGAATTTTAATTATACCGAGGCAAATGCTTGGCAATACAGTTTATATGCGCCTCAAGATATTTCAGGATTAATGAATTTAATGGGAGGGAAAAAAGAATTAGAAAATCATTTAGATAATATGTTTATTGCTAATAATGAAACTTCAGGTCGTGACCAGGCAGATATTACTGGTTTAATAGGTCAATATGCCCACGGTAATGAACCTAGCCATCATATGGCATATCTATATAATTTTGTAAATCAACCTTCTAAAACTCAAGAGAAAGTGCACCAGATTTTAACAGAATTGTATAAAAATGATCCCGATGGTATTTCTGGTAATGAAGATTGTGGACAAATGAGCGCTTGGTATGTATTTAGTTCACTGGGATTTTATCCAGTAACTCCAGGAAGTAATGAATATATAATTGGAACCCCATTATTTGAAAAAGCTACTCTTCAATTAGAAAACAATAAAGAGTTTACAGTTATTACTGAAAATCTCTCAGACAAAAATAAATACATTCAAAATGCTTATTTAAATGAATTGGAATTGGATAGAACCTATATCACTCACGATGAAATATTGGCTGGCGGTGTTTTAAAATTTATAATGACTGATGCACCTTCAAGTTGGGGAACTTTAGAAGGTCAAGAGCCTAAAACTGAAATCATTGAAAATAAAATTACTCCTGCACCTTTTATAGCAGAAGGAGATATCGCTTTTAAAAATGAAACAAAGGTTTCTTTAGCAAATGTAATTAACGATGCTTCCATTTTTTATAGTATTAATAATGATGAATTTCAGTCTTACATTAATCCAATTAAAATATCTGAAGAAGTAATTTTTAGAACTTATGCAGAAGTAAAAGGAATAAAAAGTGAAACACTTTTGACTAAGTTTTATAAAATTAATCCAAATATTAGTATTCAATTAGAAACCGAATATGCCAACCAGTACAATGCTGGAGGTAATAATGCATTAATTGATGGAATTCGCGGCTCCAAAGATTTTAGAACGGGAGCTTGGCAAGGCTATCAAGATACTGATGTTGTTGCAATTATCGATTTAGGAAGTATACAACCTTTTGAAACTGTTGAGGTAAGTTTTTTACAAGACCAAAGAAGTTGGATATTCTTCCCAACGGAAGTGGAATGTTATGTAGCACCAGGAAAAACGTTTCATAAAAGTTTACCAACCCAAAAAATTGAAGCCGAATTACCTTCCTCAGAAACTGAAATAAAAACTATAACATTTAATATGGGAGGTTATAGCTCTCGTTATATTAAAATAGTTGCTAAAAACTTAGGAGATTTACCTAAATGGCATTTAGGAGCACCACACCAAGGGAAAGCTTGGGTTTTTATAGATGAAATAACTGTTAAGTAATTTTTAAACAAAATCCGCATCGATAGGAAGCGGTTTTACTTTTCTATTTGCAATATTAAATCGGTCTCCGTTAGAAAGTACATGAACTGTTAAATTGGCCATGGTCATTGGAGTGCTTTCAGATAATACTTTTTCGTTATTATGAGTTAACGTTTTTGGATCAAAAATGATAATCATCCCAGAGCCAATTACTTCAAATTCATTGTTTTTAATGATAAGCCCTGTATCTTCAGCTAATCCAATTCCTAATAAACTAGGGTATTTTGCAACCGCTTCAGATTGTCTTCCAAAACGCCCTCTCATTATAAAATGAGTATCAAAAATTAATTCAGGAATCAACCCTAAACCTTCTCGCATTATTACAGCACCTTTAATAAAAGAATCTGTACTACTTCCGCCAGCTATCATTTCATTAGCCATAACCATAGCACCTGCACTGGTTCCTGCAATAACAAAACCTTCTTCGTTTTTATAACGTTCTAGCAATATATCGTGAATGGTGGTCCCTCCTATTTTATCTGCAATCTTAGATTGATCGCCACCAGAAAACATAATGCAATCAGCAGTTTTGATTAAATCGATTGATTCTTGTTTTTCTGAGTCTTCTTTGCTTCGAATATCTAAAACATGAATATTGGTACAACCCAATTTTGTGAATGCATCAATGTAGTTTTCTCCAACTTCAACAGGAATACTTGAAGCAGTTGGAATAACAATAATTTTAGAATTTATTCCTCCACATTCTTTTACTACATGCGATAGAATTCCATCTTCAATATATTCAAGAGTGTATTTTTCGTGAGTATTTCTATCACCTTTATCTTCATTTCCGCCTATAGGGATGAGCGTTCCTTTTACCATGTAAACATTTTTTCTTCGGCAAAAATAAACTAATTTTTTTACTGAAAATTGCATATATTTATAAACTTTCACTAGAATTAAAACAAAGAACCCGCTTTCTCGGGATATATTATGGAAATAAGAAGTATCAACGCTATGCGTGGCCCAAATTATTGGTCAGTTCGTCGTCATAAACTAATTGTAATGGTTTTAGATTTACAAGAAATGGAAGAATTACCTTCCAATAAAATTCCTGGATTTCGAGAACGGTTAGAAGCAATGTTTCCAACTATGTATGAACATCGTTGTTCTGTTGGAACTGCTGGAGGTTTTTTTCAAAGAGTTGAAGAAGGTACTTGGATGGGGCATATTATTGAACATATTGCATTAGAAGTTCAAACCCTTGCTGGTATGGATACTGGTTTTGGTAGAACTCGAGGTTATGGTGAAGAAGGTGTTTATAATGTAGTGTTTTCATATATAGAAGAAAATGTAGGACGTTATGCTGCAAAATGTTCAGTAGCAATTTGTGAAGCTTTGATTAAAGGTGAAGAATACGATATGACGGATGATATTCAGCGTATGCGTGAAATCCGTGAGGATGAACGCTTAGGGCCAAGTACAGGTTCTATTGTTCAAGAAGCTGCTAGTAGAGGCATTCCTTGGATTCGATTAAATAAATATTCCTTGGTGCAATTAGGATATGGCGCTAATCAAAAAAGAATTCAAGCTACTGTGACTAGTGAAACCAGTAGTATTGGAGTTGAATTAGCTTGCGACAAGGAGGATACAAAATATTTGTTAGAACAAGCTGAGGTTGAGGTTCCAAAGGGAGATATAATTCGTAGAGAAAGAAGCTTAGAAGAGGCTTGTGATTATGTAGGTTTTCCGCTAGTAATAAAACCAATTGATGGTAATCATGGTAGAGGAATTACTGTAGATATAAATAGTTATGAAGAAGCATTAGTTGCTTTTAGACACGCAAAAGATAGCTCAAGAAGTGGAGCTATTATTGTAGAAAAATTTATTACTGGCGAGGATTATCGTTTGTTAGTTATTAATAACCAATTAGTAGCTGCAGCTATTCGAACTCCAGCCCATGTTACTGGAAATGGGAAGTCAAAGGTTCAAGAATTAATCGATGAAGTGAATAGTGATCCTCGTAGAGGCTATGGTCACGAAAAAGTGTTGACTCAAATTACAACTAATGAATTAACTAAGACTTTAATAAAGGATGCGGGTTATACGTTAGATTCTGTTTTGCCTAATGGAGAACGATTAATTTTAAAAGACACTGCTAATTTAAGTACTGGTGGAACTGCTGAAGATGTTACCGATATTGTGCACCCAGCGAATGTTTCAATGGCCGAACGTATTTCAAAAATAATCGATTTAGACATTTGTGGTATTGATATTATGACTTCAGATATTACTAAGCCATTATCCGAAACGGGAGGTGCTGTTTTAGAAGTAAATGCAGGGCCTGGATTTAGAATGCATTTAGCCCCAACTACTGGATTACCAAGAAATGTAGCTGCACCAGTAATTGATAAATTATTTCCTAAAGGGAAAACAGGTAGAATTCCTATTGTAGCTATTACAGGAACTAATGGAAAGACCACTACTACTAGATTATTAGCTCATATAGCTAAAATGAATGGTCATCGAGTAGGTTATACTACGAGTGATGGAGTTTATATTCAAAATAGATTATTAATGACCGGGGACTGTACAGGTCCTGCAAGTGCAGAATTTGTTTTAAAAGATCCAACGGTAAACTTTGCTGTTTTAGAAAGTGCAAGGGGTGGGCTTTTAAGAGCAGGATTAGGATTCAAAAAATGTGATATTGCAATAGTAACCAATGTTGCTGCTGATCATTTAGGACTTAAAGGAATTCATACGGTAGAGCAATTAGCTAAGGTTAAGGGAGTAGTGCCAGAAACTGTATTGCCAGATGGTTATGCCATATTAAATGCAGATGATGATTTAGTTTTTAATATGCGAAGAAATATAGAATGTAATTTGGCATTGTTCTCTATGGACGAAAACAATCCACATATTAAAGCATTGCAACGAAAAGGTGGAATCACTGCAGTATATGAAAATGGATTTGTAACCATCTGCCGTGGGGAATGGAAAATGAGAGTAATGAGGGTTGAAAATATACCACTTACCTATGGTGGAAAAGCTAAGTTTATGATTCAAAACGTCCTACCTGCAATTCTTGCAGCAAACATTCAAGGGATTAGTATTGAAGATATGAAAGCTGCTTTAGAAACTTTTATTCCTTCAGCTTCTCAAACCCCAGGGCGATTGAATTTGTTTGAGTTTAATGACTTTAGTATACTATTAGATTATGCTCACAATCCAGCGGGAATGAGAGCACTTAAAAAGTTTACAGATGAATTAGAAGCTACGGTAAAAGTTGGAATCATAGCTGGGATTGGTGATCGTAGAGAGGAAGATAACAATGAAATGGGAGCTATAGCTGCTGAAATGTTTGATGAAATAATTATTCGTCAAGACAAACGTTTACGTGGTAAAACTGAAGAAGAGCTTATTAAAATGTTAAACGACGGAATTAAGGCTAAAAATCCGAATATAAAAACAACGATTATTCCATCTGAAAGAGAAGCAATTTTACATGCGGTAAGAAACGCTGTTAAAGGTTCTTTAATTATATTAAGTAGCGATGTTATTCCCGATGCTTTAGATTTGGTTAAAGAGTTAAAAGAATTGGATTCTGAAGGCAAATTAGCTGATATATAAAATTGAAAACCCACCACATTGTGGTGGGTTTTCGCCCCAAATTTGATTAATAACGAATGTTATCAACCTACTTATGTAATAAGCTAATTTACAATAAAAGTATTTTTTATTTGTAATTTTGTAATAGTAATCTTACAATTAATTTATGTTTTACTGTTAATCAACTATTTGTCAGGTATTATTTGTTGTAGAAATCAGATTGAAGGTTTGTGCATTTTTTATCTTTATAAATAGATACACTAAAATATTCGTGGATGGAATAATAACCCGTTTCACCTTTTTTATTGATAGCGATATAGCCTACTTGAAAATTTTTATAATTTGAGTTTTTTGTTACAATTCTATTAATTGCTTCTTCACAGGCTTGTTGTGGAGTTTTCCCTTGTCTCATTAACTCTACAATTAAAAAACTACCCACTGTTTTTAATACTTCTTCTCCCATACCTGTAGCAGTAGCTCCACCAATTTCATTATCAATAAATAATCCAGATCCAATTATAGGAGAATCACCAACGCGTCCAGGCATTTTGAAAGCTAATCCACTGGTAGTACATCCTCCAGAAATATCACCTTTTTTATCAATAGCAAGCATTCCTATAGTATCATGGTTTTCAATATTGATAATCGGCTTGTACTTTGCTTCTTTTCTCCATTTTTTCCAAGCTTTTTTTGAAGCAACTGTTAAAAGATTTGTTTTGTCAAATCCTTTTGATATGGCAAATTTTTCAGCGCCCTTTCCTGCTAACATCACGTGAGGAGTATCTTCCATCACTTTTCTTGCAACTGATATAGCATGAATTATGTTTTGCATATAAACCACAGACCCATAATTTCCATTTTTATCCATGATACAAGCGTCCAAAGTTACCTTCCCGTTGCTATCGGGTCTTCCGCCAAAACCTACAGACTGATTATTTACATCAGCCTCTTCAACCATACATCCTTTTTCAATAGCATCAAGAGATTTAAAACCTAGATCTAATAGCTCTCCTGCTTTTTTTGTTGCATTCGGAACGTTCCAAGTTGATATTACTATTGGAAAGTTTTCGGTAGAATTATTTATATTTTTATTAATTGTAGATGTGTTTTTTAAAGGTGGATTTGCGAGCATTGTAGAACTAACGGCCACTCCAATTCCAGTTAATGAAGCTCCCTTCAAAAATATTCTGCGTTTCATAGGATATATACTTAGACATTAAATGTAGTAAAATTATTAAAACGAAGTTAAAAAACTTAGAACCTAATTAATGTCAGATTAAAGATATTATATTTAAAACTTAATAAGTTAAGAACTATGCGTTGGATAATTTTTATCATCATTTATATACTAATTGATTTTTATGCTTTTCAAGCATTTCTGACTATATCTAAGAGTTGGTGGATTATTGGGATCTATATATTGATATCGATTTCAATTTTGGTTGCATTGTTTTTTATTTTAAATGATAATGAATCCACAAGTGTATTGGAGTCTCCAAAAAATTATTTTTTTGGATTGTTTTTGGCATTTTTTATTCCAAAAGTATTGGTGGTTTTTTTTATGTTTGGAGAAGATGTAATGCGTTTTTTTACGGGTTTATATTATAAAATATCAGAAAATGAAACAGACTTTTATTTGCCTTCTCGAAGGAAATTTATAAGCACTGTTGCATTAGGTATTGCGGCAATTCCGTTTACATCACTGCTTTATGGAATGATAAAAGGACGTTATAATTTTAAAGTTTTACAATACGAATTAGAATTTGATGATTTACCCGAAGCTTTTGATGGGTATACAATAACTCAGATAAGTGATATACATAGCGGGAGTCTTGATAATAAAAACAAAATAAGTTATGCGGTTGATTTAATTAATGAACAAAAAAGCGATGTCATATTATTTACTGGAGATTTAGTTAATAATGTTGCTGATGAAATGAATGAATGGAAGAGTTTGTTTTCATCATTAAACGCAAATGATGGAGTGTTTTCTATTTTAGGAAATCATGATTATGGAGATTATACTCGATGGGATAATGAAAAGGATAAAGAAGAAAATTTAAATAACTTAAAGAATATCCAATCAGATATGGGTTGGGATTTATTGTTAAATGAAAATCGCTTCATTGAAAGAGGAGAACAAAAATTAGCAATCATTGGAGTAGAAAACTGGGGAGAAAACGGTTTTAAGAAAGCAGGAGATTTAGATTTAGCTTGTGCTAAAGTTGATAATAAAGATTTTAAAATTTTACTAAGCCACGATCCTTCACACTGGAAATCGAAAGTTAAGCATGATGAACGTCATTTTCATCTTACATTAAGTGGTCATACTCATGGTATGCAATTTGGAATTGAAATTCCTGGATGGATCAAATGGAGTCCTATAAAATATAGATATGAGAATTGGGCAGGAATCTATGAAGAACAAGGTAGATATATAAATGTTAATCGTGGATTTGGTTATTTAGGATACCCTGGAAGAGTTGGTATTTGGCCAGAAATATCGGTTATAAAACTTAAAAGAAAACGAAATAATGCATAATCCCTTGAAAAGCCTATATTTGTAAAACAATTTTTTACCATACATTTAGAAATTATGTCAAAATTTGGAGAATTAATTGAAGCTCATGTGCCCGTCCTATTAGATTTTTATGCTGATTGGGATGAATCTTGTAAAGGAATGCATCCTGTATTAAGGGATGTTGCTGCTGCTTTAGGTGATAAAGCTAGGGTAATAAAAATTGATGTTGAAAAAAACGAAGAATTATCAAAAGCACTTCGTGTTAAAGGTCTGCCAACATTAATGATTTATAAACAAGGTGAAATGAAGTGGCGACAAAGTGGAGAACAAGATGCAAATACTCTTATTGGCTTAATAAACGAGTATGTGTAAATTTCTTTAATGATAGTTTAAATTAATTTTTGCACATTTCCATTTTTTAGAAGCTATAAAGTCCAAAACTTTAGGAAGAACATACTTTAACTTTTCTACAGATTTTAAACTGTCGTGAAAAACAACAATACTTCCAGGTTGTAAATTATCTAATACATTTTCAAGGCATTTTTCTTTTGATATTGAAACATCAAAATCTGCACTCAATACATCCCACATAATAATTTTATATCCCTTTTTTTGAAGGGTTTTAGATTGATTAGAACTTAATTTTCCATAGGGTGGCCTAAAGAGTTTGTTGATTGAAGAATTGTCATTCTGAACTTGATTCAGAATACTTTCAAATTTCTCACAATTTTTAATATACTTACTATTATTAGTGTTCCATCCATTTAAATGATTGAAAGTATGGTTTCCAATAGCATGTCCTTCTTCTAATAATTGTTTGAAAATATTTGGGTGGTTGGTTGCATTATCACCTATACAAAAAAAAGTAGCTTTAGCCCTATAACTCTTTAATGTGTCTATAACCCAAGGTGTAATTTCAGGAATTGGGCCATCATCAAATGTCAAGAAAACCGTATTATTTTTATTTGGGAACGCCCAAATTCGTTCCGGATATAACCGTTGAACAAATTTGGGCGTTTTTACCAAATAGGACTTCATACTATTTCATAGAATCCTCAATAACTGGAGGAATTGTATCTAATGGAATTTCATTATTCTTTTCATTCAATAATTCTTCATTAACATTTAACATGTCATTTTCATCTGGTGAAAAATTAAATAGTTGTAAGTAATTGTTGAACTTTTCAGCCTCTTCAATTGTATATTCTTCATTGTCAAAAGTAGCTAAGATGTCTATTAAGCCTCTATACCTTCCTAAATCGCTAAATATTTCATCTCCTATGTTCTCTTGTCTGCTATAACTTAGTTTACTATAGAAAAGTAAATGTTCTTGATAATGTTTGACGACAGATTGATAAACTTCTCTAGCTTTATCAGGTTTTCCAACTTGATAATAACCTAAAATAAAAGGCTCTAATAAAGAATAGAACTCAAAATAATCAACCGGCATTTTCTCCATTGCTAAGTCTAATATTTTTTCAGCTTTTTCTGTTTTACCTTCTTCAATTAACTGATTAGATAACCTAGACATATTACTTCTGTAAGTAATTCCGTTTCTTCGAGTTTCTACATCATGATAAATATCTGGATCTCCACTATTTCCCCATTTCCAATTCATTACAATGTCGTACATTTTATCTGAATCAACTCTACCCATTTCATATGGATTTCCTTTATCAAGTTCAGTACGAATTGGGACTAATTTATAGACAACCCCTTCTAATTGTAAAAATTCTTTCATCCAAATATAGTCATCATCACCAAAAGCACCACCACTAAAATAGATAGGACGTTCCCAATTATTATTAGCTATTACATCTAACATTAATAAACGGTTTTTGTAAATAACATCTCCTTTTAAAACGATATCTATATATGGAACAATTTTGTCGGCATCCTTCGAATCAACGATTCCATTTCTTAGTACTGCATCTTTATCAACAGGAACTCTAATAACTTTAGACGGGAATGTATTTGCCCATTTCCTGCTGTCTAATTCAACTTGAGTTTTCTTACTATCATCCGCTACAAAATTCATCCAATCTTTAATATCTATCGTATCTTTTCTAGTTTGTTGATAGAAAAGAAAATCTCTAGAACCGTATTTGTATTTATCGTGAGTTAATTGTGAAGGAATAGGATCGCTACTAAATGCTTTCTTTTTCATATCGTCAATATACCAATCTGTTTGAAATAAACTTGTGTTTACAATTCGTACATCTTGTCTATACCCTTCAATACCTTGTGCATACCATAAAGCGAAGGTGTCGTTATCACCAATGGTAAAAATAATAGCGTTTTCATCACAAGAATCTAAGTACATTTTTGCCATAGATTGTGCGGTGTATCTATTAGATCTGTCGTGATCATCCCAATTTTGAGATCCCATTAATACTGGTACTGCTAATGCAGTAATTATAATAACAAGAGGTGCGGCTAATTTTGGTTTTATCTTTTCTTTGGCAATTTCGAATAAAGCATAAACTCCAAACCCAATCCACATTGCAAACACATAAAATGAACCAACCAGTGCGTAATCCCTTTCTCGAGGTTCAAAAGGTCTTTCGTTAAGGTATATTTTTAGAGCAATACCTGTGAAGAGGAAGAATATTAATAAAACCCAAAAGCTTTTTGGGTCGTTTTTAAAATGAAATAAAATTCCAATAATCCCTAAAAGTAAAGGAAGCATAAAATAGATGTTTCTTGCTTTGTTGTTTTTAGCATCACTTGGTATAAACTTTTGAGGTCCTAACCTTGCATCATCTATAAAACTAATGCCTGTTAGCCAGTTTCCATGTAAATCAGTGTATTCACCTTGCTTGTCATCTTGTCTTCCACTAAAATTCCACATGAAATAGCGCCAATACATATATCCAAATTGGTATTCAAACATATATGCTATGTTTTGCATGAAAGTTGGTTTTTGAATGTCCAAAAAGGGACCAAAATCTGCTAAAAAACTATCAAAGTCATCAGTTCCAACTTTACCTTCTCTAATATCTTGGTTAAAGTCTTTTACAATATCGACCAATCGAGATTCACCTAAATATTCTCTTTTAATGTTGTATTCAAGTCCGCCAGTAAATTTCATATAGTTGGAGCTGTGTTCCATACTCCACATCCTTGGGAAGAATCCTTTTTGTGAATCATCTGTGTTTTGAGAAGCATTTACGTAATCATTAACAATGATATATTTACCATTTACTTCATCTTTTTCAAATTTAGGTTTGTCGTCTTTATATGGATTACTGGGATCTAGACCAACATATTTTTCAGTAAACATAGGGCCGTGAAAAAGATGAGTTTCTGGATATTGTTCTCGATTATAATAAGCTAATAATTCACGTGCATTATTAGGGTTGTTCTCATTAATCATAGTTCCAGCATTAGCTCTTACTGGCAACATAATCCAACTTGAAAATCCGATAAAAATAAATAAAATAGATAATAACAAAGTATTTAAATTAACAAAACCTTTTTTTCTTGTATAGCGTAATAAGTAGTAAAATAAAGCAATAAAGAGTAGGCCCGCAATGATGGTCCCAGAATTAAAAGGGAGTCCTATACTATTGATGAAAAATATTTCTGAAGCACTAAAAAACTTCAGAGTCATTGGTAATAATAACTTAAATATAAAAAGTAAAATTGCAACCATTACAGCATTAGCTATAATAAAATTTTTAATAGTTACCGTTTTGTAATTTTTAAAGAAATACAACATTCCCATAGCAGGAATTGTAAGAAGCCCCATAAAATGGACGCCGAATGAAAGTCCAATTACAAAAGCAATTAAAATGACCCAACGATCTCCTCTTGGGGTGTTCATATCTCTTTCCCATCTCAATGCTAAATAAAATAATACTGCCATTATAAAAGCTGCCATTGCATATACTTCAGCTTCTACAGCATTGAACCAAAAACTATCAGAAAATGCAAAAGTTAAAGAACCAACAACTGCACTACCTAAAATCGCATAACTGCTTTCTTTAGTGATATCGCTATTTTTTGATATGATGTTTTTTAGTAATAATGTTAGTGACCAAAACATAAAAAGAATTGTAAAGGCGCTAGCGAAGACAGACATTAAATTTATAGTAAGAGCGATATTGGTTGCTTCCATTGCAAAAATGGAGAAAAAAGCTCCCAGTAATTGATATAATGGAGCCCCTGGTGGATGTCCAACTTCTAAATTACTTGAGGTGGTAATATATTCTCCAGCATCCCAAAAACTTGCTGTAGGTTCTACCGTTAGCCAATAAGTAATTAATGCTATGGTAAAAACAAACCATCCTAAAATATTATTCCATTTTTTAAAGTTGAAGGAATCCATATATAATATAAAATTTTATTTGTGGCGAATTTACTAATAATATATATAGCCCCAAGTTAAAAAAAAGGTAACGTCTTATTATGAGTTAATATTTTGGAAAAAATAAAGAGTTTGTGAAAATTGTAATATTTTTACAAAAATGTTTGTGCAAGCCAAAGTTTGTATTAAATTTGCATCCGCATTACGGTATTGGCCCATGGTGTAACTGGCAACACGTCTGTTTTTGGTATAGAAGAGTCTAGGTTCGAGCCCTAGTGGGCCAACAAAATTAAAATCCCAATTCAAATTCTTGAATTGGGATTTTTTAATTTAAGAATAATCTTCTTTTAAATTTTAAAGGTCATTACAGGCATATTAGCGTGATTTACAAGATCTTCACTAACACTACCATTAAAAAAATGAGAGATGCCTTTACGGCCATGAGTTCCCATTCCAATTAAATTTGCGTTGGTTTCATTTGCGAAATTTAAAATCCCTTTTTCAATTGATGTGTCATTATATATGTGAACGCTAAAATTTTCATCGTCCATATCTTTTACAAACTCTTTTATTCTATCATTAATCTCTTGAGTGGTTTTAAATCCATTTGGAGTGTTAACATAAAGTAGGTTTAAATGTGAGTTGGTTCCTTCTGCAAATTTTTGTGCTTCTTTAAATGGTTCTTTGCATTCTTCAGAGAAATCAGTTGCATATACAAAGTTTTCAGTTTTAAAATCTTGGTGTTCGTTTTTAATTACTAAAACGGGAGTTTTTGAGGTGCGAACCACTTTTTCGGTATTACTACCTATAAACATTTCCATAAAGCCATTAATTCCATGAGAACCCATGATAATAAGGTCAATATCTTTTTCGGAAACCACTTCACTTACATCATTATAAACTTCACCGTGACCTATAATTGCTTCATGGATTAATAATCCATCTAAATAGGGTTTTTTTAATAATTCTTCGAAATGTTTCTCGGCAAGTTTTATAAAAAATAATGATTCTGGCATGGCTCCAGTACTTCCTGAAGATGCAAGATGAGTCGGTAATTCTAGAGAATTCAATACATAAATTTCACTTTCATTTTTTTTAGCCATTTGGGCTGCTATTTTCAAAGCGTTTTCTGCTTGTTCAGAAAAATCGGTAGGGACTAATATACGTTTCATAAGTTGATTTTAATTGTCTATTTTAAAAGTTTTAAATTACAAAAATAATTCGGAAGAATAAAGGTTTTTTTAAAACTTAAAAAAACACTATATTTGCACCGAAATTGATACGAAACTAGCTGAGGGGACCAAAAAGTCCCCTCTTTTTATAGCTAAAATTGATGAAGGAAATAGTAAAAAACCTGCTGAACAAAGCCTTAGAGGAAAATAAATCGTTGTTTTTAATTGATTTCAAAATAACAGAAGGCAATCAAATAAAAATAATTATTGATGGTGACCAAGGTGTAACAGTAAATGATTGTATTGCGGTTAGTAGGGCTATAGAACACAATATCGATAGGGAAGAAACAGATTTTTCGCTAGATGTTGCATCTGCTGGAGTTTCAGAGCCACTTTCAATGCCTCGTCAATTTATTAAAAACATTGGACGAACATTAAAAGTTAAAACCAAAAACAATGATGTTTTAGAAGGGAAACTTTCAAAAGCAGATGAAGATAAAATCGAGCTTAATTGGAAAGCACGAGAACCAAAACCCATTGGGAAAGGAAAAGTTACCGTGCAAAAAGAAGCGGTATTAGAATATAAAGATATTGTTGAAGCAACAGTGATGATAAAATTTAATTAGAAGGATATGGAGAATTTAGCATTAATTGATTCTTTTTCAGAATTTAAAGATGATAAGTTAATTGACAGAGTAACATTAATGTCAATTTTAGAAGACGTTTTTAGAAATGCTCTAAAAAGAAAATATGGTGATGATGATAATTTTGATATTATTATAAATCCAGATAAAGGAGATTTAGAGATTTGGAGAAATCGTATAGTAGTTGCTGATGGTGAGGTAGAAGAACCTAACCAAGAAATTTCATTAAGCGATGCTCAAAAAATTGAATCTGATTACGAAATTGGTGAAGATGTTGCTGAGGAAGTAAAATTAATAGATTTAGGACGTCGTTCGATATTGGCTTTACGTCAAAATTTAATTTCTAAAATTCACGAACATGATAACACTAATATCTTTAAATATTTTAAAGATTTAGAAGGAGAGATTTATACTGCAGAAGTTCATCATATTCGTCATCGCGCTATCATATTGTTAGATGATGAAGGAAATGAATTAGTGTTGCCTAAAGAGAAGCAAATCCCTTCAGACTTTTTTAGAAAAGGGGATAATGTAAGAGGGATTATTGAAGGTGTAGAGTTAAAAGGTAACAAGCCTTCTATAGTAATGTCTCGTGCACATCCTAAATTCTTAGAAAAATTATTCGAACAAGAAATCCCTGAAGTATTTGATGGCTTAATTAATGTTAAAAAGGTAGTTCGTATTCCTGGAGAAAAAGCAAAAGTAGCGGTAGATTCCTATGATGATCGTATCGATCCTGTTGGAGCTTGTGTAGGTATGAAAGGGTCTCGTATTCACGGTATAGTTCGTGAATTAGGAAATGAAAATATTGATGTAATAAACTTTACAACCAATACTCAATTATATATAACTCGAGCATTAAGTCCTGCAAAAGTTACTTCTATTAAATTGGATGAAGAAAATAAAAGAGCAGAGGTTATTTTAAAGCCAGAAGAAGTTTCAAAAGCGATTGGTCGTGGAGGACATAATATCCGTTTAGCGGGTTATTTAACTGGTTATGAAATTGATGTTTTACGTGAAGGAGCTGAAGAAGATGTGGAATTATCAGAATTTAAAGATGAAATAGAAGGCTGGATCATCAAAGAATTCGAAAAAATTGGATTAGATACTGCTAAAAGTGTATTAGAAAATGATCTTGCAGAATTGGTTAAAAGAACTGATTTAGAAGAAGAAACTATACAGGAAGTATTAAATATATTAAAAGAAGAATTTGAAGATTAAGTAGTTATTTTAATTACATTTTTTTTAAATTTAAAGTGAAAAACAGGAGAAAGCATTTATATGGCTGAAGTAAAAACAATGAGACTTAATAAAGTACTACGAGAATTCAATATTTCATTGGATCGCGCAGTAGAATTTTTGAGTTCAAAAGGGTACGAGGTGGAGTCTCGACCTACTACAAAAATCTCAAATGAAGAGTACCAAGTAATGTTTGAAGAATTTCAAACAGACAAAAGTAAAAAGGTGGCTTCAAAAGAGGTAGGGGAAGAAAAAAGAAAAGAAAAGGAAGAAATTCGTTTAGCTTCTGAGCGTGAGCTTGAAGAAAGACAGAAAAGAATTGATGCTTCAAGAAAGGTTATAAAAGCAGAAGTTAAGCTTGAAGGACCTAAAACTCTTGGTAAAATTGATCTTAATCCTAAAAAGGTAAAAGAAGAAAAAGAAGAGGTTGCCAAAACAGAAGTCTCAACTCCTGCTAAAGAAGAAGCTCCTGTTGAAAAAACTCCAGTTTTAGAAGAAAAAGCTGTTAAAGCAAAAACAACAAAAAAAGAACCTAAAGTTGTTAAAAAAGAAGTTTCAACTCCTGTAAAAAAAGAAACTCCAAAGCCAGCGGTTAAAAAACAAGAAAAAACTACAGTTACTCCTACTGTAAAAAAAGAAACTCCAAAGGCTAAAACAGAAACTCCAACTGTTACTCCTGACGAAAATGTAGAACCAGAGAAAGTAGTTACTAAATATAAAAAGCTTGACGGGCCTAGAATAACAGGTGAGAAAATTGATTTATCTCAATTTAAAAAACCAGAAAAGAAAAAGAAAGTAGTTACAGAAGCTGAAAAAGAGAAAAGAAGTAAGCGAAGAAGAATAAGTAAAGGGCCTTCTAAACCAGGTCATGGTAATCGACAAAATAATAGAGGAGGAGCTCGTAAGAAAGTTGCACACACTCCAAAAGAGGAGCCAAGTGAAGCTGAAGTGCAAAAGCAAGTAAGAGAAACCTTAGAGAAACTTCAAGGTAAATCTTCAAAAGGTAAAGGTGCTAAATACAGAAGAGATAAAAGAGATGTTCATCGTCAAAAAACTGAAGATGATCAAGCAATACAGGATGCAGAAAGTAAATTATTAAAAGTGACAGAGTTTGTTACTGTTAGTGAAGTTGCTACTATGATGGATGTGCCAGTTACACAAATTATTTCTGCTTGTATGTCATTAGGAATGATGGTTACTATGAACCAACGTTTAGATGCAGAGACTTTAACTATCGTTGCTGATGAATTTGATTATGCTGTTGAATTTATAACTGCAGATATCGAAGAATCTGTTCAGGTTGTAGAAGATTCACCAGAAGATTTAATACATCGTGCACCTATCGTTACTGTAATGGGACACGTAGATCATGGTAAAACATCGTTATTAGATTATATACGTAAAGAAAACGTAATTGCAGGTGAGTCTGGAGGTATTACTCAACATATAGGTGCTTATGGTGTTACTCTAGAAGATGGTCAAGAGATTACATTTTTAGATACACCAGGTCACGAGGCCTTTACGGCAATGCGTGCTAGGGGAACTCAAGTTACCGATTTAGCAATTATTGTAATTGCAGCAGATGATGATATTATGCCTCAAACTAAAGAGGCAATAAGTCATGCTCAAGCAGCAGGGGTGCCAATAGTTTTTGCAATAAACAAAATAGATAGACCAACATCTAATCCTGAAAAAATTAAAGAAGGATTAGCTCAAATGAACCTTTTAGTTGAAGATTGGGGTGGTAAAATACAATCTCAAGATATCTCAGCTAAAACTGGTGATGGTATTAATGAGTTACTAGAAAAAGTATTATTAGAAGCAGAATTATTAGAGCTTGCTGCAAATCCAAATAAACATGCAAACGGGACTGTGGTTGAAGCGTTTTTAGATAAAGGTAGGGGATATGTTTCAACTATCTTGGTTCAAGGTGGTACATTAAAAATTGGAGATTACCTATTGGCAGGACAATGTAGCGGTAAGGTAAAAGCAATGCACGATGAACGTGGTCATAAAGTAAAAGAAGCTGGACCTGCAACGCCAATATCTATATTAGGGTTAGATGGGGCTCCACAAGCTGGTGACAAGTTCAATGTTTTTGAGGATGAACGTGAAGCAAAAGCAATTGCATCAAAAAGAACACAATTACAACGTGAACAATCTGTTAGAACTCAACGTCATATTACATTAGACGAAATTGGACGAAGAATTGCATTAGGTGACTTTAAAGAATTAAATGTTATTCTTAAAGGAGATGTAGATGGTTCAGTAGAGGCATTAACAGATTCATTCTTAAAATTATCAACAGACGAAATACAAGTAAATATTATACATAAAGGAGTTGGAGCTATTACAGAAAGTGATGTGTTATTAGCCTCTGCTTCCGATGCGATTATTATTGGGTTTAATGTGAGACCAATGGGTAATGCGCGTCAAATTGCTGATAAAGAAGAAATCGACATCAGAATGTATTCTATTATTTATGCAGCGATTAATGATTTGAAAGGTGCAATGGAAGGTATGTTGTCGCCAGAAATGAAAGAAGAAATTACAGGTACTGCTGAAATTAGAGAGACATTTAAAATTTCGAAAGTGGGAACAATCGCAGGTTGTATGGTTCTAACTGGAAAAATTATTAAAGACGCTGGAATACGATTAATTAGAGAAGGTGTAGTTGTATATACTGGGGAATTATCTTCATTAAAACGATTTAAAGACGATGCTAAGGAAGTAGCTAAAGGTTATGACTGTGGTATGCAAATTAAGAACTACAATGATATTAAAGAAAATGATATTATTGAATGCTTCAGAGAAGTTGCTGTCAAGAAAAAACTAAAATAGTATTAATATATAGTAAACAAAAAAGCGGCTTATTTAAGCCGCTTTTTTTTATGTCTCACTTTATTTGCTTTATGAGAATTGTCATAGATTATTTACTCATAGAAAGATATTTTTACATCATTAAATGTAAAAGCTTATTTTTGTTAAGCGATTTTGTAAATTTAAATTAAATATTATGAAAAATTATTTTTTAGCAATTTGTTTATTTTTTTCAGGTTCTGTAGTTTTTGCTCAGGCCGGACATATCATGCAAGGTGTAGGTGCTGTTAATATGTCTATGGGTGGAGCTGCTACAGCACAACCTCTAAGTATTGAAGGAGCTATACAATGGAATCCTGCTTCATTATCTCATTTTAATGGTAAAATAATATCCTTAAATGTAGGAGCGTTCTTTTCTTCTCCAACATTAAAATCATCATTACCAGGTGGGGCAATGTTTCCTGGGTCACCTAGTGTGAGTGGTGTTACTGAAGATAGTAGAGGTACATCTGTAATGCCGTCTTTAGCTTATGTATGGGGTAAAGAAAACAGCAAGCATACCTTTGGAGTTTCTGCTTTTGGTATTAGTGGTTTTGGAGTAACTTTTGAGGAAGAATCTAACTCTCCATTAGATGGTTTAGGAAACCCAAACCCAAATTTTGATCCTACTCAAGACTCTAATCCAGTTAACTACCCACAAGCTGCAGGTGGTTTTGGACATATAGAATCCGATTATATGTTGTTACAAGTTGGATTTACTTATTCTTATCAAATATGCGAAACGTTTTCTATTGGATTACAACCAACATTTAATTATGCTAGTTTAGAATTAGCTCCAAATCCAATAGCATCACCAGATTTTCCGCCTCCTTTTGGAACAGGAAAAGGATATCCGAATGCAGATAAAGCTTCTGCAATAGGTTATGGTGGTCAAGTAGGTATATTTTATGATTCAGGAGGAGTGTTAAAATTAGGAGCTTCTTATAAATCTAAACAATATTTTGGAGATTTTGAATTTGACCAAAATTATGTAGATGGATCTACTGCACCAAGCGTTTCATTTAACATGAATTACCCTGCTATTTATTCAGTAGGGATGGGGTTATCTGGAGGAAAATTTGATTTCGCCTTAGATTTTAGATATGTAGATTATGAAAATACCGAAGGTTTTGATGCACAAGGTTGGCAATTAGCAGATAGTGGACCTATGGAAGGTTTCCCTACAGGTGCGGTTAATGGATTTGGATGGAAGAGTATGTCAATTCTTTCTTTAGGATTACAGTATCAAGCAACTGAAAAGTTACCTATAAGAATAGGTTATACATATAGTTCTAATCCTATAGATGATGAATTAGCTTTCTTTTCAATTCCTGCAACAGCAGTAATAGAAAATGCAGCGCAAATTGGTTTAGGTTATGTGATAAATGAAAAAATGAAAGTGGATGCTGTTTATCATTATGGATTTAGAGGAGATGGAGCTTCAGGTAATTTATTAAGCCCTGCAGCGATTACTCCTAGTAACCCATTAGGGAAAATCTCTGGAACATCAGTATCGTATGATATGACTACTTCTATGATTCAAGTAGGATTTAGTTACGATTTTTCTAAAAGTTCTAGTAAAGAGTAGCTTATAATATATAGGTGTAAAAGTCCCATTTAAAATAAATTATTTTAAATGGGACTTTTTTTGTTATTCTAATTCCGATCAGGTTTTAAAATAAATGCTGAAGGAAATTTATCTTTAATTTCTAGCCTTGCACGATCAGCTTCTAGACGAGAGCTAAAACTACCAACCCAAACTTTATAGTTAGGTGTTTCATATTCAATTGAAGCTGGCCAAGAATCGTAACTGTTTCTATATTCTTTAATTATTCTATTGGCGTCCTTTAATTCTCCATAATATAACTGTATAGTAAAACCTACAGCGAGCTTATTATCAACTTCAAGGTTTTTCTTTAATGTTAATAATTCCGGTACTTTTTCATTTTCATTAACGGTAATTGTAGCATTTTGACCAACAACTAAGTTAGTAAATGTAATCGTTAAAGTTAAAAACCAAAAAATGGTATTGTAAGATCTAAGTTTCATAAAATAATTAATAATTCTGCAAATGTAAATCTAAATAACTCAATAGAAAGCATGTTTATTATTTAGAATTATTATAAATTAAGTATTAACACTTTGTTAGTATTTCTGAAATTGACTTTAATATCTTATTTTCGTGCCGTTATTTAAGGTAGGTAAGTGTGTATTTTATTAGCACTTTGAAAATGAATGAACTACAGACCTAATAATTGAAAATAATTTTAACCATTAGTATGAAAAAGGTGAATTACCGAAATTTATCATCACAATTGTCACTTCTTTTGCTAGCTATTTTACTAGCATTTTCAACTACCACTTTAGCTCAAGATAATGGCGATGCCGTTGCTGGAGAAGCTTTGTATAAAGCAAATTGTGCTGCTTGTCATAAATTAGATAAAAAAGGAGTAGGTCCAGCATTAAGAAATGTTGCTGACAAATACGACAGAGATTGGCTTTACAAATGGATTAGCGATAGTCAAGGTTTAATAAAATCTGGAGATGCTAAAGCAGCTTCTTTATTTGCAGAGAATAATAACTCTGTAATGACTTCTTTTCCTGCTTTGTCAAATGAGGATATGGATAATATTCTTGCTTACACAAGCTTGCCTAAGCCAGAACCTAAAGTTGCAGAGACAACTGTTACCGCTTCTAATGAAGATGATGGTACTATTCAAAGAATAGTTATAGCTGGATTGGTAATGGTGTTTTTATTATTAGTGATCATGTTTTATTTGGTGTCTAGATCATTAACTAAATTATCACAGGCTAATAATGTAGAAGTAGAGTCTGAACCTGGGAAACCATTATGGAAAGCCTTTGTTCAAAATCAGTTTTTAATGTTGGTTTCTGCAATAATGTTATTGTTAGTATCAGCATATTTTATGTTTGGTTTCTTTATGCAGGTTGGTGTGGATCAAGGATACGCTCCAGTTCAGCCAATTCATTACTCGCATAAAATTCATGCTGGAGATAATAAAATTGATTGTAATTATTGTCACTCTTCAGCGAGAAAAAGTAAAACATCAGGAATACCTTCCTTAAATGTATGTATGAATTGTCATAAAAACATTTCAGAATATACAGGTGAAGAGGATTTAGCAAATGGTTATACTAAAGCGTTTTACGATGAACAAATTGCTAAACTATATGATGCAGTAGGTTGGGATGACGCTGACCAGAGTTATACCGGTGAAGTTAAGCCAGTAAAATGGGTTCAAGTTCATAACCTTCCAGACTTTGTTTATTTTAATCACTCACAACACGTTACTGTTGCTGGTGTAGAATGTCAAACTTGTCATGGTCCAGTTGAGGAAATGGAGATTGTTGAGCAATATTCTAAATTAACAATGGGTTGGTGTATTGATTGCCATAAAGACACTAAAGTTGATATAGAAAACAACGATTATTACGAAAAAATACACGAAGAGCTTTCTAAAAAATATGATGTAGAAAAATTAACTGCAGCGGAATTAGGAGGATTAGAATGTGGTAAATGCCACTATTAATAAAAATTAAACGATGGAATCAATATTGATTTTGTCATTAAATTAATTATATAAATGTCATCAAACAAGAAATACTGGAAAAGTGTTGAAGAGCTAGACGAAAATAGCTCTATTGTTAAGGCGCTACAACAAAACGAATTTGTTGAGGAAATACCAGTTGATGAATTTTTAGGGGATAAAGAAACTCTAGAAACATCTTCAACTTCTCGTAGAGATTTCTTAAAATATGTTGGTTTTACTACAGCTGCTGCATCGTTAGCTGCATGTGAAGGCCCTATAAGAAAATCGATTCCCTATGTTGTAATGCCAGACGAAATTGTTCCTGGAGAAGCAAATTACTATGCTTCAACTATTGCTGATGGATTCGATTTTGCTAATGTACTTGTAAAGACAAGAGAAGGTCGGCCTATTAAAATTGAACGAAATAAAGTTTCAGACAGCGTAGGAAGTGTTAATGCACGTGTGCATGCTTCAGTTCTATCTTTATATGATATTAATAGATTACAGTCTCCAAAGGTAGGTGGTGAAGATTCTACATGGGAAGATTTTGATTCAACATTAGAAGGGAAATTAAATGCTTTAAATGGTCAAGAGGTTGTTTTATTAACTCAAACATTTGCAAGTCCTTCAACTTCTAAGTTGATTAAAGAATTTACGACTAAGTTTCCAAATGTGCGTCATGTAGTATATGACACGGTTTCTTCTTCAGAAGCTTTAGATGCTTTTCAAAACAAATTTGGTGTAAGAGCTTTAGCGGATTACGATTTTTCTAAAGCTGAAGTAATTGTTTCAGTTGGTGCAGATTTCTTAGGAGATTGGCAAGGAGGAGGATTTGATTCTTCATATGCAAAAGGACGTATTCCTGGTGAAGGAAAAATGTCTAAGCATTATCAATTTGAAGCAAACATGTCACTTTCGGGTGCAAATTCAGATAAACGTGTTCCGGTAACACCATCACAGCAGCAACAAGTCTTAAATGCATTAACAGGTGGTAGTACTTCTGGCCTGCCAGAAAATATTGTTGCAGCTGTTTCAAAAGCAAAAGCTGCATTACAAAAAGCAGGTAGTAAAGGTGTGATTTTAACTGGATTACCTGATGTTACTGCACAATCTAAAGTGCTTTCTTATAATGAAGGTGTTGGAAGTGTTGTAATGGATACCGATAAACCAAAAATGATTCGTAATGGAAACACTGCTGATGTAATTAGTGTTTTAAATGGAGTGATTTCTGGTTCAGTAAAAGGGTTAATTTCTGTGGGAGTGGATCCAGTATATTCTTTTCCAAATAGTGAAGCGTTTGCTGAGGCATATGCTAATTTAGATTTATCAGTTTCTTTTTCATTTAAAGAAGATGCGACTGCTTCATTATCACAATTAGTAGCTGCTACTCCACATTATTTAGAATCTTGGGGAGATACACAACTAAAAAAAGGATCTTTTGGGTTAATGCAACCTACTATAAGTCCTTTGTTTGATACTAGACAATTTCAAGATTGCTTGTTAAAATTAACAGGTAACACAAATAATTATTACGATTATATTAAAGAAACTTGGAGTAACTCTATTTTAGGAGCTTCTAGTTGGAATCAAGCTTTACACGATGGTGTATTTGTAAGCGATGTTGAGTTAGGAAATGAAGAAATGCCTGTTAGTGATGGCTTAGAATCTAATACTTCACACGGCGCATTATCAGCTAATCTTCAAGAAGGAGGATTAGAGCTTACCCTATATACTAAAACATCAATGGGTGATGGACAGCAGTCTAACAACCCTTGGCTGCAAGAAATGCCAGATCCAATAACAAGAGCATCTTGGGATAATTATTTGACAGTTTCTTCTGCAGATGCAGCCGAAATGGGATTAGTAAATAATAATGTTGCAGATGGTGGTTTAAATGGTAGTTATGTAAATGTTACTGTTGGTGATGTTGTTATAGAAGATGTGCCTGTGATAATTCAACCTGGACAAGCAAAAGGTTCTGTTGGTTTAGCTTTAGGTTATGGTAAAACAGCTTCTATTCAGTATGAGATGCAAACAGGTGTTAATGCTTATGAACTTTATAACAACTTTTCATCTGTTCAAAATGTAACAATAGAAAAAGTTTCTGGAGAACACGAATTTGCTTGTGTGCAATTGCACAATACCATGATGGGTAGAGATATTATTCGTGAAACTTCATTAGAAATATTTAATACAAAAGATTCAAAGGAATGGAATCCTGTTCCTGTAGTTTCTAAAGATCATCAAGAAATTTCAGTAAATGATCCTGATGCAGATTTATGGACCTCGTTTGATCGATCTATTGGTCATCACTTTAATCTTTCTATAGACTTAAATGCTTGTACAGGATGTGGATCTTGTGTAATTGCTTGTCACGCTGAAAATAACGTGCCTGTTGTTGGAAAACAAGAAGTTCGTAAAAGTAGAGACATGCACTGGTTACGTATCGATCGATATTATTCAAGTGAAGAAACGTTTGTTGAGGATTTAGATAAAAAAGAAGGAGCAAACGGATTGTTTGGTGATGCTGGTGTAAAAGATACATTAATCTCAATGGAAGATCCTTCTGTAAGTCCAGAAGTAGCTTTCCAACCTGTAATGTGTCAGCATTGTAATCATGCTCCTTGTGAAACAGTTTGTCCTGTTGCTGCAACATCGCATGGTCGTCAAGGTCAAAATCAAATGGCATATAACCGTTGTGTAGGTACTCGTTATTGTGCCAACAACTGTCCTTATAAAGTACGTCGATTCAATTGGTTCTTGTATACTGATAATGAAGAATTTGATTACCATATGAATAACGATTTAGGTAGAATGGTTCTTAATCCTGATGTGGTTGTACGTTCGCGTGGTGTTATGGAAAAATGTTCTATGTGTATTCAAATGACACAAAAGACAATTCTTGATGCTAAAAACGAAGGAAGGTCAATAAAAGACGGTGAATTTAAAACAGCTTGTTCTGCGGCTTGTGAGTCAGGGGCAATGGTTTTTGGAGATGTTAACGATCACGAAAGTGAAGTGAATAAGTTAAGTAAAGATAAAAGAATGTATCACTTGCTTGAAGCAGTAGGGACAAAACCTAATGTGTTGTATCAAGTTAAAGTGAGAAATTCGGAAGAAGTTTAATAATACTAAGAAATAGCAAAAAAAAGATATGGCGTCGCATTACGAAGCTCCTATTAGAAAACCCTTAGTAACAGGAAACAAATCCTACCATGATGTTACGGTAGATGTTGCTGCTCCTGTAGAAGGAAAAGCCAATAAATCTTGGTGGATTGTTTTTTCAATTGCCTTAGCCGCATTTTTATGGGGTATTGGTTGTATTGTATATACCATTTCAACAGGTATTGGTACATGGGGATTGAATAAAACTGTAGGCTGGGCCTGGGATATTACCAACTTTGTTTGGTGGGTAGGTATTGGTCACGCAGGAACATTAATTTCTGCAGTATTATTATTATTCCGTCAAAAATGGAGAATGGGTATTAACCGTTCTGCAGAAGCAATGACAATTTTCTCTGTTGTTCAAGCGGGATTATTCCCAATTATTCATATGGGTCGTCCTTGGTTAGCATATTGGGTAGTTCCTATTCCAAATCAGTTTGGGTCATTATGGGTAAACTTTAACTCACCCCTACTATGGGATGTATTTGCAATATCAACCTATTTATCTGTTTCATTAGTTTTTTGGTGGACAGGTTTGTTACCAGACTTTGCAATGATTAGAGATAGAGCTATTACTCCTTTTAATAAGAAAATTTACGGAATTCTTTCATTTGGTTGGAGTGGACGTGCAAAAGATTGGCAACGGTTTGAGGAAGTTTCTTTAGTTTTAGCTGGTTTAGCTACTCCATTAGTACTTTCAGTACATACCATTGTATCTTTTGATTTTGCTACATCGGTAATTCCAGGATGGCATACTACTATTTTTCCTCCTTACTTTGTTGCTGGAGCGGTATTCTCAGGATTTGCTATGGTAAACACACTTTTGATTATCATGCGTAAAGTTACTAGCTTAGAAGATTATATTACACTTCAGCATATAGAATTAATGAATATCGTAATAATGATTACGGGTTCTATTGTTGGTGTAGCTTATATTACTGAGTTATTTATTGCTTGGTATTCTGGAGTAGAGTACGAACAATATGCATTCCTTAATAGAGCAACCGGACCTTATTGGTGGGCTTATTGGGCCATGATGACATGTAATGTGTTCTCGCCACAATTTATGTGGTTCCCAAAATTAAGAAGAAGTATTATGTTCTCATTTATAATCTCAATTGTTGTAAATATTGGGATGTGGTTTGAGCGTTTTGTTATTATTGTTACATCATTACACCGAGATTACTTGCCTTCTTCTTGGACAATGTTCTCACCTACTTTTGTGGATATAGGGACATTTATTGGAACCATAGGATTCTTCTTTGTGTTATTTTTATTATACGCTAGAAGCTTCCCAGTGATTGCACAAGCAGAGGTAAAATCTATATTAAAATCATCTGGAGCTAATTATAAAAAATTAAGAGCAGATCATGGTGATGATGTAAAGCATTATGGTGAAGAAGTAGAATTTACAACTAAAAATAAAAACAAATAATTATGGCATCTAAAGTTATTCACGCTTTATATACAGACGATGATATCTTATTACAAGCCGTAAAAAAGGTACGTGAAGAGCGTTATCATATAGAAGAAGTTTATACGCCTTTTCCAGTTCACGGACTAGAAAAAGCAATGGGTCTTGCAGATACTCGTATTGCAATTACATCTTTTTTATACGGACTAGTTGGATTAAGTGTGGCAATTGTAATGATGAATTTTATTATGATTCAAGATTGGCCACAAGATATTGGTGGTAAACCAAGCTTTAGTTATATAGAAAATATGCCAGCTTTTGTACCTGTAATGTTTGAGTTAACCGTATTTTTTGCAGCACATTTAATGGTAATTACTTTTTATATGAGAAGTAAGTTATGGCCTTTCAAAAAAGCTGAAAACCCTGATGTACGTACAACTGATGATCATTTCTTAATGGAAGTTGATGCTAGTAAAAATACAGAAACTGTTTCAGAATTTATGAAAAGTACCGGAGCTGTAGAAGTTAAAATAATTGATAAGGATGAAGATCACTAATATGAAGAATATTATAAACATAGCAGTTGTTATTATTATAGCAATGAGTGTAACATCTTGTTTTGATAATAAAAATCCAAATTATAGATACATGCCAAACATGTATACTTCAGGAGGGCCTGAAACTAATGGTGAGTACGATATGCTTCCTAATGAACAAGCTGCTTTAATGCCTGTTGAAGGAACAATTTCTAGAGGATGGATGCCCTATGAGTATGAAAACAATATGGAAGGAAAAGCTTTAGCTACAACAGAGTTAAAGAATCCATTAGAGGTTAATGATGATAATCTTGCCAAAGGAAAAGAATTGTATAAAATATACTGTTCAATTTGTCATGGTAATAAAGGTGATGGACAGGGAACTCTTGTAAAAAGAGAAAAGTTTTTAGGAATTCCTAGTTTTTCAGATAAGGGAAGAAATATAACCGAAGGGAATATTTATCATACTATGATGTATGGTTTAAATGCAATGGGATCTCACGCTTCACAAACTAGTGAAGAAGACCGCTGGCAAATAGCCATGTATGTCTTAGATTTAAAATCTACTTTGAATGGAGAACCTTTATGGTCAACAGTTCAAAAAGATTCAATAAATAATATAGAAGTAATTGTTTCTGAAGAAAATATGTCAGAAAACGAAACTACTTCAAATGAAGCTCATTAATTAAAGAATAAAGAGAATAGCTAAGATATGTATACGCTACCAAGTAAATTAAAACTTTTTGCAATAGTTCTTATGGTAATAGGTGCCTTAGGGATTGTTACCGGCTTTCTTACAACTCCCAGTAACACTGCTGAAGTTAAAGAAATGATGGCATCAAGCCATGACGATGGACACAATGTAGAAGCTTCTCATGACGAAGGGCATAATGCTGTTAAGGATGAACACGCTGAAGAAGGACATGGTGAATCAGCACACGGGGATGAAGAAGCTCATTTAGAGCATGTTTTGCATCAATTACAAAATAGACCTTGGTCGTCATTATATATTGCTTGTTTCCTATTTTTTATGATATCGTTGGGTGTACTTGCTTTTTATGCAATTCAAATAGCATCACAAGCTGGGTGGTCACCGGTATTGTTTAGAGTTATGGAAGGGATTACTTCCTATTTAATTCCTGGTGGGATTATAATGTTAATTCTAATAGGTTTATCTGCATTCCATTTTAATCATTTATTTGTTTGGGCAGATCCAGAAGTAGTAGCCCATGATAAATTATTACAAGGAAAAGCAGGATGGCTAAATGGCTGGGGTGTTATGATAAGAGCAATGATATTCTTAGGAGGATGGATTGCTTATCGTCAAATATCACTTAAGTATTCTAGAAAACAAGATGATGCAACTGATGGAAAATGGTTTAAGAAAAGTTTTAAAATTTCTGCTGCATTTTTAGTATTCTTTATTTATACAGAATCTATTATGTCTTGGGATTGGTTAATGAGTTTTGATCCACATTGGTTTAGTACATTATACGGATGGTACGTATTTGCTGGAATGATAGTTTGTGCAATTACAACTATTGCTTTAATTACGATGATTTTAAAATCACAAGGATATTTAGAATATGTTAATGATAGTCATATTCATGATTTAGCAAAATACATGTTTGGATTTAGTATTTTCTGGACTTATTTGTGGTTCTCACAATTTATGTTAATTTGGTACGCTAATATTCCTGAAGAAGTTACGTATTTTGTAACCAGAATAGAAGATTTTAAATTACCATTCTTCGGTATGGTAGTTATGAACTTTATTTTTCCAATACTAGTTCTTATGAATAGTGATTATAAAAGAGTAAATTGGTTTGTTGTTATGGCAGGAGTAGTAATACTTGCAGGACATTATGTTGATTTATTCGTAATGGTAATGCCAGCAACTGTAGGAACATCTTGGTATTTTGGAATTCCTGAATTAAGTTCAGTTGTGTTTTTCTTAGGACTATTTATATATGTAGTATTTACTGCATTGACAAAAGCACCATTATTGGCTAAAGGAAATCCTTTCTTAAAGGAAAGTAAAAATTTTCATTATTAATTAAATTTGTTGAATAGATAACGATGACCGCATTTTTAGTAATTTTAGTAATCATTCTTTTTGGAGTAGCTGTTTGGCAAATGAACAAAGTTTTTCAATTGTCTAAACCTGCTCAATCTGAAGATTCAGAAGTAGCATCAGATAACGATAATAATACACAAGGCTATATGATGTTAGGCTTTGTATTGTTTTTATATGGATTTTTAGCATATTGTTTTTGGAAATGGGGTAATGTGTTATTACCAGTTTCCGCATCTGAACATGGAGTAGAAACTGACCAATTAATGTTGGTAACAATGGTTTTAATTTTCGTAGTTGGAATTTTTACTCAATGGTTATTACATTATTTTTCATTTGTTTACCGTGGAAGTAAAGAAAAGAAGGCATTGTTTTATGCAGATAACCATAAATTAGAATTTATTTGGACTATAATCCCTGTTATTGTTTTAGCAGGATTAATTATTTATGGACTATTTACATGGTCTGATATCATGAGTTTTGATGAAGATGAAGATACATTAGTAGTTGAACTTTATGCATACCAATTTGATTGGAGAGCTAGATATTCTGGTGATGATAATACCTTAGGAGAAGCAAATGTTCGATTAATTGAAGGAGCTAATCAATTAGGAGTTGATCTTTCTGATCCCAATGCTCAAGATGATAAAGTAGTAAATGAATTACATTTACCAGTAGGTAGAAAAGTATTGTTCAAAATGAGATCACAAGACGTTTTACACTCTGCTTATATGCCTCATTTTAGAGCACAAATGAATTGTGTTCCAGGTATGATTACACAATTTGCAGTAACACCTACAATTACTACTGAGGATATGAGGTTAGAAGAAGAGGTAGTAGCCAAAGTAAAGCATATAAACGAATTAAGAACAGCAAAAAATATTGAATTAATTGAAAAAGGTGAGGAAGCATTAGAAATGTATGACTTTGACTTTTTATTACTATGTAATAAAATTTGTGGAAGTAATCACTTTAATATGCAAATGAAAATTGTTGTAGAAACTGAAGAAGAGTATAATGCTTGGGTAGCTAAGCAAGCTACTATTGCAGAAACTTTAAAAAAATAATAAAACCGCTTAAAGAGATATGTCAGAACACGCTAACGGTCACGATGATCACGGACATCACCATAAAGAGACATTTGTAACTAAATATATCTTTAGTCAAGATCATAAAATGATTTCTAAGCAATACCTAATTACAGGTTTGTTTATGGGAATTATTGGTATCGCCATGTCATTGCTTTTTAGATTGCAACTTGCTTGGCCAGATCATCAATTTACAGTTTACGAAATATTTTTGGGAAAATGGGCTGAAAATGGAGTAATGGATCCTAATGTATATTTATCATTAGTAACCATTCATGGTACCATTATGGTGTTCTTTGTTTTAACAGCAGGATTAAGTGGAACCTTTAGTAATTTATTGATTCCGCTACAAATTGGTGCTCGTGATATGGCATCTGGTTTTCTTAATATGGTTTCTTATTGGTTATTCTTTTTATCAAGTGTAATCATGGTACTTTCTTTATTTGTTGAAGCTGGACCAGCATCAGCAGGTTGGACAATATATCCTCCATTAAGTGCATTGCCTCAAGCTATGCCAGGTTCTGGAGCAGGTATGACACTTTGGTTAGTATCTATGGCAATATTTATTGCATCTTCATTATTAGGTTCTTTAAATTATATTGTTACCGTTCTAAATTTAAGAACAAAAGGAATGTCTATGACAAGACTTCCACTAACAATTTGGTCATTTTTTGTAACAGCTATTATTGGTGTTGTTTCATTCCCAGTTTTATTATCAGCTGCTTTAATGTTAATTATGGATAGGAGTTTTGGAACTTCATTTTTCCTTTCAGATATATATATAGCTGGAGAAGTTTTGCATAATCAAGGAGGGTCACCAGTTCTTTTCGAACACCTTTTCTGGTTCCTAGGACACCCAGAAGTATATATTGTAATACTTCCAGCAATGGGATTAGTTTCAGAAATTATGGCAACAAATGCTCGTAAACCTATTTTTGGATATCGAGCGATGATTGCTTCAATACTTGCTATAGCATTCCTATCTACAATTGTATGGGGTCACCATATGTTTATTACTGGTATGAATCCATTTTTAGGATCAGTATTTACATTTACAACATTATTAATTGCAATTCCTTCTGCAGTTAAAGCTTTTAACTGGATTACAACCTTATGGAAAGGTAACCTTAAAATGAATACAGGAATGCTGTTTTCAATCGGTTTTGTTTCTACCTTTATTAGTGGTGGTTTAACAGGTTTGATTTTAGGAGATAGCGCACTAGATATTAATGTTCATGATACGATGTTTGTAGTGGCTCACTTCCACTTAGTAATGGGTATCTCAGCATTATATGGTTTATTTGCAGGTGTTTATCATTGGTTCCCTAAAATGTTCGAAGGAAGAATGTTAAATAAAAAATTAGGTTACATCCACTTTTGGATAACTGCAATCGGTGCATATGGTGTATTCTTTCCAATGCATTTTATTGGAATGGCTGGTTTACCAAGAAGGTATTATACCAACTCAAATTTCCCATACTTTGATGACTTATTAGATATTAATGTAGTTATTACAGTTTTTGCTTTTATTGCAGCTGCAGGTCAACTAGTATTTTTATATAATTTTATTCATTCAATGTTCTTTGGGAAAATGGGATCTAAAAACCCTTGGGATTCTAATACATTAGAATGGACTGCAGAAGTAAAACACATCCACGGAAATTGGGATGGTCCAATTCCAGAAGTACACCGTTGGTCTTACGATTATAGTAAAATGAATAAAGATGAATCGGATTATGTAATTGCTGGACAAGATTTTGTGCCGCAACACATACCTATTCAAGATAATGAAGAAGAATTAACACATTAATTTTCTTTAAATAGATATTAAAAAAAGCCTTTCAGTTATTGGAAGGCTTTTTTTATGTTCTTAATTCAATTAAAGGTTGCTATTCGATTTGTATATTTGTTTTTATGAACGAAAATTTAGATCCTACCGATGAAAATTTTACTCCTGAAGAATTAGATGTAGAAAAAAAACTACGTCCCTTATCTTTTGAAGATTTTTCTGGTCAAGATCAGGTGCTTGAAAATTTACAAATATTTGTTCAAGCTGCAAATTTAAGAAGTGAAGCTTTAGATCATACTTTATTTCACGGACCTCCTGGATTAGGGAAAACTACTTTGGCTTATATACTTTCAAATGAATTAGATGTAGGGATTAAAGTTACTTCAGGTCCTGTTTTAGATAAACCAGGAGATTTAGCTGGCTTACTTACTAATCTTGATGAACGTGATGTATTATTTATTGACGAAATTCATAGGTTAAGCCCTATTGTAGAGGAATACTTGTATTCAGCAATGGAAGACTATAAAATCGATATCATGATTGAGTCTGGACCAAACGCTCGATCGGTTCAAATTAATTTAAACCCTTTTACATTAGTAGGCGCTACAACTCGTTCTGGTTTATTGACTGCACCTATGCGTGCAAGATTTGGTATTTCTTCAAGGCTACAATATTATACAACAGAATTGTTAACTACCATTGTACAGCGTAGTGCTATGATATTAGATGTTTCAATTAGTATGGAAGCAGCAATTGAAATTGCCGGTAGGAGTAGAGGAACACCACGTATTGCAAATGCTTTATTGAGAAGGGTAAGGGATTTTGCTCAAATTAAAGGAAATGGAAAAATTGATATCAAAATTGCAAAATATGCACTTGAAGCATTAAATGTAGATGCACATGGACTGGATGAAATGGATAATAGAATTCTAGTAACCATAATTGAAAAATTTAAAGGAGGTCCTGTTGGGATTTCTACTTTAGCAACTGCTGTTTCTGAAAGTTCTGAAACTATAGAAGAAGTTTATGAACCTTTTTTAATTCAGCAAGGGTTTATTATGAGAACACCAAGAGGACGTGAAGTTACTGAAGCTGCCTATAAACATTTAGGTAAACTTAAAGGGCCATCTCAAGGAGGGTTATTTTAAGTCAATAACTTTTTTGTGATATATTCATTCTCATATTTTGGATTTTAAAACGCACCATACTAATCTAATTAAATCAGAAGCTAAACGTCTTGGCTTTTTATCTTGTGGTATAAGCAAAGCTGAATTTTTAGAAGAAGAAGCTCCTCGGCTAGAATCTTGGCTATCTAAAAATCGAAATGGAGAAATGAGTTATATGGAAAATCATTTCGATAAAAGATTGGACCCAACGTTATTAGTCCCAGGCTCAAAAAGTGTTGTTTCATTGTTATTAAATTATTTCCCAGAAGAAACTCAGAGAGATGATAGTTATAAAATTTCGAAATATGCATATGGTGAAGATTACCATTTTGTAATTAAGGATAAGTTGAAACAATTATTAATTTTTATCCAAGAAGAAATAGGAGAGGTTCACGGAAGAGCTTTTACCGATTCTGCTCCTGTACTTGATAAGGCGTGGGCTTCAAAAAGTGGTTTAGGTTGGATTGGAAAACACAGTAACCTTATTACAAAATCTAATGGGTCATTTTATTTTATAGCAGAATTAATAATAGATTTAGAGTTAGATTATGATTTAGCCACAACTGATCATTGTGGTAATTGTACTGCATGTATAGATGCATGTCCAACACAAGCTATTGTTGACCCATATGTTGTTGATGGAAGTAAGTGTATTTCATATTTTACAATTGAATTAAAGAATGAAATACCTTTAGAAATGAAAGGTAAATTTGAAAATTGGATGTTTGGTTGTGATATCTGTCAAGATGTATGTCCTTGGAATCGTTTTAGTGCACCTCATAAAGAACCTCTTTTTAATCCAAATTCAAAATTATTATCAATATCTAAAAAAGATTGGGAAGAAATATCCGAAGATGTTTTTCAAGAAATATTTAAGAAAAGTGCAGTTAAAAGAACTAAATATTCTGGTTTGCAAAGAAATATTGACTTCCTTAAAAGTCGATAATGATAAGAGGATAAGCCCTATTCTTTGTTAACTTTGTAAATTACTTTTTAAAAGTATTAAACTAATACTATTATGAAAAAAGAGAGCAAACGTAAACAAGCATTAAACTACCATGAATTTCCAAAACCAGGAAAAATTGAAGTAGTGCCTACTAAAAAATATGCTACTCAAAGAGATTTATCTTTAGCTTATTCACCAGGGGTTGCAGAGCCCTGTTTAGATATTGAGAAAAATCCTGGTGATGTATATAGGTATACAAATAAAGGTAATTTGGTAGCAGTAATATCTAATGGTACAGCGGTTTTAGGTCTTGGGGATATAGGCCCTGAAGCCTCAAAACCTGTAATGGAAGGTAAGGGGTTGCTTTTTAAAATATTTGCTGATATCGATGTGTTTGACATAGAAGTTGATGCAAGTAATGTTGAAGAATTTATTACTACTGTTAAAAATATTGCTCCCACTTTTGGTGGAATTAATTTGGAAGATATCAAAGCTCCAGAGGCTTTTGAAATTGAATGTAGGTTAAAAGATGAGCTTGATATCCCGGTGATGCATGATGACCAGCATGGGACTGCTATTATTTCTTCTGCAGCATTAATTAATGCTGTTGAAATTGCAGAGAAAGATATGGAGCAAATTTCTGTAGTGATTAATGGTGCTGGTGCTGCCGCTATATCTTGTACTCGTCTTTATAAATCATTTGGTGTTAAAGCTGAGAATATTGTAATGGTCGATAGTAAAGGCGTTATTAGGAAAGATAGAGAAGATCTAACTGAAGAAAAATCTGAATTTGCAACAGATAAGGGTATTTTTACATTAGAAGAAGCGATAAAAGATGCAGATGTATTTGTTGGCTTATCTATTGCAAATATATTAACACCCGAAATGTTAAATGGCATGGCTAAAAACCCAATTGTTTTTGCACTAGCTAATCCGGATCCAGAGATTAATTACAATTTAGCAATTAAAACTAGAAAGGATATAATTATGGCTACTGGAAGGAGTGATCATCCTAATCAGGTTAATAATGTTCTTGGATTCCCGTTTATATTTAGAGGTGCTTTAGATGTTAGGGCAACAAAAATAAATGAAGCTATGAAAAGAGCTTCTGTAATAGCATTAGCTGCATTAGCTAAAGAACCTGTACCTGAACAAGTAAATATAGCTTATGATGAAACAAAATTAATATTCGGGAAAGATTATATAATCCCTAAACCTTTTGATCCTAGATTAATTAGTACCATTCCAGTTGCAGTTGCAAAAGCTGCTATTGAGAGTGGTGTGGCAAAAGAACCAATTCTAAATTGGGAAAAATATGAAGAAGATCTTTATACTAGGATGGGTAATGATAACAAGATTTTGCGATTGTTGTTTAATAGAGCAAAGACTAACCCCAAACGAATTGTTTTTGCAGAAGCCGATCATTTAGATGTTTTAAAAGCTGCACAAATTGTTTTAGAAGAAGGAATTGGGACACCAATTTTATTGGGCAGAAAAGAGATTATTGTTGAGCTTATGCAAGAGATTGAGTTTGACGAAGAAGTAGAAATTCTAGATCCAAAAAGTGATGATCAAAATGAAAAATTAAATGAATATGCTAAAATATATTGGTCACAAAGAAGAAGAAAAGGAGTAACTTTTTACGCAGCTCAAAAATTAATGAGAGAAAGAAATCATTTTGCATCTATGATGGTTAATGTGGGAGATGCTGATGCTATGATTTCAGGGTATTCAAGAGCGTATCCTATTGTGTTAAAGCCTGTACTAGAGACTATTGGAAAGTATAATGGAGTGAATAAAGTTGCAACAACTAATCTAATGCTTACTAAACGTGGACCATTATTTCTTTCAGACACTTCTATTAATATTAGTCCGACAGCAAAAGAATTAGCAAATATTGCCCAAATGACCAATTATACCATGAAAATGTTTGGGATTAAACCTGTTATTGCAATGATTTCTTATGCAAATTTTGGATCTTCAAAATATCCTGAAGCTAAAAAAGTTAGAGAAGCTGTTGAATTATTACACAGAATAAGTCCTGATACTATTGTTGATGGAGAGTTACAAACCGATTTTGCTTTAGATGGAGAGTTGCTTAAAAAAACATTTCCTTTCTCAAAATTAGCTGGAAAAAAAGTTAATGCACTAATCTTTCCAAATTTAGATTCAGCAAATAGCAACTATAAGTTATTGAAAGAATTTAAAAATGTAGAGTCAATTGGGCCTATAATGCTAGGAATGAAAAAGGCAGTACATATTCTTCAGTTGGGCGCAAGTGTTGAAGAAATGGTAAATATTGCAGCTGTAGCAGTAGTAGATGCACAGCAAAAAGAAAAGCTTGAAAAAAAACAAAATAAAGCTAATTAATCTAGTGTTTTTTTAGCATTTACAAGGATTGTAGATGCAAATAATTATACTATATTTGGGGCATCAACCGTATTAGCCAATGATTACCCATTTACAGGGAAAACTAGTTGAAAAAAACCCTACAAATATAGTCGTAGACTGTAATGGTGTGGGCTATTCAGTGAATATTTCACTACATACCTTTTCACTACTTCCTACTACGGAAAACGTGAAACTTTTTATTCATTTACAGGTGCGAGAAGATTCGCATACTTTATTCGGGTTTTCAAGTAAAGTAGAACGTGAAATATTTAGGTTGTTAATATCGGTTTCTGGAGTTGGGGCTAGCATTGCAAGAACAATGTTGTCTTCTTTATCACCAGAGGAAGTAATGGAAGCTATTGCTCATAACAATTTAGTTGCCATACAATCAGTTAAAGGAATTGGATCTAAAACAGCTCAACGTGTTGTTTTAGATTTAAAAGATAAAATATTAAAAGTTTATGGCTTAGATGAGGTTTCATCACTTTCAAGCAATACTAATAGAAATGAGGCGTTATCTGCTTTAGAAACATTAGGTTTTGCAAGAAAACAAGCAGAAAAAATTTGTGATTCTATTGTAAAAAAAGACCCAGATGCTTCTGTAGAAACTATTATTAAACAAGCTTTAAAAAATTTGTAACAATTGGGATCAAAAAATTACGATTTAAAAAATAGCTTTTTCAAGCATATATTAATTTTAGGTATTATCATAAGTAGTTTTTCAACTGCTTTTTCACAAGATTCAACAAGTACTGGAAGTACTATGGGGCGTATGGATTTACCTACTCCTACAAGTATACAAGATTTATATACTTATGATCCTATTACTGAAATGTATATTTATACACAAATAGTAGGAGATTTTACTATTTCATACCCATTAATTTTAACTCCTGAAGAATATAGAGATTTGATTCTTAATGAACAGATGAAATCTTATTTCAAGGAAAAAATAGATGCTGCAGATGGTAGGAAAGAAGGTTCTGAAGAATTACAAAAAAACTTACTGCCCACCTTCTATGTAAATTCTGGATTTTTTGAATCTGTTTTTGGAGGAAATGAAATTGAAATAATCCCGCAAGGTAGTGTAGAGATCGATTTAGGTTTGTTATATACAAAACAAGATAACCCAGCTTTTTCTCCTAGGAATAGAAGTAATTTATCTTTTGATTTTGATCAAAGAATTAGTTTAAGTTTATTAGGAAAAATTGGAGAACGTCTTCAAATTACTGCTAATTACGATACGCAATCAACATTTGATTTTCAAAATCAAATTAAATTAGAGTATACCCCAAATGAAGATGATATCATTAGAAAAATTGAAGTGGGTAACGTAAGTATGCCATTAAATAGTTCTTTAATTCAAGGAGCTCAAAGTTTATTTGGTGTAAAAGGTGAAGTTCAATTTGGGAAAACAACCATTACAGGGGTGTTTTCAGAACAGAAATCAGAAACTAGAACTGTAGTTGCCGAAGGTGGTGCTACTATTACAGATTTTGATATTTTCGCTTTAGATTATGATGAGAATCGACACTTTTTCTTATCCCATTACTTTAGAGATAATTACGATAGAGTTTTAGAACAATATCCTTTTATAAATACAAACATTCAAATCACCAGAACTGAGGTTTGGATTACTAACCGAACAAATTCTACTGAAAACGTTAGAAATATAGTTGCACTTCAAGATATAGGGGAGTCTAACCCTGAAAACTTAGGATTGCCTTTCCCCCCTGGAGGATTTATTAATGTACCAAGTAGATCATATCCAAATAATAGTAATAATGATTTTAACCCTCTCGGAATAGAAGGCAATGAGCAATCTGTTTTAAATCCAGCTATTAGAGATATTGCAACAGTTCAATCTGGATTCAGTGGTGTAGAAGTTAGAGATGGACTAGACTATGTTACTTTGGAAAATGCGAGAAAGTTAAACCTTGGTGAATATAAATTAGATACTCAATTAGGTTATATATCATTAAATCAACGTTTAAATAATGATGAAGTTTTAGCGGTAGCATTCCAATTTACAGTAAATGGGGCCGTTTATCAAGTTGGTGAATTTTCTAGTGATGGTGTAGAAGCTTCAGGAGGCTCAATACCAGGTGATGGTGGTAGTGACCCAATTGAAGGGATTTCACAAAACCTGGTTGTAAAATTATTAAAGAGTAATATAACTAATGTAAATGAGCCAATATGGGATATAATGATGAAAAATATTTATCCTTTAGGAGCTTTCCAATTAGAACGTGATGGTTTTAATTTAAATATTTTATATACAGATCCCTCTCCTCAGAATTTTATTACTGCTGCTGAAGGGAGTGTAGAAAACCCTCCTTTACCTTTGCCTGAGGATGTTGATAATACACCACTACTAAGGGTCTTTAGTTTAGATCAATTAAATTTTAATGGTGATCCACAACAAGGAGGTGATGGTTTCTTTGATTTTGTGCCAGGAATTACTGTAGATACACAAAACGGACGAATTATTTTCACAAAGGTTGAGCCATTTGGTAGTCATTTATTTGAAAAATTAGAAGACCCTTCAAACTCATCTGAAGACTATGATAATCCAATTACCTACAATGCAAACCAAAACAAATACGTTTTTAACACACTTTACTCTTCTACCAAAACAGTTGCAGAACAAGAAGAAAGTGATAAAAACAAGTTTCAATTAAAAGGGACTTATAAATCTACTGGAGCAGATGGAATCCCAATAGGTGCATTTAATATTCCACAAGGATCTGTTACGGTTACAGCTGGAGGAAGAGTTTTAGTTGAAGGTGTAGATTACACAGTTAACTATCAATTAGGAAGAGTACAGATTTTAGACCCAGCATTGTTAAATTCTAACACTCCAATATCTGTTTCAACTGAAAATAATACTTTATTTGGGCAACAGACAAAAAGATTTACAGGTGTTAATGTAGATCATATATTTAGTGAGAATCTACAAGTAGGTGCCACATTTTTAAACTTAAATGAAAGACCATTAACACAAAAATCTTCTTATAGCTCTGAGCCAATTAACAATTCTGTTTTTGGGGTTAATGCAAATTACTCTACAGGAGTACCATTTTTAACTCGATTAGTTAATAAACTTCCAAATATAGATACAGATGTAGAATCTGTGTTTTCTTTGCGAGGTGAATTTGCATATTTAATACCAGGTGCTCCAAAAGTTTCTGATCTAAATGGAAAAACAACTGCTTATGTTGACGATTTTGAAGCAGCACAAACAAACTTTGATATTAGATCACCATTAACTTGGTTTTTATCAAGTGCACCAATAGGATTTGGAGGAGAACAAGGTAATGGTAGTTTGGCCAATAACTATAAAAGGGCAAAGTTATCTTGGTACACCATTGACCCCATATTTTATAGTACACAAAGACCAGATGGAATTTCAGTTGATGATATTTCTTCTCCTTTTACAAGAAGAATATTTAGAGACGAAATATTTCCTAATCAAGATGTTGTTCAAGGGCAAACCCAAGCTCTTTTTTCATTAGATTTAGCTTACTCTCCTTCTGAAAGAGGACAATATAATTATAATCCTGCTGCCAACGGTACTAATACAATTCCTAATCCAGAATCTAATTTTGGTGGTATTGTTAGACAATTAACTACAACAGATTTTGAACGATCTAATGTAGAGTATATCCAGTTTTGGTTAATGGATCCTTTTATATACGAAGAAACTGCTGGTAGTAATGGGGGAACAATTACTTTTAATCTTGGGAATATTTCTGAAGATGTATTAAAGGATGGTAGAAAACAATATGAAAACGGATTGCCTGAAGATGGCTCTACCACAAATACTATTCCTACCGCTTATGGTAAAGTGCCAACAAATCAGTCTTTATTATATGTTTATGATACGCAAGGGCAGGAACGAATTAATCAAGATATAGGATATGATGGTTTTAGTGATAGTGAAGAGGCAGCGGAATTCTCTGATTTTGCAGGACTAGCTGATCCCGCTAGAGATAATTACCAATATTTCTTACAAGCAGAGGGTAATATTGTAGAGCGTTATAGACAATATAACGGGACACAAGGAAATTCCCCAGAAGTAATTACAAATACAGATAGAGGTTCTACTTCCTTACCAGATGTTGAGGATATTAACCGTGATAATACCATGAATACGGTTGATAGTTATTTTGAGTACAACGTTGATGTGTTTCCAGGAATGGATTCTAACAATAGTGAATATATTAATGATGTTAAAGAAATAAATGTTACTCTACAAAACAATGAAGTAATTCCTGTTAGATGGGTGCAGTTTAAAGTTCCTATTAGTGAGCCAGACGATGCTATTAATGGTGCTTCAGATTTTAGATCCATTCGTTTTATGAGAATGTTTCTTTCAGAATTTGAGCAAGATATGGTACTGCGATTTGGAACATTGGATTTAATTCGTGGAGATTATAGAAGATACCAAGTAGCTTTAGATGATGATGCTCAAGATCCATTAGTGGGAAACACTACTTTTGAAAATTATACGGTTAGTATTGAAGAGAATGAAAATAGATATCCAATACCTTATGTATTGCCTCCAGGTGTCTACAGAGAGCAACTTAATAATAATAACAACATTATACGTCAAAACGAACAATCGTTATCACTTAGGGTTTGTGGGTTAGATTCAGATGACGGAAGATCTGTCTATAAAAACTTTAATGTTGATATGCGACAGTATAAGAATTTAGAGATGTTCATTCATACAGAGTCTGTTGAAAATGAAGGAATGCTCTCTGATGGTGATATGGTTGCTTTTATACGGTTAGGAAATGATTTGTCTCAAAACTATTATGAAGTACAAATACCATTAAACCCAACAGCTTTTGGAAGCACATCTCCAGAAGATATTTGGCCCATTGAGAATAGACTTCTTTTACCATTTGAACTATTACAACAAGTAAAAGCGCTTGCTTTAGGCGATCCTAGTAACGACCCAAGTGAAGTTTCATATTTTATGCAATCTGAATTAAATCCAAATTTTTCTGGACCAGAAAACGAATTACGAATAGGTATTAAAGGTAATCCAAGTTTTGGTAATGTTCGTACCATTATGTTAGGAGTTAGAAATTCAACAACTAACGAAATTTGTGGAGAAACTTGGTTTAATGAGCTGCGAATGACCGAATTAGATAATGAAGGGGGTTGGGCTGCAGTAGCTAGTATGGATGTAAATTTCGCAGATTTTGCAACAATAAGTGCTTCAGGTAGTAAAAGCACTGTAGGATTTGGTTCTATTGACCAAGGTCCAAACCAAAGAAGCCTTGAGGATGTTGATGAATACGGTTTAGTAACTAATTTTAATTTAGGGCAATTATTGCCTCAAAATTGGGGTATTCAATTGCCATTTAATTATGGTCGATCAGAAGAGTTAATCACTCCAAAGTATGATGAGGAATTTCAAGATATCGAACTTGAAACTAGACTTGATAATCAACAAGATGCTGATAGAAGAGATGAGATACAAGAACAGTCTGAAGATTACACAAAGCGACAAAGTGTTAATTTTATTGGAGTTCGTAAAAATAGAGTTGGTAATGCGAAGCCTAGAGTATACGATGTAGAGAATCTTACTTTTTCATATTCATATAATCAAATGGACCATAGAAGTTATGAGATAGAAGACTCAAAGGATCAAAATGTCAGATTAGGAGGAACTTATAATTTTAATTTTGAGCCAAAATCGGTGGAGCCATTTAAAAAGAATGATTCTATATTTAGAAGTAAATACTGGCAATTATTAAAAGATTTTAACTTTAATTATTTGCCTTCTAACATTTCAGCAGGGGCAAATTATGTGCGTCAATACAATGAGCAGAAATTTCGTGAGCTAAATTTACCAGAAGGAAGTATTGGGGTTCCAACTTTATATCAGCGTAATTTCTTGTTCGATTGGCAATTCACAATAAATTATAACTTAACAAAATCGTTGCGATTTAATTTTACATCGACTAATAACCGAACTGTAAAAAATTATATTGATACTTTTGGAAATACTGATAATTCTATTGGAGTATGGGATGGGTTTTTTAATGTGGGAGATCCTAATCATCATTTTCAATCATTACAGTTAAATTATGATATTCCTTTTAATAAAGTTCCTTTCTTGAAATTTATTAGAGCAACTTATTCATATACTGGAGATTTTCAGTGGCAAAAGAATAGTGACTTGTTTTTAGAAATCCCCATACTTCTAGATGACGGTACAACTCAAACTTATAACTTAGGAAATTCAGTTCAAAATGCTCAGACCCATAGAATCAATTCAAGTTTAGACATGAAAACTCTTTACCGTTATATTGGTTTGACAAAAAGAACAAAGAGCAGGAAAGTTGTTCCAACAGGAGAAAACCCAGCTGGAGGAAATAATCCAAAAGGAGCTAATGAAAAAGGAGGAGAGAAATCAGGAAAAGTAGAAAAAGAAACAACTAAAGCTGGATTAGCAAAAAAATCAGGTAATAATAATGGTTCTGGTGGAGTAGAATTTTCAAGTAGCCTTACAACAGGAGAAAAGTCAATGAATGTTTTAATTGACTTAGTAACCATGATTAAAAAAGTACAGTTAAATTACCAGGAAAATAATGGTATATACTTACCGGGTTATACACCTTCTGTTGGTTTTGCAGGAACCTTAAAACCAACTGCAGGATTCACCTTTGGTAGTCAAGCAGAAGTAAGAGATTATGCTGCTCGAAAAGGCTGGTTAACATTGTACCCAGAATTTAATGAACAGTATACCGAAGTAGAATCAACACAATTAGATTATCAGGCTAATTTAATTCCAGTGCAAGATTTAAAAATTGATATAACTGGTAGTAGAATCTATTCAGAAAATTATGCAGAAAATTATATAGTAGAAAATGATTTATACCGTTCATTAACACCCAATGCATTCGGAAATTTTAATATTTCTATAATAATGATAAAAACTGCTTTTTCAACTAGCGATGAATTTAACTCACAGCCTTTTGAGGACTTTAGAGATAATAGATTGGTTATTGCAAAAAGATTAGCAGAAGAGCATTATGGAACTTCTAACTATCCAGTAGATACTGAAACTGGTTACCCTGTAGGGTTTGGAAAAACAAGTCAAGATGTATTATTGCCAGCTTTCTTATCGGCATATAAAGGTAGTGATCCAGAAAATGAAAGTACTGGAATCTTTAGAGATATACCCATACCAAATTGGGATCTTAAATATACTGGTTTAATGAAAATTGGATGGTTTAAAAAATATTTTAAACGTTTCTCATTACAACATGGATATAGATCTGGATATACGATTAATCAATTTAGAACTAATTTGGATTATGACGCTAATAACCCTGAAGATGTTGATCAGTCAGGAAACTTTAAAAGTCAAACTTTACTTACAAATGTTAACTTAATAGAGCAATTTTCACCATTAATTCGAATAGATTTTGAAATGAAAAACTCTGTTAATATATTGTTTGAATATAGAAAAGATAGAGCATTGTCATTAAGTTTTGCAAACAATTTGTTGACAGAAATTCAAGGTAACGAAATTATTATTGGAGCAGGTTATAGAGTAAAAGACCTTAGAATTGGAACCAATTTTGGAGGTAAAAAACGAATCTTAAAAAGTGATTTAAACTTTAAGTTAGATCTTTCTCGAAGAGATAATAAGACAATTATAAGATACTTAGATATTGCAAATAATCAAACTACAGCTGGTCAAACTATTTATGGAGCTCAATTAACTGTGGATTATGCTTTAAGTAAAAATTTAACTGCATTATTTTATTATGATCATTCGTTTTCGGAATATGCTATTTCTACTGCATTTCCACAAACAACCATTAGAGGAGGATTTACACTACGATATAACTTTGGAAATTAATTAAAACTAATATTTATTATTATGAACATACCTTCAAATTTAAAATACACAAAAGACCATGAATGGATTAGCATTGATGGAGACATAGCTACAGTTGGAATTACTGATTTTGCACAAGGTGAATTAGGTGATATTGTTTATGTAGAAGTAGAAACCTTAGATGAAACCTTAGATAAAGATGAGGTCTTTGGTACAGTAGAGGCTGTAAAAACTGTTTCAGATATGTTTATTCCTCTTTCAGGAGAAATTGTAGAATTTAATGACAGCTTAGAAACTGAGCCTGAAAAAGTAAATTCTGATGCTTTTGGAGAGGGTTGGATGATTAAAATAAAGATTTCAAACCCAGAAGAAGTTAATGAATTATTAGATGACAAAGCTTATAGAGAAATCGTCGGAGGCTAAAGCTCTATTAAGTGTTTGCATAGTATTTTCATTACTTGCTACGTTAGCATTTTTAATTCCTTTAAATGGTGCGCCATTTTTAAATTTAAAAATTCCATTAGATAAAATCATACACGGAATAATTTATTTATCCCTGTCGTTTTTATGGCTAAGTTATTTGAATAAAGTTTATAGTTATAAAAATTTAGGGACACCTATATTACAAGTCTTGTTACTATGTTTTTTTTATGGCATAATAATTGAAGCTATTCAAGAGCTGTTTATCCCCTTGAGAGAGGCAGATGTATTTGATGTTATAGCAAATATGATTGGAGCATTTTTAGGAGCGTTTTTGTATAGGAATGTTAAAGTTAGAATTAAACCCTGAAATCTTTTATTTACTCAAGAAATTATATATTTTAGCAATAAGTTAAATTTACGTTTATGGAACCAAAGAAAAACCCAAAATCAGATCTGAATCGTAGGAGTATGATATTTTTCCAACTAGGAATGGTATTAATGCTTTTTATTACATGGCGTGCCATTGAAAATAAGACATACGAAAAAGCTGAGATAACTCAAGAAATGCTTGATACTGGCGATGAATTAGAAGAAGATATCCCAATTACTGATATGAATATTCCACCGCCACCGCCACCGCCACCGCCACCAGCTCCTGAAGTGATTGAGGTGATAGAAGATGAAGCTGATATTGAAGAAACAATTATTGAATCTGCTGAGGTTAATCAAGAAGAGGAAATCATGGAGATTGAAGAAATTGAAGAGGCAGTAGAAGAAGAAATTGCTGATGTACCATTTGCTGTAATTGAAAATGTACCTGTTTATCCTGGTTGTGAAAAGAAAAAAACAAACGCAGATAAGAAGAAATGTATGTCTGAAAAAGTTCAAAAATTTGTTCAGAAAAAATTTAATACAGAACTAGCAGGAGATTTAGGCTTAGAAGGTAGACAACGTATTAACGTGCAGTTTAAAATTGATAAAACTGGTAATGTTGTTAATGTAAGAGCTAGAGCTCCACATCCAAAGTTAGAGCAAGAAGCTGTAAAAGTTGTAAAAGCATTACCAAAAATGATTCCTGGGAAGCAAAGAGGTAAAGCAGTAGGAGTATTGTATTCATTGCCTATACTTTTCCAAGTAGAGAATTAGAATATAAAAATATATAAAATGTAAACCCCGCTTCTAAATTTTAGAAGCGGGTTTTTTTTGGCATAACCCTTGTAATACATAGTTAATATTAACATTTTAGAATAAACACTATGAGATTATCAAGTAACAATTTGAATAATGACCAGCCAAAATCATTTTCAAAGCAAAATGATAAAAAGAGTGTGAATATCAAATGGGATTCAAAATTATTTTTTCAAATAGGGCTTATTTTAAGCCTTGTTGTAGTCTACTTAATTATGGAAACAAAGTTTGAAACTAAAGACAATAGTCAAGCATTTAATGATAAAAATTACCTAGAAGAAATCCCTATATTTTCTTTTACAATTGATGAGCCAACGCCTTTTTCAAAAAAGAAGATAGTTGATTTGAAAAGTGTTTCAAAGATAATAACTAAGGAATATGAAATAATTCCTATTAGTACACCTGAAAAGTACATTGAAAATGTTTTATCTCCTTCAATAGAAATTCCAATTATATTGAGTCTAGCAAAAGTTGACAAAAAAGAAGCAGTTGTAAAAAATATAATGAGCGTTGAATTTGTTCCTGTATTTCCTGGATGTGAAGATTTATCATCAAATACTGAGAAGAGAAAATGTATGTCTTTAAAAATTAAAAAGTTTATAGTTAAAAATTTTAATACAGGTAAATTAGAAGGGTCTAGTCATGAAAAAGAACAAAAAATAACTGTTCAGTTTACAATTAGTGATCAAGGTAAAATAACAAATGTTATTGCTAGAGCTCCTAATAAATTATTAGAATCGGAAGCTAAAAGAGTAGTTTCTAATTTACCTCAAATGATTCCTGGTCGTCAAGGCAGTAATAATGTTGCAGTACAATATTTGATTCCTATAACATTTAAGACAGAATTTTAAACATATAACCCCATCTTAATAGACAAGATGGGGTTTGATTTTAATGGTAAATTTGTAAAATTCCGTATCTTTCACAAAAATAAAATACCAATTTACCATGAAGAAATTTGCCTCATTTCTTGTATTATTAATTTCGGTAACTTCAATTTCACAAAATGCAACAGCAAGTTTTGAAAAATACCCTGTTTTTATAGAATGTGCAAACACACAGATAGATTCACTTGAAAGTTGTTTTAATTATACTATAAAAGAATTCATTTTTAATAATTTTAAAACACCAGAAATTGTTTCAAATGAAAACTATAAAGGAAAGGCAGAAGTTTTTTTTGAAATAAGTACAGAAGGCGAATTTAAAGTTTTATATGTAGATGCAGTTTATAATGAAATAAAAGAAGAAACAAAGAGAGTTTTTAATTTACTTCCAAAAATTACACCTGCAACTTATAATGGTAATCCAACTTATGTTCAATTTACTTTGCCATTTAGAATTCCACTAGAAGAACCTAAATATGAAGTAAAAGACGAAAATAAAACGTTAGCTACCGATGAAATTGTTAATGAATATGACAACATTGACAAAGTTCCATATACCAACGAAGAGTATCGTAGTAACCTTAGTATTCCGCTTTCAAAGCAAAACTATAGTAGGTTTGATGCTGCAATTAATAGAGTAGGAACTAACAGTCACACTTCTCAAAAGCCGTTTATTTACAGTGAGGTTAACAAGTATTATGATTTTGAACTAGAAAACCAAAAATTATTAAAAAATAAAACTTCTTGGTTGGGTAGAAAATGGTGGAATGAGCATATGTTTACCCATAAAAGCAAGAGTTTTTGGTTTACAGTTGATCCCGGTGTGGATCTCCAAATTGGAAAAGATATTGAGGCTGACATAGATACTTATAATAATACTAGGCTTCTTTATGCACAAGGAGGAATAGGTAAAAAATTCAGTTTTTTTACTGTTTTTTATGAAAGTCAAGGTCGATTTGCTGATTATTTTAATAGATATGCAGAATCTATTAAACCTGCAGGAGGAAATCCTGCAATAATTCCAGGAAGAGGAATTGCAAAAGATTTTAAAACAGATGCTTATGATTATCCAGTTGCAACAGGATATTTATCCTATACACCATCAACGTATTTTAATTTTCAATTAGGTCAGGGTAAAAATTTTATTGGGGAAGGACATAGGTCGTTATTTTTAAGTGATAATGCTAGTCCCCACTTTTATTTTAAAATTAATACAACAATATGGAAGTTAAAGTATACTAACATATGGATGGCGTTAAAAGATGTTAGACCCGATGTCTTAAATGAAAATAAATCCTATAAAAATAAGTATATGGCAACCCATTACTTAAGCTATAATGTTTCAAAGCGATTAAATATTGGGTTTTTTGAGTCTGTTATATGGGATAATGCAGGTGATGGTGTTAACATTTCATATTTAAATCCAATTATTTTTTACCAAACACTTCAATTTGCATTAGGATCTCGAGCGGGTAATGCATTAATTGGACTAAGTGCTAAATACAAAATTTCAGACCATATTAATGTATACGGTCAATTTATTATTGATGAATTTTCTTCTAGTGATATTTTTAGTGGTGATGGAAGTTGGAAAAATAAAACAGGATATCAAGTTGGATTAAAATATTATGATGCTTTTGGTCTTAAAAATTTATACTTACAAACAGAGTATAATAGAGTTCGGCCTTATACCTATTCGCATAATACAGTGGTATTAAATTATGGTCATAATAATCAATCTATGGCACATCCATTTGGCGCAAGTTTTTCTGAATGGCTAATGATAGGACATTATCATAAGGGAAGAATTTTCGGAGATATTAAGTTTATTGTAGCCAAAAGAGGATTTGAGTATAATACTCCAGAAGATGAGGCTTTTTACGGTGCTAATATTTATGGAAATGAAGAAGATAGAGCATATGAAACAGGCAATGAAGTTGCTCAGGGAAACACTACCGATTTTTTCTTTACTGAACTAAAGTTGGGTTATTTATTTAATCCAGCTACTAATTTTAAAGTTTATGGAAGTGTTATTTATAGAGATTTTAATCCCAAAGTTAATACAGAAACGGTTTTCAAAAATCAGACTACTTGGTTTAATTTAGGAATTCGAACCGATTTATTTACTTGGCAAAATGATTTCTAAAAAAAAGTTAATCTAATTCTTATTTTTTTCTTGTTCTTTTTGTATCTCTTTTAATCTTGCCATAGCTTTTTCTTCAGGAGTTCTTGTGTCTAATGGACCTTGGTCTTTTGCAATTTCATTATAAATTGATGTGATAAAAATTTCTGTAGTAATTGGTCCACTTCCATAACCTTTAGAATCATAATTACTAGTCAAGCTCTTCTTTGCTAAAACCTCTTCTAAACTTTTTCCATTATTTCTTAACATAAAAACTTGCTTATAGATTGATTCTAGCATTTTGCTTGTATTAATTAAATCAATTTGCTTAGCAATACCTCCTTGACCAGGAACAATTTTAGTTTTATCATTAGTTAAATTTATGGTTTTAGAAATAGCCTTTGAGATATCATTCACACTTCTTCCTTTTTCAGCATTTATTTCTGGGTATTTTTTATTGACAAATACAGGTCCAGTAAATAAGACATTTTTATTCTTTAGATAAACTGCAGTATTTCCTGAATTATTTAATGATATTAATTCTACTTTTTCATTTTCAAAATTTAAAGTCATCTGATTAGTAAAAGAAATATCAGGTTTGAAGTTAGTGGTATAACCTCCTTTTTTGTTTACTGTTTTTTGTGTCGTGATATTTTGTCCAAAAAGTAAAGTCCCATCTTTTCTCAATTCAGTAGCTGATTTTCTGTCTTTTAGTGTTTTTGAAGTTGAAACTAAATATTTAACAGGGGATTTTTTGCTTAGTCTGTCAATAATTTTTAAACTACGTTTCATTTCTTCTTCATTTTGAGTGTCTGTTAAAACTACTCCTTCCTTTATTAAATAGACTCCCATATTTCCCTCATCACCCTGTAAAAAATAAACATCCGTAGTGACATTTACTAATTTTGTGTTTCCAGTATAATCATCTTCTGAATCAGAAAAACTACTACTTTTTGGAGTATCTGATCCTGTAGCGTTATTATTTCCTTGAGTTTTTGGGTTTGAAGATCCTTTATCTTTTTGAGCATTTGAAATTAATCCTACAAATAATAAAAGAGTTGTTAAAAATATTTTAGCACGCATTTTTTTAATTTTTTTAATTAAGCCGTAAAATTACTAAAAATCAGCTTATAAAAATGGAAGAATATCTTAAAATAATTGTAAAGGTATTAGAGGTAATCTATATTTGCATCATTAAAAAAAATTATAACATTTGCCCACTACTATTCAAAATTCCCAAAAGAATTCTTTTTTAAAAAATTTCCTTGAAATAACCAAGGTTAGGTTGTCGATAAGCGTTTTGTTTTCGTCAATAACAGGTTATCTTTTAGGAGCAGATATTGTAAATTATAATGAATTAATTCTTTTGTGTATAGGTGGTTATTCCATGGTAGGAGCTTCAAATGTATATAATCAGATTATTGAAAGAGATCTAGATGCCTTAATGAAGCGAACAGAAAATAGGCCAATACCTTCAGGCAGGATGACTGTCAATACTGCTTTTAGTATAGCAGTTGTTTTAACTATCATTGGGATTATATCCTTATATATTATAAACCCGATAACAGCAATGTTTGGTGCTATATGCATCTTTATGTATGTAAGCTTGTATACTCCATTAAAAACAAAAACTTCTCTGTCGGTATTTGTTGGTGCATTTCCAGGAGCTATACCTTTTATGTTAGGCTGGGTAGCTGCTACAAATAGTTTTGGTATTGAGCCAGGAACTTTATTTATGATTCAGTTTTTTTGGCAATTTCCACACTTTTGGGCTATAGCTTGGTTTTTATATGATGATTATGAGAAAGCTGGATTTTTTATGCTTCCAAATGGTAAACGTGATAAAAGCACTGCCCTTCAAGCGGTTTTGTATACATTATGGACCGTTTTAGCATCCTTAATTCCTGTTTTTGGAGTAACTGGAAAGTTATATCTTACTCCGGTTTCAGGAGTAATAATGGGGTTAATAGGGGTTGGATTTTTGTATTTTGCTATTCGTTTGTATAAAATTAAAACTAATAAAGTTGCAAAACAATTTATGTTGGCTAGTGTTAGTTATATTACACTTTTACAAATAGTTTATGTTGCAGATAAATTTATAAGATAAATGGGGGATGCTTTAAATAAAAACTATCAAATGGAAAATAAAATGGATACTGACAAACCAAGAGTAGATCGTGCAAAAAAAATGATGCTATGGTTTGGAATGATTAGTTTAACCATGAGTTTTTTAGGTATAACAAGTGGATATATTGTAAGTAAAGAACGCCCAGATTGGTTAACGGATTTTCAAATCCCTAATGCATTTTATATTAGTTTGGTTATTATATTACTTAGTAGTGTTACTATTCATTTAGCTAAAAAGGATATAATGGCTCAAGAAAATAAAAAAGGAATGATTTTTTTAATCATTACTTTTTTATTGGGAGTTGCTTTTATTGTATTTCAGTTTAAAGGATTTTCTGAAATTATTTCTAATGGGTATTTTTTTACAGGAAGTGAAAGTACCATAACTACTTCTTTTATTTATTTAGTAGTACTTCTGCATTTAACGCATATTATAGCGGCTCTAATTTCAATTTTAGTCGTAATTTATAATCATTATAAACAAAGATATACTGTAGGGAACACTGTGGGCATAGAGATAGCCGCTACTTTTTGGCATTTCGTTGATGTTTTATGGATTTACCTCTTTTTATTTTTCTATTTTGTTAGATAAAAAATATATGTATTTTTGAAACCTATTTAAACCAATTTCTTTATATGGACGCTACAGTTGCAAAATCAAGCACTGATAATAAAACTTGGAACGGAGGAAACAGACCACTAAATGCCAGTTATGGTAAAATGATGATGTGGTTCTTTATTGTTTCTGATGCACTAACATTTTCAGGATTTCTAGCCGCATACGGCTTTTCGAGATTTAAATTTATTGACTCTTGGCCAATTGCCGATGAAGTTTTTACGCATATACCATTTATACATGGGAATTTTCCAATGTATTATGTTGCGTTTATGACCTTTATTTTAATATTTTCTTCGGTAACAATGGTACTGGCAGTTGACGCTGGACATCATATGAAGAAAAATAAAGTAATTGTTTACTTATTTCTAACCATCATCGGAGGTTTCATTTTCGTTGGATCTCAAGCTTGGGAGTGGGGAACATTTATTAAAGGTTCTTATGGTGCTGTTGAAACTAACGGAGGAAAAGTTCTTCAATTTGTACAAAATGACGAAGATCATTCAAGAATTGCATTAGGAGATTTTGCTATTCCAATACATTCAGAAAGAGCTACTCAAGAAAGTAACGATGGTATTTGGTTTCAATCTGAAGGAGCTAGAACGAGTGTAACTTTAGCTGAAGTTACTAAAGGGTTTTTAGCAGATGAAAATTTATTAATTCGTACTCAATACTTAGATGAAAATGGTGAGCGAACTGTATTGACTAGAGCAGAATCTGTTGCGAAACTTAAAAACGATGGAAAAGGAATTGTAGAAGGGGCAAACCTTAAGCATAATGAATATGGTACTCCTTTATTTGCTGATTTCTTTTTCTTTATTACAGGGTTTCACGGATTTCACGTTTTCTCTGGAGTTGTATTCAATATCATTATTTTCTTTAATGTGATTATTGGAACTTATGAGAGAAGAAAGAATTACGAAATGGTTGAAAAGGTTGGTCTATACTGGCACTTTGTAGATTTAGTTTGGGTATTTGTATTTACCGTATTTTACCTTGTTTAAAAAGAATAATATTTAAGAAATGGCACAAGATCATAATTTAGCAATATTTAGAGGAAAACTTAAGTTTAAATCTAACACATCTAAAATTTGGGGAGTATTTACTTTACTTTCTATAATTACTATAATTGAAGTTTTTTTAGGAATTTCAAAACCTGAATTTTTAATTGATAACAGCTTATTTGCATTAAAATATCTTAACTGGATATTCTTAATACTTACCGTAGTAAAAGCTTATTATATTACTTGGGATTTTATGCATATGCGTGATGAGAAAATGGGTTTAAGAAGAGCCGTAATATGGACTGCTGTATTTTTAATCATCTATTTAATCTTTATCTTATTGGTTGAAGGGAATTATATTTTTGATATTTATAAAGAGAATTATATAAAGTTTAATTTTTAGGATTAATTCAAATTAATATACGAAAAACTCCATCCTTAATAAGAATGGAGTTTTTTTATAAATTAATATATATTTTATTGTTCAAACTTTTATTACCAATTACTTTTGTAACGTGAATACTACAGATAAAATAAAAAAATTCGTTGTACTTGGAGTATTGTTTTTATTGCCCATAACTGCTTACTTGTTTTTTTCTTCAGGAGTTAATCATTTTGCAAAACTTCCTGTTCTAACAGAAAATGTTTTAGAAATTGATCAGTTTAAAACAGAAGGAGGTAAAATAAAATTATTAAAAGATCATATTACTATCCTATGTTTCTTTGGAAAGGACGTGGAGTCAAGCGAGGCAAATGCTTTTAATTTGGCTCATAAAATCTATAAAAAAAATTATCAGTTTAAAGATTTTCAGTTTGTGATTTTAACACCAAACGGTGCTCAAGGACAAGTAAAACATTTAAAAGAGCAACTTTCAGAAATTGAAAATCCAGAAAATTGGAATTTTGTATACGGCGAACCCAAAGAAATTGAAAAAGTTTTTAATTCTTTAGGTTCTAATTATACATTAAATAAAGATAGTGCATCGCCTTATGTTTTTATAATAGATAAAGAAAAAAACTTAAGAGGAAGAGATGATGATGATGATGTTGGAGTTTTATATGGATTTGACTCAAGCGATTATTCCGAAATAAATAATAAAATGAGTGACGATGTTCGAGTTATACTTGCTGAATATCGATTGTCATTAAAAAAATATAACACTAAAAAAGAATTATAAGGCTATGAAAAACTACTCTTACATTGGGATTTCATTTGTTATTTTAATATTTGGTATTTGGGCAGTACCAAAAATAGTTGATAAATTTTCTCAACCAGAATTAGCAATAATTGGTAAAGTGCCAGATTTTAGTTTTACTAATCAAGACAATGCTATAATTACCAATTCAAATTATAATGAGAAAGTATATATCGTAGAATTTTTCTTTACCACTTGCCCTTCTATTTGTCCTATTATGAATAAGAATATGGTAAAAATTCAAAATGAATTTTTTGGAAATCCTAAATTGGGTATTGCTTCTTTTAGTATCGATCCTGCTACGGATACTCCAGAAATATTGAAAAATTATGCGATCCAATACGAAATAACCAATCCTAATTGGAATTTATTAACGGGTGATAAAGAAGCAATTTATGAACTTGCTAATAAAGGCTTTAATTTATATGTAGGGGAAAATTCTGAAGTCGAAGGTGGTTTTGAGCATTCTGGTTTTTTCGCATTAATAGATGGAGATGGGAATATCCGATCTAGGTACGATGAACAAGGAAATCCAATTATATATTATAATGGTTTAGAAGACGATGGAATACAAATGTTAAAAGAAGATATTAAATTATTATTATGATGGAAACTTCTTCAGATCATAAAAAATACAATCGGTTAATTTGGATTTTATCAATCTTTATACCTATTGCGGTTGCAACACTTTTCGGAGTGAAAATACCGGGTGTAGAACGCTTAGGTTTTCTTCCTCCAACTTATGCTGCGATCAATGCATTAACATCTGTAATATTGATTATATCAGTATTTCAAATTAAAAAAGGAAATAGGAAAAACCATGAGTTATTAATGAAGACAGCCATACTCTTTTCTATTTTGTTTCTAATATTATACATAATTTACCATATGACTTCAGATTCCACAAAGTATGGAGGAGAAGGGATGTTTAAATACATATATTATTTTGTTTTATTAACTCATATAGTTTTGTCAATTACAGTAATCCCATTTGTGCTAATTACATTTGTAAGAGGAATGACTGGGCAATTTGAAAAACATAAAAAGATTGCTCGTATAACATTTCCATTATGGTTATATGTAACTATTAGTGGTGTAATTGTATATTTAATGATTTCACCCTATTATTAATTGATCTAAAGAGGAATTATGAAAACAAAAACAATCCTTTTAGTTTTAGTAATTATGTTAGTTTCAACTTTTTCTGTTGAAGCGCAATGTGCTATGTGTAGAGCAGTTTTAGAAAGTGATGATAGTGGACAAGCAGCAAAGGGTATTAATAATGGTATAATGTACTTAATGGTATTTCCTTATTTATTAATAGCAGGGGTAGGGTATGCAATTTACCGTAGTCGTAAAAAGGCAAAAGAATCCTAAGTTTAATTTCTAGACTCTGTAACAATTTCTTCTTTAAAGAGTCTTATACTAAATCTTTAAATAGATTATATCTTAACAACAATTTCACATATTACAAATATTAATTTCTGTAATTTGTATAATTAATATATAACCATGATTGAAATTAAAAACTTACATAAATCCTATAAAATGGGGAGCAATTCTCTTCATGTTTTGAAAGGAATAAATTTTGAAGTTTCTGATGGGGAAATGGTAGCAATTATGGGTTCTTCAGGCTCAGGAAAATCTACTCTTCTTAATATTTTAGGAATTCTTGATGAAGCAGATGAAGGGACTTACCACTTAGATGGTACTTTAATTAAAGATCTAAACGAAAAAGTAGCAGCAAAATATAGGAACAAATTTTTGGGATTTATTTTTCAATCTTTTAATTTAATTAATTATAAATCTGCATTAGATAACGTAGCTATGCCTTTATATTACCAAGGTGTGAAACGAAATGTACGAATGGAAAAAGCTTTGCATTATCTTGATAAGGTTGGATTAGCAGATTGGTCTACACATTTACCTAACGAGCTTTCAGGTGGTCAAAAACAACGTGTTGCAATAGCAAGGGCATTGGCTAGTGAACCTAAAGTATTGCTTGCAGATGAACCAACTGGAGCCTTAGATTCTAAAACATCGTATGAAGTAATGGAATTAATCCAAGGAATTAATGATGAAGGAAAAACAATTTTAATTGTAACTCATGAAGATGATATTGCTCATATGTGTAAACGAATCGTAAATCTTAAAGATGGTATTATAATTAATGACTCTATAGTAGAACAAGTAAGAGTTAAAAGCCTAGAAAATGTTTAGTATAGAACGTTGGCAAGAAATATTTGAAACCATTCGTAAAAATAAATTACGAACATTCCTAACTGGTTTATCTGTAGGTTCTGGAATTTTCATTTTAGTTATTCTATTAGCAATAGGTCAAGGTATGCAAAATGGAATCCAAAAGGAGTTTGAAGGGGATGCTACCAATAGAATATCAGTATGGACAGGGGTTACTTCAGAAAGTTACAAAGGATTAAATCCGGGTAGAAGAATTCGATTAGATAATGCAGATTATGAATTAGCTGAATTAAAAAATCAAGATCAATTAGAATATAAATCAGGAGTTTATAGTAGATGGGGTCAAATTACAACTTATAAAACTGAAAATGGTAATTATAGAGTTGAAGGTGTGACTGGTGATTATCAATTTCTTGAAAACGCTACTTTAACAACAGGAAGGTATATAAACCAACAAGATTTAAATAACTTCGAAAAGGTAGCAATTATTGGTAATTTAGTTTACAATGATTTATTTAAAAAAGAAAATGCAATTGGAGAATATGTCGAAATTTCTGGTGTAAAATTTAAAGTAGTAGGGATATTTACAGATCCAGGTGGAGAACGAGAAGAAAACAGAATATTTGTGCCATTAACTACTTCTCAAAGAGTATTTAATGCTGGAGATAAACTTAGATCGATGGCATTTACTTTAGAAAAACAAGAAAATTTCGATGATGCCTTAGCAGCTTCAGAAGCATTTTCTAAACAATTGGAATCAGATTTAAAAACAAAACATATAATTTCTCCAACTGATGAAAGAGCAGTTAGAATTAATAATACTTTAGAAGAAGCGAAGCGTATTTTTGATTTAATAGCTATGATAAAATGGTTTTTCTGGGGAGTTGGTATTTGTACAATTATTGCTGGCGTGGTAGGTGTTAGTAATATTATGTTGATAATAGTAAAAGAAAGAACAAAAGAAATAGGAATTCGAAAAGCAATAGGAGCTCAACCTTTATCAATTATTGGAATGATACTACACGAAGCAATTTTTGTAACTGCGATTGCTGGTTTCCTTGGACTAATTTTTAGTTTATTTGTTTTAGAAATGGTTGGTCCTCTTATAGAAACTGATTATATAAGTAATCCCTCGGTTAACTTTCAAGTTGCAATAACAACAGTAATTATATTGGTAATTGCTGGTGCTGTAGCAGGATTCTTTCCAGCTTATAGAGCTGCATCCATTAAACCAATAGAAGCATTGCGAGATGAGTAATTTATTTAGTAAAGATAGTTGGTCCGAAATATTGGAAGCACTAAGTTCTAATTGGTTTAGAACCTTGCTTACTTCTTTTGGTGTATTATGGGGGATTTTCATACTAGTTATATTGTTGGCAGCGGGTAATGGTCTAGAAAATGGAGTGAAACAAGGATTTGACGGAATGGCAACAAATTCTATGTTTATGTGGTCTCAAACAGCATCAAAACCCTATAAAGGCCTCCCTAAGGGACGACGATATAGGTTTAAAACAGAAGATGTAGATGCTATACGATTAAATGTTCCAAACCTTAAATTTATTTCACCTAGAAACCAATTAGGAGGTTTTAGGGGTGCAAATAATGTTACTAGAGGATTAAATACTGGTGCTTTTAATGTATACGGAGATTATCCTGAAATTATTGAGCAACAACCAATGGATATTACATTAGGTAGGTTTATTAATTATTCTGATATAAATGAAAAAAGGAAGGTTGCTGTTATTGGAGGTTCTGTTAAAAGTGAATTATATGACCCAGGTGAAAAAGTTTTAGGTACATATATTAAAATTAATGGAGTTAATTTTATGGTTATTGGTATTTATAATAAAAAGTCTAATGGGGGTGGAGATGCTGAAGAAGGACAGAAAGAAATTTTTGTGCCCTTTACTTCATTTTCACAAGCCTTTAATATGGGGAATAGAGTTGGTTGGATGGCGATTACTGCCAAAGATGGAAATTCAATAACAGAATTAAAAGAAAATGTTTTCGATATTATAAAGAATAGACATTCGATTCATCCAGATGATAAAAGAGCTATTGGGCATTTTGATTTGTTTGAAGAGTTTAGTAAAATAAATGGCCTTTTTATAGCACTTAATTTTGTAGCATATTTTGTTGGAATTTTAGTTTTACTATCAGGGATTATTGGAATAAGTAATATCATGTTAATTGTTGTAAAAGAAAGAACTAAAGAAATAGGAATTAGAAGAGCTCTTGGAGCTACACCTTGGAGTATTAGATCTCAAATTTTATTAGAATCAATTTTTTTAACAATTATATCTGGAATGGCAGGAATAGCCTTAGCTTCTGGATTATTGGCTTTAGTAAATAATATTTTAGATGGTATGGATACATCAGATATGATGTTTTTAAATCCATCTGTTAATATTGGAGTGGTGTTAGTAGCACTAACCATTTTAATTGTGTCAGGTCTTTTAGCTGGATTAATACCTGCACAAACTGCAATTAGAGTAAAACCAGTAGATGCATTAAGAACAGAGTAAAAATAAATTTGAATATATTTTAGAATGAAGAAAAAAGCAACCATCGGGACATTAATAGCTATTGTAGTATTATTTACTGCTGCAATGTATTGGTTATATAGTAAGAATCAAGAAGATCCTGTAGTTTATAAAACTGAAACCGCAACTAAAGAAACTATTATCAAGAAAACAGTTGCAACAGGTAGTATTGTGCCAAAAGAAGAAGTGTTGATCAAGCCAAATATTTCTGGAATTATAGATGAAATATATGTAGAAGCTGGGGAATATGTTCAATCTGGGGATTTAATTGCCAAAGTAAAAGTAGTTCCCAATGTTTCTTCATTAAATAGTGCAAAAAACAATATAAATAGTGTGAATACTCAAGTAGAGACAGCACGATTGGCATTTCAAAATCAAGAAAATATTTACAATAGACAGAAAGAATTATTCGAAAAAGGAGTTATCTCTGCTAATGAGTTTGATACTGCTCAATTATCTTACGATCAAGCTAAACAACGTTTTAAACAAGAACAAATAAGTTTAGTAAATGCACGTCAAAATTATGATATCGTAAAAACTGGTACAACAAGCGGTATGGGTGCTTCTGCGAATACAGAGATTAGAGCTACAGTTTCAGGAATGGTTCTTGACGTACCAGTTAAAACTGGAAATCAAGTTATCGAATCCAATAATTTTAACGATGGAACTACTATTGCAACATTAGCGAATGTAGAGAATATGATTTTTGAAGGAAAAGTAGATGAAAGTGAAGTTGGAAAAATTAAAGAGAACCTACCTTTAGAAATTACCGTTGGAGCTATTGAAAATAAAAAATTTGATGCCATTTTAGATTATATAGCTCCAAAAGGTGTTGATGAAAACGGTGCAATTCAGTTTGAAATTAAAGGAACATTAACAAAAAACGATTCTACTTTTATAAGAGCTGGACTAAGTGCAAATGCTTCCATTATTTTAGCTAGAGCAGACAGTGTAATGGCAGTTAAAGAAGCTTTAATTCAATATGATCCTAAAACAAAAAACCCTTTTGTAGAAATAGAAGTTGGTGAACAAAAGTTTGAAAGGAAAGACGTAGAATTAGGTATAAGCGATGGGATTAATGTTGAAATTAAGACCGGAATATCTAATAGCGATAAAATTAAAGTTTGGAACCAACTAAAACCTGCTGCTAACTTTGGTAGAGGTAGATAAAATTTTATTTATAATAATATTGTAACATTTTTAACATTTCAAAGACAAATTCAACAATGACTATCAATATGAAAAAGTTTGTAATTGTGTGTTTATTCTTAAGTATTGGAGTAACACTATCTGCACAGAATAAAAAGTGGACACTTCAAGAGTGTGTTGCCTATGCAATTGAAAATAATATTTCAGTAAAACAGTCTGAGTTAGAAATAGAGAACTCAGATATAGCAAAAAGCGATGCTTTAGGTAACTATTTGCCGAGACTTAATGGTTCTGCTGGAAACAGTTGGAATACGGGTCTTACACAAGATGTAACAACTGGGGTTTTAAGGAATATAACTTCAAGAAGTTCTTCTTATAATGTCACAGCTGGAATAACAGTTTTTAATGGTTTACGTAATCATAGAGAAATGCAAAAAGCCAAAATGTTACAGCTTTCCTCTCAATATAATTCAAGTAAAATTAAAGATGATATTGCATTATTTGTAGCGAATGGTTATTTGCAAGTTTTATTAGCTAAAGCAAACTTAGAAGCCGCAATAGAACAAAATAATGTAACTGTAGAACAGATTGAACGTACTCAAGAATTAGTAGATGCAGGTGTTTTACCAAAAGGAGATTTGTTAGAAATTAATGCAGTAAGTGCTCAAGAAGTTCAAGCAATTGTAACTTCCGAAAGTAATGTAAGAATCTCTTTAGTTAGTTTAGCTCAGTTGTTATTAATTAAAGATTATGAAAATTTTGATATTGCAGAACAAGAATTTTCTGTAATACTATCTGAATTATCAAATAAAAGTGTTGATGAAGTAATTAACTCAGCTAAAGAAAATAGATATGAAGTAAAAATTGCTGAGCAAAATATGAGTGTGGCACAAAAAGATTTAGAGATTTCTAAAAGTATTTATTGGCCAACCATTAATGCGTTTTTTAATTATAATACAAGAGAAACTGATATTTCTAGGATATCTTCAGTTACTGATCCAGACAATCCAACAGTTACCACTCAAATTGGTTATGTGGGTTCATCTGGAGAAGCTGTTTTGTCTGAAGTTCCTAATACTAGTTTAGTTGAAAATCCTGCTAAACCTTTTGGAGACCAATTAGCGGATAATGATGGTATTTCATACGGTTTAAACTTAAGCGTACCTATTTTTAATGGTTTTTCTACTCGAAATAATGTTAGAAGAAATTTAGTAAATGTTAAACGAAACGAATATCAATTAGAACAAGCAAAGTTAGATTTAGAATCAACAGTTTATCAAGCATTTGTTGACGCAGAAGGAGCTAAAAAAGCCTATGATGCTGCACTAGCATCTTTTCAGTCTCAAGAATTAGCTTACGATTATGCTAAATCAAGATTTGATGTAGGATTAACGAATTCGTTTGAATTTAGTCAATCAAAATTAAGGTACAGTCAATCAAATATTGAAGTTAATCGTTCTAAATATGACTATATCTTTAAATTAAAAGTATTAGAATTATTTTTTGGAATACCAGCCACTGAGCTTAAATTTTAATTATGAAAAAGAAAACCTTAATTTGGATAATAGTTATTGTTATAATACTACTAGCTGTGCTGATAGGCGGTAAAAAAGCAGGATGGTTTGGAAAAAGCGGAAAGTTTAAACAAGTAGAGGTCACTAATATTAGTTTAATTGATATTACTGAAACTGTTGCTGCTACTGGAAAAATTCAACCAGAAGTTGAAATTAAATTATCATCTGAAGTTTCAGGTGAAATTATTGAATTGCCTATAATTGAAGGGCAGCAAGTAAAAAAAGGAGATTTATTAGTAAGTATTAATCCAGATTTGGTTCAAGCCCAGGTAGATCAATCCCAAGCCGGATTACAAAATGTAAAGGCACAGTTAACTCAAGCAGAAGCTAATCTTAATAATTTAAAATTAAATTACGAAAGAAATAAAGCTTTATACGAAAAAGGTGTAATTTCTAAATCTGACTGGGAAAGAACTTATACAGAATATGAAGTTGCAAAAGCAAATGTAAAGTCTATGTATTATAATGTACAAAGCGCTCAATCTTCAGTTAAACAATCTAGAGATAACTTATCAAGAACCTCAATTTTTGCTCCTAGAGATGGAACTGTTTCTAAATTATCTGTTGAATTAGGTGAACGTGTTGTTGGTACCGCACAAATGGCTGGTACAGAAATTGTAAGAGTTGCTAACTTAAACAATATGGAAGTAGAAGTTGATGTTAATGAAACAGATATTGTTAAAGTTAATGTTGGAGACTCTACTGTTGTTGAGGTTGATGCATATTTAAAAAGAGAATTTAAAGGGGTAGTTACTGAAATTGCTAATACTGCTGAAAATACATTATCGGTAGATCAAGTAACTAATTTCAAAGTAAAAGTTAGAATATTACCTGAGTCTTATATGGATTTAACCAAAAACAGACCTGAGAACTATTCTCCTTTTCGTCCAGGAATGACTGCTACAGTAGATATTATTACAAATAAAAAAGAAAGTATTATTGGAGTGCCCATAAGTTCTATTGTTATTAAAACAGATACTTCTAGCACAAAAAAGAAAAAAGTAGTTAAAAAAACCATTTCTGAAAAAACTGAAAAGTTTGAATGTGTTTTTGTTAAAGAAGGAGATGTTGCAAAACTTAGAGTAATCACAACTGGAATTCAAGATGATTCTAATATTGAAATTACTTCTGGATTAGAAGAAAACGATGAAGTGATAACAGGGCCTTATAATACCGTAACAAAAACATTAAAATCTGGGGATAAGATAGAGTCTAAAGATGATGATGAAAAGAAGGAAGATGAAGAAGATAAATAAAATTCAATAATGGCTATAATTTTATGTCTTGAAACTGCTACAACAAATTGTTCTGTAGCAATTTCTATCAATGGAAAAATAGTTGCGTTAGAAGAAGATAATAACAAACAATACTCTCACGCAGAAAAACTTCATTTATTTATTGATAAGGTATTAATTGAAAACAATATTAAAAAATCAAGTTTACAAGCAATTGCAGTTAGTAAGGGGCCTGGTTCTTATACAGGTCTACGTATTGGGGTTTCTGCAGCAAAGGGATTGTGTTTTGCATTAGATATTCCATTAATTTCTATTCCTACTTTAGAGGCGCTTGCTCATCAAGTTCAAATTGAGAGTGGGATTATAATACCCATGTTAGACGCAAGACGCTTAGAGGTTTATTCTGCAGTGTTTTCTTCTGAGTTTGAAGAGGCAAGAGAAACAAAAGCGGAGATACTAGATGAGAATTCTTTTTTTGATTATCTAGATACAAATACAGTTTATTTTATAGGTGATGGTGTTGAGAAATATAAGTCCATCTGCAAAAATAACAATGCAGTTTATATAGATGGAAAATACCCTTCATCCTATCAAATGGGAGAATTAGCAGAATTAAAATATAAAAAAAACGACATCGAAGATGTCGCTTATTTTGAACCTTACTATTTAAAAGATTTTGTTACAGGGTAGCTCCTTCAATTCCATCTAAATGCATAATAACTTTCTTAAGGTCTTTTTCTTTATTCAAATCAAGATCGTATTCTTTGATGTAATCTTTGACTAATTTTTCACTGTTACCAAATGCTTTTAGTTTTTTGCTTTTTGATTTAGGTAACTCATAGAGTTTCCCTTCTTTAGTGGATATGTAATAAACGAATTTTTCGGTAAAAGTGGGTAATGACCCTTTGTCATAGGTGTTAGCGGCCTTTCTAGGTGGGTAATACTTTTTTGTTACTTTTTTTATTAGACTAAAATTGTTGCCGTCTTTAATTACTAAAAAATAACCATTGTTTGGTACAAATACAATTATTTGATTATTTATAGTAACGTAAATGTCTTTAGACTTAACAATTGCTTTTGCCGAATTATGATCGTCACTTAAAGATTCTTTGTATTCAATTTCATCTGAAAATACGTTATATCTTAGTGCTACATTATTTAGTAAAAGTTCATTGTTTAAATAGACGTTGCCAGATAAGTATGTATTGTTATAATAAGGGGTTCCAATATAATTATCGGGGTTATTAATATCATATATTTCTCGAGTATTAAAGGTGTCAACATAACCTGTAAAAGTATCAACAGTTAGTTGAGTGTTTCTGTTTTGAGAAAATAGTGGCAATCCTATAAACAGAAAGAGTATTGCTGTAATTAAGGTTTTTTTCATAATTTATTTTTTTAGAAATTTTATTTTTTTAAGTATTATAATCAATACTTAATATTTGTAAACCTCAAGACAACATTGTTTAAATTTTATATGTATCTAAATAGTCTTTATAAAGAAACGAAAAATATATATAATAACTATAAAGTATTATAAAACTTAACAAGTTTTATAAAACCAGCATCTTTGTTAATGTTTATTTTACTTTCCTTTATATATTGTTTAACCTCTTTTTTATGATCATCGAATTCTTTTAATTTACCTTTTTTTGAATTTGATAATTGTATTAGTTTTTTGTCTCCTCTTGTTATAAAGTAAATAATACTTTCTTTATATGTTGGAGGGACGTCTGATACCATTGAAGAATATGCTTTTTGGCCTGCAATAAAAGTCTTTTTGGTTTTTTTATAAAGAGATACTTTTTCATCTTTTAACAGTAAATTATAGTAGCCATCAACGGTATTAAATTCACTTCTCGGAATATAAACATATTTATTATTGTTAACACTTATGGTTATTTCACTAGATTTTTTCATCAATTTAGCTTGATCATCTTTTAATGCAAATGTTTTTTTAATTTCAAAATAATCTTTACTAGCATTGTAACGCAAACCAACATTATGAGAGATAATTATTTCATTTTTTTTAATTATTCCTTTTTTAAAGTTGTCATCTATATAAGGAGAGCCAACATAAGTTGCGTCAGTAATTTTTGGAACTGGCCTACTTGATATATATTTTTCGATATCTGTATCGCTGTATACAGATTGTGCGATTAAATTACTTGAGTAAGATGAAAATATAATAATACAGGCTAATAATAAAGACTTTTTCATAGTGAGGGATTTAATTTTTTTATTTTTTACAGTTTGCGAAGATATTTTATAAACAATGAAATACTTAATAATGATTTGTTAAAAATTCTTAAATTTCTATATAATTATTAATAAATACTAGCAAGAATTATAAATGAGCTTCAAATGCTTTGTGAACTGTAAAAAAGAATAAAATTATCCTTCTTCAAATAGACGAAAAATTTAAAAGGTAAAGGTTGATTCCTATCAACCTTTACCTTTTAAAAGAAATTTATAAAAATTATTTAATCAAATTTATTGCTTCTGAAGTTTCAGAAACAGGGAGTTTACATGCATTATTAACACAAACATAGATTAAGGTCTCTCCATCAATATATCTGTAATCAAGTAATGGTTTTTTACTTTCAGATGTACTTCCAGCAATTAATATATTTGGAAGATAAAAAGTGTTTAACTCATCTACTTTTTTATTAGCATCATCACCAACAACAACAACTTCATAAAAATTTTCTTGATGATTAGATATTAAATCTAACCAATTAGAATATCCGCTTGGATAGCTTTCAATTTCTGGTTGAACATTATGAAGCATTTTAGATGAAGCAGCAAGATATTTTTCATTGTCAAAATGATGAGAAAGAATTAATAAATTCTTTGCCATAATAGAATTGGATGCAGGAATAACATTATCTCTATATTCAAAATTTCTAGTAACTAATTTTTCATCTTCTTTAGAAGTAAAATAAAACATACTTTTTTCTTCATTAAAGAAATTTTCAAAAGTATAATCAGTTAACTCTTTTGCTATGTTAATCCATTTGTCGTTTAAAGTAACTTCATATAAAGAAATAAATGCCTCAATAACTGCAGCATAATCTTCTAAATAACCATTTATGCTGCTTTTCCCATCTTTGTAACTATGATTTAAAGCTCCATTTTTTTGCAATTGATTATCAATTAAAAATTGAGCATTTGTTTGAGCTGCATTTAAATATTCTTTTTCCTGAAATGTTTTATATGCATCCACATAACCTTTTATCATAAGTGCATTCCAAGAAGTTAGTGTTTTGTCGTCTAACCTTGGCTTAGGACGATTGTTTCTATAAGAAAGAAGAGTTTGTTTCCAGTATTCCTTTTTTTGATTTAATTCTTCTAAAGAGATTGGAAATTCTGAAATTATTTCTGAGTCACTTTTTTTTCTAATAAGCACGTAATTATCTTTTTCCCATTTACCATAATTATTAATATTATAGTATTCAGAAAAAATTGGGAAATCTTCTTTTAATTGTAATTTTAATTCTTCTTTATTATAAATGTAATAGGTGCCTTCCTCTAACTCACCTTCTTTGTTTACACTATCTGCATCTAAAGAAGAATAAAAGGCTCCATCGACATTAGTCATTTCTCGCTTTATAAATTCCAATGTTTCTTTAACAACTTCTTTATATAGAGGCTTTTTTGTGATTTGGTAAGCATGACTATATAAACTCACTAATTGAGCATTGTCATAAAGCATTTTTTCAAAATGAGGGACATGCCATTTTATATCTGTACTATAGCGTGCAAATCCACCACCAATATGATCATAAACACCTCCATAAGCCATATTGTCTAAAGTTAAATAGACGTGATCTTGAATTTGTTTATCATTATTTTTAGTCCCATATCGCAACAAAAATTCAAGATTATTTGGCATCATAAATTTAGGTGCTCTATTTGGCCCTCCATAATTCTTATCAAATGTTTCTTGCCAAGTATTAATTACATTACTAGTTTTAAACTCATCAAAGTTTAATTCATCGGTATTCACCGAAATTAAATCCATACTTTTAATACCCTCTTCTAGCTTATCGGCATAATCATAAAGTTTTTCAGGATTTTCATTATAAAGCTTTTGAATTTTTTCTAATGAATTAATCCAAGCATCTTTTTTGAAATAGGTTCCTCCCCATACAGGTCTTCCGTCAGGAAGAGTTATAACGTTTAATGGCCATCCCGCACTTCCTGTCATAAGCTGTACCGCATTAATGTATATTTGATCAACATCTGGGCGCTCTTCACGATCTACTTTAACAGAAATAAATTTATTATTCATAACTGTAGCAACAGTTGAGTCTTCAAAACTTTCTTTTTCCATAACATGACACCAATGACAAGCGGAATAGCCAACACTTATTATCATAAGTTTTTTTTCAGTTTTTGCTTGTTCAAGCGTTTCAGTATTCCAAGCTTTCCAATTTACAGGGTTATGAGCATGTTGAAGAAGATAAGGACTTGTTTCGTTAATTAAATCGTTGGTGTATTGATGTGACTTTTCCAAAGTTTCTTTTTTTGAAGAGTTACAAGAAAATAGTAAAGTTACAAAGAGAAATAATATTAGTATAGGTTTCATAATATGATTATATAAAAAAACAAAAATACGTTTTCGAAATTTCAAAAACGTATTTATTAAAATGATTTAAATCTATTATTTTACTTCAAAAGTAATTTTAACATTTACTCGATATTCTGTGATTTCATTATCATTAACACTTGCACTTTGTTCGTTAACATAAACAGAACGAATATTCTTTACACTTTTAGCTGCGTGTTTTACCGCTTGTTTTGTAGCATCTTCCCAACTTTTATCAGAATTTGCTAATACTTCAATTACCTTTAAAATTGCCATATCTTTTATATTTAAATTAATAACTCCGTTACTAGCAAGTTACTAAAAAAACTTTGAAAAATTAGCGGTAAAACCCAAAATCACCCATTTATTGCTTCAACAGAATTTACTTTCCCTTTTAGCATTTCTTTTAGCATTGCTTCAATACCATTTTTCAGGGTTACAGTGGAAGAAGGGCACCCACTACAGGCTCCTTGTAAAATTACCTTAACGGTTTTAGTGTTATTATTATAGGAATCAAAAGCGATGTTTCCGCCATCTCCTTCAACTGCAGGCCTTATATATTCATTTAATATTGAAATAATTTCTTTTTCAATTTCTGAATATTCTCTTTCTTCTGTTAATTTATTGGTTTGCTCTTCTTTCTGAAGGATTTCATCATTAAAAATCACATTCCCAGATTCAATATAGCTTCTAATGAAATCTCTTAATTCATTTGCAATTTCTTGCCAATCAATACCGTTTTGTTTAGTAACAGAAACATAGTTGTTATTAATAAAAACTTCTTTTACAAAAGGAAAATTGAATAATTCCTTAGCTAATGGAGCGTGGTTTGTTTCACTTTCATTTTTGAATTCATACATGGTATTTGCAATAGATCTATTAGCTACAAACTTGATTACTTCAGGATTTGGTGTGCTTTCTGCGTAAATAGTTATTGGAATTTTTTTAGAAGCTTCTTCGTTATTTTTTGGTTCTATAATAACTTTTTTCCCTGAACTAAGGTAGTTTTCGATTGTTTCTGCAACTTCATCTTGAACATCAACCCAGTTTATTTGAGTTAAATTAAATGGAAATTTCTCTATCGCGATAAAATTTTGAGAAATATAAATTGTTTTAACAAAGGGTAAATAAAATAACTCTTGAGCAATAGGGCTAGGTTTAGCGGCATCAATATTATTAAATTCGTAACTTTTTGCCTGTGTTAGAAAGGAGTTTGCAACAAATTTTACAATATTTTCGTTATTTGTAAGTTGTACTGATATATTTATTTTGGACATTTCTTAACTTTTTTTGCAAAAATATGAAAAGAAAAGCAATGTATTCAATATATTTGAAACCTTAACCTATTGCATGAAGAAAATATTACTCCCCATTGTACTACTTTTCTCAGTAATCAGCTACTCTCAGTTTATTACTGTTGATGAGACATTTACTACTCAGGAATTAATAGAAGATATTCTTATTAATAGTCCTTGCGCTACTACTTCAAATTATTTATCTGTAACAGGAACTGATTTTGGAGAAGGTAATGGAATTGGTGCTTTTAATGCTAATGGTTCCGATTTTCCTTATCAAGATGGTATTATATTAAGCTCTGGTTATGTTGCTAATTCACCTGGCCCAAATTTAATCGACCTTAGTGATGGGTCATTTGCTTGGCCTGGAGATGCAGATTTGGAAGCAAATACTACTGCAACTGGCACAAACAATGCTTCTTTTATTCAGTTTGATTTTGTTCCAGCGATTAGTTCCATTAGTTTTAATTTTCTATTTGCTTCTGAAGAATATAATCAAAATTTTGAATGTACTTACTCAGATGCATTTGCTTTTATTCTTACAGATCAATTAACAGGTGTTGTGCAAAACTTAGCTGTTTTGCCAGGCACAACAACCCCAATAGAAGCTACCAATATACACCCTGATGTACCGGGAATATGTCCTGCTATTAATGAAGTTTATTTTGATAAGTATAATTTTTTACCTTTTAACGACGAAAACTTATCAGCTACAAATTATAACGGACAAATAGTAAGTCTTGTTGCACAAGGTAATGTCGTAGTAGGAAATACTTATACTATAAAATTAGTAATTGCTGATGAAACAGATTCTGCTCTAGATTCTGCTGTTTTTTTAGAAGCAGGTTCTTTTAATATTGGTGTAGATTTAGGTGATGATTTAACTATTGCAGGAGGGACTGCTCCTTGCGAAGGTCAAGATGTAGAGTTAAGTGTGACACCAGATGTTTCAGGTCAAACTACATATCAATGGTCTGTATGGAACCCTGGATCAATGATGTTTGTAAATATTCCTGGAGCAACATCTAATACATTAATTGTTACAACCCAAGGGACTTATCAATTAGAATCTACTTTTAATGGTGGTTGTACTGCTGCTGACGATGTGCTCGTGGAATTTGCTCCACAGCCGAATGCAGGCATACCTGATGATTTGGTTTTGTGTGATGAGTTTCCAAATGATGGATTTGCTGAATTTGATTTAACACTGAGTGATGTTCAAATAATTAATGGAGAACCAAATGTCTTATTAGAGTATTACATTACATTAGCTGAAGCTGAAGCAGGATTGACACCAATTTTAACACCTGCAGCTTTTACGAATACCATTCCTAGTTATCAAATTATCTATGCTCGTTTAACGGAAATTTCTTTAGGCTGTTATGATATAGTCGAGCAAGTTCTCCAAGTCGATCAGGCTCCAGCATTAACGGATCCTATTTCGGATTATTTTTTATGTGATGATATTTCTGGAGATGGAGTAGAAGTTTTTGATTTATTATCAAAAGACGCTGAGATATTAAACACTTTATTAGGAGTAACTTTAGGATATTATACAACCGAGGCAGATGCTTTGGCTGGCATTAACATTATTCCTAATCCGGGAACTTATAGTAATGTAACCAATCCACAAACGATATGGGTGCGCGCTGAGAATTCAGCAGGCTGTATAACGGTTCTAAGTTTCGATTTAATTGTGGGAGGTGTTCCTGCCTATACGGTGGTTCCCACCTTTGAGCAGTGTGATGATTTAGTTTTAGATGGCTTTACGGAGTTTGATTTAAATTCACAAGATGTTTTAATTACGGGAGGTAATCCGGTTTTAAGTGTAAGTTATCACCCAACACTGGTTGATGCAGATGCTAACACTAATCCTTTAGCAAACCCTCATACCAATGCGGTCAATCCAGAAACTATTTTTGTACGAGTAGAAGATAACACTACGGGATGTTACGAGACCTTTACTATGGATTTAGTGGTGGTTCCACCACCAGATATTTTCCTGCCAGATCCTTTAGAGTATTGTGATCCAGACAATGATGGTTTTGGAGAGTTTACCCTTACCGATGCCGATAGCCAAGTTACAGGAGGAGTTCCTACGGGGAATTTGATGGTGACCTATCATTACCTGCAGGCAGATGCAGATAATGGTGTCAACCCTTTAGCAAGTCCTTATTTTAATGACGTTCCTTATCTTCAGACTGTTTATGTACGCCTTTTAGATCAATCTACAGGATGTTATAGTACTACAACCTTAGACTTGGTTGTATTAGATAGCCCACAAATCATTCAGCCTAGTGATTTGGTACTTTGTGATGATGATGGAGATGGCGTTACGATATTTGATTTAACGGTAAGTGAGCCAGAACTATTAAATGGACTGGACCCTACCCTTTATACCATTACCTATTATGAAGATGCTGGACTGACCATTCCTATTGGTAATCCAATGGCTTATGCCAATACACCACCGAGTCCACAGACCATTTATATTGTGGTGGAAGATATTGCCAATGAATGTCAAAGCCAGACTACCTTACTACTTTGGGTAAACATTCCTCCGGTACTAATTGCTCCTACTCCTTACGAGTTATGTGATGTAACAGAGATTACTGGACCTGATGATGAATTAGAGCCTTTTGATTTAGATAGCAAGACTAGTGAGATTACGGGAGGTAATACTATAATTAACATTACCTATCACGAAACACAGGCCGATGCCGATGCAGGTACCAACCCACTGGTGAGTCCATATACCAATCTTACGAACCCTCAAACGATCTTTATTCGCGCAGAAGACTCTAACACCTTATGTACGGTTAGTCTTGGAATCACGTTGGATCTAGTTGTTAATCCACTGCCCTCTCCAGTAACCCCAACACCTTTGGAAGTTTGTGATGATGATAATGATGGGATTGCTCAGTTTATGCTAACCGACAAAGATATAGAGATCATTGGTGGAGAGCCAGGTGTGGTAGTAAGTTACCACGAAACCTTATTAGATGCAGAAGCAGGTGTTTTTGCACTGACAAGTCCTTATACCAATACCACTACCTATGTTCAGATTATTTTTGCACGTGCAGAGTATCCTGTCGCATTAGGCGGAACGGGTTGTTTCCGTATTGTAGAGTTGGAGCTTAGAACCAATCCAACGCCTATTATTCCTATAGACATCCCCGATTTAGTGCTATGTGATGACGATGGGTTTACAATATTTGATTTGACCCAGCGTGCTGGTGATATTTATGGAACTCAAGATCCAGCCAATTATACACTTACCTATTACCTAACACAGGCAGATGCAGAGGCAGGAATTAACACCATTGCCAACCCTACTGCTTTTCCAAATACGACCAATCCACAAACCATATGGGTTCGATTGGAAGACAATACCACAGCCTGTATTAAAGTAGGAAGTTTTGAATTGGTAGTCGAACTAATCCCTACCTTCATTGCAGTAACTCCATTTGAGCAATGTGATGACGAGGTTCAAGATGGCTTTACAGAATTTGATTTAAACCTGCAAAATGCAACCATTACAGGAGGCGATCCTACCTTAGGAGTTACCTATTATAACAATCAAGTGGATGCAGATGCTGCAACCAACCCACTTGTAATTCCATATACCAATACGGTTAACCCAGAGACGATTTATGTTCGGATAGAGAGTAATGTTACAGGGTGTTATGGAAGCTATGCCATGGAACTAGTAGTCGTACCTGCACCATCCATATTTCAACCTACGCCACTGGAGTTTTGTGACCCAGACAATGATGGATTTGGAGAGTTTATGCTAACCGATGCAGATTTAGAGGTTACCGGAGGAGTTCCAACTGGAAACCTTCAGGTAAGCTATCATTATTTATTAGAAGATGCCGTTAACAATGTATTGCCATTACCAACAGCAGTTCCTTACCTGAACGACGTACCTTACTTACAAACGGTTTATGTACGATTGGTAGATCAAACTACCGGGTGTTATAGTATTATTACTTTAGACTTAGTTGTTTTAGATAGCCCGCAGATTATACAACCTACTGATATGATCTTGTGTGATGACGATGGAGATGGAATCGAAGTTTTCGATTTAACTCTGAGTGAGCCAGAATTATTAAACGGATTGGATCCAGCGCTTTATACCATTACCTATTATGAAGATGCTGCATTAACCGTTGCTATTGCAAATCCAACGGCTTACTCTAACACACCGCCAAGTCCACAAACCATTTATGTGGTAGTAGAAGACATTGCCAATGGATGTAGAAGTCAGACAATCTTACTGCTTTGGGTAGTAGATGCACCTACTTTAATAGCACCTACGGCATTAGAGCTATGTGATATGACAGAGATCACAGGTCCAGACGATGAGACAGAGCCTTTTGATTTGGAAAGTAAAACCGATGAAATTACAGGAGGAAATCCAACCGTTGGAATTACCTATTATGAAACACAGGCCGATGCCGATGCAGGAATTAATGCGCTGACAAGTCCGTATATCAATACCAGTAACCCACAAACCATATTTATACGTGCAGAAGATCAAGATACCAACTGTGTAATCAGTCAGGGAATTACTTTAAGCTTGGTAGTTAATCCGTTGCCTTCACCGGTAACTCCTACACCACTGGAAGTATGTGATGTAGATAATGATGGGTTTGCTTCCTTTACACTGACTGATAAAGACGTGGAGATCATAGGAGGAGAGCCTGGAGTCGTGGTAAGTTATTACGAAACCTTATTAGATGCAGAGGCCGCTGTTTTTGCACTAACGAGTCCTTATACAAACATCGTGACTCCAAGTCAGATTATTTATGCACGTGCGGAATTCCCATTACCTCCAGTAGGAACAGGAACGGGATGTTACCGAATTGTAGAGTTGGAATTAATTGTGAACCCAACCCCTATTATCCCATTAGAAATTGAGGACTTAGTGATTTGTGATGATGATGGAGATGGTTTTTCTATTTTTGATTTAACAGATCGTGCAGATGATATTTACGGCTTGCAAGATCCGGCAGATTACACCCTTACTTATCATACCGATCAGGTAGATGCACAGACGGGTGCCAATCCAATAGCCAATCCTACGGCTTTTCCAAATACGGTGAATCCACAAATTATATGGGTACGATTGGAAGATAACCTAACCGGATGTTCGAAGATTGGAAGTTTTGAAATCCGTTCAGAGTTAGGACCTTCAGTAATCCAACCTACGCCACTTACCTTATGTGATGATTTAGGAGAGCCGAATGATGGAGTGACACTTTTTGACTTAACGGTTAAAAATGCAGAGATTACGGGAGGTGCCTTAGGAGTAACGGTACATTATTATGAGACTCAGGCGGATGCCCAGGCAGATATTAATGTAATCGATCCTGATACGGCTTACCAAAACACGAGTAATCCACAAATTATATGGGCACGAGTATCGGATGTAAATACCTTATGTTTTGACACTACGGTTCATCTAACACTTCGAGTAGAGGCCAATCCAGATCCAGAAGATCCAGATCCTATTATTCTTTGTGATGTAACCGATATTACAGGGCCTAATGATTTAACAGAGGTTTTTGATTTAACGATTCGCGAAGCGCAGATTTTAGATGGAGAAACTTGGGATGTAAGTTATTATAATAGCTACCAAGATGCAGTAGATGACAATGCTCCGATATTGGTACCAACGGCTTATACCAATGTGAGTACTCCAGAGATTGTATATGTACGGGTTTCTATAGATCTTTTAGATGCTGCTGCTTGTTTTGAAATTGTAGCGTTAGAACTAATTGTGGACCCAATTCCAGATGACAGTGTGGTGGTTACAGACTACATTATTTGTGAGATTCCAGGAGATGGACAAGCAGTCTTTGATTTAACTTCTAAGATTGATGAAATCTTAAACGGGCAAGATCCAACGATTTTTCAAGTGATTTTCTATGAAAGTCAGGCAGAGGCAGATGCGATGATTAATGCCATACAAAATCCTGCAACCTATACCAACATGACTAACCCACAAACTATTTATGTGGTTATTTCAAATATGGATACGGGATGTTTTGTATCCACTCAGAATTTTGAAATAGAAGAGCGAGAAGGAGCAGTTGCTAATACACCACTAGAACCGTATGCTATTTGTGACTACTATAATGAGAACGATGGTATTGCAGAATTTGATTTATTAAATCAAGAGTTATTAGATGAAATATTAGGAGGTCAAGATCCTTTGGTATATCAATTGGATTTTTATGGAACCTTAGAAAATGCAGAATTAGAAAATTCTCCATTACCAACTACTTATGTAAATGTGATTAACCCTCAGGTAATTTACGTAAGGGTTACCAATATCAATACCGAATGTTACGATATAGCAGAGGTAATCTTAAAGGTAGAGATTATCCCAGAGGTAGCTTTGGATGAATTCTATAGATTATGTGTCGATGCATTGGGCAATCCAATACCGGCAGAAGAAGGTAGTGCTTCACCACCTGTAATTGATACTGGATTGGATCCAAGTATTTATATATTTGAATGGCAATTAAATTCAGAGGTATTACTAGGTGAGATTGGAGCATCCATCACGGCTTTGCAAGAAGGTACCTATACCGTAACAGTAACCGAAATACTAACAGGTTGTATGGCTAGTACCTCTACAACGGTAGTGACATCATCACCGCCAATTGATTATACGGTAGAGGTAACGGATGCTTTTTCTTCAAATCATAATATTGTAGCTACGGTAATGGATGAAGGAGAATTTGTGTTTCAATTAGATGATAACCCTTTCCAAGAAAGTGGCACTTTTGTTAATGTCCTTCCAGGAAATCACACCGTTACCATAAAAGATGTAAATGGTTGTGGAAGTGTAACTATTGATGTGGGAGTGATTGACTATCCACAGTTTATGACACCGAATCAAGATGGGTATCACGATACTTGGAATATCATTGGTATTGCAAATGGGGACCCTACCGCAAAAATTTATATATTTGATCGTTTTGGTAAACTCCTAAAACAATTAAGCCCACTCTCTGAAGGTTGGGATGGTTCCTATAACGGAAACCCGATGCCTTCTAGCGATTACTGGTTTAGAGTAGAGTATACCGAAAACAATACTAAAAAAGAATTTAGAGGACATTTTACCCTTAAAAGATAGAAAACAGCAACAATGACAATGAGTATAAAAAAATATTACCTAATCTTATTTGTTTTGTTATCACAGATAACATTTGCACAAGATGGTATCCCTGTATATTCAGATTATTTTTCAGATAATCTATATTTATTACATCCTTCAATGGCTGGAGCAGCTTCACATAATCAAATAAGATTGACTGCAAGGAAACAATGGTTTGATCAAAATGAAGCACCTAACCTGCAAACATTAAGTTTTAATGCTAGAGTAGGAGAAAGGTCTGGAGTAGGAGCAATATTCTTTAATGATAAAAATGGGTATCATTCTCAAACTGGAGGATATTTAACCTATGCTCATCATATTATGTTTTCAAGAAGTGATGCCGATTTAAATCAATTATCATTTGGTTTGAGTTTTGGATTAATACAATCTAGATTAGATGAAACTCAATTTGATCCAACTGATTTCGATCCAATTGTAGCAGGTATAATTCAAAGTACTTCGTATTTTAACATTGACGCAGGAGTTTCATATAACTTTCTAAACTTTTCAGGACATTTTACTGTTAAAAACTTAATGTTTCAGAATAGAGACATAAATTCGTCTGATTATGAGTCTGCTAATCAGCGTAAATATATCTTGTCTGCAGCATATGCAATTGGTAAATATGGAGCAACTTGGACATACGAGCCTTCATTTATGTTTCAATTTCAAGAGAGAACAGGAGAGCAATCAGTTGATATAAATATGAAATTCTATAGAGCCATGAATTTTGGAAAATTATGGGGTGGAATTTCATATAGAAGAAGTTTTGATGGAGCTGAATATTTAGATGGAATTGAGGTTGAAAATCAAAAACTGCAATATATAACTCCAGTGATAGGTATTAATTTTAATAAATTTATGTTTGCATATACGTATACTCAACAAACAGGTAGCGTAAAATTTGATAGTGGTGGCTATCATCAAATAACATTAGGATTTGACTTTTTAGGGAAGCGTGACGAACCCTATGATTGTAATTGTCCTGCAATTAACTAGTATATAAAAAAGCTCCATACGGAGCTTTTTTATATGAAAAGAATAGCTATTCCCAAGTGTAGTTCTTTGATTTTGCTTGTTTCTTTATGGCATTAATCATGACACTTTCTAAAGCATTAGAGTTTTCACTTTTATTATTAGAAATATAATCTTTTCGTTTTTCATTTATTTCATTTATTTCATTTTGTAATTTAATTCTATCTTTTCTTTGTATTTCAACATATGATTTAATTTCGGAAGGAGTTTTGTTTTTTAAATTATCTGGTAACTCTTCTTCTTTTAGCTCTTCATAACTAAAATCTTCATTTTCTTCTTCAGCATCTACTAAATCCCAAGAACTGTTTTTATATAATCTACTTCCTTTGGTAACAGTCCTGCTGACAGCATTAGCTTTACTATACTCTGAAGCGTTACTGTCTTGTTCTTGTTGAATAGACATTTTAACTCTCCCATTTTGCCCATAATAGACATAGGTTTTATTAAGTTTAATATTCAATTGAAGGATTTTATCATCATAGGGTGTAGCAACATGAACTGTTTGTTGATTGTGGTTTATTGACATGTAATCTCCATACGCAATTTGAGCACCTTCTTTCCAACTAGAAGAAATACCTTGGTTATAATCTCCACAGAAGATTGTGTTTACGACTACTCCTTTTTCTTTGGCATTGGTAGCAGCATCTTTAAAATGTACTTTCCCTTGTGTAAAAGGTTCGTTTCCGGCAATAAAAATCATTTTTAAATCATCTTCGTTATTACCCCATTCTAAGTTGTCTAAGGATTTCTGAATTACAGTTCCGCAATATTCGTTTCCTCCATTTGTAGTTAAGGAGAATAATTCTTTAGAGACATCGTCTAAATCATCTGTAAAGTTTAATATTTTTCGAATATAACCATCGTATGAACTCAAACCGTCATTTCCATATTCATATAAAGCAATTTGTAAATTAGGGTGTTGACTTTCACATTTTGCATAAGATAATTCGTTTACAATCTCCCATAATTGAGCTTTGGCTTGATCTATTAATCCATCCATACTATTACTGGTATCTAACAATAAAGCAACTTTAATGTATTGATCTTTAGTGTTGATTCCCTTTTTAATTTCATTTAATGGGTTAAAAGGTTTTTTGATTTCTGCTATACATGAAATTGAAAATAAGATAGCAATTAATAATAAAGTTGTTTTTAATGTTTTCATCTTCTATTGTTTTAAAGTATTTATTTTATTCTTTTTAATACTTAGTAAACCTAAATCTATCTTTCTTTAAAAAAAATAACAATTGAGGGAATGGCACCTTTCAATTAGGGAAATAGTCTTGTTTTTTAGGGAAGATGATTATTGCAGGTATTAAAATGGGTATTTTAGAATATTTTAAATTCTATGGATTTTAGAATCTGATTTAAAGTATGTAAGTTTACCATGTAATTATCATGAATGACATTTTTTAAATCTATTCTTATTATAGTAACATTTGCTGTATTTGGACATTTAAATGCACAAATAAGCGATGCAGTATCTAATGATGAAACATTTTTTATATTAGAAGGAATAGTAAGAAATGCAGAGACAGATATCCCGGTTACAAAAGTAAATGTTGAAGTTACAGGAGGAAATTATACAACTACAAACAAAGCTGGTGAATTTTTTATTTCTGTGAAAATTGGAGATGAATTAATTGTAAGAAGTGACAATTTTAAAACAGTTTACTATACCATTAAAAATCAAAAAAAAATTACGGTATTAGTTGAGAATGAGGAAGAGTCTAATAAAATAAGAGGATCTAAAAGAAGTCCAAAAAGAGGAAAAGGATTATTTGTGGTGTATATTGACTCTGCAAAATATTTTCAAAAAGTAAATGCAAAAAAAAGTATTGAATTTGTAACTAAAGCTTTAGAATCTGTAACTGGTAAAAGTCCTTCTTTAGAAGAAAACCAAATTTCATTTGAAACTTTAGGTAATATAAATCTATATTGGGAACAACCCGATTTAGCAATAGCTAATTATAAAAGAAGTTTATCTTCTATTTCAGAAAATAAATCAGACTCAAGTTCTTCAATTAATTTACAAATAAAATTAGCTGAAGCATATCGACTCAATAATAATTATCAAGAAAGCATTGTAACATATTCTAATTTGTTAGAAAAAAACCTGTCAAATTATCAGAGAGTAGAAGCATATGAAGGCCTAGGTGATACTTATAATGCAATTAATAGCCCAGTTGAGAGTGTTTCTAATTATCAAATGGGATTAGACCTTGCAGTTACCCATAAAATTACACCTAAAATTACAGACTTAAATTCCAAAATTGGCGAAGCTTATGCTCAAGGTGGCGAACTTGAAGAAGCTAATGATTATTTTGGAAACTCATTGTCATTAGCTGAGAATGAAAATAAAAAACGAGCAGTCGAAGAGAAAAATAAAGTAGCAGATTTTTATAATCAATCACAAAATTATGATGCAGAAATAAAGTTAAGGGAAGAAACTCTTGAAGAAATTGAAGCAATGGATGTCTCAGATTCCATAGGTAAAGAGCTTAATAGTCCTTTAACTAAGCAGAGACAAAATTATAAAATTGCCAATGCTTATGTTTCTCAAGGAAGGTCAAAAGATGCCATTCCTTTTCTAGAAAAAAGTATTGTTGAAGCTGACAAAAAAGAAGATTTAATAGTTGAAAAAGATGCAACTCGTAAACTTTCCGAAATATATAATGATTTAGGAGAGTTTGATAAAGCAGCAGAAAGTTACCAGAAATACGTTGAATTAGTAGATGAATTATATGTTATAAAAGAACAAGAGATCTCACAAGCAGCAAGGTTTAGAAGAGAAATTGCATTTAAACAAAATAGAATTGTAAGTCTTGAGAATGAACGTCAACTTAATGAAAGCCGGTATTTACTCGCAAATGAAAACAAAGAGCTTTCTCAAAAAAATCTACGAGTTCAGCGCTGGATAATTGGATCATTAATTATTATAGCTTTATTATTAATCATTACAGCTTATGTATTGTTTAAGAGTGTAAAGCAACAAAAATATGCAAACAATTTATTGGCATTAAAATCCTTGCGAACTCAAATGAATCCACATTTTATCTTTAATGCATTGAATTCTGTAAATAGTTTTATTGCCAGTAATGATGAGCGTGCAGCAAATAAGTATTTAAGTGAATTTTCACAATTAATGCGTTCAGTTTTAGAAAATAGTGAAGAAGATTTTATACCCTTAGAAAAGGAAATAGAATTATTAAAACTCTACGTTAAATTAGAACACTTTAGATTTAAAGATAAATTTGAATATACAATCACTGTTGATGATAAATTAAATGTCAATGATTTTGTAATACCACCTATGTTACTTCAGCCATATGTGGAAAACGCAGTTTGGCATGGTTTACGCTATAAAAAAGAAAAGGGTAATTTATCCATAGTTTTTGAAAGAATAGATTCGGAAAGTGTTCGTATATCAATAATTGATAATGGGATAGGTCGAAAAAAATCTAAAGAATTAAAAACTGATAATCAGAAAAAACAAAAGTCAAAAGGAATGGGAAATATTCAAAATAGAATTACTATTCTAAATGAAATGTATCAAGATAAAGTTGATGTTATAATTGAAGATGTAAATCAAAATGAAGACGAGTTAGGAACTAAAGTGGTATTGATATTAAAGAAAGATTGAAAAAATAAAATGGAATTAAAAGCAATAATTGTTGAAGACGAAAAAAGCAGTAGGGATATTTTAAAAAATTACCTTTCTAAATATTGCCCAAGAGTTACACTTTTAGGTGAGGCAGAGAATATCGAAGAGGCATTAGTTCTAATAAGAAACCATGATTTGGATTTAGTGTTTCTTGATGTGGAAATGCCTTATGGAAATGCATTCGATTTGCTTGATAGGGTTGGGGATAGGCAATTTGAAACCGTGTTTGTAACAGCTTACAATCAATATGCATTAGATGCACTAAATGCTCATGCGTCATCTTACTTGCTTAAACCAATTTCTATTGATAAATTAATTGAAGCGGTTGATTATGTGTTAGAAATTAAAGAAAAGGAGAATAATCTTCAAAATACCGTTTTAAAGCCTATTAACTCAAAAATAACTGGGAAGATAACTATACCCCAACAAAATGGTTTTGAAGTGATAGAAGTAAATGAAATACTGTATTGTCAAGCAGATGATAATTATACTCACATATATTTAAATGATAAAAAGAAACTTGTAAGTAAAACCCTTAAATATTTTGATGATCTTTTAACTGAAAGTGGATTTGCTCGTGTACATAAATCTTATTTAGTTAATGTAAATGCAATTGTTACTTATAATAAGGGAAAGGGTGGGAACGTTGTTTTAGAAAATGGAAAACAAATTATGGTAAGTCCTTCTCGAAAAAAGGAATTATTAGCTTTTTTTCAATAATTAAAAAGCCTTTTTATTTATTAAAATAGTACTTAAATAATCTTTTAAAAGAATCTCCAGAGCAGCAGTATTTGAGTTCGTAAAAAACTGTAATGTAGGTGTTTTAATGCTATTTGACAATAGTTGATTTTGTTCAAGAATATTTTTTGTTTGTCTAGCAACAGCTTCACCCGAATCTATTATTTTAATATGTTTTGGTAAAAGGGATTCTAATTGTGGAATTAGGTAGGGATAGTGACTACACCCTAATACTAAATGATCAATATCTTCTTTTTTCATGGGTTGAAGATATTTATTTAACAGTGTAGTTATTTCTAAAGTATCTAAGTTGCCATTTTCTATTAAAGGAACTAAACCTTCACCTATAACTTCTGTAACTTTAATATCTCCCTTAAATTCATCAGACGTTATAGAAAATAAATTACTGTTTAATGTTCCTTTTGTTGCTAAAATTCCAATACTTTTTGTTTTAGAATTTAGTGCCGCAGGTTTAATTGCAGGTTCAATGCCAATAAAAGGGATATCAAATTTTTCACGTAAAATAGAGATTGCATTTGTTGTTGCCGTATTACAAGCTACAACAATTAATTTGCTGCCCATATGTAATAGAAGCTCAGTGTTTTTTATACTTAATGAAATAATTTCGTCAATGGACTTATACCCATAAGGAGCGTTAATACTATCTGCTAAATAAATAGTACTTTCATTAGGCAGCAGAATATTAATTTCTTTCCAAATGGAAGTGCCACCTACACCAGAATCAAAAAGTCCTATTGGTTGATTGTTCATTTTATAAAAATAAAAAACTGCTCACCAAATGGAGAGCAGTTTGAAAATATTTTATTAAAAAAATAGAAATTAAATTCCTAATTCTTTTTTAACATCAACTAATAAATCTTTTCCTTCAGCTAATAGTAAAGTACTACTGTCCATTACATAATGGTACCCCTGTGCTCTTCCAACTTTTTCAATTGCAGTTCTAGCTTTATCTAAAATTGGAGCAATAAGATCTTCTTGCTTTTTTTGTAAATCTTCTAAAGCACCTTGTCTGTAAGCATTAATATTTGTTTGCATACCTTGAACTTCTTCTGCACGTTTTGCATTTTCTTCAGCTGTTTTACTTTCTGCTTCAACTTCGTATTGTTTGATTTTAGTTTCAAACTCCTTTACTAAAGTTTTAATTTCAGTATCGTATGTTTTTTGCAAGTTTTCTAATTGACTTTGAGCTGCTTTCATTTCTGGCATTGACTCTGCTAATGCTTGAGTATCTATGTGGGCAACTTTAGTTTGTGCATTTACAAAACTGGTAGCTCCGATAATAAGCATGATAGCTACGAATAATGATTTCATTTTTTTCATTGTAATTGTATTAAAAATTAAGTGTTATTTATTGTTAATTATTTCTATTTCGTTCCGTTATTATTGCCATCTCCATCTCCGTCAGGATCATTGTTTGTTGGAGTAGGGGTATTTCTATTAGCTCTTGCTTCTAAAATAGAATCTTTTTTACGTTGCCTTTCTTCTAGAATCTGTTGTTTTCTAGCATCATATTCAGCCTTTTTTACAGCACGTATTGAATCACGAACTCTTTGACGTGCCTCCATTTCTTTTTCACGAGCATCTTTCTTTGCTTCAATTGCCTCTTCTCTTTCGGTTATTGCTTTATCTTCTTCTAAAGATAGATCTTCTGTTCGCTCCACTTCTTTTTTCTCCCTTTTGGTATTTGCTTCTTCTCTTTTAGCAGTTCGATTTATACTTCGTAAAACAATATCACTAATATCATGTCTATCTGCTGAGAAAAGCATAACTATATCAGCTGATTTATCAAATATGAAATCGTATTTTTTGTTTTCAGCTATATCTTGAACAATATTAAATACCTGATCTTGTATTGGTTGAACTAATTGACGTCTTTGAATAAATAAATCTCCATTGGGTCCAAAACGATCTTGTTGATATTTCAACATTTCATCTTCCAAAACTTTTATATCTTCTTCTCTTTCCTCAATTAATTCAGTTGTTAATAATACTCTTTCAGTGCTTAAATTAATTTTTAAAAGCTCAATTTGATCAATTTTCTTTTCAATGTCTTTTTTCCATCGCTGAACTTTTCCATCTAATTGAGTAGATGCTTCTTTGTATTCAGGAACGTTTTCAAGAATATATTCCATGTCAATATATCCAATTCGAACTCCTCTTTGTGCGTTAGCTACAAAAGTAAAACACAAAAGAGTAAGGGTAATAAGTAATAACTTTTTTGTTTTCATAGTTGTTAGTTGTATGTTAAGAAAATATCGTGCCATTATTAAAATTGTTGTCCAATAATAAAGTGAGTTTCCCATCCATTTGGTTGAAAACCACCTAGTACAGGATCAAATCCATAACCAAAATCAATTCCTAATAATCCAAATGCAGGCATAAATATACGTAATCCTACGCCAGCAGACCTTTTTAATTGAAAAGGATTATAATTTTTGAAATGATCATAAGCTGCACCACCTTCTATAAAGGTTAATGCGTATATGGATGCTAGTTGTTTTAAGGTAATTGGATATCGTAATTCTAATGAGAATTTATTATAAATCGCATTTCCATCAATAGTAGATAATGACTGATTTGGATAACCTCTTAATGCTATTACCTCACGACCATCCAAACTGTATGTTCCAAGTCCATCTCCACCTAAAAAGAAACGTTCAAAAGGCACAACTCCTATATCTTGATTATATGCTCCTAAAAAGCCAAATTCTGCGCTTGGACGTAAAACCATTTTTCCAACAAGTCTTGTATACCAAGTACCTTTAAATTTTAATTTATAGTATTCTAACCATTTAAATTTTTCTTGATCAATTTCAGATATCCTTTCTGTAGCATCAACATATTCTGGATCTAATGGACCAACTTCTTCTAATTCGTCACGTTCATTATCTATAGCTTCCCAATCGGTATCACTAAAAACAGAGTATGGTAAAGTTACTTTTGCACTAACACTAAACTCTGAACCTGACATTGGAAATATTGGATTAGTAGCTGTGTTATTTCTACTAATACCAATTGTATAAGCTAAATTATTAGATTCACCATCACCAAAAGTAAATAGTCCAGTATTATAATTTTTTAGATTATAGTGTTGGTAGCTTATTGAATGAGAAAGTGTAAAATAATCATCTGGCCATTTTAACCTTTTAGCTAATCCTACAGCACCACCCGTAATTAAAAAACGCCGATCTTTATCTACATCTCTAGTTCTATAATCATAGAAATATTGGATAGTATGAGAAAAAGAAGTGCTAAGTTGTACCGGTTTTTTACCACCTAACCAAGGCTCTACTAATGACAAGCTATAAGTTTGGTAATAAGTACTTCCTTGTGCTCTAATGGATAGTTTTTGACCATCTCCCATAGGTAATGGATGGTATGCGTCTTTATTAAATATATTACGAACTGAGAAATTGTTGAATGATAAACCTAAAGTACCAACAAATCCTCCACCACCATAACCACCTTGTAGTTCTATTTGACTGGAACCTTTTTCAACAACCGAATACTCCATATCTAAAGTACCATTGTTTGGATCCACATTTTTAAAATTTGGAGATATTTGTTCAGCATCAAAATATCCAAGTTGACCTAATTCTCTAATAGTTCTTACAACATTTCGTTTACTGTATTTTTGACCTGGGCGAGTTCTAATTTCTCTGTAAATAACGTGATCGTTAGTTTTATCATTACCTACAACAGTAATGTGGTCAAAATAAGCAATTTTACCTTCATGAATTCTAATTTCAAAATCGATAGTATCATTTCTGACAGCAACTTCTACTGGATTAATTCTAGAAAAAAGATAACCGTTGTTTTGATATAAGTTTGTAAGGTCATCAGCTTCGGGATTGGTAGCATCTTCAATACGTTCTTGTAAAAGAACACCATTATAAACATTTCCTTCTCCTACTCCTAAAACTCTTCTTAATTGAGAATTTGTATAAACACTATTACCTATAAAGTTAATTTTTCCGAAATAATATTTTTTACCTTCTTCAACATTAATTTTTAAGACAATGTTTTTGTCATCTATTTTAGTAATAGAGTCACTAATAATTCTAGTATCTCTAAAACCGTTAGATCTAAATGTTGTTAACATGGACTCTTTATCTGTTTCAAAGGTAGATTCAGTAAATTTTGATCTTTTCCAGATACGAAAGAATGATTTTTCTTTGGTATCTTTCATAGAACTTTTTAGTTTACTATCTTTTATTTCTTGATTTCCTTTAATGTCTATAGAAGATATTTTAACTTTTTTATTTTTATTAATCTTTACAGTTAGGTGTTTGGAGAATTCAATACCTAAAGAATCTGCATAAGGTACAGTTATGATATCTACCTCTGTGTTAAAATAACCTTCCTCTCTATATTTCTTTTTAATATAGTTTTTGGTTGTTGTGATAAGGTTTTTTGTGATTTTTATTCCAGGCTTTAAATTATTGTCCTTAATAATTTCCTTCTTTTTTCCTTTTTTGACACCAACGATAGTAACATCTTTTATTTTGGGTAGTTCTACTATATGTAATTCTAGATCTACTTCATCTCCTACAATGTTGGTAACATAAAAAGCTATATCACTAAAAAGTCCTTGCTCCCAAAGTTTCCTTGTTATTTCACTTAGTTTTTCGCCAGGAATAAAAATTCGATCTCCTACTTTTAGTCCTGTAAAAGCAATAACTGTTTTTTCATTAAAACTTTGTTCTCCAGAAACAGTTAATGATTTTATAGTATATTTTTTATTCCCTTGTAGCGGTAATTGCTGTGCAGAAAGAGTAAAAGCAAAGAGTATTGTAAATAATAAAATACAATAAGTCTTTTTATACATATTCAATAGTGGACTATTATTTAAGTTGTTCACTTGTCTTTCCAAATCTTCGTTCTCTGTTTTGATAATTTAATATTGCCTCAAAAAGGTTTTCTTTGTTAAAATCTGGCCAAAGTGTCTCTGTAAAGTACAATTCAGCATACGCAATTTGCCAAAGTAAAAAATTGCTAATACGTTGCTCACCACTGGTGCGTATTAGTAAATCTACGTCTGGTAAATTTCGTGTGTAAAGATGATTATTAATTACCGATTTGTCAATATTTTCGGGCGAAATTAGGTTATTTTTAACTTTAAGACTAATCTCTTGAATAGTTTTTATTAATTCTTCTCTAGAGCCGTAGCTCAATGCAAGTGTTAAAGTAAGTCTTGTATTGTTTTTTGTTTTCTCAACAACATCTTTAAGCTCAATGAATACTTTATCTGGCAAGGAGTCAATATTACCAATTGTTGTGAGTTTTATATTGTTTTTTTGAAGAGTTTTTAGTTCTTTTTTTAATGATGAAATTAGTAGTTTCATCAATAAATCTACTTCTAATTTTGGACGATTCCAGTTTTCTGATGAAAATGCATATAGTGTTAAATATTTAACATTGATTTCTGCACAAGCTTCTACTACTCTCTTAACTGTTTTTGCTCCATTTTGATGCCCTATATTTCTAAGAAGCCCTTTCTTTTTAGCCCATCTGCCATTCCCATCCATAATAATTGCTATATGGGTTGGTAAATTAGTAAGGTTTATTTTTTTTAATAGGCTCATTTAAAAATTACAATAGCAAGGTTTTCTTCCAAAAGTGTAAGTTAATGTTATTCCTGTAAAAACGTACCAATCATTATTATTGACATTTCCAAAACTTAAATTATCTTGACTGTCTCTTACTTTATTAGGATTACTTCCATCCAGATTATCTGTGAAAGTATATCGTGCTCCAATTTCTGCTGCTAAAACAAATTTTGTTCCGAGTGTTGTTTTATAGCCTACTACCATAGGAATTGCAACGGATCCGGCTTTACCATCTTCAACTATTACATCATCATTCCTTTTAACTAAAGAGTTGTATCTAGTATAGGATAAACCTGTAAATAAATAGGGTGTATGTGCGTGTTGCCCGCTATACATACTAAATTCCCAAAATGTGTATTCAAGTCCTACCGTAAGTTCAATTAGACTATTCTCAAATTTATAACCTCTTTCGTTTCTTCTTGTATCTGAAGATTTACTATCATCACCTTCAATTTGTCCAAATAAAAGAGTGCCTCTAAAAGAATGTCTAGGGCTTCTGTTCCATTTAAAAAGAGCTCCAAAAACGGGTGTTTTAGGTGCAATATAAGTGGTACTACCAACGTCACCTATATAATTTGCAGCGCCTAAAAATCCACCAATCTCATAAGTTTGAGATTGCATAAATAAGGGTGTAAATAATACTAATAATATAACGGTAAATAACCTCATAAAGCTAAAAGTCTGCAAATATAATAATAAACTTGGCATCTAGGAACTATATGTTGAATAGTCTCTGTTGATTAACAAAAATAAAAACGATTTATTGTTTAATTTCGTTTGTCTTCACCCCATAATAATTTTTTTCGAAGTGTTTTTATAAAACTATCTTCAGAAAGCTGAACCAGTTTTATATGGAATGGAGCTTTATTAATGGTTATAATGGTATTGTTTTTTAGAGTAGCAATTCTAGAATCTAATGAAACTAAATGCGATTTACCTCTACCCGAAACTTTTAATGTTATAGTGCAATTGTCAGGAACTACAAGAGGTCTTGCATTTAAATTATGTGGAGCAATGGGAGTGATGACCATACTGTTGGTACTTGGGTCGATGACAGGTCCACCACAACTTAATGAATAACCTGTAGACCCAGTTGGTGTAGAAACTATTAACCCGTCAGACCAATAGGATGTTAAATGTTTGTCGTTAACTAAGGTTTCCACCTTAATCATAGAAGTAGTGTTTTTTCTATTTACAGCAATTTCATTTAAGGCAAAATTAAGGGGCTGAATTTCTTCAATTTTTGGATCGGTTGAAATTGAAAGTAAACTTCTTTCCGAAATAAAATAATTTCCATTTAATATTTGGTGTAATTTATCTGTAATTTCTTCTTTTTGGATGGTTGCCAAAAAGCCCAACCTACCTGTGTTAATTCCAATTATTGGAATACCGAAATCTTTTACATAGGTAACGGATTTTAATAAGGTTCCATCACCACCAATACTTATAAAAAAATCATAACTGCCATCAATTTCTTTAAAAGAAGAGATTTTAGAATAATTTTTAGAGATTTCTTTATTCTTATTGATGCTTTTTAAAAATTTTTCTTCAACAACTATTTCTACATTTTTATTTTGAAGTGCATCAAGAATATATTGTATGTAGATTTCAGAATCTTCGTGATAAAACTGTCCGTAAACACCTATTTTCATAAAATTAAATATTTAGGTATTTGTCTAAATAGTTAGAACGATCCTTTAAGTCTTCAATAAAACGATCTTCTTCATGGTTGGAAATTACATGATAATTGTAGCGTCTAAAAGTTTGTACAATTGCATTCATTCCAATATGTCCTATTTTTATAGTAGCTTGAACTACATCTTCATCCATTTTTGAAATAAAAACTCCTAATATCTTAGCATTATTAGATTCAATTATCTGGCAAATTTCACTAAAAGAATAATCTCTTTGATCCTTTTCAATTACAATAATACCACCAGCTTCATTTAAAAACGGAGTGTTGTTAAATAATGCCATTATATCACTTAATTCGTAATAACCTAAATAGACATTGTCTTTAGATAGTACAGGCATTATATTGCTGTTATACATTGCAAATGCTTCCAATATATCTAACCAATTAGTGCTTTCTCTCACAAAAAAAGTTTCTAAAGCATATAGGTAATCATTCAATTGTTTAGTTCCTTCAAAACAATGAGCATCATTTTCAGAAATACAACCTACATATATTCCATCTTTTTTTACAGGTACGTGAGAGTAAGTAAGTTGATTAAATATATTTTGAACCTCTAATATGTTAGCTTCAACATTAAAAGGCGCGATGTCGTTAATTATGTATTGTTGTGTATTCACAATCGTTATTTTTTGCAAATTACTTAAAAAATAGCTTTAAATGCATAGTTCAAATTGTATTTTTGACGTTTTAAAAAATATATTATGACTAAATTAAGTGTCAATATTAATAAAATTGCAACTTTACGGAATTCAAGAGGGGGTAATACACCTAGTGTTATACAAGCAGCAATAGATGTTCAAAAGTTTGGAGCTGAAGGAGTAACTATACATCCACGTCCAGACGAAAGACATATTCGGTATCAAGATGCGTATGATATAAAACCCATCATAACAACAGAGTATAATATTGAAGGAAATCCAATTGAGTCTTTTTTAAAAATGGTTTTTGAAATTAAACCAACTCAAGTAACATTGGTTCCAGATGCAATAGATGCATTAACGTCTAATGCTGGTTGGGATACAATTAAGAATAAAGAATTTTTATCTGAAATCATTTCAGAATGTAAAAGACAAGACATTAGAACGTCTATATTTATAGATCCTAATTTAGCAATGATTGAAGGAGCTGCTGAAACTGGTGCAGATCGGATTGAATTATATACTGAAGAATTTGCCAAACAATATGGATTGGGAAATAAAAAAGCAATTGAATCTTATACAGAATGTGCAATAAGAGCTAATGAATTAGGACTAGGTATTAATGCAGGTCATGACTTATCTCTAGAAAACATTCGATTTTTTAAGGAAAATATTCCTAATCTATTAGAAGTATCGATAGGTCACGCATTAATTTGCGAGTCTATTTATTTGGGGATGGAAAATGTAATTGGCGATTATTTGCAAAAATTAATATAATGTTACTTCATTCAAATATTATTGGAGAAGGAAAGTCATTTGTTATACTTCATGGTTTTATGGGAATGGGTGATAACTGGAAAACACTAGGTAAAAAATTTAGTGAGTTGGGTTATCAAGTACATTTAGTAGATCAACGTAATCACGGTAGAAGTTTTCATAATGAGTCTTTTAGTTATGAGGTAATGGTGGAAGATTTAAAGCACTATTGTGACATTTATAATTTAAAAAATTTAGTATTATTAGGTCATTCCATGGGGGGAAAAACAGCTATGAATTTTGCGGTTACCTATCCAGAAATGGTTTCAAAATTGATAGTAGCCGATATTTCCCCAAAATTTTACCCATTACATCATCAAGATATATTAAAAGCATTGTCTTCATTAGATTTTAATGTAATTAAATCAAGAAAACAAGCAGATGAAGTGCTTTCTGTTTATATAAAATCGATGGGGGTTAAGTTGTTTTTACTTAAAAACTTATATTGGGTTGAAAAGGAGAAATTAGGATTGCGAATAAACTTACCCGTATTAATAAAGAATATTGAAGAAGTAGGTAAAGAGCTTTCAGGAACTTTAAAATTTAATGGAGATACTTTGTTTATAAAAGGAGCAAGCTCCAATTATATTGAATTGGAAGATGAGTTTTTAATAAAGCACCATTTTCCTAATTCTAAAATCAAACCCATTACCAATGCAGGACATTGGTTGCATGCCGAAAACCCAGTTGATTTTTATAATGAAGTTCAAAACTTCATATCTTTAGAGAATGAATTTTTTTATTAATTTAAAGAAAAGTTTTCTAATTGTATTTTTGTTAATATTCGTCAATCCTTTGTTTGCTCAAATTAACAACGAAAAATTACAAAATATTTACGGTAAAGTTACTTATTTAAATGTTGCATTACCTAAAGTTAATGTTACTCTAAATAAAAATAAGCAAGGGATTGAAACAGATATAAAAGGGGAGTATTTAATAAAAGCTAAATCTGGTGATATAATTAAGTATAGTTACATAGGTTTTGAAACAATAAGTATCTTAATTGAGGATATAACAAGCGTTTTAAATATAAAAATGTTTGTAAAAACTAATGAACTAGATGAGGTCGTTGTAAAATCTACTAATAATGAAAACGACTTTAATAAATCTAAACGAAAATTTTCAACCTCAAAAGGAGAGATAAACCCAGAAACATCAGGTTATTCCATAGCCTATGTTAATGGTGATAAAATAGATTTAGGTTACATTTCTTTAGCAGAAGCACTAGATGGAAAAGTTGCAGGTGTTAGAAAAGATCCAAGTACCGGTAAACTTTCTATTAGAAATAATACAACTATTTTATGGGAAGTTGATGGAATAATTTTTAACGATGAACCACCTATTAGTTTAAGTGAAATTGAAAGTGTCCATATACTTAAATCTTTAGGAGCAACCAATCAATATGGAAGTATGGGGGTTGGGGGTGTTGTAGTGATTACTACTAAAAACAGTGGAAATAATACTATTAATCAACATAAAAAGAATATTTCTGAGCAATACACCAATAAATCGTTTTATTATAATGATGCTATTACTACCTCTGAAGAAATTATGTGGAATAATAGCTTGACAAATATTATGAAAGGTTTTGATGACAAAAATAAAGCTTTAGAGTATTATGAAGATCATATTAAAATTCAACCAGAGAGTTATATTGAATCAATTAAAATTGCTAAGCTATTTTATGATTATTATAAGGATCGTCTTATTTCAATTCAATTATTAAATGATCTTTTAAATAAAAACCAAGATAACCCTGAAATTTTAAAAGCAATTGGATATCAATTGGATTATATGAATGCAAAAATTGAGTCAGAAAAATTATATGAGAAAGTATTTAAGTTGCGTCCATACTATTTGCAGTCCTATAGAGATTTAGCCAATGCCTATAAAAACAACGATAAATATAAAAGAGCTTGGCGGATGTATATGGGGTACATGTTGCAACAAAAAGATAGCAGTAATCAAAAAATAAATGAACTACATTTTAACGAAATGGAATGGCTTTATTATAATAGAAAAAATCAAGCAGGTATCAAAGAATCGTTTCTTCCAGCTAATGATATAAATGAATTTAGAAAAGAGGTGCGGATGGTTTTTGAATGGAATACTTCAGAGGCGGAGTTTGATGTTGAGTTTGTAAATCCAAATAAGCAATCTTATGTTTTTGAGTATAAATTAATCTCAAATAAAAACTTAATAAAAAACAAAAAGAAAATGGGATCATCTAGTAATGAGTTTTTTATTGATAATTTAGGTGTAGGAGAATGGCTTGTTAATATTACATATTTAGGGAATAAAAAACCAGAACCTACTTTTATAAAAGTAACGATATATAACAAATGGGGGAGCCCAAATCAAACCCAAAATGTGTTCGTTTATAATTTTGAAAAGGAAAATGAGAAAGTTCAATTGATTAAATTATCAAATTAAACTTTTAAAGTTTGAGATTTTATATCTTTATAAAAAATAACTAATCATGAAATTAATATTAAAATTATTATTGACGGCAGTAGCTGTTTTTGTTCTTCAGAAAATATTGCCAGGGATATCTGTAGATAGTTTTACCGATTCTATTTGGGTAGCATTGGTTATCGGCTTGTTAAATATTTTTGTAAGACCTTTGTTTGTGTTTTTAACCCTACCTGCAACCCTAATTACATTGGGATTGTTTTTGTTTGTTATCAATGCTTTAATGATACAATTAGCCGGGTATTTTCTAGATTCTTTTACGGTAGCTTCTTTTTGGTGGGCTTTACTTTTTAGTGTTTTATTGTCTATTTTGCAACCGATACTTCATTCGGTTATTGGAGAAGACAAAGACTAGTCTTAATCAATTCTTAAAATACTTGTATTGAGGGCTTTCATTTTGTATTTTTGCACTCCCAAAAATAGGGGGTAAAATTATTTTATAAAATGGAGATTACAAAAAAAGACATAGACAGCTTAAACGCAGTAGTAACTGTTGAAGTTAAAGAAGAGGATTATTCTGGTAAAGTTCAGAAAATTTTAAGCGATTACCGTAAAACGGCAAACATTCCTGGATTTAGAAAAGGACATGTGCCAATGGGAATGGTTAAAAAGCAATACGGAAAAGCAGTTTTAGTTGAAGAAGTAAATAAATTACTTCAAGATGCTTTACATAATTACCTTACTGAAGAAAAATTAGATGTTTTAGGTAATCCACTTCCTAAAAACGATGCAGAGATCGATTGGGATGCTCCAGATTTTACTTTTGATTTTGAATTAGGCTTGTCACCACAATTTGAAGTTGACGTAGTTGGTAAAAAAGCAATTACTCATTATAATATTGTTGCAGACGATAAAATGATCAACGATCAAGTTATTTCTATCCGTAAGCAATATGGGAAATTGATTTCTAAAAATGAAGTTGAAAAGGATGATGAAATTACAGGGACCTTTACTAATGAAGAAAAAGGAATTGATAAAAACACTTCATTTCCTCTAGATGTTATAAAAGGAAAAACTCAACTTAAAAAGTTGATAGGAGCTAAGGTTGGAGATACAGTAGTATTAAAAACTAAAGGTTTGTTTGCAGATGATCATCAAAATCAAACCTATTTAGACGTTTCTCACGACGATGCACATGGTTTGGAAATTGAAGTAAATTTCGAAATCAAGGAAGTAAACAAACGTGAAATGGCTGAATTAGATCAAGAATTCTTCGATAAGATTTTTGGTAAAGATGTTGTTAAAACGGAAGATGAATTAAAAGCAAAAATTAAAGAAGACGCAGAAAGACAATTTGTTCAGCAAAGTGATCAAAAATTGATGGACGAAGTGGTTGAATCTTTAATCACAAATACTAAGTTCGATTTACCAGGTGAGTTTCTAACCAAATGGATTCAGTTTTCAGGTGAAAAACCAATGACTGCAGAAGAAGCAAAAGCTGAGTATGAGAAAAGCGAAAAAGGTTTGCGTTTTCAATTAATCGAAGGAAAAATTAGAAAAGAAAATGATATACAAGTTTCCTTTGAAGAATTGAAAGATTATTCTAAAAACTTAATCAAAGGACAAATGGCACAATATGGACAAACTAATCCTTCTGAAGAAGAATTGGATTCTATTGCTGCTCGTATCATGTCTAATCAAGAAGAGGTGAAACGTCTTTCAGAACAATTAAATAGTCAAAAACTATTAAATTTCCTTAAGGAAACAGCAAAATTAAAGACAAAAGAAATTACTTACGACAAATTCATTAAGGAAGTCTATAGTTAATTCAACGATAAAATCATTATATTTAGGGCGTTGAACGGTAATTATTCAACGCTTTTTTTATATTTAAAAAACAATCATATTTATGAACTACGGAAAAGAGTTTAAAAAATTCGCAATCAAAGATCAAGGAATTAATAGCTTGTATTACGATGAAATAACAAGCAGTATGAACCCTATGGGATTTACTCCTAATATTATTGAAGAACGACAAATGAATGCTGTTGCTATGGACGTATTCTCTCGTTTAATGATGGATAGAATTATTTTTTTAGGAACAGGTATTAACGACCAAATCGCAAATATTGTTCAAGCACAATTATTGTTTTTGGAAAGTACAGATGCTTCAAAGGATATTCAAATATATATCAACTCTCCAGGTGGTGGGGTTTATGCTGGTTTAGGTATTTACGATACAATGCAATTTATCAAACCAGACGTAGCAACTATTTGTACAGGTATGGCAGCTTCAATGGGTGCTGTATTACTTTGTGCAGGAGCTAAAGGGAAACGAAGTGGATTAACACATTCAAGAGTAATGATTCACCAACCATTAGGAGGAGCTCAAGGGCAAGCAAGTGATATAGAAATTACAACAAGAGAAATTCTTACATTAAAGAAAGAATTATACGAAATCATCTCTAAACATTCAGGTCAAAAATATGACAAGGTATATGATGATAGTGATCGTGATTACTGGATGAAAGCAGATAAAGCTTTAGAGTACGGAATGATTGATGAGATATTAACTCGAAAATAAAATTTAAATTAAGAGGAAGGATATATGTCTAAAGAAGAGTTAGAATGTTCATTTTGTGGTCGTAAAAAACCGGAAACCAACTTATTGATAGCTGGTTTAGATGCGCATATTTGTGATCGTTGTATTGAACAAGCACATGGAATTGTAGCAGAAGAAGCAACTCATTCGTCAAATAGTGATTTGTCTGAGGAGCTCATGCTTAAAAAACCAAGAATGATTAAAGAGTTTTTGGATGAATACATTATTGGTCAAGATTATTCTAAAAAAGTAATGTCGGTTGCTGTATATAATCATTATAAAAGATTGTTACAGAAAAATACAGATGATGATGTTGAGATAGAAAAAAGTAACATCATTATGGTTGGTGAAACTGGGACGGGTAAAACATTAATGGCAAAAACTATTGCTAGAATGTTAAATGTTCCTTTGGCAATAGTTGATGCTACTGTTTTAACCGAAGCAGGGTATGTAGGTGAGGATGTAGAAAGCATTTTAACCCGCTTGTTACAAGCTGCTGATTATAATGTTGAAAAAGCTCAACACGGGATTGTTTTTATAGATGAAATAGATAAGATTGCTCGTAAAGGGGATAATCCTTCTATTACACGTGATGTAAGTGGAGAAGGAGTACAACAAGCATTGCTTAAATTGTTAGAAGGAACTGTTGTAAATGTTCCGCCTAAAGGAGGACGAAAGCATCCAGATCAAAAATTTATCGAAGTAAATACAGAAAACATTTTATTTATTGCTGGTGGTGCTTTTAGTGGTATTGAACGTAAAATATCGAAACGTTTAAACTTACAAGCAGTAGGGTTTAGTGCTTCAATGCAAGACGATGTAGTAGATCGGGATAATTTACTTAAATACATTATCCCTAAAGATTTAAAAGATTTTGGGTTGATTCCTGAAATTATTGGTCGTCTTCCAGTACTAACTTACATGAACCCATTAGATGAAGAAACATTAAGAGCAATTTTAACTCAACCTAAAAATGCTATAATCAAACAATATGAAAAATTGTTTGCAATGGATGATATTAAATTTTCTATTAATGAAGAGGCACTTGGTTTTATTGTTGAAAAAGCTGTTGAATACAAATTAGGAGCTCGTGGATTACGTTCTTTATGTGAAGCTGTATTGACAGATGCTATGTTTGAAATGCCAGATGGAAATGAAAAAAGTTTAGAAGTTTCTAAAGAGTATGTAGAACAGAAACTTAATAAATCTACTATTAAAAAATTAAAAGCTGTTTCTTAGATTAAGAAAAGTGTTATATAAAAAAAAGCCTCTAAAGTAAATTTCTTTAGAGGCTTTTAAATTTAATTCAAATATAAATTTTATGGAATTGCAACGATAGTTTTATTCTTCTTGTTTAGTATTTTTTGTTCCATTAATTCCTTTTTGTTTTTTAAGGTATAACTTAAAACTTGATCCTCAGAATCAGTTTGAATTGCAACTGATGATCCGCAAGATGTTAATGAAACAACAAAACTAAGTATTGTAACTATGTAAATAAAATTTTTCATGTGAGGTTATTAATTTCTTACAACACTACAAACTTAATGCGTACGAAAAGTACTACCAAAAATATTAGTTGTAAGCGAATAATTACTCGTTAAAGTGCACTTATTTGTGAGTTTTGAAAATTTAAAAACAGCTTAAAAACACTTTATCGAAAAATTAAGGTTTTTAACGATGCTTATTTTAATTCATTTAATGTTTGAAGGTTGTTGACTATGAATTTATATAAGTCATTCTCAATTCTATATCTAATTCTCTTTTAGTAATTCTTCTAAAAACTCTCTAGAATTTGATAATCTAGGAATTTTATGCTGGCCTCCTAGTTTATCATTTTGTTTTAGCCAATTTTTAAATAAATCTTTTCTGGCAACATGGATTTTTGGAAAATTTAATGTGGTATTGTTATACCTTTTTGCTTCATAATCACTATTAGCTTCTTGTAGAAATGCATCTAATAATTGATTAAAAGTAGAAATACTATCTGGTTGTTTTTTAAATTCAATAATCCATTCATGAGCACCTTTTTCCTTCCCTTCCATAAAAATGGGTCCGGCGGTATAGTCAACAATTTCAGAATGTGTTAACTTAGACGCTTTCTTCAATGCTGCTTCTGCATTTTCTATTATTAATTCTTCTCCAAATACATTAATATGATGTTTGGTTCGTCCAGTTACTTTTATACGATATGGATTAATGGATGTAAATCGAACAGTGTCTCCAATTTTATAACGCCATAAACCTGCATTAGTAGTGATTACAATGGCATAGTTTTTACCCAGCTCTACTTCACTTAAAGGAATGATTTTTTCCTCTGAAGTCTCATAAGTATGCATAGGAATAAACTCATAAAAAATTCCATAATCCAACATTAACAATAATTCTTTACTTGTATTTCTATCCTGAATTGCAAAAAAACCTTCCGATGCATTATAAGTTTCATAATACCTGAAATTACTTTTTGGAAGTAATTTACTGTATTGTTCTAAATAAGGATCAAAACTTACACCTCCATGAAAATACGCTTCTAGGTTTGGCCAAACTTCAAATAAATTTTTCTTTTGAGTAGTTTCTAGTACATTATTAAGCAGGACTAAAACCCAAGATGGAACTCCAACTAAACTTGTCACATTTTCATTAATGGTTTCATCTACTATTGCTTGCATTTTAGTTTCCCAATCAGCCATTAAAGAAACCTCATTACTAGGTGTGCTACTAAACTCAGCCCAAAACGGCATATTATCTATTAATATGGCAGAAAGATCTCCAAATACAGTTCCATTTTGTTTGTATAGTTCTTTACTTCCGCCTAGACGTAAACTTTTTCCGAGGAATAACTCAGAATCGGGATTGTTATTTAAATATAAGCATAGTAAATCTTTACTTGCTGCATAATGACAATCTTCTAATGACTCATTACTAACTGGTAAAAATTTACTTTTCGCATTGGTAGTTCCACTAGATTTAGCAAACCATTTTATGGGAGTAGGCCAAAAAATATTGCTTTCTCCTTTTCGTGACCTCTCATAACTAGATTCATTATCTTCATAAGTAGTTACAGGAACCCTACTTGCAAAATCTTGATAGTTTTTTATACTATTAAAATCGTATTGATTCCCTATTTCAGTAAATCTAGCCTTGTTAATTAATCCTTTTAAAAGCTCTTCTTGAACGTCAATAGGATATTTTAAGAATAAATCTATTTGATGAATTCTCTTTTTTAAAAACCAAGTGGCTATGGAATTTACTATTGGTAACGGCATTATTAAAATGTATCTTTATGCAATAAAAATAATCATTTTATTTCTATGAACTACCACGGAGTACTTACAAAAATGCAAACAGAATTAGGTTCACCCATTCAGTATTATTTAGTGTTTAAAGATGATTTCCTGAATGTCAATCAATTGCTTGACAAAAAGATAAAAATTAGCTTTGATGGATTTCAATGTTTAAATTGTGGAAAAGCAAAAAAAATATTCCGTCAAGGATTTTGTTATGATTGTTTTTATGAAATCCCTCAAGCAGCAGATTGGATTATGAAACCTGAGCTCAGTAAAGCACATCTAAATATTGAAGACAGAGATTTAGAATATGAAAAAGCAGTACAATTAAAACCACATATAGTCTATTTAGCCAATAGTAGTAATGTAAAAGTAGGTGTTACCCGTAAAACTCAAGTTCCAACACGTTGGATTGATCAAGGGGCTCATGAAGCCATTGAAATTGTCGAAGTACCCAATAGATATTTAGCTGGGATAACAGAAGTAGCTTTAAAAAATTATGTGGGAGATAAAACAAATTGGCGAACCATGATTACTAATAAAATTGCTGATGAAGATTTAGTTGAATGGCGAAATAAATTAAAAGAATATATACCTGAGGAAGCAAAAGATTATTTTATTGAAAACAACAAAGAAACTCATATGGATTTTCCGGTGTTACAATATCCACAAAAACCCAAAAGTTTGAATTTAATAAAAACTCCCAATTATGAAGGTGTTTTAAAAGGGATCAAAGGTCAATATTTAATATTTGATGATAACACAATTTTTAATGTGAGAAGTAACGAAGGTTATGTTGTGAATATTTCAGTAAATTAAAACTAATCAATTTCTTCACCCATTTTTAACCCAAATCGTTTTCTAAGCGCAAAAACTGCTAAATATAAAAAAGGAGTGTCTAAAGCTGCAATTAACACTTTAAATAAAAATCCACTTAATAGTAGCGCTCCAAATAACTCCCAATCAATTTTACCAAAACTACACAGTAAAAAAAGAACCGTAAAAGTGTCTATAAATTGAGATAAAAAAGTAGAGAAATTATTTCTTAACCATAAATGTTTCCCTTTAGTAAGTCGTTTCCAAAAATGAAATATCTGAATATCTACGTATTGAGCAAATAAATAAGCCATCATCGATGCTAAAACTGCTATAGCAGTTGCTCCAAACACTTTGTTAAAAAGAGAGTCGTTAATTGGGCTCCAATCGGTAGCAGGCACTATCCCAGAAACAAAAACAATCAACATGGAGAAAAATGAGGCAAATATCCCGGCAGTTACTACTTGATTGGCTTTACGTTTTCCATACACTTCACTTATAATATCAGTTATTAAAAAAGTAATTGGATACGGAAGAATTCCAACAGAAATTTCGAAAGTGTAAATTCCAAAAAAATCCCAATAAAAAAACTTCTGAAATATTAAGTTAGATACCACTAAAGAAGCAATAAATAGGGCTGCCAGTATTAGATAAATTCGTTGAGCAGAAAGTTGATCTTTTATACTAAGATTCGACACAAGATTTTAAGTTTTTTAAAGATACTTATATAGCTTTTACTTAATTTCGTGATTCAAGTTAAAACTAGATTCCATTAAATCAAAAAACAAAATATATCTTTCATTAGGAAGCAATTTAGGTAATAAATTTGAATTTCTTCAAATAGCAGTAAATTCAATATTTGAACAGATAGGTTCTATAAAAAAAATTTCTCCTATTTATCAAACCCCAGCTATGGGTTTTGATGGCGATGATTTTTTAAATTGTGTGATAGAAATAGAGAGTAGCTATCGAGCAGATAAAATATTATCATCAATTCTTTCCATAGAAACTCAAATGGGTAGAATTAGGGATGAAAAAGCAGGATTCTCATCTAGACCCATTGATATAGATATTCTTTTTTATAATGATGAGGTTATAAATACAGACGAATTAATTGTTCCTCATCCGGGAATTTCCAACCGAAAATTTGTTTTAAACCCATTAGTGAATATTACTTCAGAATTTATTCATCCAGTTTTAAATAAAAACATGGAAGTATTATTAAATGAAACTAATGATGATACTGAAATCACTAAGCTTTCAAAATGGCTTCGAAATCCAATTTTAGACTACGATTTGTCAAAATATAGGTATTTGGCAATTGAAGGAAATATAGGTGCAGGAAAAACAAGTTTAGCAACTCAATTAGCTTCCGATTTTAATGCGAAATTAGTGTTGGAACGCTTTAAGGAAAATGCATTTTTACCACAATTTTATAAGGATCCAGTTCGTTTTGCATTTCCTTTAGAGATGTCATTTTTAGCAGATCGGTATCAACAATTATTAGACGATCTAACCCAATACGATTTGTTTAAAGAAAATGTAATTGGAGATTATGATGGGTATAAATCTCTGATTTTTGCAAAGATTACTTTACAAGAGGAAGAATTTATACTTTATAAAAAATTGTTTCACATAATGCATAAGGAGTTGCCAAACCCTGATGTTTATGTGTATTTATATCAAAATACAGAACGATTGCTAGAAAACATCAAAAATCGAGGGCGAGAATTTGAGCAAGATATTGAAGCCAATTACCTTCAGAAAATAAATGATGGTTATATGGAGTATATAAGAAACCAACATAATGAAATGATAAAAATTATCGATATTTCTGAAATGGATTTTGTAAACAATAGGAAGGATTATATTTCTATTTTAAATGAAATATTAAAATAAGTTTTATGAAAAATAATTTCCGAAAAAACGGTGCAATTGGAGCTTTATTAGATGAATATGAAAAAGCTATTTTAGAATTAAATGTTTTAATTGAAGATGTATCAGTAGAAGAATTATTTGTAATAGCAGATTTAGAAACTAAAGATCCAGACTGTAAGTCGATACAAACTGTTTTATCCCATGTAATTGAATCAGGATATGGATATGCAATTGTTATTCGAAAATCAAAGGGTGAAAATATAGTTTATAAAGACAAAATAAATTTTAATTCTGTAGCAGAATATCAAGTTGAATTACTTAAAATGTTTCAATTTAATGTACAATTATTTGAAGATTATCCTAATATTCAGCTAGAAAATTATAAAAATGAAGATAAAATATTAGTCCGTTGGGGACAACGATACGATGTAGATCAATTAATGGAACATGCTATTGTTCACGTAATACGACACCGTAGGCAAATCCAAAAATTCATACTAAAATTGAGACCTTAAATAAGCTTTTGTTTTAATATTTTAAATATTTTTTAATAAAAAGCTTGCATATTAACTTTTTGTGACTGAATATTTGCAGCTCAAAGTTCAAACACTTATTGAAACTGTTATCAAGAAAGGTGGAGGGATTAGACCCTTTGAAGCCTTAGCAACCCTTTATTCGTAAAGAAGGTGCTAAATTCTACTTTTTCACTGGTTTTCCAGTAATTAGATAGATAACCAAAAAGAATTTACTTTCAGTAGATTCTAATATTCTTAATAACATTTTTTTTAAAAGGTACGTCTGTAATAAGACGCATTTTGACTTTTGATTTAATCTAATTATTAATTCAAATTTAAAAAAAATGAATGCAACACAAATTATTCACTCAATTCCGAGTGACCCGTTAACAGGAGCTATTTCAGTTCCAATTTATCAGACTTCTACATTTATTCAAGAAGCACCTGGTGTAAACAAAGGTTTTGATTACGCTAGAAGTAATAATCCAACACGCCAAGTTCTTGAAGACGTTGTGGCAAAGTTAGAAAATGGAAATGCTGGTTTTGCTTTTTCAACAGGGCTTGCAGCAATAGATGCTGTTTTAAAACTATTGTCTTCAGGTGATGAGGTAATTGCTGTAGATGATATTTACGGTGGCGCTTATCGCTTATTTACCCATGTTTATGAAAAACTAGGTATAAAAGTTAATTATGTAGACACTACAGAAGCAAGTAATATTGCAACACAAATTAGTAGTAAAACAAAACTTATTTGGATAGAATCGCCAACAAATCCAACCTTAAAAGTTTCAGATATTAAAGCAATATCTAAAATTGCTGAAAGTATTGATGCATTGTTAATTGTGGATAACACTTTTGCAAGTCCGATAGCCCAAAATCCTTTAGATTTAGGTGCAGATATAGTAATTCATAGTGGAACAAAATATATTGGTGGACATTCCGATTTAGTTGCTGGCTTGGTTATTACAAAAACGGAAACACTTTCAGAAAAAATTAAATTTATACAAAATGCATCTGGAGCAGTATTAGGCCCTTGGGATTGTTTTTTAACCATAAGAGGGATTGAAACCTTAGAAATTAGATATAAAAAACAATGCGAAAATGCGTTTAAAGTGGCTAAATATTTAGTGGGTCACGAAGCAGTCCAAGAAGTTTATTACCCGGGATTAACTTCTCATAAAAATCATGAAGTTGCAAAACGTCAACAAAACGGTCTCTTCGGTGGTATTGTGTCTTTCACTCTAAAAGAAGATACTCAAGAAGAAGCTGTTAAAATTGTAACTAATACTCAATTTTTCAAATTAGCTGAAAGCCTTGGAGGAGTAAAAAGTCTTCTATGTCATCCTGCCCAAATGACTCACGCATCTATACCTAGAGAGATTAGATTAAAATCTGGAATTAAAGATTCTTTAATCCGCCTGTCTTGTGGAATTGAATCTGCAGAAGATTTAATATCAGATTTAAACGAAAGTTTGAAAAGTCAAACAAAGAAAAAAGATATTCATTTTATTTAAATCCTAGAGCAATGTGTACAACTGTAAAAGAAAGCCCTGAGTCTTTAGTAGATTTAACGCTATTAAAAAAGAAGAAAATTAACTTGGCGATATTTGGTCATGGAAATGTTGGTAGTCTTTTAATTAACCAAATTCTTGAATCTCAAAAAGAAATTTCAAAACGAAGATCTTTGGAGTTTAACATTTTTGCTGTTGCAAACTCTTCAACTTTATTGTTGAATGATGCTAGTGTAGATTCCAACTGGAACCAAATTAAAAATGAAAAGGGTAAATCCTACAATGTTTCTGATGTTATTTCATTTGCAAAATGTAATAATTTAGAGAATCTTATTGCAATTGATAATACTGCAAACGAAGCTTTTGTGTCGGATTATACTTCTTTGGTTAAAGGTGGTTTTAACTTGATTTCTTCTAATAAAATTGGGAACACTCTTAGTTTGGATTATTATCAACAACTTAGAAATGTGTTGGCTTTAAATAAGAAAGAATATTTATATGAAACCAACGTTGGGGCAGGACTTCCATTAGTAGATACTATTAAGTTATTTCACCTTTCTGGTGAAAACATCACGAGAATAAAAGGGATTTTTTCTGGCTCTTTAAGTTATTTGTTTAATCATTTTTCTGAAAGTAAAGAACCCTTTAGTAAAGTGCTTCAGCGTACTATTTCAAATGGCTTTACCGAACCAGATCCTAGAGAAGATTTATGTGGCAATGATGTGGGTAGGAAGCTTTTAATCTTAGCTCGTGAACTAGAATTACATAATGAGTTTTCAGATATAAAAATTGAAAATTTAATTCCTAAACACCTTAGAAATGTTTTGAAAGAGGAATTTTTTCAATCCCTGAATGATTTTGATGTTCCTTACCATTTAAAAAAGAAAAATCAAAAACCAGATCATGTCCTTCGTTATGTCGGAGATCTTTATGGTGATCTTTCTAAAAATGATGGTGCTTCTTTAGATGTGCGATTGGTATCGGTACCTAAAAATAGTATGCTAGGACAAATTAAAGGAAGCGATTCTGTATTTGAGATTTACACAGAAAGTTATGGTGAAAACCCAATTGTAATTCAAGGCGCAGGTGCTGGAGCATCTGTTACAGCTAGAGGTGTTTTTGGAGATATTTTACGATTAAGTGATAAATTAAATTAAAAGTTATGGGATCTATTTGGCAAGAAATTGAAAAACGGATTTTAGTTCTAGATGGTGCTATGGGAACCATGCTTCAAGATTATAATTTTTCTGAAGAAGATTTCCGTGGAGAACGCTTTAAGGATTATAAATTACCTTTAAAAGGGAATAATGATTTGTTGTCATTGACACAACCAGAAGCAATCGCAACTATTCATCGAAAATATTTTGAAGCTGGAGCAGATATTGTAGAAACCAATACTTTTTCAGGAACAAGCATTGCGATGGCAGATTATCAAATGGAAGATTTAGTATATGAACTAAACTTTGAATCTGCTAAAATTGCAAAAAAAGTAGCAGATGAGTTTACGAAATTAGATCCTAATCAACCTCGATTTGTTGCTGGGAGTATCGGGCCAACTAACAGAACGGCAAGTATGTCACCAGATGTTAATGATCCTGGATATCGTGCGGTAACTTTTAATGATTTACGAATTGCATATAAAGAACAGGTAGAAGGTTTGCTGGATGGAGGAGTCGATCTTTTATTAGTGGAAACAATTTTTGACACCTTAAATGCAAAAGCAGCTTTATTTGCAATCGATGAGGTTTTAGAAGATAGAAATATTCAAGTGCCTATAATGGTTTCGGGAACCATCACAGATGCTTCTGGTAGAACTTTGTCAGGTCAAACCGTAGAAGCATTTTTAGCATCTGTATCTCATATTCCTTTATTAAGTGTTGGGTTCAATTGTGCATTAGGAGCAGATCAATTAAAACCTTATTTAAAACGATTATCAGATAAAACCAACTTTTTTACTTCTGCTCATCCCAATGCAGGGTTGCCAAATGCATTTGGAGCTTACGATCAAACTCCAGAACAAATGCAAGAATTAATTGAAAATTATTTACAAGAAAATTTAGTAAATATCATTGGGGGTTGTTGTGGAACAAGCCCTGTGCATATTAATGCTATAGCTGAGGTAGTAAAAAAGTACAAACCAAGAAAACTAAATGTATATGCCTAATGTTTTTAAAAAATATTTGACTGTTTCTGGTTTAGAACTATTAGTGATACGTCCAGAAACTAATTTTGTAAATGTTGGGGAGCGTACTAATGTTACTGGTTCACGAAAATTTTTACGACTGATAAAAGAACAAAAGTTTTCTGAAGCACTAGATGTTGCTAGAACTCAGGTAGAAGGAGGCGCCCAGATTATAGATGTAAATATGGATGAAGGTTTACTAGATGGAGTAGAAGCCATGGTAACCTTTTTAAATCTAATTGCATCAGAACCTGATATCGCAAGAGTACCTATTATGATTGATAGCTCAAAATGGGAAATTATTGAAGCAGGTTTGCAAGTCGTTCAAGGAAAAAGTATTGTTAATTCTATAAGTTTAAAAGAAGGAGAAGAACAATTTATTAAGCAAGCAAAGTTAGTAAAGCGTTATGGTGCAGCAGTAATTATAATGGCTTTTGATGAGGTAGGCCAAGCAGATTCTTACCAAAGACGAATAGATATTTGTAAACGTTCTTATGACGTTTTAGTAAATGAAGTTGGATTTCCCCCTCAAGATATCATATTTGATCCTAATATTTTTCCAGTAGCAACCGGGTTAGAAGAGCATAGAAAAAATGCTCTGGATTTTTTTAATGCTACCAAATGGATTCGAGAAAATTTACCATTTGTAAATGTTTCGGGAGGAGTTAGCAATGTTTCATTTTCTTTTCGAGGAAACAACACTGTTAGGGAAGCCATTAACGCAGCGTTTTTATACCATGCAATTCAACACGGAATGACACTAGGGATTGTTAACCCTGAGATGTTGGAAATATATGATAGTATTCCAAAAGATTTATTAGAAAGAGTGGAAGCAGTTTTGTTTGACAAAAGTGATGATGCAACCGAACTTTTATTAGATTTTGCTGAAACTGTTAAAGATCAAAAAAAGGAAGAAGAGTTTGTAGTTCAAGAATGGAGGAATGAAGACTTGCAAAGTAGAATAACTCACTCTTTAATTAAAGGGATTGATAAATTTATTATAGAAGATACAGAAGAAGCTAGATTAGCATCAAGTAAACCTATTGAAGTTATTGAAGGATATTTAATGACAGGGATGAGTGTTGTTGGTGATCTTTTTGGAAGTGGAAAAATGTTTCTTCCTCAAGTAGTTAAATCTGCTAGGGTTATGAAAAAAGCAGTTGCTTATTTACAACCTTTTATTGAGCTAGAAAAAGATGAAAAAGCTAGCTCATCTGGGAAAATATTGATGGCTACCGTAAAAGGAGATGTTCATGATATTGGAAAAAATATTGTGAGTGTTGTTTTAGGTTGTAACAATTATGAAATAGTAGACCTTGGAGTTATGGTTTCCCCAGAAAAAATTATTGAAACAGCGATAAAAGAACAAGTAGATATTATTGGCTTGAGCGGATTAATAACTCCTTCATTAGACGAAATGGTCTACTTATCTCAAGAATTAGAGAAGCAAGAGTTAGAAATCCCATTATTAATAGGAGGAGCAACTACTTCAAAAGCACATACATCGGTAAAAATTGCACCTAATTATAATCATTCGGTAGTACATGTTAATGACGCTTCTAGAGCTGTTACTGTAGTAGGAAATTTATTAAATAAAAACAAAGCAGTCTATAAAAATCAGATACGAGAAGAATACGATTTATTTCGTGAAAAGTTTTTAAAAAGAACTCAAAAGAAAGAATATATATCAATAGAATCTTCAAGAAAAAATAAATTTAATGTCGATTGGAATACTACTGAAATTTTTAAGCCAAATAAAATTGGAACTCAAGTTATTTCTGAGTTTGACATTTCAAAGCTAGAAGATTTTATCGATTGGACGCCTTTCTTCAAGAGTTGGGATTTGCATGGTAAATATCCCAATATTCTCTCCGATGAGATAGTTGGAGAACAAGCTAGAGTGTTATTTAAAGATGCTCAAACGTTGTTAAATCGAATTATTAATGAAAAATTATTACAAGCAAAAGCCGTTTTTGGTTTGTTTCCAGCAAACTCAATAAACGATGATGATATTGAATTTTATTATGGAGAAGAAGAGAGTTTGAAAGGCACCTTTTTAACCCTTCGACAACAGTTGAAGAAAAGGGAAGGTGCTTCAAATTTTGCATTGGCAGATTTTATTGCTCCAAAAGATTCTGAAGTCCAAGATTATATTGGGTGTTTTTGTGTTAGTACCGGTTTTGGGACTGAAAAACTAGCAAAGGATTTTGAAGCTGTTCATGATGATTATAACTCCATTATGATAAAGGTCTTAGCAGATAGATTAGCAGAAGCATTTGCAGAATACCTGCATCAAGAAATTAGAGTTCATCATTGGGGATATTCCCCTAAAGAGAATTTATCAAATATAGAATTGATAAAGGAAGATTATAAAGGAATACGACCTGCTCCTGGATATCCTGCTTGCCCAGATCACCTTGAAAAAGAGACCATTTGGGAGGTTCTTCAAGTTGAAGAAAACATAGGAGTTACGTTAACTGAAAATTTAGCAATGTGGCCAGCCGCAAGTGTTAGCGGATATTACTTTGCAAATAAAGAAGCAAAGTATTTCGGACTAGGGAAAATTAAAGAAGATCAATTAACAAATTATAGTAATCGAAGAAAAATTACAAAAGAGGAAGCCCAGAAATGGCTGAGTCCAAATTTATCAAACTAAAAAATGAAAATAACAGAACATTTAAAAAGTGCCAACGGAAAATCTTTATTTTCATTTGAGATTCTTCCTCCATTAAAGGGGCAGCATATTCAATCTATTTTTGATAATATTGATCCATTAATGGAATTTAAACCTCCTTTTATTGATGTTACTTATCATCGAGAGGAATATGTTTATAATGAAATGGCTAATGGATTACTTCAAAAAAAAGTAGTACGAAAAAGACCTGGGACTGTAGGTATTTGTGCTGCAATTCAAAATAAATATCAAATCGATGCAGTACCACATATTTTATGTGGAGGTTTTACCAAAGAGGATACTGAGAATTTTTTAATAGATTTAGATTTTTTAGGAATCAATAATGTGATGGCTTTACGTGGTGATGCCGTAAAAAGTGAGACCTATTTTAAGCCTGAAAAAGAAGGGCATACCTTTGCAAGCGATTTAGTGTCTCAAGTGCATCAACTTAATAAAGGAAGGTATTTAGAGGATTCTTTAGAGAATAATTCAAAAACAGATTTTTGTATTGGAGTTGCTGCCTATCCAGAAAAACATATGGAAGCTCCAAGTTTGGAAAGTGATATTCATTTTTTAAAGAAAAAGATTAAAAATGGAGCAACTTATATAGTAACACAAATGTTTTTTGATAATCAAAAGTATTTTGATTTTGTTAAACGATGTAGAGCAGAAGGAATAACCATTCCTATTATTCCAGGATTAAAACCTATTGCAACTAAAAAACAGCTCAATATTATTCCTCAACGCTTTCATGTCGATTTACCAGATGAATTAGTTAGAGAGGTAATAAAATGTAAGGATAATAGTCAGGTGAGAGAAGTAGGGGTAGAATGGTGTATTCAGCAATCAAAAGAATTACTAAAAGAAAATGGAACTATTTTACATTATTACTCCATGGGTAAAAGTGATAACATTCAAAAAATAGCTGCATCAATTTTTTAATTTCACAAATAAATCCCAAACAACAACGCCACAACTAACAGAAATGTTCAAGGAATGTTTGGTTCCAAATTGGGGTATTTCTATAACTAAATCACTTGCAGAAACTACTTCTTGTGAAACTCCTTTTACTTCGTTTCCAAAAACAATTGCATAAGTGGAATTAGGTGAAACTTGAAATTCATCCAGTGATATAGAATCTTCAGCTTGTTCGATACTTGCAATCTTAACACCCTCAGTTTTTAATTGATTAATTAAGTCTAGAGTATTTTCTGTATATTCCCATTCTACACTATCGGTAGCTCCTAAAGCAGTTTTATGAATGTCTTTATGAGGCGGTTTTGCTGTTATACCACATAGATATATTTTTTTAATTAAAAAGGCATCCGAGGTACGAAAAACAGAACCAATATTATTTAAACTTCGAATATTGTCAAGTACGATAATTAGAGGAGTTTTTTTTGAAGATTTAAACTCAACACTATTTATTCTGTCTAACTCGCTATTTTTTAATTTTCTGCTTTTCATACGGCAAAAGTAATTTTTTAATTACACATTTTGAAAGGAAATGATGCTTCCTTAATAGCAAAATAGTTAGAATGTGTTTTTGTTGATAAAAGAAAGGAATTCCATAGAAAAGCATTGCAATAAAAATATAGATTTTTTTACTTTAGCTTATTCAGTAAAGAGATCAATGGCAAAAAAAGAAACTCCATTAATGAAGCAATACAATAGCATAAAAGCTAAGTATCCGGATGCTTTATTGTTATTTAGAGTGGGAGATTTTTATGAAACTTTTGGTGAAGATGCAATACGAGCTGCTGGGATATTAAATATTACCTTAACAGCTAGAAATAATGGTGGAGATGGCGAGAAGATAGAATTGGCAGGATTTCCACATCATTCCTTAAACACGTATTTGCCAAAACTGGTTATGGCTGGTTGTCGAGTTGCAATTTGCGATCAATTAGAAGATCCTAAGCAAACAAAAAAAATTGTAAAAAGAGGAGTTACAGAATTAGTGACACCAGGAGTAGCTTTAAATGATGATATTTTACAATCAAAATCTAATAATTTTTTGGCTGCAATTCATTTTAATACAGTTTCAAAAAAGAAAGATGAAATTGGAATTTCATTTTTAGATGTTTCGACGGGAGAGTTTTTAACTTCTCAAGGTTCCTCAGATTATATAGATAAATTACTTCAAAATTTTAATCCTTCCGAAGTTCTATTTTCAAAACAAAAAAGGAAATTGTTTTCTGAAACATTTGGAGATAATTTTCATGTTTTTCATTTAGAAGATTGGGTTTTTCAATTCGATTATGCAACTGAAACGCTCAATAATCATTTTAATACCAAATCATTAAAAGGTTTTGGTATTGAGCATTTATCATCAGGTATAATTGCCGCTGGAGCTGCAATGCATTATTTATCCGAAACGCGTCACGATAAATTACAGCATATTGCAAAAATTTCACGAATTGCAGAAAACGAATATGTTTGGATGGATCGTTTTACAATTGGCAATTTAGAATTGTATCATTCAACAGCACAAAATGCAGTAACACTTTTAGATGTTATCGATAAAACAATTTCCCCTATGGGAGGAAGGTTGTTAAAACGTTGGGTGGCACTTCCTTTAAAGAATAAAGATAAAATTGTTAGCAGGCATGAGGTAGTAAGTTATTTACTGAAAGAGCCAAAGGTATTAGATGAGATTCAACAGAACATCAAACAAATTGGAGATATTGAGCGATTAATATCGAAAGTAGCTACTGGAAAAGTAAGTCCAAGAGAAGTAGTGCAATTAAAAAACTCATTAAATGCAATACTTCCAATCAAAGAAAAAGCTCAAAAAGCTTCCAATGAATCTATAAAAATAATTGGTGAACAATTGCAAGATTGTAAGTTGCTTCGCAAAAAAATATCTAATACATTAAATGAGGATGCTCCAGTATTAATTCAGAAAGGAAATGCTATAGCTGTCGGAGTATCTGAAGAGTTAGATGAATTAAGAGGTATTGCAAAAGGAGGGAAGGGCTATCTAAACAGCATGTTAGAACGGGAGACCGAACGAACAGGAATTTCTTCTTTGAAAATTGCTTCTAACAATGTTTTTGGGTACTATATAGAAGTTAGAAACACCCATAAAGATAAAGTTCCAGAAGAATGGATAAGGAAGCAAACCTTAGTAAATGCCGAAAGATATATTACCGAAGAATTAAAAGAATACGAAGCAAAAATATTAGGAGCTGAAGAAAAAATAGCAGCATTAGAACTTGATATATTTAGTAGGTTAATCACTTGGATGCTTCAATATATAAATCAAGTTCAACAAAACGCACGTTTAATTGGAGAATTGGATTGTTTATGTTCATTTGCTTTTCTTGCATTTGAATCTAATTATACAAGACCTTTATTAGATGATACTTTTGAAATTGATATCAAAGAAGGAAGGCATCCTGTAATTGAAAAACAGCTACCACCCGACACACCATTTATAGCTAACGATGTCTATTTGGATAGAGAGGTGCAGCAAATTATTATGATTACTGGCCCTAATATGAGTGGTAAGTCTGCAATATTAAGGCAAACAGCATTGATCGTATTATTAGCTCAAATTGGAAGCTTCGTACCCGCAAAAGAGGCTAGACTTGGTATTGTAGATAAAATTTTTACTAGAGTAGGAGCAAGTGATAATATTTCGATGGGAGAGTCTACTTTTATGGTAGAAATGAACGAAGCTGCTAGTATCTTAAATAATATTTCAGAAAGAAGTTTGGTATTGTTAGATGAAATTGGAAGAGGTACTAGTACCTATGATGGAATTTCTATTGCTTGGGCAATCAGCGAATACTTGCATGAACATCCTTCCAGAGCAAAAACCTTATTTGCCACCCATTACCATGAATTAAATGAAATGACCGAAACATTTGATAGGATAAAAAACTATAATGTTTCCGTTAAAGAATTAAAGGATACTGTACTTTTTCTTAGAAAATTAGTTCCAGGAGGTTCGCATCATAGTTTTGGAATCCATGTAGCTAAAATGGCAGGTATGCCTCAAGCAGTTTTAGATCGTGCCAATAAAATATTAAAACGATTAGAAAAATCTCATTCTTCTGAAGAACTTACCGAAGAAATGAAAGCCATTGCTAAAGATGAAATGCAACTCAGTTTTTTTAAGTTAGATGATCCACTTTTAGAAGAAATAAAAGAAGAAATATTAGATATCGATATAGACACACTAACTCCTGTGGAAGCATTAATGAAACTTAATGAGATTAAACGAATGTTGCAACCTAAAGCTAATATTAAGTTTAAAAAATAATTCTCAATTTTAATAATATATCGTAAATTTATAGAGAAATTTCTGAATAACAGTTCTTTAAATTTGTTGATATGATACCAAAAGAAACAAAGTCGGTTCTTGCAAATCTGATTGAAGCAAATATCTTACCCAAAACAATGTCTACTAAAAAAGTAGTACACTATTTAAATAGCAAAGAATATCACAGAGCTAAACTCTACGAACCTGAGTTTAAAAAAATATTAGGGAGAAGAAGAAAAGGAGTTAGAAACTATGAATTTGATACTTTAAAAGTAATTGAATTTGAATTGAAATCACAAAATTCTATTGATTTTACTTAAGAAAACGATCTTGTTTTTTACAATAAAAAAGCCCCCTTTTCAATAAAGAAAACGGGGCTTTTACCTTAATATTAATTTTTAATAATTATTCACTATTAGTTGTTTAGTAGAAGTCCCTTGACTTCCCTTAATTACTAATAGATAGGTAGCATTAGCTAAATTAGAAACATCGATTGTAATCTCCGATCCCATATTGCTTAAATCTACTTTATTAACGATTCTACCTGTTAGGTCATACACAGTTACCTCATTTAAATCCATCAGTCTAGGATTGCTAAGGTGTACCTTATTATCAGCAGGGTTAGGATATAATACAAGCGAGGAAAAATCTTCGCTGTCATTAGCACCTAATATTTCCTGTACATCCAATTCGAAACTACAAGTTGATACGTTTCCGTATTCATCTTCCGCTGTGAAAGTAATAGTTTGCACACCAAAACCTAATGTAGTACCCGCAGCAGGATCTTGTGTAAAGATCGTTACTGGATCGGTACAGTTATCGGTAGCAGTTGCAATACCATCACCAATATAATCACCAAGGGTATAAGTACCATTAGGATCAAGGTTTACTTGCTCGTTAGGAGGACACACAATCTGTGGTCCTAATACATCTACTACAGTTACTGTAGAAGAACAGAACGAAGAGTTTCCATTACCATCATTTGCAAATATATTCACCGTTACTGGAGTTCCTATATCAGAACAGTACAATTCATCTACATCTGCAGTAAATACTAATACACCACAAGGATCATTAATCGTTTCTACCAATTGAGAAGGAATAATATACGCAATACCATCTTGATTAAGTTCAAGAGTTACATCCATACAAACCAGTTCAGGAGCCATATTGTCTTCCACCGTTACGGTAGCCGAACAAGAGCTTTGATTTCCATTCACATCGGTTACGGTAAGGATCACTGTTGAATCACCAACATCTAAACAACCGAAAGTATCGATGTTTAATTCATAAGTTGCAATACCACAAGCATCACTAGAACCACCATCCACATCCATAGGGTCGATCGTTACGGTTCCATCAGCACCTAATTCAACCACGATGTCTTGACAAGCCACCACTGGAGCCGTTACATCTTCCACAGTAACCACTGCTACACAAGTAGAAGAATTTCCATTTACATCGGTTACTGTTAAAGTAACATCGTTATCTCCAACATTGCTACAGTCAAAAGTATCGATATCTATTTCTAAGGTACCTACACCACAGTTATCAAAAGAACCGAAGTTTACTTCATTTGCTGTAATGGAAGCATTACCAAATTCATCTAATTGAACCGTAATGTTTTGACAAACTGCCGTTGGAGCATCATCATCAACTACAGTTACCGTAAAGGTACAAGTAGATAAGTTACCACAAGAATCTTGAGCAGTAAACTCAATAAGGGTATCCCCAATAGGGAATACAGAACCACTACCAAGACCTTCCGTTTGATAAACAATCACATCTCCACATTCTTCGATAGCTACTGCATTTTGGAAAAGCACAATCGCACCACAATCACCATCTTCGGTAAAAGCAGTTACATCACCAGGACATCCAATTACTGCAGGAGTGGTATCTTCAATCGTAAAGGTAGCATCCATCGTAATGGCATTACCACAATCTTCGGTAAGTGTAAAGGTTACTGTTTCAGCACCTGTTTCACCACAATCATCGCTTAAACCAGTGCTGTTATGAGTTACTACTGCAGAACCACTACAAGTATCAGAACCGCTAAATGTACTGTTTAACCAAGCATCGAAATCAGCTACATTTCCAGCACCGTCACATTCTACTGTTAAATCAGCAGGAGCCACATCCCAGAAAGGATCTACGGTATCTTCAATCGTGAAGGTAGCATCCATAGTAATTGCATTACCACTAGCATCAGTTAGTGTAAAGGTTACTGTTTCAGTACCTGTTTCACCACAATCATCACTTAGTCCAGAGCTATCGTTTGTAATTACCCAATTAGGACAATTATCAGTTCCTGTAAATGTATTATTTAACCAATCGTTAAAATCTGTAACATTACCTGCCCCATCACATTCTACTGTTAAATCAGCAGGAGGATTTACCCATTCTGGGAATAAATTATCCTCAACTGTTACTAATGCAGTACAAGTAGATGAATTTCCGCTTCCATCAGTTACAGTAAGAATGATATTATTATCACCTACATCAGCACAAGAAAAATCAGTTTGACTTGCGCTAAAAGTTAATGGGGAAGATCCTCCATTAGGTATTGTATAAAACTCTAACCCTTTAAAATAATAAACAGATGGACCAATTAAAGTAGATACACCTGTTGTTGTCATAGTAACCATTTCTTCATCCAAATTGGCTAGAATAAATTGCCCAGCTCCTATATATTGAGAACCAAATATTTCATCAGTAGCAAAACCACTTATTGGAATTGGTGTTACAACTAATGTGTTTGGATTAATGCTTTCAAAGGCAAAATTGGTATCTCTTCCAGACCAATGATAAATTAGGCCATCATCTGGATTATAGGCTATAGATTCTCCATCGCTTCCATTACCTAAGGTTAATACTTGAGTAATAGCTGCTGTTGCCGTATCAATTGTAAATAATGATTCTGAAGTTGATGATCCATCACCTGTGACACCATATAGTACTCCAGCAGACGTAAATGTGATACTAGCAAAATTTTCTGGGAAATTACCACCAATGGTAGTTGCAATTCCAGTTTCAGGATCTAAAGTAGCTAATCTACGACCACCTCCAGAAGGTTTAACAATTATATAGTACAAGCCATCAATTGGGTTTAAATCCATACCATTTACACCATTTACGTCAACACCACCAACAGTAATTGGAATATCTGGGCTAATAGAAGTATAAGTTACTGGATCTAAATAACGCAATAATTCATCGTAAGGAGATGCAGCAATCATTGCAGGGGTGCCAGAACCAGAACAGTTATCAGTACTGCCTCCATCTAAATCTTCAGCTACTATACTAGCATTACCATTTGCATCCAGTTCTATTGTTATATTTTGACAAACTGCAGTTGGAGGGATAATATCTACCACCGTTACTGTTGCCGTACAAGTTGCTGAATTTCCAGTATTATCGGTTACTGTTAAAGTTACCGTGTTAGCTCCAAGATCTGCACAACTAAAGGTATCATTATCTAAACTTAAGGTTACAGGTCCGTCCGCATCAGAAGAACCACCATCTACATCGGATGGTAAGATTGTTACATTTCCATTAATATCTAACTCTGCTGTATAATCTTGACAGATTGCAATTGGCATAGAATCAACCACTAATACCACATCGTTACCATCACCACCATCATAAAATAAAAAGACGAATTGTCCATTAAAAGCGATGGGTGTGTTATTTGGTGGTCCAAAAGTACCAACAACAGGATCTGTACCATCATTATCGATGATTACAAATTCATCTCCTTCTGGCAATGTACCCCCGAAAAAATCTCCTAAAGCTAGTGCTGAACCAGTAATATCTACTGTTCCATTAACCACAATTTGATCATAATCGGTACCAGCATTAGCAATGTCAAATATTTCCCACTCATAAATGTCACCTGAACTTAAATTAAAACTTCCATTTACAATCATTTGACCTGGAGATTGTCCAGGTGCCATAACTCCATTTATAATTGTTGAAGCTGCATCGAAAATTACTGTTGCAGGGATTCCTGCAGGGGTGTTTAATTTTCCAGTATTTGCGGTAGCAATTATGTTACCACTAGTTGTAATTGCACCTCCTAAAGATGTAATGTTGATTCCAGAAAACTGAGCATCTGCACTAGTACCATTCATTGTAATAGTTCCTGAACCAGAATTTATAAATGGTGTTTCTTGAAAATATACACCTTCATTAACGGAACCTGCATTATTTATTGCTGTACCATTTAGTAAAATATCACCAGTTGTAGTAGAAATTATAGGGCTTCCATTTAAGAATAGTAAACCAATGTCACCACCATTTACAGAACTTCCACCAATACCGGTTAATGATATATTACCACCATTATTGTCTTGTATAATAGAATCAAATCTCAAAGTAATACCATTACTTAAAAAATTACCCATTCCACCTGTACCATTCATAATAATACCTCCACCGTTAGATGTTACTGAACTGGCTCCTTCAGTATAAATTCCAGATTGGATTTGATCTCCACTACTTCCACCAAAACCGGTTAAATTAATAGTACCTATACCAGATGCATTAATACTACTTCCAATCAGACCAATTCCTAAATTATAAACTCCTGTACCGGTTCCACCTGTACCGTTTAATGAAATACTACCATCTATGGTTTCTATTAAGGATGGATCGTCAGTTCTGATTCCTAAATTTAATTGTCCAGAACTTGTTGTAGTAGCATTACCAGTAATTGTTATATTACCAGTGGTATTATTTATTATACTAGTGCCATAAACATAAACGCCATTATTACTATCAAAAAGTCCCATACCTATTCCAGTAATAAAAGTATCGCCTGTTGTGTTAGCTACATTTCCGGTAGCTATAACAACACCATTGTTATTATAACCTCCATTGCCTGCAGTACCATTAATAGCAATATTTCCACCATTGGAATTAATATTTGATTCACTGTTTAATACACCATTGTTTTCATCTATTCCAGTACCACCTGTTCCTGTTATCGTTACAGTTCCAGTACCAGTAGATTCTACAACAGTATTACTAAATAAAGAAACTCCATTATTAAAGTTTCCAGAACCATTTCCACCATTACCAATATAGCTAATATCACCATTATTAGTTCGAACAATTGCCGTAGTATTATCGATTCCTGTACTATATTCGGTACCATTTCCACCGGTTCCATTTAAAGCAATAGAACCTGCTCCTGTACTTTCAATTCTTGCATCGAATGCAACTACAACACCTAAACTTTCTAGTCCAGTTCCTGTACCACCTAAACCAGTCATCATAATGTTTCCATCAGTAGTTGTTACTGCAGATCCACTTCCTATTACCGTAATTCCAGTATTGGTATTTGTTCCATTTCCACCGGTACCATTTATTTCAATATCACCAGCAGCTGAGTCAGATACGGTTCCTCCGTTTTCTACACTAACACCAGATTGGCCATAATCAGAACCAGTACCAGCAATACCTGTTAAAGTCATACCACCTCCAGCTGTACTTACTGTAGAACCGTTTACAGCAATACCAAAGTTTCGATTTGATCCTGATGCACCACCAGTACCAGTTAAGCTAATACTACCTGTTCCAGTAGCTTGCATCGTAGCTCCATTGAATAAATTAACTCCAATATTTAAAAAGCCAGATCCACTTCCGCCAAATCCGTTTACGGTAATATCACCATCAGTAGTTTGAACCATTACCGGTCCATTAAATCTTACTCCCATAAGCAGCTGATTTCCAGCTGCAGTTGCATCTCCAGTAATGTTAATTGCTCCAGTTGTAGTACTAACTACCGTTGTACCACCAACAAAAACTCCACTTCTACCACTCCCCGTTCCATCGTTTGCAGCGGTACCATTTAACGAAATACTACCTGTACCTGTTGCAAGTAAACTACCATTATTAATAGTAATCCCATTAATAACTTCTCCAGCTAATGGAGCTGTTCCAGCTAACATCGAAATATCTCCATCTGTAGTTTGTACTATAGCATTAATAAACGTATCATTTGTAGTTGTTGTAGTAATAGCTCCTGTTGTACTAACATCTGCAAGAATTTGTAAATTTTCGGATGTTGTGATAAGATTACCACTTCCTAGATTAGTAGCATTTGTTTGGAAAGCAATAATGTCAAATGCATCATTACCATTAACAAATAAATCTGCATCAAACAATATATCTACTCCGTCAATACTAATAAAATCGTCTCCCGTTCCTCCATTAATTGTTAATGAATTGGTAGGACTTGTAAATTCTACTAATTCACCTAAAGTAGAATCTATTCTATTTCCAAGAGCACCACCATTATCTAAAGTAATTATTTCGGCACCTCCATTAAAATTAAAATATCGATCTCCAGCAATTAGAACATCTATTACAGGTTCCAAATTATTATAGGTTATAACGCTATTTCCTGAAATTTGCACCGAACCATCATTAGCATTTGTAAAATCATGACTAATACTTGCGAAGCTTGTTCCACCTCCAAGCGATAAAATGTCTCCAGGAGGTCCTGTTTGGTTTCCTCCATTATAGGCAATAACGTCTCCAAAATTACCCCCAGAATAATCAACATATAATACATCGTTACCATCTTGGGTGTTAATTTGTATGGTTCCAGTTACAGAAGCAATTGGTACTAATATATCGTTACCATCTTGAGTAGTTCCTGCACCAGCTATTAAGGTGCCGTTAGGATCACCAATACGATAATTAGCTCCATCTACAATAATGGTAATATCATCATCTACACCATCTGCATCGGTATAAACTAGGTTTCCAGAACCGTCTACTATAATATTTGGAGGGGAACCTGCTGTATAAGTAACTCGAAGTTCTGGAACAGAAAAGTCTCCAGAATCTCCACCCGCTCCATCAGACATATTTAAAATCCAATTACCGTTTGCAGCTATACCGCTAGCTGTAATTGCTGCAGCAAAATCTGCAAAGCTTGGTGGTGGAGCTGAACCGTCATCGATATTTGGGAAATAATCACAAATTCAATCTCCGAAACAAACACCAGATAAAAATGCTCCCATTAATTCTGCATCATTAACTGAAGTATCTGTAAAAGTTATTGGAGAAGTACTTATTAAATCATCGTTAGTCCCACAGCAGCCTGTATTAGGTGGAGCCATACCTGGCCTATTCATCATTGTAATAGCATCACCAGTTGGTGCTACCAATTCAATTGTTATATCTCCAACCCAAGTGTGGTTGATTGCTAAATCTATTTCTACATCTTGTATTGTTGCTCCAAGAGGAATTCCTGAAATCGATACACTTGTTTGTTCAGTTGCATTATCTGTAAAAGTTACCGTTGTATTGTTATTTCCGGTAACAGTTGTTTGCGCATAATTTGTTATGGTTACTAAAAATAGTACTACCATACAAAATACTTTTTTTGATAAAATATTTTTTTTCATGATATACTATTTATTTGATTTTTTTCTTGCTAATTCTTCAGGAGAAGGAGCTACATAACTTTGTAAAGCTTTCCTTTTTGCTTCAGCTCTCTTTTGTTCAAAGTCTGCTTTCTGTTTTTCTTGCTCTGCTTGTTGTTTTTTAGAAGCAGCTTTGTTTTTTTCAGATTGTTTTAACCTTAAAGCAATAGCATCACTTTTAGCATCTCTTTTTTGTTTTGCTGCCTTGCTTTTAGCTTCGTTTTCTTTTAGCTTATTCTCTATAGTATTGTTATTAGAACCTGCTTCAAGTTGATAATCAGAATTGTTAGATGCAAAACTGTTTGATTTTTCTTGAATGCTTCTTTTGTTTGAATTCTCATTAGATGAGTCTATTGCACCTAAGGTTAAGCCATTTTCAATGGCAGGAATGGTTTGTGTTTTTTCTTTTGCAGCTAACTCACTACTTTTGCGCTAATAATGCGGAAGTAGAAAGGATTGCAATAAATAATAGAATAATTTTTTTCATCATAATTATTATGGTTTGATTAGTTAATGTTTCTAAAATATGTTAATATTTTATTAATTTCATAATTATTAGTTGAAATGCAAAAAAATTAGCCGAAAGGTTATTCTTACATTTTTTTTAACTTTTTAAGAAATTATTAAACCTTTTAAAGTTGAAAAAATCCCTTCTAATTTTACATAGAAATAATCGTATAGGATTCAAAAACTTAGTAGGTTTGTTTTATGAATAATAATAATCCAATAGATTTTTATAAAGAGCAAAAACAGCTATTTGAAAAAGAATTGATATTAATAAATCAAAAGCTTTTTAAATTAAGTATGATACGTTTAATTGTGTTTTTAGCAATCATTATTTGTAGCTGGTTTTTCTTTGATAATTATAAAATACTAATCCCTTTTGTAGTTTTAGGGATTGCATTGTTCTTCTATTTGGTTACTGTTTATTCAGATTTAAAATTGCTAAAAAGTAAAACCCAACAGCTCATAAAAATTAATCAAGTTGAAATTAATGTGCTGGATGGAAATTTATCCGATTTAGATGTTGGTGAAGAATTTAAAGACCCATCTCATTTTTTTAGTTACGATATCGATTTATTTGGAAAAGGGTCTTTTTTTCAGTTTTTAAATAGAACCACCATACATACAGGTAAACAAAAATTAGCTTTGATTCTAACAAAAAACTCTATTCAGAATATCATCAAAAAACAAGAGGCTATTAAAGAACTTTCTGGTAAGGCTAAATGGCGACAACAATTTTCCGCTACAGGTACCTTAATAAAAGTAAATGAGAGTATTGAAACCATACTTAATTGGTTAAAAAGTCATCAAACCTTTACTCCAAAACCTATGAAATATGCACCCAATGTATTTGGAGTTTTATCATTAGGAATGGTTGTGTTAAGTTATTTTAATTTAATTCCTAATTCATTGATTGTCCTTTGGTTTTTTGTTGGATTGACCATTACCGGTATTTATATCAAAAAAATAAACGCTTTATATCTTTATGCTAACAAAGCAAAAGAGACTTTTAAGCAATACCACCAGTTATTAGCTTTTATAGAAAATGAAGCTTTTTCTTCAGAAATTTTAAAGCAAAAGCAAGCAGCAATTAAAACAGAAAATCAAAAAGCATCTCAAATATTTTTACAACTTTCTAAAATATTAGACGCTTTCGATCAAAGAAATAATATGATTATTGGCGTTTTTTCAAATGCTTTTGCCTTACGTGATTTACATCATTGTTATCGGATTGAACAATGGATAAATAGTTATGAAAATAAGGTGGAAAGTTGGTTTGAAGTGATTGCTTTTTTCGATGCTCAAAATTCTCTAGCCAATTTTAATTTTAACTACCCTAATTTTACTTTTCCAAAATTAAACGAAAATAAAATAACCATAAAAGCTCAAGATTTAGGGCATCCATTAATAAGAGAAGAAAAACGAATTACAAGTTCGGTAACCATCAATAACGAAGAATTTTTTATTGTTACTGGAGCTAATATGGCAGGTAAAAGTACTTTTTTAAGAACAGTGTCTTTAGCTATTGTAATGACAAATATTGGTCTTCCAGTCTGTGCTACTCGTTTTGAATATACTCCCATAAAATTAATAACTAGTATGCGAACTAGTGATTCTCTAACTGAAGATGAATCTTATTTTTTCTCAGAATTAAAACGATTAAAATATATAGTAGATAATATTGCCAAAGACAACTATTTCATCATTTTAGATGAAATTTTGAAGGGTACGAATAGTACCGATAAAGCGATTGGTTCATGGAAATTTGTTGAAAAATTAGTGAGCTCAAATTCAACTGGTATTATTGCAACTCACGATTTGAGTTTATGTGAAATTAGTAAAGAACTTAATGAAGTGAAAAACTATTATTTTGATGCTGAAATCATTAATAACGAATTGAATTTTGATTATACACTAAAAACAGGAATTTGTAAAAACATGAATGCTTCCTTTTTGTTGAAGAAAATGGAAATAGTTTAATTTGAAGCCTTATTATGTTTCTTTTCGCTTAAATGCACCTTGTGACTTAGCCCTCCTTCTTCCTTAGATTTAATTTCTAAATAAATTTTTCTTCCAGCTTCATCAAAAGATTTTTTACTAGGAACTACATTTAAGTCTCTCTTTTTAAGATTGGATAAAGGGATCGAAATCCATAAATCGGTGAAAGATGATTTTGCAATATCACCTTCAATAAAAAAGGAGAAGGCTGTGGACTGAATGTTCGTTTCAGGAATAGAAATGATGTTGTCTTTTAATTTTAATGTACTTGTAATGTTGGCAAATTTGATTTTTTCAAACCTTTTTTTTCTAAATATTTTATTTCCAGCTTCAATAATAGGCTCAAAGTTATTAATATTTAATTCTTTTACATCGTAACTTAGGTCTGCCTCTAAAGTGTCGTAAATTACTCCACTTGAATCGTCTATAAGTCCATTAAATTTAGCATCTAAATTTATAACTCCATTTATCTCTGTGGGTTTATCTAATTGTTTGTAACCAAAATTATGAAAGGTAAATAATAGGTGTTCAAAAGCAAAGTCATCTAATTTAAAATTAGTTTTAAAAGGTGTTTGATTATGATGAGTAATGTCAAATTCTGCATCAATAGACATTTTTTCATCATAAAAAAAACAAAAAGCATAATGTAAGTTTAATGTGTTTTTGTCATTAAAGTATAAGCTTGCATTTACATCTTTTAATGTGACATTATTATAACTTAGATTTTCTAAATTTAAGTTTAACGTAGGATTAAATTTTAAGTACATATCATTTAAAATAAGTTTTACATTATTCTTCTTGTTAGGTACTTGTGAGGTAGGATTAAAAGTGTCTATAAAATTACTGAAATTTATATTTTTTGATTTAATTGTAATGGATGATTTTACATTTTTTTGCAAAACCGATTTGTCGAAAATTTCAATAAAATTATCAATTTCACCATTAAAATTAATAGATTGATTGTCTGGTAAACTCAGTTCAAAATTATTTAAAAGAGCATTTTTGTTTTTTAATTTTAAGGATATATTATTAAAAGGAATGGTGAGATTTGCAGGGTTATAAATCACACTTCCTTCACCTACATTTAGAGTTATTTCAGAATCATAAATCAAATCGGTTAAATTACTAGCTTCATCATTATAAAGAACCTTTAAATTATAATCAGAATCTTTAAAAACGAATTTGTCATTATTAATGAGTTCTGCCCAATGCTCAATTTTTCCATTAGCATTTAGATTTAAATCCATTTTTAAAATTTCTTCATCAAAATTGTTTTTTCTAGGATTAAGATCGATATTCATCTTAGCCAAAGCATTGCCTCCCTTATAATTCCCACTTAATTCCTTTACAGTAATTTTGTTGTCTCTGTATTGTACATCAATATTTATATCATTAAAAGAAATTTTAAAAAATTCTAATTGTTGTAAATTGAATGTAATATTTGGGTTGAACTTTCTAGCTAGGATATTTATTGATTTTTTAATGTGAGATATGTTTTTACTTTCCGTATGTGTTTCAAGAACTCCAAAAGACTTTAACAAAGATTGATAATTTAAATATTTTGAAGATACTTCTAGTGAAGAATTTATAGGACGGCTGGAAACGGTATTAGATAATAATGAGCCAAAGTTTTTAATATCCCCTTTAATTTTCACCTTTTCTTTAGAGTCTAAATCAACTAAAAGTTCTTTTATTTCAGCATCGTTATGATTGATCTGCATATTTAAATATGGAACTTTATAACGATTTGGAAGATGTTTGCTGCTAACAATCAATCCTTTACTTTTAACGCTTACTTCTGAAGCATTTATGATATCTGAAATAGAATTAATAGTGCCATTATAATTTCCAGACAGTTCAAAAGTTCCGTTTGAAAAATGATAATCAGGGCTATTAATGATTGAATTTAGATAATTAATTTCACCTTCAGCTTCATAATCGGTAGTTAAATGAGCAGGTTTTGAAAATTCACTAACTAATTTAAAATCTTTTACTTTAAAGGGGATGTTATTGAATTCGGCATTTAGGTAGTTAATGGTTTCTGTAAGAATTTTTCGATTTTCAACCTTTGTGCTGTCGTCAAAAACCCTGTTTTTAGTTCTTCCATTGAACGATACATTTTTAAAATATAAGCTGTCATTTTTATAGAGGACTTCATTGTTTGTTGTTTCATATTTAATATCTACCAAGGTATTGTCTTTATAAACAAACATTCCAGAGATATCAGCATTTACTTTAAAAGGTTTTTTAATTTCTAACCATTCTAATTTGTTTTTAATATTGTTCGGCATTAGGTGTAAGCTCTTATAAAAATCAGCTTCATCTAACGATAATAAGAATTTAAAATTTTTATTATTAAGATTTATAAAAGCAGAAACATCAAAATCTTGCTCGCCTATCTTTAATTGAAAATCGGGGACATTGATGGTTTTTTCTGATACGTTTATTTCTGGTTGAAGGCTACCAACACACCTAACGTTATTAAAAAATGTTCCGTTTTCTAAATTCAATCCCATTTCTTTCATAAAAACATCTAAGTTTAGTTTTGGGATTATCAACTTTTTGAGGTCAATATTAAAATCGAGTTTATTTAAATGAGCCGTTATTCTTTTATTTTTAACTTTTTCAGTGAAAGTAAAATCAATTTTTTCAACTAAAAAATCTACGTCATCATCAATAATTTTAAGGTTTATTGACTTTTCTTTATTGTTGGGTTTAGTTTTGAAAACATAAGTATTGCTGTAATGATTCTCATCTACAAAAATATTAATATGCCCTTTTTTAGCAGATATCGAAGTTATTTTTAACTCTTCATTTAAAACATCTACAATAGATAATGAAGTGTTTACTTCTTCTAAAAAAACCGTTTTTCTTTTATGTTGAGTATATAAAGAATCAATTAATGTAAGATTGAAAATATTTATTTTTATAGAAGGGAACTCTTTTAAAGAACTAATGGTAATTGAGTCAAAAAGAATTTCTCCATTACTCTTTTCGTTAAGTGTTTTTTCTATTTGAGCTGTAAGTTCCTTCCTGTGATTATTAATGTAATAGTTTAATCCTACAAGAGAAATTAATAGTATCAGCAGTAAGATGCCAATAAAAATAAGGATATTTCTGAAAAGTTTTTTAATGATTTAAGGTCTTTAGATGACTATAAAAATAGATAAAAATGGAACAGTAGTTAGCTTATATATAAAGTAAAAAAATCAAAAAAATTTTAAATGGTGATTAGTTTTTTTTTTTTGAATTAATTGATTCCCAAATAAAATACACAATTACAACAATATATTCCAATGCTACTAGCCAAAGATTTTCTGAAAATCCATTAATACTATAAGCTGAATAACTAAGTGCTACAACCAAGCTCCAAACAATAGGAAATCGATAGTTAGTAAAAATACAAAGCAAAAGAGGAGTGGCAATGTACCAAGGATGTATCGTAGTTGAAAGTAAAAAGTAAAATGAAACCCCAAATAATAGACTAGTTATTAATTCTGAAAATGTTTTGTTGTTTCTTGAAAAAGAAATGAGAAGTAAAAAAAGAATAACAACGATTGGAAGAATTTTTCCAACTGTTTCAATTATATTCCATCCAACAATTTTAAAGCCTATCCATCTAATAATATAATAAACACTAGCATTAAACTCAAAGTTCTGAAACCATAATGCAATGGTTTCTGTAAAGTTATTAATAAATTGTCCTGATAAAAAGGGAATAAACGTTGCTACTGCAACACCCACAATAATGAGGTGAAAAAGAAATAATTTAAAAAACCCTTTTTTAAAATTATTTAAAAACCATTTATTATATAAGGGAAGTAATAATAATGGAATCAGTTTTACAGAAACTGAAATTCCTAAAAATACTGCAGACCAGATCCATTTTTTTTGCTGTAATAAATAAAGAGAAGTTATTAAAAAGAATAACATCACTCCTTCAAAATGAAGATTTCCGGTAAGCTCAAAAATGATAAATGGATTTAGGAAATACCAAAATATTTTATCTGGGTTTTGCTTTAATTTTATAAGTAGTTTTCTTCCAAAATATAAAATTCCAATATCAGCAAATATGATTAGGATACGCATTATTATTACTGACCCAATAATGCTTTTTCCTGCAAATAATGCTGCGACCGCAAAAAAGAGTTGGTTGATGGGAGGGTAATTGCTAAAATGACTTCCGTTTAATGCTCCCATACCTTGGTATAACTCTTGTGATTGAGCTATTGTTATTCCGGTATATATCGCTGGGTTTTTTAAAAACTGTTCCGGAGTAAATAAATATGGGTTTAAACCTTGAAAAACCAATCTTCCATCCCAAATAAAACGATAAAAATCTTGAGATAAATTAGGAAGGACATTTATTAAAACCAGTCTAAACAGGATTCCAAGGCTAACTAAAAACCAAAACCTTCCTTTATTTAGTTGGATGATTTTATAGGTTAAAAAAAATAAAGCTATATAAAGTGATATGAGTTTAATAAAATCACTTCGGTCTAAGTCATAACCAAAAGTTCCATAAAACAAAATGCAAATGAAAACTAATAGGAGAGTTGTTTTATTTTCTTTAAAAAATGGTAGCACCTATGTTTAAGTATAGTTATAAATAATAATGTCGTATGTTTTTGGTAAAACATACGACATTAAAAATAGTCATTGAATATTAGAATTAAGCTATCTCAAGAACTAATCTTGCCATTCTGCTATAAAAAGGTTGGTATCACGCCCACCTCCATTATTTCTATTCGACGAAAATATTAAATACTTACCATCATTTGAAAATACTGGGAAAGCATCAAAAGTTTCACTGTGAGTAATACGTTCTAGATTCTTTCCGTCAATATCAATCATATATAAGTTAAAAGGGAATCCCCTTTCAGCTTCATAATTACTTGAGAATAAAACTCTTTTTCCATCAGGAGTAAAAAACGGACTCCAATTTGCATTTCCAAGGTTGGTTAATTGCTTCATGTCACTACCATCTGCATTACAAATGTAAAGTTCCATGTTTGTTGGTTCAACTAATCCGTCGGCTAATAATCCCTTGTATTTTGCAATTTCTTCGTCAGTTTTTGGTCTTGAGGAACGGAAAATTAATTTGGTTCCATCTGGAGAAAAGAAAGCACCGCCATCATATCCTAATTCGTCTGTGATTTGCTTTACATCACTTCCGTCTATATTCATGGTATATAGTTCTAAATCACCACTTCTGGTTGAGGTAAATACTATTTTGTCTCCAACAGGTGAAACGGTAGCTTCAGCATCATAACCAGGTAAATCAGTTAATTGACCTGTGATATTTCCTTCTAAATCTGATACGAAAATGTCAAAACTATCATAAACAGGCCAAACATATCTTCCGTTTTTTCTCAATGGAACTTCAGGGCAAGCTTCATCAACCAAATGTGTAGATCCATACACAAAACTTTTGTTGTCTGGTAAAAAATATGCACAAGTGGTACGTCCTTTTCCAGTACTAATCATTGGAGGAATAGTGCCATTAAATGTTTCATCTGCATTCATTAAAAACATTTGGTCACATTCTAATCCCCAATCTTTATTATTGGATTGAAAAATTAGTTGTTTGTCGTCAAAACTCCAATAAGCCTCTGCATTATCACCACCAAAAGTAACTTGGCGTAACGATTTAAAGTGAGTCTCTTCAGGGAAGATTATTGTCTCTTTTTTAGTTTCCTCCGATGTTGTTTTAGTAGTGGTAACTTCTGGTGTTTCAACTTCTGTTTTATTTTCTTTACAAGCGAATATGAATAAAACAAGTAATAAAATTGGTATTCGTTTCATATTTAGATTAATTTTGTGCGAAAATAACGCTTTAGAATCTTTGTTAATAATGATTCTTGTTATTTCTAACAAAAAACTTAAAAAAAGTATCGATGAAAGGATTTTATTTATTCGCAGCAGCATTAATAGTATTTTCTTGTAAAACTGAAACTCCAGTTAAAGAAGTAACTATGAAAGAGGACGTTTATTTTTTAGCAGATGATGCTCAAGAGGGGAGAGAAACAGGAAGCGAAACTGAAAGAAAGTCGGCTAATTACTTAGCTGAAAGATTTAAAGATTTAGGACTAGAGCCAAAAGGAACTGATGGTTATTTACAACCATTTACTTTTAAACCAAAAACAAATCCTCATGGCGAAGCTACTTATGTTATAAACAAAGAAGATAGCACAATTACTGGTTTAAATGTTGTTGCCTATATTGATAATAAAGCAGAAAATACTGTGATTATTGGAGCCCATTACGATCATCTAGGATTTGGTAGTGAGGGATCTTTGCACAGAGGTGAAGAAGCTGAAATTCATAACGGAGCAGATGATAATGCAAGTGGAGTTGCTGTGATGATGAATTTGGCAAGTCGTCTTAAAGATAAAAACACCAATAATAACTATTTGTTTATCTCATTTTCTGGAGAAGAAATGGGGTTATTAGGCTCTAATTATTATGTAAAAAACCCAACAATCGACACCAAAAAAGTGAACTATATGATTAATATGGATATGGTGGGTCGTTTAAAGGAAGATAAGACGCTTGCAGTTTATGGTGTTGGTACATCTCCAACTTTTAAGCAAACACTGTTTGCTAATAATACTGACTTTAAACTTATTGAAAAAGAATCTGGTGTTGGACCAAGTGATCATACATCCTTTTATTTAGCAGATATGCCTGTACTTCATTTTTTTACGGGTCAGCATGAAGATTACCACAAACCAAGTGATGATGCAGACAAATTAAATTATGAAGGGATGGATGCTATTTCTGATTATATAATAAGTATCATCTCTGATTTGGATGATGATGAAAGACTAGAGTTTAGAAAAACTAAAAATGAAAGTGAAGAAACACCAGATTTTAAAGTTACTTTAGGAGTAGTTCCTGATTATTTATATGATGAAAAAGGGATGCGAATTGATGGTGTTAGTGAAGATAGACCAGCTCAAAAAGCAGGTATGATGAAAGGGGATGTAGTAGTAAAAGTTGGTGAATATGAGATTACAGATATGATGAGTTATATGAAATCACTTTCAAAATTTGAAAAAGGTCAAAAAACAATGGTTGTTATTGAAAGAAATGGAGAGCCTTTAGAGCTTGAAGTAACTTGGTAGATTATTTCCGAAACTAATATTTTAAGGCTTCCTGAAAAGGAAGCCTTTTTTATTTAATACGCAATGCAAATAATGGTAATAGGATTCCAATTCCTAATAGGCTGAACCCAGTTATTTTCCCAAAAATCAAAGCTGTAGAAATAACTAAAAGGAGTAAATAAATAGGAGCTAATGTAATTATTAGTGCATATCTAAAAGTTGCTATAAACTCTTCTTCTTTTACTTTGGGAGAAGCAACTTTCTTCCATATATAATAGGGTATAAAATAGAATGTTTTTACTAATGTGTTAAAAAAAGTATACAAGAAAGAAGGATCTTCTACTTTCTTAGAACTGTATAAAAAATTGTTTTGAAGACAATTATTTACTGCTTCTGGATTTGTAAAATCTACTTTTAAATCGTTTAATTTTTTAAGATCTTTATTGTAGTCAGGTATACTATCTATATGAGTAGTAAGTTCTTTAAGTTCATTAGAAATAGATTTGTTTAGCTCTAACATATTTAATTGATTTCCATCCCAAAATTTATCTGGCGAAATATGATTCCCAAAATAAATAGACATAGAATCTCCATACGCAGTTGGTTCTTGATAATTTACTCCAATCGGGATGATTACTATTTCAGTATTTGGGTAATTTTGTAAGGTTTCTTCTATTATTCTTACCGCACCTTTTTTTAAAGGACGAACTTTTCGGTTTAATGAATGACTGCCTTCAGGAAAAAGTATAATCGATTTTTTTTGATCTAGTAATTTTGTGCAGAACGTAAAAATTGTCCGGTTTTTTTTAATGGTATTAACGCCATCTACCATTCTGTAAACAGGAAGCATTTGCAAACTGTTTAGAATCTTAGCAACCGTTGGGTTTTTAAATACTGCGGCTCGTGTAAGAAAATAATTTTTCCGAGTACTTTTTATAGTTATTAATAAAGGGTCTAATAATGCATTTTGATGATTGGATAAAAACAGAACCGCTTTATCCTTTGGTATTTCTTCCAAATAAACAGATTCAATTTTTTTATAATAAAATTTAAATCCTAATGTTAGGTAAAATTGAACAAATCGTAACCAGAGTAATTTCAAAATAGATATAATTTTAAATTCTTTTTTTTGACCAATAAGTAGCTAGAATAAGTCCAGATACAATATGCCAAATTCCCCAAAAAGCTGCCAAAAGAGCCATCCCACCAATACCATCAAAAAAACTAAATATTAATAACAAACCTAATCCAGAATTCTGAATTCCAGTTTCTATAGCTAAAGTACGCCTATTTCTTTTAGATAAACCAGTTATGCTTGCAATGCTATAACCTAATGTTAGTGCCATAATATTATGTACTAAAACAATTATAAATACATAATGAATGTAGTTTTTAAAAATATCAAGATTTTTAGATAATGCTAAAATTATAAGAGCTATAAAAAATAGTATTGATCCAAATTTAAAAAATGGAGCCGATTTCATAGCGAATTTCGGAAAGTAATTTCTAACTAACATTCCCAAAATTAAAGGGACTCCAAGTAGTAATGAAATAACCTTTATCATTTCTAACGGGGATAATGAAATGGTATTAATCAAACTAGCGGTAGGTTCATAAAATCCAGACCATAGTTGAAAGTTTAATGGAGTCATGACAATGGCAAGTAGCGTTGCAATAGCTGTTAAACTAACTGAAAGTGCAGCATTTCCTTTAGCATAGTTTGTCATAAAATTAGATATATTTCCTCCTGGGCAAGCTGCAACCATAAACATTCCTAAAGCAATACTAGGAATGGGTTGAATAATATAAACTAATAAAAAAGTAAAAGCTGGTAATAGTATAAATTGTGAAAAAACACCAATTAATACACTTTTTGGGTTTTTAATTATTCTCAAAAAATCAGGTACAGTTATGTTAAGAGCCACTCCAAACATAATTACTGCAAGTGTTAAGTTTAGAAAGAATAAACTATCTGAATCGAAATCTAAAATAATGGTATCTAACTCTTGCTGCATTTCGGTTTTAAAAGTAATGAAATTGTTAAGGATTAGGGTAAAAATCTAAAAATTTCTAGCTATTGAAATAGTCATGTTTAAATGATTCTCTGTGATACTGGTTTCTGAACTAGAATAATTATAGGATAATTTAATATCTGTTCTACCACTTCTAAAATAAAACTCTGCATTTAGTAAAATTAGATGGTGCAAAGCATCTACTAAAAATAATGAAGAATCTCCAATTAAATTTCCCTCTAGCATAGTATTATGGGCAACATACCTATAGCCAGCTTTGAATCCAAAAAAAAGTTCATTTTTTAATATACCAAGTTGTTTATATGCTGAAGTATTTAAAGTTGAATTTCTTTTACCAATATATATAGCAAAATCATTTTGTAAATAAACATCCTTAATACCTATTGCTGCACTAGGAATAATTGCAAAATAAACACTGAAAGGATTCGGATTAAGATTCCATTCTTTGGTATATTTAAAATAACAATTATTTGTAAAATTATTATTAATCTGCCCTTCCCATGTTGCAATTCTTGAACCCGTAGCGGCAGTACTATGAAATAAATTCTGAAGCCATTCTCCACCTGCATATTCACCTGTTATTCCGAATGAATATATAAAATCAAAAATCCAATCCTCACCAGTAACAGTATGCTGAAAATTAATTCCTAGAAAATTAGCGTAGGGTCTATCTAATTTTGAAATATCTGTCTCTTCAATATCAGATGGAGTATATATTTCTTGGCTCAAAAATAGACTATTTTGCCTTTTGTATTTTTTATCTTTTAAAAGCCATCTGTAAGAAATAAAATTACCCGTTGTGTAATACCTATCTGTAAATTGAAGAAAATCATTATCATGACGTAATTCAAATTGGTGTTTTCTTATATTTATTATATTATCACTTTCTTTTTCGTTTTGTGAAAAGATAAAAGAAGAAATAAAATAAAATATAATTAAAAGATTATATTTAATTAGATTATAGGTTATGATTTATGTCTTATTTGTTAGGCTTTTTAAAAATACAAAACTAAAGCCTATAAATAACATTAAATGAAAAGGGAATAACCCAAAATCTCCACCTTGATCTCCAACGATAAACGCACTATACATTCCAAATGCAAAATAAATAGCTAGTAAACCTTCTATTATAACATTTGGCGAAATGTTTTTTGAAATGTATTTATTCTTTTTCCAATTACCTTTTACTGCTTGGATATTAAATTTAGGAGTTCTAATAAATTCACTTTTTTTACCAAAATGCCCTTCCAGAACTGCTAATGAGTTATGTAATGAAAACCCCATTGCAATTGAAAAAAAAGTAAAAAACATTCCAATATACTTTATAAATTGTTTAAAACCTCCACCATAAATACTTTTAAAAGTATACCAATAACAAATGAAGAAAATTAAGGTACTTATTACAAAAAAGCTCATTGCAAAGAAGTAATACTTTAGATGTTCATATTCATTTTTAATATATAGCATTGGAATACTTAATATTCCAACAATTAAAATATTTAAAAACATGGTGCTATTTAGTAAATGTAGCAATCCATGTATTTTAGTTTTAAAAGGAAGTTTTTTGTCTTTTAAAACTCTTCCCATTAATTTTTGGAAATTTTCTGCACCACCTTTATTCCATCTAAATTGTTGTGATCTAGCAGCACTAATAACAAGAGGAAGTTCAGCAGGAGTTTCTACATCTACTAAATATTTAAATTTCCAATTTTTAAGCTGTGCACGATAACTTAAATCCAAATCTTCGGTTAAAGTATCTCCTTCCCAATTCCCTGCATCTAGGATACATTCTTTTCTCCAAATTCCTGCAGTGCCATTAAAATTGATGAAATGTCCTTTACTATTTCTCCCTACTTGTTCTAGAGTAAAATGAGCATCTAATGCAAAAGCTTGTACTCTAGTTAAAATAGAAAAATTCCTATTTAAATGACCCCAGCGTGTTTGTACAACTCCTATTTCTGGGTTTTTAAAATAAGGAATAGTAAGTAGTAACCAATTTTTTTGTGGAAGAAAATCAGCATCAAAAATTGCTATAAATTCTCCTTTTGCAATTTTTAGCCCTTCTTTTAACGCTCCTGCTTTAAAATTTTTTCTGTCAACTCTTGTAATATGTTGAATGTCTAAACCTGATTCTTGAAGAGATTTAATTTGCAAAGCTGTGGTTTTAAAAGACTCATCGGTTGAGTCATCTAAAACTTGAATTTCTAACTTATCTTTAGGATACTCTAATTTAGAAATGTTATTTAATAACCTTTCCATTACGTATAACTCGTTATATACAGGAAGTTGAATAGTTACAAATGGAGTTTCTTCTATTTTTGAAAGATTATACTTTTCACTATTAGCGCTTTTTTTCTTTGCATTTAAAAAATTAAACAGCAAGTTAAGTTGTGCCAAAGCATACATAAAAATAAGTATCAAGGCAATAGAGTAAATAGCAATAATGATGGTTTCTAAAATCATTTTTTAAATGAATACTTAAATATCCAAAATAAAATTTTAACGCCCGCAAATATAGCACCTTTTATGGTTCCTGAAACTTTTGAAACACCAATTCTATTGCGATATTTAACAGGAATTTCAAGGTAAGAATAATTGTTTTTTAAAACCTTAAGTTGCATCTCGACGGTCCATCCATAAGTTTTGTCTTCCATTTGAAGTGCCATTAGTTTATTGTATTTAATAGCTCTAAAGGGTCCTAAATCTGTAAATTTTGCTTTAAAAAACAAAGTCATTAAGCTGGTTGCAAGCCAATTTCCGAAAATTTGAGGTTTTGTCATCGATCCCGGTTCTCGTAAACTAGAATCTCTAGCTCCTATAACAAAATCAAAATCATCGTTAATAATTGGAGCAACAATTTTTGTCAATTCTTCAGGGTAGTCACTATAATCTCCATCTAAAAAAACAATAATATCTGTAATTTGCTCTTGTTTTGAAATATATTCCATCCCTTTTAAACAAGCATAGCCATAACCTTTACGGTTTTCATTTAAAACTGTAGCACCAGCATTTTCTGCAACTTCTGGAGTACGGTCTGTTGAATTGTTGCTGACAACAATAATCTCTGAAACTATTTTTGGAATTGCTTTAATGACTTTACCTATTGAAGTTTCTTCATTATATGCAGGAATTATGACTTTTATTTTAGTCATTGTAGGTCTAATAAATTATTTTCTTTTTTAAAACTTTTTAAATCTGTCCATTCATTAATTTTCCGCCCCTCTTCAAATTTTGATGCTGAAACTAATTGCTTGTTTTTATATATTAAACAATAGCCATTTTTTTGGTTGTCTTTTAATTGACATTTGTGATTTACATTTTCTTTATTGTCATAAAATAATCACCATTTATTTTTTTTGCCAGCTTTAAAGTGTCCTTCTTTTTCTTTGGAACCATTTGTACGGTAAAAATACCAATAGTTTATTTCTTTGCCTTTAGAATACCAACCTTCTTTTTTTAATTTGCCACTATTAAAATAAAACTTCCAATACTTAGTTTTTTCATTGTTTTTAATCCACCCCTCGGATTTTAAACTTCCATTTGAGAAATATTCTTTCTGATAATTTTCTTGACAAAGAAATGTAGCTGGTATGAATAAAAGAAAAAGAAGAAGTTTCATTATTTATTATTTAATAATTCTATTAAATCAATATTATTACCTAATAAAATTTCTGTTGGATTGATCCTTCCATTCTCTGGACCATTTTCTAATTTTAAAACACCTCTTGGGCATACAGCAGAACAAATACCGCAGCCTACACAACTGGCTCTAATGATATTTTCTCCTTTTTGAGCATAAGCTCTTACATCTATACCTTGTTCGCAATAAGTAGAGCAATTTCCACAAGATATACATTGCCCGCCATTTGTTGTAATTCTGAATCTAGATTTGAATCGTTGAACAATACCCATATAAGCAGCTAGTGGACAACCAAAACGACACCATACTCTATTACCAAAAATAGGATAAAAGCCAGTTCCTATTACTCCGGCAAAAATAGAACCTATTAGGAAACCATAAATATCTTGGATAGTTTGTGTTTTAATTCCTAATACCGATTCGTTTCCAGTAAAATAAGCATACAAAGTAAACCCTGTCATTACTAGTGCAAATACCAATACTCCATGAACTAACCATCTTTCCAGTTTCCACGCTTTTAAAGATTTATTAGAAAGTTGACGGTATGGATCACCAAGAGTTTCTGCCAATCCACCACAACCACAAACCCAAGAACAGTACCATCTTTTTCCAAAGAAATAAACCATTATAGGTACAATTATAAGTGTAAGAACAATTCCCCATATTAAAATGAATAGACCAAAACCACCACTAGCTATTAATTGATCTAAATTCCAACTGAAGAAGAAATCATAATCTAATGGAAAAGCGTTCTTAAAATCATACCAAGGTCTTTCAAACCTCACTAATATCTCAGGTATTAAAAAAGCAAAAACAATTTGGAAAAACAAAACAGAAGTAGTTCTTAATATTTGATACTTATTATGACGATATTTAATGTACATTCTTATGGCCATCACTGTCATAACTATACAGTACAGAAATCCATATAAAAACCACTGACTTGCTAAATTGCCACTTAAACTTTCGCTTATAGGATCTACTATATAAGTCCAGTTAACAATATAATCGGGTCTAAAGTATAATAGCAGATAAAAAGAGGCTAAGAAAATAAAAACCAACCAGCCAATCCATCCTCTATTAGTTGCTGAGCTTAAATAAATCCCATTGTTTTTAATTCCTTTTGGACCAAGTAAAACTACATTTGGTATAATAAATAAAAGGGAACCAATAATACCTAATCCAAAAGTTAACCACCAAAAAAGAACTTTGTTTTCTTTTACTTTACCAGTCCCAATTTCTTTAGCTAATTGATAAGAAAAACTATGAGGTTTATCCCAAATTACTTTATCCCATTCGTTATTATGTTTATGATGGTTGTTCGCATTGTTTAATATGGAAATAATCTCATTAGAAAAAGAATAAGAGTTGTTAAATGTTTTATCTACAACCTTTTCGGTCATTTGATTAATGAATAATTCACTTTTAATACCTTTATTAGAGATGAATTCTTGAAAGTTTTTATTGGGTACTTCATATTTCCCCATAAAAAGTAATGAAATAAATATGAAAAGACTTGATAAAAAAGTTAGAAGCCCTATTTTCTGTAATACCTTCATATTATGCTTTTAAATTAAAAATTCGTGACCAACTTTTTCTTTTTAATTGAATTTTGGTATTATTCTCTTTATTAAACTTTTCAATGATGTCTCTTTCATGAAGTTTATAAAATTCGGGGTCGAAGTTAGCTTCTGCTAAATATGCTAATACATAACTTACACTTTGTTTTTCCGTTAAAACTTTATCGAAAAATTCATGCCTCATTCTTATCCCAAAAGTATTTATTCCTAAAAATTCGTGAGTATCTTTATGATAAGCTATAGTGACACAAATGTTTTCTCTTGGATGTTTCCAATGAAAATGCTTTTCGTAGTTTGGTCTACCCTTATTCCCGAAAACCCAACCGTAAGTTTGGTATTCTATATCTAAAAACTTAGCAGAATTAAACCAATGTCCTGGTTGGTATTGTGTTTTGTTGCCGCAAAGTGTTTGAGCTAAAGTTTCTCCCATCATTCTACCTGTATACCAAACAGCTTCAATTGGTCTTCTTTGACCTATTGCTTGATGTTGTTCTGCACAATCACCAATTGCAAATACATCTTTTACGTTTGTTTCTAAAAAACGATTCACTTTTACACCTTTCCCTAATTCAATTCCGGAATCTTTTAAAAAATTAATATTTGGTGTAACCCCTGCTGTTAATCCAACTATATTACAGGGTATTTCTTCTCCAGTTTCTTCAATTACTATAGCTTTAACTTTTCCATTTTCATCTGAAAGTATTTCTTTTAAATTGGTGTTTAATCTTAAGTCTATATGGTGCGCTTTAATGTGCTGATTAATCATATTTGATTCTTCTGAAGGTAAAACACCATTCCAAAAACTGGATTCCCTAACTAGAAATGTTACAGGAATATCTCTACTTCTAAGCATTTCTGCTAATTCAATTCCTATTAAACCACCACCAACTATTACAGCTCTTTTGCAAATTTTATTATTAGGTGCATGTTTTTCAAGGTTTTCTAAATCTTGTTTATGGTACATTCCCATTACACCTTCTAAATCTTGACCTTGCCAACCAAATTTATTTGGTTTACTGCCGGTGGCAATTACTAATTTGTTATAACTTAAAGTTTTCCCATTTGTAAATTGTAATTGTTTATTTGAGGTATTAACTTTTTCAACATACCCTTCTTTTAATTCTATGTTGTTTTTTTTCCAAAACCAATCCTCGTAGGGTTGTGTGTGTTCAAACTTCATATGTCCCATATAGACATACATTAATGCTGTTCTAGAAAAAAAGAATTTATTTTCTGCAGATACAATTGTAATTTTTTTATTGGAATGTTTACGTATATGACGTGCTGTGGTTACCCCAGAAATTCCATTTCCTACTATTACAATATGTTCCATAAATTTTATAATTATGTTGATGTATGTCGGAATTAAAGATAATAACTTAACTCAATATTGAATATTTTTTTTTAATAGTGTAAGGTATCTAACATTTTATGCCACTAAGGTGTTGTTAATTTGCTGAAAATTTTAATATGAAAAAATATATAATAATCATTCTTGCATTGGTGGCTTTTAAAAATTATTCTCAGAATGTTGATTCGTTTTTTAATAAGACTAATAGTTTTTTAAGTAAAAATGTAGTTGATGGAAAAGTAGCCTATGCCACGATTTATAAATCTCAAGATGAATTAAATGAAATTTTATTAATAGCAACAAAAATATCGTTACCAAAGGACGATGAGCTGACGTATCAGGCTTTTTGGATAAATGCTTATAACTTATTAGTTATTAAAGGGATTATCGATAATTATCCAACAAATTCTCCATTAGATATTGATGGTTTTTTCGATAAAACAAAATATGATATAGGCAGTAAAAATATTACTTTAAATGATATTGAAAATGAAATGTTAAGGTCAGTGATTAAAGATGCGCGATTTCATTTTGTTTTAGTTTGTGGCGCTATTGGATGTCCTCCATTAATTTCGGAAGCATACCTGCCAAATACTTTAGATAATCAATTGGATAAACAAACCAACATAGCACTTAACGGAGATTTTCTGAAAGTTAATACCAAGAAAAAAAGAGTGGAAGTTTCTGAAATAATGAAATGGTATAAAGAAGATTTTACGATGAATGGGAGTAATGAAATTGATTTCATAAATACCTACAGGAATGAAAAAGTACCTAATAATTTTAAAATATCATACTTTCCATATAACTGGAATATTAATAAACAATAATTTAAAAAATGAAAAAAATAGCTTTGTTTTTATTCTTTATCACTGCTTCACATTTAGTGAATGCACAAAACGAAGAGCCAGCACAAGAAATTAGTAATATTCAAGAGTATACTCCTTCAAAATTATTAAAGAAAGGTCAATGGGACATTAAATTTTTTAATAGTATTTATACTCAAACAAAACGTACAGATGAAGGTAGTAGTTCAGTAACTATTCCACGTGAATCTTTTTTTACAAATACTACAGAAATTTATACAGGTATTAGTGAAAATTCAAGAATTAATATTGGATTTATATTTCAAGTACGCTCCAATGTTTTTGGAGGAGCAAATGCTTTTGATGTCTTTAAATTTGAAAATAATTTATACGCTAGAAGTGGTTTAACAACAATAGCTCCTTCTATAAGAGTCCAGCCATTAAAAAAACTGGCTACATTTTCATTTACATCTTCTTTGTTTATACCTTTATTTAAAGAAGAACCTGCATTACCTTATTTAGATAAAAGAAGTTTTTTTTGGGAAACTAAATTCTTTTATGATAAAACGTTTGGTGCTGATAGATGGCAATTATTTACCGAAGTTGACTTAGGTTTTAATTTTGGAGAAAAAAGTTCAGATGCAGATCCTATTGAGTCTAATGTTTCAGAACGATTTGCAAACAACAGTTTGTCCCTGCCAATTAGTGCTTTTTTAAGTTATTTTCCATCCTCAAAATCAACAGTATATGTTAATGGGAAACAGTATTTTTTAATAGATTTAGGAAATGATTTTTCTCAAAATTCCACTTCATTCGGATTAGGTGCTAAATACCAACTATCAAAAGTTTTTAATTTAGAAGCATCCTTTGATCAAATTGTTAGAGGATATAGTTTTCAAGGATTAGGTCAAACTTATAGTGTTGGTTTGAGGGCGATATTTTAAATTTACTACTCAATATAACTTAATGTGACAAAAAGATTTTTAATATTATTTTTTTTATTTGCCAGCTACACATTATTTGGTCAAGATAATTTTATTAATGAACTTAAAATTGAAGGAAATTATAAAACAAGAACCAGCTTTATACTTAAAATAATAGACACTAAAACTGGTCAATCTTTAGATTCACTAACATTAGATAAAGACATTACAAGGCTAATAAGGTTACCTGGAGTTACTCATGCATATTATCAAATATCAACTTTAAAAGATAATCGGTATGATGTTATTATTAATGTTGAAGAGAATTTATCTATAATTCCAGGAGTAAATATTTGGACTACTAATGATCGTGAAGTTGCTTATAAAATTGGTCTTTACGAATTTAACTAATTAGGAAGAAATATAACTCTTGGTGGTTTTTATCAAAATAACGGTTTTAATTCTTATGCTATTAATTTTAAAGCCCCGAATTTGTTTTCAAAAAAATGGGGAATTGCTTTAAATCATCAAAATTGGAAAAGTAAAGAACCCTTGTATTTTGCAGAAGGAGTTGCTACTTATGAGTATAATAATATTTCATATGAAGCTTTGGCTTTATTTGAGTTAAATTTTAAGAATAGTTTTCAGTTTGGAATCAATTTTTTTAATGAAAAGTATAACTATATTTCAGGTTTAAACTCTAATGAAATCCCTTTAGAATTAGATATCGATAAAACATTAATAAAATTTGTTTATACCTATAATAATTTAAAATATTTCTATCAATATATAGAAGGTTTTAAAAGCGAGCTTTATGCTCAATATGTAATTTCAAATAATGATATTCAAAACGATTTTTTGATATTTTGGAACGATTTTTTTTACTTCAAAAAGATAAACAAAAAGGGAAATTGGGCAAATAGGTTAAGACTTGGCTTAGCGTCCAATGAAATTGGTCCATTTGCACCTTTTGCATTAGATAATAATATTAATATAAGAGGTGTAGGCTTTTTAGTAGATAGAGGTACAGGTAGTATTGTATTAAATACGGAATACAGACATACTTTATTTGAAAAAAAATGGTTCGTTTTACAAAGCAATGTTTTTATCGATGCTGGTTCTTGGAGAAACCCTGGTGGTGAATTTAATGACTTTATTAATAGTGATAATGTTCGTGTTAATGTAGGAGGAGGATTGCGTTTTATTCATAAAAGAATCTACAATGCTGTTTTTAGAATAGATTATGGATACGGATTAACTAATAATAATCCCAATGGTTTTGTTTTTGGGGTAGGTCAATATTTTTAATACATTTAATTCGCTTTAATATACCCATCACTTCATTTTTGTTTAGTATAAAAAATTCTTAGATTTTTAAAACTCCTCTGTAAATAGATATTTTTAAAATAAAATATAGAACTATTTACAATTATGTATATTTGAAATATTGTAAGAAATTAGTAATTAATTAAATTTTATATTAATTATTTAGTCATATTAGACATACTTAATCATACTTTTAATAAAAAAACAAACAATAATGAAAAAAATAGTACTTCTCATCAGCTTCATTTTATTAACTTATAATGCAAATTCTCAAATTGTTATTAATGAAATAAATTATAAAGATGCCATCGATTTTCCTACCAAAGACTGGATAGAATTGTATAATAATTCAAGTTCATCTGTAGACATTTCTAATTGGGTTTTTAAAGATAGTGATGATTTACATGAATTTATTATTCCTAATGGTACTATAATGGAGTCAGGATCTTATTTGGTTTTAGTTCAGTTTTTGGCAGATTTTCAAGCTTTATTTCCTGGAGTTTCCCCAGTATTAGGTGATTTTGAATTTGGAATGAGTGGCGGTGGAGAATTAATTCGTTTGTTTAATAGCTCAAATCAATTAGTAGATTTTGTAGAATATAGTGATATGGATCCATGGCCAACAGAACCTGATGGGAATGGTCCTACTTTAGAACTTAGAAGTCCAAGTTTGGATAATGCATTGGCATCTAGTTGGGGGGCTTCAATTCCCCCAGGAGCTGAACATGGAACGCCAGGACAACAAAATAGCACATATATATTAGGAGCAAATGATTTTTCAAAAGCTTCTTTTTCTATTTTACCCAATCCTTTAATCACAACTACAACAATAACAGTTTCTAATTACGAAGGGCCTTATCAAATGAAAATATATGACCTTTTAGGCAAAGAAATTGAATCGTTACAAAGTAACTTAAATGCAGTTTTATTAAATAAAGGGAATTTGAATTCTGGTGTATATCTCATAAGAATTATTTCTGACGATGGCTCTTTTCAAGATTCTAAAAAATTAATAGTTAAATAAGAATAGTTAAAATTGATATGAATATGAAAAAATTAATAATCCATTTAGGGCTGATACTTTTTTTTGTTCCAGTTTTTGGCCAAGTAATTGTAAATGAATATTCTGTTTCTAACTTAACAGGATATTTAGATAATTATAATAGTGAAGAAGACTGGATTGAACTATATAATCCAAGTGGTTCAGCTGTAAATATAGGTGGCTACTTTTTAAGTGATAAGCCTGCTAATCCTACCAAATGGGAAATACCAGCAGGAACAATGATTCCAGCAAATGGATATTTAATTTTTTGGTGTTCTGGTAGAGATGAAGCATCTGGCGGGAATTACCATACCAATTTTAAACTAAAACAAACTAGAAACACACAAGAACATGTAGTCTTTGCTGATACTAACGGTACTGTTATTAATGACTTAGAATTACAAAAAACCCAATTGGAACATTCAATGGGAAGAAGCCCTAATGGCTCTTCAGACTGGAAAATATTTGTTAGCCCAACTCTTGGTTCAACTAATATAGGAACTAGTTATTCTGCTTATGCTCAAACTCCAGAAATGAATTTGGAAGCGGGATTTTATTCAGGATCTCAAAGTGTTGAAATTACAACTGCAGAGCCTAATTCAACGATTCATTATACTTTAAATGGGACTTTACCAACTAATGGATCAACTGAGTATACCGGAGCTTTATCTATCGCTGAAACTGAAGTGGTTAAAGCTATTGTAGTTTCTAATGATTCAGAAATTTTACCAAGTTTTATTTCATTTAATACCTATTTTATAAATGAAAATCATTCATTGCCTGTTTTATCTACTTCAGCAGATCAACTAACTACCTTGTTAAATGGGGACCAATCTTTAAGACCTCATGGAACTATAGAATACTTTGATATTGATGGAAATAGAGAAGATGCTGGATATGGAGAGTATAATAAACATGGTCAAGATTCTTGGCAATTTCCACAACGTAGTTTTGATTATATAGCAAGAGACGAAATGGGTTATCATGATGCTATTAATGAAAAATTAATAGAATATTCTGAAAGAGAAAGCTACCAAAGAATAATTATTAGAGCTTCCGGAGATGATAATTATCCTGGGATTGATTCAAGCGCACATACTAGAGACATTTTTATTCAAAAATTAGCGAATAAAAACAATCTAAATGTAGATATGCGTAGGGGAGAACGTTGTGTGGTTTATGCAAATGGTCAATTTTGGGGAGTATATTCTATAAGAGAAAAGGTAAGTGATTCAGATTACACAGATTTTTATTACGATCAAGATAAATATAATATCCAATATTTAATGAATTGGGGAAATACTTGGGCACAATATGGAGGTCAGGCTGCTTTTGATGATTGGGAACAAATACACACTTTTGCTTTAACACATGATTTATCAGATCAGTCAAATTACCAGCAAGTAGCTGACGAAATAGATGTAACGAGCTTAACAGATTATATTTTAATAAACTCTTTTGTAGTTTGTACAGATTGGATAAACTGGAACACCTCATGGTGGAGAGGCCTAGATCCAGCAGGAAGTCATCAAAAATGGGGATATGTTTTATGGGATGAGGATGCAACCTTTAATCATTATATAAATTACACAGGAGTTCCTAATGAAAATCCTGATGCAGATCCTTGTTACCCTGAAGGAATAACTGCAGATCCAGAACAGCACATAGTCTTATTGAATAAATTATTAGAAAATGAAGAATTTAGACAATACTATATTACAAGATATATGGATTTAATGAACACAACTTTTCAAGAAGAAGAACTGTTAAGTGTTTTAGAAGGGATTGAAAACTCTATAATTCCAGATATGCCACAGCATATTGATAGATGGGGAGGAAGTATGAATGAATGGCAAGATAATGTTCAGAAAATAAAGAATTTTATTAGTGATAGAATCGATTATATTCCAGGTGGATTAAATGATTGTTATGCATTAACAGGGCCTTACGATATAACATTAAACGTAGAACCAGCTGATGCAGGACAAATTAAATTTAATTCTATTACAGTTGATTATGGTGATTACCCTTGGTCAGGTTCTTACAATGGAGGTATTGATATGTTACTTGAAGCGGTTCAAAGTAATTCTAGTTATGTGTTTGATCACTGGGAATTAGATAATCATACGGTTACAGATATCAATGCAATTAATACTTCGTTTTTCTTAGAACAAGCAGATAATATTAAAGCAGTTTTTAGTTTCGCAGGAAGTTCAGACATTGTAATCAATGAAATTAATTATAAAGATTCTCCTGACTTTGAAGTAAAAGATTGGATTGAGCTATATAACAATTCTGGAACAACCGTAGATTTGTCTGGATGGGTGTTTAAAGATGATGACGATTTACATGAATTTATAATTCCGAATGGAACTTCAATAGCTCCTAACTCTTATTTAGTGTTAGCTCAAAGTTTGGTTGATTTTCAATCAAAATTCCCAGATGTAAGTCCAGTTTTAGGAGATTTTGAATTTGGATTAAGTGGAGGAGGAGAATTGGTTCGTTTATTTGATGATTCAGAAGTACTTGTAGATTCAGTAGAATACGATGATGTGGCTCCTTGGCCAACTGAAGCAGATGGTAATGGGCCAACATTAGAGTTGCAAGATCCTAATTTGGATAATAATTTAGGTGAAAATTGGGATGCTTGTGCAGCACCAGGATTTGAACATGGTACACCAACAACAGTTAATAATGATTGTTCATTAGGTATTGAAGATTTTTCTAGCGTTAAAGTATCGGTTTATCCAAACCCAATGAAATCTCAAACTACAATTTTAGTTTCAAATTATAGTTCTTCTTTGGAATTGATAGTTTATGATATGTTAGGTAGAAAAATAACTAGTTTAAAAACAGATACAAACAAGTTTATTCTTTCTAAAGGAAATTTAAATTCTGGAATTTATTTACTAAAAATAGTTACTACGGATCAATCCATAATTCAAACTCAAAAATTAATTATTGAGTAATTTGTTTTTAAATAATGTAAATTTTATGAAGCATATATTCTTACTTTTTCTTTTAATTATTAACTTTCAGATAATAGCACAAGATTATTCGCTTTTTGATGATGAATATTTACATGAAATTAGAATAAATTCTGACGAAGAAAATTTTTGGCAAATATTAGAGGATGAATATCAGGATTTTTTAGATTTTGGCACTGAAATTCCATATCATTCAGTTACTGTTGAGGTCGATGGAAATTTAGTAGAAAACGCTGGAGTGCGTCAAAAAGGATACTCTTCTAATTTCTTTACTAATACTACAAAGAAACCTTTAAAAATTAATTTTGGAATTTTTGTGGAAGATCAAGAATATGATGGAGTTGAAAAAATTAACCTTGCAAATGGACAAGGAGATCCTGCAATTATAAAAGACAAAGTTGCTTATGATATGTTTAGACAACATGGAATTCCTTCTCCTAGAGTTTCTCATGTTGAAATATATATTCAAGATGAATACTGGGGGATTTATGCTATTATTGAACAAATTGATAAGAAATATTTAAAGCGAAATTTTGCAGATAATGATGGTAATTTGTGGAAAAATAAAGGAGAATCTGAATTGAAATGGTTAGGCACTAACCCTAATAGTTATTCTTTTGAATTGCAAACAAATATCGATGAAAATGATTGGACAAAGTTTATAGAATTTATTGATTTTATTAATAATTCAACCATTGTAGAATTTGAAAATGAAATAGAAGATATTTTTGATCTTGATGAATATCTTAGGATTTTGGCAATAGATATACTCACTAATAATTGGGACTCTTACATACAACACGGTAGAAATTGGTACCTATATCATGAACCAAAAACAAATAAAATGCACTGGTTGCCATGGGATTATAATTTTGCTTTTGATAGAAGGCCTAATGGATTTGGAGACTATGATGTTATTTTAACCGATCCGAATAAAGTTTTAATACATCGAATTTTTCAAATTCCAGAATTTAAATTAAGGTATTTAAGCTATATGTGTGAAATATTGGAAGTCAATTTTACTGATGAAAGATTAGAGCCAAAATTAGATGCTCAATTAGATTTAATTGACGATGATTGGAATTTAGCTACCAATAATTTTTTTACTTTAAATGATGTTCAAGATGCCATAAATGGAAATACTTGGAATGGAAATCCTATAAATAATCAGCCTGTTCAAGGGTTTAAAAAATTTATTGAAGATAGAACTCTGGCAGTGGAAGGTGATATAGCAAATCAGAATTATACTTGTACTCCTCTTGCTCCACCTATTAATTATCAAGATGTTGTAATTAATGAATTTATGGCAGATAATGCCGATGGAAGCCCTTGGGTTGATCAAGATAATGAGAATGATGATTGGATTGAGTTGTATAACAATACGAATAGTCCAATTGACCTTAATAACTATTTTTTAAGCGACAGTGATAGTTTTATGCATAAATGGGAATTTCCAGACGTAACAATACCTGCAAATGGTTATTTAATAGTTTGGGCGGACAAAGACCCACATCAAGATGGACTTCATACAAAATTTAGCCTTGATAAAGATGGTGATGAAATTTACCTGTCTTATCTAGACGGAACAGTTATTGACTTTTATGAATACACTGAATTGCAAGGAGAAAACCAAAGTTTATCTAGAATTCCTAATGGAACTGGTGATTTTGAAATAGCAGCAGTTACCTTTAATGCTGAAAATTCTACCGAGCTTGGAATTATTGAAAACACATTATTAGGCGTGAATACTTACCCTAATCCTGCAAGTTCTAAATTACATATTAATTTTTCCAATAAAGTTGCATCTCAATTAATTATTTATGATGTTTTAGGTAGAGATATTTTCAATACTTCAAATAATACAAGATCTCAATTGGATATTAATGTTTCTAATTTGAAAACAGGAATATATATCGTAAGGCTTATAAGTGAAGATTATAATATTTCCAAAAAAGTGATTATTGAATAACAATAAATATACTATATGTTTGACTTATCAAGCTTAACAAATAACTTAGAAGGATCCAGTTTAACCAATGTTATCGTAATAGCGTTGGTTTCTTTTGTGCTTTCTTCTTTAATTGCATTAATCTATCAAAAGACTTCAAGAGAGCTAGAAAGTCCTAAATACTTCATTCAAGCATTAATTTTAATATCTATCCCCGTAGCTACAGTAATGCAAGCAATTGGTGACAGTTTGGCTAGAGGTTTAGGAATGTTAGGAGCTTTAGCAATAATTAGATTTAGAACTACTTTACGAAACCCTAGAAATATGGTTTTTATGTTTACTTCTATTTCGGTTGGAATTGCAGCTGGGGTATATGGTATCACCATTGCTGTAATTGGAACCATAGGATTTTGTTTAGTGGTGTTATTAATTCATTATTCGGATTTAAGCAAAAAAACCTCTATCGTTGCAAATCTTCAATTTGAGATTCCCAACGAAGTATTATTAGAATCCAATATGAGAGATAAAATAGAAGATTTATTATCAGAATCCTGTATAAAAGCTACTTTGTCTAAGTATGGAATTAATAATAAAAAAAGAGAAGAATTAGTTGTTAAAATGGCTTCTTTTGAGTTTAGTATTAAAGTGAAAAGTAAAGAAAAAGCAAGTGATTTAGTCAATGAACTATCGACTATGAATGGAGTTTTTAATGTAAGAATAAATTTTAAAGAAGACTATGAAAAAATTTAATCTTATCTATTTAGTTGCAATAATGATATGTATATTATTACTGTATTCATTGTTTTTTAGAACAGAAAATTCAGTAACATTTTACGGGTTTGCAGAAAATAAAGAAACAGAAATAAGCATGGAAAATGCTATTGAAGTTGAAAAAATATTTGTGACTGTAGGGCAAAAAGTTGAAAAAGGAGCTCCACTATTAAATGTTGTTTCTGCTACATTACCTGTTAAAATAAGTGACACAGAATTTAGTATTGAAGAACTGCAAACCAAATATAACCTTTGGAAATCAGATTTAGATTGGAGAATAAGTCAGTATTCAATTGAGCTAAATGAAAAAACTAGCAAAATACAATTTCAAATAGATCAGTTAAATACTGAATTAGAAAACAATAAAAAGTTATCTAAAAGTATTAAAAGTATAGATAATAGTGAGGTTTCAAAAAATGAATTAACGAATCCCACTTTTATAAAATTAGATGCTTTAAAAGAAGAATTAAATTATACTAAAGGAATTATTAATACTCAAATTAATAATTTAAAAAGTGAAAGATTTGCTGATAACAATCCATTATTATCTGAGATTAGTGCCTTAGAAGTACAATTAGAGCACTATAAAGAAAGAAAAAAAGATGAAATAATTACAGCTCCTTCAGATGGATTAATAGGAAATGTACATTGTAAAGAGGGAGAAAAAATATCTTCATTTGGAGCATTAATTTCGTTTTATGAAGAAAGCCCTACACTAGTTGTTGGATATATTCATGAGGAATTGATTTTAAAAATAAATATCAATGATTCTATAGAAATATTTTCTAGCTCTAGACCTGATATTCAAAATAAAGGTATTGTAAAAACCTTAGGATCAAGGATTGTTGAAATACCTCCGAGGTTAAGAAAAATAAAGGAATTAAAAACTTTTGGAAGAGAAATCATTATTGAAATTCCACCAGAAAATCCATTTCTTCAAAAAGAAAAAGTAATATTAAACTTGGTCTATTAAAAGACTCGTTATATGTTTCTAAAACAAGTATATTTAAAAGATTTTAAAATAAAATTAGTAATTCTATTCTTTGTTTTTGGAACTTATTGTCCTGTTTTTTCACAAGAAGAAGTAACTGTAAATAGTTTTTTAAGCAGCATAAACAATTCCGAAATAATTGAAAATAGCAAGGAAACGGATTCGTTATTAAGTGATAAAAACTATAGTATTCCAATTATTAAAACTGCTCAGTTTAGAATGGAAACCAGAAGGTTTTACGAAACATTTCAAGAATATACAATAAGAGTAAAACCAAATAGTTTTAGAGCCAAATCTAGCCAAAAATATATTTATCAAAATAAAATTGAAGAAGTTAATATAGCAAATCAGATAAAATTAAACGATGAGTTAAAAAAAAGATATCTCTTACTTATTGATTACATTTTTAATAAAAAGCTTATTGATTTAAATATTTTAAAACAACAACAACTTAAAGATAAATTAGAAATTTTAAGTCATAGTGTTTATGATGATAATTTCGAAATAAAAGATTTAATAGATTCTGAAGAGGATTTGCTAGCTACCAATTTGAAATTAATTCAGCTTAAAAAAAATGAAAGAGATCATTTAGCATATTTAAATAGAATAATAAAAAACACAGATAGTTTATATAAAATTAATTTTGATAATTTAATTCAACCCAAACAAATTTTAAACTATAAAACTCCAGATTCTTTACCAAATGAATTATTATTTATCACACTAGAAAAATTAAAACTGAATACTATTGATAATGAAATGAAACTATCGGTAGCCAAATCAAAACAATTTTTAGATTTTGTACAGGCTAAGTATTTATACAAATCAGATAATGAGTTTGAAGATAACCTTTCTTTAGGTTTTGGAATTAATCTACCATTTTTTGGTTCTGCACGACAAGAAAAGAGTGAACACTATTTCGAAAAACTTAGTAAAGAATTCAATTTAAAAGAAGAAATTGAAAAGCATCAAATAAAAGTAATTATTGCTAAGAATAATTATGAAAATGCAATTGTCAATTTTAATACATTAAAAGATCAAAATAATAATAGTAGTGTTTCTAAAGTTTATGAAACTTATAAAAAAATGGAAGGAGTATCTCCTTTATTGCTTCTAAAATTAAAAATACTCCAAAATAAAAAAGAAATAGAAACCTTAAAGTACGAGCAAGAACTTTATGTGGCATTTATAGAATACCTTTCAATAAACGAAATTTTATTTCAAAAACCTTATATCAATTACCTTTCTAGTTCTTTAGAGTTTTTAATAGAATAATAGCAAACTATTTCATAATAAAGATTGTTTAGTGTTATTTAAATTTAAAATTGTTAATATTGCCTACTTAATTTCTGTCCTTTTAAAACTAACTTTTAATGAAATTTTATTCTATCATATTTCTGATGTTCATTACTTTAAGTGGATATTCACAAGAAGTAATAAATACCTCAACGGTTACTACCAAAAAAGGGGAGTTTTTTTTTACTTGGGGCTATAATTGGGCTTGGTACACAAATTCTGACATTCAATTTGAGGGAGAAAATTACAATTTTGAACTAAAAGATGTAAAAGCAGCAGATAGACCAACCACTTTTACGTTTGAAGATTATTTTCATCCCTCTAGTATTTCAGGACCACAATATAATTACAGATTAGGGTATTATTTCAGTGATCATTTTAGTATTTCTATTGGATTGGATCATATGAAATATATTGCTAGATCAGGTCAATCCGTACAGATTTCAGGAGTAATACAAAATTCAGGAACCATTTATGATGGTATTTATAATAATGATGACATCATAATAGACGAAGGCTTTTTAGAATTTGAGCATACCGATGGTTTAAATTATATTAATGCTGAAGTTAGAGGATTTGAACATCTTTTCGATCTACATGAAAAAATAAAAATGAACTTTTTATATGGAGCAGGCTTAGGTGCTATATATCCTAAAACAAAAGCAGTTTTATTAAATAATGAGGAATACGATGAGTTTAATATGGCTGGTTATGGAATGCATGCCTTATTTGGAGTTGGTTTTACCTTTTTTAAACACCTTATTGTTCAAACAGAATTAAAAGGAGGTTATATTAATATGCCGAATATTAGAACTACTTCTAATACTGCAGATAGTGCCAGTCAATCTTTCTTTTTTGGTCAATATAATTTTAGTGTTGGCGGATCTTTTTTCATTTTTACAGGTAAAAATAAAAAAGAAAAGAAATAAAATCTTGTTAAGAAGACTTTTGCTATAATTTTAAAATTGTATTTTTAAAAATATTGTCAAATCTTTTTATGAATTACAGAATCTTTATATGTTTTTTATTTTTTGGAATTTCTATATTTAGTTGTGCCCAAAAAGAATCAAAAATAAATGGAGTTAGTTTTGTAGCTTCTAGAGATACGCTTACCCAAAAGCATATTAAGCCTATACTAAGTTTAAAGTCTAATTCTGCTTCCATTATGCCATTTGGATTTATTAGAGATTTAGAACACCCTGAAATTAAATATAATTCAGAAAAACAATGGTTTGGAGAGAAAGTTTCTGGAGCAAAGCATTATATTAAAGAATTGCAAAAAAACAAAATTGAAATTATGCTAAAGCCACAAATTTGGATTTGGCGAGGGGAATTTACTGGTAATTTAAAAATGAAATCTGAAGAAGACTGGATCAGCCTAGAGAACTCTTATCGATCTTTTATTTTGGATTATGCGAAATTAGCAGATGAAACAAATGTTGAAATATTCTGTATTGGAACAGAGTTAGAGCAGTTTGTGTTAAACCGACCCGCTTTTTGGCTTCAGTTAATTTTAGATATTAAAAAAGTTTATAAAGGTAAATTAACATATGCAGCAAATTGGGATGAATATAAACGAGTACCTTTTTGGAAGGAATTAGACTATATTGGAGTAGATGGTTATTTTCCTCTTTCGGAAACCTTAACTCCAACTATTGAGGAAGCTAAAGTGGGATGGGCTCAATGGAAAATTGAGATGGAAACATTATCTGTTTCAGTTAATAAAAAAATACTGTTTACAGAATTTGGATATCGAAGTGTAGACTTTTCTGGGAAAGAACCTTGGAATAGTGATTACACTTTAAAAGGAGTTAATTTTGAAGCACAAACTAATTTGTTCAATGCTTTGTTTGAAGAAATTTGGAAAGAAGATTGGTTCGCTGGAGGATATTTATGGAAATGGTTTATCAATCATAATGATGTAGGAGGGCTTGAGGACAATATGTTTACACCACAAAACAAACCAGTTGAGAGTTTAATAAAATCTAATTATTCTCTGTATAATTAAGTTGCAATATATTTTTTGTAATAGCTGTAAATATCATCTGCTGAAGCTCCAAACCAACGCTTTACATAGATAGACCAAAAATGAAATTGCAAGGTCCAGATGCCTTTTCTATCATATAACCTAGCAGAAGTAACAATCCATTTTTGAATTACTTTAAACTGATTTCTTTTATATAATTCATTAATCAAAATATTGTCTTCATAAATCATAAATTTTTCGTCGTATCCACCAATTTCTTTAAATAGATTCTTAGTGATATACTGACTTTGATCTCCACCTCGGCAAGCTCTCCATTGAAATTTTGTTAGCCAAGATGCTAACCGTAGCCACCAATGATTGTTATTAAATTTCATTTTAAAACAACCTGCTAAATTTCCTTTTTTAAATTCATTAATAATTAATTGATCAAAATTGGTTGGAGGAAAACTGTCAGCATGAAGAAAATATAAAATATCTCCCTTAGCTCGATTTGCACCTTTATTCATTTGTTTTGCTCTCCCTTTTTCTGAGAATAAAAGCAACACTTTATTATTTTTCAATGAATATTCTGAAACTAATGAGAAGGATTGGTCTGTACTTCCTCCATCAACTACGATTATTTCTGAAATGTTATTATTGAAAGAGTTTTTAATAAGATGTTGAAGTAAAGAAACAATAGTTTTTTCTTCATTTAAAATGGGAATAATAATGGAAATATTATTCATTCAAACTCCAATTATATTCTTTAAATGTTTTTTTTGCGTTTGGCAAGATGATCACATCAGAATAATTATTTAGAAAATCGATTAATGTTCCATCATTCTTAAAATCTTTCGAAAACCATTTAAATATTTTTGATATTTCTATAGTTTTTTCGCTTAAGTTATTTCTATCTGAATCTGCTAAAAATTCCTTTGTAGCACTATTTAATTGGTTATTTAATTTTGATGCTACAAATGCTTCATTTTGTAATTTAGGACAAGAGAAAGAAGCACAAACAATTCCGAAATGTATTCTTGGGTCACCCATCTTACGAAGTATATTATGCTCTAAGTCATTTAAAGAATAAGTGTTTGGTCCAAGTTCAATAAATTTAATATCCCAAGGTTTTTTAATATCATTTATACTGTTAATAGGATAATAGTCAATAATTAGTTTTATTGTAAAAGCATTATATGCATTAATCCAATAGGCCATTTTTTCATCTTTTGACCAAGAATCATTAGGTGTATTTTTAGATAACTTAGTTAAATATAAATTTAATACAGTGACTTCACTTTTAATACTTTTATAATCAACCAACCCTTTGTTATCAACGTATTTTTTTAGAAATAAATCCCAAGAATCATGACTAATTGTATCTGTTATTTGGTTTACAGTTTTTGAAATGTTCTGAGTTTTTAAAAACTTATTTATTTCAAAAGCATTTACTTGATGTCCAAGTAAAAACGTTAGGGTTAAAGCTGAAAATATTAATTTATTCATGAAATATGTTTTTACATAAGTCTTTTTGTTATGATAGACATAACAAAAAATATGCCTTAATTCTCAGTTTTCAAACTAACAACATCCACCCCCATCATAATGAAAAGTAGATTCTGAAATATAAATGTCCTTCCTTCCTAATTCTTTAAATTGCCCTGCTGTTTTATCACAAATAGCTAAGGGCTGGTTTTTCATTAAAACATGACCTTTTTTATCATCAAAATAATCGTCATCACCAAAATAGATAGCTGCTTTACCGGTAAATATACAAGGGCCATCTGGTAATACAGGATCTTTGATTGCTGCAATTTCAATACTTTCTATAAAAATGAGTTCATCAGTTTCGTAATTTTTAGGATCTAATATTCGATAGGGTTTTCGTGCTCTAATTTCGATGGTTCCAAAACCAACATCAGTTAATGCTTTTACATAATCTTTTATGGGTAGACTACCACTTAAGCATAATGCACGCAATCTTTCATCATTTCTTAACGTATCGTTCATGGGTTGTTCACAAGTAGGGTCACTCATAACCAACCTTCCGTGAGGTTTTAAAACTCGATACATTTCTTCAATTGCACGTTTTAATTCTTCTGCTTTAAATATATTAAACAAACAATTTTGAGCGGCAACATCAATTGAGTTATCTACGACAGGAAGGTTTAATGCATCTCCTTTTTTTAAATCTACAAACTCGCTTTTAAACCAAGGATTTAACTCTTCCGCTTCTATAAAATTTTTTCTTGAAGCTTCTAACATTTCGTCAACTACATCAACTCCAATAACTCCTCCTATTTGCCTAGAAAAATAGGAGAATTGAAGTAATTCCATTCCGCCCCCAACGCCTACATATAATGTTTTTGGGTTGTTGGTTAAATCTCTAGCATTTACAGTACTGCCACAACCATAATTCATTTCTTGCATTATTTTTGGGATTTTTAATCCTGGTAATTCCCAAATTGGATTGGTAGTACAACATAATCCAATATCAGGTGTTAATGCTGCATGTTTATATACGTCGTGTGTAGTTTGTAGGTAGCTCATATTATAATTCTTTTATTAATTCTTTAAACAACAAGATCATATTTGGTTCTGCTTTACCAGCAATTTCAATTATTTCTTGAATGTTTACAGGCTTTAAGTTATCTGGGTCGCATTCATCTGTAAGAACTGACACTGCAACAACGGGTAACTTTAAATGATTGGCTACTATTACTTCAGGTACTGTGCTCATACCTACTGCATCTGCTCCAATAATCCCTAAATAACGATATTCTGCTCTAGTTTCTAATTGTGGCCCCATGACACTAGCATAGACTCCTTTTTGAAGTGTGATATTATTATTTTTAGCAATCATCTCTAATTTTGAACTCATTTCTGCATTATATGGTTGACTCATATCAACAAATCGTTCACCCATTTCTTCCACTCCTTTAAATGCTAATGGAGATCCTCCTTGTAAATTTATATGATCATCAATTAACATGATTTCACCTTTCTTATAGCTTTTATTAATAGCTCCAGCTGCATTGCTAACTAATAATTTTGATATTCCTAATTCGTGCATAACCCTAATTGGGAATGTAACGTCATAAGTTGTATAGCCTTCGTATAAATGAAACCTTCCTTGCATTACAACTACTTTTTTACCTTCAAAAGTTCCATAAATTAATTTTCCTTGATGAAACTCAACTGTTGCAGTTGGAAAATTTGGAATATGATTATAACTAGCAAATGATTCTTTATTGATTTCATCTACAAATTTCCCAAGACCAGTACCTAAAACAATTCCAATTTCGGGAGATTCAAATCCCTTCTTTTTTAAATAATCTACTGCTTCTTTTATGTATTTTTTCATATTCTATTAAGTCAATTTATATGATTCTAAAAATTGATTAAAAACTTCTATGTTTTCAATGTCTTCGTATAAATCAATGTCGTTTTTAACGGATAATAATGCTACTTTTTGCTCTTTTAAATCTAATAAAGTATCATTTAAAACAGAATCTGTTCCCCAATTTTTGTTTTTGAACAGTTTGTTATTCAATTGATTCATTCCTAGAAGATAATAACCACCATCTTTTGCTGGACCAATAACATAAGGGTTGTTTTTAAGTGCTGAAAAAGAATCCTCTATTTCTTGAGAATTAAGTTCGAAAATGTCACTGCCCACTATAACAACTTTTTGATACCCTTTTTTGAATAGAAATCTAAAAGCATTTTCCATTCTATCTCCTAAACTAGTACCTGTTTGTAATTCTTTTTTGAAAAAAGCAGGGTTCCAAACATCATTTTCTTGAATGTTTTCAGAATAAAAAACAAACTTATCTGCATTTACAGGAGTGCTTATTTTAACGGTATGGTCTAATAAAAATTTATAAATTTCTAAAGCTGATTGATTACCAATAGTTGCTGCTAAACGTGTTTTTACTTTTCCTAATTCTGGATTTCGAGTAAAAATAATAAGAGCGTTTTTCGACATAAACATATTAATAAATTGGATTTCCCTTAATTAACCATTTACTCCATTCTTTAGAAAAAGTATGAATATTATTTGTAGTATTTTGAGTTGAATCTATCACTTTATAATCTTTATTTTTCCATTCACAAATTCCTCCATAAAGGTTTTTAACATTGCTGTATCCAGCTTTTATTAATTTATCAGCGATCACTTCGGAACGTATTCCTAATGTGCAATAAACTACAATGGGAGTGTTTTTATTTTTAACTAAATCTGTTATTGATTCTGTTGAAAAAGTATCAAAGCCAACTAATGAAGAAGATTCAATATGACTTACTTTATATTCATTTATTTCTCTGCTATCTAATATTGTTACATTCTTATTAGATTGGTGCATTCTAAGCTCTGTTACTGATATATAAAGAACTTCATTTTTGTTGTATTTTTTTAATACATCATTTATAGTTTCTTGTGCATAAGACGAAAGTCCAAATAATATTAAAAAGATATATAAAAAGTTTGCCTTCATATAAATAATAATTAAGCTACGGTTCCCTGGCAACTACTACCTGCTCCTGCAGTACAACCGTAACAGTGCTGAGAAATAATTATGTTTCTATTATTTAAAATTTCTTCATTGTACTCAGAAATATGTTTCACTTTACTAGCAACTTTAAGTTTTAACATCTGATTAAAGTCACAGTCGTATAAATAACCATCCCATCCAACAGAAATTGTATTGGTACACATTACATTTTCTACTGCAATTGGATTGTAGGCTTCTACTAAGTTATACATATAGTCTTCATAATTATCTGAAGCAATTAAATAATCTAAAAATCTGGATACTGGTAAATTGGTAATGGTAAATAAACCGTGAAAATGTATTCCGAAATCTTCTAGTAATGCGTGTTTAAAATCTCTTTCCATACTCATTTGATCTCCTGGTAAAAAAGCACCACTTGGATTGTATACTAAATCTAGTTTTAGATTGCTATCAGGCATTCCATAACCAATTGCATTGAGTTCTTGTAATGCTTTTATTGATTTATCGAAAACCCCATTTCCTCTTTGTTTGTCAGTTTTGCCTCGCGTCCAATGAGGCATAGAGCTAACGACATGAACTTTATGGTTTTTAAAAAACTCTGGTAAATCGTAATATTTTTTATTAGCTCTTATGATGGTTAAATTGCTTCGAACAATAAAATCTCTTATACCCGCTTTAGATGCTTCATCAACAAACCATCTAAAGTTTGGATTCATTTCGGGAGCACCACCAGTAAAATCAAGGGTTGTAGCATTTGTGTTTTTTATAACCTCTAAACATTGCTTCATCGTTTCCTTGGTCATAATTTCTTTACGATCAGGACCCGCATCTACATGGCAATGCTCACATACTTGATTGCACATATATCCCAGATTTATTTGAAGTACTTCTATCTTTTTTGGGCGCAATGGAAACTGCCCCGTTTCTTCTATCTTTTTTGCAAAAGTGGGAAGCTCCTTGTCTCCAAATATTCCATTAGAAAGAATTTCTAACTGTCTTTGAGCATTCGCTAATTCTTTATTTTGTTTTTTAAGAGATTTGGTTTGCATAAGTTATTTATAGTTGCTCAATGCTGAATTTAATAAATTAATGAATCGTTTATGTCGAAGATTATGAACTATTCTTACATGCTTAATTTATCATATTTGTTCATCATTTGAACACCATGAACTAAGGTAGCTCCACTTTCAATTGCAGCCCCAACATGAACAGCTTCCATCATTTCTTCCTTTGTAATTCCTTTTTGCAAACCATCTTTAGTATAGGCATCAATACAGTAGGGGCATTTTACAACGTGGGAAACTGCTAAAGCTATTAATGATTTTTCTCTAGCTGATAGAGCCCCTTCTTCAAAAACTTTCCCATAATAATCAAAAAATTTTGTTCCTAATTCTTCACTCCATTCAGTTATTTTTCCAAATTTTCTAAGATCTTTTGGGTCGTAATAAGTGTTATCTGCCATAATAGTTGATTATAAAAAAACAATTTTGTAAATATAGTTAAGATGTCTCTTTTAATTTGAAAAGCTTTCAAAATTTAACAAGAGCTTAGTGTTAATTGAAAGAATATAATATTCCCATTGTTAATTGATATTGAGAATTTAGGATGTCTTCAGCAGGATCAGTATCGTAAGTGAATAAATAGGTGACTTTAAATATGAAGTTTTTGAATGCTTTAATTCCCAAAACAGATTCACTTGAAATTCTGTAATCACTAAATTTACTCAATAGCGGTTGGTAATAGGTAGTGCTTATAAAACTAAAAATATTATTGGGGTATAAGGAACAAGAAAAGTATGCGCTACCTCTTATGTCTTCTGAAGGTTCGCTGCCATCTGTAAGTTTTTCATGTTCATACATTACTAAGGTTCCTAAGTAAAATTTATAGTTTTCAAGGTTAGATAGTTTAAACCTTGGTCCTAACCCAACTAAGTATCGGGAGTCTATTTTCGAAATTTTATTGTATTGCCCTTGAATGAAAGATTCTAAAACTATTCTCGGTTTCCATTTATAATTATACCTTAAATGAGTAATTCCATTATTTGAAAAATCTTCTCCTTCAATTTTCACAAAACGTAATTGGTTTTTAAAAAGAAATAAGTGTTTTGTTAATTTATATTGGACGTGAATATCATTAGAAATAATAAAAAAATCATTGACACTTCTAGTTAAATTAAAATCTAAAGCTATTGATCCAGACCATCCAACAGTATCGGTTACTTTTCTTAATGATTCTACATTTAATATTTGAGAATAAGATGAGATGGAAAACAATATAATAAAGAATAGAGCAAAAAATTTCATTATAGTAATCTTGGTTAGTTTGGTAAATTTATTAAAAACAATAAAATTAATTCTATAAATTATACTTTAAGTTATCTTAGCATTTCAATTAAAAAGAATGGATTATTTTATAATTATTACAGAGTTAGTTGTTTTAGCTTCAATTTTCGGATACATCAATGTTCGTTTTATAAAACTGCCAACAACTATTGGTTTAATGCTGATAACAATCTTATTTACCTTGGGAGTTTTTGCATTAAGCTTTTTTGATGCGACCCTATTAAATGCTGAAAAATACATAATAACTCACGTTGATTTTAAAACAGTCTTACTGGATATTATGTTGAGTTTTTTACTTTTTGCTGGAGCTTTGCACACTAATTTTGAACAATTAAAAATTCAACGATGGCCTGTAATAGTCTTTGCTACCTTAGGGACATTGGTTTCTACTTTTTTAGTGGGAATTGGAACGTATTATGCTTTACAACTCATTGGTTTTGATATTAATTTTATTTATTGTTTGTTATTTGGGGCTTTAATTTCTCCAACAGACCCAATTGCAGTATTGGGAATTTTAAAAAAGGCGGGAGTACCTAAAAAATTGGAATCTAAAATTGTTGGAGAATCATTATTTAACGATGGAGTAGGAGTTGTAATCTTTTTAACTGTTTTTAAAATTGCTGATAAAGGACAAGGAGAAATAAACCCAATTGAAATCCTTGAATTGTTTGGAGTGGAAGTTATAGGAGGAATTGTATTTGGATTGCTCTTAGGTTGGATAACATATAAATTAATGAAATCTATAGATGATTATGATATAGAAGTAATCATCACTCTTGCGACTGTTATGGCAGGAACTGTTATTGCTCATAAATTACATATTTCCGCGCCTTTAGCTATGGTTACTGCTGGATTAATCGTTGGAAATGATACGGTGCGAAATACAGCCATGTCTAAGGTTACCGAAAATTATGTAGATAAGTTCTGGGAATTAATAGATATCCTTTTAAACACTATATTATTTGTTTTAATAGGAATGGAAATTTTAGTACTTAGTTTTGAAACTAATTATTTGATAGCTGGGCTAATTGCAGTTCCAGTTGTATTAATATGTAGATATTTATCTTTAATTGTGCCCGTTAAATTGTTTGAAAAAAAATTAGATTTTGTGCCAAGAACAGGGTTGATTATGACTTGGGGTGGTCTAAGAGGAGGGATTTCAATTGCTTTAGCGTTAGGATTAACAGACACCATGCATCGCGAATTATTCTTAGTAGTTACTTATGTGGTTGTGGTCTTTTCTATAATTTTTCAAGGTTTGACTATAGGGAAATTGGTTAAAAAATTAAATGTTGATTAATTGCTAGAGGTAAAAAAAAATCATCATTATATTCTTCATAAACCCTATGGTTATTTAAGTCAGTTTATAGTAAACGGAAAAAAGAAAAAGCGCCATAAATTATTAGGAGAGTTATACGATTTTCCTGAAGGAACTATGGCAATTGGTAGATTGGATAGAGATTCTGAAGGCTTATTGTTATTAACTACCGATGGAAAAGTGAGTTATGAGGTGTTGAGTAATAAATTTGAAAAAGAATATTATGTCCAGGTAGATGGAGTCATAACTGAAGAAGCAATTGAACAATTGAAAAAAGGAGTTGAAATAGGTTTTGAAGGTGAAAAATACCTTACAAAATCTTGTCAAGCAACTTTAATTAATGCTCCAACAAATTTACCAATTGAAAACAGATATATTAGAGATGAAAGACACGGACCTTTAAGTTGGGCTTCTATTACTCTTACAGAAGGAAAATTTAGGCAAGTTCGTAAAATGACTGCAGCTGTTGGTTTCCCAACTTTGCGTTTAATTCGAGTACGTATTGGAGATATTCAATTAGAAAATCCTAAAGGAGAAGTTATTGAAGTTAATCAGTTCTATTTGTATTAACTACCCCTAAATACACATTTTTAACGAAACATTAAGGGAGTTTTTTGTAACACAATCGGATATTGTAAGTCTTAAAATTAGATATAAAACATAACTATGAAAATAATAATTACTTCAATAATTGCAATTTTTATCATTGGAATTAATGGTTTTTCACAAATTAATGATGATCCATCAAAGTCAACAAAAATTGAAGCTGTAGAATCTGAAATTGGGACTATAGAAATATCGATGGATTTAACTCAAGTCATAGATGATAAAGTGCCTATTGTTATTAATCCAGATGGATTTAAAAAAGACACGGTTATTTATAGAATGCCTAAAGTGATTCCGGGTACCTATGCGATTAGTGATTTTGGAAATTTTATTGAAGATTTTAAAGCCTATAATTATAAGGGCGAAGAAATGGAAGTTTCTCATACCGATGAAAATTCGTGGCTAATACCAAAAGCAACAGAGTTAGATAAATTAACCTATTTGGTAAATGATACGTATGATGTTGAAAACTCAGGAGATATTGTAACACCATTTTCACCTTCAGGAACCAATATTTCAGAAGATAATTTTGTTTTAAATTTCCCTGGATTTATAGGGTATTTTGAAACTTTTGAGCACAATCAATATAAGGTAAATATTACTTCTCTGTCTTCATTTAAAAAATCATCTGCTTTGCAGCAAATCGGTGAAGAATACAGTAAGGATAGTTTAAAAGTAACTCATAATTATTATGCTCCAAGGTATTTTGATGTTCAAGATAATCCTGTAATGTATGGAGATTTTGATGTTGAAGAGTTTCAAGTAGGAGACATAAAAGTTGTTTTAAGTGTTTATTCTCCAAATAAAGTGCAGTCTGCATTAGATTTAAAAGAAACCATCTATGAAATGATGGCTGCTCAAAAAACTTATTTAGGTGATATTAACACAACTTCACGTTACGATATATTCTTGTATTTATCAGAAATGGATGAAACTTCTCCACAGGGATTTGGAGCTCTAGAGCACCATACATCAACGGTGGTTGTCATGCCAGAAAGTATGCCAATTGAAGCTTTAGAAAGTGGAATGATTGATATCGTATCTCATGAGTTTTTTCATATTGTGACTCCATTAAGTATCCATTCTGAAGATGTTCATTATTTTAATTATTACGAACCTACATTTTCAAAGCATTTATGGATGTATGAAGGAGTTACTGAGTATTTTGCAACCTTATTTCAGATAGATCAAGGTTTGGTTACTGAAGAAGAGTTTTTTACTAAGATAATGTCTAAAATTCAATCCGCATCAGATTTGGATGATACGATGAGTTTTACCGAAATGAGTGAAAATGTTTTGGTTAGCCCTTATTCAGATAACTATTTTAATGTCTATCAAAAAGGAGCTCTTATTGGAATGTGTTTGGATATTATTTTAAGGGAAGAAAGTAATGGTCAACGAGGCATCTTATCTCTTATGAAAGAGTTGTCATTAAAATTTGGTAAAAATCAACCTTTTGAAGATGATTTGCTTTTTGATGAAATTGTAAAAATGACCTATCCATCTATTGGTGAGTTTTTTGAAACACACGTTATAGGAACAACCCCTATAGATTATAGTGTTTATTTTGACAAAGTGGGACTTGAATTCACTGAAAGTTTAGTAGAGACTAATTATATACAAAACAATGGTGTGTTAATTTTTGAACCTAATAGAACTGGAACCATAAACTTTACAGATTTAGTAGAGGATAATAGTTTCTGGAATGAGCAAGGGGTATTATCTGGAGATGTTATTGCTGAAATTAATGGGACAATAGTTACCATGCAAAACGCCCAACAAGTATTTACTGAAGTTTATATGTGGGTTCCAGGATCTGAAGTAGAAGTGAAGTTATTAAGAGGAGAAGAAGAAATTATCGTAAAAACTACATTAACTCAATCGTATACAAATGGGAAAGGGCTTAAAACAAAAGAGGAAGCAACCAAAGAGCAATTAGAACTTAAAAATGCTTGGTTAAAAGGTTAATGTTATTTGTTAAATTGTTAAACTGCTTTAAACTAAAGGTATAGAGTAGTTTACATGTAATAGATTAAAAAAAGTATGGGTATGATTATTCCCAAAAGCATATAAACTCCGCCTCGTCCAATGATGCCTTTTTTTCCTTTTGTGATGAAAAAAGAAGTTATCACAAACAAAATGAGTGCTCCAGCAAATATATCTGAAAACCAAGTCCAAATTCTGTTTGGATTGTAATGCAAATAATTTGTTTCAAATATGAGAGCGCGTTTTTTTAAATATTCAGCAAATCCATTTCCAGAATTTGTATTTACAATTATGGAAGAACCACCTTTCAGGAAAATTTTTATATTATTTGTATCAGGATAGTAATGACTCTTATAATTATTTCTATGGTTAACTACATCTAGTAATTTTAAAACATCCTTTTTTGTAGTAGTGTTTTTTTCTAAATTTAATTCAGTTTTAAAGCGAATTGTTTCAACTGAATAATTAGGATTCCAATCACTCATATGATTTAAAGCAATACCAGAAATAGCATAAATTAGTGTTGTTCCAATAAAAAAGAAGCCAAAGTCTCTATGAAGTATTCTACTCCATTTCCGTACTGTTTTCATTGCCATATTAACCTATTCTATTTTTGAATGGTTTACATGTTTTAACGAATAATTTGAAATATAAGCTTTATTTTCAGCTTTCATTTCATCTCTATATTGTTGAATGTGATTTTGTTGCTCTTTAAATTGTTCTTCACTTGTTTTTCCTTCAGAATGACTTTTAATAAAATCTTCTTCCATTTGTAAACAAGTAGATTCATCTATTCTTTCTTCAACTACAACACCTGTTAGTATAATTTCACTTCCTTTTAAAGCTTCATCAAAACGTTCTTCAGATGTCACATGAACATCACCTTCATCGGTAACCATTAATATTTTTTTACCACCATGTTTACAAACGTGATCTACAATACCGTTAATTTGAATTTCTTTGTTAACGTATTCACCAGCTTTTGCATCAAATTCACCAATAGCTAAAGTTGGAATTTCTATGACTTTTACTTCTTCCACTTTTTTAGTTTCTGTTTTACAAGAAATTAATGAGATAGTTAGGGCTAAGAGGAATACAATTTTTTTCATTTTGATATTTTTAAAAGTTTATAAAAATGTAGCATCTAAATTACAATAGATTCAAACGAAAGAAAATGATAAAAATCAGTATTAAAATTATTTATTTTAACCAATTAGTATAGTCTTTACGATAAATCTAGCTTATTTATAGTTATTTGAAATAAACTATATTATACTTGATTTTAATAGATGGGTTGTTGTTTTGAGCTGAAAACTGAAGTTTTTACAATCTACTGTAAAAGTTTAAGATGCTTAAAACATTTAATGATTTAATTACAGTAAGATTACTCTAAATTGCTTACACCGTAAATAAAAAAACCCTTAGTAAAACTAAGGGTTTTTAAGGTGGTGCCTCCAAGAATCGAACTAGGGACACATGGATTTTCAGTCCATTGCTCTACCAACTGAGCTAAGGCACCTGCTTTTAAGCGATGGCAAATATAAACCTATTTTGTAATGTTCAAAACAAAAATCAATAAAAAAATTAAATCATTTGTGAATGTTTTAATAATCAGTTAACAAGATAGTATTTATTTCATTTGTATTTTTACCAGCAGATAACTATTCTATGAATTTAATTATTGATGTAGGTAATACTTTTATAAAGTTAGCCGTATTTAAAAATAATATATTAGTTGATAAGATTAAATGCACTAAAAAAGAATTTTTTGATAATTTTCACAATATTTCTGAACAGTATAAAGGAATAAAGGATGTGATAATTTCTTCTGTTGGAAATTTTACAGAAGAAGAAGTGTTATTTCTTGAGAAGAAATATCAAACAGTAATTTTAACTTATAATACAACTATTCCTTTTAAAAATAAATATAAAACACCGCAAACATTAGGAGTAGATCGTATTGCTTTGGTTAGTGCTGCAGCTATTCAATATCCTGATAAAAATGTACTTATTATTGATGTTGGAAGTTGTATTACGTTAGATTTTTTGAATTCTAAAAATGAGTATTTAGGAGGTTCCATCTCACCAGGTATTGAATTAAGATATCAATCTCTTCATAATTATACAGATAAACTACCATTGTTAAGTCCATTATTTATTAAAAAAGATCTAGGGAATTCAACAGAATCATCAATTCATATTGGTGTTTTACAGGGAGTTGTAAACGAAATAGATGGGTTTACAACTAGCTATAAAGAAAAATATAAAGAATTAACAATTATTTTAACAGGAGGAGGTGCTCATTACTTGGTAGATAGCTTAAAAAATGACATCTTTGCGAACTCTAATTTTTTATTAGAAGGATTAAACTACATATTACAAAATAACAAGAATAAATGTTAAAGCAAATTGTTTTTGCAGTAATGCTATTAGTATCGGGTTTAGCAATAGCCCAAAACGGAACCACTTCTCCTTATTCATTCTTTGGAATTGGTGAGATAAAATTCAAGGGAACTGCTGAAAATAGATCGATGGGAGGTCTAAATGTTTTCTCAGATAGTATTCATTTAAATATCCAAAACCCTGCTTCTGTAGCTAATTTGAGATTAGTTAATTTTGCATCAGGTGGTAGTTATAAATATGTAAATCAAAGGACCGAAACAGAATCTCAATATGCTTCAGCCACCACATTAGATTACTTTGCTCTTGGAATACCAATGGGTAAATTTGGAGCAAGTTTTGGAATATTACCCTATACAGCGGTTGGTTATAAATTAGAGTCAAATACAGATACAGAGATTACTCAATATGATGGAACAGGAGGAATGAATAAGGTTTTTTTACAATTGGCATACAAAATTTTGCCAAACCTTAATATTGGGGTAGATGCTAATTACAATTTTGGAAATGTTGAAAGAAAAACGATAATTTCTGAAGAGTCCTTACTTTTAGGTACCAGAGAATTTGTGAAATCTGATCTGATGGGTTTTAATTTCAATTTTGGATTAGAATATAAAACGATGGTCTCAGAAGTTTTACAATTAACAACTTCTGCGACTTATTCTCCAGCTACTAAATTTGAAGTAAACGGGAATAGAGAAATATCTAGTATATTAATATCTTCTACAGGAGCAATAATTCCATTTGATAGTCGTGAAGAAAGATTAGAGGATGTCGAGGTGACCTTTCCATCCCAATTAACAGTTGGAGCAGGTATTGGTTTTCCGAAAAAATGGTTTATTGGTGGACAATATACTAATACAAAAACAAGTAATTTTAACGACCCGACTTTAAATTTTGGAACTGTAGAATTTATAGATGCAAATAAATATAGAATAGGCGGCTTTTTTATTCCTAGGTACACTTCACTTACAAGCTATTGGCATAGAGTAGTTTATAGGGTAGGGGTTCGTTATGAAGAGACAGGTCTTAATATAAGAGATCAGGATATTAACGAGTATGGCATATCTTTTGGTGTAGGATTACCTATAGGAAGGTTATTCTCCAATGTTAACGTTGGTTTTGAATTAGGTTCAAAAGGAACTACTACTAATGGATTGGTAAAAGAAAACTTTTTTAATACCTTTATAAGCCTTTCTCTAAACGATAGATGGTTTGAAAAAAGATATATTGATTAATAAATTAAAAATTGAAACGATGAAAATGAAATTTACCTTACTTATAACACTTGTAGTTATAGGATTTGGAAATAAAATGTTTGCACAAGTGCCTAATGACTGCTATGAAACATTATCATTATTTGTAGAACCTGCAAAGGCGAAAAATTATGCTGGAGCTCTTCCTCATTACGATAAAGTAATTACAGAATGCCCAAAATTTAGTTTGGCAACTTACCAATATGGAACAAAAATGTTTGCTCATTTTGTGAAACAAGGTGATAAATCTAAAGTAAATGATTTAATAAAATCTTATGAGGATAGAATGGCTTATTTTCCTACTAAAACTAAAAAAGGAAAAACACTAGCTAGTATTGCTCAGGTAAAGTATGACAATAAAATTGGAACTAAAATGCAACAATTTTTAGCATTTGATAATGCTTTTAAAGAAGATGCAGAAACATTTACTAGTCCTAAGAGTTTGTATACTTACTTTTCATTAGCTGTAGATTTGTATGAAACTGGTGAAAAACCAATCGAAGATGTTTTTGATTTATATGAAATAGTATATGTAAAAATTGAAAATGAGAAAATAGACATTGCAACAAAAGCAACAGAATTATATAATAGAAAAGAGGCTGGTGAAAAATTAACTACAAAAGAGGCTAAAAGGTTAAAAGGATATGGTACTAATTTAAAAGCATATGGTAATGTAACTGCTAGCCTTGAAGGTAAATTAGGAAAGCTAGCAGATTGTGAAAACTTAGTGCCATTATATTCAAAAGATTTTGATGAAAAGAAAGGTGATATTAAGTGGGTGAAGAAAGCAGCAAGTAGATTATCTGTTAAAGAATGTACAGAAGACCCTTTGTTTTTAGAATTAGTAAAACAATTAGATAATTTAGAGCCAACTTCGGAGTCTAAACTTTATTTAAGCCAATTAGAGAGAAATAAAGGGAATATTTCTAAATCCATAGAATACCTAGAAGAGTCTGCTAATATGCAAGATGATAACTTTAAAAAAGCTAGAATTTTCTTTAGAATTGCTGAATTAAAAAGAAAACAAGGTAGAAAGAGTTCTGCAAGAAATTACTATAACAAATCATTAAAATACAATCCTTCCAATGGAAGATGTTATTTGAGAATTGCACAAATGTATTCATCAAGCTCTAATGATTGTGGATCAACTGTTTTTGAAAAAAGAGCAGTAAACTGGTTAGCTGCTAATATGGCTGATAAAGCAGGATTAGTTGATTCCTCTATTGCTTCAGAAGCAAGAAAAGCTGCAAGTAGTTATAGACAAAGAGCTCCTAGTAAAAGCGATATATTTTCAGACGGAATGGCTGGTAAAACAGTTAGCTTTAATTGCTGGATAGGTGGAAGTGTTAAAGTTCCTAATTTATAAGGAATTTAATATTCAAAATATGAGTATATTCAAATATATGTTTAAAAGCGTAATGATAGGATTAGTTATCATTACGCTTTTTTCATGTGAAGGTAATTATAAGAATATACAGAAAATGAATTTAAAAGATGAAGAGCCTGTTGCTGTTGGTAAAATGATAAATTTAAAGTTTACAGATTCAGGTAAAGTATCTGTTAATTTGTTAGCTCCTTTGTTAAAAGATTTTACAAATTTTGAATTTCCTTATCGAGAATTTCCAGAAGGAATTACGTTGTACTTTTGGGATAAAGGTGAAAAAAGTACAGTGTCTTCAGATTATGCAGTAGAATATAAAACTACTGGATTGGTAGATTTAAGAGGGAATGTTACTATTACTACTTCAGATAGTACAATTGTAAATGCCGATCAATTATATTGGGATCAAACAAATGAATGGATTTTTACGAATAAGCCTTATCAAATAAATTTTGCTGATGGTTCCTATAATGATGGAGAACAATTTGACTCCAATCAAGAATTTACTATATTTCTATCAAGAAAAAATCAAGGAGTTCAATTAATTAATAAAAACGAATCGATCAATGGGGAATAAATTATACCTTCTTTTTGAGTACTTATATATTGTAATGGCATTTCTTTCTGTTTATGTTGCTATAACAGCATGGGAATTAGACAGGAACCGTTCCTATTTATTTATATTTTTTGCTATTGTTGCTGTTTTTATGTTTTTTTTCAAAAGAAAATTCAGAAAAAAAATTGAGAACAGTAATAAGCAAGAATAGTTTTAGTAGATAATTATACTATTTTTGTTTAGATACTATTTTGGTAAGTATGGATTATAGCATTATAATGATTTTAATTATGTTGATTTTATCCGCCTTTTTTTCTGGGATGGAAATTGCCTATGTGTCCTCAAACAAGGTTCATATTGCTATAGAGAAACAGCAAGATGGGTATTTATCTAAAATTCTTCAGAGGATAACTAAACGCCCATCTAAGTTTATAGCTACTATGCTTATAGGTAATAACATAGCTTTAGTTGTTTATGGTTTTTTTATGGGGGATTTAATAATGAATTATATTGATTCTTTTGATATAATTGAATCTAGTGGGTTTTTAGCATTATTGATTCAAACTATAATTTCTACAGTTGTAATTTTGATAACTGCAGAGTTTTTACCTAAGGTGTTTTTTCAGATTTATGCAAATAACTTAGTTAAGTTTTTTGCTCCCCCTGCTTATTTCTTTTATTTATTATTTTCTGTAATTTCAGATTTTGTTATTTGGATTTCTGATAGATTATTGAAACTAATTTTTAAAACCGATGGGGATGATGTTCAATTAAGTTTTAGTAAGGTGGAGTTGGGGAATTATATTTCTGAACAAATGGATTCTGTTAAAACTGAAGATGAAGTTGATAGTGAAATTCAAATATTTCAAAATGCATTAGATTTTTCAGAAGTTAAATCTAGAGAAGTGTTAATTCCTAGAACTGAAGTAAAAGCAGTAACTATAGATACATCTACAGATGATTTAAGGGAACTTTTTATTAAAACAGGACTTTCCAAAATATTGGTATACAATGAAAATATTGATGATATATTAGGATATGTTCATTCGTTTGAACTATTTAAAAAACCAGCAGCAATTAGAAATATTTTAATACCTGTAGTATTTGTTCCGGAAACAATGCTAATAAAAGAAGTGCTAAATATTCTAACTAAAAAGAGTAAAAGTATAGCGGTTGTTATTGATGAATATGGTGGTACATCAGGAATACTGACCGTTGAGGATATTATAGAAGAATTATTTGGAGAAATTGAAGATGAACACGATAAATTGGTGCTTACCGAACAAGTTGTTGATGAAGGTCATTATATATTTTCAACAAGATTAGATGTAGATTATTTGAATGAAACCTATAAACTTAATCTGCCAGAAAATGAAAATTATGAGACTTTAGGTGGAATGATTGTCAGTTTTACGGAAGATATTCCAAAACAAGATGAAGTAATTGTTTTTCAAGATTATACATTTCATATTTTAGAAGTTTCTGAAACAAAGATTGAACTTGTGGAAGTGAATTACACTCCTATTGATTAGAATTTTAACTTTTCCTTCATTTTTTCAAATTAACCTTTTTATTACTGCGAGGAAAATGGTATTTTCGCCCACTGAAATAAATGAAACGAACTCTTTATTTTAAACATTTTTATTAAAGCAATAAAGTTGAATAAAGATTAACTAAACCTTTTTGAAAAGAGTAAATAATAATAAAAGGTAAAATAAGTATTACAAATGGCAATTTTAAACAATATTAGAAAACACGGAATATTCCTAATTATCATAATAGCATTAGCACTTTTTTCTTTTGTATTAAGTGGTGTGATTGGTAATGGTAATACTGCGCCAAAAGGTGAAAGTACCGTGGCAACAATCAATGGAGTGGATTTACCTCGTGAGGATTTCATGAAAAAAGTAGAAACTGTTCAGCGTAATTTGGGACCTAATTCTCAAACAAACCAGGCTATGAATATTGTTTGGAATAGAGAATTAAGACGTGTTATACTAGAAGAGCAATACGAATCTTTAGGTCTTACCGCAGAAAGAGCTCAAATTAGTAATTCATTAAAAACAAGTTTAGCTACGAATCCAAACTTCCAAGATGAATTAGGTCAATTTAGTGAAGCTAAAATGCAAGAATATATTGCAAGTACTAAAGCTGCTGCAGAAGTTGGGAACTCACAAGCATATTCTGCTTGGTTAGATTACGAAAACAGCACAGTGAATTCAGTATTAGAAAACAATTATTTTAATTTAATTAAAGGTGGGTTAATTACAACTCTTGCTGAAGGTAAACAAGAATATCATTATCAAAACGATAATATTAATATAGAGTTTGTTCAAATTCCTTATACTAAAATCGCTGATGAAGATGTTCCTGTAACTGATGCAGAAATTGAAGCTTATGTAAGAGCTCATTCAAAAGATTATGAAGTAGAGCCTCAAGTAGATATTCAATATGTTTCTTTCCCAGAAGATCCTTCAAATGAAGATAATGAGAATGCAAAAACAGATATTTCAAAATTAATAAGTGAGTTTGCTGCTACTACAGATAATTCTGAATTTGTAAATGCAAATTCTGATATTACTTATACAGACAGATGGTTTTTGAAAAGAGATCTTCCTGTTGAAATTGCAGATGATTTAATGGCTCAAAATTTAAATGAAATTTATGGTCCATATTTGGAAAAACAAGCCTACAATTTAGCAAAGGTTTATGAAAAAAGACAAATGGCAGATTCTGCAAAAGCAAAGCACATATTAGTAAGGTTTGCTGGTTTGTCTACTGCACCACAAGATGTAGTTAGAACTAAAGAAAATGCTCAAAAATTAGCAGACAGTATTTTAAGTGTTGTTAATAGAGATGCTAGTAAATTCGACTCATTAGCTGCTGAATTTTCAGAAGACCTTTCTAATAAAGACAAAGGTGGAGATCTAGGTTATTTTACACCAGGTAGAATGGTGAAAACTTTTAATGATTTTGTTTTTGATAATAAAACAGGAGATATAGGAGTAGTTGAAACTGATTTTGGGTTTCACGTTATAGAAATTGACGATCAGAAAAATATACAAGATGCAATAAAAGTTGCTGTAATTGTTAAAAAAATTGAAGCTTCAGAAAAAACAATTAACGATGTGTTTTCTAAAGCAACTAAATTTGAAATAGCTGCAAAAGATGGTGAATTTGATGTGTTAGCTGGAGAAGCTGGTTTGTCAACAAGTCCAGTTAACAAAATAGGAGAGCTTGATGCTAATATACCGGGTGTTGGAGAAAATAGAAGTATTGTAACTTGGGCTTTTAATGAAGAAACAAATATTGGAGATATCAAACGTGTAAATACTACAAATGGTTATGTTATTGTTCAGCTAACCAGAAGAAATCCGAAAGGATTAAAAAGTATTGCTGAAGCCTCATCTACAGTTTCACCAATTTTACGTAACGAGAAAAAAGCAAAACTAATAAGAGAATCTATTACAAGCTCAGATATAAATGAAGTTGCAAGTAGTCAAAATGTTTCTAAAAAAACCGCTAGTGCAATAACAATGGCAAATCCAACAATAGCAGGTGCAGGAACTGAACCAAAAGTAATTGGTGCAGCATTTGGGTTAAAACCAGGTGAAACAACTAGTTTAATAGATGGTGAAAAAGGAGTGTTTATGGTTAAAGTGATAGCTGTAAATAACGCTCCAGATTTGCAAGATTATTCGTCATTTGCAAACCAATTAAATGCTAGTTCTGCTCCTTCTATAAATGCCAATGCATTCAATGCATTAAAAAACAAAGCAGATATAGAAGATAATAGAGCTTCTTTTTATTAGTAATAAGTTTATCGAAATAAAAAAAACCGTTTTTAGCAATAAAAACGGTTTTTTTTATAATATCATTTCTTTAAAAGAAAGAATGGTGTTGAATCCTTTGCCTTTAAAGTAATTCCAGTTTTTTTGATTCCCAGTTGCTAAAATAAAATCACCTCCCCAAGCACCTAAACTTTTTATACTTCCTATATAATCGTTAAATAGAAGCTCTTTGATTGGTTTTTGTTGAATGATTTCAGAAATTATTTGTTCGTGTTTGTCAATTAAAATTTCAAATTCAATAAGAGTATTGCAATTACAAATTTTTGAAGTTATTTCATTGATTTGTATAATAGGTAGTGTAGCCTCTTTTTTATTTTTTTTATACTTAGAAATTCCTTCTCTGCTATTTTGTTTTTTATTTAAGTGTACAAAGAATAGCTCGTTTGTAAAATCCCATTTGATATTTTGTTCTATTGTCTTATTGTTATTATTTGAGAAAATAATGGGTGAATTATATTGTGCAGCAGCAATATCATAACCACTACCTCCAAACGTTGCCTCTAGTAGTTTAAAAGGATCTACATTAGCCCACTTTGCAATATTATTAATTAAAGTTGAAGAACTTCCTAATCCCCAATTCTTTGGAAAATCAAGATGAGTAATAATTTGATATCCTTTGTTTGTATTAAGAAAATTTGGGTTTAGTTTTTTTGCTTCTCTTAATATTGAAAATAATCTATTTTTATCAAAGTCTAGTTTTTTTTGTGGTTGCTCAATTTCAATTATTGGGAAGTTGTGTTGTAACCAAAGGTTTCCTTTATTATCAAAACTTTGCCAGTCAATATTGGGTTGGTTAATATTATTAACCAGCATTGATTGTCCAAATTTTGTAGGGAAAGCTAATGCATTAGCACCATCAAGAACCAAATATTCTCCAGTTATTAATAACTTTCCGTTGCTGTAAAACTCCTGTTTCAATTTAATTCTCGAAGTTTATTAATGTAATCTTTAACTGCACTATGAGTTACAGAATTAGTTTTGAAAAAAACAACTGCTTTGCCTATTTCTGTTTGAGATGCAACTAAATTATTTAATATATTAACTAAATGCATTTTCATATGTCCTTTCTGAATCCCTGTTGTTACTAATGAACGTAAAGCAGCAAAATTTTGTGCCAATCCTGCTACGGCAACAATTTGCATTAACTCTTTAGCAGATGGATTTTGTAATAATGAAAGACCAAACTTCACTAAAGGGTGTAAAGCAGTTAATCCTCCAACGGTTCCTAGTGCTAAAGGAATTTCTATTGAAAAAGTAAAGATGTTATTTTCTATAGTCGCATTGGTTAAGCTTGTGTATTTACCGTTTCTTGCAGCATAAGCATGAATTCCAGCCTCTACAGATCTAAAGTCATTTCCAGTTGCTAAAATAACGGCATCAATACCATTCATAATTCCCTTATTATGAGTAACAGCTCTTCTAGTTTCTGCTTTTGCTATATCTATAGCTCTAACAAATTTTGCTGCAAATGTTTTACCATCGATTCCGTTTATTGATAATTCGTCAACAGGGCATTGTACTTGAGCTTTCACTAAACATTCAGGTACATAATTAGATAGAATACTCATTACTACTTCAGGGGAGTTGTTTTTTGAAATAAATTCTGAAAACAATTTTGATTTACTTTCAAAAGTTTTTGCAATTTCTTCTAAGCAAGTATTTATGAAATTAGCGCCCATTGCATCATTAGTCTCAAATATGCAATGTAATTGATAGTACCCATCAAGAGATTCTGTTGAATTGATAAGTGAAATGTCAATTAAACCACCTCCACGTTTTTTCATATTCTGTTCTATATCAGAAACAGATTCAATTAATTGAGTTTTAATTTCAGAAAAAAACTTTTGAATAGCTTGATCGTCACCGAAAAAGTTAATATGAATTTGCCCATTTTTTGTCGTAGAAATAACTTCAGCAGTAAAACCTCCTCTTTCTAACCAAAATTTTGCGGTGTTACTTGCGGCTGCAACTACAGAGCTTTCTTCAATTACCATAGGTATTGAAAAAATCTCCCCGTTTATTAAAAAATTAGGGGCAATTGCAAAGGGTAAATAATAGTTGCTGATGGTGTTTTCTATAAATCCGTCGTGAAGTTTTTGTAATTTTTCATCACTATTCCAATATTGTTTTAAAATCTTAATGGCATTTAAATCATTATCGAGATAGGAGGAAACCAACCAATTTATTTTTTCATCTTTCGATTTTTTTGAAAACCCCAATATAGGCTGCGACATAACTTGTAAATTATAAAAAACAAATATAGTATTTAATACCAACTCGTTTTGTGTTTTTTGTTTATGAATAGTAGGTATTTAACATAAAAAAGCAAGGTAAATTCACTAAATTTTAGTAAACTTGGCATATCAAAAAATAAAACTTTGAATAAATTACTTTCCAAATGTTTGTGGTTACTATTAATAGTGACAATTCCATCATTAACAGCTCAAGAAAAATCATTTACTTTAGAGGAGATTACAGGCGGTGCATTTAGAACAGAACATTTAAGTGCTTTACGTTCAATGAATAATGGTAAAGAATATTCATTGCATAATTACGATCGGACCAATAAAGTTTCTACCATAGATGTGTTTGATTATAAAAGTGGAGATAAAGTAAAAACTCTTGTAAATTCTAAAGAGTTGGAAGGAATTGATTATATAATTTCCTATGAATTTAGTGAAGATGAAAGTAAATTGTTATTAGCTACTAAGTTGAAACAAATTTATAGACATTCTTCAGTTGGGACTTATTACGTTTATGATTTAAATACCAAAAACCTTTCTATAGTTTCTGATAATCAAATACAAGAACCAACTTTTAACAATGATGCATCAAAAGTTGCTTATGGTTTTGAAAATAATTTATATATAAAGGATTTAGTGTCAGGAGCTACAAAACAAATCACAAACGATGGTGAAATTAATAGCATTATAAATGGAATTACGGACTGGGTGTATGAAGAAGAGTTTGGTTTTGTAAGAGCATTTGATTGGAATAAAACGGGAGATAAAATTGCCTATATACGATTTGATGAAACCAATGTTCCTGAATTTTCTATGGACATAATGGGTGAAGAGTTGTACCCAACCGAGCAAGTTTTTAAATATCCTAAAGCGGGTGAGGAAAATGCAAAAGTATCGTTGCATATGTATGATTTAAATTCTGAAAAAACTTCTAAAGTTAATGTTTCAGGATTTAATAATTATTACATTCCAAGAATCAAATGGACTGAGGATGCTTCACTGTTAAGTGCACAGTTGATAAATCGTCACCAAAACGAATTGGACTTAATTTTAGTTGATGCTTCCGATAATAATTCAACTTCACTACTTCATAAAGAAAAGGATGCTGCTTATGTAGATGTAAAAGATGATTTAACTTTCTTGACAAACAATAGTTTTATCTGGTCAAGTGAAAAAAGCGGTTGGAATCATTTATATCTTTATGATAAAAATGGAAAAAACGAGAAACAACTTACAATAGGAAAATGGGAGGTGACTCAATATTATGGTTTCGATGAAAGTACAGGCTTAGTTTATTATAAAAGTACAAAAAACGGAAGTATAAATAGAGATGTTTATTCAGTGTCAATTCAAGGGACTAATAATAAACGTTTAACTACAGAAACTGGGTCTAACAGTGCTTCTTTTAGTTCAGATTTTTCTTATTTTATCAATACTTTTTCAAGCGCTACCACTCCTTATGTTTTTACACTTAATGAAGCAAAAACTGGAAAGGTAATACGTGAAATTAAAAATAATAATGCCTTAATTAATAAGCTTAAGGATTATAAAATGTCTCCAAAAGAATATTCCACTATTTCTATTAATGGGAATGACCTTAACATGTACACTATAAAACCTTTGGATTTTGATGAAACTAAGGAATATCCTTTGTTTATGTATCAATATTCAGGTCCAGGCTCGCAAAGTGTAGCAAATAGATGGAATGGAGGTAACGATTATTGGCATCAAATGCTTGCCCAAGAAGGAATTATAGTAGTTTGTGTAGATGGAAGAGGAACGGGATTAAAAGGACGTGACTTTAAAAAAGTTACTCAATTAGAATTGGGTAAATACGAAGTTGAAGATCAAATAGCTGCTGCTCAAAAGCTAGGAGAACTACCGTATATTGATGAAAATAGAATTGGAATTTGGGGTTGGAGTTATGGAGGTTTTATGTCTTCAATAAGTTTGTTAAAAGGAAATGACGTTTTCTCTATGGCTATAGCTGTTGCTCCAGTTATTTGGCGCTTTTATGATACTATCTATACAGAGCGTTATATGCAAACGCCTCAAGAAAATCCTTCTGGGTATACAGATAATTCTCCTTTAACTTATGCAAATCAGTTAAAAGGAGATTTTTTATTGATACACGGAAGTGCAGATGATAATGTTCATTTGCAAAATACGTTACGTCTATCAGAAGCACTAATTCAAGCAGATAAAGATTTTGATTGGGCCATTTATCCTGATAAGAATCATAGTATTTATGGTGGAAAAACCAGAAGTCACTTATATAAAAAAATGACAAAATTTGTTAGAGAAACTTTAGGGGAACCTAAAGCTACTTTACTCGAAATTAAAGATTAATACAATTAAATCAATATAAAAAAAGATATATGTCAACAGCTACAATTCAACCTAATCAAAGAGAGTTATTTGGTCATCCAATAGGATTATACGTTTTATTTTTCACAGAAATGTGGGAGCGTTTTTCCTATTATGGTATGCGAGCAATATTAGTTTTATACTTAGTAGGTCAAACAGATGCTGCTAATGCTGGTTTAGGATGGACAAATGGTGATGCATTAGCGCTTTATGGATGGTATACTATGATGGTTTATGTGATGTCAATCCCAGGAGGAATCATTGCGGATAAATTATTAGGCCAAAAGAAATCTGTTTTAGTAGGAGGTGTATTATTACTTTTCGGGCATAGTATATTGGCCGTTGAGCAAATGTGGGCTTTTTATACAGGACTTGTATTGATTGTATGTGGTGTAGGTATGTTAAAGCCAAATATTTCTACTATGGTTGGTGGATTATATAAAAAAGGAGATATAAGAAGAGATAAAGGGTTTACAATTTTTTATATAGGAATCAACTTGGGAGCTTTTTTGTCAAGTTTAATTGTTGGTTATGTAGGTGAAGTTTATGGTTGGCATTATGGTTTTGGACTTGCAGGAATAGGTATGGGATTAGGAATAGTTCAATATGTATTAGGACAAAAATATCTTACTCATGTAGGAAACTTTTTAGGAGCATCTAAAAATGAAGAAGAAAAAGCTTTGATGAAAAAACCACTAACCAAAATCGAAAAAGATAGAGTTGTTGTTTTACTAATTTCTTTTATAATAGTAATTGTTTTCTGGGGAGCTTTTGAACAAGCTGGTGGATTAATGAATATTTATACCATGGAGAAAACAGATAGAATGTTAATGGGATGGCTAGTACCAGCCTCATGGTTTCAATCATTAAATGCAATGTTTATTATTTTCTTAGGTACTACGGTTGCTTTATATTGGGCTAATAGAAAGTTAAAAGGAAAAGTATCAACATCATTATTTAAAATGATAATTGGTCTTATAATAATGGGAACAGGTTTCTTTTTTATGACTGGAGCTACAGCACAGTTTGAAACTACAGGATCATCAGCAATGTATTGGTTAGTTTTAGCTTATTTATTCCATACAGTTGGTGAATTATGTTTGTCACCAGTTGCATTATCATTTATCACGAAATTGTCACCAGTTAAATATGGTTCTATAATGATGGGAGTTTATTTTGCGATGACAGGATTTGGAAGTAAGCTAGCTGGATTGTTAGGAGAATGGTCTGAAAGTTTAGGAGAGTATACTATTTTTACAGGGATCGCAGTTTTCTGTGTAGTCTTAGGAGGTTTAGTTTTATTAGTTAGAAAAAAACTAGAAGTACTTACTCATGGAGTAGAAGATGAAGAAGTTGAAATGCACTATGATGAAGCAGAAGGTTTCGAGTTAGCAGATAAACAATAAAAAAGTAAGCCTTTCATTTTGATTGGCTTTTCAATATTAAATATTTTAAAACTAAGTTATGAGTACCAACACAGATGAATTTTTTAAAGACAAAGTATTAGGCCATCCAGCCGGATTATTTGTATTGTTTTTTACCGAAATGTGGGAACGTTTTTCTTATTATGGAATGCGTGCCATTTTAGTAATATTTTTAACGGGAGCGCTTCTAGGAGATAACCCAGGGTGGGAATGGTCTACCCAAGCAGCTCTTTCTCTTTTAGGAACTTATGCGATGTTAGTTTATCTAACACCATTACTTGGAGGTTGGTTAGCTGATAACAAGATTGGTTATAAAATGGCGGTTGTTATTGGTGCGCTTTTAATGACATTAGGGCATGCTGCAATGGCTGTTGAGACTCCTACATTTTTATATATTGGAATTGCTTTTCTAATTTTAGGTAATGGATTTTTTAAACCAAATATGACATCTATTATATCAAAAATGTATGAAGGACATGACGAAAAAAAGGACGGAGCTTATAATATTTTTTATATGGGTGTTAATGCCGGTGCTTTTCTTGGAATCATGCTTTGTGGATGGGTAGGTGAAAAAATTGGTTGGAGTTATGGATTTGGATTGGCAGGTATTTTCATGTTCTTAGGAATGCTTCAATTTTATTTTGCTCAGCCTCTTTTCGGAAACATAGGTGATAAACCTGAGAAGAAATCATCTGATGAAAAAAATAAAATTAAAGCTGTTGGAGATATTAAATTAAATAAATTTACAACCATAGATTATGTCTTAGTTACGATATTCAGTCTTTCTGCTTTAATTTTTATTATTAATGATCCATTGAGTAAAATTGGGGATATACAATCATTTAATTTCACAGTTGCTGGTTTAACAGACTCCTTGTTTTTTGCATTATTAGCAGCTATTTCATTTGTTATATTGTTAATTGTAAGATTACCGCGTTATCAAAAAATTGAAAGAGACAGAATGATTGCTTTTGCAATATTTTGTGTATTTACCATCTTTTTCTGGGCAGCATTTGAACAAGCAGCAGGTTCATTACCTTTATATACTAGAGATTTTACAGATAGAGTTTTAGAAGGAGGTGCTGCAACTAGTTTTAAGATTGTTGATTTGATTGTAACAGTTGTTCCTTTACTAATTATTTCTTATGTGCTTTTAAGCCTATTTAGAAAAACTTATAAACGTGTTGGGCTATCGAATATAATTTTAGGCTTTAGTTTTTTAATTGTATGGGCTATTGTTATTTATAAATTATATATTGAGTATAATTCTACAGAAACAGAAATTCCTGTAACATGGTTTGCTATACTAAACTCTTTATTTATTATTATGTTTGCGCCATTATTTACAAAATGGTGGGATTCTAAATACAATCCGCCAGCTGCCGTAAAATATGGTTTAGGTTTAATTATTATGGCTATTGGGTTTGGATTTTTAGCTTATGCTACAACTAGTGTTCCTTTAGGAGCAGAAACGGCTAAATTGAGTATTATTTGGTTAGTGTTGGCATATTTATTCCATACTTTAGGAGAACTTTGTTTATCTCCTATGGGATTATCATATTTAAGTAAACTAGTGCCTGCTAGAATGATAGCATTTATGTTTGGTGTTTATTATTTATCTATTGCTATTGGTAATAAAATGGCTCATTATTTAGGAGGAGATATTGAAAAAATATCACAAGAAAGTGGTTTGTCATACTTCTTTATGATTTTTACAATTGTACCAATTGTTCTAGGATTAATTTCTTTTGCACTCCATCCATTGCTTAAAAAATTAATGCACGGAGTTAAGTAAACACTAAGGTTGCGACATATAAAACAATAAACGCCCCATTTGGGGCGTTTTTAAAATAAATTTTAAAATGAAAAAAGTATTACTATTAGTTATTATAATTTTTGGGAGTTTTCAAATTAACGCTCAAGAGGGCATAAAATGGATGTCCATGAATAAAGCTTTAGAGGCTCAAAAGGAAACTCCAAAGAAAATATTTATGGATGCTTATACTACTTGGTGTGGACCTTGTAAGTTATTAGATAAAAATACTTTTGGGAATAAAGATGTTATCAAATTTGTAAATGAAAACTATTACCCTGTAAAGTTTAACGCAGAAGGTACTGAAGAAATTACTTATCAAGATTTTACGTATACCAATCCAAATTATCAAGAAGGAAGAAAAGGCAGGAATTCTCAACATTTATTAGCACATGCTCTAAAAATATCGGGTTACCCTACTATAGTGTTTTTTACTGAAGAGGGTGGGTTAATTCAGCCTGTTGTTGGTTATAAAACTCCTGAGCAATTAGAAATATATTTAAAAATGATTGCTAATGATGATTATAAAAAACTAACTACTGGTAAAGCTTGGCAAGAATATCAAGATAACTTTGAAGGAACTTTTAAATAGTATAAATATTATTTAATAAGAAAAGCTCCATCAGTTCCTGTGTAATGAAAAGGAATCTGTTTTTCTTTACACGTTTTTTCCCATTGTTTTACATAGGTTTTATAATTATTACCATTTGCAATTATCTCTCTAGGTTGCAAACTATCAATTAATCGAATTAAATTTATTTTTGGACTATTAGATAGTATAACAATATCAACATTATAAGTCACCGGGTAAACACCTAAACTATCTATCACTAAAATGGTTTTTCTTTTATATTTAAAAACTGAAGGAATCGTTCTTTCTGAATATTTTTTTATACCCTTTTCTACTTTATATCCTTTTATAGGATTTAAATCAAAATAGCTTATTGAAGAATCTGATTTTAATAATTGTAAATCTAAACCATTTTTATTTCCAATAATGCTGTGCCTACTTTTATGAAACACAATCAGTTCATTGTTAGAATTAGAATATTTGTCAAATACTGTAATGCTAAACAATAATGTGATACCAGTAAATAAAAAGATGGTGTTTTTACGATTTTGTTGTTTCCAAAAAATAATTAATGAAATAATAAAGAAGTAACTTGCTAAAACCTTATTGAGACTAAATGTAATGTCTTGGAATAAAAATGATTCCTGATGTGCAACCCATTTTATAAATGAATTAAGCAATTTTATTAAATAATTATAGATGCTTACATACCAGTCTGGTAAAAAGTTTAAAATTGCTAATACTATCAAAATAATACCACCACCTAATAGAATACCTAGGAATGGTAATATTACTAAATTAGTAATGAAAAATAGCCCTGGAAACTGATGAAAATAATATAAACTTAAAGGTATAATTCCAATTTGAGCTGCCAAAGTAACGGTGATGATACCCCAAATCTTTTTTAAAACTTTACCTTTTGGATAATAAAATTTGTTAAATAATGGTAGTAACCAAAGGATGAAGAATACAGCTAAATAACTTAGTTGAAATCCAACATGAAATAGCCATAACGGATTTATTATAAGTAATACAAAATAAGATAGAAATAAAGTATTAATTGAATTTGTTTCTCTATTCATGCTTTTTGCAAAAGCAAAAAAAGAAAACATAGTGACTGCCCTAATAACTGAAGGAGATAATCCGGTTAAAAAAGCAAACCCCCATAGAATTATAACAATTAAAATTGAAACTATAATTTCATTTTTAAATATCCTTTTTAAAGGACTTAGTATAAAAATTAGAATCATATAAATTATTCCTATATGGAGCCCAGAAACCGCTAAAATATGAATAGCTCCAGCTGCTGAGTATTCACTATAAAGCTGTTTGTTTATATCTTTGCGTTGCCCAAGAATTAAGGCTTGAACAATAGCTAATTCGTCTTTGGAGAATGAAATTTGATTTAGTTTTTGAATTATATGATTCCTGACCTTATCAGCCTGTCCTCGTATCGTCGGTTTTCCTTTTGATAACGTTAGAATATCATGTTTGTTTATTTGAAGCTGGTAATAAACACCTAATGATTTCATATATTTTGAATAATCAAATTGATGAGGATTTAAGGGTGGTGAAATTTTTTTATACTTTGAAGAAACTAATAATTTATCATCAATCTCAAAAAAATGTTCAAGAGAATCTCTTTTAATATTTAATAAGAGCTTGCCATCTGTGGGCTCCCTATTAATTGCAATAACTTCTGCAATATATTTTGAATTATAAGCGTCCTTTTTTAAAACTTCTTTTACCTTAAGTTGAAGGATTTCATCTTTCAATATTACTCTTTCAATATGTGAATAGTGATTATTATTAAATTTTGGAAGTTGAATTTGAAATAAAATTGAACCTAGAAAGAAAAAGCATGCATAAGTAATAATTCCAAAATAAGGGGTTTGGAATAATTTCTTTCTTATAATTATCCAGTTTATAATCAAACTTATAATTAAAAATAAAAACAAATAGAAGTAAGTTGAAGAAGGGAACTTATGGGCAACTAAAATTCCTGATGTTAAAAAGAAAGCAAATTTTACTACAGAAAAATTAATAAATTTCATTCAATTAAAATTAAGTGTTACTTAAAATTAATTGGGGAGCGTTATAAATATAGTATAATTATTTAATAAAGAAAAAATTAAAGAATCCGCCTTGCTTCCACAAAAGAGCTTTTCCAATAATTTTCATCTAATGATGAAGTTATAACACCCAAAGAAGTAGTAGAGTGAATGAAAAATATTTCTCCTTTTTTGTTTTCAACTACCAATCCAACGTGGTTAATCGACTTTTTACTTTTATTAGTTCTAAAAAAAACTAAATCCCCCTTATTGGTTTTGTTTAAAGAAATTTTATTTCCTTGAGTTGCCATATCCCTTGAAACGCGAGGCAAATTTATATTTTCAATTTTAAAAGAAGTGTAAACTAATCCAGAACAATCCATACCTTTTTTAGTAGTACCTCCAAATTTATATTTTGTTCCTTTAAATGTTTTTGCATACGAAACTATAGCTTCAGATTTATTTGAAGTTTTACTTTTTTCTGTAATTTTACTAGAATTGGGAGTACGTGTTTTTTGTTGTTGCGTAGTTTTTCTAGAGCTTCCACAAGAAGCTAATAATAAAGATAGAGTTAATAAAAAAAACAGTTTTTTCATATTACTTTTTTGTAGCTTCAGTGATTAGTTTAGCTGTTTTTTCACTAGCTCCAACACCTCCTAATTTTTGCTCTAAATCATAATACTCTAGAAATAATACAGCTCGATTATATTCATCTAATATTTTTGTAAGCTCTTCTTTTAGTCGCTTTTTATTGAATTCATTTTGTATTAATTCGGTAACGACTTCCTTATCTAAAATTAAGTTTACTAGAGAAATGTATTTTAATTTTATAATACGTTTTGCTATTTCATAAGAAATTTGATTTCCTTTATAGCAAACAACTTGAGGAACTTTAAACAATGCGGTTTCTAATGTTGCCGTACCAGAAGTAACTAACGCTGCATAAGAATGATCTAATAAATCGTATGTTTTGTTCAGTAATAAATGAACATTTTGAGTTTTAATGAATGGTTGGTAAAAGCTTTCATCTTGACTAGGAGCACCAGCAATTACAAATTGATAATCGGTAAAATCTTCAACTATACTAAGCATAACCTCTAGCATTTTTGAAATTTCCTGTTTTCTACTACCTGGTAATATAGCTATGATAGGTCTTTGATCTAATCCATTTTCTTTTCTGAAAACAGTATCATCCAATTGTTGTCTAAAAGCGATTTCATCAATCAAAGGATGTCCAACAAAATGAACAGGAAACTGATGCTTATCTTCATAGAAAGGTTTTTCAAAAGGTAGAATTACATACATTTCATCTACATCTCGTTTTATTTCTTTAATACGCCCTTCCTTCCAAGCCCAAATTTGCGGAGAAATATAATAATGCGTTTTGATTCCTTTTTTCTTAGCCCATTTAGCAATACGTAAATTAAAACCTGGATAGTCAATAAAAATTAATACATCGGGTTTAAATTCTTCAATATCACTTTTGCAAAATGAAATGTTTTTTAAAATGGTTCTTAAGTTAAACAGTACTTCTACAAAACCCATAAAAGCAAGTTCTCTATAGTGTTTTACTAATTTACCGCCTACTTGTTGCATTAAATCACCACCCCAATAACGAATATTAGCATCTTTATCTTCTTGGTAAAGAGCTTTCATTAAATTTGCCCCGTGTAAATCACCTGAGGCTTCTCCGGCTATGATATAATATTTCATTTTTAGTAAAACTTAGAAATAAGTATAATTATTGCACTTATCACTGTAGCAAGAACTACACCTCTTGCTCTATAAATTTTATTTTTTTTAATAAAAATAAAAAATACAAATAAATTTAATATAGCTCCTAATGCAATAATGTTTCCAAATACATCTTGCTCTAAAGCATTTTTAATAGTTTCTTCTAGACTATAATCTGAAAAAAAATAAATGTACAAATAACAACCTGCGATATTTGCAATAAGCCCAATAACCATTCCAATAAGCACTTCTTTCTTTATAGTTCCCAATTGTTTATGTCTTTTATTGCATGATGTGCAGTTAAATCGTATTGAGTTGGTGTCACAGAAATATAACCGTTCTCAAGAGCCCATTCATCAGTGTCTTCTCCTTTATCTTTGTTAACAAAATTACCAGATAGCCAATAATATTCTCTGCCTAACGGATTTGTTCTTTTATCAAATTTTTCTTCCCAATGACCATTTGCTTGCCTACAAATTTTTATACCTTTTATTTTATTTTCTGAAAGCTTAGGAATATTAACATTTAATACTACTCCATTGGGCATTTTATTAGAAAGGCATTCAGAAACGATACTTTTTATAAATTTTTCTGAAGGTTCAAAATTGGCTTCCAATGAATAATCTAATAAAGAAAATCCAATTGCAGGTATTCCTTGAGTACCTGCTTCAACTGCTGCACTCATAGTTCCACTATAAATTACATTAATAGAAGAATTACTGCCATGATTGATACCACTAACGCATAAATCTGGTTTTCGTTTTAAAATTTCATTTACTGCAATTTTCACACAATCAACTGGGGTTCCACTACAACTATATTCTTCTTGTGGTTCGTTTTTATTAATTGTAATAGCTTCGCAATAAAGAGTGTCATTAATTGTAATTGCATGTCCCATACCACTTTGGGGTGAATCTGGTGCAACAACAACAACATCTCCAAAAGTATTCATAATATTTATTAAAAATCGAATTCCAGGAGCATGTATTCCATCATCATTTGTTATTAAAATAAGGGGTTTTTTTGGAGTCATTTGTAATGTTGTTAAAACAAAAGCTAAAATACATAATAATTATTTCAGAATTAGTATATTGAAATCATAAGTCAAAATGTTTTTGGTTTAACAAAACATTAGTAACCAATGTGGTTAAATGGCACGATATTTTATATAAATTAGTCGTCATTAATAAAAGTGGAAAATGAAAATTATGAAAAAGAATTTTAAAGTATTACTTCTTGCTGTTTTTGTAGCAGTAGCTTCGTGTAGCTTCACTACTAAGGAGTTTAACGATCCAGATAAAGATAAATTACTTATAGATTTAATCACATTTGTATTAGGGAAAGGGCATTATAGCCCAAAAGATATGAATGATGATTTTTCAAAAAATATTTATAAAAATTTCATAAATGGAATTGATCCATTAAAAAGATATTTTCTCGATTCAGATATTGAAGAGTTTAGTCAATATGAATTAGATATTGATGATCAAATCAAAGTGAAAGATCTTACTTTTTATAATTTGGTGTATGATCGACTTTCAGAAAGAATTGCGGATGTTGAAAAGATGTACCCAGAAGTTTTAGATAAACCCTTTGATTATACTATTGATGAAGTAATAAATGTAGAATATGAAGATATTGTTTATGCTAAAAACAAAAAAGAATTAAAAGATCGTTGGAGAAAACAATTAAAATTTACCACCATTTCTAATTATTACGATTTAATAGAAGAAAATGGAACTTTGACAAAAGATAATGACTCTGAAGAAGATGAAGTAGAATTAAAAGAGCCTAAATCTTTATCTGAATTAGAAATTGAAGCAAGAGAAAACTCTAAAAATTCATTAGACGAATACTTTGATTTTATTAATGAATTAGAGAGTAAAGATTATTTTGCTATTTTCTTAAATGTTATGGTAGAAGAATTTGATCCGCATACCAATTATTTTGCACCGACAGATAGAGATCGTTTTGAATTGCAGATGTCTGGGAAGCTAGAAGGAATTGGAGCTAGATTACAAAAGAAAAATGATTATATAAAAATTGTAGATGTAATTAGTGGAGGTCCTGCTTGGCGAGGAGAACATTTAGAGGTAGGAGATTTAATAATGAAGGTAAGGCAGGAGAAAGAAAAAGAAGCAGTAAGTGTTGTTGGAATGCGTTTAGATGATGCAGTAAAATTAATTAAAGGACCTAAAGGAACTAAAGTTATACTTACTGTAAAACGTGTTGATGGTGAAATTGAAGAGGAAACTATTGTAAGAGATGTTGTTGAGCTTGAAGAAACCTACGCAAAATCTACTTTAATTAAAAAGGGGGATAAGAATTTTGGTTTAATTGATCTTCGTCAATTCTATTTTGATATGGAAAACTATAAAGAACGAAATGCGGCAAGTGATGTTAGAAAAGAGATTGTTCGTTTGAAAAAAGAAGGAATGGAAGGTTTAATTATCGATTTAAGAGGTAATGGAGGAGGTTCTCTTCGTACTGCTGTAGATATGGCTGGACTATTTATTAAAGACGGGCCTATTGTTCAAGTGGCTTCTTCAGGAAGTAAAAAAGAAGTTTTAGAAGATAAAGATGATGAAATTGTTTGGGATGGCCCCTTAGTAATTTTAGTTAATGAACTTTCAGCTTCAGCTTCAGAAATTTTAGCAGCAGCTATGCAAGATTATAAACGTGCAATTGTAATAGGGTCTAAACAATCTTATGGAAAAGGAACAGTTCAAAATTTATTGGATTTAAACCAATGGCTTCGTAAAAACGATATGGGAGATATGGGATCTTTGAAATTAACAACTCAAAAGTTTTATCGTGTTAATGGGGGTTCCACACAATTAGAAGGAGTTAAAAGTGATGTAGTGATGCCAGATCGTTATAGCTATATAGATATAGGAGAACGTGATTATGACAACCCATTACCTTATGATAAAATTGAAGCTGCAGATTACGAAGTTTGGAATGGTTATATAGATTATGAAGGAACTATTAAAAATAGTAATGAGAGAATGGCAAAAAGTGAACAGCTTCGATTAATTGATGAAAATGCAAAATGGATTAAAATGCGACGTGATGAAGCATCCGTTACTTTAAACTATGAAGATTACAAAAATGATATTGAAATCAGAAAAAGTGAAACTAAAAAGTTTGATGCTATTGATGATTATGACAACAAACTAAGTTATGAATCGCTCCCATACGAATTAAAACTAATGAAACAAGATACTACTCTTGTTCAAAAAAGAAAAAGATGGCATAAAAATTTGAGTAACGATATTTATGTAGAAGAAGGTGTGAATGTATTAGAAGATCTTAAAATGAGTAACATAAAAAGAGGTAAAGTGGCTAACGTTAAAAACTAAATTTTTATTTTTATTGACTAACTTTAGCAAGTGAAAAATACATCGACATCATTAACAAAATTAACGCTCCAGAAGTTTAAAAAAAACGGCTGGGGCGTTTTTAGTTTTATCTTTTTATGTATATGTGTTTTGGTTGCTTTATTTGCTTATGCTATAGCACCAGATAATTCAAAAAATGCAAATCAAATGCATTTGTCAATTCATTCTAAGTCACCTGGATTTAGAGTAGATATGCTTACAATTCCTTCAGAAAAAGATGAAAAATTATCCTTTTCAAATTTCTTTTTTGGAAAAGAGACTTCAGACACTGAAATTCCAATTTCTAGCTATAGTTTACAAGATAATTCTTTGCGAATAGTTGAATATACAGTTGATGGGAGTGAGGGTCTTGAAAAGGAATATTCGCTTTCATCTTTCCCTAAAGCAGCTACTATTGTAGATGCTTCAGGAATATATATATCAGAAAAAAAATTCATATTAGGAACCGATAAATATGGTAGAGATCTTTTAAGCAGGATGCTAATTGGAATTCGTATATCATTAGCAATAGGTTTTGTTTCTGTATTTATTTCATTAATAATAGGCATTTCTATGGGTGCAATTGCTGGTTATTTTGGCGGAAAAGTAGATGCAGTGATTATGTGGTTAATCAATGTTACTTGGTCCATACCAACCTTACTTTTAGTAATAGCAATAACATTAGCATTAGGAAAAGGATTTTGGCAAGTTTTTATAGCTGTAGGTCTAACGATGTGGGTTGAAGTAGCTCGTGTGGTAAGAGGTCAAGTAATAGGGGTAAAAGAAATGCAATATGTAAATGCAGCTAAAGCATTAGGCTATACAGATTTTAGAATTATACTCAAGCATATTTTACCAAACAGTATGGCTCCAGTAATTATCATATCTGCAGCCAATTTTGCTGGTGCAATTTTGATAGAAAGCGGACTGAGTTTTCTAGGGATTGGTGCACAACCTCCAATGCCAAGTTGGGGTGGGATTATTAAAGATCATTATTCTTATATTATACTTGGTAAACCTTATTTGGCTTTAATTCCGGGTATTGCAATTATGAGTTTAGTAACTGCGTTTATGCTTATTGGTAATGCATTAAGAGATGCATTGGATGTAAAAACGTCCTAATTTATAGCTATGAATAGAAAACAAGTTTACACCATTTTAGTACTAATAGTGACCATAGCTATATACTTAGCTAATGAATATCTTGATAAGAGGAATGAACACTATCCTAATACGGATATAGATACAGAGTTTGTTGAAACTGAATTTGATAATTCCTTTTTACCTGAATCTACAACGGGTATCGTAGTATCTCATAATTACTATACGTTATCTTATTCTGAAAAGCATGAACAAGCAGAATGGGTGTCATATGAATTAAAAGAAGAGCATATTTCAAAAAATGATTTTAAACGGCCTTATTTTGTTGAAGACCGAAAGATAAAATCCAGATCTGCTGATTGGAGAAATTATAAAAACTCAGGTTATGATAGAGGACATTTATGTCCAGCAGGAGATCGAACATTTAATTATGATGCTTATCATGAAACGTTCCTAACAAGCAATATAAGCCCTCAAAACAATGAGTTTAATAGGGGGATATGGAATAGGTTGGAACAAAAAACAAGGTATTGGTCTAAAAAACAAGATGGTGTTTATGTTATAACAGGAGGTGTTTTAGAGGAAGGGCTAAAAGGAATTGGTGATGAGCAAGTTTCTGTTCCTAAATACTTTTATAAAATTATTGTAGACCTGAATGATAATGATATTAATACCATTGCATTTTTAATTCCTAATGAATCTTCAAGTAAGTCAATTTACGAATATGTAGTTACTATTGATGAGTTAGAATCAAAGACAAAAATCGATTTCTTCCCAAAATTAGAGGATGGTATCGAAAATGATATAGAATCAAGGATAGACCTTAAATCTTGGGGGAAATATTAGCGATTAATATAGTTGGAAGCATCCAAACGAATAAATATAAAGAGTAAAATAGTAAATCCCCAAAGCCCAGAACCACCATAACTAAAAAATGGTAATGGGATTCCGATGGTGGGTAATAGTCCTGAGACCATTCCAATATTTATAAAAAAATGGAAAAACAATATTGCCGAAACACTATATCCATAGACTCGACTAAATTGTGATTTTTGTCTTTCAGCTAAAATTAATAATCTAATTATTAAAAATAAAAATAGAATTATAACTCCCATGCTTCCTAAAAACCCCCATTCTTCACCAACTGTACTAAATATGTAATCAGTATCTTGTTCTGGTACAAACTTACCTTTTGTTTGTGTTCCTTGAAGCCAGCCTTTACCAGTCCATCCTCCACTTCCTATAGCAATTTCACTTTGATTAGTATTGTATCCTATACTTTTTGTGTCAACTTCTTTTCCTAAAACAATATTAAAACGATCTCTATGACGCTGTTCTAAAACGTTTTCAAAAATAAAATTCACAGAAATAGAAAAACCAATACAAGCAGCTGCAATAATGCCATATTTTAATATGCTTGGTTTATTGTTTTTGTTTTTAAAATAAAGAAAACCAGCAATTAATAATATTATTAAACCAACCCAAACGGTACCAAATGCTAAAGTTGCTACAAATAATGCAGCTATTATAAACCCTAGCAATAAGTATATAAAATGTAACCCTTCTCTATATAAAGGGAAAATAAGTGCAACATATACCAAAGCACTTCCTGGATCTGGTTGTGGTATAATTAGTAATGCTGGTAAAAAAATAATTATTAAAGCTTTTATTTGGTCTTGAAATGATTTTAAATCAGTTTGAATATCACTGACATATTTTGCCAAAGCTAGGGCTGTTGCTGCTTTAGCAAACTCGCTTGGTTGAATACTAAATCCTCCTAGAAAATACCAAGAGGTAGCACCGTTAACATTTTTACCAAAAACGAATAATCCAATTAATGAGATTAATGAGATGATATATATGATACTTGAAAACCGTTCATAAAATTTAGCTTCAACAGCTAATATAAAAGGAATTAAAACTAGGCTTAAACTTATCCATACTAATTGTTTTGTATAGATCTGTGAGAAATCAAAAATACCTGTAGATGTATTACTATAGGATGCAGAATATATATTTACCCAACCTATTGCTACTAACGCTATATAGATAAATATAGTAATCCAATCAAATTTACTTCCTTTAGCTTTTAACATTAATAATTAATATTAAATGGTTTTCCTGAATAAGGTTTTTCATACTCTTCTAAAAGGCTTCCGTTTAAGACAAATTCTTCCATGTCTTTCCTTGTGATTTCTCTTTTTAAATATTTTTCAATCATAAGGCCAGCAATCCTACCTGCCCAACGAGATCCCCAATATCCATTTTCTATAATCACAGCAATTGCTATTTTTGGATTGTCTTTAGGGGCAAATGCAACAAAGATTGAATGATCAGTTAATTGTACTCGTTTTCCGTCAATTTTCGTAAAATTTTCTGCAGTTCCAGTCTTTCCACAAATTTCTATTCCGGGAATCTGTATGTATTTTGCAGTTCCTTCATTATAAACATCAAACATGCCTTCAATAACGGGTTCAAAATGTTCGGCATCAATACTTGTATTATACCGTTTGGTATATTTTAAAGGAATTGTATCAAGAGTGTTTATTTTTTTAATAATATGTGGTTTATAATACCAGCCTTTATTTGCTATTGCAGCTGTGAAATTTACCATTTGCATAGGAGTTAGTATTACTTCTCCTTGCCCAATAGCGTTGGAAATGGTTGCCGTAGCATACCATTTATAAGTTGGATAATTGTACCACTTGTTGTAAAATTTAGCAGAGGGTATTAAGCCCTTTTTTCCTGGTGGTAAATCATAACCCATATAATTCCCTAATCCAAAACTCTCTAAATGTAGTCTCCAATTGTCTATTCCTTCTTGAGGTGTTGTATATTTTTCTATACTTCTTCTATATACCGTACAAAAATAAGCGTTACACGAATTAGCAATACCTCCTTCCATTGATAATGGGGACTTATGATGATGACATCCTAATTTTTTCTTTCCACCATAATTGTAACCACCATGGCAAGATATTTTCTCTGTTGTATTTATAACTCCTTCTTGTAGTCCAATAAGAGCAGTTAAAGCTTTAAAAGGAGAACCTGGTGGATATTCACCTTGTAAAACCCGATCAAATAAGGGTCTAGAAATAGAATCATACCAAAGCTTCGTAAAGTTTTTTGATCGTTCTCTTCCTACTAATAGCCCAGGGTCGTAATTAGGGGCAGATATTAATGCTAAAATTTCACCAGTTGTAGGCTCTAAAGCTACAATACCGCCACGTTTATTAACTAAAAGTCTTTCTCCATATTCTTGAAGGACTGCATCTATGGTTAAGGTAATATCTTTTCCGTTAACAGGTAAAGTATCATAAATTCCTTCTTTATAGGGGCCAATTTCTCTATTAAAACGGTCCATTTGAAGGTGTTTAACACCTTTCTTACCTCTTAATACCTCCTCGTATTCCATCTCAACACCAGCTTTACCAATTAAATCACCCATTTGATAATAAGGGTTTTTATTGATAATGTTTTTGTTTACTTCAGCTATATAACCAAAAACATTAGCTGAATTTGAAACTTGATAATCCCGTAATGCTCTTTTTTGAATATAGAAACCTTTGTATTTCCATATTTTTTCTGAAAGATAAGCGTATTCATCTTTTGTAAATTGTGGTACAACAACTGAGGGTAGTCTAGGTGAATAAATTATAGCTTTTTCTAAAATTTTATCGTAATCATCTTCAGTTATTTTTAATAATTCACAAAATTCTTGTTTTAAGTCATTATTTAATGGTTCAACATTTTTTGGAATTACCATCACATCGTAAGAAGGTTGATTCGAAACTAATAACTCTCCGTTTCTATCAAAAATAAAACCTCTTTGAGGGAAATCGAATATTTTTTTAATAGCATTATTTTCAGAAGATATCTGTGCTGATGTATTATAAACTTGAAGATAAAATAACCTTGTGGAAATAACTATTCCGACAATAATAACAATAAATAAGAATAAATATTTTCTCATTTTGCTTTTTTGCTAAATATGGTAATTGCACTTAATATTATAATGATACTAAAAATACTAGAAAATAAGGTAGATTTTAAAATTAACCCTATATGGCTAATATTAAATATCTCTAATGAAAACAAAACTATATGATGAAATACCACCATGGATCCTACATATATAAATTGTTTGAAAAAATCTGTATTACTTAATTTTATGGTGTTGTATTCATAACTAATCCCAAATGAATATTTTAGGATGACAGGTCTTATAAAAGCTATAAACACAGAAGTAGCCGCATGAATACCTCCAGAATCTCCAAAAAAATCAATAGTTAAACCTAATAAAAAACTTAAAAAGATCAGTAAACTTTTATTTCCTGTAAAGGGATAAACAATTATAAAAAGAATGTAGATATAAGGATTAATGTACCCTAAGAAATCGATATGATTTAATAATAAAACTTGAGTTAGGACTAACACAATAAACCGAACTGTATTTATGAAAACCTCATTATTCCACATGATCCAATCCTTTTTCTAAATTAATTATCTCATGAGTATCTAAGTTTTTAATGATATAGACATGTTCAAGATTAGTCATATCATTAAATAATTGAATATTTAAATTCTTTGAGTTTTTATCTTCAGTTAATGCAAAATCTAAAACAGTTCCTATTAAAATACCCTCAGGGAATATGGTAGATCTTCCTCCAGTAACTATAGTGTCACCTACATTTACTGGTGCTAGTCTAGGTATATCTATCAATTGAACGATGTTTGGGTCATCCGTGTTCCATATTAATGAACCAAAATGTTTAGATTTTTTTAATTTTGCATTTATTTGGCTATTAGTATTCAAAATGGATTGTGTCGTTGCGTATTTTCTCGACACATTGTCAATAATCCCTACAATACCTTTAGAAGTTATTACTCCCATATCTAATTGTAAGCTGTCCTTTGATCCTTTGTCTATTGTAAGTTTATTCTTTGTTTTTGAAAAAGAATTATTTATCACTTTTGCGGATGCAAAATAGTATTTTGAAAAAATGGATGTGGTATCTATTTTTTGAACAGAAACAATATTTTTATACGATTCAATTTGTTTTCTAAGTCTTGTATTTTCATCAATTAGAATGCTGTTTTCTTCTTTTAAACTAAAGTAACTTGTAATTGAATTTTTAATAGAATAAACACCACCTGTTATAAAATTTGAAGAATTTACAAACTTGTTTTTATGATAAGAATGGGATTGAATGGTAAGAAAAATGGAAAACGAAAATAATAGCAAGAACAACAGAAAATTTTTATTCCGTATAAAGAAAAATAGAATTTGCTGCATAAGAGTTATTTAGATTTTTTAATAACTCACAAAAATCAAATAGTAAATCACAAAAATGAAATCTAGTATTTGTGTTTTGGGGTTTAAATTAGTATTCGGTTAATTTTTAGATTAAATAACAAGTTATTTAATTAGTACACTTTTAAATTTTGCTAGGTTTTTTAGACAAATACCAGTACCACGTACCACAGCTCTTAACGGATCTTCAGCGATATAAACTGGTAAATCTGTTTTTTGAGATAGTCTTTTATCTAAACCTCTTAACATAGATCCACCACCTGCTAAATAAATTCCGGTATTATAAATATCTGCTGCTAATTCGGGAGGAGTTTTTGATAATGTCTCCATCACTGAATCTTCAATTCTTAAAATTGATTTATCTAAAGCTTTTGCAATCTCTCTAAATGAAGTTTGTACCTGTTTTGGTTTTCCAGTTAATAAATCACGCCCTTGAACTGCTAAATCTTCTGGCGGTAAATCTAAATCTTCAGTTGCTGCTCCTATTTGAATTTTTATATTTTCAGCTGTACGTTCACCCACATATAAATTATGTTGAGTTCTCATATAATAAATAATGTCATTTGTAAAAACATCACCTGCAATTTTAACAGATTTATCACAAACAATCCCTCCAAGCGCTATAACTGCAATTTCTGTAGTACCACCACCTATGTCAACAATCATATTTCCTTTAGGCTGCATAATATCAACTCCAATACCAATGGCAGCAGCCATAGGCTCATGAATTAAGTAAACTTCTTTACCATTTACTCTCTCTGCGCTTTCTTTTACAGCACGCATTTCTACAGCTGTAATACCGCTAGGAATACAGATCACCATTCTTAAAGAAGGAGTTATCCATTTCTTTTTTAGAGCAGGAATATCTTTAATGAACATATTAATCATTTGTTCACTAGCATCAAAATCCGCAATTACACCATCTTTTAAAGGTCTTACGGTTTCTATGTTTTTATGGGTTTTTCCTTGCATTAAATTTGCTTCGGTCCCAACAGCAATTATTTTTTTTGTAGTTCGGTCCCTTGCTACAATTGAAGGAGCATCTACCACCACTTTATCATTATGTATAATTAAAGTGTTAGCGGTTCCTAAATCTATTGCTATTTCTTCAGTTAAGAAGTCAAAAAATCCCATATTATATTCTAGGTGTTGAAATTAAACGTGTGCTTTACAAATGTAATAAAAAATTAATGCTTAAAATGTCGTATTCCACTAAATACCATTGCCATAGAATGAGTATTACAATAATCAATACTCAATTCATCTTTTATAGATCCTCCAGGCTGTATTACAGCAGTAACACCAGCATTATCTGCAATTTCAACACAGTCTGGGAATGGAAAAAATGCATCACTAGCCATAACAGACCCTTTCAAATCAAAATCAAAAGAGGAAGCTTTGTTAATAGCTTGCCTTAATGCATCAACTCTTGAGGTTTGTCCTGTTCCACTTGCACACAATTGTTTTCCTTTTACTAAAACGATTGTGTTTGACTTGGTATTTTTACAAATTTTTGAAGCAAATACTAAATCATTTAACTCGTTAGAAGTTGGTTTATTGTTAGTTACATATGTTAAATTATCAAGACTGTCTATTAAATTATCTTTGTCTTGAACCAATGCACCATTTAAACAAGTTCTAACAGTGGTTTTTGGTAATTCAATATTTTTCTGAATTAATAAAATTCGATTCTTTTTACCTTTTAAAATTTCTAATGCTTTTTCTGAATAAGATGGTGCGATTACCACTTCACAAAATAATTTGTGAATTTCATTAGAAGCAGCTTCATCAATCTCTGTATTACTAATTAAAATCCCTCCAAAAGCTGAGACTGGATCTCCTGCCAAAGCATCAACATAGGCTTGATGTACGGTTTCACGCTGTGCGATACCACAAGCATTGTTGTGCTTTAAGATTGCAAAAGTAGGATCTTCACCATTAAATTCACTCATTAAATTCACAGCAGCATCTACATCTAGTAAGTTGTTGTAACTTAATTCTTTTCCGTGTAGTTTGTCGAAAACAGCATCAAAATCTCCAAAGAAGAAACCTTTTTGATGAGGGTTTTCACCATAGCGTAAAATTTTTCCATTTGGTTCACTAATTTTAAGTGAAGAGATACTATGATTCTTATTAAAATAATTAAAAATTGCAGTATCGTAATGTGAAGAAACATTAAATGCCTTTGCCGCAAACTTTTTTCTTTCTTTTAAAGAAGCTTCACCATTATTATTAGAAATAACATTCAAAAATTCTGCATAATCTTCCATTGAGGAAACACAAAGTGTATCCGCGAAATTTTTTGCCGCAGCTCTAATTAATGAAATTCCACCAATGTCAATTTTTTCAATTATATCAGCTTCATTTGCACCCGATGCAACGGTTTTTTCAAATGGATATAAATCAACAATTACTACATCTAATTGAGGAATTTTATAGGCTTCCATTTCAGAAACATCACTTTCGTTATGTTGTCTATTTAAAATACCTCCAAATACTTTTGGGTGTAATGTTTTAACTCTTCCTCCTAAAATTGAAGGGTAATCTGTTACTTCTTCAACGGGTATCACATCAATACCTAAATCGTTTATAAACTTCTGAGTGCCACCTGTTGAATAGATGGTAACTCCTAGCTCATTTAATTTTTTTACTATAGGTTCTAAGCCTTCTTTATGAAATACAGAAATTAATGCAGAGGTGATTTTTTTATTGCTCATGGAAAAAATTAGGTTTTAAAATCATTGATTCAGACATTTGCAAAAGTACATAATTACCTATTAAATTTGTAACATATGTTAGTAGAAAACGTCCTATCTTAGTGAAACTTTTTTGATAGAACTCAGTTATTAAAATTTCGCTAATTAATATTGAATAAAATAGACCATTTAAAAGGATTTTAATTAAGATTTAAAGATGCTTATATATCTACGTGTATTAAAAGAAAGTTTCAATTTTGCAATCAACGCACTTAAAAATAACAAGCTGCGAACCTTCTTGTCATTGTTGGGAGTTACTATTGGGATTTTTTCCATAATAGCAGTTTTGGCTGCTGTAGATTCTCTAAAAAAAGAAATTGACGATAGTATTAGTTCTTTAGATAACAGTACTATAATTGTGATGCGTTTTAATTTTGGACCTACTGATATTCCTCGTTGGAAACGTCAGCAATTTCCAGATGTAACTTATGACGAGTATCAATATATTAAGAAAAATGTACCTAATACTGAAGCCGCTTCATTTGCATTAAATGTTCCTTCAACATCCATAAAATTTGAAGAGAATTCTGTATCTAATATTGAAATAGGAGCTATAACTCATGAATATTACGATATTGAAGCACTTCAAATAGCTGAAGGTCGATTTTTTAATGAATCTGAATCTAATAGTGGAACTCCAGTAATTATTTTGGGAGATGAAATAGCCAAAACTTTATTCCCTTCTACTACACCTCTTGGTAAAAAAGTTAGGATCTATGGTAGAAAATTTGTGGTCATTGGGGTACTTAAAAAAGAAGGATCTGGATTGTTTGGAGGATCAAAAGATACAGCGGTTTTCTTTCCAGTAAATATGGCAAGAAAAATATTTGGTGATAATAATAAATCCACTTTTCCTCAAATTATTGTAAAGCCTGAAAGCGGTATTGATAATGCGGGTTATATAGCTTTGCTGAAACAAAAAATTAGAATGGCAAGAGGGTTAAAGCCAGACGATATAGATAATTTCTTTGTAAATCAGATAGAAGGTTTTAAAGATATTATTGATGGAATTACAGGGACAATGAATGGAATTGGTTGGGTAATTAGTGGCTTCTCCTTATTAGTTGGTGGTTTTGGTATTGCAAATATTATGTTTGTTAGTGTAAAAGAGCGTACCAATATTATTGGAATTCAAAAATCCTTAGGAGCAAAAAATAAGTTTATTCTTTTTCAATTTTTATTTGAAGCGGTAATACTTTCAGTAATAGGAGGATTGATAGGCTTGATATTAGTGTTTGTAGTTTCAATAATTGCATCTTCCTTTACTGGTGATTTTAATTTTGTATTATCTCCTTGGAATATGTTTATAGGGACAGCAATTTCAGCAGTAATAGGACTTATCGCAGGAATCATTCCAGCTATTTCTGCTTCCAAATTAGATCCGGTTGAAGCAATTAGAACAGGGCAGTAATATTTTGTAGAATATTTAAATTTTATAAGAAAGAAGCAACTTGTTCATTTATCCATTCTAAAAAAAGTTCATCTTTTTCAGAAAATGGATCTGCAGTATTTGAGTCAATGTCAATCTGACCAATATTTACCCCATTTTTAAATAAAGGGATTACTATTTCTGCTTTTACATGGATACTACAAGCAATGTAATTGTCTTGAGCTTTTACATCTTCCACTACAAAATTTTGATTTGAAACAGCAACTTGACCACAAATACCTTTACCAAATGGAATAACTGTATGGTCTGTTGGTTCTCCGGCAAAGGCTTTTAAATGTAAGGTTCTTTCTTCATGATTTGCAAAATAAAACCCAACCCAATCATAATAATCAATATTGTTTTGAAGGATTTCACAAATAGCAGTAAGACGATCTGTTGATGATAATTCTTGTTGAATTACAACCTCACTTATTTTATTCTGAAGATTCTTGTATAACATTTTCTGAAAATTTTGAAGATGCTAAATTAATAAAGAGTTTATTATTTATTACAAAGTAATGGACTACTTTTAAAACTATCTAATCAATATGATTAAAAACAAATTGTTATTTCTATTTTTGTTGAAAACCTATTCATCTGAAAGCACTTTTTATTAAATATAAACCAGTAATACGTTTTGTAGTATTATTTCTTGGGACCTATTTTGTGTTGAGTATGTTGTATATGACTTATTTGAAAAATTCTGTTGATGGAGGGTATTATCCAGATTATATAACCAATTTAGTTGCAAAACAAAGTAGCGAGCTAATTTCTAGTTTTGGATATGATGCAGAAGTATTGCCACATAAAACAGAAACTTCAATGAAGCTTTTTATTAATAATACCTATTTAGCTAGAATTGTTGAAGGATGTAATGCTGTTAGTGTAATTATTCTATTTATTGCATTTATAATATCCTTTGCTGAAAGTTTCAAAAAAACATTTTTATTCATATTGGCTGGAACAGTATTAATATATGCTGTAAATATTTTAAGAATAGCAATTTTAACAATAGCCATTTACGAATACCCAGAAAATATCGAAACACTACACGGAGTTGTTTTTCCAGCAATTATTTATGGGATGGTATTTTTATTGTGGATGATTTGGGTAAGAATGTTGCCAAAAACAAACTCTGGTAATGAGTAAGGTTAGTAAAATAGGGTGGGTAATCGTGCTAACTATTTTGTTAATCTTAGTTCGTTTTTTTGAAGGTGAAATGTTTTATGACCCTTTATTCTCTTACTTCAAATCTGATTATTCAAACCTTCCAATTCCTGAAATGAATTCGATGAAGTTTATCGGAAATATAATTTTACGCTTTTTTATAAATACTATTATTTCCTTAGCAATTATTTGGGTATTATTTAATGATAAGGAGATTATAAAACTGTCAACAATAATATATATAGCCTTTTTTGTTATCTTGTTTATTACTTTAATTTACCTTCTATTCTTTTCAGAAACAAAAAATGTATTTGCGATTTTTTATGTAAGAAGATTTTTAATTCAACCTTTGCTTTTACTGGTGTTAGTTCCTGCTTTTTACTTTCAAAAAAACAACTGATTTTTAAAGTTTAGTTAAATAAGAAAGCAAATCTCTATATGTTTAATCTTATTTTGTAATTTTGTTCCATATGCAAAAAGCAATTTCCATATTACTCGCAGTTTTAATGTTAGCTAGTAGCACAGGTGTTACTTATGCAAAACATTTCTGTGGAGATTATGAAGTTCTTTCCACGATTACCTTTGGTGAAAAAAGCCTTAGTTGTGGAATGTCTATGGATGCAGATAATTGCGATGATGACGAACAAGAACCCATAGATTGCTGCAAAAACAAATACAATAATGTAGATATCGATGATAATTTTGCTAAAGCTTCTTTCAATCTACATTTAAACGCACCTTTTGTTGCGTCTTTTGTTGCTGTTTTTATTATTCAACAAGTCGAAATAAATCAGCAAGCTCATCATCTATTTGCTGATTATGATCCACCTCCTCTCGATGAGGAAATTACCATACTTCACCAAGTATTTATTATTTGATTTTTTTCTTAGATTTTTAAATTTCTTTGATAGCCATTATTGCTGTCAAAATTCCTAAAAATTAATTTTTATAGTAACGATAAAATGGTTGCTATTTATAAGAAAAACAAAAAATGAAATACCTATTAATAATACTATTTATACTACCGATAGTATCCTTTTCTCAAAATAATATTGATGGAATCATATTCGAGAAAAATGATAAAAATGAAGCCATAGGATTAGCTGGAGCCAATGTATTTTGGTTAAATGCTTCTATTGGTACGATTACCGAAATGGATGGTACTTTCTCCATTCCTTATAAAAAAGAATATAAAAAGCTTGTGATAAGTTATATGGGCTATAAAACCGATACCTTAACAATTACAAATGCTAATAGAATTGAACATTCTTTAACGGCGAAAGGTCAGTTAGATGAGGTTATTGTTTCTACAAGAAAAAAAGCATCTGCAAGATCCTTTTTGTCATCTCAAAATGTAATTAATGTTAGCAGTAAAGAGTTGTTAAAAGCTGCTTGTTGTAACCTTTCTGAGAGTTTTGAAACCAATCCATCAATCGATGTTAATTTTGCGGATGCCATTTCGGGGACTCGTCAAATTAAGATGTTAGGTTTAACAAGCCCCTATATATTAATCGCTACAGAAAACATTCCTTCTATTAGAGGCGCTTCTCAAGCATATGGGTTAAGTTTTATTCCTGGGACTTGGGTAGAAAGTATTCAAATTACCAAAGGAACGGGGAGTGTTGTTAACGGATTTGAAAGCATAGCGGGTCAAATAAATGCTGAGCTACAAAAGCCTTCAACAGATGATAAGTTATTTGTTAATGCTTATGCAAATGCAAATGGACGTTTTGAATTAAATGCGCATTTTAATACTAAAGTTTCTGATAAATGGGACACAGGAATTTATGCTCATGGAAATTTACGTGACACAAAGTTTGATAAAAATGAAGATACCTTCTTGGATATGCCTTTGCAACAACAAATTAATTTAATGAATCGTTGGCAATACATCAATAATGAGAAAGGCCTTGTAAGCTTTATAAATTTTAGGTTTTTAAATGATGAAAAACAAACAGGTCAGGTAGACTTTGACCCAAATAGAGATAAGCTCACTACCAATTATTGGGGAAGTGAAATTGATACTAGAAGATTTGATGCCTCTGCTAAATTTGGTTATGTAAATCCAGAAATTCCATACCAAACTATGGGCTTTCAAGCGGCATATAGTAATCATGTGCAGGAATCTTATTTTGGACTAAATATATATGATATTACTCATGATAGTTTTTATGCTAATGCTATATTTAACTCAATAATTGGAGATTCTCGTAATAAGTTTAAAACTGGAATTAGTGCGACTTATGATGATTATAACGAGCAAGTAAATACTTCTAATTATCAGCGTACAGAAAATTCGTTGGGAGCATTTTTTGAATACTCCTATGATAATTTAAGTGATTTAAACCTAACAGCAGGAATTAGAATCGATACTCATAATTTATTGGGTACATTTTTAACTCCTAGATTGCATGCAAGATACACTCCTTGGGAAGATTCTGCCTTTAGAATATCGGTAGGTAGAGGAAAAAGAAGTGCTAATATCTTTACTGAAAATCAAAAAATGTTTGCTTCATCAAGAATGATAACTATTTTAGATACTTCGGGAAGTATTTATGGTTTGGATCCTGAAATAGCTTGGAATTATGGAGCGTCATACTCTCAAAAATTTAATGTTTTTGGAAAAAAAGCAGAAATAACTCTTGATTATTACAGAACCGATTTTGTAAACCAGATTGTAGTAGATTGGGAAAACCCAAGAGAAGTACTATTTTACAATCTAAGAGGAGAGAGTTATGCAAATAGTTTTCAAGCTGAATTAAATATGAATATTCTTGAACATTTCGATTTTAGAACGGCCTATAAGTATTATGATGTAAAAACAGATTATAGTACTGGGAAATTGGACCGCCCTTTAACACCTAAACATCGAGTATTTGCAAATCTATCCTATGAAACCCATAGAAAAGAAAATGGTGCTCAATGGAAATTTGATGCTACTTTTAATTGGTTAGGTGAACAGCGATTTTCTTCAACAACAGAAAATCCTGTAGAATATCAATTACCAGAAATCACACCTTCTGTTGCAACTATAAATGCTCAAATAACAAAAGTGTTTTCTACTTCTTTTGAAGTATATTTGGGAGGAGAAAATTTAACAAATGAAAAACAAAACAATCCAATTTTAAATAGTGAAAATCCATTTGAACCTACATTTGATACTACATTTGTTTATGGTCCGATTTTTGGAGCTAGCTTTTATGCAGGGTTGAGGTATAAACTAAACTAAATAAATATGAAAAAAATAATTGTAATAGGACTATTCTTATTTATAGGAATGAATTTATCAGCACAAAACAAAAATGCAAAAGCAACCATCGAAGTAGATGGTGTTTGTATGATGTGTAAAGAGCGTATTGAAAAAGCATCGATAAAAACAAAAGGAGTGAAGTCTGCTGTTTGGGATGTACAAACTCATGAATTAAGCTTAATTTATAATGAGCAGAAAACTGATTTAACAACTATTCAAGAAGGAATAGCTGCAGTTGGTCATGACACTCAGGAAATTATTGCTACAGATGAAGCGTATAACTCAGTTCATCCATGTTGTAAATATCGAGATGAAGAAGTAATTGATGATCACGAAAATTAAGATTTAAAAAATAAAGTTTTATAAAAAAGGCTGTCTAAATTTTAGACAGCCTTTTTTATTCCTTTATCACTTTCTTAGTAACAACACCATTATCAGTCTCTATTTGTACAAATAGTAATCCACTTGATAAAGATGATATATCTATTTGATTTGTTAGGTTAGAATGTTCTATCACTAATCTACCTAGTGTATCATATACTTTTAAAGATTCAATGATAGATTCACTTTCATTGTAAAGCATCAATACAACTTTAGCTGGATTTGGGTAGATGGATAGTTGTTCTTCTAACGCTTCTTCTACTCCAAGGCTACAATCTTCACTATAGACTGCTATTTCATCTTTGCACCAAAAAGGTTCTTCTATGCAATCTTGTGCATTTGCATAATTGATGTCATCTACTTGAATACAAGTTAAATTTGGGTTGATAGTAGCAGATAAAACTAAAATCCCTTCATTATTTCCATTTTGTAAATTAAGACTTGTTAATTGATTATTATATATATATATATATAAATCTTATTTCTGGGTTATTTGATAAATCTAAATCTGTTAATAGAGTTTCTGTAAAATAAACGTTCGTAAGGTCAGGGTTTTGAGATAAATCTACACTAGCAAGTGGACCTCTCTCACAAGATAAAATTCTAAGTAGTGAATTATTTATGACATCTAAATTGGTCATTAAGTTTTCATCACAATTTAATATCTCTAAATTTGGATTTAAGGATACATCTAAATTAGTAATTTGGTTTTCTTGGCAATGTAGCTCAACTAAATTTGTATTATTAGAAAGGTCAATTTCAGTAAAATTATTTTCAGCAATTCCTAAATACTCCAATGCTATATTTTGGCTAATATCTAAAGTAACAATATTTTGTCCTCCAACGTTGAGATATTCTAAAAGTGTATTATTAATTACATCAATATCAATTAAATTATTACCTGCACAACTTAAATGTTTTAATTCCAAATTATTACTTACATCTAATGAGTTCATATTGCTAGTCCTACAATCTAAAAACTCGAGTTGTGTGTTTTGTGAAACATCTAAGCTTGTTAATTGTAGGTTAGTGGAAGTATCTAACCATTTTAAATTAGACATTTGTGAGACATCAATACTAGGGAATAAATTGTTATGACATTTTAATCTTTCTAAATTAATAAAACTCTCAATACCTTCCATAGTTAAAATCCCATCAAGAATTAATAATAAATTTATTACTGCTTCTGCCTCACTTACTTGTATTTCGCCATCATCATTAGTATCTGCATCGGAATCTCCTACACCATCATTATTGGTGTCCACTACATTTAAATTTACTAGATTATTCTTCAATACTGGGTCTGGAATATCTACTATTTGAGCCCCAGTAGTAAATGATACTAGAGCTAATAAAACAATTGCTATAACTTTAATTTTCATCACAGACTAAAGGTAATATATATTTTTCAGTAAGCAGATTTATTAGTTCAGATTACTTGTAAATAAAAAAAACCTCTGAAGCTCAGAGGTTTTTTTAGTATTTATGAGTTGATGTATTACATCATTCCTGGCATACCACCGCCACCACCCATAGGAGGCATTGGAGGCATATCTTCTTTAATGTCTACTAAAGCACATTCGGTAGTTAAAATCATACCAGCTACAGAAGCTGCATTTTCTAATGCTACACGCGTTACTTTTTTAGGATCGATAATTCCAGCTTCTAACATATCTACATATTTATCAGATTTTGCATCGTAACCAAAGTTTTTCTTTCCTTCTAAAACTTTATTAATTACTACAGAACCTTCACCTCCTGCATTTTCTACGATCGTACGTAATGGAGATTCGATTGCTTTTGCTACAATATTGATTCCTGTTAATTCGTCAAGATCATCTGCATTTAGCTTTTCTAACACAGCTATGGCTCTTACTAGAGCAACACCACCACCTGCGACAATACCTTCTTCAACTGCAGCACGAGTTGCATGTAAAGCATCATCAACACGATCTTTCTTTTCCTTCATTTCAACTTCCGAAGCAGCACCAACATATAAAACTGCAACACCTCCAGCTAATTTAGCTAGTCTTTCTTGCAATTTTTCCTTGTCATAGTCACTTGTAGTAGTTTCAATCTGAGCTTTTATTTGATTTACTCTCGCTTTAATATCGTTTTTATTTCCAGCACCTTTAACAATTGTAGTGTTGTCTTTATCGATAGTTACTGTTTCTGCAGTTCCTAACATATCTAAAGTTGCATTTTCTAAAGTGAAACCTAATTCTTCAGAAATTACAGTTCCTCCTGTTAAAATTGCAATATCTTCTAACATAGCTTTACGTCTGTCTCCAAACCCTGGAGCTTTTACTGCTGCTATTTTTAAAGATCCTCTTAATTTATTTACTACTAAAGTTGCTAACGCTTCTCCATCTACATCTTCTGCAATAATTAAAAGTGATTTCCCTTGTTGAGCAACGGGTTCTAAAATAGGAAGTAAATCCTTCATTGTTGAAACTTTTTTGTCATACAAAAGAATCATAGGACTTTCCATTTCAGTTTGCATTTTCTCACTATCGGTAACAAAATATGGAGATAAGTATCCACGGTCAAACTGCATACCTTCCACAACATCCACATATGTTTCTGTTCCTTTAGATTCTTCTACAGTAATAACACCTTCTTTACCAACTTTACCAAATGCTTCAGAAATTAAATCACCAATAAGGCCATCATTATTTGCAGAAATAGAAGCAACTTGCTTGATCATATCTGAAGAGTTACTTACTTTCTTAGCTTGTTTGTTTAAGTTTTCAGTAATCGCAACAACGGCTTTATCTATACCCGCTTTTAAATCCATTGGATTTGCTCCTGCAGCAACATTTTTTAAACCTTCTTTTACAATTGCTTGAGCTAAAACAGTAGCTGTCGTAGTTCCGTCTCCTGCTAAATCGTTGGTTTTTGAAGCTACTTCTTTAACCATTTGAGCTCCCATATTTTCAAGAGCATCTTCTAATTCTACTTCTTTTGCAACAGTAACACCATCTTTAGTGATTTGAGGTCCACCAAATGATTTTCCTATAATTACATTACGTCCTTTAGGACCTAAAGTTACTTTTACTGCGTCTGCTAATGCGTTAACTCCACGTTTAATACTATCACGTGCTTCAATATCAAATTTTATATCTTTTGCCATTTTAAAAATCTTTGATTTTTAAATTTCCAAGAAATTGGAAATCTAATTTGTTTAAACTTTATTTTTTGATTAAATAATTGCAAGAATATCTTCTTCTCGCATAATAAGGTAGTCGTTACCTTCGTATTTTAATTCACTTCCTGAATATTTACCGTAAAGAACAATATCACCAACTTTTACAGTCATATCGTAATCTTTTTTTCCTTTACCTACCGCAACAACTTTACCTTGTTGAGGTTTTTCTTTTGCAGAATCTGGGATATATAATCCAGATGCAGTTTTTGTTTCAGCTTCTTGAGGTTCTACTAAAACTCTATCTGAAAGAGGTTGAATTTTTAATGCCATTATCAATCTTATTTTAGTTGTTATTTATAAATTTATGATAGCTTTTAAGCTAAAAGTATGCCAGTTGAATTTTTGTGACAATCTAATACCATTTATACATCAAGTTTACTGCAATAAAACGCCCTTTTTTCCTTTCTATTTCATTTAAAAAATCACTCATAACTTAGGCTATGATTGATTTATTAAACTTATATAAAGAAAAAAATCATCATTTTGTTTTACAGTAAAATCAATATATAACTGATATAAAACAAAAAATGCCAGCTTGTCATAAGCTGGCATTTTTTATTATAACTACGAAGAAGTATTAATTACTGTCTCCAGATGTGTCTTGAGTTGTTGTTTCTGCTGGAGGTAAAGCATTTTCAATAGCATTCTCATCAAATGCTTTAGAACCTGAATTTCCAACTCCACTCATTATTGAAATATTAGAAAGTAAGATTAAAGCTAGTAATAAGGTAGCTAAAGTCCAAGTACTCTTGTCTAAGAAATCTGTTGTTTTTTGTACACCACCTAATTGTTGTGTTCCACCACCACCAAATGATGAAGATAATCCTCCGCCTTTAGGATTCTGTACCATAATTACTATTACTAATAAAAATGCTACAAAAATAATTAGTCCTATAAAAATTGTAAACGTGCTCATGAGTCTTTTAAATTAATCTGTTTATTTATTGCTCGAATTTGGTCTGCAAAGAAACCACTTTTTTCGGGATATTTCAAACTTAAAATTTTATATGCTTGCAACGCTTTTTTATAGTTTTTTTGTTGCAAATATACCTTGGCTAAAGTTTCAGTCATAAGTGCTTCAGATGACTGTAAATATTGAGATGCGAGATTTTCCTGAACTTCTTTTTTCGAAGTAGCTGAAGGCTTGCTAATTCTTGGTGTTAACTTTGGCTTATCTTGAATAAATTTATCAATTAATTCAAAATTCTGCTTTTTTACGGAAGGGACTTCCTTGGTTTCTTCTCTAATTATTGGAGTTGCAGAAGTTAATTTTAACCATTCTGAAAAAGAATGTGAATCCTCTTTTGTGAAATCTAAGGGTTGATTTTCTTTTAACGGACTTTCTTGATTTATCTCTTCAGCTTCATTTTCTACATTCTCATTGTCACCTAATAATTCTTTTATTTGTTCTTCTTTTCTATGAAATAAATCAGGATTTAAAATAGCTTCTGCCTTTTTTAATTCTGCTTTTATTTGATTGTCGATTTCTAAACTAACTTTTTCTGAAAGATTCTCAGAAATTACTTCCATTTCAATAACCGAATCATCGTGTTGCTGAATAACTTCAGATATTTCATTTTGTATAAAATGATCTGATGTTATGAATTCAAAAAGAATATTTCTATCGGTGGTGTAGGCCGCAGTTAATTTTAATGAATCGTTATATAAATAACTGTTCGAATTTTTTAAGCCTTTTAATTGTAATGCTCTAGCTGATTGGAAATAAGGGTGTTTTTCAATAACATCAGATAATTCTCGCTGATGTTCTTGACTTATGTTTTGCGGGTTTGCAAGAAGATATGTGTACGTGTTTGTTTTCATAATACCCTTATTTAAAGGGCTCAAATTTAATTAGCTACCAATTTGCTAAAGAAGCATTAAATATATCTTGTGTAATTCTTTCAAAAATAACATTAATCGCTTCATCTTTTTGTGATCCTACCAATTGAGCACTTCCATCGTAATCATAATAAAAAGAAAAACGTTGATCAAAATCTTTTAATTCTTCTTTGGTATTATAAAACTGAACATTAACACTTATAGTTAATCTGTTTTGCGCTGCTGTAATATCTGAAGTAGCTGTAATAGGAGCAATGTAATATTCTACAATTTCACCTTCAAATATTAAGTCGCCACTACTATTTACTAAATCTAAATTGGTTTGATTAAGCAAGAGATCTTGTAACATTAAGGTGAAATCTCTATCGATTCCAGGTTCTACAATTGGAGCATTATTTTTAAAGTAATTGACTTGAAAAGTTTTGGTGGTGCTATAATCTATATCTGCACCAGTAAACGAATATGTGCCACAACCTTGAAGTACAATGGAAAATAAAATTAACGCAAATAGAGGTCTAAAAAATTTCATAAGTAATGATACAAATATGAGGTTAATTTACAAATTATATTGTTTTATTTTACGATAAAGTGTTCTTTCTGAAATCCCTAATTCCTCGGCTGCATCTTTTCTTTTTCCATCGTATTTTTCAAGAGATTTTTTAATTAATTCTAATTCTTTTTCTTGAATGGATAAGTTTTCTTCTTCTTCAATATCTTCAGCATAGGTATAATTATTTGAAGAGTCTGTCTCCTGAGTATAAGAATCTGGAGAGCTTTCAGGAATATTGAGAACTTCAACACGCTCTGTAGGTGAAACAAATTCATTATCGACTAGGTCTGCTAATGATTCTTCTGTTTTTTGGGTATCGCTATGCATTTTGTTTATGATGTTTGAATGTTCTTCTTGAACTTTAGAATTATTTCCAGATTTCATTAATTCTAAAGTTAATTTTTTTACATCATTGAGGTCGCGTTGCATATCAAAAAGAACCTTATATAATAATTCTCTTTCATTACTAAAATCACTTTCTTTTTTTCCTGTTTCAATAACTGCAGGAAGGTTTCTTCCAACATCTTTCAAATAATTTCTTAGCGTAGTATAGTTGATATTTCTATCCTTTTCTAAAACCGATATTTGCTCAGCAACATTTCTTAATTGTCGAATGTTACCACCCCAATTATATTTTAATAATAAATCTGTAGCTTGTTCGTCCAGCCTAATGGTAGGCATCTTATATTTTTGAGCAAAATCTGATGCAAATTTCCTGAATAATAAATGAATATCTTCTGCACGTTCACGTAAAGGTGGTAAGTTTATTTCTATAGTGCTTAAGCGATAATATAAGTCTTCTCTAAATTTTCCTTTAGCAATGTTTTCTGCCATATTGATATTGGTAGCAGCTACAATCCTAACATCGGTTTTTTGTGTTTTTGAAGAACCAACTTTTAAAAACTCTCCATTTTCTAAAACTCTTAATAACCTAACTTGAGTAGGTAGCGGAAGTTCGCCAACTTCATCTAAAAAAATAGTTCCACCATCTGCAACTTCAAAATATCCGCTTCTAGTTGAAGTAGCTCCGGTAAAAGCTCCTTTTTCGTGTCCAAACAATTCACTGTCAATAGTTCCTTCTGGAATTGCTCCACAGTTAACGGCAATGTATTTATTGTGTTTTCTGTGAGATAAGGAATGTATAATTCTAGGAATACTTTCTTTACCTACACCACTTTCACCAGTTACTAAAACAGAAATATCGGTTGGTGCAACGAGAATTGCTTTTTCGATAACTCTATTTAAAGTTGGATCATTTCCAATGATTCCGAAACGTTGTTTTGTTGCTTGTATTGATTCCATATTGTTAGTTTACTAATGAAATATATTTAATTATTATCAGAATATCCTACGGCTTCTCCAATTAGAGTAGCGCTTGTGCAATCGTTAATTTTTACCATTACAAAATCACCTACTTTATAGTTTTCTTTAGGAAAAACGGCAACGGTATTTTGTGATGTTCTACCTGCCCAATGTTGATTGCTTTTTTTAGATTCTTTTTCAATTAAAACCTCAAAAGTGTGGCCTACAAATGCTTCGGTTCTAAATGCACAATGTTCTCTTTGAAGTGCTACAATCTCTGCTAATCTTCTGCTTTTAACATCTTCTGGAACATCATCTTCAATTTTTCTAGCTGCTAAAGTTCCGGGTCTTTCAGAATAAGCAAACATATAACCATAGTCGTATTTTACATACTCCATTAAACTTAAAGTGTCTTGATGATCTTCTTCTGTTTCAGTAGGAAATCCTGTAATCATGTCTTGTGAGATAGAGCATTCAGGAAGGATCTCTCGAATGTTGTCGATCAATTCCATATATTCTTCTCGTGTATGTTGACGATTCATTTCCTTTAATATTCTAGTGCTTCCACTTTGAACAGGTAAATGAATGTAATCACATATGTTTTTATGTTTTGCCATGGTATGTAAAACATCAATCGACATATCTTGTGGATTGGAAGTTGAAAAACGAAGGCGCATTTTTGGTTGTGCTATAGCTACTAAATCTAGTAATTGAGCAAAATCGGTTGCAGTTGCCTTTTGGATATCTGAAGCTTTTTTAAAGTCTTTTTTAAGACCGCCGCCATACCACAAATAACTATCTACATTTTGACCTAGTAAAGTAATCTCTTTATATCCTTTTTTGGCTAAATCGTTTACTTCTTCTAATATACTTTGTGGATCTCTACTTCTTTCTCTACCTCTTGTAAAAGGAACCACACAAAATGTACACATATTATCACATCCTCTGGTGATACTTACAAATGCAGTGACTCCATTACCTCCCAATCTTACCGGGGAAATATCGCCATAAGTTTCATCTTTTGATAAGATTACATTTACTGCGTCCCTTCCGTCATCTACTTCTTTAATTAAATTTGGCAGGTCTTTATAAGCATCTGGTCCAACAACTAAGTCTACAATTTTTTCTTCTTCTAAAAACTTTTCTTTTAAGCGTTCAGCCATACAACCCAAGACACCAACTTTCATTCCTGGATTTATTTTTTTTACAGCATTGTATTTTTGCAAACGTTTTCTAATAGTTTGTTCTGCTTTATCACGTATTGAGCACGTATTTACTAATACTAAATCTGCGTCTTCAAGGTTTTGAGTGGTATTAAAACCTTCCTTGTCAAGTATCGAAGCTACAATTTCGCTATCGCTAAAATTCATAGCACATCCATAACTTTCTATAAATAATTTGCGAGAGTTTTCTTTATTTGAATCTAGTATTAAAGTTTCGCCTTGTTTCTTTTCGTCAATAATTTTTTCCATAGGTTTCTTCGCTAAACGGAGATCATTATAAGGTTATTCTTTGTTGATTAATTGTTCAGTGTTAGTTTGTCAATTAATATGCCTGTTTTATAAAGGCTGGGCAAAGATACAATTTAATTAATACCTATGACATAATGGCAGCTTTCTTTTTCATGACTTTGCTATAAATCAAATCGTGTATATATTATGAAAGAGCAATTAATTCAAAAAATAGAATCTGCAAGAACTCCAGATTTTGGAAATTTATTATCTAAGAGTTTTGATCTTTTTAAAAAGGTGTGGGTTGATTCATTTATGCACGTAATAGTTACGTTTGTAGTTGCTATACCCTTAATAGTTTTAATTTATATTCCTTTTTTTCCTTTAATAATAGAGTCTGCTAGGAATGGTGGTATGGATCATGTGGAGCCAAATTTTGATTATCCTTTAATTACTATGATTGCTTTTGGGTTATTGGTTTTTGTTTTGATGATAGCTGTACAAATGATAGCAATAGCTATTACTGCCCATTTTTATAAAGTTTGTAAAATAAAAGATTTAGCTACAGAAGAAGATACAAGTAGTTATTTTTATTATTTAAAAGATGGCGGCTTTGCTAAAGTTTTTAAATTAACCTTAGCAAATTTTGGGATTGCCATTGCAGCTATGCTATTATGTTATTTACCTATTTTTTATGTAATGGTTCCTTTGCAACTTATGGTTGTAATTTTTGCCTTTAATAAGGATTTATCTGTTTCAGATATCATTTCATTAAGCTTTAAACTTGGTCATAAATTTTGGTTTTTAGTCTTTGGTTTAATTATAATTTCTTCATTACTTGCCCAATTAGGAATGATATTATGTTTTGTCGGATTATTTTTTACCGCCTATTTTGTGTACATTCCTATATATTATTTTTATAAGGAAACTATTGGTTTTGAAGAAGGTTCCAAGGAATTAACAGATGACTTTTCAACACATTATAATAATTAATTTTAAATAAAAATTTCGCTTTTTTTGGTTCATAAAAATTGAGTTTTAAAAAATTCATATACTTTTGTTGCCCAAATAAAACTGAATATGGCAAAGAATTTAGTGATTGTTGAGTCCCCAGCGAAAGCAAAAACAATAGAGAAATTTTTAGGAAAAGATTTTAAGGTAACTTCAAGTTTTGGCCATATAGCCGATCTGCCATCTAAGGAATTAGGTGTAGATGTTGAAGGCGATTTTACTCCAAAATATATAGTTCCCAGCGATAAAAAAAGCTTAGTTAGAGATTTAAAATCTCAAGCGAAAAAAGCAGAAATGGTATGGCTAGCGAGTGATGAGGATCGAGAGGGAGAAGCTATTGCTTGGCATTTGGCAGAAAATTTAAATTTAAATGAAAACAATACCAAGCGTATCGTTTTTCACGAGATAACAAAGACTGCAATATTAAAAGCAATTGAAAACCCAAGGCAAATAAATTATAACCTTGTAAATGCACAACAAGCAAGAAGAGTTTTAGATAGGTTGGTAGGTTATGAATTATCGCCTGTATTATGGAGAAAGGTTAAGGGAGGTCTTTCGGCAGGTAGAGTTCAGTCGGTTGCCGTACGATTAATTGTAGAGCGTGAAAGGCAAATTGAAGCTTTTAAGCCTGTAGCGTCTTTTAGGGTTGTAGCAGAATTTACAAACAATAAAGGGAGTAAGTTTAAAGCTAAACTTCCAAAGAATTTTAAAGCCGAAGCGGAAGCTCGTGAGTTTTTATCTAAGAATATTGGAGCAAATTATAAAGTTTCGGATTTAGTTAAAAAGCCTGCAAAAAAATCACCAGCACCACCGTTTACGACTTCAACACTTCAGCAAGAAGCATCTAGGAAATTATATTTTTCAGTAGGAAAAACTATGACCATTGCTCAACGTTTGTATGAAGCAGGTTTGATAACCTATATGAGAACCGATAGTGTTAATCTTTCTAATGATGCAAAACAAGCAGCGGAAGATGAGATTACAAATTCGTATGGTAAAGAATATAGTGCCCCAAGAAATTTTAAAAGTAAAGCAAAAGGTGCACAAGAAGCTCACGAAGCCATTCGTCCTACAGATATGTCTAGGCAGACTATAAGCGGTGATTATGACCAAGAAAGACTTTATTCTTTAATATGGAAACGTACCATTGCTTCACAAATGAGTGATGCACAATTAGAGCGTACCAATGTTAAAATTGATAGTAGTGCAGCTGTTTCAGAAAAGTTTGTTGCTAATGGTGAAATGATCAAGTTTGATGGATTCTTAAAAGTATATTTAGAAGGAACCGATTTAGAAGATGCAGAGCAAGAAGGAATGTTACCAGTATTAACTGTTGGTGATGCTTTATTAAAAAATTATATTACCGCAACCCAGCGTTTTACGAGACCACCTTATAGATTCACAGAAGCTTCATTAGTTAAGCAAATGGAAGAATTAGGAATTGGTAGACCGTCTACATATGCGCCGACAATTTCAACAATTATTAACCGAAACTATGTAGAGAAGGGGACTGTTGAAGGAGTAGAGCGTAGCTATTTACAATTAACTTTAACAGAGGCAGTAAAAGATAATATGCTTACTGAAGTGATTGGATCTGATAAAGGAAAATTAGTTCCTACCGATATTGGGATGATTGTTAATGATTTCTTGGTAGAACATTTTGAATATATATTGGATTATAACTTTACGGCCAAAGTTGAAGAAGATTTTGATAACATTGCTGAAGGAAACGAAGAGTGGTCTACTATAATGAAGGAATTTTACAAAAAATTTCATCCACAAATTGAAGATGTTACTGAAAATGCAGATAGAGAAAGTGGAGAGCGTGTTTTAGGTAAAGATCCTCAATCTGGTAAAACTGTATTAGTGCGATTAGGGAAATTTGGTCCTATGGCACAAATAGGAGCTCCAGATGATGAAGAAAAGAAATTTGCAAGTCTACGTCCCGATCAACAATTGCATCAAGTTACATTTGAGGAGGTAATGGATTTATTTAAGTTGCCAAAAGATCTTGGAAAATATGATGGATTCGATGTTCAAGTAAATAATGGACGATTTGGACCGTATATTAAGTTTGATTCAAAATTTATTTCGCTTCCAAAAGGAATGGATCCATTAGATCTTGAAATGGATATGGCTAAAGAGTTGATAGAAGAAAAAAGAAAAGCAGACGCTCCTATTTATGAATACGAAGGACTTCCGGTTCAAAAGGGTACAGGTAGATTTGGACCTTTTATAAAATGGAATAGTATGTTTATCAATGTCAATAAAAAATATGACTTTGATAACCTTTCAGATGAAGATATCGTTGAATTAATTGAAACGAAAAAGCAAAAGGAAATAGATAAGTTAATCCATAATTGGACCGAAGAAGGTATCCGATTAGAAAAAGCACGATGGGGACGTTTTAATCTTATTAAAGGAAAAACTAAAATTGAACTTCCTAAAACAACTAAAGCCGACAAAATGACTTTAGAGCAAGCTTTGGATATTTTTGAAAAAAAGAAACCTAAACGAAAAGTTGCTGCTAAGAAAAAACCAGCTGCTAAGAAAAAACCAGCAACTAAAAAATAAAAATGTTAGAATTTCTCACTCCGGTTTCTAAAACCATTCTAGCTCATAGAGAAGTTTTGCCTAATGGCGTTCTTGGTAAAAACATTGCAGTTTATGGCAATCAAGGAGAGCTGCCAAGTTTAAAAAATGTAAAGTTTGCGATTTTAGGAGTTAAAGAAAACAGGAATGATGTTGATTTTATAGGTGAGGAAATATGTTTTGATGCAATTAGAAAATCATTTTATTCTTTATATCCTGGAAATTGGTCGTATGATATTATCGATCTAGGTGATATTGAAAAAGGAGACTCGGTACAAGATTCTCATTTTGCAATGAAAACTGTAATGGAGGAATTGTTGAAAAATAAAATAACACCTCTTTTGCTATGTGGGAGTCAAGATTTGGCCTATTCTCAATATAGAGCCTATGATAGCTTAGGCAATATGGTAAATATTACCAATATAGATAGTAGATTTGATTTAGGTGATGCAGACCAGCCCATTACAAATAAATCGTATGTTGGTAAAATTATAGTGGATAAACCTTATAGTTTGTTTAATTATAGTAATATCGGATATCAGTCTTATTTTAATTCTCCAGAAGAAATCAATTTAATGGAAAAACTATTTTTTGATGGATATCGTTTAGGAGAAGTTACGGCAGACATTACTTTGGTAGAACCTATATTAAGAGATGCCGATATGGTTTTTTTGGATATTGGGACAATAAAAAGTGCTGATTTAAGTTATAAAAACAGTGAAAGTCCAAATGGATTCGATGGTAGAGAAATATGTGCTATAGCACGTTATGCTGGGATAAGTAACAAAGTAACATCTTTTGGGATTTATGAATTAAAAGATTTCAGTAGCTCAAAAAGTGCGGCAATGTTAATTGCTCAGGTTTTTTGGTATTTTATTGAAGGTTTTAATTTTAGGATTTCTGATGATAATTTTAGTGATGAAAATCACTATACAACTTATAAGGTGCCTATAGAAGACGAAGTATTAATATTTAAAAAGAGTAATAAAACAGGACGATGGTGGATAGAATTACCATTTTTTTCAAATGTTAATAATAAATTAAAAAGAGAAACGTTATTACCTTGCACTTATGGCGATTATTTGAGTGCATGCAATCAGGAAATACCTGATCGGTGGATGAAAGCCCGCCGAAAAAATGAATTATAATTTTGAACAAACTAATTTAAAATCGATTTAATTAAGGGTTTTTTAAGAAATATGTTGTTTTTTAAATATTTTATAAATAGGTTTACGCCCTTAAATCTCGATAATTTAACCTAAATACCTATGAAAAAGCTTATTGCATTTACTGCGATTATTCTTACATTATATAGTTGTAATACCAGTGATCGTGGAGAGTTGGTAGGGACACAAGGAAAAAAATGGCACCCAGAAAAGCCATTTGGAATGACACTTGTGCCTGGAGGATCGTTTATTATGGGTAAATCAGACGATGATTTCGTTGCAGTTAACGACGCCCCAACAAAGACGGTTACCGTTCGTTCTTTCTACATGGACGAAACAGAAATTACAAATGCAGAATATCGCCAATTTGTTTATTGGGTTAGAGATTCAACTGTTAGACTTAAACTAGCTATTTTAGCTGATGAAGTTGGAGCTACTCCTGGTGATGAAGGTATTGGAGAATATGCTTTTGTTGATCAAGAGAATGAAGAAATGTCTCCTTACGATCAGTACATGTATGATAATTATTTCGGAATGGGAGATGATTTTTATGCAGGTAGAAAAATAAACAACCAGCCAGATATCCAATGGGATACAGCTAATTATCCAGATGAATATTACAGTGAAGTAATGGATACGATGTACATTCCAGCGGAAGAAGCTTATAATGGACAACGTACTATTGATGTAACAAAATTAAACTTCCAATATACTTATATGGATATGCAAGCTGCTGCTAGAGATAACAGTAAGCGTAGAAAAGATTTTATTATTAAAGAAGAAGTTAATATTTATCCAGATACAACAGTTTGGATAAAAGATTATAATTATTCTTATAATGAGCCAATGCACAACGATTACTTTTGGCATCAAGCTTACGGTGAATATCCTGTAGTGGGTGTTAATTGGAGACAAGCTAAAGCATTTACTGCTTGGAGAACCTTATATAAGAATTCGTATCAAAAATCAAGAAGACGTCAGCATGTAAATTCATTTAGATTACCTAGTGAAGCTGAGTGGGAGTATGCTGCACGTGGTGGTTTAGAATCTGCTTCTTACCCTTGGGGTGGACCTTACACTAAAAATGATCGTGGATGTTTTAGAGCTAACTTTAAACCTTTACGTGGTGATTATGCTGCCGATCAAGCTTTATATACAGTAGAAGCTAAATCATATGAGCCAAACGATTATAACCTTTATAATATGGCAGGGAATGTATCTGAATGGGTAGATTCATCTTACGATCCAGCATCATACGATTTTTCTTCAAATATGAATCCTAATGTAAACGATACTAAAAATTTACGTAAAGTAGTTCGTGGAGGTTCATGGAAAGATATCGCTTATTTCTTACAAGTGAGTTCAAGAGATTATGAATATGCTGATTCAGCAAGAAGTTATATCGGTTTCAGAACCGTACAAGATTATATGGGTACCGACGTTGTTTTAAACGAAAAACTAGGAGACGCTCGTTAAAATTCACAAATTTATTATTAAACCAAAACTTAACTTAAACTTATAAAAAACAAACACTATTATGGCACAATCAAGATCTACAAAGAAATTATTTAATATGGCTTACGGTTTAGGAGCCTCTATCGTAATTATCGGAGCTTTATTTAAAATTCTTCACTGGGAATTAGGACCACTTAATGGTGGGATATTATTAGCGATTGGATTAATTACTGAAGCAATTATATTTGCTATTTCTGCATTTGAGCCTGTAGATGATGATTTAGATTGGTCTTTGGTATATCCTGAATTAGCAGGAGGTATGGGTAAAACCAAAAAAGCTGCCGCTGCTGCTCAAGATGCTGAAGGTATATTATCTAAAAAATTAGACGAAATGCTTAAAGATGCTCGTATAGATTCTGAATTAATGGGAAGCCTTTCTGAAAGTATCCGTTCTTTTGAAGGTGCTGCTAAAGATATGGCACCTACTACAGAAGCTATGAGCTCTACTAAAAAATATAGTGAAGAGATGGCATTAGCTGCTGCACAAATGGAATCATTAAATAGTTTATATAAAGTTCAAGTAGAATCTACTAGTCGTCAAACTGAAGTAAATGAGCGAGTAGCAGAAAATGCTGAGCAACTAAAAAATCAAATGGAAAATTTAGCAACCAACCTTTCTTCATTAAATGGAGTATATGGAGGTATGTTATCTGCAATGGGTGGTAAAAACTAAGGTAGTTTTTAACTGAAATTAATTATTAATTCTTAAAAAGAAATTAAAATGGCAGGAGGAAAACTATCCCCAAGGCAAAAGATGATTAACCTAATGTATTTGGTTTTTATCGCAATGCTAGCTCTAAATATGTCAAAAGAAGTATTATCTGCTTTTGGAATATTAAATGAAAAACTAGAAGAAGCAAATACCGCAACTCGATCTAGAAATGAAGCTTTTATGGCTAGTTTAGCACAAAAGGCTCAAGATCAACCAGAACAGTATGCTGCTGTAAAAGCTAAAGCTGACGATGCAATTGTAATTACTAGAAAGTTTGATAGTTATTTAGAAAATCTTAAAACCCAAATGATGGGTACCGTAAAACCTGATTCTCAAGATGATTATGAAGTTCAAGATAAACCCGACTTTTTGGATCGATTATTTTTTCAAGGTGATAATTTAAAACCTGGAGGGGAGGAATTTTTAAATGAAATTAACGAATATCGTACAGGAATGATTTCACTTTTTGGTGAAGATTATCCAGATGTAAAAACCTCAATAGAAAATAATTTTTCTACAGACCCTGTTTTAAATAGAGATGGAAAGGAAAGAGATTGGCTTAAACATAATTTTGAAGGTTTCCCATTAGTTGCTTCTATGACGAAGTTAACTCAAATGCAAACCGATATAAAAACTACTAGTACAGAAGTACTTTCAAAAGTATTAGCTGGACAGCAAGCATCAGCTTTATCATTTACACAATACTCTACACTTTTAGAGACTTCTAAATCTGCATATTATGCAGGAGAAGTTTTTGATGGGTCTATTGTTTTAGGTCGTATAGATCCAAATACTAAGCCTTCACGTGCAGAACTTACTTTAGACGGTAGACCATTATCTGCAGAGCAATATTCTTTTGAAGGAGGTAAAGTAAAACTTAATTTTAATGCAGGTAGTGCTGGTGAACATAAGATTGAAGGAACTTTATTTTATGGAGAAGATGGAAAAGAAACTGAAGTAGAAGTTAAGGGAGCATATTCAACAATTTCACCACCTAACTCAGCAACAATTTCTGCTGATAAAATGAATGTAGTATATAGAGGGGTTAAAAATCCATTAACAATATCGATGGATGGTGTTCCAAATAATAATGTAAATGCTAATGCTCCAGGTTTAACAAGGGGATCTGGTAGTGCTTATATTATGGATGTTACTACGGTACAAGGTAGAGAAGTGAAAATTAATGTTACTGGTACAATTGATGGTAAATCATTCCCTTCTAGTAAAACATTTAGAATTAAAGATATTCCAAGACCAACCGGAACTATTCGTGGTGAAGATGGAAATGGAGGACCTGTACGTATGCAACGTCAAGGGCTTGAAATTTCAAGTGTTGGAGCTATGTTATTAGATTTTGATTTTGATCTTAAACTTAATGTATCAGGGTTTAGCTTTAAAGTAGCTGGACAACCTACCGTTAAAGTTTCAGGTAATAAATTAAATGCTCAAGCTAAAGGAGCTTTGAAAAGAGCAAAAAGAGGAGAAACAGTTCAGATATTTGATATCAATGCAAAAATATCAGGAAATTCAAGTTATAAATTGCCTAGAATTACCCCAGTTTTTGTTGAATTAGCAAACTAGAATAAAAATTTATTTTATGAATATTAAAAATGTTGTTTTAAGTGTTTTTTGTCTATTAATGACTTCGAGTAGTGTATTTGCACAATTGAATGTACTTAATGCAAAAACACCTGAGGAGATTGGTGTAAAAACCGAAGATCAATTAGCATATGACAATGATAACCCATTGCCATATGGATATATTGATGATCGTGATGTTTTATGGTCTAAATCTACTTGGGAAATTATTGATCTTGATGAGAGAGTTAACTTTCCATTATACTATCCAATAGACACCAACAACATTGGTGTGGAAAGACGTTCGTTATATGATGTTTTAATTAAAAATATCAAAAATGAAACTATTGAGCATGTGTATGCAGATTCGTATTTTACTGAAAAACGTACTTTGAAAGATATTGAAGCTTCATTAATGTATTCTGATACTACAGATTTGGGTATTTCTCAATTTAATGCTGGTGAAGCTATAGATCCTCAATATATTCGTAGATTTACATTGGATGCTGCAGATATTGAAGAATGGAGAATTCGTGGTTATTGGTTTTTAGATAAACGATCTGGAGATATTAAATATCGATTATTAGGTATTGCTCCAGTTGCTAATGAAGCACGTTCAAAAGCATTTCCAGATGATGCAACTGATGCAAAGGTTGAACTGTTTTGGATATGGTTTCCATCAACAAGAGATGTATTACATAAAGCGAAAGCTTTTAATAGAAAAAATACTTCAAGACCTATTTCTTATGATCATTTGTTAAATTCAAGAAGATTTAATGCTGTGATTTATAAAGAAGATAATGTCTTTGGAGATAGAACTATAAACGATTATATTCATGATAATGCATTAATGCAATTATTAGAATCTGATAGAATTAAAGAAGTTATTAGAAATATTGAAATAGATATGTGGAATTACTAATAAAGTAAATCTTGCAAATAAATAAAAAGCCCTGAAACATAAGTTTCAGGGCTTTTTTTATTAGGAACAAAGTATATTTGTTATATGAAAGAACTTGATTATATCGTTGTTGGATTGGGGATTGCTGGCCTCACCTTTTGTGAAGAATTAGAAAAGAATCATAAATCATTTATTGTTTTCGATGCGGGGGATATTACTTCGACAATAGTTTCTGCAGGAGTGATTAATCCTGTGGTTTTAAAAAGATTTACTCCAGTTTGGAATGCTAAAGAACACATAGGTTCTTCAATCTTATTTTATAAAGAATTGTCTAAAAAATTAGAGATTCCTTTATATAAAGAAATGTCAATGCTGCGAATTTTTAAAAGTATTGAAGAACAAAATAATTGGATGGTTGCTAGTGATAAAAAAGAATTGGAATCTTTTTTAGAACCTAAGATTATAAAAAATAAAAACCTCTGTATTAATGCACCTTTTGGTTTTGGTCAAGTGAATAATACAGGAAGGATAAACCCTATTGAGTTGATTAAATCTTATAAAAACTATCTGCAAAGCAATGATCAGCTTCAGAATGAGGTTCTTGATTATAATACCCTTCAGTTAACTAATGATTCAATTGAGTATAAAGATTTTAAAGCTAATAAAATTGTTTTTTGTGATGGCGCTTCAGCAAAAAGAAATCCTTTTTTTCCACAGATTACAAAAAATCGTAAAGAGCCACTTGTAATACCCAATAAAGGAGAATATATTTTAATTAAAGCACCAGTTTTAAAATTGGATTCGATGCTGAAATCATCCCTTTTTATAATTCCTTTGGGTAACGATATGTATAAAGTTGGTGCTACGTATGACAGAGAGGATTATACTCTTGGTATTACACAAAATGCAAAGGATGAAATGGTTATAAAATTAAGTAAAATTATTAATTGTGATTTTGAAGTAATAGATCAAGTTGCTGGTATTCGACCTACTACAAGAGATCGTCGCCCTTTTTTAGGATCTCTAAATGAATATGAAAATATAATATTTTTTAATGGTTTAGGAACACGTGGTATTACCTCTGCGCCCTCTTTAGCTAAAAACCTATATGATTATATTGAAAATGATATAGAGATCCCTAAAGAGATGGATATAAAAAGGTATTACAAATGGTAAAAGAAACTTTTTGTTGAGAAAAAAATAAGCATCTTTGCAAAAAAATTATTTTAAATGCTCAATATTCATAATCTTACCGTTTCATTTCAAGGAGACGATTTATTTTCAGGAATTACTTTTCAATTACGATCTGGTGATAGGGTAGGATTGGTTGGTAAAAATGGAGCTGGGAAATCTACTTTATTAAAAATATTATCAGGTGAGCAAGAATATGATAAAGGTCAAATTGCTTCAGATAAACAAATATCTATTGGTTTTTTAAAACAAGATATTGATTTTGTAAAGGGTAGAACCGTACTACAAGAAGCTTACGAAGCATTTAAGTTGATCAAAGAATTAGAAGGGCAGTTAGATAAAATTAATTTAGAATTAGCTGAACGAACCGACTATGAAAGTGAAAGCTACCACCAATTAATGGTAGATTTAAATGAGGTTCAGCATCAATATGAAATACATGGAGGTTATAACTATCAAGGTGATACCGAACGAGTATTGCAAGGACTAGGGTTTCAACGTGAAGATTTTAATATGCCAACAGATACATTTTCTGGTGGTTGGAGAATGCGTATAGAGTTAGCTAAGCTATTATTACAAAACAACGATATATTATTATTAGATGAGCCTACTAACCATTTAGATATCGAATCAATTTTATGGTTAGAAGATTTTCTTAAAAATTATGCAGGTGCAATCGTAATTGTATCTCACGATAAAATGTTTTTGGATAACATTACAAATCGAACCATAGAAATATCTTTAGGAAGGATATATGACTATAATAAACCCTATTCTAAGTATTTGGTATTAAGAAAAGAATTAAGGGAGCAGCAATTAGCTACTCAAAAAAATCAACAAAAACAGATAGAACAAACAGAGAAATTAATTGAAAAATTTAGAGCAAAAGCATCTAAGGCTACGATGGCTCAATCTTTAATTAAAAAGCTTGACAAAATAGACAGAATTGAGGTAGATGAAGATGATAATAGTGTGATGACCTTAAATTTTCCGGTTTCTGTTGTTCCTGGAAAAGTAGTTATTGAAGCAGAAAACGTATCAAAAAACTACGATGATAAAAAAGTGCTTCACGATGTGAGCTTATTATTAGAAAGGAATAGTAAAATAGCTTTTGTTGGTCAGAATGGACAAGGTAAATCTACATTAGCAAAATGTATTGTTGGAGATGTACCATATACAGGAAAATTAAACCTAGGACATAATGTTGAAATTGGATATTTTGCTCAAAATCAAGCAGACTATTTAGACGGTTCTAAAACGGTATTAGATACAATGATTGATGCTGCTAATGAAAAAAACCGTATTAAAGTAAGAGATATTCTAGGAGCTTTTTTATTTAGAGGCGATGATGTAGATAAATATGTAAGAGTACTTTCGGGTGGAGAACGTAACCGTTTAGCATTGGCTAAATTATTACTGCAACCTTTTAATGTATTGGTAATGGATGAGCCAACCAATCATTTGGATATTAAATCTAAAAATGTATTAAAAGATGCATTGATAAAATTTGAAGGAACGCTGTTGTTAGTTTCTCACGATAGAGATTTTTTACAAGGCTTAACAGATAAAATTTATGAATTTAAGGATCATCATATAAAGGAATATTTGGGTGATATAGATTATTATTTGGAGCAGAGAAATATTCAGAATATGCGTGAAGCTGAAAAGCGAACTAAATCGATAGCCACGCAAAAAGAAAGTAAATCTTCAAACAAAGAAGAATATGAGAATCAAAAGAAGCTAAAATCTTTAAACAATAAACTTAGTAAAGTTGAATCTTCCATAACTAAGCTGGAAAAAGAAATTAAAGAAATAGATTTTGAACTTTCTATTAATTATGATGAAACAATTTCAAAACCTAATTTTTTTGATAACTATAAGGAAAAGAAAAATGAATTAGAATATTTTATGCAACAATGGGAATCAATAACCGAAGATTTAGAAATTTTAAAAAATTAAATTAGCTTACTTATTAAAACACATCGAATTATGAAGTTTTATTTTTTGTTAGTATTTGGAGGGCTACTATTAACATCCTTCACAAATTATGCGCAAAATAATTCCTTTGTGATAAAAGGAACACTTTCCGAAGAAGTAAGTAAAAGCCCTATAGCATTTGCGACAGTTATAGCTATTGATAAAGAATCCCAAAAAAATATAGATGGTGTAACATCTAATATGGATGGAGATTTTGAAATTGAAATTAATACAGACAATGTTAGTGTTGAAATTAGTTTTATAGGTTTTGAAACAAAACAAATAAGCAATCTTAATTTTATAAATGGCCTTGCAGATTTAGGAATTATATTTTTAAGTGAAGGGGAAGTTTTAGATGAAATTAGTATTAGAGCGGAAAAATCAACAACAGAATTTAAATTAGATAAGCGTGTTTTTAATGTAGGTAAAGATTTAAGCTCGACAGGTATGGGCGCCTTGGAATTATTAAACAATGTGCCATCAGTAAATGTAAGTATTGAAGGAGATATTAGCTTAAGAGGAAGTACAGGAGTTCAAATTTTAATTAATGGAAAACCATCTGTGCTAACCGATGATCCAAGAAACTCCTTGGGGACTATTACTGCAGAAATGATAGAAAAAATAGAAGTGATTACCAATCCATCGGCTAAATATGATGCAGAAGGAACTTCTGGGATCATAAATATTGTTTTGAAGAAGGATGAAAAAGAAGGAATTAATGGTTCGGTTACTTTAAATACAGGTATACCTCATAATCATAGTATTGGTTTAAGTGTTAATAAACGATCCGAAAAGTTTAATTTATTTGCACAGTTAGGAGTTGGTTATCGCGAACAGCCAAACGATTTAGAGAATAGTAATTATGATAAAGTTAATAATACAACGGTTAATAGTATAGGTACTGAGTATAGAAATGAAAATTATTATAATATTATATTAGGAACCGATTATCATTTAAACGAATATAATGTATTCACATTATCAGGAAATTTTGCTTATGAAATAGAAGATCAACCTTCAAGTACAGACTTTAGTTATTATGATAGTTCAAACATATTAACATCACAATGGAATCGAAATGAAACTACTGAAGCAACCAATCCGAAATGGCAGTATGAATTACAGTATAAAAAAGATTTTAAAGATCATAAAGATCACGATTTATTATTTAGTGCCTTAGGAAGGTTTTTTGGAAAAGATCAGGAATCAGAATTTGATGTTACTCCAACTTTTGGAGATGTTGAATTTAACAATCAACAAACTGAAACAAATTTTCAGCAAGCAGATTATACATTAAAGTTAGATTACACTAAACCATTCACTGAAAAAATCACAATGGAAGCTGGAGGTCAATATGTAATAAATGATGTTGGAAATGATTATTCTGTACGTGATTTTATTGATAATGAATGGGTAACAGATCCTTCTTTAACTAATAATTTTGAATATGATCAAGGAGTATTAGGTCTTTATGGGACAGGATCTTATGAAGGTGAAGTTTGGGGCTATAAACTTGGGCTGCGCATGGAAAATACCAATTTGAATACTGAATTAACAAATACAGGAGAAGAGAATGAGCAAAACTATACAGACTTTTTTCCAAGTGCACATATATCTCATAAGTTTAATAGTAAAATTTCTTTGCAAGGTGGATATTCTTCACGTATCTATAGACCACGTCTTTGGGATTTAAATCCATTTTTCAATATTAGAAATGATTTTAATATAAGAGTTGGTAATCCAAATTTAAATCCAGAATATACAGATTCTTTTGAAGTGACTAGTATTTTTATTATTCCGAAGGCTTCTTTTAATATTGGAGTTTATTATAGATATACTACAGATGTTATTGAGCGTGTTACTTATTTTGAAGACAACGTAAGTATTACAAGACCCGAAAATATTGGTACAAACGGAACAACAGGAGTGGAGGTTAATGCAAAGTATAGTCCTTTACAGTGGTTTACATTAACTGGTGATTTTAATTTAAGTTATTTTGATAGAAAAGGAGAATTTGAAGAACAAAATTTTGATTTTTCGGGAGAAAGATGGACTTCAAGAATGACAGGGAAATTTAAACTTCCTGCCGATTTTGAATTGGAAATGACAGGAAATTTTAATTCATCTTACAAAACAATTCAAGGGGAGATTTCGCAAAATGCATTTGCTGATTTAGGGTTAAGGAAAAAAATTGCAAAAGGTAAATTTGTTATTAGTGCAAGTGTAAGAGATTTATTTAATTCTAGAATTAGAGAAGTTATCGTAAACCAACCAGATTATTATATCTATAGTAAAAGGCAAAGAGGCACTTTTGTATCATTAGGTATAAGTTATGGTTTTGGAAAAGGAGAAGCTATGACTTATTCAAGTGGAAGAAGGCATTAATTAAAGATTAAATTTGTTAATTGCTTTTTTTCTTTTTATTCTTAGTCACTTTATTGTTTTTGCTTGTAAAGTTAACCAAAAGACCATTTTTTAAGTTTTTAGCTAAATAATTAAAAAATGATTTTGTTTTATCTCTTGTTGCTTGAGTAGTTGCATTATGGTAAAGTACACCATTATCGTTACTTTCAGTATTAATAAATGCATTTGCTACTGCAGATAAAAATTTGTTTTTAGTTTTCTTTTTATTTAAAATAATTAAATTAATATCTTGATAATCTTGGCTTAAATTGATAACAGATTGGTTATAATTACCATTTATAATAAAAATTGATTCTTTTACTTCTCCACTTACCTCGGCATTCAATAAAGGAGTAAGAAAAACATTCATATCTGAAAGTTCTAATTTTCCTGCATGACCTTCAAACTTAAATTTATCACTAGTATCGTTAACATCAAATGACCAATTAACCTTAATTGGAGTATCTTTCATATAAATGCCATCAACAATAATCACAGTTTTATCTGGTGAAGAATATGTGTTGCTAATGTTTGTAATGCCTGCATTAATACCTTTAATAGTTAAAACACCTGCAGGATTTTCTTTATGTACTTTTTCAGAATATTCAACTTGACTGTTTTTTATAGAAATAGAATCAATCGTTAATTTTATAGGCAACTCTCTTATAGATTTACTATAAAGCTTTTTTATTTTAAGATCGTCTGCAATTAATTTATCTCTATAAAAAGCAGCATTTGCTTTGTTAACAGAAATTAAATTTGATTTAAAAAAAACAGTATCGTTTTCAAGTTTACCTACCGCAATCTCATTAATTATTAATTCTTCAACATTTACATCGTAATAATCTCTTTCAATAGATAATTTTCTTGAATATTCATTTTTTGAATATTTTGTTTTATACTGAAACCCATTAAGAGTTAATGTTTGATCTTCAAACAAAAGATGGCTTAGATTGATGTTTTCATACTTTCCAGCTTTATAGAAAACTGAATCTGATTTTATTTTTAAGGTTTCATAATTAAAGGGAATTAAATTATGCATGGACGATTCTTCTAAATCAATCTCTTTAATTAAAATAGTAGTGTTTTTTAATGAAAGTAGGGTTGAATCTTTTGTTCCATCATAAACGATAACGGAAGAATTTTCTATATTAAACTTATCAATCTTAATAGAGCTCGGCACTTTACTTTCTTTTTTTGAAGAACTAGTGTCTTTTCTTCTATTGGTGTGATTTTTATAATGTATCGTTTCTAAATCTATAAATTCAATCTTTCCTATATGTATTTGATCATTGATAAAATAATCCCAATAACTAATACTTCCAACAACTAACTTTTTCATTGTTAATTGAGTTCGTGTAAGTGAGCTATCTTTTAATTTTATCAAAATGCTCGGTTCAAAAACAGAAATTGAACCTGTTAAAGATTTAACAGAAATATCTTTATAAGCAAGCTCAATATGCTCCGGCATTTTTTCAACTAATAATACTTCAATTTTATTTTTAACTATTGAGTTGGCATAAAAACTAAGTGTGAGAATTATGACTAATACGATTCCGGTGATTATCAGTAAAATGCGTTTTCGTTTTGTCATAACATTTATATGGTTAATTTTAAAGATAAACCAATTGATAGCAAAGATATAAAATTATAAAATAAAACTTGTTAAACTACAAATTGATTGTATATTTGCAGTCCGAAATGATTTGGTCGGCATTATGAACCGAAAGCTTCTACTCAACTAGATTGTGTATCGCTAAGTAAATTGTTTTAGTATTATATCGCGGGATAGAGCAGTAGGTAGCTCGTCGGGCTCATAACCCGAAGGTCACTGGTTCGAGTCCAGTTCCCGCTACTACAAACCAGATACAATAGTATCTGGTTTTTTTATGGATAAAATTTTGAAGTTTACTTCAAAAATTTAAAGACTTAAAAAAAATAGATTTGAAAAATAAATCTGGTTTGTTGTTCAAGCATACCTTTTTGGTCCAAAGAGCGTAGGCGAGTTAATCCAGTTCCCGCTACACAGATAGCCTTTTGAGAAATCAAGGGGCTTTTTTATTTCTACCCTTTTTTTATTATGTATTCTTCGTACCTTTAGTCTATTCAAATATATTTTAGAATTTCCCCAAAATATTTATTATGAAAACAACATATTTAATTTTGTTTCTCTTATTATTCAATAATTCCTACGCTCAATATTGGCCACAGCATATTATAACTGAAGGCTACCCCTGTTCAGATTCTGTTACCCCTTGTGATATTGATGGTGATGGAGATATGGATGTAATAACTGAAGACCGAGATTTAGTAGAGCATATATTACGGTCATACAGGAATGATGGAGAAGGTAATTTTGAATTTTTACAATTAATAGTAAACCTTCATGGAGATAGCTCAATTTTTACTTCAGATTTAGATAACGATGGAGATTTGGATGTCATTACAGCATATGTTGACAAATTACAATGGAGTGAAAATATAGGAGATGGAATTTTTGATGCTCCTCAAATAATAACTCCAATTGGAAGTGTTCTTGGACCAATAGATGTTTATGCTTGTGATTTAGATGGTGATGAAGATATGGATGTAATTTCTACTTCATATTCTGATGATAAAATTGCTTGGTATGAAAATGATGGAAGCGGAAATTTTGGCTCACAACAAATAATATCTTCAGACTATAATGAACCTAGGACAATTTATGCAATTGATATGGATGATGATGACGACTTGGACGTACTTACAGGGTTAAACGGGGATGGTAAAATAATTTGGCATGAAAATGATGGTTTAGGAAATTTTGTAAATAATCAAATTATATACGAAAGTAATAATGGGATTATTGATATTCTTGCAGCAGATTTAGATAGTGATGAAGATATAGATGTACTACTTCTCGAAAGTGGAGGTAAAATTAGTTGGAATGAAAACGATGGAAATGGAAATTTTAGTAATCACTTTATTGACATTGATTATGGTGCTAGTAATCTTCAGGTAGCTGATATTAATAACGATGGTTTATTGGAGGTAATAGGCGTTGATGATAATTTTCACGAAATACATTATTATTTAAATGATGGAGAAGGAAATTTTAATTGGTTAGATAGAGTTGTTATAGCACAAGAGGTTTATTATACATCTAACGTTAATGTAGCTGATATTGATGGTGATGAAGATATAGATGTGCTTTCTGGAACAGTAAGTCTTGTAGGAGTTACTTGGCATGAAAATTTAAACATTTTTAGTATTAATGATAATTCTTTAATTGAAATTTCTGTTTTACCAAATCCAGCAAATGAAGTTTTAATTATTATTAACCAAGATGATTATCTTATTTTTTCTATACAAGTTTATGATTTACTTGGTAGGTTAGTTTTAGAAGAAACAGATAATTTTAACCAATTGAATATTTCAAAATTAGAGACATTATGTGATGAGTATCAATTTAAATCTCTTGGTTAGATACTGATGTTCGATATTTAATGAGTTATCTACTAAGAAACTCCTTGAGAAATCAAGGAGTTTTTTTTACGCCATATTTTTTTTACGCCATTTTGAAAAAACACACATCAACTTTTTTTTCTAAAAAACACTTTGGGTGTTTCAAAATTAAATTGTTATCAAATACAGATTCTAACGTGTAAACTCTTCTTCAACTTAAGGTTAAAAGACGATCTAATAATTTATTTATTATTTAATTAACAATATAATAACTTGCAAATTACAATTAATATTAATAATTTTAAGCCAAACAATTAAATTAATCAAAAATGAAAAAAATAGTATACGCTTTATTTCTATTTGCAAGTATTTCTTTTGCACAAGATTTAAAATGGGATTCAAGTGCATTAATTAATGCAGATTTTACAATTGATTCTGTTCACACAACAGATGGGGTAACCTATGAATTATCTGCTTCAGGAGAAGCAGGACCTTATGGAAGAGTTTACATATCCTATATTTTTACAAACCACAATAATAGTATGGAAAGTGGTGAGTTTTCAGGTTTTATTTGGACTCAAATGGGAGAGGAAATTACAAAAGGAACTACGCAGGGTGTTTATAGAAAACAAGGTAGAGTTTTTAAAATGTATGCACTTGATAATCTTACAAATGAAAAAACATATGTAGTAAGTGGTATTGCAGATTTTGTAAAGAAAACACTAAAGTTTAAAGCATCTGAAGTTAAAGAATAAAAAAAGGTATAAAAAACTTAAAATTCCCAATTATGAAAAAAATGAAAAAATTACGTGTTGTATTGTCTTTTTTAATTATTGTATTTACTACATTTTCTTGTATTAAAACTCCAAATAATTTAAAAGAAAAAAAGAATTCAAAAACCAAATATATTTATGAAGCTTCTTATTTAGATGATTTTAAAATAGGAAATAATGAATTGGTTTTAAAAGTTCAGAAGATGCACCAATATCTTATTAAAAAAGACTTTAAAATGGCTGCTACTTTTTTCGATGATGATATTGTTTTTATACTTGAAGACGGTATTATACTCGAAGGAAAATCTACAGTTATGAAACATATGGTTGATAACTTTTCAGTAATTGAAATTAAAGATTATCAAGTTGATGCAAATTTAGCTGTAACTGGAAATAACGGTGATGAGTGGGTGCTGCTTTGGGATAATGCTAATATTCTACTACCTGATGGTACTTCAGCTAAATATGCCTGGATGGAAGGTTTTCAGTTTAAAAACAATAAAATAATTACAATAAATCAGTTTTCTAGGCCAATATTAAATTAATAAAAAAATGAAAAAAATAATTTTAATCTTAATAGGAATAGTTTTTGTTTCATGCGATAATAATACCAATTACGAGAGAAATTTAGCAACCGCTAAAAAGTTATTTGCTGAAATGGGAGAAGAAAATATTAATGCACAACTTGCTTTAGTTAGTAAAGATATTAAGTTTTATTCAACAATTTATGATGCTTCTAATCCGTTAGGGTTTGAGGCATATAAATCTCTTACAAAAAGTTATCATGATAACTTTGAAGATATTAAATACAATGCCCAAGCTTGGTTGCCAGGAGTTGATACTTTATCACTTAAGCCAGATGGAAGTGTTAGAACATATGGAACTTGGACAGGGAAAAACTCAATTACTGGTAAAAAGATTAATCTAAAAGGGTATTGGTATTTTAATTTTGACGATGAAGGTAAAATCGAGTCTCATGGTGAATTTTTTGATCATGGAGGAATGATGAAAGCACTATCTTCGAATATTCGTTTATCTTCAACAGCACAAGCTATAAAAAACTATAAAATAAATTTTAAGTGGCAAAAAGGATTTGAAGATTGGTCAAAAGTACCTACTACACCAGATTATCATATGATAGCTCCAGGTATAGGGCTTGAAGCCAAGGGTGCAGATGAAATTAATAGCATTATATTCGGTTTTGTAACAGAAGCACAACTAGTTCAAGAATTAGTAAATATTACAGAACATGGACCATATGTAACTTGTTACTTAAAACTAACTACAAAAGAGGGTGAAAAATTTGATGCTGTAGAGGTTTTTAAATTGGATGAAAAAGGACGTGTTACTAATATTTGGGCGCTTTAAGTCATAAATGTACTCAAAAATATACTTATTACTTTAATGGTATTATTCTATTTTAAAAAAAATAAAATTATGCAAAACAAAAAAGACATTTTAAAAGTAAGAGCTCACGATGCAATTGTGGGATTTATATATCTAATTTCAGCAATTTTAGCAATTCAAGTAAGTTTGGATTTTATTTGGATCGCTTTGGTAACTGCTGCACTTCAAATTGTAAGCCCATTAACAAAATTTTGCCCTGTCTATGCAATTTTGAACAAAATTTTGCCAGATACTACCCCCATTCAAAATGGCAATTAGAATCAAGGTTCATAAACATTTCACAAAATTAAAAGTAATAAATTTAAAATAAAAACTAATGAAAAAATATTGTTTACTATAAGGGCTAACTATAATTTTTAGTTGTAATTCTAAAATGGAAAAGGCTACAGATACCCAAATAGGGTTCGAAATTTCTAATAAAGGAGAAAAACTTATTTTAAACGCAGGAGAAATAGCATCAGTTGCTATTTGGGAAAAATATATTGATGCTCACAATAACAGAGACATTGCAGCAATTAAATCTATGAATGCTAAAAACATTAAGGTATACGGTCCAAGAGGAGAGTTTATAGAGGGTTTAGAGGCACATGAAGAGTTTCTTAAAGTTTGGTTTAGTACCAATAAGCCAAAATGGAGTCCAAAATATTATATTGCTAATAATGTAGTAAATACTAATGGTGATATAGAGCAGTGGGTAACTTCAAGTTTAAACTTGAGTTTAGTAGATGGAGATAAAGTTTTGAAAGTTGTACAGGTTCATGACGCTTTGATTAAAGATGGTAAAGTTCAAAAATTTTATGTTTACGAACGTATAAAGCAAGATAATGAGGAGTAATTTGGATTGTTAAAAAAAATATAAAATATTTTTAAAAAGTTATTTACTACTAATTTTTTGAACCTTAACATTAGGTGATTCTAAACTCCTATAGCTTGATTAACTTCATTCAATAATTTTTCTTTGAAAGTTAAATAATTTTTTAATTTAGAATTCTGAAAAGCTTTTCGATTGCCAAGAATATTTTCCTTAATTTTTAATTGATCTTCATTTAAAATAGATTCATCTATATCCATAATAGAAAATAGATAAAGTTCTATAATAATAGTCAACGTAGAAATTCCTTTTTCAGTAGCTATATATTGTTTGTTTTTTTTTTGTGCTGTTTGGATTTAAAAGTGTTATTAAACCTTTGTCAGTAAGTGTTTTAAGTCTGTTTGTTAAAATATTTGTGGCAATTTTTTCTTTTGAATTCAGAAATTCTTTGAATCTTGTTTTGTGATGTAGCAACATGTCTCTTAAAATAAGTAAGGACCAATGGTCACCTAGTAAGTAAGTTGATTTTGCAATCGCACACGTTAATTCTATATCTTTTAATGCCATTTTGCAAACTTACTATGTTTTTTTATTAATTAAACGTTAAAAACAGGGTTGAATTTATTAATAATAAATCTTTAATACTTTATTGTTTTCGTTTTAAAATTTTTATTTCAAAATCTTTTACAAATTCATATTCACCACGTGATGAAATTAATTTAATAAATTTTGGATTTTTTTCTAGCTTGTCATAAAGTAATAAATGATCATCAGTATCTTTTCCTGTTAGTGCTAACCAATGCGTTGCTCCATTTGGAAGTCCAAAATCATAAGTTCCAAATCCAACGACTCTTCCTTTAAAATCATCAGCAAACTCACTCACTATCTTATCATGCCCTTCTTTAAATTGATTTTGGTCAGTTACTTTAATATTCCATATATGTCCCATAGAATTTTTCTCAGTATCTCCCTCTTGCCAACTCAGTATTCTTCCTGAATATACAGGGCCCCATTCTTCAACGTAGTTTTGCATCTTAGACCAGAAGGCGTCATTTTTATTTGGGTCAATAGCGTCTTCATCAATTAAATCTACACCTAAAGTAGACATAAAAACAAGTCTATGAGTCATACCTTCAGCACTACCTCTTCCAATGCGTTCTAGAACAATACCTCCTTTATTCACTTTTACATCTTTAAATAAATCGTCAAAATCCTCAGCAATTTTATCTTGAGTAAATTGTTTTACTTTAATTTCTACAACAGTAAATGCCATAGTTTGAGCGTTAATAGATAAAGCAGCGAAGGCTACAAAGAAAGTTAAAATTAATTTTTTCATAATAGTTAAATTTTTGTTAGTTAATTTTTTAAAACAATAATATAATTTATTTAGTTGCAAAATACAACTAATTTAAAAAAACTTAACTTAAACTTAATTTAATAAATTTTATCGAATTCGAGTATAAATTCAATCATGTGTATTATCAATTCAAAATCTCTTGTTGTAAAACTAATGTTCGATATTTCGATAGAGTTATCTACTACAAACCAGATACAATAGTATCTGGTTTTTTTATTGGAAATATTTCGATTCATAATTAAAATCTTCTAAAAAAAGAAACCGAATAGACTAATGCCTATTCGTTTTCAATATTCTCGCTAAAAGATCTTTAAGCAGGAACTTCTTCATTTGTAGTTCTCTTGTTGTAAATCTTTTCAATCAAGTCAGGTACTTTTTCAAAAGCAGCAGACAAACCGTGAGCTTTTCCAGCTTCTATGAAAGATATATTTTCTCCCTTAGTCACTAAAAACCCAATAGGTTCGATACCAACACCTGCTCCAGCACCCATTCCTTCGGTAGTATGGGTTTCTTTTTGTCCGCCTTCAGCAGATCCAAACCCCATACCTGTTTTAATTACAGGAACACACTTGAATTCTCCCAACTCAAACTGTGTCCCAATCACTGTCTCAGTTCTTGTTTCAGACTTAAGAAAATCAGTGATTTTTTCCATTAATTCATCATGATGTAATTCCATAATAAAAGTTTTAAAAGTTAATAAATGATTTTATAATATAGACTGGCCTGTTTTGAATATGCAGCACCAATTTATTTCTTCCGTTAAAATTGATATTAAAATTTCCAACCCTATAATTTAATAATGAAAATACAGGGTATAATTTAGCATTTGTAATACAGTCTCCGGTATCTAAATCTAAATAAAAACGTTTTATCTTGAATGATTTAATTAAAAGTCTAGCCTGTTTAAAAGTTAAAGAGAATCTAGATTTTTTCTTATTCTTTTTAGGCTTTATTTTTTTCTTTTTATCGGGACGTATTGGATAAAAATTGAAATTAAAAAAGAAAATATGCAACCGTAATTTTAAGATTTCAGTTTCATCTTTTTCTGCATCGATCCTGCAAATTCCTTGAAGTTTAATAAAATATTGATTTGTCGAAGTGTCTATGACCAGTGATAATCTAGCGAATAATAAGTAAATTACTATCGATAAAAAGAACAGTATTAAAATCACCCATAACATGATTTTATATTTTCATATAAAGTACAAAGTTTAATAGGGATATTATATGATATAAGTCATATAATTAAATAGTTTAAGTAAATAAACTCCTACTTAAAAACCTTTGGATTTTTAAATAAATATTTAAAAAGAAGGATTTGAAATGTGATTAATATCATTTTTTTTTGTTTATAAAATTTATAATTTTCTAAGTTAAATAAGTATTAATCTTTCTTAATTGATTTGCTTAGCAACTAGATGGGTATATAAGTAACAAATATATTTTGCAGAATACTTAAAACTCATTATTATGAAAAATAAATTATTATTTGTTACCTTAATTGGAGTAGGCACAGTCGTAATGCTCTTTATGGCTTTTCCATTTGGTATGATTATCTCCTTGGCATTTTGGATTTATTTAGGAGTGATGATTTGGAAAAAGAAACGTGTTTTTCACGAAGAAATTGAACCACAATTAGCAGCAAAGCAATTAACAAGATTGAAAAGATTAAGTATAGTAGCGGGAATGTTTTTCATCATTGCTGTCGTCTGTATAATTATTCACAATGTACAATCTAAGTTGCCGGAACCTCATGATACTTATTATTTCATTATTGGAATAATAACTTTGTATTTATTTATTTTAGCATCGATTGTTGGTATAGTCATTTTTCTTAAAGCAAGACAAAAGCTTATTTAGCTGAAGTTCGGGTTTTTAAAAATTTCAATCAATAAAAAAAACCTCTTGATTTCTCAAGAGGTTTTTTTTAGTAGTATTAGAATTCTTAACTATAATTCTTCAAAATATTAATTAAATTTAAATCCAGCAGATGCTTGGAATACGTTGTTTTTACTGCTGTTATAATATTCATCTATATCATCGATATAATCATCACCAACATTAGATACTTTAGATAAACCGAATACATATCTTGCACTAAAAAATAGTCCAAAATCCAATTCATAAGTAAGACCAATTACAGCACCTACATCAACAGTTTGAATTTCATCTAAATCATCTTCACCACTTCCGCTATCAGAAAAAGTTTCGTCTCCTATTATTTCAGTAGAACTCCATTCATATTCATCTTTTGCAGATACATTAAATCCAAATTGAGGACCTGCTTCTACACTAAAACCAGGTATAAAATAATATTTTGCTAAAACAGGGACACTTATATAATTTAGTTTAATGGTGCTTTCTCCAGATTCATTATATGAATATTCACCTCCTCTAAGATAATCTTCTGTATAATTATACTCATATTTCGCACCTAATTCAGAATATAATATCTCTGCTTGTACAGAAAACGTTTCTTCAATTAAAGAATATTCACCTAAAACACCCACATGAAAAGAAGTTCTTCCTGAAATTTCTTCACCAGGATATTCATCTAAATTTGAGATAGTAGCTAAGTTAACACCTGCCTTTACACCAAATGAAAAATCTTTTCCATTTTAAGTTGATTTTGTTGCTTCATCTTGAGCATTTAAAGTGTTTGAAAATATAAAAGCAAACACTGCAATAAATAATACTTTTTTCATAATTTAATAATTTAAGTTAATTGATTATAATGAATCAAAAGTAATAAAAAATTATTAATACTATAATTTACTTAATAATATCCGCTTCAAATTGGGAATATTGTAATTATTTAGATTAAATTAAAATAAGAAGAGCTCCTAATAAAGCTCCTCCTAAAACTATAAATGCACTATTTACTTTTTTAAAAATAAATACAACAATTATACTTATTATAGCTATTAATATGGTTTTCCAGTCTATTAAGGTGTCTTTCCCCATCTCAATACAAACTACGATAATTAAAGCTACAGCAGCTACATTAACAGCATCTAGTATAGCTCCAATCATTTTAGATTTTCGCATTTTTGGAATTAATGGATTAAGTAACAAAACAAAAATAAATGAAGGTAGGAAAATACCAATAGTAGCAGCTAAAGCACCTTGTATTCCATTCATCTGCCAACCAATAAATGTTGCTGTGGATAATACTGGGCCAGGAGTTATTTGACCTACTGCTACAGCATCTATTAGTACTTGTCTAGTTAACCAGCCATTTGCAACTAGTTCTGAGTCTAGAAAAGCAAATAGCACATAACCACTTCCGTAAAGTATGGCTCCTATCTTTAAAAAGATGGTGAAGATTTTAAAATTTCCAATATTTATAGGGTTACTAAACTGAAAAATTAGAATAGGAAGAAAACTATTTATAATGTTTTTATTGAAACTATATAAGAGTAACCCTAATAATCCACTGCCAAAAAGAACCATTATTTCGTTAACTCCTAACCAGCATAATATAATTCCGATAATCCCAACAATAGCAAGTTTTAGATTTTTTACTGCTTTTTTTCCTAATCGATAAGCTGCCATTAATATAATTGCAATTACAGCTGGTTTAATTCCATAGATAAAGGGTTCTACATTTGGTATTTGCCCATACTTATTATATAGCCATGCAACTACAGATGTAATTACTACGGCTGGAAAAATAAAGGAAAAGCCAGCAACCAAAAGGCCTTTCCAACCCGCCTTTTCGTGACCACAATGCATAGTCATTTCGGTGGAATTGGGGCCTGGAATTAAATTAGTTGCTCCTACCAAATCAAGAAAATGTTCTTGAGTCATCCATTTCCTTTTCCTTACTACTTCATCTTCCATCATGGCAATATGAGCAGCAGGACCCCCAAAAGCAATACTTCCTAATTTAAAGAATAATTTTGCAATCTCAATTAGATCATTTTTTTGATTTGTTGATGACATATTTCTGAAGGATTTTTATTCAGGATCATCTTCTTTATTGTTCTTTTCATTTTGGCTAAGGGTTACTCCGACAGCAGCTCCAATTGCTATTCCAAGGCTTATCCATAATCCAATATTATCGGTAATAGAACCTATAACAACTCCTGCAACTAAACCCATTGCAACACCAATTGCTAATTTATTTTCTTTTTTCATAATGTTTTATTTTTAAAATTGAGTATTAAGCTTTACTGGAAATTGACTTGGAATATCTTCATCAGATTCACCTAAATTTTGTCTTAAATCAATTTCAATTCCTCTAGCTATGGTAGAAATTGGAACATCATTTGCAGTTCCTTCAAATGGGTTTTCTCCAGTTCTGCCAATTCTTTCCATGGTATGAAATATCCAAGCTACAATTACATAAAATGGAATAGTTAGCCAAACAAAGTATTCGCCAATAAAAGGATTATAATTGCTTATTTCTTTGCCTATATCAGCAAATTGTGGAACTAAAGCAAGTGGTAATAAAAGTATAAACGCCCACATAAATAAATGGTTTAAAGTTGCAAATTGCCTTGGATATGGAAAGTTTTTAATTCGCTCGCTTTTTCCTTGAAGCGTAAATAACTCTTGGATTACACCTTCTAATTCTAAAAAAGAGAATTCCCAAATAATTCCTTTTTCATTTAATTTCTTTAAATGCTTCGATTGTAAATATAATAGTGCAGTCTGTTTGTTGTTTTTATTCAGAATGTAGTTATAATCACTTTCAGAAATATAAGGCTCTATATCATTTTCTAATGTAGAATCGTGTTCTGGTGGACGAATATTCCATTCTATATGTGTTTTTTGATTTACAGCAGTTTCCCAAAGTTTAGTTTCTCTCATAGAATGTCTTAAAGCGGTCATCCAAGCAATGTGCCTATAGGTTAAATCTTTAATTTCCTTTTTAAGTTCATCTTCTGGATAAGGTGTTTTAGCATAATCATTATTGACCATATCTTGAACAAAAACCCCAAAAGTTCTAGAGGTATTTACAATTCCTCCCCAAATTTTTCTTGCTTCCCATATTCTACTATAAGCAGCGTTATTTTGAAACCCAATTACGAATGCTACGGCAGTACCAATTAAAGCCAATGGTGTCCAGGGAATTCTAAGCCATGTTAAATCTAGAAAAAAATAAATTGCAACAGCTATTGTAATGATTATTATAAACTGTAAAGTTTCAAAACGAGTCCAAATTACCATTTGAGGAATGGTGTAAGTTTTTTTAGTGTACATATATTTCTTTATATTTTTGAAAAATATCACTTTTTAGTGACACCTGTAAAATACTATTTTTCAAATAATTGATCGATGTTTTTAAATGCTTTGAATTCTAGCGCATTATTTTCTGGATCCATAAAGAACATCGTTGCTTGTTCTCCAACTTTTCCTTTAAAACGAATATAAGGCTCAATAATAAATTTTATTTTTTTTGATTTAAGTTTTTCAGCTAAATCCTCCCAGTTTTCCCAATCTAAAACTACTCCAAAATGAGGTACTGGCACATCGTGACCATCTACTGGATTGGATATAGGATTTGCATTTATTTCCATTCCAGGTTTTTGATGAATTACCAATTGATGACCAAAAAAATTAAAATCTACCCAGTTTTCAGAATTTCTTCCTTCTTCACATTCTAATATTTCTTTGTAAAATATTCTGCAAATTGAAAGATTTGAAACTGGTATGGCTAAGTGAAATGGATTCATAATTTTAAATTATTTCATCAATACTATTTTGATGGTGGATATATAATGTTTGTTCGTTTTTAATTTTGCGACATATACCCCATTTGAAAGCCCTTTAGCATCCCAAATATAAGATGTTTGACCTATTTGATTATTAATCGTAGAAACTTTTTGACCATTGATATTATATATCTCTATTACTTGAACTTCGTTTAAATTGTTAAAAATAAATTGAGTTTCAGATTGAAACGGATTAGGAAGGTTATAAAATTCAGGATTTGTATTAGATAGATCGTTGATGCTTAAATTCGAGTCTATCAATAATTTAAGTGCTACCGGCCTGTGATCAGAAATATTTGCATCATATTCAGACCATCCATTGGGTAAGAAATCATCAATTTTAATGGTGGATATTTCAGATTCATTATCCTCAAATTCATCAAATAGTTCATTAGTGATTAAAATATGATCTAAATGTGATGGCCAATTAGGATAGGACCAATTAGAACTACTTCCAGAAGCAATACCAAAATCAGTAAAAACATAATTTTCAGGATCATTTAAAAACATCTGAAAAACATTATTTTGTGGATTATCTGTTAAATCATCGTTTAAATCACCTAATAGAATTACATTTTCTTCAGGAAAATTTTCATCTATAAATTCTTTGAGTAATAAATTGGCAGTATATCTCCTTGTTTCTTGATCGTTGGAATCGGTTATATCTAAAATTCCATCGCCACAACACTTTAAATGATTATTGATTATAATTATTCTGTTGTTTAAATAATATAAATCCATTACCATTGGAGCTCTTGGAAAGGCATTCCAATATTGTGATGTAGTATAAATTTCGTAGATGTCATTAATTAGAATTACCTCAGGTTTATAAATATAGGCGAGTCCTGCAAACCAAGAGGATTCTAAATGGCCACTATAATTACTTAAACCCCCGACCATTTGTTCGAAATAATTAATGTTTTCAACTTCTTGTATGGCAATAATATCCACATCTAAAGCTTCAATAATTTCTGAAACATAATTAACGGTAGTTTGACCATTTTTTGGAAAATGTTCAATGTTCCACGTCATTACTTCGAAAGTTTCCTGAGTACCGAAAAATAATTCTTCAATTTGTGCATATCCTATTGATGAACAAAAAATGATAGTTAAAAAGAGAAACCTAATTGCCATAAAATTGTAAAGCTTAACTTATGTTATTTATTCTTAACGTGTTTTTCTAACCATTGGTCCTGCTCCCAAAGCAAATGGAGGATACTTTCTTTTGAACGATATCCATGGCTTTCTTTTGGTAAAATAACCAAACGTACTGTAGCTCCTAAACCTTTTAGAGCGTTAAAATATCGCTCGCTTTGCATAGGATAGGTACCAGAATTATTATCTGCTTCACCATGTACTAATAATAAAGGCTGGTTCATTTTTTCTGCATGCATAAATGGTGACATGGTGTAATATATTTCTGGTGCTTCCCAATAATTGCGTTCTTCACTTTGGAATCCAAAAGGTGTTAAGGTTCTATTATAAGCTCCACTTCGTGCAATTCCTGCTGCAAATAAATTAGAATGAGAAAGAAGATTTGCTACCATAAATGCACCATAACTATGTCCTCCAACTGCAACCCTATTTCTATCAATATATCCTAGCTCATCGACGGCATCAATCGCAGCTTTTGCATTGGCAACTAGTTGCTCTCTAAAAGTATCGTTAGGTTCTTCATCTCCTTCTCCAACAATAGGAAAAGAAGCATCATCTAATACAACATAGCCTCTAGTAACCCAATAAATCATAGAACCATAATATGGATAGGTAAACTCATTAGGATTTTGGGTGCTTTGCCCAGCACTTGATTTATCTTTAAATTCAGTTGGATAAGCCCATAAAATCATAGGCATTTTATCTTTACTTTCTTTATTGTATCCTACAGGAAGATAAAGTGTTCCTGAAAGTTCTAAACCATCATCTCGTTTGTAATTAATTACTTCCTTATGGACATTTTGTATGCTTTTAAATGGATTTTCAAAAGAAGTAATTTGGGTTAATTTATCTTTTTTAATATTTCTGAAATAATAATTTGGATATTCTTTTGGAGATTCTATTCTAACTAATAATTCATTCTTTTTTGGATCGAAATTTCTTAGGTCTTCAATTTTATCAGTGTATTCAGAATGATAAACTCTATTCTTTTTTTGAGTTTTTAAATTTACTTGATCCACAAAAGGGAATTGCCCTTTTTCGGTATAACCATCTCCAATTGAAAAAGCATTGTTATTTACAATTGTTAAAACAGAACTACCCATGTCATTTCTTTCAGTAACAAAACTACCTGGGTCACTATATCGATCTTGATAGTTTCTATCGGAAAGTAATATTGGTTTTTGAGAAGCATCAGAGGGATTAAAAATATATGATTTTGTATTTCTAGTATTCCACCAATAGTCATGAGCAACTGCAACAGTATTGTTGCCCCATTCAATATCATAAGCTCGATTGATCGTTTTTAAGATGCTTTTCCCTTTTCCGATATAGGGAGCTTCTAATTCAAATACTTCATCTCTATAAGCAACTTTGTTTTCTGGGTCACCGCCATCCAAGGCCATGGTGAAAACCAAAGTAGCTGGCTTATCATTTCTCCATCTAAAATTTCTTTTACCCGTTCTTACTGCCATAAAACCTTTTGGAAGATCTTCAATTAAGGGTACTTCAATAACAGTTTCAACTTTATTTCCATCCTTTGTGTAAATAGTTGTTTTAGAAGGAAATCGTCGGTATGGGACTAAATATGAAAAAGGTTTCTCAACTGTGGTTACAAGGACATAATTGCCGTCAGGTGAAAAATTTACCGAGGTGTAAATGTCGTTCCCTAACCATTCTTTTTTAGTTCCATCTAATGAAACTTCATAAATTTCTGATAAGGCTAATTGCTCAAAATTATGTTCGTCATTTTTATTCTTTAATAGATCTTGATAGGTTCTGTTTTGTGCTTTTTTACCATCATTAACAGAAATTGTAGGTCCTGTAGGGACAGCAGTTTTAGTATTTACTAAAGGTTTTCTTTTATCTGAAACAAATTTAACTAATACAGATTGTCCATCTTCAAACCAATTAATAACATCGCCTACATTTGCATTAATAGTGGCGTCTGTAATTTTTTTAACAGAAGAGGTTGCAATATCAAGAATCCAAACTTCAACACCATTTGTTGTAGTATTTGTTAATGCAATTTTACTCTGATCTGGAGACCAAATAAAATTAGTTAGTTTTGGATTTTTTGGCAATCCTTTTACTTGGATTATCTCTGCATCTTTTTTATTAAGTTGTTTTATTTTTACATTATTATAATAAGTTACTCTACTACCAATATTTGTTTTTGGGTCGATTCGTAAACCTCCTAATCGTAATTCTTCTTGAGAAAGTTCTTCAATAGATTTATAGGAATTTCTATAAAGCAAAACCATATTCTCTTTTTGTTCATTCAATAGTACATTTGGAGCTCTTGGAACATCAACAAGTTCTAATATTTCATTGGGAGGCTTTTGATAAGTTGAATTTTCTTGAGCATAAATAGTTGTTGCTATAAGAGTAAGAGTGAAAAATAAAATACGATTCATAATTGAAATTTTAGAAAATAAAAATAGAATAATTTAATAGCTACTAAGTTAATGAAAAGAATCAAGCTCAAAAAAAAATCACAAATTGTAATTGTTTTAAATTAAATACTTTCTTTTTGCTAGTTTTGCCCAATGCAGCCCGACAACTTTACAACCGAATTTTTTGGTATTGGAATTCAAAATGGAAAAACTCCTGAAAACCTAGGTGTTTTGTGGAGAACAGCACAGAATTTAGGAGCTAGTTTTATTTTTACAATTGGAAACCGGTATGCAAACCAAGCTTGTGATACTAAAAATTCTGTCAAATCGATGCCTTACTTTCATTACGAAGATTTTGATGATTTTTATAAACATTTACCCAAAGGTGCTCGAATTGTTGGAGTTGAAATTACCGAAAAATCTCAAGCTTTAGAAGATTTTAAGCATCCAAGAAGATGTGTTTATCTATTAGGAGCAGAAGATAATGGCTTGACAAAAAAAGCCATTGAGAAATCTCATTTTTTAGTAAAATTTTCATCAGTCGAAAGTTTAAATGTTGCTGTAGCTGGTAGCATTGTTTTGTATGATCGATCAAGGAGTAAACCAAGAGTTTAGTTTATCTTTGCCAAAAATATGGTTATGGCACACAAGGCAGGTTTTGTTAATATAATAGGAAATCCAAATGTTGGGAAAAGTACGCTAATGAATGCTTTTGTTGGTGAACGTTTATCAATTATCACTTCTAAAGCACAAACAACTAGGCATCGTATCTTAGGTATTGTTAATGGTGAGGATTTTCAAATGATATTAAGTGATACTCCTGGAATTATAAAACCTGCATACCAATTACAAGAAAGCATGATGGGTTTTGTGAAATCTGCTTTTGAAGATGCCGATGTATTACTTTATTTGGTTGAATTAGGTGAAAAGGAATTAAAAGATGAGGCTTTTTTTAATAAAATAACGAATGCTAAAATCCCAGTTTTATTACTAATTAATAAAATAGATAAAGGAAACGAACAATTACTTTTAGAAGCCATGAAGCTTTGGTCAGAGAAAGTTCCAAATGCTCAAATTTTTGCAATTTCAGCATTAGAAAATTTTGGAGTAAAGGAAGTTTTTCAACAAATAGTTTCTTTATTGCCAGAGTCACCAGCATTTTATCCTAAAGATCAATTAACTGATAAGCCTGAACGATTTTTTGTAAATGAAATTATTCGTGAAAAGATCTTAATGCACTATAAAAAAGAAATTCCATATGCTGTTGAAATAGATACTGAAGAATTTTTTGAAGAAGAATCTATTATCCGAATGAGAAGTGTGATTATGGTGGAGAGAGAGACTCAAAAAGGAATCATTATCGGCCATAAAGGTACTGCTATTAAAAGAGTAGGGGTTGAGGCAAGAAAGGATCTAGAAAAGTTTTTTGGCAAACAAGTACATATGGAATTATATGTAAAAGTGAATAAAAACTGGCGTAGTAACGATCAACAATTAAAGAGATTTGGATATAATCAATAAATTTGATTTATACACAATCTTCTTGTTTTTTTACATCTTTTAAATCCAGTGTGTCTTCTAAAAAAGAGCAGAGTTGTTTCATTTCATCAGCTCCTTTTTTCTTCCCCATTCTTCCTGCAAAATATAGGAAAAACCAAACACCTACAAGAGCAGCCATTAAACCTAATTGTAATCCATAGTCGGTTTTTAAAGACCAGTTGGAGTAAGCCCAAACACCAACAATTACAAAAAGTCCAATTACTGCAAAATGGAAAAACATAAACATGGTCCAAACAGAAGGTTTTGGTCCAAATAATCCCTTTAGTTCACTTTTAGAATCATCTAACTCATCAATTTCTAAATGAAGTTGAGGTGACCAAAAGTGTTGATCTTTATTAGGAATGCGAATAAAAACATGATTGTCTACTCTCGAAACAACAAAATCTTTTTGTAACTCCTTAGTGTTTTCAATAGTTTTTAGAGCTTCTTCGTTGCTTTTATTAATTTCAAGTTTAAATCTGGGTCTTAATATAATTTCGTTTTCTAAACTCATAGTTAAATAAATTGGAGTGTAATTTAGAGTTTTTTCTTCAAATAGTAAAGCTTACCTTTGCACCCAATAAAAATAATATGAGTATAGTAGCAATAGTAGGAAGACCCAATGTAGGAAAGTCTACTTTATTTAATCGATTAATTCAACGTAGAGAAGCCATTGTAGATGCTGTAAGTGGAGTTACAAGAGATCGCCATTATGGTAAAAGTGATTGGAACGGAAAAGTTTTTTCATTAATAGATACAGGAGGATATGTTGTTGGAAGTGATGATATTTTTGAATCTGAAATTGATAAGCAAGTTGAATTAGCTATTGATGAGGCAGATGCAATTATTTTTATGACCGATGTTGTTTCTGGAGTTACCGGAATGGATGAAGAGGTTACTAAACTACTACGAAAAAGCTCTAAGCCTGTTTTTTTAGTTGTTAATAAAGTGGATAGTGCTAATCGTACTGATGATGCAGTTGAATTTTATTCTTTAGGTTTTGAAAAATACTATATCATGTCCAGTATTAGTGGTAGTGGTACAGGAGAATTGCTAGATGATTTAGTTGAAGTACTTCCAGAAGAAGATGAAGAAGAAGAAGAATCAGAATTGCCTAGATTTGCTGTTGTTGGAAGACCAAATGCTGGAAAATCATCTTTTATAAATGCTTTAATTGGTGAAGATAGATATATAGTTACTGATATTGCTGGAACAACTCGTGATAGTATTGATACTCATTATAACCGTTATGGTTTTGAGTTTAATTTGGTAGATACTGCAGGGATACGTAAAAAGAGTAAAGTAAAAGAAGATTTAGAATTTTATTCAGTAATGCGAAGTGTTCGAGCGATTGAACATTGTGATGTTGCAATTGTAGTTTTAGATGCGACAAGAGGATTTGATGGGCAAGTACAAAATATATTTTGGTTGGCTCAAAAAAATAATAAGGGAGTAGTAATTTTAGTAAACAAATGGGATTTAGTTGAAAAAGACCATAAAAGTGTTAATGAATACGAAAAATTAATTCGTAAACAATGTGAACCATTTACTGATGTTCCTGTGATTTTTATTTCGGTTTTAACAAAACAGCGAATTTTTAAAGCTATTGAAACTGCTGTTGAAGTATTTAAAAACAGAAGTAAACGAATTAAAACAAGTGAATTAAATGAAACTATGCTTCCTGTTATTGAAGCGTACTCACCTCCAGCATATAAAGGGAAATATGTAAAAATTAAATACTGTATGCAGTTGCCTACTCCGTATCCTAGTTTTGCCTTTTTTGCTAATTTACCACAATATGTAAAGGAACCATATAAACGATTTCTTGAAAATCAACTACGCGAAAAATTCGATTTTCACGGAGTTCCTATTACGGTTTATATTAGAAAGAAATAAAGAAGTTTAAAGCTGACTCTTAATTTTAAGCAATTCAGTCTTTACAGTTTCTAGTTTCCTGATTATTTCAAAATTACTTATAGTCTTATGCTTATTTTCTTTAAGATGTGTTTTTGCACCTTCAAGTGTAAATCCACGTTCTTTAACCAAGTGGTAAATAAGCTCTAAATTTTTAATGTCCTCAGGAGTAAATTTTCGATCCCCTTTGGCATTTTTTTTAGGTTTAATAACATCAAATTCCTTTTCCCAAAATCGTATTAAAGAATTATTAACGGAAAATGCTTTGGCTACTTCCCCAATTCCATAATATCTTTTTTCAGGTAAATCTACTCTCATTAATCCAATGATTGGTTTTCTTGGCCTGCCACTTTTAATAACTCAGCAAATTCTTCAGGTGAAAGATCACCATAATAGAAATTAATAGGATTCAAATTTTTCCCATCTTTAAATATTTCATAATGCAAATGCGGCGCTTGTGATCGTCCTGTACTACCTACAAAACCTATTAAATCACCACGTTTCACTTTTTGACCCTTTTTAACAACATACTTGTAAAGGTGAGCATACAAACTTACGTATCCAAATCCATGATCAATTCTTACGTGACGACCATAACCTGATGCACGTCTATCTGCTCGTTTTACAACTCCATTACCTGTAGCATAAACTGGAGTTCCTCTTGGAGCTGTGAAATCCATTCCTTTATGAAACTTTCTTGCTTTTGTAAATGGATCTGATCGATATCCATAACCAGATGCCATACGAGTTAAATCTTCGTTTTTTACTGGTTGAATGGTAGGAATCGCTTTTAATAATTTTTCCTTTTCTTCAGCAAGTGTAGCAATTTCATCTAATGATTTTGATTGCACAACGATCTGCTTGGTTAAAACATCTATATTTTTACTAGTACTAATAATTAAGTTGGAATTGTCAAACCCTTCAAGATTTTTATAACGATTTACCCCTCCAAATCCAGCTTTACGTTGTTCTTCAGATATAGGGTTTGCTTCAAAGTATACTCTGTATATAGCATTATCTCTCTCTTCAACTTCAGATAATACCGTTTGAGCTTGAATCATTTTTTTATTTAATAATTCAAATTGTAATTCCATATTAACAAGCTCTCTTTTTAAAGCTTTTTCCTTTGGAGTTTCTATATACGGAATGTTTAAGTATATGATTAATAGTAGAAAACCACTCAATAACATGCCTAATAAACTAAGAAAGAAAATTTTTGTTTTTCTTCCTTTTTTATATTCTATTTTTCGGTACGATAAGGTATCACTATCGTAGTAATATTTTACTTTAGCCATACGTTAAAAAATCTTATTTTTGCTCATTGGGGATAATGATTATAAACGAAAACGAAACGCAAATATAGAAATTGTGTAAGAAACCCCCTAATTACGGATATTATAAAATATTTAACTTATGACATCAAAGGAAATACGTTCCAAATATTTAGATTTTTTTAATTCAAAATCTCATACAATAGTGTCTTCTGCACCCATGGTGCTTAAAAACGACCCTACCCTAATGTTTGTAAATGCAGGGATGGTTCCATTTAAAGAATACTTTTTAGGTCAAAAAAAAGCAATAAACAAGCGTGTTACCGATTCCCAAAAATGTTTACGTGTTTCAGGAAAACACAATGATTTAGAGGAAGTTGGTAAAGATACTTATCACCATACGATGTTCGAAATGCTCGGAAATTGGAGTTTTGGAGATTATTTTAAAAAAGAAGCTATTGCTTGGGCCTGGGAGTTTTTAACAGAAGTTCTAAAAATTGATAAAGACAGTTTATATGTTAGTGTTTTTGAAGGATCTGATGAAGACAAATTAGCTTTTGACCAAGAAGCATATGATTTGTGGAAAGTATTAATTGATGAGGATAGAATAATAAGTGGGAATAAAAAAGATAACTTTTGGGAAATGGGTGCTCAAGGACCATGTGGACCTTGTTCCGAAATTCATGTAGATATTAGATCTGAAGAAGACAAAGCTAAAGTTTCAGGTAAAAGCTTGGTTAATATGGATCATCCACAAGTTGTAGAGATTTGGAATCTTGTTTTTATGGAATTCAACCGTAAAGCCAATGGAGATCTAGAAAAATTACCATTTCAGCATGTAGATACAGGGATGGGGTTTGAACGTTTATGTATGGTAATGCAAAATGTTCAGTCAAATTACGATACCGATGTTTTTATTCCTTTAATTAAAGAAATTGAAACAATTACACATAATGAATATGGTGTTAATGAAGATATAGATATTGCTATTAGAGTGATATCAGACCACGTTCGTGCTGTTGCATTTGCTATTGCTGACGGGCAGTTGCCTTCTAACACAGGTGCAGGTTATGTAATTAGACGAATTTTGAGAAGAGCAGTTCGTTATGGGTTTACTTTTTTAAACACCAAAGAACCTTTTATTTACAAATTGGTAGTTGTGCTCGCTAAACAAATGGGTGATTATTTTCCAGAGCTAAAAAAACAACGACAATTGATTACTAATGTGATTAAAGAAGAAGAGAACTCTTTTTTAAGAACCTTAGATCAAGGTTTGGTTTTACTAGATGGTATTATTAAAGATACACAGGGGACAGAAGTTTCAGGTAAAAAAGCATTTGAATTATTTGATACCTATGGTTTTCCTATCGATTTAACCGCATTAATTCTTTCTGAAAAAGAAATGACATTAAATGAGGAGGAATTTAAAGTTGAATTAAAAAAACAAAAAGATAGATCAAAGGCAGCTTCAGTTATAGAAACTGATGATTGGGTAATATTATACGAAGATGACGATGAAGAAGAATTTATTGGATACGATACACTTTCAGCCAAAGTTAAAATAACTAGGTACCGAAAAGTTACTTCAAAAAAAGATGGAGATATGTATCAACTTGTTTTTAATATGACTCCTTTTTATCCTGAAGGAGGAGGACAAGTTGGTGATAAAGGTTATTTAGAAAAAAGTGATGGAAGCACTGTTTATATAGTTGATACTAAAAAAGAGAATAATTTAATAATTCATTTCGCAAAATCACTTCCAAAAAACCCTAGAGAAACTTTTAATGTAGTTGTTGACGAAAAACAACGATTTAGAACGGCCTGCAACCATACAGCAACACACTTATTACACCAGGCATTAAGAGAAGTGTTAGGTGAACATGTGGAGCAAAAGGGATCTGCAGTGCATTCAAAACATTTACGATTCGATTTTTCTCATTTCGCAAAACTAACTGTAGACGAATTGACTTATGTTGAAGATTTTGTAAACGCTAGAATTGAAAACAAACTACCATTACAAGAATTTAGAAATATTCCTAAAGAAGTTGCTGAAGAAAAAGGAGCTATGGCTTTATTTGGTGAGAAATATGGAGATACAGTTAGAGCAATTCAATTTGGACAATCGGTTGAATTATGTGGAGGTACTCACGTTCAAAACACAAGCGATCTTTGGTATTTTAGAATCCAAACAGAAAGTGCTATTGCTTCAGGAATTAGAAGAATTGAAGCAATTACAGGAGATGCTATGAAAACTCAATTTTCTGAAAATAACAGAGATTTATTCCAAATTAAAGATTTGGTAAAAAATTCTAAAAAGCCAGTTGAAACCGTTTTAAATTTAATTGAAGATAATAATAAACTTAAAAAACAAGTTGAGCAATTATTAAAAGAAAAAGCTAAAAATGCTGCTGCTGGATTAGTAAATGAAACAGAATTGATTAATGGTGTAAACTTTTTAGCTAAAAAACTAGATATAGATCAAAATAGTATTAAAGATTTAGCAAATGATTTAGGAAATAAAGTTGAAAATTTATTTTTATTAATCGGAAATGAAAGTAACGGGAAAGCATTTTTAACTTGTTATATTTCCAAAAATTTGGTTACTGAAAAAGAATTAAATGCAGGCCAAATTGTTAGAGAACTTGGTAAGTATATTCAAGGCGGAGGTGGCGGTCAACCTTTCTTAGCAACTGCTGGAGGCAAGAATCCTGATGGTATTGCAGAAGCTTTACTTAAAGGGAAAGATTATATTATTTAGAATTGAAACTTCAAACAAACATACCTATACAAAAAGAGAAGAATCAAATAGATTACGATTCAAGAATTTTATTATTAGGGTCATGTTTTGTTGAAAATATAGGAGAAAAACTAGATTATGTTAAGTTTCAAACCCTGCAAAACCCTTTTGGAATATTATTTCATCCCATTGCAATTGAGAAGGTAATAACTAGGGCTTTAAATAATAATCTTTATACCGAAGAAGATGTTTTTTTTAAAAATGAACTTTGGTATTGCTTCGAAGTTCATTCGACTATAAATGCTCTCAATAAATTTGAATTTCTGGCACTATTAAATTCTAAGTTAGATGAATTAACAACGTATCTAATAAATTCATCTCATATCATATTAACATATGGAACCGCTTGGGTGTATCGTTTTATAGAAACCCAAAACATTGTAGCAAACTGTTTTAAAATTCAGAAAAAAGAGTTTAATAAAGAATTACTTACCGTTAATGAAATTTCAAATTCATTGTCTAATGTAATTTCATTAATTGAGAAGAATAACCCTAAGGCATCTATTATAACAACGGTTTCTCCTGTTAGACATTTAAAAGATGGTTTTGTAGAGAACAACCTTAGTAAAGCTCATTTAATAACAGCAATTCACCAGGTTTTGTCTAGTGATTCAGGATTAAAAATACATCATTATTTTCCTTCCTTTGAAATTATGATGGACGAATTAAGGGATTATCGTTTTTATAAAGAGGATATGGTTCACCCTAATAAAACTGCAGTTTCTATTATTTGGGAAGCGTTTAATAAAGCGTGGATTTCTCCAACCACAACATCTTTCCAGAAAGATATTTCAACAATTCAAGCGGGTTTAAAACACAAGCCGTTCAATCCTAATAGTGAGGGGCATCAGTTGTTTTTAAAGGGCTTAAAGGCCAAAATAGCAACCGTAAAAGAAAGTATTCCACACATAGAATTTTAAATATAGGGCAATTGCCCTATTGTAATAAGTTGAGCATCAGTGCATATTTGTACCATATTAATTCATAAAAACTCAACTAATGAAAACATTAAAAAACACATTTCGAATTTTATTTTTAACGCTTGCTATAGGTTTTACTAGCTGTAGTAGTGATGACGACAATGGAGGTAGTGACCCAGGAGGAGGAACCGGTGGTGCTGAACATTTTACAGCTAAAATTGATGGAGCAAATTTTGCTGCATCAACAGACCCCGCTTCATTAATTGGAGGAACTGTTACAACTAATAATGGAATGACCGTTGCAACAGGACAGGGAAGTACTAACACAGGAGATTTTATCAATTTTTCAATTGTTAATTATAATGGTCCAGGAACTTATACTACGGGTGATGATTTAACAAATAATAACGGTATAATGTATGGTAAGATTTCACCACTTGGTACTTGGGCATCTAATGGTGTTTTATCTATAATAGGAATTCAGCCAGGAGAAATTGTTATCACATCTGATAGTGATGGAGTATTAGAGGGAACTTTTTCTTTTGAAGGGTATAATGGAGATGAACAAACTTCAAAGATGATTACTGAAGGTAGCTTTAAAGTTAACTTAGATAATTAATAAGACATTTAAGAAAATCTCAGAGTTGAGGTTTTTACGTGGAACCGGGAGTGAACTTAACGTTTATTCTCGGTTTTTTTATTTCATTAAATTCATTATTAAGTAAATACGTCAATTGCCCTATTGATTGGTTCTGTGAAATATTTCAAATTTGAATAATCAATTAAATCAATTATTATGAAAATTTCAACTCAAATTAAATTACTATTATGTTTTTCATTGTGCTTATTATCAATGAATGCACAAAAAGCTGAAGCTCCTGACTTTCGTTATGATGTAGGAGCAAATATAAACGACATGACAATTACTCAAGGGGGAACTCTTGTAGTAGCTACTAACGATGGTCTTGTAGGAATCAAGCCTGGAGAAAAGGATTTGATTTTTAATTTTACAGAATACGGTAGAGTAAAACCTGAGGAATTGTTATTTATTCCAAACTCTCCCTATGTTATGGTAGGACAAACTGGTTTTGGTGGTATGGCTACAAAAAAAGCTGTTATTGACTATATGTCTGGTAAAATATTATTTACAACTCAAGATAATGGCTGGAAAATGGTTACAACTGCAACTGTAATGATGCCTCAAAATAAACTTGTTGTTAGCGGGCAAAGAAGGGCTAGTGAGAAATATACAAATGCAGTTGCTGTTTATGATTTAAATTCTGGAGAGCAAGAAAGTTTCTTTAAATTAAAAGGTGCGGAAATGGTATCCGGAAGGCCTTTACTATTAAAAAGCGGATTAATAGTGCCAACTTCTAAATCATTGATAAAAGTTAATATGGAAACTGGGAATGTAGAATGGACTACCAAAACAGATGATATTAAATTTATGGTAGCAGATGAATCTGAAAAAGAAATTTATGCTCAGGAAATATCCGCTAGTGGTAAGAAAACTAGGATTCATAAAATAGCTCCTGATGGATCATTGTTATGGGCAGATCCATATAAAATGAAAGGTCAGATTGCAAATTTTGAAATATTACCTCAAGGACTTGCCGTTGTTACTAATGTAGATAATTCTGGAGAATCAGGAGTGATGAAAATGGCAGCTGGAAGATCGGAATCCAAAATAGCATTTTTAGATGCTAAAAACGGTACAGATTTATGGGAAAAAGCTCCAAAAACAAAAGGATTTGTGCAACATTTTTATGTAATGGATGATGGGATTCTGTTTGGAATTCACGAAGGTGGAATTAATAAAATATCCTTTGATGGTAAAACATTATTTAAAAAACCCTTAAAAACAGGTCCAAATATTTTAACAATGGCGCATACTCCTCAAGGTTTAATATATATATCTTCAGAACAAGCGAATATTGTAAATCTTGAAACAGGTGAACAAGTATGGGATAAACCTTTAAAGTACAAAAAATCGGATGCGATAAGTTCTACATACGATGCTAAAAACAAACGATATTTAATAAGTGCAGATGAAAGTCTATTCGCTATAGATGAAAGTACTGGAAAATCTAGTGTTATAAATGAATCTAAGTTTGATGGAAAAGAAATGCCTACTGGTGTTGAAATGAGAGAAAATGGGATTTTACGAACCTCCTCACAAAATATGCTATTACTAGATTGGGATAAAAAAACGGCGTGGCATGAGTATTATAGAGCACCTGGAAAAAGCACCTTTGGAGCAATTTTAGCTGGTGTTGCTGCAGTTGCAGCTACAGCTGCTGCTGCAAGCTCTTATGCCCAAGCTAATGGTCATAGAAACAGGTTAGGTGGCTACACTTCAACAGGACAAAACTATATGGATATGGGAGATGATTTGGCGATGGCTGCAGGAGCTTCTATTGCTGAAATGTTAAAACGTTTTAAAGCAACATCTGCAACAAAAGATGCCAGATTTGTATTAACAAAACTCGATGAAGGTGTAGGCTTAGTCAAGATTAATAAAGATACTGGAGCTAATGAAAAAGAAATTGTTATAAAAGATAAAAAACCAGAATATAGCGTAGATGATTTTGGAGGATTACTATATTATAAAGCTGATAATAATACCATTTTTGTTTACGATTTAAAGAAATAACTTTAACTAACCAAGTTAAACTAGATTGTAAAGTTTTAGGGATATTTTGCAATCATTAAAACCCATAATTTTATTATGGGTTTTTTATTTTAATAGGGCAAATGCCTTATTGCAACCTGTTTTTAATTAAAGCATCTTTGAGTAATAAATTTAAATCGTAATTATGAATATCTCAACTCATTTAAAGTCAATTTGTATAATTGGATTCCTATTATTTAGCACTGCTATTTTTGCACAATCTAAAGCTACTAAAAGTGCTAGAAAATTAGTAGAATCTGAAAAAGAAGAATTTCAAAAATTAGCAGACGATATCAAAACATTGAATAAGAAGGCAATTGGTACTGGTACAATCGCTCCTAACTATGAAAAAAAATACAACTTAAAGAACAACTTTTGTACTGCAGAAAGTTATAATGTTCCAAAAAAAGTAGGGCTTTTATCATTTTATATTGAAGATAAAGAATATAGTACCTACTCTTCTGGAGGTGGTTGGATTACAACAACTACATACAAGGCAAGTGAGGATAAAGTAAATGTCGTTGCACAATTAATTTACGAACAGAGCATTGGTGCTTTAAAAGAGAAGTTCGCGCAATCTGGTATGGAATTATTAACTCCAAAAGAATTCTTGATAACTGAAAAACAAAAAGCTGCATATTCTGATACTCAACTACCAATCCTTAGAGATAAAGCAGGAATGTTCAATTTATTGGGATCTGGTTCTGCAGTTCCTGAAGGGATTAGATTTTTACCTTATGCATCCTATTATGTAGCTAATGGAAAAAAATATTCTATAGAACGAGATCAATTTTTTGACAAAATGAATATGGATGCTTTAGTTATAGTAGTAATTTCTTTATCTGCTTCAGGTGAAACTGTAAATGGTGTCTCATCAACATTATACTTCAAAAACCCAGGTTATAATAATTCTGATAAAGTAGGTACTTATGTAGTTGGATATACGCCATATACAGAAACGACAATAAATATGACATTTAAACCACCAATGAGAGGTTTCTTCATTAAGAAAGAGGAAGAAGTAACTAACAAGAAAGGTAAAACTGAAATTGAATTCATTAAAACTGGTGTTGATCCAAAGTTTACTAATCTTGTTAGTTGTGTGATTGATAATTTGGGTAAAAGAGCTCAAAGTCAAATTCCAATAAAGGATAAGAAGAATAAAAAGAAATAACTTGTGCTAACCAAGTTAATTTCGATTGAAAATATGGGGATATTTTTCAATCATCAAAACCCATAATTTATTATGGGTTTTTGCTTTTTAACAATTTCATAAAAATTTGATTATCTTTTCAGTATGAAATTTATAATAGCGTTCCTGTTTTTGTTAAACACTTTTTTTATCCAAGCTCAAAAAGTGATTAGTATCGATAGTATTATAAATTATGCTTCCCGAACTTATATTTCAGAACCAGACAGTGCACAATATTATCTTCATAAAGGAATTCAATTAGCAGAAGTTGAAAACGATAAATACTACCATGCACTATTTCTTACAAAATTGATTTCTCAAAAAACTAGAGTGAAGGATTACGATAGTGCTAAATATTATTTTAAAAAAGCAAACCTATAAATAAAGAACAATAATGTTCTTAAAGTTTCTGGTGATGAACATAGTGAAATTGCTGAGTCCTATTATTATATGGAAGAAATGGATTCTGCATTATATCATTTTGAAAAAGCAGGAGAAATTTGGGGATCAAAAGGAGATAGTTTGGGTGTTATGATAGCTAAAAATAATGTTGCAAATGTATATCAGATACAAGGTAACTATAAAGAAGCTATTAAGAATATGTTGGAGGCTGTAAAAAATGTAGACACTACTCAATACATGTACATTAAAGCTGAAATTTATTTAAACGTTTCTGAGCTTTATAAAAAAATTGATGAAACAGAAAAATCGATTGAACTCGCAAAGAAATCACTTGCAATATCAATCAAGGATAATAAATATCCATTGGATATTGTAAAAGCATACGTTTCGTTAGCTAATCATTCTTTAGCGAAAAAGGAATTTAAAAAAGCTGATTCTTATCTAATAAAAGCTGATTCGGTTGTTGTTAAAAGGTCATTAGGTTCTGAAAAGTTTAGGGTTTCATCTTCAAGAAGTAGCTGGTATATTAATCAAAATGATTATAAAAATGCGATTAATTTAATTGAGGAAACACTCACATCTAATATTAATAACAAGCTAAGTAATTTTGAAGTGTTTGCTCTAAAAAAAAACCTGGCTCTTTGTTATTCTGAATTGGGGCAGCCAGAAAAAGCACTAAGTATTTATAATGATTTACTTGTAAGTGCTAAGGAAGATGAACAATTAGAAAAAATAGCAACAATTTATCTAGGTTTATCTGAAGCCTATGAAAAAACAGGAAATCCTAAACTTGCATTAAAAAACTATAAACAACATGAGGTTTATAATGACAGCATATTAGGGAAAGAAAAACAAATTGCTATTAAAGATGCTCAAGTTAAATATCAAACGATAGAAAAAGAAAAGCAACTAGCAATCTCTAGAGCTAATCTTGCCGAAAGTAATTTAAAAATAAAGCAAAAGAACTATGTTATTTTTGGTTCATTAGGATTAGCACTGGTTTTAGGCTTGATTGGATATTTATTTTATAATCAGCAAAAGCTTAAAAATCAGCAATTAAAAAAGGAAAATGAATTGAAATCAGCTTTAGTAAAAATTGAAAATCAAAATAAATTACAAGAGCAGAGACTTAGAATTTCTAGAGATTTACATGATAATATTGGATCGCAACTAACCTTTATTATTTCATCCATAGATAATTTAAAATATGTAATTAAAGATAAAGTTAACTTAAATAAATTATCAAAAATTAGTGAATTTGCTTCAGTAACAATTTTCGAACTTCGAGATACTATTTGGGCAATGAATAAAAATGATATCACTTTTGAAGACCTTCAGACTCGAATTAGTAATTTTATTGAAAAAGCTAAAATAGCTTCAGAAACTACCAAATTTTCATTCAATATTTCTGAAAAAATCGATCCATTTTATAAGTTTTCATCTATAAATGGTATAAACATTTACCGTATCATTCAGGAAGCAATTAACAATTCCTCAAAATATGCAGAAGCTTCAAAAATTGAGGTATTAATTAATAGGGAAGCTTCATATTTTCAAATTCAAATAATTGATAATGGAAAAGGCTTTGATGAAAGTATTGTTGAACTTGGAAATGGTATTTTAAACATTAAAAAAAGAGCAAAAGATTTAAAGGGAGAGTTTATATTAGATTCCAAATTAGGTTCAGGAACAACGATTTCTGTTACTGTTCCGAGTTAATAAAATACGTCAACTGCCTTATTTTGAAATTTTATAATAGAATGTATTTTTATAAAATATATTTTATCGATTATATGACTTTTATTTCAATAATAATTTTAGTGTTTACTTGCTTTTTAGTAATGATAGTGCTGTTTTTTACAAGGAGAAATAAGCAATTGAAACAACTACATGTGCAGGAATTATATTTGATTAAAAAATCAATTTTAATAAATAAAAAACAAATAAGTAAAAGAGATAAAGGGTTGTGTGGTTATAATTTTTTAAAATTCAATTTGAGCGAATCTTTAATAGTACAATCTGAAATTAATCTATTTTGAGTATTTTTATTTTTTAAGAAAATTTTAGATGATAAAAAAATTGATACTTATTATAATTTTTCTTTTTGGAATTCAATTTACGAATGCACAAGAAAAAAGTAAGATTGATTCAATAAATAATATAATTGTTCAGAAAGCTTCAATTTCTTCTGATTCATTAATAAAACTTTTTCAAAAGAACATTTCAGACTCTGAATCGATTAATTATCCTATTGGAAAAGCTGATGCTCTTGCTAAATTATCTATAGTTTACTATTATCAAGGTAAATATAATGAAAACGTATCCTCTCAACTTGAAGCCATTAGAGTTTATGAAGTATTAAATGATTTATCTAAAGTTGCTATAAATTATGGAGAGCTAGGTTACCAAATGAAAAGACGAGATTTGAGTTTGGCTCAATACTATATGCAAAAAGGAAAGGATATTGCAGAAAGTCTTAATGATGAAGACGTGTTAAAGAATCTTTATAATAATTATGGAGTATTAAAAGAATTAAATAATGAGCTGGATAGTGCATTATACTTCTACAATAAAGGTTTGGTTATAAAAGAAAAGCAGGGTGACTCATTTGGTATCCCATATAGTGTAAGTAATATCGCAGGAATTTATTATTTAAAAAAAGATTATAAAAAAGCAAAAAAACAATTTAAGGAGTCATTAAATAAAAGAATTGCCCTAAATGACTCTATTGGAATATCAGAAAATTTAAGACATATTGCAGAGATATATTTAGATGAAGGCAGCTATTATGAGGCAATTGAAAAGCTCAAAGAATCAAATTTAATAGCAATTAATAAAGACTATTATTATTTAATAAAGGTTAATAATAAAAGTATTTCTGAAGCGTATAAAAATCTTAAAAATGCAGATTCAGCTTTATATTATTTTGAAGAATACAATATAATTAAAGATAGTATTTTAAATATAAATGTTGAAGAAAAAATAGCAACACTTACTATAGAGTTTGAAACCGAAAAGAAGGAAAAAGAAATACTTCAACAAAAAGCACTTTTAATAGAAAAAGAAATACAAGTAAAGAAAAAGAATTATATCATTTTTGGTTCTCTTGGATTTGCTTTAGTGTTATGCTTAATAGGATATTTATTATACAACCAACAACGATTGAAAAATCGTCAATTAGAAAAAGAAAACGAATTAAAAAGAGCCTTAATAAAAATCGAAACTCAAAATAAATTACAAGAACAACGATTACGTATTTCTAGAGATTTGCATGACAATATAGGTTCACAACTAACTTTTATAATTTCAAGTCTTGATAATTTAAAATACGGTTTTAAAGACATGAGTGATGCCCTTTCCAGTAAGTTGTCTGGTATTAGCACTTTTACAACTCAGACCATATACGAGCTTAGAGATACTATTTGGGCAATGAATAAGAATACAATTTCTTTTGAAGATTTAGAAACTCGTATTACAAATTTCATTGACAATGCTAAAATAGCATTCTCATCTATTGATTATTCCTTTGTTATTGAGCCATCAGTCAATCAATCACATACATTTACTTCAGTACAAGGAATGAATTTGTATCGTATAATTCAAGAAGCAATAAATAATTCTATTAAATATGCGAATGCTTCGAAAGTAAAGGTGAATATTTCAGAAAATAAAGACTTTCAGATTGAGATTTGTGATAATGGAATTGGATATGATCAAGAAAAAATTACCCTTGGAAATGGGATTCTTAATATGGAAAAAAGAGCTAAAGAATTAAATGGAAAGATAAAAACTAAAGCAGTAGAAGGAGAGGGAACAAAGATTACGATAAACATACCTCTTTGAAATTAGGATGTTAATAGGGCATATGCCTTATGTTTTTGTATGGTTTAAATAGTATATTTTTATTATTGATTAACAAGTTAAATAAACAATATGAATATAAAAGTTGCGATTGTAGATGATAACTCATTTCTGATAAGTGCTATTAAAGAAAAGCTATCTTTTTTCGATGCTATTTCTATAAAGCATACTTCTTTTAATGGGAGTGATTTATTAACCAAACTAGAAGATAGTCATCATTTAGATGTCATATTGATGGATATTGAAATGCCTGTGCTCAATGGGATTGAAACTACACAAATCGTAAAACAAAAATATCCTCATATTAAAATTATAATGCTAACGGCTTTCGATAATGATGAAAATATTTTTAATGCCATTAAAGCAGGTGCAGATGGTTATTTATTAAAAGAAATAAACCCAGAAGAACTTTATAATGGAATTAATGAAACCCTAAATGGTGGAGCTGCAATGAACCCACCTATTGCATTGAAAACTTTAAAACTGCTTAGGAATCCAATAGATATATCAAATCCCAAAGACCAAGAAATAATCTCTTTATCTAAAAGGGAAACCGAAGTTTTAGAACAACTAAGTAAGGGGTTAAGTTATACGCTAATAGCCGACAATTTAATTTTATCACCGAGCACTATTAGGAAACACATCGAAAATATATATAAAAAACTTCAGGTGCACAGTAAAATTGAAGCGGTGCAAAAAGCAAAAGATCATAATATTATATAATTTTCTTTTTCAAATAAATTATTAAAGTATCTTTATCAAAATATTTTTAATGAATTAATGTTTTGTCTTTACATTCATTAAAAATTTATTTTTTTACATCATTTAATATCCCCAACATATGAAACCTACTTTACTAATCATTACTTTTTTATTTTTTAGTTTAACCGCCCATTCTCAATGTACAGGAGATTGTAAAAATGGTCAAGGAACCTACAAATGGTCCGATGGTGACACTTATAAGGGAGGATGGAAAGAAGGTAAATTTCACGGTAAAGGAGAATATTTTTACAGTAACGGATCAAAATTTGTTGGAAGCTATAAAAACGGTAAAAAACATGGAGAAGGTGTTTTTATAAAAGCAGATGGAAGTAAATATGCTGGAACTTGGGAGCTAGGTAAAAGAGCTACAAAAACAAATACTACTAAAAAACAATGGTTACTTGGTAAATGGTCTGGTAAAGGATATCAAGATAATGGTAATACTTGGCAAGTCGTTTTAAATTATAAAAGTAAAAACGAAATAAGTATATCCTATCCAAGCTTCCCTTGCAGTGGTACTTGGGTTTTTGATAAGGAAAATGAAACTCAAATATTCTTTAACGAAAAAATCACCAAAGGGCAAAGCAAATGCCATCCAGGAACTAGAATTTTAGTTGAAAAAGCTTATAAGGATAAAGACGATATCATGGGAGTATATTTCTTTCAAGGAAAAAAACAAGTTGCTTCAGCTAATATTGTAAGGCAATAATAGAGGTTAGATTATAAGCTAAATGCTTTTTTAACCTCCTCGACAAAATCTAATTTTTCCCAAGTAAAAGTTTCTACTTTTTTGGTAAGTTTTTTACCATCACCAGAGTAAAAAGTCAATTCTTTTTCTTGAGGAATTCTACCCATATGTCCATACGAAGCAGATTCTAAATAAATAGGATTTCTTAATTTTAAACGGGATTCAATAGCCGCTGGACGCATATCAAAGATTTTTTCAACTATTTTTGAAATAGCACTGTCGCTTATTGATAGTTTAGATGTATTATAAGTGTTTACATTTATCGAAGTGGGCTCTGCAACTCCAATAGCATAACTAACCTGTACTAATACTTCGTCACAAACACCAGCAGCGACTAAGTTCTTGGCTACATGTCGTGAAGCATAAGCAGCACTTCTATCTACTTTACTAGGATCTTTACCACTAAAAGCACCACCTCCGTGAGCACCTTTTCCTCCATAAGTATCTACAATTATTTTTCTTCCTGTTAGCCCTGTATCTCCGTGTGGTCCACCAATAACAAATTTACCTGTTGGGTTGATATGATACGTAATATCATCGTTAAATAATGCCTGAATCTCTGGAGAAAGTTTTGAAATAACTCTTGGGATTAATATCGATACTAAATCAGATTTTATTTTAGCCAACATTTTCTCATCCTCATCAAAATCATCGTGCTGAGTAGAAATTACAATGGTATCAATTCGTTGAGGTTTGTTGTCTTCACTATATTCAATGGTAACCTGACTTTTAGCGTCTGGTCTTAGGTAAGGAATATTGTCATTTTCACGCCTAATTGCTGCTAATTCAATTAAAATACGATGACTTAAATCCAATGCTAAAGGCATATAGTTTTCAGTTTCGTTAGTAGCATAACCAAACATCATCCCTTGATCTCCTGCTCCTTGTTCTTCGCCATCTTCACGATCTACACCTTGATTAATTTCTGAAGACTGCTCGTGAATAGAAGAGAAAACACCACAGGAATTACCATCAAACATGTATTCGCTTTTAGTGTATCCAATTTTATTAATAACATCTCTAGCAATTTTTTGAACATCTAAATACGTGTTACTTTTTACTTCTCCAGCTAATACAACTTGACCTGTAGTTACTAATGTTTCACAAGCAACTTTAGATTGTGGGTCAAAAGCCAAAAAGTGATCAACTAATGCATCACTAATTTGATCTGCTACTTTGTCTGGATGTCCTTCAGAAACACTTTCTGATGTAAATAAATAAGCCATAAATGGATAATTTTAAATGTATGTTTATAAAATTTTGACGGGTGCAGCTTGGAGAAAGGACACCATAACGTATAACTAGGCACCTACCTTTTAGCATTTAATGTTACTTAATTAACAGTAACAGAGGTTGCAATCAGTCAAATTTTTCCTCTTTTGAATTGGCAAATATACATATTTTCGTAAAAAGAATAGAATTCTTATTGTTTTAATAATACTGCTTTTTGAACTACATTAATAGGATATGAAAAAACTTCTGGAGTATCCTCATCTTGACCTCCACTTACCATCTTTTGAGCTGTGTTTGTTGCCACAATTTCAAATATCAAATCCTTATCATTGAATGTTATAAATGTGGTTAGTAAGCTATCCAATACTTCAAATAAAAAATAGATTTTATTACCAATAACCTTACAGTCTAATAGGATTCCATTGTTTTCATCTAAAGTATAAACTCCCTTTTCAACATCTTTTTCCTTTAATGTGTAATTTCTTTCTTGCCGTTGTTCGCCTTTACCATAAACAATTACATAATCGTAAACCCCAGAAGAATCTGTAGGTCGTATATGAAACTCCATAGGGTAATTTTGAACCCCCTTATTGGTGTTAATTATTAAATCCCCTATATAACTTCCAAAATAGGATTGAGGAAAAATAGTTGAATTGTCTTCTTGACCAAATGATGATAAAGTAGTAAAGCCAATTAGAAAAAAAAATAAATATTTCATCACAAATTATTAGTGATACAAGATAAGTTTTTTTGATTAACATATATTTGTGGCTTTTAAAAAAATAATGAAAAATAGCTTAGCTTACTTTATATTATTAATTAGTATCACAGGTTTTTCTCAAAACAACGAGAAAAATATGTTTTCATTAGAAGCAAGTTATTTTTATGGAAATATTTACGAGCATAGCCAAGATATTTCTCATTTAATTGATGGGCATCCAAGGGGTCTATTTCTATCTTTTAATAGAAAAACTTATGGATTAAAAGATTGGGAAAAAAAGTATAACTATCCGGATTGGGGTGTTTCTTTTAACTACCAAAATTTAAAAAATACTGCTCTGGGAGATAATTATAGTCTCTACGCTCATTACAATTTTTATTTTTTTAAAAGAAATCTACAATTAGGTATTGGAACAGGATTAGCTTACAACACCAATCCTTATGATCAAGATAACAATTACTTAAATAATGCATATGGTTCTACTATAATGAGTACAACATTTGTTAAGGCTAATTATATAAAGGATAATATATGGAAAGGATTAGGGTTACAAGCAGGTTTGTTGTTTATACATTACTCAAATGGAAATGCAAAAGCACCCAATACGAGTACCAATTCATTCTTATTGAATGCAGGAGTAAATTATCAGTTAGATTATAAGAATATTAGGGATTATCATACAGAAGAAGATCCTAAAAACTACGCTGAAAGAATAAAATTTAATTTTGCATTTAGATTTGGATGGAACCAAAGTGATGTAATTGGATCTGACACGTATCCACTCTATGTTTTTTCTGCCTTTGCAGATAAAAGATTAAATTATTATAGTACGCTTCAATTTGGTGCAGATTTGTTTATATCTAAATTTTTAGAAGAGTTTATTAAATATAAAGCAATTGCATATCCAGAACAAAACTTTAGCGGTGATGAAGATTATAAAAGAGTAGGACTTTTTGTAGGTCACGAATTACGTATTAATAGAAATGCAATAGTTTCTCAAATAGGATATTATGTCTATTATCCTTATAAATTTGAAAAAAGAGTGTACTTACGAGTTGGATTTAAAAGATACATTTATAAAGATAAATTATTTGCAGCTATTACTTTAAAATCACATTGGGCACAAGCAGAGGCTGCTGAAATTGGTTTGGGAGTAAGGTTGTAATTAACAAAACAGATAATGAAAAAAGTATTTTATTTAATTGCATTTTTTTGGTTAATAGCTTGTAATAATGATAATGCTCCAGCTTGTTTTAGAGCTGAGGGCACTATTATACAAACTGAGGTTAATGTGTCAACATTTACTAAAATATTGGTTAATCATAAAATTCAACTATTTATTGAAGAAGGGCCTGAGCAAAAGGTGATTTTAGAAACAGGTGAAAATATATTAAATGAAATTGAAATTAATGTTACCGATAGTATTCTTGAATTGAAAAGCAATATAGGATGTAATCTAGTTCGTGATTATGGTATAACAAAAGTATATGTTATTTCACCATTTATTAATGAAATTAGAAGTAGTTCGGAACAAATAGTTTCAAGTATAGGCGTATTAACATACCCTAATTTAAATATCCTTTCTGAAGATTCAGAAAATGAAGAATACTATACCGATGGAGATTTTAATTTAGAATTAGATGTTGAAAACCTTTTTATTTCAGCTAATGGATATTCAAATTTCTTTTTAAAAGGTTCAGCTACAAATGCACAAATAGGATTATATGCTGGAGACTCAAGGGTTGAGGCAGCAGAATTAATTATTCAAGATTTAAATGTTTTTCATCGAAGCACGAATAAAATGATTGTAAATCCACAAGTGTCTATAATTGGAGAAATAAGAGGATTAGGAGATATTATTTCAAAAAACGAACCTCCTTTAGTGGATGTAACTGAGTATTATACAGGGTCTCTTATTTTTGAGTAGTAAGATCTGTAAATAGATTTTCTAAACTTCCTTCTTTCAAGGTATCTTCAATAGATTTGTCGTGTATTAAATTTCCCTTATTTAATATGATTACACGATCACAAATAGCTTCTACTTCCTGCATAATATGAGTAGATAGTAATACAGTTTTACCACTTTCTTTTGCAACTTTTTTAATTAGCTCTCTTATTTCTAATAACTGATTAGGATCTAATCCGGTAGTAGGCTCATCTAAAATTAAAACTTCAGGATTGTGCAATAATGCACTAGCAAGTCCAACACGTTGTCGATATCCTTTAGAGAGTTGTTCTATTTTTTTATATGCTTCTTGAGATAATCCAGTTTGTTCAATTACTTTTTCAATCTGTCCTTTATCTATTTTATACACATCTGCATTAAACTTTAAATACTCTCGCACATACATATCTGTATATAATGGATTGTGCTCAGGAAGGTATCCAACACATTTTTGAACTTCTATTTTATCATCTAAAACAGAAAAGTTATTTACCGATGCTTTACCTTCAAAAGAAGAAATATATGTAGTTAAAATCTTCATCATAGTTGATTTTCCAGCACCATTAGGTCCAAGAAAACCAACAATTTCACCTTTTTCTACTGAAAAAGATACTTGGTTTAAGGCTTTTTGATTGCCATAACTTTTGGTGATATTTTCTACTTTTATCGACATAAATAACTTTAAAACAAAACTACATAAATAAAAAGTAAAAAATTATAGGTTGTTTTCAATATTTAATTACTTTAGCAACCATAAAACGAACAATGAACGGATTAATTACATTTAGCAATTTTTGGTATTTCTTTTTTAAAGAAACGAACGAGATTGTGATGTAATTAAATTTAAAATAAAATTATATAATGGTCTCGGAATTAATCCGAGACTTTTTTTTTACCTAATATTTAAAAATTATGAGTTTAAAAATTGCTATCCAGGGTATCGAAAGTTCTTTTCACGATATGGCTGTTAAAAAAATGTTCCCAAACGAAGAAATAGAATTAATAATGTGTAACTCATTTGAAAAGGTTACCGAATCTATAAATAATTTTAAAGCGGATTTTGGTGTTCTAGCTATTGAAAACACAATTGCGGGTTCTATTTTGCCTAACTATAATTTGATAGATGATAGTGATTTGGTAATTATGGATGAAGTCTTTTTAAACATTCAAATGTATATCATGGCTTTAGAAACAGAATCGATTCATGATATCATTGAAATTCATTCACATCCTGTAGCGCTACTTCAATGTAAAAACTATTTGCAGAAATTCCCTCCTCAATTTAAAATTATCGAAGGAGTAGATACCGCCTCAGAAGCAAAAAAAATTAAAGAACAAAACCTGAAAGGTGTTGCTGCAATTGCTGGTAAACAAGTTGCAGAGAAATTTGGATTAAAGATTTTAGACAGTAAAATTCAGAATAATAGCAATAATCAAACTCGATTTGTTTTAATAGGAAAAGAAGTTAAAGCATACAATAAAGAGGCCAATAAGGCAACACTTAAATTTAAACTAGACCATCGAGTAGGAAGCCTTTCTAATGTATTGCAATTGTTTAGTACTTTTGAAATTAGTTTAACAAAAATACAATCGTTACCAATAATTGGAGAACCTTGGCAATATGCATTTTTTGTAGATGTTGTTTTTAAGGATTATAAATTATTCAAGGATGTGGTAAAAGTATTAGAGAATGCAGTTAAAGAATTAAAAGTGGTGGGTGCTTATAAGCAGAATTTTGAAAATAAACCAAGTCAATTAATAAATAATCTAATTAATGAAAAATAACAAGAAACTAAGAACTTGGTTAAATGCTATGGGATTAAATCACCCCTTAGTGATAGCTGGGCCATGTAGCGCAGAATCTGAAGAGCAAGTTTTAAAAATAGCTCATCAATTAAAGAAAACAGATGCCACTATACTACGTGCTGGAATTTGGAAACCAAGAACTCGTCCAGGGAATTTTGAAGGTGTTGGTGAAATTGGGTTAAAATGGTTGAAAAGAGCAAAGGATGAAACAGGAATGTTAACCGCTACTGAAGTTGCTAATCCTGCCCATGTTGAGTTAGCTTTAAAAAACGATGTGGATTTATTATGGATTGGAGCTAGAACAACTGTCTCACCTTTTATAGTTCAAGAAATAGCTGAAGCTTTAAAAGGAACTGACAAAATTGTATTGGTTAAAAATCCTGTTAATCCAGATTTGGCATTATGGCTAGGAGCCGTAGAGCGTTTACATACTTCTAATATTGATAAATTAGGAGTGATTCATAGAGGGTTTTCTACTTATGAAAAAACGCGTTACCGAAATAATCCTGAATGGCAAATACCAATCGATTTACAAAATCAATTTCCAGATTTACCTCTAATTTTGGACCCTTCTCATATAGCGGGTCGAAGGGATATAATATTTGATTTATGCCAGACAGCATTAGATTTAAATTTTGATGGATTAATGATTGAAACTCATCATGATCCTGATCATGCTTGGAGTGATGCTAAACAACAAATTACACCTAAAACTTTAGATCAAATGACAATTGATTTAAAGATTAGGAAAGAAGAAGGGGATGCAATTGAATATCGAAATAAACTTGCAAACCTTAGAACTCGTATCGATGTTGTTGATCATAAGTTAACGGAAATATTAGGAAAACGTATGAAAATAGCAGATGAGATAGGAATGTTAAAGAAGAAAAATAATGTTGCTATTTTGCAAAACAAACGTTGGAATGAGATCTTAGGTAAAATGATTTTAGAAGGAAAAGAAAACGAGTTAAGTGAAGAGTTTGTGTTAAAAATTTATAAAGCAATTCATCAGGAATCTATAAATCACCAAAAGCGCCTAATTAATGATTAAAGCAAGTTTAAATAAACTTTAAGCAAACTGTATGCTAATAACTTTAAATTTAAGACTTTTGTATTAATGAAGGGAACTGTCTATAAATCTACAGGAAGTTGGTACACCATAAAAACAGATCAAGGGGTTTTTTATGAGTGTAGGTTAAAGGGGAAGTTTCGTATAAAAGGAATAAAGACTACAAATCCAGTTGCTGTCGGTGATGTCGTTCATTTCGAGATTGATAAAAAAGGAAATGATGAATTTGGCGTAATTCATAAAATAGAAGATCGGGAAAATTATATTATCCGAAAATCAGTAAATCTTTCAAAACAAACACAGATTATAGCTGCGAATATTGATGTTGCTTTTTTATTGGTGACACTTAATAACCCTCCAACTTTTACAGCATTTATAGATCGGTTTTTGGTTACCGCTGAAGCGTATGGAATTAAATCGATTTTATTATTTAATAAAATTGATTCTTATAGTGAAGAGGAATTAACTGAAGTTAAATATTTGGCACATTTATATCGAACTATAGGTTATGAATGTATTGGAATTTCAGCTAAAACAGGAAAAAACATAGATAAGGTAAAAGCTATCATGGAAAACAAAGTAAGTGTTTTTTCAGGCCATAGTGGAGTTGGGAAATCTACTTTAGTAAATGCAATAGAGCCTTCATTAAATCTAAAGACAAAAGAGATTTCAGACCAGCATTTACAAGGGCAACATACCACCACATTTGCCGAAATGTACGACTTATCATTTAATGCTCAAATAATAGATACTCCTGGAATCAAAGGGTTTGGGATGGTAGAAATTGATAAAGAAGAACTGTCTGGCTATTATCCAGAGTTTTTTAAATTGAAAGAGCATTGCAAATTCCATAATTGTTTACATTTAGAAGAACCTAAATGTGCAGTAAAAGCGGCTCTTGAAAATGAAGAAATAGCCTGGTCTCGTTATAAGAGCTACCTTCAGATTTTAGAAGGAGAAGAAGAACACTATCGTAAAGATGTTTATGATAAAGAATAGTAAATTTTTATGAGAGTAGTCATTCAATTAGTAAAAAAAGCTTCTGTAACTGTGGAAGAAAAAATAGTTTCAGAAATTAAGAAAGGTTTTCTAATTTTATTAGGTATTGAAGTAGAAGATACCCAAGAAGATATTGACTGGTTAGCTGGAAAAATTGTTAGGCTCCGTATTTTTGAAGATGAAAATGGAGCGATGAATAATTCGATTTTAGATGCCGACGGAGATGTCATTGTTGTGAGTCAGTTTACATTACAAGCAAAAACAAAAAAAGGGAACAGACCTTCATTTATAAAAGCTGCTAGACCAGATGTTGCAATTCCATTATATGAAAAATTTGTGTCTCAACTTGAAAAAGAATTGGGTAAAAAAGTACAGACTGGTGAATTTGGAGCAATGATGGATGTTGCTTTAATAAATGACGGACCAGTTACTATTTTAATAGATTCTAAAGTAAGAGAATAAAAAAAATCTATTTAATATCATAAATATGAATTTAAAAGAATCACAATTAGCAGTTGATAAATGGATAAAAGAACACGGGGTTCGATATTTTAATGAGCTAACTAATATGGCTCAATTAACTGAAGAAGTTGGAGAAGTCGCTAGAATTATTGCAAGACGATATGGAGAGCAAAGTGAAAAGGAAAGTGATAAGGAAAAAGACCTTGGAGAGGAGTTAGCAGATGTAGTATTTGTGGTATTATGTTTAGCTAATCAAACAGGAATTGATTTACAAGATGCATTTGATAAAAAAATGGATTTTAAATCAAATCGAGACCATGATAGGCATCATAATAATAAAAAATTAAAATAATATGTTTCAAAAAGTTATTTCAACCCCTGGTTTTTGGAGATCTGTTTTTTCTTTAGGCTTAGCCTTTTCTGTTTTATTTGTTATAATAAAATGGGCAATCGAAGGTTTTTCAATGGAATTTTTTACTTCCATTAGCAATCCATTGACATACGTAGTAGGTATGATATTCGGTGGGTTTATTTATGGGTTTTTAGTAAGCTTTGGAAAGTTTAGGGCAAGAATAAAGAAAGACGAGCAAAAGTTTTGAAAGCTTACCTTTCTAAAAATATAATTATTGAAGATGCTGTCATCACTATTCCAGGTTCAAAAAGTGAATCTAATAGGCTTTTAATTCTAAAAGGGAATTATCCTATTTTGTCCATTACTAACCTTTCAGATTCGGACGATACAATTAGCTTACAAAAGGGGATAGAGCAAAAAAAAGGTACGGTAGATGTGCATCATGCAGGTACTGCAATGCGATTTTTAACTGCCTATTTTGCTTCAAAAAAAGGAATAGACATTTCCATAACAGGAAGTGAGCGTATGCAAGAGCGTCCTATTAAAATTTTGGTTGATGCACTTAGAGAATTGGGGGCTGAGATACATTATTTAAAAAACGAAGGGTATCCACCACTTAAAATTATAGGAAAAGAAATTAAAGCAAATCAAGTCAATTTAAATGCCAACATTAGCAGTCAATACATTTCTGCTTTAATGTTAATTGCTCCAACTTTAGAAAATGGATTGACTATAAATTTAGAAGGCGAAATCACTTCAACACCCTATATTAATATGACTCTTGATTTGATGAGTGATATTGGTGTAGAAGCTGTTTTTAAGGAAAATATAATAAATATTAAGCCATTACAAGAAACAAAAAAAATCAACATAACTGTAGAATCAGATTGGAGTTCTGCCTCTTATTATTTTAGCCTGGTGGCGCTTTCCAATAATCTTAATGTCACTTTAAAAAGTTTTACGGCAGATAGTTTGCAAGGGGATTCAAAAGTAGTTTCTATATTTAAAAAGCTAGGAGTTAAAACAACCTTTAATGCTTCAGAGAATTCTATTCAACTAAGTAAATCTAATAAAAAGGTGTTGGATCCAGTTTGTTTAAATCTAAATGACACCCCAGATATAGCTCAAACAATAGCTGTTACTTGTTTTGGATTAGGAGTTTCCTGTAATATAGAAGGGTTGAAAACACTTAAAATTAAAGAAACAGATAGACTATTAGCCTTAAAAAATGAATTAGAGAAATTGGGAGCAATTGTAAATATTACAGACGAAACTCTAGAAGTAATTCCAGCTAATAAAATAATTGATAATGTTATAATTGAAACGTATCAGGATCATCGAATGGCTATGGCATTTGCTCCTCTAGTTTTTAAAACACCTATTATTATCAATAAGCCGAATGTAGTTACTAAATCTTATGCAACATTTTGGGAAGACCTTAAAAAATCAGGTGTTAAGGTAGAAATAAAATAATAAACAGCTATTTACTTGACAACCCCTATGTCGAGATTGTATATTTGCAACTTTTAATTTTAAAACCAGTTCTACTATGGGAATGAAACTCTCAAGATTTAATTTTGATTTACCAGAAGAATTATTAGCCGAATATCCTGCGGCAAACAGGGATGAATCACGTTTAATGGTGTTGAACAGAAAAGAACAAACCATTGAACATAAAATGTTTAAAGACCTTAAGGATTATTTTAGAGAAGACGATGTGCTTGTTTTAAATAATACAAAGGTATTTCCTGCTAGATTATATGGTAACAAAGAAAAAACGGGAGCCCGTATTGAAGTGTTTCTTTTAAGAGAACTAAATAAAGAAACTCGTCTATGGGATGTTTTAGTAGATCCTGCTAGAAAAATTAGAATTGGAAATAAATTATATTTTGGTGAAGATGATTCATTAGTAGCTGAAGTAATCGATAATACAACCTCTAGAGGAAGAACTTTACGTTTTTTATATGATGGTCCCTATGAGGATTTTCGTAAAAAATTAACAGAATTAGGTGAAACACCACTTCCTAAATATATAAAAAGAGAAGTTGAACCAGAGGATAAAGAAAGGTATCAAACAATTTTCGCTAAAAATGAAGGAGCAGTAGCTGCGCCAACTGCGGGATTACACTTTTCAAGACATTTGTTAAAGCGTCTTGAAATTAAAGGAGTAAAGTTTGCAGAAGTTACATTACATGTTGGATTAGGCACGTTTAGCAATGTTGAAGTAGAGGATTTATCTAAACATAAAATGGATTCAGAAGAAATTCATATCGATAAATTAGCGGAATCAATTATAAATGAGGGAATTGCAAACAAAAGAAGAATTTGTGCAGTAGGTACAACAGCAATGAGAGCTTTAGAAAGTTCGGTTTCTTCAAATGGGACATTAAATGCTTACGATGGTTGGACTAATAAATTTATTTTTCCTCCTTATGATTTTAGCATAGCAAATATGATGGTTACTAATTTCCATACTCCAAAATCAACGTTAATGATGATGGTTTCTGCATTTGCTGGGCACGATTTTATTAGAGAAGCTTATGATGTTGCAATCAAAGAAAAATATAGATTTTACACCTATGGAGATGCAATGTTAATCATCTAAATTCTTAAAATATTTATTAAAACCCCGATAATTTATCGGGGTTTTTTGTTTTATAACGATTTGATTTTCAAATATCAGAATAATAAAGTATTTTAGTAAGCTAATACTATTTTAATCAGGTATTAATGAAAAGATTTTTACTTTTTATATTAATTTTAATAATCTCTAATGGATTATTTTCCCAGGAAGCAAATAGAACTTTGCCAATGAGCTGGAATTATAATTTAAGAAGTTCTATTGACCTTATAGAATTGCCTCCTTTAGATATAGAAAGTATTGTTGCTGAAGATAGTATCAATGATTTAGATAAAAGTCTTCCGTGGCGCTATGGAATTTCTAGACCTTTAATTTTAGACTATGAAAACGATGGCGAATGGACCGAATTACCTAATAATAGAGGTAGAATATGGCAAATAGCTATTTGGTCGCCAGATGCAGCAAATTTAAGTGTAAACTTTAATGATTTTAAATTACCAGAAGGAGCAATGATGCATCTTTACAATGATGATAGAACTGATGTTTCTAAAACATATACTAAAGAACAAAATAGAGAAAACCAGAAATTAGGCTCTTGGTTTGTGTCTGGAGAAATCATTTGGATAGAATATTATGAGCCAGTAAACACTGTAAACAATGCACATCTTGAGATTGGAAGTGTTATTCACGGATATAGAATGGGTAGAGTTCACCAAATGATAGAGAATAACGAAAGAGGGTTAAACGATTCTGGAGATTGTAATTATGATGTCAATTGTCCTATTGGAAGTGATTTTGAGAGCAAAAAGGATATTGTGAAAAAGGCGGTTGCATTATTAAATCTAGGGAATGGTTATTTATGCTCATCATCATTAATTAATAATACATTAGGTGATAAAACTCCTTATTTATTAACTGCTAATCATTGTTTGGAAAGTAGTGACCCTTCTTTTTGGTCGGTACGGTTTAATTGGATGAGCCCAAGTCCAATTTGTGGTACCGAAGAGCAAAGTCTTGATTTACAAACAAACTTTACAATGAGTGGTGCTCAATTAAGAGCAAATAATGCAATAAGTGATTTTGCCTTGGTTGAATTGCATAATGAAATTCCAGACTCTTGGGATGTTGCCTTTGCAGGTTGGGATATTACAGATGAATTGCCTACAATGGAAATTGGAATCCATCACCCTAATGGTGATATAATGAAAATATGTAGAGATGACTCAGGAGCTGTAAAAGAAAATGCTAACGGTACAGAAGTATGGCTTATTGGTGGTGTTTCTGTAGGAACTGGAGATGGATGGGAAATAGGAACTACAGAAAGTGGATCATCAGGTTCTCCTCTATTTAATCAAGATGGAAGAATTATAGGACAATTATATGCTGGTCAAGCATCATGTCTAGGAACTGAAAATAATAATGATTACGATATTTATGGTAGGTTTGGAGTTTCTTGGGATACAGGAGGATCACAAGAGGAAAGATTAAAAGAATGGTTAGATCCAAATAATTCTGGTCAAAATACTACTGAAACTATTCAAAATATATTAAATACAACTGAGTTTGAAGAAACAGGAACTTTAGATATATATCCAAATCCTGCTAGTACTACAATTTCGATTATTAATAATAGGTACCCTAATTTAGAGTTTAGTTTTTATAATTTATTAGGACAAAAAATTTACTCAGGAAATTTATCAAATACTCATAACGAAATCAATGTTGAAAGATTAAATGAGGGAGTTTATTTCTTATATTTAATTGATGGTAACACAAATGTAAGCTCAACTAAAAAAGTTATAATTAATAGATAAGAATAATTTAAGTTTATTAAAGAGCCTCTTTTATTTAAAAGGGGCTTTTTATTATTATATGCTTTTTAAATATAATATTTTTGCAATCTGATGGAAATAAAAAAGAAGGACATACGAGCTTTATCAAGAGAAGAATTAAAAACATTTTTTCAAGATCTAGGAGATAAAGCTTTCAGAGGAAATCAAGTATACGAATGGCTTTGGAAAAAAGGAGCTCATCAATTTGAAGATATGACTAATATTTCAAAAGATACTAGAGAACTTTTGAAAGAACACTTTGTGATTAACCATATTGAAGTTGATAGTTTACAGAAAAGTACAGATGGCACCATTAAAAATGCTGTAAAACTATTTGATGGGCTAATTGTTGAGTCAGTTTTAATACCAACTCCATCGAGAACGACTGCTTGTGTATCAACTCAAGTTGGGTGCAGTTTGGATTGTAAATTTTGTGCTACTGCAAGATTAAAGAAAATGAGGAATCTTAATCCTGACGAAATTTATGACCAAGTAAAAGCAATTGATCAAGAAAGTAGATTATATCATTCAAGGCCACTTTCAAATATCGTATTTATGGGAATGGGAGAGCCATTAATGAATTATAATAATGTATTAAAATCCATTGATAAAATAACATCAGAAGATGGATTGGCAATGTCTCCTAAAAGAATTACAGTTTCAACCTCTGGTGTTCCAAAAATGATTAAGAAATTGGCTGATGATGAGGTCAAGTTTAATTTAGCGGTTTCATTGCATTCAGCAATTCAAGAAAAAAGGGAGCAAATTATGCCTTTTGCTAATAAATTTACATTAACAGATTTAAAAGAATCTCTTCAATATTGGTATGATAAAACTAGTAGAAGAATAACATACGAATACGTAATTTGGGAAGGGATTAATGACTCAAGAGAAGATGTAAATGCTTTAGTAACCTTTTGTAAGTATGTGCCTTGTAAAGTGAATTTAATCGAATATAATTCAATTGATGATGATTCATTTAAACAGGCACCTGTTCACGTTACCAACGAATATATTAAAGCACTAGAAAAGAATAGAATTCCGGTTACCGTAAGAAGAAGTAGAGGAAAAGATATTGATGCAGCTTGTGGACAGTTAGCTAATAAAAAATAAAAAAAAGCGGTACATACCGCTTTTTTAACTTTTTTAAAAATAAAAATCTTTTATTTTTTAATGACTTTAAAAGATTTTGTTGTTCCTTCAATACTTACTCTGGCAATGTAAATACCAGTTTCAAATGATTCTAAGTTAATAGTAGCATTTTTATTAGAAAGACTTTGTGAAACTACTTGTTGACCTAGAAGGTTGTATAATTGAACGTTTTCTAATGAAGTATTAGCACTTAAGTTTAATATGTTATTAGCATCAACATAGTAATTAAACCCATTAAAAGCCACATCAGTTACTCCTAAAGTGCCAGTAACAGTAATATCATCTAATAATACTGAGTTTATGTCAATTGAATCAAAATGTCTAAAAGCTAGATAAACCATTTGACCATCAAAAGCAGATATGTCAATATTAACTGTTGCAGCAGAATCTGCACCATCACCAGAAGCTGCAGTACAATCATCAGAAACTAACCTAGTGTCTATAGGAGTTTCACCTAGTAAATCAACAACGCTATTAAATTCTGATAAGTAAATTGAATATTTATCATCTATAAAGGTTCCATTAGTTTGATAAGTACCAACCACAAAACTAAGAGCCGATCCCGTAGAACCAGATAAGTCAATTGGGTCTTTAGTTATTAACCAATTGTCTGGAGTAAAAGCAGAACCTTCCCAAGAATCAGAATCTGCTGCTTGAGTTTGCATAGGGTGTAAAGGTGCATTATTAGTAGCGTAATCTAGCATATCTGCAACTTCCCAATAGTTACCGTCACCATCAAAATCTATAGATTCCCATTTTTCAAATGTAATAGCATCTGTAGCTTCTCCATTGAAATCATCAAAAAAGATTTGTGCATTCATAGAAAAAGCAACTAAAAGAGCTGCTAAAAGTGTAATTTTTTTCATGTCATTTATATTTAAAGGATTAATATTACCAAAGTTACGGAATAATGCTTTTTTCCTTCAATTATATATGCTTTTTTTAACTTATTTTTGAATAGTTTATGAAAACAGTATCACAAATAAAACTTCCCATTGAATATGAAATGGAACTTTTTGAAAAAAAGTTCTTGCTTTCAATGTCTTCCAAAGTTTCCTTACTAAATCGAATTACACATTATGTAGTAAATAGAAAAGGAAAGCAAATGCGCCCAATGTTTGTTTTTTTAATTGCTAAGATGTGTAATAATGGAGAGGTTAATGAAAGAACCTATCGTGGGGCCTCTGTAATAGAATTAATTCATACCGCAACATTAGTTCATGATGATGTAGTAGATGGCAGTAATAAAAGAAGAGGTTTTTTCTCAATTAATGCTTTATGGAAAAATAAAATTGCAGTTTTAGTTGGGGACTTTTTATTGTCAAAAGGGTTGTTACTTTCTATAGACAATGATGATTTTGACTTATTAAAAATTATATCTATTGCAGTTAGAGAGATGAGCGAGGGTGAACTTCTTCAAATTGAAAAAGCTAGAAAATTAGATATAACAGAAGAAGTATATTACGAAATAATTCGTAAAAAAACAGCTACACTAATAGCTGCTTGCTGTGCTATTGGTGCACAATCTGTTTTAGCTTCTAAAGAAGAGGTGGAATCGATGCGAAAATTTGGGACTCTTATAGGAATGGCGTTTCAGATTAAAGATGACCTTTTTGATTACGGAACTGAAAAAATAGGAAAACCAACTGGCATCGATATTAAAGAACAGAAAATGACACTTCCTTTAATTTATGCTTTGAATAATTGTTCGGAAAAAGAAAAAAAATGGGTCATCAATTCCATTAAAAATTACAATACTGATAAAGTTAGAGTGAAAGAATTAATCCAATTTGTAAAAACAAAAGGCGGATTGGAATATGCGGTTTCTAAAATGAATGAATACCAACAAAATGCTCTCAATATTTTGAATGAATTTCCTAATTCAGAATATAAAGACTCTCTTGAACTTATGGTTAATTATGTGATTGATAGAAAAAAGTAATTTTCTATATAGGGTTTACATTTAACAGTCTACAGCATTTTCCCTTTGAAGAATTAGTATTTAAGCTGCCATTTTCAAAGTAATTACTCAATAATATTTCCTACTCAGGCAACCATTTTATATTAACTTGCGTCTATAGAAATAGAAGCGCATTAAAAAGTAAAATTTGAAAGTTGTTTCCTTACATAAAAACTATAAGTCTTTAATTTCAAGAGTCAGTAAAGGCAATCAAAAAGCACAGCATGAAATGTTTGAGCTTTTTGCTCCTAAAATGTTAAGTGTTTGTAGGCAGTATATGAAAAATAATGCCCTAGCAGAAGAGGTGATGCTTTCTGGATTTTTAAAAGTTTTTACAAACTTAAATTCTTTTAAAGCCCAAGGAAGTTTTGAAGGTTGGATTAGAAGAATTATGGTCAATGAAGCTATTTCTCAACTTCGGAAAGAAAAAAAAATAGTGTTTAAAGATGAAGATTACTTTGAAAATTCATTAGACTTAGTTGCGTATATAGAGACGGAAATTGAAGTAGGTGAAATTCAGAAATTAATAGATCTATTACCTGCAGGTTACAAGACAGTTTTTGTGTTATATGTTGTAGAGGGGTATAAACATAGTGAGATTTCAGAAATGTTAGAAATATCTGAAAACACTTCAAAATCACAACTTTTTAAAGCAAGAAAAATGCTTCAAACTTTAATCAATAAAGAGAATAAAATTAGTTATGGCACCCATTAAGCTAGAAAATCATATAAGAGAAAAGTTGCAGGACCGAGAAATTGAAACTTCAAAAGACTCTTGGAAGAAATTGCAAAAACAACTTGAAATTACTCCAAAAAAGAGGTTTAATAAGAGTTGGATGTACTTAGCAGCAAGTATAGTAGGTGTTATCATTATATCTTCTTTACTTCTAAATAGTAATCAAGTTTCAATGGATCCTTCTAAAAATATTGTTGAAATAAATAAAGAAATCAACATACAAGATGCTAATCAATATGAATTAGTTTCAATAGAGGAAATTAAACCGAATAATGCTTTAGAAAATGAAAATTTAAAGGAAGTACCTAAAGAATCAAAAAATCAATTAATTGAAAAGAATATCAATACTCAGGAAATCCAAAATGAAGTAATAGCATCAACAACTCCAAAAACACCTTCTTCAACAAAAAACGAGGTAAATGATAAGGGTATTGCTGCTGTAGTAACCAAAGAAAATAAAGAAATAAATGAAGAAGAAAAGTTCATTAATTTAAAAGTTGAAGAAGTGGTAGCACAAATAAATGACTTAAATAAATCATCAAAATCAGTTACAGAAGAAGAGATTAACTCTCTGTTAGCAAAAGCTCAACAAGAAATTCAGACTAAAAAGCTTTTGATAAATGATAATAAAGTTAATGCTGTAGAATTGCTTAGTATCGTTGAAGGTGAAATGGAAACAAGCTTTAGGGACCGAGTTTTTGAAGCGCTGGGGGATGGGTATGAAAAAGTTAGAACTGCTGTAGTAGAACGAAATAATTAATCAATCAAATCAAATAAAACGAACATCATGAAAATCATTACAACATGCGTCATTTTGGCATTTTTATTAACGCCTTTTGGAATTATGTATTCACAAGAAATAACTATTACCGTTGAATCTCTTGAGATTTCCAAAGAAAAAATAATAGAAGAAGAAAAAGAGGCTTTAAAAATTGAAATTGGGGAAATAAACGAAAAATTAGATAACGGCTTAATTGACGTTGAAAAAGCAGATGAGTTAAAAGCTGAAGCTGCTGAAAAACGAGCTCTTAATATTGAAAATAGAATATCTATCATTGATAATAAAATTGCTTTATTAGAAAGGAATGATTTAGAAACAACTATCTATTTAAATAAGAATAAAGTAAGAGTTGAAGTTTTTGACGATGGAGATTTTGTAAGTGTTTCTTTAAATAAAAAAAAGAAATATGATAGAAGAACCATTAATATGTTAGTAATAGCATTTGGTTTCAATAATTTAGTGACAGAAGGAGAATCTTTTAATGATACAGATATTAAAATTGGAGGAAGTCGCTTCTTTGAAATGGGTTGGGCTTGGAAGACAAGAATATTAAAAGAAAGTAATGTGTGGCGTATAAAATATGGGTTTTCATTTTCTTTTGATGGTTTAAAACCAACAGACAATCGATATTATGTAACAGAGGGAGATCAAACCTTATTACAAGTACATCCTCAAAATTTAAATAAAGCAAAACTTAGAGTTGATAAACTTATTTTTCCGGTTCATTTTGAATTTGGGCCCTCTAAAAAAATTGAGCATATAGATTATTTCAGGTATTCAACAAGAAAGCAATTTAAAGTAGGAATTGGAGGGTATACTGGATTTAAGTTGAGTTCACGTCAGAAATTAAAATACGACGAGGATGGTAGTAGTAAAAAAGAAAAAAACAAAGCTAGTTATAATACCAATAATGTAATCTATGGTTTAAGTAGCTATATAGGTTGGAGTTGTACTTCAATATATATGAAATATGAATTAAACTCAATTTTTAAAAACAACCCAGTAGACCAACATAATGTGTCATTAGGATTGCTATTCGATTTATAAGATACCATCAACTTTGTTTCATTATTTAAAGGTTTTCTTCTAGAAATTAGTTGAAAACCTTTTTTTGTTGATAAATAAGTTTTTATAATTATTTACTTTTTCAATTAGAAATTCACATCTTTGATTTCTGAATATGATATCACAGACTACCATAGAAAATGTATTTGAAACTGCTCGAGTAGAGGAGGTGATTGGTGACTTTGTTGTTTTAAAAAAATCTGGAAGTAATTATAAAGGCTTAAGTCCGTTCAGCGATGAGCGAACCCCTAGTTTTATGGTGTCTCCTGCCAAGCAACTTTGGAAAGATTTTTCAAGCGGAAAGGGAGGTAGTGTTGTTTCCTTTTTAATGGAACATGAGCACTATAGTTATCCAGAAGCAATTAAATACTTAGCAAATAAGTATGGAATTGAAGTTGAAGAAACAGAACGTACCGATGAAGAAAAAGAACAAGCAACTCAAGCTGAGAATCTTTATATAGTTAGTGATTACGCAAAAGATTACTTTCATAACAATTTATTAAATATTGAAGAAGGTAAAGCCATTGGTTTAACTTATTTTAAGGAACGTGGTTTTACACAAGAAACCATAAAAAAGTTTTCATTAGGTTACTGCTTAGATAAATGGGATGCTTTTACAAATACTGCTATAAAAAAAGGGTACCAACTAGAGTTTCTTGAAAAATCAGGACTTACTATAGTTAAGGGTGAAAAACAATTTGACCGTTTTAAAGGTCGTGTGATTTTTCCTATCCAAAATATGAGTGGTCGTACATTGGGATTTGGAGGAAGAATATTGACAAACAATAAAAAAGCAGCTAAATATTTAAATTCTCCTGAAAGTGATATTTACCATAAGAGTAATGTGCTTTATGGTATTTTTCAATCGAAACAAGCTATAGCTAAAGAAGACAATTGTTATTTGGTAGAAGGGTATACTGATGTTCTTCAATTTAATCAAACAGGTATTACGAATGTGGTATCTTCTTCCGGAACTGCTTTAACTCCAAATCAGATACGGTTAATTAGTAGGCTTACTAAGAATATAACAGTATTATATGATGGTGATGAAGCAGGATTAAGAGCATCTATTAGGGGTATTGATCTAATCCTAGAGCAAGGTATGAATGTGAAAATTTGTACGTTCCCAAAAGGTGAAGACCCAGATAGTTTTGCAAAGAATAATACCCTAGAGACCCTAAAGTTATATTTAAGTGAAAACGCTTCAGATTTTATAAGCTTTAAGGCAGAATTATTAAAAGAGCAAACAAAAAACGACCCCATAAAAAGAGCAGAAACAGCTCGAGAAATTGTGGTGAGTATATCAAAGATTCCTGATGATATAAAAAAGGAAGTATATATTCAGGAATGTGCTAGAATTATGAATATTGATGAGTCAATATTGTATAATACCTTGGCTCAAATTCTTAAAAAAGATAAAAAGGATCAACTTAAAAACCAACAGAAAAAAAGCACTCCTTTTGATGTTGTTTCTTCAGAAAAACAACCAGTTAAGAGTATAGATTTTCAATTTGAACTAGAAAAAAAAATAATAGAGTTATTGTTGGTATATGGTGTTGTTGAAGCAGATTTTGAAGAAATAACAATTGATGTAAACGATAAAGGAGAGATTATTCATTCTTCAGAAACTATCAGTTCTAAGGTGTTTGAAAAAATTTACTTAGACCTTCAAGAGGATGAAACAGAATTTGCCAATAATGAGTTTAAAGAATTATACAATCATATTATTGATGATTATAACAAAAATCAAGATTTTAAAGTAGATAGATTAATAAGTAAACTTCCGCATGAGAAAGCCGAAATGATAACTCATATATTATTTGATAGTGAAAGGCATGAGTTACACGATTGGGAAGGAAGACAAATCTATGTTAAAAATAAAGATCAATCTATTTCGCAAGTAGTAAGCGAAACGGTTTTTAATTTAAGGCGGCATTTAATATCATTAAAAATAAATGAAATGGCCAATAGAATAAAAACTATAGAAGATGAAGCTCTTAAATTAGATACTTTAAAGGAGACCGTTGAATATACTGTCTTAAAAAAATTACTTTCAGATAAACTAAATAGAGTGTTGTAATTAACTAAATTGGAACATTCTAGATTGATGTATCAAATCTGCTAAATTGTCTACTTTTAATTTTTTAAGTAACCTTGTTTTATAAGTGCTAACAGTTTTTTCGTTAATGCTTAATGCTGCAGCTATGTCTTTATTTCTTTTACCACTTGACAAAAGGTTAAGTACTTCAATTTCTCTTGAAGATAATTTTTTATATCTACTTATTGCACTAGTTTCTCCAACATTTCTGCTAGTAAAGGTTGAGGTTAACTCTTCATTTAGGAATATTCCACCTTTTCTTATTTGTTTAAGAGCTTTCATTAATATTTTAGGAGACGCAGATTTTGGTACATACCCAGCGGCACCAGACTTAATAGATCTTAATGCATAAATTTCTTCAGGATGAGTAGAAAATATTAATACTCTGACCTCTGGAAACTTTTGTTTGATATTTCTTAAAGCATTAATGCCATTAATTTGTGGCATATCAATTTCCATTATTAAAATATCTGGTTTTACTTCCTCTAGAGTTTTATATAATTCAGCCCCATTATTAGCTTTTCCTACAACTGAAAAATTTTCATCCTTTTTTAAAATACAAGAAATTCCTTTTCTTGTTACAGGGTGATGATCTGCAATAACAATTTTCTTCATAATCAGTTAATTAACAAATGTTTTCTATGCGCTAGTAAGCACATTTAATATCGTTAGAGGATAGGTAATACCTCTATTACAAGTCAAATTTAATTAATTATTGTAGGAATTAATTAATAATGAGGGAAATTTCGCTCAACTTCACAAATACTCGTTGAACAACTATTATTATTTTGTAAGAATAAGAGGAATTTTACAAATTGGTATAGGAATCATCTTATGCTGATTTATTGTATTCAATCTTAAATATAAATCAAAAACAACTTTTTCTCTATTTTTAAAGTCTTCTAAAGTTTTACCTAAATCTTGCATTTTCATGGCCCATTCTAGCTCATCATAACTAGCTCCAATTTGATCTTCATCAGTTCTGTTGTCTCCAAATAGACCATCGGTAGGTGCTGCTCCTTGTATAGATTTAGGAGCCTCTAGATATTCTGCAAGAGCATAAACCTCACTTTTCATAAGATCAGCAATTGGGCTTAAATCAACACCTCCATCACCATATTTAGTGTAAAAACCAATTCCAAAATCTTCAACTTTATTACCAGTTCCTGCTACCAAATATTTTTTTAATCCAGCAAAATAATATAGTGTTGTCATTCTTAAACGCGCTCTAGTATTGGCTAAGGATAAATCCAAAGTTTTACTTTTTTCAGTCTTAGAGTCTTGATTTTTAAATTCTTCAAAAACAGAAGTTAAGTCAAAATTAGTAGCAGTTACATTTGGATATCTATTTTGTAATTGTTTAATATGTTCTTTGCCTCGATTCACTTGACTCTTGGCTTGATGTATTGGCATTTCTACACAAAGAGTCGGTAGCCCTGTTCTAGCACATAGAGTAGAAGTAACAGCAGAATCTATTCCTCCACTAATCCCAATAACAAACCCATTCATATTTGCATTTTCAGCGTAATCTTTCATCCACTTTACAATAAAATCTACTACTTTTTCTGTGTGCATATTGTTGATTTTAAATAATATCTTTGCATCGCAAATTACGTAAAAAGTAAAATTTAAAAAATGTTTTTACGTTAAACAGTTTCAATTAAGTATTTATGAAAAATTATCTGTTTTTAATAATTACAATCTTATTTATAGGTTGTGCAAATGAAAATAAGGTTGAAGAAAAAATTAATTTAATACCAATTGATGTTGAAATCATAAGGTTTGATAAACTGTTAGGTACTTCTCAATTAAAAGATCTTCCTAATTTGAAAAGAAGTTTCCCTAATTTTTTTCCAGAACAGTTTCATGATTCTATTTGGGGAATGAAAATGAAAGATACACTAACTCAGCAGTTATATGTTGAAGTAATAAAAAAATACCCTTCGGTTGATAAATTAAAATTAGATTTGGAAGGTCTTTTTAAACATATAAAATATTATTTTCCAAATTTTGTAACACCTCAAGTGATTACAGCAAATTCTGATGTAGATTATAGAAACAAAATCTTTCTTTCTGAAGATATGTTAGTAATTTCTTTGGATAATTATTTAGGGGCAAATCACTTTTTCTATGAAGGAATTCCTAATTATATTGTTGAAAATATGGAGGAAACTCAAATTATTTCAGACGTAGCATCAGTTTATTCTAATAAGTACAATCCAAAAATACAGAGCAGAACTTTTTTGGCTCAAATGATTTACTACGGAAGAATTTTATATTTAAAAGATCTATGGTTAACTACTGTTTCAGATAAAGTGAAAATTGGATATACCCAAGAGCAAATCAATTGGGTTCAAGATAATGAAACTGAAATTTGGAGAAATTTTATTGAAAACGAATATCTATATAGTACCAATCCAAAATTGGCTCCACGATTTATTAATCCAGCACCTTTTTCTAAATTCTATTTAGAAATTGATAACGAATCCCCAGGAATGGTAGGGCGCTATATTGGATGGCAAATTGTAAAATCTTATATGGCAAATAACGACGCAAGTCTTGATAAATTATTAACTTTAAGTGAAGAGGAAATCTTTGCTAAATCTAAATATAAACCAAAGAAATAATGGTAAAAGAACACAAATCAGATATAACAGTAAATGTTACTCTAGACGAAAATAGAATTCCAGAAAAATTACAATGGTCTGCAAAGGATGGTGGGATTGAGGATATGGATTCTAAAGCTATATTTATGTCAGTTTGGGATCATAAAGAAAAAGAAGCATTACGAATAGATTTATGGACAAAGGATATGCCGTTAGATGAAATGAAAATATTTTTTCATCAAACACTAACAGCTATGTCTGATACATTTGAACGAGCTACCAATGATGAAAAAATGAGTGCTACGATGCGTGATTTTTGTGAATATTTTGCTGAGAAATTAGAGATTAAAAGAGGGAAATAATTATTCTTGTTTAGACATAATTAAATTAACCTCATTAATATAATTTAGAACTTCATCTCTGCCAGTTCCATTGCTAGAAGATGTGATGAAATAGCTGGGCATTTCTTCCCATGTCTCAAGCATTTTTTGAGTATAAGATTCAATGTTTCTTTTTAAAGCATTAGGTTTAACCTTGTCTTGTTTTGTGAAAATGATTGAGAATGGAACTTGATTTTCACCCATCCATTGCATAAATTCTAAATCTACTTTTTGAGGCTCATGTCTGCAATCTATTAATACAAATGCTAAAGCTAATTGCTCTCTTTTTGCAAAGTATTCTGTAATAAATTTTTGAAATACCCTTTTACTACTTTTAGAAACTCTTGCATAACCATAACCAGGTAAATCTACTAGGAACCAGTTTTTGTTAATTAAAAAATGATTGATAAGTTGTGTTTTTCCAGGCCTTCCAGAAGTTTTTGCTAAATTCTTACGTTGCATCAACATGTTGATTAATGATGATTTTCCAACATTAGACCTGCCGATAAAAGCATATTCTGGAAATTTTTCTTTTGGGCATTTGGCAACATCGCTGTTACTAACAACAAATTCAGCAGATTTAATTTTCATTTTTTTAAATTGATTATAGCTTTCTTTTTAAAAGCCAATCGTAAAGTATGCTGTTAAACTCATCTGGATGCTCCATCATAGCAGCGTGACCACATTTGTCTATCCAAAATAAATCTGAATCGGGTAATAAGTCATTAAACTCTTCAGCAACCTCTGGTGGTGTAACAGAGTCGTTTTTACCCCAAATGATACAAGTTGAAGTTTTCATTTTTGGCAAATCTTTAGCCATATTATGACGTATAGCACTTTTAGCAATTGCTAACGTTTTAATTAACTTACTTCGGTCGTTTACAGATTCATAAACCTCATCTACTAATTCTTTTGTAGCTACTGCAGGATCGTAAAAAACATCTTCAGCTTTTTTCTTAATGTATTCGTAGTCTCCTCTTTTTGGGAAAGAACCTCCCATTGCACTTTCATATAATCCAGAACTTCCAGTGATAACTAATGCTTTTATTTTTTCAGGAAACGACTTTGTGCAATACAATCCAATATGACCTCCAAGAGAATTTCCTAATAAGATAACTTCTTTAAAACCCATATGATCTATGAAGTCAGATACATATTTAGAGAAGTTTTTAACATTGGTTTTTAATAATGACATTTTATAAATAGGCAATTCAGGAAGTAAAATGCGGTACCCTTTTTCTGAAAAGTAATTAGTAACACCATCAAAATTACTTAGGCCTCCCATAAGCCCATGAAGTATGATTATAGGTGTTCCTTCTCCAATATCTAAATAGGTAAATTTTCCTTCTTTTTTTAACTGATGCGTCATAGTAGGGATTGCATTATTAACAGCAAAAGTAAGCATTTTTATTTTCAACTTTCAATAAATCGCAAAGGGTTGAAATTCAAAAACATATAATTAATTGATACTTAAGTGGTAAAACTTATTAACAATGTGGTAATTTGTGGTAAAAAGTGGTAAAAGTTATATATATTTGAATCTATAATTTTTAAAACAATTCATTAATGCTCAATTTAATTGGGACATACGAGTGCAAAGCAGATGTAAAAGGTCGTGTTATGGTGCCTACAGCTTTAAAAAAGCAAGTGGCTCCCGTATCTGGCGATGGCTTTGTTATAAAAAGAGCTGTTTTTCAGCCTTGTTTGGAATTGTATCCTATGGAAGAGTGGAAGTTGTTGATGGAGAAAATGGGGAAATTGAATCGTTTTAATAGAAAGAATAATGATTTTATTAGAAGGTTTACTGCTGGAGTAAAAACTATTGAAATGGATGCTGCAGGAAGATTATTGATTCCTAAGGATCTTTCTTCATTTGCAGGGATCAATAAAGAAATAGTAATCTCTTCAGCAATAAATATTGTTGAAATCTGGGATAAAACCAAATATGAACACGCTATTAATGAAGCAGCTAGTGACTTTGCTGACTTAGCTGAAGATGTAATGGGTGACGAAAGCGATGCAGACAATGGAATATCATAGGCCGGTATTACTTACCGAAACTGTTGATGGACTTGATATTAAGTCCAATGGGGTTTATGTGGATGTAACTTTTGGTGGAGGCGGACACTCTCGAGAAATATTGAAAAGGTTAGGTGAGAATGGAAGGTTGATTGCTTTTGATCAAGATGAAGATGCATTGCGTAATACTATTGACGATCCTCGTTTTTTATTAATTAATGAAAACTTCAGGTATTTAAAACAATTTTTGCGCTTTCACGGTATTAAAGAAGTAGATGGGGTATTAGGTGATTTTGGCGTTTCGTCTCATCAATTTAATGTTGCAGAGCGTGGTTTTTCAACTCGATTTGAAGCAGACTTGGATATGAGAATGAATCAGAATTCATCTTTTTCTGCATATGATGTGATTAATAAATATTCTGAAGAAAAATTAAGAGAAGTGCTTTTTCAATATGGTGAATTAAGAGCAGCTTCCGGAATGGCACGATTAATTGTTGAAGTGCGAAAGCAATCGCCAATTGTTTCTAGTGAAGAGTTAAAACAAGCGTTGGGAAGGTTTTTGCCTATGCACCGAGAGAATAAAGTGTTGGCACAGATATTTCAAGCTATTAGAATAGAAGTTAATCAAGAATTAGAGGCATTAAAGGAGTTTTTAGTTCAATCTGAAGAGGTGTTGAAGCCAGGTGGAAGACTTAGTTTGTTGTCTTATCATTCTTTGGAAGATAGATTGGTAAAACGATTTATGCGTAATGGGCTTTTTGAAGGAGAGCCGGAAAAGGATGTTTTTGGAAGGTCAGAAGTTCCTTTTAAGAGAATAGGGAAATTTACAATTCCTTCACAAGAAGAAATTAAAGAAAATAATAGGGCTAGAAGTGCAAAGTTAAGAGTTGCTGAAAAATTATGAAAAAAGGATTCTATAATTTATTGAAAGGAAAGTTTTTGATAAGCGATGACGCTTTCAAGAATTGGCGTTTTATCTTTTTTCTTTCAGCATTGGCTTTAGTAATGATTGCAAGCTCACATAGGGCAGATAAAAAAGTGCATAGAATTGCTCAACTAAATAATGAAGTAAAGGAAATAAAAAGTGAATACGTAGATGTAAGAATGATTTTGATGCAGGCAAAAATGGAAACAAAAATAATATCAGCAATGGCGAAGAAAGGGTTGGCTCCCTCAGAAACTCCGCCTCAAAAAATAGTAATAACTAAAAAGGATTAGCGGGTGCCAATAGCAGAGAAGAACATATTAAACCGCTTATATTTTGTCGCCGGAGGTATGTTTCTCTTTGCGATACTAATTGCTGTAAAAATAATTAACATACAATTTGTTGATGGTGATAAGTATCGAGATCTAGCAAAAAAGAATACAGTTAAGAATTGGGTGATTCCTTCAAGTAGGGGAAATATTTATGCTGATGATGGTAGTCTACTTGCTACTTCAGTCCCAAAATACGAAATACGATTCGATGCAGTAACCGTTTCTGCTGCAAACTTCAAAGAACATCTTCCTGCTCTTGCTAAAGAGTTGTCTTCCATGTTTGGTAAACCTGAATCTTATTATATAACTAAGTTTAAAAAAGCAAGAACAAATAAAAACAGGTATATGCTGGTAGTTAAAAATTTAGGCTACTCAGATTATATGCGTGTTAAAAATTTTCCATTACTGAATTTAGGGCCTTATAAAGGAGGATTGGTTGTAGAACAAAAGACAGTTAGAGAGCATCCTATAGGAAAAATTGCAGAGCGTTTAGTTGGGAATGAGGTAAGTGGATCTCCTGGTGTTTATGAAATGGGACTTGAAGGTGCTTACGATGAATATTTAAAAGGAAAATCAGGTAAACGATTAAAACAAAAGATTGCAAAAGGCCAATGGAAGCCAGTTTTTGACGAAAATGAAATAGAGCCTTTAGATGGTTATGATGCGGTCACCACCATTAATGTAAATATTCAAGATATTGCTCATCACGCACTTTTAAAGCAATTAGAAATATACAAAGCTGAACACGGATGTGTAATTGTTATGGAAGTTGCTAGTGGAGAAATTAAGGCTGTTGCAAATTTAGGTCGCACGAGTAAGGGGACTTATTATGAAAAGTATAATTACGCAATAGCAGAAGCTCATGAGCCGGGATCTACATTTAAAGTAGCAGCATTTATGGCTGCTTTAGAAGATAAAATCATTGATACAAGTACAGTAGTTGATACTAAATCGGGTGTAAAAACTTTTTATAGAAGAAAAATATACGATTCACATCATGGTGGTTATGGAAAAATTTCTGCTGCAAAAGCTTTAGAAGTTTCTTCAAATATAGGTTTAGCAACAATTATTGATGAAGGGTATAGAGAAGACCCACAAAAATTTATTGATCGTATAAAAAGTTTCAACCTTAATGATTCAATTGGAATTGCTATACTCGGTGAAAGAAGCCCTATGATCCCTGAACCGGGTCATCACAAATGGAGTAAAAATGCATTGCCTTCCTTATCTTATGGTTATAACTTAGACTTAACACCGTTACAAGTATTAAATTTCTACAATGCAATTGCTAATGACGGTGTAATGGTAAAACCTAGATTTATCAGAGAGGTTCGAGCTTGGAATCAAGCAATTGTAACTTTTGATAAAATGGTAACGAACCCTAAAATTGCTTCAGAAGAGACCATTGATCAAATTCAAGATATTCTTAAAAACATTGTCATTAGAGGAACAGGCAAGAAATTGTATTCTCCATATTTTTCAATGGCAGGAAAAACAGGTACTGCACAAACCGAATATTGGATGCCGGATTGGAAAGAGAATAAAAGGTATATTTCTTCATTTGCTGGATATTTTCCGGCTGAAAACCCTAAGTATTCTTGTATAGTAGTTATTCATAAACCAGATTTATCGGTTGGGTATTATGGAGCAGATGTTTCTGGACCAGTTTTTAAACGAATAGCTCAAAAAATATACACAGTTTCCCCTTTAATAGCTGAGGTAAGTGATATAGAAACGAAAGATGTTTTGGTAGAGAATGATTATGAGTCCTATTATCCAAAAGCGCAAAAAGAAACTTCTAAAGTGCCAAATGTTGTTGGTATGGCAGGAATGGATGCAGTTTCATTATTAGAAAATATTGGATTACAAGTAAAGATAGTAGGTAACGGAACCGTGTCTAAACAATCTTTAAAGTCAGGTGAAAATATAGAGCAAGGAAAACAAATAATTCTCAATTTATCGTGATTCAACTTAAAGACATATTGTACAAGGTTACTATCGAAAAAGTGATTGGAAGCACATCTGTTTCTGTACGTAATATTGAGTTTGATTCTAGAAAAGTGAAACTTAATGATGTATTTGTTGCTATTAGAGGAACTCTTTCTGACGGTCATGAGTTTATTAAAAAGGCAACAGATCAAGGAGCCTTAGTAATTATTTGCGAAATAATACCGAAGGAAATTATTAATGGAATTACCTATGTTCAAGTAGATAATTCTCAAAAAGCATTATCGGTTTTAGCTGCAAATTATTATGATAATCCTTCTGAAAATCTAAGATTAATTGGGGTAACAGGTACCAATGGTAAAACAACTATTTCTTCTTTATTGTTTCAGTTATTTAAAAAAGCAGGTTATAAAGTTGGATTGCTTTCTACAGTAAAAATTATGGTAGATAACAAACAATATGCTGCAACTCATACGACTCCAGATTCTTTAACCATTAATAAATATTTAAAAGAAATGGTTGATGAAGGAGTAGATTTTTGTTTTATGGAAGTAAGCTCCCACGGGATTCACCAAATGAGGACCGAAGGATTACATTTTGAAGGTGGAATATTTACTAATTTATCACATGATCATTTAGATTATCATAACAATTTCGCTGAATATAGAGATGTAAAGAAGTTGTTTTTTGATCAACTTCCTAAAACAGCATTTGCAATTACAAATACCGATGATAAAAACGGTAAAGTTATGTTGCAAAATACAAAAGCAAAAAAATACAGCTACGCATTAAAATCATTAGCAGATTACAAAGCTCAGATTTTAGAAAACCAATTTAATGGATTGTTGTTAAAAGTTAACAACCAAGAGTTATGGGTAAAACTCATCGGTAATTTTAATGCTTATAATTTATTGGCCATTTATGCAACTGCAGATTTGTTGGGGTTAGAAACCTTAAACACTTTACAGTTGATGAGCGAATTGGAAAGTGTCGACGGGAGATTTCAATATGTAGTTTCCAGTAAAAATATAACAGCAATTGTCGATTATGCACATACTCCAGATGCTTTAAAAAATGTATTAGAAACGATCAACACTATACGAACTAAAAACGAAGAGTTAATTACCGTAGTGGGCTGTGGTGGAGATAGAGATGCGACCAAAAGACCAAAAATGGGAAATATAGCTTCTTCATTAAGTAATAAAGTAATATTTACTAGTGATAATCCCAGAAGTGAAAATCCAGATGCGATTATAGAGTCCATGGAAGAAGGGGTTTCTGGAGAAAATTTTAATAAAACTCTATCTATTACCGATAGAAAACAAGCGATAAAAACAGCTTGTCAATTGGCTAATGAAGGAGATATTATTTTGATAGCTGGTAAAGGTCATGAAACATATCAAGAAGTTAAAGGAGAACGATTTGATTTTGATGATTTTAAAATAATTAAAGAACTATTAAAAGCCCTAAATAAATAATTTATGTTGTACTACTTATTTGATTATTTAGAAAAAACATACCATTTACCTGGAGCAGGACTCTTTCAGTTTTTGACTTTTAGAGCTGGTCTTGCTGTTATTTTCTCTTTGTTAATCGCAGCCATTTATGGTAAAAAAATCATCAACTTTTTAAGAAAACAACAGGTTGGAGAAACAGTTAGGGATCTAGGTTTAGAAGGACAAAAAGAGAAAGCTGGGACACCTACAATGGGAGGTATTATAATCATATTGGCAACTATCATCCCGGTATTGCTTTTTGCTAAACTTGAAAATATTTATGTAATCCTATTATTAGTTACTACTGTATGGATGGGTATTATTGGTTTTATAGATGATTATATAAAGATTTTTAAAAAGAATAAAGATGGGCTTTCTGGGAAATTCAAAGTAATAGGTCAAGTTGGTTTAGGTATTATCGTAGGTGCAACTATGTATTTTAATAATGACATCACTGTGCAAAGGCAAAAACTTCCTGAAACTGTTTCTACAGAAACAGTTTCAGAAAATAGAATTCCAGAATTTTATCCTGAAGAAAAAACATTATTAACAACTATCCCTTTTGTAAAAAAGAATGAGTTTAATTATGAAAGTTTAATTAGTTGGGCAGGAGAAGGGGCCAAAGATTATGTTTGGTTGATTTTTATTCCAATTGTTATTTTCATTATTACTGCTGTTTCAAATGGTGCTAACCTTACCGATGGAATTGATGGATTGGCTGCTGGTACTTCAGCAATTATTGGAGTTACACTGGCTTTGTTTGCTTGGGTTTCAGGTAATGTGATATTTTCAGATTACCTCAATATCATGTACATACCTAATACGGGTGAGCTATCCATTTTTATTATGTCATTCGTAGGGGCATTAATAGGGTTTTTATGGTATAACACTTATCCAGCACAAGTTTTTATGGGTGATACCGGAAGTTTAACAATTGGTGGAATTATAGCTGTAATAGCAATCGCGATTCGTAAAGAATGGCTGATTCCAATTTTATGTGGAATTTTCTTAATGGAAAACCTTTCGGTGGTAATGCAAGTAGGATGGTTTAAGTATACTAAGAAGAAATTTGGGGAGGGAAGAAGGATATTTAAAATGTCGCCACTCCATCATCACTATCAAAAATCTGGTTTTCACGAAAGTAAAATTGTAACACGTTTTTGGATTGTTGGAATATTTCTAGCAATTCTAACGATTGCTACTTTAAAAATTAGATAAAATATTTAAAGAGTTTGAAGAATAAAGAGTGAAGAAAAAAAATAAAATAGTAATACTTGGAGCAGGAGAAAGTGGGGTGGGGACAGCTATTTTAGGAAAAAAAGAAGGCTTTGAGGTTTTTGTTTCAGACCTCGGAAAAATAAATAAAAAGTACAAACAAGTTCTTTTACATCATGAGATTAATTGGGAAGAAGAAGGTCATTCAGAAGCTATTATTCTTTCAGCAGATTTGGTAATGAAAAGTCCTGGAATTCCAGACAACGCTCCATTGGTTTTAAAATTAAAGGAGAAAGGAATAAAAGTGATATCAGAAATTGAATTTGCTGCAAAGTATACTTCAGCAACCCTTATTGGAATAACAGGAAGTAATGGTAAAACTACCGTGGCAACTATGACACATCAAATTTTAAATGACGGTGGAAAAAATGTCGCTTTAGCTGGAAACATTGGAAAAAGTTTTGCTGAGTTAGTAGCTACAGAAAACTTTGATGAGTATGTTTTGGAGTTAAGTAGTTTTCAGTTGGATGGAATCATAGATTTTGTACCACATATTGCAGTTTTAACAAATCTGTCACCGGATCATTTAGATCGATATGATAATGATTATGCTAAATATATAGATTCCAAATTTCGAATAATAATGAATCAAACGCCTAAGGATTATTTTATTTATGATGCGGATGATGAAATGATAAATGAATGGATTTCAAGAAAAACAATTAAATCTCAATTATTACCTTTTTCAGTTAAAAAAGAATTGAAAAAAGGAGCATATATAAAAAACAACGAATTAATAATAACAATAGATAACAACCCATTTACTATGCCAATCGCAAAACTAGGATTACAAGGTCAACACAACACCAAAAATGCAATGGCTGCTTCAACAGTGTCGAAGTTGCTAAACATTAGAAAAGAAACCATAAGAAGAAGTTTAGAAAATTTTCAAGGTGTCGAACACCGTTTAGAAAACGTTTTAAAGATTAACAATGTTAAATACATCAATGATTCAAAAGGAACCAATGTAAATGCAACATTTTATGCATTAGATAGTATGGAGTCTCCTACGGTTTGGATTGTAGGTGGTGTTGATAAAGGAAATGATTATAGCGAGTTGTTTCCATTAGTAAATGAAAAAGTAAAAGCAATTATTTGTTTGGGAGTTGACAACGAAAAAATAATTAGAGCTTTTGGTAATGTAGTTGATATTATGGTAGAGACACATTCTATGCAGGATGCTGTAAAAGTTGCATATAGACTTTCAAAAAGAGGAGATGCAGTATTGTTATCACCTGCCTGTGCTAGTTTTGATTTATTTGAAAACTATGAAGACAGAGGAAGGCAATTTAAAAATGCAGTTCGTAATTTATAATAAGGAATTATCTAATTAATATTTTAATTAAAATGAAAAATGTATTTCAACATATAAAGGGTGACAAGACCATTTGGGCTGTTGTTTCCTTGTTGGCTTTATTTTCATTTTTACCGGTGTATAGCTCCAGTAGTAATTTGGCATATCTATATGGAGATGGAAATACATTTAAATTTCTTTTGAAACATTTAACGCATCTAATATTAGGTTTTGCAATATTGTATGGGGTTCATAAAGTACCTTATCATTATTTTAAAGGGTTGTCTATAATTGCACTTCCCATTGTAATTATTCTTTTGATTATTACAATGACACAAGGGACTACTATTGAAGGAGCGAATGCTAGTAGATGGATTCGTATTCCTTTTGTAGGTGTTACTTTTCAAAGTTCCACGTTAGCATCTGTAGTTTTATTGACTTATGTTGCTCGATATCTTTCAAGAATAAAAGATAAAACAGTAACTTTTAAAGAAACTATACTTCCGTTATGGGTTCCTATTTTTCTAGTTTTGGCTTTAATTTTACCTGCTAATTTTTCAACAGCAGTAATCATATTTACAATGTTAACCATGTTGGTTTTTATTGGAGGCTATCCTGTAAAGTATTTGATGATTATTTTATTTGCTGGAGCATTGTTTTTGACCTTGTTTGTAGTTTCTGCAAAAGCTTTTCCAGGAGTATTTCCTAATAGAGTTGATACTTGGATAAGTAGAATTGATAATTTTACAGATGGTGAAGAAACGGAAGCAGATTACCAAATTGAAAAAGCTAAAATTGCAATTGCATCTGGAGGTGTTACTGGATTAGGTCCAGGAAAAAGTATTCAGAAAAACTTCTTGCCACAATCTTCATCCGATTTTATTTATGCAGTAATCGTCGAGGAGTTTGGGTTAGTAGGGTCCTTATTTTTAATGTCATTATATCTTTTGCTGTTATTTAGGTTTGTAATTGTTGCACATAAAGCTGAATCCGTATTTGGAAAATTATTAGTTATTGGAGTGGGCTTACCCATTGTATTTGTAGCGTTAATAAATATGGCTGTTGCAGTAGAAATATTCCCAGTTACAGGTCAAACATTACCGTTAATTAGTAGTGGAGGCTCATCCATTTGGATGACCTGTTTAGCAATTGGAATGGTGTTAAGTGTAAGTGCAAAAAGAGAAGTAGCTAAATCTGAAAATCAAGAAGAAAACCCATTAGATATATTAAGTGAAGCCTTATAAATTTATCATATCAGGAGGAGGAACAGGAGGTCATATCTATCCTGCAGTAGCGATTGCAAACGAATTAAAAGTTCGTTATCCTGATGCTGAGTTTTTATTTGTTGGTGCAGAAGATAGAATGGAAATGGAAAAAGTTCCGCAAGCAGGTTATCCTATAAAAGGACTTTGGATTTCAGGTTTGCAACGTAGTCTATCATTAAAAAATTTATTATTTCCATTTAAATTAATTTCTAGTTTATGGAAATCTAAAAAAATATTAAAATCCTTTAAGCCTAATGTTGCAATTGGTACTGGAGGCTATGCCAGTGCTCCTTTATTGAAAGTTGCCTCTAATAATAAAATCCCATGTTTAATTCAGGAGCAAAACTCTCATGCGGGTATCACTAACAAATGGTTAAGTGGAAAAGTGAAAAGAATTTGTGTGGCTTATGATGGAATGGAAAAATATTTTCCGTCAAATAAAATTCAATTAACAGGAAATCCTGTTCGGCAAGATTTATTAGATATTTCAGAGAAAAGAGAAGAGGCCATCAACTTTTTTAAACTGAATTCAAAGAAAAAAACATTATTGGTTTTAGGCGGAAGTTTAGGGGCTAGAACAATAAATTCATTAATCAGTTCGTCGATGGATTATTTTTCAAAACTAGATTTACAAATCATCTGGCAATGTGGAAGTTTTTATTTCGAAACTTATAAAAATATGGGCACTGAAAATGTACAAGTCCATGCTTTTTTAAATCGGATGGGTTTGGCTTATGCAGCTTCAGATTTTATTATTTCAAGAGCGGGTGCTCTTTCGGTTTCAGAATTATGTTTGGTAGGGAAACCAGTGATATTTATACCTTCTCCCAATGTTTCGGAAGATCATCAAACTAAAAATGCAAAGTCTATTAGCAGTAAGAATGCAGCAATTTTAATAGAGGAAAAAGAATTAGATGCTCAGTTTGAAAAAGAGTTTTCAAGTTTATTTAATTCAGAAGAAATTCAAAAAGAATTATCAAAAAAAATTAAGGCATTAGGGAAGCCAAATGCAACGATAGAGATTGTAGAAGAGATAGAGAAATTATTAAAAAACAAGAGAACTAGATAAAGGAATGTGGATTTTAAATAACATAAAAAACTTTTATTTTGTCGGTATAGGTGGTATAGGTATGAGTGCATTGGCACGATACTTTAATCTGCAAGGAAAGAATGTTTTTGGTTATGATAAAACCCCATCAGAAATTACAAAGGCATTGATAGGTGAAGGGATTTCAATCCAATATCAAGATGAAGTGTCTAGGATTCCTGAAGCAATTCTTAAAAATGAAAACACGCTAATTGTTTGTACGCCTGCAATACCCAAAAACAATAAAATTTTAACATGGTTGAATTCTGAAGATTATAATATTACCAAACGTTCAGAATTATTAGGTGAAATTTCCAAAAATAGTATTTGTTTGGCAGTAGCTGGAACCCATGGAAAAACAACTACTTCTGCCATTTTAGGTCATTTACTTGCAAGTTGTAATATGCCGGTTACTGCTTTTTTAGGAGGTGTTTCAGAAAACTTCAATTCTAATTTAATTTATAATGGAAGTGATATTATGGTGGTTGAAGCTGATGAGTTTGATCGCTCGTTTCTTCATTTAAACCCTACAATTGCCTGTGTTACATCTATGGATGCAGATCATTTAGATATTTATGGGACTTCTTCAGAATTAGAAAATACATTTATAGAATTTTCTGAGTTGGTTTCAGACCCGAATAAATTATTGTTTAAAAAAGGACTCCCGTTAAAAGGGAAAACGGTTTCAGCAATAGAAAGTGCAGATTTTGAAGCTAAAAATGTTAGAATTGAGGATGGAAGCTATGTCTTTGATTTAAAAACACCTTCCGAAGAGATAAAAAATTTGCGATTCCATTTACCAGGTCATCATAATATGTTTAATGCTGTTACCGCTTTGGGCATGGCAATTTTAGCTGGTACGCCAACTGATTGCCTGTCCAAAGCTTTACAGGATTTTAAAGGTGTAAAAAGAAGATTTACCTATAAAATAAGAACTGAAAATTTGGTATTAATTGATGATTATGCACATCATCCAACTGAAATAGATGCGTTATATCAAGCAGTTTCTGAAATGTATCCTAATAATAGAAAATTGATTGCTTTTCAACCGCATTTATTTTCTAGAACAAAAGATTTTGTAGAAGAGTTTGCGAAAAGTTTATCCTTTTTTGATGAAGTGATTTTATTGGATATCTATCCTGCAAGGGAAGAACCTATTGAGGGAGTTGCCTCAAAATGGTTACTTGATAAAATTGAAAATAATAATAAAAAAATAGTTTCTAAAGAAGATCTTGCTAAGGAAATAAAGAACTCAAATTGTAAAGTGAAACTAATGGTAGGTGCTGGAGATATAGGCGTTGAAGTGGAGTCGGTAACTAAATATTTGAAGAATGAAAATTAATTGGGGCTTCATAAAATTTTTAGTTGTAACGAGTTTAATCGTTTTTATGTTTGGGTTCAGTAAACAAAGAAATGAGGTGCGAGAAATCACTAAAATCAAGGTAGATTTTAGGGATGAAAACAGGTTATTTATCACTCAAAATTCGGTTAATAAATTGTTAATACAAAATGAAGACAGTGTTACGAGTATAGGTAAAGAAACTTTAGATTTGAATAAGATGGAAAGTAGATTGTTGGAAAACCCAATGATTAAAGGTGCAGAGGTTTATATAACCGTTGATGGTGTTTTAGGAGCGAAAATTGAGCAGAGAAATCCGATTGCTAGAGTTGAAGGGAACCCAAGTTATTATTTGGATGAAGACGGAAAAAAAATGCCGATGTCATTTGTTCATTCAGCACGAGTTCCAATTATTTCAGGAATATCAGAAAATAGATATACTGAAGTAACAGAATTAGTGAAAAGAATAAGGGCTGATGATTTTATGAAAGAATATGTCGTTGGATTGGATGTAGATGATGCAGGAAATGTGATTTTAAGAATTCGAAAGAATGATATAAAAGTGTTTTTTGGAAAATCTATTGATATAGATAATAAGTTTCAAAAATTTAAAGCGTTTTATAAACTAACAAAGCAAGACAGTTTACTTGAAAATTACAGTTTGATAAATTTAAAGTTTAAAGATCAGGTTGTAGCTACAAAAAGGAATACAAATGGATAATAATAAAATAGCTGTAGGTTTAGACATTGGGACTACCAAGATTGTTGCCATGATTGGAAGGTACAATGAGTATGGTAAGCTTGAAATTTTAGGTCTTGGAAAGTCTAAAAGTTTGGGAGTTCATCGGGGTGTTGTAAATAATATTACACAAACTATTCAGTCTATTCAACAAGCAGTACAGGATGCTGAAACTTCTTCAGGTTTAAAAATTTCTGATGTAATTGTTGGGATTGCTGGACAACATATACGTAGTCTTCAACATAGTGATTATATCACCAGAAAAGACAGTGATATTGTAATAGACGATAATGATATTGAGAATCTGTGTAATCAAGTTCATAAATTAGTAATGTTACCTGGTGAGGAGATAATCCATGTACTACCTCAAGATTTTAAAGTAGATGGACAAAGTGAGATAGCAGAACCGATTGGAATGTATGGTGGAAGATTAGAAGCTAATTTTCATGTAGTTGTTGGACAAGTATCTTCGATTAGAAACATAGGAAGATGTATTAAAAGTTCTGGGTTAACATTATCTGGTATCACTTTAGAGCCTTTAGCCTCAGCAAATGCTGTTTTAGGAAATGAAGAAAAGGAAGCTGGTGTAGCTTTAATCGATATAGGAGGAGGAACGACCGATTTAGCCATATTTAAAGATGGAATTATACGACATACTGCCGTAATTCCTTTTGGTGGAAATGTGATTACCGAAGATATTAAAGAAGGTTGTTCAATAATTGAAAAGCAAGCAGAATTATTAAAAATTAAATTTGGTTCAGCTTGGCCTGGTGAAAATAAGGACAATGAAATTGTTTCTATTCCTGGATTAAGAGGAAGAGAACCCAAAGAAATAACACTTAAAAATCTTTCTAAAATTATTCATGCTCGAGTAATTGAAATTATAGAGCAAGTTTATTTAGAAATAAAAAATTACGGACACGAAGAGCAAAAGAAGAAATTAATTGCAGGAATCGTGTTAACTGGTGGAGGATCTCAATTAAAACATCTAAAGCAATTAGTTGAATATATAACAGGAATGGACACTCGTGTAGGGTACCCAAATGAGCATATGGCTGGCGATAGTGACAGTGAAGTTACAAGCCCAATGTATGCAACTGCTGTTGGTTTAGTGCTTAATGGATTGGAAAACATAAAAGACAATGTTGAAGAAGAGATCATAGTTGAAGAAAATGAAGAGCAGCAATCAGATCAAGAAGTAGAAGAAGAAATAAAAGAAAAACCAAAAGCTAAAGGAAAAGGATTTTTTGATAGATGGGTAGAAAACTTAAAAGACTTTTTAGATAATGCAGAATAATAAAACATCATAATAAAACTAACTAACAACCTCACAAAAAATGAAATTATGAGCAGTAATAATCAAATTGAAAATTTTACGTTCGACATGCCAATCAACCAATCCAATGTGATAAAAGTCATTGGTGTTGGTGGTGGTGGTAGTAATGCAATCAATCACATGTTTAGTCAAGGGATAAACGGTGTTGATTTTGTTATTTGCAACACAGATTCACAAGCCTTGGAAAGTAGTCCTGTTCCTAATAAAATACAATTAGGAGTTACTTTAACTGAAGGACTTGGAGCAGGTGCTAATCCAGAAATTGGAGAGCAAGCTGCCGTTGAAAGTATGGAGGATATAAAAGATATGCTTACCACGAATACAAAAATGCTATTTATTACTGCTGGAATGGGTGGTGGTACGGGTACTGGTGCTGCGCCTATCATTGCAAAAATGGCAAAGGATTTAAATATTCTTACCGTTGGGATTGTAACGATACCTTTTGAATTTGAAGGTAAAATGAGAAACCAACAAGCTAATATTGGAGTTGAAAGATTAAGAGATAATGTCGATTCTCTTATTGTAATCAACAATAATAAATTACGTGATGTTTATGGAAATCTTGGCTTTAAAGCAGGGTTTTCTAAGGCAGATGAAGTTTTAGCAACTGCAGCTAGAGGTATTGCAGAAGTAATAACACACCATTACACACAAAATATTGATTTACGTGATGCTAAAACAGTGCTTTCAAATAGTGGAACTGCAATTATGGGAAGCGCAAGTGCAAGTGGAACTAATAGAGCTTCTGATGCTATTGCAAAAGCGTTAGATTCACCCCTTTTAAATGATAATAAAATTAAAGGAGCAACCAATGTTCTGTTGTTAATTGTTTCTGGAGTTGAAGAAATTACGATTGATGAAATAGGTGAGATTAGTGACTTTATCCAGAGTGAGGCTGGACATGGTGCTAATATTATTATGGGTGTAGGTGATGATGAAACCTTAGAAGATGCCATTGCTATTACTGTGATAGCTACAGGATTTAATGTAGAGCAACAAAATGATATTGTAAATACTGAATCTAAAAAAGTAATTCATATTCTTGAAGATGAACAAAGGGCAGAACAGATGTTAATGTCCAACAAAAAAGAAATCGAAAGTAATATGATTTTAGATAATGTGGTTGAAGAACCTGTTATTGAAAAAGAAGAACCTATAATTAGACATTCTTTATTTGAAGAAGTTGAGGATGTAGCTGTACCTACAAAATCAGTCCCTTTTGAAGATTATATTGAGACTTCAGATTTATTAAAAAACATTGATGTAAAATATGAAGAAATTGACATTCATCATTTAGCTGAATTTCAAGAAGTAAATATCAACGAGATTAATGTTGAGGATTTTATTATCGTAGATTCTAAAATGAATGAAGAAGTAGAAACTGAAGATTCATTTACAGAAGTAAATAGAGAAAGTGAGTCGTCTGATGAACAAATATTAATGTTCGATTTAGAAGTAAACAAAGCTTCTGAGGATTCTATTGAAGCTAAAGAGCAACAACAAAAAATTAACAGAGAGGTAGAAACCATCACATCGAGTATTGAAGAAATTGAAGTTAACGATCATATAGAAGTTGCACCTATTACTGAAGTAACAAAAGAAAAAACGATTACTTATAGTTTAGATAACTATCAAGAAATGGAAGATCATTTAAATGAGGCTAAGCCATTAGCTGTAGAAGATGAAATTAGTGAAGAGGAGATTGTTTTTGAAACTAGAATTGTAGACGTTCCAGAAACTGTGAATAATGATGAAAATGAGCCAGAAGATCCTTTAAACACTCCAATTTCTAAACTCTTAAGTGAGCGTACAGAAATTAGAAAACGTCAAATGAAAGAGTTTAATTATAAGTTTAATAAAAAGCCTTCTCATATCGATGAAATAGAAAAACAGCCTGCTTATAAACGAATGGGTATTGAATTAGAAGAAACGGCAAATCAAGATGCTAACTTGTCAAGGACCTCATTAAACACAGACGAGGATAACGATTTGGATTTACGTAAGAATAATTCGTTTTTGCATGATAATGTAGATTAAATAATCTGCACTTTAAGCTGAAAAGTCTAGGGATAACAATTGTTATTCTTGGGCTTTTTTTTGCTTTTATACTTTGTTTTCAGATTGAAGTAAACCAATAGCTTTGAAACAAAATTTCGTATATTTGCAGTCCTAATAAATAAGAACTATGAGCTTAGAAAAGAATATAATGGAAGCCATGAAAACGGCAATGAAAGCAAAAGATCAAGTAGCTTTAGCTGCACTTCGTGCTGTAAAATCTGAATTGATTTTAGCAAAGACTAGTGGAGCATCTAGTGAGCTAACGAAAGCAGATGAGAATAAATTATTACAAAAATTAGTAAAGCAACGTAAGGATAGTGCTGCTATTTTTACTGAGCAGAATAGAGAAGATTTAGCTAGCCCAGAACTAGACCAAGCAGCTGTATTAGCTCAGTTTTTACCTAAACAAATGACTGAGGAAGAAGTTGAAAAAGTAGTATCTGAAATTATTGCACAAACTGGTGCCAATTCTATGAAAGATATGGGGAAAGTAATGGGGCTTACCAATAGTCAATTAGCTGGTAAAGCAGATGGTAAAACAATTTCAGGAATTGTCAAAAGAAAACTTTCCTAATTGATAAAATTATAACACACAAAAAAAGAGGTTTCAATAAGTTGAAACCTCTTTTTTTGTGATGAGTATATTAATAATTTACATTCCTAACATACTTAATGCTTTGTTCATTACATCTGGATTTCCATTAATCCAATCCATTACAGAACTTTTTAATTTAGGATTATTCATTACAGCTTTCATAGCTTGATTAATAGAACCTTTATTCTCTTTATATAAAGTTGCAAAAGTTGATCTAGTTTCAGGATTACTTTTTAAGTAACTAGCTCCCATAGAAGCCAATTCATCATTGTTTACTAATCCATTTTGGATTTTTTCTTGAACATCCTTAGAATTTGTTTTTGTAGCACTTTCAGCAGATTTTGTTACACTTTTTGTTGCTTTAGCAGCATCATTTACAGTTATTGTTTGAGCGTAAGTAACATTTGTAAATGCAACGATTGATAAGATAATAAGTAATTTTTTCATAATAATAATTAATTGTTTTTAATAATTGAGTCTCAAAGATAGTAAAAAACGATAATGAAGATTTGTTTATTTTTAATTTGGTTATTATTAGCCTTTAATGTTTTTAATAAAACTAATGAAAATGAAAGGTTAATTGTAAATTCAATCCATAATCTTCAGAAGAATTTGCATTTTCTGAAGGGTTGGTGTCATAATTGTAATAGAAACTGAAACCTACTTTAAAATTATCACTCAAAACACTAATCTGGGGATTTAAATTAAAAACAGTTCTAGATCTATTATCAGTAAAATAGGGTAAATAGCTAATATTAGCGTCCACCCAAATTTTAGGGCTGGTATATTTATACACTTTCCATGCAAGTTGGAAAATAGCTGCTAAATCGTCTTGTGAATCAATATTTCCGTAAGGAGTTTCACTTATACCACTCATTCCAGCACCAAAATATAATCGGTTCCAACTGTTATATGCAATATCTTTTATACCCATTAGATCTAATTCCCAACGTAATTTAGTTCCTAATTCTAAATTTTGACTTCCAGTTAAAGCAGTTTGTGTTGACCATCCTTTATTAAAAATTCGTTGCCAGGCAAAACTTATATCCGATTTTGTAGAACTTATAGTATCTGATTGAAAAGTATTATTACTGTCCCAAGTTATTTTAAAATAAGAATTCTTTTTTCGATAATCTACATTTCCTGAAAATGAAAATGTAGTAACATTACTACCTTTAGAGTAATTTAATCCTAAACTAAAGTCTCCACTGGTACGCATCCAAAAGTTTCTTTTTATCGGATAAACCTCCAGAATATCTTCAACATTAATCAACTTTTTTTCATCAGCCATGATTATATAAACTGTTCTATTTGTTTCTGAGGCTGCAAAAGATCCGAAATAAATATGATCATCTTTCATTTTTATTTCAAATTGTTTATTGGAAATTATAGTATTTATTTTAACTTCTTCATAGCTAATGGTTCCCATTCCATCCATTTTCCATGTAACTACACCATATCTTAGATTTTTAAAATCACCTGTTAGTACATTACCATTAATATGATAAATAGTATCAGTTTTTTGTGCAACAGCCTTATTCTGAAAAACAAATAAGGTGAAAAATAAAAGCACAAAAGTTAATATTTTATTCATGAAAAACTAAATTCTAAAAATAATTCTATAAAGTTAAATGATTAAAATTGTATAACAAATTTTACTTACCAAAAGAAATATATAAAAGCCCAATTAATTTTAAATTAATTGGGCTTCCTGTATTATGGTGGTATGTTCTTTTTACTTAATAGTGTAACCCAATGTTAATTGCCAAACACCATTTTTATTATTAATAACGGCATCGTTTCCGTAATAATAGGTTTCCCAAATATTAGATAAACCTAAATTGTAACGTGCTTCAAAGTTAATTCCGTTTTTTAATTTATAACCCAAACCAAAGTTTAGCCCAAAATCTATCGTGGTCATATAATCATAAGTATTAATATCTTCAGCTTCCGCAAAAAGTAAAAAACCTAACTATGCTATGCGTTACTTCTCGCTTATTGCTTTTGCTATATCTGCAGCTATTGTTGGGAATATGTTAGATTTTATGCTAATTGAAGGTTTGCATCTTACAGATTTAAAAGTTCCGGTTGTTGGATATTTATTTTTTATGATTCTATTTTTCGCCTTACCTCTATTATTCTTCTCTAGTAAAATGATTAATGCTAAAGAAGAAAATGTATTTAGTAATTATGATTTTAGTAACGGAATGTATCGTGAGTTTAGAAAAAAAACATCAAGGAGCTTTGAACAGGTTTCTGAAAAGGATCTTAAAACCTCAGAATATTCTGCAGTTTCAGATTACAACTCAGTAATGTTTAATGTGATTCAAATGAAATACGTGCCATATACATTAAGGGATTTTATTCCTCTTTTGGTAATGACAGCAGTACCATTTATTGCACTAGTTTTTATGGATATACCAATTAATAAACTAGTAAAGAATATAATTTCCTTTATGGTTTAGGCAATAAAAAGTAAAAAAGAGTAAGACGTAAATAAATAAAAACAATTAAAACAAACAGTATGAAAAAAACAATAATCTATGCATTAATATTTTGTATTCCTTTTTTTGGAATTTCACAAGTAGAAAATGAAACAAAAAGTGAAGATAATTCTTGGAACTTTAGTGTGACCCCTTATTTATGGAAGACAAGTTTAAACGGAAAAGTAACAGTTTTAAATCAAGAAGACATTCCTGTTGATTTAACTTTTAAGGATGATATTATTTCAAATTTAAAAATGGCAGCTATGTTTCATGCGGAAGCAAGAAAAGATAGATTATCTTTTATGTTAGATGTTTTTTATGCAAAACTTGGAGAAGATAGTCAATTAGAAGGCCCTATAAATACACACGACACAAGAGTACGACTTAAGCAAAATTTATTTGAAGGTGGTCTTGGATATACTTTTGCAAGATCTGGAAATTTTTCTTTGGATGCATTAGTGGGTGCTCGCTTTTTTGATGTTAATGTAAACTTAGAAATTGATGAGGTTGAAGTTTCAAAGAAGGATTTTAATTTTTTAGAACCTTATATAGGTGTTAGGTTCCGTAACGACTGGAATAAATTTAGCCTTGGTGGTAGAGCAGATATTGGTGGATTTGGTCTTGGTACAGAATACAGTTACAAGCTTAATGGATATGTTGGTTATCAATTTACAAAGCTATTTGGTTTGACTCTTGGATATCAATTGTATAGACCAGATTATCAAGAAGATAATTTTGTATACAATGTAGGGAATCAGGGATTTTTACTTGGATTTAATTTTGAGTTTTAATAATTAATAAATACATTTTTTAAGTATTCATGAAATTGTAGTAAATAAAAAATCCGTAATTTTTATTACGGATTTTTTATTTATAGTGACCTCGACAGGATTCAAACCTGTAACCCTCAGAGCCGAAATCTGATATTCTATTCAGTTGAACTACGAGGCCGTTTTTCTAATAGAAATTAGAAATGTCAAAGTTAATTCTTTCTAATAATAAAAACTTGATTTACAAATAGCAATTATTAAATTATTCCATATTCATAACTAAATCATCTTGCATAACCATTTCTCCGGCTTTTAGGGTTATTGATTTAACTTTACAATCCCGAATTGCAGTTACAGTGGTTTCCATTTTCATTGCTTCAATAATGAATAGTGGGTCATTTTCTTTTATTTCTTGCCCCTTTTTTACTAATACCTTATAAAGCAAGCCTTGTAATGGAGAACCAATCTCATCGATATTACTTTCATCCGCTTTTACATTTTCTACCTTGCTAATATTTAATTCTTTGTCAAGGACTTCCACCATTTTATTTTCTCCGTTAATCTTAAAGAAAACGGTTCTAATACCTTCTTCATTAGGATTACTAACCGATAGTAATTTTACAATAATTACTTTTCCTGGTTCTAACTCAATGAGAGTTTCCTCCTGTATTTTCATTCCGTAAAAGAAATTGAGTGTAGGGAGAATAGCTAAGTTTCCATACTTTTTGTAATTTTCATGAGCTTGGTCAAAAACTCTAGGATATAATAAGTAGGATAAAAAGTCTTCAAACTCGATTGCTCTTGAAAATCCTTTTTGATATTTCTTTTTAAAATCTTCTAAAGCAACATCAAAATCAATAGGTTCTAAGTGTGCATTTGGCCTGTCTTTAAAAGGATTTTGATTTTTCAGTACTATTTTCTGAAGCTTTTTTGGAAAGCCACCCACAGGTTGTCCTAAATCTCCTTTGAAGAAATCGATTACCGAATCTGGAAAAGAAATTTCTTCTCCGTTTTCCATCACATCTTCAGGTGTTAAATTATTGGTAACCATAAAAATTGCCATATCTCCAACTACTTTTGATGAAGGGGTTACTTTTACTAGATTACCGAACATCGTATTTACTTCAGTATACATTTTCTTTACTTCATCAAAACGGCCTCCTAATCCTAAAGCAGTTGCTTGTGGACGTAAATTAGAATACTGTCCACCAGGAATTTCATGTTGGTATACCTCGGCTGTTCCAGACTTTAAACCAGACTCAAATGGATAATAATACTCTCTAATATCTTCCCAATAATTTGAAAATTGATTTAGTTTGGGCATATCAAAATCATGTGCTCTTTCGTGATATTTCATCATTTCCACCACCGAATTAAAATTAGGTTGTGAAGTAAGTCCAGACAATCCTCCAAGAGCAACATCAACAACATCTACATTAGCTTCAATAGCTTTTAAATAGGTTGCGGATTGAAGGGAAGAGGTGTCATGAGTATGTAAATGAATAGGAAGCTTTACTGTATTTCTTAAAGCTCCAATTAGTTCGGTTGCAGCATACGGAGTTAATAAACCAGCCATATCTTTTAAAGCTATAATATGAGCTCCAGCATTTTCTAAATCTTTTGCTAATTGTAAATAATACTTTAAGTTGTATTTGGTTTGAGTAGTATCTAATATATTTCCAGTATAGCTTATGGCAGCTTCCGCTAAAGCTCCTTTGGTATTTCTGACATATCTTATACTAGGCTCCATTGCTTTTACCCAGTTTAATGAATCAAAAATTCTAAAGATATCAATCCCATTTTCCCAAGATTTATCTACAAATTTTTCAATTAAATTATCTGGATACGCTTTATAACCTACTGCGTTAGAACCACGTAGCAACATCTGAAATAATATATTCGGCATTGCTTTTCTTAATTCACGTAATCGAGACCAAGGACTTTCATGTAAAAAACGTAAGCAAACATCAAAAGTAGCACCGCCCCACATTTCTATACTAAAGGTATTGGCGTGGTTTTTTGCAAAACTTTCTGCTACTTTTAGCATATCGTAGGTTCGCATACGAGTTGCTAATAAGGATTGATGAGCATCCCTTATGGTTGTATCTGTGTAGTGTATTTTCTTTTCATCACGTAACCATTTGCTAAATTTATCGGGACCTAATTCTGTAAGTAAATCTTTAGTTCCTTTTGGATACTTTGAAAAATGATCGTAGGCAGGAATTTTAGCGTCTCTAAAAACCTTGGTTTCTTCTACAAACTTAACATCAGGGTTTCCATTTACAATAACTTCTCCTAAATATTTTAATACTTTTGAAGAACGATCCTGTGAAAGTCTAATTTTAAATAACTCAGGTGTTTTCTGAATAAAATTAACGGTCGTTTTTCCATCCTTAAACTTTGGATGTTGTATCACATTTTGTAAAAAATGAATATTGGTTTTAACACCTCTAATTCTAAACTCTTTTAAAGCTCTCACCATTTTTCTAACCGCCCCGTCTAAGGTTCTGCCATGAGAAGAGACTTTTACCAACATAGAATCAAAAAACGGACTCACTTTATACGATTGATAAATACTACCTGCATCTAAACGTATTCCCATACCTGAAGCAGAACGGTAAGTCGTAATAGTTCCATAATCTGGTGTGAAGTTGTTTGTAGGATCTTCGGTGGTTATTCTACATTGTAAAGCGAAGCCGTAAGTAGCAATAGAATCTTGATCATGAATTTTAATTTGAGTGTCGGATAATTTATATCCACCCGCCACGAATATTTGGGTTTTTACCAAATCAATTCCTGTTACCATTTCAGTAACAGTATGCTCTACTTGTATCCGTGGATTTACTTCAATAAAATAAACATTTTCTGTTTTATCTACCAAAAATTCAACTGTACCAATATTGTTGTAATTTACTTGTTTGGCGATTGCTAAAGCATATTTATAAAGGTTTTGTTTTACTTCTTCAGAAATATTAAAAGAAGGAGCGATTTCGACTACTTTTTGGTGACGTCTTTGTACTGAGCAATCACGTTCATGTAAGTGTCGAATGTTTCCATGGTTATCTGCTACAATCTGAACTTCGATGTGTTTAGGGTCTTCAACATATTTTTCTAAAAACATCGTATCGTCTCCAAAAGCATTAAGAGATTCGTTTCTAGCAGAATCAAAATTTTGTTCTAATTCACTAGAAGACCTTACAATTCGCATTCCTCTACCACCTCCTCCAGAAGCAGCTTTTAACATAAGAGGGTATCCAATTTCGGAAGCTTCAGAAAGTGCAACTTTTAATGAAGAAAGCTTCTTTTTATTGCCTTCAATTACTGGAACTTTACATTTAATGGCGTTTTTCTTTGCGGTAATTTTATCGCCTAAAGCATCCATAACCTCAGGGTTAGGACCTATAAATATGATTCCTTTTTTGGCACATTGTCTTGCGAAATCTGAATTTTCAGAAAGAAAACCATAACCAGGATGAATAGCATCTACATTTTTAGACTTTGCTAAACTTATTATTTCTTCAATATTTAAATAGGGCTTTAAAGGCTGATTATTTTCTCCAATTTGATAGGATTCGTCTGCTTTATAACGATGTTGTGAATATCGATCTTCGTAAGTGAAAATTGCTACCGTTTTTACATTAATTTCTGTACAGGCTCTTAAAACTCGTATTGCAATTTCGCCTCGATTTGCAACTAGTATTTTTTTAATTTTCATAACTTTCCCTTCGAGATCAGGGCTTTTTAATGGTTATTAATAATGTATGGGTTTTCAGTTTTGTAATTTCTAATAATAAAATCTAATGCACTTTTTAATATTTCCCCCATATTGTTAGATTTTTTAAAATTAACATCGCCAGTAAGTTTAAATAAATCTCCTTTTAATTCATTCGTGTTATCTATAGTTGATATATTATCTGTCTGCATGCATTTTAAAAGATGTTTTAATCGATATGCACTACTAATTGCTCGTTTTGCTAATAAAGATCGTTCTTCTTTTTCGTATTGATCTATGGATCCTTTTTGAAGCAATTCTAAAGACATTTTTACTAATTCGTTATTTTCTTTTAAAAATTGTGGCTTATAAACTTTAACATTACCCTCATAGCTTTGTTGGTCGAAATCGATTGCTCTTAATCGATATTGAATTCTATCAAAATCATGAGTTAATACAACAACATAATTATACGCTCTCATATCCCCTAATAATCTAACAAAGCAACGTTCATTAAATTTCACAAATTCTTTAGACAATGCTTTTTTATCTTGAATAGAACAACTATCTAAGTTATCTTCTATAAAAACATCACAGGGTATACCTGAAATATGATCTTCGATAATTGTGTCTTTGTAAACTAAAAAATCAATATGATTTGGAGATAATAAATGCTCTAATTCTAATCCATATACTCTGGAAGCATCAGCTCGTTTTAAATAGTAAAAAGTGTAATTGTCATTTAATATATTTCTAATTTTTATTCTGAAGGGCTTTGTGTTTCCGAAAGTGCAATAATCTATACTGTCAACACTAAGAAAAGGTAGAGTTGAATCATTTCCGTCTGCATGCAATATGGTGTATATTTTTTTAAGTCCTAACTCAATTTCTTCTCTTTCATGTTCTGAAAAATAGGTACATAGCCAAAGTGTATCATCACCATTTTCATCAAAAATTGAAACTGAGCCTTGAAAACGTAATAAATCATCATAACTAATGGGAATTTTTATATTTCTCCCATTTTTAATTAAGTAATTAGTTAGGTCCTTAGATACTGGAAATACAGGCTTTTTCTTAGATATTAATTTTTCATTCATAATCAAAAAATAATATCCTTAAAGGTAAAAATAAATTATTTGTTAATTATAACTTATTAAATAATATTGATGATTAGATTAAAGAAATTGCAAAAAGCTTTATAAATAAAGTTTAATTTTGGATGCCTTCTGCTAATTTTTGAAGTGCTACTTTATTGGTGATCTTAATTCTTTTACCTGAAGTTACAATGAAACCTTCTTTTTTTAATTCAGAAAGCATTCGTATACAAGATTCGGTAGCAGTACCTACAATATTAGAAATATCTTCTCTTGAAAGTTGAATGATCATAAACCCTTCTTGATCAACACCAAAACTATCTTTTAAATGCAGTAGTGTTTCTGCAATTCTGTTTTTAACAGGTTTTTGAGATATGTTTACAATAACATCATCAGCTTCTTTAAGCTCATGAGCTAAATTTTGTAGTATTTCTAATGAAAAATTAGGATTATTCTCTAAATTATTTAAGATTAAATTTTTAGGGATAAAGCAAGAATCAATGTCATTAATAGCAACTGCTCTTAAATTTGCAGGTTCTCTAGAAATTACTGACCGTTGACCTAGTACCTCTCCATCACTTACAAACTTAATAATTTGATCTTTACCGTTAGTGCTAAGTTTGGATAATTTAGCTATACCGTATCTTAAACAGTATATGCCTTTTAAGTTTTCACCTTCATCAAAAATTACATCTCCTTTTTTAAAAGTATGACTTGTTTTTCCAATGGATATATCTTTTAATTGATCTTTTGTTAAAGCATTTAACGATGAAAACTTCCTAACAATACATCTTTCACATTTATGACTCATAAAAACAAAAATAGTATAAAAATTATAGAAAACTGATATTTGTCATATTTAATTATTAGCTTAAATTCAACATTTGTAAATTGAAGTTATGAGTAATAAAAAAGAAGAGACATCTTGTTATCATTGTGGTGATTTATGTTATAAGAATGAGATTGTTACAGATAACAAGTCTTTTTGTTGCAATGGATGTAAGACCGTTTATGAAATATTTTCTGAAAATGATTTAACGTGTTATTACGATTTACAGAACACTCCAGGGTCAACTCCTAATATTATTTCTGGGAAATATGACTTTTTAGATAACACTGAAATTTCTAAAAAATTATTAGAATTTGATGATGGAAATCATCAGATTATCACCTTATATATACCAACCATCCATTGCAGTTCTTGTATATGGGTATTGGAAAATTTACATAAACTTCAACCTTTTGTAACTGCTTCCCAGGTTAATTTTCCTAAAAAAACAGTTAGAATTACCTATAAGTCCAACGATTTATCTTTAAAAGAATTAGTGCTATTATTAAGTTCAATTGGATATGAGCCGTATATATCATTAGAAGATTATACTTCAGGTAAAAAAAATATTGACAGACAATTAATTTATAAACTTGGGGTTGCTGGTTTCGCTTTTGGAAATATTATGTTTTTGTCATTTCCAGAATATTTTGAAGTAAATGAAATTTGGCTCGATAAATACAAATACCTTTTTAGGTGGTTAATGTTTTTCTTTTCACTTCCTGTAGTGTTTTATTCTGGGTGGGGTTATTTTGTTTCAGCATTTAAAGGCTTGAAATCAGGAATATTGAATATAGATGTGCCTATTGCTTTAGGTATTTCAGTTTTATTTATTCGTAGTTCTATAGAGATTATATTAGATATTGGAACCGGTTTTTTTGATAGCTTAACAGGATTGATTTTCTTTTTATTAATAGGTAAATATTTTCAACAAAGAACCTATACGTTTTTGTCTTTTGAAAGAGATTATAAATCTTATTTTCCTATTGCAGTAACAAGGATTAATGAACATAAAAAGGAAGAGAATGTTCAGGTTTATGAAATTAAAAAAGGAGATCGATTATTAATAAGAAATAGCGAACTTATTCCTGTCGATGGAATACTTATTAATGGAGATGCGAATATAGATTACAGTTTTGTAACTGGTGAAGCAGAGGCAGTTCAAAAAATATCTGGAGATAAATTATTTGCTGGTGGGAAACAACAATCTGGTGTTATTGAAATAGAAGCTTTAAAATCTGTAGAGCAAAGTTACCTAACCCAATTGTGGAGTAATGATGCCTTTAAGGAAGATAAAGTGCAAGCATTCCAAAGTTTAATTGATAGTATTAGTCAACGATTTACACTAGTTGTTTTATTAATTGCATTTATATCTACTTCTTTTTGGTTGTATTATGATTCCTCAAAAGCTTTAAATGTTTTTACAGCGGTATTAATAATTGCTTGCCCTTGTGCTATCGCACTGTCATCACCTTTTACCTTGGGAAACATGCTTCGGATTTTTGGGCGTCAAAAATTTTATTTAAAAAATGCCAATGTAATTGAAAGAATTGCAAGAATAAATACTATCATTTTTGATAAAACGGGCACTATTACTTCTAATAAAAAGAGCAGTGTTGTTTATAAAGGAAATGATTTGTCAGAAAATGAAGAAACAGTATTGTATAATATTCTAAGAGCTTCAAATCACCCTTTAAGCAGACAGGTATATGAAACTTTAACTGAAAAAGAAATTATAAAGCTTGATGAATTTGAAGAATTGACGGGTAAAGGAATTGAAGCAAGTTATAAGGGAATGAAAGTAAAAGTGGGCTCTTCAAAATTTATTGATTATAAAGGAGATATAGATGAATTTCAAACTTCGGTATATCTGGAAATAAATGAAAATTTTCTTGGGAGATTTGTTTTTCAGAATACCTATAGAAATGGAATGGAAGATGTTTTTGAAGAGTTAAATTCGTCTTCAAAACTGGTTATACTTTCGGGAGATAATGAAGGAGAAAAAGATCGATTGGAGTCAATTTTACCAAAAGGAACTCAATTATTATTTCAGCAAGATCCTCAGCAAAAATTGAATTTTGTTAAAAATTTACAACAAAAAGGGGAGATGGTATTAATGATTGGTGATGGTTTGAATGATGCTGGTGCTTTGGCACAAAGTGATGTTGGAATTGTAGTTTCAGAAAATATAAATGTTTTTTCACCTGCTTGCGATGGAATTCTAGATTCAACAAAATTTTCATTAATTCCAGATTATTTGAAGGCTTCAAAAAAATCTTTAACAATTATTAAATGGAGTTTTGTGTTTTCGTTTTTATACAATATTACGGGCCTCTATTTTGCAGTAACAGGTAAATTAATGCCTGTTATTGCTGCTATTTTAATGCCTTTAAGTTCCATTAGTATTGTAGTATTTACCACACTAGCAACTGGATATGTTGGTAAAATGTTAAAAAAAGTATAATAAGCTGATATTTGTCATTTTTCGTATATTTGAAGGAGACTATATTTGTGGCTAAATTTGAATGAATGAATATAATTTACATGCTACTTGCTATTAGCGTAGTAGTGGCTATTGGATTTTTTATTGCTTTTATTATTTCTGTTAGTAGAGGGCAATATGATGACGTATATACTCCTTCAATTCGAATGTTATTTGATGATGAATTAGTCAAAGAGCCAAAGAAAAAAAAACCAACCAACATTAAAAATCAAAATTAATTATGGAAGTACAACAATTTTATTACGATAATAAAATCGTAAAGAATTTTATTTATGCAACAATGCTTTGGGGTGTTGTTGGTATGCTCGTAGGGTTAATACTCGCATTTATGTTTATGTTTCCCAATTTAACAGACGGAATTTCTTGGTTAAGTTTTGGTAGATTAAGACCATTACATACCAATGCAGTAATATTCGCATTTGTTGGGAATGCTATTTTTGCTGGAGTATATTATTCATTACAGCGATTGTTAAAAGCTAGAATGTTTAGTGACCTACTAAGTAAAATTAATTTCTGGGGTTGGCAATTAATTATTGTTTCAGCTGCAATAACACTTCCATTAGGATACACAACTTCAAAAGAATATGCAGAATTAGAGTGGCCTATAGATATTGCAATTGCTTTAATCTGGGTAGTATTCGGAATTAATTTAATTGGTACAATTCTTAAAAGAAGACAGCGCCATATTTATGTTGCAATTTGGTTTTACTTAGCCACATTTGTTACTGTTGCGGTATTACATATTTTTAATAGTATGGAATTGCCTGTAAGTGCATTAAAAAGTTATTCTGCTTATGCAGGTGTTCAAGATGCATTAGTGCAATGGTGGTACGGACATAATGCAGTTGCATTTTTCCTAACTACACCTTTCTTAGGGTTAATGTATTACTTTATACCTAAAGCGGCTAATAGACCTGTTTACTCTTATAAACTTTCTATTGTTCACTTTTGGTCTTTAATATTTATTTATATATGGGCAGGACCTCACCATTTATTATATTCAGCTTTACCAGACTGGGCACAAAATTTAGGGGTTGCCTTTTCAGTTATGCTAATTGCTCCATCTTGGGGTGGTATGATTAATGGACTACTAACATTACGTGGAGCTTGGGATAAAGTTCGAGTAGATCCAGTATTAAAATTTATGGTAGTTGCAGTTACTGGTTATGGTATGGCAACTTTTGAAGGACCTATGCTTTCATTAAAAAATGTAAATGCAATTGCTCACTTTAGTGATTGGATTATTGCTCACGTGCACGTTGGTGCCTTAGCTTGGAATGGATTTTTAACTTTTGGTATGATTTACTGGTTAATACCTAGGATGTTTAAAACTAAAATATGGTCTTTAAAATTAGCTAATTTCCACTTCTGGATTGGTACTCTAGGAATTATAATGTATGCTTTACCTATGTATGTTGCTGGATTTGTTCAAGCTTCTATGTGGAAACAATTCAATCCAAACGGGACACTTGTTTATGGTAACTTCTTAGAGACTGTAAACCAAATTATGCCAATGTACTGGATGAGAGCAATAGGAGGAACTATGTTCTTAATAGGGATGTTAATATTGGTTTATAATATGATTATGACCATTAAATCGGGTAGTAAAGTTGAAGACGAATTGGCTGAAGCTCCAGCACTTGATAAAGTTACTGCTAAACGAACAAGCGGAGAAGGATGGCATACTTGGTTAGAAAGAAGACCAGTACGCTTAACAATATATGCTACTGTAGCTATTTTAATTGGTGGTTTAGTACAAATTGTACCATCATTAATGGTTGATGATTATATTCCAAAAATATCAAGTGTTCAACCATACACTCCTTTAGAATTAGAAGGTCGTGATTTATATATTCGAGAAGGTTGTGTGTCTTGTCACTCACAAATGATACGACCATTTAGATCTGAAGTTGCTCGTTATGGAGAATACTCTAAAGCCGGAGAGTTTGTTTATGATCACCCATTTTTATGGGGTTCTAAACGTACTGGACCAGATTTACATCGTGTAGGAGGAAAATACTCTGATAGTTGGCAATTCAATCACTTGTATGACCCTCAATCAACATCAGATGGTTCTATTATGCCAAGATATCCTTGGTTGATTAAAAGAACTCATGACCGTTCTATGACTACAGCAAAAATGGAAGCTATGGTAACACTTGGTGTTCCATATACAGATGAAGATATTGCTAATGCAGAAGCTTCAATGGCAGAACAAAGTGCTCAAATAGAGGAGAATTTATATGCAGATCCAGATTTTGCAACTGCTTACGAAGCAGATAAGAAAGCTGCTCAGGATGCAGGTGAAGAATTTGTTGAAATGCGAGATAGAGAAATTGTAGCGATGATTGCTTATTTGCAACGTCTAGGTACAGATATTAAAGTAAACGTAAACGAAGAATAATTATGTTACGATTTATAAAAGGAAACTTAGAAGGAATTGAAGGGGTTCAAATTTACCCCCTCATTTCCCTGCTGATATTTTTTGTCTTTTTTGTAGTTCTTTTTTGGTGGGTTTTTACCACTAAAAAATCACATATAGAAGAAGTAAGTAACATTCCATTAGATAACGATAAAAACAACCCATCATTATGAAATTATTAACACCATTTTTAAGAGTATTCATTTTTGCATTAATTGCATTTGGTTTTTTTGAGTTTATAGTTGATTCTGGTGATCAATTTGCATACCAAAAGTACCCAATGATTCAAGCCATATTTTGGGGATTGATAATTCTAGCTATTTTTATTGAAATAGTAGTATCAATTTTAGATAGAAGAATCTATAACTCATTAGACGAAAAAGCTCAAGAAAGATTCGATGCTTTAGAAGACAATAGTTATTTTGGGAAATTATATGCAAAACTTTTAGATTCTAAGCCTATTGAAGAGGAAGGCGAAATTATACTAGATCATAATTATGACGGAATAAAGGAATTAGATAACACATTACCGCCATGGTGGGTATATATGTTTTACTTAACTATATTTTTTGCTGTATTTTATTTAGCTAAATATGAAATATTTGATGGAGATAGTACGACAGTTGAATATGATAAAGAGGTAGCTCAAGCTGAATTAGATATAGCAGAGTGGAAATTGACTGCGAAAGATTTAGTAGATGCTTCTACTGTAACATTATTAACCGAAACTTCAGATTTAGAAGCAGGTAAAGAAATTTATACAACCAATTGTGCCGTTTGTCATAAAGCAGATGGAGGTGGAGGTATTGGACCCAACCTAACAGATGATGCTTGGATTATGGGCGGTGGAATTAAAAATGCATTTACTACTATTAGTGAAGGAGGTCGACCTGGAAAAGGTATGGTTTCTTGGAAAAACGATTTAAAACCTATTGAGATTGCACAAGTTGCAAGTTATATTTTAGGTTTTCAAGGTACTACTCCAGCTGCACCTAAAGTAGCTGAAGGAGATGTTTGGGTAGAAGAATAATTGTCTTTTATTAAAAGAATTTATAAGCTATTATTTGCAAAACCCATACTTAAAGGTATGGGGTTTTGTATTTTTATAAGTTGAGATTTAAACTTCATTTAGTAATTATATTTAAAATAAATTGGAAAAAGAAAAAAACGAAAAATTTAGAGATTCTATAGGTACTATAGATGATGAAGGTAAAAGAGCTTGGGTTTTTCCAAAAAAACCAAAGGGCTATTTTTATAAATACAGAAAATGGGTAAGTTATTTTCTTTTAGTATTTCTATTTGTATCTCCATTTTTAAAAGTTAATGGAAATCAATTTTTAATGTTTAACGTCCTTGAAAGGAAATTTAGCATTTTTGGATTTCCATTTTGGCCACAAGATTTTCACATTTTTGTGATAATGATGATTATTGGAGTTGTTTTTATCGTATTGTTTACGGTTGCTTTCGGAAGAATATTTTGTGGATGGATGTGCCCACAAACTATTTTTATGGAAATGGTATTCAGAAGAATTGAATACTGGATTGAAGGAGATAGAGGTAAACAAATGAAGCTTGCAAAACAAGCCTGGAATGCTGAAAAAATAAGAAAAAGAGTAACCAAATGGATTATTTTCTTTTTAATTTCTTTTTTAATTGCTAATGTTTTTCTTGCTTATTTAATTAGTGGAGATCGTTTAATTCAAGAAATTACAGATGGCCCTATGAACCATTTAAGCACCTTAATTTCTTTATTAATATTTACTGGTGTATTCTATTTTGTTTTTGCTTGGTTTAGAGAGCAAGTGTGTATTATTGCTTGTCCTTATGGTAGATTGCAAGGAGTGTTATTAGATAATAAATCGGTAATAGTTGCCTATGATCATAAACGTGGAGAACGAGAAGAAGGAAGAGCTAGGCTTAAAAAGAATGAAGATAGAGAAGCTCAGGGAATTGGAGATTGTGTTGATTGTTCCTTATGTGTGAAAGTATGTCCAACAGGAATCGATATAAGAAACGGTACTCAATTGGAATGTATTAATTGTACTGCCTGTATTGATGCTTGTGATTCAATTATGGAAAGTGTCAACCTTCCAAAAGGGTTGATAAGTTATACTAGTGAAGATCATATTGAGAAAAACGAAAAATTCAAATTTACTCCTAGGTTAAAAGGGTATGGTGCTGTTCTTATAATTTTAGTTGGTGTTTTAGTTGGAATGTTATTTTTAAGAAATAGCGTAGAAGCAAATATACTAAGATTACCGGGGCAATTATTTGAGCATAAGGAAAACAATATTATTAGTAATGTTTATACCTTTAAGGTAGTTAATAAAACATCTGAAGATATTGAAAACGTTAATTTTAAATTAATGTCTCATGATGGGACCATTAAATTAGTAAGTCATGATATCTTTACAGTTCCTGCACAGGGATTATCTGAAGGGACTTTATTTATTGAAGTAAAGGCAAACTTATTAAAAGACGATAAGGAAAGGATTAATATTGGTGTTTATAGTGGAGAAATTTTAATAGAAACTACTTCAACATCTTTCTTAGGCCCAAGAAGTTATCGTTGACAAATTTAAAATCATACAGGTATTTATAATTTGAAGATATAAAAAATAGATATGAAAATAAACTGGGGTACTGGAATTGTAATTAGTTTTGTAGTTTTTATAGCTTTTATCATGTATATGGTTGTTACCATGATGTCTGGTGATAAATATGATCACGATCTATCGAATGATGAATACTATAAAAAAGCAACAAATTATCAAGAAGAGATTGATGCAGAAAAAAATTCGCAATTACTTTCAGAAAATATTTTAGTTACAACCAGTTCAAAAGGAGTCGAAGTTAAATTTCCAGGAGATTTAGAGCATTCAAATATTGAAGGTGTTATATATTTTTATAGACCTAATAATAAGGAATTGGATTTTGAGTTACCCATAAACCTTTCTAGTAATATTTTGTTTATTCCGGATGATAAAGTTGTCGAAGGTAGATGGGGTATTACTATAGACTGGAAGTATGAAGGAGTTAATTATTTGTTTAAGGATAAGATAGTGTTTTAAATGCTATATTCGGCTCTCATATTTGGTCTTTTAGGGAGTTTTCATTGTATTGGTATGTGCGGGCCAATTGCCTTTATGTTGCCTGTAGATCGTGAAAATAATTTTCGCCGTTTTAGTCAAATATTTTTATATCATTTTGGAAGAATATTTACCTATAGTTTAATTGGATTAATCTTTGGGTTTTTAGGGAAAAGCTTTTATCTGTTTGGAATTCAGCAATATTTATCCATATTTATTGGAGCAATAATGATTATAATTGTATTAATCCCTTATAAGACTTTTAATAAGTATAACTTTTCAAAACCCTTATATAAGGTCATTTCTAAAGTGAAATCTGCTTTGGGAAAAGAATTAAAAAAGAAAACAACAGATACTTTTTTAACAATAGGGTTTCTAAATGGATTTTTGCCCTGTGGATTAGTTTATATGGCATTATTTGGAGCATTAGAAACGGCTAATCCATGGCAGGGAAGTTTGTATATGTTATTGTTTGGATTAGGTACAATTCCGTTAATGACCACAGCTATTTATTTTGGAAATTTTCTAACTGGAAAAGTTAGAAGATATATAACAAAAGCAATCCCAGTAATTGTAGTGATAATGGGATTGTTATTTATTCTTAGAGGCTTAGGGTTAGGTATTCCTTATGTGTCCCCATTACCAGTTTCCCAAGAAGTAAGTGCTGAATATGAATGTAATTAGATTTTATTTTTCTTCACTTTAATAAATTTGAAAAGTGTATTTTTAACCTTCAAAAAATAATATTTTTATGGAAACGATATTGGGTATTGGATCGCGAATAAACCATCCAGAATATGGGAAAGGAGTTGTTACTAATGTAACATCAGATTTATATTGGGTTACATTTTTAGATAATGGGTTAGAGACCATACCAGTAAATGATGAATTTGAAATAGTTGATGCTGTAAATAATGAAGTAGATACGGTTAGTTTTTCTGAAATAGAAGATAGTTTACTATCAATATTAAAAAAGTGGAGCGATGCCAGTGAAATTGTTCCTATTGCCGATAAATGGAGAGGAGGAACTATGTCATTAGAGCCAAAAGACAGAACACTATCAAATAAAGAAATTCCTATAAAAACTTTTTTTCATAAAATTGTAATGCTTCGTGATCGATTACGAGTTATGGAACAAAAAATAAATTCGAGCAAGAATTTAGATGATCAAGAAAAAATAGATTTGCAGCAATACATTACTCGTTGTTATGGAAGTTTAACTACATTTAATGTGTTGTTTAAAAATAACTCTCAAAACTTTAAAGGAGATAGTTCAAAAAATAATTAATTATTAAATAGATTACAAAATATTATGGAAGAAAATCAACCCACAAACCAACAGTTTCTAGTTAGTCATTTAGAAAGTGATGCAAAAGTTGCTTTTTATAAAAAAACCTATACACATTTAGCTTTAGCAGTATTGATGTTTGTATTGGTAGAAACTATTTTCTTTCAAATTCCACCCTTATTAGAATTTGCACTTTCCTTAACACAAGGTTGGACTTGGTTGTTAATGTTAGGAGGTTTTATGTTAGTTACTAGTTATGCCGAAAAAATGGCATTATCAACACATGATAAAAACAAGCAATATTTAGCTTTATTACTTTATGTTATAGCTGAAGCTTTTATATTTATCCCTCTTATATTTATTTCTATGATGATTGCCGAAGATGGTGGTTTGGAAATATTAAATCAAGCAGCAATTTTAACTTTATCATTATTCTCTGGACTATCAGCTGTCGTATTGTTAACTAAAAAAGATTTTTCGTTTTTAAGATCTGCTTTAGCAATAGGCTTTTTTATTGCCTTAGGACTTATTATTGCGGGTACATTATTTGGCTTTAATTTAGGGTTGTGGTTTAGTGTTGGAATGATATTATTAGCATCAGGGTCTATTTTATATCAAACTTCTAATATGGTACATAAATATAGCGAAGATCAATATGTTGCAGCATCATTGGGTTTGTTTGCTTCTTTAATGTTACTTTTTTGGTACATTCTTAGTATTCTTAATAGAAGTTAATCCTTCAAATTGTTTATTTACACAATAGATTTTATATTATCTAGTTTTTAGTAGTATAGCTTTTAAAATTAAATTTGAACCTACTACTTCAAAACTATAATGAATATAATTGGCTAGCTCCATATGGTTATGCTATTGTATTATTAGGTTTTGTGTTTTATTTATTTCGTGTTTTCGAAAACTTTTATGCAAATCAATTTAATAAACCACTCTTTAGAAATTATTTGGTCTATAAAAAGTTGTCAAAGGGACAACTTGTAATATTACAGCAAGAATTTTCATTTTACAATCAACTTTCTTTTAGGCATAAACGCCAATTTGAACATCGGGTAGCATCGTTTATTTCTGAAAAAGAATTCATTGGTAGAGATAACCTTCAAGTGACTGAAAGGATGAAGGTGTTGGTTTCTTCTGTAGGTTGTATGATTAGCTTTGGAAGAAAGAATTATGATTTTTCTTTAATCGAATTTATTTTACTCTATCCAGATGAGTTTTATAGCAAAATAAACGATGCTTATCATAAGGGAGAGTTTAACCCTAAAAGTAGAGTGTTGGTGTTGTCATGGAAAGATTTTGAGAATGGATATCAAATAACGAATGACAATAGAAACTTAGGTATTCATGAATATATGCATGCGATGCATTTGGAATCAATTCAAGGAAGTGATTCAGATTCAGATAGGTTCATTAGACAATTTCAAAATATCTTAAAGCAACTGACTAAACCTGAAATAAAGGATAAACTAATTGAAACAAAGTATTTTAGAGAATACGCTTTTACAAATCAATATGAATTTATGGCGGTAATTACTGAATACTTTTTTGAGTCTCCAGAAGAATTTAAGTCACAATTTCCTGACTTATATGAGTATACTAAGAAGATTTTAAATTTTAATTTTGTTGGATATTAAAAGGGCTAACTACAAATTGTACTCAACCCTTTAATGATTTTTAATTAATTACTAGTTTTTTACTAGGATTTTTTGGGTTACACTACTTCCGTTTTCTGAAATTGCTTTTATATAATATAAGCCATTTGAGAATTGCTTAGCATCCCAATATGGTGTTTTAGAAACTATAATTTCATCTATTAGTTTACCGGAAATATTATAAACTAATAATGAGTTTATTTTATCTGCTTGATTTGAAATTAATGAAAATCGGTTTCCAATTGTAGGAGTGATAAAATTTTCGTCCAATTCATTTTCAGGGATTGCTAGTGTTAAATCTCTAATGGCAATTGCATTAGGAGTTAACAATGTTCCTGCTGTTATAAAGTCTTCAATAAAATTAAATTCACTATCATATCTCTTTACAGAACCTGATAAGCCAACACCTATTAAAATATCTCCATTCGGTAAAAAATCTACTCCTTCACATTGACCCACTCCAGTAATTAAGTCTTCAATAAAATCTCCATTACTATCAAATCGTTTTATAACTCCACTACTCCAATTAAAAACAATAAGATCACCATTGCCACTTTTATCAAAAAAGATATTAGTTGGACCAGAAAGACCAGTATTAATAAATGGACCTAAATCATTTCCATCTGGATCAAACTTTTGAATGTATGACCCTCCATAAGATGAAACATAAAGATTACCTTCTATATCCCAATCTAGCCCTATACTTTGAGGTACCCCTATACTAGTAAATTCATCAACAAAAGTGCCGTCCAATTGATATCTTAAAACTTTATTAGTTGTACTGCTCCATTGCAATATATATAGTAACCCATCTACACCTAACTTCATACGAGTAGGTCCTCCAGTTATTTCTGCAAAGATTTCTATAAAATCGCCTGTATCAATATTATGTTTAGATATATTTCCATTAGACGCAAGATTTGAAATTAATACTGCGTTTTCATCTTCCAGAAAGAAAATGTCTTCTGGCCATTCAATTTGATCGGATTGATTCATGACTTCTTCAGAATTTTCTCCGTTGTCATCATATTTATAAATAAACCAAGGTGGGTTATTAAATCCTCCTGCATCACTAACCCAAACTTCAAAGTTTTGTGCAGCCATAGTAAAAAAGTTTAATGAAATACTTAAGACAAATAGTAATTTTAATTTTCTCATAACAGTGTGTTTTTAATTGATTTCTGATCTCAATTTTACATTAAACAGGTAGGATAAGAGTCACTTATTATAAAAAATCACTATAAATTTATATATCTCGTGTGTTTTTTTTTTGATCTAAATTGTAAAGGAGTGCAATGGTTCTTTAGTTTAAAAGCTTTATAAAATGAATTCTTATTATTGAAACCAACATCAAAGTAAATTTGCTTAATTATTAAATCTTCAGAATTTTTTAAGAGTTCTTCGGCTTCTATTAATCGATATTCATTAACAAAAGAATTAAAGTTTTTTCCATATTTTTTATTAATTACTTTTGAAAGTAAATGGGTGGAAAATCCTAGTTGATCTGCTAAATTAACTAACCTCAATTCATTATCAATATAAGGTTTTTTTTCTTTCATATAATTAGTGAGGTTCTCATAAAGCTCATTTAATAAAGAGTTTTCAAATGATTCTGATTTATTTTTAATAGGTAAAAACAAATTAGAAAATAATTCTCCATTAAAAATACTCGGTTCTTTATAAATAAAATAGCCGATAGTATATATGGAAATACTCATCATAAACGAAATCATATAATCCCATTCACTATTAAAAAACGAAAAATTTACAAGAATGTAATAGGAGATATAGGCTAGGATAAAAAGTGAATATAAAGAGAGCAATACTTTAGCCCATTTATCTCTAACTTTTTGTAGTTCGGAATTTAAATTTTTCTTAGAATATATTAGCCTGAACATAAGTAAGCTGTAGCAAATCATATGAATCGAAATAAACCAATGACTTATTCTAATAAAATTTAAGAATGGTATTTCCAATTTTGAAAGTTCAAGGAAATTTGACCATATTACAACATTGGGAAACAATAATATTATTGAAGGAATAAAATGTAAATTAAAATTGTAATTTATTTTTTCACCAAATAGATCTAAAAAGTATTTATATAATAAAGGTCCTGTTAAAAAATAACAAACAGGAGGTAGTATCATAAAATAAGGGATACTGTTTTCATAATGAGTCCAATACAAAACATATTGGAATAGAATAATAGAAAAAGATAAGATTAAAAATGCAATTGGTAGGTTTTTTTTATTTCTATTTGATAGTAAAATCACAAATAGAAATAATCCCATTACTGCTGCAAATAAAAAGCAAGATGTCCAAGTATCAAATGAAGGCTGCATATATTTAACTATGCAACTAAATTACAATAAATGTTATTAGGTAAGTGAATTTTTATAAATAAGGACTCTTATTTCAAAAGAATATTTAAATCTTCAATGGTTTTTGTAGGGTTTTCTGATCTAAAAATATAGCTTCCGGCAACTAAAACATCAGCTCCGCAGCTAGCTAATTGCTTAGCGTTTTTATTAGTTACACCTCCATCTATTTGGATAAGTGTTGAAGCATTTTTTTTAGTAATTATTTCCTTTAGTTTTTCAACTTTAGAATACGTGTTTTCAATAAAACTTTGACCTCCAAATCCTGGATTTACACTCATAATTAAAACTAAATCTATATCTTGAATGGTATCTTCCAAAACAGAAACATTGGTGTGTGGGTTTAAAGCAACTCCTGCTTTCATTCCTTCGGCTTTAATAGCTTGCAATGTTCTATGAAGATGTGTGCATGCTTCGAAGTGTACTGTTAAATAATCAACACCTAAGCTAGCGAAAGTTTTTATGTATCGATCAGGATCAATAATCATTAAATGAGCATCTAGTGTTTTTGTTGCGTGTTTTGCTATGTTTTTAATAATGGGCATACCAAACGATATGTTTGGAACAAAAACGCCATCCATGACATCTAGATGAAACCAATGAGCATCACTTTGATTTACCATTTCTACATCACGTTGTAAATTTCCAAAATCAGCGGCTAAAATAGATGGGGCAATTAGTGTGTTACTCATAATGTTTTTTTAGAATATTAGTTTTTAAAACATAAAATAATGAATGACAAAAGTACTAATAATTATAATGAGATATAAGTTTCTAAATATTATTATAGAGCCTTTAGAAATGAATTATGTAAAAGAAAAAACCTCCGGTAATCAGCCGGAGGTCATTCATCAATCAAAAAACGAACAGTATGAGACTCTCACTTTCGTGAGATATACCGTAAGTTACCGTTAGGGATTTATCCCAAATATGTTTTCAAGATTTTAGATCTTGTTGTATGCTTTAATCTTCTAATTGCTTTTTCTTTAATTTGTCTAACACGTTCACGGGTAAGATCAAAAGTTTCTCCAATCTCTTCAAGAGTCATTGGGTGTTGATTACCAAGTCCAAAATATAATCGAACTACATCTGCTTCACGTGGAGTTAATGTTTCTAATGCTCTTTCAATTTCTGTACGTAAAGATTCGTGTAAAAGACTTCTGTCTGGATTTGGAGATTCGCCACTACGTAATACATCGTATAGGTTAGAATCTTCTCCTTCAACTAAAGGTGCGTCCATAGATACATGACGTCCAGAGTTTTTCATAGACTCTTTTACATCATTTATAGTCATATCCAGCTCTTTTGCAATTTCTTCTGCAGAAGGTGGACGTTCATGAGCTTGCTCTAAATAAGCAAACATCTTATTGATTTTATTAATACTACCAATTTTATTTAGGGGTAGACGTACAATACGAGATTGTTCTGCTAATGCTTGAAGGATAGATTGACGAATCCACCATACAGCATAAGAGATAAACTTAAACCCACGAGTTTCATCAAAACGTTGAGCTGCTTTTATTAAACCTAGATTTCCTTCATTAATTAAATCTGGAAGTGTTAATCCTTGATTTTGATATTGCTTAGCTACCGACACAACAAAACGTAAATTAGCCTTTGTAAGCTTTTCTAAAGCAATTTGATCTCCAGCTTTTATACGTTGTGCTAATTCTACTTCTTCGTCTGCGGTAATTAAGTCAACTTTTCCAATCTCTTGTAGATATTTATCTAGGGAAGCGGTTTCACGATTTGTAACCTGCTTGGTAATTTTAAGTTGTCTCATTTAATATATTTAAGTTAAATATTTTCTTGCCTATTGTGTTATACGTAATAAAGATGCAAAAAGTTACAAAAGGTTGTGATTTTTCTTAATTATTTTTTAATTTTAAAGGAAAAAACCCCCAATTTCGAATCTCGAATTGGAGGTTTTTATAATATTTATAATAGATTTAGATTAACTTCTATTACGATTGTTATCTCTATTTCTATTATCTCTTCCGCGGTTATCTCTACCTCTATCGTTTCTGTCGTTACGCTCACGTGGTGGACGTTCAACAAATCCTTCAGGTTTTGGTAAAATAGCTTTACGAGAAACTTTTTCTTTACGAGTACGTTTGTCAACTCCAAAGTATTTAACATCGAATACATCTCCCATATTTACTACATCTGAAACATTTTCAGTTCGTTCCCAAGCTAACTCAGAAACGTGTAATAATACTTCGTTTCCTGGAGCATCCATATATTCAACAACAGCACCAAAATCTAACATCTTGATTACTTTCACTTCATATACACTTCCTACTTCAGGTTTAAATAAAATAGAATCAATTTTTGCTATAACAGCATCAATACCTTTACTACCAACTCCTAAAATTTCAACGATACCTTCTTCAGTTACTGGATCTTCGTTAATAACGATTGTTGTCTCAGTTTCTTTTTGCATCTCTTGAATTACTTTTCCTCCAGGTCCGATTAAAGCACCAATAAATTCGTTAGGAATACGTCTTGTAACCATAGTAGGTGCGTGTTCCTTAACTTCTGCATTTGGAGTTTCAATAGTGTCTGTTAACTTACTTAAGATATGTAAACGACCGTCACGAGCTTGTTGTAAAGCATTTACTAAAATCTCGTAGCTTAACCCTTTTACTTTTATATCCATTTGACAAGCAGTAATACCTTCAGAAGTACCTGTTACTTTAAAGTCCATATCTCCTAAGTGATCTTCATCACCTAAGATATCAGACAATACAGCATATTTACCAGTATCAGCATCAGAAATTAATCCCATTGCAATACCAGAAACTGGTCTAGTCATTTGTACACCCGCATCCATTAGTGCCATAGTACCAGCACAAACTGTTGCCATTGAAGAAGAACCATTAGATTCTAATACTTCAGAAACCACACGAACCGTATAAGGACAATCGTCTGGAATCATTCCTTTTAAGCCACGTTGTGCTAAGTTTCCGTGACCAACTTCTCTACGAGAAGTACCTCTTAAAGGTCTTGCTTCTCCTGTACAAAAAGGAGGGAAGTTATAATGCAAATAGAAATTTTCTTCACCTTCAAAAGATGGCATGTCTATTTTGTTTGCATCTCTTGAAGTTCCTAAAGTAACTGTTGCTAATGCTTGAGTTTCTCCACGAGTAAATACTGAAGAACCGTGTGTTGATGGTAAATAATCTACCTCACACCAGATGGGTCTTATTTCGTCAGTTTTACGACCGTCTAAACGTAAACCTTCATCTAAGGTTAAGTTTCTAATCGCAGCTTTTTCAGCCTTAGCATAGTATTTTGAAACTAAATCACCAAAATCTTCTAATTCTTCTTCAGAAAAAGTTGCTTTGATTTCTTCTTTAATTTCAGAAAATGCCATTCCACGTTCTTTTTTAGAAGAACCTGCTTTAGCAATAGCATATACTTTATCGTATGCCATATCGTAAACTTTCTTCTCTAAATCTGCATCTTCTCTTTCTCCTTCGTACTCACGTACTTCTTTCTTTCCGAATGCTTCAGCTAAACGTACTTGAGCAGCACATTGAACTTTAATAGCTTCGTGTGCAAATTTAATTGCATCTGCCATTTCCTCTTCAGAAATCTCATCCATTTCACCTTCAACCATCATTACAGAATCAGCTGATGCTCCAATCATCATATCAATGTCAGATTCTGCTAATTGAGCTCTAGTAGGGTTGATTACAAATTCTCCGTTTACACGTCCAACTCTTGCTTCAGAGATTGCACATTCAAAAGGGAAATCGGATAATTGAATAGCTGCTGATGCTGCCAATCCAGCCATAGCGTCTGGCATTACATTTTCGTCATGAGACATTAACTGGATCATCACTTGTACTTCAGAGTGATAATCTTTTGGAAATAATGGACGTAAAACACGATCCACTAAACGCATCGTTAATACTTCACCATCACTAGGTCTTGCTTCTCTTTTGAAAAAACCGCCTGGATAACGACCTGCAGCTGCAAATTTTTCACGATAATCTACTGTTAATGGTAAGAAATCAACAGGTGATTGTTTATAATTGGAAACAACTGTACATAACATCATACATTTTCCTGATTGCACTACAACGCTACCATGAGCTTGCTTTGCTAATTTTCCAGTTTCGATAGAAATCTCTCTACCGTCACCAAGGTCTATAACCTCTTTAAATACTTTTGGTATCATAATTTTTAATTGTGCTCTACAATATTGGAGAGCCGTTAACAATGGTCAATATTCGCCTTTGCGAATACAGTTGTTGTGTTGTGTGTAGTTGACCAACGAAAAACCTACTGGTAGCTTTTCTAAGTGTACTTTTACAAGTACTTTCAATAAAAATCCTCTTTTAATAATGAGGCTCCTGATAATTCAATAAAATAAAAAGGGAGCACAAGGCTCCCAATATATTACTTACGTAAATTCAATTCTTTAACAATTGCACGATATCTCATAATATCTTTTTTCATAAGATAATTTAAAAGAGATCGTCTTTTACCTACTAACATAACTAAAGAACGTTCAGTGTTGTAGTCCTTGTGATTAGTTTTTAGGTGTTTAGTTAAATGCTCGATACGGTAGGTGAATAAAGCGATTTGCCCTTCAGCAGATCCTGAGTCTTTTTCAGACTTACCGTGTTTTTTGAAAATTTTTCCTTTTTCTTCAGGTGATAAATACATGCCAATATTATTTTAAATGATTTTTATGTACAGATTACCACTATGATAATCAGGCGGCAAAGATATTGCTTTTCTATAATATACCTAAAAGAATAATACTTTATTTTAATAGGCATAGTTAAACTTTTTTAGTTATAAGAAGTCCTAACATTAAAGAAAAAATTATTCTAAATAATAAATTAATAATCAATAACGTTATTAAAACCTGAAACACCATTACTTAACTTTAAATTTTATACTTATGAAAACCATCGCCCACAAAGTGATAATGTGTTGTTTATGCTTACTTTTTATTACTAGTTGTAATGTAAAGGATGACAACAATGATTTACAAAATTATTCGGAAGCTGAAAATACAAGAGCTGCAAATGCTGATAATGCCATAGAAGGTACTCTAAATATTATGGAACAAGCTTTTGAAGAAAACGCAGGTTTAGCAAGAGCTAATAACTCTTCTCTATTTTCAGATTGCACAACCATTACTATTACAACTAATGGAGATGAAGGAACTATAGTAGTTGATTTTGGAGAATCTTGTGAACTGAATAATGGTAGTATTGCATCAGGAAAGATTATTTTGGAATATGGAGCTGTAATTGGAGGAACAAGAACTATTGATTATTCTTTTGATAATTATTTTTATAATAATAATGGAGTAGAAGGAGGAGGAGAGATATATAGACAAATTGCGAATGAAAATGGAAACCCACAATCTACTGTTAATGAAACTATTGTTGTAAGCTTTCCTAATACAGATGTTACTGCTACTAGAATAGGACTAAGAATTGCAGAATGGGTAGAAGGAGTTGGAAGTGGTAATTGGCAGGATAATGTGTTTCATGTAACAGGAAATTGGGATACTTCTTTAACCAATGGGTTTCATCGCGAGGGATTAGTAACAGAAAAACTAGTTAGAAAACTTTCTTGCCCTTATTTAGTTAGTGGAAAAATTGAAATTCAACAAGAAGGGTATACAGGAGTTCTTGATTATGGAAATGGAGTTTGTGACAATCAAGCATTATTTACTGTAAATGAATTTGAGTTTATAATTTATTTATAAGATTAAACTCAATTATAAAAAAAATGCTGCTCATTTGAGCAGCATTTTTTTTTAAGCTATATTTTCTCTAAGTGGACGATTTAATATTAAATCGATGTAAAGATTTACTTTGGACTTTAAATCTTTTCTGTGTGTTATAAAATCTAGAAAACCGTGTTCTTGTAAAAATTCTGCAGTTTGAAAACCTTCAGGTAATTCTTTACCCGTAGTATCTCTTACTACTCGTGGACCAGCAAATGCAATTAAGGCTCCTGGCTCACTAATATTGATATCTCCTAACATTGCAAACGAAGCTGTTGTACCTCCAGTTGTTGGGTCTGTACATAATGATATGTAAGGGATTTTTGCTTCTGCAAGTTGTGCTAATTTAGCAGAAGTTTTTGCTAATTGCATTAATGACAAGGCAGCTTCCATCATTCTTGCTCCACCACTTTTAGAAATAATCATAAAGGGTAATTTTTGGTTAATTGCATAACCAGCAGCTCTTGCAATTTTTTCACCAACAACACTACCCATAGAGCCTCCAATAAAACTAAAATCCATACAGGCAATTACAATGTCCTTACCCATAGATTCTCCAACTGCTGTTCTTACTGCATCATTTAAGTTGGTTTTTTCTTTAGCTTGTTTTAATCGGTCTGTATATTTTTTAGTATCTGTAAATTTTAATGGATCTTTTGAGGTAAGTTTTGGATTTAACTCTTTGTATTTTCCATCAAATAATATATCGAAATATTCATTACTTCCAATTCGAACATGATATCCATCTTCTGGGCTCACATAAAAGTTTTTTTCTAACTGTTCTGTGTCAACAACTTTTCCTGTTGGGGATTTATACCAAAGACCTTTAGGGACATCTTTTTTTTGTTCAGTAGGAGTTTGAATTCCTTTTTTTGTTCTTTTAAACCAACTCATAGTGTGAGGTTTTTTAATATTATGTTTTTTCTTACATTATAAAAGATGGGGCAATGTATTTAAATAAAAAACAATTGCCAACTTACAAATGCTAAAAAATGTTTTTATAAAGTGTTTACGTTGTTAAGATCTTTAAAAGCTTGGATTAGCCTTTTCTTAAAAGTAGCTTCTCCTTCACGAAGCCATTTTCTTGGGTCATAGTACTTTTTATTAGGCAAATCGTCTCCTTCAGGATTGCCTATTTGTGTTCGTAAGTATTCAACTTTGTTGTTCATATAATCACGAATACCTTCGTTAAAAGCGAATTGTAAATCGGTGTCAATATTCATTTTAATCACACCATAACCAATTGCTTCACGTATTTCTTCTAAAGTAGACCCACTACCACCGTGGAATACAAAATCGATTGGATTTGCTCCTGTGTTGTATTTTTTCTGAATAAATTCTTGTGAGTTTTTTAATATAATTGGAGTTAATTCAACATTACCTGGTTTATAAACTCCGTGAACATTACCAAATGCAGCAGCAATAGTAAATTGATCGCTAACCTTCATTAATTCCTCATAAGCATATGCTACTTCTTCTGGTTGAGTATATAATTTTGATGAATCCACACCACTATTATCTACACCATCTTCTTCTCCTCCTGTGATTCCTAATTCAATTTCTAGAGTCATGCCCATTTTGGACATTCTTTCTAAATAAGTTTTACAAATTTCAATATTTTCTTCGATAGGTTCTTCAGAAAGATCTATCATATGTGAGCTATAAAGAGGAGCTCCTGTTTGTTTAAAATGTGCCTCACCAGCATCTAATAAGCCATCTATCCAGGGTAATAGTTTCTTTGCGCAATGATCTGTGTGAAGTATAACTGTTGCTCCATAAACTTTTGCTAATTCATGTATGTGTTTTGCACCTGCAACTCCTCCAGCAATAGCAGCTTTTTGGTTTTCGTTAGAAAGCCCTTTTCCTGCATTGAAATGTGCGCCGCCATTTGAAAATTGAATTATTACAGGAGAGTTTAATTCTGATGCTGTTTCTAAAACAGTATTGATACTATTAGAACCTATAACATTTACTGCAGGTAAGGCAAAGCCATTATCTTTAGCAAATTGTTGAATTTTTTGGACCTCTCTTCCTGTAGCAATACCGGGTTTAATAGAATGACTCATAGTAGTTTTATTAGACAACAAAAATAATAAAATTTAATGGTTTAAAATGGATAGTTGATTCCAATATTATAAACAGCATTTCCAAAATTATAATCAGTAAACCATCTATTTCCTTCAGAATAAGCAGGATCATAAGTCTTAAATCCTATATCTAACCTAAAAACAAAAAAACCAAAATCATAGCGCAATCCAAAACCTGATGAAACGGCAATTTCTTCTAAATCTTGAAGACTAGTAAATGTCCTAGTTGGATCAGTAGTATTATCCAAAATGTTCCAAATATTACCTGCGTCTACAAATAAGGCGCCATTAAAGGAACCAAATAATTTAAAACGATATTCTGTATTTAAGGTAATTTTAAAATTGGCTTCATTAAAATCTAAGACACCACCACTACTACCTGGTCCTAAATCATAAGCTTGCCAACCTCTATTATCATTTCCCCCACCTGCAAAATAACTTCTGGTAAAAGGAATACTATTACTGTTGCCATATGGAATTGCAGCACCCATAAAACTTCTAAATGCTATTTTGTTTTGGGAATTTAAATCCCAATGTTTTATGTATTCAGCTTCAGCTTTTATATATTGAGAATATGCCACATCACCAATTAAATAACTACCTAAAGTATCTTGCTTAGCACCTGCAGCTTTTGCAATTTCATTTACTATTAACCCTGCAGATTCGACTTTCCATCGAACTCTGTAAAACGAATTATCCTTAATGTTTTCTCGAGTATCCCTGGTCCAGGTATAATTCATAGCAAATATTAAGTTGTTTTCTGAAAGCCTTTTTTGTCTTTCTGCAATACTTAAAACTTCATTTTGTTGATCGGAAGTCAAATCTAGAGGATTGTCTTCATCTAGAGATTGCTGTATAAAGGAACTGGTTTCTTCAGGAATTTGAAGTTGTTGGCTATCAGGATCCTCAAATTCATAATCAGAATCTATTGCAACCTGATTTAAACTGTTGTAGGAACTGGTATATACATTATAATAATTTTCAGGGTTTAAATTTCTTACAAATTGAATGTTTAATAAATCTAAATGATTCGTTCTTTTAATTTTCGGTTTCCACCTATAATTATAAATAAAATTAATGTTTTGACGGTCTAAACCTATATTGTTTTGATTTGTAAACCCTACTATAGCAGAAGTAGATGGAGACATAGATTTTGGTATAAATCTATCTGTTTTAAAAGGAAATATAATTCTTGGAAAAACAAGTTTCATATCTGCTCCTACATCAGAATTATTAAAGAACCTACTGCTGTTATCACTTGCGTCTTTAGAGGATCCAACTCTTCCTTTTGCTGAGATTTCAAATATTTCAGCTCTTTTAAAAACATTTCTAATTGCAAAAGATGCTTTAAATCCAATACCAAACTGTTGAATAGTAGAAGTAAATGCATCAAAATCTATTCCTAATGAATACTTTTTTCGAGATGTTAATAGTATGGTTGCAATTAAATCTGTGCCTGTTGAATCTTTAGGGTCTTCTATGTAGGATATTTTTGGGTATTTGAATATTTTTAAATCACTAATTTGTTTATAAGTTAAACTCCGCTCTGAATCTTTAAAAATTTTACCTGGAGAAATAGCTATTGCATCGGTAATAGCCTTAGGAAAAAATTTAAGTTTTTCATAGCTATATAGGTGATAACCATTATAGTAAGCAGAATCATTTATTTTTTCATTTCTATTTTTATAATTATAGTCTGTTACTATTTGAACATCACTAATCCTATGGATTTTAAAGGGTTCGGTAAGTGTTGTGTCATTTTCCCTAATTTTTCTGTCTGAAATTTTATATATGATATTTACTTTATGTCCTGTATCTACAGAATCTGCTTCAAATTCAATATAGCTCTGATCAAAATAAAATAATCCAGAGTTTCTAAAATTCTTAGAAATACGTTCTCTTTCACCATTAAAATCATTTGAAGAGTATTGGTTTTCTTCTTTTATTAATGATTGGTCTTTTATATTTTGAAATAACGAATCAACTATGGGAGAGCTTATTTCATTATCAATAGTGCCAATTAAATAGGGTCTGTACCTTTTAATATCATAGGTTATTGAAGCTCTTTTGTTTTCAAGGGTGTCAATTTTATATGTTGTTTGAGTGTTAAACCATCCAAAGCTTGAATAATAATTATTTATAAAATGAATGTTTTTCTTTAATCTTTTTTCATCAATAATAGTTGGTTCATTTCCTACTTTTTGAATCCATTTATTAAATCCGGAATAACTTGATGCAATTTTATCTACTTGTTTTTTTGAATAGATAGAATTCATTCTATTTTCCCTGTTAGGATTTTTATTAATCCATTTTTGAAAAGTAGAATCGGGTTGAGGATTTGCTAGATTATATACATGTAAGCTTAAAGGAATTCCTAATACCTTTTTATTGGGTTGCTGGTATAATAAACTTTTAACCTTGAATTCCTTATTAACAGTGCTATCAATTATAACAGTATTCTTTGTTAGCAAATGTTTATCGTTTGGAATATGTTTTACAGCATCACAAGAAACAATTAATACAATTAATCCTAAAAATAATGATATTTTTGTGAGGGTTTGGGTCAAATTCCTATATTTAATAACATCAAAAATACATGATTTTGGTAAGCAAAAGTCAAATAAAATTAATAACAAGTTTACAGCAAAAAAAGTATCGAAATAAATTCGAATTATTTGTAGCTGAAGGCCCAAAAGTTATTAACGAATTAATTGCTGCAAAGCTACAAATTCATTCGTTATACACCACTGTGAATGGGTTGTTTAAAAGTGAAAAAGCTCAAATAATAACTGAAAAGGAAATTGAAAAAATTAGTTTTTTAAAAAACGCTAATAATTCGGTAGCAGTTTTTAAAATACCAAATAAAACAATTCTTGCTGAAGATGGATTAACGGTAGTGCTAGATTCTATTAGAGATCCTGGAAATTTAGGCACTATAATTAGATTGTGTGATTGGTTTAATGTATCTAATTTGGTATGTTCAAAAGACACGGTAGATTGTTTTAACCCTAAAGTTGTGCAAGCAACTATGGGATCAATTGCTAGAGTAAATGTTGTTTACACAACAATAGATGATTATTTGATTGATAGTGAGGATCCTATATATGTTGGAGTTATGGACGGTGAAAATATTTACAAAGAAAAATTACCTGAAAAAGGAATTATTGTTTTAGGGAATGAAGCAAATGGAATTTCTGAGGAAATTTTAAAACTGGCAACCCATAAAATTGCAATTCCACAATTTGGAGAAAAAAAAGAAACCGAAAGCTTAAATGTTGCAACTGCTACTGCAATACTTTTAAGTGAATTTAAAAGATTTACTGAATTGTAAAGTTAATAAAAACACCTCTTGAAGACATCTTAGCAACATTACTAGTCCAAGGGCTATCAGGGTTGTTGTCTCTAACTAATTCATCATTTAACCCGAAAACACCTCGTATTGAAGGAGTAAATTTGAAATAATAAAGGTAAATGTCAATTCCAAACCCTAATTCATAATTGTAATTATTAGTTGTAGATCTAAATTGTCCATTTTCATTATCTTCTGGGTGATCTTCATTACTGGCTAAATTAAATGAAGTAGAAAATCCTCCAATTAAAAAGGGTTTAATATTGTTTAATCGTTTTGTAGATACTTTTAATAATAATGGAATGTGAATGTATGTAGATTTTACTTCCCTTAAATAATCTTTAGGCTCTTCAAAACCTGGAAAAGTAAGATTCCTTTTAGTAAAGCTAAGCCCGGGTTCTAATCTCAAGTCAAAATACTCGCTAATTCGTAAATTACCTAAAAGACCAACATTAAAACCAACTTCTCCAGTCACCAAAATATCTGTATTATCACCTTGAGTTTGCTCTTTATAATCAAAATTATAATCATAACTATTGAACCCTAAAAAATAACCCCATGAAAGAGTTCTTTTATCTGAAGTTTCTCGATTCAATAATTTTTCTTTACTAAATAACTGTGCATTTACATTTTCTGAAAATACGATTAAGATTAGTATAAAAAATATTTTTTTCATAATTATTTGGAGGCTGTATAAATAGTTGCAACGCCAAATGTTTGAGGTTTATTTTCAACATTAATAAACCCAATTTTTTGTAAAATATTGTTAAGTTTTTCTCCAAAAGGAAAAACAGAGGCACTTTCGCTTAAATATTTATAAGCAACTTTGTCATTTGAAAATAATTTCCCAATAACAGGAAGTATATAGTTACAATGAAATTGATACCCTTGTTTAAATGGAAATTTTACAGGAACCGAAGTTTCTAAAATTATAAATACCCCATTAGGCTTTAATACTCTAAATATTTCTGATAATCCTTTTTCTAAATTTCCAAAATTTCTAATACCAAATGAAACAGTTATCGCATCAAACATATCATCATTAAATGGCAAAGCTTCAGAATCTCCCTTTACAAATTTTACTTTATTAAATAAGTAAGTGTCTTTAACTTTCTCTCTAGCCATAGCTAACATGCCTTCAGATAAATCTAGACCTATAATATTGGTAGCTGAGGTTTTTTCAGCAAACTTAATTGCTAAATCACCTGTTCCGGTAGCGATATCTAAAATGCTTTCTGGTTGATGATCAAGAATAGTAGCTAATACTTTTTTACGCCATTTAATATCTGTTCCAAAAGAAATCACACGATTTAAACCGTCGTAATTACCAGAAATAGTATCGAACATTTTTTCTACTTGTTCCTTTTTATTAAGGGTAGAATCTTTATATGGAGTTACTTTTTTATCTAAAGTCATTGTGGCTGCAAAACTACATATTTTTTACTATTTGTTAAGCAGTATTTTATGAAAATAGATTTGTGATTTCCAAAGAGTTATTTTTATTTTATTTCAATACATTTGTACTTCTTATAGCCATACATTTGTTATGAAAATTATTATTGCAGGATCTGGTGAGGTTGGATTTCATCTAGCCAAACTTCTTTCTTTCGAGTCACAAGATATTACATTAATAGATACAGATAGAGAATCATTAGCATATGCAAGTTCTCATTTAGATATACGAGTTGTACGTGGTGATGCCACTTCTATATCAATATTAAAGGATGCTAATGTAGCTAGTACAGACTTGTTAATTGGAGTAACTTCAAGTGAAACTACAAATATTACAGCTTGTGTTTTAGCAAAACAATTAGGAGCAAGTCATACAATTGCAAGAATTACAAATACAGAATTCATACATAATAAGGATGAAGTTGGTTTTGAAAAAATTGGAATTGACGAATTAATTTCCCCAGAGTCTCTTGCTGCTAAAGAAATTGAATTACTTTTAAATCAGAGTGCATTTAATGACACTTTTGAGTTTGAAGATGGAGCCTTGTTAATGATTGGGCTTATACTTTCCAGAACAACAGCTTTTGTTGGAAAAACAGTTAAAGAAGTAGCTAAATTATACCCCAATTTGGAGTATATGCCAATTGCAATCCAACGCTATGCTACTCAATATACTATAATCCCTAGGGGAGACACACTTTTTAAGGAAGGCGATCAAGTTTATTTTACTACTACTCAATTGGGTGTTGATGAGATTTATAGACTTACTGGAAAGGTTAGGGTTGAAATAAAGAATGTAATGATTCTTGGAGGAAGTAAAATTGGTATTAAGACTGCAAGAGATTTATGTAAGCATAGTTTTAATGTAAAATTAGTTGAAAAAGGAAAAGAAAAAGCATTTGAAATAGCAGATGGATTACCAGACTGTTTAGTGATACAAGGAGACGGAAGAGATGTAGATTTATTAGATGAAGAACAGATTTGTGATATGGATGCTTTTATTGCAGTAACTGGTAATAGTGAAACGAATATCATGTCTTGTTTAGTAGCGAAATCTAAAGGAGTCAAAAAAACAATTGCCTTAGTTGAAAACATGGATTATTTTCAATTGTCTCATTCTATAGGTATAGATACTCTTGTAAATAAAAAGCTTTTAGCCGCAAATAATATTTTTAGATACATTCGTAAAGGAGAAATTGTAGCGATGACAAAGCTTAACAATATGAATGCAGAAATATTAGAATTTTTAGTTACTCCAAACTCAGAAGTTTGTAATAAAATGATTAAAAAAATTGAATTTCCTCGATCAGCTATTATTGGGGGAATCGTAAGAGGTGATGAAGGTTTGATAGTACTTGGTGATTTTACAATTGAAGCAGGAGATAAAGTAGTAGTATGTTGTCTTCCTCAGTCTATTAAAAAAGTAGAAAAACTATTTGTGTAATGAGTTCGTATGTAAAACTCAATTATAAAATAATATTCCATTTAATGGGATTGCTTATTGGAGTTAATGGTGGTTTTATGCTGTTTTCAACTTTAGTGAGTTTTTATTATAAAGATGGAGTAACATTAGAATTATTTGAGGCAGGGATTGTCACCATAGCAGTAGGTGCTTTTTTAATGTTTATAACTAGGAATAAACGGAAGGTACTTCAGAAAAGAGATGGATACGTTATTGTAACTTTTGGCTGGATATTCATGTCATTAGCAGGAACTCTTCCCTATTTATTTACAGGTGCGATACCTAGCTTTACAGATGCTTTTTTTGAAACGATGAGTGGGTACACTACCACTGGAGCTTCTATATTAAATGATATAGAAAGCATTCCAAATGGTGTGTTGTTTTGGAGAAGTATTACCCATTGGATTGGGGGGATGGGAATTATAGTTTTAGCTATAGCTATTTTGCCTCTACTAGGTATTGGTGGAATGGAGTTGTTCGCTGCTGAAGCTCCAGGGCCTAGTAGTGATAAATTACACCCTAGAATTACAGATACAGCAAAAAGACTTTGGCTAATTTATGTTGGTTATACTGTAGCTGAAACCATATTACTGAAATTAGCAGGAATGAGTTTGTTTGATGCTGTTAATCATTCCTTGAGTACATTAAGTACTGGTGGTTTTTCAACTAAAAATGCAAGTATGGCTTATTGGAATGATCAACCATTGATACAGTATATTGTTATTGTGTTTATGTTTTTAGCAGGTACCAATTTTGTATTAAGTTATTTTGCATTTAAAACTAAGTTTAGTAAAATATTGCATGATGAAGAATTTAGATTTTATTTTATTTCTATTATTGTTTTTACAATAATGGCTTCTTTAATTATTTATTTCCAAGCAGATATTACTCAGTCTTCAGTTGACCACCCTATGGTTTGGGGAAGGTTTGAAAGTGGTTTTAGACATAGTGTTTTTCAAGTATTAGCAATTATTACTACTACTGGATTTGTAAGTGCAGATTACACCATGTGGACTCCCTTCTTAACAATATTCTTTTTTGGCTTAATGTTTTTAGGAGGATCTGCAGGGTCAACAGCTGGTGGAGTGAAAATAGTTCGACATATTATTTTAATTAAAAATGGATTAATTGAATTTAGAAGGTCTTTACATCCAAGAGCTATTTTACCTGTTAGGTATAATACAAGAGCGGTTCAACAGCCTATTGTGTTTAATATACTAGGCTTTTTCATACTTTACTTTTTATCTTTTATTATTGGGGTATTGGTGTTTTCATTATTGGGTTTAGACTTTCAAACAGCTCTAGGTGGTGCTGCATCTAGTTTAGGAAATGTTGGGCCTGCATTAGGAGATTTAGGACCGGTTAACAATTATGCGTCATTGTCCGATCCAGCAAAATGGTGGTCTGCTTTTTTAATGCTTATAGGTCGTTTGGAACTATTTACTGTATTAATACTACTAACACCTTATTTCTGGAGAAATAGGTAAGATTAACATATTTAATAAATAAAATTAAAAAAGTGCTTTTTTAATTCTTTTAAGAGCTTCAATAATATCTTCATCGGAAGCAGCATAAGAAATACGAATACAATTAGGACTTCCAAAAGCATCACCTGTTACGGTAGCTACATTTGCCTTTTCTAATAAGTACATCGATAAATCTGAAGCATTGTTAATTTTTGTTCCATTAAGTTCTTTTCCAAAGTAATAGGAAATATCTGGAAATACATAAAAAGCACCTTGTGGCTGATTGGTTTTAAAACCGGGTATTTCAGAAAGTAATCCAAGTATTAATTTTCGACGCTCTTTAAAAGCATCGATCATATACTGTATTTTACTTGGAGGATTTTCTAAAGCAGTTATAGTTGCTCTTTGTGCAATACAATTTGCGCCACTAGTAATTTGACCTTGCATTTTGTTACAAGCACGAGCTATCCACTCTGGAGCTCCAATGTACCCAATTCGCCATCCGGTCATAGAATATGCTTTAGAAACACCATTAACTACAACGGTTCTGTCGTACATATCTTCAAAAACAGCCATAGAAGCATGATTGTCTGTAAAATTAATATGCTCGTAGATCTCATCACTGATCACAATAATATGAGGGTAATCAACTAATACATCTGCCAATGCACGTAACTCTTCTTTGGAATAAACAGATCCGCTTGGGTTGCAAGGAGAGCTGTAAATCATCATTTTTGTTTTAGGCGTGATAGCAGCTTTTAAACTTTCTGGTGTAATTTTAAAATCTGATTCTATTGAAGTTGGTATTTCAACAGGAATACCACCTGCTAACTTACTTATGTCGCTATAACTAACCCAATATGGAGCTGGTAATAGCACTTCATCACCTTCATTTAACAAAACCATTGCTAGGTTAGCAAGTGATTGTTTAGCACCAGTTGATACTACAATTTGATTAGGTGAATAATTTAAATGATTATCACGTTTAAACTTAGTTATAATTGCATTTTTTAAATCACCATAACCATCAACGGGAGTATAGGAATGGTAATTTTCATTAACAGCGTTAATTGCAGCTTCTTTTACAAATTCTGGAACATTAAAATCTGGTTCTCCAAGGCTTAATCCAATAATATCTTTTCCTTCTTCTCTTAATTCTCTGGCTTTTGCAGCCATAGCTAAAGTGGCAGAAGTTGCCATTGCATTGATTCTTTTAGAAAGGTTCGGGTTCATGATGCTACTATACTGCTAAAGCTGGCTTTTCGCCTAATGTTTTTAATTGTTTGAAGTGTTCTAATATTGCTTTCCTCATTGTTTTATATTCATTGTAAGGGAGGTCAAACTCTAAAGCAGTTTCTTTAACTATTTTAGCTATTTTTCCATAATGAATATGAGAGATATGTGGGAAAACGTGATGTTCTACTTGATGGTTTAAACCGCCAGTATAATAAGAAACAAACCAACTTTTTGGCGCAAAATTAGCAGTAGTATAAAACTGGTGCATTGCCCAAGTATGTTCCATATTTCCATTTTCATCAGGTAAAGGCATTTCTGTTTTCGGTACCACATGTGCTAATTGAAAAACAACACTTAAAATTATACCTGCGGTATAATGCATTACAAAAAAACCGATAAGTACTTTCCACCAAGCGATATCTAAAACTAAAATTGGTAAAACAACCCAAACTGAGTAATAAATAATTTTTGAAATAATTAGTTTAGTCCATTCTGTTGCAGGATTAGGAAACTTACCATAAGATAGTTTACGCTTTAAATAACTATTCATCTGTTTAAAATCGGTAGTGATTGCCCAATTGATAGTTAATAAACCATAAAGAAAAAATGAATAATATTTTTGAAACTTATGAATATTAATCCATTTTGAATGTTTAGAAAAACGAATGATTCTTCCAGCATCAATATCTTCATCTTGTCCTTGGATATTTGTAAAAGTATGGTGTAGTACATTATGTTGCACCTTCCAATTATATACATTTCCAGCTAAAATGTAAATACTACTTCCCATTAATTTATTTACCCATTTTTTACTAGAAAAAGAATCGTGATTACTATCATGCATCACATTCATACCTACACCAGCCATTCCAATTCCAATAACTACAGTTAAAAGGAGTAAAGCCCATTGTGGCATATCTACAGTTAATATTAATATTAATGGAACAAAAAACAAAGAAAACATCACAATGGCTTTGGAATACAATTTCCAATTTCCAGTTTTAACAATGTTATTTTCTTTAAAATATTGATTTACTCTTTTGTTCAATGTTTTAAAAAACTTAGTAGAGTCTGATCTAGAGAAAGTTACTTGTTTATAGCTCAAAATATAATTTTTTAATTAGGGATAAATAAAGAGACAAAATTACGTTTCTTTAATGGATAACGAATGTTTCTTTATGTTATTTTTCAACAAAGATAAGTTACTTTTGCATAATACAATTTATTATGAAATTATTACTAAAGTACTTCCCGGATTTAACTGAAAACCAAATAAAACAATTTGAACAATTAAGTGTATTATATAAAGATTGGAATTTAAAAATAAATGTAGTTTCAAGAAAGGATATTGATGAAATTTATTTGAGACACGTATTACATTCATTAGGAATTGCAAAGGTCCTTAAGTTTCAGTCTGGAGCAAAAATTATGGATGTTGGAACAGGTGGAGGATTTCCAGGTATACCATTAGCAATTCTTTTTCCAGAGGTTCAGTTTCATTTAGTTGATAGTATTGCAAAAAAAATAAAAGTTGTTAAAGAAGTTTCTGAAGGATTAAATCTACAAAATGTTAAAGTTACAAACGCTAGAGTTGAAACAGTCAACGATCATTATGATTTTATAATCAGTAGGGCAGTAGCTCAAATGGAAACTTTTGTTAGATGGGTGAAATTCTCAGTTGCTAAAAAAAGTAAACATGAATTTAAAAACGGAATCCTTTATTTAAAAGGTGGTGACCTTAAAGAAGAATTAGCAGGGTTTCCGTCTGCTACAATATATCCTTTGAAAAACATTTTTGAAGAAGAATTTTTTGAAACTAAAAGTGTAGTTCATTTACCTTTAAAGTTTAAAAAGGAAAAGAAATAAATAATCAACTTAATTTTAGGATATAAAAAACTCCGAAGAAGTCTTCGGAGTTTTTTTAACTTTAAAATATTAATAGATTTACCTGTTAATGATAAATTTATCCGTTTTAATTTGATTATTATTTGTGATCTTAATTAAATAAGTTCCTGTTGTAAAATTAGAAACATCTAATTTTTGGTCTAATGCAATATCTTTTTTAGATAACACGACTCTTCCTAATAAATCATAAATTTCAATAGAAGAATTTTCAGCATTTTTAATGTTCAGAATAGAGTTTGTTGGATTTGGATAGATAACAACATCTTGTAATGTATTATCATTAGCACCTAATATTCCATCTGCAGTAAATGATGATGCGCCACCAGAACCGTAATTTCCTGGCGAATTATAAATTACTTCATTGTTACTGTCATAAACTACAACAGAACCACTTCCGTTTCCTCCAGCATCTATTAATCTAAATTCGTGACACCCACCCGTTGGTAAATTAATTTCTTCATTTATAGAAGAATTATTGTCATAAGGTCCACCACTTAATATAATTTGTCCAGAAGGATCTTTAACAAACCAAGTTGTTTCTTCTCCATTATTATCTGTATTTAAGATCATTGTAAGATAATTTGAAGAAATTAAATCTGTTTCTCCGAAAGTATTTGACGCTTCGTTATTAGTGTTGTCATCATCATTAGGTATAGAAACATCTACTGTATTAGAAGTTTCAATAGTATAAGGAATACCTGGTAATTGTACTGTTTCTTCTTCGAAAGCTTCTAAACTTCCAGTCCAAGTATAATTTCCTGGAGTACCACTATTAATTGAATATTCAATATCTAAAGAAGTCAATAAGTTATTTCCATTATTTTGAATAACAACTCTAGGTCCAAAATCAAGACCACATTGGTCGTTTATGTCTTCTACTTCTTTAACAACAGCATCATTATCTAATGGTAAATTAGTAAATGATGGATATGCGCCTGCGCCACTAGGTAAGTTTTGTTGTGTCTCTGTTAAAAAAGCTACCACTTCTAGGTCTTGTAAAACAACAGGAACTCCATTATAATCAGCTGGTATTGTATAAGTGTAGGTTTCATCAACAAAAGTACCTGTAGTTGTGGTTGAAACTTCCTCTCCCCATTGTCCAGTAATCATATGAACCAGTCTGTGCATGTGATTGTAATTGTTTCCTTGACCACCACCAGTTTGTGGACCAAATGTATTGTTTTGTAATAATGCTACATTTAATAAGTTGGTTGCTTCAGGACTGTCTCCAGTATAATAAGCTTCAACATGTATAATCATTTCATTTGAAACCATATCTATAGTTGCTTCAACACCTACATTAACGTATGAAGCTTGGTTCATAGTCATAGTAGACGCACTTGCCCAAGAACCTCTGCTCATTGCAGTAGTTCCTGAAGCCCCTTGTTCCATACCTGGGAAATTTGTACGGTTAACAGTTCCTGCAGGGTATCCAACTAAACCAGATTGACTACCAATAGCGGCTCCAAAAGGAGTTCTGAAATCTGGTTCTCCAGCTCCTGGTGTTGCGTAACCTCCTGTATGAATATTAATTAGAAAAACATCACCTGGATTGTTATCTTGTATTTCTTGTGCAATGGCATGACCGTCTGGACAAAATGTACAATGAATTCCAGTAAATTCTTCTAATACTACTTTTTTGTTTTCGGGATCAGTACTAACTATAGTTTGGCTAAATACTGTTAGTGCAAAAAGTGCAAATACTACACTTAGGGATAATTTTTTGTTCATAATGCATTATTTTTTTAAATTTCCTCAAAGATAAAAATATTTTTAGTTAGTTTTGACAATAAATTAAGAAAAGGAGTAAGAATACTATAATTTAACACTTGATGGTATTAATTCTGTCTTTAAAAAATTATTAACTTATATAAAAAAAATGAAAATGAAAAAGAATTTACTTATCCTAGTTGTATTTTTTGCAGCTTTTACAATGAACGCCCAATATGTAGTTACTGATCATGATGGAAATGAAATTACTGAAGGTATGGTTGTTGAATTTAGTGCTTCAGGAGTCCCTGATGGGTCTTTAGAATACTATGTTACAAATAATGGTTCTGATGAAATTTATATGAGAATTGAATTTGTTAGTGCTGTAAACGCTAATGGAAATGGTTTTGAATTATGTTTTGGACAATGTTATATAGACCTTGTAGTTGGTCAATCTGTTCCACCAGCACCTCAAAAAGTAGCTATTGCTGCTGGAGCAACAACTCCAGACGGAAATCATTTTGCTGCTACTATTCCTAGCTCAGAAATTCAAGATTATAACTTTAGATTCTATGAAACAGATTCTGATGGTAATGATATTGGAAATAACTTAAACTTTACTTACCGTTTCAATCCTACTTTAGGAATAAATGATGTTAATGAGTTAGGAGTGACTATTGCTTCTACAGTAATCTTTAACGATATGCAGGTTAATGCAGTAGAAGAGTTAGATATGGTTGTTTACAACCTACAAGGAAAATTAGTAAATAGTCAAAAAATTAATGTTGGTCAACAAACAATTAATATGTCTGATTTAAGTTCTCAAATGTATATTGTTAAATTTAGCAATAATGAAGGAGCTTCAAAAACAATTAAAGTAGTTAAAAAATAACAATTAGCTTTACAAAAAAAGTATTATTAGTCTCCGTAAGTCCTTCTTACGGAGATTTTTTTTGGTTTATTTTTCATCTACATATAGACAAATAAGCCACTTTCATTTAATAAAGCTGGCGTGTTATAATTATAATAAAAGAGAGGTTATAGTTACTTAAATTAACGGATGAAGTGTGATTCTATAGTATAAGGGAGTTACCTTTTTTGATAAAACTAATTGCTAACGTTTTAATTAAATAATTATAGTAACGTTTTTAAGTAAAAAAAGCCCAGAAGATTTTATCTTCAGGGCTTTTTGTAATTAAGTAATTTAAATTTTGTTTTAGAAGTTAACTGTTAAGTTGGCTGTAACACCTGTGTTTTCAGGAACAAACCTACATACACCTCCAACACAAATTAAACCGCCTCTTTGTCTACCGTAATTCATTCCAAATCTAGTTCTTCCTTTAGAATAACTACCTCCTACACTATAATAGTGAATGTCTGTATCTCCATAATTCCAGTTGTCTGCAACATATAGAGCAAAGTTTGAGTTAAAATTATATTCTAAAACTCCTGCGGCCCAATTTTTTCTGTCATCTTCTGACCATAAATGTTGTAATACCAATCTAGTAGATTTTGATCCTTCAAATTTATAAGTTCCTTCAATTACAGCAATTGAAGCTTGAATGTCTTCAGTTCCTAAAGGTCCTCCATATACAATTCCTTTGTCAACAATTACGTTTTGGAATGTTGCAACACCACTCCATTTTTTACTTATTTTCTTTTTAACTTCAATACTATAGTCTCTAAATAATCTTGGACCTTTTCCTATAAATTTAGCTTCATACCAACGATTTTCAATATTATATTCAGCATCTAGCCCTGACCAATAGGAGTAATTAGCTGCTATTTTAGTTCCATATTTCCCTCCTAAAGCTGTTCCTTTTTTAATATTATAATATAAATCTACTTGTGTACCAACTTCACCGGCTCTTTGGTCATAACTTTCAATAATTAACCTTGGTTGTGCATTATAAACATATATGTTAGTAAGCATATAGTCTTGTTGCTTTGTTAAGGCAGGAGTGTAACCAATTAGTTCTTGATTGTAAATGTTTCCTTCAGCTAAACGGTCTGCATAAAAAGAAAAGTTTTCTAATCTTCTAAAAGTAGCGTTAATTCCTAATCCTTTTCTTGCATATCCTAGATCTACTTGCATAGCAGTACCATCGTATAATTTATTAGATGAAATCTGACCTTCATTTGCAATCACATCAGGATCTTTCATAATAGCTTCAATACCACCATAAAAATCACCGGCAACAAAGTCGAATCTTCCTCCATAAGCATTCACCGTACTAGGAATAGTATCATTTGTACCAGTACTTTGGTATCGACCAACATAACTTGCTCCAAGTGTTAACTCCACTTTTTCAATTTTAAATGCTTCGCTAATATCTAAATTGGCATCTATACCTTGAGTAACTCCTTCAGAAGTGTCAAATCCATTTCTGGTTTTTCCATAAACACCAGTGAAATCTAAATAATCTGTAGGAGTGAAAATAACACGAACTCCTTTTAATGCATTATTAATACCTAGTTGACGATCTTCCCAACTACGTAATATTAATCCGCTTCCAAATTGCTGATAAAAGTACCCACCAGTTATATCTAAGGATTTGTGTTTAAAGTTAAGGTAATAAGTTCCAACTCCATTGTTTCCATCATATACAGGAGAGTATCCAATTAATGCAGCTGGAAGGTATGTTTCGTATTGAATCCCTGCAGTAAATTTCCCTAAATTATAATCTAATCTAAGGTAGTTATTTGATCTAAATTGATCTTCAGGAGCTGTGAAATTTAGTCCATCATCATTTAATAGCCATTGAGAGTTTGATTCAAATCCTCCGAAAAAGTAGCCTTTATCTTGTGCGAATGTGATTCCACTATATAATATAGCTACACATAGTAGTAGTTTTTTCATTAAAAAAATTGATTGGTTAGGGTTGTTTTGGTTTATTTTATAAAGAAAGCTCTTTAATTTTTTCGTAAAGCTCATCCTCTGCTCCAGGGTTGTATCCAGAATGTCTAGCAACAATTTTGTTGTTTTTAATAACAATAGTTAAAGGAACAGTAGAAGCACCTAAAGCTCGCTTTAAGTCATTATTAGTATCTAATAATACTTGATAGTCCCACCCTTTACCATTAACCATAGTTTTAACTCTTTTTACAGTACGGCTATCATCTACAGATACAGCAATTAATTCTACACCCGTTTCTTCCTGCCATTCGTCATAAACATCACTAATTGCATCTAATTCTTTAATACAAGGTACACACCATGTTGCCCAAAGGGATACAATAACAACATTATCTTTATTGGTAACATCCTGTATTTTTAATGTTTTTCCATCCATAGTTTTTACATCTACATTTGGAATATTGTCTTGAGCATAAGTGTTAAATGCTATAAGTAAGCTAAAAAGTAATACTAGTTTTTTCATTTTTGTTTTTTTATTTAAGCTGCTAAAATAATTTAAAAATTTCAATAAATACTAAATAAATAACAATATGCTTAAAGGTTAGTTAATTAATTAGCAATATTAATACCAAAATAATTTTTACATTAATACTTTCTTTTTGTAATTTCTATTACTTTTGCTTGAATTAAAAAAAACACTTATGAAAAATGCTTATTATTTTATACTAATTATTGTTTTTGGCGCAGTAGTTTCTTGTAGTAGATCTGAAGATAATGTTTCATTATTACCACCAACTGCTGAAATAGTTGTTGATGAATTGGTAAGAGAAGCGTCATTAAGAAATCAAGAAATTCCGTTTAAAATAATTAATGAAGCTGGTGATGATGTTTCCTTAGAAGCTACATTTTATGTTGATGATGTAGCTATTGAAGGAAATGTTTTTTCTTCAGAAACAATCGGAGAATTTCAGGTTTATGGGGTTTATACTGAAGATGGAGTTGTAGTTACAACCAATACAGAAGATTTTAGAGTTATAATTCCTAAAAGAAAAGTAGTAATTGAGGATTATACAGGAACTTGGTGTGGATTTTGTCCTATTGTAACTGCAGCTATTGATGCAGTTCACGATTTAACCGATGATATTGCAATAGTAACTATTCATAAAACAGGTAGTGGTGATCCTGATCTTTTACATTTCCCTCAAGTTGATGAACTTAGAGATGCATTTGGAGTTACGGGTTATCCAACTGGAAAAATAAATAGAACTACAAGCTGGCTTGCTCCCTATGCTCCAGAAGAAGTAATGAGTATGGCAGGTGCTGATACAGATTTAGCTATTGCTGTGAACTCTGAGTTATCTGAAGAAAATGAATTAATTGTAGAGGTTGATGTCGTATACGAAGAGGGATCTTTAACAGGTGACAAATTGGTGGTTTATTTATTAGAAAGCGGTATATTACAAGATCAAGTTAATTATTATAATAACGATCCAACAAGTCCTTATTATCAATTAGGAAACCCAATTCCTGATTTTGAACAAAATCATGGTTTAAGAAATTCTCTTACCAATTTAACTGGAGATGAAATTTCAGGTACAGCTGCATTATTAACGTATACTAGAACTTTTAGTATGACAGTCCCTGAATCTTACAATAATGAAAACTTAAGTATTGTTGCAATGGTTGTTAATAGTGATAATTCTGCTCGTAATGCTCAATATGCTCATGTAGGTGATAATAAATCTTATGAATAATTTTCATAAACTAGAAAAATTATAAATAAAAAAATCCTAAGCTTAGCTTAGGATTTTTTTTATGATAGATATTTAAGATATTAACCTAAAAATGGGTATCTATAATCTGTTGGTGTTACAAATGTTTCTTTAATCATTCTAGGTGAAATCCATCTGTAAAGGTTTAATTTACTTCCAGCTTTATCATTTGTTCCGCTATTACGAGCTCCTCCAAACGGTTGTTGCCCTACAACAGCACCTGTGGGTTTGTCGTTAATGTAGAAGTTTCCAGCTGCATTTTGTAATATTTTAACAGCAATTTCTAATGCGTATCTGTCTTCACTTAAAACAGCTCCAGTTAGAGCATATTCACTAGTTTCATCTACTAAATGTAAAGTTTCTTCCCAAGCATTATCTTCATATACATATATAGTTACAACGGGTCCAAATAACTCAGTACACATGGTAGTATATTTAGGGTCTTTAGCTAAAATTACTGTTGGTTCAATAAAGTAACCTTTGCTTTTATCATAATTACCTCCGGCAATTATTTCAGCACTAACATCAGATTTTGCTTGATCAATATAACTTGCTAACTTATCGAAAGAACCTTCGTGGATAACAGCAGTAATAAAATTACTCATGTCCTCAGGAGAACCCATTTTAAATGAATTAACATCTTCAATTAGATTGTTTTTAACTTCATTCCACATACTCTTTGGAACATAACATCTACTGGCAGCACTACATTTTTGCCCTTGAAATTCAAATGCACCTCTAATAATAGCTGTTGATACTTGTTTTGGATTAGCTGTTTTATGTGCAACAATAAAATCTTTTCCACCTGTCTCACCAACAATTCGAGGGTAAGTTTTATAATTGTGAATGTTTGTTCCTATTTTTTGCCAAATGTTTTTAAATACATTAGTGGATCCAGTAAAGTGAATACCACTAAAATCTGGACTTGCTAAAACAGTATCAGTAATCATAACTGGATCTCCCATAACCATTTGGATTACTCCTGGAGGAACACCTGCTTCTTTAAATACGTCTAATACTATTTTTGCAGAAAACACTTGACTATCACTAGGCTTCCAAATAACTACATTACCCATTAAAGCAGCGCTTGAAGGAAGGTTTCCAGCAATAGCAGTAAAGTTAAAAGGAGTAATTGCGTATATAAATCCTTCTAATGGACGGTACTCTAAACGATTCCAAGCATCTGATGTGGATTCAGGTTGCTCAGCATAAATTTCAGTCATAAACTGTACGTTAAAACGTAAGAAATCTATAAACTCACAAGCAGCATCAATTTCTGCTTGATGAATTGTTTTTGATTGAGCCATCATTGTAGCAGCATTAATTCTAGCTCTATAAGGACCAGCTATTAATTCTGCAGCACGTAAAAATATAGCAGCTCTTTGCTCCCAAGGAGTGTTTGCCCATTTTTCACGAGCTTCTAAAGCTGTTGAAATAGCAGAGTCAATATGCTTCTTTTCAGCTTTATGATAAGTTCCTACAATATGTTGATGGTCATGAGGTGGAGACATGGTACCTGTGTCACCTGTTTTTACATCTTCACCATTAATATACATTGCAACATCAATCGTGCTATTGTACATTTTTTTATAAGCATCTAATACTTCTGAACGTTCTGGAGAACCTGGAGCGAATCCTTTAATTGGTTCATTTACAGCAATCGGCACTTCGAAAAATCCTTTACCCATGATTTGTTTTTTTATTTTAAAAATTGATTGACAAAGGTACAAATTTCATTAATGAAACGAAATAGCCTAAAACGAATCTTTTTTGTATTTTTCGTTTTATTTTAGATAGATTTATTAATGTGTACAGTTAGTTTTATACCAATAACAAATGGAGGTTTTATTTTGACTTCTAATAGGGATGAATCTCCCAATCGTAAAACAATACCACCAGATTTTTATGTTAATAATAATACTAAATTATTGTTTCCAAAAGATGAATTGGCTGGAGGGACTTGGATAGGCGCAAGTGATAAAAATAGATTAATTTGTCTACTAAATGGTGGTTTTGAACCACATGTTCCAAAAGATTCTTATAGATTAAGTAGGGGAGTGATTGTTAAAAGTCTTTTAACAGTAAAGAATGCTGTTTCTGAAATTAATAGTTTAAACCTTGCGGGTATTGAGCCATTTACTATTATATTGGTTGAGTTTGAAAATGGATTGAATCTTTTTGAATTAGTTTGGGATGGAAATGAAAAACACTTCTCTGAAAAGGAATTGAAACCCATTATATGGTCATCATCCTTATTATATTCTAAAGAAATAAAGAAGAAAAGAGAAAAATGGTTTACAGAGTTTATTGAGGAAATTGAAAGTCCTGATGAAAATAAGATTTTATTTTTTCATAAAAATGCAGGTGAAGGAAATGTAAAATCTAATATTGTAATGAATTTGGGATTTGTTCGTACTAAGAGTATCACTCTTTTTAAAAAGGAAGGAAATACTAAATTAATGAGGTACGAAGATTTACAAACTGATAAAGTAAAAGAATTAGCATTATGATGGGTACTGGAAAAATAATAATTTTGGCTTATCCAGACACATTTGTTAAAATGAGTAGCGAATGGCAATGCAAAGTAATGCCATTATTAGGACTAGGAACATGGAAGCAAATTAAAGCAGGACATGCGGCAATGATTCTTATTGAAAATAAAACTGGGAAAGCTTGTTATTATGATTTTGGCAGGTATGTTACTCCTAAAGGAATGGGTAGAGTACGAAGTGCCGAAACTGACCATGAATTAATAATCCCCATTAAAGCAAAATTAATTGGAAATGGTCCCTTAGAAAATTTAAACGATTTTTTATTGTGGTTAGATTCAAACCCTCTAAAAACACATGGTGAAGGAAGACTTTTGGCTTCTGTATGTGAAGAAATTAATTTTACAGAAGCACAAAATTATATATTGAATTTACAAAATAAAGGAAGTATTCCCTACGGTGCATTTGTTAAAAATGGTAGTAATTGTGCTCGTTTTGTTACTGAAACAATTTTGATTTCTACAAAGAATAAAAATATTATTAAAAAGTTAAATCATAATAAACGCTTTACTCCAAGTGCAATTGGAAATGTTGAAAAAGCTGCAAATAGTGCTTTATATGAAGTGTTCGATGGAAAAATAAACAATTACTTGGGCTCCGCTTTTAAAGAAAATCTGATTAATTATTTTCATAGACAGAAAGATTCATTCTTATATAAAAAGGCAAGTTCTAAATTGCCAATAAATGGTCATAAGTTATCTGGTATTGGAAGTTCTGCTTGGTTTACCATTGAGTTTTTATCAGATTCTAAAGATTTATATCGTATAAATAGATTTAATGAAGCTCATATTGTAGATTATGTTGGTTGGTTTAAAACTGAAGATGAATTTGATATTCGAAAAAGTTTTAAATTCACTTATGATTCCCATTGTGAATTTTGTCATGTAATTCAAAATGGTAAAAAGATTCGGTTTAATAAAATTAAAACATGCCCTGAATTTAGTCAACTTCAAAAAGCTTATTCAGCTTAATACATTGCTGCAGAAATAGAGAAAAACAATAAAGCAGATATAGTTGAGCCAATAAAAAACACAAAATTTAAAATAATAAATTTTAAGAATGTGATTAACCTCCCTTGTTTATAAAAATTTCTAAGTGCTTTATAAAAATAAAATGGACCAATAAAGGTTAATAAAATTGCTAAAAGAGCACCAACATTACCTAATATTAAATCGGGAATATATACTATTAATGAAGCTAAAAACACAAAGCTAAAAATGTGGAAGATAAAAATTAGGTGTTCCATATAGCTGTACTTTTTGTTGGAGTAAATAATCCAAAAAAATAAAGCAAAAATTGGAGCGAAAAAAAATAAAAAGAATGGAACTTTTCCCATTAAATAGTTAGCAAATCCCCAAGGATTATCAGAAACTCTCTCAATAGCATCATTCTTATTGTATAGCCAATTGTTTAATTTTGTTTTGGGATGTTGTAAGCTGTCAAGAGCTTGATAAGAATTTTTTATTTCAGTGTTTTTGTAAAATTTTCTATACAGCAGGAATCTTTCAACAACTCTGTTATCCCATCTAATGGTGTCGAGATCTGATTCTGATAAATATGTGGAATTTTGATCTTTTGTTTTAGGGTTTTCTTCTTTAATAATGTTTGTGGTATTTTTTCTAATGGAATCAAGAACTGTTTTAAGTGAGTCTATCGCTAATGCTTCCTCTCCATTAACAGGAATTTGATTAATAATGGAATCCAAATTAGTTGTAACATTAATAGGATCGCCGTTTACTTTTACTGCTGATAAATCATTGTCAAAACCTAAACTTGTTGATAGCCCTTGTATTAAAAAGTAAATAATAGAAACGCTTAAAAAAAAACGAAAAGGGTTTGCGTATTTTAATCGTTGTCCCTCAACATAATTTCTTGTAATAATACCTGGCTTAAATAATAAGTCTTTTAAAGTATATCTTAAACGAGAATCATAAGTAAAAATGCTACTGAAAAATTCATCGAAAAAATCTTTTAATGAAAGCTGCTTGGTGCTATTTAGTTGAGAACAATTAGAACAATATTTGTCAGTTAAGTTTAATGGGTGACCACAGTTAAGACATTTATTGCCTTTGTAGATGGCAGCCTTTCTGCTTTTACTCTTAATAAGTTTTTTTGAACCCATGTAGTAAATATACTATTTTTGATTTTGTAATAAAAATAGTATTTACCTGAAGGTTATATAATTTTATTAAAAACTAATGATTTTCGTTTAAAGTTGAGTAGTATTGTTAAATAATCTCCTTTTCTTATTCTTTCAATCTCTTCGTCATTGATATCAAAACTAATCTGAGTGATGTGTTTAAATGTTTTACCAAACAGATCAGATTTTATTTCTTGAGTATCTGATGATAACTTATATTCTCCATTTTCACCTTTAAAGGTAAGTTTTGCACCCTCAAATGTTTTAATGTTTACATTACTCAATATGAATGCTTCTAAAAATAAATATCCTGATAGTTCTTGTATTCCAACATTTAATTGACCCTCTGAAGAAATACCAATTTTTTCTCCTACTAAATCTTCAACAATATTCTCTTCAGCAGATTCAGTTTCTAAATTGTTTTTAGTTTTATTATTTCCTATTGAAGTAATTGCATTGCTAATATTTTTAAAAAAACTCATGATGTTAAAATTAATTTATTAATAGGTTTTGGTTGTTAGTCACAAAATCTTCTATGGTTTTAAATAAGTCTAAAATGTCATCTTTAGTGTTAGAAGGATTGATGGTTACTAAACGAATAAAAGTATTCCCTTTTATAGTTCCGAATCCTACTACCAATTCTGCATATTCATATAATAAGGTACAAAGTTGATCTGCAGGTATATTTTTGTAATTAAAACATATAGAAATTGACTCGTTATAACTATAAAACGTATAATCAGGATGATTCTTTACATAGTTTCTGGCAATGTCTCCAAGCATAAATTGATTGTCTACAATAGTTTCTAATCCCTTTGTGCCAACAGATTTCCATAATGTCCAAAATTTTAAAGCGTTATTCCTTCTACCACATTGTAAAGATGTTTTTCCTAAATTAAAATCATCTCCATCCGTTTGGTATAGATAATCAGCTTCCATTGAAAGTGATTCATATAAATATTTTTTGTCTTGAGTTACCAATACAGAGCAGGTTAAGGGAGTTCCTATCATTTTATGAGCATTAAAGTTAAATGAATTTGAAAGCTCTAAACCTTTTACTAAATGTTTGTATTTTTCACTAAAAATAACGCTACCGCAATAAGCACCATCAACATGTAACCAAATGTCATACTTTTTAGCGATTGCTGCAATTTCTTCGATAGGATCAAAAGCCCCATAAACAGTCGTTCCTGCTGTGGCGTTTATAAAAAATGGTTTTCTGTTGTTTTTTATATCTTCATGAATAATTCTTTCTAACTCTTTTGGTATGATTTCACCTTTCTCGTTCGTTTTAATTTTTCTTACTTGTTCAGTTCCAATTCCTATAATAGCTGCGTTTTTTTTAATGGAATAATGGCAAGCCTCTGATGTGTATGCATAAATTGGTTCTTGGTAACTTTGATATCTTACTTCTGGACTAATTTTATCTCTAGCCATTAACATTGCGATAAGATTACTTACAGAACCTCCAGAGGTAATCGTTCCTCCACTTTGTTTAGGGTATTTAATGATTTCACAAACCCGATTTATAATTTCAATTTCAATACCAACTTGAGGGCCTGCTACTTTATAAGTATACATGCTATTGTTTAGCAAAACTGCTAATAAATCACCTAAAGTCGCTTTAGGGTTTCTTCCTCCAAAAAGTTGATTAAAAAATTTATTGGTTGCTGTTCTTGGAGTATTGAGTACTATTTTTGTTAATACTTTTTCGAATTCTTCTTCTGAAATAGCATCTTCATCTAATGAAATACTAATTTGATCCCATAATGATTCAGTTTGTAAAGGTTTTATTACGGGTTCATTTATTTCTTTATCTAATAATTGATTTGCTAATTTTTGAAATAATTCGAGTTCTCTTTTCACAAAGTATTTTTTTAATAAATTTATTAAGAAGTGTGCAAAGATAAATGTTTGTTGTCATTATCTTATTCAAAAACAGCCCAAACTAAAAGTAATTAACTAAATTGTGTAATGTCTTTAAAACAACTATTGATTATTAATATCGATTGAACTAGCTTTTCCAAGTCCAATTATTCGATCATAGCGAGCTCCAAGGTCTCTATAATATACTAAAACAGTATATTCGTTTTCTGTTTGCCAATAATTTCCTGAAATAGCACCTTCATCAAGTGTTCCATCTCTATTTACTACAACAAATTTGTAGTTATAAAATCCCTGTTTGAACAATCTGTTATTTCTGTAGACATCTGAAAAACTATCATATTCCATAAAAGTTGTTTCATCGATTGTCCAATTATTGAAATTACCATACACATGAATTTCTTTATCTTCAATGTCTTCAAAATATTGCAATGCAAAATGTACTCTTGCATAATCCGCTTCAATAGCATCATTGTTAGTAGGGTATAGTATTCTTACTTGATAATTACCATTGATATCGGGGTTGTAAGTATAAGGTCTATTGAACCTTGCTCCATTAGTATAGAGGTAGGTGTTGTAAATGTCTGTTAGCTTAATTCTTCTTACGCTAGATGATCCAGCTCTGATATCTTTGTTGTCAAAATATAAAAACTCGTTGCCACCATCAAAAGTTGCTTCTTTGTCGTACCTATATATTAATTGACTGCCAATTGTATATTGTGGTTTTAAATTGGTAATAGGGGTGTTTAAATTACTGTTTTGTAATATTAATGTATTTACAGTTTCATCAGGGTTAGTAATTTGCAAATTTGGAGAGTCAATAACAAATTGAACAACTTGTTTGGTTTCTATGTGTTTTAGATCTCTTGCACGTTTAACAAATGCTTCCACCCCAACCACATTTTCATAAACGATAAATTTTCGTGAAAAAACAATTTCACCATTATCATCAAAAATAGAAATCATATAATTTCCGCTTCTTGTTAACCTTCTTGTGTCTCTATTAGGTACAGTCAAGATATAATGAGAATAACTTTGAAGTGTGTTGTAAGAGTTTAGGTATTCATAAATCCGAACATCATCAAAACCATTCATATATTCTCCTTTGGATAAATCGCTTAAATTCCAATCAAAGTCATGATGGGTTATTTTATAATAATAATCAGCTTCATTTCCATTTATATCGTCAAAAGAAAGAAAAAGTTGCTCTCCTAATCTAATAATTGGTAACTGACTTTGTTTTGTGTCACCTGCAAACTGAATAGTTTTTATGTTTTCTGGTTCTATGATTTCAGAATATTGAGCTATTAATGTGCTTGAAAAAAAAGCGAAAACAATAATAACGGCAAGAGATTTTAACATCTTTAATATATTTAAGAGGTTAAATATAAGCAATTATTGTACCTAAAATAAAGGCTTTTACTTTGTATTTTCTTTTAAAAAGAAAATTATAATAAATAGTATGTGTAGCCACATAATTTTTATAAATTTGCATACCCAAAAAAACGGGATTTTAAATAGAATTTAAACAAGTATTCTATGTCTAAAGACATTAAGATTAAAAAAGGTCTTAACATCCGCTTAAAAGGTGAGGCGAGCAAAACTCTTTCAAATGCCCCTCGATCTAGAACTTTCGTTATTAAACCCTCAGAATTTCATTTAATTACACCAAAATTAATTGTAAAAGAAGGAGCGAAATTAAAAGCAGGAGATGTTATATTTTACTCTAAGGCTAATGAAGAAATAAAATTTGTTTCTCCAGTTAGTGGTACACTCGTGAAAATTGAAAGAGGTGCGAAACGTGTAATTACAGAGTTAGTTATTGAAGCTGATCAACAAGATGATTATATAGATCATGGGGTTGCAAATATTGCTTCAATGAAAGAAGATGAAATAAAAAAACATTTATTAGCAACCGGTTGTTGGCCATTTGTAAAGCAAAGACCCTATGATGTGATTGCTAATCCAGATGTAAAACCAAAAGCTATTTTTGTTTCAGCATTTACAACCGCTCCATTAGCAGCAGATTATGACTTTACCCTTCTAGGTAAAGAAAAAGAATTGCAAGCAGCAGTTACTGCAATTAGTAAGCTTACTGATGGTGATGTAAATGTAAGTGTTGGTAAAAATTCAAAAAGTATTTTTGAAGGCTTAAATGACATTTCAGTTTATAAAATGTCTGGATTGCATCCGGCAGGTAATGTGGGTACTTTAATTAATAAAGTAGACCCTATTAATAAAGGAGAGGTAGTTTGGACTATTACCCCTCAGGATTTAGTAATAATAGGAGAATTATTAATAACAGGAAAATTTAATGCAGAACGTATTATTGCATTGTCTGGTTCATCTGTAAAAGATCCAAAATATTATACAACTAAAATTGGAGCTGAGGTTTCTACCTTTTTATATACTTCAGGATTAAATGAAGAAAATGTAAGGGTAATTAGTGGTAATGTATTATCTGGAAATAAAATTTCTCCAAAAGGTCATTTAGGATATTATTCAAATACAGTTACTGTGATCCCTGAAGGAGACGATTACGAGCTTTTTGGTTGGGCTGTACCTGTATTTAACAAAGAGTCTATAACTCGTTCATTAACATTTAGTTGGTTAAATCCTAAAAAAGAATACGCATTAGATACAAATACTAATGGAGAACATAGAGCATTTGTTTTAACTGGAAATTATGAGGAAGTATTCCCATTAGATATTTTTCCAATGCAAATATTAAAAGCTTGTATGGTTAAAGATCTAGATAATATGGAACAATTAGGAATGTACGAAGTTGCTCCAGAAGATTTTGCCTTAACTGAATTTGTATGTGTTTCAAAACAACCGCATCAAAAGATTATAAGAGACGGTTTAGATTTAATGTATAAAGAAATAGGATAACGTTATGGGAATGAAAAACACACTTAATACGTTAAAGAAAAAGTATGAAGGTACTAATATGCAAGCCACATTTGCTGCATTTCATACCTTTTTATATACTCCAAATGAAACGACTTCAACTGGATCTCATATTAGAGTAGTTGATGATTTAAAGCGAACCATGAATATGGTGGTTTTAGCGATGGTACCAGTTCTTATTTTTGGAATTTTCAATACCGGGTACCAACATTTTTTAGCTTTAGGAGAAATTGAAAAAGCTTCCAATGGGTTTTTTAGTGCCACATTTTGGTCTTGGCAAAACTTTACTGAAGGAGCAATAGCAGTATTGCCTTTGGTAATTATCTCTTATGTTGTAGGACTGGGAGTTGAATTTGTTTTCGCAACCATTAATAAACATGAGGTAGAAGAAGGTTACTTAGTAACAGGAATGTTAGTTCCGTTAATTGTTCCTGTAGATATTCCTATTTGGATGTTGATTGTAGCTATTATTTTTGGAGTTGTAATTGGTAAAGAAGTATTTGGAGGTACTGGAATGAATATTCTTAATCCTGCATTAACCATAAGAGCTTTCTTGTTTTTTGCTTATCCAACGTGGATGAGTGGAGATAAAGTATGGGTTTTAGGAGCACAAGAAATGAGCGGACAACCAGATGCTATTTCTGGTGAAACCGTTTTAGGAGCATTAGCTCAAGGTAGTGAATTTTCATCCTCTTTTGTAATGGATGCTTTCTATGGTTTTATTCCTGGTTCTATTGGTGAAACATCAGCCTTGTTAATTTTATTAGCAGGTATATTTTTAATATTTACAAAAATAGCAAGCTGGCGAATTATGGTTTCTGCTGTTGCAGGATCATTAGTAATGGGGCTTATCTTTAATTGGTTTGCATCTTCCGGTGTGATTGCAACTTCTAATAGTTTTTATAGCTTAATGAATACTACATATTGGCATCACTTGTTAATTGGTGGTTTAGCCTTTGGTATTGTTTATATGGCAACAGATCCTGTTACCGCAACTCAAACAACAAGAGGTAAATGGTTGTATGGGTTTTTAATTGGATTATTAGCAGTTATGATTCGTGTTTTTAATCCTGCTTATCCAGAAGGAGTAATGTTAGCAATATTACTAATGAATGTATTTGCGCCAACAATTGATCATTATGTAGTTCAAGCTAATGTAAAAAGAAGATTGAAACGTTTAAAAGTTAAAACTAATTAATTATGGCTATTAATACAGATAAAAATAGTTACACGATCATCTTTGCTATTATAATGGTAGTAGTTGTAGGGTCTTTATTAGCTTTTGCTGCTGAAGGTTTAAAAGGTAACATTAATGAAAATAAGCGTGTTGAAAAACAACAAAACATTTTATACGCTTTAGGAATAAATGAAAATGATGAATCAAGCGTAACCTTTGTTTCAAAAGCAAATGTAGCTGAATCTTTTTCGGAAAATATTACCAAGCAGATAGTTATTCAAGGAACAGAAGTGACAGACGATAATGAAGCTTACTTAATCGATATAAAGAAAGAACAGGCATTAGCAAAAGATCCTTCTTATAAAAGAAGATTACCATTGTTTATTAGTGAATCTGAATCCGAAACTTATTACGTAGCGCCTATTCGTGGAAAAGGTTTATGGGACGCAATTTGGGGTTATGTTGCTATTGATAAAGATATGGTAATAAAAGGAGTGTTTTTTGACCATAAAGGAGAAACACCTGGTTTAGGAGCAAATATCAATCAACGATTTTTTATGGATGATTTCTCTGGAGAGCATTTAAATAATGCTTCTGGAAGTTTTACTGGAGTTGTCGTTGCTAAAGGCAATGGAGATCCAAAAAACGAAAACAAATCAGATAATAAAGTAGATGCAATTGCAGGATCTACTATAACAGGGAATGGTGTAACAGCTATGATTAAAGACGAGTTGAAGCTTTATATTCCTTATTTCAAAACTTTAAAAAACAATTAATTTATGGGACTTTTATCAAAGAAAGACGCGAAATTAATAATGGATCCTTTATTGGATGATAACCCGATTACAATTCAAGTATTAGGAATTTGTTCTGCTTTAGCAATTACAGCAGAACTAGAAGCTTCCATAGTAATGGCAATTTCTGTATTGTTTGTATTGGGAGTAGGAAATGTTATTATTTCATTAATGAGAAATATAATTCCTTCAAAAATTAGAATTATTGTTCAATTAGTTGTGGTTGCTACTTTAGTAATTATAGTAGATTTAGTGCTTAAAGCATTTGCTTACGAATTAAGTAAAACACTTTCCGTTTTTGTAGGTTTAATAATTACTAATTGTATTATAATGGGACGTTTTGAAGCATTTGCATTAGCAAATGGTCCTTGGAAATCTTTTCTTGACGGAATAGGAAACTCATTTGGATATGGTCTGATATTGATTATAGTAGGTTTCTTTAGAGAACTATTAGGGTCAGGAACTTTACTAGGTGTTAAAGTGTTAGGAGATCCAATTGAATTAACGGGAGTTTATGCATATGGTTATGAAAATAATGGATTTATGTTATTATCTCCAATGGCATTGATAATTGTAGGGCTAATAATTTGGGTTCAACGCTCAAGAAATAAAGCTTTAATAGAAGACGAATAGATTATTTTTCGATAGAAATTAAATATTGAATTTAGAATATTAAAAAGAATGGAACATTTAGAATTATTTTTTAAATCGGTTTTTATAGACAATATGGTATTTGCCACATTCCTAGGGATGTGTTCTTACCTTGCTGTTTCTAAAAAAGTAACAACTGCTGTAGGTTTGGGTGCAGCTGTAATATTTGTATTAGCAGTTACAGTACCTTTAAACTGGTTATTAGATCAATATATATTGAGAGATGGAGCATTGGTTTGGCTAGGGCCAGAATATGCACAATACGACTTAAGTTTCCTTTCTTTTATATTATTTATTGCAACCATTGCAACAATGGTACAATTAGTAGAAATTGTTGTAGAGAAATTTTCGCCTTCCCTATACAATTCATTAGGTATCTTTTTACCACTAATTGCAGTTAACTGTGCAATTTTAGGAGGATCATTATTTATGCAATCTCGAGAAATTGAATCGCTAACTTTAGCATTAAATTATGGGGTAAGCTCAGGTATTGGATGGTTTTTAGCAATTGTAGCAATTGCAGCTATTCGTGAAAAAATTAGATATTCTAATGTGCCTGCTCCTTTGAGAGGATTAGGAATTACATTTATCATTACAGGGTTAATGGCGATAGGTTTTATGAGTTTTGGTGGTATGTTAACCACTAGTGGTGAAAAAGAAGAATCGGATACTGAAACTGCTGTTTCTAATTCTGAAGAAATAAATCAAGAAAAAATTGAATCAACTAAAATTGTTGAAGTTTCAACTATAAAGGAACAATAATATGATCTTAGCAGCAAGTACAATAGGAGTAGTCATAGCAACAGTAGTTGCTTTTCTAATATTGATATTACTTTTAGTATCATTATTATTGTTTACAAAAGAAAAATTGGCTCCATCAGGACCTGTATCTATTACCATTAATGGTGAAAAAGAAATTGAAGTTCCTTCAGGAAGTAGTTTGTTAACTACTTTAGGAAACCAAAAAATATTTTTACCATCTGCTTGTGGTGGTGGAGGAACGTGTGTTCAATGTGAATGCCACGTTTTAGAAGGCGGAGGAGAAGCTTTGCCTACAGAAACACCACATTTTACAAGAAAAGAATTAAAAGAAGGTATTCGATTAGCTTGTCAAGTAAAAGTAAAGCAAAACATGAATATCACAATTCCTGAAGAAGTTTTTGGAATTAAAAAATGGGAAGCAACCGTTGTAAGAAATTATAATGTTGCCTCTTTTATTAAAGAGTTTGTAGTTGAAATTCCTGAAGATATGGGCTACAAGGCTGGGGGATATATCCAAATTGAAATTCCACCATGTGAGATTAAGTTCTCAGAAATGGATATTACTGCACATCCAGAAGAACATGAAACTCCCGATAAGTTTCAAGCTGAATGGGATAAGTTTGGATTGTGGCCTTTGGTAATGAAAAATAATGAAATAGTAGAACGTGCATATTCCATGGCTTCTTACCCTGCGGAAGGAAGAGAAATTATGTTGAATGTTCGTATTGCTACACCACCTTGGGATAGAGATAAAAATGCATGGATGAATGTAAATCCAGGAGTAGCATCATCCTATATTTTTAATCAAAAACCTGGAGATAAAGTAACTATTTCTGGACCTTATGGTGAGTTCTTTATCAATGAATCTGATGCCGAAATGTTATATGTAGGTGGTGGTGCTGGTATGGCTCCAATGCGTTCACATTTATATCATCTATTTAGAACCTTAAAAACTGGAAGAAAAGTATCTTACTGGTATGGAGGTAGATCTAAGCGTGAGTTATTCTATTTAGAACACTTTAAAGCATTAGAAAGAGATTTTCCAAACTTTAAATTTTACTTAGCCTTATCTGAACCTATGGAAGAAGATAACTGGAAAGTTAAAAAAGATATTAATGACACAGAAGGAGATGGTTTTGTAGGGTTTATTCACAATTGTGTAATTGACAATTACTTGAACCATCATGAAAATCCAGAAGACATAGAATTGTACTTCTGTGGACCTCCATTAATGAACAATGCGGTTCAGAAAATGGGAGAAGATTTTGGTCTAGCTGATGAGAATATCCGATTCGATGATTTCGGAGGGTAATTAATACAATTATTAAAATATTTTAAAACCACTTTTTAATAGAAGTGGTTTTTTTATGTTAACAATCGAATAAAGAACAATATAACACAGTTAAAAAGTTGTATTTTATCGATAAAGTGTTGTTTTTACATATTAATACATTTCAAATATGAAGTACCTATCTTTAATATTTGTTTTCTTTTTAGTATCATTTACAGTTGTTAAAGCTCAGAACCTTTCTCAATATTATAGTGAAATTGTAAGTAATGTTTCCCAAGTAAGTTTAGTAAACGACCTTACCACTTTTGAAAACTTTGGACTTAAAGAAGAAGAAACAATCGGAATCTATAATACAAGGAACTGGATAACAACGAGATATCAAGACTTAGGATATACAGATATAGAGGAACAAGAGTTTACGTTTGGAAATGGTATTAATGCAAAAACCACCTATAATATTATCGTCACTAAAACGGGTAGCGTCTATCCGAATACATTTTTAATTATTGATGGACACTACGATACTAGAGATGGTCATGGAGCAAACGATAATGGTTCGGGGACAGTACTTATCATGGAGTTAGCAAGATTAATGAAAGATATAGATACTGAATATTCAATAAAATTCATTCATTTTAGTGGAGAAGAAAGCGGATTGAAAGGGAGTCAATTTTATGTAGATGAAACGGTTATACCTGAAAATTTAGATATTTTACTGGTTTTTAATCTTGATCAGATTGGAGGAGTAAATGGGGAGGCAAATGATACCATCGTTTGTGAACAAGATATGGCGCCTTCCAGTACTACAAGTACTAACAATGCTGCTTCAGCAGTTAAAACCCAAGAGTTAGCAACTTGTATAGGATTGTACTCTAATTTGCTTACTGAAATTGACTATACCTATGGTTCCGATTATATGCCTTTTGAAGCTAATGGGGAAATCATTACTGGTTTATATGAAAAATTGGACTTTAATAATCCATTTACACATACTCCTAATGATTTTATCTCAAATATGGATCTCGATTATCTTTTTCAAATAACAAAAGGATCCTTGGGTGCTGCTTTACATTTTTCAGTAGCTTATCAAGCTCCTTGTACAAATACCTCGGTATGGGATAATGGAGCATGGGATATAGTGCCAAATAGCAATACAAATGTCACAATTTTGGATGATTATGATACTTCTGTTGTAGGTGCTACTATCGACGCTTGCCAACTTACTATTGATGGAGGAGCTATAGTTACTGTTGCACCGGGAGATCATATAAATGTAGTAGGTGATATTGTTGTTTCTGCAGGTTCCTCTCTAATAGTAGAACATACAGGGAGCTTAGTGCAGGTAGATGATTATGCAAAAGTAACCAACAATGGAACTATAGAAATTAAAAAGATAACGCCAGTTACAAGCCATGATTCTTTTAGTATTTTGGGTAGTCCTATGAGTGGTACCTCCAGAAATGGAACTTTTGCAGCTAATAATGTGGTAATGAACCACGATACAAATCTGTTTAATTTGGATCCTGCTGTTACTATTGAAAATGGGTTAGCAGAGCATTTTGCTGATGAAGAAGGTGATAATTGGCTTTTTATGACAGGAGCATCTTCTATAAATGTTTCTGAAGGTTATATAGTAGGTCCAACGACTGCTAATGTGGATTATGAGTTAATTTATAACCAAGGAGCATTAAACAATGGTGTTTATAACAATACAATTATTTATAACGGATCTAAAAGCGAGAGTGCTAATATTTTAAGTAACCCTTATGCATCGGCAATTGATGTAAATAAGTTGATTTCTGCCAATTCATCTATAATAGACGAAGTTTATTATTGGGAACATATCACAGCACCTAACAGCACTTATCCAGGATATCGTTCAGATAATTGGGATATGGGAGATATCTCTATTCGAAATAAAGGAGGAGGTACTTCTGCTCCAAATGACCTAACAAATACAATTCCTACACAATTCATGCCTTCTGGACAGGGATTTGGTATAAAGGCAAAACTAGCAGGAAATTTTGTGTTTACTAATTCTATACGAGAAACAGGCAACAACACGGGTTATCGAAATAATGAATATATAGAAAGGTTGTATTTAAAAGTAGAAAATCACACCTATCAATTACAGAGTAGTGCTTTAATAGCTTTTACTGAAGATGCTACCGATGAATATGAATCTAACTATGATTCCAATCGATTGGCAACACCAGTATCTATTTATTCAGTTTTAGAAGAAAAAGAATTAGCTATACAAGGCCGTTCACCATATAATGGAGATCATATTATTCCATTAGGTTTTAGAACAATGGTAGAGGAGCCACAAATTTACACTATATCCTTAAGTTCTCTTGAAGGAGAAACCCTAAGTGAAGCAACTGTTTATCTAAAAGATTATCTATTAAATACGACCACAAACTTATCAGAAGGAGATTATAATTTTATCTCTAATGAGAGCAGCCAGAAAGATCGGTTTGTAATTGCGTTTACAGAAGAAATTTTAGGACACAATGATGTCAATGAAGCATCTATTTCAATATATCCAAATCCAACTCATAATTACATCAACATTGTATCTCCAACTATAGAAATTAATGGAATCACTGTCTATGATGTAAGTGGAAGACAATTACAGACAATAGCAATAGATAATAAAAACACATATCAATTGGATATGTCAAACCTAGAGACCAGTATGTACTTTGTAACGATTCAGACCCAAAATGGATCGGCAACTAAGCGAATTATAAAAAAATAACTAAACAATCCCTAAGCGATGAAAACACTTAACTTACTTACGCTGTTTATTATAAAAACAACTATTATCTTACTCTCTGTTTTTCTTCCAAAAAACAAGCATATGATAGAAAAATAAAAATTTAATTTTTTAAAAAGTTAAATCCATTCTTAATTCATTTTAGGGATGGATTTTTATTTTAAGAATATTTCTAATGCTAATTCATAATAATTATTAAACTATTATTTTTGCTTTATTAAAATTTAGTTGTTTCAAACATATGAATCAAGAACTTACCAATCAAGAATCTCATAATCTAGCTATGAATATAGTAGGAGTGGAGCTTGAAAAAGAAGGGTATGAATTTTTAGCAATAAATTCAGATTTAAAAAAGAACCCACAATTTGTAGCATTAAAGAATAAAAAGACTTCGTTTATTTTAGTTCGAGCAGTTTCTGATCCTGATAAATTAAATAGCTTTAATCATATTAGTACAGAAGCTATTGTTGAACACTCTAAAGAATATAAAGCAAAAGTTTTTTACGCTGGCGTATGGTTAGGTCATGGATCAGATATAAATAACCCTGTTATTAACGGTGAAGATTATTCTTATGTTTTTACTGGTTTAATTGAAATAAAATGAAAAATATAATTTGGGCTTTTTGTATGATACTATTGTTTTCTTGTAAAGAGGAAACGTTACAAAAATCGGTATTTCAAGGACAAGCATTTGGTACCACATTTTCTATTCAAGTATATCTAGAAAAAGAACTGAATCTTGAAAGGGGTATTGATTCTGTATTTTACAAAGTAAATAAATCGGTTAGCACTTATTTGCCTGAGAGCGATATTTCAAAAATAAATAGAGGTGATTCCTCGGTGATAGTAGATCAAATATTTATTAATAATTTTAATTTATCTGAGAAAGTCTATAAAGCCACTGGTAGATATTTTGATCCAACCATAGGGGGCTTAAGAAATGCCTATGGTTTTGGAGACACCCAACCATTAAAAGAAATTGATAGTTTGGCTTTAGATTCTATGTTGCAGTTTGTAGGATTTGAAAAGGTAAAGCTAACTTCTGAAAACAAAATTGAAAAGCAATACCCAGAAATTTATTTCGATTTTAATGCTATTGCAAAAGGTTATGGGATTGATTTAATTGGGAAGTATTTAGAATCTAAAGAAGCTAAAAATTATCTAATAGAATTGGGCGGGGAAATTTTAGCAAAGGGTAAAAACCTTGAAAAGAATAAATCTTGGGTAGTAGGGATAGAAAATGTGAATTCTAATTTAAATAACAGAAGCTATTCAGCAACAATATCATTGGATAATGTAGCGATGGCTACCTCGGGTAATTACCGAAAATTTAGAGTTGATTCTTTAACTGGAAAAAAATATGTTCATACCCTAAATCCTCTTACCGGATCTGCAGAAAAAAGTGATATTACAAGCGCGACAGTATTAGCTGCCACTTGTGCAGAAGCAGACGCTTATGCTACTTCATTTATGGCGCTAGGTCTAGAAAAATCAAAAGAAGTGATTAAAAACCTTGAAGGTGTTGAGGTGTATTTTACTTATAACGATCTTAATAATAAAGAGCAAGTATTTACTACCGAAGGGTTAAAAAAAAGGTTGTTAGATTAATGTTTTTTGCAAACAGGAATGATTTCTCCTTTTGCAAGTCGAAATTTATCAATTTCGATATCTGATAAAGATTTTGTGTAATCCACTTCTGAAACTTCAAAGCCTATAATTTTAAGTTTATTGAAATAATCACGACCATAAACTCTTACGTGATCGTATTGTCCAAATATTTTAGCACGTTCTTTAGGATCTTTAATACTATCATCTTCAAAAGTTTTTTCTCTATCTAAATCTTGAGGGATTTGAAATATACCTATTCCACCTGGAGCCAATACACGATATAATTCTTGCATAGCTTTTGTGTCATTTGGTATGTGTTCTAAAACATGATTGCAAAAAATATAATTGAACTCATTGTCTTTAAAAGGTAGATTACAAATATCAGCCTTAACATCAGCTAGAGGAGAGTTTAAATCGGTAGTAGTATAATCTATATGCTTTAATTTTTTAAATCGTTTATAAAAAGCCTGTTCTGGAGCAAAATGAAGGAGTTTTATTTTTCTTTCAGTATTAAAGAAATCGGTTTTATTTTTTAAATATAACCAAAACAATCGGTGTCTTTCTAAAGAAAGTGTTCCTGGAGCTAAAACATTCTCTCGAATTTTTTCATAACCATAAGGTAAAAATTTCCGATAGGATTTGCCATCAATAGGGTCGGTGTAATTATTTCCTTTTAAAAAGAATGCGATAACAGGTCTTACCCAATAACTTAATCTAATGAGTATTGGACGAGGGATATTATTTAATATGTGTTTAAAAAAAGCAGACACGAATTACACGGAATTTTTATAATTTGTTTTAAAGTACAATTCTCTTATAGCTTAAACTATCTTCTCCAAAATTAATAAGAATTCCTAATTTTAATTTTGATGCAGCTAAATAATTTAATGTTTGTTTTGTATGGCTTCTTGTCAATGTTTCAATTGCTTTTATTTCTAAAATTATTGATTTTTCAATTACAAAATCAGCAATATAATGATGACGTAGTTTCACTCCATTGTAAATAATGACAAACCTCTCTTCTCTTGAATAGTTTATTTCTCTTTTGTTTAACTCAATTTCTAAAGCATCACCATAAACAATTTCACTAAATCCTTTACCAAGTCCTTTATGTACTTCCATACAGGCTCCAATTATTTTATAGGATAGTTCTTTATATAAAATTTGGTTAGTCAAATCAATACTATGTTTATTAGTGAAAATTCGTGGAATTAGAGTCTAAACTCATCTTCTTCATTACTTTCAATACCTAAAGCTTCATAAACGAAATCAAAAGTTGATAGTAATTTCGGCTTACCATCTACAATCGCTACATCGTGTTCAAAGTGAGCACTTGGTTTTCGATCTTTAGTTAATATGGTCCAACCATCTGCTAATTGTTCTATGCGTTTAGTGCCTAAATTTATCATAGGTTCTATTGCTACTGTCATACCTTCAATAAACTTTTTGCCTCTTCCACGTCTTCCGTAGTTAGGCATCTCTGGATCTTCATGCATCGTTTTACCCAAGCCGTGTCCAACTAATTCCCTAACAACTCCATAACCTTCAGCCTCACAATATTGCTGAATAGCATAGCCTACATCTCCAGTACGTTTTCCAATTTTTAACTCTCGAATCCCTACATATAGTGATTCCTTAGTGATGCGTAGTAATTTTTCAACTTCTGGAGCAATTTCACCTACTGCAAATGTATAGGCATGATCGCCATAAAATTCATTTTTTATAGCACCACAATCAATAGAAATTATGTCCCCTTCTTTTAAAGGAGTATCATTAGGAATTCCGTGAACTACTTGTGCATTTGGGCTCATGCAAAGTGTGTTTGGAAAATCATACAGACCTAAAAACCCAGGAATAGCGCCTTGTTCTCTAATAAAATCTTCTGCAAGTTTGTCAAGATAAAGCGTGGTAACTCCTGGCTTAACTTCACTTGCTAGCATTCCTAATGTTTTAGAAACTACTAAAGCAGCTTCACGCATTAATCCTATTTCTTCTTTAGTTTTAGGTATAATCATAAATTCTATTTAAAAACCGAACCAGTTTTTTTTCTTCTTTTTTATTGTTGGAGCTTTTTCTTTTAAAAGGGTTTGATATATTTCCCCCCAGCCTAATAAACCTCCAATATTTCGATCGTCAATAAACACATCTGCATTTATTTTTCTACTGTATTTTTCTTCAAATACTTCTTCAGGAAAACTACTATTTACTGAATAAAATACAATTCCGTTGTCTTTGCAAAACCGAACAGCTTCCTCTAAAGTTCTACCACTTCTATAAGTCCATAATATTAATCGATGCCCTTTCTCTTGAAGTTTTTTTAAGGTTTCAAAAGCAAATAGCTTTTCTTTCCCTACTTTAGGATAAGCATCTTCAACTATAGTTCCGTCAAAATCAACAGCAATGGTAAGAGTTTCAGAAATCATATTAAAAATTAAAGTGCAAAAATACGAAGATATTATTCTTCGTAAGAATGTTTGTAACCAGTTTCATTTAATATAGCTAGCATATCTTTTTCCAAAGTTTCTTGTGCTAATTCTACATAACGACCAATTTCTTTATCATTTTTATAAAAAATGATAGTAGGTACATACTCAATGTCAAATCCCTTCTCTAACTGATTTGGTGTGTCTTTTTCTTGAGAAACAGCAATAACTTCAAGGTTGTCTTTATTAAAATCTATTTCATTTAATATTTTATAAAGTGCTGGGACTTCTCTTTGACTATCACTACACCAAGTTCCCATAAATACTTTTATAGAAACGTCTTGAAGTTTTGGTTTTATTTCTTCAATTGTTAAAGAATCTAATATATGACCGTAGTGATTTTCTTTATACCATTCAATAAACTCTTCATCTTGTAATCCTTCTTCATTAACATAGCCTAACAGCATCATATTGTCATCAATGGTATCTGGAACTATTATATTGATTTCTGTTTTTATCTCAGATTTAGTTGAAACTTCATCTGTTAAAGATTTTTCCTCCGTATTATTTTTACAAGAAATTAGTATTAATACGATTAATAGGAAGCTTAATTTTTTCATGTTTAATTTTTTAAGATTGAATTTTGTGTCATTACTTCTGGTTTATCAATTCCCATAAGTTCTAAAATAGTTGGAGCGATATCACCTAAAATGCCATTGGTGATTTTAGGGATGTCTTTATCTATTAATATAATTGGTACCGGGTTAGTGGTATGTGCCGTATTTGGAGACCCATCTGGATTCATCATCATTTCGCAATTACCATGATCTGCTAATAGTATGGTGCTATATCCGTTTTCTAAAGCAGCTTCAACTACACTTTTCACACAAGTGTCGATAGTTTCACATGCTTTTATAGCAGCATCCATAATTCCTGTATGTCCTACCATATCAGTGTTTGCAAAGTTTAAACATATAAAATCTGCAGATTGAGAATTAATTTCAGGCAGTATTTTATCTCGTACTTGAAAGGCACTCATTTCTGGTTGTAAATCATAGGTCGCAACTTTTGGTGAGGGGCAAAGAATACGGCTTTCGCCTTTAAAAGGGTTTTCCCTTCCGCCAGAAAAGAAAAAAGTTACGTGAGGATACTTTTCAGTTTCAGCAATCCGAATTTGTTTTTTATTATTCTTTTCTAAAATTTCACCTAGTGTATTCTTAATGTTTTCTTTATTGTAAATAACTTTAATATTATTGAACGTATGATCGTAATTGGTAAGTGTTACAAAGTAAAGTGGGATAGTGTTCAAATCGAAATCTTTAAAAGATTCTTGGGTTAACGTTTGTGTTAATTGCCTTCCTCTATCAGTTCTAAAATTAAAGAATATTACTACATCGTCTTTTTCAATAGTTCCTATTGGTTGATCATTTTCAGCTATTACGATAGGTTCAATAAATTCATCAGTAACACCTTCAGCATAACTTTTTTTAATACTTTCTTCTGCGTTTGTTGATTTTTCTCCGTTACCAGAAAGTAATAAATCATGAGATTTCTTTACTCTTTCCCAACGTTTATCTCTGTCCATTGCATAATACCTTCCAATTACTGAAGCAATTTTACCAGTTGTTTTATCAAGGTGATCTTGTAATTCATTAACAAATCCAGCACCGGACTGAGGGTCAACATCACGTCCATCTGTAAATGCATGGATGAAAACTTTTTCAAGTCTTTCTTCATTTGCAGCACTAACTAAGCCTTTTAAATGATCTATATGTGAATGAACACCACCATCGGAAAGCAATCCTAAAAAATGAACTTTTTTATCATACTCTTTAGCATAATCAAATGCTTGTTGTAATACGGGTTCTTTTTTTAAGGTGTCATTTTCAACAGCTAAATTTACTTTTACTAAATCTTGATATACGATACGACCGGCACCTAAATTCATATGACCAACTTCACTATTACCCATTTGACCTTTAGGAAGTCCAACATTTAATCCATCAGTTCGAATTTGAGCATAAGGGTATTTTTTGTAAAGAGAATCTATGTAGGGCGTCTTTGCTTGAGCAATAGCTGAAACTTTAGGATCTTGAGTTATACCCCAACCATCAAGTATTAATAAAATTACTTTTTTGTTCATGAAATCAATTATAATGCAAAGATAAAAATAAAAACCCCGCAAGAGCAGAATATGAATTGGTTAAATTTTGATATAGGTTTCTTTTATTTTCTAAAATCTTCTATAGTTTTTTATATTTTAGAAAAATAATAAAAAGTCACTTCAGGAAGATATCAAAAAGAATAGATCACAATATTGGAACTATGTGAATACTATTAAAAAATATTTATACTTATATTGCATGACTTGATATTATCATTGTTATTATATCAATAAATTAAGACCCTGATATAGATTGGTTTGATGAATAAAACATTGAAATTTACATTAATTTTACTTTTTGGTTTTTTTACCTTGGGTTCTTTTGCCCAGAAAAATAAAACGATTGATAGCCTTGAAATTGCTTTATTAAAAGAAAAAAAACCACAAAATAAAACTGATATATTAATTAGGCTTTCTGAGGTACAATTATCTTCTGATCTTGATAAAGCTCTTGAATATGCAAACCAATCTCTTGCAATTGCTGAAGAAAATGATTTTCTGGAAAGCAAATTGTTAATTTGGTTACAAATGGGAGATATTTATTTTAGAAATTCTAACTATAAGGCATCTCTGGAAATAGGATACAAAGCAAGATCACTTGCTGAAAATTTAGATTTTGAAAAGGAATATGCCGAATCACTAATTTTGATATCAAGAAGTTTGTCTTACTTAGGGGATTATGAAAAAAGTTTAGAACTTAGTTTTAAAGCACTGAAAATATTTGAGAATATTGACAATAAAAAAGGGATAGGCAAGGCTCTCAGTCAAGTTGGACATGATTATTTTGATCTTGAAAATTACGATAAAGCCTTGGAATATGATACCCTAGCAATAAAAATTGCCAGACAAATTAACGATTCAGTTGGGATTTCTCAAGGGTTAAATAACATTGCTGGAATTTATGGTAACAAGGGTGAGGATAAAAATTTAAAAGCTAGTATTCTAGAAGCCCTTGAAATCAACAAAAAAATTGGCCAACGATTGTGGGAAGGTATCAATTATTTAAATCTTGGATTAATCTACAAGAATGAGAAAAATATTGACACATCATTTTACTATTATAATAAAGCAGATAAAATATTTACGGAGTTGAATAACCTCTCAAAACTTTCTGCAATTAATAATAGTTGGGCAATTTATTATTCTGATTTGAATAAAAATGACAAAAGCTTATATTATGCAAAACTCGCATACAATATAGGCCGGGAAAGTCAACAAAAAAAATCGATTTACAATGCTGCGAAATTATTGCATACTATTTATTTTGAACAGAATGATTTTGTAAATGCATATAAATATAGCATCATCGAGAATAATATGAAGGACAGTTTGGGTATTGAAAATAGAATAACCCAGTTAAACAAGGCTGAATTATTATACAATTTTGAAAAGATTGAACAGGAAAATAAATTAAAACAACAGCAGAAAGAATCAGTTTATATATTAGCAGGTACTGGTTTTCTATTTGTATTTGTTTTATTGGGAATCATTATTATTTTCCGTAATAGTTTAAAAAGAAAAAACGAAGAAATTGAAAAGCAAAAATTAAAATCTCAAATAGATATTAGAGATAAGGAACTAACTTCCAATGCTATGTCTTTGATGATGAGAAATGAAGTCATATCAGATATTGCTGGAAAATTAATGGATATTCGAATTACTGCTGTAAAAGATGAAACTAAAATTGCTATTAAAAAAATAGTAAAAGAACTTCAAAGTAGTAAGGATAAAGGAGTTTGGAAAGAATTTGATATAAGGTTTAAACAAGTTCATACCGAATTCTATGACAAATTAATTGAGAAATTCCCAGGCTTAACACCTACAGAACAAAGGCTTTGTGCGTTTTTACGATTAAATATGACTACCAAAGAAATTTCAGAATTAACAGGTCAACGAATAGGCACGATAGAAATGGCACGCTCAAGAGTAAGAAAAAAGCTTGGAATTGCTCATAATCAAACTAATTTGATAACATTTTTAACTCAGATATAACAACTTTCAAAACTCAAAAGCTTTTCATCTTAGTAGTTAAAATTTTAATTTCACTAAACACATATGTGTTAATTAAAAAAGATATACTAGTGTAGAATTTGACATATTAAAAATGAGTTAATCAAGAGATTTATTCTTCTTATCTTGATATATATCAATAATAATAAAATTAAAACATTCTTCATTGTGAGTATTATATTGTTTGCAAACACGTATTTTTTGACTATTTGTGAAAAACCAGAAAACAAAATCAAACATGCTATAAATCAGTAATTAGCAAATTTAAAATATAAAAAAATATAGGAAAAGTATAAGTGATTTTAATTCTCTTATAGGAAAACTATAAGTGTATTTATTGTCAATTTTATTCCAGAATTTAATATTTGAAAAAAATATGGGACAGCAAGATATGCAGAAAAAGAAAAGTATTTCTGAACTAAAAGATTTAGATGATTTGGCTCAGCTTAGAGAAAAGAAAAAAATACAAAATGATGCTTTAAAAAAAATTGTTGATAATTTGAATTTTATAAATAAAAATAAAAACAACTAAAATTAATATTATGAGAAAACTTACTTTTAAATTATTACTAGCAAGCTTATTTGCTTTAACTTCAACAAATGCCTTTTCACAACTGTGGTATGAAACTTTTGATACTGAAATACCAGAAGATTGGACCATACATCAAGAGAATAGTATAGATTTTCTATATTGGTATGATGAACAAGTTGTCTTTTTCAGGCAAAGTCCTACTTTTGATGATTTACTATTGGTTTCTCCAGCTATTGAAATCGATCCTGAAGGTTATATTAATTTTGATTTGGGTGCTGCTTCTTCAGCAGCACCAGAAATGGCTTTTGGAACAGTTACAGATCCAAATGATCCATCAACTTTTACAGAATTAGCACTTTACATTCCAACTGAAGATTGGGTAACTAATGAGTTTGATCTTACAAATTTGTCAGACCCTGATAACATAGTTTATTTCGCATGGAAAATGATTTCAGATGAGCATAATTATTTTAGTATGACTAATGTATTAGCAACTGGAAGTATTCTTGGTGTAAATGAACTACAAGATGTTAAATTAAATATATTTCCAAATCCATCAAAAGGGAATATTAATATTAACTCTCCTGTTGATTTAGGAGAAACTACATTAACTATTTTTGATATTAATGGAAGAAAAGTTTTTTATCAAGAAATAAATATACACAATACAGTTAATATTAATACAGCAAGTTTAAATACTGGATTATATATTTTAAATATAGAAAGTGAAAATTATTTAAGTACGGAAAAGTTTTTAGTTGATTAATAATTGATTTATTAATTATTTTAAAAAGGCCGCCTGAATTGGTGGTCTTTTTTTAATTTTCTTGACCTTTATATTTATCAATAGATTCTTCTATTTTTCCCATTCGATTATCAGGATCAGGATGTGTGCTTTGAAATTCAGGAACTCGATTAGGTCCTGCAGCATTTTTTAATATTTGCATCACACCAATCATCTGATATGGATCGTAACCAGCTTTTATCATAAAACGCACTCCTAAATCGTCACTTTCTAACTCATCTCCACGACCGTTGCCTAATAAAATATTTTGACCAATTCCTGCTACTACTTGACCGGCATCAGCTCCTACAGAAGCTCCTTGCGATAGCAACTGCCAATGTTCACTATTTGCAATACGCTCTGCTGAATGCCTTCCTATAACATGAGCTACCTCATGACCTAAAACGCCAGCAAGTTGATCTTCGTTTTCCAATTTTGAGAATAATGCATAGGTTATAAAAATTTGTCCTCCAGGTAGGGCAAAGGCATTTATGGATTGATCATCTGCTAATAAATGAAATTCATATTTATAAGGGGTTTCTCTAGCGATGCATTATCTACTAATTTTTTACCAACCATGTCTACATAATCTTGCATTTTTTGGCTTTGATATAAACCTCCATATTGTTCAGCCATTTGAGGAGCACTTTGCAGACCAATGGCAATCTCTTCGTCGGCTGTCATAGATATAAATTGCTCTGTGCCAGTATAAGGATTGACTTCTGTATTAGCACATTTTTTATAAAATGCAAAAGCAACTATTAAAAGTCCAATTACGATTCTAACTTTCCATTTTCCTCTTCTCATTTTTAAAGTAAATTAGGATTAATATCTAAAATATTTTCTCTTTTATATTTTAAAATAAACTCTTCTGAAAAATAATCATTTCCCATTACATTTTCTTCATTAAGAATAGTTATAATATCTAGCTTTTTATATTCTTGAAGCATAGGCTTTGAAACTGGAGCATAACTAAAATGCCAAGGCTCATATTTAAACCCTTTACGAGATGGATCCTGATTATAAACTTCGTAAAAACCATAAGTTTCAGAATGCTTATTCATCCACTCTTTTAATTTGCAATAAGGTCCATTTCCATAATAATTCTTTTCTTCCAGAACGCTTTCAGGTCTTGGAGAATTACCATCAATAATATCAATATCTGTTCCCCAATGATGCCTTGATGTACCAGGGATTGTTGAGTATTCTATGATTTTATTAATAGCATCGATAGGTGAAAGACCTTGGTTTGTATACCTCTTGTATTTGTTTTCGAAGATACTTTTTTGTTTACTAAAACTTCTATAGGCAGAAACTACTTCAATATTAATACCTTCTTTTAAAGCTTCAGTTTTCATTTTTAGAAAAGCTTCTTTCGCTTCAAAATGCATTTTTGAAGTATAGGAATTCCCTTTTATATCTGAATTTGCTTTCCCGATTAATTGATCTCTTGAATATTTTTCTTGAATAGATTGGAAGGAACTTAATGGCAAATATGATAAGGCAAAACCACTAAAAATAATTGATCTTAAAAAGTGGTTTCTATTCATGTTAGGTGAAATTATTTGCTTAATTTTATAGGGTAATAACGTAATAAAACTATGAAAAATTTTAGACAATTATCCGCATTTTTATTTCTTACTTTTTTTGCCTTTACACTTAGTGCACAAAATGTGATGATTAGTAATTCATCTTCACCTAATGAGCCTTCCATAAAAATGAATCCACTTAATACTGATATTTTGGTAGGAGGAGCTAATTTAAATAACTTTTACTACAGTAATGATGGTGGTCATAACTGGAATACTGGTACTTTAACCTCTGCTGCTTATGGAGTTTGGGGAGATCCTGTTATTGATGTAGATCCAGATGGAAATTTTTATTTTTTTCATTTATCTAACCCTAGTAGTGGTAATTGGATAGATCGTATTGTTTGCCAAAAATCAACAGATAATGGACAAACATGGAGCGATGGAACATATACCGGTTTAAATGGAACAAAAGCTCAAGACAAACAGTGGAGTATTATTGATAGAAATACAGGGGTTATTTATATGACTTGGACACAATTTGATGATTATGGAAGCTCAAGTCCATCTTGTAAGTCAAAAATAATGTTTTCTAAATCAATAGATGGTGGTGATTCATGGACTGATGCGATAAGTATTAATATTGTAGATGGAAATTGCATCGATGAAGATGATACCGTTGAAGGAGCAGTCCCAGCTTTAGGTCCAAATGGTGAAATTTATGTTGCCTGGGCTGGTCCTAACGGAATTGTTTTTAGCAAATCATTAGATGATGGAAATACTTGGCTAGCTGAAGAAATACCAGTAAACCCTATGCCTACAGGATGGGATTATAGTATTCCTGGTATAAATAGGGCTAATGGATTACCTATTACAAAATGTGATTTAAGTGGAGGACCCAATCATGGAACTATCTATGTGAATTGGAGTGATCAAAGAAATGGTTCTAATGATACTGATGTATGGTTGGCAAAGTCTACCGATGGAGGAGAAACATGGACAGATGAAATAAGAGTTAATGATGATGACCCTGGAAAACAGCAATTTTTTACTTGGATGGATATCGATCAAACCAATGGAACTTTGCATTTTGTTTTTTATGATAGAAGAAACTATAACGATAACAATACAGATGTTTATTTAGCATATTCTACAGATGCTGGTGAGTCTTTTGAAAATCAAATAATAAGTGAAGAACCTTTTGTGCCAAATTCGGGTGTTTTCTTTGGAGACTATACCAATATAACGGTACATGATAATATAGTTAGACCTATATGGACCAGACTTCAGGGTGGGCAATTAAGTATTTGGACCGATGTAACTCCTTTTGAAGTATTAAGCTCAGGAAATCACAATCCTCAAAATGAAAATGAAGTTGTTCAATACCCTAATCCAACTTCAAACATAAGTTATGTTTCTTTTAAATTACATGAATTATCTAATGTTAGTATTAAAATTTATGATTCTCAAGGAAAAGAAGTTTATTCTATTAAAGAAAATGAGCAAATGGACTATGGGAAATATGTAATCCCTATACATGTTGATGAAATAGATTTAACTAATGGAGTGTATTTTTGTAAACTTTCAGTAAATGGAAAAACTAACACACTGAAAATGATAGTTGTTAAATAACTTTTTATGATTTGTGATTTTAAAATAATTCCGGTTTCTGATATATTAATTATTTCACCCTTATTACAAAAATTAGGAGAATATAAAGTGCCAGAAAATATTTTGAATCAACGAATTTTAGAGATGGCAAGCCAATCTTATGAATGTATTGGGATTTATAGTTCAAATCACTTGATAGGAATATGTGGACTTTGGTATCAAACAAGGCATTATGCAGGTAAAAGTGTAGAAACAGATCATATTATTATAGCTGATGAATACCGCAATAAAGGGATAGGGGATCAACTATTTAAATTTATTTATAATTATGCCTTAGAAAAGGAATGTAAATGGGTAGAATTAAATACTTATGTTAGTAATTACCCTTCACATAAATTTTATTATAACCAGGGTTTTGTAATTAAAGGCTATCATTTCATTAAAGAATTGTAATCTAGATAAATGAATATTAAAAAAAAACTAATTAAATACTTAATAAAATAAAGTTTAAAAAATATCGAGATTAGATTCACTTTCTAATTCAAAAGGTTCTTTATTCTGTTCAAATACTCTTGCAGAATGGGAACCTTTTAACGTTATAATGTCATTTTTGACCTCTAACCAACTACCTTCTCTGATTCCAACTACTGGAACTGTACTTTGAGAATGAAATTCTTTAATTCTAGTTTCTCTAGTCTCTCCCATATGCTTACTAGTAGGGTCTGGGTCTAAATAATGTGGATTAATGTTAAATGGGATAACTCCTAAAGTTTTAAATGAAGGTGGATACACTATAGGCATATCATTGGTTGTATTCATTGTGATTCCACAAATATTACTTCCTGCACTTGTTCCTAAATAGGGTAGCCCAATAAAAATTTTATCGCGTAATAACCCCATAATTTTATTGGCATACAATTGTGAAACTAAAACAAAAGTATTTCCGCCACCAACAAAAACTCCTTTAGCATTTTGAATGGCTTCAGCTGGGTTTTTAAAAGTATGAATTCCAACTATTTTTTTATCAATTTTTGCAAATGCTTCAGATGCAAGTTTAGTGTAATTATCATGAGACATTCCACCTGGTCTTGCATAAGGTATAAAAAGAACTTCTTCAGTTTCAGAAAAAAAATGTGTTAATTCAGGTAATAAATAGGAAAGGTAAGATCCTCCATGAATTGTGGAAGTACTTGCTACCAATAAATTTTTCATATATGCGATTTAAAGCGTAAATTTAACAAACCATAACATAACCTTTAAGAGTTTTATAAGAAATGATTTTTTAAATTTGGAAAATGAATAAACAACTACTTCTTATTTTATTAATGATTACTTCACTTTCAGCTTTTTCGCAAGAAATTAATCGTATTACTATTTCAGGTAAAATTACAGCTTCAAAGGGTGATGATGTTGAAGGAATCAATATTTATAACAAATCATCTCAAAAAGGAACCATTACTTCTTCTACCGGAGAATTTGAAATAAAAGTTGCAGAAAATGATCGTGTTTTTATATCAGCTATGCAGTTTCAAAACTTTACTGTAATAATTGATGAAGGAATTATTGAATCGAAAAAGATGCAAATAGCTTTAAATCCCGTAATTAACCAACTAGATGAGGTGTTAATTAGGCCTTATGACTTATCAGGAAATATTGTTGCAGATGTAAAACGAATCAATGTTTCTAGTGTATCAAATAAATACGATACTTCCTATGAAACTGTTGAGTTTGGTTATGAATTTTCTGCAGATGCTCAAACTTCTGTAAAAGGGAATAAAGCAGAGGAAGCCTATCATAATGGACAAGAACAATACGGAGGTGATTTAATTGGATTAGGAGCTTTATTGGTTAGTGCTTTTCTTCCTGCTAATAAAAATAAAAGTAAAAAAGGAACAAAAAAAGAAGAGATTTCACAAGTTGATATGGTTACCAATGCAGTTCAGAAAAGGTTTGGAATTAACTATATTTCAAAAACATTTAACATACCCGAAGACAATGTAAATGAGTTTATTTATTTTGTTGAAGATAATGGAATTGATAAAGAATTATTACTCCCTGAAAATGAATTACTTCTTATAGAGCTACTGGATAAACAAAGTAAAGCCTACCTGAAACAAAGCAATGAGTAAAAACTATTTGTTACTTGCTATTTGCCTCTTAACAATTAATCTAGTAAGAAGTCAACAAATAAATTTGCTAGGAAAAATCACAAATGACTTTGATGTTGAGGGAATTCATATTTTAAATAAAACATCTAAGTTTAATACCGTTACTAATGAAAATGGTGAGTTTTCTATTAGAGTTCAATTATTGGATACTATTTTATTTTCTTCGGTTAAATATGAATTACAAGAATTGATAATCACAGATGAAATTTATAACCAAGAATCAATTCAAATAGAATTAAGCGAATTAGTAAATGAATTAGATGAGGTATTGATTGGTAATACCTTAACAGGAAATCTTGCAACCGATTTAAAAAATATAAAAGTTGATGAAACTTTTAATTTTGACGATGTTGGGATTCCAGGATTTAAAGGCAAACCTCAAGAAAAAATAGTTCCTCTTGCTGCAGCTGCTTTCCCGCTTAGTGTAAATATTGAGGCTTTATACAAACACATCGGAGGTTATTATAAAAAACTCCGAATTAAGCGTAAATGGACTCATGAGAATGTTACAGTAGCTATGATTATAGATTTTTACGGTTTACCTTTTTTTAAAGATGCTTATAACGTTCCAAATAATAGGGTATATGATTTTCTGTTGTTTTGTATAGAAACTACTACATTGCAATCCGATTTTAATAGACAAAATTTTGCTGGAGTTTTAGAAGTTTTTAAAATAAAATCTAATTTGTATGTTTCTAGAATTGAAAGCTTAAAAGAATAATAATGTAACTTAATAATTTTAACAGAGTCTAATGATTATGAATTTTTTTAAAACAACCTTTTTATTATCTCTTTTCTTATTATTTGTAAGTTCAACATCACATAAATTCTATGTGAGTACTACCAATATTGAGTATGTAAAAGAAAAGCAAGCTCTTCAAATAATTACAAAGGTTTTTGTTGAAGATTTAGAACTAGTTCTCCAAGAGAGGTATAGTTCTTCAATTGTTTTAGATCCAAAAAAGGAAACGGAGGTAGATGCAAATTATTTAAAAAAATATGTTTTGCAAAAGCTTAAAATAGCAATAAATGATCGACCTATTGAGCTTAATTATATTGGGAAGGAATATGATATAGATATTGTGAATATGTATTTTGAAGTTGAAAATATTTCAGAATTAAAATCAATAGAAATTGAAAATAAAATTCTTTTTGATAGATTCCCTGAGCAGCAAAACATCATTCATTTAACAACTCCAGGTACCAAGAAAAATATGATTTTAGATAAAGATCATCCTAACGGACTGTTAAATTTTAATTAAAGAACCTTTATTATCCATTAGAAAAGTTATTTTTAAACCCTTAAAAATAAACCAACACCATAAATATGAGATTATTTAAACTTTTAGCTTTAGTTGTATTATTTCTTGCAACAGGATTTAGCTACTCCCAAGAAAAAGAAGAAGAAAAAGTAGATCGAGTTCCAGGGCATTATAATAACAACCCTTTTAAGCAGATGTATGAAGAGTTTTCAACTCCTAATCAATATAGATCAGCTAGTGGTGCTCCAGGACCAGCTTATTATCAACAGAAAGCTGATTATGTTATGGATATAGAACTTGATGATAAAAACAAAAAATTAACAGGTAATGAGACTATAACTTATACTAATAATTCACCAGATGTTTTAGAGTATATATGGGTGCAATTAGATCAGAATATGCGAGCTAAAGATTCTAAAACACCATTAATTCAATCAAGTGGTGCTAATCCAGCGGATATGGCTAGTAGCTTTGTTAATGAACATATGGGTGAAGGTTTTGATGGTGGTTTTAACATTCAATCTGTAAATGATAGTAATGGAAAAGGTTTAGATTATACAATTAATCGCACTATGATGCGAATCGAGTTACCTAAGAGTATGAAAACAGGTGATCAATTTGTTTTCTCCATAAGCTGGTGGTATAATATTAATAATTATTTAAAAGTAAGAGGTCGAAGTGGTTACGAAGAGTTTGAAGATGGTAACAGTGCATTTATAATTGCTCAGTTCTTTCCTCGTATGGCAGTTTATAGTGATGTAGAAGGTTGGCAAAATAGTCAGTTTTGGGGAAGAGATGAATTTGCTTTAGTATTTGGAGATTATGAAGTTAATATTACAGTGCCAGCAGACCATGTATTAGATGCTACAGGTGAATTACAAAATAGAAAAGAAGTTTTTAGCAAAGAAATGATGAAACGTTATGACCAAGCTAAAAAATCTTATGATGAGCCTGTAATCATCGTATCTCAAGAAGAAGCCGAAGCAGCTTCTGAAGGTTTTTCTACAGATAAGAAAACTTGGAAATTTAAAGCTAAGAATGTTAGAGATTATGCATTTGTAAGTTCAAGAAGGTATATTTGGGATATGATGGCTGTAAAAATAGGAGACAGGGATGTTATGGCTGTTTCTTTGTATCCTAAAGAAGGAAACCCACTTTGGGAGGATTGGTCAACAAAAGTAGTTGCAAGTACTTTAGAATCGTATTCAAGAATGACATTTGATTACCCTTATCCAAAAGCAATTTCTGTTCATGCTAAAAGCCAAGGAATGGAGTATCCTATGATTTGTTGGAATTATGGGCGTCCAGATGCAGATGGGACTTATAGTGAAAGAACAAAATATGGAATGTTTGGTGTTGTAATTCACGAAGTAGGACACAACTACTTTCCAATGATTGTAAATAGTGATGAACGTCAATGGACATGGATGGATGAAGGTATTAATACATTTGTACAATATGTAGCTGAACAAGATTTTGGAGAGAAATACCCAGAAGCAATTGCTCCTAATAAAAAGTATCCTTCAAGAAGAGGACCTGCGAAAAATATAGTAGGATATATGTCAGGAGATCAAAACAGTATTGCTCCAATTATGACTAAAGGTTTGAATACTTATAATTTTGGTGCTAATGGTTATTCAAAACCAGGTACGGGATTAAATATTTTACGTGAAACGGTAATGGGACGTGAATTGTTTGATTATGCTTTTAAAACCTATGCAGAAAGATGGATGTTTAAACACCCAACACCTGAAGATTTCTTTAGAACTATGGAAGATGCTTCAGCTATGGACTTAGATTGGTTCTGGAGAGGATGGTTTTATACTACTAATGTGGTTGATATAGGTGTTCAAGAAGTTAAAAAGTACTACGTAACTTCTAAAATGAATAAAGAGGTTAAAGAAATGATGGAAACAAGGGGGATGACAAAAAGCGATCTTCCTCCATTGGTTTATTTAGTTGAAGAAGGAAGCGAAGATTTTGAAGAAAGTATGCGTACTTCAACATTAGACGATGTTTCTACCTTACAAGAATACATCATGGATAATTTTACTCCTGATGAAAGAGAAAAACTTAAAAAACCTACTTTTTTCTATGAAGTTACTTTTGAAAAGCCAGGTGGTTTACCAATGCCAATAATTGCTGAATACACTTATAGCGATGGTTCTACTGAAAGAATTACATATCCAGCACAAATCTGGAAAACAAGTGATAAGTCAGTAGGAAAGGTAATTGCTTCTGAAAAAGAAATTACTAAAATTGTGGTTGATCCAGATGAAGAAACTGCAGATGTAGATACCTCTAATAATACTTGGCCTAAACGTAAAAAACTAGGTGAATTTGATTCTTTTAAAGAAAAGAAAGTAAAAGGATAACTAGTTTAAAATATAACTAAATATCAAAGCCGCTAATTAATTTTTTAATTAGCGGCTTTTTTTTTAGGACACTTAATTTATTTTAGAATTACTCGTAAAGGGATTCTAATAATTCGTCTGCCCAATTAATGATAGCTTCTTTTTCGTCTTCAGTTAATTTAGCTTCAGAATGTAATAAGGTGTAGTTTTTTAAAGGCATTTCACCATCCATTAATACGATTGAAATATCATCAAGAATTTCTGCTTTATCATCATTGCTAAAGGTATTCCAATTTGAAAAATTTAGTTCTTCTCTACCTTCATTGATATGTTTAAAAATCAACCATTTTGATGGAGCAACCTTAGCGTACCAAGGAAATTTTGATTCATTGGAATGACAATCGTAACAAGTTGTCTTTAGATTAGTTGATATATTTTCTGGTACAGCAACATTTAATATAAAATCATTTGGATTATCAAAAGTTATCTCAGGTTTTTGAACAGGAAAAAATTGTAATAAAACAAATATTACTAATATAAATATTCCTATTTTTTTCTTTAGATTCAATATATAAAAATTACTACTTACTAAGTTTTAATTTTTGTTCTGTAGCCCAATCCATTAATATTTTAGACTCTTTGGGAGTTAATTCTTTATTTGGATACTTTTCTAAAAACTTTTTTGGAGGCATTTTACTTTCACCTAATGTTTTAGTAAGTTTTCCAAACTTGCTATCTAATTTTCCTAGTGAATAACTACCGTCAATAATATTATCAAAGTTTAATTTGGATTTACTTTTTCCAGGCTTAGACTCATTACTATGGCAACCCATACATTTACTATCTAAAATGGATTTTACATTTTCTGGAATATCAGCAAGATCTATTGAAGAAGAATTTTGATAACTTTTAATATTGTTTTCTGAGAATGAGAAAATAATTATTGCTAAAGTAAAAAGGACAATTGAAGAAATAAATTTTGTTTTCATGAATTTTATTTTTTTGAAGTTACACAAATATATGTTTTTTTATAATACAATAATTGAACCTTTTTTGATAGCTTGACATTGCTGCGAAACAAAATCATTATATTTGCATTATGATTTCTTTACCTTTATTTATTAGCGGAGCTGAAATATTTTTTATCATATTTATTGTGATAATGGTTTTTGGTGCAGATAAAGTTCCTGAAATAGCAAGAGGGTTAGGAAAAGGAATGCGTCAAATAAAAGATGCTACCAACGATATTAAAAGTGAAATAAATAAAAGTGCTAAAAAAGAAGGAATCGATTTAGAAGCTCCAGAAAAGCTAACAGAAGATATTAGACGAAATTTCACTAAAAATATTTCTTCAGAAGTAAAAAAGGTAAAAAACACCGTTGATGATGTAACAGGTCCAATTAAAAGGAAATTCTAATTATTTTACCCTTGTAATTGTTAAACCATCTCGAATCGGTAATAATACCGTTTCTAATTTTGGATGATTATTTATCATTTTATTATATTTTAAAAGCGCTTCGGTGTCTTTGTCACCCTCAATAAGAGGTTCAATAATTTTCCCTGTCCATAATACATTATCACTTAAAATTACAGAGCCACTTTTTAGTTTTGGAAGAAGGATTTCTAAATAATTTGGATAGTTTTTTTTGTCAGCATCTACAAAAACTAAATCAAAGACTTCATTTAAATTAGGTATGATTTCTAATGCATTACCTATATGTTGAATTATTTGATTTCCATATTCAGATTTGTCAAAATATTTTCGCTGAAGATCGAATAATTCTTCATTAGTGTCAATGGTATGAAGTTGTCCTTTACTCTGCATGCCTTCTGCTAAACATAGAGCAGAATAACCTGTATAAGTACCAATTTCAAGAATTTTTTTTGGATTAATAAGTTTTGAAATCATGCTTAAAACTCTACCCTGAAAATGACCGCTTAACATTCTTGGAGCTAACACTTTTTGCCATGTTTCACGACTTAATTGTTGTAATAACTCTGGTTCTTCTTGAGAATGAGCTACTACATAATCATCTAGCTTTTCAGGAATAAAATGCATTATAATATTTAAACTAATTAATGATTTTTTTTATTAATTCTTGTTTAGCTTTTTCATCATCACCAAACAACCATTGCAAAACATTGTCATCCCAAATTGCATCACATTCAGTAGAAGTTAAAATGTTTTGTTCTTGAGCTAAATCTAATATTTTACCTGGATATGAGGATTGATCTTCGCTTTCCATTTCCCCTAAAGGATATGGATCGTCTAAGCCCATAATAATTTGCTTAGAAGTTTGATTTTTAACAATTAATTGTAAAGATCCTGTATCATGAACCAAGGTGTCAAAGAATATGTTTTTATGAGCCACCGATTTTCTTGGATGTACTTTACCTTCAAATAAATCAGGTCTTCCATCAAACCCTTGAATACGTCTACCTAAATTCATTTGAGCTAATTGGCCACCATGAGCAAAACAAGTTCTCATATTTGGGAATTTATCTGCATACCCGTTTAAAGTAAAAAAATGATAGGCATCTGCACATTGTGCCAACATCCAAATTAAATGAAAACGCCAAGCTGTATTTTCTAGTTTTATAAACTTTTCACCATCATAGGGATGTATTTCTACAGCAAGATTGTATTTGTTTGCCAATTCAAAAATTGGCTCGTTCTCTTCATCAAAAATACAACGCCAAGTACCAATAGTGTCCATATAATGAGTAGGTAAACATAACAATCTTAATCCAAGGTCTTCAACACATCGCTCTATTTCCCATAATGCACCTCTTCCATAACCTGGGTGAACTACAAAACCGCAAGTGAATTTTGAAGAATGATCATGTTGAACCTTAGCATTGAAATCGTTTTGAAAACGCAATGCTTGCTTCATTTCTTCCAAACGAAGTCCATTTCCATATAACTGAGATAAATTTAAAACCACAGCATGGTCAATTTTAAATTTATCCATCCATTCTAATTTTTCATCTAAAAAGAAACTTGAATCGGTTACAGGACGCTTCCAATTTTTTTGAAGCATAAAATTTCGATCTTTATCTACCCAAAAAATACCATTGTCTTTCATAAACTGAGGAATTTCCTCAGGATAGGGAAGTAGGTGTGAATGCCCGTTAATTCTTAATTTTCTTTTCATTATAAATTCCTTTATGGATGTTTTTTATTATAAACTTTTAGTCCTTCCCCCATCAACGGGTAAATTGATACCGTTGATATAACCTGCTGCTTCACTTGCTAAGAAAACTACTGCATAAGCTATTTCCTCAGGTTCGGCAAATCTTCTAGCAGGTACAATACTTCTCATTACTTCACTTGCTTCCTCTGGAGACTTTCCAATTTTTTTACCAATATTCACCATTATTTGATCCAATCGCTCAGTTGCTGTTGCACCCGGTAACACATTATTAACAGTAATTCCAAAAGGACCTAGTTCAGCTGCTAATGTTTTACTCCAGTTGGCAACTGCTCCTCGTATGGTGTTACTTACTCCTAAACCTTCAATAGGTTGCTTAACAGAAGTTGAAATGATATTGATAATTCTACCATATCCATTTTCTTTCATTCCATCTACCACTGCTTGAACTAATAAATGGTTACATAATAAATGTTGTGAAAATGCATCAGTAAATTCTGAAAGCTCAGCATTAAAAATAGGTCCTCCTTTTGGTCCTCCTGTATTGTTTAAAAGGATGTGGTAATTTTTAGAAATGTTATTTGAAAGAACTTCTTTTAATGAATTTGGATTACTGAAATCTGCCACCAAATAATTATGATTCTGCCCATTTCCTGTAGGTAATTCTAAAAGTACTTTTTTCAATTTATCTTCATTTCTTGCAATTAAAGTAATATTTGCACCTAGAGATGCTAATTCCATTGCAGAAGCTTTTCCAATTCCCGCAGTACTACCACAGATTAAAGCATTTTTATTTTTTAAGTTTAAATTCATAAATTAAATTTCAAAAATTAATTATCGTATTTTATACATATGTTTTTGGCTTCTGTGAAGAATTTTAAGGCTTCAAAACCTCCTTCTCGACCTACACCACTATTTTTTACTCCACCAAAAGGAGTTCTTAAATCTCGATTAAGCCAAGTATTTACCCAGACTATGCCAGATTCTATTTGTTTAGAAACTCTCATGGTTCTATCTAGATTACTAGTCCATAAAGTTGCAGATAGCCCATATTTTACACTGTTTGCCATTTCCAATACTTCTTCTTCAGATTCAAAAGGCATTAAGGTTACAACGGGTCCAAATATCTCTTCTTGATTCACACGACATTTATGATCTAAAATTTCAATAACTGTTGGCTCTAAATAATATCCATTTTCAGAGCCATTAATTGTTACTTGATTTCCGCCACATAATATTTCACCACCTTCTTCTTTTGCAAGGTCAATATAGGATTTTACTTTTTCAAAGTGAGGTTTGGAGACCAAAGCTCCAATATTAGTATCTGCTTCAAATGGATTACCAACTTTTAATTCTTTTACCTTAGAAACAAAGTCTTTTTTAAATTTATTATATATAGATTTCTCTACAAAAATTCTACTTCCACATAAACATATTTGACCTTGGTTTGCAAAGGATGATTTGACAGTTACTGAAAGCATTTTATCATAATTACAATCTGCAAATATGAGATTAGGGTTTTTACCACCTAATTCTAAAGACAATTTTTTAAACATTGGAGCGGCTGTTCTAGCTATCGATTCTCCTGTTTTAGTTCCTCCAGTAAATGAAATTGCTTTTATGTTTGGATGCTCTACAATAGCTTGTCCAGCAGAAGGACCTGTTCCATGAACAATATTTAACACCCCTTTTGGTAAATCTGCTTTTGTGCAAATTTCACCTAACAAAAATGCTGTCATTGGTGTTACTTCACTTGGTTTTGCTACTACTGTATTACCAGCAGCTAATGCTGGAGCAATTTTCCAAGTAAATAAATATAAAGGAAGGTTCCAAGGTGAAATGCATCCAACAACACCAATGGGTTGTCTAATCGTGAAATTCATAGTGTTTAAACCAACACTTTCGTGAGCTTCACTTGCAAATTGAGTAATAGCATGGGCGAAAAATCTGAAATTACTCGATGCTCTAGGAATATCAACAGCCCTAGCTAAACTTAAAGGTTTTCCATTGTCTAAAGCTTCAGCTTCAGCAAGCATTTCTAAATTACCTTCTATGAGATCTGCTATTTTCGATAGAATTGCACTACGTTCATCAATAGTTGTATTAGACCACGAAGGAAAAGCATTTTTTGCAGCTAGATATGCTTTGTCAATATCTTCTGAAGAAGAATAAGCGATTTTAGAATACACTTCTCCTTTTGAAGGGTTGTAATTGTCTAGCCAATCTTGTGAGAAAGGCTCGCAATAAGCGCCATCTATGTAATTTAGAATTTTCTTCATATTATAAATATTATAACGGCTTGTATGCCATTACTTTAATTTCCACTACTAAATCTGGATGAGGTAATTGGTGAACAGCAACTGTTGTTCTAGTAGGTCCTGTTTCTTTATCGAAAAATTCAGCATAGGCTTTATTATATCCTGCAAAGTCGTTCATATTTACTAAAAAAGTTGATACATCAACCACATCTTTTAATGAGGCACCGACTTTCTTTAAATTAGCATCAATATTGTTAAGTACTTCTCGTGTTTGAACTTCAATATTTAAATGTTTTGTCCCCATTTCATCAATAACATCAACCCCAGCAATGCTATTATCGGGCCTACGTGAACTAGTTCCCGAAACAAAAATAAAATCACCTGCTCGTTTCACATGTGGGTAAGCTCCTCTTGGAGTAACTTTTCCTTCTGCATTTTTATCATTCATATTTTATAAGTTTTTTGCAACTTTATCGTCGTGTAAAATGTTTTTTGTTTCCCTTAACACTAAAGTAAGTTTCTCTTCTAAACTCATGTCTTTTGTTAGTTTTCCGTCGTCTAATAAGTTTAAAATTGCCTTATCTTGAGCTCTACCTCTTTTCATTGCTACGGAATAGGGTATGTCTGCATTAAAAGTAACTAAGGAATACTTTGAATTGTATTTTTCTGGATAATTGTCTTCAAAAGCAACTTCTAATTTTCTTTTTTCTTGAAATAAAGGATTAGCAGTATGCTCTTTCATCTCATAAAAGTTGTCAATTGCTAAATCTGCAATTGCATCTGCATCTACTTTTCTTTCCTTTTGAAATTCTAAAAAAGTAGTTTTCCAATCTCCTTCGTATTTTTCAATATATTTATCTAAAACAACAACATCTTCAAATGAAGCTATCATTCCCTGACCATAAAAAGGTACAATAGCATGTGCTGCATCACCCATAATGAGTGTTTTTCCATAAGTGCTCCAAGGATAACATTTTACAGTTCCTAAGTTGCCAGTTGGGTTTTCGAAAAACTCTTCAGTTAAATTTGGCATTAACGCTTTTGCATCTGGGAATTCTCTTTCGAAATAATCAGAAACTTTTTCGGGATTATTTAATTTTTCAAAATTATCATTTCCTGTTTCATGAGCTAAAAATAAAGTAACAGTAAAACTACCATCTAAATTTGGTAATGAAATTAACATGTTTTCACCCCTTGGCCAAATATGTAAAGCGTTATGATCTGTTTTAAAGCTTCCATCTTCATTGGCTGGAATCGTTAATTCTTTATAACTATGACTTAACCAATCAATAGAAAAACTTAAGCGTAGTTGTTTACTACTAAACATGTTGTTTCTCATAACAGAGCCAGCGCCATCTGTACCGAAAATTAGATCTGCGGAATGTGTGCTGTTTTCTTTAGTTAGATAATCATTAAAAACAGCAGTTGTGTTTTCAAGATCAACAGATTGACAACTTTGATTAAAAAGTAACGTTACGTTTGGAAGTTTTTCGGCAGCATCTAATAATAACATATTTAAACCAGGACGAGAAATTGAATTGATGTATTTGTCTTCTCGTCCACTGTAAAGGCTCATAAATTTATTCCCTTTTGTATCGTGGATCATACGACCCAACATAGGTAAACACAATTTTTTCACTTCATCTTGTAAACCAACCATTTTCATGGCTTTCATACCACGATCCGAAAATGCTAAATTAATAGATCGCCCTGCATCTTGTTCTACTTTACGTAAATCAGGTCGTTTTTCAACTAACTTTACATTATAACCTCTTTGTCCTAAACGTAATGCTAATAAACTACCACATAGTCCAGCTCCTATAATTAATATATTTTCTTTTTTAGACTCCATTAATTTAATACTTTTTTTAATCGTTGAACAAACTCAAAAACATCTTGATAATTGTTATAAAGTGGGGCAGGAGCTACTCTAATCACATCAGGTTCTCTCCAATCGCTTATCACTCCAGTTTGTGTAAGTTGAGTATGTAATTCTTTATTAGCACTTTTTACTTGTATAGATAATTGACAGCCTCTTTCTTCAGGGTTTTTGGGAGTAATAATACTTATTCTTTCGTCATTTAATTCATTTATCAGATATTCTAAAAAACCGGTTAATGTTTTAGATTTTTTAATAATATTTTCAAAACCTGCTTTTTCAAATAAGTCCAAGGAAGCTCTAATTGCTGCCATTGATAATATAGCAGGGTTGCTTAATTGCCACCCTTCTGCACCAGAAAGTACATCAAAATCGTGGCGCATATTAAAACGTGTTTGTTTATTATGACCCCACCATCCTGCAAATCGATTTAAATCTGGATTGTTAGCATGACGTTCGTGTACAAAACATCCACCTAAACTTCCAGGACCGCTATTTAAATATTTATAAGTACACCAAACAGCAAAATCTGCTCCTGTTTCATGTAAGTTAGGTTGAATATTTCCTACACCATGGGCTAAATCAAAACCTACTAGGCTATTGTATTTGTGCCCTAATTCTGTAATCTTTTTTAAAGGATACAATTGACCTGAATAATAATTAGTACTTCCAATCATTAATAATGCAATTTCATCACCTTGTTCTTGCATTATTTTTTCTAGATCTTCAAAACGACATAATTCTTCTCCTTCACGTGGTTTCCATAAAATAAGACCGTCTTTAGCATCATATCCATGAAACTTCAATTGACTTTCCATTGCATATTTATCTGAAGGAAATGCATCACTTTCAATTACGATTTTGTATTTACTTTTAGTGGGCTGATAAAATGATACCATCATTAAATGAAGATTGGTAGTCAAGCTATTCATGATCACAACTTCACTCGATTTTGCACCCACAATTTTTGCCATAGAGTTTGTTAAAAATTCATGATAAGGTAACCAAGGATGTTTAGCATCGGTATGTCCTTCTACACCAAATTTTGCCCAATCATTAAGTTCTTGTTGTAAATAATTGGATGTTTTTTTTGGTTGAAGTCCTAATGAGTTTCCACAGAGATATATTAATTCATCACCCACATTATTAGTTGGGATTAAAAATTCTTTCCTATAGTTTTTTAATGGGTCTTCTTGATCCTTTTTAAAAGCAAAGGCTAAATTGTTTTCGTACATTTAAATCATAAATTTTGAACTTAAACAAAAATAGGGATTATTAAATTAATTACTTTCTCAATTAATGCGAAATAAAACTGTATCTCAAGTAAAATAATACCTTTTTATGTTTTATATTTAAATCAAAATTGATTAGATGAAAAAATTTACTTTATTTTTATTTTTATTATTATCTGTTTTTAGTGAAGCTCAGAATTTGTCAATTGCAAGAGAATGGAATGAACAAGTTTTGCATGCTATAAGAAATGATTTTGCTCGCCCTACTGTTCATGCTAGAAATCTATTTCATACTTCTATAGCAATGTATGATATTTGGGCTGTATTTGATGAAAAAGCTGATACCTTCTTCTTGGGTAAAACTGTAGGAGATTTTACATGTGTTTATGATGGATTTTATATTGAAGAGCCTATTGATGAAGCTAGGAAAAAGGCTATAAGTTATGCTGTTTATAGAATTATGTTACATAGGTTTTCTAACTCACCTGGAATGGAAGATATTTATTTGTCGATAAATAATTTTATGGATGAATTAGGATATGATAAGAATATGACTAGCATTGACTATCATGATGGTAATGTTGCTGCATTAGGTAATTTGTTGCAAGTCAGATCATAGAATTTGGCTTACAAGATGGGGCAAATGAACAAAGTGATTATTCAAATTTATTTTACGAACCATTAAATGAAAGCTTAAATACTGATTTTGGAGGCAATCCAAATCTTACTGAGCCAAATCATTGGCAACCTTTAACAATTGAAGAATTTATTGATCAAAGTGGGAATTATTTTCCAGGAGGTTCACCTGAATTTTTGAGCCCAGAATGGGGTAAAGTAACACCATTTTCTCTTACTGATGAAAATCTTACAATACACAATACACCAGGTTATGATTTTTGGGTGTATCATGACCCAGAAAGCCCCTCTTTTATTCAAGATGGTTTAGGTATGAGTGATCCGTATAAATGGGGCTTTGCTTTGGTTTCAATTTGGGGGTCTCATTTAGATCCAAATGATGATGTGATGATTGATGTCTCACCAGCAAGTATAGGGAATATTACATCATTCCCTGAAACTTTTGAAGAATATAAAGATTTTTATAATATAGAAAATGGAGGAGATCCAAGTTTGGGATGGGATATTAATCCAAGTACCGGCATGCCTTATGAAGAACAGTTGATTCCTAGAGGTGATTATACAAGAGTTTTGGCAGAGTTTTGGGCAGATGGACCAGATAGTGAAACACCACCAGGACATTGGTTTACAATTTTGAATTATGTTAGTGACCATCCAGATTTAGTAAAAAAGTTTAAAGGAGTAGGAGATGTTTTAGATGATTTAGAATGGGATATTAAGTCTTATTTTATATTATCAGGAGCTTTGCATGATTCAGCTATAGCAGCTTGGGGCATTAAAGGATATTATGACTATATAAGACCTATGAGTGCGATTCGATATATGTCTGATCAAGGACAGTCTTCAGATTCTTCCTTAGATAGTTTTAGTCCTCATGGAATTCCTCTTGTACCTGGTTATATTGAAATTGTTGAAGAAGGAGATCCGCTTGAAGGGGAATATTTAGAAAATATTGGGAAAGTTAAAGTATTTACTTGGAGAGGACACGACTATATCATAGATGCAGATTTTGATATTGCTGGTGTTGGTTGGATTTTAGCTGAGAATTGGTTTCCCTACCAACAACCATCTTTTGTCACTCCTCCTTTTGCAGGTTATGTCTCAGGTCATTCCACTTTCTCAAGAGCCGCCGCCGAAGTATTGACTAAATTAACTAATGATGAATTCTTTCCTGGAGGAATGGGGACATTTAGTGTTTATACTAATGATTTTTTGAAATTTGAAGTAGGTCCAAGTGTAGATTTTCAATTGCAATGGGCCACATATAGAGACGCGTCTGATCAAACTAGTTTATCGAGAATTTGGGGAGGAATACATCCGCCAATTGATGATATTCCAGGTCGTAGAATTGGTGAAAAGATTGGTAATAAAGCTTTTGAATTTGGAGAAAAGTATTTTGAGAAAGAGAATGTTTATGAAAGTGTATTTTATCCAAATCCAGCTAATGATTATATTAATATTCAATTTGAAACAGATTCTCAAATACATGTTGAAATTTACGATTTAAATGGAAGAAAAATATTAAGCAACCCTATTCAATTTAATAATTTAAATCGTTTTAGAATTAATATTTCTAGTCTTAGTCAAGGTTTTTATATTATTTATTTAGTAGATCAGAATGATAATGAATTAGCTATTTATAAATTGCTAAAGAATTAATAAATATGTCATTTAAAAAAGAATTTAATACAAATCGTAAAACTTGGAATAAAAAAGTAGCTGTTCATGCAGAAAGTGATTTTTACAATTTAAAAGAATTTAAAAAAGGCAAATCCTCTCTTAATAAATATGAATTAAAAGCTTTGGGAGATGTTTCAAATAAATCCTTGCTTCATTTGCAATGTCATTTTGGTCAAGATACTTTAAGTTGGGCTAGGATGGGAGCCAATTGCACCGGGATAGATTTATCTGATGAAGGAATTAAATTAGCAAAACAGTTAAATGATGAGTTAAAATTAGATGCTAATTTTATGTGTTGTAATGTATTGGATGTTTCGAAAAATATAAGTGATCAGTTTGATATAGTTTTTACAAGTTATGGTACTATTGGTTGGCTGCCCGATTTAAAGCCTTGGGCAAAAATGATTTCTGAAAGATTAAAAAAGGGTGGTGTTTTTTATATGGTAGAATTTCATCCCATTGCTTGGATGTTTGATTATACTTCCAATCCTCCTAATTTAGCTTATGGTTATCATCAAAAAGAAGTGATTTATGAAGAATATGAAGGGACTTATGCAGATGAAAAGTCAAATATTAAAAGTAAGGACTATTCTTGGAATCACAGTCTAGGTGAAATTATAACTTCTCTAACTAATGCTGGATTATCTATTGATTATTTAAATGAGTATGACGCTTCTCCATATAATATATTTCCTGAATTAGAAACTAATAATGATGGATTGTTTGAGCTTTCAAATAAATTATACCCTTTGATATTCGAATTGAAAGCAACAAAAAAATAATTAATGTTTTGAGTTTTCTTTAAGTAATTCTGGAAATTGTTTTTGAAATTTCTTTAACCTTGGTATAGATACATTTTGAATATATGGGTTTTCAGGATGAAGCTTTTCATAATTTTGATGATATTCTTCCCCTTTCCAAAATTTTTGAAATGGTTTTACTTCTGCAGCAACCACTTTTTTTCCATATTGATTGTTTAAAGTTGTTACTTTCTCGTCGATTATTTTTTTCTCATCATAATTTTGATAAAAAATAATAGAACGGTATTGGGATCCTCTATCAGGTCCTTGACCGTTTATTTGAAAAATATTTTGAGATCCAAAATAAACATCTACTAATTGTTTGAAACTGATAATTTCGGGGTCATATATTACTTCTACAGTTTCTGCATGACCGGTATCTCCTGTATTGCTGCTTTCGTAGGTTGGTTTCTTAGTATGTCCGCCACTATATCCAGATATAGATTCTTCTACCCCTTTTACACTTTCATAAATTGCTTCCATACACCAAAAACAGCCACTTGCAAAATAAGCTCTTTTAAAACCATCTTGGCTTTCTACTTGTATGGGTTCTATTTCTTTTTGATTTGTTTTATTTTCATTTTTAGAAGATTGACAAGACACTTGTAAAACAAATACAATATTTAAAAGAATTAAAAGAATTGATTTTTTCATAAAATAAATTTTTCACTAGGTCGGAAGAATCAAAAATACCTTACTTTTTGATATAAAAAAACCTTCAATTTCTTGAAGGTTTTTAATTATAGTATAAATATGGATTATAGTTTACTAAACATTTTTTCCATTTTTTCTTCTTCTTCAGTAGCTAAGTCAATATCCACTAATATTCTTCCACTGTGCTCGTCAGTAATAATTTTTTTACGACCTGCAATTTCCATTTGTATTTGTGGTGGAATTGTAAAGAAAGAACCTCCTGATGCACCACGATCAATTGCAACAATTGCTAAACCGTTTTTTACATTCGTTCTAATTCTTTTATAAGCTTTAACTAAACGCTCTTCAATTTTTTTCTCAAAATCTGCAGATTTTTTAATTAACGCTTGCTCTTCTTTTTCAGTTTCAGCTAAAATTTCATTTAATTCACCTTGTTTGTGATCTAAATGTTCTTGACGTTGTTTAAGCTTTTCAATAGTTTCTTCAACTACGACTTTCTTTTGTTCAATTTGTGCTTTAAACTCTCTAATGTGTTTTTCGTTTAATTCAATTTCTAATTCTTGAAATTCAATTTCTTTACTTAAAGAATCGTATTCACGATTGTTACGAACGTTATCTTGTTGTTTAGTGTATTTTTTGATAAGCTCTTTAGATTCTTCAATCTGATTTTTCTTATCTGAAATACTATTCACAATAACCTCAACTCCGTCATTTAATTTTTCAAGGCGAGTATTCATTCCTGCTAATTCATCTTCAAGATCTTCAACTTCTAATGGAAGTTCACCACGAATGTCACGAATTTTATCAATTCTAGAATCGATAAGTTGTAAATCAAATAAAGCTCTTAACTTCTCTTCTACAGTGATTTCTGTTTTTTTTGCCATATTTTAAAAATAGGTAATAGGATTGGTATTTATTTGCGATAAAACGATTGCAAAAGTAGTAATTTTTTTGTTAAGGAAAGCAACTAATAACTCTTTTGTATACTGTTCGCTTTCATAGTGTCCAATATCTGCCAAAATTAGGCTGTTTTCTGCTTGAAAAAAATCGTGATATTTACAATCTGCTGTTACAAATACATCTGCACCTGATTGCTTTGCGGCATTTACAGCATAGCTACCACTACCTCCAAGAACCGCAATTCTTTGGACAGATTTATTTAGTAGTTTAGAATGGCGAATACAATTTGTATTCATCGATGTTTTTAGTTGTTTTAAAAAATCAATTTCTGTCATTGGATTTTCTAATACTCCGATCATTCCCATTCCAATATGTTGATTCGAATTTTCTAAAGTTACTACCTCATAGGCAACTTCTTCATATGGGTGAGAGCTAAATAATGCTTTTAAAACAGATGCTTCTTTATGTTTTGGTAGTGTTACATTTAGTTGAACTTCCTTTTCGTAATGCATTTCACCTTTTATGCCTTTAACGGGATTTGAGTTTTCATTTCCTAGATAACTTCCTGTTCCTTCTGAAGTAAAACTACAATTACTATAATTCCCTATTGATCCTGCACCTGCCTTAAATAGTTGGTTAAGAAGTTTTTCTGCATTGTCTGAAGGAACATAGGTTGTGAGTTTTTTTACGGTTTCCTTTTTAGGAATTAATATTTTTCGATTTACTAATTCTAATTTTTCACAAATCATTGCATTAACTCCATTCCAAGAATTGTCAAGTGCGGTATGCATCGAAAAAATTGCAATGTTATTTTGAATTGCTTTTATGACCACTCTTTCTACATAATTCTTACCTGTCAGCTTTTTCATCCCTGAAAAAATAATAGGATGGAAACTAATAATTAAATTACAGCCATTAGTTATAGCTTCATCTACAACGCTTTCAAGAGTGTCTAATGTAACAAGTATTCCGGTAACTTCAGATTGATAGTCACCAACTAATAAACCTGTATTATCAAAATCTTCAGAATATGATAGAGGTGATAACTCATCAAGTATTGAGATTACTTCATTAATTTTCATAAAATTTAATTTAACGTAAATATAATGTATTCCTTTTTTGAAATAAAAATTTGAGAAACTCATTTTAAAGGGAAGTTGTATTTTTGTGATATGAAAATTCTTCGGAGACTGCTTTTTCCTTTTTCTTTACTCTATGGAGTTATTTTAGCTATTCGTAATTTATGTTACGATAAAGGATGGTTTGAAAGTAAATCCTATTCAACTCCTATAATTTGTGTTGGAAATTTATCTACTGGGGGAACAGGAAAATCTCCAATGATTGAATATTTAATTAGTTTCCTAAAAGAAGATTATCAGGTAGCTGTATTAAGTCGTGGGTATAAAAGAAAAACGATTGGTTTTTTAGAAGTTTTAGAAGATAGTAAGGCTGAGGATGTTGGAGATGAGCCTTTGCAATTTAAAAAGAAATTTCCTGAAATTGTTGTTGCAGTTTGCGCTAATAGGCAAGAGGGTATCGAACAAATTAGAGTAAAAGCAGATGTTATATTATTAGATGATGCTTTCCAGCATAGAAAGGTTAAAGCTTCCACGAATATTTTACTAACTACTTTTAACGATTTGTATATACACGATATGGTATTACCAGCTGGTAATTTAAGGGAATCTAAAAGAGGAGCTAATCGAGCCAATTTGATTGTTGTTACTAAATGTCCAGAAAAGCACTCCTATGCAAAGCTTCAAGAAATTCAGTATATATTGGATTTAAAGCCTAAACAAAAAATCTATTTTTCAAAAATTAGTTATGATGATTCTATTTATAGTGTTTCTGAAAAATTGCCTCTGAATTATCTTTCTGATAAGAATTTTACTTTAGTTACCGGAATTGCTAACCCAAAACCATTGGTTAATTATCTGCAAAAAAATAATTATAAATTTGAACATAAAAAATTTCCTGATCATCATCATTTTTCTAAAACTGAAATTCAACAACTGGAAGAAAAAGAGATAATTTTAACTACTGAAAAGGATTTTGTAAGACTACAGCCTCGATTAAATAAATATGCAATTTATTATCTTCCTATAAAAACAGTCATTTTAAAAGAACAAGAAAAGTACTTCAAGGAATTTATTATAAATGAAATTGAAAGCTTTAGTTATAAAAACTAGCTAATCGCTGTTTTACTTGCTTTAAGTGTGTTGGATATTTTTTCGAAGAAATCCTCTGGTTTAAATGGTTTTGGAATGATTTCATTAAAACCTGCTTTATAAAACTCGTCTAAGTTTTCATCAATGGTTACTGCAGTTAATGCAATAATAGGTAATTGCTTATCAAATTCACGAATCCTTTGTGTTGTTTCTATACCACTAATTCCTGGCATATGAATATCCATTAAAATAATTTCAAAGTCGTTTTCATGAACCATTTTAATCGCATCTAAACCGTTATCTGCAACTTTACAAACTAGCTTATGTTTTTCAAGAATTTTCTTAGTAATCATTTGATTGATCTTATTGTCTTCAACCACCAAAATAGAAACGTTTTCTAATGATTTGTAATCAATATCATAAGCTTTATTGTTTAAGCTAGTATCACCAAGAGCTTCTTCTGAAATATTAAATGAAATGTCAAACCAAAATTTAGAACCTTGCCCAAGAACACTTTCTAAATAGATTTTACTATTCATAAGTTCCAAAAGGTTTTTAACAATAGATAGCCCTAGACCAGAACCACCAAACTTTCTATTAATTTGAAGTGATCCTTGATTAAAGGTTTCAAAAATACTTTTCTGTTTCTTCTTGGAAATACCAACCCCAGTATCCTCAATTTCAATATGTAAATTTACTTTTTCCTTAGTTTTATTAAGGTTTTTTACACGTATGGTAACTTCCCCATTCTGAGTAAATTTTACTGAATTACCAATAAGGTTAATTAGTACTTGGGATAACTTAAGAGGATCGCCAATTAACTTTTCAGGTATGCTTTCATCATATTCAAAATTCAAGCTATTCTTTCTGTCCTCAGCTGTTTTCTTAAGTGCAATTAAAACATCTTCAATTCGTCTTTTTAGATTAAAAGTAGTTTTTTCAATTTGAACTTTATTAGCTTCTAGCTTGTTTAAATCCAGTATGTTATTGATAAGAGATAATAAATATTCTCCAGAAAACTTAAGTGAATTTAAATGTTCTTTTTGATTTGGTTTTGGATCTTCTTCTAATAATAAATGAGTTAATCTTGTTACAGCGTAAAGAGGAGTTCTTAACTCATGAGTAATGGTAGATAAAAATTGAGCTTTAGCTAAAGAAGCTCTTTCTGCCTTTTCTTTTGCAAGGGTAAGTTCAATATTTTTATCCTTTAATAGATCATTTGCTTTAGCTCTTAAATTGTTATTTTTAAATAAAGATAATGCTAATAGTGAAAGTATAATAATTAAGGCTATACTTAGCCCAGTTGTCATTTTACCGAAATTAATAGACTTCTGTTTTTTATTTATTTCTTCTTGTTGAGATGCTATTATCTCATCTTTATCACCAATATTTGAATCGTATTCAGAACTTTTAGATATAGCTTGAATATAAATACTATATACAGAGTCTTTCTCTAAAGTATATTTGTTTAATAAAAGAGCAGCTTCTTGTGTTCTATTCTCTCTGATAGCAATTTGTGAAGCAACTCTATAACTTTCAATTTTTAAATTTGGATGATTATTTTGAGATAAAAACGCATTACTTTTTTGAAATGCAGCTTTAGCTAATAAAAGGTTGTTAGCATTGTCAGCATTGTTAAGCCTAAGAAATGCATCCGCCTTTTTTAAATTTAATTCTGCTTCTTTATATTTTAATTTATTAGATTTTAATAAAGGTAAAGCAGCTTCAAAATAATTAATTGCTACACTTGGATTGTTTTTTTCTAATTCTAAAACTCCAAAATAATAAATGGTTATTGCTTGGTTTTTTTCATTGTTAAGAGAAGTGAAAATAGCATCTGCATCTTTCAAATACGATTCAGCTTTATTATAATCTTTCAACTTTGTTAAAACTAATCCGTAAAAATTATATGCTTTTCCAAGCATTAATTGATTATCAGTCTTTTTTAAATGAGTGATAGCATTTAAAATTTCAGATTCTGCTTTTTTAAAATTTCGGATATGAAATTGCAGTTCAGCAAAGCTGATGCGAATATCTGATTTAAGAATATTATCATTTGAATTAACCACCAATTTAGTTGCGTTATTTAAACTTATGATAGCAGTTTCAAAATCCTGAGCTAGAATTGCATTTTTAGCAGTTGTTTGAAAGTTATTTATTTGAGATAACGTATCCTGTTTTACTTCTTGTGCATCAAGAGGATGCAATAAAAAGAAGCAAAAGATAGTAAGTATAAACTTTATTTGTTTTTTTCAAAAAAATAACCATTCTTAAAGGTTAAAGATACTTATTTCTTAGATATTAGTTGAATTAAATCAATTATTCTCGAAGAATACCCAACTTCATTGTCGTACCAGCCAATAATTTTAATCATTTTTCCTATGGATGAAGTCATTCCAGAATCAAAAACACAAGAATGATTATTTCCGTTAATATCTACAGAAACTATAGGGTCTTCAGTGTATTGTAGTATGTTTTTTAAACTAGATTCTGAAGCAGTTTTAAAAGCCTTATTTATTTCAGAAATACTCACTTCTTTTTTTGCGTTAATAGTAATGTCTGTTAAAGATCCATTTGGTACCGGAACTCTAATTCCACATCCTCCAATAACAGATTCTAATTCAGGAAATATTTTATTTAATGCTTTCGCTGCTCCTGTTGTTGTAGGTACGATAGATTGACTAGCGGCTCTTGCTCTTCTTAAATCGCGATGCGGTTGGTCATGCAAACTTTGATCTGTTGTATAAGAATGTACAGTTGTTATATACGCTTGTTCAACACCACATAATTCGTTGATGATTTGAAGCATTGGAGCTGCATTATTTGTAGTACAAGATGCATTTGAAATAATAATATCTTCAGAATTAATTAATGCATCATTAACACCCATCACAATCATTTTAATAGATTCATCCTGTGGAGGAACTGAGAGAATTACTTTTTTAGCTCCATTATTAATATGATTTTGTAATTGATTTCTAGTTTTATATTTTCCAGAACATTCGATTACAAAATCTAATTTTCCCCAATTAATATTTTCAATATTTTTTTCTGAAGAAAAACGAACGGTTTGATCATTAACAGAAATGGAATTATTATTAGCTTCTATTTTTCCTTGAAATACACCGTGAATACTATCGTATTTTAATAAATGACTAAGAGTTTGAGCATCTGAAATATCATTAATGATGCTAACGTTTATGGTTGGATGATTAACTAATAACCTAAAGAGAGTTCTACCTATTCTTCCAAAACCATTGATTCCTATTTGAATAGTTTTCTCCATTTTTAAATTATGTAAGGTGTTTTTGAGCTTTGTATGATGAGCGTACTAGTGCTCCACTTTCAACATGGCGGAATCCCATTTCTAAACCAATAGTTTCGTATTTTTTAAACTGATCTGGAGTTATAAATTCCTTTACTGATAAATGTTTTTTAGAAGGTTGCAAGTATTGCCCAATAGTAATAATATCAAGATTTACATTATTTAAATCTTTCATAGTTTGGATTACTTCTTCTTCAGTTTCTCCTAAACCTAGCATAATCCCACTTTTGGTTCTTTTTGCACCATTAACTTTTAAGTAATTCAACACCTCTAAGCTTCTTTCGTATTTTGCTTGAATTCTAACTTCTCGTGATAGACGTTTCACCGTTTCCATATTATGAGAAATCACCTCCGGTTGTACCTCTAAAATACGGTCAATATTGGTGGTGTTTCCTTGAAAATCGGGAATTAAAGTTTCCAATGTAGTATTTGGGTTCATTCTTCTTATCGACTTTACGGTTTCAGCCCAAAGTATGGAACCCATATCTTTTAAATCATCACGATCAACAGAAGTAATTACCGCATGCTTGATGTTCATTAATTTAATGGATCTAGCTACTTTTTCTGGTTCATCCCAATCTACAGTTTCTGGTCTTCCGGTTTTTACACCACAAAAACCACAGGAACGAGTACAGATGTTTCCTAAAATCATAAATGTAGCTGTTCCTTCAGTCCAACATTCACCCATGTTTGGACAACTACCAGAAGTACAAATAGTATTTAAATCGTATTTATCTACAAGTCCTCTTAAATCGGTATATTTCTTTCCTGTAGGTAGTTTTACCCTAAGCCATTTTGGTTTAGGTGTAAACTGTTTTTTTTCTTTAGTTTTTATACTCATAATTATTGGCAAATATAGGAAGTTTCCTGTTATGAAATTTATAGTTTACTTTATCAAATGGAATGATTTTCTTTGATAATTTCTGCTAATAATTTTCGAGCTCTAAGCAATCTTACTTTAACATTATTAAGAGGTTCGTTTAGCTTTTCTGAAATTTCTAAATAACTCATTTCTTGAAAATAACGAAGATTTATAACGTCTTGATAGTGTGGTTTTAATTGTTTTATGAAATGTAACAATTCAGCTAAATTTTGCTTAGTAATAAGCTTATCCTCTGGTGAGGGTGAATCATCTGGAATCCTTTTTACTTGCTCTTCTGAAGTTTCAGAAGATTGAGAATGGATGGAGGCGTTTTTCTTTCGGCTTTTATCAATCTGTATGTTTTTTGATATGGTTATTAACCAGGTTCCAAATTCATATTGATCATTAAAAGTGTGGATTTTATCAAATGCTTTAGAAAAGCTTTCTATAGTAATATCTTCAGCTTCATATTCGTTTTGAACTCTTTTTAGCTGAAACCCATAAACGTCATTCCAATAATGATCTAATAAAAAATTAAATGCAATTTGAGAACCCCCTTTGGCATTATTGATTTGAAGGATGATATCTTTTTTAGTTATTTCCACGAAGTAGTTTTTGATGAACTATTGGAAATAAAGATACTAAATTGAAATATAATTAGAATTACTTCTAAAAATGGGAACCAGAAAATTAAATCTTTTTCATCTAATTTTTGAGTTGCTTTATTTAGTACAATGAATTGAAAAATCAATCTAAATAAAAAAATTGCTAAAGGTATTTTCCAATCCAAAACTACAAGTGTTATTATGGAAAAAATCCAAAATAGAACTTGAAAAATAAAATAACTGCTTAATAAAATACGATGCTTGAGCTTATAATATTTAGCAGTACTAATATGCCTTTTCTTTTGTATAAACCATTCTTTCCAAGTCTTTTTTGATGCTGAATAAGTAAATGATTCTTTAGTATAGCAAATGGCTGTATTGTTTTTTGTTGCAACCTGATTTACAAATAAATCATCATCTCCAGATTGAATATCCATATGGGAAACAAAACCTCGATTATCATAATATATTTTACTGGTATAGCCTAGATTGCGACCAACTCCCATATAAGGAATACCAGCTTTTGCATATGAAAAGTATTGAATTGCGGTCATTAATGTTTCAAACCGTATTAATTTGTTTAAAAGTCCTGAAACTTTTTGATATGCTCCATAGCCTAAAATAACCTGATGTTTAACAGTGAAATTTGAAGACATTTCTTTAAGCCAAAAATTTGACGCAGGTTTGCAATCTGCATCTGAGAAAATCATTCGTTGATGTTTGGCTTTTTTAATTCCTAGAGTGAGGGCATATTTTTTGGAACCCCAAAAAGCTTCAATGTTTTTTACGTTAACAATTTTTATTTTGGAATTTTCTTTTTCAAAACTCTCCATAACTTCTAAAGTGTCATCATAAGAATCATCATTGATTAAAATGATTTCAAAATCTGGATAATTTTGATTTAACCACAATGGAATATTTTCTTTTAAATTATCTGTTTCATTTTTTGCACAAATTATTAATGAAACAGGAAATAACTCTTTGTTTTCATTTTTAGCAGGTGGTAAAAACGAAAATTTAGAAAATAATAAATAATAACTACAGTTAATTAGTACTACAAAAGCAAAGATGTAAAGTAATACCATGAAATAGAATTCTTATTTGTGAGGTTCTTCAGTACAATTTTCAAATTGGTCGGGAGTTTTTCCGCAGAAACCACAAGACTCTCCTTCTTTATTTAAATAAGGGCTTTGACTAGCACAAGTACCAGCGAATTTACCATCTTTTTTAGCCCAGATCTTTATAGCTATCCCAGCAACAGCTAAAAGTAAAAATCCAATTGTAATTATATAAATTCCCATAACAAATAATTAAAGTGCAAAAATACAATCTTTATTGCTTTTTTAATATTGATTTTAGTAATTTTAGCAGCGCAAAAAAAAGAAAATTCCGATGATTAAATTAAAACACTTTACTTACTTACTTGGTTTACTAATAATTTTGGCTTCATGTAAAAATGATAAAAAAGAAAAAGAAGATGTAAATGATAATAAGACTGAAAAGGTTGTAGGGAATAAAAAAATTGAAAATAAAAAACCTGAACCAAAAAAGGTTATAGAGCCTATAGACAATGGTGAAAATACAATATTTCCTAGATTGATTTTCAATGAGGATACTAAGTTGTTCGCTAGTGTTTTGTCTAATTGTGGTTTAACTAACGTTTTTTCAGATTCAGAAAAACAATATACTGTTTTTGCCCCATCTAATGATGCTTTTAAATCATTACCAACCGATAAGTTTTCTTCATTACTTTCAGATACAGAATTGTTATCAAATAATATGAAAGGACTTATTGTTGAGGGTAAATTAGACTATTCAGAATTATCTAGTAAAGTATCTTCAAATGGAGGCTCATATAAATTAAAGACGTTGTCTGGTAAATCTTTAAAGGCCTCATTGCACGGAAGTGATATTATTATAAAAGATAGTAATGGAGTTGAAGCTTCAGTAATTGGAGGTAAAAATATAAATACTGAAAATGGAACAATTTTTATTATTAATAATGTATTGACTATAGACTAGATAATATTAACTTCAGGTTCTATAGTAATCCCAAATACTTCTTTAACTTTGTTTTGAATAGTGTTGGAAAGAGAAATAATTTCTTGCCCAGTAGCATTTCCATAATTAACTAATACCAATGCTTGATTTTTATGTACTCCTGCATCACCAATTCTTATACCTTTAAACTCGGCTTGTTCAATAAGCCATCCTGCTGGAATTTTATATTCTGAATTTGATAACTTATAATAAGGCGCATTAGGATAATTTTTATGAAATTTTTCAAAAGAAATTTTATTAATAATAGGGTTTTTAAAAAAACTTCCGCTGTTTCCTAATTCTTTTGGATCTGGAAGTTTTGATTGCCTGATATTAATTACAGCTTCAGATATTTCTTTTAAGCTTGGGCTCTTAATTTGTTGTTTGTTTAGTTCTTCTTTAATTGCACCGTATTCAATATTCTTTTTATGATTGATCTTGGTTAATTTAAAAGTTACTGATGTTATAATGTAATTTCCTTTTTCTTCGTTTTTAAAAACAGAATTTCGATAACCAAATTTGCATTCCTTTTTAGTGAAGGTTTTTTTAGAAAGATTCTGTATTGAAATAGTTTGACATTCTTTAAAAACATCTTTCAACTCAACTCCATATGCTCCTATGTTTTGAATTGGTGCAGTCCCCACATTACCTGGTATTAATGATAAGTTTTCTATTCCTCCATAATTATTTAGGATGCAATATTTCACAAAATCATGCCAGTTTTCACCTGCCATAACTTTTAGTGTGATACTGTTTTGGTCTTCTGTTATAACTTCAATCCCTTTTAAATTAATATGAATAACTAAAGCCTCAACATCTTGTGTGAGAAGCATATTGCTTCCTGCTCCTAATATGAAAATATTAGAATGTATATTTTGTTGTAAAACATTTTTTAGGTCTTTAATAGACTCAACTGAAACAAAATATCTCGCACTACAATCTATTGAAAAAGTGTTGTAATTTTTTAAAGATTTATATTCTTCAATATGCATTAATCTTTATATTCTTTTAATGCTTGTTTTAAAATTTCTACAGATTTAATTAAATCTTCTTTTTTCAAAACATAAGCAATTCTAATTTGATTTAACCCAACTCCTTCTGAAGAATAAAAACCAGCTGCAGGTGCTACCATAATAGTTTCACCTTTATAATCGAATTCTTCTAGTAACCATTGAGCAAAAGCATCACTGTTTTTAATTGGAAGTTCTGCAATACAATAGAAAGCACCTTTTGGTTTTCCTACTTTAACACCTGGAATTTCTTGTAACAATTCTACTAGTGTATTTCTACGATCTTTGTATTCTATAATTACATCATCAAAATAACTTTGTGGAGTCTCTAATGCTGCTTCACTTGCAATTTGTGCAAATGTTGGAGGACTTAATCTTGCTTGAGCAAATTTTAATGCTGTAGAAATAACCTCTTTATTTTTAGAAACTAAACAACCAATACGAGCTCCACACATACTATACCTTTTAGATACAGAATCTATTATAATACCATTCTCGGCAAGATTACTTTCTTGTAAAATTGAATAATGTTCATCACCATCGTATGTGAATTCACGATAAACCTCATCAGCTACTAAAAATAGATTGTGTTTTAAAACAATTGCAGCTAGTTTTTTTATTTCTTCTTTTGAATATAAATATCCAGTAGGGTTACCAGGATTACAAATTATAATTGCCTTTGTTTTTGGAGTAATTAATTTTTCGAATTCTGAAATAGGAGGTAAAGCAAAATTATTTTCAATTTTTGAGATTACAGGAACAATATTTACTCCAGATGCGGTTGCAAATCCATTATAGTTTGCGTAAAAGGGTTCTGGAATAATAATTTCGTCTCCTTGGTCACAAATGGTTCCCATTGCAAAAAGTAATGCCTCGCTACCTCCAGTGGTAACAATAATTTCATTTGCATCTACAGGAATGTCATTTTTTTTATAATAATTGGATATTTTTTCTCGATATTCCTGAGAACCTTCAGATCTTGAGTATGCAAGTACACTTATATTGCTATTTGCAACTGCATCCATTGCAACTTGTGGAGATTTTATATCGGGTTGCCCAATATTCAAATAATATATTTTTTTCCCTGCTTTTGCAGCTTTTTCAGCAAATGGCACCAATTTTCTTATTGGTGATTCTGGCATTTTTAATCCTTTGGATGATATAGAAGGCATAGTATTTTATTTAAAAAACAAAGTTGCAAAATAATTCTTAAATTTTAGTTCTATTAAAGGGACTTTTGATAAAAATACTTATCTTAACAATATTAAAACATCAATTAAAATAAATCGACAATTTGTACTATTTGTAATTCTGGTTTGTGTTATTACAAACGGAATAGCTCAAGGTGGTTTTTTATTTCCAAATGGGAAAGATAAAGATAAAATATCTTTTAAATTAATTAATAATTTAGTGGTGATTCCTGTTGAAGTAAATGGTGTCTCACTTACATTTTTATTAGATACTGGAGTGAGTTCTACCATGATGTTTAGTTTATCTGAAGTAGATTCGTTAGAACTTAATAATGCTAAATCAATTAGATTGAGAGGATTGGGAGAGGGAGGAAGTATTCCTGCTTTAAAAAGCGATCACAACCGATTAAAAATTGGTAATGCTACAGATGTTAATCATAGTCTTTATGTAGTTTTTGATAAATCTTTAAGTCTATCAAAAAGAATGGGAGTGCCAATACATGGTATAATTGGGTATGATTTTTTTAAAAACTTGGTTGTAAAAACTAATTACAATACAAGGAAATTATATTTTTATAATCCAGAAACTTACAATTCTAAAGTATGTAAAAAATGTGAAGTTTTTGATTTAACTTTTGATAACAAAAAGCCTTATGTTAATGTTACTAATTTTTATGATGATGAAACCTATGAACATACCTTACTAATAGATTCAGGTTCAAGTGATGCAATTTGGTTGTTTGATAACTCAATTCTTGAAAATCATCATGAAAATAAATGGTTTGAAGATTTTTTAGGACAAGGGTTAAGTGGTGATATATTTGGTAAGAGGTCAAAAATTCCAAGAATGAGAATTGGTGATTTTGAAATGAAAAATATAAAAACAGCATTTCCTGATGAAGGTTCAACTGAAAATATTAAACTTTTTGAAGAAAGAGATGGTAGTATTGGTGGTGAATTACTAAACAGATTTACAATTATTATGGATTATCCATCAAAAAAAATGTCTTTAAAAAAGAATAATAAATTTAAGGACCCATTTCATTATAATATGAGTGGACTAACTATAAAACACGATGGGGTTGTTTTAGTAAAAAACAAAAGAGATTATTTTAAAAGTAGTGATAATAATGATATTGATGGAGCAACAAGTATTACTTTTTCTAGTTCCTTTGAATTTTCATTAGTACCAAAATATATAGTTTCAGAATTAAGAATAGATTCGCCAGCAGACGACGCTGATATTAGAGCAGGAGATGAAATTATTTCCATAAACGGAAAGCAAACGCATTATTATAATTTGCATGAAATAATCGGATTGTTTTCTTCCAAAGCAAATAAAAGAATAACATTGAAAGTAAAAAGAAACGGTATAACTTATAGAAAGAAGTTTGTTTTAAAAGAAGTTTTTGAATAAAAAAAATCGGGTGTCAAATTAATTTGACACCCGATTTTTATAAATTCTTAAATAATTATTTTGTTTTTTCTAAAACACTCTTTCCCTCTTCACCGCCAGAAGCCAATATTTTTCCTTTAATTTTTAAAGAAACTATAGGCTGGTCAGCATTAGAATAAACTGTTACCGTTTTTCTAATAGGTCCAACTCTTTTTGTGTCATATTTTACTTCAATGGTACTAGATTCACCAGGTGCAACTGGTCCTTCAGGTTTTGAGGGTACCGTACAACCACAAGATGATTTTACATTGCTGATAATTAAAGGCGCATCTCCTGTGTTAGTAAATTCAAAGGTTCTAACTCCATCACTTCCTTTGGCTATTTCACCATAGTCAATAATGTCAGTTTTAAATTCAATTTTCGCTTGTGCATTTGCTTGTTGCACTAATCCAATAAAAGCTATTAAAGCTATAATTGCTATCTTTTTCATAATAAAGGGGTTTATTTATTGCTAATGTAAGTAACTTTAAAACATCATGCAAAATATATTATTCACTTTTATAATCTTAAGGATATACCTACTTTTGCAAATTACTTTTCAAAAATCAGACCAAAATGGCTTTAGAAGCAAAATATAATTCTCAAAATGTTGAAGATAAGTGGTATAACTACTGGATGGAAAATAATTATTTTCATTCAGAAGTAGATGAAAGAGAACCATACAGTATTGTAATTCCACCTCCAAATGTTACTGGAATTTTGCATATGGGTCATATGCTTAATAATACCATTCAAGATGTTTTAATTCGTCGAGCTCGATTACAAGGTAAAAATGCTTGTTGGGTACCTGGTACAGACCACGCATCTATTGCAACTGAAGCAAAAGTTGTAGCAAAACTAAAAGATCAAGGAATTGATAAAAATGGTTTATCAAGAGACGAATTTTTAAAACACGCTTGGGATTGGACTCACGAATATGGTGGAGTTATTTTAGAGCAACTTAAAAAATTAGGATGTTCTTGTGATTGGGACCGTACAAAATTTACGTTGGACGACGAGATGAGTGAATCTGTAATAAAAACTTTTGTAGACCTTTATAATAAGGGATTAATCTATAGAGGTTTTCGAATGGTGAATTGGGATCCTGAAGCAAAAACCACTTTATCAGATGAAGAAGTAGAATATGTAGAACAAAATGGAAAGCTATATTATATTAATTATAAAATAGAAGACTCTAATGATACTTTAACTATTGCGACTACTCGCCCTGAAACAATATTGGGTGATACAGCAATTTGTATCAATCCTAATGATGAACGTTTTTCACATTTAAAAGGAAAAAGAGCAATTGTTCCTATTTGTAATAGAAGCATTCCTATAATAGAAGATGAATATGTTGATGTTGAATTTGGTACGGGATGTTTAAAAGTAACGCCGGCTCATGATATCAATGATAAAGCTTTAGGTGATAAGCATAATCTAGAAGTAATAGATATTTTTAATGAAGATGCTACATTAAATAGTTTTGGATTGCATTATCAAGGTAAAGATAGGTTTGTTGTAAGAGAAGAGATTTTTGCAGAACTAGAAGGTTTAGGGTATGTTTTAAAAGTTGAAAATCATTTAAATAAAGTTGGTACTTCAGAAAGAACTAAGGCAGTTATAGAACCTAGACTTTCAGATCAATGGTTTTTAAAAATGGACGGAATAGTAAAACCTGCTTTAAAAGCGGTTTTAGAAACCGAAGAAATTAAATTATTTCCAAAGAAAATCGAAAATACATACCGTCATTGGTTAGAAAATATTAGAGATTGGAATGTTTCTAGACAATTATGGTGGGGACAACAAATTCCGGCTTTTTACTATGGTGACGGAAAAGAAGATTTTGTTGTTGCTGAAACCATCGATAAAGCTTTAAAATTAGCAATTGAAAAAACTGGAAAACAAGATTTAAAATCAGAAAATTTAAAACAAGACAATGATGTTTTAGACACGTGGTTTTCTTCTTGGTTATGGCCAATTTCTGTTTTTGACGGAATTAGAAACCCCGATAATAAAGAAATTAATTATTATTATCCCACAAACGATTTAGTTACGGGACCAGATATTATTTTCTTTTGGGTAGCCCGTATGATCTTTGCAGGGTACGAATTTAGAAATGAAAAGCCATTTAATAATGTTTATTTCACTGGGATTGTTCGTGATAATAAAGGACGTAAAATGTCTAAACAATTAGGGAATTCTCCGGATGCTTTAAAACTTATAGAAGATTATAGTGCTGATGCAGTAAGAGCGGGAATGATGTTGTTAAGTTCTGGTGCAGGAAATGATTTATTATTTGATGAATCAAAACTGCAGCAAGGAAAAGCATTTAGTAATAAAATTGTTAATGCATATCGGTTGGTAAGTGGATGGGAAGTTGATGATACTATTGACCAACCAGAATCTAGTAAAATTGCTTTAGAATGGTTTGATTCTAAATATCAAAATGCTTTTGCTGAAATGGAAGACCATTTCTCAAAATACCGTCTTTCAGATTCATTGATGACAGTTTATAAATTAATTTGGGATGATTTCTGTTCTTGGTTGTTAGAAATGGCAAAACCCGAATATCAAAAACCAATAGATAGAAAAACTTTTGATGCAATTATTAAATCGTTCGAGAATATATTAAAAGTTTTACATCCCTTTATGCCTTTTATTACAGAAGAGATTTGGCATCAAATTTCTGACAGAACTAAAGATGAAGCTTTAATAATTTCTAGATATCCGTTAACTGAAGAAATTAATACCGATATTTTAAAAGATTTTGAAATTGCTTCCGAAGTTATTTCAGGAATTAGAACTATTAGAAAAGAGAAAAATATTTCGTTTAAGGAATCAATCAATTTATCGATAATTAATAACATTAATGCTTCAACTTCATTTGATTCAGTGATTAAAAAAATGGGAAATGTAGAATCTCTAAATTATATTTCTGAAAAAATGGATGGAGCTTTGACTTATCGAGTAAAGTCTAATGAGTATTTTATTCCTATGGAAGGAACTATAAATGTTGAAGATGAGATAACTAAATTATCTGAAGAATTAAAGTATACAGAAGGGTTTTTGAAAAGTATACAAGGAAAATTAAGTAACGAACGATTTGTAAATAATGCTCCAGAACAAGTGGTAGCAATTGAAAGACAAAAAGAAGCAGATGCTTTAGCTAAAATAGAAACTTTAAAAAGAAGTTTAAACGGATTGAAATAGTAATCAACTTTATTATAAATAAAACGCCATTAATTATAAATTAATGGCGTTTTTAATAGATCTTTATAAAATAATTGTTGTTAGTATTGTGTGTTTTTACAATTTAACTCCAAAAGCCAAATCGCCTGCATCACCTAGGCCAGGAACTATATAGCCTTTATCATTTAATTCATTATCGATTGCAGCTATCCAAAGATGTGTGTTTTCAGGGAAATGATTTTTAATTAAATCGATTCCTTCAGTACTTCCGATTACAGAAACAATATGCACCTCTTCAATAGATCTTTGATTCTTAATAGCATCAAATACAGCAACTAAAGATTGACCTGTTGCTAACATAGGATCTGCTAACAATAATGTTTTACCAGTTATTAAAGGTGCCGCAAAATATTCAACAACAATTTCAAAATTATCGTCTTGATTTGGGTGATGGCGATATGCAGATATAAAAGCATTTTCAGCATCATCAAAATAATTTAATAGACCTTGATGTAATGGAAGTCCAGCTCTTAATATGGAGCAAATCACTATTTTTTTTGAAAGGGTATTAATAATTTTTGACCCTAAAGGAGTCGTAATATTTGTCTTGTTATAATCAATATGTTTACTGAGCTCGTATCCTAAAATTTCTCCAATACGTTCAATGTTTCTTCTAAAGCGTAATGAATCTTTTTGAATGTTAACATCCCTTATCTCTGCGATAAATTTATTTAAAATAGAATTGTTATTACCAATATGGTGAATAATCATAATTAATTATTTTCGGTATAAAAAATAATGCTTTACACACTCAATATATTCTTCTTTAGCTTGATCTGAGGTTAAACCTTGTGCTTGAGCTTGAAAAAGAGCATTGGTTTTAAAGGCATTAATTAGAGGAGTTCTACTTCTGGGAGTGTCCTGGTCATTAGTAGCTACTTTATAATAGGAATATAATCGCAATAACAAATCAGCAGGGAAGGGTTCCTTGTGGTCGTTAATGCTTTTAACAGCATTTATAAATTCAATGTCCAGTTCTTCAGGTGTCATTTTTGTGCTAATATGGTAATTCCTCCTTTTACTTTTTGATTAAGCTCCACATTAATTTTAGTACCTAAAGGTAAAAAAATATCTACACGTGAGCCAAATTTTATAAACCCACTATCCGCAGCTTGTGATACCTCCTGATCTTCAACGGCATAATTTACAATTCTCTTTGCAACAGCACCAGCTATCTGTCTATGTAGTACTTCACCAAATTCTGTAGATTTAACAACTACAGTTGTTCTTTCATTTTCTTCAGAAGATTTAGGGTGCCAAGCAACTAAAAATTTTCCTGGGTGGTATTTACTGAAAACTACATTTCCTCCAACTGGGTATCTAGTTACATGTACATTAAGAGGAGACATGAAAACAGAAAGTTGTAATCTATTATCTTTAAAATATTCTTTTTCAAAAACTTCTTCAACAACCACTACTTTACCATCCACTGGTGATAAAACATGGTCTAGATTTAATGTGAAATCTCTTTTTGGATTTCTGAAAAATTGAAGAATTAACCCTAATAATATTAAAATAATTAATAAAATTCCTTTTTCAATTAATTCGTTTTTAACTAAAAAATGAGTTGATACTGCTAGTATTGCACTTATTAAAAAAGCAGTAGATATAATTTTAAACCCTTCTTTATGAAACATAATTTATGATTATTATAAACAAATAAATAAATGGACTCGCAAAAATAATACTATCTAATCTATCATAAACACCACCATGTCCAGGCATAATATTACCACTATCTTTTACCCCAGCAAGCCTTTTAAATTTAGATTGTATTAGATCCCCAATAGTTCCTAAAATTGAAACTAATAAAGCCAAAATTAACCAAAATGATAGACTATATAGTTCTGTGAAATTAAAAATAAAGAAACTTGCTATAGAAGCTCCAATTATTCCACCTAAAAGACCTTCGATCGTTTTTTTAGGAGATATTTTTTCCATGAGTTTTCTTTTTCCTAAACTCTTTCCGATTAAATAAGCAAAAGTGTCATTAGCCCAAGCAAGGATAAAAATTCCAAGAACTATTTTTGGTTCATAGATTCCTCCGATTGATGGTAATAATGATAAAAATATAAACCCACTAATAATATAAAAAATGATACAGAAATAACGATTAGTCTTAAATAGGGATAATTTATTTAGTACTAATACATCTCTAAGAATAAATATATTTACTAGTACAGTAATTGCTAATAAAATTAAGGTAATAGTTGGGTTAGCTTCTTGATAACTTAAAAAATAAATGGAAATGGCTAAAACTATATAAGGAATAATTCCTTTTAAATTAACCAATTTTAAAAACTCATTTAAAGTTATAGTTGCAAGAATAAATAGTAAGCCAATATACCATTCACGAGACATGAATAGTGAAAATAAAATAATCGAAACATAAAGTACTCCCGATAAAAACCGAACAATAACTTCTTTCATAAATTATAAGTCTTCGAGTAGCAACAAATATAAGTTTTTTGTACTACTTCCGTAACTCATAAAATCCTTTTCTTTGTTGGTTTCAAAATCTTGGATTGTGGTAATATTACTAGGAATAAGATTTTTACTTTGGTTTTTAATTTTTCGCATTCCCTCACTAATAGTGTCTGTTAATTGACTAGTAGTTGCAAAAACTATAAATTTTGAAGGAAGTTCATTTAATTTTTTTTCTTTTATTTGATTTGAAGAAAATAAAATAGAACCATTTTTAGCTATTAAAGATTCACAAGTAGTAAGAAAAAAAGAATTGTCTTTAGGTTTCTTGAAATTAAATTTATTTGAATTAAATTTTGATCCTAATTGTTGGTTAATACAATATATATCTTCCTCATTAATTTCATTTTCTTCGAGAATATTATAAAAAGCATCTAAAACTTCATCCATGGATAAACAATAAAGAAACTTACCGCCATTTTTATTGAAAATATAGGTGAATTTTTCATCTATTGGGGCGTCATCTTTAGGGAAATAACTGCTTTCATCAGATTGATTTATAGAAATCTCTGACTTTCTTTTTTTACCAAAAAGCTTTTTTAGCAGATTCATTTGCTTAGCATTGAGGAGTTGTAGGTGTTCTTATTCTTCAAATATATAAAATCTATGTTTAATAGGAGTTTACTTACCTAAAATTTCAAAAAAAATAAAAGTTAATCCTTGCTATCTTCAATAGGGGTTTCGTTAACTTTCTCTTGAATCTCTTCAGTACCCTCAACTTCTTCAACTTCCTTTTTTGCTTCTTCCACAAATGTAACATCGGTTTTTGCAAAAGGTCTATCTCCAAATATCTTTTGAAGGTTATCTTTAAAAATAACTTCTTTATCCAATAATACGGTAGCCAATTCAGTTAATTTATCTTTATGTTTAATTAAAAGTTCGATAGCTCTTTGGTACTGTTCTTCAATTATTTTAGAGATTTCTTCATCTATTAATTCAGCAGTTTTTTCACTATAAGGTTTCGTGAAGCCATATTCATTTTGACCTGAAGAATCATAATAGGTTAAATTACCAACCTTATCATTTAATCCATAAATAGTCACCATAGCTCTTGCTTGTTTGGTCACTTTTTCAAGATCGTTAAGAGCTCCAGTTGAAATTTCATTAAAGATTACTTTTTCAGCAGCACGGCCTCCAAGAGTTGCACACATTTCGTCCAACATTTGATCGGGTTTAACTAATTGACGCTCTTCAGGTAAATACCAAGCAGCACCTAAAGACTTACCTCTAGGCACAATTGTTACTTTTACCAAAGGAGCGGCGTGTTCTAGCATCCAACTTACGGTTGCATGACCAGCTTCATGATAAGCAATAGCTTCTTTTTCTTTGGGTGTAATTATTTTATTTTTCTTTTCAAGACCACCAACAATCCTATCAACTGCATCTAAAAAGTCTTGCTTTTCAACTGTTTTTTTGTCATTTCTTGCAGCAATTAATGCAGCTTCATTACAAACGTTTGCTATATCTGCCCCTGAAAACCCTGGAGTCTGTTTTGACAAGAAATCAGTATCTAAGTTTTTGTCAACTTTTAATGGGCGAAGATGTACTTCGAAAATTTCTTTTCGTTCTCGAACGTCTGGAAGATCGATATAAATTTGTCTGTCAAATCGACCAGCACGCATTAAAGCTTTATCTAAAACATCTGCTCTGTTAGTTGCAGCTAAAACAATTACATTAGAATCGGATCCAAAACCATCCATTTCTGTTAATAACTGATTAAGGGTATTTTCTCTTTCGTCATTAGATCCAGACATATTATTTTTCCCTCTAGCACGTCCAATTGCATCAATCTCATCAATAAAAATAATAGAAGGAGATTTTTCTTTTGCTTGTTTAAATAAATCACGAACTCTAGAAGCCCCTACACCTACAAACATTTCAACAAAATCTGAACCTGATAAAGAAAAGAATGGTACGTGTGCTTCACCAGCTACTGCTTTTGCTAATAAGGTTTTACCAGTACCCGGTAGACCTACTAATAATGCTCCTTTAGGGATTTTTCCTCCTAGTGCAGTGTATTTTTCTGGTTTTTTAAGGAAATCTACAATCTCTTGAACTTCTTCTTTAGCACCTTCTAATCCAGCAACATCTTTAAAACTTGTTTTTACATCGGTTTTTTGATCAAATAATTTTGCCTTAGATTTTCCAATATTAAAAATCTGGCCTCCAGCACCTCCGCCAGCTCCACCGGACATTCTTCTCATTATAAAAATCCAAATACCAATAATTACAACAAATGGAAGTAGTGAAATTAAAATTTCACTCATTACATTATTGTCAGTTTCGTATACTACAGTTGTAGGTATACCATTTTCTGACTTTATCTGATTAAGGCTATTTTCAAAATTTTGTAAGTCACCAAATTCAAATTGATAAGCAGCTTCTTTTCCATCAGAAAGAAAGTTAGATCCTTTCTTTTTATTGTTATGCTTTTCCTTGGTTTTTGCTTCAGGAGTTAAGTAAACTTTAGCAACCTTACGGTTAACTATTTCAACTTTCTCAACATCTCCATCTCTAAGAAAAGTTTCAAATTCTCCTTGAGTAGTTTTGTTAGGTTGAGACCAACTTCCTCCACCAAAAACATTTAAGCCTATAAACACAATTATTATAGCTGCATAAATCCAGTAGCTATTAAATTTAGGTTTATTTAATTCGGGTTTTTTATTGTCGTTTGCCATTAGGCTTCTTCTTTTTTAGTGGTTGATTCTATTCTAACTGATTTTGCGTCGCCCCATAATCCCTCTATATTATAAAACTCACGAATTTGTTTTTGGAAGACATGAACTACTACGTGAACATAGTCTAATAATACCCATTCGGCATTATTGCTACCTTCTACGTGCCATGGTTTTTCTTGTATAGCTTTGCTAACTGTTTTTTGAATTGAATTTACAATAGCATTTACTTGCGTGTTTGAATTACCGTTACAAATTACAAAATAATCACATACTGTGTTTTCTATTTCTCTAAGATCAAGAATTTCAATATCTTGACCTTTAACCTCCTCTATTCCTTTTATAATTTGTGTAATAAGTTGGTCAGTCCCTTTATCTTTCTTCAATATATATATTTTTATCCCTATTTATTCGGGTGTAAAGTTATTATTTTTTTGTTTATTGAAACGTAATTGTAACGTTACATTAACACATTTTTTTATACGCTGTGAATATAATCAAACTTAATGCCATTGACTCCACAAATTCTTATCTAATTAACTTAAGTAAGAAAACAAAACTTGAAGATCCAACAATAGTTGTCACTAATGAGCAAACAAAGGGTCGTGGGCAACAAGGAGCTATTTGGCAATCAGTGCCACAGCAAAGTCTTTTGTTTAGTATGTTTAAAAGGTACGATAACCTTTCAATAAAAAAAATTTCGAGGATTGCATTTGCTGTTTCAATAGGTGTAGAAAATGGATTAAAACGATTCCAAATTCCAAATCTTGCTATTAAATGGCCTAACGACATAATGTCACGCTCCAAAAAAATGGCAGGGATTTTAATTGAGAACCAACTAAAACAAGGGAAAATTATATCTAGTGTAATAGGAATTGGTATAAATGTAAACGAAGAAGAATTCGATTCGCTGCCTCAAGCAATTTCTATGATACAAGCTACAGGAACAAAATTTAATTTAAAAGAAGTTTTAAATACTCTAGTTGAAGAAATATTAGTTCAATTAAATGAAATTGAAAAGGAAGATGCCAAAGCATTAAAAATAAAATATGAATCATCTCTTTTTAGAAAAGAGATGATATCTGTTTTTGAAGATCCCAAAGGATACCGTTTTAATGGTAAAATTAAAGGAGTAAATGAAAATGGACAAATCGTTATTGAAAACGAAGACGAATTGCTAACCGCTTATCAATTAAAAGAAATTAAACTTTTGTTTTAAAAACTAAAGTCCTCCTAAATTACTTGATAAGGTGTCTATAAATTTTGTTATTGGCCCTTTAATCATCATTGCCATCATAGAATTGAACTCTCCCTCAAATTGTAAGCTAACATCTGAAGTTGTATCGTTTATGGCTTCAATATTTCCAATTAAAGTAAATGGAAGTTTGTCACTAATAGCTCCTAAAGTTACTTTATTGGGTGCAATGACTTCTTTTACTTCTAATGCAATTTCAGGCATTCCTTTTAATGCAAAAATAAAAGCGTTATCTCTAATTACTTCAAATTTACTAATGTTATCAGGCATTAGTTTTTCGAAATTTTTCACATCGCATAAAAAATCACAAAGTTCGTTTGCAGATTTTTGAACGGTTACTTTTTTACTTGTTAAATTCATTGTGTGTTTTTATAAGTTTTAAACTGGCAAAAACAATACCAATTTATTGAGACCATTTTTCTGGGTTAATTCTCCAATCCGAAAGAATTTCTGCTTCAGAAGCTGTAATGTATTTAGATTTTTCAGCAAGAAGTAATAAATTTTCATAGTTACTCAACGTATTTAAAGTAACATTTGCATTTTTAAAATTTTCTTCTGCAATAGCAAATCCATAAGTAAATATAGCAACCATTCCTTTTACATTTACGTTCGCTTCTTTTAATGCTTCAACTGCTAATAAAGAGCTTTTTCCAGTACTAATTAGATCTTCAACAATGATTGCATTTTGTCCTTTTTCTATATGTCCTTCAATTTTATTCTGGCGGCCATGTTTTTTAGCTTCAGGACGAACATAACAAAATGGAAGGTTTAATACATCTGCTACTAAAGCGCCAATTCCTATAGCTCCTGTTGCAACACCTACAATAACATCTGGCTTTCCATAAATTTCTTCAATTTGCTTAGCTAAGTTTTCTCTTAGATAATTTCTAATCGTTGGATAAGACAATGTAATTCTATTATCACAATAAATTGGAGATTTCCATCCAGAAGCCCATGTAAAAGGGTTTTGTGGTTGTAATTTAATTGCATTAATTTGCAAAAGTAATTCGGCAGTTTTTTGAGCTGTATCTTTGTTTAAAATCATAGTGCAAATGTATAAAGTTTTTGTTAAAGACATACCTATAATTCTATCAACTAAAAAAAATATTGGAAGTCAGTATACGGCTATTCCTTTAAAAATAGTAAACCTAAAAAAACTAATAAAACAAATAATTAAGGGCGAGTTGTTTTACATTAATTTGTATCATAAAAATGAAGAGAAATTAGAGAAGTTTCTTAAGAAAAAGTTACCTGTTACTGAAGCAGCAGGAGGGTTGGTTTATAATAATAAGAGAGAAATACTATTTATTTACCGAAACTCTAAATGGGATTTACCAAAAGGAGGATTAGAAAAAGGAGAAAGTTTTGAAGAAGCTGCGATAAGAGAAGTTGAAGAAGAAACGGGTGTGCAGGATTTAGAAATTAGAGATTTTATTGCAAAGACCTATCATGTATTTAAGCGTAACGATAAGTTCAAGTTAAAAATTACTTATTGGTATGAAATGTATACGGAATATAAAGGAGAATTAATTCCACAAGAAAAAGAAGGAATTAAAAAAGCTAAATGGAAAAACTTTGAAAAATCTCAAAAAGCCTTACAAGGTTGTTATGAAAACGTAAAACTACTTTTTCCAAAAGAATATTTAACCACCCACCCTAACGATAGGGTATCGTAAATGAGCATTTTCGTAATTATTGGATTGTTTGTGAATCCAATCTAATTGTAAATGCCAGTTGTTTGCAAATTTAGGGTCATTAACTAATTTATTTTCAAATTCTATTTTAATATCTGGATTTTTTTCTAAAAATTCAAAAGCTAAATCTTCCCAAACATAAGGTGAAAAACCTTCCTTTTGTTGTAAAATAGTGTCGAAAAAATTCCAATTAAAAAATGAATCTGGAGCTGAAGGTTCTAAGGTCTCTAGTAAATAACGAACACTTTCTTGCTGAGTCTTTACGATATAATCTCCTTTAAATACTTTTACTGTTTCCGTAAATGATTCTGTTTCAGTATTATAATGGAGGTAATGGCCTTCATAAGGGGATTTAACAGTTTTATAATTTTTTATTCTATAAACGGTAACCTCCATTAGTGTGTCTTTTTTAACACGTTTTATATTAACCTTATTTAATTTTAAAAGTTCAATAATATTCCACCATCCTCTTGGAATAACATAACTTTCAGGTATGGTTACGCTTTGTTTGGGTTCATAAAAATTTTGATAAGAAATTTCTTTTGTAAAGGGTTGATTTCTATCGTATTTTAATCTTTTTGCATTGGTAACTTCACTAGGAATCATTTTTCCTTCATAACCTTTAAATTGTAAATTTGAAGTTTTAGTAGTATCAATTTTCCATGAAATTGGGTAAGAGGTTCCAGCTTTATATTTTTCTGGAGAGTAGGAGGTAAGTTTTTTTATTTTTTCTGCATCCCTTTCAGCAATGGAGATAAAACTTTTCATAAGCTCATAGGTTCCTTCTACTCTTTGCTTGTATGGTTTTAACATGTGAGTTTCGACCATCATTCCTAGTGTATTAAAAAGAGATGTATAGCCGGTAGAATATCTTGGTGAATCAAAAAATTGTGAAAACCCACTATCTGGAGTCCTGTTAAAAACGTTTACATAAGGAGTGATATCCCAATTTTTTTGAGCTAATGAATCCTCCAATTGTGGCATAAAGGAAGTGTGCATATAATTTCCTAATTCTCCACCTAATTTATTATGCTGTGTAAATAAATGAGTTAACGTGTATTGGTAATCGGCTCCATTGCTTACATGATTGTCAATAAATAATGCAGGTTGTACCGTCCTAAAAATATCTGCAAAGGCTCTGGCATTTTTTGTGTCAGATTTTATAAAGTCTCTATTTAAGTCAAAATTACGTGCATTACCTCTAAATCCATATTCTTTCGGACCATTTTGATTGGTTCTAGAAGTAGCGTTTCTGTTAAGAGCCCCGCCAATATTATAAACTGGAATAACTGCTATGATGGTGTTCTGAGGAGTTTCAATTTTTTGTTGAGCTAAATCTCTTATCAGCATCATGGAGGCATCTATCCCATCACTTTCACCTGGATGAATACCATTATTTATTAAAAGGATATTTTGTTTTTGATCTTTTGAGAATTCAGATTCAAAAGTTCTATTAGGATTAAAGGTTACAAGATGTAAAGGTTTGCCGCTATCGGTTCTATCCATTTGGTACATCGTTACTGATTGATAGTTGTCAGAAAGTTGTGAATAATATTCTATTATATCATCATATGTTTCAGTTTCAGTACCCTTGGATTTCTCAAAAGTAGTGGTGAAATCGAATTCAACATCTTTTTTTTCTGAAGAACAGGAGGTTAGAGATAAATAAAATAAGCTTAATAAAAAAAACTGAAGTATTTTCATAGTAATTAATAATGTTAACAGAATAATAGATGTTTATACTCTTGTTTCTATTTGTTACAATATTAATAATAAAATTACACTTCAATTTGTGTATTCAATATGTTATTTTCTTAATTGACCAAATATAGAACAAGGCAGTAATTGTTTTATATTTGTTTTTTAGACGATTTTTATAATCTGTAACAATTAAATAAAATAAGCGTCTATAATTAAAGGAATTCTAAAAAGGATTTTTTTAAAGTAAACTATAATTTTAAATAATTGAGTATGAAAAAGATTATCTTATTAGGAGTGTTTATAATGTTCATTTTTCTTCAATCCTGTAAAGATTACTCAAAAGATGTAGCAGATAAGGGTAAGATAGAATTAATATCACCACAGCAAGTTTACGATGCTGTATATAGTGAGGATTCTGTGCAATTAGTAGATGTAAGAACACCTAAAGAGTTTAAAGAAAGTCATTTAAAGGGAGCGCAAAATATTTGTGTTACTAGTGATGATTTTAGTGAGAAAGTTAAAACTTTAGATAAAAACAAACCCGTTTATGTTTATTGTAAAAAAGGAGTTAGGAGTGCAAATGCCGCTAAAAAGTTAAAAAAAATGGGATTTACTAAAATCTATGATATGGATGGAGGTATCTTATTATGGGAAGAGAAGAGACTAGAGGTAAGTAATTAACAGTATTTAAACTTGATTAAATATTTAAACCTGTAACGATGTTACGGGTTTTTTTTTGTGAAAATATTTCAATTATTATTCATTTGTGATTTTTAATAATATGACAAATGTCATAGGCTATGTAACAAAAGTTACAGAAATTTGATACTTAAATTCAATAAATTTTATATTATGAAATCAATTAAATACTTTTTGGCTTTATTGTTAATCTCTTCTTTTTTAGTAAATTGTACACACGACCCTTACCAACCTATAGATGGTGTTGATGGAGCCGATGGTGCAGCTGGTTCAGATGGTGCAGATGGTATGGATGGAGTAGATGGTACTGCATCTTGTGTAAATTGTCATAATAATTCTCATAGGGATTCTATAACAGCTGCATATAATATATCACTGCATAGTATACAAACAACAATGTTTAACGGTCAGTTATTAGCTGAGTATACTAATAGAACATATTGTGCTCAATGTCATACCAACCAAGGTTATATAGAGTATATGGAAACTGGAGCGGTACTTGATACTGTACCACTTCCGACAGCAATATCTTGTACTTCTTGTCATAGCGATCATGATACATTTGATTTTGAAAATGACGGTCCTGATTATGCTTTAAGAAATGTAGAGCCATTGCAATTAATTGTAGATGAAAACTACCATATTGATTATGGAAATACTAGTAATAGCTGTATCAGCTGTCATCAACCTAGAACAGCAGAGCCAGCAAATGATGGAAACGGAACATTTACTATTACAAGTTCGCATTGGGGACCACATCATGGACCACAATCAACAATGCTAGAAGGTATACAAGGCGCTCAAATACCAGGATCAATGGGTTACCCAGGAATTGCTACAGCTACTCACAGAACTAATTCAACTTGTGTAAGCTGTCATATGGGAGAAACAACCAATGGAATGGATGGAAGCCATACTATGTGGCCAACTGATAACGCTTGTGTATCATGTCACTCTTCAGGAATACCAAATGAAGTTGGAGGTTTAGCAAATGATATGAATACGTTAGCTATGTTATTAGAAAACGTAGTAAGTCAAGATGGTACTGTTACAGGAATTGTTCATGACGATCATCCACAACCAGGAACATACACAATATTAGAAGCTCAAGCAGCTTGGAATTACTTATTTGTATTAGAAGATAAGAGTAATGGTATACATAACCCAGCTTATTCTAAAGCATTAATAAGAAACTCTATAGAAGCATTAGAATAATATTAGTTATTATATAGATTTATTTTATTGACTTTATAAAACCGCAACACCTTTTAAAAGGTGTCGCGGCTTTTATAATTTTATAATGCGTAATTCTCATTTTACTTATCTAATTGCATAAAAATATTAACATTTGATAATATTTATGCAGTATTATGATAATAATCATAAATTATGTAACAATAGTTACAGACATTTACATAGAATTAAAACATACTTTAAATCAATTATATTATGAAAACTATTAAATTATTATTCGCGACATTATTTATCGCCACGTTATTAGTAAGCTGTACCCATGAAGACTCACCTGATTATTGTGATGTTGATGATGGAACTCCAGATATAGGATACAGTTTAGATACCTTATTAGTAAAGAAGTTTTCTACTGCTCCAACTTTTGATGGAGATGTTGATGAGGTATGGAATGAAGCGAGACCTTTAATGAATGCAGCAACAGTAACTACAGCTGGTGATAGAATAATTACATTAAATAAATCGAGTAATTATAATACTGCATTAGAACCAACAGATTTAATGGATCCTTATACTGGTGAGGCTTATAATTATTCACTGAGAGGAGGTCATGATGGTGAATATTTATATCTTCTTTTTGAATGGGAAGATGATACTGATAGTCAAGACCGAGAATCTTGGTTTTTCAATTCTGAAACCAGTCAATGGCAACAAGAAAATAAGTATGCAAATCATGTAAATGACAAATTTTATGAAGACAAATTCGGCTTTATGTTCCCTATTAAAGTAAATGGAGCCTATCCTGAAGGTTTTGCAGGAGGTACCTGTACAGTAACTTGTCATGGTAATTTAGCATTGACAGGAATTGATGAAGAAGATGCTGGTAATAAAGTTACTAGACACTATATGAAAAACGAAGGAGAGTTGACAGATTTCTGGCATTGGAAAAGAGATAGACATGCATTAGCTGAAGCTTGTGATGATGGTTATGTTCAATGGGAAGATGATTTTGGTTATGCTACAGCAAACGGAAGAAAAAATGATGAAGGTATTTCACCTTATGCAAATAATCAAACATTTACAGACGAAATAACTGGTATGAAAGGTCCTAAATACGTGATTCCAAATACAAATAATTACTATTGGATTGAACAATCTCAAATTGATGGAGGAACTGCAAAAGCAGTTACTGGAATTGCATTAGATGGTACAATAACTCATGAAGGAGGAACAATTAATCCTAATGGAGATCCTGATTACTCACAAGGTTTTGGTAACAAAAGAATACCAAGTATTATAATTAACCCAGCTGGACAAGGAAATGATCATAGATCTGAAGTTCAAGTAAAAGCAAAGCATATTGGTACAGGCTGGCAATTAGAGATTAGAAGAAAATTAATCACAGGCGATCCTACTGATAAAGAGTTTGAATTTGGTGAAAACATACCTTTCGGATTAGCAATATTTGGTAATGCTGCAATTGCACATGGACAAACTAATTTCTTGACAATGCTAGTTGAAGAATAATCTTATCTATAAAAGTGCAGGTTTTTTTATCTGCACTTTTAAAACAGATTCTAAGATTTTTTAATTTAAAACTTTTAATATGAAAAAAATAGTTCGATTAATAATGATGGTGTTTTTGGGATTAGCAGTTAATTCTTGTTATTACGATGCGCTACCAGATGAAGATTATGATCCTGTTGATCCAGATGGACCAGATCCGGTACTAATCTCCTACGAAAATGATATTGTTCCTCTTTGGGTACAATGTACAGGATGCCATAAAGAAGGCGGTGACGAGCCAAATATGCTTGATAATTCGTATGAAAACCTTTTGGATGGATATGTTATTCCAGAGAATGCAGATGAAAGTATATTGTACAAATCTCTTATTAATGATGGTGTAGAGTTAATGCCTCCAGGTTCTGCTTGGCCATCATCAAAAATTAATTTAGTAAGAGACTGGATTAATCAAGGAGCTTTAAATAACTAACTTAAAAGTATAAAAACATGAAAAATTATATAACATTACTTTTTGTTTTTTTGATGCTCCCTTTTATTGCTATTTCACAAGAAAATGGAGATAAACAAGAAAATGATTCAATACCGAAAAAAATAAAACCAAAATTAGAAAGAGCTGCATTCGAAAGTTCTTATATCATAGATAATCCAACTAACGTAGTACTTAATAAAAAAGCACTAGAAGTACAAATGCAACATAGGTTTGGAGAATTCAACAATGATAAAAATGATATGGCTGGTATTTGGGGAAATTCAAATATTAGACTTGGTTTAGCATATGGACTTCACGAAAGAGTTACCGTTGGATTTGGTACTACTAAAAATAATCGTTATCAAGACTTTAATGTAAAGGTTGCGATATTAAGACAGAGGCGAGAGGGTAATAGTATGCCGTTTAGTCTATCTTATTACGCTAATTGGACTATTGATGCTCGACCAAAAGAGAATTTTGCATATCTTTCAAGTAGGTGGTCATTTTTTAATCAAATTATAATGGCTCGAAGATTTAATTCTAAATTTTCTATGTCTGGAACCTTGAGTTTATCACATTATAATGTAGTTGAGAATACTATGAGAAATGACATGGTCGCTTTTTCTTTAGGAGGACGCTATAAAGTATCTCCTAATACTTCTATTTTAATAGATTATAGTCAGCCTTTAACAAAGTTTTTGCAGGACAATCCTCATCCAGGGATAAGCATAGGTATTGAGTTTGGTACATCTTCTCACGCCTTCCAAATTTTTGCAACCAATTATCATGGAATTGTTCCACAAGACAATTATATGTTTAACAATAATGATTTTTTTGATGGGAATATTATGTTAGGGTTTAATATAACGAGACTTTACAGTTTTTAAAAAAGTGATTGATTTTTAATTAAAAGAATTTTATTGAAAAATAATTTCTAATTAACCACAAAAGGATTAGATCACTTTATAATAAAAATCTAATCCTTTTTGTATAACAAATAATACTATTTCTCAAAATGGAAGAACAAGATAATAACAAGAATAGCCGAAGAGGTTTTCTTAAAAAAGGAATCGCTCTAGGAGCATTTTCAGCTACAGCTTTAGCAATTGCCTCTTTTCAAAAAGAAGAAGTAGAGGAAACAGGTGAAAAAGTAAAATTGCTATCACCAGAAGGAGAAATAGTTGAAATAGATAAAGCTTTTGTTAAACCAGCAAACGATCTTCATTTGCCATTAGATGCAAATAAAATTAGAGAAGGTATTCCTAATAGAAAGTTTGTGATGGTGATTGACCTAGCAAGATGTAAAAACGCTTTAAAATGTGTAAGTGCATGTAATAAACATCATAATATTACTGGTAAAAATGCTTGGCTTAAAATATATAAGATGCAGGAGTCTAAGGATACTGCCCCTTATTGGATGCCTAGTACTTGTCAACATTGTGATCAACCAGCTTGTGTTACGGTTTGTCCAGTAGATGCTACTTTCAAAAGAAAAGATGGATTAGTATTAGTTGACAACGATCGTTGTATAGGGTGTAGATTTTGTATGGCTGCCTGTCCTTATTCTGCAAGAGTATTTAACTGGGAAGAACCTGATCAAGGAGAAATTACAATGAATATGGATATGTCACAACATACTTCTACTCCTGAACATGCAGGTATGCCAAGTGTTAAAGGTACTGTTGATAAATGTGATTTTTGCCCACATCAAATTGATAAAGGAGAGCTCCCACATTGTGTAACCTCTTGCCCTAATGGAGTGTTTTATTTTGGCGACAAGTATGAGGATACGGTTACTAATGGAGACGAAACAGTACGATTAGGGAAGTTGTTAGAAGATAAGGCAGGATATAGATTAATGGAAGGTTTAAATACACAACCTAGTGTATATTATTTACCACCTAAAGATAGATCTGATGCCTTTGAGGATGGATTAGATAAATATGATGAATTTCAATCTGTTGAAAAACCTGAATAATCATGAAAAATTACAATACATTACTTAATGACTTAGTTCCTAAAAAATTTAATAAACTAGGAGTAATTTGGACTGCCGCACTAATCATAATTATTATTATTGGAATAATTGCATACATAGATCAAGTTATAAAAGGGCAAGTGGTAACCAATATGCGAGATTATGCCCTATGGGGTATTTATATTTCTAATTTTGTGTTTTTTGTAGCTACTAGTTTTGTTGGATCTATAGTCGTAGCACTTTTAAGGCTTACAAAAAATGAGTGGAGAACCCCGTTAGTTAGAATAGCAGAAATAATCACTCTAGCGTCAATTATTATGGCGGGTATTACTATTATGATAGATATGGCACGACCAGACAGATTGTTAAATCTGTTTATTTATGCTAGAATGCAATCACCGATAACTTGGGACGTAATAATAATCCCAACTTCAATAGTTTTAAGCTTTCTTTTACTTTACTATCCTTTACTTCCAGATTTAGCAATTCTTAAAAAATATTTTAAAAAAGAGAAACCTAAATTAAGTAAGATTTATGGGTGGCTGTCATTAAATTGGGTTGGAAACAAAACACAAAAAGCGATTCAGACTAAATCGATAAAGATTATCGCACTTATGATCATACCAGTGGGTGTCATATTACAAACGGTCGATGCTTTGTTATTCTCTACAACTTATAGAACTGGATGGAATAGTACAAATATGCCAGCTTATTTTGTTTCGGGAGCTTTTGTTGCTGGGGTAGCTGCATTAATAGTGGTAGTTTATGTAGTTAGAAGAACTAAAAAACTTGAAAGTTATATTACAGATTTACATTTTGATAAATTAGGTAAGTTACTAGCATTAGCCTGCATTATATACCTTTATTTTAATATGAATGAATATTTAATTCCTGCTTTTACACCCTCAATAGAAGAAAATATCCATTTAAGCACCTTATTTACTGGAAGCTATTCTTATCTTTTTTGGTTAGTAACTGTTGTGGGATTAATAATTCCAGTTATCATATTATTTTTCAAAAAGGGGAGAAAACCATTACCTATGTTTTATATAGGTTTAGTGGTAGTTATTGGTTCTTGGTGGAAACGTTACGTTATAATTACTCCTACACTTCTTCACCCATTTTTACCAATACAAGGAGTACCAGAATCGTGGCATCATTATTTTCCAAGTTTACACGAATGGTTAATTACGACAGCAACTCTAGCAATGGCTTTATTAATTATAACATTGTTAGTACGTTATTTACCGGTGATACCAATTGAAAGGACTGCAGAGGAAAACGATTTATTAGAAACCGATATAAAACACTAGATTATGAAAAATAGATTAAATATTAGATTTAGTTTTCTTGGATTTCTTAGTGTATTTTTAATAACTTTAAGTTTCCAGACTCTAAATGCACAAAATAAAACAAGACTAAAAGCACAATATGTTAAGATAGTAGATAGTATGTCTTATGTTGATATCGTTGCTACTTCAAAAATTGAAAAACAAAATGTGAAAGTTTCAGGTATTGATATACTTGTTATTAATGAACTCGAAGATGAAAATATTGAATTAGGTAAAATAACAACAAATCATAAAGGAGAAAGTAGGTTTGTTATTGAAAACCTTAATAGTATTCAAGCAGATTCTTCAAATACTTATAATTTATTGTTTTCCTTTAAGGGGAATGATACATTTAAAAGAGCCAAAAAAAGTGTTAGTTTTAAAAATGCTAATATTAAAGTTAATATGGCTATTAAAGATAGTGTCAATTATATAAAAGCAATTCTTATAGATTCAAAAAGGAACGATCCAATAATTGGAGAAGATTTAACAATACAAGTTCAACGTCTTTTCGGACCATTGGTTTTAGGTGAAGAATTTAATAGTACAGATGACTTTGGAACAATATTTGTTCCTGTAGAAGAAGGAATACCGGGTGTTGATGGAAACCTAGTTTTGGAAGTTGTGCTAAATGATCATGATGATTACGGTACTGTTAAAGCACTTATAAATGCTCCAATTGGAGTTCCTATTATAGATGAATCTACCTTTAATGATAGAGCCATGTGGTCTACAAGAGATAAAACACCTATATTCTTACTTATATTCCCTAATCTATTAATTTTAGGAATATGGGGGTTAATTATATATTTAATTGTAAATTTATTTAAAATATCAAAATCTAAAACATGAAAACATTTAAAATTTTAGCGATCATTGGTGTAGTGTCATTTGCATTATACTCTTTCACTTCTATAGTTCAAGAAAAATGGGAAGTGCCTGAAAAATACGTAAACATGAAAAACCCTGTAGCTCCAGGAACTGATAAAGCAATAGGTAAATCACTCTATGCTAAGCATTGTAAGTCTTGTCATGGTAAAGAAGGATATGGTGACGGACCTAAAGCTAATGAGCAAGAAGGTGATTTAGGAGATTTTTCTTCTGAAGAATATCAAGCCCAAACAGATGGGGAATTGTTTTATAAAACTTCATTTGGAAGAGATGACATGCCAGAATACACTAAAAAAATGCCGGATGATGAAGATAGATGGTTAATTGTAAACCATATGAGAACTATGGCTGAATAATAATTTAAGATTTAATAGAATTATTTAAAAAAAGCTCTATAACATTGTTACTGAGCTTTTTTTATTCTAAAATCAATCAAATCACTTTTGTTCATTAAAAAAAACGTCAATTTTATAGTTACTCAGAAAACTTATTTTTGCTAACAAAAGTATATTATAACTCACTTTAAAAATTAGAACCAATGTCCGAACAAAAATCCTCTCGAAGAAAATTTGTAAAACTTCTTGGCTTATCTGGTGCAGCTTCTGTGGTTGCCCCAAGTGCTTTAGCAAAAGGTTTTAATGATGATTCAGAAATATTAAAATTAAATGCTGAGCAGCAAGAATTTATGATTCGTTATGGAAAATGGATGGATGAATTTATTGAAGTAATTCGAATAAAGAAAAAAAGTCCAGAGGATAAAAAAAATAATGAAAAGATGGTTACCCTAACTGAAAAAGTTCAGAAAATGAAGCCAGAGCTTACTGAGTTTTTAAAAGATGAAACTTTTTCAATGATATATATGGCATCAATTAAGAGAGTAAAAGATGAAATTTAATAATTAAATGCTTAAAAATTAAAACCCTTACAACCTAATTAGATGTAAGGGTTTATTTGTGGAGCCGGGGAGATTCGAACTCCCGTCCAAACGTGCAATTATAACGCTTTCTACATGTTTAGTTTTCATTTAAATTTTCGTCCTATTGCCGGTCGAAAACTACCAACGCAAAGCTTATCTTTATTTTGAGTTTCGCAAGTACATCAAAGCACTATACAAGCTAGGTTTACTTTTACGAAGTCTCTATATCAAAAGCCGCAAACCAAGGCGTTTGAGAGACTTCCTGCTTGCCCACCTTGTGGGCCGAGGCATTATCCTACTGTAATTCGGATTATGCAGCTAGGGCGTAGTTATTCTCGCCGTTTAAAAAGTGTGAAATATGATATTTACGAGCTGTATCCCAGCGCTCGACATGCTTACTTTACAATTAGACCCGCTGTCAAAACCAGTCGGCCCCATTTACCTACTTAAATAGGTACCTCTTAATAAAAAAGAGGGTGATTTCAATGAACAAAAGCAAAATCCTATTTGCTAAAGGAATGCAAAGATATAATAATACTTGTATCTTTGATGCTCTAAATTATTATTTCAAAATTCATACCAAATGCCTTTAAAATTTGCAATTATAAAAGAACGTAAATCACCACCAGATCGCAGAGTCGTTTTTTCACCAAAAAAGTGTCAAAAAGCTTTGGAAACATTTCCTGATGCTAGAATAAAAGTGGAAAGTAGTGATGTAAGGGTTTTTAAAGATAATGCTTATTTAGAGGAAGGAATAGAAGTGACTAATGATGTTTCTGATTGTGATGTAATGTTAGGTGTTAAAGAAGTACCTGTTTCTGCATTAATTCCGAATAAAATATATTTTTTCTTTAGCCATACGATCAAGCACCAACCTTATAATAGAGGTTTGTTACAAGCAGTTTTAAAAAATAAAATTGAATTATATGACCATGAAACAATTGTAAAAGAAAATGGAGCAAGGTTAATAGGGTTTGGACGTTATGCAGGGCTGGTTGGCACGTATAACGCTTTTAGAGCTTTAGGGTTACGGGATGGTATTTTTAGTTTGCCAAAGGTTGAAAATTTGGCAGATTTTGCTGAAATGAAATTGGAATTGGATAAGATTAAACTTCCAGCAATTAAAATTGTTTTAACAGGAAAAGGAAAAGTAGCTAAAGGAGCAAAAGAAATTTTGGAGCACCTAAAGATTAAAGAAGTTTCTGTAAAAAGATTTCTTTCTAAAACGTATAAAAAAGTTGTGTTTTGTGATATAGACGTTGACGATTATAATAAAAGAATTGACGGAGAAAAATTTAATAAAAAAGAATTTTTTAATGACCCTACTGGTTATGAAAGCAATTTTATGCGTTTTTCAAAAGTGAGTGATTTGTATATAGCAGGTCATTTTTATGGCGAAAATGCACCTTTCTTAATCACAAAAGAAGATGCTAAACATCCAGAGTTTAATATAAGTATTATAGGTGACATTTCTTGTGATATTGGTGGTCCAGTAGCAAGTACATTAAGAGCTTCTACAATTGAAGCGCCTTTTTATGGTTATAACCCACAAACAGAAAAAGAAGTAGCTTTTAAAACAAAGGATTCAATCACAGTTATGTCTGTTGATAATTTGCCTTGTGAGCTTCCAAAAGATGCTAGTGAAGGTTTTGGAAGAATGTTCTATAATCAAGTAATGCCAGCATTTTTTAATAATGATAAAGATGGGATACTTGAAAGAGCAAGAATAACAACTTCTGAGGGGAAATTAACCGAAAGGTTTTCATACTTACAAGATTATGTAGACGGCTGTGATTAATTTTTATGATAATTATCATAAAAATCTTTTAAGCTGCTTCTTAACTTTATTACCTTGTTTTTTATTTAATGTTTTTAAAATATTTAAAGAAAATGTACTATCCAATAAATAGTTACAATTAGTAATCGATAATTATTAATTTACTATTAAAATTATTCATTGATTTTGTCTCGGAATCTTAAAATTTCTTTTCATAAAAGATCCACTACTATATAAAAGGAGTTTAATATTTTAAATTTTTAAGTTATGAATAATACTATAAAAAAAGTAAGTTTTACATTTATTTCATTTATCACTTTATTATTATTTTTTGGATGTGGAGGAACAGATTCGTCATCACCTTCAAACGAGTTTCTTGGTGATTTACCTGGTATAGCAAAAGATTATAATTCTAAATTAGAGGCTAAGAAAGAAGCTGCTAAAAACTCAACAGATATGGATGAGGTTTTTAAGTTAGATAAGGAATATAAGATTTTAAAAGAAGAAGCCGAAAAAGCTGTTAAGGATTATATAGTTAATAATCCAACTTCTAATATACCGTTTGAAGTTAAAAGTGAAAATCCATTTGCCATAACAGATGTTTCTATAAACCAGAAATACAGTTCGACAACTAATGTATTAGGAATATTAGTAAAAGTAAAAATGAATGAAGATGTTTCTAAAAGAATGTCATTGTATATTAAAGCTGTAGATGCTGAAGGGATCCAATTAACTAAAAAAAATGGTGTAATTGGTACTGTTATGATGGGTAAAAATGCTTACAAAAAAGATCAAGAAGTTGAATTAACTGGCGGTATTTCTAAAACTGCAGATCTAGTTAATTTTGCAAAGTTTATTTTTATAACCAAAGAAGAATATAATAAGACTAAATAAAATATAGTTTTAAAAAAGGGGAAAAACCCCTTTTTAAAAAGGGGTTTTTCCTAAAACATATCCTTTAATTATTATGCATCTTTACCATGCTTAATTAATTGGGGAGTTAATGATAGCGATTATTTGAATAAAGGGCTGTGTAAATAGCCCTTTTTTTATTTATATATTTGAAAACGTGAATCCTTCTGAACAATATATAATAAATCAACCAGAGCCCTATCGATCTGTCTTATTGCATTTACAAGTTATAGTCGAATCTTCAATTCCTGAAATAGAACTGCTTTATAAATATAGAATTCCATTTTATTATTATAAAAAGCGACCTTTTTGCTTTTTAAACGCAAGCCATAAAAAGCAATTTGTTGATATTTGTTTTGTTAGAGGAAATAAAATAACCATACATCAAGATCTTTTAGTAACCGAAAAAAGAAAAAAAATGTCTTCATTACGATATAAGTGGATAGAAGAAATTAATGATGTGGTATTAATTGAAGTTATAAAAAATGTACTTTCCTTATATTAAAGCGAATTTATTGTCTTACGAATGGCAACTAAATCGCTAAGCAGTTTTTCTAAATATTGAATATCCAACATATTAGCACCATCACTTTTTGCATTAGCAGGGTCAAAATGAGTTTCTAAAAACAATCCATCAACTCCCACTGCTACACCAGCACGAGCTAAAGTTCCAATCATATCAGGTCTTCCACCTGTAACACCACTGGTTTGATTGGGTTGTTGTAAACTATGAGTTATATCTAAAATAGTAGGTGCAAACTGTTGCATAGTTGGAATTCCACGATAATCTACAATCATATCTTGATATCCAAACATAGTTCCTCGATCAGTAATAGTTACTTGTTCATTTCCACAATCAAGAACTTTTTGTACTGCATGCTGCATGCTTTCAGGACTCATAAATTGTCCTTTTTTAAGGTTTACTACTTTCCCAGTATTTGCTGCAGCAACAACTAAATCTGTTTGTCTTACTAAAAAAGCTGGAATTTGCAAAACATCAACATAGTTGGCAGCAAGATTAGCATCACTAACTTCATGGATGTCTGTTACGGTTGGAACATCAAATCTTTCTGAAACTTTTTTTAGTATTTCTAAAGCTTTCTCATCTCCAATTCCGGTAAAACTGTCAATTCGGCTACGATTTGCTTTTTTAAAACTTCCCTTAAAAATAAAAGGGATCTCTAGTCGATCTGTAATGGCTAAAATTTTTTCAGCAATATGCATAGCCATTTCTTCTCCTTCAATAGCGCAAGGCCCTGCTAGTAGAAAGAAATTGTTAGAATTAGTATATTTTATTTTTGGAATTAAATCGAGGTTCATATTATAATAATTAGGAGTTGCAAAGATAGGATAATATTAGCTTAAAATAATCATTCAACATAATGTGCTATAATCAATTCAGAAACACTACTTTTGCACCCTCTTAAAAAGATAGTAGTATGAAAATCAAAAACATCGCAATTATTGCACACGTAGATCACGGTAAAACTACCTTGGTAGATAAAATAATGCACCACTGTAGTTTATTTCGTGAGAATGAACATACTGGTGACCTTATTTTAGATAATAATGATTTAGAACGTGAAAGAGGAATTACAATTACATCTAAGAACGTTTCTGTAGTATACAAAGGCACAAAGATTAATATTATTGATACTCCTGGTCACGCCGATTTTGGTGGTGAAGTGGAGCGTGTATTAAATATGGCAGATGGAGTATTACTTTTAGTAGATGCTTTTGAAGGACCAATGCCTCAAACTCGATTTGTATTACAAAAAGCAATTTCACTTGGATTAAAACCTTGTGTAGTTGTAAATAAAGTAGATAAAGAAAATTGCACTCCAGATGAAGTTCATGAAGCAGTTTTTGATTTAATGTTTGAATTAGGTGCAGAAGAATGGCAATTAGATTTCCCAACAGTTTATGGTTCTGCCAAAAACAATTGGATGAGTGACGATTGGAAAAATGAAACTGATAATGTGGAACCATTATTAGATATGGTTTTAGAACACATTCCTTCTCCAGTAGCAGTACATGGTAATGTACAGATGTTAATTACATCATTAGACTATTCTTCTTTTACAGGACGAATTGCAATTGGACGTTTACATAGAGGAACTTTAACAGAAAATATGCCTATTTGCTTAGTGAAGCGTGATGGAAGTATTGTGAAATCTAGAATTAAAGAGCTTCACACCTTTGAAGGTTTAGGTAGAAAAAAAGTATCAGAAGTTGGTGCAGGTGATATTTGTGCTTTAGTCGGTTTAGAAGGATTTGAAATTGGAGATTCTGTTTGTGATGTTGACAACCCAGAAAGTTTAGAAACAATTGCTATTGATGAGCCAACAATGAGTATGTTATTTACAATTAACGATTCTCCATTCTTTGGGAAAGATGGAAAATTTGTTACTTCTCGTCATATTAAAGATCGTTTAGAAAAAGAATTAGAAAAAAACTTAGCACTTAGAGTTGAACCAACTAATAGTGCAGATAAATTTATGGTTTTCGGTCGTGGAGTATTGCACTTATCGGTATTAATTGAAACCATGAGAAGAGAAGGATATGAACTTCAAATTGGACAACCACAAGTTATTATTAAAGAAATTGATGGTAAAAAATGTGAGCCTGTAGAAGAGTTAACTATCGATTTACCAGAAAATGTAAGTGGTAGAGCAATCGATATGGTTACCATTCGTAAAGGTGAAATGCAAAGCATGGAAGCAAAAGGTGAACGTATGATTTGTACATTTATAATTCCATCTAGAGGTATTATAGGTTTACGAAACCAGTTATTAACGGCTACAGCAGGTGAAGCAATTATGACACATCGTTTTTATGAGTTCCAACCATTAAAAGGAGGTATTCCAGAAAGACAAAACGGAAGTTTAGTTTCTATGGAGAATGGAAAAGCAATTCCTTATTCTATTGATAAATTGCAAGATAGAGGTCGCTTTTTTGTAGAGCCAGGTGAAGATATTTACGAAGGTCAAGTAATTGGTGAGAATACGCGTCAAGACGATATGGTCGTGAATATTACAAAAACTAAAAAGTTAAGTAATGTTCGTTCATCTGGAGCAGATGATAAGGCTAAAATTGTACCAGCAATCAAATTTTCTTTAGAAGAAGCTTTAGAATATATTCAAAAAGATGAGTACGTTGAGGTTACACCTAAGCATTTACGATTAAGAAAAGTATATCTTAAAGAAGTAGATCGTAAACGTAATAAGTTATAGGAAATTATTTATTTGCAAAATGGGCTAATGATTTTATTATTAGCCCATTTTTTATGCTCAAAATTGAAAATAAAATTTAATTTGATTTTAAGAATATTTAGTATTACTAAAAGTATTTTTTTCATCAAGCAGTTTTAACTTCATATTTTATATATTTATTCGTTATATATAAAGCTCGTCAAACAGTACTAGAACAAAAATTATATTTAAATTTACGGAATATATAGCCTTTATTAAAAAAGTTAATTTAAGAGAATCGCCTTGTATCAAGCAATAAAGTATTCAGATAATAAAAAAAAGGAATGGGATCAATTTGTTTCTACAGCAAAAAATGCAACCTTTTTATTTCAAAGAGATTTTATGGATTACCATAAAGATCGCTTTGAAGATTTTTCGTTAATGATTTATAAAGATGAAAAATTATTTGCAGTATTGCCATTAAATAAAAATGAAGAAATTGCATATTCCCACCAAGGGCTTACCTATGGTAGTTTTATACTACAAGAAACAGCTAAATTAACAGGTGCTTTTTTAGCTTTTAAAGAAGCTTTAAAGTTTCTTTTTGAGGGAGGAATTAAAAAATTAGATATCCGAGTAATTCCAACTTTTTATAATTCATTACCATCAGATGAGTTAGAGTATATTTTATATAAAGCAGATGCAAATTTGATTAAACGAGATGTGATTTTGCTAATTAATTATCATAATAAACTTCGTTTTCAAAAAAACAGAAGAGAGGGGATTAACAAAGCAAAAAGAAATGACTTGGTTGTAAAAGTAGATGGAGATTATGAGGCCTTTTGGAATGAAATACTAATTCCTAACTTATCTAAAAAACACGATGCTAAACCAGTTCATACATTAGATGAAATAAAATTGTTAGCATCTCGTTTTCCTAATAACATATTTCAAGTAAATGTTTATAAAGACGAAAAAATTGTAGCTGGGACTACCGTCTTTTTAACTGATAATGTAGTGCACCCACAATATGTATCTGGGAATAATGATAAAAATAGTTACGGAAGCTTAGATTTCTTGTATGATTTTATTATAGATCATTTTAAAGAAGATCGGAGCTATTTTAGTTTTAATACCTCTAGTGAAGAAAACGGAAAAGTATTGAATAAGGGCTTGTTGTTTTGGAAAGAGAGTTGTGGTGCAAGAACTCATGTTTTTAATAATTATATTTTAAATACTGAGAATTATAAAACTTTAGAATTAAAAACTACATGATTCCATTTTTAGATTTACATAAAATAAATCAACGTTTTGAAAATGAATTTAAAGAGAAGTTTACAGACTTTTTAAATTCGGGATATTATATTTTAGGATCAAATGTAGAAAGTTTTGAAAAGGAATTTGCAGATTATTGTGGTTCTAAATACTGTATAGGTGTTGGAAACGGATTGGATGCTTTACGATTAATTCTAGAAGCCTATAAGACATTAGGAAAGCTATCTACTGGCGATGAAGTCTTAGTGGCATCTAATACATATATCGCAACAATTTTAGCGATAAAACAGGCAGGATTAACTCCAGTATTAGTGGAATCTGAATCGGAGACCTTTAATTTTGATTTAAAAGCATTGTCAGATGCTATTACTTCAAAGACTAAAGCGATAATGCCTGTTCATTTATATGGGCAACTTTCACCTATGAAAGCCATAAATAGTTTAGCAAAAGGCAATCAATTAATTGTAATTGAAGATGCTGCCCAAGCTCATGGGGCAAAAAATAATGATGGAAAACTAGCTGGTAATCTTGGAGATGCCGCCGGTTTTAGTTTTTATCCAACTAAAAATTTAGGAGCATTAGGAGACGCTGGAGCTATTACAACAAATGATAATGAATTAGCGGCGATAACTAAAAAATTAAGGAATTATGGGGCATCTTCTAAATATGTAAATGAATACATAGGTTTTAATTCTAGGTTGGACGACATACAGGCATCTTTTTTAAGAACAAAACTTCCATATTTAGATAGTGATAACAAAAGAAGAAGAGAAATTGCTAATATGTATATGTTAGGAATTAAAAATCCAAAAATCAAACTTCCAGTTTATAAAAAAGATGATTCTCATGTTTTTCATCAATTTGTGGTACAAGTTGAAAATAGAGAGAATTTTATAAATTATTTAAGCCATAATGAAATAGGAACCTTAATTCATTATCCAATTCCTCCTCATCAACAAGAAGCATTGTCTGAATATTCAAAATTTAGTTTTCCAAACACAGAGAAGATTCACAAACAAGTAATAAGTATACCCATTAGTCCGGTTTTAGGGAATGATGAAGTAAAAAGGATAATTGAAGTTTTAAATTCTTTTTAATTTGAAAATCCCTAAGATATTTAGAGAAAATTTATTACTAAAGATGACATCTTTAAATGCGGGTGTTATTAGTATTCGATTGATTGTTTCTCTTTTTATTCAACGTTTTCTTGCAGAACTTGTAGGCGAAGAGGGTATTTCTAAAATTGGACAATTACGTAATTTCACTTCGCTATTAACATCTACTTCTACAGGTGGGATTTTTAATGGAGTAACCAAATATGTTTCAGAGTATAAAGAGGATGAGAAGCAATTACAAAAAATGTTTTCAACAGCTTTTGTATTTACTACTATTGGTGTTTTTTTTACTTCTGGAATACTTTTTTTATTTGCTGAGTCTTTAAGTGTTTATTTGTTTGGCTCTGTAGATTTTGAGTATTTATTAAAACTATTAGCTGTTGTTGTTCCTTTTATTGCTACGTATCGTGTATTTAATGGAGTTGTACACGGGCTATCACAATATAAAGATTTTGCAAAAATTGATCTATTAAGCTATCTGTTAGGAGCATTATTATTAGTTGTTTTTTTATATAATTATAATATTGATGGTGCATTAGTAGCTATAGCAATAACACCAGTTATTCAATTTTTGATTTTATTTTTTATATTTTCTAAGACGTTAAGGGAATACATTCATTTTTCAGAGCTTAATTTTAAAATTCCTTACTTTAAAGAATTGTTAGCTTTTACAATCATGTCATTTGTTTCAACAGGATTATTGAGTTTTGTGGAAATTGATATAAGGACTATGATTAGGAATAGAATAACTGAAGCTGATTCTGGAATTTGGACTGCGATGACTTTTGTTTCTAAAAATTATATGGTTTTTTCTGCTTCCATATTTTCACTTTATGTTATACCAAAATTTGCAAGTATTCATACGAAAACAGGTTTTACTTCGGAATTAAAAACTATTTATAAAACCTTGCTGCCTTTATTTGGTATTGGAATGTTGTTGGTTTATTTTTTAAGAGATTATGTTATTTTATTAATCTATCCAGATTTTACAGCTATGGCTCCCTTATTTAAATGGCAGCTATCAGCAGATTTTGTAAGGTTAGCAACTTTGGTTTTAAGTCATCAATTTATTGCTAAAAAGATGGTTAGAAATTTTATATTTTCAGAAATTTTATCTCTTGTGTTATTTTACTTTATGGCTCGTTATTTAATAAATGATTATGGAGTAGAAGGAGTTGTTATCGCTCACTTAATAAGATCTGTTATTATGTTTGGAGTGGTGTTTTATTTAGTATTTCGTTATTTTAAAAAGAAAAATAATTCTATATCTAATGACTGAACATAAACAATCTTATAGAAATGTTTTGAATGCAACTTCACTTTTTGGAGGAGTGCAAGTGATTAATATTATTATTAAATTAATAAGGTCCAAAGCCATTGCTTTATTAATTGGACCATTAGGAATGGGTATTGCAAGTTTATTAGTTTCAACTATGGAATTAATAAACGGACTTACTAATTTAGGTTTAGAAAGAAGTGCAGTTAAAGATATTTCCTTAGCTAATAACAACTCAGATTCAAAACATGTAGCTAAAACCATAAGTGTATTAAAAAAATTAGTTTGGATAACTATAACTATCGGTGTTACTATAATGATAGTTGCTTCTCCTTTATTGAGCAAAATAGCTTTTGGTAATAGGGACTATACGATTCCATTTATGTGGATTTCAATATCATTGTTGTTTAAGCAATTGTCTAGCAGTCAATTAGCTGTTTTACAGGGGTTGAGGAAGCTTCAGTACCTAGCTAAAGCTAATTTATTAGGTAACTTTATCGGGTTAATAATAACACTTCCATTATATTATTTTTTCAGACTGGATGCCATTGTTCCTGCACTTATAATTGCAACATTTATGAGTTTTGTTTTTACTTATTATTATTCGCAAAAACTAAAAATAGAAAAAGTTGAGGTCTCTAGTAAAGAAGCAATTTCAGAAGGTAAGAGCATGATTAACCTTGGCGTGATGTTGAGTTTAAGTAGTATGATTACTTTACTTGTAGCATATATTATAAGAATTTATATAAGCTCTTCAACAGGTAATGAAGAATTAGGGTTAAAAGAAGTAGGGCTTTATAATGCTGGGTTTATTATACTAAATTCTTATGTTGGAATTATTTTTAATGCCATGGGTACAGATTATTTCCCCAGGTTGTCTGCTATTTCAGAAGAAATTATTAAAATAAGAAAAACTGTTTTAGAGCAGGCAGTAATTGCAATTTTATTAATAACTCCAATTATTGTGTTCTTTTTAGCATTTGCACCTGTGATTATAACTATCCTTTATTCAAACGAGTTTTCTCCAATTGTAGCAATGGTAAGTTGGGGAATTTTAGGGATGATTTTTAAAGCTGTTTCTTGGTCCATGGGTTATATGATTATTGCAAAAGGAGATTCTAAAGTTTTTATTAAAACTGCTATTGGATTTAATACGATTTTATTATTGTTTAATATTTTAGGGTATTATTATGGTGGACTTGAAGGTATAGGCTTTAGTTTTTTTCTATATTATATTATTCATTATATAGTGATAAGGATTATTACCTATTATCGATATGATTTTTATTTTGAAAAAGGATTTTATAAAATATTTACCTTTACAGTAATTATGTGTCTCATAGCATTTTTATTTACCTTTATACCAAACACAATAGTAAGGAATTTATTAATGGCAATTATTATCATAATATCTTGTGGTTATTCATATCAACAATTAGATAAAAAAATAGCAATTAAAGAATATTTTAAAGAAATTTTCAAAAGAAAAAAATGATAGGGTTTTTAAAAAATGTTTATAGAAATTTTAAAAAGAAATGCAAATTTTTCTGGTCTGTTAATTGGATTAAAACTTATTATTTTAATTACAAAAAATTCCCATATCAAATTGCTAAAAAACTTCCAGTATTCTTCTATGGTAAGGTTAAGTTTTCAAGTATAAAAGGGGATGTTATTATAGAAGCACCTATAAAAAGAGCAATGATTGGTTTTGGTCAGCGTTATGAATTGGTTTCTCAATCAAAAAAAACAGCACAATTAGTATTGGATGGAGTATTAGTTTTTAAAGGGCATGTTCAATTTGGAATTGATTATTTTGTTTATGTTGCTAAAGATGCCTACTGTGAATTTGGTCATTTATCATCTATGGCATCTCAAGGGAAAATTATTTGTAAAGAAAGAATTGAATTGGGTGAATGCGCAAGAATAGGGTCTGAAGCTCAATTGATTGACACAAATTTTCATATCATGGTCAATACTGAAAATGGTGAACGCTACCCAATGAATGCTCCAATAAAACTTGGTAAGTATAATTTTGTAAGTAATAGAGTAACCATTATGCAAAAAACTATTACACCTAACAACTGTACTATTGCTTCTAATACTTTATGTAATAAAGATTATTCAGTTTTTGGTGAAAATATTTTAATAGGTGGAATTCCAGCAAAACTTTTAAAAGAAAATATTTCTAGAGATTGGGAAGGAGAAAAAGAAAAACTAGAAAAAAACTTAATTATTTATAAGTAATTGTTCCAAGTATTTAAATACTTCTGAGCAATGTTTTTGTAGTCATGTTCCTTCTCTATAAATTCACGAGCATTTTTACCAATTTTAATAATTTCCTCAGGATTTAATATAAGATACTCTAACTCTTTAGCAATTATATCAGCATCTGGTAATGCATTAATAGCTACAGTTTCTTCTAAATTATAATGATTAACAAATTCTTGTTCTGCGCCAGTAAAAACTACTTTTCCTTTAGCCATGGCTTCTAAAGCATTATATCCTTGATCATAAGCTAAAACTTGATCTAATACAATATGAGCTTCATTGTAGGTTTTAATATATTCATTATAAGGTAGATTTTCAACTATTTTAATTGTGACTTTATTAGGGTATTTATTTTCTACAATCTCTAAAGCTTTTTCAAAAAAGTCACTTCCTTTTTTATAGTAATTTGCTCTATTAATTCCGTGAAAAATTATGATTTTATCTTTTATAGTTAATGGAATAAATTTTAATAATTGAATATTTATTGGGTTAGCAATTAATCCTAAATATTTAGGATGTCCAATTAATGGAATGTGGTAATCTAAATCAGAAGCAATGACACCTTCTGTTTGATTATAAACAAAATCATGAAGTGATTTGTATTTAGGTTTCAGATACTTTAAAATTGGAGCAAAGTCTTTTTCTGAAGTTTTTCTTTCAAAAAAAGGATTCAAGATGGAATATTTAGGTTTTTTATCAAAAGAATCTTTTACACTAATATAATCTGTACCACATGAAAGTAAAAAAAGTTTTTTGTTATGTTTCTTTAAAAAAGAAATAAATTCTTTTTCATGTTTTGGGGTTACTCCAATTGAGCTTTCATTGATTAACTGAACAATATCAAATTCTTTTAATTTTTCTTTATGCCTAAAAAATTGATTTTTAATGGATATTGAAGTTATATTAATTTTAAAAAGTTTATAAAATAATATCTTAATTTTTTTTAAAATACCCTTATTATATTTTCTATAAAGTTTTATATCAACAGGATAGTCTTTAAAATGATCACCTGTTGCAATAATTGTAACATGGTGTCCTAATTCGGTTAATCCTTCTTTTAAAGAATTATGCAATCTACTATATTCACCTACTAATAATATTTTCATAATTATAGTACCTTTACAAGGTAATTTCAAAAGTACCATAAATAATGATGAGCCACAAAACGGATCAACATTTTAAAGTTTGTTTAGTTACTATATCTTTATCAAAAGGTGGAGCTGAGCGATCCTGTGCTATGTTATCTCAAATGTTATTTGATAAAGGTCATGAAGTGCATATAATAACTTTAAATAATAGCATTGATTTTGATTTTAAAGGGACCTTGTTTAATTTAGGTTTATTAAAAAAAAACAACGATAATTTATGGCTACGATTGGCTAGATTTAAAAAGCTAAGAAAGTATTTATTAGATAATTCATTTGATGTTATAATAGACCATAGGCCAAAAATATTTTTTAATACAGAATGGTATTATGATAGATATGTTTATAGAGGTTTTAAAAGAGTTTATGTCGCCCATACTTCAAAAGCTCGTAAAGTCTTAACAAATAAGCCTATTAATTATGTAGAGATTTTGAATAAAAATCTGGTAAATGTTTCAGTTTCCAAGTATATTCAAAAAGAAATTTTTAAAGTCAATGGTGTTAAGAAGAGTTTGACAATATATAATGCATATGATCCATTATGGTGTCAAAATATGGATTATAAATTGCCTACAATTTTAGAAAATAAAGAATATATACTTTCTTATGGAAGAATAGATGACGATGTAAAAGATTTTAAATTTTTAATAGAGTCATTTATTCATTCTAATAGTTGGAAAAACAATAAATACCTTGTAATTATGGGTAATGGCAAGGATAAGGAAGAATTAATGGATCTATCGAAATCTACACCAGGCTCTAATCAAATTATATTTTTACCATTTACAAAAGATCCATTTTCAATAATTAAGCATTCAAAATTTGTTACGATTACAAGCAGATACGAAGGGTTTCCAATGATATTAGCAGAATCATTATCATTAGGTACTCCAGTGGTCTCATTAGATATTATATCTGGACCCTCAGAAATAATAATAGATAAGTTTAATGGATTATTAATTGATAAAAGAGAAGTATCTTTATTTTCAGAAGGTATTACTTCTATGTTTAACAATACAGAATTATATAATGGATGTAAGCATAATGCTAAATCATCTGTCGAGGGATTTTCAATGAAGAAGATTTCAGAAAAATGGAATAAATTATTGCAAGATGAATTACACTAATATTGACAATATTGATTTAATAAATATTTTAAAAATTACTGATCCAGAAGGTAGAGGAAACTTATCAGTTATTGAAAAAGATTTCCTTCCGTATGAAATAAAAAGAGTTTATTATTTATACGATGTCCCAAGTGATTCTTTTCGTGGAGGACATGCCCATAAAGAACAATTGGAGTTTTTAATTGCTTTAAGTGGAAGTTTTGATGTAACATTAGATAATGGCAAAGTAAAAAAGAAAGTAACATTGAATAAGCCAAATAAAGGTTTGTTAATTCCTACAGGAGTATGGCGTGAATTAGAGAATTTTTCATCTGGTGCTATTTGCTTAGTACTTTCTTCTGGTGAGTTTTTAGAAGAAGATTATATAAGAGAGTATGAAAATTTTATAAATGAAATAAATTCTAACTGAAAGCAGAAACTTTAAACCAATTTTTTAAAAACTCTTGTGTTTTTTTAAGAATCTTCAACGTTTGTCTATTGCATTTAAGTAGAAAAAGTTGCTTTTTGTTGAGATTGTTTTCATCAATTTTTAATTTAAGCTTCTTGAAATTTTCATGATCCCCCCAAATTTTAGATTGTAATGCTAATGAATATCTATTGAGATCTAGAAATGTTTTTAAATCGGTATTATCTTTTTCAAATATTTCATAGGGAGTAAGGTCTATTTTTTGACTTATAGAGTTTGTTGATCTAAATAAACTATTTGGAATAAAATTGTATTTAGAGCAAATTCTAGTACTAAAGGCAACATTCTTCTCTAATCCTATTCGAATCCATAAATCTGTATCTTGACCACTTTTAATATTAGGATTAAATCCCCCAAGTTTAATTAAAAAATCTTTTTTAATCACGACACTAGAAGAATGAATAATTGAATCTAGTTTGCTAGATTTAAAATAATTTAATAGCCCAGATTCTCCTTTTTTTAATTGAATAGAATAGTTTCTAGGAAAGTTATTATTATTTCTGATTATTTCTTGTGCTGTAGAAAAAACAACTTCATTCGAGTATTTATTTATCAATAAATTTTGCTCTTCCAAATAATAGGGATACCAAATGTCATCTGCATCTAAAAGAGCAATATAATCTCCCTTAGCTTTTTTTATAACAAAATTTCTTCCAGCACCAGCACCTTGGTTCTTTTCTGAATAATATCGAATTCTAGAATCTTTAAAAGAAAGTATTTCTGATTCACTATTATCTGTTGAACCATCATTAAGTATCACAATTTCAAAATCTTCAAAAGTTTGACTTAATACACTGTGTAATGTATTAGAAATGTGTTTTTCTTTATTAAAAACAGATATGACAACCGAAAATCTAAGCATCTGCTTGGCTTTTTAATTCAACATAATATTGAAGTCTATATAAATCAAATAAAAGCATAGATGGCTTTTTTGATAAAAAATTGTATTTGATAGGTTCTTTAAAAATCTTAAAAACCAAGTTAAATAAACCCGCTAATCTCCATTTATTTAGTAAAAGATAACTTTTTTGTAAAGGTCTTAAATCACTATCTATTTGATTGTTTTTTTCAAGTAAAAAAGTTGTTTTTACTGCCACTAAAGATTTATTTAAAAAAGTAATATTGTTTTCTAAACCTAGATGATAAACAGGATTGTCAATATGCTTTACTTTAATTTTATTTTTTAATAGATTTCCAGAAAATAAAATGTCTAATCCGTAAGTATTTATATTTGATGTATTATTTTTAATAAATACCTCCTTATTTATTAGTAAATTTTGTGATATAATAAAATAAGGTTCTTTTAATCTAGATGCTACACTTTTAGTTTCTCTTTCTTGACCGTATTTCCAACGTAAAAGTTGATCAGGTTTAGGCTTTTCATTTATATAGCAAACACCACCATATATTACTTCACAATCTCTGTTGTTGTTTAGTTCAAAACGGCTAATAAAATCATTGTATTTAGGTAATACGTCCGCATCTAAAAATAAAAGCAAAGAGTATTTTGCTTTGCTAGCTAAAAGGTTTCTAGATGCTGTTCTTCCTAAATTTTTATCATTGGCAATAAAGGTGCAATACTTTTTTTGTTTAATATTTATTTTGTTATTATTTGCAATTTCTTGATTAGTTGAACAATCATCAATAACAATTATTTCAAAAAGTATTGATGCGCTCAATGCTTGTTCATGAACTTTGTTTACTAGTTCTACTACATTATAGTTATATGTTGGTATTAATATAGAAAGCATATTTCCTTGGCTAATTTACAATTTATAATATAGCGATGACATCCAGAATTGAAAAATAACTATCTTAGAGAAAATATTTTTCAGTATGAAAATGAATAAAACTATATTTCTTTTTTTTATCTTTTTTGGAATTACAGCCAATTTATTTTCACAAAATGAAAGTTGGTTTTATATAAGAGCGAAATCGGAAAATTTTAATCCTGATTTTGATAGAATCGATGGGAAATTATTTTATAAAGGAGATAACTTTAAATTAAAAAGAATATTTTATTCCTATGATATTTTTGAATTTAAAAAAACATTTAAAAACGCGAATAAATCAAGTTTAAAGAAGACGTTTTTTGTTGTTTCCAATGATGAAAAATTACTTGAAGATTTACTATTAAATGCCTCAAACCTATTTGATTTTGGTGAGTTGATACAAGAAGAAGATAAAAAAATATTTGAGCCCAATGATTATGGGTTAACAAGTACGATTGCAGAAAATAAAGGATTAGAAGTTAATTTAGATTACTTAGATTTTGTTGGAGCACCAGAGGCGTGGTATTATACTACGGGCTCAAAAGATATGATTATTGGTTTGTCTGATGGTAAAGTAGAAATAACAGATAAAGATTTTTCAGATAAAACTACTGTAATAAAAGAATCAAGCACATCAAAAGGTCATGGATCCGGAGTTGCTTCTATAGCAGCTGGACAAGGAGACAATGGTTATGGTGTTCCTGGTTTATGCTATGATTGTAGTATTTACGCTACTAATTATTATGATTTTGAAAAATTAGAACAACTTTTAGAGCTATCTGAAAAAGGTGTTAAGATTATAAATTGTAGTTGGGCGATAACTAGAAACTATCAAACTGCTCAAGATGCCATTGATGAAATGTTTGAGAATGGAACTATTATTGTTTCTGCTTCTGGAAACCAAGATTGGCATAAAAGTAAAGGAAAAGTTCTGTACTATCCTTCTTCTTATAAAAACGTTATTTCTGTTTCTTCCGTTATGCATAGATATGAAACAGTTGAAGAAAATACAATGATAAGTGCTAAGGGAAACCCATATGCAGCAAATATTAGAAATTATGTAGGTAGAACTATAGGGTTTAAAGATAATGATGTATCAAAAAAACATCATATTTGGCCAGTATCTATTACTACTTTAAATACTGAAGTTGATATACTAGCTCCATCGGTAGACCTTTTTAGATATTCTGCTTTTGCTCTAGATGGAGAAGAAAAATATACTTTGGAAGCAACTTCATCAACAGCTCCCTTTGTAACAGGAACTATAGGATTAATGCTTTCATTAAATCCTTGTTTACCTATTGATGAAGTTGAAACCATATTAAAATTCACTGCTACTAATATAGATGATATAGAAGCTAACAAACCTTATAGAGGGCATTATGGTGCAGGTTCTTTACATACAGGACGTGCAGTTAAAATGGTTTATGATTTATATACGGATACTGAAATAGCAATTATTGAAAATCAAAATTTTTCTAGATGGAATTTTATTTTAACTTCATTTTCCAATAAAACTTTAATTCAAAATCAGCAATTTACAGATGATGCAGTTTTTGAACTTACTGCTAAGAATAATATTGTAATTGGAGAAAATACGATACTTAAACCAAATAAAAATGGATCGATACATCTTAAAATTGATAAAACTTTAGAAAAAGAATGTGATTTGGTATTAAGAGAAGGGTTTCCGAATAATAAGTATTACCACCCTGAAAAGTAATTCTATTTAAACAGTTTTTTGAACTACCTCAAATAATTGACTGTTATCACATTTAAGTGTTTTAGAGGGATATTTTAATAATAACGCATAATCGTGAGTCGCCATTAATATGGTATTTCCTTGTTTATTTATTTCTTGAAGGACTTCCATTACTTCAACACTTGTTTGAGGATCAAGGTTTCCTGTGGGCTCATCTGCAAGGATTAACTCAGGACTATTTAATAAAGCTCTAGCAATTGCAATTCGTTGTTGTTCCCCGCCAGATAATTGAAAAGGGAAGTTAGAAGCTTTATCTTTCATTCCAACTTTTTCTAGAACCTCATCAATTCTAGTATCCATTTTCTTCTTGTCTTTCCATCCAGTTGCTGTAAGCACAAAAACTAAATTGTTGTGTACGGTCCTATCATTTAACAATTTAAAATCTTGGAATACTACTCCTAGTTTTCTTCGTAGAAACGGGATATCTTTTTCTTTTAATGACGGTAAATCATAACCAACAATAGCTCCTTCACCCTTTGTTAAAGGTAAGTCGCCATAAAGTGTTTTCATAAAACTACTTTTTCCGGTTCCTGTTTTTCCAATTAAATAAACAAATTCACCTTTATCAATACTGATATTTACATCAGATAAAATTAAAGTATCTCTTTGAAATATAGATGCATTATTTAAATGTAAAACGGATTGGGACATGGATACTTAATTTTATAAAGATTGAAATTTATAATTAAAACTTAATCGTTTCTTTTTACTTTTAGCAAATCGATTTCTTTTTGTTGCTGAATAGTAAATATTGTCAATTCTTCAATTTTCTCTAACAAAAGTAAGTTCATTTCTTTTAAGGATAAACCATTTTCTTCTATTTCTTGTGCTGAAGGAATTTTTGGTAAATGGTGATTAGCTTTTATAAAATTTTCAATTTCTTTTAATGTTAGAAATTCATACCCTGGATTTAAATCTGAAAAAGAGTTGAAATATTTTTCAAAAACAAAATCGGGTGCTACTGCACCATTTAAATCAACAATTACTTCTTGTGTATGTATTTTCCCCTTTACAGTTAGAAGCTCATCCGGAGTATTAGTTCCAATACCAATTTTATTGTCTTTGTTATATATGTTTTTTAATTGATTCCTTTGAGCTGATACAGTTATCGAAAGCATTAAAAAGCAAAAAATGAATATTTTTTTCATAGTAATTTATTTTAAAAAAAGTTTCTGCTTTAAAAATAAGTATTTTATTTTAGAACATGGCTTTAGTAAAACTTTAAGATACTAATAACATACTTATCCCAATTTTGTTCCGTTATCAATTAAGTTGAAGGTTTTTTATTTCTAAAAGGATTAACATAAGTGGACGAATATTTCTATCTTAATAAGTAGTGAATAATTTATTGTTAATCCTTTTTTTATTAAGCTTCATCAAGGGTTATAATAATATCTTTATGCTTCAAAAAAACAAACTATTAATGTTTCAAAAAAAATTAGTTTTCCTATTATTTTTACTGTTAACAGTAGGTGCTTATTCACAACAAACAGCAGTAAATACCAATAAATTAGTTGATTTTCATCGAGCTTATAATTTATTTAATGATCATCAATATTTAGCAGCTCAATCTTTATTTTTAGATGTGATTAATAAATCAAATGATGAAAACGTAAAAAGTAATTGCTCCTATTATATTGCGATGAGTGCTATTAAGCTGAATCAACAAAATGCAGACCATTTAATGGAGAATTTTGTTGAAGAATATCCAACTAGCATTAAACGAAACAGCGCTTATATAAATGTAGCAGATTATTATTTTAAGAATGGTAAATTTTCACATGCTAGAAAATGGTATGATAAAGTTGATGAATTCAGCTTAAACGCTAACGAAAAAGAACAATATTACTTTAATAATGGTTATGCATTTTTTAAAAATAAACAAAATGTAGAAGCAAAAAAGTACTTTAATAGATTAACTACTTCAGAAAAATATGGCTCACAAGCAAAATACTATTTGGGTTATATCGCCTATGGAGATGATGATTATGAAGAAGCTAATGAATTATTTGAAGATGTAAAAGACGAAGAACGCTATTCTAAAGATATGTCATATTACCAAGCAGATATGAACTTTAAGCTTGGAAAGTTTCAAAAAGCTATTGACTTAGGTTTGGAACAATATGAACGATCTAGCCCAAAAGAAAAAAGTGAATTATCCAAAATAATAGGAGAGAGCTACTTTAATTTAGAAAACTATAAGGAAGCTGTTTCTTTTTTAAAAGAATACAAAGGGAAAAAGGGGAAGTGGACTAATACCGATTATTATCAACTAGGTTATGCATATTATAAGCAAAATGATTATCAACTGGCTATTAATGAATTTAATAAAATCATTGATGGTAAAAATGCAGTAGCACAAAATGCTTTTTATCATTTGGCAGATTCTTACTTAAAATTAGACCAAAAACAACAAGCTTTAAACGCATTTAAAAGTGCTTCTGAAATGGATTTTAGTTCAGAGATAACAGAAGATGCTTGGCTTAATTATGCAAAATTGAGTTATCAAATTGGGAATAGCTATCAAAGTGTTCCAGAAGTATTAATGTCATTTATTGAGGCCTATCCTAAAAATGAAAATAATACAGAAATTAAAGATTTATTGATAGACTCTTATATAACTTCTAAAAACTATCAAGCTGCTTTAGAGTTGTTGGAAAACAACAAATCATTTCAAAACAAATTAGCGTTTCAAAAAGTAACGTTTTTTAGAGGATTGGAACTTTATTCTGAAGGTAAATACCAAGAAGCAATATCTATTTTTTTTAAATCTTTATCTGAACCAAGAGATGCAAATTTCACAGCTAGAGCAACTTTTTGGAAAGCAGAATGTGATTATCAACTTTCAAAATTTAAAGAATCTTTAATAGGGTATAAGCAGTTTTTACAATTACCAAATTCAAATGAGACGCCAGAAATTGATAATAGTGACTATAATTTAGGGTACAATTATTTTAAATTAAAGAATTATCCTGAAGCGATTAATCATTTTAATAAGTACGTTTCAAAAAACAATATAAATGCTTCACAAAAGAAGGATGCTTATGTTCGACTAGGTGATAGTTATTTTGTGACTAGTGAATATTGGCCAGCCATGGAAAACTATAATCTTGCTATAGAAGCGGGTACTTTGGATCAAGATTATGCCAATTTTCAGAAGGCAATAAGTTATGGTTTTGTAAATAGAGTACCTCAAAAAATTGAAGGCTTAAAAGATTTTTCAAGTAAATTTCCTAAATCGATGTATCGTGATGATGCTTTATATGAACTTGGAAATACCTATATCTCCCAAGAGAATTATAGTGATGCAATGGTAAGCTATAATAAGTTAATTCGGGATTTGCCTAATAGTAGCTATGTTTCTAAAGCATTACTTAAAAAAGCATTAATATTAGAAAATACTGGTAAAAGTAATGAAGCTTTAACCATTTTTAAAAGAGTAGCAAACGATTTTCCTTCTTCGGAAGAAGCAGTTCAAGCCGTTACTTCTGCAAAAATTATTTATATAGATCAAGGTCGTGTAAATGACTATGCAACTTGGGTAAGTAAATTGGATTTTGTAGATATTGAAAACTCCGAAATAGATGATGCTACCTTCCAAGCTGCAGAGCAACCCTATCTTGAAAATAAATCAAGTTTGGCAATTTCTCGTTTTGAAGATTATTTATCTCAATTTCCTAATGGAAAACATTCGTTAAAAACGCATTTTTATTTAGCTCAAATGTATTTTTCAAATGAAGATAAAGAGAACGCAATAAAACACTATCAGTATGTTGTAGATAAAGATCGTAATGAATTTACAGAACAGGCTTTGGCTAGGATTTCACAATTGTATTTAGAGAAAAAAGATTACAAAACTTCACTACCTTATTTATTACGACTAGAAACGGATGCAGATTTCCCGCAAAACATAATTTTTGCTCAGTCCAATGCTATGAAAGCTAGTTTTGAACTTGAAAAATATCATGAAGCAGTTGTTTTTGCAGATAAAGTGATTCAAAATGAAAAAATTGAAAACAATGTAAAAAGTGATGCTCAAATTATTATCGCTCGATCAGCAATGAAAACGGGTGATGAAAACAAAGCAAAAAATGCTTATAGAGAAGTTGCTAAAATAGCTACTGGTAGATTAGCAGCTGAAGCATTGTATTATGATGCTTATTTTCAAAATAAAGAGGAACAATATGAAGCTTCAAATGAAAGTATTCAAATCCTTGCAAAAGAACATGCAGGATTTAAATATTTTGGAGCCAAAGGACTGATTTTAATGGCTAAGAATTTTAATAAGTTGGAAGATGCTTTTCAAGCTACTTATATATTGGAAAGTGTAATTAAAAACTTTAATGATTATCCAGATGTTATTGATGAGGCTAAAGCTGAATTATCAATTATTAAAACAGAACAAGCTAAAACCAATGACTCTATCGAAATAGAGGAAGAGAACTAAATTTAATTAAAGGAAATTTTATTTCAAATTGAAAAATCAAATCGATTCTATGTTAAATCAAAGCTTAAAAATATATTTATTAATTATTGTCACAATCATTTTTGGTGTTAACAATGCTTTTGCTCAAGAAGAAGAAAATTTGGGAACAGAAGTTGTGAATATTATAAAACCATATTCTCCTACGATATCCGATGCTTTTAAAGTAAAAGAAACTCCTTTCATGAATGATTCAACTAATATTCAAAAAAAAGAAGTAAACTATTCTATATTCTCAGTACCAGTAGCCTCTACTTTTACTCCTGCTAAGGGGAAAGCAACCTCCATAGAAAAAGCAAAACCGATTAAATTATATGATAATTATGCAACTTTAGGTCTAGGAAATTACGTTAATGTTCTGGCTGAGTTTTATAGTAATTTCGAAATTAGTAGAACCGATAATTTTGGTTTGTATTTTAAGCACAACTCTTCACAAGGTGGAATAAAAGATCTTTTATTAGATGATAAATTCTATAACACACAATTAGAGGGTAATTATGTTAGTAGACAAAAAGACAAAACCTATGAGTTTAAAGGCGGTATCAATCATCAATTGTTTAATTGGTATGGATTAAATGATTTTTATAATTCTGCTCCACCAGAAATTATCAACTCGATAGACTCTAAGCATTCTTATTTTAGTGGTTTTGTAGAAGGAGGTCTAATTGTTGAAGATTCATATTTTGAAAAAGGAAACGCGAGTATTAGATATTTAGGAGATAGTTTTTCTTCTTCAGAATTTAATATAAAAGTAACTCCAGAGTTTGGATTTAACGTAGTAGACTTACCATTAACTATTGGAGTTGATATAGATTATTTAAGCGGGAAATTTGAAAGAGATTATTCAGATATTTCAGATATAAAATATAGTTTTTTAAATGCCGGAATTATTCCTAAATATGAACTATTGACGGAAGATTTGTCGCTTTCTATTGGGCTAGCAGGATATCTGTCCTTAGATTCAGAAAATAGTGACACTAATTTTTATATCTATCCAAAAATTGATGCTTCTTATCGTTTAGTAGATGAATTACTTATTGTTTATGGAGGAATTGATGGAGGGTTAAAACAAAATTCTTATTATGACTTTAAGGAAGAGAATCCCTTTGTATCACCAACATTACAAATCCAACCTACTAGCGAATTGTATAATGGATTTGCGGGATTAAAAGGAAAACTTACCAGCGCATTAGGTTATAATATAAAAGCATCCTATTCTAAAGAAGACAATAAAGCGATGTTTATTTCCAATTATTATAAAGGGCAAAGCATTTATTTTGAAGGGTATGAAAATGGAAACTCTTTTGGAGTAGTTTATGATGATATTGAAACCTTTTCCTTTTTCGGGGAATTAGTTTTTGAAGTTTCCAGTAATTTTAATTTAGGTGTCAACGGTACGTTTAATAGTTACCAAATTAAAAATGAAATAGAGCCGTGGAACCTTCCTGAAATTGAAGCTACATTATTTGCAACATTTAATTTTACTGAAAAATTTTATGGAGGAGCTTCCTTATTTTTTGTTGGAGAACGCAAAGATTTATTTAGCTCATCGGTATCGACAACATTAGATTTTGAAGTAATAAATATAGACAGTTATTTCGATGCAAATGCCCATTTAGGATACAGATTTAATAAACAGTTATCCATCTTTGTAAAAGGGAGTAATTTATTTGGAGAAAATTACCAAAAATGGGTGAATTATAAAGTACAAGGAATTCAAGGAATGTTAGGTGCTTCCTATAAATTTGATTGGTAGTTTTTAATCTTTTAGACTTTAGAAGTATTTTTAATTTTGATAACTTTTAATTTATTTAGCACATACATAATAGAATAAGTTAAGTCTATTTCATGCCAGCGAACCCCACCAAAATTAGCACGACTTCCGTGTTTATGGTGATTGTTATGATACCCTTCACCCATCATTAAAAAATCAAAAGGCAATAAGTTTTTAGAAGTATCATTAACCTTAAAATTTACATAACCATAAACGTGTGCAAACCAATTTATAATCATTCCGTGAATAGGAGCCATTAAAAAAGCAATAGGTAAAAATAGCCATTGCCACCAAGCATCTGCAAAAAAGTAAAAGAATACAGTGTAACCAGCTGCCCAAGCTAATCTTGAGAATTTCGAACTTGCGAACTTATCAAACCCTTCCCATTGAGGCACGTTTTTAGTGAATTTGTCAGCTATTGCAATTCGTTTTTTATTGATATCCTGATAAATATTTTTAGTTCTCCACATCATTGCCAATGGGTTCTTATCAAATTTTGGAGAATGAGGATCTTCTTTTGTATCTGCATAAGCATGATGCATTCTATGCATAACACCATAACCATAAGCACTTAAATAATTAGAACCTTGAGTAAGCCATGTTAATACAAAACAAATTTTCTCTGTAAACGGAGACATCGTAAAAGTTTGATGTGCTGCGTAACGATGAAGAAAAAAGGTTTGAAAAAACAATCCTGAATACCAAAGGATTATCATGAAAATTAAAATGTTCATAGTTCAGATTACTTTCAAACAAAAATCGTAATAATTGTATCAGTAAAAAATGAACCTATGTTAACTAATATGTTTTCTAATTCTGCTAAGTGATTGAGGGGTAACGCCTATATATGAAGCTATAAATTTTAGGGGTATTTCTTTAATCAAATTTGGGCGATCCTTAAATAAATTGAGGTAACGTTTTTCTGCTGAGTCGTTTAATAAGGATAAAGCTCTATTCGATTTTAAAATAAAGAGTCGTTCTGCTACTAACCGACCAATTAAATTTCCGATTTTAGTATGTTGATATACTTTTTGTAAATCGGAATAGGTTATACTCAACAAACTCGTTTCAACTAAAGTTTCTAACTGATATTGTGAAGGTTTTTGAATTAAAAATGAATCATAAGCACTTATAAATTCATTTTCAAAACTAAAACCAAAAGTAATTTCCTCTTCTTCTTTTTTAGGAATTAATAACCTAACAATTCCTTTTTCTATAAATGATATATGGTTTTCTATCTCACCTATTTCAGTAATGATAGATTTTTTAGGGTAACGTTTTTTCTGAAGTTTGGAGGAAAAGAAGTCCCAATCTTCATCATTGATTTCAGTAAAATTTTCTATGTAATTTCTAATTTTATCCAAATCATTTAATTTGTAGTGAAAATATAAAAAAGGATTCGCTTGAAGAAATGTTTTAAGTACAGTTATATTTTTTATTTACATTTACTGCAATACAAATTAATATAAAAATGAAAAAATTAATATTTATAATTTCAATTACAACTATTTTTTCTTGTTCTTCAGAAAAGATTAAAACCGATTTATTAGTAAAAAATGCAACCATTTATACAGTTAATGAAAGTTTTGATACTGCTGAAGCTTTTGTTGTTAGCGATGGGAAAATTTTAGAAGTAGGATTAATTAAAAATTTGGAAGCCAAATATGATGCTAAAACAACTTTTGATGCATCTGGAAAAACTATCGTTCCAGGATTAATTGATGCTCATGCTCATTTACTAAATTTAGGTGTTTCTATGCAACAAATAGATTTAGTAGGTACTAAAAGTTATGAAGAGGTATTGCAACGTGTAAGTGATTTTCAGAAAGAAAAAAATAAAGATTTTATTATAGGAAGAGGATGGGATCAAAACGATTGGGAAGTAAAAGAATTTCCAACTAAAAAAGAATTAGATTCCATGTTTCCAAACACTCCTGTATCCTTGCGTAGAATAGATGGCCATGCGATGATTGTTAATAGCAAGGCTTTAGAGTTGGCAGGAATTACTTCTAAAACTAAAATGGCTGGTGGAGAAGTAATTTTAAAGGATGGAGAACCAAGTGGGGTTTTAGTAGATACTCCAATGAGATTGGTATGGAATATAATGCCAAAAGAAGATGTAAGCTTTTATGTTAAAGCATTAAAAGATGCTGAAAAAAAATGCCTCAAATTAGGTCTTACAACAATTGATGAAGCAGGTACTGATCGTCTAGTAATAGAATTAATAGATTCTTTGCAACAAGTTGGTGAAATGTCACTTAGGGTATATGCTATGATCACAAAAAACAAAGCCAACCTTGATTACTATTTAAATAAAGGAATTGTAAAAACAGATCGTTTAAATGTAAGGTCAGTAAAAATATGGGCAGATGGAGCCTTAGGATCTAGAGGAGCTGCTATGCGTGAAGAATATAGTGATCAAAAAGGGCAACATGGAGCTATGGTAACCAATGAGGTCGAATTGGATTCTTTAGCAAAAAGAATAGTTAGTGCAGGTTACCAAATGAACACGCATGCAATTGGTGATTCGGCTAATATTTCAGTGTTAAGAGTTTATACTGAAACTCTAAAAGACGAAAATGATCCCAGGTGGAAAGTTGAACATGCACAAATAATAACTAATTCAGATTTTAATTATTTTTCAAAAAAAATATTACCATCCATTCAACCTACACACGCAACCAGCGATATGTACTGGGCAGAGGATAGAGTAGGGAGTGAGCGAATAAAAGGGGCTTATTCATATAAAACACTTTTAGAAAAATCTGGAATGGTTGCATTAGGTACCGATTTTCCGGTAGAAAGAGTTAATCCTATGTACACTTTTTATGCAGCAGTAGCTCGAAAAGATTTAGAAAACTATCCAGAAGGTGGTTACCGAATGGAGGAAGGACTTACCAGAGAGGAAACCTTAAAAGGAATGACTATTTGGGCAGCTTATTCTAATTTTGAAGAAGATGAAAAAGGAAGTATTGAAGCAGGTAAATTTGCAGACTTTACGGTTTTAGAAAAAGATATTATGACCATACCTGAGGATGAAATTCCAAACGTAGAAGTTAATGCTACATTTATTAGTGGTGAAAAGGTTTATTCTAAAGATTAATCTAAAAAAAAAGCTAGCCAAAATGGCTAGCTTTTTTTAAAATAATAAATTAATTATTGTTGTATTGCTTTAAGGTGTGCATAAACATCGTTTCCTCTAATAGACAACTCTTTTTCTCTTACAAATATTTTAATTCCTTTTACGTCATTTAATTTGCCATCTGGTGAAAATGCTTTAACACCGTATTGATCTCCGTTTGTATTAATAGCTTTTACATGAATGATATTACCAGATCGACTTATACCTTTAACATCTAATTTAGTTCCGTCTTCAGTTAACGCTTTTACATCATAAATAGTTCCATCTCTACCAATAGCTTTTACTGGAGCGAATTCGTCTTCACTAACTAAAATTTTAATAGGTAATTCATTTTTGTCAACAAATGCTCTTATGTTCATAAAACTATGCTGTTCTGAGTCTTGTACAGCTTTTACATCGTATTTATTTCCTTCTGCATCAAAAGCTTTTATATCTAGGTTTTTACCATCTAAAGTAACCGCCTTAACATTCCAGATAATTTCCTTAAACTCAACTTCCTTTTTAGCATTCTTTTTAGTTTTCTTTTTTGGTTTTTCGTTTGGCTTAAAGTCATCTTCATTATCAGATGGATGCATAGCTTTTACATGGGCAAAAACATCAAACCCCTTAGAGGTCATTTCTTTTTCCTTAGTATTAATTTTAATTCCTTTAACATCATTCATAGTACCATCTGGTGAAATGGCTTTTATCGCATAAAGATTACCGTCTTTATCGATAGCTTTTAGAACTACTATGTTACCAGATCTAACAATACCTTTAACTTCTAGTTTTTCCCCAGATTCGTTGATAGCAACAATATCATGGGCTACTTTGTTTTTTACAATAGCTTTTACAGGTGCAAATTGACTTTTACTAACTAATATTTTAATTGGTAAATTCTCGTCTCCTGCCTTTACATCTAAAAAACTATCTTGATCTGAATTCTGAATCGCCTTAACATCAAATGTTTTTCCGTTTGGGTCAATAGCTTTAATTTCCATAGATTTTCCATCTTTTTGAATAGCTACTACATTCCAAAAAATATCCTTGAATTTATTAACATCTTCTATTTCTGCGGTTTCCTTTTTAGTATCCTTTGCAGGTTTTTCATCACATGCAAATACTAAAAACACACTTAAAATAAATAGATATTTACTAATAGTTCTAATTGAGAATTGGTTTGAATTTTTCATAATATTAAAGTATCTTGTAAAACGACTACAAGTTACTAAAAATCAATTTTTTTAGCAAGAATTATAAGATGAAATTACCTTTATTTAACATGTTAATAGTATATTAAGTAAATGGAAGAGAAAAATTTCATATTAGTTTTACAAAAAAAATTTCAAAAAAAATCAAACCCAGAAAAAGCTATAGCCCAGAAAGTATATTTAAGAAACCAGTTTGAGTTTTTTGGAATGACTTCACCCATAAGAAAAACTGTTCAAAAGCCATTTTTAATAAAACAATTTTTACCGCCTAAAGAATCCTTAAATAGTATTATTAAGAAGTTATGGGTAAAACCGGAACGAGAATTTCAATATTTTGCTCAAGAGCTTTTTCAGAAATATCAAAAACAATTTGACAAAGAAGATATTATTTTAATTGAATATATGATTTTGAATAAATCTTGGTGGGATACTGTAGACTTTTTAGCTAGTAATCTTTTGGGACCCTATTTTAAAATGTATCCAGATCAACAAAAAAAATATGTTGAAAAATGGATTCAATCTAATAATATATGGTTGCAACGTTCTGCAATAATTTATCAGTTAAAGTATAAAGAGGAAGTAGATACTCAAATTTTGTCCTATACTATTAATTCTTTATTAGGTTCAAAAGAATTTTTTATCAATAAGGCAATTGGTTGGAGTTTGCGTCAATACAGTAGGTATAATCCTAAATGGGTAGTAGCATTTGTAAACCAAACTCCTCTTGAAAATTTAAGCAGACGTGAAGCATTACGATTATTAAAATAAACTATTATTTTCCTCCTTTAGCTTGAAGGTCTTCAATACAAAGTGGGTCTAAAATGGGTACTATAACTCTATTTCTAAAAGAACTAGAAATATTACTTTGATAATACATCAAGCAGCTTTCAACGATACAATGTTTTTTATGAGCTAAATCTTCATGTTCACTATGGATATCATCTTCCTGAATATTTACCAACCCAAAAAGATGAGCAGCCTCATGTTGTAACGTAGTTTCTTCCAATAGATATAAATCTGAATTTTGAGATTCACTTACATCTCTAATGGTTTTTTCATAGACCACAATCGAAGTATTTAAATAGGCTGTCCCTAGAGTAACCGTAGTTTCTGTATCTGTAGACGCTTTGGCATGAGTAAAATATATAAATACGGCTATATCATCTTCAACCGTATAATAATTTCTTTGTTCGTCTTCAATTTCTTTAATGTCATCAATAGTTTGAGTGTCAACAAAAGGTGAAATAATTTCTGTTTCAACAAAAACAATTCCATCGGGTTTATTAACTCTTTCTTCTAAAAAAAGTTTAAAATCATCGATGGTTTCTTGTGTAGGTCTATAACCCGATCTAAATGCAAGTTCAACAGTTAAGCTTGAATATGTGTTTTGAGAAAGTAAATCGGCGGCCGAAGTACCCAAAGGTTTTAAGTTTTCTGCTTTTGCTTCATCAACCGGAACAACAGGATTATCATCATTACTACAAGAAATAATAATAAAGAAAGTAAATATTAAAAAAAGAGGGCTAAAAAATTTAATCTTCATATTTTTGAAGGGTATGTTTGCAAACATAATATAATAATCATCATGAATAAGATTAGCGCTTTCTTTTTAACGATATTTTTAGGAATATATTTTTCAGCTACAGCACAAGTAGACGATTATCAACAGGATATTATTAGTCTTTTAAACTGTAATGGGACCGTTCAGAAATATGATTTTGAATATGAAAAAACGTTAGTTTCTCTAAGACTAAGAGTAGCTGCAGAGGGTACACCTCAATCTTTTTGGGATAAGTTTAGAGAAGGAAAAGAAGAAAGTATAAGGGAATTAATTTCAATAGTATCATTTGCTTATCGAAAGAATTATACTCACGCTGAAATAAAAGAATTATTAAATTATTACAATACCTCTGCGGCTCAAAAGTTACTGGAGAATAAGAAGGATTTCACTGAAGAAGAACTTACCGTAATTGATGATTTTAAAAACAGTGATATTGCTAATATTGTGGATGATAAAAAAGAAGTTTTAGCAACTGATGCTAAAGAAATATTTTACGATTGGAATAAAGAGTTATTTTCAAAAGGGATGAGTGCTTTATCCAAAGCTGGCTATACTAAATAAGACTGAGTTTAGCTAAATAATCATAATTTTCACCTTCTCCTAAAATCTCAAATAAAAATCCATTGGACTCACAAGCGTTTTTAAAGGTTTGAGGGTCTAAATACAACCAGCTAAAAGGCTCACTTGCCCATTCTTTATAATAAACTGTAAATTCTAATTCGCCATAATAATTTTCTGAAGGAACCATTATGCTTCCTTCTTCATCACCGCTATCGAACATATACCGTAAATCGCTAGAGTCTATTAATATTTTACCTTTAGGGTTTAAAAGTGTTTTTAAGTGTTGAAGGTATTGATCTATTTTTTCCAATTTCTGAAAAATCCCAGTACCATTCATTAATAATAAAATAGTGTCAAATTTTTCATCTTTTAACTGAAGTAAATCTACTTCTCGTGCATTTTTAAGGCCTCTTAAATTACAAACTTCAATGGCACCTCCAGAAGTATCTATTGAGATAATATCCAATCCCTTTTCCTGAAGATGTAAAGAAATACTACCTGAGCCACAACCAACATCTAGGACTTTTCCAGTGGCATTATTTAATGCTAATTGTTCTAATGGAGGCATTTCAGAAAAGCTTCTAAACAAATAAGGAAGCGGCAAAACATCCTCCTCGCTAATATTGGTTTCTGTGTATAAATCCTCTGTATAATTACCGTTTTGATAATCTAATAATGCTTGTCCAAATAAATCGGTCATAAGTCTTTACCTTTTAGTACTTTTGAAGTCTATGGAGAACATTATAAAACAGCTTCCAAAGAAGGCCAAAGATAAGGAGAACGAGAATAAAAAGGTATTTAAAAAGCTTCGAAAAAAACCACCTAAAAATCTTGATGTATTGATGGTAGAATTGCACGATAAAGAGTTTGAAAACACAGATTGTTTAAGTTGTGCAAACTGCTGTAAAACTACTGCACCATGGTTAAATGATCAAGATGTAGCTAGAATTGCTAAACACTTAAGGATTAAAGAACAGAAGTTTATTGAAGAATATTTAGAAGTAGGAGAGGATAATGAGTTCTCATTTAAAATGATTCCTTGTGTTTTTTTAATGAATGATAATGAATGTAGTATTTATAATGTTCGTCCCAAAGCTTGTCGAGAATACCCACATACCAATAGAAGAAGATTCCAACAAATAGAAACGATTACCATAGAAAATACGGCTATTTGTCCTGCAACCTTTAATATAATGGAAGCATTGAAAAAAGCATTACCTATTCAATATTCTGAAAAAGGAGGGAAACCAAGGGAGAAGTTTAGAAAAGGAGGAGGGTGATTTACCTTTCATACAATAAATAGGACTCACGCATTTTATCATAAGCTTCTAAATCCTTTAACCAAGATTTTCTAATTTCTCTATACGTATAACCCATTTCTATTTGCTCTTGTAATTTAGTAGTTCCTGCTAATTTTGTAAAAAATGGTGTAAAGAAATCTTTCTTTTTTCCTGTTGAAGTATAAGCTTCAATTAGCCATTCAAGGTTTAGTTTATTTAATCTTTTATGTTCTCTTAAATCTAAACCATAGCAGGTTTTATTTTTAAACTTTGGGTATTTTGAGCCTTCATTTGGTTGAGGTGTAAATGTAAATGGATAAAATTCAGTAGGAAGGTTAGGGGCACCGAATATTTGAAATTGCATATTAGTACCTCGTCCAGCACTTAAAGTAGTTCCTTCAAAAAAACAAAGACTTGTATAGAGATTGATTGCTACATCATTGGGTAAATTGGGTGATGGTTTTATAGGTAATGAATAAGGTGTTTGATGCGTATAATTTTTTAAATTGATAATGGTTAGTTTACATTTTACTTTATTCGCTAACCATCCCTCGCCATTAATCATTTGAGCAAATTCGCCAATGGTCATACCGTGAACTACAGGTATAGGATGCATGCCAACAAATCCTCCATGTTCAGGCTCCAAAATAGGACCATCAATATAATGCCCGTTTGGGTTTGGTCTATCTAAAATTAACAAAGGAATGTTGTTTTCCGCGCAAGCTTCCATGATATAATGCAACGTTGAAATATATGTGTAAAAACGAGCCCCAACATCCTGAATATCAAAAATTATAAGATCAATATCTTGAAGCTGTTCTTTTGATGGTTTTTTGTTTTTACCGTATAAAGAGACAATAGGAATACCAGTTTTAGTATCTACTCCATCTTTAATCAATTCACCAGCATCAGCTTTTCCTCTAAATCCATGTTCAGGAGCAAAAACACTTTTTATTTCTATTTTTTGTTGGTTTAAATAATCAACTAAATGCAATCGTAAATCTATTTTCTCCTGAATGCCATTTTCGTAATGATCTACATTCTTCAAATTTAAAACGGAAGTTTGATTGGCAACGATACCAATCTTTTTACCTTTAAGTATTGGGAGGTATGCATCTACTTGGTCTGCTCCTAAAACAATATCTTTTACAATGGCCTCCGTTTTTGGGGCTTTAATATCTTCAGAAGGGGAAGATTCTTTTTCAGATTGGCTTTTACAACAAAAACAAGTTAGTATTGTGAATGCTACCAATAAGAAATGTGTATTTTTGAAAACAGATAAAGTCATAAGGAATTACGTGAATTTTGAATATTTCATCGCCAAGCGAATTGTTTCCGCAAGGGAGTATAAAAATAGTATATCATCACCAATAATAAAAATTGCTATAGTATCTATTACCGTAGGATTTATTACGATGTTAATATCTATTGCCACGGGTGTTGGACTACAAAAAAAGATACATGAAAAAGTATCTGCGTTTAATGGAGATATTATTATTTCCAATTTTGATACAAATTTTTCTGACGATTCTCAAAACCCCATTTCTAAAACTCAAGATTTTTATCCTAATTTTAATTCAGTTAAGGGTATCAATCATGTACAAGCAACGGCTTCAAAAGGAGGAGTAATTAGAACAGCCACAGATTTTGAAGGAATTGTTATTAAGGGGGTAGGAGAAGATTATAATTGGGAATATTTTTCAGATTTTTTATTGGAAGGCCATTTACCTAATTATGAGGGTGATTTAAATCAAGAAATATTAATTTCAGAATATTTAACCAAACGATTAAATTTAAAAGTTGGAGATAAAGTAACTACTTTCTTTTTTAGAAAAGATAGTTCAAAATCACCCCGTAGTAGAAGTTTTGTGATATCGGGTATTTATAGTAGTGGATTTCAGGAATTTGATGAAAAATTTGTGATTGCAGATATTCGTCATATCCAACGATTAAATAAATGGACCGAAGATGAAATTGGATCTTTTGAAGTTTTTGTGGAAGACTTTAATCAAATAAACGATACTGGAAATCAAGTCTACAATGAAATTAATAGTTTTTTAGATTCACAAACGATAAAAGAACGCTACTTCTCTATTTTTAAATGGTTGGAATTATTTGATTTTAATATCATACTCATTATTGGTATTATGATTATAGTAGCGGGTATTAATATGATTACTGCACTCTTAGTTTTAATATTAGAACGTACCCAAATGATAGGTGTTCTAAAAGCATTGGGAAGTAGTGATAAAAGTATTAGAAGAATTTTTATTTTCAATGCAATGTATTTGGTGGGTAAAGGCCTTTTTTGGGGGAATGTTATTGGGCTTGGATTGCTGTTTCTTCAAAAACAATTTAAGCTAATCACGTTAGATCCTACAGTATATTATGTAACAGAAGCCCCTGTTTATTTAGATATAGGTTACATATTACTTTTAAACTTAGGAACATTAGTTTTATGTTTTGCAATGTTACTAATCCCTTCTTTTATAATCTCAAAAATTTCTCCGGTAAGAGCAATTCGGTTTGAGTAGTTAAATATAATGTTATAATTACTAATAATCATTTTTGCTAATATCAACATGATATTAATACATTTGCATTCTTAAATTTTATAAATGATTTACGCAAAAAACATACTGGAAACTATTGGAAATACTCCATTGGTGAAAATCAATAAAATAACTGAAGAATTACCTTGTTTAGTGTTGGCTAAATATGAAACCTTTAATCCAGGAAATTCAGTTAAAGACCGTATGGCGCTAACTATGATTGAAGATGCTGAAGCAGATGGTAGGCTTAAACCTGGAGGGACAATCATTGAAGGTACTTCTGGAAACACTGGTATGGGATTGGCTTTAGCTGCTATTGTAAAAGGGTATAAATGTATTTTTGTTTTAGCAGATAAGCAATCAAAAGAAAAGTGCGATATATTAAAAGCTGTAGGAGCTGAGGTGGTAATTTGTCCAACTGCAGTGGAACCCGAAGATCCTCGTTCTTACTATTCGGTATCTAAACGTTTATCCGAAGAAACACCAAATAGTTGGTATGTAAATCAGTATGATAATCCTAGTAATGCAAAAGCTCATTACGAAAGTACAGGGCCAGAAATTTGGAAACAAACAGATGGAAAAATCACTCATTTTGTCGTGGGTGTTGGTACTGGTGGGACTATTTCTGGAGTTGGGAATTATTTAAAGGAACAGAACCCAAATGTTAAAGTTTGGGGAATTGACACCTACGGGAGTGTTTTTAAAAAATATCATGAAACAGGTATTTTTGATGAAAAAGAAATTTACCCCTATGTTACCGAAGGAATTGGAGAAGATATTTTACCAAAAAATGTTGACTTCGATATAATTGATGGATTTACTAAGGTAACCGATAAAGATGGTGCGGTATATACACAACGCTTAGCTAAAGAAGAAGGGATGTTTTTGGGTAACTCTGCAGGTTCTGCAATAAAAGGAGTATTACAACTAAAAGAACATTTTACAAAAGACGATGTAGTGGTGGTATTATTTCATGACCATGGAAGTCGTTATGTTGGTAAAATGTTTAATGACGATTGGATGCGAGAAATGGGATATATAGATTAGTTTTTCCATAAAAAACCTTTTATTATTATAATTAAATATTTAATTATCAGTTGATTTGACTTCTTAAATTAAAAACATTAACTTTGTAGTAATTCTATTACAACTCTCTATTAATACTCCCCGTAAGTTTTTATTTTCTGATGACAGAAGATTTTCTTCATTACGTGTGGAAGTTTCAAAAGTATTCTTCTAAAAATTTACTGACAACAAATGTTGAAACCATTACTGTTGAGAAAATAGGCACGCATAATTTTAATTCGGGACCTGACTTTTTTAACGCTCAAGTTTGTGTCAATAATCAATTATGGGCTGGTAATGTTGAGATTCATATTAAATCGAGTAATTGGTATGATCATCGTCACGAAACTGATGAAGCTTATGATAATGTGATTTTGCATGTGGTATGGGAGTTGGATGCTGAGGTTTATCGAAAAGATAATACTCCAATACCAACCCTTGAATTAAAAAACATTGTTGATGAAAAGTTAATTAATAACTATCAAAATTTAATTAATAGAAACAAGCAGTGGATACCTTGTGAAAAGGATTTTAAAAAAGTTGATGATTTTACTTTTAATAATTGGTTAGAGCGTTTATTTATAGAACGCTTAAAACAAAAATCAATACTAATTGAAGAAGAATTAAAAAAATCTAACAATCATTGGGAGCAAGTTTTGTTTAAAATGCTTTGCAAGAACTTTGGATTAAAAGTAAATGGAGATTCTTTTTATAGTTTATCAAATTCCTTTGATTACGATTTAATTCTAAAATCGAAAAATTCAGAAACTTTGGAGGCTTTATTAATGGGTCAAGCAGGATTATTAGATACTAAAATTGAAGATCCCTATTTTCAGGAATTAAAAGTAATTTATAATTTTTTAAAGCATAAACATCAATTAGATAATTCTCAAGTGATTAATTCGAAATATTTTAGATTGAGGCCCCCAAATTTCCCAACAATTAGACTATCTCAACTTACAAAATTATATATTAAAACACCATCTTTATTTTCAAAATTATTAGAAATTAAATCTCAAGAAGATATCTACATTTTATTTGATGTTTCGGCAAGTAGTTATTGGGACACTCACTATAATTTTGGAGTCTCTTCATTTAATAGAAAAAAAAAATTAACGAAGCCATTTATTGATTTATTAATTATAAATACCATCATTCCTTTATTGTTTTGTTATGGGGACTTTATAGGTAATGATAATTCTGAAGAACTATTACAACTAGCTTCAAATATCTCATCTGAAAAAAATAGTGTAATTAAAAAATTTAATAAATTAAGACCTTCTTCTAAAAATTGCTTGCATTCTCAAGCATTATTACAGTTAAAAAATGAATATTGTACAAAGAAAAAATGCTTACAATGTGTTGTTGGAAATTCAATTTTAAATAATTAATTCTTCTTTTTAATTTTATAATAAATTCCAAAATTATAAGCCGCTTGTTTTGCAACATTATTTCCAGAAAAAGCTCCTCCAAAACCTGCAATTACACCAAATTCAGGAGTGATTTCTCCAATAGCCTTTAAACCATAAGCTGAATATTCTTGATTATTTACGTATAATCCAGTTAATGTATTTTCAACAGGTAGAATAAAATCTCCATTATCGAAAGAAGTGATAATGTCAAGGAAACCAATAATCCAAACTGTGTTAAGGATTTTTGCGCCAGCTTCAGCTCCAATTTTAAAATTAGAACTATAACTGTTTGATCTAAGTGCAAATCCTGTAAATGCTTGGACATAAAGCTTATTAAACCCTCTTCCAATATTTACCAGTGGAGTAAAAGTGAAAGCATCATAACCGGTTCTTAATCCAGAATATTCATCGTATGTACTGGTATTAAGTTCAACGTTTAGTTGTCCAGAAATCAACCATTTTTTATTGAAAAAATTTTGCTTTACACCAATTTCAATATTTCCAAAAGAATTGATAGTTTTTTTTTCGGTCAAAATATTTTCTGTCTCGTCGGGAAATGTTAAATCTCCTGATGAAACGTTTTTAAATGGAATGTTTACCAATAATGTAGTTTTATCTGAAATACCATATTCGCCAAATAATTGAAAAGTGTTGTCAGATATTTTTCTTTCCGTATTATAATCGGGGTCTCCAAAAATCCTTGTATAGTTAGGAATGGTTGAATAGCCAAATTGAGAATAAAATTCTCCATTTTTTTGTGTCCAAGGGCTTTGAGAGTAAGCAGAAAAGCTTATGAAAGTTGAAAAAACTAAAAAAGTTGCAAAATTGTTTAAAGGTTGATTTCTCATAATTTGGTTTTAGTTTTTTGAGAAGTAGAAAAAAGAATTGAAACCTTACAAGTTTTATAATTAATATTATTCTTTCATTAAAAATGATTATTTTGCAGTGTGCTAAAATTGGTATATACAACTCGTCATTATTTTGAGAAACATGGCTTTTATGTCAGTTCTCGGTTTGCTGATAGACTGGGGATAAGAGCAAAAAATGTACGTTTGTTTTTTATTTATTTGTCCTTTGCAACTGTTGGTTTAGGGTTTGCTGTTTATATCACTATGGCTTTTTTATTGCGATTAAAAGATTTGTTTTATACTAAAAGATCTTCTGTATTTGATTTATGAACCGAGCGTATTATTTTTTTATTTCGATAAAGAGAAAATCTGGTAGCGAACTGCATGTGACCTATTTAAAGAATTAATAAAAACACATGAAAAAACTATTTCAAACTAAATTATATATTGCCATATTCTCACTATTATTTGTATTTTTAATAGGGATATTTTTTTTCAAGTTTTATTCTGATTATTCTTGGATAGATTCAGTGTATTTTACAATCATTACTGCTACAACAGTAGGATTTAAAGAAGTGCATCCATTAACAGATCCAGAAAAAGTATTTACAACAGGATTAATTCTTGCCAGTATCGTGGTCCTCGGTTATGCAATATCAATAATAACAGAAAATATATTTAGTAAAAACAACATTGGAAATTTAAGACAAAAGAGAGTGGAAAAAAAAATCAAAAAAATGCATGACCACATTATTGTTTGTGGTTACGGAAGAAATGGACAACAAGCTGTTCATAAATTAATGGCTTATACACAACCCTTTGTAGTTATAGAAAAAGATGAAGATGTTGTAAATAAATACTCTAGTGAACTAGTTCCATTTATTATGGGGAATGCCAATGAGGATGATGTTTTAAAGCAAGCAGGTATTGAAAAAGCATCTACTTTAATTAGTGCATTACCAAGTGATGCAGACAATTTATTTGTTGTATTATCTGCTAGACAATTAAATAATGGTTTGAAGATTATTAGTCGGGCAACAGAAGAAACGACGATGAAAAAATTAAAACTAGCGGGTGCAAATAATGTGATTATGCCAGATAAAATTGGTGGAGAACACATGGCTTCTCTAGTAGTTACTCCAGATTTAGTCGAGTTTTTGGATAACCTTTCGGTGTCTGGAGAAGACGATAGTATTAATGTGGAACAAGTATCATTTTCTAAAGTATGTCCAGATGGAAAAGAGTTAGCTATTTTTGATTTGGATCTTAGAAAAAAAACAGGGTGTTCTATAATTGGTTATCGTACACCAAATGGAGAATATATAGTAAACCCCGAAGCAGATTTAATACTGCAACAAGGATCAAAACTTATACTAATTGGTAGACCTTTTCAAATTGAAAGCTTAAAACAACTTTATAATGTTTAAAGCTCGTTAACAAATTAACGAGCAAAAATTTGAAGTCCCATTTTTTTTTAGTTTATTGCTATCTAAATTTAATGTAAACTAAAAAACCAATTATGAAGAAATATCTTCTTTCCTTTTTTACTTTTTTAATTCCATTTTTTACATTCGCTCAAGAGGCTGCGGAAAATGGAATAGATAAACAAATTGATCAAGCTTTTGGAGATGCTACAGGTTGGTTTGTTAGTTTTGTTTTTTATCAAATCCCTTTTAGTGACACTATTCAAGTTTATTGGGTTTTATTTCCATTGATATTAGGAGCAACTTATTTTACTTTTTACTTTAATCTAATTAATTTTAAAGGTTTTTTTACGGCTGTAAATATAGTTAGAGGGAAATATGATGACATAGATCATCATGAGTCTTTAAAAGGAGCTGGTGATGCTACTCCAGGAGGTGATGCAATAGAGACTATAGCTATTGAGGGGCATGAGGGAGAAGTTTCACATTTTCAGGCATTAACTGCAGCACTTTCTGCAACTGTGGGATTAGGAAATATTGCTGGTGTTGCTATTGCTGTTTCTATTGGAGGAGCAGGTGCAACATTTTGGATGATCGTTGCAGGTTTACTAGGAATGGCTTCAAAATTTGTAGAATGTACACTGGGGGTTAAGTATAGAGATATTGCTGAAGATGGAACTGTATATGGCGGACCTATGTATTACTTAACAAAGGGTCTTAAAGAAAAAGGTTTGGGGAAATTAGGGAAAATTTTAGCAGCCTTATTTGCAGTATTTGTTATTGGTGGTTCTTTTGGAGGAGGAAATATGTTTCAGGTAAATCAAGCTTTTCAATTAGTTGAAAATATAACTGGTGGTGAAGCATCATTTTTACATGGTAAAGGGTGGTTATTTGGAATTATAATGGCTGTTCTTGTAGGTATAGTTATTATTGGAGGTATTAAGAAAATAGCAAAAGTAACAGATAAGATTGTGCCATTTATGGTAGTAATTTATGTTGCAGCTTCGTTATTTGTCTTAATTGCTAAATATGATATGATTGGTAATGCATTCGCTCAAATATTTAATGGAGCTTTTAGTCCTGAAGGAGTTGTAGGTGGTGCTGTTGGAGTTTTAGTTCAAGGATTTAGACGTGCTGCTTTCTCAAACGAAGCAGGTGTAGGTTCTGCTTCTATTGCTCATTCAGCAGTGAAAACAAAATATCCAGCATCTGAAGGTTTAGTAGCTTTATTAGAGCCTTTTATTGATACCGTTGTTGTTTGTACTATGACAGCTTTAGTGTTAATTATTACTGGTAATGTTGTTGCTGAAAATGCTTCACTTAATGATGCTCAAGCAATTTTATTAACTTCTGGGGCTTTTGAATCTGTTATTTCTTGGTTCCCATATGTGTTAACTGTAGCGGTTGTATTATTTGCTTTTAGTACAATGATTTCTTGGTCGTATTACGGTTTTCAAGGTTGGGCTTATTTATTCGGAAGAACTAAAAAAATGGAATATGCTTATAAACTATTATTTTGTGTTTTTGTAGTGATTGGAGCTGCAGCAAGTTTAGGGTCTGTAATTGGTTTTTCTGATGCTATGATATTTGCTATGATGGTCCCTAATATGATTGGTCTTGTATTGTTGGCACCAAAGGTAAAAGGTGAATTAGCAAAATATTTGGCAGCAATCAAAGGAAAAGTTAAATAAGACTATATAAAGCCTATAAGTATATACTATACATATTATTAATTCTCCCCAGAATATAAAAGAATGCTATTCTGATGGATGAAATTAAATCCCATTTCGTTTTCAACAGATCTCAGCGAAATGGGATTTTGTTATTGCTATTAATTATAATTGGCTTTATAACTGCAAACTATTTTATAGACTTTTCTGAAGAAAATGTATTGGATACAGATTCTGAAGAAATAGTTACTATTCAAAAAGAATTAGATTCGTTACGAGCGATAGAGATTGCCTCTAGGAAACCAAAAGTATATCCTTTTAATCCTAATTTTATTAAAGATTTTAAAGGATATACGTTAGGAATGTCTACTGAAGAAATTGATCGATTGTTAAAGTTTAGAAGTGAAAATAAATGGATCAACTCAAAAGAAGACTTTAAAAGAGTAACAAAAGTTTCAGATTCATTATTGAATGTAATTAGTCCTTATTTTAAATTTCCAGACTGGGTAACCAATCCAAAACCTAAAAAGAATTTTACGACCAAAAGCTATAAGCCAAAATCATATAAACAGAAAATAGACTTGAATATAGCAAGTTTAGAACAGCTGCAAAATGTAAATGGAATAGGAGAAGCATACAGTAATAGAATTATAAATTATAGAGAAAAGATAGGTGGCTTTACTGCAGATTTACAATTGTATGAAGTGTATGGATTGGACAATCAAGTTATAAAAAGAATATTAAACGACTTTACTGTTAAAACCCCAAAAGAGATTGTTAAAATGAATATCAATACAATTTCAGCTTCAGATATTGCAACCATACCCGGAATTTCATTTTACTTAGCTAAGAAGATTTGGGAATACAGAATGCTAAGAGGTCGAATTTCAGACTTTTCAGAGTTAGAAAAAATTGAAGGTTTAACGGAAAGAAAGTTAATAGGAATTCAGCTATATTTGACCCTTGAATAATTGTCAATGCAATCCTGCATTTGAGAATAATCATTAAAAGGAATGAACAATATGTATTTTACTGAAGAACACGAACTTTTTAGAAAAAGTTTAAAAGATTTTATGCAAAAAGAAGTGGTCCCTCATATAAATAAGTGGGAAGAGGATGGAGTTGTAGAGCGATTTATTTGGAAGAAAATGGGTGATATGGGCTTCTTTGGAATTAATTATCCTGAAGAGTTTGGAGGATTAAATTTAGATCTGTTTTACACAGTAGTTTTTCTTGAAGAACTTCAGAAGGTAAATTCTGGAGGGTTTGCAGCAAATATGTGGGCACATACTTATTTAGCGATGACTCATTTAAATAAAGAAGGAAGTCAAGAAGTAAAAGAAAAATATTTAGCACCTAGTATTTCAGGAGATAAAATAGGTTGTTTATGTATCACAGAACCTTTTGGAGGGTCTGATGTTTCAGGTATGAGGACTACTGCTTTAAGAAAAGGAGATTCATTTGTTTTAAATGGATCAAAAACTTTTATTACCAATGGGGTGAAAAGTGATTATCTAGTAGTTGCAGCTAAAACAACACCTGAACAAGGAGGGAAAGGGATCAGCATTTTTGTGGTAGATAGAGAGACACCCGGAATATCATCAACTAAACTAGATAAATTAGGATGGAAAGCTAGTGATACAGCTGAAATAGCATTTGATAATGTGACCATTCCTGTAGGTAATTTAATGGGAGAGGAAGATATGGGATTCCCATATATCATGCAGCATTTTGCTTTAGAACGTTTGGTAATGGCTGTAAATGCTCATGCAAGAGCAGAATATGCATTGGAATATGCAATACAGTATATGAAAGATAGAAATGCTTTTGGTAAAAGTATTTCTACATTTCAAGCTTTAAGACATAATGTGTCACAAATGGCAAGTGAAATTGAAGTTTGTAAAACATTTAATTACAATACGGTAAAGAGATTAGACGGCGGTGAATATGTTGTAAAAGAAGCGACTATGGCTAAGTTAACAGCAACAAAAATGGCGGACGATGTTATTTATCAATGCCTTCAGTTATTAGGAGGTTACGGTTATATGGAAGATTATCCATTGGCTCGTATGTTAAGAGATAGTCGTTTAGGCCCAATAGGAGGTGGTACTTCTGAAATTTTAAGAGAAATTATCGCTAAAATGGTAATAGACGGGAAGGATTACAAACCGGCTACTTAGTTTTTTTAATATTTTAGCGAAAATAATTCAAAATTATCGCTAAAATGGTAATAGACGGGAAGGATTACAAACCGGCTACTTAGTTTTTTTAATATTTTAGCGAAAATAATTCAAAATTATCGCTAAAATGGTAATAGACGGGAAGGATTATAAACCTGTTACTTAGTTATTTTAAGTCGCTTTACGTTTTAGCTAAAATAACAGTTGAAGATAAGAATTGTAATATTGCGGCATAAATATTGAAGAAAGCTAGTAAACCCAAATTAGATAAAATGACACTTAATTATTTTAAACGATTTTCTTATATACTATTTCTAATCTGCTCTTTAAATGCTTTTTCTCAAGTAGAGTTAAAAAGCAAAATCATTGACTTTACAACCTACGAGCCCTTAGAAAATGCAAGTATTTATATAGAAAATTCTACAATTGGCTCTGTAAGTAATGTAGATGGTAAATTTGTGCTTTCTGTTCCAAAAAGATTTGAAAACGATACCTTAGTAATATCTTCAATAGGTTATAAAAGTTTCAAAATTCTTGTTAGTGAATTTGTAAATGATGATGATATATTTTTAGAAGAAGATATTGCTTCTTTGGATGAAATTTTGATAGTTGTTGAAACTAGACCAAAAACAGGAAATGATGTTGTATTAAGAGCAATAGAAGAATTGCCTGAAAATTTGCCAGAGCAACCCTACTTACAAAAGGGTTTTTTAAGGCATAAAGAACGAAATGTAAAAGAATATAAATGGCTAATTGAAAGCGCTCTTACTTTATATGATTCTAGTTATGCCTCAGGTTCGAAGAAGAATTTAAAAATTAATGTCGATGAAAACAGAAAAAGCTACGACTTACGTGATGTAGATAGTTTGTTTGCTTACTCTTCTTATTTAAGAAGTACTTCAGAAAATTTTAAAATGAGTGCAAAAGAGCTACGAAGGGATACAATTAAAACCGAAAAATTAGTAGAAGCCATTAAATGGAATGATGAAAGGGTTAACGGGTTAGGATTTTTATTTAAAGGAAAGCTAAACCTGATTAGAAACTCAAATAGCTCTAACGGTTTGTTTGGTGATAATATTCTAAAAGGTCATCAATTTAAAATTGATACTATTCTAGTCAATAATGGTAGAAAAATATATAAAATTGAAATCAAAAAAGGATTTGACTACGTTGGATTAAATACAAAGGGTATATACAATGAAGGATTTGAAGCAAAAGGATGGATCTATATTTATTGGGACACTTTTGCAATAAAAAGAATCGAATACGAATTAATTGCAGCTTCAGAAAAACAAAAAAGACGTAGTAAGAGTTTATTGGGGACACTTAATGATCATAAATTGATTATTTCTTATTTAGAATATGAAGGAAAAATGTATCCTAATTATTATTATTACGAAACTCCCAAACTAGTTAATGTTGGAGATAGGTCTTCAGATAAGTTATATAAAACTGAAGAAGAGAAAAAAAGATTAAAAGAAGAGCAGTTCTATTATACAGTTCAAGAAATACTCTTTACGGAAATAATTCAGGACCCAGAGGTAATAGCTGAAAAATTAGAAGGCCCTTGGTCTGAAGATATATTTACACAACGACCTTATAATAATGAGTTTTGGGAAAATTATAATATATTACTAGAAGGTGAAGAGGAAGAGAAGCTTGTACATGATTTAACTAAACGTGCGACCTTATTTAAAGAATAGTATAGAATTTTGAAAAAAATCAAAAACTAACTTTTATAATCAAAAAACTTATATATCTTTGCCGTCCTAAAAGAGAGGAGGTTAAGAGTTATGTTAATAATACCAATTAAAGAAGGAGAAAATATAGATAGAGCACTAAAACGTTTTAAACGTAAGTTTGATCGTACAGGAACTAAGAATCAACTACGTGAAAGAAAACAATTCACAAAACCTTCAGTAAAAAGAAGAGCACAGATTCAAAAAGCTCAATACATTCAGAACTTAAGAGACCAGGAAGAAGTTTAGTATTTCTTTTTGATTTAGAATATAAAGTCCGTTGAAATTAGTAATTTTACTTTTCAACGGACTTTTTTTATGCCATTCACATCTTTTATTAATTACTTAAAGTTAGAGAAAAATTATTCTCAACATACGTTAATTGCATATCAAAAAGATCTTGAAGGTTTTCAAGAATTTGCTTTTCAAGAGTTTGAGTTTTTAGAAATAAATACCGTAAGTTATTCTATAATTAGAAGTTGGATAGTGAAGTTGGTTGATGATGGAATTTCAAATACTACAATTAATCGTAAGATATCATCCTTAAGGACCTATTATAAATTTTTATTGAAAATTGGGGATATAGAAATTAGTCCTTTAGCAAAACACAAGGTGTTAAAAACTTCAAAAAAATTACAAGTCCCTTTTTCAGAAAAAGAAATTGAAAACGTATTAGAGATATTAAAAGAAGATGAAAGCTTTGTAGGTTTAAGAAATAAGTTAATTGTCGAGCTTTTTTACTCTACTGGAATGAGGCGAGGAGAATTAGTAAATTTAAAACTGAATGACATTTCTATTTCTCAAAAAACAATTAAAGTATTAGGTAAAAGAAATAAGGAACGAATTATTCCTTTATTGCCTACAATATTAGAATCAATTGACACTTATTTAGCATATAGAAAAGAAATAAATGGTGTTAAGGATGTAAATTTCTTGTTTATTACCGAGAAAGGAACCAAAATTTATGAGACTTTAGTGTATAGGGTAATTAATTCTTATTTTAGTAAGGCTTCAGAGAAAGTAAAAAAGAGCCCCCATATATTAAGGCATTCATTTGCTACTCATTTATTAAATGAAGGAGCAGATATTAAATCGGTAAAAGAATTATTAGGGCACTCTAGTTTGGCGTCAACTCAAATATATGCTAACAATAGTATATCTAAGTTAAAGCAAGTTTATAAAAATTCTCACCCAAGAAACACAAAATAATTGTTGAAAAAAAAGAACCATATTTTTGATAAGTTTGAAAAAATAAATAAATAATTTTGAATTGTTTTGTAGCTGTAAAAGCTTAATTTTGAAAGGTTAAATTTTTTGAAGAAAAAAAAACATTAATTATTAAGAATATTTTTTAAAAAAAGTTTTGTAGAAATAATATTTTATATACATTTGCAGTCCGTTAGAAATAGCGGGCTTTTTTTAAGTAAAAAGCAAGCCGAATGCCGATGTAGCTCAGCTGGCTAGAGCAGCTGATTTGTAATCAGCAGGTCGTGGGTTCGAGTCCCTCCATCGGCTCTTTGAAAAATTAAATTTTAAAAGTATGTTTATCGAATTGATAATCAGTAAACAAGCTTAAAAAAGTTCTTTAAAATAGATATTAAATTAAGGGGAGATACTCAAGCGGCCAACGAGGGCAGACTGTAAATCTGCTGACTATGTCTTCGCAGGTTCGAATCCTGCTCTCCCCACATAAGTTTCTAATTTATGTGAGGCGCCTTAAAAATATCTAAGTATTGAAATGTTTTTTGAATTGAAATTCAAAATTAAAAGCGGGAGTAGCTCAGTTGGTAGAGCGTCAGCCTTCCAAGCTGAATGTCGCCAGTTCGAACCTGGTCTCCCGCTCTATTATTTATCCTGCTAAGGCAGAACCTTTTTTTGCTTTAATTAAAAGGAAAAAAAACACTTTACGCCGGTGTAGCTCAGGGGTAGAGCGTTTCCTTGGTAAGGAAGAGGTCTTGGGTTCAAATCCCAACATTGGCTCAAATAAATAGTATATTATAATAAGTACTAATATATAACTAAGATTAAATAAATACAAAATGGCAAAAGGAACTTACGATCGGTCGAAACCGCATTTAAATGTTGGAACAATTGGACACGTAGATCACGGTAAAACAACATTAACTGCAGCTATTACTAAAGTATTAGCAGATGCAGGTTTTTCAGAAGCTTCAGCTTTTGATCAAATTGATAATGCCCCTGAGGAAAAAGAAAGAGGAATTACAATTAACTCTTCACACGTTGAGTATGCAACAGCTAATCGTCACTACGCTCACGTTGACTGTCCAGGTCACGCGGATTACGTAAAAAACATGGTTACTGGTGCTGCACAAATGGATGGTGCTATTTTAGTAGTTGCGGCTACAGATGGTCCAATGCCACAAACACGTGAGCATATCTTATTAGGCCGTCAGGTAGGTATTCCTCGTATCGTTGTATTCATGAATAAAGTGGATATGGTTGATGATGAAGAATTAATCGAGTTAGTTGAAATGGAAGTTCGTGAGCTTTTAAGCTTCTACGAATATGATGGTGATAATGGACCTGTAATTGCTGGATCTGCACTTGGTGCACTTAACGGTGAGCAAAAATGGGTTGATACAGTATTAGAGCTTATGGAAGCTGTTGATACTTGGATCGAAGAGCCATTACGTGAAGTAGATAAAGATTTCTTAATGCCGATTGAGGATGTATTCTCAATTACTGGTCGTGGTACTGTAGCAACTGGTCGTATTGAAACTGGTGTTGCAAATACTGGAGATCCTGTGGATATTATCGGTATGGGAGCTGAAAAATTAACTTCTACTATTACTGGTATTGAAATGTTCCGTCAAATCTTAGATAGAGGTGAGGCTGGAGATAATGCAGGTATCTTATTAAGAGGTATTGCAAAAGAAGATATTAGAAGAGGAATGGTAATCTGTAAAACAGGTTCTGTTACTCCTCACGCTAAATTTAAAGCTGAGGTTTATATCCTTAAAAAAGAAGAAGGTGGACGTCATACTCCATTCCATAACAACTATCGTCCACAGTTTTACGTTCGTACAACGGATGTAACGGGAACTATAATGTTGCCAGATGGTGTTGAGATGGTAATGCCAGGTGATAACTTAACTATAACAGTTGAATTGCTTCAGGCAATTGCAATGAATGTTGGTCTTCGTTTTGCTGTCCGTGAAGGTGGTAGAACAGTAGGTGCTGGTCAGGTAACTGAAATTTTAGACTAAACAATACAAGTAAAAGTTTTTTAAGGTGTCCTGATTATATCGGGACGCCTTGACTTTTATAACGGGTAGAGTGAAATAATTGCCCAAGAAACGGGTTTAGCTCAGTTGGTAGAGCACTGGTCTCCAAAACCAGGTGTCGTGAGTTCGAGTCTCTCAACCCGTGCAAAAATTGAAATTGTTGAAAAGCAATTTTGTGTAGAATAAATAAAATAAGTTAAAAATGATAAACTACATCAAAGAATCGTATAACGAACTTAAAAATCATGTTACTTGGACCCCTTGGTCTGAAGCGCAGCGTTTAACAGTTATTGTTGCAGCATTTTCAGTAGTGTTAGCTTTGCTTGTTTTTGGAATTGATACTGTGTTTAGCGGTGTTATTAGTAAATACTTTGAATGGATTAAGTCTTAATATATAAAGATGTCTGAAGTTAAAAGTACAAAAAAGTGGTATGTAATTCGTTCTGTAAGCGGAAAGGAGAACAAGATAAAAGAATATATTGAGTCTGAGATTAATAGATTAAATCTTCAGGATCAAATAGAACAAATTTTGGTTCCTACTGAGAAAGTTATTCAGATTCGTAATGGAAAAAAAATAAACAAGGAAAGAGTTTTTATTCCTGGTTATATTATGGTTCAAGCAGATTTAGTAGGAGAGATACCGCATATTATAAAATCTGTAAATGGAGTTATTGGTTTCTTAGGGGAAGTAAAAGGAGGAGATCCTGTTCCACTTAGACAAGCAGAGGTAAATAGATTATTAGGTAAAGTAGATGAATTGTCTGTAAAAGACGAAAATGTTAATATACCATACACAATAGGTGAAACTATTAAGGTAATTGACGGTCCTTTTAACGGATTTAATGGTACTGTTGAGAAAATATTTGAAGAAAAACGTAAGCTTGAAGTAATGGTTAAAATTTTCGGAAGAAAAACTCCATTAGAATTAAGTTTTATGCAAGTTGAAAAAGTTTAATTGTTACACGCTATAAATTTTTTTCTTGGGCTTCCACTGAAGAAAAAATTAAATTAATTAAAATTAGAACATGGCAAAAGAAGTAGATAAAGTAGTAAAGTTACAAGTTCGAGGTGGAGCTGCTAACCCATCACCACCAGTTGGACCCGCTTTAGGTGCTGCCGGTGTGAACATTATGGAGTTCTGTAAGCAATTTAATGCTAGAACTCAAGATAAGCAAGGTAAAGTGTTACCAGTTGCGATTACAGTTTATAAAGATAAATCTTTTGATTTCGTTATTAAAACTCCTCCAGCTGCAGTACAAATCCTTGAAGCCGCCAAAATTAAAAAAGGTTCTGGCGAGCCACACGTAAAGAAAGTAGCAAAAATTACCTGGGATCAAGTAAGAGCAATTGCTGAGGACAAAATGCCTGATTTAAATGCATTTAGCATTGAGTCTGCAATGAAGATGGTAGCTGGAACTGCAAGATCAATGGGAGTGAATGTAAAAGGTGGCAACGCCCCTTTATAATCCGAAAAAAGAATCTATAAAATGGCAAGATTAACAAAAAAGCAAAAGGAAGCTCATGCGAAAGTTGAATCTGGAAGGGTTTATAATCTTTCTGATGCATCTGCTTTAGTAAAAGAAATCACCAACGTAAATTTTGATGCATCTGTAGATATTGCAGTGCGTCTTAACGTTGATCCGCGAAAAGCTAATCAAATGGTACGTGGCGTTGTTACCTTACCACACGGTACAGGTAAAGACGTTAAAGTATTAGCATTGGTTACTCCAGATAAAGAAGCAGAAGCTAAAGAAGCTGGAGCGGATTATGTTGGTTTAGATGAGTACCTCAATAAAATTAAAGGAGGATGGACAGATGTCGATGTTATTGTGACTATGCCAAGTGTAATGGGTAAATTAGGACCTCTAGGACGTGTTTTAGGACCTCGTGGATTAATGCCTAACCCAAAAACTGGTACAGTAACAATGGATATCGCTAAAGCTGTTTCTGAAGTGAAAGCTGGTAAAATCGACTTTAAAGTTGAGAAAACTGGTATAGTTCACGCAGCAATAGGAAAATCATCTTTTAGTGCAGATAAAATTGAAGGAAACGCAAAAGAATTATTAACAACCCTTGTAAAATTGAAGCCTCAAACTTCTAAAGGAGTTTATATTAAAAGCATTTTTATGTCGAGTACTATGAGCCCAAGTATTGAGATCGATTCAAAAAGATTTGCTGAGTAGTAAAATTTAGAACTTATGACAAGAGAAGAAAAATCACAAGTAATAGAAAATTTAACTGCACAGTTAGCCGGTAGCGAAACTATTTATTTAGCAGATATATCGGGTCTTAATGCAGGAGATACTAGTAACTTAAGAAGAGCTTGTTACAAAGCTGGAGTTAAGTTAGAAGTAGTTAAAAACACATTGCTTAAAAAGGCAATGGACAGTTCTGATAAGGATTTTGGTGAATTACCAGAAGTACTTAAAGGAAATACATCTATAATGACTGCTGAAGCAAGTAATGCGCCAGCTAAAGTAATAAAGGCTTTCAGAAAAAAATCTGATAAACCTGTACTTAAAGGTGCTTTCATTGAAGAGGCAATATATGTTGGAGACAATCAATTAGACACTTTAGTTGATATTAAGTCGAAAGACGAACTTATTGGAGAAATTATTGGATTATTACAATCTCCAGCTAAGAACGTTATTTCTGCACTTAAGTCAAGTGGAGGAACAATTGCAGGTATTGTTAAAACCTTATCTGAAAGAGAAGGATAAAAAATTAGCATCAATAAATTAAATTATAAAAATTAAATTACTTAAAACGATAGAAAATGGCAGATTTAAAAGATTTCGCAGAACAATTAGTTAACTTAACTGTAAAAGAAGTTAATGAGTTAGCTGGAATATTAAAAGAAGAATACGGTATAGAGCCTGCTGCAGCTGCAGTAGCTGTTGCTGCTGGTGGCGGTGCTGCTGGTGGAGACGCCGAAGAAGAAAAATCAGAATTCGATGTAATTCTTACAGCTCCAGGTGGGTCTAAATTAGCAGTTGTAAAACTGGTAAAAGAACTTACTGGATTAGGTCTTAAAGACGCTAAGGGATTAGTTGATAATGTTCCATCTCCAATTAAAGAAGGTGTAGCAAAAGATGAAGCTGAAGCTTTAAAAGCACAGTTAGAAGAAGCTGGAGCAGAGGTTGAGCTTAAGTAAGCTCCCAACGCACCAAACCTTAAGGTTTAGGTCTTTCCTATTGACGGAATAGACCTAAACCATTTTGCGTATATAATGGTTATGTCAAAATTTATACGCGCTCATTGTTTTATTATAATTAAAATTCGTCCATAGATGTCAGCAACGCAAACTGAAAGATTGAATTTTTCCGAAGTAAAGAACAAACCTGCATATCCTGATTTTCTTGATATTCAGATTAAATCTTTTCAAGATTTCTTTCAATTGGAAACCAAATCCGATAGAAGAGAAACAGAAGGTCTTTATAAAACCTTTTTGGAAAATTTCCCGATTACCGATACCAGAAATCAATTTGTATTAGAGTTTTTAGATTATTTTGTAGACCCTTCAAGATATTCCATTCAGGAATGTATTGAAAGAGGGTTAACCTACAGTGTACCTTTAAAAGCTCGTTTAAAATTATACTGTACTGATCCTGAGCATGAAGATTTTGAAACTATTGTTCAAGATGTTTATTTAGGAACAATACCATATATGACTCCAAACGGTACGTTTGTAGTTAATGGTGCAGAACGTGTTGTTGTTTCACAATTACACCGTTCTCCTGGTGTATTCTTTGGACAATCTTTCCACGCAAATGGAACAAAGCTTTATTCAGCCAGAGTAATTCCTTTTAAAGGTTCTTGGATTGAATTTGCTACCGATATAAATCAAGTGATGTACGCTTATATCGATAGAAAGAAAAAATTACCAGTTACTACGCTTTTCCGTGCTATCGGATTTGAAAGAGATAAAGATATTCTTGAAATATTTGACTTAGCTGAAGAGGTTAAAGCATCAAAAACTGGACTTAAAAGATACTTAGGAAGAAAATTAGCTGCCCGTGTTTTAAAAACATGGCATGAGGATTTTGTTGATGAGGATACTGGTGAGGTTGTTTCTATTGAAAGAAACGAAATTGTACTTGACCGTGATACAGTTCTTGAAAAAGAACATATCGAGGAAATCCTTGAATCTGGTTCAAAAACTATTCTTTTACATAAAGAAGATAATTTACAAGCAGATTATGCAATTATTCATAATACGCTTCAAAAAGATCCAACCAATTCTGAAAAAGAAGCGGTTGAACATATTTATAGACAATTACGTAATGCTGAGCCGCCAGATGAAGAAACTGCGCGAGGTATTATTAATAAATTATTCTTTAGTGACCAACGTTACAACTTAGGAGATGTAGGTCGTTTTAGAATGAATAAAAAATTAGGTCTTGATATCCCAATGGATAAGTTAGTACTTACCAAAGAAGATATAATTACCATCATTAAAATTTTAATTGAATTAATTAATTCAAAAGCTGAAATTGATGATATTGATCACTTATCAAACCGTCGTGTACGTACAGTAGGTGAGCAATTGTCTACTCAGTTTGGTGTTGGTTTGGCTCGTATGGCTCGTACTATTAGAGAGCGTATGAACGTAAGAGATAATGAGGTATTTACTCCTATAGATTTGATTAACGCTAAGACCTTGTCTTCAGTAATTAATTCATTTTTTGGAACGAACCAATTATCTCAGTTTATGGATCAAACCAATCCAATTGCTGAAATAACACATAAACGTAGATTATCAGCTTTAGGACCTGGAGGACTTTCTAGAGAAAGAGCAGGTTTTGAAGTTCGTGATGTTCACTTTACTCACTACGGAAGACTTTGTCCAATTGAAACTCCTGAGGGACCAAACATTGGATTAATATCTTCACTTTCTGTTTATGCAAAAGTTAATTATTTAGGTTTCTTAGAAACTCCTTATCGTAAAGTAGTAAACGGAGTTATCGATTTAGAAAGCGAACCAATTTATCTTTCTGCTGAAGAAGAAGAAGAAAAATTAATAGCTCAAGCACATATTGATATTTTAGAAGATGGTACCATAAATTCTGAAAAGGTAATTGCTCGTATGGAGGGTGATTTTCCTGTTGTAGAGTCTAAGGATATACATTATACAGATGTTGCACCAAACCAAATATCATCTATATCTGCTTCACTAATTCCATTTTTGGAGCATGATGATGCAAATCGTGCTTTGATGGGATCTAATATGATGCGTCAAGCAGTACCTTTAATGAGAGCTGAATCTCCAATAGTTGGTACCGGTTTAGAACGTCAAGTAGCTTCAGATTCACGTGTGTTAATAAACGCTGAAGGTGCTGGGGTTATAGAGTATGTTGATTCAAATGAAATTACTATTAAGTACGACCGTACAAGCGATGAGCAGTTAGTAAGTTTTGATGGTGATTCAAAAACTTATAAATTAATTAAGTTTAGAAAAACAAATCAAAGTACTTCAATTAACTTAAAGCCAATTGTTAAAAAAGGTGATAGAGTTGAAAAAGGACAAGTATTATGTCAAGGATATGCAACCGAAGCTGGTGAATTAGCTTTAGGTAGAAATATGAAAGTAGCCTTTATGCCTTGGAAAGGGTATAATTTTGAGGATGCAATTGTAATTTCTGAAAAAGTAGTTCGTGACGATATATTTACTTCTATACATATAGATGAATATTCATTACAAGTTAGAGATACTAAATTAGGTAATGAAGAACTTACTAATGACATCCCTAATGTTTCTGAAGAGGCTACTAAAGACCTTGATGAACATGGTATGATTCGTATTGGAGCTGAAGTAAAACCGGGAGATATATTAATAGGTAAGATTACTCCTAAAGGAGAAAGTGATCCTACTCCTGAAGAAAAATTACTTCGTGCTATATTTGGTGACAAAGCCGGTGATGTAAAAGATGCTTCATTAAAAGCTTCTCCTTCGTTACATGGTGTTGTTATTAACAAAAAATTATTTGAACGTTCAATTAAAGATAAACGTAAGAGAGCTCAGAATAAAGAAGAAATTGCTTTACTAGAGGACGAATTTGATAAAAAATTCGATGATCTTAGAGATATTCTTATTGAAAAGTTATTTACCATTATTTCTGGTAAAACTGCACAAGGTGTAATTAATGATCTTGGTGAAGTTGTATTCCATAAAGGTAAAAAGTATACTTTAAAAATGTTAAATGAAATAGATGACTATACACATTTAACTGGAGGTACTTGGACAACTTCATCTGATACTAATGAGTTAGTAGAAGATTTAATGCACAACTATAAGATTAAAGAAAACGATTTACAAGGTAATCTTCGTCGTGAGAAATTTGCTATTTCTGTTGGAGATGAATTACCATCTGGAATTTTAAAGCTTGCTAAAGTATATGTTGCTAAAAAACGTAAACTTAAAGTTGGTGATAAAATGGCGGGTCGTCATGGTAATAAAGGTATTGTAGCACGTATTGTTCGTGAAGAAGATATGCCTTTTTTAGAAGACGGAACACCAGTAGATATTGTTTTAAATCCATTAGGAGTACCTTCTCGTATGAATATTGGTCAAATTTATGAGACAGTTCTTGGTTGGGCTGGTCAAAAATTAGGGCAGAAGTATGCAACACCAATTTTTGATGGTGCTACCATAGATGAAATAACAGCTTTAACAGATAAAGCAGGTGTTCCAGAATTTGGTCATACTTATTTATATGATGGAGGAACAGGAGAACGTTTCGATCAAAAAGCAACCGTTGGAGTTATTTATATGATTAAGTTAGGTCATATGATTGACGATAAAATGCACGCACGTTCTATTGGACCTTACTCATTAATAACACAACAACCTCTTGGTGGTAAAGCACAATTTGGTGGTCAACGTTTTGGTGAGATGGAAGTTTGGGCATTAGAAGCTTATGGTGCTTCTAGTACTCTTAGAGAAATATTGACAGTAAAATCTGATGATGTTGTTGGTAGAGCTAAAACTTACGAGGCAATCGTAAAAGGTGAAGCAATGCCAGAACCAGGACTACCTGAATCTTTTAACGTGTTAATGCACGAATTAAAAGGTCTAGGACTTGATATTAGATTAGAGGAATAATTTTATCCCCGCGTAAGCGGGGATTATAAAGTCATTAAAGACTTGCTGAAGCTTAAAAAACTTCAATCTTAATTTACAAAGCATAGTACATAGCATTATGGCAAGAAATAAAGAAATAGTAGCAAAGAAATTTAATAAAATTTCAATCGGGTTTTCTTCACCAGAAGCGATTTTAGCTGAATCTCGCGGGGAAGTATTAAAGCCTGAAACAATTAACTACCGTACTCATAAACCAGAACGTGATGGTTTATTTTGTGAACGTATATTCGGACCTATTAAGGATTACGAATGTGCCTGTGGAAAATATAAAAGAATACGTTACAAAGGAATCGTATGTGACCGTTGTGGTGTAGAAGTAACTGAAAAGAAAGTACGTCGTGATAGAGTAGGGCACATTAATTTAGTGGTTCCTGTTGCTCACATTTGGTACTTCCGTTCGTTACCTAATAAAATAGGATACCTTCTTGGACTTCCATCTAAGAAGTTAAATATGATTATTTATTATGAGCGTTATGTGGTTATTCAACCAGGTAATGCCATGAATGAGGAAGGAGAGCCAGTTCAAAAAATGGATTTCCTAACTGAAGAAGAATACTTAAACATATTAGAAGCACTTCCTCAAGAAAACCAATATTTAGATGATGAAGATCCAGAGAAATTCATCGCTAAAATGGGAGCTGAATGTTTAATCGATTTATTAAGAAGAATCAATTTAGATGAATTATCTTTTGAATTGCGTCACAAAGCAAATAATGAAACTTCTAAACAACGTAAAACAGAAGCGTTAAAACGTTTACAAGTTGTAGAAGCACTTCGTGAATCAAATAAAAATAGAGAGAACAAACCAGAATGGATGATTATGAAAGTGGTGCCAATTATACCACCAGAATTACGTCCTTTAGTTCCTCTTGATGGTGGTCGTTTTGCAACATCAGATTTAAATGACCTTTACCGAAGAGTAATAATTAGAAATAATCGTTTAAAGCGATTAATGGAAATAAAAGCTCCTGAAGTAATTTTGCGTAATGAGAAGCGTATGCTTCAAGAATCGGTAGATTCATTATTTGATAATACACGTAAATCTTCAGCAGTAAAAACAGATTCTAACCGTCCTTTAAAATCTTTATCAGATTCATTAAAAGGTAAACAAGGTCGTTTCCGTCAGAACTTACTTGGTAAGCGTGTGGATTATTCAGCACGTTCGGTAATTGTTGTTGGACCAGAATTAAAGCTTTCAGAATGTGGTATTCCTAAAGGAATGGCATCAGAGCTTTACAAGCCTTTTATAATTAGAAAACTAATTGAAAGAGGAATTGTAAAGACTGTAAAATCTGCTAAGAAAATTATAGATAAAAAGGAACCAGTTGTATGGGATATTTTAGAGAATGTTTTAAAAGGACATCCTGTATTATTAAACCGTGCTCCTACGTTACACCGTTTAGGTATACAAGCATTTCAACCTAAATTAATTGAAGGAAAAGCAATTCAATTGCACCCATTAGCTTGTACTGCATTTAATGCCGATTTTGATGGTGATCAAATGGCGGTTCACTTGCCACTTGGACCAGAAGCTATTTTGGAAGCTCAACTTTTAATGTTAGGTTCTCACAATATTTTAAATCCTGCAAATGGGTCACCAGTTGTGGTACCATCTCAGGATATGGTTTTAGGTCTTTACTATATGACCAAACTTAAAAAATCTACAAAAGAGTATAAAGTTAGAGGTGAAGGAATTACTTTCTATTCTGCAGAAGAAGTTATTATAGCTTATAATGAGAATAGAGTAGAGCTAAATGCAGAGATTAAAATTAGAACTAAAGATTTTAATGAAGAAGGAGAACTTGTTTATCAAATAATTACAACTACTGTTGGTAGAGTAATATTTAATGAAAATGTTCCAGAAGAGGCAGGTTATATAAACGAAGTATTAACTAAGAAAACATTACGAGATATTATTGGAGATGTACTTAGAGTAACTTCTGTTCCAGTTACAGCTGATTTCTTAGATGAAATTAAAACATTAGGATATAAGTTTGCTTTTGAGGGTGGTTTGTCGTTTAGTTTAGGTGATATTATTATTCCACCAGAAAAAGTTGGAATGATCGAAAAAGCTAATAGTCAAGTAGATGGTATTATAGGAAACTATAATATGGGGCTAATTACTAACAATGAAAGATACAATCAAGTAATTGATATCTGGACAGCTACCAATGCAGAACTAACTGAATTGTCGATGAAACGTATACGTGAAGACAAGCAAGGTTTCAACTCTGTGTATATGATGCTTGATTCTGGTGCAAGGGGTTCTAAGGAGCAAATTCGTCAGTTAACAGGTATGCGTGGATTAATGGCGAAGCCTAAAAAATCTACATCTGGTGGTGGTGAAATTATTGAGAATCCAATTCTTTCTAACTTTAAAGAAGGATTATCAATTCTTGAATACTTTATCTCTACTCACGGTGCACGTAAAGGACTTGCAGATACCGCATTAAAAACAGCCGATGCAGGATACTTAACACGTAGATTAGTGGATGTTTCACAAGATGTAATTGTTAATATAGATGATTGTGGTACATTAAGAGGTATTGATGTTTCTCCATTAAAGAAAAACGAAGAAGTTGTTGAAACTTTAGCTGAAAGAATTGTAGGTCGTACATCATTGCACGATGTTTACAATCCATTAACTGAAGAATTGTTTGTAGCATCTGGAGATCAAATTACCAATGCAATAGCTGCTAAAATTGAAGCGTCACCATTAGATTCTGTAGAAGTACGTTCTGCATTAACTTGTGAGGCTAGAAAAGGAATTTGTGCAACTTGTTATGGTAGAAATTTAGCTACTAACAAAATGGTGCAAATGGGTGAAGCTGTTGGTGTAGTTGCTGCGCAATCAATTGGAGAGCCAGGAACTCAGTTAACACTTCGTACATTCCACGTAGGTGGTGTGGCAGGTAACATTTCTGAAGAAAACAAATTAACGGTTAAGTTTGATGGAATTGCTGAAATTGAAGATCTTAAAACTGTAAAAAGTAAGGATAAAGAAGGTAATGAAGTAGATGTTGTAATTTCAAGAACTTCAGAAATTAAATTAAAAGACAAACAAACAGGAATTACATTAAGTACTAACATAATACCTTACGGTTCTCATATTTTTACTAAAAATGGTGGGAAACTTAAAAAAGGAGATGTTGTATGTCAATGGGATCCATTTAACGGTGTAATTATTTCTGAATTCTCTGGAAAAATTAAATACGAAAACTTAGAGCAAGGTGTTACTTATCAAGTTGAAATTGATGAGCAAACAGGTTTCCAAGAAAAAGTAATTTCTGAATCTAGAGATAAAAAGAAAATTCCAACATTATTAATAGTTGGAAAAAATGATGAAGTAATTCGTTCATATAACTTACCTGTAGGTGCTCACCTTATGGTAAATGATGATGAATCTGTTAATATTGGAAGTATTTTAGTTAAGATTCCACGTAAATCATCTAAAGCAGGTGATATTACAGGTGGTCTTCCTCGTGTAACAGAGTTATTTGAAGCACGTAACCCATCTAACCCAGCTGTTGTAAGTGAAGTAGATGGTGTAGTTTCATTTGGTAAAATAAAACGTGGTAATCGCGAAATTATCGTGGAGACTAAATTCGGTGATATTAAAAAGTATTTGGTAAAATTATCGAATCAAATATTAGTACAAGAAAATGATTTTGTACGTGCAGGTATGCCATTATCAGACGGATCTATAACACCATTAGATATTCTTAATATTAAAGGGCCTTCTGCTGTTCAACAATACTTAGTAAACGAAGTACAAGAAGTTTATCGTTTACAAGGTGTAAAAATTAACGATAAGCACTTTGAAGTAGTAGTACGTCAAATGATGCGTAAAGTTAGAATTGTTGATCCAGGAGATACTTTATTCTTAGAAAATCAATTAGCTCATAAATTTGATTTTATCGAAGAAAATGATAAAATCTTTGGAATGAAAGTAATTGAAAGTGCTGGAGATTCAGATGTTTTAAAAGAAGGGCAAATAATTTCTTCTCGTGAATTACGTGATGAAAATTCAATTCTTAAGCGAAACGATAAACAACTTGTAGTAACTAGAGATGCAGTACCAGCTACAGCAACTCCAATTTTACAAGGAATTACTCGTGCATCATTACAGACTAAATCGTTTATATCTGCGGCTTCCTTCCAGGAAACTACTAAGGTATTAAATGAAGCTGCTGTAAATGGTAAAGTAGATACACTAGAAGGATTGAAAGAAAATGTTATTGTAGGTCATAGAATACCAGCAGGAACAGGAATGCGTAATTATGAAACAATTATTGTAGGTTCTAAGTCCGAATTGGAAGAAATGACTCGTGAGAAGCAAGAAGTGAATTATAATTAAAAATAATAACAGTTTTTAACTGTTTAATTATAAATATTTTCAAAATCCCGATTTCTATCGGGATTTTGTGTTTAAACTAACAACAGATTTCTACCTTTGTAGAAACATAAATAAATTTAATATGGCAGATTCAAATAACAATCCTAAAAAAGGGCAAATTAATATTGAATTAGATGAAAAAGTAGCTCAAGGTATTTACAGCAACTTGGCAATCATTAATCATTCTCAATCAGAATTTGTAGTAGACTTTATTACTATTATGCCAGGAGTGCCTAAAAGTAAAGTAAAATCTAGAATCGTTTTAACACCGCAACATGCAAAACGATTTTTAAAAGCATTAAATGATAATGTGAAAAGATTTGAAAACGCACACGGCGAAATAAAAGATTATAAACAACCTCCAATTCCAATTAATTTTGGTCCTACAGGGGAGGCTTAAAAAAAAGGCTTGATTTTAAATAAATCAAGCCTTTTTTAATTTAGAATTCACTTACAAAATGAAGTTTTACATTGGGATATTTAGACTGTGTCATTTGCAAAGTAAATGCAGAGTCTGCAAAGAAAACCAATTGACCTCGTTTGTCTTTTGCTAGAAAACGAGCTTTCACTCTTTTAAATTCTTTTAATTCTTCAGGGTCAGAATTATCTATATCAACCCAACAAGCTTTATGTACATTTAAATTTTCATACGAACATTTTGCAGTGTATTCATGTTCTAAACGATATTGTATTACTTCAAACTGTAATGCACCTACTGTACCAATTACTTTTCTTCCGTTTAATTCCAAGATAAAAAGCTGTGCTACTCCTTCATCCATTAACTGATCAATTCCTTTTTCAAGCTGTTTGCTTTTCATAGGATCAGCATTATTAATATATTTAAAATGCTCTGGAGAGAAACTAGGAACTCCTTTATATTGCATTTTTTCACCTTGAGTAAGTGTGTCTCCAATTTTAAAGTTACCCGTATCGTGCAAACCTACAATATCACCTGGGTAGGAAACATCAACTATTTCTTTACGTTCAGCAAAAAAAGCATTCGGACTAGAAAATTTCATGTTTTTGTTATTTCTAACATGCAAATAAGGAGTGTTTCTATTAAAAGTACCAGAAACAATTTTTACAAAAGCTAATCGATCTCTATGTTTAGGGTCCATATTCGCGTGAATTTTAAAAACAAAACCACTAAAATCTTTTTCATCTGGTAAAACCAATCGGGTATCACTTTCTTTTGGTCTAGGTGTTGGTGCAATCTCTACAAAGCAATCTAAAAGCTCCCTAACTCCAAAATTATTTAATGCAGAACCAAAAAATACAGGTTGTAAATCACCATTTAAGTATTCATCTTGTGAAAAAGTAGGATAAACTTCAGTGGCTAATTCAACTTCTTCACGTAAAGTGTCAGCTGTTTCGTCTCCTATTAATTCATTCAACTTAGAATCATTGATATCTTCAATACTTATGGTTTCTTCTATATTCTTCCTGCTATCACCACTAAATAAGTTAACATTCTTTTCCCAAATATTATAAATTCCCTTGAAATCGTAACCCATACCTATAGGAAAACTCATAGGAGTAACCTTAAGATTAAGTTTCTGCTCAATTTCATCTAATAACTCAAATGCATCCTTACCCTCTCTATCTAGTTTATTAATAAAAACAATCATAGGTATATTACGCATCCTGCAAACTTCTACTAGTTTAACTGTTTGTTCCTCAACACCTTTCGCTACGTCAACAACAACAATTACACTGTCTACAGCGGTAAGTGTTCTAAAAGTATCTTCAGCAAAATCCTTATGACCAGGAGTATCTAAAATATTTATTTTTATTCCTTGGTATTCAAATGCTAAAACAGATGTTGCTACAGAAATACCTCTTTGCCTTTCAATTTCCATAAAATCACTAGTAGCACCTTTCTTTACTTTATTAGATTTTACGGCTCCAGCTTCTTTAATCGCTCCACCAAAGAGTAATAATTTTTCAGTTAATGTAGTTTTTCCAGCATCTGGATGTGAGATAATTCCGAAGGTTCTCCTCCTATTAATTTCACTTTGTAGTGACATATATTTTCTTTTAAGAATTGGCAAATATACGAGTTGTTTAGTAGATTTTTACTGTATGATTAGCTATATATATTTAAGCCGTTCTCACAAAAAAAAATCTTTGTAATATTTTATTTTATAGTCATCTACGTACTTATACGCATATAAGGTTCCTACAAAAAAAGTATACTTATTAACCTTTTTTTAGCATTTCAACGAGTTTTTTTTTGCATTTCGTCTAAATGTTGAAATTGTGTAGGAGATTTCTTTGTTTTTGATATTACTTTTGTAACTTTTTCACATTTTCACATAAAGATATTTAATAATAAAATTTATAAACATGCAAGAAACTACTTCTTTCCCGTATAAGAAATTACTTTTTTTTGTAATTACCTTGGTTACAATTTTTTCTACAAGTGTATCTTTTTCGCAAGAGGTAAAAGATAGAAATGGAAATGGCATTATTGAAGAGTCAGATTATTTATCTGCTTCGGATAAATATTCTAAAGAATATATCCAAGAATATAATGCTAATTTAGATAAAATCTATAATGCTACTAGTGGTAATAATTCTAATAATTCAGAATTATTTGATACTACTAATAGAATGCCAATAGGATCTTGTAATCTTATTACTTGTGGTTCCTTTGATGAGGATGATATTTCTAGTGGAACATTTAAAACTGCAGTTGGTGGTACAAATGGTAGATATATTAGAAATGTAGCTTATACTTGTTGGGACGATAATGGAACGGTAGATTGGTCGGAAGGTCAATATATTTCTTATTCTAATAGTGATGCTAATATTGATACACCGGGAATAATACAACAATCAAATTTAGATGGAGGTCCTTTTTCAATATTCTCATATGAAAATGAATCTATTAATCAGGATATCATTGTACAACCAAATACAGTTTATACAGTTTGTTTTGAAATTGCAGTAATCCCAAGGTATAGTAATAATGATGGTGATTATGTAGAGTATCAACCAAATTTAGAATTTGGAATAGATTCTGGAGGTATTGTTATTAGCGATCCTTTAACCTATACACACAGTGATTTAAATGTGCATCCAGCAAGTGATTTTCCTCCTAAACTGACTACTGCAACAAGTGGAAATGGTGGTTTTCAAAACCCTGGTGGTTGGACAGAAATTAATCCTTATTGGGAGAATGTTTGTATTACTTTTAAAACAGATAATTCGGGAACTGTAAATGTTTTTTATGCAACAGGTGACCCAGGAAGATCTGTAGTCTTGGTTGATGGATTAAGATTAAGTATAGAAGGCTATGCAAATCCACCAGAATTATCAACAGATAATGCTTCTCTTTGTATAAATAGTCCAGTAGATTTAGATGATTATGTATTAGCTCAAGATATTCCTACTGGTGCTGAATTAAAATGGAGTACAAATTCAGATCCATCAGTAATAGCAGATCATTTAACAAATACAACGGTTACACCTCCTGGAACATGGTATGCTTTCTTTTACCATCCTGGATTTACTTGTTTCTCACCAGTATCAACATTAGAATTGTCTAGTTCAGATTTAGATTCTAGTTATACTCAAGAAAATGTAACTTGTTACGGTGACTCAGATGGATCTATAGATTTAACAGTAACAGACGGAGCTTCTCCATATACTTATTTATGGACTACAGGTGATGGAAGTGGTTTAGATGATGATGCTGCAGATCAAACCGGATTAACTGCAGGAACATATAATGTTACAGTAACAGATGATAATGGTTGTACTACATCTGAAAGTGTTACTATTACTAGTCCACCAAATAATCCTATTACAGTTAATTGTCCAGCTAATGTGACAGTAGATTGTAATGACGATATAGCTGGAGATTACGCAACTTGGTATGGTAGTTTTTCTTCATCAGGTGGAACAAATACTCAAGAAATTTTAACAGCAACTGTAGATGGGATATCAATACCAATTGGTGATCTTGTTGCTCCAACCGATATTTGTGCTGGAACTATTATTATTGTTACATTAAGTGCTACAGATGATTGTAATCAGGATGAAAGCTGTTCATCTACATTTACTTTAAGTGCAGATACAACACCACCTACGGCATCCAATTTGGATCCTATTACGGTAGAGTGTATTGATGATGTGCCAGATCCAGATATTACTTTGGTTGATGATGAAGATGATAATTGTAGTACACCTACAGTAACTCATCAAGGTGATGTTTCTAATGATGTACCTTGTGAACCAACGATAACTAGAACATATAGAGTAACAGATTCTTGTGGTTTATTTACAGATGTTACACAAATAATTAATATAGATTTAACGACTGCACCAGTAGTAGATCCTTCAACAGGAGGTTCTACGGTAGAGTGTGAGGCGAATGCTGCAGCACCACAATTACCAACGATAGTAGATTCTTGTGATAATTTAATTACACCAACAGGTGGATTAACAACAGAAGGAAACTACGATGGTTGTGAAGGAACAATTATTTACCGATATACCTATACAGATTGTGCAGACAATTCGACTGATTATGTATATACTTATACGATAGATTATACAGGAGGAATCACAGCACCAGCGGATGATACTTTAACAGTAGAATGTGTTGATGAAGCAACGCTTCCAACTGCACCTGCATCGGTTGATGATTCTTGTGGAAATGAAGTAGTACCAGTTTATGTAGGCGTTACTTCAACACCAGATCCAATTACTTGTGAAGGAACAGTAGAATATAAGTGGAGTTATACAGATTGTACAGGAGCTGTAGTAGATTATTACACATATACTTATACGATAGATTTAACGACTGCACCAGTAGTAAATCCATCAAGCGGTAGTGATACTGTAGAGTGTGAGGCGAATGCTGTAGCACCACAATTACCAACGATAGTAGATACTTGTGATAATTTAATTACACCATCAGGTGGATTAACCACAGAGGGTAACTACGATGGTTGTGAAGGAACAATTATATACCGATATACTTATACAGATTGTGCAAGCAACTCGACGGATTACGTATATACTTATACGGTAGATTATACAGGAGGAATAACCGCACCAACGGATGATACTGAAACAGTAGAATGTGTTGATGAAGCTACGCTTCCAACTGCACCTGCATCGGTTGATGATTCTTGTGGAAATGAAGTAGTACCTGTTTATGTAGGAGTTACTTCAACACCAGATCCAATTACTTGTGAAGGAACAGTAGAATATAAGTGGAGTTATACAGATTGTACAGGAGCTGTAGTAGATTATTACACATATACTTATACGATAGATTTAACGACTGCACCAGTAGTAAATCCATCAAGCGGTAGTGATACTGTAGAGTGTGAGGCGAATGCTGTAGCACCACAATTACCAACGATAGTAGATACTTGTGATAATTTAATTACACCATCAGGTGGATTAACCACAGAGGGTAACTACGATGGTTGTGAAGGAACAATCGTTTACCGATATACTTACACAGATTGTGCAAGCAACTCGACGGATTACGTATATACTTATACGGTAGATTATACAGGAGGAATAACCGCACCAACGGATGATACTGAAACAGTAGAATGTGTTGATGAAGCTACGCTTCCAACTGCACCTGCATCGGTTGATGATTCTTGTGGAAATGAAGTAGTACCTGTTTATGTAGGAGTTACTTCAACACCAGATCCAATTACTTGTGAAGGGACAGTAGAATACAAATGGAGTTATACAGATTGTACAGGAGCTGTAGTAGATTATTACACATATACTTATACGATAGATTTAACGACTGCACCAGTAGTAAATCCATCAAGCGGTAGTGATACTGTAGAGTGTGAGGCGAATGCTGTAGCACCACAATTACCAACGATAGTAGATACTTGTGATAATTTAATTACACCATCAGGTGGATTAACCACAGAGGGTAACTACGATGGTTGTGAAGGAACAATCGTTTACCGATATACTTACACAGATTGTGCAAATAACTCAACGGATTACGTATATACTTATACGGTAGATTATACAGGAGGAATAACCGCACCAACGGATGATACTGAAACAGTAGAATGTGTTGATGAAGCTACGCTTCCAACTGCACCTGCATCGATTGATGATTCTTGTGGAAATGCAGTAGTTCCTGTTTATGTAGGAGTTACTTCAACACCAGATCCAATTACTTGTGAAGGAACAGTAGAATATAAGTGGAGTTATACAGATTGTACAGGAGCTGTAGTAGATTATTACACATATACTTATACGATAGATTTAACGACTGCACCAGTAGTAAATCCATCAAGCGGTAGTGATACTGTAGAGTGTGAGGCGAATGCTGTAGCACCACAATTACCAACGATAGTAGATACTTGTGATAATTTAATTACACCATCAGGTGGATTAACCACAGAGGGTAACTACGATGGTTGTGAAGGAACAATCGTTTACCGATATACTTACACAGATTGTGCAAGCAACTCGACGGATTACGTATATACTTATACGGTAGATTATACAGGAGGAATAACCGCACCAACGGATGATACTCAAACAGTAGAATGTGTTGATGATGCGACGCTTCCAACTGCACCAGCATCGGTTGATGATTCTTGTGGAAATGAAGTAGTACCTGTTTATGTAGGAGTTACTTCAACACCAGATCCAATTACTTGTGAAGGAACAGTAGAATACAAGTGGAGTTATACAGATTGTACAGGAGATGTTGTAGATTATTACACATATACTTATACAATTGATTTAACGACAGCACCAGTAGTAAACCCATCAACGGGTAGTGATACTGTGTCTTGTGTATCAGAAGCTGTAGCACCCCAGTTACCTACGATAGTAGATTCTTGTGATAATGCAATTACACCAACAGGTGGATTAACTCAGGAAGGAACTTATGATGATTGTGAAGGAACAATCGTTTACCGATATACCTATACAGATTGTGCAAACAATTCAACAGACTATGTATTCACTTATAATGTGGAATTGACAATTGGAGATGCACCTGATCCAGGCAATGATGGAAGTGCTACTGTAGAGTGTGAGGCAGATGCTGTAGCACCGCAATTACCAGTAGTAACTGATGCTTGTGATAATGCAATTACACCAACAGGAGGAATTACAGAAGAAGGAACTTACGATGGATGTGAAGGAACAATCATATACCGATATACTTTTACTGATTGTGCAGGAAATGATACAGATTGGTTATTTACTTATAATGTAGATTTAACAACCGATCCAGAAGTACCTGCAGATGGAAGTGCTACTGTAGAGTGTGAGGCAGATGCTGTAGCACCGCAATTACCAGTAGTAACTGATGCTTGTGATAATGCAATTACACCAACTGGAGGAATTACAGAAGAAGGAACTTACGATGGATGTGAAGGAACAATCATATACCGATATACTTTTACTGATTGTGCAGGAAATGATACAGATTGGTTATTTACTTATAATGTAGATTTAACAACCGATCCAGAAGTACCTGCAGATGGTAGTGATACTGTAGAGTGTGAGGCAGATGCTGTAGCACCTGAGTTACCAACAGTGATGGATGCTTGTGATAATGAGATTCAGGCAACTGGAGGAATTACAGAAGAAGGAACTTACGATGGATGTGAAGGAACAATCATATACCGATATACTTTTACTGATTGTGCAGGAAATGATACAGATTGGTTATTTACATACAATGTAGATTTAACAACCGATCCAGAAGTACCTGCAGATGGTAGTGATACTGTAGAGTGTGAGGCAGATGCTGTAGCACCTGAGTTACCAACAGTGATGGATGCTTGTGATAATGAGATTCAGGCAACTGGAGGAATTACAGAAGAAGGAACTTACGATGGATGTGAAGGAACAATCATATACCGGTATACTTTTACTGATTGTGCAGGAAATGATACAGATTGGTTATTTACATACAATGTAGATTTAACAACCGATCCAGAAGTACCTGCAGATGGTAGTGATACTGTAGAGTGTGAGGCAGATGCTGTAGCACCTGAGTTACCAACAGTGATGGATGCTTGTGATAATGAGATTCAGGCAACTGGAGGAATTACAGAAGAAGGAACTTACGATGGATGTGAAGGAACAATCATATACCGATATACTTTTACTGATTGTGCAGGAAATGATACAGATTGGTTATTTACTTATACAATAGATGTTGTTGATTTTGAAATGCCGGAAGATGTTGTTCATCAAGAATCAATTGCTTGTGAAACTGAGGCCTTAGAGCCTACTCCTCCACAGGTTAATGATAATTGTGGTAACTCAATAGTGCCAACTGGTCCTATACAAGGAGGAACTTATGAGGATTGTGAGGGAACAATTACTTATACTTGGAACTATGAAGATTGTTCGGGAAACAACCACGACTGGGTATATACTTACACAGTAGAGGTGTTAGATTTCGAGATGCCAGAAGATGAAGGTAGTATAATTGCTTGTGAAACCGAAGCTATTGAGCCAATACCACCAATGGTTAATGATAATTGTGGTAATCCAATTCAGCCAACTGGACCAATATTAAGTGGAACATTTGATGGCTTTGAGGGAACAATAATTTATACTTGGACTTATACAGATTGTGTTGGTAATAGTCATGACTGGGTATACACATATACAGTAGAGGCATTAGTTTTTGAAATAACATCACAAGTAAACGAACTTTGTTTTGGTGATGCTAATGGATCTGTTGATATCACAGTAAGTGGAGGAACTCCAGATTATCCATACTTCTGGACTACAATAGATGGTAGTGGTTTAGTACCAGATGCTGAAGATCAAACAGGATTAACAGCTGGCACCTATGAAGTCTTAATTACGGATGCAAATGGATGTTCAATTACTGAAACAGTTATCATAGAAGGTCCACAATCACCATTGTCAATAACAATAACATCACAAGTAGATGTATTATGTTATGGAGATGCAAATGGAGAAATTAATATTTCAGTAAGTGGAGGAACTCCAGATTACATATACTTATGGAGTAATGGCCAACCAACACAAGATTTATTTAACCTAAATCCTGGAACATATACTGTTGTTGTAACAGATGCGAATGGTTGTACAGCAACAGCTAGTGCTACTGTTGCAGGTCCAGATGAAGAGTTGACTTCAGAAATAACTTCACAAACAGATGTACTTTGTTATGGAGATGCTTCAGGAGAAATTGATTTAACAGTTAATGGAGGAACACCAGATTATACATACTTGTGGACTACTACAGACGGAAGTGGATTAGTAATAACTGCTGAAGATCAAACAGGATTGACAGCTGGAACCTATGAGGTGTTAGTTACTGATGAAAATGGATGTACTACTACAAATAGTGTAACCATTACAGAACCACAATCTGGTTTAGATGCTACTATTATTTCTCAAGTTAATATTGAGTGTACAGGATTAGGTTCAGTAACTATTGAAGTTAATGGAGGAACTTTACCATATGAATATACTTTAAATGGTGGAACAACTCAAAATAGTGGAATATTTAATGACTTAACTGAAGGTGATAATACTATATTAATTACTGATGCAAATGGATGTACATTCACAATACCAGTATTTATTGAAAACGAGTGTATTGCTTTAATTAAAGAAGTTGAATTAATTGATGAAAACGGTAATGATTGTGCTGATGAAGGAGAGGTTTTACATTATACTTTTACAGTAAACAATATGGGTAATGTTGAATTAACAGATGTTACTATTACAGATCCATTAGTAACAGTAAATGGTGGACCAATTGCTTTACTTCCTGGAGAAATAGATGCAACTACATTTACAGCTGATTATATCATTACTGAAAATGATGCTGTTAATGTAGGACAAGTTGAAAATCAAGCAACCGTGTTTGGAACAACACCTATTGGAGATGTAATTACAGATTTATCTGATGACAATAGCTTCTTAGAAGATGATCCAACAATATTTACTAATTTCTGTGTAGTTACTGTCGATGCACCAACTATTGCATTAATTAAAGAAGCAATAATAGTAGATGAAAATGATAATGGATGTCCAGAGGTTGGTGAAACCATACTATATACCTTCCAAGTTAAAAACACTTCAGCTGATGAAGCATTAACTGATGTTATAGTTTCGGATCCTATGGTAGCAGTATTAGGTGGACCTATTAACTTAGCAATAGATGAGATTAATACAGATGCTTTTACAGCTATCTATACGATAACTCAAGAAGATTTTGATAACGGGTATATAGAAAATCAAGCTACAGCTGAAGGTACCGGTGTAGAAACAGGATTAGTAGCAACCGATTTATCTCACGATTCTAGCTTCTTAGAAGATGGATCAACTTGGGTTGATTTCTGTGCACCAGCTCCTCCAGTTTGGTCATTAGTTCTGGAGAAATCAGGAGAATGGAATGATGAAGATCAAGATGGTAACTCGGATGTTGGGGAATCAATTTCCTATACATTTAGTGTCACTAATAATGGAGATGAACCTATATATAATATAACAATTGAAGATCCATTACCAGGATTGATAATTGAAGGTGGACCAATAGCAGTATTAATGCCTTTAGAGACAGATGATACTACTTTTACAGCAATCTATTATATAACACAAGACGATATTGATAATGGATTTGTTATAAATCAAGCTACCGTGACTGGTGAAGATGAATTTGGAGACGAAATAGTTTCAGACGAATCTGACGACCCTGATACAGAAGAACCAAACGATCCAACTGTAGTCGATCTACCTGGAGTTGGTGGAGCAGATTGGGAAATCTTTAATGGTATTACTCCAAATGGAGATGGATATAATGATTACTTCCAGATAAACGGTATAGATATGTATCCAAATAATAACGTAAGGATATTCAACCGTTGGGGTATATTAATTTTTGAAGCAAATGGATATAATGAGTCAAGTAATGTATTTACTGGAGAATCCAATGCAAGGGTTACTATAGAAGGAAATAGAGATGTACCAACAGGAACATATTTCTATGTCATTACATTCTCAGGTGAAAATCCAGGAAAAAATAGTTATTCAGGTTACTTATATTTAAATAGATAGAAAATTTTAAAATCCCGGGAGTGAATTAAGCTCCTGGGAATAAAAAGACTTAATATGAAAAAAAGTTATTTAGCAATCGCACTTTTGATTTTTCTAGGCATCTTTTCTGGAAATGCTCAACAAGATCCACAATATACTCAGTATATGTATAATACTCAGGTGATAAACCCTGCCTATGCAGGTAATCGAGATGTATTAAGTTTTGGGCTATTATATCGTACTCAATGGGTAGGATTAGAAGGAGCTCCAGAAACAGGAACATTAACTGTTGATTCACCTATTGGATCATTAGATAATATGGGTCTTGGATTATCAATTGTAACTGACGCAATAGGGCCATCAATTAATACTAATGTTACGGCAGATTATTCCTATACGATTAATACTGGTGAAACTTCACAATTATCATTTGGAGTAAAAGCTGGAATTGATATTTTGGATGTAGATTTTTCAAAATTAAATATTGCAGATGAAGGTGATATATTTGAAAATAATATAGACAATAAAGTTTCACCTCAAATTGGTGCTGGTGTTTATTTTAATACCTATAAATTTTATGCCGGATTATCTGTTCCAAATTTCTTAACAACAAAGCATTTTGATCAATCAGATATCAATGATCTAGAAACTGGAGATCCTGTTGCACAAGTAACAACAGCAGCTGAAAGATTGCATTACTTTTTTATAGCTGGTTATGTGTTTGATTTAGGTGAAAATGTAAAATTTAAACCTGCGACCATGTTTAAAGCAGTAGCTGGTTCTCCTTTACAAGCTGATTTATCACTTAACTTTTTACTTTACGAAAAGTTAACATTAGGAGCAGCTTATCGTTGGGATGCAGCATTAAGTGCATTGGCAGGATTCCAATTTACAGATCAAATCTTTATTGGCTTTGGATATGATTTTGAAACAACTGATCTTGAAAAAAATAATGGAGGTTCATACGAGTTTATGGTTCGATTTGATGTATTTAATAAGCCTGAAAGAGTATTAACACCAAGATTCTTCTAAAAAGATATAGATATGAAAGTATTTTTAAAAAACGCATCCCTTTTACTTATAATGTTGTTGCTATCAACAAGCTCTTTTTCACAAAGAGGGAAAGTTGCTAAAGCAAATAAAAACTTTGACAAGTATTCGTATATAGATGCAAGAGAAGTATACCTTAAAGTGGTAGAAGATGGATATAAATCTGCTGAAATTTATAAAAGATTAGGAGATACTTATTATTACAATAGTGAATATAAAAGTGCTTCAAAATGGTATTCAAGTTTATTAAACGAATTTCCAGATGATATTGAACCTGAGTATTATTACAGAGGAGCACAGTCATTGAAAAGTGCTGGAAAATATACTGAATCTGATGAAATAATGAAATTGTTTTTTGAAAATGGAGGCAATGATATAGTTGCAAAAAACTTTTCAGATCATCCAGATTATTTAAACAGTATTGCAGAAAATGCAAGAGATTTTTCTTTAGATACGACTTCGATTAATACAGAGCTTTCAGATTTTGGACCTTCATTTTACGGATCAAAAGTAGTTTTCTCTTCTTCAAAAAAAGAAGAAGGTGAAAAAACTTTAAGTTGGAATGGATTACCATTTCTTGATTTATATCAAGCAGATATGGATGAAGAAGGAAACCTCTCAAATGTTACTTTATTGGACGGAGATGTTAATACTAAATATAATGAGTCTTCTACAGCATTTACTAAAGATGGAAAAACCTTGTATTTTACAAGAAATAATTTTATAGAAGGAAAAAAAGGCAGGGACAGCAACAAGACAATTCGCCTTAAGCTATACAAAGCAACTAAAAGCGGGGATACTTTTTGGGGTAATGTAGTTGAGTTACCATTTAATGGTGAAGAATTTTCTGTTGCACACCCTGCCTTAAGTAATAATGATAAACGATTGTATTTTGCATCAGATATGGAAGGGACTTATGGACAATCGGATTTATGGTATGTTGATATATTAGAAGATGATTCTTACGGAGAACCTGTAAATTTAGGAGCAACAATAAATACTGAAGAGAAAGAAACATTCCCTTTTGTTAGTGATAAAAATAAATTATATTTTTCATCAGATGGACATGTGGGACTTGGAGGATTGGATGTATTTGTTACTAACTTAAACGAAAATGGTTCTGTTACTGGCGAATTAACTAATCTAGGGGAACCAACTAATAGTGCTTATGATGATTTTGGTTTTATCATAAATGAAGAGAAAAGAATAGGATATATTTCCTCTAATAGAAGTGGAGATAAAGGATCTATTGATGATGAGATTTATTTAATTAATGAAAGATGTGTAGTAAGTATTAATGGAACTGTAACAGATATTGATACTGGGGTTTTACTTCCAGGTGCTGTTGTATCTTTATTGGATGAAGAAAACCAATTGGTAGATTCAGCAATTGTTGGATCAGATGCAAGTTATAGTTTTATAGCAGATTGTGATAAACAATATTCTTTAAGAGGAGTTAAAACACAATATACATCAAAAGAGGAGGTAGTAAAAACACCTATTAAATCAGGAAGTATTGTTGTACCACTTAAATTAAAGCTAATAGGTTGTCCTCCTAATGATTTAGGGTGTAGACTTACTTTAGAACCAATTTATTTTGATTTTGATAGGTTTAATATACGTCCTGATGCAGAAATTGAATTAGCCAAAATTTTAGCTGCAATGAGAGAATATCCAGAATTAAATATTCATATAGAATCTCATACTGATTCTAGAGGTGATGATTTATATAATGAGATATTATCTGAAAAAAGAGCACAATCAACTCTTAATTGGTTAGTAGATCAAGGTATAGATCGAAATAGATTAACTGCGAAAGGGTATGGAGAGACACAACATGTAAATGAATGTTCTAATGGTGTTAAGTGTACCGAAGAAGAACATCAGCTTAATAGACGCTCTATGTTTATTATTCAAAACTAATAAATAACTAACCAACTTTAAAAAAGCGTTTAATATCTTTATTAAACGTTTTTTTTTATACCACTTCGTTTTGTATTTTTGAAGAAAATCAATGTGCTATGATGATTGAAGAGCAAGTAATACTTGTTAATGAAAAAGACGAACAAATTGGGTTAATGCCAAAGCAAGAAGCGCATGAAAAAGCAGTTCTTCATAGAGCATTTTCAGTTTTTGTTTTTAATGATTCTAATGAATTAATGCTCCAACAAAGAGCCCTCAATAAATATCATTCTCCAGGATTATGGACCAATACTTGTTGTAGCCACCAACGCAACGGAGAAGGCAATATAGAGGCAGGAAAACGAAGATTACAAGAAGAAATGGGATTTGTAACGGAATTATCAGAAACCACTTCATTTATATATAAAGCCCCTTTTGAAAATGGTTTAACAGAATATGAATATGATCACATATTAGTAGGTAAGTTTAATGACAAACCTATTATTAATTTGGAGGAAGTAGCATCTTGGAAATGGATGTTACTAGAAGATGTGAAAAATGATATGGTTTCAAACCCTAATAACTATACAGCGTGGTTTAAAATAATTTTCGATAATTTTTATAAGCATATATTAATATGAGTTTAACCGTATATAGAAAATCTCATTTTAATGCCGCCCATCGATTATTTCGACCCGATTGGAGTGATGAGAAAAATAATAAAGTTTTTGGAAAATGCAACAACCCTAATTTTCATGGTCATAACTATGAACTTGAAGTTGGAGTAACTGGTGAAGTTAATCAAGAAACTGGGTTTTTAATAGATATTGAAGAATTGAAGACCATTATAAAAGAAGAGGTTGAGGATTATTTAGATCATAAAAACTTAAATTTAGATATTCCTGAATTTAAAGAATTAAATCCAACGATGGAAAACATAGTAATCTTGATATGGAATAAATTGCGATTAAGATTAAATGATAACTATAAAGTTGCAGTTACGCTATATGAAACTCCTAGAAATTATGTGGTTTATACAGGTAATTAAGAATAATATTTGAATAAAGATCAATTAAAATATCCAATAAAGTTTACTCCTATTTTAAAAGAAAAAATTTGGGGAGGTAATAAATTAAATTTATTATTAAATAAGCCTGTAAATAAAAATACTGGCGAAAGTTGGGAAATATCGGATATTAAAAATAATGTATCAATTGTAAATAATGGTTTACTAAAAGGAAAGTCATTGACACAATTAATAAAACAGTTTAACGTAGACTTTTTAGGAAAGAGTGTTTATAAATCTTTTGGGAATGAATTTCCTTTATTATTTAAATTTATTGATGCTCGAGAAGATTTGTCTGTACAACTGCATCCAAATAATGAATTAGCCAAAGAGCGTCATAATTCATTTGGTAAATCTGAAATGTGGTATGTTTTAGATGTTAATGAAGATGCAAAGTTAATTATAGACTTCAACAAAAAGATTACACAAGAATTGTATCAAAAACATCTTTCAGAAAATACACTTTCCAAAATCTTACAATATGAAAATGTTAAAAAAGGAGATTCGTTTTTTATAAAAACGGGAACTGTGCACGCGATTGGAGCTGGTGTGGTGTTGGCTGAAATACAACAAACATCAGATATTACATATAGAATCTATGATTATAACAGACCTGGACTGGATGGAGAGTTGAGGGAATTGCATACAGATTTAGCAATAGATGCAATAGATTTTGATAGATCTTCGACTGCCAAATTAGAATATATTGATGAAAATAATATTCCTGTTAATTTATGCAAAACAAGCTACTTCCAAACTAATAAATTAACAGTTACAAAAAATTTGAATCGTGATTTAAGTTTGATAGACTCCTTTGTTGTTTATATGTGTATAGAAGGGGAAGGAAGTATAACTGTAAACAATGTTTCTGAAAATTTTTCGAAAGGGGATACACTACTAATTCCAGCTTTAATTAATGATATCCAAATTAAATCTATTTCAGCTGTATTTTTAGAAGTTTATATTCCCTAAAAGATTGAAATGTAGTATTTTTGCAAAAAATTAAAATACTATGGCAAATATTCGCGATTTAAAAAAAGACATCAACTACGTATTAGGAGATATCATTGAAGCTGTTTATTTATGGGAGCTTACGAATCCAGAAAAAGAAACAAAGGACTCTGAAGCTATCATTGATGATGCAATAGAAGTTTTTGACGATTTAATTACAAAAGTAAACCAAAAGAATGTTGAAAACAGTAAACAACATTTTAATGGAATTAATCAAGAATTAGAAAATAATGGAAGAAAATTAATAGATAGAATTAATGCTTTAAGTTAATTTTCTATTTTTTTCTAGATTGAATCAAAGACTCTAAATACTTTCCGTATTTAGAGTCTTTGATTTTTGGAGTAAGGTTATTATATACAGAGTCTAGATAGGTCACCTTAGCATCATTAACATAACTAACCATTAAATACGGTGAAATTTCAAAATCGTTATTTGATAAAGCATAACTAATAGTAGCTAAATATTTTTTTGCCATTATTGAATTTTGATTTTTATCCAAGGAATTAGCTAAAGAGTCGTTTCCTTGTGTTCTTGCTTCAAAACTTTGTTCAATTAGTTCTAAGTTTCTGTTAGAATATCTATCAATAATCTTTTTATATTCTTTATATTTTTCTTGATTAATAGATCCAGTAATCTTTGCGTCTACTGCAAAATTATTTAGTGTAGTGTTAATGATAATAGGATTTGATTCTGCAAAAAATGAAATTCGATCATCATTTAAAACACCATTTTCTAATCGTACGAATAAATAATAAACTTCTGGTTCCAAAACTGTTTCAGAAAAACTAAATTCTGAACTTCCATTAACAGAAATAGAGTCAACGGAAACTAATAAAGAATCTTCGATTTTTTGAAGTAATAAGGTTCCTTTTTTTAATCCTTTAACATTCCCAGTTAAAGTCATTTTGTTTTCATTAGAAGAACAACTAATTATAAGAATTGATACAATTAGAAGTGTTATAAATTTATTCATTTTCAATGCAATTTTAGATTCGCAAAGATGCATTATTTTTTTAATAAAATTATGACGAAATTGAAGCCAATTGCATTAAAACAGTACATAAAATAGCTCCAATAGTTCCTACTGCATATCCAAAAACAGCAAGTAAAACTCCTACGGTTGCTAGAGAAGGATGGAAAGCAGATGCTACAATAGGTGCAGAGGCAGCTCCTCCAACATTTGCTTGACTTCCAACTGCTAAAAAGAAATATGGAGCTTTAATTAATTTGGCAACTAAAATCAATAAACCAGCATGAATCGCCATCCAAACTACTCCTATTGCAATTAAACCTAAATTGTCAAAAATTAAGGTTAAATCCATTTTCATACCAATACTTGCTACCAAAATATAAATAAAAACACTACCAAATTTACTAGCTCCAGCTCCCTCGTAACTTCTTGCTTTAGTAAACGAAAGTAAAATTCCAATAAGGGTAGTTAATGAAATCATCCAAAAGAAACTAGAACTTAAAAAGGTGAATATATTTCTGGTAATACCAGCTTTTAGACTATTTACAAAGTCTTCAAAAAACGTACTTAAATAACCTGCCCCAAAATGCGCAATACTAACAGTCCCAAATGCAATAGCAGCTAAAACCATTAAATCTGTTAGGGTTGGATTACGATCTACTTTTTTAGCATAATCAGAAACTTTTTCTTTTAAACTTTCAATTGCTGACGTATCTGCTCCTAACCATTTATCAATTTTTGCAGTTTTTCCAATACCTATAAGTATAATAGCCATCCATATATTTGCTACAACAATATCTACAAACACCATTCCTCCATATAATTTTTGATTGTAACTATAAACTTCTAACATTGCTGTTTGATTGGCACCACCACCAATCCAACTACCAGAAAGTGTTGATAAACCCCTCCAAACATCATTGAATTCTCCAACTGCTGGTGTTGGAAATAAAGGAGTTGCTAGAGCTTCAGGGTAAACAGAACTAATAATTAAAATTGCAATCGGACCTCCTATAATAATTCCAATGGTTCCAGTTAAAAACATTATTAAAGCTTTAGGTCCCAAATTAAATACTCCTTTTAAATCTATACTTAAGGTCATTAATACAAGAGCAGCAGGTAGTAAATACCTACTAGACATATAATATAAATTAGAACTTCCTTTTATTATTTCATCATTTTCTGTTATTGTCGTCCACTCTGGCGCTATTAATCCTGCAGTTGTTAGAAATGCAGGGACTATATATGCCATAAAAAGCGCGGGTACTATTTTGTAAAATTTATTCCAAAACCCTGTTTTGAATTTTGATGTATAAAATATTGCACCTAAACAAATCATTAATAAACCAAAAACAATGGTGTCATTTGTAAATAATGGTGTATTGTCTAGAATAACTTCTGTAGTTTCTTGCATTTTTATTAATTTAAAATAAATTTTGTAATCGATTTAATTAGTTCTTTCATTATAGGTAAATCCTCATTGTTATAGGATTGTTGATTCTCTAATAAATCACCTTTTATCTCTTTAAGTATGTGATTCATATGTGGTATAATAATTAACTCAGCATTTGGTTTTGCTTCTTTTAATTTTTCAGCTTCTGAAACTTGAACTTGAAAGTCGTTATCTCCATTTATGATTAAAACTGGGATGGTAAGCTTTACAATTTCAGTTTGTGGATTGTATTTCATCCAACTATACATAAATGGCTGTATTGAAGGTCTAAAAATTGAAGCTAACGCTGGACTAAAGTTTTGAGCAACACCATTTACTCGTAAATCATCAAATGATTGTCTAGCATTTTCTGTCAATGCTGGTGCCTGTTTTTCTAACTGATCAATTACTACATCATCAATTTCTTGGCCAGCACCGGCTATTGATATAAATTTGGAAACATTTTTTTCTTGTGCAGCTATCATTCCTACTAAAGATCCTTGACTGTGTCCAATTATAATTATTTCAGAAAATCGTTTGTCTTTTTTAAAATAGTTAACTACTTGATTAGCATCTTGAATAAAATCATTAAAATCTACTTCACTTTCATCAAAATTTCCTTCTAAAACTTGCCTAACCATTCGCTTGTCATATCTATAAGAAGCTATTTTTTTATGGTATAGACCCTCAGCTAAAAACTTAAGTGAATTGTTTTTTAATTTGGTTTGGTTTCCATCTCTATCTGTAGGTCCAGACCCTTGTATAATAATGGCTAAAGGAAGTTTATTTCGAGTGTTTGGAGTTAATAAAGTTCCATTTATTAAGGAATCTATAGATAATTCATTTGAAATAAAATCTGGATTTTGAGCATGGCTTAATTCGAAAATTAATACAACTATTAAAAACCATTTTAGCTTCATTTTTAGGATAAAATTTAAAAATTTCAATATATAACTTTTTTCAATTTTAACATTCAATTGTTTTTTATAATATGCTATTAAAAAATAGGAATAGTATCTTTGTTATAAATTTTGAATCATGAAAAAATTATCTTTCTTATTACTTTTTATCTTTTTAAACTCATACATCTCTTATTCTTCAGATGATTGGAGTAAAACAGGTCATAGGGCTACAGGAGAAATTGCTGAAAAATACTTAACTAAAAAAGCTCGAAAAGGAATTGAAAAGCTATTGGATGGACATTCTATTGCCTATGTTTCTAATTACGCAGATGAAATAAAAAGCGACAATGCTTATAGAAAATATGGACCATGGCATTATGTAAACTTCCCATTTGACAGTACTTATGAAGAACATCCTAAAAGTGATAAAGGAGATTTAATTGTTGGAATAAATACTTGTATTGAAGTTTTAAAGAATGGGACTTCATCAAAAGAAGACAAAGTTTTTCATTTAAAATTGTTGATTCATTTTATAGGTGATTTACATCAGCCGTTGCACGTAGGTATGGCAGATGATAAAGGTGGAAATGATTTGCAAGTACGATGGTTTAATGATGGAACGAATTTGCATTCAGTTTGGGATTCTAAAATGATTGATAGTTATAAAATGACTTATACTGAAATAGCTGCAAATGCAAAAAATCTAACTAAAGAACAACTAAAAGCAATACAAGCAGGAACAACTATTGATTGGATGTATGAAAGTCGAGAGCTTTGTAAAAATGTTTATAATAACATTGAACCGGGTGAGAAATTGCGATATCGATACTCTTATGATTATATGAATACAGTTTTGAATCAATTGCAAAAAGGAGGAATACGTTTAGCAGTTATTTTAAATGATGTTTTTGCTTGATTAAATATATAAGTATGCCCAAATTATAAGTCCTAATTGTATAGGGATTCTTATTATTAATAGCCATTTAGGGAGATTTAACGAAGCTTCTTTATTCTTTAACATATGGAAATGTACTGGAGTAAAAAGAATTAGTAAGACTAGTATACCTACAGCTCCAATGTGCTGACTATCTTGTGTAATTAACATAAACCCTAATATCATTTCAATAATTCCTGAAACTAAAACCATACTGCCATGAGCTGGAATATATGAAGGCATTATCTTTTCGTAAATTTTTGGTTTTCTAAAATGATTAGCTCCACCAAGAATAAATAATAAAGCAAGTAAGTATTGATGCCAAGGAAACATAAATATGGTTTTTTGTTTAAAAGTACAATAAATAAAACCCCCTTCATTTAAAAATGAAGGGGGTTTTAAAATTATGTTATTATGTATTAATAATTATTCACTATTAGTTGTTTAGTAGAAGTCCCTTGACTTCCCTTAATTACTAATAGATAGGTAGCATTAGCTAAATTAGAAACATCGATTGTAATCTCCGATCCCATATTGCTTAAATCTACTTTATTAACGATTCTACCTGTTAGGTCATACACAGTTACCTCATTTAAATCCATCAGTCTAGGATTGCTAAGGTGTACCTTATTATCAGCAGGGTTAGGATATAATACAAGCGAGGAAAAATCTTCGCTGTCATTAGCACCTAATATTTCCTGTACATCCAATTCGAAACTACAAGTTGATACGTTTCCGTATTCATCTTCCGCTGTGAAAGTAATAGTTTGCACACCAAAACCTAATGTAGTACCCGCAGCAGGATCTTGTGTAAAGATCGTTACTGGATCGGTACAGTTATCGGTAGCAGTTGCAATACCATCACCAATATAATCACCAAGGGTATAAGTACCATTAGGATCAAGGTTTACTTGCTCGTTAGGAGGACACACAATCTGTGGTCCTAATACATCTACTACAGTTACTGTAGAAGAACAGAACGAAGAGTTTCCATTACCATCATTTGCAAATATATTCACCGTTACTGGAGTTCCTATATCAGAACAGTACAATTCATCTACATCTGCAGTAAATACTAATACACCACAAGGATCATTAATCGTTTCTACCAATTGAGAAGGAATAATATACGCAATACCATCTTGATTAAGTTCAAGAGTTACATCCATACAAACCAGTTCAGGAGCCATATTGTCTTCCACCGTTACGGTAGCCGAACAAGAGCTTTGATTTCCATTCACATCGGTTACGGTAAGGATCACTGTTGAATCACCAACATCTAAACAACCGAAAGTATCGATGTTTAATTCATAAGTTGCAATACCACAAGCATCACTAGAACCACCATCCACATCCATAGGGTCGATCGTTACGGTTCCATCAGCACCTAATTCAACCACGATGTCTTGACAAGCCACCACTGGAGCCGTTACATCTTCCACAGTAACTACTGCTACACAAGTAGAAGAATTTCCATTTACATCGGTTACCGTTAAAGTAACATCGTTATCTCCAACATTGCTACAGTCAAAAGTATCGATATCTATTTCTAAGGTACCTACACCACAGTTATCAGAAGAACCGAAGTTTACTTCATTTGCTGTAATGGAAGCATTACCTGTATCATCTAATTGAACCGTAATGTTTTGACAAACTGCCGTTGGAGCATCATCATCAACTACAGTTACCGTAAAGGTACAAGTAGATAAGTTACCACAAGAATCTTGAGCAGTAAACTCAATAAGGGTATCCCCAATAGGGAATACAGAACCACTACCAAGACCTTCCGTTTGATAAACAATCACATCTCCACATTCTTCGATAGCTACTGCATTTTGGAAAAGCACAATCGCACCACAATCACCATCTTCGGTAAAGGCAGTTACATCACCAGGACATCCAATTACTGCAGGAGTCGTATCTTCAATGGTGAAGGTAGCATCCATAGTAATATCATTACCACAATCATCAGTTAGCGTAAAGGTTACCGTTTCAGAACCTGTTTCACCGCAATCGTCACTTAATCCTGTACTGTTATGGGTTACTACTGCAGAACCACTACAAGTATCAGAACCGCTAAAGGTACTATTTAACCAAGCATCGAAATCAGCAACATTACCAGCACCGTCACATTCTACTGTTAAATCAGCAGGAGCCACATCCCAGAAAGGATCTACCGTATCTTCGATAGTAAATGTTACTGTTTCAGTGATGTCATTTCCACAATCATCAGTCAAAGTAAAGGTTACTGTTTCAGAACCTGTTTCACCACAATCATCACTTAGTCCAGTACTATTATTAGTAACAGTTGCAAAACCACTACATGAATCCGAACCACTAAAAGTATTATTTAACCAATCGTTGAAATCGGTAACATTTCCAGCACCGTCACACTCTACTGTTAAATCAGTAGGAATAACATCCCAAGTAGGATCAATTGTATCCTCGATAGTGAATGTTACTGTTTCAGTAATAGCGTTTCCACTTGCATCTGTTAATGTAAAGGTTACTGTTTCAGAACCTGTTTCACCACAATCATCACTAAGACCTGTACTATCATTTGTAATTACCCAATTTGGACAATTATCAGTACCTGTAAAAGTATTATTTAACCAGTCGTTAAAATCAGTTACATTACCAGCACCGTCACATTCCACTGTTAGATCTGTAGGAGTATTTACCCAAGTAGGGAAAATATTATCTACTACTGTTACAATAGCAGTACAAGAAGCAGTATTACCAGTACTATCTGTTACTGTTAAAGTAACTGTATTTGGTCCAACATCTGCACAACTAAAAGTGTCATTGTCTAAAGTTAAGGTAACTGGTCCATCTGGATCGAAAGATCCACCATCTACATCAGAAGGAAGAATAGTTACATTACCCGAAGCATCTAATTCAGCAGTGAAAGGCTGGCAGAAAGCGGTAGGAGTAGAGTCTACTACTAATACCACATCGTTTCCATCGCCTCCATCATAATAAATAAATAAAAACTGTCCATTAAATGGTATTGCGTCATTGTTAGCAAGACCGTTAAAAGTTCCTACAACAGCATCTGTACCATCATTATCGATAATAACATATTCATCAGCTTCTGGTAAAGCCCCTGCAAAATTATCAATAAGATTTAAAGTAGCATCTGTTATATCAACTATTCCATTAACTACTATTTGATCGAAATCACTACCAGGAGTAGTATTATTATCTATTTCCCATTCATAGGTATCTCCAGAACTTAAATTAAAACTACCATTTACAGTCATTTGACCTGGAGATTGTCCAGGTGCCATAACTCCATTAATAGTTGTTGATCCAGCATCAAAAATCGCAGTTGCTGGAATTCCAGCTGGGGTGTTTAACTCTCCAATATTTGCATTAGCAATTATGTTTCCACTAGTTGTAATGGCACCTCCTAAAGATGTAATGTTGATTCCAGAAAACAGAGCATCTGCACTAGTACCATTCATTGTAATAGTTCCTGAACCAGAATTTATAAATGGAGTGTCTTGCATAAAAATTCCATCATTAATTCCACCAATAGTATTTGTTGCAGTTCCATTTAGAGTAATAGCACCTGTTGAAGTAGATACTGAAAAATCTCCCTGTAAGAAAAACAATCCCATATCACCTCCATTACCATTTCCACCAGTTCCAGTTAATGAAATATGACCTCCATTATTGTCTTGTATATTTCCATTGTGTCTTAAAGTAATTCCATTAGCAAAATTAACTCCAGTTCCACCAGTTCCAGTCATGGTAATTCCACCACCGTTAGATTCAACAACATTCCCTGATTGCATATAAATCCCTGATTGAAATTGTACTCCACTACTTCCACCAATTCCTGTAAAAGATAAAGAACCTACACCAGTTGCAATTACACTACCTCCAATTAAACCAATTCCTGCATTAAAACTTCCTGTACCAGTACCACCAGTACCATTTAATGTAATAGTTCCATCTGCGGTTTGAACTAATGAAGGGTTATCTAATCTTACACCAAAATTAAACTGTCCAGTACTTGTTGTAGTAGCATTACCAGTTATAGATAAATTTCCAGTGGTAGTATTTAGGATACTTGAACCGTTAACATATACTCCATTATTATTATCAAATAATCCCATACCTATTCCAGTAATAAATGTATCGCCTGAAGTATTAGCTACATTTCCGGTAGCTATAACAACACCATTGTTATTATAACCTCCATTTCCTGCAGTACCATTAATAGCAATATTTCCACCATTGGAATTAATATTTGATGCACTGTTTAAAACACCATTGTTTTCATCTATTCCAGTACCACCAGTTCCCGTTATCGTTACGGCTCCAGTACCAGTAGATTCTACAACAGTATTACTAAATAAAGAGACACCATTATTATAGTTTAATGTACCTGTCCCTCCAATACCGGTGTAATTAATGTCACCGTTATTTGTACGGACAATAGCAGTTGTATTATCGATTCCTGTACTATATTCTGTACCATTTCCACCAGTACCATTTAAAGTAATAGAACCTGTTCCTGTGCTTTCAACTCTTGCATCGAAAGCAACAACAATACCTAAATTTTCTACATCTGTTCCATTACCTCCACCAAAACCAGTCATCGTAATGTTACCGTTTGAAGTAGTTAGAGCAGATCCACTATCAATTATTGCGATACCATAATTCCCACTAGACCCTGACAGGCTACCTAATCCATTAACTATAATATCTCCATCTGCAGAATCGGATAGGCTTCCACCAGATCTAATATCCACACCGGTTTGTTCCCAAGTAGTTCCTGCGCCAGCAAAACCATTTAAGGTCATACCTCCACCGGAGGTTGTTACTGAGGATCCATTTACAGCAATTCCATAACTTCTATCGGTTCCTCCAGTTCCGCCGAGTCCGGATAGGTTGATGGTTCCAATTCCAGTTACCTGCATTACAGTTCCACTAAATAAGTTTAAACCTATATTTAAATTTCCAGTTCCATTTGTTCCATTACCGCTAACCGTGATAACACCATCAACAGATTGTATTGTTGGTGAACTACTAAATCTAACTCCCATGTTTAAACGATCACCAATTGAGGCTCCATTTCCAGTAATATTAATTGCTCCCGTAACAGTGCTCACCATAGATCCATTTCCTACATAAACACCGTTAACACCAACTGATGTTGCTATGGTTGCTACTGTACCCGTTAATGAAATATTACCTGTTCCTGTTGTTTGTATGGTACCACTAACAACTGCAATTCCAGATTGACTTAACCCAGCTGTTGGAGCACTACCTGCAAGCATGGTAATGTCACCATCAGTAGTTTGTATTGTTGCGTTATTAACATACGAACCACTTGTAGTAGTTGTAGCTATAGCTCCAGTTGTACTAACATCTGCAAGAACTTGTAAATTTTCGGATGTTGTAGTAAGATTACCACTTCCTAAGTTAGTAGCATTTGTTTGGAAAACAATCATGTCATTTGCATCATTTCCATTTACATTTAAATCTGCATCAAATCCTGCATCAACTCCTTCAATATTAATAATGTCATCACCAGTACCTCCATTAATTGTTAAAGAATTGCTAGGGTTTGTAAAATCAACAATTTCTCCTAAAGTAGAGTCTATTTGGTTGTCTAATACACCGCCTGAATCTAAGGTAATGGTTTCTGCACCACCATTAAAGTTGAATATTCTATCAGCAGCATTTAAATTATCTACAATAGGTTCTAATCCTACATAATTAAAGGTCGTATTACCAGTTACATCAATAAATCCATCATTAGCATTGGTGAAATTGTGAGTTACAGAAGCATAGTTTCCTGTAGCTGATAATAACATGATATCACCAGGACTACTATTTTGATTCCCTCCATCGTAGTTAACAATATCACCAAAGTTACCACCATCTAAATCTACATTTAAACTATCATCTCCATCTTGCGTGTTAATATTTATAGCTCCTATTACTGAAGCAATCGTTACTAACACATCGTTTCCATCTTGTGTAGCTCCTTGACCTGCAATAACAGGTTTGTTAGGATCACTAATTCGATAATTAGTGCCGTCAATGACAATTGTTAGTTCATCATCTTCACCAACCGAATCATTAAACACTAAATTTCCGCTTGCGTCTACTTCTACATTTATAGCACTAGATCGTAATACAACGTCATTACCGTCTCCTTGATCATAATAAATATACCAAGTTTCTCCATTGAATGCTATTGGAGAACCATCTGGAAGACCAGTAAAAGTTCCAACAACAGGATCAACATCGTCGTTATTTATAATAGTAAGAATATCAAAAGGAGTTGCACTACCTCCAAAATTATCAACTAGTGTTAGGTTAACATCAGTAATATCTACAGTTCCTGTAACTAATAATTGATCGTAATTTGTCCCAGCTGTGGCAGTACCTTGAATGTTTACATTATAAGTATTTCCACTCGGAATAAGAGTATTTGCACTTATCGGAAAAACACCTCTTCCATTATAACCTGGATGAATATCTCCAGTCATTGTAAGTGCCATTGCAGTTACTAAATTAGAAGGAACTATTCCTGATAGGCTAACCAAATATCCGGTTGGAGCAGTTAAAGAAACATTTCCTAAACTATTTATACTAGTAGCATTATTCGATAAATAAATTCCAGCAGTATTTGCATTTCCTGCGGTTCCAGTAATCGATATATCCCCAGTTCCGGTTGAAGTTATTGGACAGCCAATATTTACCCCTTCATTAAATCCTCCAGTTGTATCTGTACCAGTACCATTAATTGTAATAGCTCCATTTTCTGCACTAACAGAAGTTGTAGTTGATACAATTTCGACACCTCTATTTACATTAGTTCCTTCACCTCCTGAACCAGTAATAACAATAGTACCTGCAGCAGAAGTTGCTATGTTTGCTGAATTACGGATACTTGTTCCTAGATTATAGGGTCCAAATGCACTTGCACTTGCTGTTCCATTAATATTTATATTTCCACCATTAGATTGAACAGAAACTCCTGTACCTTGAATATCAACTCCTCTATTTTGCTGATCACCAGCACCACCAAATCATGTAATAGAAATATTTCCTGTAAGTAAATCTTCAAACTTGGCTTGATTATGTAAAGCAACACCTTGATTAAAGCTTCCTGTACCATTTCCACCGGTTCCATGAGCAGTTATTCCTCCACTATTTGTTTGTGCAATGGCGTTATTAAATACAACTCCATAGTTGCCTGATGCTCCATTTGCACCTGTCCCTGTGAATGAAATAGCTCCATTTGCGGTATCTGTGATAAGTGAATTGTTAACTATTACAATTCCATGATTTGAATTACCTGTTCCTGAAGTAGAGGATCCATTAATAGTTATTCCACCACCAGCAGTACTAATGGTACTATTGTTTCCTTCTACTCCAAAATTTGAATTAACCCCTGCACCTCCAGAAGCTAATATGTTTATTGCACCTGTTCCTGTACTACTAATAGATGAATTGCCAACAAAACGAAGTCCTCTATTATTATTTCCAGTACCATTACCTCCAGTAGCATTAAATGTTATATTTCCATTATTACTTCTAACAGAACTTGTCCCATTTAAATCAACTCCAATATTTTCATTTACTCCATTAGCTCCTGTTCCTGTAATTGTAATGTTTCCGTTGGCAGTATCTTCAATATTAGAATCTCCTTCTAGAGTAAACTCATCATTAGCACTTCCTGTACCACCAGCATTTCCAAGCATAGTAATACCACCACCAGAAGTTATAACATCCGCATTATAAAAGACAATTCCTTTATTTGCATTGACACCTCCAACAGAAGTACCTGTAACATTTATAGTACCAGTACCAGTTGCAGTTACTAATGATTCAAATATAATAGTAATACCTTCGTTATTATTACCTGTTCCATTACCACCTGTTCCATTTAGAACAATAGCTCCGTTAACAGATGAAATAGTGGTACCAGTATCTTGCATTCGTATACCTTGATTTGCACTAACACCATTACCACCAACACCAATAATACTTATGGTGCTTGCTCCTATTGTGCTTACTGTTGAGCCTTGATTTATTAATACTCCAAAATGACTATTACCAGTTCCATTACTACTTCCAGTACCTGTTAAAGTAATGTTACCAGTACCTGTAGTTTGAACTGTAGCATTTAAAATATCTAAACCTGAATAGTTAAGCCCTGCTGCTGGTGCAGTACCAGCTGTCATAGTAATATCTCCGTTTGTAGATTGTACGGTAGCATTTGCAACTATACTATCGTCGGTTGTTGTAGTGGTAATTGAACCAGTTGTTGTTACATCTTGATTAATTATTAAAGCTTCACTGTCTGTTGTGAGGTTACCGTTACCAATATTAGTAGCATTGGCTTGGAACAAAATACCATCATTGACACCATCATTACCATTTATATTTAAATCTGCATCAAAAGCAGCATCGACTCCTTCAATATTAATAATATCATCTCCTGTTCCTGCATTAATAGTTAAGGAATTGGTTGGGTTGTTAAAGTCTACCATTTCTCCTAAGGTAGAATCTATTTGATTATCAAGAGAACCACCTGCATCTAAGGTAATCGTTTCTGCTCCTCCTGTAAAGTCAAAAACTCTATCGACAGCATTTAAATTATCAATAATAGGCTCTAAACCTGTATAAGTAATTGTTGCATTACCTGTAATAGCTACAGATCCATCATTTTCGTTAACAAAATTGTGTGTTACATTTGCAAATGTTGCACCTCCAGTAAAAGATAATAAATCTCCTGGAGCAGCAGTTTGCGAACCACCATTATAGCTAATAGCATCTGGAAAATTTCCTCCAGAAAAATCTACATCTAATAAATCGTCTCCATCTTGAGTGTTTATTTGTATGGATCCAGTTACGGAAGCTATTGGTACTAAAACATCGGTACCATCTTGTGTAGCTCCAGAACCAGCTATTAAAGTACTATTAGGATCACCAATACGGTAATTTGAACCATCTACAGCTAATGTAAGATCATCGTCCACACCATCGGTATCGTTATAAACTAGGTTTCCAGAACCGTCTACTTCTATGTTGCCTCCTACAAATGTTCCACCAATATCAATATCATCCCAATAAGAAGTAGCTCCACCATTTAAATTACTAAGTGCAATATAGCTTACATAATTTAATGATGTGTTTCTAAATGGAAAATTTGTGGCTACAACTGAACCATTAATTCTTATGTCATAATTTTTAGCAGTCCAATCAATATTTTCTAAAACTATATCATACCACATATTATTGGAAACTGGGAATTGCAATTCATTTGTTGAATTTGCATAAATTCTATAAATCCCATTAGAAAAATAACTCCAAATTAAACAATCAACCATATTGTTGCCATTTGGTAAAATTATTACATATCCTGTAGCACCTTGATTAGTGTCAGATGTACGAACTGAATAGGAAATTGTAGTCGGCTGGCTATTTGGAAATGTTGCTCCCAAACCATTATTCCAATTAGGTCCATTGTTAGAACTACCTATCATTTCAAGTGCGTATGTTCCATTATTAACAGGATTTGTAGTAACCCCTTTTGTATATAACCCTCCTGTATCTGTCCATTGGCTAATATTTCCAGACTCAAAATCATCTGCAAAGACAGTTTGTGCTGTTATTTGATAGGTAAATGCGCTTATTAAAAATAAAGCACCTAACAACCAAAAGCTCTTTTTAAAGACTTGATTAATTGTATAGTTCCTCATGATTAATTGTTATTTTGGTTATTAATCACTGGATTGCCATTAGCATCAAGTTTCATATTTTTATAACGCTCTTGTTGTGCTTTTTTTGCCTTCAACTGAGCTTTTGCATTTTCAGATTTTTGCAATCTTATTCTAACCGCTTCGGTTTGTTTTTCTCTTTCTACTTTCGCTATTTTACTTTTTTTAGCATTTTCTTCTATACGTTTTTGAGTTGCCACATCTTCTTCCATCGTGTAATCACTAATGGAAACATTGTTTTCTTCTAAATAAGAAGTTACTTTCAACTCTGGCATGGCTAGCATTTCTTCATTAGGAGTAAGCTCCTTGTTTTGTGCTAAAAGCATCGAAGTTGATAAAATTGTAAAGAATAATAATAAGGTAAGTTTTTTCATTTTAATTGTTTATAATTGGTTAGTAAAATCCCTAAATAAATTATTGATATATGATAATCATATTTTTTAGTTGAACTACTCAAAAATTAGCTGAAAGGTATTTCTTACAATAAATATTGAATTCAAATCTTGAATTTTAACATTTTTAAGAATAAAAAAACCTCCTTTTCAATTAAGAAAAGGAGGCTTGGTTTTTAAAGTATTTATTTTACTTACTTTATCATTTCAAAACTACGTTTGATAAAAGTTGTTAACTCTTCACCTTTTAAAAGGTTTTGAGATAAACGTGCTAAATCCAATGCTTGGTTCACCAATCGCTCTTTCTTTTTAGCAGTTTTGGTATTTAGTATTTCACCGATCAATTCGTTATTGGTATTGACTACTAAATTGTACATATCTGGCATATTACCCATACCAAACATACCACCACCGCCACCGGTTTGTTGCATCTCTTTCATACGACGCATAAACTCAGGTTGTGTAATAATAAATGGATTAGCATTGCTATCCATTGCTTCTAATTGTACGGTAAATTTATCTTGTGGAATGATCTCTGTCAGAACCGTTTTTAAAGTTTCTTTTTCTTCATCATTCAACTTAGAGATTTGTTCTTCGTCTTTCTTAATTAAGTTGTCGATATGATCTCCATCTACTCTTACAAATGTTACATTTTCTTCAGTAGATTCTAATTTTTGAATTAAATGTGAAACGATAGGAGAGTCTAAAAATAAAACTTCATATCCTTTTTCTTTTGCAGCATCAATATAAGCGTGTTGCTCATCTTTATTAGATGCGTATAACACTACTAATTTATCATCCTTATCGGTTTGAAGTGGCTTTATTTTTTCTTTTAGTTCTTCAATTGTAAAATAGGTGTCATCTACTGTTGGATATAAAGCAAATGCTTGTGCTTTTTCAAAGAATTTTTCTTCAGAAAGCATTCCGTATTCAATAACGATTTTAATATCATTCCATTTTTGCTCAAAATCTGCACGATCGCTATTAAATAAACTCTTTAATTTATCTGCAACTTTACGAGTGATATAACTTGATATCTTTTTTACAGCACCATCTGCTTGCAAGTAACTTCTAGATACGTTTAGTGGAATATCTGGAGAGTCAATAACCCCACGAAGCATCGTTAAAAATTCTGGAACAATTCCTTCAACATTATCCGTTACAAAAACCTGATTTTGGTATAACTGAATTTTATCCTTCTGCATATTTAAATCGTTTGTCATCTTAGGGAAATATAAAATTCCGGTAAGATTAAAAGGATAATCTACATTAAGGTGAATGTTAAAAAGAGGCTCTTCAAATTGCATTGGATACAATTCTTTATAAAAACTCTTATAATCGTCAGGGTTTAACTCTGAAGGTTGTTTCGTCCAAGCCGGGTTAGGATTGTTTATTATGTTATCTACCTCTTGAGTAGGCGCTGGATCTTCTTCTTTTGCTCCTTCAGGTTTAGGTAATGTTTCAGTACGCATTCCAAATTTAATTGGAATGGGCATAAACTTGTTATACTTCACTAACAGTTCATTAATTCTAGCTTCTTCTAAAAACTCTAATGAATCGTCAGCGATATGAAGTACAATTTCTGTTCCTCTTTCTGTTTTGTCAGCTTCTTCAACTGAATATTCTGGAGAACCATCACATTCCCAATGAACTGCTGGTTCATCTTTAAAACTTTTTGAGATAATCTCAACTTTATCTGCTACCATAAATGCAGAATAAAATCCTAATCCAAAATGACCAATGATTCCTTTGTCATCTCCAGATTCGTCTTTGTATTTTTCTAAAAACTCTTCAGCTCCCGAAAAAGCGATTTCATTAATGTACTTTTCAATCTCATCTTTTGTCATTCCAATTCCCTGGTCGATGATATGAAGCTTCTTGTTTTCTTTATCAATTTTTATTTCAATCATTGGGTTGCCATATTCTACTTTGGCTTCACCAATATTGGTTAAATACTTCAGTTTAACAGTAGCATCTGTTGCATTTGAAATTAATTCTCTTAGAAATATTTCGTGATCGCTATATAAAAACTTCTTAATTAGCGGAAAAATATTTTCAACCGATACGTTAATAGTTCCTTTACTCATATTTATAAATTTTAATTATTATATTTTTTTATAAATATTTACTAGTCAAAAAAAATACCAATTATAAATTACTGACAAGTTGACAAGAGAAATTAACAAAATACTATGCATGCATACTATAACAATGTAATTTAATACTTCATTCTATAGTTAATAAGTATATTTAGACTCCCAATTTTCAACTAAATGAATTTGGGTTTAATACTAATTACATGTATACATCGAGAATTTCAGGATTGGGACATTTTGTTCCAGAAAATATAGTAACGAATGATGAACTTTCACAGTTGATGGACACTAATGATGAGTGGATTCAGGAAAGAACTGGTATAAAAGAGCGTAGATGGATTAAAAAAGGTAGTAATGAAACATCTGCATCAATGGGTGCAAAAGCTGCCAAAATTGCTATAGAAAAGGCTGGTATTGATAAAGATGAAATTGATTTTATCATTTTTGCGACATTAAGTCCAGATATGTATTTTCCTGGTTGTGGGGTACAGATTCAAGATATGTTAGACTTGCCAACTATTGGCGCATTGGATGTACGTAATCAATGTTCAGGATTTGTTTATGCTTTATCGGTTGCCGATCAATTTATAAAAACAGGAATGTATAAAAATATATTGGTTATTGGCTCTGAATTTCATTCTGGAGGATTGGATATTTCAGATCGTGGTCGAGGAGTTTCAGTAATTTTTGGAGATGGGGCAGGAGCTGCTATTTTAACAAGAAGTAATGATGAAAAAAGAGGTGTTTTATCTACTCATTTGCATAGTGAGGGGAAACACGCTAAAGAATTAACAGTAGAAGGACCTAGTATTGCACATTGGGTTCCAGAAATATTAAATAATCCTGATGATTTATCCTATTATCCTTATATGAACGGAACGTTTGTTTTTAAAAATGCAGTAGTTCGTTTTTCTGAAGTGATTATGGAAGGGTTGCAAACCAATGGTTTATCTCCTGATAAAATTGATATGTTTATTCCACATCAAGCCAACTTACGTATTTCACAATTTGTTCAGAAAAAATTTAGGTTAAGAGACGACCAGGTTTTTAATAATATTCAAAAATATGGTAATACCACAGCAGCTTCTATTGTAATTGCTTTGTCTGAAGCTCACGAAGAAGGAAAAATAAAAGAAGGAGATTTAGTAGTTTTAGCAGCTTTTGGTTCTGGCTTCACTTGGGCGAGTGCTATTATAAGATGGTAAGCTAAAACATAAATTTAACATAAATTAAAAAGCCTTTTGAATTCGATCAAAAGGCTTTTTTCAATATTATTTGCTGTTTATTACAAGTGGTTAATTCAAATAAATCATCAATAAGATTGTTTTATATATAGACTAATAAAAAACTATATTGTTTCATTTAAATTATTCATTTAACAATATCTTAACCTAGAACAATCCTCCGCTTCCAGATTTTTCATCGTTATCTCTTCTTTTACGAGATTTTGCTCGGTATTTTCCACCCCCAAAACGGTAAGACAAACCAACATATACTGTATTGCTTTCCCAGTTAAAAGCACCTTCTTGAGGATAAGGGTTACTACCCTCAAATGCAAACTTCATGGTGTTGAAGATATCATTATAATTAATGCTAAAAGTTCCTTTTCCGTCCCATAGATTATATCGAGCCCCCAAATTAACAAAATACATTGGCTCAACTTTAAATTGTAGTCCTTTGTTTTCTCCTCGGTAAAAGCCAAAAGCAGAAAGCGTTAGGTTTTTAGTTACACTAAAATTATTAAACATTCTAAAATTCCAAGCCACATTGTCAACTTCTATTTTTTGAGTAATAATATCATCTTCAGTTGGTGGTGTATTTCCAGAATTGTCTAGTGTTTCTGTAATACCTGTTTGAGTCTGAGAGTATAAGTCGAAACTTATATTAAAACTCCACCATTTAGTTGGTTTGTAATTACTAGATACTTCGACGCCATAAGCTGAGGTATTATCAAAATTATCATAGGTTAATATTACCTTATTAAAGTCTGTACGATCTATAAATACTGCTCTATTTATTTCGTCATTTATAGATCTATAAAATACGCCGCCAGTTATACTTCCTTTTTCTAAACTTCGAGTATAATTTGCCTCAACCGAATTAGTAAATTGTGGTTGTAATTGAGTATTCCCATAAGAAGAAATTAATGGAGTGCTCCATTCTCTAATAGGATTTACCTGACTAATTCCAGGTCTATCTACACGTCGACTGTAACTTACTTGATATTGATTTTTCTCAGTTGGAGTATAAGTTACATATGCTGATGGATATAACTCTACATAATCGTTACTAAAAGAACGAACCGTATTGGTATCTGCTTTTACCTCTACAGTTTCAACTCTAAGGCCTGCTTGATACGACCATTTCTCATATTTATTTCCATAGGTAGCATAGGCTGAATAGATATCACGAGTATAATCAAATTCTGTATTCGGTGTAGGAGTTAAGTTCCCATTAGAATTATATGAAAAACCAGTTGAACTATAATCTTGAATGGTATTGTATAAACGAGCTTCTGCACCTAACTCTAATTTAGATGTTTCAGTTAATGGGTTTACATAATCTAAATTTACGGTTAAACGCTCACTATCTACATCAACAAAATCCTCATAATTAGGGATAGGTGAAGCACCTGAAAATTTAAAAATGGCATCATCCTCACTTTTATAGGTATTGAAATTTGCTTCTAACTCTATATTGTGTCCTTCTTTTTCAAAATCTCGTTTATAGTCAAAATTATATGTAGAAGATGTATTTCCTCCATCACTTGAGAATAATTGAGATTGGTTGAATTCTGGATCATCATAATATTGAATATCTACATCTCCATTAAACTTTCCATCGTATAAATTTTGAGTTGTAAATACTGAAATGGTGTTTTTATCATTTAAATAAAAATCGATACCCGCTTTGAAAATATTTGATTTAGAATCGTCTAAAAAAAAGAAATTCTGTTCTGAATTATCATCAGGCCTATAAATATTACCATAGTTCTCGTTTTTCGAAACATTATTTGCATAATTTCCATAGATGTTAAATTTTCCATTACGATAATTTAAATCTAAAGAACCATTAAATTTTGCTTGTTCTTGATAAGTAAGACCCACACTAGCAGATCCGTTTACTCCAAGTTTAACATTTTTATGGAGAACGATGTTAATAATACCACTCATTCCTTCAGGATTATATTTTGCAGAAGGATTAGTAATTAATTCTACTTGTTTTATTGCTGTGGAAGGTATTTGCTTTAATAATTGTGCTATGGGTACATTGGTTAATTTGCCATCAACCATAACTTGTACATTACTGTTGCCACGCATAGAAATATCTCCAGTTTGGGGGTCGACATTAACAGTTGGTAAATTGTTCATTAACTCGGATGCAGTTGGTCCTGCGGTAACTAAATCTTTTCCAACGGTTATTACTTTTCGATCAATTTTTTGTTGAATTGTTGAGTTTTCAGCACGAACAACAACTTCGTCTAAAGCTTCAACATCTTCTTCTAATTCTATGCGGCCAAGTTGTAATTTTCTAGAACCTTTTGAGATTTCAATTTCTGTTGTAAACGTTTTATATCCTATATATTGAATGTAAAGCTTACTTTTTCCTTCTGGAAGGTCTTCAATAGTAAATTCACCAAGATCATCTGTAATTCCTCCAGTAATTATTTCATCATTTAAATCTTTAATAACGATAGAAACATATGGTATGGGTTCTTGTAAATTTTTGTCGATTACGGTTCCCGAAATAGAACCGTTTCTGTCTGGGTTGGGTGTAGCAAATGCAAAAGTACATATACTAAGCATTACCACTAATGCAGTGTAAAATTTGTTCATTTTTTGATTGATTGATGTTAATAATATTATTTTCCCTAAAAAAGAAAAATATATTTGTTTTGATTATGAATATGACGAGTTGAAAAAAAATATGTTACAGTGGAGTATTCCTTTTAACACATTTTAACAAACAAGCCCAAAGAATGACTTTGGGCTTGCTACTTCACTGCGAATATTAACACTAACCATCAACGTAAAAAACACGCAGCAAAGAGAAATATTTCTACTTTATAGACGTAAGTAAATCGTTATTGTTACATATATTTATATTTTTAACATAGTATTATAAAAATTGTAAATTTATATGAAGAAAACTCTTGTATTAGGTGCTAGCTTAAATCCAGTGCGGTATTCTAATATTGCTATTAATAGATTAGTTGGTTTTGGTCACCCCGTTGTAGCTATTGGATTAAGGTTAGGTGAAGTAGCGGGAGTGAAAATAATTAAAGATCAAAGACTTTTTGATAATATAGATACGGTGACTTTATATCTAAATCCTAAACGTCAAGAAGCATTTTATGATTATATAATTTCTTTAAACCCAGAAAGAGTTATTTTTAACCCTGGGACAGAAAACTCAGCTTTTTATACTATTTTAAAAGAAAATAAAATTGAATTAGAAGAAGCTTGTACTTTAGTTTTATTGTCTACGAATCAATATTAGTTGTTTTCTTTTTAGAAATCAATAGTAAACCAAGAAATGTTATTAAACCGTTAAGTGGTAAAATTTCCCAATGAAAATTGTAATTACTAATAAAGCTTTCTGTAAAATAAGCTGGGGATAGAGTAATTAAGTAAGTTATAATTATAGAAGATAAACCAATAATCCATACATATTTATCTCTAATTTCTTTTTTAGATAAGATTCCAAAAGCAAATAAACCAAGTAATGGTCCATAAGTGAAGGTGGCAAATTTAAATAGATTACTAACCACACTGCCTTCTAGAGAATTAAAAATAATAACAACTATAATAAGTAAAATTGAAACTGCTACGTGTACTTTCTTTCTTAAAGGTTTTTGTTCTTCAAAAGGCTTCTTTTCAATATTTAAAAAATCAACCGAGAAAGAAGTTGTTAATGATGTTAAAGCACTATCAGCACTACTATAAGCTGCTGCAATTAATCCGATTATAAATGTGATTGCAAGCCCTTTACCAAGACCTTGATTCATTGCTATTTCAGGAAATAATAAATCAGTTCGAGTTACTCCATTTAGTTCAGGAACTTTAACTCCAAATTGTTCAGCATAAATAAACAATAAGGCACCAAGAGTTAAGAAAACAACGTTAACCAAAACCAATAAAACAGACATAGAGAACATGTTCTTTTTAGATTCTTTAGCGTTTCTACAGGTTAAGTTTTTCTGCATCATATCTTGATCTAAACCAGTCATAGCAATAGTAATGAAGATTCCACCTATAAAATATTTCCAAAAATATATTTTACTATTAACGTCTTCAAAAAAGAAGATTTTGCTTTTGTTTTTAAAAGATTCTTTTGTGAAAGTCTCAACAAATGTCCAATCCAATTTATTAATTATTAATACAATAGCAACAATAACTGAAGTAAGCATAGCTACTGTTTGCAAGGTGTCTGTCCAAATAATCGTTTTTATTCCCCCTTTATTTGTATACAACCAGATAAGTAAAATAGAGATAACAACCGTTAGCCAAAAAGGAATTCCTAAACTTTCAAACACGATATATTGCATCGCTAATGCAACTAAATAGAGTCTAAATGAAGCTCCGGTAACACGAGAAAGTAAGAAGAAAAAAGCACCCGTTTTATAACTTGTTTTACCAAATCGTTCTTCTAAATATTGATAGATGGAAGTAAGATTTAATTTATAATACAAAGGTATTAGAACCAATAAAACAATTAAATAGCCTACAAAAAAACCAAATACTCCCTGTAAATAACCAAATTGTTGTCCTTCAATTAAGCCAGGTACCGAAATAAATGTAACCCCAGATAAGGAGGCGCCAATCATTCCAAAAGCGACCAAATACCAGGGTGCAGATTTATTGGCCTTGAAAAATGCTTCGTTGGTATCTTCTTTACCTGTAAAAAATGAAATTAGTATTAAGATTCCAAAATAACTCGCAATCAATAATAATATGTGGGTAGGCTGCATTAAGTTTTTTTTAATTTTTGTAAAAATACAAAGATTGTAATACTAGATTCTTATTTTTTTTGTTATCTTTGAAATATACTAACAGTCAGTATGTTACAAAAAAATCTAAAAAAATAAAGTTATGAAAATTAAATTACTTTTTTTATTTGGGTTTTTATTGGGTTTACCTACGGTCCAATCACAAGAATATTTAGACTTAATTCAAAACCCCAATGAAAACACAACGTTACAAGAAATCCAAGACCTAGCAAGCACCTATTTTATTAATAGTGATAAAGGTAGAGGTAGTGGATATAAACAGTATAAACGCTGGGAATATAAAATGGAGCGTATGGTTAATGCAGATGGGAAATTACAAAATTTTAGTAAATTAAATTGGGACGTTATTGCTAGTATTGACTCAGAAAACTCATCCATTGAAAGATCGACAGGAGCTTGGACTCCATTAGGACCTACAAGTTATACTAATGGTAATAGTGGATATAATGGAGGACTAGGAAGAGTAAATGTTATTGCTTTTCATCCTACAGATGCAAACACTATTTATATAGGAGTTCCTGCAGGAGGTTTATGGAAAACTACTGATGGAGGCAGCAATTGGACGCCAATGTCTGATGCTTTAGCAAGTTTAGGGGTTTCTGGAATTGCTGTTGATCATTCAAACCCTAATGTTGTTTATATTTTAACAGGTGATGGTGATGGTGGAGACACTCAATCCATAGGAGTAATGAAATCTACTGATGGAGGGTTAACATGGGCAACAACTGGATTAAGTTGGAATGTAACAAATTTTAACAGAGGATATAAATTACTAATGCACCCAACTAATAGTAGTATTATGTTTGCAGTTACAACTGTTGGAATATTAAAAACAACTGATGGTTGGGCGACGTGGACCAATGTTCAAAGTGGTAGTTTTAGAGATTTAGAGTTTAAACCTGGAAGTCCTAATACAATGTATGGTTCTACAACAAATACTTTTTACAGATCAACTAATTTAGGCTCTTCATTTTCAACAATAAGTTCTGGATTACCAACTGGAGAGAATAGATCTGAACTTGGAGTAAGTGCAGCAAATAGTAATTATGTTTATTATTTGTCGGGTCCTTCTGGCTCTAATAGTTTTAAAGGTTTATATAGATCTACAGATTCTGGTTTAACTTTTAGTGCAATGGCTACTACACCTAATATTCTAGGGTATAGTACATCTGGAAATGATTCTAGTAGTCAATCTTGGTATGATTTAGCAATTGCTGTAAATCCAACGAATGCTTCAAATACCATTACAGGCGGTGTTAATTTATGGAGGTCTACCAATGGTGGGGCTACTAATACTTGTATTACCAATTGGTCAGAACCTTCCGGTAGTTTTGAATATGTACATGCAGATATTCATGAATTGGTATATAATTCTGTAGATAATAAGTTGTATTGTGGAAGTGATGGCGGTATTTCGGTTAGTTCAGATAACGGTCTTAACTGGACAAATATTTGGAATGGACTACAGATAATGCAATTTTATAAAATTGCTGGAGTAGAAAACAATCAAAACCTATTAGTTGGTGGTGCTCAAGATAATGGGTCTAATAAGTATACAGGAACACCAAACATTCAGCATATATATGGTGCTGATGGTATGGATTGCATGATAGATTATAATAATAATAACAACATATATTACAGTTTTCAAGGTGGTGGATTAAGAAGGTCAACCAATGGGGGTAGTACAGGAACTAATATTAAACCTTCAGGTTCAACAGGTGCTTGGGTAACTCCATACGCTATGGACGCAACAAACCCAAGTATTATTTATGGAGGTTATAGTGATGTTTATAGAAGTACTAACATGGGGTCAACTTGGATTAACCTTGGTTCTGATGGCCGTGGAGCATTAGCTGTTGGAGTTAATAATCCAGCTAGATTATATGCTGCTAATGGTAATAATATACAAACATCCTCAAATACAGGTAGTTCTTGGACTACAATTACAGGTCCTTGGCCTAATTTAACAATAACTTCCATAGCGCTTGATCCATTAAATGCTGATAGGTTATGGATTACATTGGGAGGTTATACTTCTGGACAAAAAGTTTATGAATCTATCAATGCTGGATCCAGTTGGACGAATGTCTCTGGCTCATTACCTAATTCCCCCGCATTAAGTATAGCTTATGAAAATACTGGTGGTTCACCAGCAGATGCTATATATATTGGAATGAGTGTAGGTGTATATTATAAATCAGATGTTACATCTTGGACTTTATTTAATACGGGATTACCTAATGTTCCAAATTATGATCTTGAAATTAATCATGCTAATTCAAAATTAAGAGCAGGTACCTATGGAAGAGGACTTTGGGAAACAGATTTGTTTAATAATATAGACACAACTTCACCTGTTGCTATTTGTAAAAATATTACAGTTCAATTAAACATCTCAGGATCTGTTACAATTAATGCAATAGATGTTGATGATGGATCAACAGATAATATTGGTATTATTGATTATAGCATTAATGTCAATAGTTTTGATTGTAATGATTTAGGAGCAAATTCAGTTATACTAACAGTTACAGATGCTGCTGGAAACTCAGATAACTGCACAGCGACTGTAACAGTAGAAGATAGTATTGTACCTACTGCTATTTGTCAAGATTTAACTGTACAATTGGATGCTAATGGAAATGGTTCTATAGTACCTTCAAATGTTGATAATGGCTCAAGTGATAATTGTGGAGTTTCATCTTTAGCATTGAATATCGATACTTTTGATTGTAATGATATTGGAGCAAATACGGTAATATTAACTGTTGATGATGGAAATGGAAACTCTGATACGTGCACAGCAATTGTAACTGTAGAAGATAATATTGCACCTACTGCTATTTGTCAAGATTTAACTGTACAATTGGATGCTAATGGAAATGGTTCTATAGTTCCTTCAGATGTTGATAATGGCTCAAGTGATAATTGTGGAGTTTCATCTTTAGTTTTGGATATCGATACTTTTGATTGTAATGATATTGGAGCAAATACGGTAACATTAACTATTGATGATGGAAATGGAAACTCTGATACGTGCACAGCAATTGTAACTGTAGAAGATAATATAGCACCTACTGCTATTTGTCAAGATTTTATTGTACAATTAGAAGCTAATGGAAATGGTTCTATAGTTCCTTCAGATGTTGATAATGGCTCAAATGATAATTGTGGAGTTTCATCTTTAGTATTGGATATCGATACTTTTGATTGTAATGATATTGGAGCAAATACGGTAATTTTAACTGTTGAAGATGTAAATGGAAATTCTGCTACTTGTACAGCAATTGTAACTGTAGAAGATAATATTTCACCAACAGTTATTTGTCAAGATTTAACTGTTCAATTGGACACTAGTGGAAATGGTTTTATAGTTCCTACAGATGTTGATAATGGTTCTAGTGACAACTGTGGAATTAACTCTTATTCATTGAATATAGATACTTTTGATTGTGATGATGTTGGATCCAATACTGTTTTATTAACAGTTACAGATGTTGGCGGTAATGCTGAATCTTGTTCTGCAGTTATTACAGTTGAAGATACGGTAGATCCAATTGCAATTTGTCAAGATATAACTGTTGTTTTAGATGGAAATGGTAATGCAAGCATAACTGGAGATGATATTAATAACGGATCTTCTGATGCTTGTGGAATTGCTTCATTAACAGTTACTCCAAACAATTTTAATACAGGTGATTTAGGTGATAACCCTGTTGTTTTAACAGTTACAGATGTAAATGGTAACAGTGCTACTTGTAATGCAATAGTAACAGTTACAGATATTCTTTCGAATGAAAATATTTTAACTCCAGAGAATGTTACCTTGTTTCCTAATCCATCTGAGGATAATATTATTATAACATTTCCAAGAGAATTAGAAGTTTCAATACAACTATTTGATGTAGTTGGAAAATTAATTCAAAGTCAAACGGATGTATTTGTAACAGAAACTTATTCTATGGATGTTTCAGAATTAAATACAGGAACTTATTTTGTATTAATAAATTCTGAAAAAGGAACATTCATTAAAAGAATAATTAAGGAATAATTAGTCAAAGTTTTTTATTTTAATGCTTCAGGTAATATTCGTATTATCTGAAGCATTTTTTATTAGAAAAGAATTAAAAATATATGTAATAATATCTTATTTTTAGCGACATTAAAAATAAAAGCTATGAAAAGAAAAATATTATTGTTGGTTTCATTTATTGTTGGATTTACAACAGCTTATTCTCAAGAATATCTTGAAATGATTGAAGCAGAAACTTATTCTGTTCAAGAAATTGTAAATAGTGCAGAGTCTTATTTTGAAGATAAAGACAAGGGAAGAGGATCGGGTTTTAAACAATTTAAACGTTGGGAATATAACGCTAAAAGATTGATGAATGAAGAGGGTTTTCTGACTAAAATAGACGTAAAACTTTCAGAAATTGAAAATTTTAATGCCTATCTAAATAGTACATCAGGAAATAGACAAGCTCTTACTGATAATTGGGAAGAACTTGGCCCTACTAATTGGAACGCAACCAATAGTTGGAATCCTGGTGTTGGAAGAATTACTGGTATTGCAATAGATCATGCTAATGAAAATCATATAATTATTGGAGCAAATACCGGTGGAGTATGGAAGACCTTAGACGGAGGACAGAATTGGATGCCATTGGGAGATTATTTTTCAAATCTAAATGTATATTCTGTAACTATAGACCCTCAAGATTCAGATGTTTATTATTTTGGTTCATCTAGTGGTTTAATTTATAAATCTATTGATGCTGGTGGAACATGGGCTCAATTGGCAGATTTAAGTAATTCTTTAATTAATCAAATTGTAATTCATCCAACAGAGAGTGATATTATTTTTGCATCAAGTCAAAATGCAGGAATGTATGTTACTACAGATGGAGGAGTAAATTGGTTGTCGCCCATATCAGATAATAAATGTTATGATATAGAATTTAAACCAGGAGACCCAAGTGTAGTTTATGTATCTGGAAATGGAGTGCATAAATCTATTGATGGAGGAGTTAGTTTTACTACAATTGGAGGGTTTTCTTCTGCGCCTAAAATGATGGGCGTTTCTCCAAATGATGATTCAGTGGTATATGTTTTAGAAGCTGATGGTGGAAGTTTTGGAGGTATTTATAAATCAAATGATTTTGGAGATACTTTTACAGAATTAGATCACACTGGAAGAAATTATTTTGGATATGATACAGCAGGGTTTGAATCTGGAGGTCAGGCACCTAGAGATATGGATATAGCTGTTAACCCAGAGGATGTTAACGAAGTTCATATCGCAGGAGTTTTAACTTGGCGTTCAATGGATGGAGGTGATTCTTTTACTTGTACTTCTGATTGGATTCCTTCTGCTGCTGCAAATGCAAACATAGGCTATAATCATGCAGATGTAGATATAATGTTGTTCTATGGTACTACGCTTTACTCTGGAACCGATGGAGGAATTTTTAAAGCTTCAGACACTGGAAATATCACTTCAGATTATTATGAAGATATTACAACAGGATTGGGAATAAGACAATTTTATAAAATTGGAATTACTCAAACACCCGAAGTTATTGTAACGGGTGGTTCTCAAGATAATGGATCTTCATTTTACTCAGAGGCTGAGGGTTGGAAAGATTGGATTGGTGCAGATGGAATGGAAGGATTTGTAGATAAAGATGATTCTGAAAGAATGTATGGCATGATTCAGTTTGGAGGAATTTATAGAACTTTTAATGGTGGTAACTCAGCTTCGTCTATATCTAGTCCTAGTTCTGGAAATTGGGTAACTCCTTTTGAACAAGATCCATTAATTACGAATACTATTTATATAGGTCTTAATTTTGTTTATAAATCTGAAACATCTGGAGGTAATTGGACTCCAATTTCTCAAAATTTTGGTACAAACCTAGATCAATTAAAAATTGCAAATTCTGATAATCAAATAATGTATGCTTCAAGAGCAAGTTTAATATTTAAAACTGTTGATGGAGGAGCTACCAATTGGGAGCAATTACAAAGCCCTGGTGGTGTCATTAATTCAATTGCGATACATCCAACAAATCCTGATATGATAGCACTTGCGACTACAAGTAGCAGTAAAGTTTTTGTTTCAATAGATGGAGGTACTACTTGGATAGATTATAAATTCAACCTCCCTAATTTTAGTTCTTTGGCATTAGTATGGGATGATAACGGTGAAGATGGTTTGTATTTAGGAATGGATTATGGAATGTTTTACATCGATAATACCTTTGCAGAATGGCAACCCTATAATACAAACCTTCCAAATGTAATTGTTAATGAATTAGAGATTAATAGTGATGATGGTAAAATTTATGCAGGTACTTATGGAAGAGGTCTTTGGGCTTCATCAATAGTACCGCATATACTAGATACTGAATCGTTTTTAACTTCAGAGGATGTGCAATTATATCCAAACCCTGCTTTTGATAAAATAACATTTAACTTTAATAAAGGAACGGAAGCAGACTTTAGTGTTTATAATCTATTAGGAAAGTTAGTAATTTATCAACCTAATGTATCTATTTCTCAATCTCATGCTATTGATGTTTCAAAATTAAATAATGGTGTTTATTTTGTTCGAATCAATTCAGATGCTGGAACAATAACCAAAAAGATTATTAAGAAATAAATTATATGCCTTTTTGTAATAATGCTTCAGGTAATATTAATATTATCTGAAGCATTTTTTTTATATTGCTCCAACAATAAATTACATGGATTTTTCATCAAAACTTCTTGAAAATGCGGTCAACGAAATGTCACAATTCCCTGGCATTGGTAAACGAACAGCATTGCGCTTGGTTTTACATCTTTTAAAGCAACCCAAGTCGCAAACTCAAAAACTTTCAGAAAGCTTGCAGCAAATGCGAGATGAAATTATTTTTTGTAATAATTGTCATAATATATCCGATAAAGAGGTCTGCGAAATTTGCAGCAACCCAAACCGTAACGAACAAATAGTTTGTGTGGTTGAAGATATTAGAGATGTAATGGCGATAGAAAATACCAGTCAATTTAGAGGTCAATATCATGTGTTGGGAGGGAAAATTTCACCTATGGATGGAATTGGGCCAAGTGAATTAAATATCGAGACCTTGGTCGATAAAGTAAAGTCTGGTGTTGTTAAAGAGCTTATTTTTGCACTAAGCTCCACTATGGAAGGGGATACCACTAATTTTTTTATTTTCAGACAAATTGAAGATTATAAAATTACAACCACAACCATTGCAAGAGGTATTTCTGTTGGGGATGAATTAGAATATGCCGATGAGGTAACCTTAGGTAGAAGTATCGTAAATAGAATTCCATTTGAAGCTTCCTTAAAAAATTAAAAAATTTGAAACTATCCGTTATCATACTCAATTACAATGTTCGATACTTTTTGGAGCAATGTATAATAAGTGTGCAACGTAGTTTAAAAAGTATAGAGTCAGAGATTATTATTATTGATAATAATTCTTCAGATGATAGTTGTCAAATGGTAAAAGACCTATTCCCAGAGGTCACTTTAATTGAGAATAAAGAAAACGTAGGTTTCAGTAAAGCTAATAACCAAGCAGTAAAAATCGCAAAAGGAGAATATGTTTGTATTCTTAATCCGGATACAGCTGTAGCTGAAGATACCTTTATAAAGTCATTAGCATATGCTGAATCCATTAGTAATCTAGGAGCTCTAGGTGTTTTTCTAATGGATGGTACAGGTTCTTTTTTACCTGAAAGCAAAAGAAACCTTCCAACTCCAAAAGCTTCTTTATTAAAGCTAATGGGAATGGGAAAAAGTTATTACGCCAATCATATTGAAAAAAGAGGTCAAGGGGAAGTATCGGTTTTAGTAGGTGCTTTTATGTTATTAAAAAGAAGTGTTTATAACGAAGTTGAAGGTTTTGATGAGGATTATTTTATGTATGGAGAAGATATCGATTTGTCATACAAAATAACGAAAGCTGGATATAAAAATCATTATTTAGGAAGTACAAGTATTCTTCATTATAAAGGAGAAAGCACCAAAAAAGATGCAGCATATTTAGATCGTTTTTATGGAGCCATGTTAATCTTTTATAAAAAGCATTTTAATACGAATTTACTTTTTAATGCTATTGTTAATGCTGGGGTTTCTATTGCTAAAAAAACTAATAAAATTGTTAATACTAATGGTGATCAGTTAAGTGAGGCAAATGAAATTTATGTGTTAACTGAAAATTTATTGCTATTAAAAAACCTTTCTGAAAAATTTAATTCCAACATTAAAACTACTTCTAAGACTATTTTCTCAGATGAAGAATTATCAAACACCACCTTTATTTTTGATGTAGATTATATGCCATATTCCCAAATATTTGTGGTTATGAGAAAATTAAGCGGAAAAGGCAACACATTTCGTATTAGCCCTCCGGGGTCTAATTTTATTCTCGGAAGCGATCAAAGTGACCAAAAAGGGTCTGTACTCGTTTTTTAAGAAAATGGACAATATAAAATTGTAAAAATTGTCTAATTTTGCAACGTTAAAAAAAAAATCCTTCTAGCATATAAATTATTATGGCAAAGTTTGAATTAAAGTTACCGAAAATGGGAGAGAGTGTTGCAGAAGCAACATTAACAAGTTGGCTTAAAGAAGTTGGCGAAACGATTGAAGAGGATGAAGCAGTTCTTGAAATCGCTACCGATAAAGTAGATAGTGAAGTTCCAAGTGAAGTAACCGGTGTTTTGGTTGAAAGGCTTTTTGAAGTTGATGATGTTATACAAGTAGGTCAAACTATTGCAGTAATTGAAACAGAAGGTGAAGGAACAATTGCTGAAACTGCAGTTCCATCATCTGAAACTGTTTCTATTCCAACACCAGAAGTAATAGCAGCTGTAGAGGCTCCTGTTACTGAGGTAGCTTCAGTAGAAGTTCAAAGTTCTGATTCTAGATTTTATTCACCACTAGTAAAAAATATTGCTGCTGCAGAAGGAATTTCTCAAAAAGAATTAGATGCTGTTTCGGGAACTGGTAAAGATGGAAGAGTTACTAAAAACGATATTTTGCAATTTGTTGAAAACCGTAGCTCACAACCGGCAAAAGTAGAACCTGGACCTGTTGTTAAAGCAGCGCCAGAACAAGAAAAAAAATCTACTCCAGCAGCACCAGTTTCAGTAAATGGTGGAGATGAAATTATTGAAATGACACGTATGGGTAAATTAATTGCTCATCATATGGTGGAAAGCGTTCAAACTTCTGCACACGTTCAATCTTTTATAGAAGCCGATGTAACTAATATTTGGAACTGGCGTAAAAAGGTGAAAGATGGTTTTATTAAACGAGAAGGTGAAAACTTAACTTTTACTCCTATTTTTTTAGAAGCAGTTGCAAAAGCTTTAAAGGATTTTCCAATGTTGAATATTTCTGTAGATGGAGATAAAATAATTAAACGTAAAAATATCAACCTGGGAATGGCTGCAGCTTTAGCAGATGGAAACTTAATTGTTCCCGTGATAAAAAATGCAGACCAATTAAATCTGGTAGGTATGAGTAAAGCAGTAAACGATTTAGCAAAACGTGCTAGAGGAGGGCAATTAAAACCAGACGATATTCAAGGAGGAACTTATACAGTAACTAACGTAGGTACTTTTGGAAGTATTATGGGAACTCCAATTATCAATCAGCCGCAAGTAGGTATTTTAGCTTTGGGAGCTATTAGAAAGGTGCCAGCAGTTATTGAAACTCCAGAAGGTGATTTTATTGGAATTCGTTATAAAATGTTTTTATCTCATTCCTATGATCATAGAGTGGTTAATGGTGCGTTGGGAGGACAGTTTGTAAAAGCAGTTGCCGATTATTTAGAAGCTTGGGATGTAAATAGAGAAATCTAATTTACTTGTTTCAATACGAAACAATTTCTTTTTAATTTGGTATAAGTCCAGAAGAGTATTTAATACCTTTGTTTAATAAAACCTCACTATGGAATTAAAATTAAGCAAGCCCATTTGTTTTTTCGACCTAGAAACAACAGGAGTCAATGTATCTAAGGATAGAATTGTAGAGATTTCCATTCTTAAAGTTTTTCCAAACGGAAATAAAGAAAGTTTTACTTGGCGAGTGAATCCTGAAATGAAGATTCCAGCTGTAACAACTGCTATACACGGTATTTCTGATAAAATGGTTGCCAACGAACCAACTTTTAAAGAATTAGCACCCAAAGTCTACGAGCTTATTAAAGATAGTGATTTAGGCGGTTTTAACTCCAATAGGTTTGATATTCCCTTATTAGCTGAAGAATTATTACGAGCTGAAATAGATTTTGATTTGAAGAAAAATGTAGCTGTAGATGTTCAGACTATTTTTCATAAAATGGAAAAAAGAACTTTAGAAGCAGCATATAAATTTTATTGCGATAAGGATTTAACCAATGCTCACAGTGCTGAAGCAGATACGATGGCTACCTATGAAGTGTTAAAGGCTCAATTAGATAAATACAAAGATTTAGAAAACGATATTAATTTCCTTTCAAGTTTTAGCTCGCATCAAAATTTTGCAGATTTCGCAGGATTTATTGGCTATAATAAAGAAGGTCAAGAGATCATATCTTTTGGAAAACATAAAGGAAAGGTAATTGAGGAATTATTTAAAACAGAACCAGGATACTTTAGTTGGATTCAAAATGCAGATTTTCCTAAATACACTAAGAAAGTATTGAGAGATTTGAAAGTGAGAATCAATAATAAAGATGCTGGCCCCATTACTGATGATAGCTTGAATATGTTGAGAAATAAATTTAATGTAAAATGAAACGAGCGTATTAAAATTCTTGTCGTTTAAGAAATTTGTAAATTGCGAATAGCGTTTGACAGATTCAATAAAATATTAAAGACATATGAAAATAATTTGTGTAGGTAGAAATTATGCAGAGCATATTGAAGAGCTAAATAATGCAATTCCAAAAGATCCTGTATTGTTTTTAAAACCAGACACTGCCATCCTTTTAAAAAAACAACCGTTCTTTATTCCTGAGTTTTCTAATGAAGTGCATCACGAGGTAGAAATCTTAGTTAAGATTAATAGAATAGGAAAACATATTGATCGAAAATTTGCATATAAATATTATGATGAAATTGGGTTAGGAATCGACTTTACTGCTAGAGATTTACAATCAAAACTTAAAGAAAAAGGATTGCCTTGGGAAAAAGCAAAAGCATTTGATGGAGCAGCAGTTATAGGGAAATTCCTTCAAAAAGATAAATTTGAAGATTTAAATAACATCAATTTCAGATTAGAAAAAAACGATAAAGTACAACAAAAGGGAAATACTTCATTAATGTTATGGAAAATTGATACTTTAATCGAATATGTTTCAAAATATTTTACATTAAAGATTGGAGATGTTATATTTACAGGCACGCCTTCTGGTGTTGGAAAAGTAAATTCCAATGATATTTTAAAAGGATTCATTGAAGAAAAGGAGTTATTCTCTATAAAAGTTAAATAATGAGTAAAAAGTATTCCATAGAAAGTTTATCCGAAATAGCGGGTGGCGATAAAGATTTTATGTTAATTGTAGCAAAAACATTTTTAGAAGAAATTCCTCCAGATCTTAAAGCTATGGAGGAGGCCATAGAAAATAATAATAGAGAACTTGCCTATCAGTTTGCTCATAAAATGAAACCAAATCTTGAAATGTTTGGTCTTAATTTAGGGAAAGATATAACGTCTATAGAAACTTGGACACGGACACTTAAGAATAAATCTTCGATTGATGGAAATTTAAAAAATGTAGTTGATACTGTTAAAGCTGTATTTGTTGAATTAAAAGAAGATTTTGAATTATAAATGTTAGCAGAAATTATCACAATCGGTGATGAGATTTTAATCGGTCAGATTGTTGATACCAACTCGGTTTTTATTTCAAAAGAACTCAATAAAATAGGAGTTCAAGTTTACCAAATTACATCCATACAAGACGATCGCATTCATATATTAGAGGCATTGTCTAATGCAGAGAAAAGAGTAGATGTTGTTATTGTTACTGGAGGATTGGGCCCCACAAAGGACGATATTACAAAAGAAACGTTTTGTGATTTTTTAAATGATGAATTGGTAGAGGATCAAAAGGTTCTTGAACATGTAAAGAAGCTTTATAAAAAATTTGCTAAGCATCCATTATTGCCAGAAAGTTTACACCAAGCATTAGTTCCCTCAAAAGCAAAGGTTCTTCAAAACGATTTTGGATCTGCCCCGGGAATGTGGATGGAAAAAGAAAATACGGTTTTTGTTTCCTTACCCGGTGTGCCTTATGAAATGAAAAATTTGATGAAGGAATCGGTTTTAACAATGATTGCTGAAAAATTTGACTGCCCATTTATATATCATAAAACCTTATTAACTATTGGGATGGGAGAGAGTGAAATTGTGAAAATAATTCATTCTTGGGCGGATGCTTTACCTAATGAAATTAAACTGGCTTATTTACCTTCCTTTGGGAGAGTACGATTAAGACTTTCATCAAAAGGTAAAGAAAAGAATGCGATGGAGGGTGCCGTTGATAAGGAAATGGAAACGCTACATTCGTTATTAGAAGATATAGTTATTGGTTATGAAGATGAAACTACCTTAGTTCAGCAAATAGCAAAGACAATAAATAAAGCTAATAAAACATTAAGTGTTACAGAAAGTTGTACAGGGGGAGCTATAGCAAAAGAAATAACTAAGGAAGCTGGAGTTTCTTCTTTTTTTAAAGGAAGTTTAGTGGCATATGCTACCGAGGTTAAATCCTCTGTTTTAGAAATAGAAGAAAGTTTAATAACTAAATTTTCGGTGGTTAGTAAAGAAGTTTCTGAATCCATGGCGATTCAGTCTAAAAAAATATTTAACTCAGATTATGCAATTTCAACAACTGGAAATGCAGGTCCAACGATAGGAGATGCAGGTGATGAGGTTGGTGAAGTATTTATTTCTATAGCAAGCCCAACTGGAGTTATTACTGAAAAGTTCAACTTCGGACAACCTAGAGAACGTGTAATTGCTAAAGCAACTTTCAAAGCTTTGGAAATGCTTCAAAAAGAAATTTTAAAAAACTAATTTTCTTTTGTTGTGGGAAAGGATAAATTTTATTAAATTTGCACCCTGTTTAAAATAACTAAAAGATTTTAGGAATGTCAAGAGTTTGTGAGCTTACTGGAAAAAAGGCAATGTTTGGGAATAATGTTTCTCACGCGATGAATAAAACCAGAAGAAGATTTAATGTAAATCTTATTAAAAAACGTTTTTATTTACCAGAAGAAGATAAGTGGGTAACACTTAAAGTAGCTGCTTCATCATTAAAAACGATTAACAAAAAAGGGATTACTGCAGTTGTAAAAGAAGCACGCGAAAAAGGCTTTCTAAAAAAATAATTGCATAACAATAATTAAAGTCTAGTATAATGGCTAAAAAAGGAAATAGAGTACAAGTGATTTTAGAATGTACAGAACATAAAAATTCTGGTAAGCCAGGAACTTCACGTTACATTACTACAAAAAACAAAAAGAACACTCCAGATCGTATGGAGATTAAAAAATTCAACCCAATTCTTAAAAAGATGACGGTTCATAAGGAGATAAAATAAGTAAGACATGGCAAAGAAATCAATAGCATCATTACAGACAGGATCTAAGCGTTTAACTAAAGCGGTTAAGATGGTAAAATCGGAAAAAACCGGTGCATATACTTTTGTTGAGTCTATTATGGCTCCTGACCAAGTAAACGATTGGTTAAACAAATAGTAAATTATTACAAAAAATATATTAAAGGCCACTTTTTTCATAAGAGTGGCTTTTCTATTTATATTATGTTCTTAAACTTTGCTAAAACGTATATTTGCAATTAATTTTTATATTCTAAAAACTACCATATGAGTTTTTTTAAAAAAATATTTTCAAAAGAAAAAAAAGAGACATTAGATAAAGGACTTGAAAAAACAAAAACAACTTTTTTCGATAAACTTAGTAAAGCTGTTGCAGGAAAGAATAAAGTAGATGATGATGTTTTAGATAATCTTGAAGAGGTTTTAGTATCTAGTGATGTAGGTGTTGAAACGACCCTGAAAATTATTGATCGTATAGAAGCTAGAGTTTCAAAAGATAAATATTTAGGAACCGATGAGCTTAATAAAATTCTTCGTGAAGAAATTGCAGGGCTATTAAGCGAAACTAACTCGGGTGATGCAACAGAATTTGAGATTCCAGAGCAAGATACTCCTTATGTAATTATGGTAGTTGGAGTAAATGGAGTAGGGAAAACCACTACTATCGGTAAATTGGCGAGTCAGTTTAAAAAAGCCGGTAAAAAAGTAGTTTTAGGGGCAGCCGATACTTTTCGTGCAGCAGCAATTGATCAATTACAAGTTTGGGCTGATCGTACCGATGTTCCTATTGTGAAACAAAGTATGGGAAGTGATCCAGCTAGTGTTGCTTTTGACACTTTAGAAAGTGCTGTTACTCAAAATGCGGATGTTGTTATTATAGATACTGCAGGAAGACTTCATAATAAGGTTAATTTAATGAATGAGTTAACCAAAGTAAAAAGAGTGATGCAAAAAGTAATTCCTGATACCCCCAATGAAGTATTATTAGTATTGGACGGATCTACAGGACAAAATGCATTTGAACAAGCCAAACAATTTACTGCTGCTACAGAAGTTACTTCGTTAGCGGTTACCAAATTAGATGGAACTGCAAAAGGGGGAGTTGTTATAGGAATAAGTGATCAATTTAAAATCCCTGTAAAATACATTGGCGTAGGTGAAGGGATTGATGACCTTCAAGTTTTTAATAAAATTGAATTTGTAGACTCCTTTTTTAAATAAAATTCTACTATAGAATATAATTATGCGTACTAAAACACTTAAGAAGAATAAAATCAATGTAGTTACTCTCGGATGTTCTAAGAATGTTTATGACAGTGAAGTGTTAATGGGCCAGTTAAAAGCCAATAACAAAGAGGTGGTTCATGAGGAAGAAGGGAACATTGTGGTAATAAATACTTGTGGTTTTATTGCTAATGCAAAGGAAGAAAGTGTTAATACCATTTTAGAATACGTTCAAAAAAAAGAAGAAGGAACCGTTGATAAAGTTTTTGTTACGGGATGTTTATCTGAAAGATACAAGCCAGACTTGCAAAAAGAAATTCCTAGTGTAGATCAATATTTTGGAACTACAGAGCTACCGGGTTTATTAAAAGCATTAGAAGCTGATTATAAGCATGAACTTATTGGAGAGCGATTAACAACAACTCCAAAAAATTATGCTTATTTAAAAATTGCAGAAGGTTGTGATCGACCATGTTCTTTTTGTGCGATTCCAATTATGAGAGGAAAGCATAAAAGTACACCAATTGAAAACTTGGTGATTGAAGCAGAAAAATTAGCTGCAAACGGAGTTAAGGAACTAATCCTAATTGCGCAGGACCTTACCTATTATGGCTTGGATATTTATAAAAAAAGAAACCTAGCAGAATTATTACAAGAATTAATAAAAGTAGAAGGTATCGAATGGATTCGTTTGCATTATGCTTTTCCAACAGGATTTCCTTTGGATGTATTAGAGGTAATGAGAAATGAACCTAAAGTTTGTAATTATATCGATATTCCTCTTCAACATATTTCAGATGCTGTTTTAAAATCCATGAAAAGAGGGTTTGGAAAAGATAAAATAAACAATTTATTAAGCGATTTCCGTGAAAGAGTACCCGGAATGGCAATAAGGACTACCTTAATTGTTGGTTATCCAGGAGAAACTGAAGAAAACTTTCAAGAATTAAAACAATGGGTAACCGATATGCGTTTTGAGCGTTTGGGTTGTTTTACCTATTCTCATGAAGAAAATACATCTGCTTATTTGTTAGAAGATGATGTTCCTGAAGAAGTTAAAATGAAAAGAGCTAATGAAATCATGGAAATTCAATCTCAAATTTCTTGGGAATTAAATCAAGAAAAAATAGGGAAAGAATTTAAGGTGATTATCGATCGAAAAGAAGGAAGTTATTTTGTGGGTAGAACACAATTTGATAGTCCAGATGTAGATAATGAAGTTCTTATTAATGCAGAAAAAAATTATATTCGTACTGGTGATTTTGCAAATGTAAAAATAACTGCAGCAGAAGATTTTGATTTATATGCAGAGCTAGTTTAAACTACCTTTTGCTTTTTTATCTTTGTGTTTTAAGTTGAGCTATCTTGAAAAAGATAGTTTGTCATAAATAAATTGATCCTATTGAAATAGGTTAATTATTGGAATATGCTACGATATTTTTTAATACTCTGTTTACCTTTTATAGTATTGACTTCTTGTAAAAACCAGGAAAGCAAGAACATAAATTCAGTCGAAGAAAATACAAGCCCTAACATCACTTTAATAGATAATCCTTCAAACGAATACAGTTCGTTACCAAGACTTTTTAGTAACGGAGAAAACCTATGGATGACTTGGGTTCAAAAAAACAATAAAACTGCAACTTTAAATTATTCAATATTTAAAGGGAATGCTTGGACTGCTGCTGAAGAAATCGTTTCAGGAGATGATTGGTTCGTTAATTGGGCTGATTTTCCAGCAATAGCTGAAAACAATGGAAATATATTAACGAATGTGTTGCCGAAATCTGCTGATGGAACTTATACCTATGATATCAAGCTTCAGGCTTATTCTAAAGAAAATGAGAAATGGAAGACAAATATTTTACTAAATAAAGATGGTAAAAAAAGTGAACATGGTTTCGTTTCTATCTTGCCTTATAAAAACGATTCCTTCTTTGTTACTTGGTTAGATGGAAGAACCCTAGTTGACGTTCCAAAAGAGAATGAACAAATGACTTTAAGAGGAGCTTTCGTAAATTCTGCCGGGGAAATAACAAATGATGTAGAATTAGATAATAGAACTTGTGAATGTTGTAATACAGCGGCAACAATGACTTCTAATGGCCCCGTTGTTGTCTATAGAGACCGATCTGAAAATGAAATAAGAGATATTGCTATAGTTCGGTCAGTAAATGGAACATGGACAGAACCTAAACTGGTTTTTCAAGATAATTGGGAAATTCCTGGTTGTCCAGTTAATGGCCCAGCTATTGACTCTTTTGAGGATTCGATTGCTTTGGCTTGGTTTACTGCTGAAAATGATAACCCCAGAGTGCAAGTTTCTTTTTCTGATGATCAAGGTAAAACCTTTGGTCTTCCTGTTCGTATCGATCATGGAAATGCCATTGGTAGGGTTGATTTAGTGATGATCGATTCAGAAAACGCAGTTATTAGTTGGATGGAACCCAATGGAGTGGACACATTGATACAAGTATTAAAATTATCTTCAAATGGTGATAAAAACATTCCTATTACCGTTACAAAAACAAGAAGTGAACGATCTTCAGGATTTCCGCAATTAGAAATAGTTGGTGATACTTTATATTTAGCTTGGACCTCCCTTGAAGAAAAAGAACCTACCATTAAAACCGTATCCATATTAACCTCACATCTTTAATTTGAAAACACTATTAATCATTGGTCATACCTTTCCAGAGCCTTCTACAACAGCAGCTGGAGTTAGAATGATGCAGTTAATATCGTTATTTAAAGAACAAGATTATAAAGTTGTTTTTGCAAGTACAGCCTCTATTTCAGAAAGATCGGAAACATTTAATAATTCTGAAGTTGAGGTTCAGTCCATCGAACTCAATCATTCAAGTTTTGATGATTTTGTTAAAGTATTAAACCCATCAATAACCTTATTTGATCGTTTTATTACGGAAGAGCAATTTGGATGGAGAGTCGCTGAACATTGCCCAAACTCTTTAAAAATTTTGGATACAGAAGACTTGCATTTTTTAAGAAAAGCAAGGCAAGAAGGAGTGAAGAAGAAAGGTTCAGCTAAAGTTATCCAATTGTTTTCTGATACTGCAAAAAGAGAAATTGCAAGTATCTATCGTTGTGATTTATCTTTAATTATCTCTGAATTTGAAATGACCTTGCTTCAGGAAACTTTTAAAATAGATGCTTCCTTATTATATTACCTTCCTTTTTTAGTGGATGCTATTGATAAAGAAAAATTTCAAGAACTTCCTTCGTTTGAGAATCGAAATCATTTTGTAACCATTGGAAATTTATTGCATGCGCCTAATGTTGATTCCGTTTTATTTTTGAAAAAAGATATTTGGCCTAAAATTAGGAAGCAACTCCCTGAAGCTGAACTCCATATTTATGGAACATATGCTCCTCAGCAAATCTTGGAGTTACATTCTCCAAAAGAAGGTTTTTTAGTAAAAGGTTGGGCAGAAAATGTTTCAGAAATTATGTGTAAAGCTAGAATTTGTTTGGCTCCCTTACGATTTGGTGCAGGATTAAAAGGAAAGTTTATAGATGCCATGAAAAGTGGAACACCTTCAATTACTACTAATATTGGAGCTGAAGGAATTTCAGGAGATATAGGGTTTCCTGGGATAATTACAAACGATATTGATGAATTGGTAAAAGCTTCAGTTGTATTGTATACTCAAAAAGATAAATGGGTATTGGCTCAGCAGCAAGGAATAAATATTATTAATCAGCGTTTTAATAAGGATTTATTTTCCAAAGAGTTTATAAATTACCTTGATTCACTTCAAAAAAATATCACAAAACATCGCAATCAAAATTTTATAGGACAAATACTTCAAACACAAACTTTGCTATCCACAAAGTTCATGAGTAGGTGGATCGAAGAGAAAAACAAGCACATTATCTAAAATATGTAAGAAAATTCTTATAATAGGATTTTTAGCAATACATTTATTTCATAATCATCAATTAATTACAAAGCCTAACAGTTTATTTTTAAATAGTTGGGTTTTAAAATTGATTAAAAATTGGGGAATATGAATTCATTATTAAAAGAATTTCAAACAGAAGAATTAAAAATTCAGTCATTGGTTTTGCCAAATCGACCATTGCGAACTCCAGAAGAGTGGCAATTTGAAATTAGAAAACGTTTGTCGGATCTACGACTGGGTTTAAAAGATTATTAAAACGTATAATCTTATTAAATTATTCATACTTTATTATTTAAAATTGTAAAAAACCTATTTTTGCATACTATTTTCATTTTATGAATATGAAAAGTAAAAAGAAGTTATTTATTATTGTTTTTGTAATTCTTAATATTTACGGATTGCTTTGTGGTGTACTCTATTTTTTTCAAGAAAACTTACTATTTATGCCATCCATCTTACCTCAAGAGCATGTCTTTGAAATGAAGCATACTTTTGAAGAAGTAAATTTAATAGCTTCAGATGGCTCACAACTCAATGGACTTCATTTTAGAAAAGATGAGCCAAAAGGAGTTGTCCTTTATTTTCATGGAAATGCTGGTGATTTGAAAGGTTGGGGAAAAGTTACGGAGCCCTTTATCGAATTGGGTTATTCAGTAATTATCATGGATTACCGAGGCTATGGTAAAAGTACAGGAAAAAGATCTCAGGAATTATTATATGATGATGCTAAATTATGGTTTAATTATACCAAACAATATTATAAAGAATCTGAAATTACAGTATTTGGTAGAAGTCTCGGAACTACATTTGCTACTTATGTTTCTTCAATTAGCAACCCTGAAAAACTCATTTTAGAATCCCCTTTTTACAGTATTGAAGATGTTGCTAAATCAAGATTTGCATTTTTGCCTGTAAGTTATTTGTTGCATTATAAATTTTCGACAAATAAGTATATTGATAAAGTTACTTGTCCAATTATTATATATCACGGCACAAAAGATCAGGTGATAAGTTATGAGCAGGGGAAGAAGTTATATGATAGTTTTAAAAGCAATTCAAAGAAACTAATCACTATCCCAGAAGGAGGTCATAATAACTTAGCCAGTTTTAAAGAATATTCACAAAGTATTGAACAGGAATTGAATTAAGTGTTTTTTATCCATGCCACGTTAAGGAATGCTCTCCTAGTCATTCCGTTGAAAAACGGAATCCATTCCTAGTCATTCTCAGCTTGACTGGGAATCCACAATGATATTAAAGCCTAAGTTTAATGGACACCGTATCAAGCACGGTGTGTCAAGAGCGTCTTCAATGTCACCCCAAAACATGTTATGAAAGGTGTTCTTAGTCATTCCGTTGAAAAACGGAATCCATTATTTATATTTGTAACGATGTCAAAATTCGAACATAAATATTATGTGTATATCCTAACTAATAAAAAGAATGGTACACTCTACATTGGTATGACTAATTCTATTAAGAGAAGAATGTATGAGCATAAAAATGGAGTAAATGAAGGCTTTTCGAAACGATACGGGTTATCAAAATTGGTGTATTATGAATTCTATAAATATGTAAATGATGCCATTAAAAGAGAAAAGCAATTGAAAAATTGGCAACGGCAATGGAAAATTAGTTTAATTGAAAAAGAAAATCCAAATTGGAATGATATTGCTCATGAATGGTTTGATTAATGGACACCGTGTCAAGCACGGTGTGTCAAGAACGTCATCATTGTCACCCAAAACATGATATGGAAGGTGTTCTTAGTCATTCCGTTGAAAATCGGAATCCATCATGATAATAACAATGATGTGTAATGATTCCTGAAACAATCCCCAATTAATTTGAGAACAAGGTTCAGGAAAACAAGGTAGTTTAAAATGAACACCGTATCGAGTACGGTGTAACAAGAGTGTCTTCTTTGTCATTTCACACTAAGATAAAATGCTTTCTTAGTCATTCTCAGCTTGACTGGGAATCCATCAGAGCTAATAAAATTTATGTCTAATCCTCTCTATTTTTTTCTTGAATTTTTCTAACAATAGCAGTTGCAATATTTCTTGGCATGATTCTAGGTAAAAATGATAAGAATTTATTAAAAGTACCTGGAATTGCAACCGATTTTCCTTTTAACATGGCTTTGTAGCCATATGTTGCTACTTGGTCTGCTGATGCAATATTAAATCCAATTTTGTTTTCAGAAGTACCTTCAGAAACCACTTCTTGGAAAGATGTTTTTGTTTGCCCAGGACAAAGTACGGTTACAGTTACTCCAGTTCCTTTTAATTCATTGGCTATCGCTTCAGAAAAAGATAGTATATAAGATTTGGATGCATAATAAATAGACATTAAAGGCCCAGGCTGAAAGGCTGCTAAGGATGACATATTTAATATTTTTCCGCTTCCTCGTGCTACCATTCCTTTTAAGATCAACTTGGTTAAATGGGTAGTTGCCATGATGTGTAAATTAAGCATCGCAGCTTCTCTTTCCCAATTAGTTTCAGAAAAATGGCCGTACAATCCAAAACCTGCATTGTTTATCAAAACATCAATGTTCGTGTCTTTTATTTCTTCAAATAGTTCAGCGGAACTATTTTGAATGCTCATATCCTTTGTGAAAGTTCGAACTTGAGTATTGTATTTACTTTCTAATTCATATTTGGTTTCTTCTAATTTTTCTGAATTGATATCTATTAAAAGTAAGTGATAGCCATCTTGTGCTAATAACACTGCAAATTCAAATCCTAATCCTGAAGCTCCTCCTGTTATTAATGCTGTTTTTGTACTCATTTAAAATGAAATTAATTTGGACCCACAAGGTATTTAAATTTAAAAGTACTGGCAATTCATTTTAAACAATATGTAAATTACAAAATGTTTAGATTGTTCTTTTAACTTTCTAATTTATCAGATAGCTCAAACCATCGTTCGGTTTTGGTTTCTAATTTTTGAATGAGTTCTTGTAAATTGATTGACTGCTTGCTAATTTCATCGTTATCCCAATCTTCAGTTGAAAACTTAGCCACTAATGCATCTTTATCTCGTTCTAATTGAGCTATTTCTCGTTCTAATTTTGAGTGTTCTTTTTGTTCGTTATAGCTTAACTTGGTTTTGTTCTCTTTAATTTTCCAATTGCTTTTGGTAGTGCTATTTTCTTCTGGTAGCACTTTAGTTTCAACAGGCTTACTATCTTCATAGGTTCTAAAGTCTGAATAATTACCTGGAAAATCTTCCACCACACTATTTCCTCTAAATATAAATAAGTGATCTACAATTTTATCCATAAAATAACGGTCGTGAGAAACCACCATTAAACAACCCGGAAAGTCTAATAAGAAGTTTTCCAAAACATTTAGGGTAACAATATCTAAATCGTTGGTAGGTTCATCCAGAATTAAAAAATTAGGATTTTGAATCAATACAGTACATAAGTATAAGCGCTTACGCTCCCCACCACTTAGTTTTTCAACAAAATCATATTGCTTTTTTCGATCGAATAAAAATCGTTCTAATAATTGCTGAGCAGAAATTTGACGTCCTTTTTTTAATGGGATAAAATCACCAAACTCTCTTATCACTTCAATTACTTTTTGGCCTTCTTTAATATTAATTCCTTGTTGGGTATAGTAACCAAATTTTACCGTATCTCCAATAACCACTTTACCAGCATCGGGAGCAATACTACCAGTTATCATATTTAAAAAGGTAGATTTTCCAGTTCCGTTTTTACCTATAATACCAATTCGTTCACCTTTTTGAAAGTTATATTCAAATTTGTTGAGTATTTTTTTGTCATCAAATGATTTTGAAATCGAGTGCAATTCGACAATCTTTGTTCCCAATCGCTCCATATTCAGCTCTAATTGAACTTCATGGTCGTTTCTTCGTTGATGCGCTCTACTTTTAATATCCTGAAAGTCATCAATCCTTGATTTACTTTTAGTGGTTCTAGCTTTTGGTTGGCGTCGCATCCATTCCAATTCTTTTTTATAAAGCTGCTTGGCTTTGGAAGTTTCTGATGCAAAATTCTCGATACGAGCATCTCTTTTATCTAGGTAATAACTGTAATTTCCTTTATAACCATAAAGTTCTCCTTCGTCCAATTCTACAATTTCATTACAAACCCGTTCTAAGAAAAAACGATCGTGAGTAACCATAAATAAAGTGATGTTGCTTTTTGCAAAAAAATCTTCTAGCCATTCAATCATTTCTAAATCCAAATGATTGGTAGGTTCGTCCATTACTAATAGCTGTGGTTGTGCTAATAATGCATTGGCTAAGGCTAGTCGCTTTTTTTGACCACCACTCATCGTATTTACTTTTTGATTTAGATCATCAAGTTTCAATTTGGATAATACTTGTTTATAAACTGTTTCGAAATCCCAAGCCTGATTAGCTTCCATAGCATCAAATGCTTTTTGATAAGCATCCACATCTTCTGAATTTAATAGTGCTTTTTCATAATCAGCAATTATCTTGATAATGAAATTATCAGAGTTTTGAATGATTTCCTCTACCGTGTAATTGGGGTTTAATTTAGGCTCTTGGGAAAGGAACGCTATTTTTATGTCTTTACGATAAACTACTTGGCCTGTGTCAGGAGAGTCATCACCAGAAAGGATGTTTAAAATGGAAGTTTTACCGGTTCCATTTTTGGCAACAAAACCTATTTTTTGGCCTTCGTTGATTCCAAAAGAAAGGTCTTTAAATAAGATTTTTTCTCCGTAGGACTTCGAGATATTTTCTACTGATAGATAATTCACTAATTCTATTTTTTGCAAATTAAATGAATTCCTTTGCTACAACACTAAAGAGAGGGTTTTATTTTTGAATATTATCTTCTTTATACTAGTTTGTTATTATCATTTTCTTTGATTGTCCAAAGAAAACGAAACAAAAGAAAAGACCCCTTCAACAAGGAATTTTTTAATCGATTTGTTATCGACTAAAAATCATTTCCAAAACTCCGCGCTCTACGAGCTGAATCTCGGAGCTTTTGAAAATATATTCTGAGTTGAAGGATAGGCTTCGATTTGTGTTTTTCATTTTTTTAGAGCAAATATTTTTTTTCACTACTCACTACTCACTACTCACTACTCACTACTCACTACTCACTACTCACTACTCACTACTCACTACTCACTACTCACTGCTTGTACTAACACTTGGTTATAAACAAAAATTATATTTATCATTTTAATAGGATTCAAAACTTTTAGATACTAATTTTTTAATATTTCATTGGTTAGGCTATATTTGCTTAAATAACCTACTATTTATGAAATACTCTTTTCTGTTATTATTTATTTTAGTTGCTATTAGTTTTACCTCCTGTGTATCTACTAAACAATTAACCTATTTACAGGAAAATGAAGAAACAGCAGATAGTTTATTTACGGTTCATAAAGTACAAGAGCCCTACCGATTGCAAGTAAACGACCTTTTGAGTATTCGAATGAAAACCATTGACCAAGAGGAAGTAAGTATTTTTAATCCCATTAATGATGCAAATCTTAATGCAACAGGGGAAGAAAAATTGTATTACGATGGTTTTGTAGTAGATCTACATGGGAATATACGAATACCTAGTTTTGGCGAAATGCAAGTATTGGGATTTACCGTAGAGGAAGTACGTCAGAAAATTGAAGAACGAATGTTAAAAGAATTCTTTAAAGAAGAAGCTAATATATTTGTTACCGTAAAACTGGCTGGTATTCGATACACTATCAACGGTGAAATTAGCAGTCCTGGTTCTACGATTATTTATAGAGATGAGGTTTCCATCATGGAAGCCATTGCAAATAATGGTGATATTACAGTTGTAGGAGATCGAACTAATGTAGTGATTATACGACAATATCCTTTAGGGCAGAAAGTACATCATATTGATTTGACTGATATCAACGCCATGAAATCGCCTTATTATTATGTACAACCCAACGATTTGATATTGATCAATCCATTGCCTCAAAAATCATCAGGATTTGGTATTACTGGGATAAATTCATTTACCACGCTTATGTCTGTAATAACAGTGACAATTTCTACTGTTTTATTAATCATATCTTTATCGAATTAATATGAGCGAAGAATTTGAAATAGTGGATGCTCATACTACCTTTGATTTTAAGGGGTTTTTATTTAAACTACTTAATTATTGGCCTTTATTCTTAATCTCTTTAATTATTGGTTTTGGGATTGCTTATTATATCAATGTTCGTAAGCTACCCGATTATCGATTGGATACCTTGATTTCTATTAAAGATGATCAAAATCCATTTTTTACTAGTAATACCAGTTTAACTTTTAATTGGGGTGGAACTTCAGATAAGGTAAATACAGCAACCATTACTTTAAAATCTCGAACTCATAATGAAAATGTGGTAGAGCGACTTCAGTTCTATGTAAATTATTATAAACAGGGTAAGTATCAGTTAGAAGATGCTTATAAAAAAGCTCCTTTTTTAGTTGAGGTAGATACCTCACAACTTCAGGTATTAGGGAAGCAGCTTCAAATAAAATTTATAGATGCAACTACCTATGTTTTAACCACTACGATAGAAGAAGCTCGAAATTTCACCTTTCAGAATTACCATACTAAGGAAAAAGAATCCAAACATTTTGAAGCCCAAGAATATTCAGAAGAGTTTAAAATTGGGCAGAAAGTAAATTCGCCTTTTTTTAAAGGAGTTCTTTTACCTAATCCAGACATGGCGGTGGCTCCAGGTAAAGTTTATTATATCAGTTTTTCCAATTTTGATGGTGTAGTTAATAGATATAAGAATATCAATGTAAGACCTGAATCTAAAGGAGGGTCCGCATTAAAATTAAGTTTAATTAATAAGAACAAGTTTAAAATTGTAGATTATTTAAATGCTTCCGTACAGGTGTTGAGTGAAAACATGTTAGAACGGAAAAATTTATTTGCAACCAAAACCATCCGTTTTATTGATAGTAGTTTGGCTAATAAAACAAAGGAACTGAAAGATGTTGAAGATGAATTAAATCAGTTTAGAGATAAGAATTCTATTTTTAATTTAGATGCTGAAGGGCAAAAGTTAAGTACAAAAATAACTTCCTTGGATCTTCAAAAAGAAGGAATCGAACGACAACTTAATTATTATAAAACCTTAGAAGCTTATTTACAAACACGAACGGATTATCGGGAAATCCCTGCACCATCCGTTGCTGGAATTAGTGAAGGAAGTATTACTACCAGTGTTGGAAAAATTATTGTTTTGGCAGAAGAGCGTTCTAACTTAGAATATTCCTTTAAAGAGAGTGCTCCTGTATTTAAAGATATCGACCGACAAATAGACGCTGTTAAACAGGTTTTATTGGAAAACATTAATTCGTCTAAAGGGTTATTAAATGATGAAATTGGTACGATTAATCAAAACATAGCTCGATATGAATCAGAGATTAGAAAATTACCTAAAGAGCAGCAAGAACTTTTTAAAATTGAAAGACGTTATAGTTTAAGTCAAGGAACCTATAATTTATTTTTAGCAAAACGCAGTGAAGCAGGATTGGTGAAAGCAGCCAATGTAAGTGATGTGATGGTGATTGATTCTGCAAAAGACATTGGAGGTGGAAAAATAGGACCTAATACCCAACTTAATTATATGATGGCCTTATTGTTTGGCTTGATGATTCCTTTTTTATGGGTGTTTTTAAAGGTGTTTTTTACCACCAATATACACGATGTTAAAGATATTGAACGATTGTCTAAAATTCCTGTTTTAGGAATTATTGGAAAAAACAAAACAGGAGAAAATTTAGCAGTATTAAAAAAATCAAAATCTCCCATTTCGGAATCGTTTAGAGGCATTCGCTCTGGATTGCAATTTATTTATAAAAAACAAGGAATAGAGGGAGCTAAAACAGTTTTACTAACCTCTTCTATTAGTGGTGAAGGAAAGACCTTTTGTTCAATTAACATTGCTTCGGTTTTTGCCTTGTCTAATAAAAAAACAGTCATTGTTGGTTTGGATTTACGAAAACCAAAAATATTTGGTGATTTTGGAATTGAAAATGACATTGGTGTTGTTAACTATTTGGTTCATGATGCTCGATTGGAAGATATTATCGATAAAACAGAAGTTCCTCATTTAGATGTTATCACTTCTGGTGAAATTCCTCCCAATCCTTCAGAATTGTTAATGAGTGAACGGATGGATACACTTATCGAAGAACTTAAAAAACAATACGATTATATCATCTTAGATACACCTCCTGTAGGTTTGGTTGCTGATGCGTTGGTATTGACCAAATATGCTGATGCCACTTTGTATTTAGTTCGCCAGAATTATACCAAACGAGGGATGTTGAATTTTATCAATGATAAATACAAAACAGGTGAAGTGACGAATGTAAGCTTTGTGTTGAATTTCTTTGAACAAAAAGCAAAATACGGTTATGGCTATGGGTATGGCTACGGTTATGGCTACGGAAAATATAGCAATGGATACCATGAGGATGATCAAAAACGATCTACCTTAAAAAGAATAAAACGTATATTCAAAAGGAAATAATTTTTTTGCAATAGGCAATAGGCTATAAGCTATGAAGATTTCACCTTTTAATTATTAACTAATTATTTATGCTTACAAAAAAACAACAGCTAGTAAAACGTTTTTTTGATCTTATCCTTTCTTTTCTATTATTACCTTTTTTAATACTACCCATATTTCTATTAATACTTATCGCTAGTATTAGTACGAAACAATCTGGCTTATTTGTTCAACAGCGAATTGGTAAAAGGGGAGCGCCTTTTTCATTTTATAAAATTCGGACTTTAAAGGGTAAAGATCATGTAAGTGTTCATGAGATTCAAAAGCAACAAACCGCTTTCGGGAAATGGCTTCGAGCTACAAAATTAGATGAATTACCACAACTTTTTAATGTACTAAATGGAACCATGAGTTGGGTAGGACCACGACCCGATGTACCTGGTTACGCTGATTTGTTACAAGGAGATGATCGAATTGTTTTATTAGTAAAACCTGGAATCACAGGTCCTGCTACGATCAAGTATAAAAATGAGGATCAATTATTAGTACAGCAAAAAGACCCGTTGCATTATAATGATACGGTGATCTGGCCCGATAAAGTTGCTATTAATAAGGAATATGTTCGAAATTGGTCTTTTAAAAAGGATTTGGGATATTTATGGAGTTCGGTTTTTGTGGATTCCCAGTCGAGCTGAGAATAACAAAACAATCTACATCTTGCTTCACCGTACTTGATACGGTGTTCATTTAGCATAATCGTTATACTCATGATGGATTCCCAGACAAGCTGAGAATGGCAAAACAATCCACACCTTGCTTCACCGTACTAGATACGGTGTCCATTTTACATAATCGTTATATTCATGATGGATTCCCAGTCGAGCTGAGAATGCCAAGTTAACTTACTTATTGGGTTACCGATCTAGCTGAGAATAACAAAACAATACACACCTTGCTTCACCGTACTTGATACGGTGTCCATAAAACAAACGTCTATTTCATGATGGATTCTCAGTCAAGCTGAGAATGGCAAAACATTACTCACCTTGCTTCACCGTGCTTGATACGGTGTCCATAAAACAAACGTCTATTTCGTAGCAGATTCCCAGACAAGCTGAGAATGGCAAAGAAGAAGATGTTTTTACACTACTTGCTTTCCTAAACCTTGTTCTCAACTTGATTGGGGATTGATTCAGGAACCATTGCACTTCTTGCTTCACCGTACTCGATACGGTGTCCATTTTACATAATCGTTATATTCATGATGGATTCCCAGTCGAGCTGAGAATGCCAAGTTAACTTACTTATTGGGTTACCGATCTAGCTGAGAATAACAAAACAATACACACCTTGCTTCACCGTACTCGATACGGTGTCCATAAAACAAACGTCTATTTCGTAGCAGATTCCCAGTCAAGCTGAGAATGCCAAGTTAACTTACTTATTGGGTTACCGATCTAGCTGAGAATAACAAAACAATACACACCTTGCTTCACCGTACTTGATACGGTGTCCATAAAACAAACGTCTATTTCGTAGTAGATTCCCAGTCAAGCTGAGAATGGAAAAGAAGAAAGTTTCTTTTAACACAACCTTTTTTCCTGAACCATAAAAAAAAGTGTAACATTAAAAAATCCCTTAAAATAATCGTTACTCCATTTAGGAATTTTATATTTGTGTATAAATATTTTTATTTTGAAAAAAGACCCCATTATTGCTATCATCGGATTAGGTTATGTAGGGCTGCCACTAGCGGTTGCTTTTGCATCTAAGTATCCAGTGATAGGATTTGATATCAATTCGAAACGAGTATCTGAATTGAAAAAAGGAACCGATGCGACCTTAGAGATTTCTGATGCGGAATTAAAACAAGCTTTGCAAATAAAAAATAAAGTGGGTTTGTCAATTTCAGATCAAGCTGATGAAATCAGTAATGCAACTGTTTATATCATCACCGTTCCAACACCAACTAACGAGCATCATCAACCGGTGTTAATACCGCTTCAAAGAGCAAGTGAAACCGTAGGAAAGGTATTAAAAAAAGGAGATGTGGTAATTATAGAGTCTACCGTATATCCTGGAGTAACCGAAGAAATTTGTGTTCCTATATTAGAAGAAGTATCTGGATTGAAATTCAATAAAGATTTTTACGCAGGCTATTCACCAGAGCGTATCAATCCTGGAGATAAAAAACATACAGTTACTAAAATATTAAAAGTAACTTCGGGTTCTACCCTAGAAGCTGCCAACTATGTCAATGATTTATATGCTTCAGTAATCACTGCAGGAACGCATTTGGCACCGTCTATAAAAGTGGCGGAAGCTGCTAAAGTAATAGAAAATTCACAGCGAGATATTAATATTGCTTTTGTGAATGAGCTTTCTAAAATATTCCGACTGTTGGATATCGATACCCAAGCGGTATTAGAAGCAGCCGCTACCAAATGGAATTTTTTAAAATTTACTCCTGGTTTAGTGGGAGGGCATTGTATAGGAGTGGATCCCTATTATTTAGCACAAAAAGCCAAAGAGGAAGGGTATAATCCAGAAATCATATTAGCAGGGCGTAGAATGAATGATGGAATGGGATCGTATGTCGCTCATGAGGTAGTCAAATTAATGATCAAAAAGGAAAGTCAAGTTAAAAACGGAAATGCACTAATATTAGGAATTACTTTTAAAGAAAATTGTCCTGATATCCGAAATAGTAAAGTCATCGATGTGATTAATGAATTAAAGAATTACAATTTAAATATCGATGTATATGATCCTTGGGCAAATGTAGAAGAAGTGAAAGAGGAATTTGGAATTAACTTATTGACTCAAGAGAAAGAATTAAAATCAAATTATGACACCATCATTTTGACAGTAGCTCATGATGAATTCAGAGATTTTTCACTAAATAAATATACTTCAGAAACCTCTGTTGTGTTTGATGTGAAGGCGTTTTTTCCGGAGGAGATGGTGGATGGAAGACTTTAGGTAGTGGGTAGTGAAGAGTGAATCGTGAAATGTGAGTAGTTAAGAGTGAACTGTGAAGAGTGAACTGTGAAAAGTGAGATGTGAGAAGTGAAACGTGATTAGGGAGTAGTTAGGAGTAAATAGAAAATATGGATCATAAAAACTTAGATGTATGGAAGAAGGGAATGGATTTAGTAGAAAAGATATATTCAATTTCCGAATCATTTCCAAAAGCTGAACGATTTGGTCTTACATCACAAATAAGAAGAGCGGCAGTTTCTATACCTTCTAATATTGCAGAGGGGACAGCCAGAAAGAGTGATAAAGAATTATTACAATACCTAAGTATTGCTCTTGGCTCATTAGCAGAAACAGACACACAATATTTGATTGCTATAAGGTTGGGTTATGTGAAAAATGATAAAACATTAGTCAGTTTACTAAATGATGAAAAAAGGTTACTTTTAGGATTCAGAAATTACATTAAAAATAAAATCTAACATCTATTCACGTCTCACTTCTCACTAATAAACCATGTACAAAACACCCTACCACACCAAAGATCTCTCTAACTACTCCTTCCTCATTACCGGAGGTGCCGGCTTCATCGGTTCCAATCTAGTAGAATACTTACTTAAATACGGAGCAAAAAAAGTTCGAGTACTCGATAACCTTTCAAATGGATATTTAGAAAACATTCAAGAGTTTATAGGTAATCCTTCTTTTGAATTTATAGAGGGAGATATTCGTGATTTAGATACTTGTAAAAGAGCGATGTTGGATATCGATTTTGTATCTCATCAAGCGGCATTGGGTTCAGTGCCTAGATCCATAGATAATCCTATTCTGACTAATGAGGTGAACGTATCAGGTTTTTTAAATATGTTGGTGGCACAAAAGGAAAGTGATTCTGTAAAACGATTGGTCTATGCAGCGTCTAGTTCAACTTATGGTGACCATAAAGCATTACCTAAAGTGGAGGATACTATCGGAAAACCATTATCTCCCTATGCAGTAACTAAATTAGTAAACGAAATCTATGCCGATGTGTTTTATAAAACCTATGGTACTCAACTAATAGGATTGCGTTATTTTAATATTTTTGGACCTAAGCAAAGTCCAAATGGAGCTTATGCTGCCGTAATCCCATTATTTATGCAAGCTTTAAAAGAGGGGGAATCACCAACGATACATGGTGATGGAGAACAAACACGTGATTTTACCTATGTAGAAAATGCGGTACAGGCCAATGTGCGAGCCTTTTTTGCTCCTGAGGAAGCCATTAATGAAGTATATAATATTGCTTTTGGTGATCGGATTAGTTTAAATACGCTATGGAACGATTTGCAAGAGATTTCCAAAGTTAAATTGAATCCCACTTATGGGCCCTCTCGTAAAGGAGATGTAAAAGATTCATTAGCGGATATATCAAAGGCTAAACGTTTATTGGGTTATGATCCTTTGTTTTCTGTGAAAGACGGGATGGAGGTTACTTGGGAGGGTTTTAATGAGGGAATGGTTGAATGGTTTAATGTGAGAATGAGTTAATGAATGAATGTGGGGATGATTGAATGGTTTACTGTTAAGGGTTAACTGTGAAGTGTGAAGTGTGAATTGTGAAGTGTGAACTGTGAACTGTGAACTGTGAACTGTTAACTGTTAACTGTGAACTGTGAGATTGGTTTGGTTATTATTACTTTCTTTTTTGGATCCTCAATCAAGTTGAGGATGAGCAAAAAAATCTAAGCTTACATTTTTACTTATCATTTTCTTTTATTGATGGATCCTCAATCGAGTTGAGGATGAACAAAAAAATCTAAGCTTATATTATTTACTTTTCATTTTCTTTGATTGTTAGATCCCCAATCAAGTTGAGGATAAACAAAAGAAAGGGCACCTTCTTGAATGAATTTTTAATATATTCATTTTTTCCATTGATGAAAAAACGAATCAAAAAAATCTAGGCTGCTTAAAATCAAACAGAATTCTACGGTTATAGACTACATGTTCTGACCTTGACAGCTTAGGCTGTCTTCGAACAAGCAGAACCTGTTACGCCCTATAATCCTTGAATTCTTTTGTTTAATTTTATGAGGCCATTTAGCTCCGATTTGGGTTTGGTGGTTTATATGAGGTTACCACGTCGTTTGTCCTTCACTCCTCGAAATGACGTTTCAAGAGGACTGTCTTTGCGAATGTAGTGAAGCAATCTCTTGATGTTAACACTTAGTTTAAACAGATATCTTCGGTCATGCTTCCCTCGTGATGACGTTTCATTTTATGTTATTCATTTTTTACTCACGATTTTTATATCTTCTACTTTTCATTTTCTTTTATTGTTAGATCCCCAATCAAGTTGAGGATAAACAAAAGAAAGGGCACCTTCTTGAATGAATTTTTAATATATTCATTTTTTCCATTGATGAAAAAACGAATCAAAAAAATCTAGGCTGCTTAAAATAAAACAGAATTCTACGGTTATAGGCTACATGTTCTGACCTTGACAGCTTAGGCTGTCTTCGAACAAGCAGAACCTGTTACGCTCTAAATCCTTGAATTCTTTTGTTTAATTTTATGAGGCCATTTAGCTCCGATTTGGGTTTGGTGGTTTATATGAGGTTACCACGTCGTTTGTCCTTTACTCCTCGCAATGAAGTTACAAGAGGACTGTCTTTGCGAATGTAGTGAAGCAATCTCATGAGGTTTTCGGAATGTTTGAAGAGATCGCTTCGGTCATATTTCCCTCGCGAAGACGATTAATTTGTATTTATATAAAAAGAGGCAGCCCAATGGACCGCCTCTTATTGCAATTAAAAAAAACAATTACTAAAGAACTTCCAATAAATTAAGGGTATTGTAAGCACCATTATTTAAAGAGTATTGGACTCCGTTTAGTTCTTGAAAGAATTCAATGTGTAATAGATATATTGAATTACCTATTCCTGTCGGAACTGCAGCAGGGGTTAATGTAACCGTTGCAGATGTTAAGTTGATGGCTGAATTTACACTTGGACTTAGTTGAAGGTCTTTGTCTCCAGTACTAAAATCTAAATTTAAAAATCCAGCTGTAAAATTTACATGAGTAGCTCCTTGCGGAATTGATAACTGTTTTGCAGGAACTAAATCTGGAATGGTAATTTCTCCAGTTAGCGTGTCTAAGGTATGTTCCGTTAATAACACCGTATCCAAAATCGCATTGCTATTGAAATCAAAACCTCTTAATAAAACCTTACCTTCTGGAGTAGCTAAACCTACTGCTACCTGTCGATCTCCTCTTATAGAAGTTAGGTCTTCATTTTTAATCTGACTCATTACTTTAGTAACTCTAGAAACTACTCTAGTATCCTTAGCATTGTTTAAGAGTGTTAAAATTGATCTCCTAAGGATTTTACCACTCGTAGCACTGTGCCCGAATTCTTTACCGTTTTCACGGGTTCGTACAAATGCAGGATCCTTACTGATCCTGTCTTTACTTACTCCGCCTTTTTTACGAACTAAATATCCGTCTTTACTCTTGTAAAATGTAATGTCATCGAGTGTTCCCTCGATCTTTAGAAAGCTTCCTTGCTTTGCCATAATAATTAAAATTTAAAATATTAAAAAAAAGTTTTTGTTAGCTCCAATCTTCATTTTTAGCAATTAGTATATGCATCTACTTTTTTAAATAAAAACAACTATTTTCATTCTAACATTGCAAACATATAAAAAGATGTAACACGCTGAAAACATTGGTGTTCGGAATGATTTGTTGTGGTTGATATAGTTGAAATGATTTGATTTTGTTGTTTATGAACTAAATAAACATTTTGACTGTTTTGACTGTTTTGGACGATTTGTTTCTAGTAGTTATTCATACACTATCCATACACTATTCATATAGTATTATATCAAGCATCGTAGTTTGTTTTTAGATATCAGTATTGTGTTTAAAACCTTGAGTACGATTATTTTCTTTAGAGGGCAGTGATATTTGGCTTTAGGCAATATGCTATAAGCTTTAAGCTTAATGCTCTAAACTTTGCTTGATTTTAAATAATATACTAAATAAAGATATCTAATTAGTAATGCTATTAGTATTGGAATTAACCCATATGCAAATACTTGTACTCCGGTTATCCAATGAATACCTAACAAAACCATCATTAATATTTGAAAAACCACATACCTTTTTAACCAAGATTTGGGTGTTTTTTTAGCAATAGCAACAACAAATAATAGAGAAAGTGGGAATGCCCACAGTAGATTGTAATTATTATGGGTGGTAGAATGATCGGTAGCAAACCAAAGTAATAGTATAAGAACTCCAATAATACCTGTAATAAAATAGATACTCGCATCTAAATACCTACTTCTCTTTTTATTTTTATAGTCTTTATAGGTAATGAATACAATTAAAAACCCTAGTATACTCATTACCCATAAAGGGCTGGTGAAAAAGTTGTTGCTTTTTTCTTTTGGAGTATTTTGGTATAAGGTATTTGTTATTCTTACAAATTCTGAAATTTCATTTCCTCTTTTAATAGTTGCTTTATCGGCAGCTTTAAAAACATAATCTGGTAAAAATTGATATTCCCAAGGAGTTGCTTTTCTATCTACAACAGCTCCAATTGCTATATCCATCCCAAAACTTCCCCAGCTATTCCAATACACATTTTTTTGTATTAACTGCCGAAACGTATAGGAATTGTCTATGAAATCATCTTGATAAATTAATTTGTCTCCTAATACAGAAACCATGACATCTCGCATTTTAGTAGCACAGTTGTCAAAAAAGAAATCGTATTTATAATCTCTATTTTCAGGCTTGTAATTGTTTTGAAGAAAATTGAATACTTCCTGCTTTTCTTCTGGAGTTAAATTTAAAACTTGTTCTTTGATCCATCGGTTTTGGTTGGAATAATAATTATAAAAAGGAGTAAAATTATTTCGGTCTAACTTGTATAATAATTTTCCTTGGGCAAATTTTAAATAGAAATTAGGGGTATTAAAATCGAAAACTCCATAATTATAAACCGCATCAATATTTTGTGAAGTATCGCTAACCCTAAAAGCACTATGACCAAAACTATCGTTTAATACATTACCGGGACCCATAGTAAGAATACTGATCTCAGCTGTTTCAGAAAGTGTAATTTCTTGTGTTTTTCCGAAGAAAGAAAGAAAGAGGAATAGAAGGAATAGGTAGTTTTTTTTCAACTTATAAATTTTATTAACTGTGTTTTTACGAAAGTATTAGCTTTAAAGAAATCTCACAAATAAAAGATTATACATCATGAGGTTGCTTCGTTCTTCGTCCTCGCAAAGACCTTTATTTAATCATTCAATTATCTAAATAAACTCCAATCCAAAGTAACTGAAAATATATTAGAATATAAAGCAGCACTTTGATCTCCAAGGTCAGTCAATGCGTAGTCAACTTGTATGCCCTTGTATTTAAATCCGACTCCTATATTTGGCTGAAAACCTAATGAATCGCTTCCATCCAATTGTGTAATGTTTTGGAAGTTACCAATACCGGCTCTAACAAAAACCATGTCGATATATCCAAATTCCAATCCAAGAGCAGGAGTAAAGCTGGTAAATGAAGTTGAAACTAAATCATTGGTTTCTGCAAAACGGAAATTCAAATCAATTTCAGTAAGTAAAGCATAATCATAATGAAATATAAATTTTCGAGACATCCCTAGGTTTAATTTTGGGATGGTAATTTCAGTAGTTTCTGGTAATTCTTGATTTTGACCATCTACAGCTCCTTGTATTTCAGCAAACTTTTCTTCATCGATTGCCCAAGCATTAAACGTAGTAGTAATATCACGAACCATCACTCCAAAATGCCAATCGTTTTTATTAAACTGAATACCCAAATCCAATCCAAATCCCCAAGAGGAAGCAAAATCACCTATTATTCTTCGAATCACTTTCGCATTAACTCCTACGTTTAGACCATCCAAAGGTAGTGCTCTAGCATATGAAAAAGTCATACCGTAATCGGCAGTTGAAAACATGCTAATTCTATTATAGTCTATATTTCCTTGATCATCGATCAATTGAGTTGTATTTAATATATCATCTACACCAAAACGAATAATAGAAAATGCTACAGCGCTTCGATCATCTAAAGGCATTGCAAAAGCACCGTAATCATAATTGGCAATACTTGCAAAATAAGAGGCGTGCATCAGCGATAATTGATTGTCCTCTAAAGCTAACAATCCTGCAGGATTCCAATAGCCAGAGTTTACACTTGCTGTAGAGGCAGTTACAGCATTTGACATCCCAAAAGCAGCAGCATCGACTCCAATATTCATAAATTCGTTAGAATACTTTCTAACGGTTTGCGAATTTGCAATCAGGCTAATAAATATTAAACCAATAAATAATTTCTTCTTCAAGCTTTAGAATTTGGACAAATATCTTACTATTTTACAAGATAATAAACTATAATATGATGTACATATTGTAATAGACGAAAATACTTTTCTATTTTTACAGAATCTAAAGAGATAATGGATGAAGGAGTGAATGAATTAATGTGTGAATAGGAGAGGGAATGAATGGGAGAATGGGAGAAGGAAGGAATAAATGTGAGAATGATTGAAGGTGGGAATGAATTAATGTGAAAATGAATTAATGAATGTGTTAATGCGAGAAGGAATGAATGAAATAATGAGTTATTTAAAAAATTAAAGATTGATGACAGAAAAAGAAGTTTTTGTTGAAGGAATGAAAATGAGAACAAAGAAATTTGCTGTAGATGTAATTCAGTTTTGTGATTCTTTGGAGAAATCAAGATCAGTTTCTGTAATTACCTATCAACTTATTAAATCTGCGACTTCTACTGCTGCTAATTACCGTGCTGCCTGTAGAGCAAGGTCTAAAAAAGAGTTTTTTAGTAAAATTTGTATCGTTGTTGAAGAAATTGATGAATCGGAATTTTGGTTAGAATTGATTAAAGATGCAAATTTGTCTAATAATATAGAAGAGTTAGAAGTATTACTTCAAGAATCATTAGAGCTAGTTAAAATTATGTCGAAAGCAAAAAGTTCAAGTTATAATTAATACTTTTACGTGATACAATGTGAGAATGGTTTAATGGGACAATGATAGAATTGGACATGAACCCTAATAACATTCAACCATTATAACATTCAACCATTAACCATGAAAAAGCACATCCCAAATATCATTACCTCTTTAAATCTACTATGTGGATCGCTTGCTATTTTATTTGTAGTAAGTGGAGATTTAATAATTGCTTCATTTTTAGTAATCATTGGTCTATTATTTGATTTTTTTGACGGACTAGCAGCAAGATTACTTCATGTACAAAGTGAGATTGGGGTACAATTAGATTCCTTAGCAGATATGGTAAGTTTTGGTGTGGTGCCTGGTCTAGTGATGTTTCAGTTATTGAATAAATCAATTTTACCTCAAGCTATGGAAACTGGTTTTGAAACTGCTGAAAAAATTAAAGGGTTTGAAGAAGGAATGAGTTTTATTCCTTTTGTGGGGATGCTTATTATTATTGCATCTGCTTATCGATTGGCTAAATTTAATGTTGATAGCCGACAAACCGATAGTTTTATTGGATTGCCGACTCCTGCAAACACCTTGTTAATTATTAGCTTACCATTAATATTTCAATTTCAGTACACACCGCTAATTGAAAGTATTATTTTTAACAAATGGTTTTTAATAGGGGTAACCCTAGTAAGCTCTTTCTTGTTAAATGCTGAAATTCCATTATTTGCATTAAAATTTAAAACTTGGGATTTTGCAAATAACAAAGTGCGTTATATTTTTCTTGGAATAAGTTTAATAGCTTTAATAACTTTAAAGTTTATCGCAATACCATTAGTTATAGTATTGTACATTATAATGTCTTTACTATGGAAGGAAAAGAATTAAATTAAAATTTTTATTATTTTTTATTCTAGATTTCACCTAAAATAATGCCATAAAAAAAACGACCGTTTAGGGAACGATCGTTTTGAGTGAGGGAAATCTGTTTTATTAATTATTTTTCAATAATCTCAACTTTAAATAATTTGTCCCAATTTTTTCCGGTGATATAAAGAATATTTGCTTCTCCTTTATACGCTATACCGTTTAAAACTTCATCTTCAGGGTTTTTAACTGATACTTTTTCCTTCAATGTAGTTAAATCGATAACTCCTTCAACTGCTCCATTTGATGGGTCAACAATTGCAATAGCATCCTTTAAATAGATGTTTGCATAAATTTTGCCATCTACCCATTCTAATTCATTAACCGATTTTATCTTACTTGTATTGGTGTAGATTTCTATATAATCTTCTTCTGCTAATGTATTTGCATTAAGCGTCCAAATTTTTTGTGTACCGTCACTTTTATAAATACGTTCTCCATCTTGACAAAGTCCCCAGCCTTCTAAACTCTTCCCATAAATAAATGAACCTGTTTTTTCAAGTGTTTTTAAATCGTAAATAAACCCTGTTTTCTCTCTCCATGTCAATTGGTAAATTTTACCGTTTAATATGGTTAGCCCTTCAGCAAAATAAGCATCTGCTAATGGAACTTGTTTAAGTACCTGCCCAGTTTTATAGTCTGTTTTTCTTAGGGATGACTTTTTATATTGTCCGGTACTTTCATATAAAGTATCGTTTATAAATTCAAGACCTTGCGTATAAGCTTCAGAATCGTGTGGGTATTCTTCTAATATCGTGTAAGTATATAGTTTAGGGGTGATGGAAGATAAAATGGTTACTTTTTTAGATACTTCGTAAATTTCACCTTCAGTATAAATTTTTGCTATTATGGACCTGTTTCCTAGTTTTTGATTCTTTAGGTTAATGATTTCTTCTGAAACTTGACTAGAAGAACTGATCCTGCTTGAATTTAAATAATAAGCTACGGAATCGATAGTTCTGCCTTTTTTATTATGAATTGAAACTGAAAATTGATCGTTAGGAGTATATGTTTTTTTAGCATCCTTAATCGTAAGATCAAATAACTCATTAGGAGAAGAAGCTTTTTCTTCACAACTAATAAATGATAAAACAGCTAAGTTAGTAAGTAAGAGTATCTTAAATAATTTCATTTTATGAATAATTTTTTCGCAAGATATTTATTATTAACAAACTATAATAATTCTTTAATAATTTATAAGAAAAGATTGTGAAAATTGTAAAATGAAGTATCTTTGCAGTGGCAAGTCCTACACAACTAGCTCCTGTTGAATCCCCCAGGGTGGGAACGCAGCAAGGGTAGACGGTCGTAGCAGTGTGATGTAGGTAGCTTGCCATTTTTTGTACCTAAAATTTAAATATTTTAAGAACAAAACTTTCATTTAATTATCTTTGCATCGATGTTAAAAGTTGTATTAGTAACTGGTGGGTCTTCTGGAATAGGAAAAGCAATTGGAGAATTGCTTTCTGAAAAGGGGTATAAGGTTTACGGTACTAGTAGAAATCCTGACAAGTATAAAAGTGAAGTGTCCTTTCCACTTTTGCAAATGGAGGTAACCGATCCTCTTTCAATTAAAGAAGTAGTTTCAACGATTATAAATAAAGAACAACGTATCGATATTGTAATCAATAACGCTGGAGTTGGTATTACAGGACCTATTGAGGAAACTCCAGAAGAGGAAATTAAAAAAGCATTTGATATTAATGTTCATGGACCTATCAATGTGATTAAATCAGTATTGCCTCAAATGCGAATTCAAAAAAGTGGTTTTATTATAAACATTACTTCTATTGCAGGCTATATGGGCTTACCTTATCGAGGTATTTACTCAGCAACCAAAGCTGCATTGGAGATTACTGCAGAAGCTTTTAGAATTGAGATTAAACAATTTGGAATTAAAATGACCAATGTTGCTCCTGGTGATTTTGCAACAAATATTGCTGCAGGTAGGTATCATGCTCCTGAATTGAAAAACTCTCCTTATAAGGATGCATATAGCAATACCTTAGATATGATGAACACTCACGTAGATCAAGGGAAAGATCCAGATCACTTGGCAAATGTAATTTTGAAAGTTATAGAAAACAAAAAACCTCGTGTACGATACAAAGCAGGAGATTTAATTCAAAAGTTTTCAATTGTTTTAAAACAGATTTTACCAAGTAAATGGTATGAGAAGATGTTAATGAATCATTATAAGTTAAAATAATTTTTTGATTTCTCTTATTAACATTTTTTAATCGTAATTTTTTATAATAATAGTTTCAGTACTTTTACTATACCAATTATACCATAAAATGTTGTATATCATCTTGTTCTTTTCAAAATTTTAATTCCTTGTTCATAAATTCCATAACGATGTAATGCAATTTAATCATATCGTTTTTAAATTTAAAAATAACTTCGGTTTTGATACGAAATTTTATAATTAAATTGGTATTACTTGTGTATTTTTGCTGAAAATAACACTCACTTTTTTCACCATTTAAACTATATTCTATGAAATTTTTTGTTGATACTGCTAATCTTGATCAAATACGCGATGCTCAAAACCTTGGGGTTTTAGATGGTGTAACTACCAATCCTTCGTTAATGGCTAAGGAAGGAATTACAGGTCGAGAGAATATATTAAAGCATTATGTTGATATCTGTAATATTGTAGATGGTGATGTTTCAGCTGAAGTAATCGCTACTGATTTTGATGGAATGGTTAAAGAAGGAGAAGAACTTGCAGCCTTGCATGAACAAATTGTAGTGAAGCTTCCAATGATTAAGGAAGGAGTTAAAGCAGCAAAATATTTTTCAGATAAAGGAATCAGAACCAATGTGACGTTGGTTTTCTCTGCTGGACAAGCATTGTTAGCTGCAAAAGCGGGAGCTACCTATGTTTCACCTTTTATTGGAAGGTTGGACGATATCTCTACAGATGGACTGAATTTGATTGCAGAAATACGAATGATTTATAATAACTATGGTTTTGAAACACAAATCTTAGCTGCTTCTGTTCGTCATACCATGCATATTATTGATTGTGCAAAATTAGGAGCCGATGTAATAACTGGCCCTTTATCTTCTATTGAAGGGTTGTTAAAACACCCACTTACCGATATTGGATTAGCAAAATTCTTGGAAGATTATAAAAAAGGGAATTAGTTTTTAAAACTTTACTGATTTAGAAAACCTAGTAAGCTTTCTTCAATATTGATGTTGAAAAGGTTAGCGCTACCGTTAATAATAGTTCCATCTTTGTCAACAATGATAGCTTTGTTAACCGTGTAAATAACAAGATCTTTTTCAGCTTTAGCTATATTTTCAAACTGAAATTCTTTGCTTTTTTCGTAGCCAGCTTTATTAATGATAGCCATCCAGTTATTGTAATTAGTATCGGTATTAATGCCTATAAAATCGTATTCAGGAAATTTTGACTTGAGTTCAGTAACTCGATAATGTATATTTTTGTTATGACTCATCGATTTACTAGACCAGAAATACAAAACCGTAGGATGATTGATGATGGAGTGTAAATCTTTAATAGTGCTTTCTGTAGTTAATAAAGAAAGATTAGGAATTTTGTTTCCAGGAGTTAATTTCATAGAAGCATTTGCTAGGTCGTTGATTTCCTTATGATCATTTTTATTATTATTAACTTTTAGGAATAAGTTCAATAGTTCTCTTTGGCTTTCTTTTTCATTACAGCTTAATAAATATCTGCCTGTAATACTCATTGCCAAGCTATTTTTTAATGAGTCATTAGTTATTTTTTGATCTATTAATTCAATTTTTCGATAATTGTGTTCGAAAGAATTTCGTTTGTTATAATCTGTTTCGTCATCATTTACTAAAGAAATGTTATCAAAATATCTGAATAAAAATCGATAATATGGAAAGTAAGAGCGAATATTTTCACTTCCAAAATCAATGTCATTTCTATAGGAATAAAAACTTTCAGGGATTTCAAAATAATTTTCAGAACCTTTTTTACGATCATTTGCAGTGATATAGATTTCTTTTTTTGAATAATAATCGTAATTGATACTTGCTTCTGCTACTTCTTTAAATTTAGAATCTGGCTCATTTTTTAAAACAAACTCCTCATAAATTTGAGTTCTTATATTTTTAAGAGAGTCTAATTTATGTTCAAAATCATTAGGAGCTAGCTTATAGAACTTTGGCATTAAATCAATTTCTTCTTCGTTATGCAAAAACATATCCATTAAAAAATTATTCCTTTCTGCACCTATACCTGTATAGGATAAAGACTCATCAAAATCAATGGTGTTTACTCGAAGCATTAAACTGTCTGAAGGCTCTAAATAAAACACTTGATACTCATCATGACTAAATGAATAAAGCCCAGGTTTTAAATTGTCAGCTTTATAAATAAAGTGGTTATTAGCGTCTAATTTAACACTATCGAGAAATTGTTCATCTTTATAAAAAAGAACATAATCTCCTTTTGGATTAACTATTTCTCCTCCTACATAGGTATACTTTATGGTTTCTTCTTCCTTGTTTTTACAAGAAAAAATGAGAGTGAAAACAGTAAATAGTAGAAGTAGTTTTTTAACCATACTAGTGTTATTATTCATATAACAAAAATAAACGCTACTGACTATCATTTTGTTAATACCGAGTTAAAAGAAATTAAAATATATTAAATGCTCTAATTTGACTTAAATAGTTACTTTTGCGCAAAATTTTATAACAAAAAATTATCTATGCTTTCAGTATCTAATTTATCGGTTCAGTTTGGGAAACGTGTGTTGTTTGATGAGGTGAATACTCAATTTGTTCAAGGGAATTGTTATGGTATCATTGGTGCAAATGGTTCAGGAAAATCTACATTGTTAAAAATAATTTCTGGAAAACAAGATCCTACCTCGGGTCATGTTCATTTACAACCTGGTAAAAGAATGTCTGTTTTAGAGCAGAATCATAACGCTTTTGATGAGTTTATGGTATTGGAAACAGTTGTGATGGGAAATAAGGATTTATTTAAAGTAAAATCTGAAATAGATCATCTTTATGAAAACTACACCGATGAAAATGCTGAAAAAATAGGTGAGCTTCAAATTACTTTTGAAGAGATGAACGGTTGGAATGCTGATAGTGATGCAGCAACATTACTATCTAATTTAGGAATTGGAGAAAATTTGCATTTCACTTCGATGGCAGATCTTGATGGAAAGCAAAAAGTAAGAGTGCTTTTAGCTCAGGCCTTATTTGGTAATCCTGATGTTTTAATTATGGATGAGCCAACCAATGATTTGGATTATGAAACTATTTCTTGGTTAGAGAACTTTTTAGCTAATTACGATAATTGTGTAATCGTCGTTTCTCACGATAGACACTTTTTGGATTCTGTTTGTACACATATTAGTGATATAGACTTTGGAAAAATATCTCATTATAGTGGAAACTATACTTTTTGGTATGAAAGTAGTCAATTAGCTGCTAGACAACGATCACAACAAAATAAGAAAGCAGAAGAAAAGAAAAAGGAACTTCAAGAATTTATTGCACGATTTAGTGCCAATGTTGCAAAATCTAAACAAGCTACTTCTCGTAAAAAAATGATCGAGAAATTAGATATTGAACAAATAAAGCCTTCGAGTAGGAGATATCCAGCAATTATTTTTACTTCTGAACGTGAAGCTGGTGATCAAATATTAAATGTTGAGAATTTAGCTGCTAAAATTGATGATGAAGTATTGTTTAAAAATGTAGATTTAAATTTAGCGAAAGGCGATAAAGTTATTTTATTCTCGAAAGATTCAAGAGCTACCACTGCTTTTTATGAAATTGTAAGTGGTAACTTAAAGCAAGATGATGGTAGTTACAAGTGGGGAGTTACGACCAATCAAAGTTACCTTCCTTTAGATAATCATCATTTTTTTGAAAAGAAAATGAGTTTGGTAGATTGGTTGCGTCAATGGGCAAAAACTGAAGAAGAACGTGAAGAAGTTTATATTCGTGGATTCCTTGGTAAAATGTTATTTAGTGGAGAAGAAGCCTTAAAAATGTGTGATGTGCTTTCTGGAGGAGAAAAAGTGCGTTGTATGTTGAGTAGAATGATGATGATACGTGCTAACGTTTTAAAACTAGACGAACCTACTAATCATTTAGATTTAGAATCTATTACTGCTTTTAATAATACCTTAAAAAACTTTAAGGGAACTGTTTTATTAACCACTCACGATCATGAGTTTGCTCAAACAATTGGTAATAGAGTAGTTGAGTTAACTCCAAATGGAGTTATTGATCGCTATATGACTTTTGAAGAGTATATGGGTGATGATAAAATAAAAGAGCTTCGAAATAAAATGTATTCTTAAGGGATTTTTATCCTTCAGAATTAACTTCAAAAGTATCCAATATAGATTTAGCAATTGCTACTTCTTCATTTCGAATATACATTCTAATTTGTCCTGGAACACCTGCCGCAAATCCACTTAAAATTCCGCTTTGATGATCGTCTCTTATAATGGGATTGATATCGATTTCTATTAAAGCGTTAATTAATGGCTGAGCTTCAATGGCAGATCCCGTATAAATTCGGGTTGTTTTTTCATCTTTATTCATAATTAACTATTTTAAGTGTGAATTATAAAGATACAGAATTCTTAAGTTAAAAGCAATGAAAAATTAAGTTATGCGATGAGACTTGGCTACTAAAAATTATATAAAAAAGTCTTAGAAATTAAATTTGTACCGAGAATGGGAGTCGAACCCACACGCCCATAAGGACACATGGCCCTCAACCATGCCTGTCTACCAATTCCAGCACCTCGGTGAAAGTGTACTTTTTAGAAACTAAAAAGTCGAGACATAATGCTCGACTTTTTTAGTGACCTGGCTGGGGCTCGAACCCAGGACCACCTCCTTAAAAGGGAGGTGCTCTACCAACTGAGCTACCAGGTCGTCATTCCAACAATTAAGTTTCTTTGAATGCGGGTGCAAATATACTATCATTATTTTTATAATTCAAAGCAATTTTAAGTTAAATTTGAGAATTATTTTTTTTGCTTCATAATGAAACAATTACGTATAAAATATTAGGATGAAAATAGTATTATTAGGTTATATGGGTAGTGGAAAAACTACGATTGGAAAACTTTTAGCGGAATCTATAAATTATTCTTTTTTGGATTTAGATGTGCTTATTGAAAAAGAAGAGCAACTATCTATTCCTGAACTATTTTCTAAAAAGGGTGAAATCTATTTTAGAAAGAATGAAAGAAAAGTTTTAGAAGATGTTCTTGCTGCCTATCCTAATATAGTCTTAGCTACAGGAGGAGGCACTCCATGTTTTGGAGATACTATAGATTATCTAGATTCTTTGGAGGATGTAAAAACAGTCTATTTAAAAGCGTCTAGTGAAGTATTAACAGATCGGCTTTTTAAAGAGAAATTGAAACGGCCTTTAATTTCTCATTTACAGACAAAAGAAATCTTGAATGATTTTATAAGGAAACACTTGTTTGAAAGATCTTTTTACTATAATAGATCAGCTTTTAACATTCAAACTGATAAAAAAACTATTGATGAAATTATTGAAGAAATAAAAGATAAACTTAATAATTAATCCAAACGCGCAAAATAATTTCCTTTTTCAAAAACGACTGATACATTTTCGTTTATAGATGTAGATAATGAGATTCCTTTAAAATCTGCTTTTACAGGATATTTTTTGTGATTTCTATCTACCAATACCACCGTATTAAATTGTTTTAATGGAACTTCTAAAAAATGTTTGATACCGTAAATTAAAGTAGTACCTGAATGCAGTACATCATCTACCAAGACTATAGCTTTATTTTTATATTCTTCGGGTTGTAAAGAAGTTTTTATAGGATTAGTAGGAGTCTTTTTGTCAATGATTACTTTACACAATGTTACTTTAATAGGTGATATCTTTTCAACAACTTTCTTTAATTTCTGAGCAAATAAATAACCATTTTCATATATACCTGCAATGATAACTTCCTTTTCAGAAACGTTGTTCTCATAAATCTGATATGCAATTCGTTTTATTTTATGATCGATTTGTTTCTTATCTAGAATTATATTTTCAATTGGAGTCATTATAGAAAGTTTTTCCAAAGATACTAAATGAGTGGTTAATCTTCTGAAACTGATTCTGTAAAATCTTCTAAATCTCGACGATCTTTTTTACTAGGTCTGCCTGTGCCTTTTTTGCGATAATAATCTTTGGCATATTTTAATAATTCGGTTTTTTCAAATGCTTCTTTAGGAGTAGTATCCAATCTATATAGACCTACTAATTTTGCTCCCACTCTGTTAGGGGGCAAATCTAAAACTTGTAGTGTATAATGTATTTGATTAATTCGCACTTCAATTTTATCACCAGGAAAAATATCTCTAGATGGTTTTACAGCGTTTTTATTTATTTTTACGGCTCCTTTTTTACAAGTTTGAGTTGCTAAAGATCGCGTTTTGAAGTAGCGAACACACCATAAATATTTATCTATTCTCATTTACTAAAATGATGTTAATGTGACTGTAAAAATAAGGTAAAAACGTATATTTGATGCTTGAAAAAAAAGAATATGAAAAAATTAAGTTTTTTATTGCCTATTGCAACTCTTTTGTTGGTTCTATTTTCTTGTGATAATGATGATGATAGTGGGGTTGTATATGTTCCTCCTCACGAAAGAAGTGATGAAGAAGTAATAGCTCAAGAAGAAATTGAAGAGTTTTTACAAACACACTATTATAATTATGAAGAGTTTGAAACCCCACCAGTAGATTTTGATTATAAAATTGTTTTTGATACGATAGCAGGAGATAACGCTTCTAAAACACCTTTGATGGATCAAGTTACCTATAAAATGGTTACTGATTTATTTGAAGATGATATTGAATATAAAATGTATTATTTAAATGTAAGACAAGGAGAGGGGGATGAAGTTGGTCTTTCTGATATCATATCCTTAAATTTTGAAGGTTTGTTTTTAGAAGACCTAACTGTATTTGATTCTGCTATAACACCTGTGAATTTTGATTTAACGAAATCTACAGAAGGTTTTAAACATGCATTAGTTGAGTTTAATGGATCAACTGGATTTACTAATAACCCTGATGGGACATTTACTTTTGATAATTATGGAATAGGTGCTGTATTTGTGCCTTCTGGCTTAGCTTATTTTAATACACCTCCAGCAACAAGCCCTATTGAATATTATGCGCAATTAATATTTACATTTTATCCTTTTATTGTTGAAAAAGCAGATCATGATCAAGATACTATTTTAACTGATTTTGAAGATTTAGATGGCGATGGTTTTGTTTTTAATGATGATACAGATGGAAATGGTGTGCCTAACTTTGAAGATGGAGATGACGATGGAGATGGAAGATTGACAAAGTATGAAGTGGTTGCAAACGAATATGAACTTAATCCTGGTGACCCAGACCCTGAATTTGAAGAGAATGAAGTTGAAATGCAACGAAAAACAAACGATGAAACAGGAGTTGTTACTTTATACACTGTAGTGTTTACCGATGCTAATAATGATGGTGTTGCAGATTATTTAGACAAAGAAATCTAAAGTATTAAATTAATATATATCAAAAAAGCCTCGAATTTCGAGGCTTTTTTGATATATAAAAACAAGTTAAATTTATTTTCGAGAAATCACTTTTAAAGCAGCATTAAAAATTGCATTGGCATTTAATCCGTACTTTTCCATTAACTGTTCTGGAGTTCCAGATTCCCCAAATGTATCTTGAGTTGCAACAAACTCTTGTGGTGTTGGATTATTGTGAACTAAGACTCTTGAAACACTTTCTCCTAATCCACCTAAAACATTATGCTCTTCAGCAGTTACAATACACCTTGTTTTTGCCACACTATTTAAAATAGCTTCATTATCTAGAGGTTTAATGGTGTGTATGTTAATTACCTCTGCTGAAATCCCTTTTTGATTTAATGATTCAGCTGCTTGCAAAGCTTCCCAAACTAAATGTCCTGTTGCAACAATGGTTACATCATTTCCTTCTTGTAATTGTATAGCTTTTCCAATTTCGAATGTTTGATTTTCAGGAGTAAAATTTGCTACTTTTGGTCTTCCAAATCTTAAATACACAGGCCCAATATGGTCTGCTATGGCTATAGTAGCTGCTTTGGTTTGATTATAATCACAAGTATTGATTACAGTCATTCCTGGTAGCATTTTCATTAACCCAATATCTTCTAAAATTTGATGGGTAGCTCCATCTTCACCTAAAGTCAATCCAGCATGAGATGCACATATTTTAACATTCTTATCGCTATATGCTACAGACTGACGTATTTGATCATAAACTCTACCTGTAGAGAAGTTTGCAAATGTTCCTGTAAACGGAATTTTTCCTCCAATAGTCATACCTGCTGCTATACCTATCATATTTGCTTCAGCAATTCCTATTTGGAAAAACCGTTCAGGGTGATTCTTTTTAAAATCATCCATTTTTAAAGATCCTATTAAATCTGCACAAAGAGCAACCACATTTTCATTGGTTTTCCCTAATTCAGTTAATCCATCTCCAAAACCTGATCTTGTATCTTTTTTTCCGGTGTCTATATATTTTTTCATATAAATTTCTCTAATTGTAATTAATAATCACCTAATGTTTCAGGGTTTTGTAATAATGCACTTTCTAATTGTTCATCATTTGGAGCTTTTCCGTGCCAAGCATTGGTATGCATCATAAAATCAACACCGTTACCCATAACTGTGTGTAATAATACACATATTGGTTTTCCGTTGCCTGTTTTTTCTTTAGCTTCTTTCATACCCTTGAAAATAGATTTTAAATCGTTTCCATCTTCAATATCAATTACCTCCCAATCAAAAGCTTCAAATTTTGCTCTTAAATTTCCTAAGGGTAATACAGTATCAGTAGATCCATCAATTTGCTGTTTATTATAATCAATAGTGACAATTAAATTATCAATATGATTTCCAGCAGCGTACATAATTGCTTCCCAATTTTGACCTTCTTGTAATTCACCATCACCACATAAAGTGTAAATTAAATGAGAATCATTATTGAGTTTTTTAGTTTGTGCAGCCCCTATTGCAGCTGAAATTCCTTGACCTAATGAACCCGAAGCAATCCTAATTCCAGGTAAGCCTTCGTGAGTTGTAGGGTGGCCTTGTAATCGAGTATTTAATAGTCTAAATGTATTTAATTCGTCTACAGGAAAATAACCTGATCTTGCTAAGACGCTATAAAATACAGGTGAAATGTGACCGTTAGACAAAAAGAATAGATCTTCTTCATTTCCATTCATATCAAATTTAGAGTTGCGTTCCATAATTTCTTGGTATAGAGCAACTAAAAACTCTGTACATCCTAAAGAACCTCCTGGATGTCCTGAGTTTACTTTGTGTACTTGACGTAAAATGTCTCTACGTACTTGTACAACTAAATCATTTAAGTAATTAATATCTGGCATATTGTTGTTTTTCTGGTTCAAAAATAGCCTTTTGAAACCCCTGCTCAAAATGGAATTCAAGTCAGTTATTAACGATTTATAGCATTTAGTTAACAGAAAGAATAGTTTTTCGTTAAAAGGAAATTATACCGACTACTTCTGCTCATTAAAACCACAAATCATTTTATATTTGCTCCTTCCTATTAGTTAAGATAGGATCGTTAAAATTTAATAATGCAATTCGATTTAAAAGCAACCGATTCTTCAACCTTAGCTAGAGCTGGGTCTATTACTACAGATCACGGCACAATTGAAACACCTATATTTATGCCAGTTGGCACAGTGGGTACAGTTAAAGGAGTTCATCAAAGAGAATTAGAACAAGATATTAATCCTGATATAATTTTAGGGAATACCTATCATTTATATTTAAGACCACAAACTTCAATTATAGAAAAAGCAGGTGGTCTTCATAAGTTTATGAATTGGAATCGTAATATTTTAACTGATAGTGGTGGATACCAAGTATATTCTCTTTCAGCGAACAGAAAAATTAAAGAAGAAGGGGTTAAGTTTAAGTCACATATTGACGGAAGTTACCATACGTTTACTCCTGAAAATGTAATGGAAATTCAGCGTACCATTGGAGCAGATATAATCATGGCTTTTGATGAATGTACTCCGTATCCTTGTGATTATCAATATGCAAAAAGATCGATGCATATGACTCATCGATGGTTAGAAAGATGTATTACTCATCTGGATAAAACTCCTTTAAAGTATGATTATGGACAAACATTTTTCCCGATTGTTCAAGGTAGTACCTATAAAGATTTAAGGAAACAATCTGCAGAATATATAGCTTCTGTAGGTGCTGAAGGAAATGCAATTGGAGGTCTATCTGTTGGAGAACCGGCTGAAGAAATGTATGAAATGACAGCTGTTGTAACTGAAGTTCTTCCAAAAGGCAAACCAAGATATTTAATGGGAGTGGGTACTCCAATTAATATCTTAGAAAATATTGCTTTGGGAATCGATATGTTTGATTGTGTGATGCCAACTAGAAATGGTAGAAACGGGATGCTTTTCACAGCTTATGGTTCAATAAATATTAAGAATAAAAAATGGGAGGATGATTTTTCTGAAATCGATTCTATGAATATTACCTGGGTTGATACTGCTTATAGTAAAGCATATTTGCGTCATTTGTTTACAGTAAATGAAATGTTGGGTAGACAAATTGCAACAATCCATAATCTTGGCTTTTATTTGTGGTTGGTTCGTGAAGCGAGAAAGCATATATTAGCGGGAGACTTTGGAGTATGGAAGAGTAAAATGGTTAAACAAATGGATAATAAGTTGTAATTAATGTTAAGTATTCTCGATAGATATATATTAAAAAGATATATAGGGACATTTACCTTATTATTGTTACTCTTTATACCAATTGGGATTACTGTTAATCTTGCAGAAAAAATTGATAAAATTCTTCAAAACGAAGCTCCTTTTCTAGAGGTTGTAGAGTATTATATTTATTTTACTATCTATTTTGCCAACCTACTATTTCCTTTGTTTTTGTTTCTTTCGGTAATATGGTTTACTTCTAAACTTGCTAATAATACTGAGATTATTGCTTTTTTAAGTAGTGGCGTTTCTTATTATCGGTTTTTAAGACCTTATATTATAGGAGCTACCATAGTTTGTATTGGAGCTTTAATAATGGGGATGTATTTGGCTCCTATGGCAAGTAAAGGATTTAATGAATTTATTTTTAAGTACCTTAAAAAAGGTAAGAACGATAGAACGCAAACCAACGTTTACAGACAGATAAATGATAATGATTATATCTATGTAAGCTATTTTAATGTAAAAGATAAAACAGGAGAAAAATTTACACTAGAGCATTTTGATGGAAATCAATTAGCTTATAAAATTAAAGCGGATAAAATAATATATAACGATACGGATAGTACCTATACATTGTATAGATATTTAAAAAGAACCATCACTGAAAATGGAGATATTTTAGATTCTCAATCTAAGAAAGATACTACTTTTAGTTTTGATTTAGAAGATTTAACACCTGTGGAATACATTGCAGAAACTTTAAATTACACAGAATTAAATACTTTTATTGAAAGAGAGAAGAAGAGAGGTTCGTCTTATATAAACAGATATGAGGTAGTGCGATTTAAACGTTGGAGTTTACCAATTTCAGCATATATACTTACTATCATTGCTGTGGCAGTCTCTTCCGTAAAGAGAAGAGGGGGAATGGGAGTAAATTTAGCAATTGGTATGGGAATAGGAATGATTTTTATTTTCTTCGATAAAATATTCGGTACTATGGCAGAGCAAAGTGATTTTTCACCTATAGTTGCCACATGGTTTCCTAATTTTGTATTTGCAATTTTGGCGATATATTTACTTCGAAATGCGAAACGATAAACTTCTTAATTACCTTCACTTACATTTTATAGTCTTCATTTGGGGGTTTACAGCTGTTTTAGGTGACTTAATAACCATAAAAGCAGTTCCATTAGTTTGGTTTAGAATGCTATTAGGTGGTCTATTTGTATTAATTTATATAGTTTACAAAAAAGGTAAATTAAAAATATCGCTGCGGTCTTTATTAAAATTTGCTTTTGTTGGTTTATTGATTGCACTACATTGGTTAGCCTTTTTTAGTGCAGTAAAAGTTTCTAATGTATCTATAACATTAGCTATGATGTCCACTGGAGCTTTTTTTGCTTCACTTATGGAACCCATTTTTTTTAAAAGAAAGATAATCAAATATGAAGTTATTTTTGGGTTAATTGTAATTATTGGATTGTATATTATTTTTAAAGCTGAATCTGAGAATATTATAGGAATACTTTTGGCTTTGTTAGCATCTTTTTTAGGGGCTTTATTTTCAATATTTAATGGAATGATGGTGAAAAATCATGACGCAGCAATTATTTCATTTTACGAATTAATATTTGGAGTTATTTGTATTAGTATCTATATATTATTTACTGGTGGTTTTAGTCTTTCATTCTTCGATGTGTCCTATAATGATTGGATTTATATATTGATTCTTGCTTCCATTTGTACAGCTTATGCATTTATTGCCTCAGTCCATATTATGAAATGGATAAGCCCATATACCTTAATGTTAACTACCAATATGGAGCCTGTGTACGGAATCCTATTAGCATTATTGATTTTAGGGGAAAAAGAATATATGAGCCCTACTTTTTATTTGGGTGCCGTAATCATTTTAATAACAGTAATTGCCAACGGAATAATTAAAACAAGAATAAAAGATTGATTGTTTACAAACAATATCTGTTATATTTGTAGACTATTATTCAAATAATACAAATTAGATACTATGGAATATCTTGACTTTGAATTACCCATAAAAGAATTAAACGAGCAATTTGAAAAAGCTTGTAAGATAGGAACTGAAAGTGATGTTGATGTTTCTAATACCTGTGCTCAAATCAAAAAAAAATTAGACGAAACTAAGAAAGATATTTATAAAAATCTAACTCCTTGGCAACGTGTTCAATTATCACGTCATCCAAACAGACCCTATACTTTAGATTATATAAGAGCTATTTGTGGGGATTCTTTTTTAGAGTTACACGGTGACCGTAATTTTAAGGATGATAAAGCTATGATTGGCGGTTTAGGAAAAATAGGGGATCAGACCTATATGTTTATAGGTCAACAAAAAGGTTATAATACAAAAACTAGACAATATAGAAATTTTGGGATGTCAAACCCGGAGGGATATAGAAAGGCACTTCGATTAATGAAATCTGCAGAAAAATTTGGGATTCCAGTAGTGTCTTTTATTGATACTCCAGGTGCTTATCCTGGTCTTGAAGCTGAAGAAAGAGGGCAAGGTGAAGCAATTGCAAGAAACATCTTAGAAATGACTCGTCTAAAAGTTCCTATAATTGTTGTTATAATTGGTGAAGGTGCTAGTGGTGGTGCTTTAGGAATAGGAGTAGGAGATAAAGTATTGATGCTTGAAAACACATGGTATTCAGTAATATCACCAGAAAGTTGTTCCTCTATACTTTGGAGAAGTTGGGAATTTAAAGAGCAAGCTGCTTCTGCTTTAAAGCTTACTGCAAATGATATGAAGAAGCAAAAGTTAATAGATTTAATTGTTAAAGAACCTCTTGGAGGAGCTCATAATAACAAAGAAAAAACATTCGAAATTGTTGCAAAGGCAATTACAAAAGAATATAAAGAATTAAAGAACTTATCCCCAAAAGATTTAGTAAAAATTAGGATGAAAAAATATTCAGAAATGGGTGTCTTTAGTTCTTAGTTTCAACAGTAACAAACTATTAAAGAAATCCGAAAATATTTTTTCGGATTTTTTTATGCTTATTAACAATTTTTGGGAGTTTTCAACAGTTAAATTGTTAATGAATGGTTAACTTAGATAACTGATTTTATACAACGGCTCAAAACAATTTTATATACATTCGCTTAATGGAAAAACTTAAACCTCAAACTTCTTATTCTAATAAAAATCCCCAAGTTATTTCAATGGAAAAAGGAAAACTTCCTCCTCAAGCTGTTGATTTAGAAGAGGTTGTGTTAGGAGCGATGATGATTGACAAACGTGGAGTAGACGAGGTTATAGATATTTTGCACCCCGAGGTTTTTTACAAACCAAATCATCAAAAAATATTTGAGGCAGTATTTACACTATTTAAGGAAGGTTTACCCATTGACTTATTAACTGTTTCAGCTAAGTTAAAAAATTTAAAAACTTTAGATCTAATTGGAGGCGATTTTTATTTAATTCAATTAACTCAAAAAGTGTCTTCTTCTGCTCATATAGAGTTTCACGCCAGAATTATTATTCAGAAATATATTCAGCGAAGTTTGATTAAAATTTCTAATGAAATTATTGAAGATTCATATAACGAAAGCACCGATGTTTTTGATCTTTTGGATACTGCTGAATCTAAACTGTATGAAATTACTCAAGGGAATATTAAAAAGTCAACTATAAGTGCTCAAGACCTTGTAATTGAGGCAAAGAAAAAGATTGAAGAAATAGCTAACAAAGAAGGGTTGTCTGGTATTCCTTCAGGATTTACAAAATTAGATAAGTTAACTTCTGGTTGGCAACCCAGTGATTTAATTATTATTGCTGCACGTCCAGGTATGGGTAAAACAGCTTTCTCATTATCTATGGCACGTAATATTTCTGTGTTGCATGATATTCCGGTTGCTTTCTTTTCATTAGAAATGTCATCTATCCAATTAATTACTCGTTTAATTTCATCTGAAACTGGTTTAAGTTCAGAAAAATTAAGAACAGGTAATCTCGAAAAGCATGAGTGGGAACAATTAAATGTAAAAGTAAAAAGTCTTGAAAAAGCACCTTTATTTATTGATGATACACCTTCATTGTCAATTTTCGATTTACGTGCAAAAGCAAGAAGATTAGCATCTCAGCATAAAATTAAATTAATTATGGTTGATTACCTTCAATTAATGACTGCTGGTGGTGGTCAAAAAGGAGGGAATCGAGAACAAGAAATTTCTACCATTTCAAGAAATTTAAAAGCATTAGCTAAGGAATTGAACATACCAGTTATTGCATTATCACAACTATCACGTGCTGTTGAAACAAGAGGTGGGACAAAGCGTCCATTGCTTTCAGATTTAAGGGAATCTGGAGCGATTGAACAAGATGCTGATATCGTATCTTTTATTTATAGGCCAGAATATTATAAAATTGATGAATGGGATGATGATGAACACAGCCCAACAGAAGGTCAAGGAGAGTTTATTGTTGCAAAGCATCGTAATGGTGGTTTGGATGAAATCAGATTAAAATTCTTAGGTCATTTAGGTAAGTTTGAAGATTTAGATGAATTTAATTTCTCAAATGAATTTCATTCAAGAATGAACGCAGCTGCTAATGATGATACTTTTAAAGCCAATCCTTCTGCATCTCCTGATGAAGCTTTTGGTAGCTCTATGAATGATGAATTTCCATCTGGAAATGAAGATGACGTACCATTTTAATTAAATAGAACTTCATTTTTTTTAAATATATGTTAAATCGTAATATTAAAGTCAATAGATATTAATTCGGCTTAATATTTGTCTTTATCTTAGCTTTATGAGGCATTTTTATATTTTATTCTTTATTATTTTATTTAGTATTCCTGTATCTGCATCCTATATTTTAATTCCGATGGATGCTGATAATCAGGAAGAACATTTAAAAGCTTATGGTATCACCTATTGGACTCTTGAAAAACAGCTAAAAGTTAAGTGGTTATTAAATTATCGCGGAGGGTCTTTTTTAATGCCAGACACAGAAGATATTAAAAAAGAATGTCAAATTAGAGGTGTTTCTTTTGAAGTGATATCTAATTCAAAAGCTGAAGAAATTTTAAATTTAATAAGCAGTCCATCTCAAAATATGGAAGCCGTTGTTTTGGAAAAAGCACCTAGAATTGCTGTTTATTCTCCGAAAGGGAATCAACCATGGGATGATGCAGTAACGATGGTTCTTACTTATGCTGAAATTCCATATACTGTAATTTATGATGAAGAGGTATTAACAGATCAATTGTTGTTATTTGATTGGTTGCATTTGCATCATGAAGATTTTACAGGGCAATATGGTAAGTTTTATCGAGCATATCGAGCAGCTCCATGGTATATAAAAAATAAAAAAGAGGCTGAAGCAATGGCCTCAAATTTGGGCTATAGCAAAGTTTCTCAACTTAAATTAGACGTTTCTTTGAAGATTAGAGATTATGTTGTTGGTGGAGGGTTTATGTTTGCTATGTGTAGTGCTACTGATAGTTTTGATATTGCATTAGCTGCTGAAGGTGTTGATATTTGTGAAGCTATGTTTGATGATGACCCTAGTGATCCAGGTTATCAAAGTAAAATTAACTATAGTAATACTTTTGCTTTTAAAGATTTTATTTTAGAACGTAGTCCTATGGTTTACGAGTTTTCTTCAATTGATATGACTACTAAGCGTAAGATTAATAAGGAAACAGATTATTTTTCCTTAATGGATTTTTCTGCAAAATGGGATCCAATTCCAACAATGTTAGTGCAAAATCATACTGCATTAGTAAAAGGATTTATGGGGCAAACCACCTCCTATGCAAGAGAACAAATTAAAGCAAATGTTTTAATAATGGGAGAGCAAAAAACAAATGGAGAAGCTCGTTATATCCATGGAATTAAAGGAAAAGGCTTTTTTACTTTTTATGGAGGGCACGATCCAGAAGACTATCAGCATAGGGTAGGAGACGCAAAAACTGAATTAGAATTACATCCCAACTCTCCTGGCTATCGATTAATATTAAATAATGTTTTATTCCCAGCAGCTAAGAAGAAAAAACAAAAGACTTAATCCTTTATAGATTCATAATAACTTTGTGGTGGGAGTATTGTGATTTCAACTCTTCTGTTTAATTGTTTGTTTCCTTCCGTATTATTTAAAACTTTAGGCAGATTCTCACCGTAGGATGTTAGTTTATAATCATAGGATGCTTTTTCTCCAAGTAATAATTTTAACTCCTTTTCAACAGATAAGCATCTCCTTTGAGATAAAGCCAAATTATATTCACCTTTCCCATCACTGTCAGTATGACCATCAATTAAAATTGTTGCGTTTTTAACTTTTTTAATAGTTTCTGAAAGGTTTTTTAATATGGAGTCTGCAGAAGGTCTAATTTCATATTTGTCAAAATCAAAAAGCAATTCTGTGTTAATAGTAAGCTTAATTACACAATTTATAGCACCTATGGCATCAATATCCGCACCGGCTGTTTTACTATTGCAAACTTCTTTTTGGTCTGTTATTCTAACAAAATAAAAGACTTTTTCAGATGAAATGTTTTGATCTTCTAAATCTAATATAGATTTTCCCCCAGTAATTTTTCCAGCAAAAATCCAATCGACACCATTTTCAGATATTTCTATTTTTGCAGCTTCTTTGGAGGGTCCAACTTCAAAAATATATAAATCATTCCCTGATAAATTCATAAAACCATTATCTGTGAAGGCTACTGTTAAGATTCCCTTACATCCTAATGATAAATACCTAGGATTATCATAGGTTATATAATTAGGTTCGTGTAATGCATGTGAACTATCTCTGTATTTTTTAAAAGGAACAGGATTGCCCATTTTAAAACTTACAATACTGTCTGCAAATGAAATTTCACCTAATGGGATATAAATAGATTCATGGCGATTAATCTTATAGGTTTTTCCGCTTTGAGAATAGAGATCATTAACAAGAGTTAAAAGTAAAATTATCGAAAAGAAAAATATTATTCGCATGAACAACTTTTTAACTAAAGTACATAATCTTTAATTAATTAGTGAAAAATTATATATTATAAAATAAAAAATCCCGCTCATTGAGCGGGATTTTAGTGAAAATAAATAGTGTTTTTATTAATGTCTTATTTTACTTTATTTACAATTGCTTCAAAAGCTTCTGGGTGATTCATAGCTAAATCTGCTAATACCTTACGGTTAAGTTCGATATTGTTAGATTTTACTTTTCCCATAAATTGTGAATAAGACATTCCGTGTAATCTGGCACCTGCATTAATACGGGTTATCCAAAGTGCACGAAAAGTTCTTTTTTTAGCACGGCGGTCTCTATAAGAGTACTGCATTGCTTTATCAACAGCGTTTTTAGCAACTGTCCATACATTTTTACGTCTTCCAAAGTAACCTTTGGCTTGCTTCATCACCTTTTTTCTTCTGGCTCTTTTAGCAACTGAATTTACTGATCTTGGCATATTTTTTTGTTTTTTTGTAGTAGGCGATTCTTTTTTTAGAATACTTTAAAGCCTAACTCCAGGGTTTATAATTGTTGTTAACCGATTAAGATTACTTCATTCGAAGCATTTGCTTAATATTACTCTCATCTGCTTTATGCACAACGGTATCGTGTGTTAAAGCAAGCTTACGTTTTTTAGACTTCTTTGTTAAGATGTGACTTTTAAACGCATGCTTTCTTTTAATTTTACCAGTACCAGTAAGTTTAAATCTTTTTTTGGCACTAGATTTTGTTTTTTGTTTAGGCATGTTCCTAGTTTTTATCTATTTATTTCACTTATATAAAACCCAATTAATTGAGTGTTTATTTAACTTTTTTAGGAGCAATGAACATAGTCATTCGCTTCCCTTCTAATTTTGGCATTTGTTCTACTTTACCAAAATCTTCTAAATCTTGAGCAAGGCGTAAAAGTAAAATCTCTCCTTTATCTTTATAAATAATCGATCGACCTTTAAAAAATACAAAAGCTTTTAATTTTGCTCCTTCTGCTAAAAATTTCTCAGCATGTTTTCTCTTAAATTGATAATCGTGATCGTCAGTATTTGGACCAAAACGAATCTCCTTAATAACAACTTTCGTAGCTTTAGACTTTAAAGTTTTTTCACGTTTCTTTTGTTCGTAAACAAACTTTTTATAGTCCATTACTTTACATACAGGGGGTGTTGCATTTGGTGAAATCTCTACTAGATCTACTTCTAGTTCTCTTGATATTTCTAATGCTTTACTTAAAGAATAAACACCAATTTCCACATTTTCACCAACTAAACGCACTTCTTGAGCACGAATCTTTTCGTTAATTCTGTGTTTGTCTTCTTTAATTACCCTTGCAGGACCTCTACTTCTTTTTCTACGTATTGCTATGGCTTTAAAATTTTATGGTTAAACAATAAATTCTTTTTTATTTTTATCAATTTCGTCATTTATTAGTTTCGAAAACGCTTCAGCGGTCATTGAACCTAAATCTCCTTCACTATGCTTTCTTACTGAAACTGAATTGTCTTTCTCTTCTTGTTCCCCTAAAATCAACATATACGGGATTTTGTTCATTTCTGCCTCCCGAATTTTCTTGCCAATAGTCTCACTTCTATTATCAACAAGGGCGCGAATTTCGTTATTTTCAAGCACATTTAAAACTTTTTGAGCGTATTTTTCATATTTTTCACTCAAAGATAATATACTTACTTGTTCTGGCATAAGCCATAACGGGAAATTTCCACCTGTATGTTCTAGTAAAATCGCTATAAAACGTTCCATGCTTCCAAAAGGAGCTCTGTGAATCATAACCGGGCGATGCATCTCATTGTCACTTCCCTTATATTCAAGTTCGAAACGTTCAGGAAGGTTATAGTCTACCTGAATAGTTCCTAATTGCCAACTTCTTCCTAGAGCATCCTTCACCATGAAATCTAGTTTAGGTCCATAAAATGCGGCTTCACCAGTTTCAACTATGTAATCCAATTTTCTGTCAATAGTAGCATTTAGGATAGCTTTTTCAGCTTTTTCCCAGTTTTCATCACTACCAATATATTTTTCTGGATTATCTGGATCTCGTAATGATACCTGAGCAGTGAAGTTTTCAAACCCTAAAGATCCAAAAACATACAATACCAAATCTATTACCTTTTTAAATTCCTCATCTAATTGATCTGGAGTACAAAATATATGTGCATCATCTTGAGTAAAGCCTCTTACTCTAGTTAGACCATGTAATTCACCACTTTGTTCGTAACGATAAACAGTGCCAAACTCAGCAAATCGCTTAGGTAAATCTTTATAAGACCAAGGTTTGTGATTGAACATTTCACAATGGTGAGGACAATTCATTGGTTTTAATAAAAATACTTCGCCTTCATTAGGTGTTTTTATAGGTTGAAAACTATCTGCACCATACTTTTCATAGTGACCAGAGGTAACATATAATTCTTTATGTCCAATATGAGGAGAAGCTACCATTTCGTAGCCAGCTTTTTTCTGTGCCTTCTTTAAGAAGTTTTCTAATCTTTCACGTAAAGCTGCTCCTTTTGGTAACCATAAAGGAAGCCCTTGACCAACTTTTTGAGAAAAAGTAAATAACTCTAATTCTTTTCCTAATTTTCTGTGATCTCTCTTTTTAGCTTCTTCTAATAATGCTAAATATTCTTTTAATTCTTTTTGCTTCGGAAAACTAATACCGTAAACACGAGTTAGTTGCTTGTTGTTTTCGTCACCTCGCCAATAAGCTCCAGCGATACTCATTAATTTTATTGCTTTTACAATACCAGTATTAGGGATGTGTCCTCCTCGACATAAATCGGTAAAAGTATCATGGTCACAGAAGGTTATTGTTCCGTCTTCAAGATTTTCAATTAGTTCTACT
>OZ238267.1:1135000-1535000 GCA_965178585.1 Flavobacteriaceae bacterium
TTTGCCTCTGTTGGAACTAAATTCTTTTCCACATAGTCTGAATTTAAAAAATCGATAACCCCATATCCATTAGGCTTTAATTCTTTTTTTATAGCTTTTATAGTATTTAAGTTATCTTCTTCATTTTCAAAATAACCGAAACTAGTAAACAGATTAAATACGGCATCAAATTTTTTTGGAAACGGTATACTCATATCGTGTTCTTCAAAATTTAAACTCTCATTTTCAAATTCCTTTGCATAAGCAATACTTTTTGGTGACAAATCTACTCCAGTAACCTGAAAACCTAATTTATTTAAATACTTTGAATGACGTCCTTTTCCACAAGCTAAGTCTAATATTGTTGAATCAGTTGAAAGATTTAAAAAAGAAGTAAGTTTTTTCATAAACAAACCTGCTTCTTTATCATCACGATTTTTATATAAAATGTGATAAAAAGGTGTGTCAAACCACGATGTGTACCAATTTTCAATATCTTTTAGCATGAATTAATATTTGAGCAACTAAATTACTGTATTTTTGTGTTTGCTAATATAATTTCCATGGAAAAAAATTTTAAAATGATTGCTAAGACTATGTTTGGTCTTGAAGATGTATTAGCAACAGAATTACGTAAACTAGGAGCTTCTAAAGTAGAAATTGGAACCCGAAATGTATCATTTGAAGGAGATACTGGGTTTATGTACAAAGCAAATCTGTGTTGCCGTACAGCAATTAAGGTTTTAAAACCAGTTACTTCATTTAATGTTTTTTCTGAAGAAGATATTTATAAAAAAGTATATGCATTCCCTTGGGAAAATTATATGGATGTTGATGGTAGTTTAGCTGTTGACGCAACTGTTTTTTCTGATAAATTCACACATTCTAAATACATTGCTTTAAAAACTAAAGATGCAATTGTCGATCGATTTAGGGATAAAGAGGGTAGAAGGCCCGATGTAGATTTAGATCATCCTACTTTAAGAATTAATATTCATATAGATCGAAATATATGTACCTTGTCTTTAGATAGCTCAGGACAATCATTGCATAAGCGTGGTTATAAAGTTGCAAATACGATGGCGCCAATCAATGAAGTTTTAGCAGCTGGTATGATCTTGTTAGCGGGTTGGAATGGACAATGTGACTTATTAGATCCTATGTGCGGTAGTGGTACGATTTTAACTGAAGCTGCAATGATTGCTTGTAATATTCCACCTAATTTGAATAGAGATGAATTTGCATTTGAAAATTGGCCAGATTTTGATGTAGATTTATATGAGTTAATTGAAAATGCTGCTTTAAAAAAGATTAGAGACTTTCATTTTACTATCCAGGGTTTTGATATAGAAGCTGATGTTGTAGAAAAGGCAAAAGAAAATATTGAAAGTGCAAACCTTAAAGAATTTATTAAAGTTAGAAAACAAGACTTTTTTGAAAGTAAAAAAGAAACTGAACATTCTTTATTTATTGTTTTCAATCCTCCTTATGATGAGCGTATCCAAGTTGATGCTGAAAAATTATATGCTTCTATTGGTACTACATTAAAGCATCGATATCCTGGCACCCAAGCTTGGATGATTACAAGTAATATGGAAGCTTTAAAACATGTTGGTTTACGACCTTCAAGAAGAATTAAGCTTTATAATGGAAAATTAGAAAGTAAGTTTGTACGTTATGATATGTATGAAGGTAGTAAAAAAGGAAAAAAACAGTAAATCTTACTTTTTGTAAATTGGAATTAAATAAGAAATTCCATACCCAAATCCTGCGCCAAAATTCCCATAATCATTGGTTTTGTTAAATCCTGGAATATAAAGATTATTGAAATTTTCGGGAATATCTTCAGAAAACTTACTCTTTAATTGAAGGTTTATAGACAAAAATAAATTTGTAAATATTTCAGTTTTTATTCCAAAAATAAATTCTACCCAATGAGCTGTTAAACCTGAATAGGTGATAGGGTCATAAATAATGGTTCCAGGGAAAGTTGTATCTCCTGTATAAATAGTATAGCCTTGAAGATCTTGCTCAAAAGATGAAAAACCATATCTTAAACCAACATATATAGCATTATTCATGCCAACCCAATTGTTATAAGCGTTAAAATCTGCGCCTAATTTTATATAACTACCTTTTGTTGAGGAAACTAAATTACTTTCAATTTGATCGTCTTGATCATTACCATACTCTGCAGCAATGTAAAAACGTTTTGAGATTCTAAAATCTGCCATGAATTCAAATCCAGAAAAATCTTCATCTATTAAGGACCTAACTGGTCTTGACAAATCAACACCTAATCGCAAACCATATTTGTTGCTTTTAACTTTAGAAGTGTCTTTAACTATAGGTTCTTTTTCTTCTTGAGCAATTCCTATATTGGTTGCTAGAAGTAGAAGAAGACTAATGTGAAATAGTAACGTGTATGTCGTCTTCATTTTCTATGGCTGATTTATTTACTTCAATTTCATTAATCCAATTTTCACCTTCAACAACTTCTAGTTGGGTAAGTAAATCTGTGAATATTGCTTTGAATGAACATGCTCTATTAATATAAATATTGTCTCTTTCATAAGCAAAAGTTACCTTATCTGTATTTCCAGGGTTACTGGTGGTATTGTTTTCTACAAATAAAAATTCAGTAAAATTTTCTCCTGTATTTAATGGGATTAAAATAGAATCTGTAGTTTCTGATTTATAAATGTGAATGCTATCATTATCAACAATCGTAGTTACAGTTAGGTTTGTAACTTCTTTTGATAAATTTGGGTTGATAAAACTTTTAAACTTTATAACTAACTTAGGTGTTGTAGGTGTTTGCTCAGTGCAAATGTCATCTTTTGTACAAGAAAGAGCTATTGTAATGAATATAAAAACTAATACTATTCTTTTAATCATCGTCTACTTACTATTTGTTTCTTTTTTCCAAAAGTACAACATTTTCTACGTGAAAGGTTTGAGGAAACATATCTACCGCTTGTGATTTTGAAACTTGATAGTCATTGTCTAATAAAGCTAGGTCTCTAGCTTGAGTTGCACTATTACAACTTACGTAAACAATTTTATTTGCTGAAATCTTCAACAATTGTTCCACTACATCTTTATGCATTCCATCTCTTGGCGGATCTGTAATGATTACATCGGGAATACCATGTTGATTTATAAAAGAATCATTAAAAACCTTTTTCATATCACCCACATAGAATTCTGTATTCTCAATTTGATTTAATTTTGCATTTTCTTTTGCTGCTTCAATTGCATCTGGAACTGCTTCAATTCCAATAACTTTCTTTGCTTTTTTAGAAACAAACTGTGCAATAGTGCCTGTTCCTGTATATAAATCGAAAACAGTTTCGTTTCCTTTTAATTCAGCAAAATCTCTAGTAACTTTATATAACTCATATGCTTGTTCAGAATTGGTTTGGTAAAAAGATTTAGCATTAATTTTAAATCGAAGACCTTCCATTTCTTCAAAAATATGATCCTTACCTTTATAGCAAATCACTTCTTGATCATAAATAGTATCGTTCCCTTTAGAGTTTACTACATATTGTAATGAAGTGATTTCTGGAAAATGATTATCAATTGAATTTAATAATAATTCACGGTTTAATTTATCTTCATAAAAAAACTGTACTAATACCATGATATCCCCAGTACTGGATGTTCGAATCATTAAAGTACGTAAAAAACCCTCTTGTTTTCTGTTGTTATAAAAGGATAAATTTAATTCTTCCGCTTTGTTTTTTATAAAATTTCTAATAGCATTACTAGGGTCTCTTTGTAAATGACAAGAATCGATATCTAAAATTTTATCCCACATTCCGGGAATATGAAAACCAAGAGCATTTCGGTTTTCTATAATTTCATCACTTTTAATCTGATCTATGGTTAACCATTTACTATCGCTGAAGGAAAATTCCATTTTGTTACGATAATAGTATTGCTCTTTAGAACCTAAAATTGGTAATACTTCTGGCAATTCAATTTTCCCCAAACGTTTAAGGTTGTTTTCAACTTCTTTTTGTTTGTAAAAAAGTTGGTGTTCATAACCCATAAACTGCCATTTACATCCACCACAAGTACCAAAATAATCACATTTTGGCTCTACTCTTTTTTCGGATAAATTAGAAAAAGAAATTGCTTTTCCTTCGTAATAACTTTTTCTCTTTTTTGTGGTTTGAATAGTACAAGTATCACCAGGAACAGCATTGTTTATAAAAATAACTTTTCCATCTGGAGCAAATGCAATTGCTTTTCCTTTTGCACCTGCATCTGTAATTTCTAGATCTTCAAAAACTTTTTTGTGGTTTCGTTTTGCCATAAGCGCAAAAATAAGAATAGCTTGAAAATTCTGTATTAGAAAAATCAATTATCTTTTATAAAATCAATTATTAATATTAGGAATCAAAATATTAAAATTGATTTTTTGAGTATTTAATTTTTTAGTAAATTGCACCCTGAAGGATGATTTCTCTCCTCCGCTGAATTTTCGAGCTTTCGAAAGAATAAAGGTACAGTAGGAATTACATTTATTTTAATTATTAAATTTTAATTTTATGAAAGTAGAGGAAATTACTTCATCACAAAAAGCAATCGATTTAGAAAACGAGTATGGTGCTCACAATTATCATCCGCTTCCTGTTGTACTAGAAAGAGGAGAAGGAGTTTTTGTATGGGATGTAGAAGGGAAAAAGTATTATGACTTTCTTTCTGCATATTCTGCAGTAAATCAGGGACATTGTCACCCAAAAATTATTAATGCTCTAAATGAACAGGCTAAGAAGCTTACCTTAACTTCTAGAGCTTTTCATAATGATGTTTTAGGAAAATACGAGCAATATATGTGTGAGTATTTTAATTTTGACAAAGTACTACCTATGAATAGTGGGGCAGAAGCTGTTGAAACTGCCATTAAGCTTTGTAGAAAATATGCTTATGAAAAGAAAGGTATTAATGAAAATAAAGCAGAAATAATTGTTTGTGAAAATAATTTTCACGGAAGAACAACTACGATTATTTCATTTTCAAACGATGAAGATGCTCGTAAAAACTTTGGACCTTATACCGATGGTTTTATAAAAATAGAATATGATAATTTAGAGGCTTTAGAAAATGTTTTAAAGTCAAATTCTAATATAGCTGGATTTTTGGTAGAACCAATACAAGGGGAAGCTGGAGTATACGTTCCTTCTGAAGGTTACTTGACTGGAGCTAAAAACTTATGTGAAAAATACAATGTTTTATTTATAGCAGACGAAGTTCAAACAGGAATTGCAAGAACAGGAGAATTATTAGCAGTAGATCATGAAAATGTTAAACCAGACATACTAATTTTAGGAAAAGCAATTAGTGGCGGTGTATATCCAGTATCTGCTGTTTTAGCTCGAAATGAAACTATGAATGTTTTAAAACCGGGTCAACACGGATCTACTTTTGGAGGTAATCCATTGGCGTGTGCAGTTGCAATGGCTTCATTGGATGTTATTAAAGAAGAAAATCTTGCAGAAAATGCTGAGCTATTAGGAAAGTTATTTAGAAGTGAAATGTCGAAATTTATTGAAACCACTGATTTAGTTACAGGTGTTAGAGGTAAAGGATTGTTAAATGCTATTTTAATTAATGACACCGAAGAAAGCGAAACTGCTTGGAATCTTTGTTTAAAATTAAGAGACAATGGTTTATTAGCAAAACCTACACACGGTAATATTATACGTTTTGCTCCACCTTTAGTAATAACTGAAGAGCAATTAATGGATTGTGTTTCTATTATAAAGAAAACGATTAATGAGTTTGATTTTTAATTAACTCTGATATATAATGATATAAAATAAAAAAGCGACCAATGGCCGCTTTTTTATTTTATACTAATTTCTAATATTAATTATTTTTAATAATCATTTTATAATCAATATTAATATTTTCTGAAGTTGTTAATTGTACTAAATAGATTCCATCTGCTAGGTTAGAAGTAGGAAGTGTAACGATACTATTATTACCTAAATTAGTTTTGTTTATTACCAATTTACCAGCCATATCATAAATCATTGCAGATTTAATGTCGTAACCTTCAGGATTTAGTATTTCTAATTGTTTTAAAGGATTGTTTTGGAAAAAGTTTACGTTTGCTCTAGTTTCTTCTTTTAGAAGAGTTCCCTTAGAGTTATCAAATGCTTCTCTTCTACTTTCGAACACAATATAAAATCGTTCTTCGTATTCTCCAGCTTCATATATATCAAATGAAGCTTCGTTTCCTCCCGTTATTTCTGCATATGATTCATATAAATTATCATATAAATATGCAGATCCATTAAAATTAATTTCCTCAACTATTTTCATATATATTTTCCCTTTAAAAGTTGAAACTTTTAAATCAATAGGGATGTGTAAATTAGTATCAAATGGAACTGTTTGGATAACATAAGGGCTTTCTACCCCATTGTGATTAATTGGGAAATAAATTTCTGAAGTAGCATCCATAGGATGCATTCCATCCATACCATGATCATAATCTAAAGTAGCTTCGTTATGAAATAACAAAACCATTTCTCTTTGATGAGAATTCGTAAATTCTGTTACAATTCTTAATTCAGGCACCCTATTTGGATCAGGTAAAGGATCCGGATCAGGATCACCTGGATCTGTCCAACCATCATCCCACCAACCTCCACTTCTGTTTGTGTCATTAGGGTTAGTTGCCTCATTAGTTCTAAAATCTGAATATCCTTCTGATTCTTTTCTAAACACACGCATGCTATTATCTATATGCGCTGTAGTACCACTTCCATTACCAATTAACATAAATCCTTGACCAATTGGAGCAAATCTTCTTATTAGTGTGTTGTCACCAGTACCTCCAGTGCCACCACCACCATTTCCTCCAGAAGCATCCCATTCTTTAAAAACTGCTGCCGCATAGGTGCCAGTTGTACCATCTGCTGGAAAACTAGGGTTAATATCGGAGCCTCCTGTATTTATCCAAGTTGTATATCCGTATCTTTTTTGAGAATAATAATGAGAATCGATACCTCGGTCTTCATCATAAAACCAAATAGCTCCTACATTAGGATTATCTGTTATAACCATAGCTAAATCTATAGCACTAGGATAAGGATTTCCTGCTAAAGTCATTAGTCCTGTATTAAGATTAGGATTAGTAGGATTAGGGCCATCAACTGTATAGTTAAAAGTCCCATTATTAGGACGACCTCTAAAATCGTAATCTTGATCGTGATTACCATCACCACTTCCTGCATTATTTGGTAATGTTGTTCCATTATTTACACCTTTCATGGTAAAACCATAGCCTGCAGGGATGGTATAATTTTGACCTCTAAATTGATAATTACCTTCAGCTTCAGTTCCAGGAAGCGTATGAGTGTATATCCAGCGTCTAGAAATAGTAAGACCAGGATCGTTAAATCCATTATAAAGAGGTGTGAAATTAGCAACAGTAGCATTGGTTTTACTAACCATTGGGTCATCCGGTTCATAAAAATGTAATATGCCGAAGTTTTTGTTTCCTGCAGTACCTCCTCCAAGAGTAGGATTCCCAACTGGAGCACACCAATAAGTGTAATCCCAAGCGTCACTAACTGGATTGACTTGTTGTACTGATAAAAATCCAGTACCATCGTTATTTGAAGCAGTAGCTCCTTGAATTAATTGAGCTTCATCACGTAAATAAATACTAGCTTGGGTATCCGCATCATTTGTATTTATTTCAAGATTTACATCTTGCTCAACAAATAATATTTCATCTGTTACATATACATAAGAATCTGTAGAACTTGTCGGATTAGGCCTTACAAACAATTGTGAAAACATAGATGCACTGTAGGTTATTAGTGCTATTAAGAGTAGTAATTTCTTCATAATTTTAAAAAATATACGAAGCGTGTTGGGGGCAAAACACTTCTAATTAATAGATAAAAATACTATTTATTTTATAGAACACAAATATTTATAGGAAAAATCCTATATTTTTAATAATGAGTTACTTATGATGTGGACTAAAAAATGTATTATGAATTGTATATTTAAGTATAATTTGCTTTATTTTGAAATATGAAAATTGGAGATAAAGTTTCTGTTTTAGATGAGGATATTTCAGGTGAAATTACAGCAATTTCAAACGATGAAGTAACTGTTTTGGATGCTGATGGTTTTGAATACCAGTATTTTAAAAATGAATTAGTATTAGAGTCTGGAGCTTTGTCTAATTTTAATATCATTCCTAAAAATATTTCAGAAATTCTTTCAGAAAAACAACAAAAAAAGCATAAGAATACCCCTAAAGTAAAACCTAAAGATAGAAATTTACCTCCTATGGAAGTAGATTTGCATATTCATCATTTAGTTACTAAAACTAGAGGGTTGGATAATTTTGAAATGTTAAACATCCAACTGGATACCGTAAGACGAAAAATAGCTTTTGCACTTTCAAAAAAGATACAACGTATTGTATTTATTCACGGAGTAGGAGAAGGAGTCTTACGGTATGAGTTACATCGGGTTTTAAAAGAATATGATCAGTTAAAGTTTTATGATGCTGATTACCAAAAATATGGAGTAGGTGCGACTGAAGTTTATATATTTCAGAATAAAATCAACTAATTTAAAACTCTGGGGTAACAGAAATTGAACTGTCAATTACACCACTTTTATTACCTATTACCTGAGTTTCTTTAGTAATTTCTTCAGATCCATTTACCAAAACTAAGTTATCGATTTCAACACTAATATCACTTACTAATCGAAATGAGTGAATTCTGTATTGATCAATTATATTGCTATCACTAACATTTGGATTTAAATAATCTGGTCCAACACTTGGGTCTGTAAAATCGTTAGTTGGATCTAAATCTCCGTTTGTATCTTCATAACGAGTTAATATAGAATCCCCGTCATCATCAATATCTAAATAGTCATAAATGCCATCATTGTCAGTATCTAATGGGTTTTCAGCAATTCCCTCTAAAAAATCGGGGCCCAATTCATTTTCTGTGGGAACATTGTCTCCATCATCATCATAGTCATAAAAATCTAATAGTCCATCGCTATCGGAATCTAAATTACTTGTTGCATCTTCATCTAAACCATCTTCATCATCTCTAGTTGCAGTGGTTGTAAGTATAGCAGTTCCAGATACTCCAAGATATTCAATAGTTACATTGGGAGTTGTTGGCGGTATGATACTGCAAAAATAATCATCATCAATGTCTTCATCATATTTTCGATAGTTGACAATATTTGTAGTTCCATCAAGAACATATTCTTCAACTCCTGTTTCTAAAAATAATATTTCTGAAGTTCCTAAAATTAAAGAAATACTTTCTGCAGCAGAAGAACTATTTATATTGTAAAAAATATAAGCTCCGGGTCCACCACAATTATTTAAATTGGAAGCTTCAAAGTTAAAGTCTGTAACTATAATATCACCGTCATTACAAGATATAAGTAAGGTGGAAAATAAAGTAATAAAAAATAAAATACGCATAATAAAATGAATGAATACAAAGAAACAATTTTCTTTATTATGAAACTATAATAAACCGTATTTTTGAGGTCTATGGAAAAAGTATATTTTGATAACGCAGCTACAACTCAAGTGAGAGAGGAAGTTGTTTTAAAAGTTTCTGAAGTTTTAAAAACTGAATTTGGTAATCCATCTTCAACCCATTCTTATGGGAGGTCTTCAAAATCTATCTTGGAAAATTGCAGAAAAGAAATCGCTGCTCACTTTAAGGTAACTGCAGCAGAAATAATTTTTACTTCTGGAGGAACCGAAGCAGATAATTTAATAATAAATAGTTGCGTTAGAGATTTAAAAGTAACAAGAATAATTACCAGTAAAATAGAACATCATGCGGTATTGCATACGATTCAAGAATTAAACTTAAGCAGTAATTTGCATATAGATTTTGTGAACTTGGATAAAAAAGGAATGGTAGATTATCATCATTTAGAAGAATTGCTTAAGAATGATTTACAAAAAACCTTAGTAAGTTTAATGCATGTAAACAATGAGGTAGGAAACAAATTAAATATAAAACGTGTCGCAGATTTATGTAAGGAATACAATGCGTTGTTTCATAGTGATACGGTGCAATCTGTAGGACATTATAATTTGGATTTTTCAAAAATCCCAATAGATTTTGCTGCTGTATCTGCTCATAAATTCCACGGACCTAAAGGTGTTGGTTTTGCATTTATTCGTAAAAATTCTGGTTTAAAAGCTTTAATCGTTGGAGGAGAGCAAGAAAGAGGATTACGAGCTGGAACAGAGGCGGTTTATGCAATTTCAGGTTTAACGGAAGCCTTATCCATTTCTTATAATAATCTTGAAAAAGAGACTAAATATATTACTTCAATTAAAGACTATTTTAAAGAAAGGTTGCTTCAAGAAATATCTGATGTAAATCTAAATGGCTATTGTGGTGATAATGAAAATAGCACCTATACCTTATTAAATGTATTACTTCCAATTTCTCCAGAAATGGCTACTATGTTATTATTTCAATTAGATTTAAAAGGAATTGCTTGTTCTAAAGGTTCTGCTTGTCAAAGTGGGAGTGTAGGGGGTTCACATGTATTATCTGAAATTTTATCGGAAGAAGATTTACAAAAACCATCATTGCGCTTCTCATTTTCTTCTTATAACACAAAAGAAGAAGTTGATTATGTTATTAAATCTTTAAAAGAAATAATATCGTCTTAAGAATTATACAAGCAATAGATTACCTTTTAAAACTTCATAGAAACTCTAGCATTGAAAACTCTTGGAGTTAAATAATTAGGAATTGCATATTGAACTTTTGTGTATACGTCTCTAACAAAAGTGTTTGTAATTGAGTTTTGAACATCAAAAATATTAAAGATTTCTAAGCCTACAGAAAGCTCTTTAAAAGGTTTGAAAAAACCGGAATCTCTTAATTTATTTTCATCAACAATTACATAAGAAAACCCTATATCTACCCTTTTATAATCGGGTAATCTTGTTTGATAGTCATAAGGGTCTGCATAACTTGGAGAACCTCCTGGTAATCCAGTATTGTACGTTAAATTTAGGTATAGCTTAAGATCTGGAATTACTTTTATATAATCTTGAAATAAAACTGCAAATTTTAAACGTTGATCAGTGGGTCTGAAAATATAGCCTCTATCATCAATATTCTCTTCAGTTTTAAGGTATCCAATACTAATCCAACTTTCTGTTCCTGGAACAAACTCTCCGGCTAGTCTTACATCTGCCCCGTAAGCATATGCAACTGCATTATTTCTTGCACGATATCTTATTCTTACATTTTCTAATGTATAAGGGTTTACATCTGTTAATGATTTGTAATAAACTTCAGAATTTAAAGTAAAGGGTCTTTTCCAAAGATCAAAACTATAATCATTTCCTAATACAATATGGATTGATTGTTGGGCTTTAACTTCTGGGTGAACAATTCCTAAAGAATCTCTTAATTCTCTATAAAGAGGAGGTTGGTGATAGAACCCTCCAGAAATTCTAAAAAGCATATCCGCTTCCCAATCAGGTTTTATCGAAGCTTGAACTCTTGGACTAAAAACTGTTTGAGTATTACTAGTTAATCCTTCTCCACTAACTGTCCAATTATGTGCTCTAACTCCAGCATTAAGCCATAAGTCATTGGATCCTAAGGTAGTTCTTTTACTCCATTGAACAAAGCCAGAAATACGATCTATTTGCACATCATTAGTGGCTCTAACAGAAGTATAAGGTACTATTGGTGTTACATCAGGATCATATGGCTCATTATTTCCTAACCCTCCTATTGGAGGATTTATAGAAAATCCAGCTGAATCAATTACTTCATATTCTTGAATACGGTCACGAATATCTTCATGAGTATATTTTATACCGTAATCTATATTATTATCTTCAATTGTTAAAATTCCTTTGTGTTCTAGATTAATAAATAAAGCATCAAGATCATTTCTAGCATGATTTAATTGGGATCCAATTCCTTCTGTAAATTCAACATCGCCAAGGTTTTCACCTCCAATATCTGTATTGACTTCACCTAATCGGTATTCGGCAAAAATGTCATAATGTTCTTGTTCTTTTGAATGATAAATAGAACCTATTATTTTTGCGGTATAATTATCAGAAACAACATATGTTACTTTTAATGCTCCAAAATAAGTTTGGTACTGATCTCTTTCTTGACCTTCATAAAACACTAATAAAGCTACAGGATCTGCAATGGTCCCAAAATTAGTTTGCCTTGTTAAAGGTTCGTATTGGTAATCATTAATAGAGATATTACCTAAAAAACTTAGTTCAAATTTTTGAGTGAATTTATAAGTGAAGTATGCTTGTGCATCTGCAAATACAGGTTTGTAATTAGCTTCCGTTTCAGTAGAATTTACAAAAAGACTATTGTTTCTATAACGAGCACCAACTATACCTGTTAAACGTCCATTTTTAGAAGCCCCACCTGCAGAAACATTCGCTCCCAATAAACTCAAATCGGCAGTTGCTTCAAAAGAAACAGGTTTGCGATAACTAATGTCTAGTACAGAAGAAAGTTTATCACCATATTTTGCTTGAAACCCACCGGCTGAAAAATCAACTTTGGATGTTAAATCTGTATTTACAAAACTAAAACCTTCTTGTTGTCCACTCCTAATTAAAAAAGGTCTGTATACTTCAATTTCATTTACATATACTAAGTTCTCGTCATAATTCCCACCTCTAACAGCATATTGTGTACTTAATTCATTATTACTATTTACCCCTGGAAGTGATTTTATTAAACTTTCTACTCCAGCATTTGCTCCTGGAATTTTTCGAATGGTTTCTGGGCTAATGGTTGTAATACCCTCAATTTGCATTCTTTTTTTTCTTGAAATAACTACTTCTCCAATTTGTTCGATGTCAAATTTCATGACTGGATTCATTTCAAAATCTGAGTTAGGACTTAAAGATGGAATAGAAACCTGAACGTTTTTAAAAGTAACGTGAGAAAAAACTAGTGTTAATTCCTGATTAGCTGGGACTTCTAATGAGAAAAAACCATCAAAATTTGTTTGGGTGCCTTCGCCTCCAGCAGTAACATTTACTTCTGATACTGGAGTATTGTTTTCATCAAGAACGACTCCTTTTATAATTGCATTTTGCGCTAAAAGAGATCCGGTAGTTATAAAAAATAGGAATATGAGGAGTAAAGTAGAAGTTTTCAAATGTTTTTATAATTTTATTTTCTGAAAAATGTTGCTTCAAATGTAGCATTATTTCCAACATTATCAATAACAATTAGTTTCAAATTATTTTCAGATTCCGAAATTATTTGGTCATCAAAATCATAAGTAAGAACGTCTTTTTTATAATTATATTCCATTAAAATAAACTTTCCATTTATGGTTGCTCTATATGAACTAATTCCACTAAGGTCATCGGAAATTTTAATTTTTAATGTTTTGTTTTTACTTACCCATTTTTTATTTTGAAAATTAATAGGCTGTATTTTGGGATCGGTAGTGTCTGCTACTAATACATATGTCCCTAGTGTTTTTGTTTTGGCAGTTAATTTGTTTCCTTTTCTATAAGTACTATTGTAATATGGTTTCTTTTTATAGTTAAGTCTTCCTATGTACAATTTGTCGATATCATCCCCATTATAGTTGGATATATCTGTTGAGATAGTGATGTTCTTATGTAATGGAATAATGTCTTTATGTAGTTTTAGCGTATCTTCTTTGGCCTTGATGTCTAAATACACATCTTCATAAAAACTATTAGCTGGAATATAGACATTAAACTTTCCTTTAGTAATTGAGGTACCTTCGTTTGTATATATAAAGTCTTCGGTATTTTTTGCTTCCCTAGGCTTTAAAATCTCTAATTGTTCTCCTTTTATTGGAATTGTTATAGTGACTTTATTGTTCCTGAAATCGGTGACTTCAATAGTATAAGTGGAGTTCAATTGACCTTGAACATCAACAATACCTTTTTCATCTTCCTTATTTATAATACTTAAAGGATTATTAGGTTGTCTAAATAGTTTTTGAACTCGACTTTTATTGTCTTTAAAATATTCGTAATCTATATATCTATTTATATATCTAGTTTCTGCAAACGAAAACTTTTCAAAAGCTACATTAAACTTTTCTTTTCCATTACAAAAGGTTTTAATTTTATAAACTCCATTTTTATTCGATGCTCCATTTTGTTGGTCGAATGTTGATACACCAAAGCCAATTTTACCAAAAGCTTTAATGTTTTCAGCTTTATAAGATCCATCTTTTTGAAGTATCAATCTTATTTTTACAGGATTTTGAGATTGATTTATTTGGGCATCTTTACTTAAAGGGTATGCAAAAACGCTAGTAACAATAGGTTTTTTTGTATCTGGAATATCAATACCAAAAAGCAATGGGTTCATAGGACGCGAATTAGCATCTCTTATTTCAAAATGAAGATGAGGCCCTCCACTACTACCACTATTACCTGTATAACCAATAAGTTCTCCTTTTTTAACAGGTAATTGATTGGCTTCTGGGAATAACTCAATTTCGTATGTTTCTTTTTTATATTGTGCTTTTTTTACAAATTCCTGAATGCTATCACCATATTTTTTTAAATGTGCATAAACCGTGTGGTATCCGTTTGGATGTTTAATGTACAATGCTTTACCATAACCATAATGGGAAACTTTTATACGATTTACATACCCATCTGCAGGAGCGTATATTGGAATGCCTTCACGTTGTTGGGTTTTAATGTCAAGACCACTATGAAAATGATTGCTCCTAAGTTCTCCAAAACTTCCAGAAAGAATTAAAGGAATTTCTATTGGATTGTTAAAATAATCAGTAGGAATGCTATTTTGAGCAAAATTAATTCCGCAAAATAGTATTAGTATGTATTTAAGTATTTTCATAGTGTAAAATTAACAATACGCTATAAATAAAATAGGGGAGTTGAAACAAATTAATCGATAAGTTATTCAATATTACAAAATATTTTAGTTTTTAATTGGCTTTTCAGCTATCGATTGTTAACTTTGTAAACATAGTATTGAAATAAATTTTAATGAGCAATCTATCAGAAATTGTTGATTCTCTTGAAAATAGGGTAGGCAAACTACTTCAGAAATATGAAATTCTGAAGCAATCAAAGTCAGAACTAGAAGATGAGATTACAGTTTTAAAGTCGCAACAAGATCAATATAAAAAAGAAATTGAAAATTGGCGGAATGAATGTAACACATTAAAGTTAGCGAATTCAATGCTTGGCAGTAATGATTACAAACGAGAAACAAAACTCAAAATAAATGAATTAGTTCGGGAAATTGATAAATGTATCACTCAGCTTTCTGAATAAATTAAAAAAATGTCAAACCAACAAAAAATAAAACTATCAATTGCAGATAGAGTATACCCATTAACAACTACTCCAGAGCAAGAAGAAGGCCTTAGAAAAGCTACTAAAAAGATAGATGAAATGATTAAAAGGTTTGAAAAAAGTTACGCTGTACGAGATAAGCAAGATGTTTTAGCCATGTGTGCTTTACAATTTGCGACTCAAGTAGAGCAAAGAAAAATAGAGAATACAGAAGAAAGTCAACAAGTTGAGGATAAATTAATTAAATTAAATCAAATGTTGCACGATTTATAAAATCGTAACGTTCTTTAAAATAAGGTTACTGCCTACATTAATACTATTTTTGGTAAACTCAACGCGAATTCTTTAAAAAGGGTGAGTTATAGTTGTAAAAGCGAGCCGTGTCCTTAGGGAGAGCGGATACTTGACCAACTAATTAACCCTAAACTTGTTTTAAGGAGTTTATACAAAACCCGATATTAATGTAGGCTTTTTTTATGAATAAAACTCAAGCTAATAATAGCTTGTAGTTAAATTTAAAATATAAAAATGAACAATTTAATAGTACCCATAATAGTAGGAATAGTAGCAATAATTATAGGATTTGTAATTGCTAAATTACTAGAAAAAAATAAGGCCTCAAATACTATAAAGTCAGCTAAGAAAAGAGCAGCTTCAATAACTAAACAGGCTGGTAAAGATGCAGAAACACTGAAGAAAGACAAAATGCTTCAGGCCAAAGAAAAATTTTTAGAATTAAAATCCGAACATGAAAGAGTGATTTTAAATCGAGATAAAAAAATATCCGAATCAGAGAAAAGAACTAGGGAAAAAGAATCAAAAGCTACTAGTGAACTTGCAAAAGCTAAAAATTTAAATGCAGAATTTGAGTCAAAGAAAAAAGATTATGATGAACGCCTTAATTTTTTAAATAAAAAACAATCTGAAATTGATAAAATGCACCGTAGGCAGGTAGAGCAATTAGAAGTAATTTCTAGTTTATCTGCTGAAGATGCTAAGGCTCACTTATTGGAAAGCATTAAAGATGAGGCCAAAACGGATGCAATGGCTTACATACAAAACTCTTTAGAAGAAGCTAAATTAACTGCACAGCAAGAGGCTAAAAAAGTAATCATCAATACGATACAGCGTATAGGAACCGAGGAAGCGATAGATAACTGTGTTTCAGTTTTTAATTTAGAAAGCGATGATGTTAAAGGTAGAATCATAGGGCGTGAAGGAAGAAACATTAGAGCTATAGAAGCTGCTACTGGTGTAGAGATTATAGTAGATGATACTCCAGACGCGATTATTCTTTCTTGTTTTGATTCAGTTAGAAGAGAAATTGCACGATTATCTTTACATAAATTAGTTACCGATGGTCGTATTCATCCAGCTCGTATTGAAGAAGTAGTCAAAAAGACTTCCAATCAAATTGAGGAAGAGATTAAAGAAGTTGGTAAACGTGCTGTTATCGATTTAGGTATTCACGGATTGCACCCAGAATTAATAAAAGCTGTTGGAAGAATGAAATTCCGTTCTTCTTACGGTCAGAATTTATTACAACACTCTCGTGAAGTAGCTAAACTTTGTGGTGTAATGGCATCAGAATTAGGTTTAAATCCGAAGTTAGCCAAAAGAGCAGGGCTTTTACATGATATAGGGAAAGTTCCAGAAACAGAAACAGAATTACCTCACGCTTTATTAGGAATGCAATTAGCTGAAAAACATGGTGAAAAACCTGATGTTTGTAATGCTATTGGTGCTCACCACGATGAAGTAGAAATGACGAGTTTATTATCACCTATTATACAAGTTTGTGATGCGATTAGTGGAGCAAGACCTGGCGCAAGACGTCAAGTGTTGGATTCTTATATTCAACGTCTAAAAGATTTAGAAGATGTTGCTTTTGGATTTAACGGTGTAAATAAAGCATATGCAATACAAGCTGGTAGAGAGCTTCGCGTAATGGTTGAAAGTGAAAAGGTAAGTGATGAAAAAGCTTCAGAATTATCTTTTAATATATCTCAAAAAATACAAACAGAAATGACCTATCCTGGTCAGGTGAAAGTTACAGTAATTAGAGAAACTAGAGCAGTTAATATTGCAAAATAATTACCTTCTAGGATGAAAGTCATTAATAACTTGTGTTAAATGACTTTTGTCTATATGGGTATATATTTCTGTTGTTGTAATACTTTCATGTCCTAACATTTGCTGAATAGCTCTTAGATCTGCTCCATTTTCTAACAAATGGGTTGCAAAAGAATGTCTAAAGGTATGTGGACTTATTTTTTTATGAATTCCCGCTTTTTCAGTTAATTCCTTTACAATATGAAAAATCATTGCCCTAGTTAAACCATTTCCTCTTCGGTTTAAGAATAAGGTATCTTGAGCTTTCGGGTTAATAGTTTGATGTACTCTAACTTGATTTCTATAAATTTCAATATATTTTATAGTTATCGAGCCAATAGGAACAAACCGTTGCTTATTTCCTTTGCCAGTTACTTTAATAAAACCTTCATCAAAGAATAGGTCGGAGATTTTTAAATTGATAAGTTCAGAAACTCGTAATCCACAACCGTAAAGGGATTCGATTATAGCACGATTTCTTTCTCCTTGTGGCTTACTTAAATCGATCGTTGTAATTATTGTATTGATTTCTTCTAGTGAAAGAGTATCGGGTAATTTTCTTCCAATTTTTGGGCTTTCAATTAAATCTAGAGGGTTGGTTGTTCTGTATTCTTCAAATACGAGATAATTGAAAAAACCTTTTAATCCAGAAATTATTCTACTTTGTGACCTTGGGTTTATCTCTTTAGCTATTGAATAAATAAAAGTTTGAAGAGTTTCTTTTTCTATTTTAATTGGAGTTATATCTATTTCATTTAGTTCTAGCCATTTTACTAACTTATTAATATCAAAAGTATAGTTAGAAATGGTATTCTCAGACAGTCCTCTTTCTATTTTTAAATAAGATTGATAATGATTAATTGCTTGTGACCATTTCATATGTTAATCTTTTGTCATTAAATGTGACACCCGAATTTCACTATTGATTATTATCTGAAGTATTAAAATTATATGAACTCGTTTCATAAAGCTATATTAATCAAAATTATTATAAAAGTAGAATTGTAGTAATAAGTTTAACAATGTTTTGGTTTTATTATATCTTTGACTCTTAATCAAAAAACAACTAATTATGAAAAAACAGATTTTAATTGTATTCGCAGTATTAATAGGGTCCATAAGTTATGCGCAAATGGGTTTAGATGTAGGTATTAAAGCAGGTGCAACATTTGCTAACTTAACAGATATGACGGATGCATCTACAAAAACAGGTTTTGTAGGTGGTGCTTTTGCAACTATTAAGTTTTCCGATAAAATTGCTATACAAGGCGATTTACTGTATTCTCAACAAGGAGCAGAATTTGATGCTGAAAAAATTAATCTAGACTATATTAATTTTCCTATTGTATTTAAATATTATATTATTAAAAGACTTAATATACAAGCTGGCCCACAATTTGGAACGGTAGTAAATGATAATTTAGATGGAATTTTTGCTGATTTTAATTCTTTTGATGTATCAGGTATTGTAGGTATTGGAGTAGATTTACCTCTTAATTTTAGAGTTACGGGTAGGTATGGATTTGGATTATCTGATATAAGTTTTATAGCTGATAATACATCCTTTAATAGAAGTGCAAAAAACAGCGTATTTACCTTAACTGCTGGATTTAGTTTCTTGTAAATTCTAATTTTATTAGAAATAAAGTATATTTGTATCTTAATTAATCAAACAAAACAACAATAATGAAAAAATTATTAATTTTAACTGCCATTGCAGTTTTTGGATTTACAGCTGTAAACGCCCAAGAAGGAAATGATAGTAATGGTGTGGACAAGGTAATAGATCAAGCAAAACAAGGAGGTTTTTACGTAGGAGCTAATATAGGTTTCTCACTAATTAGTAGTAGTTACTTATACAGTAATAATAATAACGACGATTATGGATCCTTTAATTTTGGATTTGATGCGGCTTATTTATTTGAAGTAATTCCAAATTTAGAAGTTGGTTTACTTGCAGGTTATACACAATTTATTGCCAGTGGAGAATATGCAAGGTATGAAAACGGTAATTTAGTTAATGTAAAATTTAAAGATGCATCTTTTGTACCTATTGCTGCATCTGGTAGGTATTATTTTGCAGACCGTAAATTCTTTGGTGGATTGGATTTGGGTGTAGGTATCAACGTATCGGGTGATGCTAAAACTGGTTTTTATGCAAGACCTAAATTTGGATTTAATTTAAATAAAATTACTTTAATCGCTTCTTTCCAGAGTATCTCAGGTGGACAAGACTATAATGATTTTGATGGAGTATCAGCTGTATCATTAAACGGTTTTAAATCGATCAATGCCGGAATCGAATATGGATTTTAATAATAAATAATAATATTTAAAAGCGGAAGTTGAACTTCCGCTTTTTTTATGTCTATTTTTTTGTAATTTTACTTTATGAAACGAGCACTTTAAAATTTTTCATATTTAAGAGGGTTCTTAATAGCGATGAACAGGTGACCGATTTAAAAAAATAATTAAGACTCATGAAAATAATCATTATTAACGGTCCAAATATTAATCTACTTGGCAAAAGAGAACCTTCTATATATGGTAATCGGACTTTTGAAGAATTTTACAAAGAATTAGAATTAAAATTTCCACAGATTGAACTTTCGAATTTTCAATCCAACATAGAAGGGGAGATTATAGATAAGCTTCAAGAGGTAGGATATACTTATGATGGTGTTATATTAAATGCAGCTGCTTATACGCATACTTCTATTGGAATTGGAGATGTTGTTAAAGCTATTACTATTCCAGTAATTGAGGTTCATATTTCAAATACCTTCTCAAGAGAAGAGTTTAGACATCAATCCTATATAACTCCCAATTCAAAAGGATTAATTCTTGGTTTTGGATTGAATAGTTACGAACTTGCTTTACAAAGCTTTTTAGTTTCTAAATAAAAAAACGCCCTATTTTCATAGAACGTTTTTAAATATAAGTTTACTTTTTTATAAGTGTATTACTTCTCCATAAGCGTCTGCTACGGCTTCCATAACAGCTTCACTCATAGTTGGATGTGGGTGAATCGCTTTTAAAACTTCGTGTCCTGTGGTTTCCAATTTTCTACCTAAAACGGCTTCAGCAATCATATCGGTAACTCCAGCACCAATCATATGACATCCTAACCATTCGCCATATTTAGCGTCAAAAATAACTTTTACAAAACCATCTTTAGTTCCAGCTGCACTCGCTTTACCAGAAGCAGAGAATGGGAATTTACCAACTTTAATATCGTAACCTTCTTCTTTTGCTTGTTTTTCAGTAAGACCCACAGAGGCAATTTCAGGAGTTGCGTAAGTACAACCTGGGATATTTCCGTAATCAATTGCTTCTACATGCATTCCTTTAATTTTTTCTACACAAGTAATACCTTCAGCCGAAGCAACGTGTGCTAAAGCTGGACCAGGAACTACATCACCAATGGCATAATAACCTGGAATATTTGTTTGGTACCAATCATTTACTAATATTTTATCACGATCCACTACAATTCCTACGTCTTCTAAACCAATGTTTTCTAGATTTGATTTAATACCAACCGCAGAAAGAACGATATCTGCTTCTAGAACCTCTTCACCTTTTTTAGTTTTAACTGTAGCTTTTATTTTTTTTCCTGAAGTATCTACACTTTCAACTGAAGCATTCGTCATTACCTTGATTCCTGCTTTTTTGAAAGAACGTCCAAATTGTTTTGAAACATCTTCATCTTCTAATGGCACTAAATTAGGTAAGTATTCTACAATGGTAACTTTAGTTCCCATAGAATTATAGAATTGTGCAAATTCAACACCAATGGCACCACTTCCTACAACAATCATGCTTTCAGGTTGTTTTTTCAAAGTCATAGCTTCTCTATAGCCAATTACTTTTTTACCATCTTGAGGTAAACTTGGTAATTGTCTTGAGCGTGCTCCCGTTGCAATAACTATATGGTCTGCAGAATATTCTTTTCCGTCAACTTCTACTTTTTTTCCAGGTTTTAATTTTCCAAAACCATCTATAACGTCAATTTTATTTTTTTTAAGTAAAAACTGAACTCCTTTACTCATACCATCAGCAACTCCACGACTACGCTCAACTACTTTAGTAAAGTCTTTATCAGGATTTTCTACACTCAACCCATAATCTTCTGCGTGCTTTAAATAATCAAATACTTGAGCACTTTTAAGCAATGCTTTTGTTGGAATACACCCCCAGTTAAGGCAAACGCCTCCTAAATTTTCCTTTTCGACTACAGCGGTTTTAAAACCTAGTTGCGAAGCTCTAATTGCAGTAACATATCCGCCTGGTCCACTTCCTAAAACTATAATATCGTATTTGCTCATGTTGTTAATTTTATTCCGGTTTTTAAAATGCGAAATTACAAAATGTATATGTAATGCAATAAAAAAGCATCACAAATCAATTCTTTAAAAAAAGGATAGATTTTAAGATACTTCATCTATTTTAAGAGAATTGTAATTTATTAGTTATTCTTTCTGAAAATCAATGGATAATGAATTGATACAATAACGTTGTCCAGTTTCTGTAGGGCCATCGTTAAAAAGATGACCTAAATGTCCACCACAGTTACTGCAAACAATTTCTGTACGAATCATGCCATGACTTTTATCTAAAACATTTTTAACACTCCCTTTAATTGCATCATCGAAAGAAGGCCAACCACAACCACTTTCAAATTTTTGATTGCTTTTAAATAACGGAACATTACAGGCTCCACATTGATAGTTGCCATCTTCAAAATGAAGGTTGAATTTTCCAGTAAACGGGCGTTCCGTTCCTTTTTCACGTAATACATGATAAGCATCCTCAGAAAGTTGATCTCTCCAATACTCTTCAGATTCTTGTTTTGGAAATATATTATTTTTCATTTAATGTTTTTATAGGAATAAACTTTAAAGCTGCACCATTAATGCAATGTCTCAATCCTGTTGTTTGGTGAGGGCCATCTTCAAAAACATGACCTAAGTGCCCACCACAATTTGCACAATGTTCTTCAGTTCTTGTATAATATAAATCATTATCGGTTGAGAATGCTACATTTCCCTTTATCTCACGATCAAAACTAGGCCATCCAGATCTGCTGTCAAACTTATAATCACTTTTAAATAGTGGTGTTCCGCATGCTGCACATGCATAGGTGCCTTTGTTGTAATTGTTATTTAATTCACTGGAAAAAGCTCTTTCTGTTCCTTTTTCTATCATTACTAAATATTGTTCAGGACTCAATATCTGTTTCCATTCTGCTTCTGTTTTAGTAACTGGAAATGTTTCTTTCTTTTTTTTAGATTGAGCGTTAGTATTACAACTAATCAATAAAATACTTATTAAAAAAAATGCTATATTTTTCATTCTTAAAACTATGTTTAATTTATTTTAATAGTTTGACGTACAATTTATAATAAACTAACAGAAAATAAACCAATTTATAGGAAATCCATTTAAAAAATTAAAGGTGCAAATTATTATTTACACCTTTAATTTAATTCCTTATAATTTGGATTATTAATAATCTAGTCCTGTAATATTTGAATATCTGAAGTTTCTAATTGTAAGTTATTCATTAATTCAGCCATACTCAAGTCTGCATCTGCATATTCAGAAGGTATAATAGCAATTCTGAATATTTGATTATCCGTATAGTCTGGTCCTAAAGTGTTTAAGTTAAAGTTTCCGTCCAAAAATATATTTACATCAATAAAAGTATGGTCAAAAGTATACAATAGTGTTCCTTGTGGAGGGAAATATGTTTGTGGTAGTTGACTCCAAACATCAACGTCACCATTTACAACTTCTTCTAATAGATAAACTAAAACCACATCAGATTCATAAACTACTACATTAGATGGGTAAGTAATAAGTCTGCTGTAACTATTCCCTTCGTTAAAATTAATAGTTGCCTCAAAAACTTGAGCTAAATTATCATAACCGGGAGGTCCTGGAGGGCCTGCTGGTCCTTCACAAGAAGAAAATATAATAAAGGTGCAAACTGCAAAAAGTAAAGATAGTTTTTTCATAATTATGTGTTTTTTATTTTAAATTGCAAAATTCATTCCAAAAGAAAAATGCAGAGGATAAATATAGAAAAATTAGTATCTTTAAAAAGTTTTAATACCATAATTATGAAAAAATTCACCACCATATTAGCGTTGCTTTTAATAATCTCCTGTAACACAAATCCATTTTCTGGAAAAAAAACAATGGCTTTGGTTCCGAACTCTCAAATATTACCTATGGCTTTTCAACAATACGATGAGTTTTTAGCTACACATAAGGTAATAAATAACTCAAATGATGCAGCTATGGTAAAAAGTGTAGGTGTGAAAATTACAAAAGCAGCAGAACGTTATTTAAATGCAAATGGATACCAAGGATATTTAAAAGATTATCGATGGGACTATAATTTAGTTGAAGACCCTGCGGTTAACGCTTGGTGTATGCCTGGAGGGAAAATAGTAGTTTATACAGGAATTTTACCTATCACAAAATCGGAAACTGGCTTAGCTGCTGTTATGGGGCACGAAGTAGCTCATGCACTTGCTAATCACGGTCAGCAACGTATGAGTGCGGCTCAACTACAACAAATAGGAGCAGTTGCAGGAAATGTGGCTTTACAGAATGACCCTGATAACCAAGCACTTTTTAATCAAGCATACGGAATAGGATCGACTGTGGGAGTTATGTTGCCTTTTGGAAGAGCTCATGAAACAGAAGCAGATAAGATAGGCTTAACATTAATGGCTATTGCGGGTTATGATCCAATAGAAGCAGCTAACCTTTGGGAAAGAATGAAAGCACAAGGAGGAGAAGCGCCTCCAGAGTTTTTAAGTACACACCCTTCTAATGATACAAGAATTGAAAATATAAAGTCCTGGGTTCCTGAAGCTAAAGCAGAGGCTAAAAAATTTGGAGTAACAACTTTTAAGAATAATTAGTATACCTTTTATTTTAGCTAATTAACAATGCCTAATTATTTATATTGGAAAATCATATGCAACAATTAAAAAAGGGTAGTAAAAAATTATTAAATGCTTGGGCTTTTTATGATTGGGCAAATTCTGTATATAGTTTAGTAATAACTTCAGCTGTATTTCCTATTTTCTACCAAGCATTATTTAGTTCTGCTGGTGTCGAAACAGTTACAGTTTTTGGAGGGGAGATACGCAGTACTCCGTTAATTACCTATACCACTGCTGGGGCATTTGTGGTCGTTTCATTATTGATTCCTATTCTTTCTGGTATTGCAGATTTCGTTGGTAATAAAAAAGTGTTTATGAAATTTTTCTGCTATTTAGGAGCTCTTTCCTGCATGGGATTATACTTTTTTAGCTTAGAAAATATCTTGTTGAGTTTGTTGTTTTATTTTTTGGCATTGGTTGGTTTTTGGAGTAGTTGGGTTTTTTACAATTCCTATTTACCAGATGTAGCTTATCCTGAACAGCAAGATAAGTTAAGTGCCAAGGGATTTTCATTAGGTTATATAGGAAGTGTTTTTTTATTAGTATTCAACCTGTCAATGATAATGATGCCAAATTTTTATGGCTTGGGAGATGATGGGGCTGCAAAAATGAAAGCAATGCAAATTTCTTTTGTGTCAGTTGGGATATGGTGGATTGTATTTAGTCAATATACCTTCTATTATTTACCGAAAGGGAATAAGTCGGGTGGGAAAGTAACTTGGAAAATACTTTTGGATGGGTTTAAAGAATTGAGAGGGGTTTATAGGTCGCTTTCAGAGAATTTAGTTTTAAAACGCTACTTATATGCGTTTTTTGTATATAGTATGGCTGTTCAAACCGTAATGTTAGTCGCTACTTATTTTGGAGAACAAGAGATAAATTGGGGTGATGATGGACAAAAAACAATTGGGTTAATTTCTAGTATTTTAATAATACAATTAGTTGCAATATTAGGAGCCGTTATAACATCAAAGGCTTCTGAGAAATTTGGAAATATTCCTACATTAATTGTAATCAATATAGTTTGGGCTTTAATTTGTTTAGTAGCATTTTATATAACAACACCTTTACAGTTTTATACCACAGCAGGATTTGTAGGAATGGTAATGGGTGGAATACAAGCATTATCAAGATCTACTTATTCGAAATTTCTACCAGAAACAAAAGACACAGCCTCTTATTTTAGTTTTTACGATGTTTCAGAAAAAATTGGAATTGTAATAGGAATGTTAATTTATGGAGTAATTGATCAAATAACAGGCTCTATGCGTAATTCTATCTTGTTTTTGATCGTATTTTTTATAATTGGAGCATTTTTATTGTTTAGAATCCCAAGAAATAAGTAAAACTTCACAATTTTTATTTATGTTTGCTGTTATTACCAAATAAAAGACTACTTATGAAGAATTTTCATCCCCTAAATTGGATACTAGCCCTTAGTATTGTGATTAATTTTACAGCCTGTGATAATGAACCCTTAGAAGGCGAATTTCCACAAGATGGCGATTATGTTAACGTTGATGAAGGAGGTTTTAGAGCTGATGTTGGTATAAACAGTTTTACAGCAGATGTTGCTACCGGTGTATATACAAATACTAATAAATTAGCTATTACAGGTACTATTGTTGAAACAGGAGAGAGTATAGTGTTAGTAATTGAGAATCCAGGTGTAGGTACCTTTAACCTAACTGCGGGTTTAGGAACTGATAATAGTGGTTCTTATTTTGAAACTGATGCGGCAATACCTTATATATCATCAGGATTATTTGGTGCTTCTGGTCAAATGAATATTACAGAATTTGATACTGAAAATTTTAAAGTAACCGGAACTTTTAGCTTTACAGGAGTAAGAATTGCAGTCGATGCAGATGGGAATCCAATATTGGATAGTAATGGTGAGTTAACTTTAGAAACTGAAGAAATCACAAATGGTGAGTTTAATAAAATTCCATTTACTACTGAAGATGAAGGAGGCGGAGGAAACGAAATTAATGACGTGTTTTTTGCTAAGGTTGACGGTATAGATTTTAATCCTGAATCTGTTACAACCACATTAAATGAAGTTGCTGGAGTTTCTATAGTTAAAATTGTTGCAGTTACTGCAGAAGGTGAAATAATGAGAATCGATATTCCTGAAGATTTAGGTTTAGGAACTTTTGAAATGGAATCATTATCCGATGGAACTAAATTAATTAGTCTTTACAATCCAGCTTCTATTGGAGAGAACCTTACATCTAACCCTGGAACTATAACTATAACGAAGTTTAATACTTTTACAGGTATTATTGAAGCTACCTTTAATTTCACCGCTACAGACCCATTAGGATTGGATCCAACAGTAGCAGAAATAACTGAAGGTAATTTTGAAGTAGATTATATTTCAGATCCAGGAGATACTGTTACGAGCTTTACAGCAATGATTGATGGTGAGTTTTTTGGACCTGATTCAATATTTGTAGGAGAGACTTTCTTTAATGGAGTATCTCGATTTAATATTACAGCTATCATATCAGATACAGGGCAAAAAATGGGACTATTCTTTCCAAGTGATATTGAAGTTGGAACCTATGAATTAACAACAAGTTTAATTGATGGAAGTGAGAAGTTTATGCAATACACTCCTGAAATAGGTGAGAGTATGACTTTTATATCTAGTCCTGGTACTTTAACCATATTAGATTATGATGTAGAAGCTAGAATAATTGAAGGTACCTTTACATACTCAGCAATTGATCAAACTAGTCAAGATCCAACAGTATATGAAATAACAGAAGGAGAATTCACTATTGAGTTCTAAATGATAATATATAGCATAAAAAAACCTCCTAATATTTATTAGGAGGTTTTTTATTTAATAATAGCTCTTAACTAATTAGAGCTAATATCACCAGAACCCATTACTTTAGTATCACTAGTTCCTGGATTTCCTGAATAATTAATATCACCAGAACCATTCACTCTTGCTTTTATACTATTGTTTGCAATAACTCTTGCATCTCCAGATCCTGAAACATATGCTTCAACGTTTTGAGCATTTAATGATCCGCCATCAAAATCACCACTTCCTGTAACTTTAATTTCAAGCTCAGTAGTATTGCCAGTGATTTTAATATCACCACTTCCTGTTACTTTTGCATCAATTCTATTTGCTTCAACATCAATAATCATATCGCCAGATCCAGTTACTTCAGCTTCAAATTGATCGCTTTTTATTTGATCATCAGTTAAAACATCACCAGATCCTGTTAATGAAACATTGTTTAAGTCTTTAAAAGGGACAGTTATATGAAGCCCTTTTTTAGTACTAATATTTACATTATTCTTAATCTTGATTTTTAAAACTCCATTATTAGATTCGATAGTTACGTATTCATGGATGTTTTCATCCGTTTTAACTGTTATAGTTCCTTCGGCTCCTTTTTGTAATTTTACATCCATAAACCCTACTACATCCACTTTGTGATAATCTGAAGTTGTATGTGTTTTAGTGGTTACATTTCCGTTTCCTTTCACTTTTTTAAACTGTGCATTACTCGTAGTATATGTTAGTAATGTCAATGCTATTGCAAAAGAGTAGTGTATTAATTTTTTCATTTTATATTGATTTAGTGTTAATATTTAGTTAGTGTAACTCCTCCGTATTCAGAGTTAATGTTTACAGTATTTCCTGAGTTTTCACTTCCGTAATAGCCAGAATACCTTTTTGAACTATTATCAGTAGAACTATGTCTCATAGTTAATCCGTCTTCTCCATTAAAGCTTGCATATTGTAAGTTAAAAGTAAAGTCAAAATTATAATCACTATCATAACCCAACTTAATACTTGTATAGTCAGCTCCAATTACAATGTTTTTTGCGGTAGATTTTAATCGGTCTATTTTAATTGAACCGTAGTCAGCATTAATGTTTAATGACCCAGAAACATTTCCAATTCGATGACTAATATAATCGCCAACTCCTTGAAGGTTAGTTACGTTTTCAACTGTAATTTTACCATAATCACAGTTATAATCAAGGTCATTAACGTCAATAATTTTTGAATTGGTATAATCTGCATTTAAATCTAATCGACCCACTTTTTCTAAAGTGAAACCAGAGTAATCAGCATTAATTTTTCCGCTTTTCATATACTCGATGCTTGATTTTGAAGTATAATCGAAGTTTAAATAATTATCATCTGCCATTAATTCTCCAATTATCATTTGACCATAATCACAGCTAATTTTTGCGTGACCTTCTAATTTAGTAAGGTTAATAGAACCATAATCATTGCTTAGGTCTAACGAATTAGTAATAGGCATTTTTACAGTGTAGTTAATTTCCATAGAAGTATTGTTATTGCTTCCAAACCAACTTCTTGATTTTTTATTGAAGGTTGTTTTTGCAGACACATTAGATGCAGATGCAGAAAACTCCACATCAATCTCATCTAGTCTTTTTTGTGTTTTTTCTTCACTATTGCCTTCAGTTGAAATATAAATTACTATTTCTATTCGGTTTTCATTCCAGGTAACAATATCAACATTCCCAAAGCTATTATTTACTTTTAATGCGGCATTTGCATTTACTGAAAATTCTTTCTTTATCGTTTTTTCTTTCTTGTATTTAAACTTTCCATTGTTTGCAAATAGCAAAGCTGGCATTATTAGTAAGAATACTAGTATTTTAAATGGTGTTTTCATTTTTGTTTGTGTTTAGATTTTTAACTTCTTCAATTGTCTCTATAACTTGTTCTAAAAGATTGATTCGATTTTGAAAATTCTGGATCATAGCATATACAACACGTTTGTCATTTCCACTTTCAACTAAATCGGTTTTTAAAAGTTCGTATTTTTTTTCAAGAATATCCATTTGTTTTAATGCATCTTGAACTAAATATTTTGATTCTGGACTTTTAAATTCTTTTAAAGTTTTAAGCTCTTTATTTATGGTACTTGTGAAAAAAGATTGCGTTTGCTCCATTTCTGGAGATACACTAGCTAAATCTGCTGCGCTAGCTTCTGTATTTACAAACAAACTCCCTATAGTAACAATTACTGCAAAAACAGCAGCTATTGCTAATAACTTTCTTAATGGGAAATCACTTTGCTTTTCTAATTTCTTAGAGTTGCTTTGTTCGTTTAATTTATCTAAAAAACGATGTTGATGCCCTTGTGGTGTTTCTTCTACGTTGAAGGAGCCTTCTAGGTTTTTAAATAAATGATCTATATTATCTTTTTTCATGTTGTTGTAATTAACTTTTTACGTAAACTTTCTTTTGCTCTTGAAATCATGGTTCTACAATTTGCATAACTAATTTGTTGAATTTCACATATTTCTTCATAATCAAATCCTTCAATAAAATGGAGATTTAATATTTGACGGTATTTGTCATTTAATTCATCCATACAATTTAAAACTTGATTAGTTTTTGTTTTTGTGAAATCTTCATCGCTACCAACAGAGAATGATTCTTCATAAGGTTCTTCATCCAAATTGCCTTGTAATATGTCGTCATCATTTAGGCTAACAAATCTTTTTGATTTATTAAACTGATTGATACTGTTATTAATTACAATTCTTTTAAGCCAAGAACCAAATGTGGTTGCTTCTTTTAAAGTATCCAACTTATTAAAAGCAGTAATAAACGATTCCTGCATTACATCTTCTGCTTCAGCGGTATCTTTAACAATACGTAAAGCAGTGTTGTACATTGCTTGTTGATATCGATTATATACCTCTAATTGTGCAAGCTGATTTCCATCATTGCAAAGAACTAGTAACGTGTTGATATTTTGTTTGGTTAGTGTCAATTAATAACAATTGCTACCCTAAAGATACTATATGTTAAATATTGTTACAGTTATTTAAAAAAAAGTTTTAATTTTTAATAAATCAATGCTTTTATATTGGATTTTTGATGCTCAATTGTTTTAATAATTCTCTTTAATTAGCTTTTAAGTATGGCATAACAATTGTCTTTATATGAACGTAAAAAGATGCTGAGTTTGAGCTAATAGCTGAATTTCAGTAATGTAATTAAGAATAATAAAAAATAAAGCATAGCGTATAACAATAGTAATATCTATAGTTGTGACAATATGTCCTAAACAAATATATGGCTAGATCAAAAATATCATCTCTCGACAGTTTGTCATTTCAAGATATAAATGAAGATGCAGAATTAATTCCATTAATGACTCCTGAAGATGAGGAAGCAATGAATAAAGAGGAATTACCAGAAATACTACCTATTTTACCTTTGCGTAATACGGTATTATTTCCTGGAGTAGTAATACCGATAACCGCAGGACGAGATAAATCTATTAAGTTAATTAATGAAACCAATAAAGGAAATAAAACTATTGGTGTTGTTTCTCAAATAGATGAAAACGTTGAAGACCCAGAGTTAAAGGATATTAATAAAGTAGGAACAGTTGCAAAAATACTTAGAGTATTAAAAATGCCTGATGGTAATACAACAGTAATTCTACAAGGTCAAAAAAGATTTGAAGTAAGTGAAGTTATTACTTCAGTCCCTTACATGACAGCAACAATAAAAGGTGTTCCAGAAGCTAGACCAGTTAAGGAAAATGAAGAGTTTAAGGCTATAATTGATTCTATTAAAGAAAAATCTTTACGGATAATTAAAAGCAGTCCTAATATACCTTCAGAAGCTGCGTTTGCTATAAAAAATATAGAAAGCAGTTCTTTTTTAATCAATTTTGTTTCTTCAAATTTAAATGTACCTGTTGAAGATAAACAAAAGCTTTTAGAGATCAATGACCTTAAAGAACGTGCAATGGAAACATTGCGTTTTATGGAAATTGAATTAAAAAAATTGTCACTTCGAATTGATATTCAATCTAAAGTTGAAAGTGATATTAGCCAACAACAAAGAGAATATTTTCTTCATCAACAAATGAAAACCATTCAAGAAGAATTGGGCGGAAATACATCTGAAGAAGAAATAGAAGAAATGCGGGAGCGTTCTAAAAAGAAAGTTTGGAGTAAAGAAGTTTCAAAACATTTTGAAAAGGAATTGGCTAAATTACAACGAATGAATCCTCAAGTTGCAGAATATGGGATACAACGTAATTACTTAGAATTATACCTTGATTTACCATGGGAGGAATATAGTACTGATAAATTCGATTTAAAAAGAGCTCGTAAAATATTAGATCGTGATCATTTTGGATTGGATGATGTTAAAAAAAGAATCATAGAACACCTAGCAGTGTTAAAACTTCGTAATGATATGAAGTCACCAATTTTATGTCTGTATGGACCTCCTGGAGTTGGTAAAACATCATTAGGAAAGTCTATAGCAGAAGCATTAGGAAGGAAATACGTTAGGATGTCATTAGGAGGTTTAAGGGACGAATCTGAAATTAGAGGACATCGTAAAACCTATATTGGTGCAATGCCAGGAAGGATATTAAAAAACATTAAAAAAGCTGCCACAGGAAATCCAGTTTTTGTTTTAGATGAAATCGATAAACTTTCAGTAGGAAGTCAAGGAGATCCATCTTCAGCAATGCTAGAAGTTTTAGACCCAGAGCAAAATAATTCTTTTTACGATAATTTCTTAGAAGTTGGCTATGACTTGTCAAAAGTGATGTTTGTTGCTACTTCTAATAGTCTTGGAACAATCCAACCTGCTCTTAGAGATCGTATGGAAATCATCAATGTTTCTGGTTATACTATTGAGGAAAAAATTGAAATAGCAAAAAGACATTTATTACCAAAACAATTATTAGATCATGGATTAACTAAAGATGATTTAAAAATAGGAAAACCACAACTAGAAAAAATTGTAGAAGGGTATACTCGTGAAAGCGGTGTAAGAGGATTAGAAAAGCAATTAGCTAAAATGGTGCGTTATGCCGCTATGAAAATTGCTATGGAAGAAGAATATGCTAAAAAAGTTACCAACGATATTATTGTTGAGGTATTAGGAGCTCCAAAACTAGAGCGAGATAAATACGAAAACAATGATGTTGCAGGTGTTGTTACTGGTTTAGCTTGGACTAGAGTAGGAGGAGATATTTTATTTATCGAGTCAATTATCTCAAAAGGAAAAGGAACGCTTACATTAACTGGGAATTTAGGAAAGGTTATGAAAGAGTCTGCAACTATTGCAATGGAATATATCAAAGCAAATGCAGAATTGTTAGGAGTGTCATCAGATGTTTTTAGTAAATACAATGTTCATATTCATGTTCCAGAAGGGGCAACTCCAAAAGATGGGCCAAGTGCAGGGGTTACTATGTTAACATCATTAGTTTCATTATATACTCAAAGAAAAGTGAAAAAGAGCTTAGCTATGACAGGAGAGATTACCTTAAGAGGGAAAGTGCTTCCTGTGGGTGGAATAAAAGAAAAGATATTAGCAGCTAAAAGAGCTCATATTAAGGAAATCTTACTTTGTGAAGATAATAGAAAAGATATTGAAGAAATTAAGCCTGAATATATTAAGGGTTTAACTTTCCATTATGTTAAAGATATGAGTCAGGTGATTGATATAGCACTTACTAAGCAAAAAGTGAAAAATGCTAAATCTATTTCTTAATTTTTTTTAATATTTTTAATTCTTATTCAGCTAAAAACTAGCGCTTAATGATTAATATATTTGTTTTAAATTTTAAATTCCATTTTCTATTAAAATAAGTAATTTCATAAATCAAAATAAATTATACTTGTAGTCGTTTAAACTTCAGGAAAAGGAATAGTGCATACATGAGCCAAAAGCTTATTTTATTGGGTATTTTATTATCATCAATTTTTGTAAATGCTCAAGTTGGTGGTAGGTATGCTTACCAGTTTTTAAACCTAACCACTTCTCCACGTATGGCAGCATTAGGAGGTAAGAATATTACAAACTACGATTACGACCCAACACAAGCTCTTGTAAATCCTGCAAGTATTAATCCTGCAATGGATAACCATTTGTCGGTTAATTATATAAATTATATTGGCGATATTAATTATGGATCTGCTGCATATGCTTACTTATGGGATCGTAGATCACAAGTATTTCATGCCGGAGTTACTTATGCCAATTATGGTAGTTTTGACGGCTATGATGAACAAGGTAATCCTACCAACAGTTTTAGTGGGGGAGATGTAGCTCTTTCATTAGGTTATGCAAGAAACATTGCTTTTACAGATTTTTATATTGGAGGAAACTTAAAAATCATATCCTCTACCTTAGAGCAATATTCCTCTTTTGGAGTTGCAATGGATATTGCTGTGATGTATGTTTATAAAGATTGGGATTTAAATATTGCTGGAGTCGTTAGAAATGTAGGAACTCAAATTACACCTTACGATGGAATATACGAACCATTACCTTTAGAATTAATATTTGGTATTTCACAAACCTTAATGAATGTACCCATTCGATGGCATGTTACTTTCGAGAATATGCAGGTTTGGAATATTGCATTTGCAAATCCAAATAGAGATGAAACAGATTTAGAAGGAAATGTTACTACTGAAAATATCAATTTTATTGATAATCTTTTTAGACATACTATTTTAGGGATAGAGCTTTTTCCAGATAAAGGATTCAACTTAAGATTGGGATATAATTTTAGAAGAGCACAAGAACTACTTATTGAAGAAAAACGAGCATTTGCAGGACTTAGTGCTGGGTTTTCAGTGAAATTTAACAAATTAAGATTAAGTTATACCTATTCAAAATATAGCACAGCTGCTGCTTCAAGTTATTTTGGTGTAATGTTAAATCTTCAATAATATTTTTTATAAGCTATAAAAGGATTAATTTTCAATCATTATCATTAAATCATAAATTGAAAAAAATTATAATTGCTATTGATGGGTATTCTTCTACAGGTAAAAGTACTGTAGCTAAACAGTTGGCCGATTATTTGGATTATATTTATGTTGATTCGGGCGCTATGTACAGGGCAATAGCTTTATTTGCTTTGCAGAATAATTATCTGACTGACGATAATTTTGATAAGGAATCACTGATTAAAGAATTACCAGAGATACAATTATACTTTAAAAAAGAAGATCCAAACTCTAAAGCTGAAATATATTTAAACGGAGTAAATGTGGAGAAAGAAATTAGAACGATGTATGTTTCTAATTTTGTAAGCCCAGTTGCAACGCTTTCAGAAGTTAGAAAAAAACTAGTATCCCTTCAGCATCAAATGGGAATTGAAAAGGGTATTGTAATGGATGGTCGTGATATTGGTACAGTGGTTTTTCCAAATGCGGAGTTAAAGATATTTATGAATGCAAATGCTGAGGTTAGAGCATTGCGAAGATTTAATGAGTTAAAAGAAAGGGGAGATGCGGTTACCTTTAAGGAAATCTTAAAAAATGTTCAAGAAAGAGATTTAATTGACACCACACGCAAAGACTCTCCATTAATAAAGGCTAAAGATGCTATTGAAATAGATAATTCTGAAACCAATCAAGAAGATCAATTTCATATCATCTTGCAACTTGCTAAAGATAGAATTGCTGGTAGAATATAATTCTCGCTTTTAAAACAGAAATACTTCCTCAATTTTAAGCTTAAATACTTTTGAAATATCATAAGCTAATTTTAATGAAGGGTTATATTTCCCTTTTTCAAGAAAAACTATTGTTTCACGTCTAACTTCTACTAATTTAGCTAGCTCTTTTTGAGTAATATTTTCTTTAGCACGAAGTTCTTTTATACGATTATTCATTGAATTTTCTTTTTACATAGGTTTTTGCTAAAAATCCAATAAGGGCAGAAAGAAGTATACCTCCTCCTATCATCGTTTCTATATCTGGGAACTTATCTTTAAATAGAAAAATAAATAGCCACATATACATAGATGCTAAGTATGCATAATATCCAGCTTTATATTTTAAAAGCATACTTAACTCATCTTCAATTGTCAACCCTTCTTTTTCTTCTTTGTCTTTTTTTAAAGCTTTAGTAAAAGCAATCACACCAATAATGATGATGATAATAAAAATTAAAAGATCAAATCCTTTAAATAAATCTGTTCCTTTTTCTAAAGCTATGAATCCCCAAATAGCTGCCATAATGAGTACGGAAGTAATCATCAATGAATTTCTGTTCTTTTTCATAATATGATATGTTATAAAATTCTAACACAAAGTTAGAAATAAATAACATATAAAAAAACTAAATTAAATGTTTTTACAATATATTTTTTAAATAGCGTTGAATTAATAAATAGAATATATTATATATATCTTTATCAAAAATTACTGTTATGAATTATCAAAAATATTTTTTTCTAGTTGCTCTATTAACTTTTAGTTATTCTTCTTTTGCTCAAAAATATACAAATGCAGATAATTCTGAAGTGACTAAAAAATGGAATGAAACCACTTTTTATTCCTCTAAAACCTTTTCTGAAAACATCGCAGAAGTGCTAGATTTTTCAATTTTATCTGATAATTTAGAAATTGGATCTAGTTCTAAAACTATCGAAGGGGAAGAGATGGTAACTATTTTTGCGATGACAAATAATGGTTATGAAAAGCTTAATGCAGTTCAAGACTCGATATTTAATTCTTCTTTAGCTGCTAATAAAGTGGCTATAATTAAATACCATGTAATTCCGGGTCGTGTAGATAGTCATTCTATTAAAAAAGCAGTAAAACGTAAAGATGGTATTGCTTATTTTTCTACACTACAAGGAGAAAAGTTAGGCATGAAAGAAGATAATGGCCAGTTATTTTTAATTGATGCTAAAGGGAATAGGTCTTTAATCTCAGCTACAGACTTTTACCATAAAAACGGATTCTTCCATATAGTAGAAGGTTATGTACTTCCTACTTTAGAATAATTAAAAAATAATTAGCGTAAAGTAGCTCCAAATTCTCTTTCGAAATTTTGCTGAAGCTTCTTCATTGTTTTTTCAATTTGTTTGTCTGTTAGTGTTTTTCTTTCGTCTTGTAAAGTAAAACTTAATGCATACGATTTCTTGCCTTCAGGTAATTTACTTCCAGTATAAACATCAAAAAGACTAATGTTTTTTAATAGTTGTTTTTCAGTTTTATTAGCAACTTCTTTTAAAGAATCAAACGACACATTATTGTCAATTAATAGTGCTAAGTCTCGTTTCACTTTTGGGAATTTAGAAATTGCTTTTAATTTAAAGTTTTCGGCAGCTATTTCTTCTAATATTGCATCCCACTTGTAATCTGCATAAAAAGTTTCAGCATCTATTCCAAAAGAAGATGTAATGTTTTTGCTAATAATACCAAATTCAACTAATAATTTTCCACTTACTGAAAAAGATAAACCTTCAGAGAAAATTTGATCTTTAACTCCAGTTTCAGAATAATTGTTAATTCCTAAACGATCCAAAACAGTGGTAACGATTCCTTTAAAATAAAAGAAAGAGCTTTTTTGAGAATCTAGTGCCCAATTCTCTTCATTTTTCAAACCAGAAACTAATAAAGTTAAATGTTTTGGTTCTTGCCTTCCAGATTCATATTGATGATACGTCTTTCCGAATTCAAAAAGCTTTATGTCACTTGCTTTACGATTAGAATTAAATGATAAAGCTTCTAAAGTATTAAATAACATAGATTGCCTCATTACTGACAAGTCATTACTTAATGGATTTAGCATTTCTACATTATGCTCAGGTTTTAATGAATCACTTAGTTCGATGTATTTTGAAGAGGTAAGTGAGTTACCCATCATTTCATGAAAACCTAAGGAAGTTAATTGATTTCCAATTTTATTTTGGATTTGGTAATCTTCAATAATTTGGTTAGCAGAAATAGAAGCATTTAGTTTTTCTGTAAATTTGATGTTGTTGTAACCATATACCCTTAGTATTTCTTCGATAACATCGGCTTCACGAGTTACATCGTTTCTATAAGCTGGGATAGTCATTCCTAAACCAGTTTCAGTAACATTATTAATTTTAATGTCTAATGAAGTTAAAATTTCTTTGATAGTTTCTCTTGGAATTTCTTCACCAATAAGACTCGTTGCATTTTCAAAATTTAAAAATACTTGATGGTCTTCAATTTTTTTAGGATAGATATCTACTATATCACTAGTAATTTCTCCTCCTGCTATAGCTTTTATAAGCAAAGCTGCACGCATTAAAGCATATTCTGTAATATTTGGGTCGATACCTCTTTCAAAACGAAAAGAAGCGTCTGTATTTAAAGCATGGCGTTTTGCACTTTTACGAATACTTACAGGATTAAAATAAGCACTTTCTAAAAATATCGATTCTGTAGAATCGGTTACTCCACTATCGATACCTCCAAAAACACCAGCAATACACATTGGTTTTTCAGCATCACAAATCATTAAATCATCTTCGTGTAACTCTCTTTCAACACCATCTAAGGTGATGAATTTTGTTCCTTTAACTACTGTTTTAACCAATATTTTATCTCCAGATATTTTACCGCTGTCAAATGCATGTAAGGGTTGACCTAGCTCGTGTAGTACGTAATTGGTGGCATCTACTATATTGTTTATTGGAGTTAAGCCAATTGATTTTAATCTATTTTGAAGCCATTGTGGTGACTCAGCTACTTTAATGCCGCTGATAGTAACACCACAATATCTTGGAGCTAAATTAGAATCCTCCACTTCAACATCTATTTTATGAGTTCTATTTTCAACTCTAAAACTACTATTTGAAGGTGTTATTAATTCTAATAATACTTCATTTCTAAGTAAACCCGCTTTTAAATCACGGGCAACACCCCAGTGACTCATTGCGTCTGCTCTATTGGGAGTTAAGCCTATTTCAAAAATCTGATCATTTTCAATTTCAAAAACTTCAGAACCTAAAGTTCCAGGAACTAAATCTTCATTTAAAATCATGATACCGTCATGACTTTTTCCTAAACCTAGCTCGTCCTCGGCACAGATCATTCCGTGACTTTCTTCTCCACGAATTTTCCCTTTTTTAATGACAAATGAATTTCCTTCTTCATCATACAAAGTAGTGCCAATTGTTGCGACAGGTACTTTTTGACCAGCTGCAACATTAGGAGCTCCACATACTATTTGTAATACTTCATCATTTCCGACATCAACTTTTGTAACTTTTAATCGATCTGCATTTGGATGTTGTTCACATTCTAAAACATGTCCAATAACTATACCTTTTAATCCGCCTTTAATAGACTCGAAAGCTTCAATGCCTTCAACTTCAAGACCTAAATCGGTTAATAAATTTCCTGTTTTTTCGGCATCCCAATCAACTTTAATGAATTGTTTTAACCAGTTATATGAAATCTTCATGCTTAAATTTTGTTACAATCTGCAAATATAATACTTCGCACCTTTTTTATAAAGGTTTTTAAACGCTATTATAGTTTAAATTATTTTAACTAAGTATTGTAATTAAAATTCATATTTTGTGACTAACGATTTTAAAAATAAATCTTCTATGCGGAACTATATTCCATTGCTTTTTTCATTATTTATTATAATGGCCTTGATAGCTTCATGTAAAAAAGAAAAACCCTCGGAAGCTTCTAGTTCAGGTTCTCACTTAAAAAAAGGTCCCTGGAAAGCAACCTTGCAAGTACAAGATGAAAGGGAACTGCCTTTTTTAATGGAAATCAAAAGTGATTCTTCTTTTATAGTGTTCAATTCTGAAGAGCGTATTAAGACTGATGAGATTTCCATTAAAGAAGATTCAATTATTTTTAAAATGCCTGTGTTTGAAGGTGTTTTTAAAGGGAAAATAGACTCTGCTGAATTAATTACAGGAGATTTTATTAAGGAGAGCTTAGATAGAATAGTACCCTTTAAAATGGAGTTTGGAACTGCAAAAAGATTTGAAGTTATTAATGAGTCTAAACATAATATTAGCGGAAATTGGGAAACGGTGTTTAGCCCAAATTCTGAAATCGACAGATATATAGCAAAGGGAATATTTAAACAAGAAGGGGCAAAAGTAACAGGTACTTTTAGGACAACTACAGGGGATTATCGCTACTTAGAAGGGGTGTTGGATGGTGACCAGTTAAAGCTATCTACATTTGATGGAGCCCATGCTTTTTTGTTTGAAGCAACTGTTACCGATAGTACGATAGCAGGTGATTTTTACAGTGGTAATCATTGGAAGGAACCTTTTGTTGGAAAAAGAAATGAATCTTATGAGTTACCATCTGCAAACACATTAACTTATTTAAAGGATGGATATGATTCTATTGAGTTTTCATTTCCAAACACCAATGGAGAGCTTGTGTCCTTAGATGATGAGATTTATAAAAATAAAGTAGTCATTGTACAAATAATGGGGACTTGGTGTCCAAATTGCTTGGATGAAACTAAGTATTATTCGCAGTTTTATAAGGAACACCAAGATGAAGCTATTGAATTTATCGCCTTAGCTTTTGAATATAAAAGAACAGAAGAAAAAGCATTTAAAGCAATTACAGGGTTAACAAATAAAATAGGAGTGACCTACCCCCATATTATTGGCTCAATATGGAACTAGTGATAAAAAGAAAGCAAATGAAAAATTACCTATGTTAAATCATGTGTTGTCTTATCCAACGACTATATTTATAGATAAGAAAGGGAAGGTTCGTAAAATTCACACTGGCTTTAATGGTCCCGCAACAGGAGATAAACATATTGCTTTTAAAAAGGAATTTGAAAGTTATATAGAAGCTTTATTGAAAGAGTGATTTTTTTATTATAGTTAATTTTGAAAAATATTAATAGTTTTAAGTGATCATTTAATAAAGGATATTGTCAAGTGTTTGATCTAGTCTTTTTTCCATCATTGAAAAATTACAGTCTGAAAAGAAAATTTCATACATTTCTCTTCTAAAAGCACTTAATTCCTTCTCACTATATACTTGTTGTTGAATGTTTTTGTCAATTTTTTTGAACCTTTTATTTTCACTATCGTTTCGAAATATCTCCTCCATTTTTTCAAATGTTTTGGCATCTACCTTAGTTTTTATCATATCTATTTCCTTCTGAGTCTCATTTTTATCAGCATTGGCACACATTAATAGAATGTAGGCATGTAATTCGTTTTTTGTCCAATTTTTTGCTTTTGTTGACATTTTATATTTTGTTAAGGTTAATTAGTATTGTTAAAAATATAATTTTTTATTAAAGTAATAAAAATAGCATAGAAGAAGAATAAGGGCAACCACATTTTAATGTGATATTTTTATAAGTTGAACCACTTTTAAACTTAGGAAATATAATTCCAAATATTCTTATACTTAGTTAACTGGATGTAAGTGCTTTTTACGGGTAGGTTTTCTGGTAGTGATAGGGAAGGGTCGTTTTTCATAATTTCAATCGCATAACTTCTAGCAATTTTTAATATTTCGTGATCTTTAATGATGTCAGCAATTCTTAAGTTAAGAACACCGCTTTGTTGCGTTCCCATTAAGTCTCCAGGTCCTCTTAATCTAAGGTCGACTTCGGCAATTTCAAAACCATCACTTGTTTTTACCATAGTTTCTAGTCTTGTTCTTGCGTTTTCTGATAGTTTATGGCTTGTCATTAAAATACAATAACTTTGATCAGCACCTCTACCAACACGTCCTCGGAGTTGATGTAATTGTGATAATCCAAAGCGTTCGGCACTTTCTATAATCATTACACTGGCATTAGGCACGTTTACACCCACTTCTATTACAGTTGTGGCTACCATAATTTGAGTTTCTCTCTTTACAAAGCGATTCATTTCAAATTCTTTGTCCTGAGGTTTCATTTTTCCATGGACTATGGATATTTGATAATCGGGTTTTTGAAATTCTCTAGAGATACTTTCGTAACCATCCATTAAATCTTTATAATCTAAAGCTTCACTTTCTTGAATTAATGGGTAGACAATATAGACTTGTCGACCTTTAGAAATTTCATCCTTTATAAACTTAAAAACACGTAGTCTATTTGAGTCAAATCGATGAACTGTTTTAATGGTTTTTCTACCTGGTGGAAGTTCGTCAATAATCGAAATATCTAGGTCTCCATAAACACTCATTGCGAGGGTTCTTGGAATGGGTGTAGCAGTCATTACTAAGACGTGAGGAGGGAAGGTGTTTTTATGCCAAAGTTTAGATCTTTGAGCAACTCCAAATCGATGTTGTTCGTCGATAATTGCAAGCCCTAAATTCTTAAATTTCACCTTATCTTCGAGCAATGCATGCGTGCCAATAAGCAAGTTAATTTCTCCATTTTCGAGTTTTTCGTGAATTATTTTTCTATCTGAAGTTTTGGTTGAACCAGTTAACAGGTGAATGCTGAGTTTTAGATTTTTACATAATTCTAATAACCCGTTATAGTGTTGAACTGACAAAATTTCAGTTGGCGCCATAAGGCAAGCTTGAAAACCGTTGTCAGTAGCTATTAATACTGACATTAACGCTACTATAGTTTTGCCAGAACCTACATCTCCTTGTAACAAACGATTCATTTGAGCATTACTGCCTAAATCGTTTCTAATTTCTTTAATTACTCGCTTCTGAGCTGAGGTTAATTCGAAGGGTAAATGTTCTTTGTAAAAAGTGTTAAAGTGATCCCCAATTTTTAAAAAAGGATACCCTTTTATTTTGGCTTTATGAAGTAAATTTTTTCGAATTAATTGTAGTTGAATGTAAAATAATTCTTCAAACTTTAATCGATATTGTGCCCTTGAAAGTAGGTGTTGGTTTTGTGGAAAATGGACGTTTAAAAGTGCTTCATTTTTGGGTAATAATTTTAGAGTTTCTAGAAGGTAATTTGGTAAGGTTTCAACGATATTATTTTTAGCTTCTAAGAATAATTGTTGCATTATAGAATTGATTACTCTATTAGAAATTCCTCTAGCAATTAAAGTTTCTGTAGAAGGATATACTGGTTGCATAACCGGGCGTAAACTTTTTTCATATTCTGTTAGCAACTCCATTTCTGGATGTGGCATTGAAAAAACACCATTAAACCAGTTAGTTTTTCCAAAAACGACATACTGAGTGTTTAGCTTTAAATTTTCTTTTATCCATTTATGGCCTTTAAACCATACTAATTCCATTTTCCCTGAATCATCTTGAAAGCTTGCTACTAAGCGCTTTCCTCTTTTTTGATCTATCGTTTTAATATGGGTAATTCTTCCAATTACTTGTGTGTCTGCGTTGGTACGTTGTAATAAGTTGATTTTATAAAACTTCGTGCGATCTAAATATCGATTGGGAAATAAATTTGCTAAATCTTGAAAAGTAAAAATTCCTAACTCCTTTTTAAGTAAATCAGCCCGATTGGGGCCAACCCCTTTTAAATAGTCTATGGGAGTTTGGAATAAATTAGAATTCATATAATGAAATATAAAATAGTCTTTAATAATTTGTAATTTGCAAACTACTAATTTTTACAAACCTTAAAAAAGATTTCTAATGAAAAAAATCTACTTACTAATTGTTTTTTTTATAAGTTTACAAATATCAGCTCAATGCGATTTAACATTAATTGATAATGGTTCTTGGTCAGTTATATATACTGATAGTGAATGGTCTGCAGATTATCAAGGAGATTATGCCATTGATAATGATACAGCTACATTGTGGCATACTGGTTCTGGAGTGCCATACCCTCATGAAATACAAATAGATTTGGGAGCTTTATATCCTTTATCTGGAATAGGGATTCTACCAAGACAAGCCCCTACAAATGCAAAAGTTGAACAGATTGAAATTTATTTAAGTTTAGATGGTACCACCTGGGATGTCCAAGGAGGGGAAATTTTTTTCTACGCAGATGAAAATGATATTGCTCTTAAGCAATCAACATTTCATTCTATAGATGCTAGGTATGTAAAAATAGTTGGACTTACTGGCTACAGTGATGATTATATGGGGATTGCTGAATTAGAAGTGTATCAAGATTTGGTATGCCCCCCAACTGGGCAAAACAATCAATTAATTACTTTTGAAGAAATATTAGATAAAGGGACAGAAGATGAACCATTTGAAGTTAATGCCGTTGCAAGTTCTGGATTAAGTGTTGATTATGAAATAGTTTCGGGACCCGCTACAGTTGTTGGTAATATTGTAACTCTTACAGGAGATCCAGGAATTGTTGAAATTAAAGCGATACAAGGAGGTGACGTTGACTTTTACCCTTCAGAAGCAACAGTATTTTTTGAAGTTATAGATCTTTCATTGTATTATCCTGAGGTAACAACCCGTTTAATTGATGACTTTCCTTTAGAAATGCCAAATTTAAAGGCATATCCTATTTATATAAACTCATCTATAGTAGTATCTGATGATTTAGTTGAATTGCAACAAGTTGATTTAGAAATAGGGAATGATACATTTACTGCTGAAGAGCAAGATGGGTTTTATTACTATTTATGGACGCCATCTTCTTATGGTGTCCATACTATTGATATTCATGCAATTGCTTCCAATGGTAATGAAACAGTGATAACAAGAAATGTTGATGTAACTGATACAAATACTTCACAAATTGTAGGAACATTACAAGATGTTGTTATTGAGTTTGGTGGTGATAATAGCCGTTGGTATTATGGAACTTACACTTTACCTCAATTTGTTGGGGCTTATGATAATATTAATGCTTTTTTTGAAGTTGAATGTCCGAGTATTAGTGGTGGATGTGACGATTGGGATCGATGGGCACATATAGACATCAAAGGACCTGACGGTAATTGGATACAAATTATACGTTATATTACACCTTATGGAGTAGCTTGTAATCATGAATTAGATGTTACAGATTATATCTCTTTATTACAAGGAGAAGTTGAGTTTAGAGTTTTTATTGATACGTGGGGAACAGGAGGATGGCAATTGACATTAAATTTAGATTATAATCAAGGAGCTCCAGATTACGATTATTCCAATGTTGTAGAAATTTGGGACGCAACTTATAATTTTGGAGATCCTTCAAATTTACAGCCTGTAGAATCTTATAATTTAGGTCTGATGAATGATATTGAAGAATCGCATTTAAGACTTTCAAATACAGGTCATGGATGGGGATCTAATAATTCAGGAAATGCAGCAGAATTTTTTAATGCTTATCATTTTATTGATGTAGACTCCGAGCAAACTTTTATTCAACATTTGTGGAATGACTGTAATCCTAATCCAGATAATTGTACTGGGCAGCAAGGTACTTGGCAATATGATAGAGCTGGATGGTGTCCTGGAGCTATTTCACCACCAGATATATTTGATTTAACTCCTTACATTGGAACTAATATTAATTTAGATTATAGATTTCACCCTACCTATCAAGATTTTTGCCATCCTAATAACCCTGATTGTGTTTCAGGCGTTACTTGTGCAGATTGTAACGATGGATATAATCCGCATTATGTTGTAGATGGTCAGGTAATTAAAAAAAGTAATGAACCTATTATTTATGGTGAAGTATTGGGGGTTAATTCCTTTAGTAATGATAAAGTATTCGAGTTGTCAGTTTATCCAAATCCAACAGATGGAATTTTTTCATTATATACCGACCAACTTGAAGGAATTACAATAGTAAGTATATATACAATTGAGGGGAAACAAGTAAAAGTTTATTATTTTATTTCAAATGAAGAATTAAACAATTATAAATTTGACCTTAGTAATCTGACAAGTGGAATGTACTTTATTAATTTAGAAAATGAAAAGGGTACTGGGGCAAAGAAAATAATTATAGAATAATAAAAATACTTAATAGTTATTAAAAAGGTTATTTTTACAAAATAACCTTTTTTATTTTAATGAAATTGATTTTTATAAAACAAAGATTTAGAATTATATGTTTTAGGCAATTATTTAGTTGTTTAATAATTTTACTGTTACAAGTTTCTTATTCTTATGGGCAACAAACAGAAACGGTAGATTTTCTTAAGATTGAGGCCGAAGTGAAGCCAATCCTAAAAGAAAAAAAAATTATTGCAAATGCAACCTATTCTTTTAAAATATTAAAAAAATGTGATTCGGTTTATTTAGATGCTGTGGGTATTTTTTTATTAAATGACAGATCAAGTAAAAAAATTAATGTTGTTTCAAAAAATAAGAAAATATGGTTGATTTCAGACTTTAAACCTAATCAAATCTATACTGTTTCATTTCGATTTGAAGCTAATCCAAAAAAAGCATTGTATTTTTTAGATAATCAAATTTGGACACAAGGTCAAGGAAAGTATACTTCCAATTGGTTGCCTAGTATTGATGATATGAATGATAAAATTGAATTTGATATTAGTTATATAATTCCTTCAAATAAATCAGTTGTAGCTAATGGAAAATTAATTTCTGTTACGAATAATGGAGAATTAAAAAAATGGAATTTTGACATGAAAAAACCAATGTCAAGTTATTTATTAGCATTTGCTGTTGGCGATTTTTCAAAACAAACAAGATATTCTTCTTCTGGAATACCAATAGAACTGTATTATCCTGCTAAAGATTCCGTATTTGTAGAGCCTACTTACCGATATTCAAAAAGAATATTTGATTTTATAGAAAATGAAATAGGAGTGGGTTACCCCTGGCAAAATTATAAGCAAGTACCTTTGAAGGATTTTATGTATGCAGGAATGGAAAATACTTCAGCAACATTTTTTTCAGATGCATTTATAGTTGATTCTACTGGTTTTATAGACCGAAATTATGTAAATGTAAACGCTCATGAATTGGCACATCAATGGTTTGGGAATTTAGTTACTGAAACCTCCGGAAGCCATCATTGGCTTCATGAGGGATTTGCAAGTTATTATGCTTTATTAACTGAGCGAGAAATATTTGGAGAGGATTATTATTATTGGAAACTATATCAGTCTGCTGAACAATTAAATTCATTAAGTGAAGAAGGAAAAGGGGAGGCATTGAATAATCCAAAAGCCAGTTCATTAACATTTTATGAAAAAGGCGCGTGGGCTTTACATATATTAAGAGAAAAAGTAGGTGATGAGGTTTTTAGAAAAGCAATTAAGAATTATATAAATAAGTATAAGTTTGAAAATGTTACTATCAATGATTTTATTTCAGAAGTAGAATTAGCTTTTGGTCAAGATTTAAGTGAATATAAAAAAGATTGGATAACGCAAAGCGCATTTAAATCCGAGCAAACCTATCAATCTCTTATTAAATCAGATTTTATAAAAGAATATTTTAAAATTTCATCATTGCGAGGAACACCGATTTCTTTAAAATTAAAAGAGTTTGATCAAGCATTAAACATTCCTAATGATTTTATAGGTCAAGAAATTATTTATCAGCTAGAAGGTGAGCCCCTTAGTCTAACATTGCCTATTTATAAAAAAGCGTTTAACAGTAACAATGTTTATGTAAGGCAGGCCATAGCTTTATCTATGTCAAAAATTCCAATGGAATTAAAACCAGAATATAAAAGTTTATTAAATGATAAATCCTATTTAACTCAAGAGACCGTATTGGGAAATTTATGGGTTAATTTTCCAGAAGATAAGTCGGTTGTTTTAGACAAAATGGAAGAAATAAATGGTTTTCGTGATAAAAACATTAGACAGTTTTGGTTGTTTCTTGCTTTAATTACTGAAGATTATCAATCTGATAAGAAGAGTCTTTATTTAAATGAATTAAAGCAATATACTGGAAAGGAATATTCATACAATATTCGAGAAATAGCAATGAATTATATTGGGTATTTAAATTTTTGGGATCATGATACTTTAATAAATCTAATTGATGCTTGCCAACACCATTATTGGCGTTTTAGAGATTTTTCAAGAAACATTTTTAAAGGATTGTTAGAAGATGAAAAATACCGTGAGCAAATAATTTTGATGGGACATGAATTAGATGGCTCTTCATTAAGCTTTTTAAATAGAATGTTAATTGAGAAAAATGATTAAAATATAAAAACAAATATGGTGTTGTATAAGTTAATTTCAATTCTATTATTTTTAATGGTTTATGGTTTAAATGCTCAAGAATCAAAGCAAGTACTTTTTTTAGGAAATAGTTATACTTATGTAAACGATTTACCACAATTGTTAAATGATGCAGCCGCTTCAGTAGGAGATAATGTGATTACAGATCAAAATACTCCTGGAGGATATTCCTTAGAGGGACATTCAACAAATGCAATAAGTCTTGATAAAATAAGGCAGGGAAACTGGGATTTTGTAGTACTGCAAGAACAAAGTCAAAGACCTTCACTTCAAGATGAATATGTAGAAGTTAATGTGTACCCTTATGCACAACGGTTAAATGACACAATAGTGAAATATAACTTCTGTTCAGAAACAGCATTTTATATGACTTGGGGTCGAGAAAATGGAGATGCAAGTAATTGTTCAATCAGGCCACCCGTTTGTACTTATGAAGGAATGGATGATTTGTTAAAAGAACGATATCTTTTTATGGCCAATGATAATGAAGCGATAACCTCACCTGTTGGTGCTGTATGGAGATATTTAAGAGATAATGATTTAAATATCGATTTATATAGTAGTGATGGCTCGCACCCTTCTTTGGCAGGTAGTTATACCGCTGCCATTACATTTTATACCGTTATATTTAAAAAAGACCCAACATTTATTACATTTAATTCAACGTTGTCTGAAACTGATGCTACTATCATAAAAGATGCTGTAAAAATCGTTGTGTATAATAATTTAACGGAATGGTTTATAGGTAATTATAATCCTGTTGCGGATTTTAGTTATGTAAATAACGGTAATCTTGAATATGCTTTTGCTAATAATTCAGTTTACTCTACAAACTATTTATGGGATTTTGGAGATGAAAATACTTCAACAGAAGAGAATCCTATTCATGTTTATTCTGAAGAAGGTAACTATGAAGTAACATTAACTGCTAATTATTTATGTGAAAACCCATCAATTAAATCAGAAACTATTTCTGTAGTACTTGGATTAAATGATTTTTCTGACAAAGAAATAATTAAGGTTTATCCAAATCCTGTAAAAGAGGCATTATACATAGAATTACTGAGTACTAATAAAAATGAAATTAATGTTGAAATTTACAATATTTCAGGAATCTTGATAAAACCTTATATTAAAGAACCAGTTATAAATGGTTCTATTTCAATAAATGTAGAAGATTTAAATAAAGGAGTTTACTTTTTAAAAATATCTTCAGAAGATAAAAACCAAATCGAAAAATTTATCAAAAACTAAATTAAAACAATTCTCCAACTTCCTTTTTAACATACATTAAGGCTTTATGGGAAGGAGTAACCTCGTCCATAAAATGATTGAGTAGAAAAGCTCTTAATTTATCTGAATCATCCACCTTATCATTCATACCCGATTGTCTTATTACTTGTATAGTAGCATTTTTTGCAGCAGTAATTAAATTCCAACATTCTGGACTTACATAAATTTGTTGAGAAAGGTTATGTTCATATTCATTATCAATATTTTCAATAAGTAAGGTTTCGTATTTCTGAAGATCATCAGAATATGGCTTTACTCTAATTAATAATTTATTTGGATCAATGCGTTCTAAAAATAAAGTTAATCGCTCGTAAGCTTGCAATCTAACCGGTAATAAGCTTTTTTGAGCTTCTTTTTGAATTAAATACCTTCTTCTGCCTTCTTCACTTTCTGTATGGCCTTTAAAAAAGAAATAAGCAACAAATCCAACTACAATAGCTGGTAATAAATAGGCGAAATAACTAATAACTAATGTAACGTCTTCCATAAAATAAATATTCTAAACAAACTTACTATGTTTTCAAATATTGCACAAGAGGTGTTGATTTTAAAAAAGAATTAAATTTAATTAGTGCCTCCTAAATATTGACAATCTTTAAACCGCTGAACACCTTCAAAAGGAACTGTTGTTTTGTGATACATATAAGTTTTTCCCAATTCTTTGGATAAATGGTGATCATCCACATTAACTTCAATATCATCCATATTAAACTGACATGGATGTTCATATCCAGCAGCATGAGTTAATTCAATAAATTCTTTTCTAAAAGTTTTAAAATATTGAGCTAAACGCTCAGATTTTAACGGAACATTAATTCCTTTTTGTAACCATTTACTTTGTGTTGCAATTCCACTAGGACATTTATTGGTATGACAAACCTGAGCTTGTATACAGCCAATACTCATCATCGCTTCTCTCGCTACATTGATACAATCTGCACCCATTGCAAATGCCATAGCTGCTTTGGCTGGGAACCCTAATTTTCCACTTGCTACAAATACAATCCTATTGGTAATCTCTTGTTTTTTAAATACTTTATAAACATCACTAAAACCATATACCCAAGGTAAAGAAACGTGATCTGCAAAACTTGGAGGAGCAGCTCCTGTTCCACCTTCACCGCCATCTACAGAAATAAAATCGGGACCCTTTCCAGATTCTTTCATAAGTTCGGCTAAGGTATACCACTGTTCTAATTTCCCTATGGCAGCTTTTATTCCAACGGGTAAACCTGTTTTTAGAGCAACTTCTTCAATAAAATCTACCATTTCTGGTACATTTGAAAAAACTTTATGGTTGGGTGGAGAAAGAACATCAACTCCCATTTCAACATTTCGTATTTCTGAAATTTCCTTAGTAATTTTAGCTCCAGGAAGTACGCCACCTTTACCAGGTTTTGCTCCTTGTGAGAGTTTTATTTCTATGGCTTTAACAAAAGGATTGTCATTTACCAACTTAACCAACATATCCATTGAAAAATTTCCATTTTTATCACGAACACCAAAATAACCGGTTCCTATTTGAAAAACCACATCTCCTCCATTACTATGATAAGGAGAGAGTCCCCCTTCACCGGTATTATGATAAGCTCCTGCTATTTTTATTCCTTTATTAATTGAATCAATCGCTCTAGCAGATAAGGATCCAAAACTCATTGCTGATATATTGATTACTGAAGCAGGGCGATAAGGCTTTTTTCGGTTGTTATATTCACCCATTATTTTAGCACAAGGAAGGAAGTTTTTGTCTGTAATATTTGGATGATTACCTTTTATTTGATAAGGCATCATTGCATTATTTATAAAAATATGCTGGTGTGCATATATATCACGATCTGTACCAAATCCTTCGTAATTGTTTTCGTGTTTAGCAGATGCATAAATCCAACTGCGTTCAATGCGATTAAAAGGAAGCACTTCTCTGTTATTGGCTACTAAATATTGTCTTAGTTCAGGACCAATTTTTTCAAGAATATATCGAAAATGACCAATAATTGGGAAGTTGTGGCTAATGGTATGTTTTGGTTGTAAAACGTCTCTAACTGCGATTATAATTATAACAAGAAGAACCCAGCTCCACCATGGTAGGGTATTAATAAAATCTAAAAATTGATTCATATAGCTTTAGTTTCAATAAAAATAAAGAGTGCGGGTAAAACTATTAATTTGCGTTTAAATAGTCTAATGTTAATTGACAAAATGCTTTTACTCCTAGTAACATACTGCTATCGTCAATCATAAAGTCTGGAGTATGATGTGGATAAGCTTCCTTATTTCCAGGAGTCATTCCTCCTAAAAAGAAATAAACACCAGGTACTTCTTCTTGAAAATATGAAAAATCCTCACCACCGGTTGTAGCCTTTACTAATTTTACATTTTCTTTTCCAGCAGCAGCTTCTAAACTAGGAAGCATTTGTTGTGTTAATTCCAAATCATTAAAAGTAATAACCGTATTGCTTTGCCAGTCAATAGATGCAGATCCTCCATAAGCTTCTGCAATACCACCTGCCATTTCGTTCATTCGTCTTATAATTAATTCTCTCATTTTGGGGTCAAGAGTTCTAACTGTACCTATCATTTCTGCACTTTCAGGAATAATATTAAATCGAACACCACTTGTAATTTTTCCAACAGTAATTACTGCTGCTTCGTTTGTTAAATCAGATTCACGGCTTATTATACTTTGAAAACCATCTATTATTTTTGCTGAAATATAAATTGGATCAACACCACCCCAAGGTCTTGAACCATGGGTTTGTTTTCCTTTAACATTTACTACAAAACGTTCTACAGCTGCCATGGTGCCACCAGGCTTGTATGAAATGGTTCCAACAGGTGAGCCAGACCCAATATGTAATCCAAATATAGCATCTACATCAGGGTTTTTTAATACACCTTCTTTTATCATTAATGCTGCACCAGCTTCTTCACCAGGAGGAGGTCCTTCTTCTGCAGGTTGAAAAATAAATTTAACGGTTCCATGTAGTAAGTTTTTATGTTTAGATAATACTTCAGCAACTCCCATTAATATTGCAATATGAGTGTCATGACCACAAGCGTGCATCACTCCAGTTTCTTGTCCTAAAAAGGTAGTTGTAACATTACTTTTAAATGGTAAATCATTTCTTTCAGTTACAGGCAATGCATCAATATCAGCTCTTAATGCAACAACTTTTCCGGGATTGTCTCCTTTTAAAATACCTACTACTCCAGTATGTGCCACTTTTTCTGTAACGTCAAAACCTAATTTTTTTAAATGTTTTGCGATTTTTTTTGCGGTATTAAATTCTCTATTAGAAAGTTCTGGGTTTTCATGAAAATAATGCCTCCAATCAATTACTTTTCCTTCAATAGCATTAATGTCGTTTAATAAACTTTTATCCATTTGAGCATAAATAGATGCCGAAAAAAATATAATTAGAATTAATAGTCTTTGAAGTTTCATATGGTTGGTTTTTAAATTCAGCTAAAGATATTTAAATTATAGGAAATTGTAAATGAATTTATTGAGTTAATTTTTGACACTAAAAACTGTTTATAAATAGTCCAAAAACCTTCATGATATTCTTGATATTTTCTTTAATTTCACATCGAATTTCTTCAAATATATAACACCAAAAACATTGCAAGAATATTTAGATCAACTTAACGAAGCTCAGCTTGCTCCTGTATTAGAAAAGGAGGGAGCTATGATTGTTATTGCAGGAGCAGGCTCTGGAAAAACTAGAGTTTTAACTTTTCGAATTGCATATTTAATGTCACAAGGAGTTGACCCTTTTAATATTTTGTCGTTAACTTTTACCAATAAAGCAGCTCGAGAAATGAAAACTCGTATTGCTAGAATTGTTGGTGGTAGTGAGGCTAAGAATTTATGGATGGGAACTTTTCATAGTGTTTTTGCAAAGATTCTTAGGTATGAAGCTGATAAATTGGGGTATCCTTCAAATTTTACGATTTACGATACTCAAGATTCACAAAGTGTAATAAGAGCAGTAATTAAGGAAATGCACTTGGATAAAGATATCTATAAGTACAAACAAGTGTATTCTCGGATTTCATCTTATAAAAACAGTTTAATTACAGTAAAGGCATATTTTAATAACCCAGAATTAATGGAAGCCGATGCTATGGCAAAGGTTCCAAGAATGGGTGATATTTACAAATCGTATGTAGATAAATGCTTTAAAGCTGGAGCCATGGATTTTGATGATTTGTTGTTGAAAACTAATGAGTTACTAACTAGATTCCCAGAAGTGTTAGCAAAATATCAAGATCGATTTCGTTATATTTTAGTGGATGAGTATCAAGATACTAATCATAGTCAATATTTAATTATTAAGGCACTAAGTGATCGTTTCCAAAATATTTGTGTTGTTGGAGATGATGCTCAGAGTATTTATGCATTTAGAGGAGCTAATATCAATAATATTTTAAATTTTCAAAAAGATTATGACGATGTAAAAGTGTTTCGATTAGAGCAAAACTACCGATCTACAAAAAACATTGTAAATGCGGCAAATAGTATTATCGAAAAGAATAAAACTCGTTTAGATAAAATTGTTTGGACTGCTAATGATGAAGGTTCGAAAATATTGGTCAATAGGAGTATGACTGATGGTGATGAAGGAAGATTTGTTGCAAGTACTATTTGGGAAAATAAAATGAATCACCAACTTTCTAACGGAAGCTTTGCAGTATTATATCGTACCAACGCTCAATCTAGAGCGATTGAGGATGCATTACGAAAAAAAGATATTCCTTATAGAATTTATGGCGGACTAAGTTTTTATCAAAGGAAAGAGATAAAAGACGTATTGTCGTATTTGAGAATATTGATTAATCCAAAAGATGAAGAGGCACTAAAACGTGTAATTAATTATCCAGCAAGAGGAATAGGTCAAACAACTATTGAGCGACTTGTTGTAGTTGCAAATCAATACAACCGTTCCATTTTTGAAGTCATGCAAAATTTGGATAAAGTTGAAATTCAAATTAATAGAGGAACAAAGTCAAAACTTCAAGATTTTGTGACAATGATTCAAAGCTTTCAAGTTTTAAATGAAGGTTATGATGTCTTTCAGATTACAGAACATGTGGTAAAGAAAACTGGACTTTTTACCGAATTAAAAAAAGACGGTACTCCAGAAGGAATTGCTCGAATAGAAAACATCGAAGAACTCTTAAACGGGATGAAAGATTTCGTTGAAGAACAAAAAGAATTGGCAGACACTACAGGCTCATTAGCTGAATTTTTGGAGGATGTTGCCTTAGCAACCGATTTAGATAAAGAAACAAACGATGAAGATAAAGTAGCTTTAATGACTGTTCATTTAGCAAAGGGATTAGAGTTTCCTTATGTGTTTATTGTTGGAATGGAAGAAGATCTTTTTCCTAGTGGAATGAGTATGAATACTCGAAGTGAATTAGAAGAAGAGCGAAGATTGTTTTACGTTGCAGTAACTAGAGCAGAAAAACAAGCTTATTTAACTTATACTCAATCCAGATATCGCTGGGGTAAACTAATTGATGCTGAACCTAGTCGTTTTATTGAAGAAATAGATGAAAGTTTTTTAGAGTATCTAACTCCAATAACTGAGAATCGGTATAAACCTTTATTGGATGCAGATATTTTTGAAGATATTGATAGGAGTAAATTAAGATTAAGAAAACCTACCTCAGGTACAGCACCAAAAGGTCCGGGTGATAGTAATTTACGAAAACTAAGAAGAATAAAACCAGTCACGAGTTCAGCTGAAAAGAATATTAACTTAAAAGAACTTAATTTATCTGAAGGTACTTTAGTGGAACATGTAAGATTTGGAAAAGGTCGAATTATGAAAATTGAGGGTGTTGGTGCAGATACAAAAGCTGAAATAAACTTCACTAATGGAGGTCTTAAAAAACTATTATTACGTTTTGCTAAATTAAAAGTAGTAGAATAAGAATATTAATCTTCTACTGGCAAATGGTTGTCAATAAAATCAGATAGCTGTAATTGAAGATTTAACATACTAGCTTGATCCCAATCTCCGTGACCACCATCATAAACTGTAAAACTATTAGTGATTGATGCGTTACTAAGATTTTCATTTAATATTTCTCCATTGGTTAATGGAACTAAAGGGTCTTGATTTCCGTAAAAAAGAATTGAAGGACTACTATTATTAGACACTTGTAAAGCGGGACTGGTTGCTTCGGCATAATTAGTTCCTAGAGGGTAAGCACCTTCGTCTACTAACGCACTTAATGCAATGCCAAATAAAGGGTTGTCTGCATAAAATGGATCTGTAAAATTAGTAGGTCCAACTACGTCACATACCATTTTCACAACATCATGAGTGTCATAAACATAATCATACATTAATGAAATATGCGCTCCTGCACTAGCACCTATTAAACCAAATTCAGGTAAAATACTTAACTCTTCCTTTTGAGATATCAATTGATCTATAACAGCTTTTAAATCTAAAAACTGATTAGGAAAAGCAGGAATAATTGGAGGAGTAGAACTTGCTAATACATAATTAATATTAACAATGGCATGATTTGGTTGATATTGTTGAATGGTTTCAACAAAACCATTCATTTCAGATTTATCTCCAGCTGTCCAACCACCACCGTGAACTATAATAATTACTTTAGTCTTATCAACACTTCTTCCATAAGGTAGATAGATATCATAAACCTGTTGAGAATTTGCACCATAGGATACGTTTAATAAAGTTTGAGCTTCAAGAGGGGCGTCAATAATAATTTCAGAACCTTCCGATATATCATCTGAAGAACAAGAGGTGAATAAAAAGTTGCCACTAAATACTATTAAAAGAAGGAAGATTAATTTTTTCATAGCTAGTTGTTATTATTGAAACGATAATATATTTGTTTTATGATATTTGATAAAAAAAATGAATTAAATTCAAAAAAAAAACTAGTAACTTTATATCAAATATGAAACCAAAACTTAGACAATGGCAGAATTTGTAAAAATATATGAAGAAAACCCCAATCCAGAAGAAATAAATAAGGTAGTTTCTGTACTTAAAAGCGGAGGTTTAATAATTTACCCTAGTGATTCTGTTTATGCTTTAGGTTGTGATATAACTAATCATAAAGCATTAGAGAAAGTTGCAAGAATTAAAGGAGTTAAATTAGAGAAGGCTAATTTTTCATTTGTTTGTGAAAGTATTAGTAATATATCGGATTATGTAAATCATATAAGCACTCCAACTTTTAAAATACTTAAAAGATCCCTACCAGGGCCTTACACTTTTATTTTACCAGGGAATAATAATTTGCCAAAAGTATTTAAAAAGAAAAAAGAAGTTGGAATTAGAGTGCCAAATAACGAAATAACTTTAGCAATAGTAAGGGAGCTTGGAAACCCAATAATTTCCACTTCTATTAAAGACGAAGATGAAATTATAGAATATACCACTGATCCAGAATTAATTTATGAAAAATGGAATAACCTTGTAGATATGGTAATTGATGGTGGTTATGGAGGAAATATACCTTCAACGGTAATAAACCTTTGTGGTGATGAGCCAGAACTAATAAGGGAAGGTAAAGGAAAATTAGAAGTGTAAACTAATCTATTTAAATAAAAAAAACCCAGCATTAAGCTGGGTTTTTTAATTATATATCTTACTAATTTTAGTTTCCTTCTTCAGATAGGCTTTTCATTTCAGTTTCAATCATTTCATAAAATTGATCAATTTTAGGCATAATATAAATTTTTGTTCTACGATTTGTAGATTTATTCTCAGCACTATCGTTTGGTACTAAAGGTACAAATTCACTTCGTCCTGCAGCAATCATTTGAGCAGGATTTGCTCCTAGTTCCACTAGTTTACGTACTACAGCAGTAGAACGTTTAGCACTTAAATCCCAATTATCTAATAAAACACCTTTCTTGAAAGGATCACTATCTGTATGCCCTTCTACCAATGCTTCGAAATCTGGTTTGCCATTGATTACTGTAGCTACTTTTCCAAGAATTTCATTTGCTCTTGATGATAAGTTGTAGCTTCCGCTTTTAAATAACACCTTGTCACTTAAAGAAATAAATACCACACCTTTCTCAACATTAATCTGAATATCCTCATCATTTAGCCCAACCTCTTTTTTAAGACTAGTTACTAAAGCAAGTGTTACACTATCTTTTTGTGTTAAGGCGTCTTGTAATCTTGTAATTTTGAGATCTTTCTCTTTAAGACTTTCTAAAGTTTTTTCAAGATTTTCTCCTCCTTGTTTTGTAAACATTTTTAGATCCTCTTTGTCTCTTTTTAAATCGTTTATTTGTTCCTCTAAAGAAGAAATACGAGCAGTAGCTGCAGATTTATCAGCCTCGCAACTATTAAGTTTAACAGTACAAGTATTTAATAAATCTTGTGTGTTTTTTTGCTTAGCTTCTAATTCTCCGTATTTTTTGCTAGATACACAAGAAGTTAGAAATAGACTAGAGCAAGCTACTAGAATCAGGAATTTTTTCATAATGATATTTCAGTTTAATTGTTGTTCAAAATTATAAAAACTAATTATACTAAAAAAAGTATTAGTATATATTTAGTATAATTATTTAAGTTGTTTAAAAGTACAATTTTTTCTGATAAAATAATTCCAAACGATGGATTTTATATTGTAATACTTTATCTGTGTAGTGTTTTTTTTACGTTTTTTTAAAAAAGTAGGAATTAGGCTATAAAAACTAAAATGGGCTTTGATGATAGCTAAGGTATGCTTCCATTTACCTTGTAATAAAAATTGAACCCCTGCTAAGCCATCTAAAAGCAATCTTATGAAAATTAAAAACCAAACCTTTGAGCTATAAACATTCTTAAGCAACATTAATAATGAATTCCTAAAATTATAAAATGTTTTTTTCGAATCATAGTTTGAAAGTGTTGCTCCTCCTACATGATACACAGCAGAAGTGCCAATACATTTAATGGAATCGCCAAGGATTTGTAACCTCCAACATAAATCTATTTCTTCTTGATGTGCAAAAAAATCTTCATCAAAGCCTTCGATTTTTTTAAATGATTCATTCCTTACGATTAAACAGGCTCCTGTTGCCCAAAATATAGTTTTCGTTTCATTATATTGACCTTCATCTTTTTCTATGGTATTAAAAACTCTTCCTTTGCAATAAGGATACCCTAATTGATCTATAAATCCGCCGGCAGCTCCAGCATACTCAAAATAAGCTTTGTTTTTGAAGTCTAATATTTTCGGTTGTGCTGCTACTAATTTCTCATCTTTTTTGAATTCTGAGATAATCGGAGTTAGCCAATCAAGAGTTACTTCTACGTCATTATTTAATAAAACTAACAAGTCTTCTGAAAGATTTTTTAAAGCATCATTATAACCTTTTGCATAACCACCATTGCTTTTGTTTTGAATAATTTTTATCGATGGGAATTTATTTTTAATAATAGAAACGGAATCGTCTGTAGAAGCATTGTCGGCAACATATACGATAGCTTCTTTTTCAGAATATTGTATAACAGAGGGCAAAAACTCTTCTAATAATTTTCTTCCATTCCAATTAAGAATAACAACAGCTACCTTCATGAATTTTTAATCATTTACTTTATTGATTCGTTTTTATTCTTAAATGTTTCATACGTGCAAAGTAAAATTTTATTCTTTAATGAATTGATTCTTGTAGTGATAAAATAGTTATAACTCTAAATAGTTTGACAAATCTTTTAAAAATCGATATTTTTTTTGATTAAAATCCATGCTGCAAAAATAATGTTCTAAACCATTGGTAACCATTAATAATTCGGAATTTAAAGATAGATTATAACGAGCAATTTGATCAAAGGTTTGTTGGTTAATATTTATTGAAGGTGCTTTGCATTCTACTATAATGTGAATATCTCCATTATTTTTAAAAACAACTACATCGTACCGTTTTATAGTGTCATTTAGCTTTAATTGCTTTTCAATATTTATATGATTTATGGGGTAATGCTTTTCAGTAATTAAAAAATGAATTACATGTTGACGGACCCATTCTTCAGGAGTTAATACCACAAACTTTTTTCGGATAATATCAAAAATCAACGTTTTATTTTCGTTACTTTTGAATCGGAAATTATATTTAGGAAAGTTGAGGTTTTGCACATTGCAAGGTAATTATTTTTCAAAAAATAAATAGTAACGAATAAGAATAAAAAGTGCCCTTAGATAAAGTAAAACATATTATAACAAATATTAAAAAAGGAGATATTAAACCTATCTATTTTTTAATGGGAGAAGAGGCTTTTTTTATTGATGCACTTTCAAAATTTATTGAAGACAATGTCCTTTCTGAAGAAGAAAAGGGATTTAATCAAACTGTTTTTTATGGGCGTGATGTTAAAATTGAAGATTTAGTAAGTACTGCGAAACGATTTCCGATGATGGCAGAGCGTCAAGTTGTTATTGTTAAAGAAGCACAAGATTTAGTAAGAACTTTAGATAATTTAGAAGCCTACGCTGAAAATCCTCAAACATCAACCGTATTAGTTTTATGTTACAAGTATAAAAAACTGGATAAGCGGAAAAAAATATATAAAGCAATTCAGAAAAATGGGATTGTATTTGAGAGTAAAAAAATCTATGATAATCAGATTCCAGATTGGATTAGAAGAGTTTTAGCAGGAAAGGGTTATACGATATCTCCAAAAGCTTCTCAAATGTTAGTAGAGTTTTTAGGAAACGATTTGGCAAAAATTAATAATGAATTAGAAAAGCTTCAATTAATTGTAAAATCTGGGGAACAAATTTCAGCTCAAACCATAGAAAACAACATAGGAATTAGTAAAGATTATAACAATTTTGAGTTGTTAAACGCTTTGGCTCATCGAAATGTAAAAAAAGCCTTTGGTATCATTCAATACTTTGCTCACGACCCCAAAAACCATCCTACGGTGGTAACCGTTTCTACTTTATTTGGGTTCTTTTCAAAAGTTATGAAATACCATACTTTAACAAATAAATCTCAAGCTCCTAAAGCTTTGGGAGTGCACCCATTTTTTATAAAAGATTATGAAATCGCTGCACGTAATTACCCTATGAGACGGATTAGTTCCATAATTGCTTCAATTAGAGTCATTGATGTAAAAAGTAAAGGTGTGGGGGGTAATTTGTCTCAAGCTGATTTATTAAAGGAATTACTTGTAAATGTAATTGGTTAATTAATTTTTAATCGCAAATTTTCCACTTCCCATAATTGCAATTGCAGAAAAAGCAATCAAATATAATGTTGCCAATTCTCTTTCCATAATGGAAGCGTTTTTATGAACAATAAAAACAGCTACTAGCATTAATATAATTGGAGGAATACTAGCCCATCTAACTTTAAAACCTATAATGATTAGTACCGTGCAAATTACTTCAGCAATTAAAACCAATATCAATGAAATATTAGGACCTATCCCAATTGGATCTGTAAAACTGATTTTAGAAGTCAATGCAATTTCTAATTTTTCGATACCATGAAGCAATAAAAATACTGAAAATCCAACCCGCAATATCAATAAGCCTAAGTCTAATTTGTTAAATGAGTTCATATTTTAATTTTGATTGAAGCAATTTAAAAGTACAAAATAATTTAATAAATGTATTTTTGTAAAAAGAATATTTTTTAATGCCAAATTTTAAAGCTTGGGTATCTGGAGCTCGTTTAAGAACCTTACCCTTATCAGTATCTGGAATCATTGTTGGATCTTCTTTAGCAATTGAAAGTATAATTTTGAAATCTCCTGTTTTCTGGTTGGCTATTTTAACAACCATAGGGTTTCAAGTACTTTCTAACTTTGCTAATGACTATGGTGATGGGGTTAAAGGAACTGATGATGAAAGAGAAGGAGAGAAGCGATTAGTAGCTTCTGGAGTTATCTCTCCAAAGCTAATGAAAAGAGCTATAATTATAACTGCAATAATAACAATGATTATAGCAATAGTTTTGATTTATCTTGCTTTTGGCAGTGAAGATTTTCTTCATTCTTTATTATTTTTTATTCTTGGAATTATTTCGATTGTTGCTGCATTAAAATATACCATAGGAGAAAATGCGTACGGTTATTCTGGATTTGGAGATGTCTTTGTATTTCTTTTCTTTGGGTTATTGAGCGTATTGGGAAGTTATTATTTATTTGTTCATCAATTAAAATGGGAGCTTTTATTACCTGCTTCAACTATAGGTTTATTAAGTATGGCAGTACTTAATTTAAATAATATGCGCGACATTGAAAATGATAAAAAGAATAATAAGAATACGTTAGTTGTGAGTATTGGAAGTACTAAAGCAAAAATATATCATTATTTTTTATTGGTTTTAGCAATGCTATTAGCGTTAATTTATACATTTATCAATTATCATTCTATAAATCAATTTGTGTATGTTATTGCTTTTATTCCATTATTGATTAACTTAGTAACTGTTTATAAAAATAAAGAACCTAAGCTATTAGATAGCGAACTTAAAAAGGTTGCTTTAAGTACTTTTTTGTTTGCTATTTTGTTTGGATTCTTTCATTAAAATTTAATCTCATGAAAATAACATTTTACGGTCAAAATTCCCTAGCTATTGAAGTTTCTGGAAAGAATATCATAGTAGATCCTTTTATTTCTGGTAACCCTTTATCAAAAGATAAGGTTGATATATTAAGTTTAAAAGCAGATTATATTTTATTAACTCACGCACATCAGGACCATATTTTAGATGCTGAAGCAATTGCAAAAAATACACAGGCTAAAATTGTTAGTAATTATGAAATTGCAATGCATTACCAGGCAAAAGGAATAGATGTACATCCAATGAATCATGGTGGGAATTGGAATTTTGATTTTGGTAACTTAAAGTATGTGAATGCTGTTCATACGAGTTCATTTCCGGACGGAAGTTATGGAGGTCAGCCCGGTGGATTTGTGATAGAAGGGGAGCATAAAAATATATATATTGCTGGTGATACTGCTTTAACTATGGATATGAAGCTAATTCCAATGCAAACCAAATTAGATTTAGCGATACTACCTATTGGCGATAATTTTACTATGGGAATTGATGATGCAATTATAGCAAGCGATTTTATAGACTGCGAAAAAGTTTTGGGTGTTCATTACGATACTTTTGGGTTTATTGAAATTAATCATGAGGAAGCAAAAAAGAAATTCTTTGATGCTGGCAAAGATTTAATGTTATTGGAAATTGGAGAATCAATAGAGTTATAATTTTTTCAGGAATAGCTAAATGACAACCGCTTCTTTTAAAAAATACATTTTAGAATTTAAACAACCTAGCGGTACTTCTAGGGGTATTTTAAAAACTAAAGAAACTTTCTTTATTATTATTGAAGATGGAAATAAAATAGGAATTGGAGAATGTGGTTTGTTTAGAGGTTTGAGTGTTGACGATGTTCCTGATTATGAAAAAAAGTTGCAATGGGCCTGCGATTATATTGAATCTGGAGAAGAAAAACTATATAAAGAATTAGTTGAGTATCCATCCATACAAATAGGTGTTGAAACAGCTTTTAAATCTATTAAATCTAAAAATGCATTTGAAATCTACCCATCAGAATTTTCAAAAGGACAAGAAAATATTTCAATAAATGGATTGGTCTGGATGGGGAATGAGGATTTTATGAAAAAGCAGATATCTAATAAATTAAGCCAAGGATTTCGTTGTATAAAAATGAAAATTGGTGCAATTGATTTTAAAACAGAATTAAATTTATTAAAATCAATAAGAAAGGAATATTCATCTTCAGATATCGAATTACGTGTTGATGCTAACGGTGCTTTTTCGCCATCAGAAGCATTGGAAAAGTTAAAATGGCTTTCAGAACTAGAATTACATTCCATAGAGCAGCCTATCAAACAGGGGCAATGGCAAGAAATGGCACGTCTTTGTGAAGATACACCATTACCCATTGCTTTGGACGAGGAACTTATAGGAGTATTTTCAGAAAACAAAAAGCAAGAGTTGTTAAATACTATAAATCCACAATATATTATTCTAAAACCAAGTTTAATAGGTGGTTTTTGTGGTAGTGATCAATGGATTTCTTTAGCAGAAAACAATATGATAGGTTGGTGGATTACCTCTGCTCTAGAAAGTAACATTGGATTAAATGCAATTGCACAATATACTTTTTCAAAAAAAAGCAATTTACCACAGGGTTTAGGAACAGGAAGCTTATTTACAAATAATATTCTTTCCCCTTTAGAAGTGTGTAACGGAAACCTTTTTTATAATACTAACTTAAAGTGGAATTTAAATAGTCTGTCAATCTAACAATCCAAAAAACTAACAATTCAATAAAAATATTCTATGTATATAGCTCAAGCATTTAAATTTAAACATGACGGTTGGCGTTATCTAGTAGGAACTATTATCATTTTCTTAATTGGTTGGCAAATTTTAGGTGCCATTCCATTAACCGTAGTTTCTTTTCTGAAAGCAGAAGGTTTATCTAATTTTTTAACAGCTAGTGAATCTGCTTTTGCCTCTTTATTTCCAGATAAAAGTAATCTTTACCTATTATTAATGTTGCTCACCTTTATTGGAGGTTTTATATCACTTTTATTGGTTATTAAGTTTTTGCACAAGCAAACTCTTAAACAACTTACTACTACAAGAATGAATATGGACTGGGGAAGATTTTTCTTTGGTTTTGGATTAATTGCATTTTTATCAATTATTACAACAGGTTTAGATTTTTATAATAATCCAGATGATTATGTAGTTCAATTTGAGCTTGTCCCTTTCTTAATTATGTTTGTAATTGTTATCCTTTTTATACCAATACAAACTAGTTTTGAAGAATATTTTTTTAGAGGTTATTTAATGCAAGGAATAGGAGTTGCTGCAAAAAACAAATGGGTGCCGTTAATAATTACTTCCGTTATTTTTGGAGGATTGCATTTTTTTAACCCTGAAGTTGATAAGATAGGAAACATTGCAATGGTTTATTATATAGGGACTGGTTTATTCTTAGGAATTATAACACTTATGGATGAAGGTATGGAACTTGCCTTAGGATTTCATGCAGGTACTAATATGATCATTGCCTTATTAGTTACTACCGATTGGACGGTTTTTCAAACCAACTCTATTTTACTAGATTTATCGGAGCCTAGTACTGGGATAGAAGTAGCTTTACCAGTTTTTATTATTTATCCTATACTATTAGCTATTATGGCTTGGAAATACAAATGGACCAATTGGAGAGGAAAATTATTTGGAAAAGTAATTCCACCAATTGAAGCAAAAACAATAGAAGAATAAGTTTTTTATTTTGAAAACTCCTTGGAAATATATTCATCCTAAATTTAAATTAAATGGCTTGCCATATCAATCAGACGGGCTGTATGATATTGCTAACGATTTAATAAATTCTGGTGCTCATTACGAGATTAGTATTGGGAGGTTTATTCAAGAATGGTTAGATAGTAAGGAAACAGTACTTGTTAGGACTTCAGGGTCTACAGGAAATCCTAAAGATGTCTTTCTTTCAAAGTATAAAATGATTAACAGTGCCAAAGCTACTGGAACTTTTTTTAAGCTTGCTGAAAATACTACTGCATTGTTATGCCTGCCAGCAAACTATATTGCTGGTAAAATGATGTTAGTCAGAGCTATGGTTTTAGGCTGGGACCTTCATATTGTAGCTCCAGAAAAAGATGCAATAACTCAATATGATAACGATTACGATTTTGTGGCTATGGTTCCTTATCAAGTTCATTATTCATTAAAATCATTAAATAAAATAAAGAAATTAATTATTGGAGGAGGTTCCATTTCACAGAAATTAAATGATCAATTGCAAAATGTCGACACTGAGGTTTTTGCTACTTACGGTATGACCGAAACCATTACCCATATTGCAGTTAGAAGGATTAATGGATTAGCCAAATCTGATGAATACCATGCTTTACCTAATGTCAATTTTTCTCAAGATCACAGAGAATGCTTAGAGATAGAAGCTTTAGAAGTTTCAGATAATAAAGTGGTTACAAATGATATAGTTAAATTGATTTCTTCAAGTACTTTCAAATATTTAGGCAGAATAGATAATGTTGTAAACAGTGGGGGTGTAAAACTTTTTCCTGAACAAATTGAAGCGAAATTAGCTTCTTATATTGACCGTCCTTTTATGATTGCTTCAGAAAAAAGCGAGACTCTGGGAGAGCAATTAATAATGATACTAGAAGAGGATTCTTCTAAAAAAAATCCTGATTTCAAAAGCGCTTTTTCAGCATTATCTAATTATGAACGCCCTAAAAAAATCTACTCCTTTTCTAAATTTCCTTTTACCGAGACTGGAAAAATAAAGCGAACGGAAATCTTAAACTTCTTGGAACAATTTAAAAAGTAGAATTTTTTATATGATATCTATTTCCTAAATTGGAAATCTAAATTATCATTATGAAATTTTTATTCTTTTTATTTTTCAGCATCTCATTTACTTTATTTTCTCAAGTTCTTCCTGAGAGGGATAGAGCAAATTTAAAAGATGAGATATTAGCAGATCGTTTTGATAATCTTCTACCACAATTAATGGATAAAACCGGCTTTGATATGTGGGTGTTAATATCAAGAGAGTACAATGAAGACCCAGTATTGCGAACTATGCTTCCTGCAACTTGGTTAAATGCTAGAAGGAGAACCATTATTGTGTTTTACAGAAATAAAGAAGAAAATACCTTTGAAAAACTAGCAGTTGCAAGGTATGATATTGGTAAAAATATTGCTTCAGCTTGGAATAAGGAAGAACAGCCCGATCAATGGAAAGCATTAGTTGATATTATAAAAAATAGAAACCCTAAGAAAATAGGAATTAACATATCTGATGATTTTGGTATAGCAGATGGATTGGTGCAAACAGATTATTCGGAATTTAAAAATGCTTTGCCAACATTTTATCATGAAAGATTAATTTCTGCTGAAAAATTAGCAATTGCTTGGATAGAAACAAGAACCGAAAAAGAAATGGAATTGTATCCAACATTGGTACAGATAACACATGATATAATTGATGAAGCTTTTTCAAGTAAAGTTATTAAGCCAGGGGTTACAACTACAGACGATGTGGTATGGTGGATGCGTCAAAAAGTAACGGATATGGGCTTAGAAACTTGGTTTCATCCAACGGTCGATATTCAAAGAGATAATGAAGAATTAAAAAGTCATATCTATTCATTTTCAAAAGGAGAAAAGGAGAAATTAATCATACCTGGTGATTTATTGCATTGTGATTTTGGAATCACCTATATTGGCTTAAATACCGATTGTCAGCAACACGCTTATGTTTTAAAAGAAGAAGAAACCAAGGTTCCTGATTTTTTATCAGAAGCATTTAAAAAAGGTAATCAAGTTCAAGATATTTTTACCTCTAATTTTAAAGAAGGTCAAACAGGGAATCAAATTCTTTTAAAATCCTTAAAAGAGGCAAAGAGTGTAGGATTAAGATCATCCATTTATACACATCCATTAGGAGTTTACGGGCATAGCGCAGGACCAACTATTGGTATGTGGGATTCTCAGGGTGGAGTTCCGGGTACAGGAGATTATCCTTTATTCTATAATACGGTTTATGCTATCGAATTGAATACTACTGTAGAAATTAAAGAGTGGAATAAAGATATTCGTGTAATGTTAGAAGAAGATGGCTTCTATGGTGAAAGCGGGTTCCGCTATATAAACGGCAGACAAGAAAACATTAAAAAAATTAATTATTAGCCTAATATTCCTTTATTTTTTTATACTCTATAGTTTTCATCTCTTCTAAAAGTTGTCTAGCATCAAAAAAATCTAATTTTTTGTTAGCTGTTTCTTTATCAAATTGAACTTTCCAAAATTATCTTTAAGTTTTCTAACTAGTACTGTTCCCTAACTTAAAAGTAGTCTTCACTCATTATAGGTTTTCTAAAAGTTCATTACGTGGTAGGTTTATATCATTATTAATTAAAACCACAACGTTATGAAACGAGTACTACACATTTTACTAATTGCAATTTTTGCATTACAAGCACAAGCACAGGAAAGAAAAGTTAAAGGAACAATAACTGATAATTCTGGCCTACCATTGCCAGGAGTAAATGTTATTGTTAAAAATACTAGCAATGGAACTCAGTCTGATTTTGATGGAAATTATGAGTTACAGGTTAATGTTGGTCAAACTCTAGTATATACTTATGTTGGATTTGTTGCTATTGAGAAAAAAATATCTAATTCTACATATGAATTAAATATTATTATGGAAGAGGATGCTGCTGTTTTAGAAGAAGTAGTTGTTACAGCTTATGGTACTAGAAAAATGAGAAGATCATTAAGTTATGCAATAAGATCAATTAGTTCTAAATCAAAATCACGAAAACTTTCTGGTAAAACCGCTGGAGTTCAAGTAACAAATTCAAATGGACTTCCTGGTAGCTCTCAAAAGGTTATTATTAGAGGAATGAATTCTTTAGGGAATAGTAATATTCTAAATGACGAATCCTATGCAGAAATTCAAGAAAATGCTTTTAAAAGTACTAAATTAACTCCACTTTCTACCTTTTCGATAGATGTAGATAAAGCGGGTTATAGTAACTTAAGAAGAATTATTAACAACGGTCAGGAAATTCCAAAAGATGCTGTAAAGGTTGAAGAAATGATTAATTATTTTAATTATAATTATGAACAACCAAAAGGAGATCACCCATTTTCAATAAATACTGAAATCGCATCTTCTCCTTGGAATAAAAACGCAAAATTGGTTCGCATTGGATTAAAGGGGAAAGATATTTCAAGTCGTAATCTGCCAAACTCAAATTTAGTTTTTCTTTTAGATGTTTCAGGTTCAATGGATAGCCAAAATAAGCTTCCATTATTAAAAGCATCATTAAGAGTATTACTAGATCAGCTTAGAGAACAAGATAAAGTATCGATTGTAGTTTATGCTGGTGCTGCAGGAGTAGTTTTAAAGCCAACTTCAGGAAATAATAAAGATAAGATTTTGAGTGCTATAAATAATTTAAATGCAGGAGGTTCTACAGCAGGAGGACAAGGAATTGAATTAGCATATAAGATTGCTCAAGAAAATTTTATAAAAGGAGGAAATAACAGAATTGTTTTAGCGACTGATGGGGATTTTAATGTAGGTGCTTCAAGTGATCGTTCCATGGAAGAACTAATTATTGAAAAAAGAAAACACGGTATATTCTTAACTGTACTTGGTTTTGGAATGGGAAATTATAAAGATTCAAAAATGGAAACTCTTGCTGACAAAGGAAATGGAAATCATGCATACATAGACACAATGCAAGAAGCAAGAAAAGTATTGGGGGAAGAGTTTTTCGGTACCATTTATACCATTGCAAAAGATGTAAAGATACAAGTTGAATTCAACCCTAATAAAGTACAAGCTTACAGATTAATAGGATATGAAAATAGATTGTTAAATGATGAAGATTTTAAAGATGACACAAAAGATGCCGGTGAATTGGGAAGTGGTCATACAGTAACAGCATTTTATGAAGTGATACCTGTGGGAGTAAAAAGCGATTATATTAAATCTGTAGATGACTTAAAATATTCAAAAACAGTTGCGAATAATTCAGATGAATTATTAACTGTTAAATTTAGATATAAAAAACCTGACGGGGATAAAAGTGAATTAATTGTCAAAACAGTAATTGATGACAATACTTTATTTGAGGAAGCTTCAGAAGATTTTAAATTTTCAGCTGCGGTAGCATTGTTTGGACTTCAATTGAGAGATTCTTCATTTATAAAAACTAAAAAATCGTCAGATGTTATTGCATTAGCAAAAGCTGGAAAAGGAAAAGATGAAAATGGATATAGATCAGAATTTATCCGATTGGTTAAAAGTTTATAGTTTTTTTGATGGTTGGTTTGTTTAGGCTTGCTTAGTTTTATATTAAGTAAGCCTTTATAATACTTTAAACCTGTATCACGCCCAAATTAAATTTTTTCTCAATAGGAGCGTGGTTGGCAGCTTCAATACCCATAGAAATCCAGGTTCTGGTGTCTAATGGATTTATTACTGCATCAGTCCAAATTCTAGATGCTGCGTAATAAGGCGAAACTTGTTCATCGTAACGAGCTTTAATTCGATCGTATAACTCTTTTTCAACTTCTGGAGTAATTTCCTGACCTTGTTTTTTTAAGGATGCTGCTTCAATTTGTAATAAAACTTTTGCCGCACTATTTCCGCTCATAACTGCTAATTCAGCACTTGGCCATGCAGCGATTAATCTTGGGTCATACGCTTTCCCACACATCGCATAATTTCCTGCACCATAGGAGTTACCTATAATAATTGTAAACTTTGGAACAACACTATTGCTGACTGCATTAACCATTTTAGCACCATCTTTAATTATACCTCCATGTTCGCTTTTGCTGCCTACCATAAACCCTGTTACATCCTGTAGAAAGACAAGTGGTATTTTTTTCTGATTACAATTGGCAATAAACCGAGTAGCTTTATCAGCACTATCACTATATATAACACCTCCAAATTGCATTTCACCCGTTTTGGATTTTACTAATTTTCTTTGGTTGGCTACGATTCCAACTGCCCAGCCATCAATTCTTGCATATCCAGTTAAGATGGTTTTTCCGTATTCTTTTTTATATTCTTCAAAATTAGAATCATCAACAATACGTTTAATGATTTCTCGCATATCGTATTGATCAGCTCTTGATTTAGGAAGAATACCAAATATATCTTTAGGCTCTTCTTTTGGCTTTAATGTCTTTTCTCTATTAAATCCTGCTTTTTCGTAATCTCCAATTTTTGAGAATATGTTTTTAATGGTATCTAAAGCATCTTTGTCATCTTTAGACTTATAATCGGTTACTCCACTAATTTCACAATGAGTAGTAGCACCTCCTAATGTTTCATTATCGATAGATTCGCCAATGGCAGCTTTTACTAAATAACTGCCAGCAAGAAAAATACTTCCGGTTTTATCTACTATTAATGCTTCATCACTCATAATTGGTAAATAGGCACCTCCTGCAACACAACTTCCCATAACAGCAGAAATTTGTGTAATTCCCATACTGCTCATCACAGCATTGTTTCTGAATATTCTTCCAAAATGTTCTTTATCTGGAAAAATCTCATCTTGCATAGGTAGATAAACACCAGCACTGTCAACTAAATAGATGATTGGTAATTTATTTTCAATCGATATTTCTTGGGCTCTTAAATTCTTTTTTCCTGTAATAGGAAACCAAGCACCTGCTTTAACAGTTGCATCGTTAGCAACAACAATACATTGTTTGCCACTTACGTATCCAATTTTTATAACTACACCACCACTAGGGCACCCTCCATGTTCTTTATACATTTTATCTCCTGCAAATGCTCCAATTTCGATACTTTTCGATTTTGGATCTAATAGATAATCTATTCGCTCACGAGCAGTCATTTTTCCCTTCGCATGATGCTTTTCAATTCTACTTTTGCCTCCACCTAACTTAACTTTTGCTAGTTTTTGTTTTAATGCAGAACTTAATAATTTATTATGATCTTCGTTTATATTGAAGTCTAAATCCATTGTATTTATTGCTTTGGGCTAAAATACAAAACTTTAAATTCAAATAAGTATAATTATAAAACTGAATAAATATACCTTGGAAATATATTCCTTGGAATATATAATTATTTAATATATATTTGTACTCTAATTATTTAAAAACAAGAATCATGAAAAAGAATAAAATTATTTATTATGCATCAACAGGCTTATTAACTTTACTGCTATTATTTTCTGCAGGGATGTATTTTTTTAACCACGAAGAAGTTAAAGGAATGTTTGCAAGTTTTGGGTATCCCACCTATATTATTTATCCATATGGAGTTGCTAAAATATTAGCGATCATAGCGCTTTGGAGCCCTAACTTTAAAATTGTAAAAGAATGGGCTTATGCTGGATTGTTTTTCGCTTTTATTTTAGCTTTTTTTGCACATTATATGATTGGTGATGGAGAACAAACGGGAGCAGTAATGGCTATGATTTTATTAATTGTATCGTATATTTTTAACAAAAAATTGAACTAATGAAAAAAATAATCGCTTTTGCTGGAAGTAATAGTAAAGAATCTATAAATAAACAATTGGCATCCTATGCAGCTAATAAAGTTGAGAACGTAGAAGTTTCTCTTTTAGATTTAAATGATTTTGAATTGCCCATATACGGTATTGACTATGAAATTGAACATGGTATACCAGATAATGCAAAAAAATTTCTAAATGAAATTAAATCTTCAGACGGAATTGTTTTGTCTTTAGCAGAACACAATGGTGCTTATGCAACCGTCTTTAAAAATATTTTTGATTGGATGTCAAGAATTGATGGCAAACTTTGGAGTGATAAGCCTATGTTAATAATGGCTACTTCACCTGGGGGAAGAGGAGGAGCCACAGCATTAGAAATTGCGAAAGGCAGATTTCCTTATATGGGAGGTAATATTGTTGCTGATTTCTCATTGCCTTTCTTCGGGAAAAATTTTTTAGAAGAAGGAATATTAGATGCAGATTTAAATAAAGCTTTAAATCAGGAAATCACTAAATTTGAAAAATCATTATAATTCTTGAAGATGGGAGATATTTCAAAAGATATAAAAACAACTTTTCCAAATGAAAAGGTAAAAGCAGTATTAAATATTATATATACCGCCAATTGGATAAATAGTATTCAAAATGAATTTTTTAAGCCTTTTGGAATTTCCCCACAACAATTTAATATCCTTAGAATATTAAGAGGAGCTAAAAAAGCTATTAGTGTTCAAAATATTAAAGATCGGATGGTAGAAAGAGCCCCTAATGCAACACGTTTAATGGATAAACTTTGTGCAAAAGAGCTCATTCATAGAATACCTTGTCCTAGTGATAGAAGGGTAGTACATATTGAAATATCAAAAAAAGGTTTAAAGCTTTTAACCGAAATAGATAAATCTTTTAAAGATGATATTTTAGAGAATCTTTCAAATGAAGAAGCTACACAATTAAGTGACTTGCTTGATAAAATAAGATAAAAAAAATTTATAAAAATAGTTTCCATGGAAACTAAATAAAATAGAAATGAAGCTAAATACAATAAAGAATATAGAAAGAAGTGATTTTGTGAATATGGGACCAATTAGGTTAAGACAACCTTTTCCAACACAAAAAGTAGACAAAATAGATCCATTTATATTATTACATCATTATGGACCCTATGAAATTTCGGAAGATAGTAACCCATTCGATTTAGGGCCGCATCCTCATAGAGGCTTTGAACCCGTTACCTTTTTGATACAAGGAGAACAACTTCATAGAGATTCCTTAAATAATGAAAGTCTTGTAAAATCTGGGGATGTTCAGTGGACAACAGCAGGAAGAGGAATTATTCATGCGGAAGGACCTTCAAAGGATTTTGTGAAAAAAGGAGGGACTTTAGAAGGAATACAATTATGGTTAAACTTACCTTCTGAAAAAAAAATGATCCCAGCAAATTATCAACATGTGAAAAATGAAGATTTTGAGAAAATCTATTCTGAAAATGAAAAAGTAGAAATTCAAATTATTGCTGGTCAATTAAATGATGTTAATGGTAAAATACAAACACAAACCCCTGTAAACGCTTTTATGATAAAAATTGAGGAAGATGGAGAGTATAATTTTTTTGTTCCAAAAACTCATCAATCTATGTTATATCTTTTAAATGGGAACGTATTTGTAAATGATACTATAGAACTTAAAAAGGATGATAATCAATTAATACAATTTGAACAGAATGGAGAAGGGTTTTCATTAAAAGGAGTGAGTAAAAGTCAATTACTGTTTTTATCAGGAACTCCATTTCATGAAGAAGTAGCAAGTTGGGGACCCTATGTCATGAATACTCAAACTGAAATAATGGAAGCATTACGAGACTATCAGCAAGGTAAAATGGGATTTCTTCCTGCATAATAATAAAGCATCCAATTGGATGCTTTTTTTATTTAAAAACCCGATATTTGTTGATTAACAACATTAAGATTTCCCCGACTTAATTTGGGAAGACTTCTTATAAATGACAATGAATTATGGGAATGAATAAAAATACTGTTTTAGCGTGGGCAACTTTTATAATGATATTAATGGGATTGATTTTAATAGGCCTAGGAGCATTTAGATATGATGATGTTGCAGGCTGGGGGTTTGCTTCTGTAGGAATTGGTTTCTTCGCTAATGCATGGGTATTCAATGCCCTAAAAGGTAGAGTGTAATAATAATTTAATAGTAACTTTTAATAATTTTATTTTATGTCAGACGACAAAAAGGTAATTTTTTCAATGTCTGGAGTGACTAAGGCGTATCAAAATTCGCAAACTCCAGTTCTTAAAAATATTTATTTAAGCTTTTTTTATGGAGCTAAAATTGGAATTTTAGGTCTTAATGGTAGTGGTAAATCTACACTTCTAAAAATTATAGGAGGAGTAGATACTAATTATCGTGGTGATGTAGTATTTGCAGATGGTTATTCTGTTGGTTATTTAGAGCAGGAACCTAAACTAGACGAAACAAAAACAGTTATAGAAATTGTAAAAGAAGGGGTTCAAGAAGTTGTAGATATCTTGGATGAATACAATAAGATTAACGATATGTTTGGTTTACCTGAAGTATATGAGAATCCAGATAAAATGGAAGAGCTCATGAATAAGCAGGCAAAACTTCAAGATGAAATAGATGCAAAAAATGCTTGGGAATTAGATACTAAGTTAGAAATTGCAATGGATGCGTTAAGAACTCCACCAGGAGATTCACCAATTAACGTATTATCTGGAGGAGAAAGAAGAAGAGTAGCTTTATGTAGATTATTATTGCAAGAACCTGATGTTTTATTATTAGATGAGCCTACTAATCACTTGGATGCAGAAAGTGTTCATTGGTTAGAACATCACTTATCGCAATACAAAGGAACTGTTATCGCAGTAACTCACGATAGGTATTTCTTAGATAATGTAGCGGGTTGGATTTTAGAATTAGATAGAGGAGAAGGAATTCCTTGGAAAGGAAATTATTCTTCTTGGTTAGATCAAAAGTCAAAACGTTTGGCTCAAGAGAGTAAAACTGCTTCGAAGCGTCAAAAAACATTAGAGCGTGAGTTGGATTGGGTACGTCAGGGAGCAAAAGGAAGACAGACCAAACAAAAAGCAAGGCTTAAAAACTATGATAAGTTAATGAGTCAAGACCAAAAGCAATTGGATGAAAAACTAGAGATTTATATTCCTAATGGCCCTCGTTTGGGAACCAATGTGATAGAAGCAAAAGGAGTATCTAAAGCATTTGGAGATAAATTATTATATGAAAATTTAAACTTCAACCTGCCTCAAGCAGGTATTGTTGGTATTATTGGTCCTAATGGAGCTGGTAAAACGACTATTTTTAAAATGATTATGGGGCAAGAGCAACCAGATAAAGGAGACTTTACGGTTGGTGAAACTGCTCAAATTGCTTATGTAGATCAAGCTCATTCTAATATAGATGCTGATAAATCAATATGGCAAAATTTCTGTGATGGTCAGGAACTAATTATGATGGGAGGTAAGCAAGTAAATTCTAGAGCTTATTTAAGTCGTTTTAATTTTGGAGGTAGTGAGCAAAACAAAAAAGTATCAATGCTTTCTGGTGGAGAACGAAACCGTTTACATTTAGCAATGACTTTACGGGAAGAAGGAAATGTATTATTGTTAGATGAGCCAACAAACGATTTGGATGTAAATACACTGCGAGCTTTGGAAGAAGGTCTTGAAAATTTTGCTGGTTGTGCAGTGGTAATTTCTCACGATAGATGGTTTTTAGATCGTATTTGTACTCACATTTTAGCTTTTGAAGGAGATAGTCAAGTTTATTTCTTTGAGGGTGGATTTAGTGATTATGAAGAAAACAAAAAGAAAAGATTGGGAGGAGATTTATTACCAAAACGTATCAAATACAAGAAATTAATTAGATAATTCAATTTTCGATGTTTAGCAATATAAAAGTGATTGCTTTTGATGCAGATGATACACTTTGGGTAAATGAACCCTATTTTAGAAATGCAGAAAATGAATTTTGTAAACTTCTAAAAGAATATATTTCTGAAGAGGAATGCAATCAACTTTTATTTAAAATTGAAATGCAAAACTTACCCTTATATGGGTATGGAATCAAGCCTTTTGCATTGTCATTAATTGAAGCTGCAATTACCATGTCTAAAGGTAAAATCCCTCTTGAAACGGTGTCTAAAATTATTGAAATAGGAAAAGGAATGTTAAATATGCCTATTGAATTAATTGATGGAATTGAAGAAACCTTAAAACAACTTTCTCAAAAGTATCGCTTAGTAATGGCTACAAAAGGAGATTTATTAGACCAAGAACGTAAATTAATTAAATCGGGTTTGGAAAATTATTTTCACCATATTGAAGTGATGAGTGATAAACAACCTGCTAATTATAAAAAATTAATAAAACACCTAGACATTAAATCTAGTGAGTTTTTAATGATTGGAAATTCATTAAAATCAGATATCCTACCCGTATTAAATATTGGTTCTTATGCAATCCATATTCCATTTCATACCACTTGGGAACATGAAAAAGTAGCTGAAGAAGTCAAACATGCTAACTTTAAGGAATTAGAGGAAGCTTCAGAATTAATAAATCTATTATAACCCATTAAAAAACATTTTATGTTCATTTTTATTCAAAGATTAGTACTTGTTTTTATAGTATTTGTATTTAGTATTCATACTACAGCACAAGAAAAAACTAAATTTAAATCTTTAGATGTATTTCAACTAGAATATGCTAATGACCCTCAAATTTCACCAGATGGTTCATCAGTAATTTATAAAAGAAGTGGGTTTGATATTATGAAAGATCGTTCTAAAGGAGATCTTTGGATAGTATCTACAAATGGTGGTAATCATCATAAACTAACAAATAGAGAATCGAATGAAAGTCAAGCAAAATGGTCACCAACAGGAGATCGTATTGCATTTGTAAGTAGTTCGGAAAACGGAAGTGAAATTTATTTATACTGGGTAGATTCAAAAGTAACAGCAAAATTAACTCAACTTGAAAATAGTCCTTCCGCTATAACATGGTCACCAGATGGGAAACATCTTGCGTTTTCTATGACCGTAAATGCTAAAGCTTCAGTTATTGCAAAAATGCCAGCGAAACCAAAGGGAGCAAAATGGGCTAAATCACCAAGAATTACAGACCGTTTAAAACACGAAGCTGACGGGAGAGGATATATTAAACCAGGATTCTCTCAGATCTTTGTCATTTCATCAGAAGGTGGTTCACCAAGACAATTAACGAAAAATGATTATCACCATAGAGGGGCACTATCTTGGTCGCCCAATGGTGAAGAAATATTCTTTTCAGGAAACTTAACTGAAAACTGGGAATACGATTTTAGAAATTCAGAGGTGTATTCAGTAAATGTTAATTCTCAAGAAATTAAAACATATACTTCACAAAATGGACCAGATCATCATCCATCGGTTTCTCCAAATGGCAAGTATATTTCGTATTTAGGTTATGAAGATAAAGTACAAACCTATCAAGTAAGTCAAATAACGATTATGGATAGGGATGGGAATAATAAAAGAGTTATTACAAATGATTTAGACAGAAGTGTAAAAAGAGCCGTTTGGTCGAAGGATAGTAAAGGGCTTTATGTTTTGTTTGAAGATAAGGGAATAACGGTTGTTGCTTTTATGGATTTAAATGGTAAAATAACGAGTATTACAAATGAAGTAGGAGGGACTAGTTTGGGAAGACCTTATGCAAGCGGAAGTTACTCTGTTTCAAATCAAGGTAAAATTGCTTTTACCTATGCAGCACCTAACCGACCATCGGATGTTGGAATTATATCAATAAAAAACAAAGATTTGAAAATTTTAACTGATTTAAATTCAGATTTATTGGATTATCGATCCTTAGGAGAGGTAGAAGAGATTTGGTACAAATCAACTGTAGACGGAAGAGATATTCAAGGTTGGATGGTTTATCCTTTCGGTTTTGATAAAAATAAAAAATACCCGATAATCATTGAAAATCATGGAGGTCCGATATTAAATTATACGGCAAATTTTTCAGCAGAAATCCAATTATATGCAGCAGCAGGCTATATTGTTTTTTATCCTAACCCAAGAGGTAGTACTAGTTATGGAGAAGAATTTGGAAATTTACTATATAATAATTATCCAGGAGAAGATTATAATGATGTGATGGACGGATTGGATGTAGTTATTAAAAAAGGAAATGTAGATGAAGAGCGATTGTATGTAACTGGAGGAAGTGCTGGAGGAATTATGACGGCTTGGATGATTGGAAAATCCAATCGTTTTAAAGCAGCAGTTGTTGCAAAACCTGTAATGAACTGGATTAGTAAGACTCTTACTGCAGATAATTATTACGGTTATGCAAATTCTCGTTACCCAGGGCAACCCTGGGAGAATTTTGAAAACTATTGGAAATTTTCACCAATATCATTAGTAGGCAACGTAGAAACACCAACAATGGTGATGGTGGGTATGAACGATTTGCGAACACCTCCAAGTGAAGCTAAACAATTGTATCACGCTTTAAAACTTAGAAAAATAGAAACGGTATTGGTAGAAATTCCTGAGGCATCTCACGGTATTGCTTCCAGACCTAGTAATTTAATTACTAAGATTGCTCATACTATTGCTTGGTTTGAAAAGTATAAATAGTGTTAATTAATTAACTAAAAATAATAAAATGAAAAAAACAGTAATTCCTTTCCTAGTTATATTAATTGGAATCTCTTTTCAAGGGATTGGACAAGTAAATAAGCCATCAGATAGTATTCCTAATACAGCTACTGAGACAGCAGCTCAAGCAACTATACAAGAGTATTAGACTAAAATTAACAATTATGAATTTGATGTTTTTCATTTGAGGTTCTTTAATTGCGTACAACGGTTTTGTATAAGATTAGTTGCGTGATTTAAGCACTAAAGTTAGCAAATAAAACACAAATAGAAAGTCCGCGAGTACTTTCGTAAATTGCCTAAAACCAAGCAATTAATTATACACGGTGTTATATGCAGGCTTTTTATTCTGTATTAAATCAGATATAGCATTCCAAAGTTCAATTCGTTTTTCTAATGATTGTTTAGCTACAGTTAGTGTTTCATTCCATTTTTGCTCATCATCTTTACATAATTCAGAAATCATCTCAAGAGATAGAGGACCGTGTTCATCTCCGTCAAGTTCAATATGTCGTTCGAGATAGTAATTTATTTTGCTATATAATTTGTTTTCAGAATCTGAATTTTTAAGAATTTCGATAAACATATCTGGAATAACGTCTTCTCGCCCAAACGTAAATGCAGAAGCTACGAGGTGTGGCTTATTTGTTTCAATAATCGAAAATGTGAATTTAACAAAATCAGCTACTCTGTTATCGACATTAACTTGACTAAAACAATAGTCAACTGAATTTCCCAATTCAATAAGCTTAATAAAATCATTGATTTCATTCGTATTTCCATTTACTTGGAGCATAGCATCTAAATACATCTCAAAATGACTCTTTGGTTCTCCCAATTCATTAATGTCACTTTCCTCTCCGTGAACAATTTCATTTATAAATCTTGATAGTTTTGCGTTTTTTGGCGGTGTCCAAGGTGTTTGAACTTTAGTGAGATTTATTTGAAGATTTTTTAAAAGAGACATAAAATCCCATACTGCAAATATGTGATTTTCCATAAAAATTTTCACGTCATTAATGTTACGTAAATTTTCATAAAGTTTATGATTTTTCAATTCATTTCTTAATTCAGAAATCTCATTTTCTATATACTCTATTTTATTCATTTTTTAATTTATCTATTAACTATAAGTGTTGTATGCTGCAAATTTAATGCTATAAAATGAAAATGTATTTAATCATTAATAAATATAATAAATGATTAAATAGCTAAAAGTTTTAGTAATCAAGAAAAGTATTTAGCTCTCGGTTAGCTTGCATATAACTGCCTGCTAAACGCAGTTCGTCCTTGAGAACGAAGATACAAAAAGTGGAAGATAATGAGCTCTAGTTTCGCGCGGCCACGCGAGGCTAGAGTTTATTAGCCGTCTCGCTTAGTAAATTTTACTTTTAAAAATTTGCTGAGTGAGCCACTTTATTGGATCGGGAGTTCGATGGGTCGTGCCAAATTGCGTATAGGTACCGATGGTACATCGTTTTCCCTCGATGGGCAGTAAAAGCTGTATTTATCAAGAAGTCTCTGGCCCAATTTGGTTTAGCAGGCAGATGAAACGCATTTCCAAAGGGGCGAGAACAGCGTAGCTGTGTAGCAACTTTGGTCAGCTTTTCGCTGAATGTGTTCCATCGTTTTGTATAAGAGCAGTAGCGGATTAAAACGCACTAACTTTTAAATTTCAATATACCTAATTAAACATAAAAACGGTTCGAGTTTGCACCCAAACCGCTATTGCTTTTATACATTGTTGGCAATAGTATTATTTTTGATTTAGTTCATTTTGGATTTCTCTTTTTATGGCATCATACTTTTCTTTTAAGTCTTGGGAAATTTTATTAGGCATTGATTTTATCTTCTTCAATTTAAACGAAAGATAAACGCTAAACACACCGCCTAATATTATCGCCAATCCTGTCCAATAAACGATAGTAAAACCTGCAAACAAAGGATTCCAAATTAATATAAACGAGAATACTAATCCTAATATTGCGACAACCATTAGATTACCCCAATCTAAGACTCCATAATTTTTTAATTCCAAAGCGTAACTTATTCCCATAATTGAACGAAAAAGCACAACGAAACCAATATAAATAGGTAAAGTTGTTATCGATATTAAAGGATTCATTATAAGAAGCAGTCCCAAAAGAAAAGTAAGTATTCCAAAAGTTAAAGTCCATCCCCAATTGTCAATTTCTTTGCGATTGGAAATTGAGAATATGATTTCGGATAGACCAGAAAACAGAAAGGAAAGACTAAAGATGATTGAAAGAGTTAAGTATGATTCCAAAGGAGAGAATAGAGTGTAAATACCAATTCCTATGAATGCTAATCCAACTATTAAAGGAATGTACCAATGTTTAACTGTGTTTGTGACTGTTTTTAAAAAATTACTCATAGTTCAAATTATTAATTATTGCCTACTCTAGAGGTTTTCAGCTTACCCTATTTTTATTATTGCCAACGGTTTTGGCTATGATTGCGTTGCGGAGAAATCCGAAAGGATTTTTCCGTTAAAGACCGAAGATAATAAATAGGCTTGGATTTCCGATAGGAAATTCAACCGTAATGAATTATAACCGTTGTTGTGGTGCGTTTTTTTGTCCAGTTTTTATATTCGTTTTCAAATTTTATAGGTTATAGTCTTTTCGTTATTTTTTTATTTCAGTAGGTCTTATTTTCATTATTCGACAATTAATTTTTTAATACTACTTTTTTCTCCATCACTTACTTGAATAAAATAAACTCCCTTGGAAATCCATAAAAGCATTAAGTCAATAGATCCTTTGCTTTCTGTTCTCATGCTCTTGATGGTTTTCCCTCTGATGTCAAGCAGTACTATTTCTGAATTAGATAATTCAGAAGGCAGGGTAATAGTAATATATGATTTTGCTGGATTAGGAATCATTTCAAATTTAATATCATTCAAAGTAACTTGATCTAGTATCTGATTAATATGCATACAAATTGCTTCAAAAATATCCTCTTCAATAGTATAAAAAGCAGAAGTACCTACCTGATATTCTTGCTGAACACCATTAATTAAAAGTGAAAAAGAAACATCACTTCCTTCTATAAAATAATTATCACTTACAAGCCCGTAAGCTTCCCCTGGGTGACCAATAAAACTTTCAGATATAGCTAAACAAATAGCATCGTTAACTGAAAGGTTTGCATGATGTAAACCAAGTGCCCATCTATTAAACAGGCCACCATAATTATCTCCGTTTGATCCGTTATAATCCCATGCAATTGCTTTCATTAATTGATAATTTTCCTGTGTGATGTTTAGATTATAAAAAGCACCATCACTGGCAAGTGCTCTTGCGATAATATTCATCTCATGTGCAGTTATTCTTAATCCTCCTTGAGGAGCAAAATAAACGCCGTTAGTACCTGGGATATAATCATTTAGATTTGGTGCTATTGGCATAATGCCTTGATAATTATCCCATTGTGCTTCCCAACCATTATTATATCTATACAAAACAGATACATTATTAATATTTGTAAGATCTTGTATATTAAAACTACCATCAATTTCTAATGGAATTAATATTTGCTCTCTCATAAAAACATCAAACCGTTGCCCACTAAGAGCTTCTATTAGAGTTCCTATAAGGCCATAATTAATATTACTGTAAGTAAAATAGGTTCCCGGGCTTTCTTGTCGCCACATATTAGCTGTATAAAAAGAGCCACTAGCCAAAAGAAGTTCTGATATATTAGGAATTGGGTTCTGGTTATAAGTAGCATTTAAAAATGGGGCATAGCCAGAACCATCTTGCAAACTACTAGTGTGAGATAGAAGCATTCTACAAGTTATGGGTATATTTAGGAAATTTGGGTTTCTAAGCTCGTAACCCAATATTTCAGAAATATCATCATCTAATCCTATCGCTCCATCATTGATTAATTTTATAAGACCTAAGGCTGTAAATGACTTAGATACCGATGCTATACGATATTGAGTATTCTCGTTAACTGGAAGATTTCTAGTATAATCTCTAAGTCCTATATAGGTTTCAGAAACAGCACCATTCACATTTACATATAAAGACATGCCCATTACTCCATAGTCATCTGCAATTTCTTGTAGGGTTGTTTCTAGATCTTGACTTAAAAGTGTAGAAACCTGAAAGAGTATAAATAAGAGTACAATTTTTTTTTGCATTGGTTTTTTTAATCTAGAGTTAGTGTCATCTATAAAAATACAAATCACATAAAATAACTATTTTGTTAATTTGTATTTAGAGTCTTTTTAATTGGTTGTTAATTGTTTTTTGCCACGGTGCTTCTTAAGTTAGCCTTTCGTCATTTTTCTAAAGAATTTAATCATTCGTTATTAGTTTGTCATAATGAAGCACAACGGTCTTGGCTATGAGTCGTAGCGTGGTTTAGCGATTAACTTTGCAAGTACACACCAAGCTGAAAATCCGCTAGGATTTTAAGAGGTAGGCGAGAACAAGCAATTACTTATAGCCATTGTTGTGCGTAGTTTTTTATTCATAATCAGGTATATTCATTCCTAAAATTAAATTTCTATTCGCTGTCCAAATTCCGTTTTCGTTTTCAAGTTTTACAATTCCAGAGCCACCTCTGTTTTTCTGTGATTTTCTTTTTTCAGTTGTTAGTTTTGGGTCGCTTTCAAAAAAATAGCTGTCTAAATAATATGGGATTGTATTTGGTTCTTTCACGTAGATATGAATATGTTCAGGTTCTTGAACTTTGGGATATGGTGCTGGTCTAAATGTATAAAAAGTAAATTTTCCGTCTTTACCCGTTTTCAGCCAACCACGATGTTGTCCGTGAGTTTTTTCCCAACCAATCGGTATTTTACTTGGTTGATAAATTCCGTTTCTGTTTGTGTGGTAAACGTAGAGTATGATGTTTTCAGCAGGCGTTTTTCCGTCTTTTTCAAATACAGTTCCTGTTATTTTCACTTTTGGTTCATTATCCTCAAATTTTGGTAAAGTTACTGTTGCTTTAGGTTCAAAATCCAATATCTTATAATCCATAAGTGCTTCGCAATCCTGACAAGGTCCACCGACTTTTTTTTCGGATTTAGATTGTCCTTTACAGGAAGTAACAACTAAAGTCATTAATATTATTCCTAAATATTTTTTCATTCTCGATGTTTTTTTCAAATGTTGCACAACGTGTTTGTGTATGATTTCGTTGCGTATTTCAGCAACTAAATTAATAAACTAAAACGAACCAGAGGAAATTCCGAAGGAATTTCCAAGTAGGCTAGAACTAGCAATGAATTATACACGTTGTTGTGGCTAGTGTTTTATTCTCCATTCGGAATGTTTTTATCTTTACAATACTTTTCAATTTCCGATTCCGAATCATTTTCAAAATAGCCGTCACAAAATTCGTCAAGCTCTTTTTCAGTCGATTTGTAATAACGTTCTTGAGCTGTCATTAATCTGTCTGTTTGCTCAATGAATTGTTCAAATTCCTTATTGATTTTACATAGTTTGTCGATAGTCTTAAAATCGAGGTCTTTGTAAATTGCTGGAAATAATATTTTACTTTGATATGGATTAGCATTTAGCTCAATTACTCCAATTCCGAACGATTGATTTAGTCTTTCCATTTCATCCGACAAACTATCACTAAACTCAAATGCTACTAAATATCCATAATTAGCCCAGCTCGAATTAGAAACTGCTTGAAAATAGGCTTTTTTCAATTCCGTGTCCGAATTTATTTCCTTTTTTAATTCGTAAGAGCTCAATTTAAAGGTATCAACTCTATTAATTGACTTTAAGAAATTCTGACTTACTTTGGTTTGTAAATTCAAAAATTTTACTCCGACCATATCTGGATGTGTCCATATTTGGTTACTATCTTTTCCGTTTTTCGAATGTTCGTGGAATATTGTTTTTGAATATATTTTGGTGTTTTTCAAATAACTACTCAAAAGCTTATGTAAATCTCTTTCGTTATATGTTTTAGCTTTTACTTTTGGAAGTTTGGTAGTTGTGGTTGTAGTCGTACTACCAGATAAGATTTCAATTCCTATATCTTGCTCGTTTTTTGTTAAGTAGTATGAATAAGAACCATTTTCTTGTTTAATTCTTTTTACACGTGAATCTCCATTTCGAATAAATTCTCCTAATTGAGCTGAAATTGTTGCTGGAGGAGTTTTAGCTTTACCAAAGTCGTAATAACCTTTTTCAATAATGTGGTCGTGAACTTCCATATAGTTTGTCAGTCCGTTTAAGTCGTCAAGACTTTTTAAAATGGATTCCTTTATTGTCATATTATAAATTTCATTTTCGGCTTTTCTTACATTAGCCACAACGGTCTTGTATAAGGATAGTAGGGCGGAAAAAAGACGACTACCATTTGGTTGAACACAAACCGAATTTTTAAATTTTTCTTATTATCTTTTTTGTTTAATAAGCCAAATTTAAAAATTTGGCGACTTCGCAAAAGCGCCATTAGTATTGGATAAAGCACTCATTGCCCTATTGTTTTTATACGTTGTTAGCCACAGTATTATTCCGCATTAATTATCGTAACGTTACTTCTTCTATTCAAAACTAAATCGCTTTTTCCACTATTTGTTGAAACAAAATTCTGCATACCAATTGGTTTAATAACGATAAGGTTTTCGGCAATACCAAACCCATTTAGTTTTGCTTTTAAATTATCAGCTCTAACTTTGCCTAATTTTTCATTAGATTCTTTTGAGCCAATAGTACAAGTAAATCCTTCGATAAGAACTTTGTAAGGGAAATCTAATTTTTTATACTCATTTGCAAATTTTGCCAAGACTGCTTTTCCATCGTTTGAAATGTCAGCTGAATTATATTCGAACATTGAACCAATTACAGGAATAATATTTTCATTTTCTATTATCGAATTAAACTCGGAAATATCAGTTATAGATTTCGTTAAGTCGTCTAAAGGCTTTGCAAATCTCATCTTTGTATTTTTTAAATCCTTATCGTTTGAGTTATTTTCAATCGTTTTATTTTCATCAGTGATTATTTCGGATTGAGGAACAATAGTAGTTTGATTGTTTTTGTTATCAAACGGAAATATATTCTTAAACCATAAAAACAATAACAGTAAAATGATTATTACTATAATACCTAAAATAAGTTTAACAGGTACTTTGGAAGTATTAGCTGAATTAGAAGATGAACTTGACTTTGAAGTATTTTTGGATTTTGAACTTTTATTTGAAGAATTTGATGAACTTCTTGATGTAGATGATTTTACAGGTGGTATAAATGCTGTTTTTTTATTAAATTTTGATGGCTGACTACTTTTCTGCTTATCATTATTGTCATAAGATTTTGGAAAATCAATGTTTGATAAAGAGTTGATGCTGTTTTCTGCATCTATCAATGCTTTTTTTGCAAGGTTTTTATCAATACCAAATCGCTCTAATTTTTCCTTTTTATCAAGTATATAATCCTTTAAATTATGTTGTCTTTTATGAATGTTTATATCCCTTCTTGTAACTCCAACATTTTTAGGGTTATTGGCTATTTTTGCAATTTGTTCATCTGTATGAGTTCCTCTGAGTTTCATATATAATTCATTCGCAGACACAATATGCTCAAAATCGTATGGGTCGCCACCTTTCATTATCTTACCTGTGTAAACATCTGTGAAAACTTTATGTTGTGGATTAAGTTTTAGTTCTCTGTCGAAATCTTTTTTATCGGTAATTTTAGGTAAACCTTTAATCCCTCGACCTCTATTAAGTGCTTCTTCATCCATTAAACGCACTCTAATCTCCTGTTCTTTATTTATAGCATCTCTATTGTAAGGTCTATTTGGGTCAAATTCTTCTTTCATATTTTTTTTAGTAGGATTGGTATATTGTGGTTAACGGATTTTTATATGATTTGTGCGACTGGAAAATCGGAGATTTTTCGGTTGTAGCAAATCGATAGTTGAACGATTGTCGTTTGTATTAGTTCAAATGTAAGCATAAATTTTATGAGTTGTTGTGCTTAGTGATTTACTTTAAGTTCTCTTTAAAAGCATTCATTATTTTATCATTCGGTGATGAGAATAAGGCAAAAACATTATCTGAATTTGCAGTAGTTTTCACATTTATTTCTACTCCTTTTTCCTTCTCGGATAAAACAATTTCAATTTTTCCGACAACTGTCATTTTTGTGTAGTTTGCAGAAATTTGATTTAAAAAATCATTCGTTTCAACTTTCTTAAAACCTCCTAATTCTAATGCGTTTAAACATTTTCCTTTAATTTCATTTATTTCTCCTTTTACTTGAAATTGTTGTTCTTTACTTTTTCTAATAGCCATATTTTATTGATTTAAATTTTCTGTTGTTATTTTTCCGTCTTTATCTATAAAGTATACTTTGATACTTATTTTATTATCTGTAAAGAATTGTGAAACTCCGTTTATTAATTCAAAGTATCGGTCTTTCTTTGGAAATGCAATTGCTAATTGTATATTTTCATAAATCTCTTTATAATTACCGTAATTATAAATACAACTTAGTAGAACTTCTGAAAACCAATGTTTCGCCTGTTGTTTAGGTTTTGTCGGTTTTATTTTTCCTTTATTCTTTCCATTAACGTAATAATTAGAAGGAAATCCTTTTACTTCAATTAACTCTGTTATTCTATTTTTTATTCCAATAATGTCAATTCCTTTTGCTTTAATGTTGTCAGAATTATCTTTAGCAATTTTGTAGTCATTATTCTTTAAATATTCGACAAGTTTTTTGCTTACATTCCCTTCATAAAACCAGTCAATTTTGTGGTCAAATTTTTCTATATTCATCTAGGTTTATTTTCATTCTTGCATTAAGCACAACTGCCTGCTAAACGCAGTTCGTCCTTGAGAACGAAGATACAAAAAGTGGAAGATAATGAGCTCTAGTTTCGCGCGGCCACGCGAGGCTAGAGTTTATTAGCCGTCTCGCTTAGTAAATTTTACTTTTAAAAATTTGCTGAGTGAGCCACTTTATTGGATCGGGAGTTCGATGGGTCGTGCCAAATTGCGTATAGGTACCGATGGTACATCGTTTTCCCTCGATGGGCAGTAAAAGCTGTATTTATCAAGAAGTCTCTGGCCCAATTTGGTTTAGCAGGCAGATGGAACGCATTTCCAAAGGGGCGAGAACAGCGTAGCTGTGTAGCAACTTTGGTCAGCTTTTCGCTGAATGTGTTCCATCGGTCTAGTATAAGAATAGTAGCGGATTTTTACGCAATACCTTTTCAGTTAAACACAGACCTTTTTTATATTTTCTAACTTTCGTTTTAGCGATTAAACCGCTATTATTTTTATACATTGTTGTAAGTAGTGCTTTTTTATTCACTTACTTAATTTCAATATTCTAAATGCTCCTTGAATTACCAAAACAAAAACGATTGTTCCGATAATCAAATCAGGTTTGCTCGAACTCAACCAATTTACCAAAATTCCAGCAATTATTACTCCTAAATTGATAATCACGTCATTTGATGTGAAAATCATACTCGCTTTCATATGAGCCTCTTCTTTGCTTTTTGACTTTTGCAAAATGTAAAGACAAATTCCGTTTGCAATAAGTGCAAAAATCGAAACGATAATCATTGTCGAAAAATCGGGAAGTTTCTCGTTTCCAAAAAATCTTCTTAAAACTTCCACAAATCCAATAATCGCAAGTGTTATTTGAAAATATCCAGCAAGTTTTGCAATCCGCTTTTTCTTAATCAACGTTCCGCCAACCGCAAACAAGCTAATTCCGTATACGAAACTGTCGGCAAGCATATCCAAACTATCGGCAACAAGACCCATTGATTTTGAGATTATTCCTGTTGTCATTTCGATAATAAAAAAGGCAAAATTGATTGCAAGTACAGACCAAAGTAGCTTTTTTTGGTTTGCATTTTCATTAAATTCTGTTTGGTCGGTCTGTTCGGTCGAGATTTTCTTTCCGCCTAAATTTAGTTCAATAACGGACTTTTCGATTTGGTCGGATTCTCCGCTGTGAAAAACAGTCAGTTTTCGGTTCGGAATATCAAAGTCCAAATTCGCAATACTTGAAATTCCGTCCAATTTCATTCGGATTAGATTTTCCTCTGAAGGACAGTCCATTTTGGTAATTTCGAATATTGTTTTTTTCATTCGGTTTCTGGGTTTTTCGGCATTACTTACGGTTGGTATATGAAACGTAGCCTGCCGATAGGCGGCTATGATTTATATACATTGTTGTGCTTTCGTTATTTACATTTTTTATTTTTTAAAAGTTTTATAGGTTCTTCCATTTTCTCTTTCAAATTAGATAAATATTGTTTTTGTCTAGTATACATTGCAACTAGAAATACAAGATTATCCTGGAACAATAAAAATGTTTTGTCTTTTTTTTTGTTTGTCCAATCGTTACTTGGAAATAATTGGACTATTTCTTTTCCAAGCTCTTTCTTTAAATGGACAAATTCTTGAATTCCAAATTCCGTTGCGAACTCATAATTTAGCATCCTTTTATTGCGTGCGTTACGATTTTCTTGAAGTAATTCTAATGTATTCTCCAAAAAAGTATTGTATTCAATAAGTTTATTTTTAATTTGGATATCTGTTATTAATTTTAGATTACCAGATGTAGTTAAATCTTCGAAGGCAATATTACTTGGTACAAAAACATTTTGACTCAAAGCATTTAAAAAATCATTTAGGATTTCACTTTTATTGTTGGGTGTCTTATTTAAATCTGCTATAATTTTTTTACTGATTCCAATTCTGTTGTTAATTTCCTCAAGTGATTCATTTACTAACTTTTCGGTTATTTCAAAGTCATCTAAAATTCTACAGTAATAATCAGCTTCAGCAATCTTATTTTTTCGGGTTTCATTCCAATTATTAATAGATAGTGCAATTAAAATACCGAATACGACAAGAATAAGTTCTCCAACTGCATAAGTCAGATATTTTCCAAACTTGTTTTCAGATAGCTCTTTTTGTCTAATTTCTCTAAAGAATTTTATCATTGATTAGCAGTTTGTCATAACGAGGCACAGCGGTTTGTGTATGAGCAGTAGCCTGACGATAGGCGGCTATGATTTATATACCAATCGTTGCGCTTTCGTTTTTTGATGATCCTACGATATAGTCATATCGTTTAAAAAACCAACATGGCAAATCTATTGAGTACTAATTGTTAATTATTTCAGGTCTAGAAGGGGAAATATCATAATCCACGTAGTTGATTTTTCCATTAAACTCAAACGGTTCCATGGGTTCATATCTTTGAGATACTGAAGAGCCTAAATCAATTCCTATATCCATAGTTTCAGTCAAAGTGTACTTTCCAAACACCATTTTATCAGTCATGCCTTCTCCAACCAAAACATCATCAACAAAAAGCTGAACGGTTCCACCAGTCAAATCTTTAAAAGGAACAAATGGCTTTTGTTCGTATACCATTTTTACAACATGCGGACCAGGACTAAGTTTATTCTGTGATGTTGTCAAGTAATATTCGCGCGTAAACCAGTTATATTCATAATTTAAATATCCATCCATCATGTAAAAGGTATAGCCAGATGTTCTGCCTCCCATTGCAACAATAACACCATCACCGCCTTCTTCAGGGACATTGATATCAGCCGTAATAGTGTGAGAAGTTTGAAATACCATTGGTGCGCTCCCTTCTGTTAACCTTCTTGTGTCAGAAATAAAGTGGAATTTGGTTCTATTACTATTTACACTTGGCCTTTCCGGGTTCATTGCTCTTTGCGCCCATCTATCATCTAAAGGATAAACATTATACTTTTTAGCTTCTTTCTTAAATAAATCTTTTAACTCGGCTAGTTTTTCTGGGTTGTCTTTTGCTAAATCATTGTATTGAGAATAATCATTTTCTACATTATAAAGTTCCCATTCATCACTGTCAAAATCTCCAGTAGCATTAATAAGTTCCCAAGGAACACTATGCTTGGCACACGCAATCCAACCATCATGAAATATTGCACGTCTGCCTTCTGTTTCAAAGTATTGCGTTAACCTTCTGCCTTCTGCCTCCTTATTCATAAAAGTATATTTCATACTTACGCCTGCTATAGGCATTTGAGTAGCACCATGAACCATTGTAGGTTGAGGAATGTTTGCTGCCTCATAGATGGTAGGAGCTATATCGATTACATGATGAAATTGTTCGCGTACCGAACCAGGTTCAGAAATTTGATCCGGATAGCTAATTATTACACTGTTTTTTGTGCCTCCGTAGTGAGATGCAACCCTCTTCATCCATTGAAAAGGGGTGCTAAATGCCCAGGACCATGGAACCCCATAGTGGTTTTCATGTTTGTAACTACCAAGTTCATCAAGAACTTCATATTGTGATTCAATAGATGACTTTAGCCCATTTTGAGTCAACATATTATTGTCTGTTCCGGTCATACTTCCTTCTGGAGACGCGCCATTGTCACCTGTAATATAAATGATCATGGTATTGTCACCACCTGGCAGTTTTTTGATTTCTTCAAGCATTTTACCAATATAATAGTCTGCATGTGCCAAATATCCTGCGACAACTTCCGCTTGTCGCGCATAGACTATCTTCTCTTTTTCAGACATAGATTTCCAAGATGGAATTGATTCCGGGCGTGATGTCAGCTTGGCGTTTTCTGGAATTATTCCGAGCTCCTTTTGTCTTTTAAATGCTTTTTCGCGGTAAACATCCCATCCCTCGTCAAATTGTCCCTTAAATTTGGCAATCCACTCTTTTGGTGCGTGGATGGGTGAATGGACTGCTCCTGGAGCAAAGAACATAAAGTATGGTTTATCAGGTGCAATTGCTTTTTGGTTTGCAACCCAAGAAGTTGCCTGAGCTGTTAAATCTTCTGTAAGATGGTATCCATCTTTGTAAGAGTAAGGAGGTTCAATTGGAGTGGTGTTCTTCCATAATTGTGGTTGGTATTGACTGGTTTCTCCACCAAACCAGCCATAAAAATGCTCAAAGCCAAGTCCAGTAGGCCATAAATCCATGGGGCCTGACTGATTCACTACCCAGTCAGGAGTATTATGCCATTTTCCAAATAAGGATGTGTTATAACCATTTAACTTTAAAACTTCTGGTAGGGTTGCTGCTTCTTTTGGAATGATACTATTGTACCCAGGGTAGCCAGTGGACATTTCTGTAATGGTACCAAACCCAACTTGATGTTGATTTCTTCCGGTCATAAGAGCAGCTCTGGTGGGGGAGCAAACGCTTGTGGTGTGGAAATTGTTATATAGTAACCCTTCTTTGCTTAATTGGTCTAAATAGGGTGTAGGTATTAACCCCCCATTTACTCCTAGTTGACCAAAACCCACATCGTCTAGCATAATTAATATTACATTAGGAGCCCCCTCAGGCGCGCTTACTCCTTTAGGAAAGTTTTGTTTTGAGGTTTTGTAGGTTTCCCCAACGTTTCCATTAAACCAGTTCTTAATAGGAAGGATAGATCTATCCAGAGTTGCTTTATTAATACTGTTCTCGATATTATTTTTATTCGTTTCTCTTGATTCAGTGTCACATGAAGTAGTAAGCAACAGAGAAAATAGTCCTAGGTTTACAATAATCAAATGTTTAATCATATTCAGAGTTTTATTCTTTTATACTTTTCTTAATGTTTTTCTTTAATCTGCTGTCAATCATTCTTTGAGGCAAAGTAGAGGTCTCATAATAGAGTTTTGATAGTTCTGTAATGTCATTAAAGGCGACCCAAACATCACCTTCTTGATTTTCATAAATCAATAATTTTTGGCAAAAAGCATCCAGTCCTAGTCTTGGTGTGTTTTTCATTGCTTTTGCTCCAGGTTCTGGTGCTCCAAATAATATGAGCTCTGTGGGGTTGAGTTTAATGTCATATACCTGTGCATCTTTTTTAAAGTCGATTGTACCAAAGGTTTTGGTGCCTTCTATACTTTTGATTGTCTTCTTTAGGTTGTTAACTGTCTCTTGAAAATTAAAGTCAGATTTCATTTTGATTATGGCATAACCCTTTGTTACTTCTTCTAAATCAACTTCTGAAATAGTTGTTATAGAGAAATTACTTAATACCTCATCTTGTTTGCTCTTGAATTGAGACAACAAGGAATCTGGAATCTCATGTCGTTTTTCAATGAATTCAGAAGATGTGTAGGCTAGAAAACCTTGGTTCAAATTAGATTCAGCAAATGCAAGAAATTTAAACGGTAAATCAATGGCTATAAGTTGACTGTTGTTTTCTAGTATCTTTGAATTTATTTTTGAATCTGAAAAAATAGAAACAATGGATGGCGGAGTGTAAGCCTCCTCCTCTTTCGCCATACGATGATGATCTAAAGAAATTTTCCAATCATAAGATGTTATGTTGTTTTTTATAATTTGATCTAAAGAATCAACTGAAATTTCTATTTTGGAAATATTCTGTTTGTCTATTTTAGAAATATTTCCGCAAGATATGACTGTGAAAACAATTATTACGAAAAGCATTGATTTAAACGTGTTCATATTAAAAAGTTTTATTATGTTGGACTAACTTTGACATACAGTTTTCATTATTCAGTAGTTATTATTTGGTTCATAATAGCTTCCAAATCAAACCTTGCCGCTTCTTGTTGAGGAGGAAATTCTTTGAAAGTTTTGAAAAAGCTAAAAGCTATACCTTGTACTGTTGGACCAACAAAAGTACGGTCAAAGGCCCATTTGTTGTAAGAATTACTATTCAAATCAGCTCTTTCAAAGGGGTCTCTTCTTAGATTGAATAATTTTGGGAAAGACAAGGGTACCATTGGTTCTTGCCAAGCACCCAACGCCTGACCTCTTTGTTCCAAGAATACCAGTTTCCAATCCCCAAATCTTATGGCAGACACTTCTCCAGCATCTGTAAAGTAGAAAAACTCCTTGCGTGTACCTTTGTCTGTTTCGCCTGTTAGCAAAGGTAGTTGATTATATCCATCCAAATGAACATGATAATCTTTATCATTCATTTTGTAACCATCTAGTAGCTTTTCTTTTATTTCAGTATCTCCAGCTGCAGCAAGAAGAGTCGGAAACCAATCTAAATTAGACATTATTTCATTTGTTATGCTTCCTTTTTTAATTTTTTCAGGCCAACGTATAAAGCATGGGACTCTAAATGCACCTTCCCAATTAGTGAATTTCTCACTTCTATAAGGAGTTATACCTGCGTCAGGCCATGTATTATATTGGGGGCCGTTATCAGCATTGTAAATTACAATTGTGTTTTCTGAAATTCCAAGTTCATCAAGTTTATCTAAAATAGCACCAACCCATGCATCATGTTGCATTACACCATCAGCATAAGGCCCTTGTCCTGATTTTCCTGCCCATTCTCTAGGAACATAAGTGGGGTAATGCATGCGACTTGAATTCATCCAAACAAAGAATGGCTGTTCTTCTTTGTTTTTTTGTTCAATATAATCCATTCCTGCTTCAAGAAACTCGTCATCTAGAGTACGCATACGTTCTCTTGTTAATGGTCCCATATCAGTTATTGTCTGATTTCCAGCTTCATTAGCAATGCTTCTTAGTGGGTTACGAGGTCCATATTTATTTCTGAAATTTGAATCTTTGGGGTAATCTTCTAATTCAAGTTCATTAAATGCATTTAAATGGTAAAGAATCCCAAAGAATTCATCAAAGCCATGCATGGTCGGTAGGTGTTCATCTCTGTCTCCTAAATGATTTTTTCCAAATTGAGCAGTAGAATAACCTAATGATTTTAATGCAGTTGCAATAGTTGGGTTTTCGGATCTCATACCGTTTGGTCCACCAGGTAATCCTACTTTAGAAAGACCTGTACGAAGCGTTGTCTGACCAGTTATTAGTGTCGATCTACCTGCTGTACAAGATTGTTCTGCATAATAATCTGTAAAGGTCATACCTTCCTTAGCTATTCTGTCAATATTGGGAGTTTCGAATCCCCGTACACCTTGATTGTTATAACTAACGTCCCAGATACCTAAATCATCACTAGTGATGATTATTATATTTGGTTTGCTATTTTTTTTACTTTTTTGAGAGAAAGCTTGTACTGATAATAATATTGAAAGTATACATATCTTAAACCTAAATATTCTCATAATCATAATATTAGTTATGTTTTAAAATCCAATTTACGAGCATGTCACCAAATTCTTCATACCTATCTAAATAAGTAAAATGACCGGTTTTTTCAAATATTTTTAATTCACTGTTTTTCATTCTTTCATGCATTCTTTCTCCATTTTCAGGATAAAGGATAGCGTCTTCATCACCCCAAAAAATTAATGTGGGTTGTTCAATTTTGTCTATTAATGGATCAGTATCTGCTATGCTTTTGTCATAACCTTTAAACCACTGCATAGTATCTGAAACTTTACCACCGGCATATGATTTTTTATAATCAGACATTTCAATTTCATTTGGAGTATAATTAGTAAAACAAACTAGTTTCGCTCCCTCTACTAATGCACCCTCACCAGCTATTCTAAATATTGTTCTCCAAAATCCAGAGTAAACCATTTTATCTATCATACTTGCGTTCGCTGAAGGGGCAATCGCGGGACCATCTCCAATGATTAAACTTTTTACTGTGTTTTCAAATGTCCCAGTGTAATAAATGATTGCTGGCATTCCAACATCAGGACCGAATAAATGAGGAGATTTTATTTTATAATGATCTAAAAAAACTTTTAAGAACTCACCTTGAGCTTTAAAGGTCATGTGATCAAGACTTTTTTGACTTCGTCCAAAACCTGGCATATCATAAGCAAAAAGATTAAAGTGTTCTTTCAATTTATCCCACATTGGCGCATATCCCATGATACTGTGTGGATACGGTGAAAGTAATACTAAATTAGGTCTCGAATCATCTTTTGAATCAATAGCAACTCTAATTTCTAGCCCCTCAAGAGTTATATATTCAAATGGCATTTTTGGTGGGACTCTAAAAGTAGGTTCTGAATGATTGTAATTATTTTCTTTTCTGGCCTTTTTTAAACGAGGCATTTCCTTCGTTACAGCTCCTAAAACATTTGCGTTCATTTTATCAAAAAGTGTGATTTTCGATAATTTATCTTCGTTCTTATTGGACATAATTTTGATTTTAATTTTTTAACTAAAATTGTCACATTCCTTCTACCGGCTCGTTTTGTTTTTTATAATTCTCGATTAAAGAGTTGATATATTGTGACTTGTTCTTCTTAATTACGGCTATCTTTTCTTCGGGCATTAATGTCGGATGGTATTCTCGAACATTTCGATCACTCCATAAAGTTATTTCTACAAGAGTTGGGGTTAAATCAAGTCCTTTTTCCGTTAAAAGATAAAAGTTTGATTTCTTATTATTTGGGGCACTTTTTTTTATGATGATGTTGTATTCTTCCATCATCTTTAGTCTATCAGACAAAATGTTAGAAGATATCGCTTCCTTACTTTCCAAAAAGTCTTTAAAGGTTTTTCTGCCTTCTACCAACATAAGTTTAATTAACGTTAAGGTCCATTTATCCCCAAGAATATCCAATGCTGATGTAATTGGACAATTGCAACGGAATTGTGTGTTCAAATTATTGAAATTAAATTCATGAACAAAGATATAAATATTACTTGCAAAATGCAAGTAATAAATGCTTAAATAAACAGCGCCCCATTGCTACAAGGAATCAGGTTGACGGAAAATTCTTTTTTCTTCTATGAATTAGAATGAAGCACAACGTGTTTGTATAAGATTAGTGGCGTGTTTAAGCACCTAATTTAGCAAATAAACACCAGATAGAAAATCCGCGAGGATTTTCGTAAGTAGGCGATGACTAGCCATTAATTTTATACGGTGTTGTAGTGCGTTATTTTTTCATTTTCTTTAACCATTCTTCGTAATATGGTCTATCATTATTTGCTGGAACTTCATACCATTGTGAACAGACAAAATAAATTTCTCCGTTTATTTGATAAGGATTTTTCCAATATCTTATTCTCTCGTAATATGGCGAATTTTCTTTTGCCAAAAATGGGAATTGAATATCAAAGGTCAATTTTGAATAATCGCCTCTTTGTAATCTTTCAATTTCATTTCTGTCTATTAAGTTGTTATTAACTAAATCATTGAATGTTTTTCGGACATATTTTCCAATTGGTAGTTTTCCAGTCGGTTCATTAAAATTCTCAAAAGTTCTATATTTTTTCGTTCTCGGTTTTTCGTAATTTTCTATCGGAACTATTTTGTTCTTACTCTCAATTTTTACTTCTAATACTTTAAAAACATTATCTATTATTTTTTCATCGAATTCATCTTGAAGTTCAGTTTTTAAATAATCAATTATTTTTCCGCTATAATTTTCAGATAGTATTTTGTTTTTTAATTTTTTAAAATCCTCTATTTCTTTTAATTGTTGAATTTTTTCTTGAGCGTGATTTTCAATATTTTCTTTGTTATAATTCTCTTTACTAAATAATTGTACAAATTTTAAACCTTTTTCACTATCTCTATTAAATTCAATTTCATCGATTAAAACGATGCCATTTTTATTGAAAAATTTACCATCTAAAAATAATTGAATTTTATTACCAATTAGAATACCTAATTCAACTCTTGTAATTCCCATATAAGATGATAGCTGTCCTTTGAAAGTAGAATTGTCAATTTCGAGAGAAGGTTTTTTAACTTCTACAATAAAAAGATTTCCTTTCTCTTTTGATTTTAAAATTAAATCTGGACTTATTCTATTTGAAGCTCCTAATTGAATACTTTCTCGTACGGCAATTTCATTATTAAATTCGCTCCATCCTAATTTTTCAAATGCTTGAACTACTTTTAATTCAAATAACTGTTCGCTCGTGTTTGTTGGCAAGTTTTCAGATAATATGTAACATAGTTCATTCCATTTTTCCATATTGATTTTCTCTTTTTTAAGTACGATTTTTCATTTTTCCCTAATGCACTACAACGGTCTCGTATAACCGTCAGTTACGGGTTTAAAGTTACTGTTTTTCGGTTAAGCACTGACTTTAGTAATTCCGAGTGGATTCGGACGTAGTCGAATCCGCCGTAATTGCGGTTATACATTGTTGTGCATAGTATTTTTATTCTTTACATATTATTCCGTCTTGCGAAATATTTTGTCCTTGGTTTGTTGTCATTGTTGCTTTGTAATACAAACAATTATTTTCAATTTTCGTTTTGGTTACAACAATTCCATTATTTTCATTCACCCACTTTTTATCTTCGCTCAATTCCGCTTTTGAAGAGTCATAAGTCAGTCGATAAGTACAATCATCAATCCATTCAATTATTTCATATTCAGGTATTCCATTTCCGATTCCGTTTTTCCATTCGATTTGAATACTCTTTTCTCGAACTACAATCCATTTTTTAATAGACAAATCTCGTTTCTCAGTCATTTCCGCAATACTGTCATTCGCTTCGATTGTATATTTACTCATTGCTTCAGTTTCTGGAATATAAAAAGTTCCAATTTTAAAGTCAGAACAAGTTAACTTTTGAGCACAAGAATTTAATCCGATTAGGCTCAATGTTATAAGTAGTAATTTCGTTTTTTTCATATTATGCACAACGGTCTCGTATAAGAATAGTAGCGGATTTTCACACACTAACTTTTCGGTTAAACACAGACCTTTTTTATATTTACTTACTTTCGTTTTAGCGATTAAACCGCTATTATTTTTATACATTGTTGTACACTGGCTTTATTTCACAAACTTGCTAGCGTTGGCGTGAAAGCTCTTTTAAATTTGTGAGGCACGAGCAAACTTTAAATGTGCTTGAACAAGCGTTGGCTATTCCTCCGTTCATATTGTTTTCAGTCCTAATTGTTTCAAATATTCGTTGTGTTCATTCAATGACTTAGTTAATTTCTTTTCTATATCAACCAGTTTTTCATTCACTTCTTTCAAGTCAATTATTGGTTCTGGTTTTGCTGTACTTACATACCTTGATATATTCAAGTTAAACTCGTTTTTCACGATTTCCTCCATTGGAACTCTACGAGCATAACGTTCAACTTTTTCTGGTCGATTTTTATACGTATTTATGATTTCAAGAATGTCGTTTTTCTCTCCTTTTTCAACATCTCCATTTCGTAAAATATTTTGCCGCTTTTCTTTCTTATAACGCTCACTAGCATTTATAAATAAAACATCATCTTCTTTTTTACATTTCTTTAAAATCAATATACAAACAGGAATTCCTGTTGAGAAAAATAGGTTAGAAGGTAAACCAATAACTGTATCAATATTATTATCTACTAAAAGTTTTTTCCTAATTCGAGATTCCGCTCCACCTCTAAATAAAACTCCGTGTGGTAAAATTATTGCCATTGTTCCTTCTTCACTCAAAAAATGAAAACCGTGTAATAAAAAGGCAAAATCTGCTGCTGATTTTGGTGCTAATCCATAATTTTTAAATCGGAAATCTTCGCTCATAGCCTCTGAAGCATCCCAACGTAAACTAAAAGGCGGATTTGCTACGATAGCATCAAATTCTACCTTTTTTGCTGGATTCATTTCGTTTAAAATATCCCAATCATTTTTTAAAGTGTCTCCGTGAAAAATTTCGAATTCTGAATCTTTAACTCCGTGTAGAAGCATATTCATTCGAGCCAAGTTGTAAGTAGTTATATTTTTTTCTTGCCCATAAATTCTACTTAATGTACCGCCTGATTTTTCAATTTTATTCTTTACGTTTAAAAGTAACGAACCAGAACCACAAGCAAAATCGAGCACTTTATTAATTTTTTTCTTTTTACCTGCTTTTGGATTTTGGCTGTCTAAGGTTACTATCTCAGAAAGAATGGTTGATAGTTGTTGTGGTGTGTAAAACTCACCAGCTTTTTTCCCTGAACCTGCTGCAAATTGCCCAATCAAATATTCATAAGCATCTCCAAGCGTATCGCTGTCAGTTGAGAAGTCTGCAATACCTACTGCAATTTGAGTAATAATCCTGCAAAGCTTTTCATTTCTAGCTTCATAGTTTTTACCTAGTTTTTCAGAATCAAGATTGATTTCTGAGAATAAGCCTTTAAACGAATTTTCAAACGATTCATTTTCAATATATTTAAACCCTTTTTGAAGTGTTTTTAATAAATCTTCGTGCTGTGTTCTTGCGAGTTCTGAAATACTGCTCCATAAATAATGTGGTTCAATAACGTAATGCACTTTTCTACGCATTTGCTTCTCAAACTCAATTATAAATTCTGGATTTTCTTTATACCAAATAGAAAGCGGTGTACGTTTATCGTTTTCTGTTAATGTCGGATAATCTGAACCTAATTCCTTTTTTACAGAAGCTTCATAATTGTCTGATAAATAGCGTAAAAAGAGGAATGAAAGCATATAATCACGGAAATCATCCGCATTCATTGCTCCTCTAAGATTGTTGGCTATTTCCCAAAGGGTTTTTCCTAATTCTTCTTGTTTTTGTTTTGCTGTCATTCTTGTACAGTTTCAGTTTCTTCGTTAAAGATTTCAGGTAAATAAAATTCATATTTCTCTAGAAATCCATTAAATATTCTTTTAAATAAATCTTTGTTATCTGCTCCCATTTCTCTTGGGTCAAATATGGAATACTTTCCGTGACTAAATAGGTTTAAAGCTCTTTCAAAAAGAACTTCATCTTCTAGTCCGTGAATGCACTTATCAATCTTGTCGTAGCCGAAAAAACTTGCGGTTTTTTCTAAAATACTTCGCAACGTATTAAAGTGATGTGTGTATATGTTATCTGATGCAACTACTTGTTTTAACTGACTTATTATTGCTATATGATGAAAAAATGGCACATCTCCTGTATCTTGAAGCGTGTAGGTTTCAGTTTCTTTTGAATGTAAATAGTAGCTTTTGTTCTTTACTTTTCTTCTTAGTTCATTAAACATTACATTAAAGAAAAGACTGTGATGTGTGGATACTACTGTTTTTATTTTATTATCCTCTCGTTTGATTAGGTTACCTAAATCACAAGCCACAGCAACTGCCTTATTTTCATCTAGTGAAGAAATTGGGTCGTCTATGTAAATGAATTTTACCCAATTGTAAGCACCAGTATCTTCATCACTATTTACTTGGTCAATTGCGACTTCACAAATTGCGATAAAAAAGCACCAAATAAAAAGATTTTCTTCTCCTCTAGATATTTTAATGTTGTCAATAGTTTCTTCATTACCTTCTTCATTTATGATACTACGAGAAAAAACTACTGTATAATTATCATAATCAATAATAAAACTTAGGTTGACATAATTCTGAAAAAGTGAACCAATTTTGGTTTCCATTTCCAACTCCTGCAATCCATCAAAAAATGCTGAATCTTTATTGAAGGTTAAAACTCTTTCTGTATCGTTATCAAGGTCATTGTTCCAAACAAAAAGGTCTTCTGTAAAGGCATTGAAGTATAAAGTGTCTCTTGGCGGATTGATGGTTTTACCCATTTCTTTAAACTCCATTGATAATCTTGTTTTTCCAGTACCATTATGAGCAAAGAATAGTATTAATCTTTTTTCAGGACGATTATCTCCTGTGAGGTCTTTACGAAAATGAGTAGCAACCTCTGTTAGTGTATTAAAGTTGGTCGTTGTACTCATATTGTTAAACTATTTACCTTTGGAAACAACTGTTGCATTAAGCCTTTTTTATGCTTTTTTAGGGCTTTAACTTTTTGCGTTTGTGATTCTATTAATTCATCTACAGAAGATAGACATAGTGCTATTTTTTGCTGTTCTAAAATATCTGGAAGATGAATATTAAAACTGGTTAAAACTTCTTTAGTTATTGTTTTAATTATTCCTCCTGGTGCTTTTTGTTTTTCTATTTCAAATAGCAATTGAATTACATAAGCAAAAAATAATTTATCAATTGGCTTGAAAAACTCTTCAAAAAGCAATAGTGTTCTATCAATGTAAGCATCATATTGGGTTATTGCAACACGACCGATAGAACCTTGTATTGTAATAATTACAGTTCCTTTTTCAATAGATACGCTTTGCTTTGCTGCTAATTTGCTTATACGTCTTTTTGTTTTTGGTTTGATTTTCAAATTGGTGTCAACGTCATAAACTTGTATGAATGGTATACCATTTTCATCATCATACCATTTTGCTAAGCCATAAGGTTGAGGAAAACTACCTCTGCGAAATTTAGCTAATTTACCTAAAGTTATTTCCTCCCAATCTCCATCATCCTTAAACTCAGGAAATCGAAATTTGGGTTGGGTTTCTCCTTCTGCTGGGAAAAGTTGTTGCAACAAGCCTTTTTGATGGTCTAGTATTAAGTCTAGTTTTTCGGTTTCTGCTGTGATTGCTTCATCTAAAGAGGATAGGCAATTTGCTATTTTTTCTTGTTCAGCGATAATGGGTATACCGAATTCGTAATTTTCAACATTAGGTTTTGAGATGTTTTGCACCTTCATCCCAGCACCAAGTCTGCTAAAGTAAGCTTGATTGCTATTAATTACCTTTGATAAAAAATAGCTTTCGACTTTATTGTTTGGACGAAGCTCTGCTACACGCTGATTTAGAACATATTTATTTTCTTCAGGAATAATTGCTGTCATACCAAGTAAACCAGGTGCTTGCTCACTAAGTATCATAACCAAAGTTCCTTTTGCTAAAGTTGGTACTTTATCATTAATAAATCGATTAGAATGAACCAAGTTCCCATCTGTATCGATTGATTTTAATGTAATTAGTTCAAAATTCCCTTTTGCTTGAACATTACCTTCAAAACTCTTACCATTAAAATATGTAGATACATCTTTTAGTTTTACGATACTCCAATTATTTTTGAATTCTGGAAAACGTAATTCAGGTACTATATCTTGTTTTTCGTTATTCATAAGCGTTTAATCCTGCTATATCTCGCCCTTGGGCTAGTTTATTTAATAATGGTATTAGGTCTTCCATTAAGGACAATTCTTTTACTCTACGGTCTTTCCAACCTAGTTCTAATGGTGCTAATAAATCGGTTAGTTTTTCGCCATCAAAAATCATTCGGTTCATAATTTCATTTATAAACGCTTTTAGATTATCGGTTTCCAATCCGTGTTTTGAGGCTATGGCTATGAGCTCTTTTTCTGCTTTTTCGTCTTTAAACTTTTGGTAACCTTTACGTATCTCGCTTTCAGTTAAGCCTTTGCCCACTTCTAAAGTTTTTATGTAGGCAATAATATCTTCTCGCTCGTCCATTAAATTGGCACTAGAGCTTAGTAGATTAATCAATTGTACACTTGTCATCTTTTGTTTAGATGGTTTGTCTTGCGTGTATTTGGCTATTAAGCCAATAATGTAATCGTAATCTATTATGGCAGAAGAGAAAAGTACAAACTCAAAATCTAATTGCTCTACTACTTTTGGTAGGTCTTTACCGCCTTTGTCTTGTATATCTTTAAGTCGTTTGGCGGTATCTATATAATTACTTTTAAAAGAGCGGAAATTATCCGTTGGTAATAGTGCTTCAATGGTTTCAGCTTGTGTATCTTCTAAGTCTGTATATTGGTCTAGCTGTGTTTTTAAACGCTGTACTTCTTTAAAGGTATTTATGAACTGTGCACGAGCTTCGTCTCCTTTTAAATTACTTACTTCTGATGGTATACATTCTAAGCCATTTGACTCCATAAAGCCTTTTAAATTAGCAACTGCTTCTTGGTATTTTACAATTACTTTTGGTGCAGCATCTACCACCCAAATCTCTTTAGGATTATCTACATTAGCTCCAGAAAACAATACCATTGCTTTATCAACTGCTTCTTCTTGCTGTCTAAAATCTAAAATATTACCATAAGGTTTGGTGTCGTTGATAACTCGATTTGTACGAGAAAAGGCTTGAATTAATCCGTGATATTTTAAATTTTTATCAACGTATAAGGTGTTTAAATATTTAGAATCAAAACCAGTTAACAACATATCCACGACAATCATCACATCAATTTTATCTTTGTGAGCCACATCTTTGTTAGGATATTTTTGAAACTTTATGCGTTGTTGAACATCTTGATAATAACCATCAAACTCATTTATTCTGTGGTTTGTACCATATTGATAATTATAGTCTTCTATAATTTTGGTTAAAGCCTCTTTCTTTTTATTAGGTTCTACTTCGTTATCCGCTTTTTCTTGTGGTAAATCTTCTTGTATTTGTTGAATGTCTTTGTCTCCTTCTGCTGGTGGCGAGAAAACACAAGCAATATTTAAAGGCTTGTAGTCTTCATTTTTCTTGATTTCTTCTGCCTGTAAGTCTTTAAATAGCTCGTAATATTGAATCGCATCATTTATAGAAGCTGTTGCTAAAACACTATTAAAACGTCTGTAATGTGTTGCTTTGTCGTGTTTGTTTATGATAGCATTTGCAACCGCTAGTTTATGTATATCACTTCCTGTTGATACAACTCCATCAGGTTTAAAATAGTCGATATGAAAACGCAGTACGTTTTTATCTTCTATGGCATTGGTAATCGTGTAAGAATGCAGTTCTTGTTGAAAAACGTCTTCGGTTGTTTTGTATGATGCTTGTTGTCCTTCAATCGTTTTGTAAGTAGCGTTTTCTTCAAAAATAGGTGTACCAGTAAATCCAAAAAGTTGAGCTTTTGGAAAGAAGTCTTTTATAGCTTTATGATTTTCTCCAAACTGAGAGCGATGACATTCATCAAAAATAAAAACCACTCGTTTATCTGCTAATGGTTGTAATTTCTCTTTGTAGTTCTTAGTGTTTTTGGAATCTAGTGCTAAACCTAATTTTTGAATAGTTGTTACGATAACTTTGTCTGCATAATCTGTAGACAACATTCGATTGACCAAAGTGGCAGTATTCGTGTTTTCTTCAACACTACCTTCTTGGAATTTATTAAATTCTTGACGTGTCTGTCGGTCAAGGTCTTTTCTGTCAACAACAAATAAGCACTTTTCAATATCAGGATTATCTTTTAAAAGGGTAGAAGCCTTAAAAGAAGTTAGTGTTTTTCCGCTTCCTGTGGTGTGCCAAATATATCCGTTTCCTCTATTTTGGTGTATGCAATCTACAATAGCTTTTACAGCATAGATTTGATAAGGTCGCATCACTAATATCTTTTGCTCACTCGCCACTAAAACCATATAGCGACTAATCATTTGTCCAAGAGTACATTTGGTCAAGAACTTATCGGTAAAGTCATCTAAATGATTAATTTTTTTGTTGTCTTCACTTGCGAGAGTGTAAACTGGTAAAAATTGCTCATCTGCATTAAAAGCGAAGTGCTCATTATTGTTATTGGCAAAATAGAACGTTTTGGATTTATTGCTTACTATAAATAGTTGCATAAAACACATTAACGAATTGGTATACCCGTTTCCTGCGTCATTTTTATAGTCCACAATTTGTTGCATTGCCTTGTTTGGACTTACTTCTAAAGTTTTTAATTCTATTTGTACAACGGGAACTCCATTAATAAGAATAATTACATCATATCTATGATTGCTGTTTTTTGTATTTATGCGAAGTTGGTTAATGACTTCAAAGTCATTTTTACACCAATCTTTAATATTTACAAGTGTATAGTGTAATGGTGTACCATCTTCACGAGTGAACGTATTTGTTTTTCGCAAATAATTAGAAGAAGTAAATACATCAGGATTTACAATTTCTTCTCTTAATTTTTCAAATTCGGAATCTGTTAAATGAACTCTGTTAAGAGCTTCAAATTTTTCACGAAAATTTTGCTCAAGAGCATCTAAATCACGAATATCCTTTCGATAGGTGTATTTTAAATCTTGTAATCTCCCTACAAGTCCATATTCTATGTCTGCTTCTTTAACTATGTCCATTCAATCTTCCTTTATTAATGCTTTTACTTCAACCTTTAGGATTTTTGAAATCTCAAACAGCGTCTCTAAACTTGGTTGTCTTCTGTTCTGAGCATAAGAATTTACCATATTGTAACTCTTTCCTAACTGTTCTGCCAACCAGATTTGTTTAATTCCTTTCTCTTCTAAAACCTCTTTTATTCGGTTCATTTTGAATTTTTTTAATTCAGTCCACTAATGTACAGAACTATTTTTAATATCTCATTAAATGAGTATATAAATAATCATTCCGTTTGGGTGAGCGTAGGGAAAAGGCAAGCTCTTTTTATTTTGTGAGGCACGAGCAAAATGAAATGTGCTTGACTGTGCGGTTGGCTTTTCAGAGCTTGTGTACAACGGTCTCGTATAACCGTCAGTTACGGGTTTAAAGTTACTGTTTTTCGGTTAAGCACTGACTTTAGTAATTCCGAGTGGATTCGGACGTAGTCGAATCCGCCGTAATTGCGGTTATACATTGTTGTGCATAGTATTTTTATTCTTTACATATTATTCCGTCTTGCGAAATATTTTGTCCTTGGTTTGTTGTCATTGTTGCTTTGTAATACAAACAATTATTTTCAATTTTCGTTTTGGTTACAACAATTCCATTATTTTCATTCACCCACTTTTTATCTTCGCTCAATTCCGCTTTTGAAGAGTCATAAGTCAGTCGATAAGTACAATCATCAATCCATTCAATTATTTCATATTCAGGTATTCCATTTCCGATTCCGTTTTTCCATTCGATTTGAATACTCTTTTCTCGAACTACAATCCATTTTTTAATAGACAAATCTCGTTTCTCAGTCATTTCCGCAATACTGTCATTCGCTTCGATTGTATATTTACTCATTGCTTCAGTTTCTGGAATATAAAAAGTTCCAATTTTAAAGTCAGAACAAGTTAACTTTTGAGCACAAGAATTTAATCCGATTAGGCTCAATGTTATAAGTAGTAATTTCGTTTTTTTCATATTATGCACAACGCCCCGGCTATGCGTTCGTACGTGCCAAAGATACCTGCATACCTCTCGCCCGCTACAAACTAAGCCTAAAACGTTTTTTTGTTTTTATTTATTAAACCAAAAATAACTTTTTGGCGTTAAATGTCCCGCTTCGCCCGAGAACAGACTAACTAGCACGTATGACGTATAGGTTTTGTTGGCATTTCGTTGTTTATTTCCATTCTTAAATAAGGGTTGTTATAAAAAACCAAATATCTTAACATTCAGCTTTGGATTTTTAATATACAGATGCTAATTCCGTTTAGCTCCTTGCATTTGTTCTAATACTTGGTCTAAACTAAAGCTCCCCACTTTTTGACGTTGAGGATATTCTTTAAAAGAAGCTAAAAATTCAGCAATTTTTGCTTGTGCAGGAACCATCATAAACATTCTGTCAGCCATCCAATGACTGTAGTCTTCTGAATGTTCTTGAGCTTTTTCAAATGGGTCACCATATAAATCCATTAGAAGCGGAAACCTTAATTCCGTGTATGGCTTTTGCCAAACTTCAAATCCATGATTTTCTTGAATTTTGAAATGCATTTTCCATCTTCCATATCGAAATGCATTTAAGCTACCATCATCGTCAAAATAAAAAATCTCTTTTCTTGGGCTTTCAGTTACTTCTCCAGTTAACAAAGGAAGCATATTGTAACCATCTAAATGAACTTTGAAATTTTTTCCATTCGCACTATGCCCTTTTAGTAGTTTTTCTTTTACATCTGTTTCTCCTGCTGCTGCTAAGAAAGTTGGTAGCCAATCTTCACCAGAAAAAATAGCATTACTAATTTGACCGGGTTTAATTTTTGCTGGCCATTTCACTAAACAAGGTGCTCTAAAACCACCTTCCCAAGTTGTCGCTTTTTCGCCTCTAAAAGGGGTCATTCCTCCATCAGGCCAAAAAATTAATTCAGCACCATTGTCTGTGCCAAAAATTACAATAGTGTTTTCATCAATTCCTAAATCTTCTAATGTTTTGGTCAACTCTCCAACTATTTTATCAAGTTTTACCATACCATCGGCATAAACACCTAATCCTGTTTCTCCTTCATCCTCTTCATTTAAGTGAGTCCATACGTGAGTTAGTGTAGTATTATACCAAACAAAAAAAGGTTTGTCATCATTTACTGAGTTTTTCATAAAAGAAATAGCAGCCTCTTTTGTTTCGTAATCAACTGTTTCCATTCTTTTTCTAGTTAAAGGTCCTGTATCTTCAATTTTTCCATCAGCATAAGAATGAATTACACCTCTTGGTCCGAATTTCTTTTTAAATTCAGGGTCTTTTGGATAATCAGCATTTTCAGGCTCTTCTTCTGCGTTTAAGTGATAAAGATTTCCAAAGAATTCATCAAATCCATGATTTGAAGGTAAATGTTCATCCCTATCTCCTAAATGATTTTTTCCGAACTGACCAGTTGCATAACCGTGATTTTTTAATAATTCGGCAATTGTTGGATCTAACCCACTTAACCCTTCTTTTGCTCCTGGTAATCCAACTTTGGTTAAACCTGTTCTGTAAGGAGATTGTCCTGTAATAAATGCAGCGCGACCCGCTGTACAACTTTGTTGAGCATAATAATCTGTGAATACTATTCCATCCTTTCCAATTTGGTCAATGTTAGGTGTTTTGTAACCCATCATTCCCATATTGTAAATACTTGGATTAGACCATCCAATGTCATCTCCCCAAATAACCAAAATATTGGGCTTTTCCTTTTTTTGAGCCATCATAATAAATGGCATAGTTACTATCGTTACTAAAATTGTGATTTTTCTCATACTTTTTCTTTTAATTGTTATTAATTATTTAATTATAGATTCCTACTCCTCAATGAATGCCAACGGTTTTAATAATGTGCGTTTGGCTTTTCAACGTGCCAATATTTCAATCTACTACTTTGCTTATTTATTGCTATAATTTTCATTATTAGTACTAACTGCCAAATGCACTATATTTATTGTTGTGTTTCGTTATCTTCGGTCAATTCAATTTTCTTTAATTAATTGTAATATTTATTAATCTTTGTTCTTACATAAAAGAACCGTACTATTCCTATTAGCATTACTATGAATGCTATTATTATAAAAAAATAGCCTAGCATTATTAGATTATTCAAAATATCAATTTTTAAAATTGCAAATCCCGAACTCAAAAAAACAATAAAAGTTCTAAAATAGGCCAAAAAAGTACGCTCGTTAGCCAATTTAGTCCTCTCCAAAGCTAACAAGTCAGTTCTATTAATTTCGTTATGATTCATAATCTTTTCCTAGTTTAAAGTTTAATCTTCTATCATCAAAATGTAGTCAGTTGCCGCTTTTGAGTGAATGTCAGTAGTATTGAAAACTGGAACGGTTAAATCATTCTGGGAAATCATTAACGGAAACTCCGTACACCCTAAAACAACGCCCTCGGCTCCCATATCAATCATTGATTTTAAAACACTTAAAACATATTGTTTAGAAGCCTTTCTAATTTGCCCAAATGTTAGCTCTTTCTGAATAATTCGGTGTAGTTCGTTAATAACCGAGCTGTCTTTAGGCACTAATACCTCAATCTGGGCTTTAGAAATTCTACTTGTAATGAAATCTTCTTCCATCGTAAATTTTGTGCCAATGAAACAAACTTTAGTAATTTCTTTGCATTGAATCGCTTTTGCTGTAGCATCAGCGATATGTATAATGGGAATATTCAATTTCTCATTCACAGTTTCAAAAACTTTGTGGGGTGTATTGGCACAGAACATGACCGATTCTGCACCCGCCTTTTGAAGACGCAGTGCTGCATCAGTGATTAGATCAGCCACTCCATGCCAATTATCTTGTTTTTGGTAGTGATGTATTAATGACTGGTTAAGATTGAAAAGCAATAAGGGTGGATTGGTATTGTCTCCAAAATAATCATTTACAGACTGATTTATGTTACGATAGTATTCTGCCGTAGAATGCCAAGAGGTTCCTCCAATTAAACCAAGCATTTTCATTTTTATATTACCATCCATTTCTGTTTTTATATTTTAAGGTGCGTAGTAAACTTATTTTGTCAATAATATTTCTTGTTTCTTCCTCCAAAATGAAACACAACGGTTAGTATATGGCAAGTAGGGCAGTAGAAAGCGATAAACTTTCAGGTTTGCTCTGAGCCAAAGCGTTGTATTTTGTTTTTAATTTATTCATTTTAAAAGCCAAATCAACGATTTGGCGCTGTTGTTAAATAGCACTGAACTTTCTTAAACCGCTGAACTCCCTATTTGCTATATACCGTGTTGTGTTTAGTTGTTTTATTAATATTTTTTTATGCTAATTAATTTTCGTGACTGCTGGAGGTATCCATTCTCCTGTTAATACAGGGCTTTGTGGTACGTATAAACGAAGGGTAATTCCAATAGCACCACTTTTTGGTGAAGGTAACCAATTGCTTATTTTGTCTTCACTTGGTTTTTTATGTTGAAAGTAAATGTCAACACTTCCGTCTTCATTGTATTTTAAATTAGAACGGTCGCCAATGGCATAGCGTTTCAATTCATTTGGTACTGTAAATCCGTCTTTGTCGTACATTGTTAATGACCAAAAAGCATCTACGGGAGGCATTTTTCCTTTTTCAAAATGTAATACGTAGTTGTTTTCTGCCGTTACAGGATTTCCCTCACTATCTTCTTTAAGTACGGGATATACTGCATATTCAGGAAGATTTACTCCTAATCCTATTTTTGTCATAAATGCTCTTCGTGTATATTCATTGGCGTAGGCTCCCATCTTGCTTCTAATCCATTAAAATTACGACTTGCTCCAACGGGAACATTAATCCAGTCGAGACACCACACGCGTGGGCCATTAAGGAAAGCTCTAAATGCATGAAAGTCTTTTTTGATTTGCTTTACATCTAATTTATCGACCAAGTTTTGTGGTGCAGAATTTCCTGTTTTTCCCATTCCGTTTAAGCCAATGGTATTGTAGGTATATCCTTCTATTTTTTTTGTGATAGCATTACCACCTACTACAAATACTTCCAAATAACGTGTATCTAAAACATTACGGAAAGTAATTTCTTTCGTGTTTTTGTCATCATCAGGCAAAGGACGAACCATTTAATTATATGTGATAACTCCTCCTGCTACTAACAAGAGAATTAAAATTCCTACTATTATGGCCTTTCGTTTCATAATCGCTTTTTTAAGTTATAGATAATTGTTTTTTTATTAAAATGCTTGTGTAAATCTCAAGTATAATCCTGAAGAACCATCTTTTCCTACACCCAAATCAGCATTAATATCTGTGCGAGATTTAAGTACACGTACCCTAAATCCTAAGCCTCCTGCTACATTGATGTATTCAAATTTTCCACTTTCTTCGGTTACCGAATGTGCATTTACAAAAGTTGCCATGCCAAACCATTTCCAAATATTAATTCGGTATTCTGTTTCTGCATAAAGCAATTTCTCGCCCACATATCTTCCAGCAGTATATCCACGTCCAGAAGCAAACCAATCATCACCTCCTATTCTTGGTAAGCTAAAGTAAGGCACATCTCCAAAGGTTAAGTTTGCCATTCCCCAAAATGCAAGTACTTGTCTGTTGTTTTTATTTAAAGGGATATGTTGACGGGCATCAATAAGTAAATTTGAAAAATTAGAAGTGCTACCTAACCATTCTCCAAAATAAGTATATGAAATATTAACATAAGCACCTTTATAAGTAGAATTTACATTATCTCGAGAGTCAATAAGAAAATTAACTCCGATACCTGAAGCTACAGATTCATCGCCTGTTCCAATTGGATATTCTCCAAAAGGTGTATAATAGTACTCTTGTTGAAGTTCTGTTGCATCAGCAGGACTAAAATCATTTGTAAAGCCATCATAATCTATATCTTCGTTTGCCCAATAGCCTTCTAACCCATCAAAATTTTCTTCAATTCCAGCAGAAGCTGTTGCTGCATCAGGGCTATTGGCTATAATGTTTTGAATATCTGTGGCACTAATATCTTCTATTTTATATTTCCAATCTAGATTGTAGTTAAATCCAAAATAAATGTTCTTTTTTACCTTTTTATAAGCTCTTGCCACAATCTTAACTGTTTGTGGTTCTACTAATGTTTGCCAATCTTTTGCAGTATTACCCCCTAAACCATAAGTAGCTTGTGGGGAAACACTCCACAATAGAGAACTAAATACATAATAGTCGTTATTATTGGTATAAATATTAGAATTCACCCTAAATGTCTGTTGTTTGTTTAGTGTATATGTGTATGAAGGTACGATGTTTGAAAAACGTGTGCTTTTAGGGTCTCCAAATTTGGTAGAAATATTGCCTCCAGCTCCTAAAATTACATTGGTAAATGGATTATACGCTACTATTGGTAATAGTATGGTATATACTTTTTTATCCGCAGCAGCAACTTTTTTTGCTGCAATTCTTGCTGTATCACCTGATGCCACTAGTTTTTCCATCTTTTTTTCTTTAACCCATCTAATACGGTAAAATTATCTGGATTATATTTTGGGTCTGTCCATTTATTCTCTTGCGAAAAAGCTGTTATACTTACCAATGCAATAATGCTCGTTAATACAATTTTTTTCATAATTATTTAATTAAAGTTAGTTAATGTATATCAGAAGTAATTTGATACCTCATTCTTTTAATGTTTTTCATCTAAACTTGATTCTTTATTTAAGGTGACTTTTTCCATTTTATATTTTATGTGATAAATCCTGCTTTTATAGTAATTTCTAAGGCAGAGTCTGTTGGGTTTAGTTGGCAATCATACCATTTTCCCCGCTCATGAGAATATACCTTCCCTTTTAATGAACCTTTTTCTATTTCTTTTAGAATTAAAGAACCTATGGCAGCCTTTGGGTTATCAGATGCAACTAGTTTTCCTTCGTAATTCCCATTGTCTGTTTTACTAATGGCTACAATACCATTTTCTTCTCCTGTGTTCCATTTTCCTTCGATCGTATTTTGTGCAAGCACACCCATTGTCATACTTAAAAATAGAATTATTGTAATATGTATCTTTTTCATCTTTAGATATTTTTGTATTTATTGTTAAAATATTATTAATAGTCATTGTCTGAAAGGTATTCTCCTTTTTCTGTAAAGGATACTTCCTTTTGTTTTTTACCATTTTTAAGGCGTACTCTATACACTATCTTCTCTGATTTTAGATTTGATTTTATGAATTCTCCTGTTCCTATCACACCCCATCCCGCATATTTTTCGGCTACATAATCAGCTAAACCTGGTGGTAATTTTTTGCCTTTGATGTTTTCTTTGTACAGTACAACATTGCCGTTTTTGTCAAAATAGATTTTCGCTACGCCATCATCTCCAGTCACCATTACCTCGTAAGTGTTTGAGAAAAGCCCTTTTACGGGTTTCTTTTTATAGATTAGCTCATAATCGTTTTCTATGATATCTACTGTCACCACTGCTATATGGTCTATAAAATAGTCTCCATACTCTTCTTCTACCTCTTCTACAATATTAGCGGGGATGATAGATTCTCCTACTTTTTCAATTTTTAAAATTGCTTTTTGTCCGAATGTTACACTAGCATACATCACCATGGCGATGATTAACATTTCTTTTCTTTTCATTTTTTTTATTTTAAATTTTACGTTATTATTTTCTAACTACTTGATAGGTATTTCTTAAATTGTCTTGTACAATGGTGGTATGTCCACCCGATTCGTTTATAAATTGTTCGGTTATCATTTCAGCTTTGTATTGCCAACCATCGGCTAGTTTTAATTTGCTTCCTAGATTTTTTAGGTCTTTTAATTGTAGATTTTCCAATTCTTGCGAAGCAGCTTGCATGACATATTCTGTTCCGTCAGGTCCAATTAGTTTATAGAGATAATCGTTAGCGTAGTACACATATTTTGTGTCTCTATTCATCGGAAATGGGTTGTACGGCTTGCGATCAGTTACCATTCTAAACGTGAGTCTAAAATGTGCTGGAATTAGCATCTTATGTCCTTGAATCTCTCCTATAGGAGAAACGCTTTCGCCTAGAATTTCATCCAATACCCAAAATCGAGGTCCGTTGAACATAACGATACTGGCTCCTGTTTCTTTTCTTATTCTTTCTTTATCTAAGGAAGCCCATTCTTTTGGTGTTAGCACATCGTTTAAATCGTTGTACAAAATGGCTTCGTATCCAAACCAATTCCGATAGCCCAAAAAGACTTCATGATAAGGTATAGGCCGCCCTTTTTGAAGTGCTGCTTTTGGTTTATCTGTTTTTACTAAATCTGGGTATGGGATTTTACTTTTTGGTGTGCCTCGCAACACAAAAAATAGAACAATTAATATTATAGAAATTCCTGAATAAATAATTGTTTTTTTCATAGAGAATGATTTTTAATTTGTCTTTAATTTACGGATAGTAAAAAAATAAAGTTACAAAAATATTTTTATCATTTTTTAATTTGAGTATACTTTCCTAATTAAACACAACGGTTAGTATAAGAGCAGTGGCGGATAAAACGCATTTACTTTTCAGTTAGCAATATACTTATTTAAATAAAACGGTTCGAGATTAAACCCAAACCGCTATTGCTTTTATACATTGTTGTATGCTGTTTAGTTTACTTTTTTCACACTAGGCATTATGTATGTTCTGTCCAATACTGCTTTTTTCGGAAAGTACATTCTAAATGTCAATTCAAATTCCTCACCAGCTTGTGGACTTGGTAACCAATTTGATGTTAGTTTTTCTGGTGCATCTGCTTGAATTAGAATATCTAAAGAACCATCCTTATTATAGGTTAGGTCTTTCATACCTCCTAAATTGTATCTGTCAATTGCATTGTCAACTAAAAACCCTTTCTTATCATACATTGTTAAAGACCAAAATCCATTTACAGGAGGTAAATGATCGGCATCAAAATGTAGTACATACTTGTTTGATCCATTATATTTATTTCCGTCAGAGTCTACCGCAGAGTTTGGATATATAGCATCTTGAGGTTGATTTGCACCATAACCAATTTTAGTTACATAGGCTCTCAAAAAGTATTCCGTTCCATACTCACCTAATCCAGCAGTAATTACGTTCCACCCGTTTTGTAGATTTTCTCCTGTAGGGTTTTCAGTCATCTTTGTAAATAAAGATTGAACGTTAGCCGGAACCTTTTTAATTAGGTCTTGTGCGGCTGGACTAAATTGACTTAAATCAATGGTTCCACCAGGTTCAAATCCGATCGTTTTTAATTCATCTAACAATGGTTTATCATCTGGGTAAGCAGGATTCTGAACCATTAGTTCCATTACTTCATTAAGATATGTAGCAATATCCATGTTGTCAACCACATCCATAGGAATCAAATTTTTATAGGCTTTATTTACTATTCCTTTTGGTGAAACATAGTTTGAATTACTACGCTCAGAAAGTGGTCGAGCTATCAATTTAGACTGGAAATTGGCAATCTCGGTCTTGCCGTCCTCATCATTTTTCACAGCTACTCTTCCCAACAACCAGTTAAGATTGGTTGTGGAGCGAATCACTATTAAATCACTATCAATTTCTCCATTATATCCTGGACCAACTAATGCAATATTTACAGCAACTTGACCTGTTGTTCGAGATCCTAGAGATTTAATCACATCTCCATATGCATTGAGGATAGGAATGAGATAATATCGTTCAGTAGCTGGAATATGCAAATACAAAGGTCCTTTAGCCAGATCAGCATAAATAACACTGTAGTAAGTGTCTAAATTAGGGCGTACCACTTTAGTAAAGCCAGCCTTTGGGAATTTATGCATATTACCCCATTGATTTATGGGAGCCTGCCCCATACCATTATCTGACACAACGTTTGAAGCTATTTTATGAGTGTAATTCATTGTCATCATAGGATAGCCAAATATGTAGGCTTGAGTGGCTAGTTTAGCTACTAAAGAATCTTTAGCGTTAGCCGTAGGATTATCCTTCCCTGATGTTGTTTTTTCTTTCTTTGGCGATTGGCAGCTAGCTACTGCAAGTAATACTGTTATTGCTATGATTATTTTTTTCATAAAAAATTTTAATTAATGGTTTTGGCTCAAAGTTATTGAATTATTTATAATGGCTTACAACGGTTAGTATAAGAGCAGTGGCGGATAAAACGCATTTACTTTTCAGTTAGCAATATACTTATTTAAATAAAACGGTTCGAGATTAAACCCAAACCGCTATTGCTTTTATACATTGTTGTATGCTGTTTAGTTTACTTTTTTCACACTAGGCATTATGTATGTTCTGTCCAATACTGCTTTTTTCGGAAAGTACATTCTAAATGTCAATTCAAATTCCTCACCAGCTTGTGGACTTGGTAACCAATTTGATGTTAGTTTTTCTGGTGCATCTGCTTGAATTAGAATATCTAAAGAACCATCCTTATTATAGGTTAGGTCTTTCATACCTCCTAAATTGTATCTGTCAATTGCATTGTCAACTAAAAACCCTTTCTTATCATACATTGTTAAAGACCAAAATCCATTTACAGGAGGTAAATGATCGGCATCAAAATGTAGTACATACTTGTTTGATCCATTATATTTATTTCCGTCAGAGTCTACCGAAGAGTTTGGATATATAGCATCTTGAGGTTGATTTGCACCATAACCAATTTTAGTTACATAGGCTCTCAAAAAGTATTCCGTTCCATACTCACCTAATCCAGCAGTAATTACGTTCCACCCGTTTTGTAGATTTTCTACTGTAGGGTTTTCAGTCATCTTTGTAAATAAAGATTGAACGTTAGCCGGAACCTTTTTAATTAGGTCTTGTGCGGCTGGACTAAATTGACTTAATTCAATGGTTCCACCAGGTTCAAATCCGATCGTTTTTAATTCATCTAACAATGGTTTATCATCTGGGTAAGCAGGATTCTGAACCATTAGTTCCATTACTTCATTAAGATATGTAGCAATATCCATGTTGTCAACCGCATCCATAGGAATCAAATTTCTATAGGCTTTATTTACTATTCCTTTTGGTGAAACATAGTTTGAATTACTACGCTCAGAAAGTGGTCGAGCTATCAATTTAGACTGGAAATTGGCAATCTCGGTCTTGCCGTCCTCATCATTTTTCACAGCTACTCTTCCCAACAACCAGTTAAGATTGGTTGTGGAGCGAATCACTATTAAATCACTATCAATTTCTCCATTATATCCTGGACCAACTAATGCAATATTTACAGCAACTTGACCTGTTGTTCGAGATCCTAGAGATTTAATCACATCTCCATATGCATTGAGGATAGGAATGAGATAATATCGTTCAGTAGCTGGAATATGCAAATACAAAGGTCCTTTAGCCAGATCAGCATAAATAACACTGTAGTAAGTGTCTAAATTAGGGCGTACCACTTTAGTAAAGCCAGCCTTTGGGAATTTATGCATATTACCCCATTGATTTATGGGAGCCTGCCCCATACCATTATCTGACTCAACGTTTGAAGCTATTTTATGAGTGTAATTCATTGTCATCATAGGATAGCCAAATATGTAGGCTTGAGTGGCTAGTTTAGCTACTAAAGAATCTTTAGCGTTAGCCGTAGGATTATCCTTCCCTGATGTTGTTTTTTCTTTCTTTGGCGATTGGCAGCTAGCTACTGCAAGTAATACTATTATTGCTATGATTATTTTTTTCATAAAAAATTTTAATTAATGGTTTTGGCTCAAAGTTATTGAATTATTTATAATGGCTTACAACAAGATCAAATAACATATAGAATTTATAAGTGTTTTCATATTAAAAAATTTCAAAATTCAAAGCTAATTCAAAACTTGTATTTTTCATATCTGTTGAAAATTCGGACGTTTCGTTTTTATTTATTTTATTTAAACCGTAATTGCCTCTGAAATCTAACCAAATAGGAAAATCTTTATAACGGTATGAAATTCCGTAACTAATAGAGAAATCTAAAGAATTAAACTCTATTTGTTCGTATACTTCATTTAATACATTGTCAGCTATTAAGTTAGGAGCAATTTCATCTCCTGCATCATCTTTTAAACTAAACGACCCTTCCCAGTTTGTTTCATTTTTTAATAAAAAACCAATTCTAGGACCAAGAATAGCACTTAATCCAGTATTTCCTATATTATAATTGATTAAAATAGGTATACATAAGTAGTCATTTGAAAATGTTGTTTCACCATTAAGAGCATAATTATAATTTAAAACGAGATCATCTTGCCAAGGTATTTGTGATGGAATAATTATCGTATACTCTCCTGCAAGAGAAGTGTTAGCAATAGTACCTAATTGGGTATAATATGCGTCTATTCGAATGTCTAATTTTTTATTAAAAGTATAGGATCCATAAATCCCTATTAAGAAATTATTTTTCATTCTACCAGTTCCTTCAGAAATAAAATAACTTTTATTCCCCCCAGTTCTTATTCCAAAATTAACTTCCTTTTTGTTTTGCAGATATGGGTCTACAGTATCTTGTCCGAATACGGTCGAACTTAGGGTACATATGAATAATATAATTATTGCATACTTTGTTTTTAAGTTTTTCATGATTTGTAATTAATTGGTTTGTAAGTTTTTATTAGCTAATTCATCTGTAATAAACGGTAAACTAAGATGAATAGCTTCCCTGATTTGATTGGGCATTAATTTGATCATTATATATATCTGCAAAGCCTTGATAATATCTTGCTTGAATAAAAATACCTTTCCCTTTTCGAGCTTTTCCTAATTCATATCCCACACTTGCCATTATACCATAATCAATGTTATTTGTATTATCCTTAATATTTTGCGTAAAATCGCCCTCATCCCCGTTAAAAAAAAGGTTTGATTTTGTTAAAAAAGAAACCTGGGGTCCTACGCCTAACCTTACTTTATTTATTTCATACCATAACAATACTGGAACATCAATATAACTGAGATTTCCATCACCACTTTTATTCATAAATTCATTATCTATATTATCATTACCTGTATTCAACGAATATGAAGAAAAATTGTATTTCCTTTTTGATAAAAAGAAAACCGAAGGACTCAAATAAAACTGTTCCGATAATTTAAAATTACATCCTAGGCCAAAATTTGTTGCGTTTGTTCTTTTTATGTCAGTAAAATTCGAAATCGTTGAATAATTCCAGCCAAATTCCAAACTTAGATTGAACTCTTCAGAGGCTACCTTATCTCCAAATATAATGGCCAAAATAGCGGCCTGACTATAGGCCTTTTGAACTCCTATTGAAAAGGTTAATGTCGCGATGATTACTAAAAGTCTAGTTTTTTCATGTTTATTGTTTTTTTAAAAAAGTTTTAATTACGTCTATTATAGACGTAATAATATTGATTAAGGATATTGCATACAACGGTTTGTGTAAGATTTCGTTGCGTGAAATTAGCAAAAAACTTCATAAGTACCAAACCAACTTGAAAATCCGATAGGATTTTCCTAAGTAAGCCAAGACTTAGCAATGAATTTTACACGTTGTTACCTGTAGTTGATATTCCTAAAGTCTATATTTTATTGGATTTGCAGCACCTTTTTTCTTTGTGTGTGCAATTGATTTGTTTAAATACTTATCTCGAATTTCAGATTTTGCTACTGTTCCATTAAATCCCCATCTGTTGTTTCTTTTATTATCGGTTGTTTTAATATTATACCATTCTTTGATTTCAAAAACTTCAATTACAATTCCGCTATATTCTGAAAATGCATATTTTGTTTCTTTTCTTTTTTCCTCTCCAACGACCCAAGCTTCTTTCGTGGCTTCATAAATTTCTTTGCTTGATTTTCCACGAGAATATTTTCTATTAATATTGATAATTATAACAGGGTCAGATAGTTTTTCTAAAGGCTTTGCATTGTGAATTCTAATTATTTCGTCAGTTGTCATAAGTCCTTTTCCGTCTGAGTGATGTCCTAAAACTAAATTAGAAAATTCGAAGCCAAATTTATTTCCAAAATCAATTAATGAAGCCTCGATTTCAAAAGATTCTTTTTCAGATAGTCCGTGTCTAATTATCAAATGCTCAACTTCAAATCCATTTTTAATTATTTCCCTTATCGTATCAAGTTTTAAATTTGATTCATTGTCTTTAATAGCACATTCTTTATGATTAAAAACTCTATTTCCAATTCCTTTTCCAATATAAAAGGGTCTTTTGTCATTCGGGTTTATTAAGGCATAAACATAGTATTCCAATTTTTCAATCGTAAGTTGGTCGAACATTTTATTTAAATTACAGGTAACGTGATTGTATAAGCAAAGTTGCGATGATTTAGCAGTAAAGGTAGTAAATAATTACGAAATAAGAAAGTCCGTGAGGACTTTCGTAAGTAGGCTAAAAATAGCAATTTTGTTTATACGGTGTTAGCTACAGTTATATTTCGGTTGCCTTTTTTTCGTGCACAATTTAATTCCGTTTGAGTGATTTTCAGCACGACAGTTGGAATTCCGTAATTATTTAGATCAGAGATTAATTTCCGTTTGAATAAAATTCCGCAGTTGAGTGTTTTCGTTTTTACTGTCTTAAAACTCAAAAAAAATTCCGAAAACTAAACGAGTTTTTTTTCAAAGAGGCTAAAATTCCGCAAGAGTGAAATTCAACAATTGAGTAAGTTTTTCAGCGTTTTGTTTGGCAAAAAATCAGCATTTTTTGATTGAGTTTTTTGCGTTTGAGTGAGTTTCCGCAATTGTAGCCAACGTTCCGGTATATGATTAGTGCGACGCAGGAGCATTAATTATATGCCTTGTTAGCAAATGTTTAATTCGGTGTTGATGTCTTTAGCTTTTATCTTATGTCCATAGGATCCCGATGTCATCAATTTTTTTATCAAGAAGCTTTATATCATCAGGATTACATCGTTGAGTATTGATTCTAAAAACTACTTTATTTCCTTTTTTAAAATTATAGTCTCCGGCAAATTTTCGTATGGTGTCTACCTCGTTAAGATTAATACTTTTCTTAATAATTGTGTTTCTTGTTATTTTGTCCTCATTCAAGGTTGCATATCCATTCTTGATTTGAAACAACATAGTTAAATACATTGCCAAAGCAAGTACTATAAACATCAAAGGAGTGTTTTTCGGGGAAAAGAAGGATTCAATGGATAGGCTTGACACATTAAAAATTAAGTCAAGTATTAATAATATTAAACCAGCTATAGCGTAATAATAAGCCATTTTCTTATTTGCTCGATTTTCTGCCGATGTATAATTAATCTTTATATCCATTCAATTTTATTTTTGTTTATTATTTCATCAAGTTGTTTAAGGTCTGATTCTTCACAGGCTTCATAATTTAAAATTCCTACTGTTTGACCATTCGATATGAACTTGTAGTCACCAGCAAATTTTCTAATAGAATCTATTGTCGACAGATCTATTGAATTTGAAAATAAGGTTCTTTTTTTAATTAAGTTTCCCTTGATGATTGCATATCCTCGATAATACATTGATCCTTGAAGAATTATTAATGAAAAGGAACTCCCAAGAATTCCCCAGCCAAAGCTGTTAATATTTAGAGAGTCAGAGTCATACCACAAAGACAGAATAGTTATAATCCCAATTAATATAGTGAAAAATAAGATTTGCCTGGAAATAGCCTTCTTATTGTATCCTTTATATCTTATTATAAAGTTGTTTTCTTCTTGCATTTTTTAATATTTGCTAACGGTCTAGTATATGAAAAGTAGGGCAGTTGATAAGCACTTACTTTCGGATTTATACTGAGCCATATTTTTTGTTTTATTTTTATCTTTTTACTAAAATACAAATTAAAAATGTGGCGGACTTTGAAAAAAAGCACAAGCCTTTGATCTAGCACTTTCCGCCCTATTTTTTATATACATTGTTAGCCACTGGCTTTATTCCGCAAACTTGCTAGCGTTGGCGTTTAAGCTCTTTTAAATTTGTGAGGCACGAGTAAACTTTAAATGTGCTTGAACTTGCGTTGGCTTATTCTTTCAGTTTAATTTTTTTCAATTCCGTGTCATATTCATAATTCACAATATTTCCATTCAAAATCAATTCGATTGATTCCTCAATTACCTCAAAAGGAACTACAAACCATTCTCTCGGATTTAGTCTTTGTCCTTTCTCGTTAAATAAATCAATATCCAAACAAGCACTTGCAAAAAATCTATGTAAAAGACTTTCCAATTTGTCCGCATTTCGATTATAAACTTTGTAAGTCGCAACTTTCTTTACATTTGCAAATAAATAGGTCGCTTCGTTTTTCGCATTTTTTATTCTGTCATCTACAGAATTACTCGCAAAACCTATTTTATATAAATCTTTAATTCCTGCGATTTCTTTGTTTGTAGATTGAGATTTTAAAATGTAAATCCAACCTGTTTGTAAATCTTCTTCTTTTACAAGACCAGTATTCACAAACAAATCTTGCTCTGTTTTTTCAATTGTATTAGTAATCATTTTTCCATTGCCATTATATAATGTTTTACTTAATGAACGATAAAGCATATTGCTCAATGTTCCGTTTTCAAAAATGATTCTTGTACGACCATCTTTTCTGTTTAAAGTCGAATCTTTTAGGTTTTCTTGTGTTCGTTTTAAATTAGCTCTTTCTAAAAAAAGCATTATTCCATCAGCAATATAGAATTGACCTTCTTTTAAATGTTTATCTACATCTTTAAAAGGTTTTATCTTTCTTTTTCCTTCTTTAATTTCTTTGTGAACTTGCAGAAACATTTGCTCGTATTTCTCAAAGTCCTTTTCTTTCATTGCTTTTCTTCTCGCAACAAAATCTGATTCTGCTCTTTCATCTGGTTTTGGTGTATGTTTAAATCTGAAAATGTCTAAATCTTTATCAGAATCTAATAATCCAAAATCATCTTCTTCATTTAAAATATCATCAATGGTTTGTTTTTCCATTTCTACAAAACCTAACAAATTATGTCTGTCAAAAGGTTTTAAAGTTTTTTTCTGTTTTTCATTTTGTCTAAAATTCTTCAATTTTGCCAAAAGTCCATATTCAGACATACTGCTCGAATTTGGCTCTCTATTATTCTTATCAAAAAACACATTTATTTCTTCAAAGGAATCAATAAGCCTGTCTTCATCTGTTTTTACAGTCGAAGTTTTGGCTTTTGAATCTAATAATCCAAAATCGTCATCATTAAAAATGTCGTCTATTGTTAGTTTCTTTTTAGCCATCTGCAAGTGCTTTTTTACGTTTCAGTTCTCTTAAAAACACTAAAGCCTCTGCCATTCTTTTTTCCTTATGGTCAAATGCTTGAATATTGGGTTGTTCTCCTTTATTGTTTTTTACCCATTCTTTTATTTTAGGCCATAACAAAATGGCTTCTTCTTCTGTCATTTCAAATTTAGTAGACTGAATATGCTCGTCAATTAATTTTAAAACTTGTGTTGTTACTGATTTTGATAAGATTTCAAATGCTTTTTGAAACGGATTTACTTTATCAATTAAGTCAATATGAATATCATCTATATTCACAAAACTTCCTGCCATTCTAATAAATTTCTTGTCGCCTTGTTCCTCAATTGTACTGTTTTTAATTACAGAATCTACAACTACGTGTTGCCTAACAGCTTCTACATCTTCTTCATTTAAATCGGGATAAACTTCTCTAATTATTTTAGGAATTAAAACGGTATTTATAACCTCTGGCTCAATATTCCCTGGCATTGCTTTTAGCATTTGTGGGTCTTGTAATATTTTTGCCTTTAAATCATTTAAATCCGTTTCAATAATGTCTTCCGCTCTTTTAGAAGTAGGAAGTTTAAAACCTCTTATTTTAATGGTTTTGTCATCATCATCTTCATCATCATCTTCATCTTTTTTGAGTTTGAATTTGAAGTTTGGAGCTAAAACTTGTTCCATTAATAATGATGCTGTAATCGCTTTCAACATATTATTTACAGATAATTTCACTTCTTCATCTTGTGCATCTGGTTGCGCAATTAAATTGGTGAATTGAGCGTGTGTTTTATTATTACTATCTCTTGTAGCTCTACCAATTATTTGAATAATTTCGGTTAAAGAACCTCTGTAACCTATGGTTAATGCGTGTTGACAATAAGGCCAGTCAAAACCTTCTTTTGCCATTCCTAAAGCTATAATGATATCTATATCCTCTGCCGATTTTATTTCACGCAAATAAGCACTTATTTTATCTCGTGATTTTGGATTATCATTTACTAAATCAGCAACTTTTAAAATCTTGCCTGTTTTTTGGCTTTTTATGTGTAAAACTCCTGTTTCTTCATCTTGAAATTCCAAATTTCCTAGAACGTCAATAATATGATTTACTTCTTCATATTTTTCTTTGGAAGATTCTGCCGAATTTACACTTGGAATATGAATGATAGTTTTTTTGTTTTCATCTAATATTTCTGCCAAGGCAGACTGTTCTTTGTCAGGATGCTTTTTAAAATATTTACCTGTATAAAAATGATATCCAATTCCTAAAGATTTTAAAAACTCGTAGCCATTTAATTGTTGATAATAGGTGTATGTTACTTTCGTGAATTTTGCTTCATCTTCTGGCATTAAAACAGGAACACTATCTCCTCTAAAATACGAACCTGTCATTGCTACTATGTGAGCATCTGAATTTGCCATTATACTTTTTAGAACTTGACCTAAAATATTATCACCTTCTGCTGAAACGTGATGAAATTCATCAATAGCAACTAAAGTATTATCTAGTTTTTTAACACCTAAACCATCAAAAGCAAAACGCAAAGTTGCGTGAGTACAAACTAAAATTTGTTCGTCAGAATCTAAAAAGTTTAAGAATGCCGTTACTTTACTCTTTTCTTTTCCTGGTGTGCAAAGGTTATATTTTGGATTTGGTTTCCAATCTGCAAAAAAACCGTATTTTTTTAAACCTGTTGAGCCAAAAGATGCACCAATTGATTTTTCAGGAACTGCAACAATTACTTTTTTGAGACCTTGATTTTTCAGTTTATCTAAAGCAATAAACATTAATGCTCTTGATTTTCCTGATGCTGGAGGTGCTTTTAGCAATAAATATTGTGCGGTTCTGCCTTCATATGCTTTTTCTTGCATTTCTCGCATTCCTAGAGCATTGGTGCTTTTGCTGTTTCCTGTTTGGTCGTAATTTACGTGTACTAAATTTGGCATATTTTATAGTTTGGCTTTCTTCTTTCTTGTTTTTTTCTGCTTTGCAAAAAGCGTGTCTTTTTTTGTCATTTCTTCGTACTGCTTAAACAAATACTCTAAACGCTCTGTATCGTTTTTAAAAGGTTGTAAACGATAGCATTGCTCAATTGCAGTATCTAATTCTTGATGTGCTTTTAGTAAACCTTTTGGCATAGTATCTGGATGGTACATTTGTGCAATTGTTTTACTTGGGTGTTTTGCTCTTTCGTCTAAAATGGCAAATACATATAAGTTTAGGTTTTCTTTTTGTTTTGTTGTTATTACAGGAAATGGGAACGTGTTGTAACATAATTTTGCAGAATAACGATAATCCGTTTTTAGTTTTCCTCCAACATTTTTAATCCAAACCATATGCATACGAGACGATATAATACCAAAAATGTATGGTTCGGTATCATTTACGGTTTGTATAGAATTTAATGAAATATATGTGCTATCATAAATACCGCAAGGAATATAATCTCTGTTTTCTGAAGAAGTACAGGGAACAACAATTTGTTCATTTATACAACTATGTCTGTATCTAAATTGATGATTTCTAGATACTAAAGTTCTTGCTACATCACCACCATTAAGTCGAAACTGTTCAACGTTATCTACTCTTTTTCTAATTTCATTAAATGATAATGCATCTTCCAGGTCTTCATCTTCAATCCAAAAGCAGTAACGATTTATTCCTTTTAAAAATTCTTCGCCTCCAATTACTTTAAATATATATTTTTTAATACCATTATAATTATCGATTTTCTTCTTTTCTTCATCTTTAAATCTTAAAAAACCACCTTCTAAAGGCATATTTCCATAAGTCATAATTGGAAAATTAGAAATTGGTGTATTTCTTCCTGTAACTACTATGTTTGGTGCGTCAACAAGATATGGGTTAATATTTTTTACTTCTTGTTTAAACCTATCTTTAAATAAATATTTAGATTGATTTGATGTGTTTCTTAAACCAACAATTATTACTGTAACACCAGCATTTCCTTTGGCATTGTTTGTCCATTTAAAAGATTGATAAGCAAAGTCAATTTCAATTTGTTCAGATAATATTCTACTCCAAGTTATAGCTACTTGTTCTCCTTGACAGATTGAATTAGTTGAAACAAATGCACATCTTGCATTAAATTCTTTAATGAAATTTGCACCTTTATAAAACCAAGCAGAAATGTAATCTAGGCTTTTGTAGTTTGTTTTAAAGACTAATTTTAAATCGTCTTTTTGTTCTTTATTTTGCTTTCTACTGCCGTAATAAGGCGGATTTCCAATAATATAAACTTCATCTGTTTTAGAAATTGGGCAGGCTTTTTTCCAATCTTCTCTTGTTGCATTTCCGTGTGTTATTTGTCCTGCTTCTTTTAAAGGCAGAATAGGGTTAGACCTACCAAAATCAAATAAAGTATCTTCAAATACTCGGTTCATTTGGTGTTCTGCTAACCAAAGGGAAAGGATTGCCATTTCGTGAGCAAAATCGTCTATTTCAATTCCGTAAAATTGTGAGAGTTGTATTTGTGTAAATTCCAAAGTTGGATTTGGACTTAAATCAATAATTTTTTCTAAAATTCTAATTTCCAACAAACGAATTTCTTTGTACGTAATAATCAAGAAGTTTCCGCTTCCACAAGCTGGGTCAAAAAACTTAATTTTTGATAATCTTTTTATGAGTGTTCTTAATTGGTTTACTGTTTTAGCTTTTTCAAATTCTTCATAAAGTTCATCTAAAAACAAAGGTTTTATTAGTTTTAGAATGTTTTCTACTGACGTATAATGCATTCCTAAATCACTACGATAATCAGGAATTACCACAGCTTGAATCATTGAACCAAAAATATCTGGGTTGATATCTTTCCATTGCAATTCGCCAAGGTCAATTAAGGTTTTTCTTGCCTTTGCTGTAAACGTTGGTGACTTTATTTGGTCTTTAAATAGACCTCCATTTACATATTCAAATTTTCTTAAATATTCAGGGAATTTTTCTGCATTTTCTGTATTTAAACGCTCAAATAATTCATCTAAAAAGGTATGTGTGTCTTTTCCGTTTTCGGCAGTATGTTGTACTAAAGTATTTGTAAAAATACTATCTTCTTTAAATATTTCTGTGTCTTCTGCAAAGAAGCAAAACAATAAACGAGATAAGAAAATATTAAGATTGTGAATACTTGCTTTTGAGTTATAAATCTGTGGATTTTCCTCAATTAGCAAATCGTATAACGAAGCCATTTTGTATGAAGCATTTCTATCTGCTTCATTATCGTTTGTAGCGTTGTAAACTTCGCTTCCTGCTAATGGTAAAAAGAAATCGAAATAATTCGGTAAATCTTTTAATTCAATATCTAAATTATTACCGAGTTTGAGGTCTTTAGCAACTATTTGTTTATAATCTGTAACAATTGCAAATCTAGGTTTGTGTTTTGCAATTTGTTCTTCTTTTGCAATTTCCTCAATGCTACTCAACAATTTGTCAGATGCTTCTGCTTTAAAGAATATTTTCTTTTTGTATAAAATTTCTCCATCTGCTTTGGCAAAATTGTAATCGCCTTTTTTTAGTCGAGTTACAGAGGTTTTTGAAATTCCGTATGCAATTAACAAATCATAGACAAATTCCTCTTTTGAGAAGTTATCTATTAAGTTTTGAACGTTAGTTTTTATTTCGGTTGATTTCATTTACTTTTTTTATTCAGGTTTATTAGAAACTAACAATTCTTTGATGTCAACATTTAGAATTTCCGCAATTTTATATAAAACGTCTAAACTCGGTTGTCTTTTATTTTGTGCATAAGAGTGTACCATATTGTAACTCTTTTCCAATTGTTCAGCCAACCAGATTTGTTTTATTCCTTTTTGTTCTAAAACCTCTTTTATTCGATTCATTTCGAATTTTTTTAATTCCGTTCACTAATGTAAATAAGATTTTTCACATACTCACTAAATGAGTATTAAAATTATCATTTCGTATGAGTGAGAGGTGGGAAAAGGCAAGCTCTTTTTGTTTTTGAGGCACGAAAAAAATAAAATGTGCTTGACTGTGCGTTGGCTTTTCAGAGCTTGTGGCTAACGACCCGGCTATGCGTAGTGCGGGATTTGAAAAGCGGAGTTTTCAAATTTGCACGTAGCCAAGAGTTTATATTTTGTTTTTAAATTATTCATTAAAAATACCAAATTAAAGTATTGGCGGACCTTATTAAATTTACTGACCTTTCGTTTAGCAGAAAACCCGCATTATGTATAGCCATTGTTGGCATTAGTATTTATTCCATTCTATTTAATTCAGTCGCACCTTGTATTGCTCCAATAGATTCAAAAACTTCATCTTGGTCTTGTTTTTCAGTCCAACCTTTTTTTGATAATTCAGTTCTTACTTGATTTTCTGTTTTCTCTTTTACAAAATGATAAACAGTAAAATCTACAACTTCCATTGGTATTCTATCAAGTTGATATGATGTTAGATTAGATGCGAGTCGTAACATTCCAATAGCATAGGTAAAGCCTAATTGAAAAAGCCAACTTATGACTAAACCTATCCAACCGGTATTTAAAGATTTGATTGTTAAGCCACCTTCTAACCTTAATTTTATAAACTCTATAAAACCGATTGGTTCATAATTATTTTCATTAAGAATCATTTGGTATTGAAAATACTGATTTGAAACATAAGTTATAACGACCATTCCAATTAAAATATAATTGAGTTTGTCGTAATCCGTATAATTACTAAACTTGATTAAATATTTTAATATAAACCCAATTGCAATTGCAACACCAACTTCAAATAGTCCGATTATATATATACCTTTTACAGACAAAAAAGCAACTATGAAGCCCAATAGAAGTGCTGAAATTATTCCGCCAGTTATTGGAATTATTATTTTTGGTTCTTCCCTTTTCTTAGGTTGTGGTAATGTTTCTGGGATTTCATAATCATCCCAATTATTTGCCTTTTCGGTTTCTGTTTCAAGTTCTTTTAATGATTCTCGGTCAAAACTTTTTTCTATTTCATTAAATACGTGGATAAATAGTTTCACTCTTTTTGAGTTTCTTCCATTATCCCACATTTCATTTCCAAGAGAAAGACTTTTTACTTTTATTCTTCCAAAAGCAAAAGTAACTTCTATTTTTTCAGTCCAATTATTCCAATCTCCTTTTCTTTTTGCTTCAATTTGAGTTTCGTCTTGAAATACAATGTCCCATTCTAATTTCTCAAAAGTCTTTATAACAATTGGTGCAAAAACGGTTTTATTTAAACTTGTTTTTGTTTCTTCTTCATATTTTGGTGTCCATCCAAAACTATGCTTTTTCTTAATTGTCTTCTCGTATTTCTTTTGTTCTTCAGTCATTTTTTATATTAATGCCAACGGTTAGTATAAAGGGCGTTTTAATGCCCTTTATACAATGTTGTATGCCGTTTATTTCACTTTTTTATCACCTTCAGAATTCAATAGAGACCGCCAAACAGCAAATAGTCGTTTATTTTTCATTAGAAACTTCTTTCATAAAAGGTACAAGGCGGTAATCATCCTCAAATACTTTTTTTGACGGTTGATAATGACGTACAGCAATGTTGAATTCCTCGGATGGATTAGCAATCTCGATATTGTTAGGGGCATCCTCACCACAACCAAAACTTATCGTGAATGTTCCATCTGCATTTGCTTGAGCGGTATTAGAACTATAATTGGCAAGGTCATTAAACATAAAACCTTTCTTGTTATAAACTGTGATTGACCAAAATGCAAGATTTTCAGGATCCTCAAATGTCAATTGATAGCAGCGATCTGCCGAATAGTTTCCTGATAATTCATAAATATTATCAACCATTTGCGCACCACCCCACCCAAGAGCAGCGCCTAATTCGTACTTCTCTTGAGTGAAAAGCTCATTAGATGAATCACGAGGGTCGGTGAACATACCTTTTAAAGCATCTACTCCGTCTCGCTCTATAACTGCAGGCATCTTAGCTTTTAAAGCATTCTCTACTTTGATGAATGATTCCTCATCTACTGGTGCTGCGGCAAATAAGTTATCTGAATTGGCGCTAATGCTCATTTTATCTTGAATTTCTTTTGCCTCAGCTTCGGTGAAAGTAGCATCTAAACGAACTACTACATAAAGATGTGTGCCAGTATGTGTAGTTAAGTTAAAGGTTCCTGCTCCATATTGCATAGCTTGAATTCGGTGATCTTCGGTTACAGGTTGAATGGACATGTATTTTCCCTCAGGAATTTCGGGCATTGTAACGGATGCTCCTTTTGAAACATCAACAATGGCAAATGAGTAGTATGTGTCTCGATTCATACGTACAACGGGTTGGTTATCGGTAGGGGTTAATTGGCGTTTGTGATTAAATTTATTTACACCTGCTAAATCTTGGTTCTTAAGGAATTGGCGTGATGTTTCGTCTGTAGGATACGTTTCGGGGGTAACTATTCTTCCATTGGTCGCGAAAAAAGCATCCTCAGTGGTCACCGTTTCTGATATTGCTGTTTGCTCTGTTTTTGTTGTTTCTTTCTTTTTGTTTGATTGGCAGCTTACTAATGCAATAATCATTGCTACTGCTAGGATTGTGTTTTTCATAATTTAAATTTTAATCATTTGAATTTACTTAGATATTCTTTTTTTAATTATTCGTAATGGCGTACAACGGTTAGTATAAGAAACGCAGGGCGGTTAAAAAGCACTTTCGTTTCGGTTTATTACTTAGCTAAATATAAATATTTTGCTTTTACTTTTCTCATAAAATGCCAAATTTTATATTTAGCGGACTTTGTTAATACTCACAGACCTTTGGATTTAGTACAAACGCCCTATGTTTTTTATACATTGTTACCTGCTGGCTGTTTTCACGTTCTGCTTGTAGCGTTGGCGAGAAAGCTCTTTTAAATTTGTGAGGCACGAGCAAACTTTAAATGTGCTTGAACTTGCGTTGGATATCCCTGTTAAATTAGATTATAACTTTCACTAGGAGGAAACAATAATTCAATCCCTTTTGGTTTAATTTTAAATAACGGACCTTTTTCAACAACCTTTCCTTTTGAGTTCCTTTTTATTAAATGGTCAAGCGTTATAATTCCTTGGTCAATTAGTAAATCAAATTGAGAAGTTATTGGTTTTTTAGTATGTTCAACTAATTTATATTGAAAATGCTCACGATTATTTATTCTAGTACTTTCGGCTTCTACCCAAAATGTCTCTTTATGCTTTTCTTTTAATCGGCTATGTAATTTGTCTAAAGTCCAGACGACAAAATCACCAATCTCTGGTTTGTCTGAATTTTCTATTAATTGTTTTATGTCATTATCAATTCTAAGGTTTAAACCTTGGGAGTTTCTTGTGATTGCTGAAACTGTACAATATAATTTGAAATCTTCTTCACGCTCATATCCAAAATTATTTAATATCTCTGCGGAACTTTTAAACTTGCTCAAACTCCAATCTGGCACTTGAGCAAATAGGTTTTTACGATTAGTTCTACTTTTTCTAAATGATTTTAATTCAATTCCTTTATAGTCTGGTTTTTTAGATGAATTTATATCAATTCCTAGCGCAGTTTCTAGTGTTCTTCCAACAGAAGTGTCAGCTTCTACCATTGAAGGAATTGGACCAGCACTTGCTATTTTTCTTAACATTCCTAAAAGTTCAAGTGCAATTTCATTTTCTGTATTATTAATCTCTCTAATTAAATCTTGTAATGGATTTTGAATAGAAGAATTTATTAAGGTTTCAATATCTAGTTGAGTAAGATTAAAAATCTGAAAACTATCATCAAAATATGTAATTGCTATAATGTCATTCGCTTCTGAAATTTTCGTCATTTTGTAAAACCAAATTCTAGGGTCTCCATTTTTGGTTACTGGTCGGTATAGAGATGCTTGTGATTTTATTGTCTCAAACCCAGTATGTATAATTGTTGGAATTAGTATTTTATAATCTGGCCCTTGTTTTTGTTGCTCATAATCGTGAATGTTTTCATTTTTTAAATAATTACGTACTGAACCAGTAGCGTCCATTATAGACTTTTTAAGTCCAGTTGTTGTTGGTTCAATTAAAGTAAGAGAAACTTGATTTTTAGTCAATAGTTTTATCTTGTGTTGTTCTAGTTCGGTTAGTTTTCTCACTTGATATGTTTTAAGATTTCACTTGCAACTGCTCTTGCCAATAAAGGTGGTACTGCGTTTCCCACTAATGTATATTGAGGAACTTCTGTTTTTCTATTGTTTCCTCCAGTTGAACGTTTTCCTTGAAACACAAAAGAGTCATCAAACGATTGGAGACGTGCCATTTCCCTTACTGTAAGCGCTCTTGGAGAATTGTAATGAACGTAATCATCTGGAATAGTCATAATGGTAGAACTTTGTTGTTCTGGCTTTAAAACATTATAATTTCGTTTTTTAGAAGAAAGGTTAAGTTTTTCTAACTGTTCTTGTGCATTTTTATAATTACCATTTTTTAATATAACACTTAGTCTTTTTATAACGGTTTCACTTTGATTACTTGTTTTATGGTTATTAAGAGAATCAAAATATTTCTCTCCATTTTCGAGACCTAAAGTATTCTTAACATAGAAAGGTTTTGTTTGAGGTTTGAATCGTTCAATTAATCTTCCTTTCTTTGACCATTCAGCAAAAGATTTTCCAGATTTACTATTCGGTTTTCCGTCAATATTTCTCTTTTTAAGAAGTTTAGACATTTTTTTAGCTGTTCCGTTATATTGTGCTGAAATATCAACTAATTCGTAATGGTGAGCTTCTTGATTATTACTAATAAAATCTAAATCATATAAAGCTTCAAAAATAGTTACTTTTTCTTCTTCAGTAACAGTAGCAGGTATCTCCGAAATATATTTTTGGTCTTTTCGACAGCCAATAAAAAGAACTCTTTCTCTATTTTGAGGAACACCATAGTTTGAAGCATTTGCTACAAATGGTTTTTCTATTTTGTATAGTCTAATGCTTTCGAGAATAATATCCAGTTCTTTTTTTTGAGTGGCGTTGCAATAGGTCTTTAATATTTCAATTGATTCGTCAAATGATGTTGTATATATTTTTAAAGCAGTGATGATATCTGCACAATCTTTTTTATAGTTTGCAGGAATCTTTAAATTTTTAAATGCATTTTCAATTTTTGAAATAATACTTTCCGAACCTATTTCGGTTAAGAAGTTTGTAAATGAGTCAACAAAGTCATCACTGTCAATATTACAAAAATCTTTCTCTTTGATAATATCTCTTTTTAGTTTTTCCCATTCTTTTGCTCTTGCTAAAAGAATAAAACCGTGACGAATAGTGTTTATGTTTTCGTCAGTTTTACTTGTTTTGTAGTCTGCAATTTTTGGTGTGATTTTTTTAAATCGATTTTCTACAAATTGAATAAATTCTTCTTTTCCAGATTCTTTATCTTTTTCAAGTAACTTTTCTAATTCAACTCTTTTTATAAGGCTATCAAATAGAAAAGAGTTTGATTCTGTACGTATTTTTTTAATGAATGAATTTAGTAAAGGAATTTCTTTAATATCAACAATAGAATTTATTTCGTTTAGAATCAATTCTTTTATTTTACCACCTTCTTTGGTTAAGATTCCTTTTACATTTTCCATTACGAAGTATTTTGGTTGTAAAACCTTAATTACTTCTAAATAATGAGAAAATAAATCATCTTTTTTATCAAATTTCTTTCTTTTTCCTGCTAAACTAAAACTTTGACAAGGAGGTCCTCCGCAAACTACATCTATTTTTTTTCCTTTGATTTTAGCTAATAAATTGTCTAAAAAATCAGGTTCAGTTATGTCTTGCTTTAAAAATTCAGCATCTAAGCCTAATTGATGATTATAACGAACTACGTGGGTTAATTCACAGTTTTCGTTTATATCATTTGCTACAATAAAATCAAAGAATTTATTATTAGATTCTGCTTGTAAAAACCCTTCACTAAAACCACCAGCACCAGCAAATAAATCTACAAAAGTGAAAGGTTTACCGTATAGAGAAACCTGTTCCTTTACAATATTTACATTGCTGTTTTTTTTATAGTTTTCAATATGCTCATTTAGAATAGTTTTAACTTCATCTTGGGCAAATGTTTTCTTGTTAGAATTATGTAGAAGTTCGTCTGCTCTTTCGTTTAAAAAGTTTAGATAATGATTTATTTCGTTAGATTCTATACTTAATCCTATAGCTCGTTGCTTTTTTTTGTCAAACTGTTTAAGTTGTATTTTCTGACCTGTAGAAAGCTTTATTTGACTTCCATTACAGTTTATTCTTAAATGAATTGGAGCGCAACCTTTTTTGTCGGGTTTGTCCAGATAGAAATTTATTGTTGCCATATTGTTTTACGGACGATTTTACGTACACGGACAAATTTACGGACATTTTTTAATCTTTCTAATTAAATTAAGTTTTATTTTCAATTTTTAGGTGTTGGGTAAGGGAAAGCTCTTTTTAATTTGAGAGGTACGAACAAAATAAAATGTGCTTGACTGTGCGGTGGGCTTTTTTTTCGCTTGCAGGTAACGGTATTGTATAAGATTTGTGCGGCTTAAAATCCTAAAGATTTTCAGCCAAGTACAAATTTTAAATAGTTGTTTGCGTTTTCAATTTTTGTTTAAATGTAAGCATAAATTTTATACGGTGTTGGCAGCTGGTGACTTTCTTGCTATGTCTTAGATTTAATGTCAGTGAGCCTATTTTAAATACTTTGTAGTCGATTCTAGATAGTGTTTTTCAAGTTCTTGCTCTGTTTCAATTACTAAAAGTGTAGTGATAATAATTCCATCGTGATTAGCACAAGTCAACCACTTACCAAGTTCAGGTTTTAATATATAATTGTCTTTGTCATAATATACAGAACCTTGAATTTCTTTTTTTTCAAAACCAATTTCAATAAGTCTTTCTGCAGTTAACATAATTATTTTTTTTCTAATTCTTTATAATAGATAAATACCATTCTATTACCATTTTCAATATCAAAATTGGTAAGTAGTTCCATTGCTTTTACAAAACCAATTGAATTTTCACGAATAGATTCAATTGTTTCTATTGTCGTTTTTGTATTGGAAGAATCTTTTTGCTTTTCTTCAGTCGTTTTAACAATGAAGTCTAATGAAATTGTTGAGCCATTAAAAAATGTGTTTGCTTGGGATTGTGCTTTTACTTGTGCAACTCTCATCATTGTACTTTGGCTTGTATATTTTGCTTTTTCTAATGAAATCACTGAAATAAAATAGTTCTCATCATATCCTTCAAGCACTTTAACTCCTTCAAATGGAGTGCTATTATACATCCTTTGGATGAAGTTAGTCATTGATGTTTTATCATCATTATAACTTTGTGCTTTTGAATTAAACGCAATAGTTAGCATAAATAGAAGCGAAAAAAAACGTATAGATTTCGTCATAATTAGGTTAGGATTTAATAAATGAATCAATAATTTCAGTAACCTCAGCTAATTCAATGTTTGAAAATTCTCTTCCAGTTTTTTGTACCGTGTTTTTAATAAAAATATTTTTAGTCTCATAAATTAAATCTTCAAGTTTTTCGAGCTGTGGATTCTTACTGTTTTTGTCATAAATTTTGCCTAAAACCTCAGCATATGAGAACCAAAACTCTTTAAAAATTGATATATTATCCAAAATTATTTTATTATAGGTTGCACTTTATACTCTGTTACTTTCGATAATTGTTCCAATGAATAGATTTTCTTAAAACAATATTTTATGAGAATTGGTCTTGAAAAGCTAAGGTCTAATTCTGGTTTATAATTACCAGTATAAGCATCATCTATCCAGTTAAAACCACCGCCATTCCTACTAAATTGATTGTTTATTTTGTCAAAGTTTAAGGTGCTAACGTTTCTAAGAAAATCTGAAACTGCTTCATTATGACGTATTTTTTGTCTATAAATATTATATAGAACAGAGTAATTTACATATATAGAAGGACCATAACCACGAATATCTGGATTACAAGGGGCGGCATATGGTAAATTTTCTTTTACATCAATCCTCTTTTTATTAACAATCTTACCATTAGACAGCATGGACACGGAATTAAATGTACTAATACCATCACTAACTGAAAAGTTTAATGAAGCTAAAGGTATTTTACTTTCAAAAATTGTAAGTAAGTAAATCAATGCTACTCTACTTCTGAAACGATAATTTTTACCATTAATGATGATCCCATACGTCCTTAAATTTTTATTAGAATAACTAGTAATTTCTACAGGAGTTAAACAAATATTATTTATTGTACTCATAGTAATTTCCTTAATGTTTTTTAGATTATCATTTGATGTTGCAGTAATAGAAAATTTAACTAACCAATCGTTATAAGGGTAATTTGCTTTTTTTGGTTCACTTACATCAATCGAATAATCGAAACCATTTTTAACGATTTCATTTAAGATAAAAAATAAATTTCTCATTACTTCTTTCTCGTTTTTCTCATTAAGTTCTTGAAGTTTTATGTTGGCTGCAAATAATCCGCCTTTAAACTCAACGGAAACACCTTTGTTTTCACAAAATGTGATTAATCTACCAATAGAAACTGTTGCCTTTACAACACTAGAAAAACTGCCGTCAGGCATTTGTGTTTCAAATAATACTTCAAAATTCTGAATATTACCACTTGAAACTGAAACAATTTCATCTTTTATTAGGATATCATTTAAAATGGTAGTGTTTGATGAAATAAATGCTCCAAATGCCTTTTCAATTACATTGCGTAATGCATTGTTTTTTGCTGCTTCTTTAGTATTACCTTCACCAATCTGTGTGAGTGTAACTGTCTTGCCACCATCATCTGCTTGGCTAATTGAACTTGACCGAGCATTACTTCCGGATGTATTTATTTGATTTTTCCCCTCATACAAATCTTTCTTTATTTGAGGGATATATTCGGTCAGAGATTTTGAAGAGTCCTTTTTATTAAATTCAACTAATTTTTCAAAGGATTTTCGAGCCTCGGCTAGTTCGTTAGTTGAACTTGTATTAGAAAGAGCAATGTTTCTATAATAAACGGTTCTTACATACCAATAATAAATATCAGATTGAAACTCTTTCTTATTATCCAATTCATCCAATAATTTCTTTGCCTTAGTATCTTTACCTTTTGCAATATAATCGGCTACTTTCAAAACTTTTTTATCTTGCGAAAAAACAGATAATTGGCAGAAAACAAGTAATACAAGTAAAATATTCTTTCTCATTTTTATTTAGTTATTAATTTCAAGATCACTTTCTGGGTAAAGAGTGTCAATAGTTATTTCTTCGTCTGTTTCTAATTTATAGAAAAATTGAAATTTTCCTTGTGTTACATCTTTAACTTTGTAAACCTCTGATGTCTGAAAATGTTTTACGAAGTCATTTATTTTAAATTTTGCCTGCATGATTTTAAGTTTAATATTTTATTAAATTCGATAATTTAATTAATACCAATAAATATTACTATACACTCTTCTATAAACTACCTGAGGTTGATTTTTAACATACTCAACCGCAATTTCGCGATAAGCATTGATTCTCTGTTTCTCAATTTCGGCTTGCTGTTTAGCATTTTCCGCATCAATTGTCTGTTGTCGTTTATTATATTCTTCTTCTATACGTACTCTTTCCTTTTCATCAGCAACAACTTTTTTATTGATTACACTTAAAAGTTCTGAGGCTTTGAAGTAACAATTTGCTTGCTGATTTATCTGCATAATTAAACTAATTGCTTTTTGTGCTCCTTCACTATTTGGATTAGCGGACCAAATAGCATTTGCTTTGTTCAATCTTTCATTTCCGTCAGCATTTATTTTTAAATCGTATATAATTGACATTTCATTTAGGCATTTTAAATAGCAATCTTTACAAACATCAGGAACTTGCGCAAGTGTATAAATTGCTTCACTATATTTTTCTTGTTGTTTTAACGATTCTGTTTTTTTAATAATAAAATCACATTGTGTTGAATAATATAAAATAATTCCAGTTTTCCCTTCTTCAATAAATGTTTCTATTTTTTTATTCTTAGTGTTTATTCGTTTAATAGCATCTATAAAGGCTTTATTCTCATTTGTTCCAACTCCACTTGTTGAAATAACAATATTTGCAAAAATTTTATTTTCAATGGCATCACCAATAAAAAAAGTAATATCCATGTTTTGTGCAATTTGTTGTGGTGGTCCAGGGAGAATGTCTTTTGTTGTTAAAGAAATGTTAGCTGTTATAATAAAACGTGGATTAGCAACGCTTCCAGCCATTCCATAATTGCTCGCAATTTGCTTGAGTTTAATTTCTAATTGCTCTTTAGCCTCTGCTGGAAGTTTGGCTTGTTCACTAACAAAAGGATTAAGTGTAATTCTCCCAAAATCATCTAATTTAGGAACTTCTTGTGCATTCAAATTTGCCAATTTTAGGCAGAAAAAGATAATTATGTAAATATATTTCATAACAGTTGTTTTTATTTTTCTCCAAGAATTAAAATTGCTTCACCCAAACCTCTTTGCATTAGTTTTACCTCATATTTAAAAGGTTCTGCCTTTAAATATTTTTGTAATCCTTTTGCAAATTCTCTTGCATCCATTGGGTAATTATTTTTGTCATAAACTGGAATTCGCACTTGTTCAAAAATGATAAAATTTTCTGTAGCTTCTGTTCTACTAAATCTTGTGCTAACTGCATTTTTATTCATCCATTTATTAATATAATCTGTTAACTCTTCTCCATTAATTTCAGTCTCAAAGTTGTAACCCCAATTATCCCAGCGTTTTAGCGTAATCAATATTTCTCTTCCATTCGTAAGCATATCATCAAAATGATTTTGTAAATCACCTAAAAAAGGATCAAATGAATTAGATATAGCTTTTTCCAATTTAATAGGTATAATATCTTCTGATGGTAGAGCATTAAATGTTTGTGCAGCAATACTTTTATTAGTGTATGTGTCAAAAGCTTCCAAAGTGAATGAAACTGATTTGTCTTTATTCACTTTCCACCATATTTGGATAATAATATCCATTTTCACTCTTTTTCTGAGTTTATCTAATAGGCTCTCGAATATTTGAGAACCACTAGTAACACTTCTGGTCATATTGTCTTCTGCTGTTTTAGCTTCTAAACTTTTCAACTCTTGCTCGGCAACTTTAGGTTCAAATGCTTTTCTAATAAGTAATGAATTTAATTTGGTAATTACCTGACCTAATTCATTATCCTGTTGAAATGCTAGTTTATAGTCAGGTACTCTTTGTTTAGTACCTTGATTATCAAACTCAGTCATAAAATAGCGTTGTTCACACCAGTTATCACTTGGTAAAACCATTATTGTTGGTTTTTTTGCTTGTCCAAACATATTTTGACTTACTACTATAAGAGATATGCTTAATAAAATGAGATGTATTTTTTTCATAATTAGAAACCTGTCTTAATTGATTTTAAAATTGATTTTTCTTCTAGATATTTTTTAAGTGCGTCTTTAGAAACACTTACTTGGTATACTTTCCAGTTTTTCTTGCCAACATTAACTGGTAAAGTTGTTTCTGTTCCTGAGCTACTAATATAGTGCACCCATTTTCCTTTTGAGTGAAAAAAATCTTTTTCTATTTTTTTGAATTTTTCAATATCTTCTGATTTTACCAATAGAGCTGTTTGTGTTGAACATCCATTATTGCCAGCAATTCCAGAATACAAAACGGCATATATAGCATCCTTTCTTGCTTGTTCAGGTTTATACGATTTACCTAATTTGGTGTCCCAAATTTTAAATGAAATATATCCATTTGTTTCTAAGGATATACATTCGGTTTGGTAACTATTTGAACTTTCTTTAAAAGCAAAAGACAAAAAGGAGGCTGTTAATAGAAGCAAAAAAAATCGTCTTCTTTTGGTGATAAATGTCATAATAAAAAGTTTTTTAAATTTAGTTCGTTTAATTGTTACATTCTAATTTGCAATTATGTTAAGTCATTGTATTGTTGTCTTTCACACTTGCTGCCAACGGTTAGTATATGAAAAGTAGCGGATTTTTAAGCACTAATTTTTCAGTTTAAAACAGACCTTTATTTTATTAATTATCTTTAATTTAAGCACTAAAACCGCTATTTTTTATATACGTTGTTGTGTTTTCGTACTTTTCTTTATTTAGCAAACTTGCTAGCGTTGGCAAGACATACTCTTTTGCAATTTTGGGCTTGTGTGGTGGCCGAAGCGAATTGCAAATGTGTATGGCTTTTGGAGTCGGCTTAAAATTTCATAAAATATTTTCCATCTTCAATTTTATAAAAAGTAAGTTTATCACTACCATATTCTTCAAGTGTCAATCTAGAGTCACAGGTTCATATTTCTTTAATGCTCCACTCTTTTCAAGTTTTCCTTTTAACCAGATTCCAAATATTTGTAAACTGTCTTTTGAACGGATATTTTTGAAATAATCTCCTTGAGTTCGCATTGGAATTATATAGCCATCATCTGTGTAGGCTAAGAAATCTCCTTTCGGATAGAATTGTTGTGAATTTAAATCAGTATTAGCAATCAATTCTATTTCATACCACGGTCTTGGTTTTATAATACCTGTCTTTTTGTTTTCTCTTCCTTTGCCAAAATAAACATTTAAATTTGACTTTTCTTTTTCCGCAACTCTTTCTAGAGGGAATACAAATTTTGAAAGTGTTTCTGTAATTGAAATTGTAGCTGGATTATACTTTTTAAGATTTGTCCATAGATTGTCTACTTTATTTAAGATGATTTTTTTCTTTCCAGGAACTTGTTATTTCAGCTTTGTCAATTGTTATGGAATAGCCTGGAGAGTATAAGTCATTTAAGAATGTAACTAAGTCTGTTTTTTGTTCATTATCTAAAATTGGGACTGTACATTCTTTATTACCTTTTGTACCACTTGCAGAAAAATTTGAAGAACCAACATATAAATTTGACTTTATTTTCTTTGTCAAATTGGTAAACTTTCCCGTGATACCTTCTTAGAGCATTTGTTACATATACTCCAGAATTCTCATTATAAGCTTTTAATGATTTATTTAGTCTTGGTTACAGCATTAAGTTTTTTTTGACCTAAACCTTCATAGAAAGCCATCCCTAAAAGTAAGCGAGAAGTTCCTCCTTCTTTTGCTATTTTTATAAATGATTTTTCAAATGAATTAATTACATCTAGAGAAGCATAACCAGAAGCAATTGTAACATTTTTTGAATCAGCAATTTATTCTTTATCTAATACAGAACGAAATTGCCCACCGTATTGAGGTATATTAGTGTACATCGTTATTTGCTTTAATATTTTCCAAAAATAATTTAATCTGTTTTGCATCTAAAGGTAAAATAGCCAGCTGGAGGAACTGAATTTCCAATTTGTTTTCTTACTTCTGTAATTGTTCCTTCAAATACAAAGTCATCTGGGTAACCAAATAATCTTGCTCTTTCACGATTTGTAACCTTGGTCTTGGCTCTTCATAATGATAACCCCAAGTTCCACCACCACCACTAGCTATAATTGTTGTTGATGGTTTATCTGGATGTAATCTTCTGTATACATGAGAAATCATACCTTTTACATAATGAGGAGAGTCTTTTGGAATACTTGTAAAATTACCACCTGGAGGAATTAGTTTTAGCTTTTCTATTGTACTATTTTGAATATTTTGATGTCTATTATTATGCTTAACTTTTTCAACACCTTTAAGGGCTTCTTTTGAAGATAATAATTATTTACATCTTAGTCTGGAGCTAGGAATGTCAAAATATTGTTCAACATCTTTTCTTACACCAATTATTAAAACTCTTTGTCTTACTTGAGCAACACCATATTCTGCGAAATTTATTAAATGTGGTGTAGTATTATAACCGTATTCACCTGTTGCTGAAAAATCTTCCATTATTTGTTTTATGGCTTTTTTCTTATTTGCTGTAAGAAACCTTTTAATTTTCCGCAATAAACATTAATGGGTTTTTTTGGGAAACAATTTCAACAAAGTTTTGATACAAGTTTCCTCTGTCAGTATTTATTCCTCCTCTTTTCCAAATCATATTTTGTCTTGGCAAGGAAATCCGCCAAGTATTAAATCTGCATCAGGAATTTTAGAATAATCCAATTTTGTAATATCGCCATCCACAATATGGTTTCCAATATTTTTAGCATAAGTTTCACACGCTCTAGTTTCAATATCGTTTGCCCATTTGATGTTAAAACCAGTTTGATGAAATCCTAAATCCATTTCCACATCCGGAGAAAAGAGAAATTACATCTATTTTTTCTTTCTCTTTTTCTAGAGTTTCATTATTGTTAATAGGCGGAGAGTAGATTCTTAACTGTGGCTCTTCTACTTTACTAATATTTCGCTAAATCAATTATTAATGTAGGCATATAGTTAACTTTGTATTGTTTCTAGGGTCGTGATTTTAATAAATTAATCTTGTCGGTTAAAAATTTTAGTAATTGCTATGCATAGAAATGCTTTCGTCTTGCAATTTCATCCCAAATTTTTAATAGGTCTTCTTTTGCACTTTAATTCTTTGCTATCAAGTTTTACGAAGTGTTGGTTGCATTAGTTCTTACAAATGAAACTTTATTCTGTGATTCGATTCGGTTTTCGTACTCTTTTAACGATAACAGAGTTCAATCCATTTGTTCAATATGCTTGGTCAATTTTCTACATCATCTTCAAACTAGAACTTGTCTTTTCCACTTTCCAAAAATTTGTCCAAGAATTGTATTCCATTGATAATTTTTGGGTATCCTTGACAGCGTATAGTGATTCAAATATAGAAAATTCATTTTTCTAAAATCTTTCTTAAGCAAGCCAACTTGATGCATCATATTTAGACTAATTTTAGCTCTTTTGGTTTTTCGAGCGTTGGATGTAATCAGGCCTTCTGTTGGCAAAAACCTAAAGTGCTTTAATATGCGGCTGGTTCAGTATCCTTTAACACAACGTGTTTGTGTATGATTTCGTTGCGTGTTTAAGCGACTAAATTAATAAAAATTAACAGAACTTGGCGAAAAATCCGAAGGAATTTCCAAGTAAGCTAGAACTAGCAATGAATTATACACGTTGTTGTGCTTTCGTTATTTTTTACTCAATAATTAAATATCCATTTATCATTGTTCTATACTTTTTGGAACAATTTCCATTTTTAAAGATTCTGATTGCATCATTTAGTCGACCACTTAGAACTTCGAAACTGTTTGGTGGTAAATAGAATGTTGGTTTATTACTATTCCAAGTTCCAATTGGTATGGTGTCATTTGTTGAATTATGTACTAGATTCCAAATTAGAAATGACGGCAACACACTTTCTTGATAAGTCTCCGAGCAATCGATTTCGGATAATTTAACTAATCCCATTTCATTAATTCCACTTTTTAAATGTGAAATTGTTTTATTTAGTTTTAGCAATTCGACTTCAGACCAAATTTTCGCCTTCATCATTCTTAATCTATTTGCTTGTGATGAATACATTTTGAAACTTTGGATATAATCAAACAATCGATTTTGAAATAGAGAGTCATTTAAAAAGTATTCCTGTCTTTTTTTCAGTGCTACTTCAGTATTATCATCAAACCAATCAAAATTATTTAAAAGTATTTCTTTATTCAGTCTTTCAATTATTTGAAGTCGTTCAATATCAGGCTTAAGATTTTCGTGAATAATTTTAGTCTCTTTTATTGATTGGACAACCTTGGTGTATTCATCTGGAAAAGATTTTTCTAGATCAATAACCAAATCAAAGTTTTCATTCATAGTATATGCCAAATCATAACCTAATTCTAGCGGATTCTTGTCATACCATCTACTGAAATTCGGATTAAGTTCGGTTCTATGATTTCTTAAAGCTTGTAAAACACTATCATGAATTTGCAAAAAGTATATTTCAGCATTGTTTTTATTAACTCTAAATAAATTTTGACTTAGGGTTTCAACTTGTTTAATTGCTAATTCAATATCTTTTGATTTTTCATTAGAATTATTAATCTGCAATGCAATTAAAATTCCAATAACGACAAGGATAATTTCGCCAACAGCATAAAGCAGATATTTACTGAATTTATTTTCAGTCAGCATTTTTTGTCTAATTTTTCTAAAGAATTTTATCATTGGTTAGCAGTTTCGGATAATGAAGCACAACGTATAGATAAACACACTGGTGTGTTTATATTTACTATATATATACCCAAATATACATTAAAATTAAAAATCTAAAGGGTTTTTAATAAAATCAAAACTGCTTTTTGCAACATGAGTGTAAATTTCAGTGGTTTTAGTAGAATTATGTCCAAGTAAAAGTTGAATGTAACGTATGTCAACTCCAGACTCTAGTAAATGTGTGGCAAAACTATGACGCAGTATATGCGACGAAACCGGTATTTTAATACCCGCTTTTAAAGCAGCATTTTTTACTACTTTCCCAACACTGTTAGGGCTGTATTGATCCTTTGTTTGTCCTTCAAATAAATATTTTTTTGGCCGATATTCTTTATAATAAAGCCTCAAATCCTTTAATAGCTTATCAGATAATAAAGTATAACGATCTTTATTCCCTTTAGCATCTCGAACCCTTATGAGCATCCTTTTACTTTCAATATCCGCTAGTTTTAAACTTATTAATTCAGATCTTCTTAAACCTGCCGAATATAAAAGACTTATAATGCATTTGTGCTTCAGGTTATTAGTACTCGCAATAATTAATAAAACATCTTCTTTAGACAATACAACAGGTAATTTTCTTTTTTGCCGAGGTCTTTCAATACTATAAAACCTATTAGGCATACCTAGTACAGTCTCGTAATAAAATTTAATACTGTTGATAGCTTGGTTTAAATAAGAGTCCGAACGATTCATTTTTATTAAGTAATCCAAATAATTTCTTACATCGTTCTCATCTAACCTGTTAACATCTCTATCATTATAATAATTAAGGTAATCTTCAAAACAAGACACGTAAGTTTTAACAGTATTGTTTGCGTATTTTTTAAGTTCTAATTTCCGAAGATAATTGTCAGGACAAAATTTAAAATTATCAGGACGCTTTCTTGCTTTAACCCAAGACGAGTCAAAGGTTTCGTTCAATTCTTTAGACCTGTTCCTTTCGTAAAAATATTGAGTGTCAATCCAAGCAATCCCTTTAAATAATGAAAAAAGTTGATCAATATTTGTCTTGTTATTTTGGACGTAATACATCGTGAACTCAGTACTCCATTGTACATTTGTTAGCTCCTTAATAATTAGCTGTATCGCTTTATTTGCATAAAACTTTAATCCAATGCAAGATTGACCCTCGATAAAAAGACGTTTTAAAGTAATATGTTGCTTTAAATTCATGGTTTTTGAATAAAACTAAACATACAATTAATAATAAACGTATCTTATACGCATAGTATACGTATAATGTTCAATTAAATAAAAGCTATGAATCTTAAAAAATGTTTAGCTTGTGATAAGGATTTACAAGGAAGGTCAGATAAAATATTTTGTGATCCATATTGTAAAAGCTCATATCATTATAAAAAATCTAAAGAAGAAGCACCTAGATTTTATAATAAAGTAGACAATCAATTAAAACTAAATAGACGAATATTGAAGAGTTTCAATAAATCTGGAAAAGCAACAGTAAGGTCAGAAACAATTAAAAAACTAGGCTTCAACCCTAATTTTTTTACTCATTATTGGAAAAATAAAAATGGAGATGTTTATTTATTTGTTTATGAATTTGGGTTTCTAAAAAGAAAAGAGCAACAAAAAGAAAAATACATACTAATTCACTGGCAAGAATATATGAGTTAATTAAAATATTCACCCACTCATTAATTCATTCAATTACAAGAATAAAAATACAAATCGAAGCCTCCTTCAGCACAGAATAGATTTCAAAAGCTCCGAGATTCAGCTCGAAGAGCGCGGAGTTTTGAAATTGTTTTTTATTCGATAAAAATAGAATAAAAAATTCCTTGCTGAAGGTGTCCTTTCTTTTGGTTCGTTTTCTTTTGACATAAAAGAAAATGAATAAGCAATAAATTTCTTCCCTTTTTTCATAACTCACCCATTCATCCTTCACTACTCACTACTCACTAATCACTATTCACCCATTCATTCAAAAACTAACATTAATATAAGATAAAGTCTATTAGAAGGTTTTCTTTTTCACCAGTATAGTTAATTAGTTATCGTATAAAAATTCTGAAGCCTTGGAAGAATTTTAGATAACTAATTACGATTTTTGACAAAGGAAAAAAATACCTATGTAAAAGTGTCCTTTCTTTTGTTTCGTTTTCTTTTGACATAAAAGAAAATGAACATATAGCTTTTTATTCACCTATTCATTCTTTCATTTCTTTCCCTCGGCCTACCGAAAACCATTCGTGAAATTTGCAGCGAACAATAAATTTAGAATGGATTTCGTAAGCCTAGCTTTTTTTGTTACTCCTCAACTTGATTGGGGATCCAGCAATGGAAAAAAGTAAATATAAAAATAAAACACTTTCATTACTCCCTCATTCCCTCATTCCTTCATTCACCCATTCATTCATTCATTCATTCAAAAACTAACATTAATATAAGATAAAGTCTATTAGAAGGTTTTCTTTTTCACCAGTATAGTTAATTAGTTATCGTATAAAAATTCTGAAGCCTTGGAAGAATTTTAGATAACTAATTACGATTTTTGACAAAGGAAAAAAATACCTATGTAAAAGTGTCCTTTCTTTTGTTTCGTTTTCTTTTGACATAAAAGAAAATGAATAAACAATAAATTTCTTCCCCTTTTTCATAACTCACCCATTCATCCTTCACTACTCACTAATCACTATTCACCCATTCATTCAAAAACTAACATTAATATAAGATAAAGTCTATTAGAAGGTTTTCTTTTTCACCAGTATAGTTAATTAGTTATCGTATAAAAATTCTGAAGCCTTGGAAGCATTTTAGATAACTAATTACGATTTTTGACAAAGGAAAAAAATACCTTTGAAAAAGTGTCCTTTCTTTTGGTTCGTTTTCTTTTGACATAAAAGAAAATGAATAAGCAATAAATTTCTTCCCCCTATTTTTAAACATTTGTAAGAAAAAACTTGCAATTCTCGTTTTTCCATCTTTATATTTGCCTATACCTATCCCACAAAAAGGTATTCAAAAATCCATATCCCCAAAGATTTTTAATAAAAACGATGCCCACAAATCGTCATGATACCTTAAGTGTTTTTTGTCGACACCCACTTAAGTTTTAATTTAAATACTAACCAGATGCCTCAAAGATTACTTATTAAGTAACTTTCATTAATAGGCATCATAAATTCTTAAAGCTATGGCTAAAAATAACAGCTATCTTAAGTTTGAGGGAACCCTAGGAGGGTTAACCTACTACGAAAAAGACGGGAAATCGCTCGTTAAAGTTAAATCTAGTGTTTCAAAATCTCGTATCGAGAAAGATCCAAATTACAAACGTACTCGCGAAAATATGCAGGAGTTTGGCGGAGCAGCAAAAGCAAGTAAAGCTTTGCGAGATTCACTAATAACAGTCGTTAAGTCTATGGGCGACACCTATCTATCAGCGCGTTTAACAGGTATTATGCGTAAAATGCTTAATACCGGAACAGGTATTCGTGGAAAACGAGAAATAAATATTTTAGCAAATAAAGATTTGTTAGAGGGATTTGAACTAAATAAAAAAGATGCGCTAAGCACACAATTTTATGCACCATATAAGCTGCCAAGTTTAAATGCCAATAGAGATATAGCAACTTGGACCATTCCAGATTTTAATACAGATGCTTTTATCACAGCACCAGAAGGAGCAACGCATTTTAAATTAATATTAGCAGCAGGTTTGGTAAGCGATTATGAGTTCGTTCAAGCACTAAACTCTTACGAGCCAGTAGACGAATCAGAAAACGCTATAGGCAATACGTCAGAAAGTGCAGCCATTCCTATAGTAGGTGATGTTGGGAGTGATATAACACTAACAGTCGACCTAGAAATTGGCACACCTGTGGTAGCTACAACAGCAACATTAACAGCAATTGGTATTATGTTTTTTCAAGACATCAACGGTCAATTTTATCAATTAGCATCAAGCAATGCAATGAAAATTGCTACTGTGGGGTAGTAGTTTAATAATTGCAAACAAAACGCTCTAATTTAATTAGAGCGTTTATTATTATTTTAGAATTTATTACTCACGACTCACGTTTCACCCATTCCACATTCATTCATTCATTCATTCATTCCCTCATTCATTCATTCCCTCATTCATTCCCCAACACCAATTCCATTTTAATATTACTTCGCTTATAAGGGCTATTAGGTTCTACAGGAATTTCTATAAAACCATATTTCCTATAAATATAGATGGCGTTTTCTAATAAGGTGTTTGAATATAATAACAAGGCATCAAATTGGTTAGTTTTTGCAAAATCAATACAATATTGCATAAGTTGTTGCCCAACTTTTTTTCCTCTTTGGTTGGGAGCGACAGCCATTTTAGTAAGTTCAAATACATTCTCAGAATAAGGCATCAATGCAACGGTCCCTATAACTATATCATTCTCTATGGCTGAAAATATATAGCCTCCAGGCTCTATAATGTATTTCTCAGGTTTGCTTAATACCTCTTTATCATATGCTTCTACATAAAAATAGGTTTCTAACCATTCGATGTTAAGCTCATAAAACGCTTTAGCAAAATCTTTTTGAAAAGGAAGTATGGTTAAAGGCATTACATTTTTGAGTCTATTAGAGCAATCGTATCTTTTTCTACTGCTAAGGTTTGCTGATAAATGTTTTCTGCTCTCGCTAAAATATCGGAAGCAAAATCTCGATCCTTAATGTCTTTTGCATTAATACGTACATTAAAATAAGCACCAATTACTGCTGCTCTAGCACATAGAACACCAACACCGGCATCCGATAAGGAATTTTGTAAACCATCTTTTAACATAGCCTGCATAACCTCTAAAGAATTAAAGGAAGTTTCCATCACCTTAAAAGGAATTTCAGTAGCGTATTTAGTAGCATTTTCAATTGCTAATTTTCTAGCTTCTTTTTCTTCCTCCGTATCTTTTGGCATTCTAAAACCATCAATAATTTTATTAAAGGCATGGGTGTCCTCATCTACTAAAAACAATAATTGTTCTTTATAAGCCTGTCCTTTAACTGCCCAGTCTGAAAAGAATTCCCATTTATCATCCCAACCTGCTTTATGTGCAGAGAGATTAGCAACCATGGTTCCTAGAGATACTCCCAATGCACCAACATAAGCCGAGATAGATCCACCACCTGGAGCCATAGATTCTCCAGCGGTTTCATCGGCAAAATCATCTAGTTTAAAATCGATGAGTTTTTTCTCATCATTCCCTAGCATGTATTCGATTATCTTTTCTTCTGGGTGGAAAGGTTTTAAATCATCCAGGCCTAAAGATTTAACAGCTATTTTTATTTTTTCGCTTTCAGCAATTCCTAAGGACCGTTCCTGTTTAATTAAATAGTAATCTGCAGCATCCAACATCGCTTGCAAAGGTATTAAGCCAATAATCTCAGATCCAGTAACTCTAATTCCTCTTGCTAATGCTGCTTTACAACTTTCGTCAAACGCCTCGTGCATCGATGTAATGGTAATATTGGTAAGGTTATACGATATTTGGGCAATCCCATATTCATCAATATACCAACCAATTCCTTTTACTGCCTTTAATTTCCCTGGAACACGAAGGGGTTCTCCTTGTTCATCCAATACTTTTTTACCAGTAATTGGGTTTCCTTCACGTTTTACACGCCCTGCTTCTCTAATGTCAAAAGCGATAGCATTAGCTCTACGAGTAGAAGTAGTGTTTAAGTTTACATTGTATGCTATTAAAAAGTCACGAGCAGAAATAGCCGTTGCACCTGTTTTGGCAACATCACTATTGTATGCTGCAGGGCCAAAATCGGGTTTCCAATTGGGATCAGATAATTTATTGGATAAACCTTCATACTCTCCACTTCTACAATTGGCAAGATTTTTTCTTTTTTCTTCTTTGGCTGCTTTCTCATAATAATAACCGGGGATGCCTAATTCCTTACCTACACGTTCACCTAACAGATGAGCATAGGTTGCAGTTTCCTCTAAAGTAATCCCAGAAATAGGAACTAAGGGGCAAACATCGGTTGCTCCAAAACGAGGGTGCTCACCAGTATGCTTACTCATATCAATTAATTCAGAAGCTTTTTTAATCAACCTAAAGGCAGCTTCAATAACGGGTAATGGTTCTCCTACAAAAGTAATTACAGTACGGTTGGTTGCTTTTCCAGGATCTACATCCAAGAGTTTTACTCCATCTACTGTTTCTACAATTTGTGAAATGGTTTCTATAATTTTTGAATCGCGTCCTTCACTTATATTAGGTACGCATTCTATGAGTTGTTTTTGCATTTTTTTTCTATTTGATTTTCAAAATTAAAGCTTGTTTTTTAATATAAATAATGTTTACCCAAAAATGTGCAATTTGATTAAAAGTGTAGCTCTATTATATTGCTTAAAAATTAGATTTTTCGTAATTTAAGGGGTTGAAATAAAATCAATTTTAAAATTGTAATTATGAAAAAATCCAATCAGAATTTTATCATCGATTCCCTTGCTATCATTGCATTTATCTTTCTTACTACTACTGGGATTTTAATGCGATTCATGCTTCCTCCAGGTAGCGGAAAAAATGCAACAATTTGGAGTTTAGACCGCCATGAATGGGGGGCGATTCATTTTTGGTTGTCTGTAGTGTTTTTTTCCATTTTAGTTTTGCATTTAATATATCATTGGCGTTGGATAATAAAAGTCGCATCAGGAAAACCAAAAGATTATTCTAAAAATCGGTTGTTATTCGGTATTATTGGAGCTATAGCGATTTTATTATTCGCAATTGCACCTTTAGTGACACCTGTTGAAAAAGGTTCAAAAAGTGAAGAACATACAATGGAAACGTCTCATGAAAATGAAACAAAAACGATTAAAGGATCTATGACCTTATTGGGGATTGAAAAAGAAATGGGTGTACCTACCACTTATCTAATAGAAAAGCTAGGTTTACCCAATACAGTTTCTGTAGATGAAAGGTTAAGTGACCTTAAAAACACCTATGATTTTGAAATGAGTGTGGTTAGAGAATTAGTAGAAAATTATAAGGAATAAGTTTTAACCTATTAGTTCTCCATTAATTAGTACTTGATCGATTAAATTACTTCCAAAAGCATAGGGTAAATAGCCATAGGAAGGGATTTCTTGAGTAATAATAACACTAGCAGATTTACCTTTAGTGATACTTCCATGAGAATCACTTAGGCCCATTGCGTAAGCACCGTTCAGGGTAGCAGCATTTATGGCTTCTTCTGGTGTTAGTTTCATTTTAATACAGGCAGTTGCAACCACAAAGTTCATGTTTCCACTAGGTGTAGAACCTGGATTGTAGTCGGTAGCCAATGCTAATGGAAGTCCTGCATCTATTATTTTTCTACCTGGTGTATAAGGAATACTTAAAAAATAAGAACAAGAGGGGAGTGCTACCGGCATTGTTACCGAACCTTTTAATACTTCAATATCTTCGTCATTTAATACTTCTAGATGATCAACACTAAGAGCATTAAAATCAACTCCAGCTTTAACACCTCCTATAGCATTGAACTGATTTACATGAATTTTTGGAATTAGATGGTATTTTTTAGCTTCTGAAAGTAATTGTTGGGTGTCTTCGACAGAAAAATATCCTTTTTCACAAAATATATCTACATAGCTCGCCAAGTTTTCTTCAGCTACTTTTGGCAACATTTCATTACAAATATAATCTAGATATCCTTGTTTATTGTCTTTATATTCAGGAGGTACTGCATGAGCTCCTAAAAAGGTGGTTTTTACTTTAATAGGATAATTACGACCTAACTGTTTTGCCACTTTTAACATTTTTAATTCTGCATCGGTAGTAAGGCCATAACCCGATTTTATCTCAATAGCTCCCGTTCCTAAACGCATGACATCGATCAATCTTTTTTCAGATTGCTTATATAGGTCTTCTTCAGAGCTTGCTTGTAATATTTTAGCACTATTAATGATTCCTCCACCATTATCTGCTATTTCTTGATAAGACAAACCATTAATTCGGTCTACAAATTCCTGTTCTCTATTACCTGCATAAACGATATGGGTATGAGAATCACACCAAGTTGGGAGTACAATTTTTCCAGTACAATCTATGGTTTTATCTACTTCAGTTTCTGGTAAGGAATCCATAGCTCCAAAGTCCTTAATGATTTCATCCTCTAAACATAACCATGCGTTTTTGATGGTTGGGAGTATTTTCATTTCTGCCCCACAAACTTTATTAGGGGCATCGTTACGAACTTGAAGAAGTTCTTTTATGTTAGTGAGTAAAATTTTCATTGGATAAAGATAGCAAACCTCTAATGGTTTTAATAAATTTAGTCTCTTAAAATAAATTTATAATGGGAAATATTAAATATGGCAAAAACACGATATGTACTCATATTGGTGAAGTAGAAGATAAACAGTTCAAGGGAGCTATTTCTCCTTTGTTTATGACCAATTCGTATGCCTACGAAAACGTAGATGTACTAAGGTACCCAAGATACTTTAACACCCCCAACCAAGAAGCATTATGCAAGAAGATAGCTGCTCTAGAAAAAACGGAAGCAGGACTTATTTTTGGTAGTGGAATGGCTGCAGTAAGTACCGCATTATTAGCGTTTTTAAATAAGGGTGATCACGTGGTAGTGCAGCAATCTATTTATGGAGGTGCCTATAATTTTATAGTAGAAGAATTTCCTAAATATGGAATAGAATTCGATTTTACAGATGGTTTTTCAGAATCTAATTTTAAATCTAAAATCAGAGAAAACACCAAGGTGATTTATATTGAATCTCCATCCAACCCATTGATGAAGATTACAGATTTAGGAATGATTTCTAAACTGGCAAAGGATAAGGGACTAGTAACCTTAATAGATAATACCTTTGCATCTCCGATTAATCAAACCCCTTCAGATTTTGGTATTGATGTGATGATTCATAGTGCTACTAAATATTTAGGAGGACATAGTGATATTTGTGCAGGAGCAGTAGCAGCTTCCGAAGAGCATATTGAGAAAATATGGAATGTTGCTAAAAATTTAGGAGGAAGCTTAAGTGAATATACTGTTTGGCTATTAGAGCGAAGTATGAAAACGTTGGCGATTAGAATAAAAGCTCACAATAGAAATGCTCGAAAACTAGCCAAATGGCTTAATAAGAACCCTTTTGTAAAACATGTATATTACCCAGGACTTAAATCACATCCCAATTATAAATTAGCAAAATCTCAAATGAAGGGTTTTACAGGAATGTTGTCTTTTGAATTAGATGATGCAATTAACGCTGAAGCATTTTTAAAAGCCTTACAACTTATTAAACCATCTATGAGCTTAGCAGGAGTGGAGTCCACTATTTTGGCTCCCTCAAAAACGTCACACGCTTTATTAGGTGAAGAAGAAAGGAAGAAACAAGGAATTAGTGAAGGACTTTTAAGATTATCTGTTGGAATTGAGGATTGGAAAGACCTTGTTTTAGATTTAAAACAAGCTTTTGAAAAGAGTTGCAATTAAACTTATATTTACAAAATGAAAATAGATATACTTGCCATAGGGGCACATCCAGACGATATAGAATTGGGAGCAGGAGCAACTATTGCTAAGGAAATTGCTTTTGGAAAAACAGTTGGTATTATAGATTTAACTAGGGGAGAGTTAGGCACAAGGGGAACCGCTGAAACAAGAGATGCTGAAGCTGAAGATGCTAAAAAAATATTAGGGGCTAGTTTTAGAATAAATATGGGCTTTGCAGATGGATTTTTTGTGAATGATAAAGAGCATCAGTTAAAACTGATTAAAAAGATTCGAAAATTTAAACCCGATGTTGTGCTTTGCAATGCTTTTGACGATCGTCATATTGACCATCCAAAAGGAAGTAATTTAACTAGTGATGCTTGTTTTTTAAGTGGATTACAAAAAGTAATAACAAAAGATGATTTGGGTAATATCCAAAAGCCTTGGAGGCCTAGTAAGGTATATCATTATATACAATGGAAAAACAGTGAACCAGATTTTGTTGTTGATGTTACAGGATATATGGATAAAAAATTAGATGCTGTTTTTGCCTATAAAACCCAATTTCATCAGCAAGATTCTAAGGAACCTGTTACTCCAATTTCATCAACAAACTTTAAAGACAGCATTTCTTATAGAGCTCAAGATTTAGGAAGATTGATTGGAACAGAACATGCAGAAGGCTTTAATGTAGAACGTTATGTGGCTGTAGAATCATTATACGATTTAATTTAAAATTTCTTTGCTATGTCTATTGCGAAGAAGTTGTAATTGATTTATATTTGCAACCGCTTTAGGGCGAATATTAAATGGTGGTTGTAGCTCAGTTGGTTAGAGCATCGGTTTGTGGTACCGAGGGTCGCGGGTTCGAATCCCGTCTTCCACCCAAAAGCAAGAGCTTCTCTGAAAAGAGGAGCTTTTTTTGTGGAATTAATTTATACAAAAAAAGCCTAATAAAATAAAACTATTAGACTTCATTAAGTTGTTTATATTTTTTTAAGACTTGTCAGCTTTAATTCTACCTTCTCTATTTGCAACTTCCCAAGCTGTTAAGAAAATAAGTTGAGTTCTTTTTGCTAATAAATCATATTCAATTTTATCTGGAGTATCCGTTGGTTTGTGATAATCTGCATGAGTACCATTAAAATAAAATATAACGGGAATATTATTTTTTGCAAAGTTGTAATGATCACTTCTATAATAAAAACGGTTTGGATCATTATCATCGTTATAAGTGTAATCTAACTCTAATTGCATATATTTTTCGTTAACGTCTTCAGATAAATCGTGTAATTCTTGACTTAGCTTATCACTTCCTATTAAATATACATAATTATCATTCCCTTCTTTCTCAGAACCAATTCTACCAATCATATCTACATTTAAATTCACAACGGTATTCGCTAAAGGAAACAAAGGGTTTTCAGTATAATATTTTGAACCATACAAACCAATTTCTTCACCTGTAACGTGTAATATTAAAATTGATCTTTTAGGTCCTTTACCGTTTTTAACTGCTTTCTGAAAAGCTTTTGCGATTTCTAAAAGAGCAACAGTACCACTTCCATCATCATCAGCACCATTATATATTTCACCGCCTCTAGTTCCTACGTGATCATAATGAGCAGAAATTACTATTATTTCATCTGGTTTTTCAGACCCCTCAATAAAAGCAACTACATTTTGTGATGGATTACCTTTTGATGAATCATTAAAATAAGAAGCTGGAATAGGTTGATAATAATTCTTTTCTTCGATTGGAGAATCAATACCTTCATCTATGTAAAAATTTCTAAGGTATTCAGCAGCTTTATTATTTCCATTTTCACCCGTCATTCGCCCTTCCATATCATCATCTGCAAAAGTGTAAAGGTGTGTTTTTAATTCATTTGCCGTAATAGTATTAGCGTAATCTTTAGATGTCATTTTTTTGGTTGCTGCATTTTGAGCAGAGTTACACGATGCAGTTAAAGCAATAACAAAAAGTAAAAGTATTCGAATCATAAGTATAATTTTAAGATGCTAAATATACAGTAACTATAAAATTTAATTGTGAAAGTTATGTGAAAAGTTAATTTATAATTGACAACTATTTATATTTACAAATATGAATCATCAACCTGCAATAAGTATTTTAATGCCTGTAAAAAATACAGCGCAATTTTTGGAAGCATGTTTAGACTCTATAGTTAATCAAACTGAAAAAGATTGGGAGCTGATTGCAATCGATGATCATTCAACAGATGATAGTTTATCAGTATTAATGAGTTATGCTATTAATGATGAACGTATTAAAGTATTTAAAAATAACGGTAAAGGTATTATTGAAGCATTGCGATTGGCATATTCTCATTCTTCAGGAGCATTAATTACAAGAATGGATTCAGATGATATAATGAGTTTGAATAAATTAGAAGTTTTAAAATCAAATTTATTAGCTAAGGGTAAAGGCCATATAGCTTTGGGTAAAGTGAAATATTTTGCAGAAGGAATTTTAGGGGAAGGTTTTAAAAAATATGAGGTGTGGTTAAACTCCTTAATTGAGATGGGAACTAATTTTGAAGGAATCTATAAAGAGTGTGTGATCCCATCACCTTGCTGGATGGTTTTTCGTGAAGATTTAGATAAGTGTGGTGCATTTGCACCCAATTATTACCCCGAAGATTATGATTTAGCTTTTCGTTTTTATCAGGAAGATTTAAAGCCAATAGCATGTAGTGAAACATTGCATTATTGGAGGGATTATGCTATCAGAACTTCACGGACGGATATTCATTATGCAGATCATACTTTTTTGGATATTAAAACGAGTTATTTTATGAAACTTGATTACAACTCCAACAAAAATTTGGTAGTTTGGGGAGCAGGAGATAAAGGGAAGACATTAGCAAAAAAACTAGTATCATTAAAAATTGAATTTTATTGGATTTGCGACAATCCTAAAAAAATAGGTAAGCATATATATGATCAAAAAATGCTTCCATTTACTTCATTAGAAACCATTGAGAATTCACAAAGTATTGTTACTGTAGCAAATACAAAATCCCAAGAAACTATTAAATCTTATTTTGAAGAAAGAAACTATAAAGCGAATAAAGATTTTTTCTTCTTTTGCTAGTAGTATTTCATCTTCCATAACTAGTAAACTCTTATCGGGGTTTCTTTAATACTAGTTTTTTATAGTGTAATTTACATCTAGTTAGTTATACTAGATTAGTAAAATGAAAATTGCTATGAAAAAGAATTTTATTTACTAATAATTAGTATTTATAATATAAAAGGGTTCTTTACGTTTTTATATTCATATTGGATGCACAATTCAAGGTTTAGTAGATCTGTGCACAAAGTCGCCTAAATAGTTGGTTTTTTAGGCGGCTTTTTTTATACCTAATTTTTTTTCTTGTTTTGTTAATATTTAACATTATTTTACAATTAGTTGCGTATGCAACTAATTGTAAATATTTGTATCTTTGCAAGATGAAAAATAATGAAATTATAATTGATTTTGATAGCTCTATAGGCCCTTGGTTAGGTAAGACGGTAGAGATAGTTAATTATCATTTGCTTGAGCTATTTAAAGAGAACGATTTAGATCTTACTAAAGAACAAATGATTGTTTTAAAAAAGCTTCATGATAACGATGGTATTAGTCAAAATGAATTGGCCTTATTAATTTTTAGAAATAAATCTTCACTGACTCGTTTGCTTTCTAAAATGGAGAAGAAAAATTACATTATTAAAAAACAATGCAAAGATGACAAGCGAATCAATCAGGTTTATTTAACTGATTTTGGAAAAGATACTTTTAAGAAAGTAAAACCCATTCTAAAACTAATGATAGAGCGTTTGGAGCAAAATATTTCTCACACCGAGAAACATCAAATTATAGAAACTTTAAAAAAAATTCAAACAAATTTTGTTTCCGAAGTGAAACATATATAAATAGATACAATGAGAAAAATATTATCAATAGTGTTGGGTATTTTAATATTAGTAGGAGCTGCTTTTGTAGCAAAATACTTAATAGACAATAAAAAGCGCCCAAAACCAAAATTCGATAAAATTGTAAAAACCGTTTTTGTTGAAAAAGTAGAGAATAAAGATATTCCAATTGTAATTACTACCAGTGGAAATTTAACTGCTAAGCGTAAAATCGATTTATTTGCTGAGGTTCAAGGAGTTTTAAAGCCTACTTCTAAAGAATTTAAAGCAGGAACATCATACCGTAGAGGCGAAAATATTTTATCTATAAATAGTGATGAATTTTATGCCAATCTTCAATCTCAAAAAAGTAATTTCTACAATAGTATCATTGGTATCATGCCTGATATAAGATTTGATTTTCCTGATGAATATGATAAATGGCAAAACTATTTAAACAGCTTTGATATTAACAAAACGACTCCTAAACTGCCAGAAATCAAAACAGATAAAGAGAAGTATTTTATTTCTGGAAGAGGTATTAATACTGCTTATTATAATGTAAAGAACCTAGAAGTGAAGTTAGGCAAGTACAATCTTCGAGCACCATACAATGGTATTTTAACGGAAGTTTTAGTTACTCCAGGATCTTTAATTAGAGTAGGTCAAAAATTGGGAGAGTTTATTGATCCTAGTATTTACGAGATGGAAGTTTCTGTAAGTTCTGAATTTGCTGATTTATTAATAATTGGCAACTCAGTTAAGCTTCATAATTTGGAAAAAACAAAAGAGTATGAAGGTAAAGTAGTTAGAATTAATGGAAAAATAGACGCTTCTTCACAAACCATAAAAGCGTATATAGATGTTAATCATAAAGATTTAAGGGAAGGCACTTATTTAGAAGCTGATTTGGAAGCCAGAAATGAAACTGATGCTATTGAAATTTCTAGAAAACTAATGATAGAAAATAAAAAAATATATGTGGTGAGAGATTCAGTTTTAGAATTGATTGACGTAAATCCAGTATATTTTTCGGCAAACACAGCAGTTATAAAAGGTATTGATAATGGTGTTTTAATATTGTCAAAACCAACACCAGGTTCATATGACGGGATGAAAGTGAAAATATATGAAGAAAAGTAATAAGGATGAAAAAAATAATTAGCTATTTTATAAAATACCCCGTTGCTGTAAATGTAATAATTCTTGCATTTTTGGTTCTTGGGGTTGTTGGTGCACTTTCAATTAAATCTTCCTTTTTTCCATTAACAGATTCTAAGACAATTAGAATTAGTTTAAATTATCCAGGTGCTTCACCCTCTGAAATGGAAGAAGGTGTGGTATTGAAAATTGAAGATAATTTAAAAGGAATTGTTGGTGTAGAACGTGTCACTTCAGTTTCAAGAGAAAACTCCGCTACCATCACTGTAGAAACGATTAAGGGAAAAAATATAGATGTTGTATTATCAGATGTAAAAAATGCGGTAGATCGAGTACCTTCTTTCCCATCGGGTATGGAACCAGCAGTAATATCTAAAATTGAAAGAATAAGGTCAACTATAAGTTTTACTTTAAGTGGAGAAGAGATTCCGCTTAATACCTTAAAACAATATGCTCGTGAAGTTGAAAATGATTTGAGAGGGATTGAAGGTATCTCTCAAGTATCTATTTCTGGTTTTCCAGCTGAAGAAATTGCGATTTCAGTACGAGAAAATGATCTTAGAGCTTATAATTTGTCATTTCAAGATGTTGCTGATGCTGTTAGTAGCACTAATATTTTAATTACAGGAGGAAATATAAAAACAAGTGAAGAAGATTATTTAATAAGAGCTAGGAACCGATCGTATTATGGAGATGAACTTTTAAATATAATTGTTAGAGCCGAGCCCAATGGAAACATCATCCGGTTAAAAGATATTGCAGATGTAAAAGATACTTGGTCCGAAACTCCTGATAGAATTTTTATTAATGGGAATAAAGCAATTAATATTTCTGTTAGTAATACCAATAACGAAGATTTAATAGTTTCAGCAGCTGATGTAAGAAATTATATAGATAAGTTTAATCAACAATACGATAATGTGCAATTAGATATTTCACAAGATAGATCCGTTACATTAACTCAGCGTACTAAATTGTTAATTGAGAATGCTTTAATGGGGGTGTTATTAGTATTGTTTTTCTTAGCGATATTTTTAAATGCAAGATTGGCATTTTGGGTAGCTTTGGGTATCCCAATTTCCTTTTTAGGTATGTATATTTTTGCAGCACAAATGGGAGTGACGATCAATGTATTATCACTATTTGGGATGATTATTGTAATTGGTATTTTAGTGGATGACGGTATTGTAATTGGAGAAAATATATATCACCATTATGAGAAAGGAAAATCACCAATACGAGCAGCCATCGATGGAACTATGGAAGTTTTACCACCTGTTGTATCTGCATTGTTAACGACTATGATAGCCTTTTCTACCTTCTACTTTTTAGATGGAAGAATTGGAGAGTTTTTTGGTGAAGTTTCAACGGTCGTTATATTAACCTTGTTGGTTTCTATGATTGAAGCTTTAATAATTCTTCCGGCTCATATTGCACATTCAAAAGCATTGCAAAGAGAAAATAGAAAAGTTAGTAAAGTTGATGTTTTCTTAAAGAAAGTAAATAAAGCTGCTGATAGTTGGTTAATGAAAGTAAGAGACAAATTTTATGTTCCTTATTTGAGGTTTTTTTTAAAGAATAAATTTTTAGGTTTTGCGATTCCTATTGCATTATTAATATTCAGTATTGGTGCTATTGGAGGAGGTATTGTAGGTACCTCATTTTTTCCAAGAATAGCAAGTGATGTTGTTTCTATCAATTTAAAAATGCCTCAGGGAACCAATGAATCGATTACAGATTCTATAATTTCGAGTATTGAAGAAAAAGTTTGGTTGGTTAATGATCAATATGATAGAAAAGATTTTAATAATGAACCTGTCGTACAAAATATTATTAAGCGAATTGGGCCTGGAACTTCTAATGCAACGCTAACCGTAAATTTATTGCCAGGTGAATTAAGAGGTGACTTAGGCTCACAAGAAGTAACCAATAAAATAAGAAATTTATCAGGAAAAATTTATGGAGTAGAAAGCTTGGTATTTGGATCTGGAGGAAATTTTGGAGGTAGTCCTGTTGCGGTTTCTTTAGTTGGGAATAATATTGACGAATTAAAAGCAGCAAAGCAAGAGTTGAAGTTAAATTTAATTTCAAACCCTGTTTTAAAAGATGTTTCCGACAATGATCCTGCAGGTATTAAAGAAGTTCAAATTCAATTAAAAGACAAGGCATATTTACTTGGTTTAAACTTAAGAAGTGTTATGAGTCAAGTTCGTGCTGGATTTTTTGGATTTCAAGCGCAACGTTTCCAGAGAGGACAAGATGAAATAAGAGTATGGGTTCGATATCAAATTAACGATCGGTCATCTATTAAAAATTTAGATGATATGTGGATCAATACTCCTTCAGGGATTAAAGTTCCTTTTTCTGAAATTGCTTCTTATAAAATAGAACGTGGTGATGTTGCTATTAATCACTTAGAAGGTAAACGTGAAATTCAGTTAACCGCAGATTTAAAATCAACAGATGATAATGCTACTGATGTTTTAGACGAAATTAAAGAAACGGTTATGCCGGAAATCACCTCTAAATATCCAACGGTTTCAGCAGTATATGAAGGACAGAATAGAGAAGCTTCAAAAACCATAGGTTCTGTGAAGTTGGTTGGCCCAATCATTTTATTTTTAATTTATTTAATTATAGCATTTACATTTAGAACCTATAGTCAGCCCTTATTATTAATGTTAATGATTCCATTTAGTTTAATTGGAGTTGCTTTAGGTCATTATATTCACGGTTTCCCAATTAATATTTTATCATGGTTAGGTATCATTGCATTAATTGGTATTATGGTAAATGATGGATTGGTATTAATTGGAAAGTTTAATACCTATTTAAAAGAAGGAATAAACTATAATGAAGCCCTAGTACAAGCAGGTAAATCTCGTTTTAGAGCGATATTTTTAACATCCTTAACGACCATAGCAGGTTTAGCTCCATTATTATTAGAAGGTAGTAGACAGGCTCAATTTCTAAAACCTATGGCAGTTTCAATTTCCTACGGTATAGGAATCGCAACGGTATTAACTTTAGTGATGTTGCCATTAATGTTATCAGTCTCTAACTCAATGAAAGTATTTATTAAGTGGATGAGAACGGGTAAGGAGGTAAGCAACGAAGAAGTAGAAAGGGCTATTATTGAACAAAATTATGAGAATGATGAATTACATTAATAAAATTATTTGTGTTGTTGTTGTGTTACTTTCTTTTCAGGGAATTTCACAACGGTTAATAACAAAAAAAGAAGCGATAGCTATCACCTTAGAAAATAACTATGGAATTAAAGTTGCTGAAAACGATGTTGAAATAGCAGAAAATAATTCGAGTATTTATAACTCAGGGTTTTTGCCTGCCATTTCTGCAAATGGAGGTGCAGGTTATAGTAATACAGATCAACATATAGAACGACAAGATGGATCTACCGTTGATGTTTATGGTGCAGAATCAAAAAGCTATAGAGCCTCTTTGGATTTAAACTATACAATTTTTGATGGATTAGGAAGGAAATATGATTATAAGCTTCTTAAAGAGAACACGAATCTTACAAAATTACAAGCAACAGAAACTATTCAAAACACCTATTTGCAGTTGTTTACCGTTTATTTTCAAATTGCTAGACTTTCAAAAATTACAGATAATTTAAAGGAAACATTAGAAATCTCTAAGTTACGTTATGAAAGAATAAAACATCAAACAGATTATGGACAAACCACTAAGTTGGAATTATTAAAAGCAGAAGTAGATGTAAATAATGATAGTATTAATTATATCAATACACGTCAAGAGTTTATAAACTCTAAACGGAATTTGAATATTATTTTAGGCGTTCAAATAGAAGAAGATTTTGTTGTAGAAACTGAAGTAGAATTTATAACATTTTTATCATTTGAAGACTTGTTATCACTATCATTAGAAAACAATGTAGTTTTACAGCAGCAAGAAAAGAATATAGCAATTAGTGAATATACTATTAAAGCAAATAAAGGTAATTATCTTCCTAAAGTTGGATTAACAGGCTCATATGGATGGAATAAAAATGAAAATCCTTCAACGGCTTTTACAGCAGGGAGCACTTCTAATGGCCTTGAAGCTGGTTTAAACCTTTCTTGGAATGTATTTGACGGAGGTTTTACTAAAACAAGAGTAGCAAATGCTAAAATAGTATTGGATAGTCAAGAAATATTACAGGAGCAACAATTTAAAACTTTAGAAAATATTCTTAAAAATACGAGCGAAGAATACACTAATAAGCTCTTTATTATTGAAGCTCAAGAGCAAAATGTAATTACCAATCAAAATAATTTTGATCGATCTGTTGAGCAATATAAACTGGGACAGATTAATTCTATAGATTTTAGGTTGGCACAAGTTAACTTATTGAATGCACAAACAGATTTGACTAATACTAAATATGAAACTAAATTAATTGAACTGGAATTATTACAATTAACAGGGCAATTATTAAATGTTGAGTTTTAGAGGGATATAAAAAATTAAATTTATTGGTAAATAAAGCTTTTAAAATAAGAAAAAGGGTTTTATATTTGCAGCCGCATTCAGGGAATACCTGATGAGATATCACTGGAGAAATGGCAGAGTGGTCGAATGCGGCAGTCTTGAAAACTGTTGAGGGTCACACCTCCGGGGGTTCGAATCCCTCTTTCTCCGCCAAGATTTATTCAAAATCGACGAAAGTCCTGTAAACTCAATGTTTATGGGACTTTTTATTTTACCCAAAACATCAAAATATGTATTAAAAACCATTCTGTTGGTGACCTATTAGGTGACCTTTTTATAACCTTAATTAGGTCACCTAATTGTTTATAACTGTTTATAAATCAGCACGGTATATCAATTAAAAGACCTCAATATTTTGTAAATTAATGTATAATTAAAGGTCACCAGAATGAATAAAACATTTGGATTATTATTCTACTTAAAAAAGAGTAAAGTAGATGCACAGGGCAAATGTCCTATTTACCTACGTATTACCATAGATGGTAAGCGTACAGAAATTAGTACAAAACGTATCATTGAAATTGAGAAATGGAGCGTTGAAGCCAATAAAGCTATTGGAAGAACAGAAGATATACGAGAATTAAATGCCTATTTAGACTCACTTACTACAAAAGTATATCAAAGCCAAAGAGACTTAATACAAGATAACAAAGAGGTTACAACCGAAACCCTTAAAAACAAGTTTTTAGGAGTGGAAGAAAAACAAAGAACACTCATAACCATCTTTAAAAATCACAACAAGCAAGTTGAAAAATTAGTAGGTAGAGAGTTTTCAGCAGGCACTTTAGAGCGTTATAAAACAGTATGCAAGCATTTACACGAGTTTATGCAACATCAGTACAAGGTTAGTGATATTCCTGTGAACAGAATAGACCACAAGTATATTACAGACTTTGAGTTCTATTTAAAAACCGTTAGAAACTGCGGACACAATAGTACAATCAAGTATATCAAGAACTTTAAAAAGATAGTACGTATAGCAATAGCAAACGATTGGATTAAAAAAGACCCATTTCTAAATTATAAAGTGCGTTTAAAAGAAGTAGAACGTCAATTCCTTTCAGAAGAAGAAATACAAACAATGCTCGAAAAAGAATTACACACTAATAGATTAGAGCAAGTAAGAGACATATTTATATTCTGTTGCTTTACTGGTTTAGCGTATAGCGATGTTAAGAAGCTATCAAAAGATAATTTGGTATTCGGTATTGATGGTGATAAATGGATTAAAACAAAACGTACTAAAACCGATACTCGAAGTAATATTCCACTACTTCCAACTGCTTTAGAGATTATAAAGAAATACGAGAACCATCCAGAGGCAGTAATAAAAGGTGTATTGCTTCCTGTGTTGAGTAATCAAAAGTCCAATGCCTATTTAAAAGAGATAGCAGACTTGTGTGGTATCAATAAAAACTTAACCACACATTTAGCTCGTCATACGTTTGCAACTACTGTAACATTGTCTAATGGTGTGCCAATGGAATCTGTAAGCAAAATGTTAGGTCATAAATCACTTAAAACGACACAACATTATGCCAAAATATTGGATAGAAAAGTAAGTGATGATATGGCAATTTTAAAACAAAAGTTTGCAGACAAAAGTAGTATTGACGCTTCCAAGAGAATAGCCAATTAACATTTACACATAATAACGTTAAACAAATTTCTTAAAACCGCTTAAAACCCTTGTTAATTCAAGGGTTTACGCTTTTAATAGAGTGCCTTTTTTGTTTATAACTGTTAATAAGTTTGTTTTATGTAAAGGTCAAAATATCGTAAATTAACGTAATATAAATCAGGTGTTTACACCTTTTAATACGTTTTAATACAGAATGACATTTGAAGTAATTACAAAGGATGATTTAAAGACTCTAAAACAAGAAATCATTACAGAACTTAAGACAATTTTAGGAAGCCAAACAGAGCAAAAAAAGTGGTTAAAATCAGCAGACGTACGTGAGCTATTAAATATCTCACCAGGTACGTTGCAGAATTTACGAATCAATGGTACACTACCCTTTACTAAAATGGGTAAAACAATGTACTATGAGTATGACGATGTAGTTAGAATTTTAACCCAAAACAAAAGTGCTTAATGAGAATATACATACCAGAAAACTTGGATATATTCGAGTTAACGCACAATAATCCACCAAGTTTTAAACCCTATAAGTTAGATAAGCTATGTTATATCCTGCATTTAATAAATGCTATTCCATTAATGGATAAGAATATTCAGGGGGAAGATTTTGTGCCTATCAATGCAAAAAAATTGCAGGATAAAATACAGAACTATAAAAAGTATCTTAACTATTTAGAAAGCGATTTGCAAATTATTGAGTCCGATAATCATTATGTGGTTGGTGAAAAATCAAAAGGATTTCGATTTATTGAGCAATACAGAACACCTGTAAAATCAATGCAGGTTGAAGACTTTACTTTTAGAAACAAATTAAAAGCACATAAAAATCGCAAAATAGAGTCGGTTAAACATCTTGGCTTTTTAACAAAGTGGTTTAATGATAAGCTACGAATTGATTATGATTACATAAATGAATTTTTAGTTGAAGAGCATAATTTAAAAATAAAAGATAAAGCACTTTGGGATTACGACAGGGTGCGAAAAAAATACAAGCATCCAACAAATCAAATGGTACACGCTCAAATGAGCGCACAGAGGTTAAAATGGCAAGATTATAATTTAATGTTGGATGATAATGTATATCGCTTTCATACCAACTTAACCAATATGCCAAGTCGAATTAGAAATGGTGTTACGTATGATGGCCAAAAATTAATTTCATTGGACATTAAAAACAGCCAACCTTATTTAAGCACTATTTTGTTGAGTCGTGATTTTTGGATAGTGCAAAAATTTGAGCCAAATAAAAACAACTCATTGTCGATTGCTTTTGATGAACCGCAGAGTCGCTATTTTTCTTCTTTTAATCAAATAAATAAGGTTTTCAATGAAATAAAGTGTGATACATTAAATATTTCACATATAAATATTCATAACAATGATTCTTACATTATGTTAGGAGAAATCCCCCAATCCCTTATAAATAATGAGTTTCAGAACTATATTGACTTAGTAGTGTCTGGAAAGCTATATGAGTTTTTAGAAGATGCATTCTTACAGGAATTGGGTATTGAATTAAAAGACCGTAAAGAAGTTAAAGCGGCAGTTTTTCAAGTATTGTTTACATCCAACCAATTTAAGGGGCAAGCAGAAGCAGCACCCAAAAGGTTATTTGAGCAAAAGTTTAAAGCGGTGTATGATGTATTTGCTAAAATAAAAAGTAAGGACAAATCTCTACTTCCAAGATTATTGCAGAGCATAGAGAGTCATTTAATGATTAACGTCATAGCAAAGCGTGTTTCAGAAGAATATCCATTAGCACCTATATACACTATTCACGATAGCATATCTACAACAGCAGAATATATAGATGCAGTTGAACTGATTATGATGGAAGAGTTAACCAAAGCTATTGGTCACCCACCAACAATAAAACAAGAGGAATGGTGTAAAAGCAATATGGTAAAGCATCTTGAAACTTTAAAGGAGAAAGCAAAGATTGTCGCTTAACACATAATCACCTACATACATATTTATTATAAAAATATAACGTAATACGATGTATTAATACAAAGTATATGCTATATTTAACATTCAAAATGATTCCCTATGAACCGTATTAAAGAAGTCCTCGAAGAACGAGGGGTTAAGCAGGTGTGGCTTGCTGAGAGATTAGGAAAGAGTTTCAATACTGTAAATGGTTATGTGCAAAACAGAAATCAACCCAGTTTGGAAGTGCTTTATCAAATAGCGGAAATATTAAATATAAAGGTAAGTGACCTTTTAATTGAAAATTAACCGTAGCATAAAAAATGACAAGTATAAATCAAAGGTCAATCAATACTAATGAAATTCAACGAAGATTCAAGAGTTAAAATACCATCAATACTGCATCTTACTCGTTTAGGATATAAGTATTTATCGTTAAAGGGAGCTGTTTGGAATCAAGAAACAAACATATTCACAGATATATTTATTGATAGCATACAAAGAATAAATCAAAATTTAGAGGAAGATGAAGCCAAAAGATTGTTGAGTGATGTTTCGTTGCTTTTAGATAATGAAGATTTAGGTAAGGCTTTTTACGAGCGCATAATTCAAAAAACAGGACATAAGATTATTGATTTTGAAAACTTTGAAAACAATACGTTTAATGTCGTTACAGAACTTACCTATAAAAATGGAGACGAGGAGTTTAGACCTGATATAATTCTTTTGGTTAATGGATTGCCTTTAGTTTTTATTGAAGTAAAAAAGCCTAACAATAGAGAGGGTATAATTGCAGAACGCAACAGAATTAATAAACGTTTTCAGAATAAAAAGTTCAGACGCTTTGTAAACATTACTCAGTTAATGGTATTCTCTAATAATATGGAATACGATACTGATGATGTAGATACTGTACAAGGTGTCTTTTACGCTTCACCTTCTTATCATAAACCAATATTTAATTATTTCAGAGAAGAAGAAGCATTTGATTTAAATAGTCTTTTGTTACCTGAAAATGATGCTACTGAAAATGAAATATTAAAAGACAACAACTTAGTTATCATAAAACACTCACCAGAGTTTTTAACTAATAAAGATTCAAATACACCAACAAATAGAGTTTCTACGTCATTGTTTTCAAAAGACCGTTTATCATTTATCTTACAATATGCTATTGCTTATGTAAATGAAAGTGCAGGCTTACAGAAGCACATAATGCGTTATCCTCAATTATTTGCAACTAAAGCAATAGAGAATAAATTAAATGAGGGTATTAGAAAAGGTATTATTTGGCACACACAAGGAAGTGGTAAAACAGCTTTAACCTACTACAATGTAAAGTTTCTAACTGATTATTATCAAAAGCAAAACGTAATACCAAAATTCTATTTTATAGTAGATAGATTGGACTTATTAATACAAGCTAAAAGAGAATTTACCAGCAGAGGTTTAACCGTTCATATTGTTAATTCAAGAAATGAATTTGTTGCAGATATAAAATCTAAAGCAGCACTTCATAACGAAAGAGGAAATGCAGAAATTACGGTAGTAAATATTCAAAAGTTTTCTGAAGATGCTCAAATAGTAACAGAACAAGACTATGATATTAATATTCAGCGTATTTATTTCTTAGACGAAGTTCATAGAAGTTATAATCCTAAAGGTAGTTTCTTAGCTAATCTCGAACAGTCTGATAAAGGTGCTATCAAAATTGGATTAACAGGTACACCTTTATTGGGTACAGAATATAATTCTAAAACATTGTTTGGAGATTATATTCACAAATATTACTACAACGCTTCTATAGCTGATGGTTATACGCTAAAACTTATTAGAGAAGAAATTGCTTCTAATTACAAAATGGTTTTAGAACAAGCCTTAAAAGAAATAAAAGTATTGCAAGGTGATGTTCCTAAAAAGAAAATCTATGCAGATGCAAGATTTGCAGAACCAATGTTAGATTACATCGTTGAAGATTTTGAGGATTTTAGATTGATGAATAATGATGAGTCTGTTGGTGGTATGGTAGTTTGTGATAGTTCTGACCAGGCTAAAATGCTCTTTGAAATATTCAATAATAAGTACAGCGGTAGTAATAATATAGTTTTAGACAAAGTTGCAGAAGAAAATGAATCTTATGGTAAGCAGAAAAAGGAAAGTTATAAAGTAAAAACAGCTGCTTTAATACTTCACGATATTGGCACTAAAGATGAACGCAAACAGGAAGTAGAAGATTTTAAAGATGGTAAAATTGACTTACTCTTTGTTTACAATATGTTGCTTACAGGTTTTGATGCTAAACGTTTAAAGAAATTATATATAGGTCGTGTAATTAAAAAGCATAATCTATTACAAACTTTAACCAGAGTAAACAGAACATATAAAGATTATAGATACGGTTTTGTTGTTGATTTTGCAGATATTAAAGCTGAATTTGATAAAACTAATAAAGATTACTTTGAGGAGTTACAAGATGTTTTAGGTGATGAAATGGAACATTATTCCAACATCTTTAAATCTAAAGAAGAAATTCAAGAAGAGATAGCAGATATTAAGGAGATTCTATTTCATTTTGACACCCAAAATGCTGAAATATTCTCGCAACAAATCTCTGAAATATCAGACCGTAAAAAGATGTTAAGTTTAGTTAAGGCTTTAGGTAATGCTAAAAGTCTATATAATCTAATACGTTTATTTGGACATTTTGAGTTATTAGAAAAAATAGATTTTAAAAAGCTATCATTATTATATAGAGAAGCTAATAATCATCTACAATTACTCAATCAAAAAGAAGCATTAGAAAATGATATTGATACTACTAACCTTTTAAATGTAGCTTTAGAGGATGTTATTTTTATGTTTAATAAAGTTGGTGAAGAAGAACTCATATTAGCAGACCAACTAAAAGACACACTTCGTAAAACAAGAGAGGAATTAGCAAGTAATTTTGATAAAAAAGACCCAGAGTTTGTTAGTCTATATGAAGAATTGGAGCGTTTGTTTAAGAAGAAGAAATTAAACGAAGTAACTCAAGATGAAATGAAAGCTAATATTGGTGCTTTAAGAGAGATACACGCAAAAATATTAGAGTTAAATAGGCAGAATAGGTTATTACAAGCAAAATATGATAATGACCCTAAATACTGTCGTATTCATAAAAGACTAATTGAAAAAGGTGGCTTAACCAAAAGAGAAAGCCAACTATTTGAAGCCTTACAATCAGTTAAAAATGAAGCAGACCTTCAAGTGATACAAAATAGTCGCTTACTACAAAATGAGGGTTATTTGGATAAGATGATGATTAAATTAGTGATTAATCAATTTGTAAAGCAAAACAATATTAAACTAAATCCAGAGACTTCCAAATTCATAAATAATTTAGTGGTTCAAGAATATACTAACGAATTTCACGGGCGTACAGCTTAGATAATTGATAATTGAATAAATGACGACAACAGTACAATTTCAAACACAAGTAAAAAACCTGATAGACAGCCTTAAAGGCATTTGTTCTAATTATGGTTTGGGTAATGATGGTGATGAATATAAAATCATAACCCAGGTATTTCTATATAAGTTTTTAAATGACAAATTTGCTTATGAAGTCAAACAACTTAATCAAGAGTTAGCAAATGCGGAGAAATGGCAAAAAGCTATTGAAGCATTACCTGATGAAGACTATGAAATGTTAACCTTGCAATTAAATGCAGATACAGCAGTATTACAACCACATCATTTTATTTCGCATTTATTTGACATACAAAACACACCAGATTTTGCTAAAACATTTGACGATACCTTAATGGATATTGCCATACAAAACAATGAGATATTCTCGGTAAAAACCACAGGTGGTTCTAAAGAACCTTTATTTGAACGCATTAGTGAAATTGTAGAAACCGCAGAACGAAACGCATTTTGTAAAGCAATAGTAAACCAATTAGTAGACTTTAGTTTTGAGCATATTTTTAATGAAAAATACGACTTCTATGCTACTATTTTTGAGTACTTAATCAAAGACTATAATAACGATAGTGGTGGTACTTATGCAGAAAATTACACACCGCACGCAGTTGCCAAAATTATGGCATCTATTTTAGTAACAGAAGATAACATTCAAGATGTTACTTGTTACGACCCAAGTGCAGGTTCAGGAACATTATTAATGAGTATAGCGCACGCCATTGGTGAGGACAAGTGTACTATTTATTCTCAAGATGTTTCTAAAAAATCATCCAAGCTTTTGCGTTTAAACTTAATCTTGAACAATTTAGTGCATTCTTTACAGAACGTGGTGCGTGGTAATACTATTTTATCACCATTTCATAAAGACGCAGATAATGAGTTGCAGAAGTTCGACTATATCGTATCTAACCCGCCATTTAAATTAGATTTTAGTGAGTATAGAAATGATTTAGATAGTAAAGAAAATAATAAACGTTTTTTTGCAGGTATTCCTAATATCCCACCAAAGAAAAAGGAATCAATGGCAATTTATACTTTGTTTTTGCAACATATCATTCATTCTTTATCTAAGAATGGTAAAGCTGCAATAGTTGTTCCAACTGGTTTTATTACAGCAAAAAGTATAGATAAAAAAATACGTAAGTTTTTAATAGATTCTAAAATGGTCTCTGGAGTTGTTTCTATGCCAAGCGACATATTCGCAACAACAGGCACAAGTGTAACGATTTTGTTTTTAGACAAGAATAATAAGGAAGATGTTATTTTGATTGATGCATCTAACTTAGGTGAAATTGTAAAAGAAAGTGGTAACCAAAAAACAATACTTACTGATGTAGAAGAAAATCAAATAGTAGATACATTTATTAATAAGGTTGAAATAGAAAACTTTTCTGTTGTTGTGCCTTATGATGAAATTAAAAGTAAAAATTATTCATTTAGTGCAGGTCAATATTTTGATGTCAAAATTGAATATTCTGAACTTTCAAATGAAGAATTTAATAATATTATTGATAGTCGCTCACTAAAATTAGAAAAACTAATAAGGCAATCTGAAAGTATTGGTGATGAATTAAAAACAGCTTTAAGTAATTTAAGATACAATGAAATTAAATAAAGTTAAATTCGACTCATTATATAAAATGAGTTCTGGTATATCTTCTAAACCAGAACAAGCTGGTACTGGTTCAGATTTCTTATCCTTTAGTACAGTATTCAATAATATTTTTGTTCCTGATAAATTAGATGACTTAATGAATACTTCTGAATCTGAACAAGAAGTTTATTCTATAAAAAAAGGAGATATTTTTTTAACAAGAACAAGTGAAACTTTAGATGAATTAGCAATTAGTTGTGTTGCTCTCGAAGATTATCCTAACGCTACTTTTAGTGGTTTTGTTAAAAGGTTACGTCCTATAAATAATAATGCCACTTATCCAAGATTTATGGGCTTTTATTTACGGAACGAACTTTTTCGTCGTATTATGAATAATAATGCCATAATGACATTAAGGGCAAGTTTTAATGAAGAAATTTTTTCATATTTAGATTTATACTTACCTGATTACGGTACTCAGAAAATTATTGGTGATTTTCTTTACAATATACATTCTAAGATTGAGCTAAACAGTAAGTCAAATTTAGAGCTAAGAAGTATAGCTACAACTATTTATAATTATTGGTTTATTCAGTATGAATTTCCAAATGATTTAAGCAAACCTTACAAGGATTCAGGAGGTGCTTTTTATTTTAATAAAAATTTAAAGAAAGAGATACCTTTAGCCTGGACAGATGGTTATTTAGGTAGTTCTTTAATATCAGATAAAATTGGTTCAGGTGTTAATGATTTTAATAATGAAAAAATATACTTATCTACTTCCGAAGTAAATAAAACGGATATAATAAATCATAAAAACAAGATTACTTATTCTAATAGGCCATCAAGGGCAAATATGCAACCGTCTATTGATTCAGTATGGTTTGCCAAAATGAAGAATACAAAAAAATACATATTGGTTTGTGATTTTTCAACCGAATTGTATGAACAATATCTTTTTTCAACAGGTTTTGCTGGTGTAAAAGCCAAAAACAATTCTGTATACTATTTATGGCATTTTATCAATAGCACTTATTTTGAAAAAATAAAAGATTTAAGAGCTGTTGGAACAACCCAAAAAGCTGTAAATAATGACTTTATTAATCAACTTAAAATTTTAATTCCAAAGGAAGATATACTATGTGAATTTAATAAACTGGTTGTACCTATTTACAAGAAAATCTACAATAATGAAAGAGAAAATCTTGAGCTATCTAATTTGATAAATTGGCTATTACCAATGTTAATGAATGGTCAAATAACAATTGAAGAAGCTGAAACACATTTTAACCAAGCAGCAGAACCGCAAGAAGTTTATCAAAAGAATGCCTAAAACAGTAATCACAGAACAAGATTTCAATTCTCACTTTAATTTAGCTGAGGGCTTAGGTAATTCTACACCCATAAGGTTCACTTCAAGAATATTTAATTTCTATATAGAGATAGAACCGCAACACAGAGAGTTGATTTTTACTGATTGTGAGTTTTCAGAACCTATACTTTTTTGTAAAGGAGTTCAATTAGTGCAAGTAGTTGAGGATGATAACCAAGAACCAGACTTGTTTAATGAAGCTGAAACTAATGTATTTAATGAAAGTATAACTTTTAAAGAATGTGATTTTCAAGCGCAAATACAATTTGATGACATTGTATTCAGTAACAAGTTTAGAATGCATAATTGTAGTGTAAATAACGCTTCATTTCGTAATACAACCTTTAACGGTTTAGCAGATTTCTGGCTCACTACATTTAATGAGAATATCATTTTTTATAAAACAGATTTTAATAAAACTACAGTATTTAGTATGGCAAAATTTATAGGTAATGTTTTATTTACTTATTCGCTGTTTGCTACTAAAGTTATTTTTGCAAGAACAAAATTTAATAAAGGTGTTGACCTATCGCAATCCATAATATCAGGCAAATTACAACCTTTCGACTTGCAATTTAATTTCAAAGAATTTAAGGCTGAGTATGTTGGTAAAAACGATGAAACCTTTCAGAATTATATTGACAGAGACGCTATAATACCTTTAGCAAATAAAGTACATACATTTCAAGTTCTAAAAAAAGCATTTGAAGATATAGGTAATTATTCAGACTCAATTTTAATGCTTAGAGAAGAAAAAAGAGCGTTAAAAAAATTAGTCAAAGCAAAATTAAAGGATAAAGAATCAACTGTAAATAAAGGCGATAAATGGATATTAAACTTAAATAGAATATCAAATCATTACCGTTCGGATTTTAGAAATGGTATTTGGTTTACTTTAGGTGTTACTATTGTTTTCGGTTTTCTTACACTTGTATTTACTGAAGAATTTCAACGTCATTTTTGTTGGGGCTGTGAATTTGATAAAGACTCTTTTGTTAAAGGAGTTAAATTCCTTTTCAACTTTCTAAACCCAGCACGTAGAATAACTTATCTTGATAGCTTTGATTTGAGGTTTTATGGTATTGCATATTTATTTGACTTCTTGGGTCGTATGGCAGTTGGATATGGTATTTATCAAACAATTCAAGCGTTCAGAAAATTTAAATAGTATTTAATGAATTTATATAATATACAGTCAAACGATATAGGTATTGTAAAAGAGAAACCTTTTAAATTAGAAAAAGAAATACAGGCTCTTTTTGAAAGTAATTTAGATGGTTTAATGAGTTTACAATTAGTAAAATCAGAGTTTTCAATTAAAAATAAGCGTATCGATACATTAGCTTACGATACACAATCAAATGCCTTTATAATTATTGAATATAAGAGAAGTAAAAATATTAGTGTTGTTGACCAGGGTTTTACCTATTTGAGTTTAATGCTGGAAAATAAAGCAGATTTCATAGTAGAGTATAACGAAACATTAAAGCAAAACTTAAAACGTACAGATGTAGATTGGAGTCAAACAAGAGTTGTGTTTGTTTCAACAGGTTTTACAGAAAATCAAAAGACAGCCACAAACTTTAAAGATATTGCTATTGAGTTGTGGGAGGTGAAACGATATGAAAATAATTTAATCAGCGTAAATCAAATAAAGAAAAGTAAGTCGGCAGAAAGTATAAAGCCAATTACATCAAGTAATACGCAGTTAGATAACATCACTAAAGAAATTAAAGTTTATTCAGAAGAAGACCATACATTAAATAAGTCTGATAGTGCAGTAGAGTTGTATGAAACTTTTAGAGATTCTATTTTAAATTTCAAAGAAGACATAGAAATAATACCTCGCAAGAAAAGAATTGCGTTTAAAGGTAACCGTATAATATGCGATATTTTAATTCAAAAAAGCGGTATAAAGCTATGGGTAAACTTAAAAAGTGGTGAACTCGATGACCCTAAAAACTTAATGCGTGATGTTTCTAATATAGGTCATTGGGGAAATGGAGATTATGAATTGGTAATCAAGAATACAGACGATTTAGAATACATAATGAGTTTGATTAAACAAGCAATATAATTAGTAAATGGAAAATTTTGGTATAAGAGACGTTATATACATTGCTACAATAATTGGCACAGGTATTGCTACGTTTTTAAGCACAAAGCATAGGCTTAAAGAATATGTTAGAGATAAAGTAGAATCTCTAAAAGATAGAATACACGACCACGAGGTTGAAATGGAAAAATTAAAAGGAAGAGATGAAAACCAACAGCAAATAATTGATACTTTTCAAAAACAAGTATTAGACCATTTGCCTGCTCTATATGAAATTGCCACAAACTCTAAAAAGTCGAAGAAATGATAGATTATAAAAGACTTGAGTACCTAAATAGAAAGGTTAAAAATGAAACAGCAACTACATCTGAAAAGGATGAGTATATGTTATTGCTATACCAGAACAAATCAATAACTAAAAGTCAATATGATAAATATTTAGCAGATAAATCATCTGATAATGTTTTAGGTGCAGCTATTACTATAGGTGGCATATTATTATTAGGCTATATAATTGATAAGTTAACAAGTAAAAGTAGTTAGTATTAATTCCCCACAACCCAAAACCCAGTTTTTTCGTACCTCAAAACCCTCTGTCTTTTGTGTTGTTCCGCTCACCTACCAAGTTTAGCGTTTTTTTGTCTTTAAGGTAATAGCATATTACAGCTTTGGTTTTCATAAAATCAAACCAAACTGCAATAAGCTATTCTGTTATTATTATATCATAAAACCCTAAACTCACCCAAGCTATGTTACATAATACAAGTTATAGTAGCAAAAATCCTTTCAAGGGTTTGCTAACGCAGTATTCTTATATTTTCGTAGCTATAACTGGTATTATGTAAAATATCCGCTTATCCCACGCTCACATTGGAACTTCAAAGAAAATGACGTTATCTCATTCAACTGCACAAAATCATCGTTAAGTCCAAGTATTCCTTACCTCAAATCTTTGTTTGCTTCATTTCGTTAACTTTCATTTTAGAACAACTTAACAAGTAATAAAGTATGATAACAAAGACAATACAAATTCAAGAAATTACAGTAGATGAATTGACGGATAAAGTAGCAGACAAGCTATTAGATAAGATAAAACACTATTTAGATGATTTGCACACTAATGAAAGTGATGTATATCTATCAAGAAAAGAAACAGCAGGTTTTTTAAAAATTAATATTACTACACTTTGGCATTGGACAAACAAGGGTAAAATAAAAAGCTATGGTATAGGCAATAGAAGATATTACAACAAGCAAGAAATAATTGCATTACTAAAGAAGAATGAGTTGAGGTAATAAAATAAAAAAGAAAGCAAATATAGGTAGCTTCCATCAGCCAACGCTCAATACTGTAAAGGTCAAGCCCTACGGGTTTTAAATAAAACTTTTTTAAGGAGCAATCGTAAAAGGTTTCAAGATTTTAGAGTAAAAAACTTTTACCCAAAAACCTTGACAGCATCATCCACGCTACCTTTAACATTGGCAGTCTTTTTTCTTTTCTTCAAAAAAATTATGGCAAAAGAAAAAGCCCTACATTAAAAATTATAGGACTCTTTCAGCTTCAAAGGTCAGAATGAAACTATGCTACTTCAACGATATTTAAAACGTTATATGCGCCATTTTTAAGCGGATACTGAACACCGTTAATCTCTTGGAAGAACTCAACCAATAAAACGAATATACCGTTTCCTGTGCCTGTTGGAACACCTGCTGGCGTTAGCGTTTGAGTTGCAGAAGTTGAATCAATCGGAATATTTACAGTTGGACTGTATTCGATTGCGTTATCTGTTGTATCAAAGTCAACTTTTAGAAATGCAGAACTTAAACTTACGTGCGTTGCGCCACTTGGATAAGCAATATCATTAGCAGGCGTTAAATTTGGGATAGTAATTTCACCAGTTGCACCATCTACAGTAAACGGAGCGAATAAAACAGCACTTAAAATGGCTCTATTATTGAAATCCAAGCCTTTTAATGTGGCTTTACCTTCTGGTGTTGCTAATCCTGTAGCGACATTTCTTTGTCCTCTTACAGAGGTTGTATCAAAGTTTTTAATTTGTGTCATTTTTTGAGTAACACGACTTGAAACTCGATTATCTTTTGCTCTAATCATTAAGTTTCTAACTGACGTTCTCAATAACTTACCAGATGATGCAGAACTTCCAAATTCTGAACCGTTTTCACGAGTACGCTCAAACGCTGGGTCATTTTGAATACGTTCTTTAGAAACACCGCCTTTAGTTTTTACTAAATAACCCTCTTTTGCTTTGTAAAAAGTTAGATTGTCTAACGTTCCCTCTAACTTAATAATACCTTTCAATTTTGCCATAACTAATACATTTTTTGATGATGAATATCAAATATACGAGCTATTGACTGTCAATGTATTAGAGGGCTTCCGTAGTGTTTATAAGTTGCCAAAACTTCCGATTTAGTTAGTTTTTTCAATGGGATATTAGTCGTATATTGTATATAAGTGCTTTATAGCAACGGTATAGATAAAGTATAGTTAGAGTATTAATTTTAAATTTAAAGTGAATGAGTAGAATCTGTATTTACCCTAAAGACGTGCAGGTAGTAACAGGAAAGAGTGAGCGTTATGGCAGAACAATAATCAAAGCGATTAAAGAACGCCTTAACAAAGAAGCTCATCAGTTAGTTACTATCGATGAATTTTGCGACTTTATGGGCTTTGAAATCAGTAAAGTACAAGGATTAATCAAGTAAATTCCTTATCTTTACTACAAGGTATAAAGGTGACCTATTAGGTGACCCAACAATGGTACAGGACTGAAACAGTAATAAATAAAGGCACTACGAAAGAGGTTCACTTACCTCTTTCTCCGCAAAACAAAACCCACAACTTCCGTTGTGGGTTTTTTGTTTTAAATTATTTTGCAGTAATTTTTTTTTATTCAAATGTGTAAGTTGCTTTAGATACTTGAGTCATTCTAAAATAACCATAAGCATATTCATCTGGATTGGTTTGGTTTGCACAATTACCCCTTAATGCTACTGGTGTTGTGTCAAAAGGACCACCACTCTCACTTTGATTGATTAGTATTTGTATGTACTCATAGTACCTTTTAGAAATACCATAAAACTGAATGTCGACTACATCACCTGGTGCATATTCTTCTTGATTAATGTCCTCATCTTTTTCTCTTTCATTAAAAAGGGTGATTAAATTTCCATTTACAAACTCATCTTTAAAATCAAATAATGTCGGTAGTAAATCTGCTTGTTCCTGAAACTTAATTAAATAATAATTAGTTTCATCTTCAGGATCTATAAAATCAAAATTAACTTCAAGAACATCCGGTAGAAATTTTTCGGTAGATTGATAAACATCCAAAATATCTACTACGGATTTTAAAGTTTCCTGAGCAATAAAGGTTTCTCCTTCATTAATTACTTCCAATGTATATTCGTTATTTAAAACTGGAATAAAATTATTGGTTGTATAATTTCCATTGTTTTCATCTGAAAAAATAAATTCAGAACCATTCGTGTTATTTGTAATTTTAACTGATGCTCCGATTACTGGCTCATTTCCATTTGAATTAAAATAAGGAGAAGACATGCTTAGTTTAATAGTTTGATTGTTGCCAATTGTTTCTTTATCCCAATCAATTGAGGCTTCAATAACCAATCTTGGTTCTTCAGAAGGTACATCAACTTCAATCACATCTGTACAAGAAGAGAAAGTTAGGGTTAGTAGTAGGGCGATAAAATTTATATAGATTTTCATTTTTTAAAATTTAAAGTTATAAGTTACTGAAGGTACAATTCCAAATATTGCAGTTCGCGTTGCTTCATTAGCACCAGTTTCTTTGTTTTGTCCAAACGAAATAGAAGCAGCGTTTTTACGATTGTAAACATTGTAAATACCAAATACCCATTCTCCTTTCCACCTATTTTCAGGTTTGTTATTAGGAATATAGGTTGCTGAAATATCTAAACGATTATAGGAGGGAAGTCGATTTGCGTTTCTTTCGGAGTAATTAGCAATGGACAAACCTTCATAATCATATTGCCCGTTTGGATAGGTTACAGGTCGTCCTGTTTGATAAACAAATGCTGCTCCAAAAGACCATTTATTAGTTAATTTATAGCTTCCAATTACTGAGATATCATGAGTTCGGTCGTATGAAGAATTATACCAATCACCATTGTTAATTCCTGGACCTCCAGCATTTCCTCCAAGGGTTCGTTGTTCTGCTTTCGAAAGTGTATAAGCAATCCAACCAGTGAAATCACCTAATGATTTTTTAAATAAAATTTCTAAACCATAACTTCTAGACTCTCCATTTAAAATTTCAGTTTCAATGGTGTCTTGCCCAATTAAATCTGAGCCGTCAATATAATCAATACGATTATCAACTGTTTTATAATACGCTTCGACTTCTAATGAATAGGTTCTGTTTTTAAAATTTCTAAAATATCCTATAGCATATTGATCCGACAATTGGGGTTTTATAAAAGGACCACTTGGCGTCCAAACATCTAATGGAGTAACCGAGGTAGTGTTCGATAATAAGTGAATATATTGAGTTGTTCTAGAATAACCCGCTTTAACTGAAGAACTATTAGTTATTTGATATGATAGGGAAACTCTTGGTTCTAAATTTCCAAAGCTTTCAATGATTTCATTAGATCCATAAACCGTTTCTCCATTTGGTGTTCCGGCTTCATAGATTCCCAACTCTTCATTGTAAACTACAGGCTGATCGTTTTCGTAATTGACAATAGTTTGACTTCCAAGGCGTAAAAAAGAACTATATCTAATCCCATATTGAGCAGTTAACTTTTCAGTTAATCGATGTTCAGCATTGATATAAACTCCAGACTCTAACCCTTTTTTCTTATCTAATTGATAATAATTAATGGATGAAGTTTCGGTAGTAGGTCTAATGACTCCTGGGTTGAAATCATAATAAATACCAGTAATACCAAAATCTAATTTAAAAATATCACTAGCATAATATTTAAAATCGTATTTTATATTATAATTATTGATAGATGATTTCCAATCAAATTCGAAAATATCAAGCGTTAAATCATAATCATATTTACTGTAAATGGTAGACAGGTTAGAGAAAAGTTTATCATTAAAAATATGATTCCATCTGATATTTCCTGAAAGATTTCCGTATCCACTGCTAAATCCTCCTTCAAAATTGAAATTATCTCTTCCAAAATATCCAGATAAAAACAATTTGTTATTATCATTTAAATTGTAGTTGGCTTTTAAGTTTAGATCGTAAAAATTAGCGCTATTTTCTTCTCCCGCAGCTTTTAAAAAGAGATGTGCATAAGATCCTCTTCCTGCAACTAAAAAAGATCCTTTTTCTTTAAATAAAGGGCCCTCAGCAGCTAGTCTACTAGAAATAGTTCCAATTCCTCCTGTTAAATGAAACTCTTTACTGTTACCATCTTTCTGTCGAACATCTAAAACAGAGGAAACTCTACCGCCAAATTTTGCAGGTATGTCGCCTTTATAGAGCTTAATATCTTTAATTGCATCCGCGTTAAAAACAGAGAAAAAGCCTAATAAATGGGAAGTGTTGTAAATAATAGCTTCATCTAATAAAACTAAATTTTGATCAACAGCTCCACCACGAACATTAAAACCTCCAGAGCCTTCACCGTTATTTGTAACCCCTGGTAAAAGTTGAATAGATTTGATAATATCTACTTCACCTAAAACTACCGGGATTTTTTTAATAGTATTAATATTTACTTTGGTAACACTCATTTGAGGATCTCTAATACTGACCCTTTCAGATTCATCAACATTTATAATGACTTCATCTAATTGTGTAGAAGATTCTTCGATATCAAAATTTATTTTTTGATTTTTATCCAGAACAACTTCTTGAATTATATCTTGAAATCCAATATATGATACAATTAAAGTATAGTTTCCTTTAGGCGCTGTAATTGAATAAAACCCATATTCATTGGTCATACTCCCTATTGAAGTGCCTTTTATATATACGGAAGCTCCAAAAGCAGTTTCTCCATTGGCAGCTTCTTTAATAATACCACTTAAGGTATAAGTTTCTTGAGCAGAAACTGCTGTAGTAACTAGTAGGACTAGTATTAATAATTTTTTCATTAATTGATTTAGTTGGTTAAAATATAGATTGATGTTTGTTTTTCCTATTCTGAAACGGACTTTATTAGTTTATATTTTCATTTAAAAGAAATATTTTGTGATAAAAAAATATCTTGCAAGGTAGGAGTTACATTCTCAAATTTATTTAATGTTTCGTTAAGTTTTATTTTAATAGTTTAAATATTAATCGTAATATTGCAATATAACAATTAAAGAAAATGGGAATTACAAAATCAGAAATGTTTACAGAGCAGCAAAATCAAATTGCATTGTTAGCTAAAACCTTTGGACATCCTGCAAGAGTAGCTATTCTACAGCATTTGTTTAATATTAATTCTTGCGTTTGTGGTGACTTAGTAGATGAGATTGGTTTAGCCCAACCAACTATTTCACAACATTTAAAGGAACTTAAGAATATAGGTCTAATAAAAGGGAGTGTAGATGGCACTAAAGTATGTTACTGTGTAGATACCGAAAAATGGATCGAAATGAAACAAGTAATGAATTCATTTTTAAATCAAGATCTTAATTGCAACGAAGCTTGTTGTTAAATATAAATAATTAAAATAATAGAATATGAAACTTACAGAAATAAAAAAACATTTAAAAGAATTAGAAACAATTGCTTTTCAATTACCAGATGGCTCTTTAGTTCCTAATCATTTTCACGTTACAGAGGTTGGTAAAGTAACTAAACACTTTATTGATTGTGGAGGAGTGGTTAGAAATGAAGAAGTTGCAAACTTCCAACTTTGGGAAGCTAATGATTATGATCATAGACTGCATCCAGAGAAATTGATTCATATTATTGAACTTTCAGAAAAAGTTTTAGGTATTGAAGATTTAGATATAGAAGTAGAATACCAAGGAACTACCATTGGTAAATACGGATTGGATTTTAATGGAACAAATTTTTTATTAATGACAAAGCAAACTGATTGTTTGGCAAAAGATAATTGTGGAGTTCCTGAAGGATTACAAAATGTAAGCCTATCAGATTTGCAAAAAGTTGAATCATGTTGCGATCCTTCAACCGGTTGTTGTTAATTTATTAAGGATGTTATTCAATAAAATTCAAGAAACTATTGATAATTTGGATGTTAATTCAATATCAATTGAACGTAGAACCGTTCTTCAGCCACTAATAGATTATATTTTATCTAAAAAAGAACTAGGAGAAGAAATTAACCTAAATTTTATTTGCACTCATAATTCTCGGAGAAGTCATTTAGCTCAAATTTGGTCTCAAACAATGGCTACATGTTTTAATATTCGAAATGTTTATTGTTATTCTGGAGGAACAGAAGCAACAGCATTGTTCGTCAGTATAAAAGAAACATTGGAGAAAGAAGGTTTTTTATTTGAAATTACTGCGGAAGATAAAAACCCTATTTATCAAATATATTATTCTGATGATATGCAACCGATTATAGGATTCTCTAAAAAATATGATCATTCTAATAACCCTTCTTCAAATTTTGCAGCAGTCATGACATGTTCTCAAGCAGATGAGAATTGCCCTTTAATTATGGGAGCCGAACAGCGAATTCCATTAATTTATGAAGATCCTAAGGTCTTTGATAATACACCCTTAGTAAAAGAAAAATATAAAGAACGTAGTATGCAAATAGCAACCGAAATGTACTATGTGTTTTCTAACATTAATTAAAAGGTAATATGAAAAAGAAATTAAGTTTTTTAGATAGTAATTTAACTTTATGGATTTTCATCGCCATGGGAATTGGGATTGGGATTGGATTTTTTATTCCTTCATTTCCAGACTATTTAGATACATTTAATAGTGGAACCACTAATATTCCTATTGCTATAGGGCTTATTTTAATGATGTATCCACCTTTGGCAAAAGTAAATTATGCATTATTACCTAAAGTTTTTAAAAATGTAAAAGTACTGTCTATTTCCTTGCTATTAAATTGGATCATAGGTCCCATTTTGATGTTTGTATTGGCTATCACTTTTTTACACGATTATCCAGAATATATGGTGGGTTTAATTCTAATTGGATTGGCCCGTTGTATTGCAATGGTGTTGGTGTGGAATGATTTAGCAGAAGGAAGTGCGGAATATGGAGCTGGGTTAGTTGCTTTAAACAGTATCTTTCAAGTCTTTGCTTACAGTTTTTATGCTTGGATATTTATTACCATATTGCCTCCATTTTTTGGTTTTGAAGGAGCCCTTGTTGATATTTCGATAGGATTGATAGCGGAAAGTGTAGCTATTTATTTAGGGATACCATTTTTATTAGGAATCTTAAGTAGATTGATATTAGTGAAACTAAAAGGAGAAGATTGGTATACTAATAAATTTATTCCTACCATTTCACCTTTAACTTTAATAGCTTTATTATTTACCATTATCGTTATGTTTTCTTTAAAAGGAGAATTAATAGTAAAAATACCAATGGATGTATTGTTAATCGCTGTTCCTCTATTGATTTATTTTGTGGTGATGTTTTTCATAAGCTTCTTTACTAGTAAGGCATTAGGTGCAAATTATAAAAAAAATGCAGCAATTTCATTTACTGCCGCAGGGAATAATTTTGAGCTTGCCATTGCAGTTTCTATTGCAATTTTTGGATTGAATTCTGGTCAAGCTTTCGCAGGAGTTATAGGACCTTTAGTAGAAGTTCCGGCACTTATTTTATTGGTAAGAGTTGCTTTTTGGTTGAAGAAAAAATATTATTAATCTATATTTTTCATAGTTGTATTGATCTAATCAATCACAAAAAACTAGATAGCTATCTAACAATCCCTATTTTTGTATCATCAAAAGTAAATAATTATGGCAACCAAAATAATCGAACAACTAGAATGGCGTTATGCCACTAAAAAATTTGATGAATCCAAAAAAGTTTCTTCAAATAAAATAAATACACTTAAGGAAGCATTTAATTTAACAGCGACTTCTTATGGTTTACAACCGTTAAAGCTATTAGTTATAAGTAATCCTGAAACAATTAAAAATTTGGTCCCTATGTCCTATAATCAAGGACAAGTAGGTAATGCATCTCATATATTTGTTATTTGTATTGAAAACAATGTTGATACCACATTTATAAAGAACTATTTTAATTTAGTTGAAAAAACAAGAAATACATCTAGAGAAATATTAAGTTCTTTTGAAGATTTTTTAATTGAAGACTTTTCTAAAAAATCAAAAGAAGAAATAAATCTTTGGGCTTCTAAACAAGCTTATTTGGCTTTAGGTAATTTATTAACAGTATGTGCTGTAGAAAAAATTGATGCTTGCCCAATTGAAGGATTTGTGCCAAAACAATACGACGACTATTTAAAATTAACTGAAATGGGATTGAATTCTGTATTGGTAATGGCGGTTGGTCATAGAGCTGAAGACGATATGTTTTCAGAGCTTAAAAAAGTAAGAAGAGGAGTTGATGAGGTTGTTATTGAGATGGAATAATATTAATTGATTTAATATTTTTTCAAACGCAACTACTATCTTTGTTCAGTATCTTAAAAAAAAATTAATAAAATAATTATAAAATATGCCTGGATTTGAAATATTTGGAGACGAAGAACGCAAACATGTAAATGATGTTTTAGAAAGCGGAATTTTAATGCGTTATGGTTTCGATGGAATGAGAAATAATCATTGGAAAGCTAAAGAATTTGAAACAGAATTTGCTAATGAAATGGGTTCTAATTATTGTCAATTGGTTTCTAGTGGGACTTCTGCTTTAACAATAGCATTGGCTTCTGCAGGAATAGGAGCAGGAGATGAAGTAATTATGCCTTCATTTACATTTGTAGCTAGTTTTGAATCTATTTTAGCATTAGGAGCAATTCCAGTTTTAGTTGATATAGATAATACTTTAACATTAGATCCAGCTGCTGTAGAAGCTGCAATTACTTCTAAAACACGTTGTGTAATGCCAGTTCATATGTGTGGTTCTATGGCAAACTTAGATGCATTGCAGGCAATCTGTAACAAACACGATTTGTTATTGCTAGAAGATGCTTGTCAGGCATTAGGAGGAACTTATAAAGGAAAAGCATTAGGAAGTATTGGTGATTTAGGTTGTTTTTCTTTCGACTTTGTTAAAACAATAACTTGTGGAGAAGGTGGAGCTGTAATTACTAATAATAAAGAATATTACATCAATTCTGATCAATACCAAGATCATGGTCATGATCATATCGGAAATGATCGTGGAGCAGAAACACATCCAGTAATGGGTTATAATTACCGTATTTCAGAACTGCATGCAGCAGTAGGATTAGGGCAATTAGAAAAGTTGGATGTTATTTTAGCTTCTCAAAAAAGGAATTATACCATTGTTAGAAATGCATTATCAACTATTGAAGGTGTTACTTTTAGAGAAGTACCTGAAGGAGGTGAAGAGAATTACTCTTTTGTAAGTTTCTTTTTACCAAACGAAGAATTAGCTAAAAAAGCTCATAAAGCTTTGGGCGAGGCTGGTGTAGATGCAAACTTCTATTGGTACACCAACAACTGGCACTATATTAATGGATGGGAACATTTAAGAAATATCAAGGCTTTAGGTAATGTTACTGATGAAGTTAGAAGTCAATTAGAAAAATTAAATGACACCGATTTTTCAAAGAGTGATGCTATTATGAGCAGAACGGTTTCTTCTCTTGTGAAAGTAGGATGGAAGGTTGATGAAGTAAAAGAAAGAGCTGAAAAAATGAGAGCTGCAATAGCTTCTGTTTTATAAAGTATAATTATGTATAAATAAAAAAAAGTCTATTCAACGAATAGGCTTTTTTTTATTTTTTTGAAAGTAGTTTTAGTAATTAACGTATTCTGTGATTTCAAGGCCATAACCAATCATACCAACACGTTTTTTAGTGTTTTGAGAGTTGGATACTAAACGTATTTTGCTAATTCCTAAATCGTGAAGTATTTGAGCACCTATTCCAAAATCTTTAGAATCTGAAACAATTCTTGGAGCTTTTGCAACTTCATTTTCTGATTGTGCCTCTTTTAATACTTTCAGTCTTGAAAGTAAATTTAAAGATTGATTTTGCTGATTGATAAATACAATGGCACCTTTTCCTTCTTTATTAAAAACGGAAAACATATCGTCAATTTTTTTATCAGCATTATTTGTTAATGTACCTAAAATATCATTGTTAATCAATGTAGAATTAACCTTAACCAATACAGGTTCTTTTTCCTTCCAACGTCCTTTGGTTAGGGCTATATGTACTTGATCGTTAGTTGTTTGTTGGTATGCTCTTACTCTAAAACTTCCGTATTTTGTATTTAATTGAAAATCCTCTTTCTTGTTAATAAGAGAATCATGTTCCATACGATATGCGACTAAATCTTCAATTGAAATTAGCTTCAAATCAAATTTTTCAGCTACCTTCATTAATTCTGGTAGGCGAGCCATGGTTCCATCTTCATTAAGTATTTCAACTAAAATACCGGCTGGTTGTAGCCCAGCAAGACGAGCTAAATCAATAGAAGCTTCTGTGTGGCCTGTTCTTCTTAAAACACCGCCTTCTTTAGCTCTTAACGGAAAAATATGACCAGGGCGTCCTAAATCGTGAACCTTAGTGTCTTCATCAACCAAAGCCTTAATTGTTTTTGAACGATCGTGAACTGAAATCCCAGTAGTGCAACCGTTACCAATTAAATCCACAGAAACCGTAAATTGGGTATTGTGTAAAACGGTGTTGTTTTTCACCATCATATTTAAACCTAAATCCTCGCAACGTTCCTCAGTAAGTGGAGCACAAATAAGACCTCTACCGTGGGTAGCCATAAAATTAATCATCTCTGGAGTAACCATTTCTGCTGCTGCAATAAAATCCCCTTCATTTTCCCTGTTTTCGTCATCAACAACGATAACAACCTTTCCAAGTTTAATATCTTCAATTGCTTCAGAAATTGTATTGAGTTTTGTCATGGTTTCGTTTTTGGTAGCAATCATTTTTTTATTAATAATTTGCAAAGATATTGATTCTATGTATTTTTTGGATTATCTTTATCTTTCTTCTTGAATAATTTAGAAATTCTATTTCCAAAACCATCTAAGTCTATAATACCTTGATCTGTGGTTGCCCTATGAGTTAGCCATATTCCCAATGGTAGCATAATTATAGTATTTAACCAAGAAGCAATATAGGGTTGTAAAGTTCCATCTTCTGCACTATTTTTTGCAAAAATCCCAATAAAGTGATAAGTTAAAAACAAAACAATAGCTATTACCATAGGTAATCCCATACCACCTTTTCTAATAATGGCACCTAAAGGGGCTCCAACAAAAAATAAAATAATACAGGTAATCGCTAAAGCAAATTTTTCATGAAGAGCTATTTCGTATTTGTTTAGTCTTTTTTCTTTAAGGACATAATCTTTGCTTTTGGAGTCAACTGCTTGAAGAGAACTCTTAACATTGTTTAATGCCATTTGAACAATTTCCTTTTGGTGCTTAGCATTAAAAATATTTAGTAATGTATCATTAGTTTTAAATGGAATACTGTCCTTTTCAACAAACAATTCTTTTGAATCTTTATTTTGAAACTTTGTCATTCCTGTCCTAAAATACATGCTATTTGAAAATGCTTTTATAGTATTGGTATAACGCTGCGATTGAGAGTCGATTTCTGCTCTCAACTCTTTAACATTATACATGTTTTGGTTATTCAACTTATTCTCTTTGTCTATATCTTTATTGTTAAACTCAGTAAGGTCTATGTTTATAACATATTCTTCAAAGGAACTTCGAACAAATTCTTGCCGTGCTTTTCTTTTAGGGTCTTTTGTGTAAATTTCATTATAATAATTCCCGTCATTTAGGACTAAAGAAAGGGTGTTACTTCCTTCCTCTGAAGTTAATTCACCATTGTCTGCTATAATAACAGTATGGTTACCATTAAGGTGTTGAGCGTCTTTTTTATGAATAACTATTTCTTCTAAATATTGATCATTTTCACCACTTTTCTTTTTCACCTTGATATTAAACTCATTTCCTATCTGACTAAATTGTCCTTCGGCAATTGCCATAGAAGGTTTAAATTGTTGAATGTTTCTCCTTAAATTTAACCATCTGTATTCTGAATAAGGAATAACACTGTTAGCAAAGAAAAATACCAAAACACTTAAAAATATAATGAATACTGTTAAACTTCTCATAGCACGTTGAAGTGAAATTCCTGTTGATTTCATTGCAGCAAACTCATAGTTTTCAGAAAAACTTCCAAAAACCATTAATGAGGTAACTAAAATAGTAAGTGGTAAAACTAATGGGATGAGTCGGGGAGAAACATACCAAAGAAATTTAAGAACAATTACAAGATCAAGACCGCGACCAGCAAGCTCAGAAATATATAACCAAATACTTTGAAGAATAAAAATAAACATCAAAATAATGAAGACGCTAAAAAACGTCTTCAAATAGGTTGTTAATATATAACGATCTAAAACTTTCATTTAGAAACTAGTCTAACTTATTGATATAATATCCTTCGTTTTTATATTTTTCCTCATCAAAAACAAATAAATTTTGTGATATAGGTTGATTGGTTTTAAATGAATTAACCGTAATCGTGTAACTCGTTCCTGAAGAGTCTGTTTGTATAAGTTTATAAATATGTTTTGTTTGCATATCGATACCTAATAAAATATCTTTTATTTCGGCATTTGAATCGATAGGGCTTAATTTAATAAACTGAATGTTTCTTCCTTTTACACTTTGTAAAACATCCATTTTATAATTATATCCATTTTCATAAAAAGTAAGCATTTTAGAAGCAGAAATACTTTTGTCTTCTTGTTCATTATATGCAGATATTGTAACCTCTTCATCTTCTGGAACAATGGTGTAAATTGTTTTTCCGTTAAAAATTCTAGTTACTCCTAACATATTAAGAACATAATTTTCCCCTTTTAAAGTAACATCCCCTCGAGTATCTTGTTTTACATTTTCTTTTGAATTGTTTAGAGAGTATTTAAAATCGATAAAAATATTTTCGTAACTCTTTACTTTATTAGAAACTTCATCTAATAAAGTTTTAGCATCTTGTGCTTGTACGCTAATGAAACTCATTAGTATAAAAGAAAAGATAGTAACAATTTTTGTTTTAAAGGCTATTGTTTTCATTTTCTAAATGTTGGTTTAATGCTTCTAATGTTGGTATAAGAACTTGCCTTGCTTTACTACCTTCAAAGGGCCCTACTATTCCAGAAGCTTCTAATTGATCAATAATTCGTCCAGCGCGATTATATCCTAATTTTAATTTTCTCTGTAATAATGATGTAGAACCTTGTTGAGCAATTACAAGAACTTCTGCCGCATCTCTAAATAATTTATCACGTTCACTAATATCATTATCAATAGTTGTACCGCTTCCTTCTTCTCCTACATATTCTGGTAATAAATATGCATCAGGATATGCTTTTTGTGAACCAATATAATCTGTAATGTCAGCAACCTCAGGAGTGTCTACAAAAGCACATTGCAATCTAATTAAATCATTTCCTTGAGTATAAAGCATGTCACCTCTACCAATTAATTGATCCGCTCCAGAATTATCTAAAATAGTTCTAGAATCTATTTTACTAGTAACTCTAAATGCAATACGAGCTGGGAAATTTGCTTTAATTATACCCGTAATCACATTTACAGAAGGTCTTTGAGTAGCTACAATTAAATGAATTCCAATTGCTCTTGCTAATTGAGCTAAACGTGCAATAGGAGTTTCTACTTCTTTGCCAGCAGTCATTATTAAATCAGCAAACTCATCAATAACTAATACAATATAAGGTAAAAATCGATGTCCATCGTTGGGATTTAATTTACGGGATTTAAACTTGGTATTATATTCTTTTATATTACGAACCATTGCATCTTTCAATAAATCGTAACGTGCATCCATTTCTATACACAAAGAATTTAAAGTGTTTACAACCTTAGTAGTATCTGTTATAATAGCTTCATCTGTATCAGGTAATTTTGCTAAATAATGGCGTTCTATTTTATTAAATAAAGTAAGTTCCACCTTTTTAGGATCTACCAATACAAATTTAACTTCTGCAGGATGTTTTTTGTAAAGTAAAGATGTTAAAACAGCATTTAAACCCACAGACTTTCCTTGACCTGTTGCACCTGCCATTAATAAGTGCGGCATTTTTGCTAGATCAACAACAAAAGTTTCATTACTAATTGTTTTTCCAAAAGCAACAGGAAGTTCCATTTCTGCATTCTGAAATTTAGGTGAAGAAATTACCGACCTCATAGAAACAATACTTGGATTTTTATTGGGTACTTCAATTCCAATAGTTCCTCGCCCTGGTATTGGGGCAATTATTCTAATTCCAAGTGCTGATAGAGAAAGGGCAATATCATCTTCTAAATTTTTAATTTTTGAGATTCTTATCCCTGCATCTGGAACAATTTCATATAAAGTAACTGTTGGCCCTACAGTTGCTTTAATACTTGCGATACCTATTTTATAATTGTTAAGTGTAGTAACAATTTTATTTTTGTTTTCTTCTAATTCCTCTTGATTTATTGTAATACCAGAGTTTTGAGCATATTCTTTTAGTAACTTAATAGTAGGAAATTTGTATTTACTAAGTTCAAGCGTAGGGTCAAACTCACCAAAATCACTAACTAGTTTATCGCTTAGATTTTTTTCAATAATATCTTCTTCGGGAGCTTCTTCAACAATCATTTCTACCTCTTCTTCAGTTTCTTTCTTCAATGAAACTTCTTTTAAGGGTTCGAGTATAGTTGTTGTTTTTTTTTTAGGAAGATTTGTTAAATCTATTTCGTTACTTACTATTTCTTTTTCTTCTGTAGGAGTAACAGACACTCCTTCTTTTTTAGATTCTTTTAGAAGATCATCAGAATTAAAATCTGTTTTAATGTCTTTTTTTGTTTTCTTAATAACATTGGTTAAATGCTCTGGAGTAAGTTTTAGTCTTATAACTAAATATACAATTAATAAAAAAGTCATTAATAAAACGGCACCAATAAATCCTAAATAATCTTGTATGAAATCATTGATTTCAAATCCTATAATACCACTAAATAAAGGGTTGGTTTTTGAAAAGAAGCCAAAAAACACAGAAATCCAAATCATTACTAAACTTCCCCAAAACCAGTATTTTGCTAACTTTACCTTATTAAAATCGAAAAAATAATAAACCCCAGTAAGGGTTATTAAAAAAGCAATGATAAGAGAAGCAATCCCAAAACCATTATAAATAAAAAGGTCTCCGATGTTAGCTCCAAATTTGCTTAACCAATTTTGAGTTACAATTTCTCGATTGGCTAAATCCCCAATAACACTTTGATCTGCTTTCCAACTAAAGAAGTAGGATATAAATGAAAGAATAAGTGCAATGCCTAGTAAAAATAAGAATCCACCCCAAATAATCTTTTGTTGTTTGGAAAGTTTGAAACTTAATTTTTTCCCTGATTTTGTGGTTGTTTTACTAGCTTTTTTCTTTTTTCTCGTCATTAATTACGGACTTGCATTTCAACAAAAATACAAATATCAAACGTTACAAGCTAACTATTGTTTTTTGTTTTATAAAAATAATAATGTGCTGCATTTTCAATTAAATTATAGTTTAGGTATATAAATAATGCAAGCTATAACTATGGCTGCAATTGCTGCAAAAAATACTGCCGCTGCAGAAACATCTTTTACGTATCCAATTTTCTTATGATGTTCTGGATGAATAAAATCGGCAATTTCTTCAATGGCTGTATTTAAAGCTTCAGCACTTAAAACGAGACCTATTACTAAACATTGTATAATCCATTCGTTTGAAGAAATGTTAAAGTAAACCCCAGCGATGGTTACTAAAATTGCTGCACATACCTGTACTTTAATACTCGCTTCATTCTTAATAAGTAAAACAGCTCCTTTAAAAGCAAATCCTATACTTTTTATTCTATTAACAAGGAAGGAATCTTTTTTTGGCATTATAAAATTTGAATTTTCAAAAGTAAAATAAATAATAAAGACCGCCAATCAAATAAACGAAAGGCGGCCTTTATTATTATACAATAAAATTTTTATAAAGCTGCTAAAGCATTTTTATAATTTGGTTCTTCAGTAGTTTCAGAAACTTGCTCTGTATAAACAACATTTCCATTTTCGTCAAGAACTATGATACTTCTAGATAATAAAGCATCTAATGGTCCATTTGTGAAAATTACTCCATAATTTTTTCCAAAGTCACCATTTTTGTAATCAGATAATGTAACTACGTTGTCTAAACCTTCTGCTCCACAAAATCTTCCTAATGCAAACGGAAGGTCACGAGAGATACATAATACTTTAGTGTTTTCTAAATTACCAGCTTCTTTGTTAAACTGTCTAACAGATGCAGCACAAGTGCCAGTGTCGATACTAGGAAAAATATTAAGAACTAATTTACTTCCTTTAAAATCTTCAAGAGTTTTTGTTGATAAATCACTTGCAGTTAATGAAAAACTAGGCGCTTTTGCACCAGCTTCTGGTAATTCTCCTATGGTTTGAAACGGGTTTCCTTTTAATGTTACTGTTGCCATAATGTTTTATATATTTATTATTAATCTATTGATCCTAATACTCTTTTCATAAATCCATTTAATGCTTCTTTTTTTGGAGTACCTTCCTTAATCATTTTATTTACTTCAACTGCACCATACATATTAGATATTAGTTCGCCTATAACATCAAGTTCTTCATCTTTTAATGATGGTACTTCAGTTAATGCTTCTAAAGTTTCAATTGCTTCAATTACAAAATCTTCATCGTTTTCTTCAATGAAATTGGTAAGATGTTTTATGATTGGTAATTTCATTTGTTTAATATTAAATTACTTCGGATACTAAATCTTTAAGAACGTCAAATTTGTTGGTTTGAACCTGATTTACAAAACTTCCATCCTTGAATGTAGCAAAGGTAGGTAAATTGTCAACTGTAGCCATTTTTCGGGACTCAGGAAATTTTTCTGCATCCACCAAAACAAAAGTCATGTTTTCGTTTTCTGAGGCCAATTTTTTAAATTTTGGTTTCATAATGCGACAATTACCACACCATGTTGCCATATATTGAACAATTACAGTTTTGTTATCTGAAACTAATTCTTTTAAATTGTCTTGATTTAATTCTTGTAACATAATATTTGGAGTTAAAAATAAAAAGAGTCAGTTAAAGAAAAACAATGACAAAAATAATTGCTTTGCTTTTCTTTAACCAACATTTTGGTATTAATGAGAAGCTAAATATTCAGCAGTACCTTTAGCGTTTGGTTGCATGGCATCTTTACCTTCTTCCCAGTTTGCAGGACAAACCTCACCTTTTTCTTGTACGTGAGTATAAGCATCTATTAAACGTAAATATTCGCTTACGTTTCGTCCTAATGGCATATCATTTATACTTTCGTGGAATATTTTACCTTCTTCATCAATTAAATAAGTAGCTCTATAAGTTACATTACTACCTTCAATTTGAATTGTATCTGTTTCTTCATCGTAGGTTTCATTAGCTATATCTAAAATACCTAAAACACTAGATAAGTTTCTTGTTGTATCGGCTAATAAAGGGTATGTAACACCTTCTATACCTCCGTTATCTTTAGCTGTACTTAACCAAGCAAAATGCACCTGAGCTGAATCACATGAAGCACCAATGACAAGAGTGTTTCTTTTTTCAAATTCACCTAATGCAGCTTGAAAAGCATGTAATTCAGTTGGGCAAACAAATGTAAAATCTTTTGGGTACCAAAAAAGTACTACTTTTTTCTTTTTGTTAATAGCTTCTTCCAATACATTAACATTAAATGTATCACCCATATCATTCATTGCTTCAATGCTAATATTTGGGAATTTTTTTCCTACTAATGACATATTTTTAAATATTTTAATAATTATTATTTGTAATTACAAAAATACGACAGAAACCAGAAATAATACTACTAAGGAATTTTAATTTTTTATTTAAAAATAAGAAATATCTATACTTTTCAGAGATATGATAATTGGTAATTAATTTGAATTAAGTTTGCGTATTTTAATATTTAAAGCAGCAAAAAACAAAGTAGTAAAAGGACTTAGCCAATTAAAGATAGCATATACAAAGTATTCTCCAACACCAACACCTAGTACACCAGATTGATATGCTCCACAAGTGTTCCATGGAATTAAAACTGAAGTTACTGTCCCAGAATCTTCTAGAGTTCTACTTAAGTTTTCGGGTGCCAAACCTTTATCTTCATATGCTTGTTTAAACATTTTCCCTGGAATAACGATTGCTAAATATTGATCACTAGCAATTGTATTTAATCCTAAACAACTAAATACGGTACTTGCAAATAATCCAAACACAGTAGTTGCTAGGGATAATAATGCTCTTGTGATTCTAGCTAATGCTCCAATGGCATCCATAGTTCCTCCAAATACCATCGCACAAATAATTAAAAATATAGTCCAAAGCATTCCATTCATTCCACCTGCACTAAATAAATCATTCAATTTCTCATTGGAAGTCACAATCTCGGTGTCAACAAAAATAGAATTGATTACTGAAGTTATATTTGAAGAAGATAAATTACTCAGTACTTCTGGCTGAAATATCAAAGCAAAAATGGCTGCTATAATAACACCAGCTCCTAAAGCGATTAATGGTTTAGTTTTAATTAAAATTAAAGCAATAACAACTAGAGGCACTACAAACAACCAAGGTGTAATATTGAAAGTTTCATTTATTGTGTCTAAAAATCCACTGATATCAGCATTACCCGTAGTTTCAATATTTAAACTAATGATTGAAAAAACGATTAAAGTGATTATTATAGTAGGTATTGTAGTTAATGCCATGTACCGGATATGAGTAAACAAATCCGTTCCTGCCATCGCTGGAGCCAAATTAGTAGTATCACTTAAAGGAGACATTTTATCTCCAAAATATGCACCTGAAAGGACAGCGCCAGCAACCATGCCTAATGAAATCCCTAATGCTTCTCCTATACCAATTAAAGCGATACCTACTGTTGCAGAAGTAGTCCAAGAACTTCCTGTTGCAATCGAAATGATAGCAGCAATAACAACACAAGCTGGCAAAAAGATAGCAGGACTTAAAACTTGTAGCCCATAATAAACCATTGCTGGGATTACTCCACTAACTAACCAAGTTCCTGCTAATGCTCCAACTAAAAATAAAATCATAATTGGAACAAAAACACTTTTAAGGTTTTCATAAATTTCTAACAACATTGTTTTTAAAGAAACCTTATTGAAAAAACCGACTAACGCTGCAATTCCTCCTCCAATAAGTAAAATAAATTGATTGGTATAAGCACCTAACCATTCTTGACCTTCCACAAAGAAAATATTATAAGCAAGCATCGCCATTAACAAAATAACTGGGATTAGGGCTTCCTTAATATTTAACTCTTTGTTTTCAATTATTTTTTGATCTTCTATGTCAATTTCTGATAGGTTTTTTTGGTCTTGCATCTGTTGTTTTTTTGGTTTTGTAATGTTACGATTTTGAAAAGAAGTTTGCAAATATCTGTTTGAAATGGTTTTATTGTTAACCATATCCTAAAAAACATAATCAATTCATAAAAAATGATTATTTTGGCAATCTTAATTAAAATAAAAAAAGTTATTATGAAATTTAAAAAATTACTTTTTGTTGCATCGATACTAATTGCAAGTAGTATTTATGCTCAAGAAAGATCTGCACCTACAGAAGTTATTACAGGTACTTTTATAGGAACAACAGAACCTCTTAGAGATTATCCTCTTCACAACCCAAATGTCTATAGTCCTGAAGAAATGACTATAGTTCCGCAGGATTATAATGCTGTGAGACAAGAAGAAAACAATACCACTTCAGCAACAATTATCCAAAATTTGCAAACTGAGCCAGGAGGAATAACAGCTTTGCCAATTATCCAAAATTTTCAAGGCGCAAACCAAAGTGAGTCAGGTTATTTACCACCAGATCCTACTGGTGCTGCAGGCCCTAATCATTATGTGCATTCTGTAAATTCAATCGTTAAGATATTTGATAAATTAGGAAACTTAGAATATGGTCCAATAAACTTAAGTCAATTTTTAGGCATAGCTTCAAATAATGGAGATCCAATTGTATTATATGATCAGCTAGCAGATAGATGGATGGTAAGTGAGTTTGGTTCCTTAGGTAGTAATTTTGGACTAGCAGTTGGAATTTCAGTAACCAATGACCCTGCAGGAGCATATAATGTTTATCAATTTGATTTTGGGCTTCTTCCAGATTATCCGCATTACGGTTTATGGCATGATGGTTATTATGGAACTTTTAATGCTGGTGGTCAATCAGGAGCTTTTGTAATGGAGCGTGATGTGATGCTTGAAGGTGGAGCTAGTCCACAAATGGTGCGGTTTGATTTACCAAACGTTGTATGGAACCCACTCACTATAAGAAGTGCTGAGCCAGCTAATCTTTTAGGAACTGAAGTTGATACAGATTTACCTGGTTACTTTACATATCTTCAAGATGATGCTTGGGGAGGAAATATTCCTTTTGATCATATAAAAGTATGGGAGGTTGAAATGGATTGGAATGATGTTGATAATTCAACTATTTCTGCACCAATTGAAATTCAAACAGATCCTTTTGATGCAGGTGAAGTTTTTGGTAATGGAAATGGAGCTATTCGTCAGCCAGGAACAAGTCAAAGACTTGCTGGTCATGGAGGTATTGTTTCTTTTGCTGCTAATTATAGACCTTTCGAGGACCATAATTCGTGGCTAATTACTTTTAATACATTTATTGACGCTAATGAAACAGGGGGTATTAGATGGATTGAGTTGAGAAATGATGATACTAGCCCATGGGAAATCCATCAAGAAGGGACATATTCAATTGCAGATGGACATAGCCGTTTAATGAGTAGTGCAAATATGGATGCACAAGGGAATATAGCAATGGCTTATACAACTGCAAGTGAAACATTAAAAGTTTCTTTACGTTATACAGGTCGTTTTGATGGAGATCCATTAGGAGAAATGACAGTTGCAGAAACTACAATAATTGATGGTAATGGAGTTAGAACAAATACTAATAGATATGGTGATTATGCTCATATGACGATGGATCCTGATAATTTTACTTTTTGGACTACCGCGGATTACTTTCAATCAAATAATTTTTGGGCAACTCGAGTAGCTTCTTTTAGATTATTTGGACCTTTTGCTGATGACGTAGGGGTTAATGATATTGTAAGCCCTGAAAATGGAGAATTAACAAATTCTGAAACCGTAGAGATAAGCATTAGAAATTACAGTCCAGATCCAATTACAAGCATACCTGTAGAATTAAGAGTAGATGGTAATTTAGTTGCATCGGGAACATATACAGGTAATATTGCTCCTAATGGTGGAACAGACACTTATCAGTTTTCTCAAACTGTAGACCTATCTACAGTTGGTCAAACATATTCTATTGAAGCTAAAACAAACTTAAGTGGTGATGGTTATTTACCTAATGATGATTTCACAAAAGAAGTTAAGCATTTATATGCAAACGATGTTGGAGTAATAGAAGTAGATTCTCCCCAAACAGGACCTAATTTAGGAGACGAAACAATTATAGTTAAAGTCAAAAATTTTGGTGTATCAACTCAATCTGGATTTGATGTAGAATATACATTAGATTCTGGAGCTGCTGTTACACAGGAATTTACTGGTAATATTGGTACAGAGGAAACAATGAGTTTTACTTTTACAGATACAGGTGATTTTAGTGAAGTAGGAGAACATAGTTTAACTGTAAAAACTACTTTAGGAAATGATCAATCTGCTGGCAATAATTCAATTACTGTTTCAATTGAAAACTTACTATGTTTACCTACAGGAAATTGTACAGTAGGACATGGATTTTCTGTATTTGAAATAGGTGGAATTAATAATACATCAGTTTGTGATGAAAGTGGTTATTCTGATTTCACAAATTTAATAGCTAATTTAGAGCCAGGTAGTACAAATGGTTTAACTGTAACTTCTGACTATGGGAATCAGCATATGTCTGTATGGATTGATTTTAATGATGATTTACAATTCACATCTGATGAAATTGTGGTTGATAATTACCAATTTGCAGATGGTCAAGGTGCAGGTACTTATACAGAAACAATGGATTTAGTGATTCCTTCAGGTGCTACTGTTGGTGAGCATAGAATGAGAGCAAAGGCAAGTGGTACAGGACCAATTCCAGGCGATGCATGTGAAGATTTACTATTTGGTGAAACTGAAGATTATACTGCAAATGTTGGAACTTTAGGAGTAGAGGATTATGAGATTAATAACTCAGAATTATTTATTACAAGTTCAGGAGATAATCAATTTGAAGCTTCTTTGAAAACTAGTTTTGATGGAGGTGTGTTTTTAGCTGTTTATAATACTTTAGGTCAAAGAGTTGGTTTTAATAAAAGAGTGCCAAACTTTGATGGAACTTATAAGTTAAATATCGATATGTCAAACATGTCTGCTGGAGTTTACTATGTTAGAATGGGAGGACAAAGCACTACTGCATATAAAACAGGTAAGTTAATCGTTAAATAATAATTATTGACCTTATTGGGTCGGAATTATAAATAAAAAAAACCTGCAAAGTTCTCTTTGCAGGTTTTTATATATAATAAGGTTGGTTAATGTTATAAAAGTAATGCTATTGAAGAATTGATGACTATTTTAACCATTGTCTTATACAATACCTACTTTAGCCATACATCTTCGCATTAATCTAAAGGTGCGTTCTACATCATTATCTAAACCAATAGAAAAACGAATTAAACCATCAGTTAATCCCATTTCTTCTTGCTCGTCTTCTGGTATTTCACTAGAAGTTGATGAACCAGGAGCAGAGAATAAGGTCTTGTAAAAACCAAGACTTACTGCTAAGTAACCTAAGTTTTCGTTCTGCATTAGTTCCATTAACTCATTTGCTTTGTCTAAGGAACCAACATCAATAGTTAGCAAGCCTCCAAACCCATACTCTTCATTCATCATACTTTTAAATAGCTCATGACTTGGATGAGAAGGAAGTCCCGGATAAACCGTTTTTAACCCTAAAGCTTGAAACTGTTCCGCAAGGTACAACGCATTTTTACTGTGTTGTTTTATACGAATATGCAGGGTACGCATATTTTTTAAAATGGAAGCTGCACGCATACTGTCCATAGAAGGACCTAAAAGCATCGCAGAACCATCAATAACACTTCGCATAGAATCTATTAACTCTTGAGAACCACAAACAACACCTCCCATAGTGTCATTAGTTCCATTTATAAATTTTGTTAAACTATGTAAAACTACATCTGCTCCTAATTTTTTTGGTGAGATGATCATAGGAGAAAAAGTATTGTCAACTAATAATTTTAGATCATATTTTTTTGCAAGTTTAGCTAGGCCTTCAATATCTGCTACCTCCAACAATGGATTACTAACAGCTTCACAATAAATAACTTTTGTGTTTTCGGTAATAGCAGCTTCAACTTGTTCTAAATTTGTAATATTTACAAAACTAGTGTTGACATTAAATTTGGGAGCAAAGTTTTTTAAGAAAGCATACGATCCTCCATAAATAGTTCTACTGGAAACAATATGGTCACCTGCATTACAAAAGTGTAAAATAGTAGTTGTAATTGCACCCATTCCAGAACCAGCAACATTAGCAGTCTCAGTATTTTCCATAGCAGCTAATGCTTCTCCTAAATATAAATTACTAGGAGAGGTATGTCTAGAATATAAATAGCAACCTTCTGCATCTCCTTCAAAGGTGTCTAGCATTTTATTTGCTGAAAGAAAAGTGTAAGTTGCAGAATCAGAAATCGAAGGATTTACTCCTCCAAATTCACCAAAGTACTGTAAATCTTGAATTTTATTAGCTGGCTTGAATTTCATGATATGATATTTTTATATGTTACACCAAAATTAGTTGATTACAGATTAAAAATCAACTGATTGTTGTATCTTTAGATTATAAAACTAGAATAAGAGAATATATTAGTGTATATTTCATTAATTTGCAAAATTATTAAATTCAAATAGAAAATTTTTCAATCATGTCTTTAGATATCATAGATAAAAACCTTTTGGGTTACCTTCAGGAAGATAGTAAACAAACCAATAAAGAGCTGTCTTCTAAATTAAACCTTTCAGTTACTGCAGTTTACGAACGTATTAAGAAGCTTGAAAGAACAGGAGTGATTAAAAAAAATGTTTGTTTATTGGATAAAAACAAAGTCAATCTGGGTTTTGTGGCTTTTTGTAATATTAAATTGGTACAGCATTCTAAAGACTATGTAATGAAATTTGAAAAAGAGGTAACTCAATTAAATGAAGTCTTGGAATGTTATCATATAAGTGGTGATTACGATTATTTATTAAAGGTTCTTGTGAAAGATATGGAAGCTTTTAGAGAGTTTATGGTCAAAAAATTAACCTCTATTAATCATATTGGGAGTACGCACAGTACCTTTATGATTAGTGAAGTAAAACACACCACTGCAATTTCTCTTGATATATGAAAAACAGGATTTATTTAGCTTTAGAGCTTTTATTGATATTTGTGTTACTGCCGGTTAGTCTTGTTTTTTCATATTCATTTATTTTGAAAGCTATTTTTATTTTAATAGGCTTTCTGTATGTAACAATTATATTAATTCGTTTTGAAAAAATTTCATTTAAAACAAGTATTCGCATTGAATGGCCTCGATTTTGGAAAAGGATAGGACCTCTGTTTTTAGGAATAATGATTATAACGACTCTTTACGTTTTTATTATGGATCCTAACAAATTGTTTTGTATTGTAATCAACAAACCTGTAATGTGGATTTCAATATTAGGGGTTTATACGTTGCTTTCAGTTTGGCCACAAGAAATCGTTTATAGAACTTTCTTTTTTGCGAGATATGAAGAACTTTTTCAGAATAAAAAATTATTGATTTTTATCAATGCAATCTTATTTTCATTAGCTCATTTGTTTTTTAAAAACACCTTAGTAATTGTGTTGACATTTATTGGAGGATTACTTTTTGCGTATAGCTATTTTAAATCCAAGTCTACCTTATTAGTTAGTGTTGAACATGCACTATATGGTAACTGGTTGTTTACGGTGGGAATGGGAGAGATGTTAGCTTTTCCTGGTATGGAAAGCTGTTAATTATAATCCTTAATAGCTGCTTCGGCACAACGTTCTCCGTCCATAGCGGCAGATATAATTCCACCAGCATAACCTCCACCTTCCCCACAAGGGTATAAACCTTCAATTTGAGTGTGTTCTAGGTTATCTTTTCTAGGAATACTAACCGGTGACGAAGTTCTAGATTCAACACCAACCACATTAGCCTCTTCAGTATAATATCCTTTCATTTTTTTACCAAATTCTTTAAATCCAGTTCGCAACCTACCGCCGATTATTTTTGGAAGTAATGAGTGTAGTGGTGCCGATTTTAAACCAGGTTGGTAGGAACATTCATTTAGATTGTTAGAAAGGTTTCCTTCCACAAAATCTGTCATTCTTTGTGCAGGTGCAGCTTGTGATCTGCCTCCAGAAGTAAAAGCTAATTTTTCAAGATTTTTTTGATATTCCAATCCTTTTAGTACTCCAAAATGATTGTATTTTGGAAGATCTTTATCCACATTTATTTCAACTACAATTCCTGAATTTGCATATAAATTATTTCGTTTAGAAGGAGACATGCCATTAACCACTACTTCTCCGTTTGCAGTCGCAGCCGGAACTATAAAGCCACCGGGACACATACAAAATGAGTATACTCCACGGTCTTTTACTTGTTGTACCAAACTGTAAGCAGCAGCAGGTAAGAGTTCATCTCTTTTGCCTTCACAATGATATTGGATAGAATCTATAATATGTTGCGGATGTTCTATACGTACTCCCATAGCAAATGACTTTGCTTCTAGGGCTATTTCTTTTTTATGCAATAAATAATAAATATCACGAGCCGAATGCCCCGTTGCTAAAATCACTTTTTCAACGGTCATTTCAGTTCCATTTTGAAGCTGAATGGCTTTTAATATATTATCTTTTATAACAAAATCGGTTACTCTAGTTTCAAAGTGTACTTCTCCTCCATGTTTTAATATGGATTCTCGAATGTTCTTAACAACTTTGGGTAACTTATTGGTTCCGATGTGAGGGTGTGCATCTACTAATATTTGATCGGTTGCACCATGATAAACCAGGTTTTCAAAAATTCGTCTAACGTCACCTCTTTTTAAACTTCTAGTGTAAAGTTTTCCATCGGAATAAGTACCTGCGCCACCTTCTCCAAAACAGTAATTGGAATCTTCATTAACAAAATGGTCTTGATTAATTGCTTTTAAATCACGACGTCTATCTTGAACATTTTTTCCTCGTTCTAAAACGATAGGTTTGTAACCTAACTCTATGCAACGTAATGCTGCATACATTCCTGCGGGTCCAAAACCGATAATATGAATTTCTTTTGCTTTTGAAACATCCTTATATTCAAAAATATAATTGGAGGTTTCAGGCATTTTTTCTTTAATAAAAACAGCAATCTTATAATTAAAGATGATGGGTGATTTTCTTGCGTCAATAGACTTTCTAAGAACTTTAATTCCGTTAATGTCGGATGAGTTCAATCGTAATTTACGAATCACTTTTTTAAGCAGAATACCTTCTTGTTTTTCTTCATTTATAGGAACTCGAAGTTGTATCTCTTTAATCATTTAGCAAAACTACTTAATTTTTGGATGAATTCAGATTCTAAATTCTTAATTCAATAGGCAATTAATTATCTTTGCATTCGCAAAAACAAAAAACACATTATGAATTCATACGATGTAGCCGTAATAGGCTCTGGTCCTGGAGGATATGTAGCTGCAATTCGCTGCGCACAATTAGGAATGAAAACCGCTTTAATTGAAAAATATAACACCCTTGGGGGTACTTGCCTAAATGTAGGTTGTATTCCGAGTAAAGCTTTATTAGATTCTTCTCATCATTACGATGATGCTTTAAGACATTTTGAAGGTCACGGAATTGAAATTTCTGGTGATGTAAAAGTCAGTTTAGAAAAAATGATTGCTCGAAAAGATCAAGTAGTTGCTCAAACAACTTCGGGTATTGATTTCTTAATGAAGAAAAACAAAATTGAAGTACTTAATGGCTTTGGTAGCTTTAAAGATGCAACACATATTGTTGTTTCTAAAGAAGATGGTTCTGAAGAAGAAATTGAAGCTAAAAACATTATCATTGCGACAGGTTCTAAACCTTCAAGCTTACCATTTATTACTTTAGATAAAGATAGAATCATTACTTCTACGGAAGCTTTAAAACTGAAAGAAATTCCAAAACATCTTGTAGTGATAGGTGGTGGAGTTATTGGTTTAGAGCTAGGGCAAGTATACCGACGTTTAGGAGCTGAGGTTTCTGTAATTGAATATATGGACCGCATTATTCCAACGATGGATAAAGCTCAAAGTAAAGAGTTGACTAAAGCTTTAAAGAAGCAAGGAGTTAAGTTTTTCCTATCTCATAAAGTTTCTGGAGTTACTAATAACGGAAATGAAGTTACTGTAACTGCAACCGATAAAAAAGATAAAGAAGTTACGATCACAGGAGATTATTGTTTGGTTTCTGTTGGACGTAGACCTTATACCGATGGTTTAAAAGCTGAAAATGCAGGAATTAAGATTAATGAAAGAGGACAAGTTGAAGTAAGCGATCATTTACAAACCAATATCTCCAATATTTATGCAATCGGTGATGTAATTAAAGGAGCAATGTTGGCTCATAAAGCTGAAGAAGAAGGTGTTTTTGTTGCGGAAACATTAGCAGGACAAAAACCTCACATTGATTATAACTTAATTCCAGGTGTTGTTTACACTTGGCCAGAAGTTGCTTCTGTTGGTAAAACAGAAGAGCAATTAAACGAAAGTGGCATTGTTTATAAATCTGGACAATTTCCAATGCGTGCTTTAGGAAGATCTAGAGCAAGTGGTGATATCGATGGTTTTGTGAAAATATTAAGTGACGCTACAACTGATGAGGTATTAGGAGTACATATGGTGGGAGCTCGAGTAGCCGATTTAATTGCAGAAGCAGTAGTTGCTATGGAGTTTAGAGCAAGTGCTGAGGATATTTCTCGTATGAGTCACGCACATCCAACCTATGCGGAAGCAGTAAAAGAAGCGGCTTTGGCTGCAACTGATAACAGACCTTTGCATAGCTAATCTATTGTGATTAAATAAATTAACTAAAATCCATACCCTTAAAGGTGTGGATTTTTTTGTACCTTTAATAGCTAACTTGATCATTATGGCGATGATAAAAAACTACTTCTTTTTTGGAGTGCTTTTTCTGTGTGCACTCAATTTACAAGCTCAATTTACAGATGATATGGAAAGCTACACCGATGGTGAACCTATAAACCAGGGGCATTGGACCGATGCAGATTGTGGAGGTGGAGAAGGTTGTAGTATATTGACAACTTCTAATAGGTCTCGAAGCGGGGATTTATCAGGGTTAATTGAAAACGACGAAACTACAAAAGCTGTTCTAGATTTGGGTAATAAAATATTTGGAGAATGGGGCTTATCCTTTTGGGTGTTTATTCCTGAAGGAAAAGAAGCGGTTATGTCCTTACAAGGAACAGTACCTTTTGAAGAGGGAAATTCGATAGTAGGAGATTTCACTTTTAATAAAGACCTCCTTAACCAGGTGTAGGTGTAGTATCAGATTCAGCTTTGGGAGAAGTGTCTTTTGATTTTCCTCATAACGAGTGGTTTCGTATTGTTATGAATGTTGATATCAGTTTGGGTATAAATGCGGCAACCTGGCAATTTTATGTTTACGATATGGGTATATTGTCTCCTGGTACTCCTTTTACGAATGAAAATGGAGAATACCCTGAAAAATTAGGAGGAATTCTTTTTTCTTCAACTTCTAGTAATAACGAGCTATATGTAGATGATTTTAATTACACAGATACTTCTGGAGGAAATCCATTTCCAGACCTATATCCTTTTGAAGATGATATGGAGTATGAAACAGGAGAACCTTTAGAAGATTGGTGAGTTTGCCCTCCTCCAGCTGAGTATTGTATGGAAATGTCTTTAAATCAAGCTCATAGCGGAACAAGGTCAGGTTTAATACCCAATGATACTTCAACAGATGTCATATTGAATCTTGGAAACAGAGTTCAAAGTGAATGGGCATTGGAATTTTACATGTATGTGCCTACTGGCAAAGAAGCATACTGGAATTTACAAGGAGTTCTTCCAGTGGGAGCAGGAGAGTGGATAGTAGGAAATATATACTTTAATAAAGATAATTTGACACCAGGGATTGGCGTAATAGATGATTCAGCTTTAGGAATAATTAATTTTAATTATCCTCAAGACGAATGGTTTCGAGTTGCAATGAATTTTAATCTAACTGGAGGTATGTCAATTGCTACTTGGGGTATTTCAATAGACAATACTTTGGTTATTCCAGAAGGAACACCTTTTACCAATAATAACGGTGATTTTGCTACAAGTTTGGGAGGAGTTGATTTTTATTCAATTTCCTCAAATAATGAGTTTTATTTAGATGATTTTAATTATATAAACGGAATTTTAGAACTTGAACAACTATTAGGAATTGATAGTAATAGCAAAACAAAGTTTATATTATTTCCAAATCCATCAATTGACATTATTCATATTCAAACCGATGAAGTCATAAGAAATATTTCAATTTATAATGTAGTTGGTTATAAAGTTTTAACGACTTCAGAAGTCAATACTATAGACGTTACTTTACTATCAAATGGAGTGTACTTTGTAGTGGTTGAAACCGATAAGGGTAAGTCAACACAAAAATTAATTAAAGAATAAAATCTAAACAGAATTTAATAAAAACTTCTTTTTTAGGGAGCTTTTTTTGTTTGTTAAATATATTTAGGAGGGTTTTTAAGTTTACAATATATTTACCCCATAATTATTTCGTAGTAAATTTTTAATGAGATTTATAAAAAAGTATAAAGTTGATTTAACAGAACAATTAAAGAGTAAAATACTTTTTTGGTCTCAACAATTTGAAGAAATAGTTTGGTTAGATTCTAATAAAGAAAGTAATCTTCAAAATAAATCTAAATACAAAGCCATACTTGCAGTAGATGCTTTTACAGCGATTAAAACTGATTATCATCAAGCTTTTGAACAATTAGAAGAATACCAATCAAAAACCAACGATTGGCTATTTGGATATCTTACCTATGATTTGAAAAACGATGTAGAGCGATTAAAGTCGAATAATTTTGATGGTTTGCATTTTCCAGATTTATATTTTTTTCAGCCTAAAAAGGTTTTTTTATTTTCTGAAAATGAAGTAGAAATCCAATATCTCAATTTTGTAGATGATGAATTAGAAAACGATTGGAAAGAAATACAAAACCAAGAGATAGTATCCTATGATTTATTAGATAGATCGTCTGCAAAAATTCATTTAAGAACTTCAAAAGACAACTATTATAATAAACTTACTAAAATATTAGAACACATTCATAGAGGAGATATTTATGAAGCTAATTTTTGCCAAGAGTTTTATTCAGAAAATACAACGATAGATCCTGTTAAAACGTTTATTCATTTAAATGATATTTCAAAACCACCCTTTGCGACTTATTTAAAATTGGGTGAATTGTACTCTTTATCAGCTTCGCCAGAACGATATATTAGTAAAAACGGGAATACGGTAACTTCCCAGCCTATAAAAGGAACCGCAAAGCGTGATGTCAATAAATTAGAAGATGAAAGGTTAAAAATTGATTTGGAAAACGACCTTAAAGAACGAAGTGAAAACATTATGATTACCGATTTAGTCCGAAACGATTTATCGAAATTCGCTAAAAAGGGTTCAGTTAAGGTAGACGAGCTTTGTAAGGTCTATAGTTTTGCTCAAGTGCATCAAATGATTTCGACCATAACTTGTCAAGTAGAAGAAACAATTTCCCCCGTTTCAATTATAAAAGAAACCTTCCCGATGGGAAGTATGACAGGTGCCCCAAAAATTTCTGCAATGAAGATCATTGAGGAGTTTGAAGATGCCAAACGCGGACTTTATAGTGGTGCTGTAGGTTATTTTACACCCAATGGAGATTTTGATTTTAATGTAATTATAAGAAGCATTCTTTATAATTTAGAGAACAATTATGTTAGTTTTTCAGTAGGTGGGGCCATAACAGCCAAATCAATTCCTGAAAAAGAGTATGAGGAATGCCTTATAAAGGCAAAAGCAATGAGAGAAGTTTTAGAGAATTAACAAAATAATAATATCGCTACATATTAAAAGGGTTGAGGTATGTTTTATATATTTGTTTTTTAAGAAAAATTGACCTTTGTTAAGCAATTTCAATCAACATCTTACTGATAACTTCCCTTTTTTAAAAGGGAAGAAAATTTTAGTCGCTTGCAGTGGCGGTTTAGATAGTGTTGTATTGTCAAGATTATTAAAAGAGTTACAAATTAATATATCTTTAGCACATTGTAATTTTTCTTTGAGAAGAAATGAAAGTGATGAAGATGAAAAGTTTGTACTCTCATTGGCAGATAAATTATCCATTCCTATTTTTAATAAAAAATTTGACACTAAATCATTTTCAGAAAAGAATGGAGTTTCAACACAGATGGCGGCTAGAGAATTACGGTATCAGTGGTTTGATGAACTTTGCAAAGAACACTCTTTCGATTATTTAGTAACCGCTCATCATTTAGATGATGATTTAGAAACCTTTTTCATCAACCTTTCTAGAGGTACAGGATTGAGAGGGTTAACAGGTATACCATCTATAAGCGAACAGGTAGTTCGGCCATTAATAAATTTTCCACGAGAGGAAATTTTGCTTTATGCAAAAGAGAAAGATATCCCTTGGCGAGAAGATAGTAGCAATAAAAAAACCGATTATTTACGCAATAAAATCCGATTAGAGGTCATACCAAATTTAAAAGAAGCGGATGCTAACCTATTAAAAGGATTTCAGAAAACTCAAGATAATTTGCAAGAGAGTTTGTTACTGGTCAATGATTATATGGCATTAATCAGGAATTTGGTAATGTATGAAACAGATGATGGTTTGGTTATAGATTCCAACAAACTTCAAGATTTACCAAATACAAAAGCATTGTTATTTGAACTCTTATCTCCTTTTGGATTTACAGCTTGGGATGATATTTCTAATATTTTAGATGCTCAAAGTGGAAAGCAAATTTTTTCTAAAGAATATCGATTGATTAAAAATCGAAACTCTTTATTATTAGTGAAAAAATTCAAAACAGAAAGCGTTGAATGTTACTATATAAAAAAAGAAGATAATTTTTTGGATGTACCTATTTTATTGAAGATAGAAAATGTTGAAAAAATTTCAGAATATTTGCCGAATACTGCATACATAGACACCGATAAATTAGTTTTTCCTTTAAAATTAAGAAAATATGTAAAAGGTGACTATTTTTTTCCCTTCGGAATGAAAGGAAAAAAGAAATTAAGTAAGTTTTTTAAAGATGAAAAGCTATCTTTGGTCGCTAAAGAAAAAATTTGGGTTTTATTATCTGATAAAAAAATCGTTTGGGTAGTAGGAATAAGGTCTGACAACAGATTTAAAATTGATAATCAAACAAAAGAAATATTAAAAATTACCTATTTACAAAAATAAACTATGAAAAAGTTATCCCTGTTATTAAGTTTCTTATTAGTATTATTTAATTCCATTGCTCAAGATACTCCCGAAATTGAAGGGATAAATTTAGGAGAAATTAAAAACCCTTTAGAATGGGAAGGTGCTATTGAAAAAATTAATGATACCGAATATTCATTATCTCTTACTGGGTTTATAGACGATAAATGGCACGTATACTCTCAGCATACTCCAGAGGATTTAGAAAATGGTTTAGGGCCAATCCCATTATATATAGACTTTAAAAAAGTTGATGAAGATTATACTTTAAATGGTGTTTTAGAAGAAAGTGAAACTCACCGAGAGTTTAGTGAAACATGGGGTTTTGACGAAATATTTTTCACAGAAATTGCTATCCTAACTCAAAAGGTGAAACTTGCCAATCCAGATGTAAAAGTCATTAAAGCAATACTATTATATCAAGTTTGTATTGATGTGTGTTTGAATGAGGAGCGTTATGTTGTTTTTGATTTAGCTGAAAATAAAGTTAAGATAATTGAAAATTATGATGAATTTGATTCCTATGCAGCTAAAGAAAAAGGGAAGAATCAAGTAGAAGAGACTAAGAAAAATGAAGTGAGTGATTCAGAGAATAATTCAAAAAATTCTGAATCAAGAGGTTTATGGACTATATTCTTTATAGCATTTTTATCTGGTTTTGCTGCTTTATTGACACCCTGTGTTTTTCCGATGATTCCATTAACGGTAAGTTTCTTTACTAAACAAAGTAAAAATAAAGCCGCTGGAGTAAAAAATGCAATTTTATATGGAATATTCATCGTTGTTATATATGTTTTATTAGGTTCCGTTATTGTAGGTGTGTTTGGAGCAGATTCCTTAAATGCACTTTCTACCAATGTATGGTTTAATATTATTTTCTTTATTTTATTAGTTGTGTTTGCAGTTTCCTTTTTAGGAGCATTTGAGATCACTTTACCTCAATCTTGGTCTAATAAAGTAGATAGTCAAGCTGATAGAGGTGGTGTTATTGGAATCTTTTTTATGGCATTGGCATTAGCCATTGTATCTTTTTCTTGTACAGGACCTATTGTAGGAACACTTTTAGTTGAGTCAGCTTCTAAAGGAGGAATTGCTCCTATAGTTGGAATGCTTGGTTTTTCATTAGCAATCGCATTACCTTTTGCATTATTTGCTATGTTTCCAGGCTGGATGAATTCGCTTCCAAAATCTGGTGGTTGGTTAAATACAGTTAAAGTTTTTCTAGGATTTTTAGAATTAGCATTGGCATTTAAATTTTTATCAAATGCAGATTTGGTATTGCAACTACACTGGCTTGAAAGAGAATTATTCCTAGCTATTTGGATTGCTGTTTTTGGTACTCTTGCATTCTATTTATTTGGTAAAATCAAACTACCACATGATGGTAATGAAACAAATATTTCAGTAGGAAGACTTTCATTAGGTTTATTAGTATTGGCTTTTACTATTTACTTAATACCTGGAATTTGGGGAGCACCTTTAAAATTAATTAGTGGATTCCCACCACCATTGCATTATAGTGAAGCACCTTACGGTGTTGGTTATACAAAGCTAAGTAATGGAGGAGGAGTTACTTCTGAAGGAACACTTCCAGATGGTGCCGAGTTGGGACCACATGATATTATAGCATTTAATGATTATGAAACTGGATTGGCTTATGCTAAAAAAGTAAACAAACCAATTCTTATAGATTTTACAGGTTATGCCTGTGTAAACTGTAGAAAAATGGAGGAACGAGTATGGGCAAGTCCGCATATTATTGGTTTGTTAAATAAAGATATTGTTTTAATCTCTTTATATGTAGATGATAAACGTGTATTGCCTGAAGATGAGCAATATACTAGTGAAACAACTGGGAAACGTATTAAGTCTATTGGAAATAAATGGAGTGATTTTCAGATAAAGAATTATCAAGCAAATGCACAACCATATTATGTTTTAATGAGCTTAGAGGAAGAAAACTTAAACCCTCCAATTGGTTATACTCCCGATATAGAGGAGTATAAAGCGTGGCTTGTTGAGGGAATAGGAAATTTCAAATAATTGTATAAAAAAGAAAGTGCTTCAAGTATTTATACTGAAGCACTTACAACAAACCTAACTTAGTTAATTATTTTAATTGGCTAACCCTTTTTCTATCCCCACAAAAAAAAGGTTATAATAAATTAACCATTCATATACAAATATAGGGCTAGAATTAAAACTACACCATAGGTGTAAACACGTAATTTTTAATTGTATTAATTCTTAAATAATAATTGAATAATTATCCTTTCATTATTTATTTTATTGCCTAAATGTTTTTTTAATAGTAGATTTACCACAATGAAATTAAAAGTTAAAAAGGTTGGTGTGTTAACCAGTGGTGGAGATTCGCCGGGTATGAATGCTGCTATTAGAGCAGTAGTTAGAGCCTGTGTTTTCCATCAAATAGAATGTGTAGGTATTTATAGAGGTTATGAAGGATTGATTGAAGGTGATTTTAAAGATCTAAACGCTCGATCGGTTAAGAATACGATTAATAGAGGTGGTACTTTTTTAAAATCTGCTCGATCTGATGAATTTCGAAAAGCAAGTGGAAGACAAATTGCATTAGATAACTTAAAAAACGCTCAAGTTGATTCATTAGTAGTAATAGGTGGTGATGGTACCTTTAGAGGTGCTGCTGCTTTTAGTGCAGAGTTTAACTTTCCAGTAATAGGTATTCCAGGAACCATAGATAATGATATTAACGGAACAGATTTTACCATTGGTTACGATACCGCATTAAATACTGTTGTTGAAGCCATTGATAAAATTAGGGATACAGCACATTCTCATAATCGATTATTTTTAGTTGAAGTTATGGGAAGAGATGCAGGTGATTTAGCTTTAAATGCTGGAGTAGGTGCAGGTGCTGAAGAAATATTAATTCCCGAAGAAAATATAGGTAAAGGATTATTAATAAATTCTTTAAAAAGAAGTAAAGAAGCTGGAAAAACTTCAAGTATCATTGTGGTTTCTGAAGGAGATCAAATAGGAAAAAACATATTTAAACTAGCCGATTATATCGAGGATAATTTAAAAGGATATGAAGTTAGGGTTACCGTTTTAGGTCATATACAACGTGGAGGCTCTCCAAGTTGTTTTGATAGGGTATTGGCAAGTAGACTAGGTGTATTTGCAATTGATGCATTAATAAACGGAGAAAGCAATGTGATGATAGGTATAAAAAATCATCAGGTTTTATCAGTCCCCTTCTCTGAAGCAATTAAAAAAGATACAGAAATAGATACTGAATTAATTCGTGTTTCAGATATTGTTTCTTTATAAAGTAAAATAAAATAGTAATTAAAAAAAGTTACCCGCCTTTGCGGACATGATATGATTAAAATTGGAATTAACGGCTTTGGCCGAATTGGTAGATTAGCGTTAAGAATTGCTTTACAAAACAATGAATTGGATGTAGTAGCAATCAACGATTTACAAGATGTAGAAATGTTAGCATATTTATTAAAATACGATTCAGTTCATGGAAAATATCCTGGAACTGTTTCTATTGATAATGGAAATTTAGTAGTGGATGGAAATGTAATACGAGTTACTTCAGAAAGAAATCCGGAAGATTTAGATTGGAATGCAGTAAATGCTCAAACGATATTAGAATGTACAGGTATTTTTAAGGATATAGACTCTGCTTCTGCACATTTAAAAGCTGGAGCTAAAAAAGTAGTGATTTCTGCACCTTCAAAAACGGCACCTATGTTTGTGATGGGGGTAAACCATCTGGATGTTAAAGCTGAAGATAATATTGTTTCTTGTTCTTCTTGTACCACTAATTGTTTAGCACCATTAGCAAAAATACTAGATGATAATGCAGGAATAGAAGAAGCTTTAATGACAACCGTTCATGCGGCAACCTCTACACAAATGACTGTTGATGGTCCAAAGAATGGATACAGAAAGGGAAGAAGTGCCATAAATAATATTATACCTACTTCTACTGGAGCAGCAGTTGCAGTTACTAAAGTAATTCCTTCTTTAAAGGGTAAATTAACAGGAATGGCTTTTAGAGTACCGACAGCTAATGTATCTGTGGTAGATTTAACAGTTAAGACAAAAAAATCAACAAGCTTAGAAGAAATTAACAAATGGTTTAAAGATGCAGCTAACGGTGCTTATAAAGGTATTGTTCAGTATGTTGAAGATGAAGTGGTTTCTCAAGATTTTGTATCTGAGGAGCACACTTGTAATTTTGATTCTAAAGCAGGAATTGCTTTAAATGACAAGTTTTTTAAATTAGTAGCTTGGTATGATAATGAATATGGTTATTCTTCAAAACTAGTAGATTTAGCAATATTAGTTTCAAAAATGTAATTAATGATTTTAATTGCAGAAAGTGGTTCTACAAAATGTGATTGGGTGTTATTAGACCCTAAAGGGAATGTTGTTTTAAAAACGACTACTTTGGGTTTAAATCCAGCTGTTTTACCTCAAGAAGAATTACTAGGTATAATTAATTCTAATAAAGATCTAACTCAATTATTTGAAAAAATAACGACACTTGATTTATATGGCGCAGGTTGTGGAACAGAAATACCTAGAAAAAATTTAGAAGAACTATTAAGCAGCTTGTTTGTAAATGCAAAGGTTTCTGTACAGGAAGATTTAATGGCTGCTGTTTATTCTGTCACTACAGAACCAGCATTCGTTTGTATTTTAGGTACTGGATCTAACAGCTGTTTTTTTGATGGGAAAAAGATTCATAATGCTTCGCCTTCACTGGGTTATATTTTAATGGATGAAGCAAGTGGAAATTATTATGGAAAACAACTAATTAGAGATTATTACTATAACAATATGCCTTGGGAAATTGGTTTAAAGTTTGAAAATGAATATCAAATCAATTCAGATGATATTAAACTAAATGTTTATAAAAAGCCTAATCCTAACGCTTATTTAGCATCTTTTGCAAAATTTATTTTTACAACCCAAGATCAAGATTTTTACTTTTATAATTTATTGAATGTTGGGGTTTCAAAATTTATAAAGAATCATATTCTTTGTTATGATAATGCTCAAGACCTGCCAATTCATTTTATAGGTTCCATTGCACATTTTTCAGAAGATATTATTAAAGAAAGCTTTAAAAACCATAATTTAGAACTCGGAAAAATAATTCAGAGACCTATTGATGGTTTAATTGAATATTACAGAAAACATAAACTAGCTTAAATGAAACTTCCTTCTATCAATCCTATTACAACTGAAGCTTGGAAAAAGTTGCAGATGCATTTTTCTGAAATGGAAGAGGTTCATATGATGGATATGTTTAGTCAGGATAACGATCGAGTTCAAAAAATGAATATTTCTTGGAATGAGTTTCAACTAGATTTTTCTAAGAATAGAGTTACAGATAAAACCATAAACTTATTACTTCAATTAGCAGATGAGGTAGGATTAAAAGAAGCAATTCAACTCCAGTTTGAAGGAGCTAAAATAAATCAAACAGAAGATAGAGAAGTATTACACACAGCTTTGCGTGATTTTGGAAATATGAAGCCTGAAGTTAAAAGATCACTTCAGAAAATGAAAAAATTTTCCAACTCTGTCATTAAAGGAAAATGGAAGGGATATACAGGAAAAGAAGTTACCGACATTGTTAATATTGGAATTGGAGGAAGCAACTTGGGTCCTAAGATGGTTACAAATGCTTTAAAATATTATAGCAATGATTTAAAAGTACATTATATTTCTAATGTAGATGGAGATCATGTTTCAGAAACTTTAAAAGAGCTAAATAGAGAAACTACGTTATTTATTATTGTTTCTAAAAGTTTTACAACACAAGAAACGATGACTAATGCAAACGCTATTAAAAATTGGTTTTTGCAAAATGCTACACAATTAGATATCGAAAAACACTTTGTTGCCGTTTCAGCAAATGAAAAAGCAGTAATTGATTTTGGAATTTCAGAACACAACATTTTCCCTATGTGGGATTGGGTAGGTGGACGATTTTCACTTTGGAGTGCTGTTGGACTATCTACTTGTTGTGCAATAGGATATGATAATTTTGAGGAGTTGTTACATGGAGCTTATGAAATGGACCAGCACTTTAAATCTAAAGATTTTTCAGAAAATATACCTGTTCTTTTAGCGATGCTATCCATCTGGTATAATAATTTTTTTAAAGCAGAAACGGAAACTGTTATTCCTTACTCACAATATTTGGAGGATTTCTTGCCTTATCTTCAGCAAGCAGTAATGGAAAGTAATGGCAAAAGTGTAGATAGAAATGGTAAACCAATAGCCTATCAAACTGGAACCATAGTATGGGGAAATGTTGGAGCTAATGCACAACATGCATTTTTTCAATTATTACATCAAGGAACAAAATTAGTGCCAGTTGATTTTATTGGGTTTTCAGAATCGTTATATAATAATGAAAAACAACATCAAATTTTAAAAGCCAATTTTTTCTCTCAATCAGATGCTTTATTACAAGGAACGTATAAGCAACAAGAACAAGATGTTTTTAAGGAATTTAAGGGTAACAAACCTTCCAATACAATCTTGATTAAAAAATTGACTCCTAAAAATTTAGGGAGCCTAATTGCTTTGTATGAACATAAAATATTTGTACAGGGTATCGTTTGGAATATCTTCAGTTATGATCAATGGGGCGTGGAATTGGGTAAAAAATTAACGAATCAACTTCTACATAAACTTTAATACTTTTTAGTAATTTTTTATTTCTAAAAAATTACTATCTTAATACCTTCAATAACTCCCTCTTTTTATAAAAAAAAATTATATGCTTACAAAAGTATATGGGAGTGCTGTGTTTGGTGTAGACGCAACAACAATTACCGTAGAAGTTAATGTAGATAAAGGAATTGGTTATCACTTAGTAGGATTGCCAGATAATGCCATTAGAGAAAGTAATTATCGGATAGCTGCTGCTCTTCAGAATAATGGATATAAAATCCCAGGAAAGAAATTAATTCTTAATATGTCTCCAGCAGATATGCGAAAAGAAGGATCGGCTTACGATCTTACTTTAGCTATGGGAATTCTTATTGCTACTGGTCAAATTGAAGAAAAACATCCATTGAAAGACTATATTATTATGGGCGAACTATCATTAGATGGATCTTTGCAGCCTATACGTGGGGCTTTACCTATAGCTATTAAAGCCCAAGAAGAAGGGTTTAAAGGATTTATTCTTCCGGAAAACAATGCTAAAGAAGCAGCTATCGTAGAGGGATTAGAAGTATATGGTGTTAAAAACATAAAAGAAGTGATCGACTTTTTTAATGAAGAAGCTCCTTTAGATAAAACCATAGTAGATATAGAAGCAGAATTTTATAATCAATTGGAGGAATCAGATTTTGATTTTGCAGATGTTAAAGGACAAGAATCTATAAAGCGTTGTATGGAAATTGCTGCTGCAGGAGGTCATAATATTATTTTGATTGGCCCTCCAGGATCTGGAAAAACAATGCTAGCTAAACGGTTACCTAGTATTTTACCTCCATTAACCATAAGTGAAGCCTTGGAAACAACAAAGATACATAGTGTTGCTGGTAGAACTATGAAAAAAGATGGTATTATGAGTTCCAGACCATTTAGAAGCCCACATCACACAATTTCGGATGTTGCTCTTGTCGGCGGTGGGGCATACCCTCAACCAGGGGAGATATCCTTATCTCATAATGGAGTTTTGTTTTTAGATGAATTACCCGAATTTAAAAGAGGTGTGTTGGAAGTTATGAGACAACCTCTAGAGGACAGAGAAGTAACAATTTCAAGAGCAAAATTTACAGTAACATATCCATCAAGCTTTATGCTAGTAGCAAGTATGAATCCAAGCCCGAGTGGTTTTTTTAACGATCCCGATGCTCCTGTTACCTCATCACCAGCCGAAATGCAACGATATTTAGGGAAAATTTCTGGCCCTTTACTTGATAGAATAGACATCCATATTGAAGTGACTCCAGTACCCTTTGAGAAACTAAGTGAAGAACGAAGAGGAGAGTTAAGTAGTATTATAAGAGAACGTGTTACAAAGGCTAGAAAGATTCAATCTGAACGTTTTATAAACTTAGAAAATGTTCATTATAACGCACAAATGGGGGTTAAACAAATAAGAACCTATTGTAAATTAGACGCTGATTCTTTACAGATGCTTAAAAGTGCAATGGAAAAATTAAATCTTTCCGCTAGGGCTTATGATCGAATTTTGAAAGTAGCTAGAACCATTGCAGATTTAGAATCTTCAGAAAACATTACTGGTTTTCATATTTCTGAAGCTATTCAATATCGAAGCTTAGATCGTGATGGTTGGTTGGGATAAATTAAAAATAAATCTTTGTTTTATTCTTTTATAAATTTATAAACACCAGATTGATTGTTTGAAATCACTTTTAAAACATAGTAACCACTTTGTAATTTTGAAACATCAACTTTTAAATTTACATTACTTCCAGAGTCTTTAATAACCAACTGACCTACCATCGAATAGATTTCAATCGATTCAATAGTTTTTGATGCATTTAAATTAATCGTATTGTTTGAAGGATTTGGATAAAAACTAAATCCATCAATACTATTTTCATTTATAGTTAAAACTTCATCTCTATCATAAGCACTACCCCAACCAAATTGTTGAACAGTTCCAGGTTGTATAGTACCAACTAGTGATGAATTTCCTGTTACTGGATCAATATAGCGCATTTCTGAATCTCCTACAGCAGGATTATAAGCTAGACTAACAACTTTATCACTATATTGATCATAGCATAGTCCTTGCCCAAAATTTGCGTCATAACCTAAAGGAGCAATCATTGAAACTACACCTGTTTCTTTATCACAAGAATATGTGTGATCATCATCAATATCTATAAGAATTAGTCTATCAGCTTCATCACAGGCTAATGAGATTGGAAGCACAAGACCATTATTATCTCCAATAGTTGTTGCAGTTAAATTATTTGGGTCAATTGCTAATAAAAAACTTTCATCAACACCATTTGTACTAATACCGTATAGTTCTGAAGTAGGACCGGGTAATACTTCAATACCTGTAATTGAATGACCAGGAGGTATACCATCAATTAAACCTAAATTTGTAATGTTTCCAGGATTGTTTCCAGGGTCTCTTCTCCAAGCATTTCCATCATCATCAATTACTAATACTCGAGGTAAACCTATACCTCTTAAATTGGCTCCAGCCCCAGGAAAAGCGGTCATAGGGGAAGCGGCAAGTATTTCTACTGCACTTAAATTATTTGGGTTTATATCGGTAACATTAATTGGAGTTGCAACAGATTCAGAAGAAGAATACCTTATATTAACAACTGATTTTACTTCTTCTTTAAAAATATTAGTTTCTGTATAATGATTTTTTATGATTTGTAATTCTTCTAAGGTAAAAACATCGGTGACACTTCCCATATGATTTTCAGAAAGAACTTCAAAAAGCTCATGTATTGATCGCTCATTCTGTGAGGTTATAATTCCAGAAATACAAAAGATTATAAATAATAGTATTCTTTTAATAGTTTTCATAATGCAGAATTTAATATGTTAGTATTGAGTAATTTACAAAAATTAAATTAATCAATTTTTTTAAGTTGACAATTCTGTTATAGTTTATCATATGCGACAATTTTAAAAAAAATAGTTGTTTTATAATTTTTTAAGCTGATATAAGGCTTCAGAATAATATTCAAAAGATGTGATTTGTAAAATAATGTAATACAGATGTTTAGGAATTAATAATAAATCAATAAAATATCTTTACTTGTTGATTGTGAGTATATTCCGACTTGTTAGATTTATTCTAATAATTTCTTTACTTTCATAAGCACTAACCCAATTAAATAATGAAATATTATTCCATTTTAATATTCACTGTATTATTATTCAATACTAGTTTCGCTCAAAAAAAAGCAGATTCTTTGAGAGAAATTTGGAATAATGAAAATTGTGATGTAGTCAATAGATTGCGAGCAATAGATATTCTAATAGATGATTTTTATCTTGGCTCAAAGACAGATAGTGCTCTTGTTTTAGCAAATAAAATGCTCATTTATGCTGAACAAAAGAAAAACTTAAAGTATGAAATTGAAGCACATACATTAATAGGAGAAATCTATTTTGAAAAAGAGGATAATAATCAAGCTTATGAAAACTTCAACAAAGGTTTAGAAATTGCCAAGACTATTGAAGACAGCATGATTTATGCTAGAAAATCACTTTATTTGGGGTCATTATATTATGATTATGAAGATTATCCAAATGCATTTAAAGCATTACAAAAATCTCAGGAAATTTGCAGAATTATAGGAGATAGTTTAAACGAAGGCTGGAGTATTGCTTATCAAGGTTTTATTTTTAGAAATCTAGGGGATTTAGAGCAGGCTGAAAAATTTCATCTTGAGCACTTACAGCATAGTATAAAGTATGGGATAAAAAGGAGTATTTCTGGTGCTAACGGTAATTTAGGTGGTATTTATAGTGATATGGGAAATATACCTAAGTCCATAAAACATTGGAAGGAAGGTATAAAGTTATCAAAAGAATTAGGTCTAGAAGCCTATGCTTCTATAGGTACATCTGCATTGATTCAAATATATATTAATAAAAAACAATTTGATGATGCTATTAAGTATTTAAGCGAATATAAAACAGTAACACAAAATTTTGAATCGCCTCAGTATGAGTTAAAAATTCAAAATTACCAATGTCAAATTGATATTGGTTTAGGAAACTATAATAAAGCTTTAGATGAATGCACAATTTGTTTAGAGAATTGCGAAAAGTATGATTGGGAAGTTAGTTCGCAGCTTTTAAAAAGTTTATATGAAGTAAATAAAAAGTTAAACAGGCATCAAGAGGCACTTGGTTTTTTTGAGCAATATCAAGAATTGATAGATGATGAAAAGGAAAATGAAGCAAGAGCAGAAATTCAAAATATTGTTTTTAATAATCAATTAGTTGCAGATAGTTTGACTCAAGTTCAAGAAAAATTATTATTGAATAATGAATATAAAGATGGGTTACGTAAAAAGAATAGAGAAAAGAATGTCTTTTTAATTATTGGTTTATTAGTTTTAATTTTTGCAGTTGGTTTATACAGTAGACTTAGATATGTTCGTAAGTCAAAAGCTATATTGAACGTTGAAAAGAATCGTGCAGAAAAAAGTGAACAAATAAAACAAGATTTTTTAGCTAATATGAGTCATGAAATCAGAACTCCTATGAATGCCGTATTAGGTATGGCAAATTTGGTTTTAGATATGCCTTTAGGTGATAAACAGCGGTATTATTTAAATGGAATTAAAAAATCTGGCGACAACCTTTTACATATAATCAATGATATTTTAGATTTATCTAAGTTAGATGCTGGTAAATTGGAATTTGATCATATTGATTTTTCTATTAGAGATTCTGTAGAACAAGTAAAACAAATGTTACTGCATAAAGCAAACGAAAAAGATTTAGAATTATTAACTCTTATCGACCCTGAAGTGGACGATATAGTTATTGGAGATCCTATGCGATTAAATCAAGTATTGATTAATTTAATAGGAAATGCCATTAAGTTTACTTTAAAAGGAAGTGTAACTTTAGAAGTTAATAAAGTAAGTAAGGGAGTTCAGTTTAGTGTAATCGATACAGGTATTGGAATTCCAAAAGATAAATTACAAGCTGTATTTGAGAGCTTTACACAAGCAAATACATCAGATACTAGAAAATATGGAGGTACGGGATTGGGACTTAGTATTTCGCAGCAATTAGTACAAATGATGGATAGTACTATCGAAATTGATAGTAAAGAAGACTATGGTAGTACCTTTTCTTTTGTGATTAATTTTGAAGAAGGCTCAATTGAAAACCTAAATGAACGTATCTCAAAAGATGAAAGAGTTGATGGAAGCATTTTAAACGGATTAAAAGTTTTATTAGTAGATGATAATGAATATAATATTATTGTTGCTAGGGATACTCTTAAATCGAAAGCAAACCTTGAAATAATAGAAGCTTATGACGGACTTCAAGCAGTGGATTTTGTAAAGAAAAACGATTTTGATGTTATTTTAATGGACGTGCAAATGCCCGTAATGAACGGTTTTGATGCTACTCAATATATTCGAAATAACTTTGAAAACCCTAAAAAAGATATTCCAATTATTGCTTTAACCGCAAGTGTCCTAAGAACAGATCTTGATAAGTGTATTGATGCTGGAATGAATTCATACATACCAAAACCTTTTAAAGCTTATCAATTAATTGGTGAAATTGCTGAGGTATTAAATATCCCTATGAGGAAGATTAAGGTAGTTCAGAAAATAAAAGAAAAACCAAATAGTAATGAAATTACTGATTTAACTTACTTAAAAAACTTCTCTGAAGGAGATAAGGATCGAATAAAAAAATATATAGATATGTTTTTAAAATCGGCTCCACAAGTAGTTGAAAAGATTAAAGTAGCTTTAAAACAAAACGATTTTGAAGTGATTGCAAACCATGTTCATGGTTTTAAAACTAAATGTATGATGATGGGTATGTCAGAAACAAAAGATTTAGCTAATTCAATTGAATTGTTATGTAGAGAAAACCCAAATGAAAGACTAATAAAAGATAAATTATTATTAAGTGAAATAGAAAAGGCTAATAATGAATTAAGAAATTACATTAAAAAAGAGTATATTTAACCAACTAAATAACTAAATAATGAAACTTGGAGCACCTAAAAAAATATTTATAGTTGATGATGATGAAATGTTAACGGAGGCATTATCAGATTATTTAACTAGAGATGTAAATCATAACATTAGTATTTTTCATACTGGAGAGGAATTGTTAAAACATGTTTTTGAGAAACCAGATGTTATCATTTTGGATTTTTATTTAAACACAGTAAATAAAGATGCTGCAAACGGATTAGAAGTTTTAGAAGCTATACAAGATCATATTCAAGAGACTAGAGTAATTATGCTATCAAGTCAAGAAAGTTATGTGACAGCTACTAAAACTATACAAAAAGGAGCTTTGCAGTACATTATTAAGGGTGAAGATGCTTTTGAGAAAATAGCAGCGGCGATATAGTTTTTAAATATCAGAAAGGCATTTATTTAAATCTTCAATTAGATCTTCTGAAGATTCTAACCCAATAGAAATTCTCATATCTCCTAATTTGATTCCCATATCATCAAATTGTTCATTGGTTAATTCTTTTAAGTAGCTTATAGCAGGAGCATAGATCAAGCTTTCATGACCTCCCCAACTTACTCCAATTTGGAACAATGTTAGGTTGTTAAAAAAATGTTTTATTTTTTTAAGGTCATTGGTTTTTAATTGAAAACTCATCAGGCTACTATAACCTGACATTTGTTTTTTTCCTAATTCGTATTGCGGAAAATTTTTTAATCCAGGATAATTTACTTTTTCAATTTTAGGATGATTTTCTAAAAATTGAGCGATAACTAAAGCACTTTTCTGGTGTTGATCCATTCTAATTTTTAAAGTCCTTAAGCTTCTTAATAATAACCAGGATTCAAAGGGTGCAATTTTGGCTCCTAATAGTTCAAATTCTTTAGTAAATAAATTATTGATTTCATTTCCAGAACCTATTACAACACCAGCAACTACATCGCTATGTCCACAAATATATTTAGAACAGGAATGTATTTCAAGATCAACTCCCATTGCCAAAGGTTTTTGAAATAATGGAGATGCCCAGGTATTATCAATAACCGTTTTTATTCCTTTAGATTTTGCAAGTTTCGTAACCGCTTCAATATCCTGCAAGCTGAATATAACTGAAGAAGGGCTCTCTAAAAAAATAAGAGAAGTATTAGGTTGTATTGCGTTTTCAAATTCAGAAATATCATTTCCAGAGATGTAGGTGATTTGAATTTCAAACTTTTGTTTAAAATAATTCTGAAGCAAATTGTTGGTAGGACCGTAAATGTTTTTTATAGTAATAATATGACTTCCATTTTTAACACTAGATAATATTGCAGCGCTTATGGCACCCATCCCTGAAGCAAATAATTTAGCAGATTCACCACCAGAAATTTGAGCTATTTTATCTTCAACAATTCTAACAGAAGGGTTGTTTCCTCTAGAATAAATAAAATTATTAATTCTGTCATCAAAAGCTTGATCGATGTCTTCCCAGCTATTCATAGTAAATAATGAATTCTGATAAATTGGAGGGACTACAGCGCCTTTGCTATGAGCCTTTTTTCCATCGTGAGCTAAATAGGTTTCAACGTTTAATTTTTTCATAGTAAAAAAAACTATTTTGATTTTTTATTCTTTTTGTAAAAACATCCAATTCCAGTAATGGCAAGTAATGGAGCTACAAAAATGTTAATAATGGAGAGTAATTGCCAATGCCAATAATCTGCATAACTTACTCCTAAGGTACCCACTACAAAAAGAGTAGATGCTGTCCAAGGTATTAAGGTTTCAATCATAGTACCATAATCTTCAATAGATCTTGATAATACTTTTCTAGCTACCTTTAATTTATCATAGGCAGGTTTAAAAGCATCTCCAATGATAAAACTGGTGGCAAACTGGTTGGAAGTAAAAGCGTTAGTAAAAGCAGTTGCAAATAATGAAGCAATAATTAACGCCCATTTCTTTTTAATTCCTTTAAATAATATGGTTACTAAGATTAGCATTGCTTTTACCATATCCAAAATTCCTATAAAAATAAATACCATAAATGTAAAAAAGATTGCTTCATTTAAAGCATACAGACCACCTCTGTTAAAGAGAATAGAAATATTTTCTGGTATGGCTGTTTCCCAAACTGCCATATTTACATCATACCCCTTTAGCAAGGTTTGTATGATGTTTTGTAAAGTATAATCTTGAAAAATTAAGGTTAAAAAACAGGCAGTAATTGCAGAAACAATCATAACTGGAACCGTTGGTTTTTTTGTTAAAGAACCTATTAATACAATTGCTGGAGGTAGAATTAATAAAATATTAAAATTGAATAAATTGCTAATTGCTTGTAATGTTTCTTGAGAGGTAGTAGTATCATTAACTTTTACAATGGGTGGATAATAGAAGGACATTGTAAAAAATATTATAGCAGCAATAAATGCTGATGGTAAAGTGGTATACATCATAGAATGAATATGATCGTATAATTTCACATCGGTTGCAGCAGCAGCAATATTAGTAGTATCTGAAAGTGGCGACATTTTATCTCCAAAAAAAGCACCTCCAATAATAGCTCCAGCTGTAATCCCTAAATCTACTCCCGCAAGAGTAGCAATTCCAATAATAACAACTCCTATAGTGGCAATAGATCCCCAAGAAGTTCCTGTTAATAAGGAAAATATGATAGGGATGATAAAAGCTGTTATATAGATGTAATTAGGGTTTATAAATGATATTCCGTAATAAACCAACATAGGTATAGTTCCAGATATCATCCAAGAACCAATAAGTATTCCTATAGAAAAGAATATAAGAATGACAGGAAACCCTTTTGCAAGTTTTTTAATTATAGCGGCTTGAATCTGATCCCATTTATAGCCTAAAATCATTAATTCTGTAGCTGTAAAAATAGCTGCTAGTAGAAATATTATTTCTAAAGGAAATGGGTCAATTCCGTAGTATTGGGGTCCAATTAGCAAACCAATGGATATGATTAAAAATAAAAATATAAGCGGTAATAATAGTTGGTATATTTTTAGTTTTTTTGGTTTCAATTGATCTTGTAGATTATTTAAAGATTTAAATATAGTAAAGTTTATTTGTTGTTCCTTTCGATAATCATTCTAAATGTTAGATTAATTCTTGGAGTGGAAATTAATTTAGTTGGAGGGAGTCTATGTAGCCAATTTGTTTGAGTTGTATCTTTCATTACTAAAAGACTTCCATGTTCTAAAAACAATGCTACTTTTTCTTTACTTTCTTTATGTTTAAATGCAAATTTTCTTTCAGCACCAAAACTTACTGATCCAATTGCACCATTCTTCTTTAAATCTTTTTCGCCATCACTATGCCAAGCCATTCCTTCATCTCCACTATGATATAAATTGAGTAAGCAGGAGTTAAACTGTTCGCCAGTTTTATTTTCAACAACAGATTTTAATTCTAATAAATCCCTTGTCCAAGGTAGAGCCTGTTTAGTTGTTTTTGAGTAGGTATAATTAAATTCTTTTTCGCCATACCATGCAACTTTACGTTTAGTTATGATTTTTTTTCCAAAAATAATAGCTTCATCATTTTTCCATTCTATGTTGTTTAGTAGTTTTTGGTAATACTCATTTGCTTCAATTTCATTAAAAATCGCACCATAATAATTAACAGTACCTTCTTTTGGAAGTAGATTAATGGTGGAATCAAAACCTAAGTTAAACAGCTTCATATATATTTTTAAGCAAATTGTTGTGCGAGAATAATTTCGTTAAAACTAATTATTATCAACTGATTTAACAATTAATTAAGTAATTAAAAATGGATGCTATCGTATCTTTATAACTTATACTAAAACCAATCAAAATGTTTAAACATTCTTTAAAATTAGCAATGGTAGCACTTGTTACCATTTCGTTATTTATGACTTCCTGTAAGGACTCTTCTAATGCAGACAAGTCTTCAGAAATAGCTGAAACCAAACTTTCAATTGAGTTTGAAAAGTACCAATTAGCAAACGGACTTGATGTTGTGCTTCATCAAGATAAAAGTGATCCAATTGTTTCACTAGCAATCCAGTATGGTGTAGGGTCTAACAGAGAAAAAACAGGAAGAACAGGATTTGCACATTTATTTGAGCATATGTTATTTCAGGAATCTGAAAACGTACCACAAGATCAATTCTTTAAAAAAGTACAAGATGCTGGAGGAACTTTAAATGGAGGAACTTGGAAAGATGGAACTATCTATTACGAAATTGTCCCAAATAATGCATTAGAAACCGTTTTATGGCTAGAGAGTGACCGTATGGGATTCTTGATTAATACCGTTACAGAATCTGCATTCTATAATCAACAAGAGGTTGTTCAGAACGAGAAAAGACAACGAGTAGATAACAATCCTTATGGTCATACAGGTTGGGTAATTGATAAGAATTTATACCCTGAAGGACACCCTTATAACTGGCAAGTGATAGGTGAATTAGTAGATTTACAAAATGCTACTATAGATGACGTAAAGGAGTTTTATAATAAATATTATGGACCTAATAATGCAACTCTAGTACTTGCTGGTGATTTTGAAACTGAAGATGCAAAAGCATTAATTGAAAAGTATTTTGGTGAGATTAAACCAAAAGAAGAAGTTGCTAAATTAGAACCTCAACCGGTTACACTTACAGAAACAAAAAGATTGTTTCATGAAGATAATTTTGCGACAGCTCCACAACTGCGTATGGTATGGCCAACTTTACAACAATTTACAGATGATGCTTATGCATTGGATTTTTTGTCTGAAATATTAGCAAGTGGAAAAAAAGCACCCTTATATAAAGTATTAGTAAAAGAGAAAGACTTAACTTCTAGGACTTCTGCTTATAATAATTCACAAGAATTAGCTGGATCCTTTAACATCATAATTACTGCAAATAATGGAGTGAATTTAAATGATGTAGAAAGTGGAATTCAAGAGGCTTTTGCACTTTTTGAAAAAGAAGGAATCACCGATAGAGATATCGAAAGAGTTAAAGCTGGATTAGAAACAAGTTTTTATAATAGTATTGGTAGCGTTATGGGTAAATCTTTTCAGCTAGCACAATACAATGTTTTTGCTGGTGATCCTGGGTTTATTACTGCTGATATCGAAAATATTAAAAAAGTGACTAAAGAGGATGTCATGCGTGTTTACAATACTTATATCAAGGGTAAAAATTATGTAATGACAAGCTTTGTACCTAAAGGGCAACTTGCATTAATTACTGAAAATTCTGTTCAGGCACCTATTGTTGAAGAAGAAATTAAAGAGAATGTAGCAAAAACAGTTGAGGATTCAAATGAAGAAATCGCGAAAACACCTTCTAATTTTGATCGTTCAATTGAGCCAAAACAAGGGCCTTCACCTAAGTTAAATATCCCTTCTAGTTGGACTGCTACTTTAGAAAATGGAATGAAAGTATATGGTATTGAACAAAACGAAATCCCTACCGTAAACTTTAGTTTGGTTTTAAAAGGTGGTCATTTACTAGACGACATGAATAATAATGGTGTCGCTAATTTGATGACTGATATTATGATGGAAGGTACTGCTAATAAAACTCCACAAGAATTAGAAGAAGAAATTGAAATGTTGGGTGCTAGTATTAGAATGTATACCACAAAAGAATCTATTGTGATAAGCGGAAATACTTTAGTTAGAAATTTTGATAAAACAATGGCATTGGTTGAAGAAATATTATTGCAACCAAGATGGGATGAAGAAGAGTTTGCTCGTATTAAAACTAAAACAATTAATGGAATTAAAAGATCGGATGCCAACCCTAATGTGGTAGCTGGACGTGTTTATAATAAAATTTTATACGGTGAAGACCATATCTTTAGTTATCCAACAAGTGGAACGGTTGAATCTGTGGAAGCAATTACTATCGATGATTTAAAAGAATTCTATACTAAAAACTTTTCTCCTTCAGTGAGTACATTTCATATAGTGGGAGCTATTTCTGAAGCAAATAGCAAATCTGAATTAGCATCATTAGGAAAAAATTGGGAAGCAAAAGAAGTTACGATTCCAACTTATCCAATTGCTAATAATAGAGATAAGGCATCATTGTATTTTGTAGATATTCCAGACGCTAAGCAATCGGTAATTAACATTGGTTATATCTCTATGGCAAGAACTGATAAAGATTTTTACCCTGCAGAGGTGATGAATTATAAATTAGGTGGATCTTTTTCAGGAAATGTAAACCTAATTTTACGAGAAGAGAAAGGATATACTTATGGAGCAAGAACAGGATTTAGTGGTACAAAAATCCCTGGTACTTTTACTGCATCTTCAAGTGTAAGAACCAATACTACTGGAGAATCTGTTTCTATTTTTAAAGAGCAAATTGCCAATTATAAAAATGGAATTAGTAAAGAAGATTTAGATTTTACTAAAAATGCGATGATTAAATCGAATGCAAGACGATTTGAGACTCAATCCTCATTATTAGGGATGTTGCAAGAAATGAGTAGCTACAATTTACCTACTAATTATATAGCTGAAGAAGAAGCTATTATTGGAGCTATGACTTTAGAGCAACACAAGCAATTGGCGAATAAATACTTGGATGAATCTAAAATGGCTTATGTAGTGATTGGTGATGCTGCAACTCAATTCGCACAGTTTAAAGATATGGGCTTTGATGAAGTAAAGCTTATGAGTAAAGAAGGGGAAGAAGTAGAATTAGACGATGTAAAGATGTAACCAACACTTCAAATATTGTTAAAAAAAGAGAATCTGAAAAGATTCTCTTTTTTTATTTAAAAACTTAGTGTCTTTAAATAATATTCCTATCTTTATTTTTAATATCAACTAAAAAAAATCTTAAAATGGGAAGACCAAAAAATTGCATTACCGTAACCGAAGCAAAAGCATTACAAAAAAACTGGAACGACACCAGAGCTATAGAAATAGAAAGAGCTCAAGGATCTAAGGACGTATGTTCTGTTACTTTTAATATTGACCAATTACAAGAATATATCGATTATGTAAAGTCTGAATCTGCTGATAAAGGAATTGATCAACCAGGCATACGAGTTTATTTTGCTGCTTATGACGATAAGGAGTCTAATAAAGCCACCGTGTTTTTAAATGCTACCGAAAGTGATGACGCTAATTCTGATAATAATTATAATATTGATCCTTGGAATAGACATCAAGGAGGCTGGCCTCCAAACGCTTATTAGTTTTGGAATATTTTTATCAATACCTAGTAAGTTCAGCATCAGGTTATTTATTAGAAATAGTTACTATAATATCGGGTTGTTTTTATTTAAAAAACAACCCGAATACTCATGTTGCAAATAAATATTTAGTTTATTTTTTATTTTACACACTTTTTACTGAAATAATAGGGGCATATGCTCCAATAGCATATTTTTCAAAATTTAATTATTTTGGGTTAGTAAAAGATACTGTGTTTGAAGATAATTATTGGTGGTTTAATATTTATTTAATAGTTAGTTTTAGCTTTTTCACTTACTATATCAGCTCTTTTTTAGATAATTATAAAATTAAAAAATGGAGTAAATATATAATTGTTTTATATATAGGTTCGTGTACTATAAATTTAATAATTAGCGATATTTTTTTTAAGGGATATTCAATTTTTACAACAATTGTAGGAACATTAGTTGTTTTGTTTACTATTTTTCTTTTTTATTTTGACTTATTAAAAAGTAATAGATTAATAGATTTTAAAAAGTATTTACCTGTATATATTTCTATTGGAGTATTGGTTTATAATTTATGTGTAACACCAACAGATATCTTTTCGCAATATTTTAATTCTAATAATGATGTTTATATTAAATTAAGTGGTTTAATCCTTTTAACTGCCAACATATTTATGTACACCACTTTTATCATCGGCTTTTTAGTCTGCGCAAAAAAAGAGGAAGAAATCGTAGCTTAATTCCTATTAATTTGAATATCTTGTAGTCTGTTAGCAGTACTTATGATTCAAGAAGAAGAACATTTAATTAGTCAAGAGACCATCGTCTTAATTGCCTATGCCATAACGGTTATCTTTGTGCTGCTAATCTTCGTGATTTTCTTTTTTAGAGCCTTTCAAAAACGAAAAAACAAATTAATTTTAGATCAAATTGAGGCTCAATGTAAGTTTGAACGCGAATTGGCAACTTCACAATTAGAAATTCAGGAACAAACCTTTAAAAATATTGGTTGGGAGCTACACGATAATGTGGGGCAATTACTTTCTGTAGTCAGTATGCAATTAAATATGCTTCTTATAAAAGCACCCGAAGTGATGCAAGAACAACTAAAAGATACCAGAGATGTTGTTACCAATACTGTACAAGAAGTTCGTAACCTCTCTAAAACGTTAAATAATGACGTGATCAATAAAAACGGTTTAATTCGTTCTTTAGAGATTGAAATTGAGCGATTTAATAGGTTGAAGTTTTTGGAAGCTACTATGCAGATTAACGGAGTTGTACAATACATTTCAGCAGCACATGAAATATTAATTTTTAGAATGTATCAAGAATTTTTATCTAATGTGATGAAACATTCCAAAGCAAAAAACTTATCTGTTATCTTAAATTTTAATGCTAATGATTTAGAAATCATTGCAGAAGATAACGGTGTTGGTTTTGATACTTCAGCAAAAACAGAAAGTTCAGGATTGCAAACAATAAAGGGGAGAGCCGCTTTGTTAAATGCAGAATATTCATTAACTTCAGTAATTGGAAATGGCACCAAATTAGTACTACTTTATCCCTACCCAAATGACGCAGAATAAAGATTATAATTTAGTAATTGTAGACGATCACTTATTAGTTGCAGATTCATTAAAAATGTTAATCGGAATGTTCTCAGGTTATCATGTTTTGTATTATGCAAAAAACGGCTTGGACTTACAGCAAAAAATGAGTGTAGAGTCTATAAAGCCAGATATAATATTACTAGACGTAAATATGCCAGTAATGAATGGTTATGAAACGATGGCATGGATTTCAAATGAGCATCCAGATATTAAGGTGTTGGCATTGTCTATGGACGATGATGAACAAATGGTTTTAGGTATGTTAAGTAGAGGAGCTAATGGTTATTTACTTAAGGATATTCATCCAGACTCATTAAAGTTAGCATTGAATGAGGTGGTTGAAAAAGGATATTATCATTCAGATAAAGTAGCCTCTACTTTATTAAGCTCCATAAAGCCAAAAATCGAAAACCCAAGTATTAAATTAAAAGAACACGAATTAAAATTTATTAAATTATCCTGTAGCGAATTAACATATTCAGAAATTGCAGAACAGATGTTTTTAAGTCCAAAAACTATCGATAATTACCGGAGTGATCTATTTAAACGTTTTAGTGTGAAAAACAGGGTGGGCTTGGTGATTTTTGCTTTAAAGAATAATTTGATTACTATTTAATTACAAACTAGCATTCCAAATTGGATCCTTTGGCGGTGGCGCTATCAATGTGATATCTTCTTTTTTTACCGGATGAATAAAAGATAGTTTTCTGGAATGTAAATGTATTCCTCCATCTTTATTACTTCTGTCAAAACCATACTTTAAATCACCTTTTATTGGAGATCCTATAGATGATAATTGCGAACGAATTTGATGGTGCCTACCTGTTTTTAAATCTATTTCTAAAAGTGAATATCGATTAAGCTTTTTTATTATTTGAAATTCTAAAATTGCTTTTTTACTATCAGGAACTTCGTTTTTATGAGCGTACGATTTGTTTTGTTTTGGGTTTCTTTTTAAAAAATGAACTAATGTCCCTGAAGGTGTTGCTGGTTCATTTTTTACAATGGCCCAATAGGTTTTTTGAGTATTTCTTTCAGAAAAAAGATTGTTTAATCTAGTTAGTGCCTTACTAGTACGTGCAAAAATTACTATTCCGCTAGTGGGTCTATCCAATCGATGAACCACTCCTAAAAATACAGCTCCTGGTTTGTTGTATTTTTCAGCAATGTATTGTTTTACAACTTCAGAAAGGGGAGTATCACCAGTTTTATCACCTTGAACAATATCACCAACTCGTTTATTTATTGCAATAATATGATTGTCTTCATAAATAACTTGAAGATTATCTTTATTTGAAATGATTTTTGATAACATTTTTTTTCTTACAACCTACTAATACTGCTCTTTTTCATTTGGGAAATCACCGCTCTTTACGTCTTCAGTATATTTTTGAAAAGCATTAGTCATTTCAGAATACAAATCTAAATAACGTCTTAAAAAACGAGGATTGAACTCATGAGTCATTCCTAACATATCGTGAGTAACTAAAACTTGTCCGTCAACACCACCACCAGCGCCAATACCAATAATAGGGATTTGTACACTTTTAGCAACTTCTTCTGCAAGTTTTGCAGGAACTTTTTCTAATACAATAGCAAAACAACCCGCTCTTTCTAACATTAAGGCATCGCTTTTAAGTTGTTCGGCTTCTTCCTCTTCTTTTGCTCTAACAGTATAGGTTCCAAATTTATATATGGATTGAGGAGTAAGCCCCAAATGCCCCATAACAGGTATACCTGCATTTAAAATTCTCTTAATAGATTCTTTTATTTCTTTACCGCCTTCCATTTTAACAGCATGACCTCCACTTTCTTTCATGATTCTAATTGCAGATCGTAAAGCTTCTTTTGGATCACTTTGGTAGGTTCCGAAAGGTAAATCTACTACTACCAAACATCTATCTATTGCTCTTACTACGGAAGAAGCATGGTAAATCATTTCATTTAAAGTAATAGGTAAAGTGGTTTCATGACCCGCCATTACATTGGAAGCCGAGTCGCCAACTAATATTACATCGACACCGGCACTATCTACAATCTTTGCCATAGTGTAGTCGTAAGCGGTTAACATCGAAATTTTTTCGCCTTTACTTTTCATATCCACCAAGGTTTTGGTAGTAATGCGTTTGTATTCTTTTTTAGCTGTGCTCATAGTGTAACAAATTGGACGGTAAATGTACTAATTTTGAAACGCAATCTTTAAATTATTTACATATGAAGTTTTTTCTACTTTCAATTTGTCTTTTAGTTACCACTTTTTCTTTTTCTCAAGACTCTTTTACTAGCAGAGATGCGAAACAAGTCGTGGACACATTTTTTGAAGGATTCCATAAAGGGGACACCATTTTAATGAAATCTGTTATGGCTAACGATATAGTCATGCAAACTGTTTACGCTAATAAAGAGGGAGAAAACAAGTTGAATACAGATTCTATGGATGGTTTTATTAAAGCTATTGGCAGTCGTCCTGCAGATCAAAAATGGGACGAACGATTATTAGACTATCAAATTGGAGTCGATGGAAACTTAGCACATGTTTGGACTCCTTATGAATTTTGGTTCAACGATACGTTTTCACATTGTGGAGCCAATTCTTTTACAATTGCAAAATTTGATGACGGTTGGAAAATAATTCACCTAATAGATTCTAGGAGAAAGAGTAGTTGTAAAAAAGAGTAATTAACAATCGCTTAAACTTACTTTTACAGCCAATCCACCTTCACTGGTTTCTTTGTAATTAGAATGCATATCCTTTGCAGTTTCCCACATAGTTTCAATTACTTTATCTAAGGGTACTTTTGCTTTAGAAGGATCTCTATCTAAAGCCATTTCACAAGCGCTAATTGCTTTTATGGCTCCCATTGCATTTCGCTCAATACATGGTATTTGAACCAATCCAGCTATAGGGTCGCAGGTTAAACCTAAATGGTGTTCCATAGCAATTTCACTAGCATCCAAAACTTGTTCTGGACATCCACCCATTAGTTCTGTTAAGGCACCAGCTGCCATGGCTGAAGAAACTCCAATTTCTGCTTGACAGCCTCCCATAGCTGCAGAAATGGTAGCTCCCTTTTTGAAGAGACTTCCTATTTCACCACTAACCAATAAGAATTTTTTTATTTCTTCAAAACCAGCTTGATGATTTTCAATTACTAAATAATACATCAATACTGCAGGGATTACACCTGCACTTCCATTGGTAGGAGCAGTTACTACTCTTCCTAGCGAGGCATTTACTTCGTTTACCGATAAGGCAAAACAGGAAACCCATTTAAGAATCTGCCTGAACTTAACTTCAGTATTTCTGATGGCTTCTACCCATTCTTCGGTATTTGTGTATTCAGAATTTCCTATTAACTTTTTATGAGTATCAAAAGCTCTTCGGTGCACATTTAAACCTCCTGGCAAAGTTCCCTCTGTATGACAACCTTCATACATAGACTCAAGCATCACTTGCCAAATCGCTTTTATTTTTTTATCAATTTTATTTTCGGCACGAAGAGCTTTTTCATTTTCTAAAACGATTTCAGAAACATTTTTTTCTTCAGCTTTGCAATAAGCTAATAACTCTGTTCCTTTTGCAATTGGATATGGGAAATGTGAAAACAATTCACCTTTCTTTTTAGCTCGCTTTCGTTCTTCTTTTACAACAAAACCACCACCGATAGAATAGTAGGTTGTTGACTGCACTTTTCCATTTTTAAGAAGTGCATTAAAAGTCATTCCGTTAGGATGAAAATCTAAGAATTTTCGATGGAAGGTGATGTTCTTTTCAAAGTTAAAAGGAATATCTTTTTCGTTATTAAAGCTCAATAGCTGTTTAGATTTTACTCTCTTTATAGTCTCATCTATTTTATTTGTTGGAAAAGTAACAGGATCAAAACCAGAAAGCCCTAAAAGTACAGCAATATCTGTAGCGTGTCCTTTTCCTGTTAATGAAAGAGATCCATATAAATCAACCGAAACATTCACCACCTCTGAAAAGGTACCTTTTGTTTTAAGTTCTTCTATCCATCTCCCAGCAGCTCGCCATGGACCTAAGGTATGTGAGCTGGAAGGCCCTATACCAATCTTTAACATGTCGAAAATACTGATACTCTCCATATAGATTTTTGTGGAAGCAAATGTAATCTATATTTTACGGATACAAAGATGCAATTGTTGAAAAATATTGGAAATATTCCATTATTTAATTGGAAATATTCCATAATTTTGAAATATGGAAATCTTCTCATCAGGAAAACTTAATAAAGTTAAGAATAGACATGCTCCCGAGGTATCTAAACAAACGGGGTTCCCCAGTCCTGCAACGCATTATACAGAACCGAGTATCGATTTGCACAAAGAATTAATTTCTAACCGGGACGCTACTTTTTTTGTGCGAATAGATGGAGATGAGCTTTCACATTATAATATTTGGAATAAAGATGTTTTGTTAATCGATCGATCGTTAAAACCAAAAAAAAATGATTTGGTATTGGTGGTTATGGAAGGAGAATTTAAGGTTATTGAATTTCCTGAAAATTATTTAGAAACCGAATTCATTCTTTGGGGATTGATTAGTTATATTATTCATTGCGTTCGATGATTGCTTTAGTAGATTGCAATAGCTTTTATGCTACCTGCGAGCAGGTGTTTCGTCCCGATTTATGGGGAAGCCCTGTTGTGGTGCTTAGCAATAATGATGGTTGTGTGATTGCTGCTAATAATGAGGCGAAGGCAATTTCAGAAATTCCCATGTTTGAACCCGTTTTCAAGATTAAGAAACAATTAATTGAAAATAATGTCACTTTTTTTTCTTCTAACTATACACTTTATGGCGAAATGTCACAACGTGTCATGAATATTCTCAGTGCTTTTTCGCCGCAGGTAGAAATCTATAGTATCGATGAGGCTTTTGTAGACGTTTCGGGGATGGAGTATCTTTCCTTAAATCACTATGGACATCAGATTAAAGACACCATTTTCCAGTATACAGGCCTTCCAGTTGGTGTAGGGATTGCGCCCACTAAGGTGTTAGCGAAATTAGCGAATAAAATTTCTAAGAAACGAGTTTCTGAAAACAAGGGTGTTTTTGTGATAGATTCTGAAGAGAAGAGAATTGAAGCGCTAAAATGGGCAGATGTAAAAACAGTATGGGGGATTGGCGGTAAACATGCTAAACGCTTAAAGAATATTGGAATATTTACGGCTTATGAGTTTACACAACTTCCAGAAGAATGGATTCGTAAAAACATGTCTGTGGTAGGAGTACGTATTTGGAATGAATTAAAAGGAAGCCCAAGTATTGAGTTTAAAACCATGCCTAAACCAAAACAGGGGATAGGTACTGCAAAATCTTTTGGAAAAAAGTTAGAAGACTTAGGGATGATTCAAGAAGCTTGTTCGTATTATATTAGTGAGGTAAGTGAGGTTTTACGCAATCAAAAATCTTGTGCGACCTACCTACAAGTATTCTTACATACCAATTATTTTAGCGATCGGGACAAGCAATATTCTAACAGTATAACAGTAACGCTAACGATGCCAACAAGCGATACATTTGTGTTAATTTCAGAAGCAAAAAAAGCATTAGATGCCATTTATAAACCAGGCTATCGGTTTAAAAAAGTGGGAGTGTGTTTAAGCGGTATCATTCCGAGAGAGTATGTACAGGGCAATTTATTTATTCGACCTCCGCGATGGAATAAAAACGAATTGATGAATGTTTTTGACAGTATTAATAGAAAATATGGGAAATCCACATTGTTTTCAGGTTTGGTTGGAACCAGAGTAAAAGAATGGGAATTAATTAAGGAAGACCGAAGTCCTCGTTATACTACACAGTGGGAAGAATTGTTGAAGGTGAGGGCAATATAAAACAAAAATCTGCCAGCTTGTCATATAAAATCTGCTGGCATAAAGATTGCCATATACCAATTGTCTCGAATATTTTTGAGATTTAAAAGTTTTGATAATTTAAAAATAATTTATAGGTATGAGTAAAATAATAGGAATCGATTTAGGAACAACCAACTCTTGTGTTGCGGTGATGGAAGGTAGTGAACCGACCGTAATTCCTAATGCTGAAGGAAAAAGAACAACACCTTCAGTTATTGCATTTGTAGAAGATGGTGAAATTAAAGTGGGAGACCCTGCAAAAAGACAAGCAGTAACCAACCCAACAAAAACCATTTCTTCTATTAAAAGATTTATGGGAAACAGTTTTTCTGAATCTAGTAAAGAAATTAAGCGTGCTGCTTTTAAAGTAGTAAAAGGAGACAACGATACTGCTCGTGTAGATATCGATGGAAGAATGTACACACCTCAAGAACTTTCTGCGATGATTCTTCAAAAAATGAAGAAAACGGCTGAAGATTATTTAGGGCACGATGTATCAGAAGCTGTAATTACAGTTCCTGCATATTTTAACGATAGTCAGCGTCACGCAACTAAAGAAGCGGGAGAAATCGCAGGATTAAAAGTTAGAAGAATCATTAACGAGCCAACGGCAGCTGCCTTAGCTTACGGAATGGACAAAAAAGGTACAGACCAAAAAATTGTAGTATTTGATTTTGGTGGAGGTACGCATGATGTATCAATCCTTGAATTAGGAGATGGTGTATTTGAAGTATTATCTACAGATGGTGATACGCACTTAGGTGGTGACGATGTAGATCAAAAAATTATTAACTGGTTAGCAGAAGAGTTTAAAAGTGATGAAGGTATAGACTTACGCGAGGATCCAATGGCATTGCAACGTTTAAAAGAAGCTGCAGAAAAAGCAAAAATTGAATTATCTGCTTCTACGCAAACTGAAATTAACTTGCCTTACGTTACCGCAACTGCAAGTGGACCAAAGCACTTAGTAAGAACTTTATCTCGTTCAAAATTTGAACAATTAATAGACGATTTAGTAAAGCGTACAATTGAACCTTGTGAAAAAGCATTAAAAGATGCTGGACTTTCAAAAAGTGATATTGACGAAATTATATTAGTAGGTGGATCAACTCGTATTCCTGCTGTACAAGAAGCGGTTGAAAAATTCTTTGGGAAAGCACCAAATAAAGGAGTAAATCCAGATGAGGTTGTTGCATTAGGAGCAGCTATTCAAGGTGGTGTTTTAACTGGAGATGTGAAAGATGTATTGTTATTAGATGTAACTCCACTTTCATTAGGTATTGAGACTATGGGTGGTGTAATGACTCATTTAATTGAATCGAACACAACTATTCCAACTAAAAAGTCACAAGTATTTTCGACAGCGGCAGACAATCAGCCAAGTGTTGAGATCCACGTGATGCAAGGAGAGCGTCCAATGGCGACAGACAATAAAACAATTGGTCGTTTCCATTTAGATGGAATTCCGCCTGCACAAAGAGGGACTCCACAAATTGAAGTAACTTTCGATATTGATGCTAACGGAATCATTAAAGTAAGTGCTACCGATAAAGCAACTGGAAAATCACAAGATATTCGTATTGAAGCATCTTCTGGATTAACAGATGAGGAAGTACAAAAAATGAAACAAGATGCAGAAGCAAATGCAGAAGCAGATAAATTAGTAAAAGAAAAAGCAGATAAGCTGAATGAAGCGGATGCGATGATTTTTCAAACTGAAAAACAACTGAAAGAATTTGGAGAAAAAATCTCTGATGAAAACAAAAAACCAGTTGAAGAGGCGTTAGAAGAATTGAAAAAAGCATTTGAAACTAAAGAAGTTGAAACAATTCAACCAGCTTTAGATAAAATCAATGAAGCTTGGAAAGCTGCTTCTGAAGAAATGTACAAAGCACAAGCAGAAGCTCAACAGGGTGAAGCTCCAACAGGAGATGCCGGTGCACAAGGAGAAGCAACAGAAGAAAACAGCGATGTTGAGGATGTTGATTTCGAAGAAGTAAAATAATTTACTAATAAAGATTAGTTTTAAAAGCGACCCATTTGGGTCGCTTTTTTTATTAGTATAAATTTTCATTATAGAAATATTTTAATAAAATATTAGTCTTTCTTTTTACATGAAAAATTATTTGTAGCTTTGTTTTAGTGGCTAAAATATTTTCTATAACATTTTCATTATTAATTCTTTTCCAGAGTATGCAGGTCAATATAAATGACTTCTTGCAATTGGATGAGTTGATAGAACATGCTCAACTTCATAAACAAAAGTATGGAGACAATATATTTGTTTTTATATCGAAACATTATGGAGACTTAAAAGGAGTGCATGAAAAAGATAATAAAGATGAAAAAAAGGAACATGAACAATTACCATTTCAACAACAATCCAGTATTAATTTAATATTGGAATTCACTTTAAATTTTAAAAAGACTGATAATCAAAATATAATAGGTTCAGAAAGCACTGAAACAATTTTTTATTATCAACCTTTAAATTCTTTATTACACGAAAAAGGAATTTTTCAGCCCCCTAAGCAGGCATAATTTAATCAGACCAGAATATTTTTAGCAGGACATGTCTTAATGTTTATGCTTGATTAACAATTGATTAAACTGTATTTATGCTTTCGTATATTATTAACTTTAGTATTAAGAACAAATTTATTGTTCTCCTTTTCACCATATTTATCGTTGGATTTGGAATGTATTCGCTTTCTCAGATACCAATTGGTGCAGTACCCGATGTAACCAATAACCAAGTGCAAGTAATTACTACTTCACAAAACTTATCTACTCAGGATATTGAACAATTTATCACTTATCCCATTGAGCTAGAAATGGCAAATATTCCTGATGTAGTAGAAATTCGTTCTATTTCAAAATTTGGATTATCTGTTGTTACTATCGTATTTGAGGAAAGTGCAGGAACCTATCTTCCTAGACAATTAATAGCAGAAAAACTGAATGCAGTTAAAGAGAAAATACCAGAAGGGTTTGGTTCTCCTGAAATGGGTCCAATTACAACTGGTTTAGGTGAGATTTACCAATATATCCTTGATGTAAAAGAAGATTATAAAGGCTCATATTCTGCTACAGAACTAAGAACAATTCAAGATTGGTTAGTAAAACGTCAATTATCTGGAATAAAAGGTGTTGTAGAGGTTAATACTTGGGGAGGGTTTTTAAAACAATATGAAGTTGCTATCAATTCTGCAAAACTAAATGCTATGAATATCACTATTTCTGATGTGTTTATTGCATTAGAAAAAAACAATAGTGTTGCTGGTGGGGGATATATTGAAAAAACAAATCAATCTTATTTTATTAGAGGAGAAGGGTTAATGACATCGATTGAAGATGTTGAGAATACTGTAGTAACCATCAAAAATGGTTTACCAATAATAATTAAGGATATCGCAAAAGTAGGTTTTGGATCTGCAATGCGATTTGGTGCAATAACTGCAAATGGGGAAGGAGAAAAAGTTCTTGGGCAAGTGATGATGCTTAAAGATGGAAATTCTAAAAAGGTGATTGAATCAGTTAAAGAAAGAGTAAAATCGATTGAAAAGTCTTTACCAAAAGGAGTATACATTAATGGATTTTTAGATAGAAGTGAGTTAATTGGGAAAACCACTTTTACAGTTTACGAAAATTTAATATTGGGAAGTCTAATTGTCATTTTTATAGTGGTTTTACTATTAGGTGATTTTCGTTCAGGACTTGTTGTGGCTTCAGTAATTCCATTGGCATTGATGTTTACACTTTCAATGATGCACCTTTTTGGAGTGGATGCAAATTTAATGAGTTTAGGAGCAATTGATTTCGGAATTATAATAGATGGTGCCGTTATAATAGTTGAATTCGTAGCTTTTAAAATTACTTCAAAACGGAATGATTTTAAAAACCTAACTAAAATTCAAGCTCAAGATGTAAGAGATGATGTTACTTATGGAGCTTCGTCTAAAATGATGTCATCTGCAATTTTTGGTCAAATTATTATATTAATAGTTTTTATACCAATTTTAACTTTGGGAGGAGTTGAAGGAAAAATGTTTAAGCCTATGGCGATGACTTTTAGTTTCGCACTTATAGGTGCAATGTTATTTGGATTAACTTATGTGCCTGCAATGGCGTCATTGGTAATAAAACCGATAAGTTTATCAGACAAAAATATTTCAGTTAGAATCATGCGGTTTTTAACAAATATGTATGAACCAACAATTCGTTGGGCATTGCAAGCAAAACGATTAGTAATATCTTTTTCTGTAGTATTATTACTTGGTTCCTTTTACCTTTTCTCTACTATTGGAGCAGAATTTGTTCCAACACTTGATGAAGGTGATTTTGTAATTCAACCGGTTCTTAAAACAGGAACATCATTAAAGAAAACGGTAGAAATCACTACACAAATAGAGCAATTATTAAAAAACTTTCCTGAAGTAAAACAAGTGGTAAGTAGGATTGGTGCTGCTGAAGTACCTACCGATCCAATGTCCATGGAAGAAAGTGATGTAATAGTGACATTGATTCCTAAAAAAGAATGGACAACTGCTAAAACCAAGGATGAATTAGCAAATAAATTTAAAAAAGCATTAGAAATAATTCCAAATATGGAAGTTGAATTTACACAACCTATAGAAATGCGTTTCAATGAGTTAATTTCTGGTGTTCGATCCGATATAGCTGTAAAAATATATGGAGAAGATTTAACAGTATTGAATAAAAAAGCAAACGAAATTAAAAGCTTAATAAGTGATATTGAAGGAGCAGCTGATATTACAGTTGAGAAAACAGCTGGTTTACCTCAAATGAATGTAAAATTTAACAGGAGTAAAATTGCAAGATATGGTTTAAATATTAGTGATTTAAATGATGTTATTGCTATGGGTTTTTCGGGTCATATTTCTGGAAGTATTTTTGAAGGTGAAAAGAAATTTGATTTGGTTATGAGATTGGATACAGGTAATCGTCAAGATATTTCAGATTTACAAAATTTATTTGTAGATACACCATCGGGAAGTAAAATACCACTAAATGAATTAGCAGCTATAACTTACACTAAAGGTGCAGCAAAAATATCAAGAGACAATACAAGACGGCGAGTAGTGGTTGGAATTAATGTTAGAAATCGGGATTTACAATCGGTAGTAGATGATATTAAAATGAGAATAGATTCAGATTTAAAAATACCAGTTGGGTATTCCATCACTTATGGCGGTCAGTTTGAAAATCTTCAATCTGCAAAAGCAAGACTAGCTATAGCAGTACCAATAGCTTTACTATTAATTTTTATTTTCTTGTATTTTGCTTTTAAATCTGTAAGAGAAGCTTTAATAATTTATTCAGCAATCCCATTTGCTGCTGTTGGAGGAATACTTTTCTTATGGATGAGAGATTTACCTTTTAGTATATCAGCGGGAGTTGGTTTTATAGCATTATTTGGTATTGCAGTTTTAAATGGTATCGTATTAATTGAAGAATTTAAAGAACTTAAACAAAAAGGAATGAAAACAGATAATGAATTGATTGTTTTAGGTGCAAAAAGTAGACTTAGAGCAGTTTTATTAACTGCGTTAGCTGCTGCATTAGGTTTTTTACCTATGGCTATTTCTAATGGAGCAGGAGCAGAAGTACAGCGTCCTTTGGCAACTGTTGTAATTGGAGGTTTAATAACTTCTACCTTGCTAACATTATTAGTTTTACCAGTGTTATATGCGATTTTTGATAGCAAAAGAGAGCGAAAAAGATTTCATCTTAAAAACAAAAAAACACAAATAATCTCAAGTGTTGTTTTATTGATTTCATTAAATATAAATGCTCAAACAAATCCTCTGAATTTGGGAGAATTAAATGAATTGGCATTAGAGAATAACACTCATTTAAAAGCATCTCGTTTAAATTCTGAAAGAGCTTCTAAACTAATAAATTCTGGGTTTAATTTCGATAAAACAGAAATCTATTATAGTTATGATGAAAATAATATAGCGAGTAATGGGGAGCCTTTAAAAGTATTTGGACTACAGCAGGGTTTTCAATTTCCTACCGTATATTTTGCAGCTAAAAATGTTAATGTAGAGAGCCACAAAGTAGCAGTAAGTCAATACGAAATAAAAAAGAAAACAATAGAGAAGGCTGTTCAATCAGCTTACTTTCAATATTTGTTTGAAAAGGAAAAAGCTCAATTAGTTATGAGTTTAGATAGTCTTTATGAGAAATTTTCAATTTCTGCTTCAAGGCGTTTTGAGCTAGGAGAAACCAATTATTTAGAGAAAATTACTGCAGAATCAAAACAAAAAAAAATACGTATGATGCTGGAAGAGGTAAATCAAGATATATTGATAGCTAAGGAGAGGATTAAAAAAATAGTTCAATCTGAAGGGGATTTAATACTTCAAGATAAGCCAATAGAAAAACTAATATTACAGCAAGTTGTGATAGATGAAACTGCAGGCTTGAACTATTTTAAAAATAAAACCTCTTTTTATGAAGCTAAAATAAAACATGAGAAACAACAATTATGGCCGGATATTAGCTTAAATTATTTCCAAGGAACTAATAACTCTCTTTCAAATACTTTATATGGCTTTCAGGTTGGGTTAAGACTGCCATTGTTGTTTAATGCACAGGCATCTCAAATAAAAGCTTCTAAAATTGCACTTGATGAATCTATTGAAGAGACAAAAAATTACAAATATCAATTGGTTGGATTTCAACAAGAGCTTTATTCAAGTTTAATAAAATATGAAAAGGGAATCGAGTATTTTCTAAAGGAAGGTACTAACTTATCCAATGAAATTATAAAAACGGCAAATAGTAGTTTCAAAAATGGTGAAATTGACTTTTTTATGTATACACAAAGTATTGAAAATGCTTATGAAATCAAGTTGGAATACCTAGAAAATTTAAATAATTATAATCAAACAATTATTGAAATTAATCATTTAACACTTTAAAAGAAATCTTATGAAACTTTATAAATACATCGTAATCATTTTATCAGTTATAGTTTTTTATAGTTGTGTAAATAATGAAAAAACAGAACAAGAAGAAAGCTTGGAAGTTCAGGGTATTGAAAACGAGATATCTTTAAGCAAACAGCAGTTTGAGTATAATAATATGGAGTTAAATGGATTGCAAGACAAGCCTTTTTCCATGATAGTTAAAGCTAACGGAATGATAGATGTTCCACCCGAAAATAAGGCTATTGTAAGCGCAATGATGGGTGGGTATATTAAAACAACTCCTTTATTAGTTGGAGATGTAGTTAAAAAAGGACAAGTTTTGGTATCTATTGAGAACCCTGATTTTATTAAGCTACAACAAGAATATATTGAGGTGAAAGAGCAATTAAAATATCTTGAATCTGAGTTTAATAGACAGGAAACTCTTTTTAATGAGAAAATCACTTCTCAAAAGAAATTTTTAAAAGCGGAAAGTGATTATAAAACTTATTTTGCAAAATATAAAGGGTTAAAAAAACAATTGGAATTGTTAAATATATCTATAAATCAAGTTGAAAATGGTAATTTCTCTTCAGTAGCAACTATTTATGCTCCAATTTCGGGAAATATAACCAACGTAAATGTTTCAATTGGAAAATATGTTTCACCTGCCAGTCAGATTATGGAAATCATTAATATTGACCATTTGCATTTAGAATTATCTGTTTATGAAAAAGATATTATGAAACTAAAGGAAAGTCAATTAATTGATTTTAAAATTCCAGAGGCCTCCTCTGAGGTTTTTGATGCAGAAGTTTATTTAATTGGTAGCTCAATTGATGAACATAGAACTATAAAAGTACATGGCCATCTTGACGAAAAACAATCTTATAACTTTTTAGTGGGAATGTATGTTGAAGCAAGCATTATAACAGAAAGTGAAATTTTGAAAGCATTGCCTTCAAATGCTATAGTTGAAGAAGATGGAACAAATTATATTTTAATGTTAGTTTCTAAAACCGATAATGAATACCATTTTAACAAATTAAAAGTAGAAATAGGAAACACTTATAAAAATTTTACTGAGATTAAGAACATTTCTGATTTTCCTTCAAAAAGCAAATTTTTGACAAAAGGAGTTTTTAGTTTAATAGGTGATTAATAAAATTTGTCGATTAAAATAAATTCGAAGAAGTATAATAAATAATTCTATTAATTTTCGTCTTCGGTTTCTATCGCAATAACATCCTTATTGTTTGGCACTACATATGGGGTGTTTAAATCTATGGATGCCCCATTTGACAATAAAGTTTGTGAAAATTCCTTTGTGCTTTCTAAATTATTTTCAGCTACTAATAATTGTTTAAGATTTCTTGAATTTGCAAGTTCCGAAGGTATTTTACCTGTTAGATTGTTATCAAAAACATTTAATATTTCTAGATACTCTAGATTAGTAATAGACTCTGGGATTTTTCCAGATAATTGATTGCTGCTTAAATGTAGTTGAGTGAGATCTCTTAAATCACCAATCGTAGATGGTATCTTACCTGTTAGATTGTTGCCATTAAAAGCTAATATATTTAATTTTTTTAAATCTCCTAATTTTGAAGGAATAGAGCCTTCTAATTTATTAAAGGATAATTCTAACACTTCTAGATATTTTAATTGATTTAGTGAGCCAGGTAACTTGCCTTCCATATTATTAAACATAAGGCTTATGCTAATTACCTTATCATTTTTAATAGTTAAACCATTCCATTGGTCAACAGGTTGATTTAAATCCCATGAATTATTCCATTGGTCACCATTTGTTGATGTGTATAAATCTTGAAGTGCTTGTTTTTCAGAAGTACTTATCTGAGCGAATAAAGTTAGGCTTAGTAACGAAAATGCGATGGTTAGTTTTATGTTTTTCATATTGTGAGATTAAAGAAAATTCCTACATTGAATTGTAAATTAATGCAATATGAAGTTAAAAAACAAATATATTCGACGAACTACACTGTTTAAATTTTGGAAATTTCCAATATATAATCAGTATTCACTTCGTGAACCCCATCAAACACTTGAATGTCTAAATGTTTTCCAAACAAACGATCGCCTTTTAAAGTTTCTTCAGTTTTTCGTGCTTCATTAATGTATTGATCCTTATTCCCGTATAAATAGGTTACTTGTGTTTGTTCATCAAAAAATGAAAAATCTTTTGGTTTTAATTCAGTAGGGATCCCTCCAGAATGTAAAATTAAATGGGCGCATCTTATTTTTCTACTTGCCACCCACCTGGATGCTATTGAAACCCCTTGTGAATAACCAAGAATAATTAAATTATTTGGGCTAGTCTTTATTTCTGTTTTATAGACTTGATCCACGTATGTCAAAACGTTTTCAGTTTCCTCAAGAGTATTCACTTTAGTCAACCATGATGCGCCAACATGTTTAAAGCTTTTACCTAGATAATATTTAGATGGAGCTTGAGGAGCAATAATGAAATTTTCTTCAGGATTTATCTTTGAAAAGTAATTAATAAAATACTTACTTAAATAACCCAACCCGTGAAAAACAACCCAAACATTTTTAGTTTTCTCTGTATAATTGTTTAAAACAGAATAAGTGTTAGAAGTAGTGTAGAATACTCTTTTTTCAATCGTCATTTTGTGATTCATTTTGTATTTTTACAAATGTAAATTAATTCTATGAAGAAAAGCAAAGAACAAGTTTTAGCGGCTTGTAATGCAATTTGTAAAAATACCTTAATGGAAACCTTGGAGATTGAATTCGTGGATCTCACAGAAGAAGTGCTAATTGCTCGTATGCCTGTAACATCAAAAGTGCATCAACCTGATGGAGTATTGCATGGAGGAGCTTCTGTTGCTTTAGCTGAAAGTTTAGGAAGTGCTGCTGCGCTTGTCTTTTTAGGCAATAAAGATATTATGATTCGAGGATTAGAAATATCTGCAAATCATGTTAAAAGTGTAAGAGATGGTTATGTTTATGCAAAAGCAACAGCATTGCACAAAGGTAGAACTACACAACTTTGGCAGATTAGAATAGAAAATGAAGAACAAGAACTAATATCATTAGTAAAACTAACGACTATTACTTTTTATAAATAATAATAAATTGGAATTTTCAGACATTCTTAGAAGGGTTTCAAAGCAGTATAATGATGGACTGCCTTTTGTGCTTTATTCCTTGCCAAATAGTACGGAGGCAAATATTGTTTTGCAAAAAGATACTGAATTATACAATACAGAATGTTATGCTGAAGAATGCTTTGTTTTAGCTCCTTTTGATTATCATGAGAAAGCCTATTGTATTCCTTTGCAAAAAAGTGAATTATTAGAATCTTCATATTCAATACATGCTATTGAAAAAAATACGATTGCTATAAATGAAGATTCACAAAAAAAAGAAGATTATTGCAGACAAGTAAGAGGAGCTATTAATAGAATCATTTCTCGTGAAGCTTCAAAGATTGTTCTTTCTAGAAAAAAAGAATTTCCTTTAGAGAATTTTGATCTAAGTTTATTGACAGAAAGATTATTTAATTTATACCCTACTGCATTTCGTTATGTTTGGTTTCATCCAAAAACAGGTATTTGGTGTGGTGCTTCTCCTGAGGTTTTATTGCAAACTGAAGGAATTTCGTTTGAAACTATGGCATTAGCTGGGACACAAAGAATAGAAGGAAATAAAGAACCTCATTGGAATTTTAAAGAACTAAAAGAGCAAAAAATAGTGGTGGATGCTATATCTACCTCTTTACAAAAAGTAACTTCTTTTGTTAGAATTTCTAAAACATACAATCATGAAGCAGCTTCTTTGGTTCATTTAAGAACAGATATAACAGGTATTATTAAAAAAGGAAAAACTACGTTGTCGACCATTACTTCTGTACTGCATCCAACTCCTGCTGTTTGTGGAACGCCGCAAGAATATGCGAAGTCTTATATTTTGGAAAAGGAGGATTATAATAGAGAGTTTTATACGGGATTTTTAGGACCTATTTGTGAAAAAAGAGCATGTTCAAGATTGTTTGTGAATTTACGCTGTATGAAAATTGAAAATAATGTTGCTAGCTTATTTGTTGGTGGTGGTATTACCATAGATTCTAACCCTGAAAGTGAATGGGAAGAGACACAGCATAAACTTCAAACTATGTTGCAAGTAATCAACCCGATGTTATAAGGTAATAATTCTATTACTATTTGTACTTTTACGGCAATGAAGTTTTCTAATAAAAAATTATCCCAAACTATTACACAGCTATGTTTCACTAAAGGAATACAGCATATTGTAATTTCTCCTGGTTCACGTAATGCACCCTTAACTATTGGTTTTACAGAAAATGAAAAGTTTATTAATTATAGTATTGTTGATGAACGAAGTGCAGCATTTTTTGCTTTAGGTATAGCACAGCAACTTAATAAACCAGTAGCTTTAGTTTGCTCTTCTGGTTCGGCTTTATTGAATTATTATCCTGCTATTTCTGAAGCTTTTTATAGTGACATTCCGTTGGTAGTTTTGTCAGCAGATCGCCCTTCAGAATTGATTAATATTGGAGATGGACAAACTATTAATCAAGAAAATATTTTTGAAAATCATATTTTAGAAAATGCAAACTGCATAGAGGGAGATGAGTATAATTCATTTAATCAAACGATTATAAATTCTGCTTTAAATACTGCAATAGAGAAGAAAGGACCAGTACATATTAATGTTCCATTTTCTGAACCTTTATATGAAACTGTAGATAAATTAACAATAACCATTGAGAATGAACCAGTCTTATTTACTGAGTTAAATATTAATGAAGACCTAAAACCATTTGTAGATAAATGGAATAATTCTAAAAAGAAAATAGTGTTAGTTGGGGTTTTGCAACCCAATTCTATAGAAAAAGAATTTTTGGATCTTCTAGCAAATGATGAAAGTGTACTTGTATTAACTGAAACTACTTCAAATCTTTATCATCATAATTTTTTCCCATCAATTGATCAACTAATAGCTCCATTTGAAGAGAATGATTATATTAATTTTCAGCCTGAAATTCTTCTGACTTTAGGAGGAATGGTAGTTTCAAAAAAAATAAAAGCACTTTTTCGAGATTATTCTCCAAAAGAGCATTGGCATATAGATGCTAAAAAAGTATATGATACTTATTTTTGTTTAAGTCATTATTTTAAAACAACTCCCAATTTATTTTTAAAAGAATTCCTGCCTAAAACAAAAACAATAAAGAGTGATTATCAATCTTTTTGGTTATCAATTAAAAAGCATAGAAAAAGTAAGCATCAAGAATATTTAAATAAAATAGAGTATTCAGATTTTAAGGTGTTTTCTAGTATTGTTAATTCTCTTCCTAATAACATACAGTTGCAATTAAGTAATAGTGCAACGATACGTTATGCACAACTTTTTGAATTTAATGAAAGTATTGAAATGTTTTGTAATAGAGGGACAAGTGGGATTGACGGTTGCACTAGTACTGCAATAGGTGCAGCGGTAGCATCCAAAAAAGAAACAGTTTTAATAACTGGTGACTTAAGTTTTTTATACGATAGTAATGCTCTTTGGAATAATTATATCCCTTCAAATTTTAAAATTATTTTAATTAACAATGGAGGAGGAGGAATATTTAGAATTTTACCAGGAGAAAAAAACAGTGAAAACTTTAGCACTTTTTTTGAAACTAAGCACGAATTAACAGCTAAGCATTTATGTAAAATGTATCAATTAGATTATAGCAAGATCACAAATGAAGAAGATTTAACTTGTGGGTTGCAGTTATTTTTTAAATCTTCTGAAGCTCCAAAATTATTAGAGATATTTACTCCCTCAGAAGTTAATGACCAAGTTTTAATAGATTATTTTAAGTTTATAAATTAACAATCCTTTATTCTTAACAATCCCCATTCAATAGCAGATTCTAAGTCATTAAAGGTTTTAAAAGGCTTCTTTATAAACATTTTTTCAAATTCTAAAGCAGTTGGGATGCTTTTTTTATATTGTATTACACCAATACCTTTTAGGGTTGGTATTTGGTTTAAATGTTTATAATCGTTGGGGTCTAACGAATAGGAGTTTACACGGTTAGATATGTAAACCCATGGTTTGTCTCCAACAATACTTAATAGTCTATTTAATATTTTATGCCCTGTTTTATAACTTACAGCAACTCCCTCAGAAATTTCTAATATAGCAACTCCTTTATAAACACGAATAGTTACACCTGTTGTTTTAATTACTACCTTAAATTTTGATTCCATTCTCGTCATTAAATATATTTTGAAACAAAAAGTAAAAATATTAAAATATTATATAAATAGTGTAATTTGGTGAAGCCAAAAAGAGCTTATCTTTGCAAGATGTTTGAAATAGGAAAAAATACCACATTAACAATTTTAAGAGAAACGGATCCTGGATTGTATTTAGGAAGAGATAAAGATGCTGAAGATGTAATTTTATTGCCACATAAATACAAACCAGAAACCTTTGAAATTGGTGATGAAATTGATGTGTTTATTTACTTAGATTATGAAGAGAGACCTATTGCAACAACCTTAGAACCATTTGTTAGATTAAATGAATTTGGATATTTACGATGTGCAGATGTTACTAAGCATGGAGCTTTTATGGATTGGGGATTAGAAAAACATTTGTTTGTTTCATTTAAAGAACAAGCTCGTCCAATGAAGGTTGATAATTGGTACATTGTTCATTTATATTTAGATGAGAAGACCAATAGATTAGCTGGATCTAGTAAAACAAATCATTTTTTACAAAATGATCATCTTACGATTAAGGCATATGACGAAGTAAATGTTTTAATTACACATTTAACCGAAAAGGGTGCAAATGTTATCATTAATGGAGCTCATAAAGGACTTATTTATTTAGAAGATATATTTGAAGATATTCGAACTGGGGATAGATTAAAAGCTTTTGTGAAGAAGATTAGAGAGGATAATAAAGTTGATATAGTTCTTCAAAAACAAGGTTATCGTAGTATAGAACCTAATGCTCAATATATATTAGATGAATTAAATGCAGCTGGTGGTTTTATACCCTTACATGATAAATCATCTCCAGAAACAATTAAAGAAATTCTAGGGTTGAGTAAAAAGAGTTTTAAAAAGGCAATAGGAAGTCTTTATAAAGGAAAGCAGATTGTAATAAAGGAAGATGGAATAGAGTTAGTTTAACTTTTGTTTTCTTCAAACTTTTTTAAAAGACTATTGGTTTGCGACTTAATTTTTCTTCTAAAAAATGATGTTCCACCAATTAAATATCCTTTTAACCCTAAAGCTTGTTTTGCCCAATTATGTAGGTTGAAATGATCTGTATGTTTTATGATTTTCCCATCTTTAAACTCAAAAGAAGCATCAATTTTATTGTGAACCTTTCTTCCTGTCTTACTAAAAGTATAATGAGCTTCCCAGTGGGCTGATCCATTATGTAGGTTAGTAGTTATATTTGAAACTGTTACTTTAAAACGATTCTTTTTTTGACTTGAACACAACATTCTCCACATGTTTTTTGCCTTTTTGCCTTTTAGGACTCCAAATGCAGGATCTTCAAAAACTATATCTTTATGATAATAACTAACCATAGTTTCTGCATCTAAATCATTAAATGCGTCATAAAATTTTTGAATAATAGATTTCATATCATTTTAATTAAGATTTTAAATAATTCATTTTAACATTACTAAACTAATAAAATGGGATCATTAACAAGAATAAATGGCATTAATAATTAATTACAACAAACAAACCAATATTTTTTTTGCTATAAATTTACTAGTATCTTCGTGCCTTTCTGAATCTATTTAATAAATGAATTTTACTGGAAAAACATTATGGATTACAGGAGCTTCTTCTGGTATTGGAAAGGCAGTAGCCGTTGAGTTATCTTTAAAAGAATGTCGTTTAATCCTTTCAGGCAGAAAAGAAGAAGAATTACAAAAAGTAGCTTCTATTTGTAATAAAAATGGTAGTTCAACACTTGTAATGCCATTCGATTTATCAGATGAAGATTCCATAAGCCTTGCTGCAAAAGCAGTATTAGAAAATGAGTCTCGAATAGATGGATTATATCATTTTGGAGGTATTAGTCAGCGTTCTTATGCAAGTGAAACTCCATTGTCTGTAGATCGTAAAATTTTTGAAGTAAATTTTTTTGGAACCATAGCATTAACTAAAATGGTATTGCCAATAATGATAAAACAGGGTAGTGGTCAAATTGGTGTAACGACTAGTATTGTAGGTAAATTTGGATTTCCCTATCGTTCCTCTTATTCAGCTACGAAGCAGGCTTTGCATGGTTTCTTCGAAAGTTTAAGAGCAGAGAATACTAAAAATGGAATAAAAATATCTATGATTATTCCAGGCCGTATTCAAACTAATATTTCTGTGAATGCTATAGATAAAGAAGGGAACTCTCATAATAAAATGGATCAAGGTCAGGATCAAGGAAAGTCAGTAGAAAGTACAGCAAAGATTATTGTAAAAAAACTACAAAGTGAAAGAAAGGAAATCTTAGTAGGAGGTAAAGAATTAATTATGGTACATATTCGTAGGTTTTTTCCTAGATTATACTATTATTTGTCAACTAGAGTTAAACCTTTATAGAACTTTTCTGAAAAATTATAAAAGTAGCATGAAAATTAATGGAATTCAGCAATTAGGAGTAGGTGTAGAGGATGTTCATGAAGCATGGGAATGGTATCGTAAGCATTTTTCAATGGACATTTTAATGTTTGATGAAGAAGCTGTTGCCGAATTAATGTTAGCTCACACCAATGGAAAACCCAGAAAAAGACACGCGATTTTAGCTTTAAACCTTGAAGGTGGTGGTGGATTTGAAATTTGGAAGCATACAGGTAAAAAACCAGAACCTATTTCTTTTGAAATTCAATTAGGAGATTTAGGGATAAATATTGGTGTTTTAAAAACACAAAATGCAGAATCAACTTATTTAAAATACAAAGCTGCTGGATTGAATTTATTGGGAGAAATTGCTCCTGATCCTTCTGGGAACAAGCATTTTTTCTTAAAAGATATTTATAATAATTTATGGGAAGTTAAAGAACATCCTGAAGTATTTAAAAAAGAAAGAGCAGTAAATGGAGGTGTTTTTGGGACCGTAATTGGTGTTAAGGATATTGAAGAAAGTTTAAAAGTTTATCGAGATATTTTAGGCTATGATGAGGTAATTTTTGATGAAACAGGAACTTTTAATGATTATAATGGTATTCCTGGAGGGGATAAAGAGTTTAGGAGAGTGTTATTAGGTCATTCTGATTTTAAGGACGGTGCATTTAGTACCTTGTTTGGAAAATCTGAAATTGAGTTGGTACAAGTATTGAATAGAGATCAAAAAGATATTTATGAGGGACGTATTTGGGGAGATCCTGGATTTATTCATTTGTGTTTTGATATTAATAATATGGATGCCTTAAGAGAAAAAGCTGCTAAAACTGGATTTCCGTTTACAGTCGATAGTGCAAAAGCTATGGAATCTTTTGATATGGGAGATGCTGGAGGAAATTTTGCATATATACAGGCACCAGAAGGTACTCTTATTGAGTTTGTTGAGACCCACAAAATTCCTTTAATCAAAAAAATTGGTTGGAATATTGATTTTAGAAAACGAGGAAATCATCCGCTACCAAATTGGATGTTGAAGTTATTTAAATATAAAAGAGTAAAATAATATCTATTTTTCTATTAAGTTAACAATTGCACTTTTCAAAGTTGGATATTTAAATTGATACCCCTCGAGAATAATTTTTTTAGAAGAAATTTTATTTCCATTAGTAATTAGATTTGCTAAATCTCCAAATATAATTTTCAAAACTAAGTTAGGAATTTTAAATGTAACCACCTTTTTTTGTGAAACTTCAGCTATTTCATTATTTAATTCCATATAATTGATATGTTCTGGAGCTACTGCATTATAACAGTCTTTTAATTGAGAATTTTCAATACTTCTAATATAGATCCCAATTAGATCATCAATGTGTATCCATGGTATGTATTGTTTACCATCTCCTAATATTGGACAAAAGCCATATAGTATTGGTTTTTTCATTTTTTCAAATGCTCCATTAGATTTTGTTAAAACAATTCCAGTTCTAATAAGAACAGTACGAATATTTAAACTATTAAAATTTAATGCTTCTTTTTCCCAATCGTCACATAACCTAGAAAGAAAATCTTTTCCTGAAGGATCACATTCCTTAAAAACATGATTAGACTTTTTATAGCCATAGTAACCAATAGCAGATGCATTAATGAAAAAATCAATTTTGATATTATTGTTCTTTACAGTTTCATAAAGTAATTTGGTTGAATTTATTCTGCTATCATATAGATCTTGTTTTCTTTTAGTAGTCCATCTTTTTTCAGCAATATTTGCACCAGATAAATTAATAATTCCCGAAATGCCTTTTAATGCATTGATATCTATAAACTTATCTTCCACATTCCATAAATATGTTTGTGAATAATTGTTCACTTTTCTACTAAGAATATTAACTTCATATCCCCTTTTTATAAGCTCTTTTTTTAATAAAGAACCTATTAAACCTGTACCGCCAACTAATAATATTTTCAATATTCTATTTTTTTATTTTTTCTTTTAATATAGGCAATACCAAATCATTAAACCAAGGATTTTTTTTCAGCCAAATATTATTTCTTGGCGAAGGGTGTGGTAAGGGAATAAATTTAGGAAGATATTCCTTAAAATTTTTAACGGTTTCGGTTAATGTCCTTTTTTTGCTTGAACCCAAATAATACTCTTGAGCATAATTACCTATAAGTAAAGTTAACTCAATATTATTTAATTTATTAAATAATTGTTGATGCCATAATGGAGCACATTCCTTTCTTGGAGGTAAGTCTCCAGTTTTTCCTTTCCCTGGATAACAAAAGGCCATAGGTATTATTGCAAATATTTCTGGGTTGTAAAAAGTAGAATTATCTACACCTAACCAATCACGCAATCGTTCTCCACTTTTATCATCCCAAGGTATTCCTGATTTATGTACTATACTGCCAGGAGCTTGACCAATAATTGCTATTTTACTATTAACATGTGCTGCTACAACTGGATTTACTCCATTTTGTAAATTTGGTAAACAAACTTCACATAGTTTTATTTCTGAAAGTAGACGGTCCAATTTTATTTAAAAAATGAAATGATTAGTTGGTTTTAAGTTTCTTTTTAGAGTTTTTTAATCCATACCAAAATATGTAGGTGTAACACATAATAATAAAAAACAAAGCATATTTAAAACCTATACTGTCTGTAATTAAACCATATAAAGGAGGAATAATGGCACCTCCAACAATAGCCATACATAACAATCCAGAACCTTTAGGTTTAAGAGGTCCTATACCATCAATTGCTAATGTAAAAATAGTAGGAAACATAATAGAATTAAATAATCCTACTGCTAGAATACTCCACATACTAACTAAACCAGTAGTGCTAATTGAAGTAAAAAGTAACAATATTGCAATGGTAGCAAAAATACCTAATACTTTACCAGGTTTCATTATTTTAGTTAAGTAGGATCCTATAAAGCGGCCAATCATAGCGCCAGACCAATAAAAGGTAACAAATACTCCAACAATAGCTTTATTGTCGTTTTCTGTTAGGTTTGAATTTAAAATGCCTTCAGCTATAGATTTCATAAGGCCATTTTCTTTTATTACATCCATTAAATTCATGTCTAGAAAGTAATTAACCAAATAACTACCAATTGCAACTTCAGCTCCTACGTAAAAGAAAATTCCAATAACACCTAGCATTAGGTTTTTTTGTTTGAATGCTTCAAAGTAGGTACCTGTTGAGTTTTCATTAATTAGTTTTGGAAGTTTTGCAAAAAAGAAAACTCCAGTGATTAATAAAATAAACAAAGCTAAACCTAAAAATGGGGTTTGAACAGCAGCAGCTTCATTAGCAAGGTAAACTTCTTTAGCTTCTGATGTTAATGAAGAGATCTCATCTTTAGATTTGATTGTATCGCTTAAAATAAATAAAGCTCCAATGGCTGGAGCTATTGCTGTTCCTAATGAATTAAAAGCTTGTGATAAGTTTAATCTGCTAGAAGCTCCATCTTCACTTCCTAAAACTGCAACATAAGGATTTGCAGCTACTTGTAATATAGTCATACCTCCAGCCAATATAAAATAGGCCAGCATAAAAATTCCAAAATAACGATAAGAGGCTGCAGGGTAGAATAGTAGACAGCCTAAAGCCATCGTAATTAAGCCTAATATGATACCTCGTTTATAACCTATTTTAGATAGAATATAACTTGCTGGGAGGGATAATAAAAAATAAGCACCAAAAAATGCAAATTGAACCATTCCAGCTTGAAAATAAGAAAGTGTAAATAATTCTCGAAGCCTAGGAATTAATGAATCTACTAATACAGTTATAAACCCCCAAAGAAAAAATAAAACAGTCAGTAAAATAAATGACGATCTGTATGATTTTTGTTGATTCATTTTTAAGGGATTTAATAATTAATAGTAGGGTCGATATCTAACCTTATTTGTTTAGATTTTTACTCCATTGAGTTTAAAAGACTATAATTTTTATATTCCTAATTTACTTGAAACTTTTTTTGGAATACCGCCTTTATGTAAAGTGATACTAATCGTTTTTAATCGAACATATGCTTCACTAAAATAAACATAACCACCAAATTTTGTTCTTTTTTCGTCGGTTCCCCAACTGTTTTTTACTTTATAATACTTGTTCCCTTTTTGATCTTTAACAGTACCCGTTATATGCATTAAATGATCATCGGTAGTTTTAAAATTTTCAAATTCTTGCTGACGATAATCTTGAGTAACATTCATTTCTGGATAAATACTGTGAAGCGCTTTTAAATTATTTAATTTATTTGAAGGTACAACAGCTACACCATCCTTAGACGAAAAAGTTTTTTCACTTACATCACAATCTATTTCGGCAGTATATCCATTTTCTAAAGCAAAATCTAAAACCTCAATTAGTTCGTCTATTTGAACATTGTAAAAGCTACCGTTACTAAAATTATCAGGTATATTTAAAATAAAGTTACTGTAAAATGGAGCTTGAGTAAACGAAGTAATATTTATGTAATTATCTGGGTTTATCTTTACCATTTCAGCAAACTGAATTGGGGTGTATTTTTTTCCTTCGTAAGTAAAATCAGTAAGATTTTCACCTAAATATACATCTAAAACAGAATTAAAAGCTTCTCTCCATTTTGGATCTAAGCTTCTACCTGGGTTTTTAATATAAACATCTAACATTGCTGTTAAAACAGAAACCATTTCAGCATGATTGTGTCTTGTCTTATCATCCATTAATCCACTATAAGCATCATTAGGTACTAAACCATAATCTCGAACACTATTGAAAACATCATGAGCTAAACCACCTTCGCTAAACTGTGCTTTTCCTTGTCTTGACACGTAATTATCTGCTTTTTTTGGATAGGTGTTTCGAACATTAAACATTTCAGAAATATCTACACTTTTTCCAGTTAATCTAATTATTTCAGATTCTATGAAAGAAGAAGTTGAAAAACTCCAACAAGTTCCAGTATTTCCTTGACTAATTACAGAAGTAGCATCTAAGTCTATTACATCGCTAAATTTATAGGTTTCTTGAGCAGTTATCATCAAGCTGCTACATGCTATTCCTAGTGAAATAATTAATTTATTCATATTGTATAATTACTTTTAATTTAAATTAAAGGTTGATAATTGAGCATTATTATTAGTTACTATAAGTACTTTTTTATCTTTTATGTCAATTATTTTTGAATCTTTAGAATCTCCATGAATGATAAGACCAGTCTTAGAATTATGAAGAGTTTCGAAACTTCCATTATTATATTTTAATACCGTACCAATTGAAGCATCATATCTAGTAGTTTCAACTTCTGTAGAGTATAAATTTCCAATGGCAATAATTTCTGGAGTTTGATCATTATCAATATCGGTAATTGTAAAATTCATAATTGGAGACAGTTGAGCTTCTCTAGGTAGTTGTATTTTTTTAAATTCCCCATTACCATTATTAATCAAGCAAATACTACTAAGATTTTTAACTTGATAGTGTAGCCCATTAGCTAGTTTTTCTTCCCCAATAATATCTTCAAGACTTGCTTCAGCAAAAGAAATAAAGTTTTCAAATTTTTCAGCAATAAACGGCATTTGTTCAGAAGAGCATTGACGTCCTCTCATAGGAACTAAATTACCATGATAATCTTTAGAGAAAACAATATCGTAGGTTCCATTATTATCATAATCATCACAGAAAACGTGAAATGGTTTTTCAGTACTTGCTTTAAATTTAGAATTAAGTCCTAAATTACCAAATAGATAATCATCGTCCCCATCATTATCAATATCTGTTGCAACCACACTAAACCAAATTCCATCAGTATCTGTTAAAGCATTAATGGTAGCTAATTTAAAATGACCATTATTGTTTTCATAAAATTTAATAGGACTCCATTCGGCAGTAATTATTAGATCTTTGTCACCATCATTATCATAATCTGAAAAAACAGCATCGGTAACTAAACCAGCTTCTAATAATTGTGGAGCTAACTCTTCTGTTTTATCTGTGAAAGTTCCATTGTTATTGATTAATAATTGTGATTTAGGAGAATAAGGGTATTTATCTGGGATAACACGACCACCAACAAACAAATCTAAATCTCCATCATTATCAATATCATTTGCGATGATAGATTGATTACTAGTATTATTTATTGGTAAACTATTGGTTTTTGAAAAACTACCATTGCCATCATTATTATAGAGTCTATCCTGATATTTAGGGTCATTTTCATCAAAGGCTGCACTACCACTGGTTACATATAAATCATTGTCACCGTCATTATCATAATCAAAAAATAAAACCCCCAAATCTTCAAAGTTTTTATCATTATTCCAAATAGGGTTATCATCTTTTTTAAATTTACCTTCCTTTGTTTGAAAATAGAGTTCTCCTTGTTGTCCAGCAGCACCACCCACAAAAAAGTCGGTTAAGCCATCATTATTCACATCTGCTTTATCTATAAATGGTCCGTTTTGAGATTGCGAATAGGGAAGAAGCACTTGTTTTTTAAAATCGTTAATTTTATCTTCCATATGGGTATAGGAGATATCAAACTCATTTAAAGAGGCTTTATTAACTAGTGTTTTGGTAGCAATTATTGGTTCATTTTCAATTTTCTGAGTTTTATTATATGAAATACTATATTCTTTATTTACTTCTAAATTTGTTAGAATTGAGTTTGTTCCATCAGGCCATTCAATTAACATTTTAGGAATTTGTTGAACATCACCTAACCCCATAACTATTTTATAGTCCATAGAAGAAAGATAACCTCTAGCTGGATAATGTTCATGATAAATAGTTTGATTATCAAAAGGTAATGATATTTTAGTACCTAATGCAAAAGGATTATTGTCTGGACCTTTAAGTTTAATAACTATTGAATTCCCAATAGACTTTTCTTCACTTTTATTTTCATAAACAGAAGCGATTGCATCCATATTGTTTAATACTAAATCCAAATCCCCATCCCCATCTAAATCCCCATAGGCAGCGCCATTGGAATTGAAATCTGTTTTATCTATCCAATTATCTGAAACATTTTTAAAATGTAAAGTGCCTTCATTTTTAAATATTTGATTGGGAGTAATAACAGATGTGACTACCTCTAAATATTCATCTAGAGAAAGTCGTTTGTTTAATTTTTGTTCAATAGCAAACACTTTTTCCTTTATGTCATTATCATTAAGGTTTTCTTTTATTCCATTTGTAACAAATAAATCTTTATTTCCATCTAAATCAATATCAAAAAATAACGGAGACCAACTCCAATCGGTTTTATCAATTCCAGCATATTGACCAATATCACTAAATGTTGTATCACCATTATTTAGTTGTAATGTGTTTAACATATATTGATAATGAAAACCAACTTCAACAAATGCATTAAATTTTTCTGAATCCATAGAAGCCATAAAAACTTTAGACTTGATATGATCGTTAGGAGTCATATCTGTTACATAAATGTCTAAATTACCATCATTGTTAATATCTGTAACCTCATTACCCATACTAAAATATGTAATATGCTTTAAGTTGGGTTCGGTTAAATTTGAAAAAGTTTTATTACCATTATTTATGTAATATAAATCGGGTTGACTATAATCAGAACATACATATAAATCTGGAAATCCATCCTTATTGAAATCTCCTACACCAATACTGTTTTTATAGCCATAGTTATGTAATCTTACTTCTTTAGTTTTTTCTATGAATTTTCCATCTATATTTTCATAAAAAAAATCTGTCATAAGAATTCCTTTCTTTATTTCAGATGCCAAATTCCGTAAATCTTTAGGATTACTATTTTGTTTTTCAGTAGGAGGATGATTGGCTAAATACATATCTAAATCTCCATCTAAATCATAATCAAAAAAAGCAGATTGAACACTATAAGCAGTACTATTTAATCCATATTTTTCAGCTTCTTCATTAAATGTGCCATCACCATTATTAATAAATAATCTATTTTTTAAATACTTTGTTTCAATAAATGGACCCGCTTTACAAACATAAATATCTAAAAACCCATCTGCATTAATGTCTACCATATTAACCCCAAATGACCAGCCGTAATTTTCTTTACCAATACCAGATTCCTCTGTCACATCTTTAAATGTAAAATTTCCAGTGTTAAAATATATTTTGTCTTTGGGTTCATTACCTGCAAAATAAATATCTGGTAATCCATCATTGTTTAAATCACCAACTGCAACACCTCCACCATTATAAATTTGAGGGTATGATTTATGATTTTTATAATCAGTTTCTTTAATTGTATTTGAAAAATTTATTTTTGTAATATCATTTGAAACTAATTGCAAAAAAGTTTCAGAACTATTTTCTGAATTTATACTTGTAATTAATTTTCTATTTAAATCAGAAATTCCCAATTCTGTTTTAGTATTTGTATTAATTGCGATCCCTTCTTTAGGATCTGAATTACAAGAAACTAGAATTATGAAAGTAAAAATAATTATCAGATAATTTTTCATGATGTTGATTTTAAAAAAAATGTAGGTAAAAATAGTTTAATACTTTACTTAAATACAATTTTCGAAGTTATTCAATTTTTTGATTAATTTAATAAAAAATAAAAAATAAGAATTGATACTTAAATCAACTGTTAAATTATGGCTTCATAAATTATTTGAGGGTTTCATATATGCACTAATAAACAAAAAAAGAATGGTAAAGAATTTTTTACAAATCTTTACCATTTTCATTTAGAAATGTATTAAATAATTATGAAAACACCTCGTTATTTATTTTATAGGGAGTAATCATTTCTTGGCCTTTATAAAGCGCTTCCTCATTTTTGGGAATTAAAAAATGATATCTTTCTGAAAGTGATTTTTTTAAACCATCAATTACATTTTCTAATTTAACAACGGGTTTAACCTTTAAGAATCCTCCTAAAATTACCATATTGAAAATTTTCTTGTTTCCCATTTCAGCAGCAATTTTAGCTCCTTCAATTGTAAAAATATGAATATCTGTTCTAGTTGGATGATGCAAAATACCGTTGGGGTCATATATTAAATAACCTCCTGGTTTTACAGTTTCTTCAAACTTATCCATGGATTGCTGATTAAGAATAATAGCAGTGTCATATAGTTTTAAATATGGAGAACTAATCCTTTCATTACTTAAAATAACAGTAACATTTGCCGTACCACCTCTCATTTCAGGACCATACGATGGCATCCAACTTACTTCTTGATCTTGCATGATTCCAGAATAAGCTAATATTTTACCCATAGAAAGCACACCTTGTCCTCCAAATCCAGCAATAATAATTTCTTCTGTCATGACTTTTATTTTAATTTACCTTTTACTTTTATATCTCCTAATGGAAAATATGGAAACATATTATCTACCATCCATTCATTTGACTCTATAGGGGTCATTTTCCATCCTGAATTACAGTTTGAAACAATTTCTACAAATGAAACACCTTTTTTCAATCGAGTATTTTCAAAAGCTTTCTTTATAGCTTTTTTTGCTTTTCTTGCATGCTTATGTGTATGTACAGATTGTCTAGTTGCATAATATACACCAGGTAAGTTTGCTACTAATTCAGTGATTTTTAATGGAGAACCCATAGTATCAATTTCACGACCATAAGGTGATGTAGAGGTACGCATTCCTTTTAAAGTTGTAGGCGCCATTTGACCTCCCGTCATTCCATAAATACCATTATTAACAAATATGATAACTATATTTTCTCCACGATTACAAGTATGTATCGTTTCAGCAGTACCTATTGCAGCTAAATCTCCATCTCCTTGATAAGTAAAAACATATTTATCTGGCCAAGTCCTAGCGATAGCGGTTGCAACTGCAGGTGCTCTACCGTGTGCAGCTTGAGTCATGTCTACATTCATAAAGTCATAAGCCAAAACAGAACAGCCAACTGGAGCAACACCAATAGTGTCTTCTACAATACCCATTTCATCAATTACTTCCATGGCTAAATTATGTGCAGTCCCATGACCACAACCTGGACAATACGACAATGCCGTATCGGTCATTAATTTTGATTTACAGAATACTTGATTCTCGGGTTTTATGATATCTAATACTTCCATTTTTTACTATTTTTTGTTCTAAAGCTTCTAATATTTCTTCTGGTGTATGAATGATTCCTCCAGTTCTTCCAAAATGTTCAACGGGAACTTTATGTTCTACTGAAAGGCGAACATCTTCAACCATTTGTCCTGCACTTAATTCAACACTTAACATCCCTTTTACTTGATTTGCGAGATCGAATAGTTCTTGTTTAGGAAATGGGAATAATGTGATAGGTCTTAATAATCCTACTTTTATGCCCTTATCTCTTGCTAACTCCATAGCTTTCTGTGCGATACGAGCACTTGATCCATAAGCAACTAAAAGGTATTCAGCATCATCACAATTAATTTTTTCATATCGTAAATCTTCTTTCTCCATTTGCTCATACTTTTTTTGTAGCCTATGAACACGTGCTTCCATTTTTTCAGATTGTAAATCCAATGAAGTGATTATATTTCGCTTTCTATCAGTCTTACCTGTAGTAGCCCAATCGCCACAACTTTCAATGACTTCCTTATCAGTTCTTCGTTCTTTTTGGTCTTTTAAAACTACTTTCTCCATCATTTGACCAATCAATCCATCCGATAAGATTAAAACAGGTGCTCTGTATTTAAATGCAATATCAAATGCATCTTCTACAAAATCTGCCATTTCCTGAACAGAAGCTGGTGCCAATACATATAATTTATAATCCCCGTGACCACCACCTTTAACCGATTGGAAATAATCTGCTTGTGAAGGTTGTATAGTTCCTAAACCAGGACCACCACGAACTACATTTACTATAACCGCTGGTAATTCTGCGCCTGCTAAATAGGATATACCTTCTAGTTTTAATGAAATTCCAGGACTCGAAGAAGAGGTCATAGCACGTTTTCCAGTTCCAGCAGCACCATAAACCATATTGATTGCTGCAATTTCACTTTCAGCTTGTAAAACCACCATACCTGTTCTTTCTTCAGGCCGTTCTCTCATTAAGTATTCAATTACTTCAGACTGAGGAGTAATGGGATACCCAAAATAGGCATCTACACCAGCTCGAATTGCTCCTTCTGCTAATGCTTCATTGCCTTTCATTAATTTTAATTCGGACATTTTTTTTAATGTTTAAATGCTGTTAAACTTTCATTCTGTAGACAGTTATTGCTCTGTCTGGACATACTAATCCACAATTAGTACAACCTGTGCAAGCTTCAGGATCACTCATATATGCAAAATGGTATCCTTTACGGTTTACTTCTTTCGACATACTGATGACATTATCTTGACAAACAGGCATACATACTTCGCAGCCTTTACAGACTTCTGTGTCAACTACTATTGCTCCTTTTACTTTTGCCATTTCAATAATATTTTAAATATTATTAGTTTAAATTCTAACCAAAATTACGATTGTTAAGCATAAAAAATTATGACATTTGTCAGTGTAAAAAGATGTTTTTTACTAAGGTTTTTTATATTTACGATAAATTTAAAAATATGAAACCTCCCGTTTGGAAAACAGTAAAAGAATATTCAGATATTACCTATAAAAAGTGCGATGGCGTTGCTAGAGTAGCTTTTAATCGTCCTGATGTTCGGAATGCTTTTCGACCTAAAACTACTAGTGAATTATTAGATGCTTTTCATGATGCACAAGAAGATACGTCCATTGGAGTCGTTTTATTATCTTCTGAAGGACCTTCTTCAAAAGATGGAGTTTATAGCTTTTGCAGTGGAGGAGATCAAAAAGCAAGAGGTCATCAAGGTTATGTAGGAGAAGATGGTTATCATCGACTTAATATATTGGATTTGCAACGAATGATTCGTTTTATGCCAAAAGCAGTAATCTGTGTAGTGCCTGGTTGGGCAGTAGGTGGAGGACATAGTCTTCATGTAGTTTGCGATATGACCTTGGCTTCTAAAGAACACGCCATTTTTAAGCAAACAGATGCCGATGTTACCAGTTTTGATGGTGGTTACGGTTCTGCTTATTTAGCAAAAATGGTAGGACAGAAAAAGGCTCGTGAAATATTTTTCCTAGGAAGAAATTACAGTGCCCAAGAAGCTTATGAAATGGGAATGGTCAATGCAGTAATTCCTCATGATGAATTAGAAGATACTGCCTTTGAATGGGCTCAAGAAATATTGGCTAAATCACCAACATCGATTAAGATGTTAAAATTCGCTATGAACCTCACCGATGATGGAATGGTAGGACAACAAGTATTTGCTGGAGAAGCTACAAGATTAGCTTATATGACTGATGAAGCTAAGGAAGGTCGTGATGCCTTTTTAGAAAAAAGAAAGCCAAATTTTGATAAAAAGTGGCTTCCTTAATTTAACTAAAACAATACTTTTTTAATAAGCTTCATCATGAACATTGGCTACTGCTCTTCCGCTAGGGTCGTTCATGTTTTTAAAGCTTTCATCCCATTCCAAGGCTATAGGAGTACTACAGGCTACTGATGGTACTGAAGGTACCGACCAAGCTGCAGCGTCACTAGGGAAATGTTCTGTAAAAATAGAACGGTAATAAAACTCTTCTTTACTTGTAGGTGGTTGTATTGGGAATTTATAGTGGGCATTTGCCAGTTGTTCGTCACTTACTTCTTTCTCAACCATTTCTTTTAAGGTATCGATCCAGCTATAACCTACACCATCACTAAATTGTTCTTTTTGTCTCCAAGCAACACTTTCTGGTAACATATCTTCAAAAGCTTTTCTAAGTACCCATTTCTCCATACGCTCACCATTAATCATTTTGTCTTGTGGGTTAATGCTCATCGCAACATCCATAAATTCTTTATCTAAAAATGGAACACGTCCTTCAATTCCCCAAGCAGCTAACGATTTATTAGCTCTCAAACAATCGTACATATGAAGTTTATCTAATTTCCGAACGGTTTCCTCATGAAAATCTTTTGCAGACGGTGCCTTATGAAAATATAAATAACCACCAAAAATCTCATCAGCACCTTCACCCGAAAGCACCATTTTAATCCCCATTGCTTTAATAGCTCTTGCCATTAAGTACATAGGAGTGGAGGCTCTAATGGTAGTAATGTCGTAAGTCAACATCACGTAATGCATCGATTCCTTCTTGGATGGTAAACTTAATTTCGTGATGGACGGTATCTAAATGATCGGCTACTTTTCTTGCAGCTGCTAAATCTGGAGAGCCTTCTAAACCAATTGCAAAAGAATGCAATTGTGGATACCAAGCGGTATCTTTATCATCACTTTCTATACGTTTTTCAGCATATTTTTTTGCTATTGCAGAAGTAATAGAAGAGTCTAATCCGCCTGAAAGTAAAACTCCATAAGGCACATCACTCATTAATTGTCTGTGTACTGCTTCTTCAAGAGCTGTTCTTAGTTTTTTAATAGCTGTTTCATTGTCTTTTACAGCATCGTATTCTTTCCAATCTCTTTGATGCCATCTTTTTAATTCTCCATCACTACTATGTAAATAATGACCAGGAGGGAAGAGTTCAATTTTGGTACAAACTCCTTCCAATGCTTTTAATTCGGAAGCTACATAAAAGGTTCCGTTTTCATCCCAGCCCATATATAGTGGTATAATCCCCATATGATCACGAGCGATAAAATATTCATCTTTTTCAACATCGTACAATGCAAAACCGAAGATTCCATTCAATTCGTCTAAAAAAGAAGCCCCTTTTTCTTTATATAAGGCTAAGATTACTTCACAATCTGATTTTGTTTGAAATTGATAGTTTCCTTCAAATTGCTTTCGTAATTCTAAATGATTGTAAATTTCACCATTTGCTGCTAGAACAAGGTTTCGATCCTCTGAAAATAAAGGTTGCTTTCCTGAAGTAGGATCAACAATTGCCAAACGTTCATGAGTCATAATCGTTTTGTTATTGTCAAATATCCCACTCCAATCAGGCCCACGATGCCTTATAGTTTTAGACATTTCTAATAGTTGGGGTCTTAATTTTCTCGAAGGTTGCTTTAAGTTAAAAGCACATACAATTCCACACATAATATATTTTGTTTTAGTTAGTTTCTAGTTCATTTTTAATTATTGAACAAAAAAAAACCTGCCAAGTATAAAAACTTGACAGGCGTATATGTTCTCGACAAGTTTTTTGTTAAGGTTGGTAATTATTATTATTATTTATGTTATTAAAAAACATAGTCGTATTTCTTTTATTCGTTCAGTAAATATAGGATAAATATTTTATAATCCTAATTTTGTTGTAAAATGCTTATCTCAATTTTGGGAAATCACTAGGGTTTGCCTCATTCATCATCTCATAAACTTTTTCAAAAACATCTTCGGTTTGTGGTTTTGAGAAATAATCACCATCGGTACCATAAGCAGGACGATGTTGTTTTGCAGTTAATGTCTGTGGTTTACTATCTAAATGCTGATACCCATTTTGATCATCTAAAATTGTTTGCATAATATAAGCCGAAGCTCCACCCGGAACATCTTCATCTATTACTAGCAATCTATTGGTTTTAGCAACACTCTTAACTAAATCGTGATTTAGATCTAGAGGTAATAATGATTGAATATCAATCACTTCCACATCGATTCCAACTTGTAGTAATTCTATAGCTGCCTCTTGAACAACACGTAAGGTACTTCCGTAAGAAACAACCGTTATATCAGCTCCTTCTTTTACAGTTTCAACAACCCCAATTGGAGTTCTTATTTCAGTAAGGTTTGAAGGCATTTTTTCTTTTAAACGATATCCATTTAAACATTCAACAACTAAAGCAGGTTCATCAGTTTTTAAAAGGGTATTATAGAATCCAACAGCCTTGGTCATATTACGAGGAACTAAAATATACATTCCACGAAGTAAATGAATTAATCCTCCCATTTGGGATCCACTATGCCATATTCCTTCTAAACGATGGCCACGAGTACGAACAATAAGGGGTGCTTTTTGTTTACCATTGGTACGGTAACGAACCGTTGCAAGATCATCACTCATGATTTGCAAACAATATAGGATATAATCTAAGTATTGAATTTCTGCAATAGGGCGTAAGCCTCTCATTGACATTCCTATACCTTGTCCTAATATGGTAGCTTCTCTAATCCCTGCATCTGCAACACGCTCTTCACCAAATTTATCTTGTAATCCTTCTAATCCCTGATTTACATCTCCAATCGCACCACTATCTTCACCAAAAATATATACTTCTGGATTGGTGGTTAATATATTATCAAAATTATCTCTAAGTATAATACGTCCATCTACATCCTCAGAATTATCCTTGTAAATCGGTTTAACTTCTGAAATTGTTTTTGCATTTTCTATAGCTTCAGAATACAAATGAGCACTGTATTTAGGTTCAATGATTTCGAAATAATTCTCTATCCAATCTTGAAGTTGCTTTTTCTCAACGGTATTCTCACCAATTAAATAACGCAATGATTTTCTTGCAGCGCCAATAATTTCTCTTCGTAGAGGTTCTTTTTCAGTAGCTAATGTTTCTGTTATTTTATTTATAAATACTTTATTGGCACTCTTTTCAGCTGCATTATTAATAAGTGTTAATGCTTCTTTTTGTTCTTGAATTTGAGGAGCTAAAAAAGCTTTCCAAGCTGCAGTTTTACCTTCTCTAACTTCTTTCTTTATAGACTTTTCTAATTCAGTTAGGATTTCTTCAGTAGCGAAATCATTTGCTATAATCCATTCACGTAACTTTACATTACAATCCCATTCTTTCTCCCAAGCTAATCTATTTTTGTCCTTATAACGTTCGTGAGACCCACTTGTAGAATGGCCTTGAGGCTGTGTAAGTTCATTAACGTGAATTAACACAGGAACATGTTCTTCTCTAGCAATTTTAGATGCTTTTTGATAAGCCTCAATTAAATTAGGATAATCCCAACCATGGACACGAATAATTTCATATCCGTTTTCATCTTCTGTGCGTTGAAAACCTTTTAGAATTTCCGAAATATTTTCTTTAGTAGTTTGATATTTTGCGTGAACTGAAATTCCATATTCATCATCCCAAACATTAATTACCATAGGAATTTGAATTACTCCTGCGGCATTAATAGATTCCCAAAAAAGACCTTCACTGGTACTTGCGTTACCAATGGTTCCCCAAGCTACTTCGTTTCCGTGATCTGAAAATGAAGTATGATCGTCTAATTCTTTAACACTTCTATATATTTTTGATGCTTGAGCTAATCCTACTAATCTAGGCATCTGTCCAGCAGTAGGAGAAATATCAGGGCTACTATTCTTTTGTTTAGTAAGATCTTTCCATGAACCGTCTTCATTAATCGTATGTGTAGAAAAATGACCTCCCATTTGTCTACCTGCACTCATAGGGTCCGCTTCTATATCGGTATGAGCATATAATCCTGCAAAAAATTGTTGAATGGTTAGCTTCCCTATGGCCATCATAAAGGTTTGATCTCGATAATAACCACTACGCCAATCTCCTTCTTTAAATGCTTTAGCCCAGGCTAATTGTGGAACTTCTTTACCATCACCAAATATTCCAAACTTTGCTTTACCCGTTAAAACTTCTCTACGTCCCAAATAACTACATTCTCGACTTGTAACAGCGATTTTATAATCATTTAAGATTTCAGCTTTGAAATCTTCAAAAGTTAGCTTACTATTTGTTTGTGAATTTGTTTGCATATTTTTAGACGGGTATTAGATTGTGCAAAAGTAGTGAAAATGAAAATTTTATACAATATTCATTTTTATCTTCAAAAAGATGCTGATTATTAAATTATTAACTGCTTTTTGACTTGGAAATTACAGATTTGTAAATTAATCTGATTAGAAAAATAAAAGGCAAACCGTGCAATAAGGTGTCGAACCAATCCATTAATTTCATTCCTTCAGCTCCACCTATAATCCATTTTATTTTTCCTAATAAATGAGGTTCCGGAAAAAAAGGAGCCAATCCTAATGTAAGGCATAATAAAATTACTAGTCTCCAATTATTAAATACATTCATAAGTTATATTTTTAATACCATTTCCTTGAAAAAAGGCCGAATAAAGTTTTAATGTCCAAGGTTATTATAAACCGAATTTTTTCTTCATAGTTAGGCTGGGCTACTTCCCAACCTAAATTAGAGTATACTGGAAAAAACAACTCGAAATAATCTTCTACCAATCCTAATCTAATTCCACTATCGTAAACTACTTCGGTTCCTTGATATTTATTATTAACCCATCCCACATCACCGTACGCATAGATCCATCTCCAAATATTTGTACTTACATTTACGGTTGTCATCCAAGTGTTAGAAAATGAAGGATTTAACTTAGATTTAAATCCACCCTCTGCAATTACTAATTGCTGACTGAATAAACCAGTGTCATCACTTCTTCCGTAGTAGTTGTAATCAAATAAATAATCGGTTGGGCGATCTAATGCAAAACTGAAAAAGTCATCATTGGATTCTGTTTTATTTTTTAAAAACACTCCAGCAAATACCCTAACATCAATTTTACGGTTATTGTTAAATAACTTTCTATATTTTAAAGTGGTTGAAATTTTACTGAATTCGGATGATAGTTGATAATCAACAACTGCTCTGTAGTGATTGATTAAATTTGGATTTGAATACACATAACTCAAATCAAAAACGCTATAATTAGGAGTTTCTAAGGGTATATTTGGATCCTTATCCCTTTCAACAGTAACATTTCGAACATTGATAAAATGTTTTTTATTATTTCGTAAATCTTTACTATCTCTAAAACCTATGGTTGCAAAAGGACTTAAACGTTTGTAAAACAAGTCATCATTATATGAAAAATAACTTCCAGAAACCCCAAATCTATAGAAGTAAACATTTCCAAACTCGGGCATTTTTTTATATAAAAATGATCCACTACCTACTAATGTTTTGGATTTAAACGCCCACATAGGATTTAGTTTGTATTGAAAATTTTTTCGTAAAACCGCTTTGTTATAAAATTTTAATCCTAAGATTATACCATCATAAACATTATAGTTATAGGCTGGCATTACAAACATTTGATAATACCTTGGGTCTTCAACATCCTTAAACAATTTAACTTGAATGGGTTTGTTAGCTAAACCTTTTACTTTTTTGTAATTATCTCTTTGATTGATTTCAGGAATGATACCTTCATAGTTTATAGCAATTTTACGAACGTCTTTTGCTGGGATTTTTACTGTCTTTGAAGTATCAATAGGATCTATCCAATGTTTATAAATAATGTTCTTTTTATTGATCCCATAAATTGAAACTGGTAGTGAAGTGTTTCGTTTATTAATAACATTTATTTCTAACGAATCTCCCTCTTTATTTAAGTTTTTTAATCTGAAATCTATTGAATTTCTATTATCGATATAATCTTTAAAAAACCAGTCTACAGGTTTGTCTGTATTACTTTCCAGGTATTTTTTAAAATCAATGGCTTTAATAGCTTTTAATTCATTTTCTGAAAAGAATTGCTTAACACTTTTTAAAACGGCCTCTTCACCAATATAATCTGAAAGATATAATAATCCACTACCACCGTAATAATCACTTGCTATATCTTTATTAAACCCTAATAATGAGTCTTTAGGAGTCGTGATTTTTTGATGTAAATTATTTTTCGCAATATTCATATATAAAAAAGAATATTGATCATTGAAATCTAATTCGGAAGCATGAAAAATACGGAGTATCCAAATGTTACTTAAGTTTCCTATTAATTTCATATCTGGATAATACCTTTCGATATATTCTATCATTAAATAAATTTGAAACGCCCCAATTATCCAATGATCCTCTCTTGGATTAATCACTAATGTATTTTCAAGATAGGTCCGACTCATAATTTTGAGCATTTCGATATCATATTCAAAACCATCTGGGAATGGACTAATAAATTCGGGTAATAAATTAAGACCATAAACGGGATTTCGTTTATAATCAATCTCACTTAAAACCATTTTATCAAAAGGATAATCACCTAAACTTTCGTCTAAATAATGAACGATACGATCTATAATTAATGCTTGTATAGGTTGGGTTACTTTTTTATGAGTATGATTGGTAGTAACTAACAATTTATCGGTTTCTACGGAGCTAAAATTAGAACGTTTTAACAGTTGCAATTTAACTTGCATTCTATTTTCACCGGTTAATTGAGTTGTTTTAATACTATTGTCAGTATTTTCAGATACCAGATCTAAATCTGATATTACAGAAAAATAATTGGGGGTATGAAAATTAATTGTAAATGAAGATGGAGATTGATAAGAATCATTTAAATCTTTATTACTGTATACTTTCCAATCACCATCAAAAACTGCGGGTGCTAAATACCAATATCGAATTTTAAAATCACCACTATTTGTAATACCATAACGTGTGTATTTGTCATCTGGTAATATGATATTATATTCCATTTTCATGGTATATTCTTCTCCAGGCAATAACTTTTTATCTAATTTAACTCTAATTATATCTGCTTCATCTCCTCGAAGCCACACCAAGGGCTTATCAGAATTATTATTTATAGTTGAAATAATAGAGTGACCTCTGTTTTTATTTTTTTCAAAATGAAATGAAGCTTGGTAGTTTTCAGCAAACCGCTTTGCTAAAGGCGTTGTTTTACTAGAAAAACTGTTTGCCCAATCATTTAGATAAATTTCATTTAATATACTATCTGAATTGTTTTTATAAACTAATTCTTGTTGAATGCTTATGGTTCGTAATTCTGGAGCCAATGTAGCATCAATATGTATTTGATGCTGCGCTTGGGTTAGCGTAATTAAAAAAAATCCTATAATCGATATGTAATGATTAAGTTTCAATTATTTTTTAATAAACTTAATTGTTGAATTATTATGTAAATCTGACTTTATATAATACAATCCACTTTTTAAATTAGAAATGTTATAATTTTTTGATGATGAATCTAAATTATGTAAAACTTTTACTTTTTGACCAAGTGTATTATAGATGGAAAAGGTACTGTTCAGGATTTCAATATTTTGAGTAGTTATCGTTAAATAATCATCCACAAAGGTCTTTTCTAATAAAAAATCTTCAACCCTAGTAAAGTCTGAGCTGCTTAAAATAAATTCTTTATTGGTTTCTAATTGCATCACCACAGGAAGGTGATCACTCATACTGAATAAGCTATTTCGTAATTGTTGATTAAATTCTCCTAAACAACTTTCATCACTAATATCTAGATTAAAACAATTACCATTATTACCAAAAGCTTTGTAACTATTTGCAACATAATTCATTTTTGGATCTGAAGTCATGTTTTCAGAAATGGTAATAAAATCAAATCGATCGTCAAGTCCACCACCAGCACCAGCTCCAAAGGGTCCAGAGTTAATACGAGTACTTTGGGTGTGTATGTCTTGGTATGAATCATTGTCATGCCATGAGCCTGGAGTGTCTATAGGATCTACCATAACAATTGCATTGGTGGTATCTAATAATTCTTGGTATGCAGGTTCTGAAGATGTATATACATTAAAATCCCCAGCAAAAATAACGAAGGAGTCAGGATCTAAAGCTTCTAAATCGTTAGTAAATTCAGTAACCATATCAAGTCTGAGGTTTTGATTAGTAGACCCTTGACTTGATTTTAAATGAGTAACATAGATATAAATTTGAACGGGGTCTGTTTGCTGATCTACCGTATTTAGTTTAAAAACATATTTATTAATGTCTCTAACTGAAGTAGTGATTACCTCTGAAGATTCTAGACTAAACTTATCCGTTTTAAAATAAATAAGTTGTTGTAAATCTGCTTCCCCCGATTGATTCGCTACAAATTCTGTTCTAGCATATTGATTCGTATCATAATTAAGAGAAATGTTTAAAATCTCATCGGCGCCTTCTTCGCTTTGTAATTCACAAACCATAAAAATATCGGGTTCGAATTCAGAAAAAATGTTCCTTAATATTTCTGAACGTCCACCAGGAGAAGCTTCTGGGAATTCCAATAAATTATAAAACATGGTATTAATTGTCTCTTGTGCAGTTAACGAGAAACTTAATAATATAAAAGCGAAACTTAAGATGCTTTTCATAGTAAAAGGGAGTAAAAACTAATTAAAAGTTTAGGCTGTGGTCGTATTTCTTATAGAAGTCATTTAATATATCAATAACTTCATCATCTGTGTCTACCAAATCGACTAAGTGTAAATCGTCTGGGCTTATGTTTCCATATGATTTTAATAACGTTTCTTTAATCCAATCTACTAAGCCACCCCAAAAGTCTTTACCTACTAAAATGATAGGGAATTTTCCAATTTTATGAGTCTGAATTAAGGTAAGGGCTTCAAAAAACTCATCTAAGGTTCCAAATCCTCCTGGCATTACTACAAAGCCCTGTGAATATTTAACAAACATAACTTTTCTAACAAAAAAGTAATCAAAATCGATGCTCTTATCACTATCTATATAAGGATTGTCATGTTGTTCAAAAGGCAATTCAATATTTAATCCTACCGATGTACCACCAGCATTATGAGCTCCTTTATTTCCCGCTTCCATTATTCCAGGGCCACCTCCTGTAATTACTCCATATCCATTATCAGATAGCTTTTCTGCAATATTTTCTGCAAGTTGGTAATATTTATCGTCGGGTTGAGTTCTGGCAGATCCAAAAATGGATACACAAGGTCCAATTCTACTTAATTTTTCATATCCACTCACAAATTCTCCCATGATTTTGAATATTGCCCACGAGTCATTTGTTTTTACTTCATTCCAATTTTTTGGATTTCTTTCTTTTTTCATATATGTTTTTTTGTTGTTAAGCTTCAGACAAAGCTTATTCGTTAATTGGCAGTGAAAATAACTGCTTATAGCAATCTAATATTGCTAATGTAATTCTTTTTTAAGAAAATGTGCGGTGTGACTTTTCTTGATTTTTACAATTTCTTCAGGAGTACCTTTTGCTAAAACTTTTCCACCACTTTTACCTCCTTCAGGACCTATATCAATAATATAATCTACGGTTTTTATTACATCCAGATTATGCTCAATAATTACCACTGTATTCCCTTTATCTACGATTTTATTTAGCACATTTAAAAGAACCCTAATGTCTTCAAAATGAAGACCAGTGGTTGGTTCATCCAAAATATAGAAGGTGTTTCCTGTATCTCTTTTAGAAAGTTCAGTTGCTAGTTTGATTCGTTGCGCTTCACCACCTGATAAGGTTGTTGATTGTTGTCCCAATGTAATATAACCCAAACCAACATCTTGAATCGTTTTTAATTTCCTGAATATTTTCGGAATAGGTTCAAACAAAATACAAGCGTCTTCTATGGTCATTTCTAGCACATCATAAATAGATTTCCCTTTGTATTTAATTTCTAATGTTTCTCTGTTAAAACGCTTTCCTTGACAGGCTTCACATTCTACATAGACATCAGGCAAGAAATTCATTTCAATTACTCTTAAACCACCACCTCTACAGGTTTCGCATCGCCCTCCAGTTACATTAAAACTAAATCGTCCCGGTTTATAGCCTCGAATCATGGCTTCGGGAACTTTGGAAAAAAGACTTCTTATTTCCGAAAAAACTCCTGTATAAGTAGCTGGATTAGAACGTGGTGTTCTTCCAATTGGAGACTGATTAATGTCAATCACCTTATCAATATTTTTTAGACCATCAATCTTTTTATAGGGCATTGGTTTCTTAACACCATTAAAAAAGTAGGCATTTAAAATAGGGTAGAGGGTTTCATTGATTAATGTAGATTTTCCACTACCAGATACTCCAGTTACCCCAATCATTTTTCCTAAAGGGATCTCAATCGACACATTTTTTAGGTTATGACCCGTAGCTCCTGTTAATTTTAATTTTTTACCGTTTCCTTTTCTTCTCTTATTAGGTATTGCAATCTCTTTTCGTCCATTTAAATATTCGGAAGTAAGGGTATCATGGTTTAATATTTCAATAGGAGTTCCTATTGAATCAATACTGCCTCCATGTTTTCCAGCAGCTGGGCCTATATCAATTACATAATCTGCAGCTTCAATCATTTCTTTATCGTGTTCAACCACAATAACAGAATTACCAATATCTCTAAGTTTTAATAATGATTGAATTAGTTTTTCATTATCTCGTTGATGTAATCCAATACTAGGTTCGTCTAGAATATAAAGTACGCCTACTAATTGAGAACCAATTTGAGTTGCTAACCGAATACGTTGTGCTTCCCCACCGGATAATGATTTTGAGCTTCTGTCTAATGATAAATAAGTTAATCCCACATCAATTAAAAACTGAATACGGGCTTTAACCTCTTTGATAATCTCTTCGGCAATTTTAAGTTGGTTTTTCGATAAGTGATTACTTAAATCTTTAAACCATTCGGCCAAATCAATAATGTCCATATGGGCTAAATCAGCTATGCTTTTGTCATTTACTTTAAAATAAAGTGATTCTTTTCGTAAGCGAGCTCCATGACATTCGGTACAATCTACGTGGTCCATAAAATCTTTTGCCCAACGTTTTAGGGAAGTAGATTCATTATCTTCGAATGTGTTTTTAATAAAAGTAACGATACCTTCAAATTCTATTCGATAACTTCGGGTAATTCCTAAAGTTTTGGATTCTACTTCAAACTTATCATCGGTACCATAAAAAATTACTTCTACGGCTTCTTTAGGTATTTTATTGAAAGAATCTGTTAGTTTAAATTGATACCGTTGTGCAATTAGATCTAGTTGCTTAAAAATCCAGTTTTGTTTTTGAGAACCTTGAGGAGCTAAAGCACCTTGATTGATGGATAGTGTTTTATTGGGTACAATTTTATCTAGATTAACTTCGTAAACCTTTCCAAGCCCTTTACACTTTGGACACATCCCTTTTGGTGAGTTAAACGAGAAATTGTTTGGTTCAGGGTTAGGGTAGGAGACACCACTAGTTGGACACATTAATGAACGACTAAAAAAACGCGTTTTATTGGAGTCGTTATCTAATACCATTAGCACATCTTCTCCATGATACATAGCAGTAATAATCGATTCGCTTAATCGTTTGTCTAAAATAGATTCTTTGCTAATTTTTAAACGATCGATGACAATTTCAATATCGTGATTTTTGTAACGATCTAATTTCATACCGCTTACAATATCTCTAACTTCACCATCCACTCTCACTTTTAAAAACCCTTGCTTTGCTATTTGCTGAAAAAGTTCTCTATAATGACCTTTTCTAGAACGAATGACGGGTGCTAAAATGGAAACCTTTTTATCTTCAAAATCTTTTAGAATTAAATTCTGAATTTGCTCATCACTATAACTCACCATTTTTTCACCAGTGTTATAACTATAAGCATCACTAGCACGAGCATATAAAAGTCGTAGGAAATCGTAAATTTCTGTAATCGTTCCAACGGTAGAGCGTGGACTTTTACTTGTGGTTTTTTGTTCAATAGCAATTACAGGAGATAGTCCTTCAATTTTGTCTACATCGGGGCGTTCTAATCCTCCTAAAAATTGACGCGCATAAGCTGAAAAAGTTTCAATGTAACGTCGTTGACCTTCGGCATAAATAGTATCGAAAGCTAATGAAGATTTTCCACTTCCTGAAAGTCCTGTAATTACAACCAGTTTCTCACGTGGAATGGAAACATCAATGTTCTTTAAATTATGAACTCTTGCCCCATAAACTTCAATAAATCCTTCATTTTTTGCCATAGCTTGCAAAGATAATTAAATGAAAAGAAATTTTATTTGAAAGTGGGTTTTAAAATAGTGAATCACAAAACATGAATTATACTTTGAATCTTTCTAATAATTTTATTAAAAATTCCTTAGCTGAATTGCAAACTTTGTTACTCTGTCCCAATTAGTATATTCAATTTCTGTATTGGAGTCAGTAGGTCCTTTTGTCATCCACATTATAAATTGAATCATGATTCTATCAAAAAAAGGATATTTTTTATAATCTAGTTTTCCTGCAAATACTTCAACAATTGTAGGAGTCCAATCAATCGTCTTAAAAAACTTTATTACATAAGGGTTTGTATTGGGTTTATTTTTTTCGGGTTTTCTTGCAACTAAGTTAACAGAAAAAAAAGCTGTTTTTATGGAATCAAGTTGTTTTTTATTGGTGTTTATAAAATCAATTATTTCCTTATTATGAACTCCGTATCTAATACTTGAACCTATAATAAGTTTATCAAAATTCGTTACCTCTTTATTAAAATCACTAATAGAATACAACTCAATGTCTTGATCATTTATCAGGAATTCATCTCTAATCTTATTACAAATTTTTAGAGTTTGTCCATCAACAGAAGAATATATTATTCCGGTTTTAACCATATCATCTCTTTATTAGAATTTAATTTTTAAAGTTAAGTATTTGACTTTAATAATCCACAACATATAACCTACAAATCAAGTAAATAAATTAGCGTTGTGTTTTCTATTATTCTGTCATTTATTATTTATAATGCACTATAAAAAATAAACCTTTTAAGCCGTTCTTCGTTCAAAAAATTCCTTTGGGTATTCAACAAGTCCACATACATTATTTAATCCTCCTTCAACTAATTCAACAGCCATACAATTTTCCTTTGGTACTTCAAAAGGTAATTGAATTCCATACTTTTCAGTTAACTGATAACCAAATCTAGGATAATATGTTTCATGACCTAATATGATGACTGACTTAAACCCAAATTCTTTCGCTTTTTTATGTGCTTGTTTAATTAGCAATCCACCAATACCTTTACCTTGATATTTAGGAAAAACAGATACAGGAGCAAGTGCTAATGAATTAAATTCATTTTCCTTATTCTTGATTTTAATTTTAGTGAGTAGAATATGTCCAATGATATTATTATCAATTTCTGCAACCAAAGACAATTCAGGGATAAAAGCATCTGATTTTCTTAATCGTTCCACTAAACAAGGTTCGTCTGGATTGCTGTTTTCTTCTGATTCAAAAGCTTTATTTATAAGATTAAAAACATCTAAATAATCACATTCTGATTCCTGTCTTATACTAATTTTCATTTGCTTAATCGGCTTGTTTCTGATGAAACCATTGAGGTTTTCTGATATAAGAAGCGAATATGGTAGCCATAACAATTAGTATTGCTACTTCATGAGGTTTTCCTTTGTACATATGAATAATTACTATAAATGTCATATACAATGCTAAAAGAACGGTTCCGTAAAGCATGGTTTTGTTGTATAAAAATAACGCAGTTGCTATTAACAGAAATACTCCAGTAATAATCATCACAGTACTATTAGTAACAACTTTGTCCATTTGATTGGAATACAGTATTTTATTTAAAGCATTTGGTATATAAAACAATGTTATTATTACTGATGGTAACCAAGTTAATAGTGTTTTAAGAAATTTATTTGTTTTCATCTTTGGTACAATTATATTGTTAGTTATAGGGTTTGGCAAAATGTTTACCAACAATATTTTATATCTTCTCTTTATAATCTAAATTATTACTTAAAGATATTTCTATTATTATAGGATGTGCCCTTTGTAGATATATTTTAAAGTTTTTCCTGTACATTTCTAATCAGTTCTTCTGTCATGCCCCATAATTTTAGCCCATTCTTTCTATCACTTGCTTTTTTGTCTACCTCTTTACGATTCATAAGGAACAGATAATCTGAAGGTTTCCCTTCCAGTGATTTTGAAGCTGCCAGATAAACTACAGGTTCAGCCGCTTTATCCGGAGAATTAAAAAATAATTTAAAAACCAATTTCATGGGTGGTTTCACCCAGTTAGGAGCTTCCCTTGCAATATTGGAATTAATCGGCCCTGGACATAAGCTGAAAATTGAAAATTTCGTTTGGCTATCTGAATTCAATCTTCGACCCAACTCTTGGGCAAAAGTAGTCAGCAATAACTTATAATAGCCATATCGCTCCACTGTTTTTGCCATCGAATGAGGTGTAAATTGACCAAAAGAATCCCATTCAAATGTATTCGGATTACGATGGCTTTCCGATGACACAAAAATGATTCTAGGTACATCAGTAATTCTATTTCTAAAGCAATCTTGGCTAATTAATTGATTCACCAAAACAAATTTTGACACATAATTTACCATGAACATTTCATCGAGTCCTTCTTTGGTTTGTCTTGCCTGCCCCACTACAATAGCAGCGTTACAAATCAAGATGTCTATTTGACCCACTTCTTTCTTAAGGTTTTCTGTTAATTGGTTAATAGAGGTAAAATCGGCCAGATCAACATAAAGCATTTTTATTTGAGAATTGCCCGAGACTTTCTTAATTTCATTCCCCTTTTCAGGGATGCCACTCCTTACGGCCATGATGACTTCTGCCCCTAATGCCGCTATTTGCTTGGCAACTGCAAATCCCAGACCAGAACTTGAACCTGTAATCATGACTCTTTTTCCGTCTAACCGTTCCTCAGCACCCAAATACCCAATACGCTGTTGTTTTTTAAACAGACCAGCAATTCCAGTTAAAGTTGCCTGTAAAGGGCTGTCGTATTTCTTTTTATCTGAAGTCATATTTTCATTCCTAAGTTTCGTTGAAATTCCTGATAATTCAATGCATAATTATGAAAGTAAGAGGCGTCAATTCCAAAATCTGCCATATCATATTGATGGACGCCATATTTAGCCTTTGGATTTTTAAGATTCGCCTCCTTAAAAGTTTTTGACAATTCGTTTGAGATTACTTCGTTATTACGCTGATAGATTCTTTCCAATGCCAAAAATGGGTCTGCTACCAAGTCTTTATATTTTACATCTATAAACATGTCATCATTTCCTTTTTCATGCCTAAATTCAAGTGCTTTGGATAACATATAGGCATTTTTTCTAAGCCAGTGATCCGAAACAGCATCTGTATTCACATTATTACTAAATAAAACTCTAGAATAAGACACCATACTCAAAAAGGAGGGGATACATTCTTTAACATCTCTGTGGGTCCATATGAACTGCACATCACCCAGGTATTTTTTTAATAAAGGTAAAAATTCTAAATGATGGGGTGTTTTTAAAATCCATCGCTTTCCTGGCCGTTGCCATTGCAACAATTTTAATAATTTCACCATATACTGATATCCAGGAGACTGATCATTATTCTCGAGCCATGAAGCATAGGTTGGAACATTCATTGTAGCTTCAGCAGTTGTGCTCAAAAATGAAACATCCAATAAGAGGACATCTTCCTCTGGAGCGTCATATTCAATCGGATGAATTGCAAAAAAACCAGGAGACATATATTTTAACGCCTTCACACTGGTTTTAGCAATCTTGATTCGCTCTTTTCCTGTTTTGATATCACTTTTTACAGGTGATGGGTTTAGTGCCTCCCAGCTTAAAAGGCTTCTGCTATCAGGATCTGATGCTAATAAACGCTGTAGTTTTGTGGTTCCGGTTCTTTGAAGTCCAACTATAATTTTACACGGATATAAATCTTGTTTTAAGATTTCGGGATATTTTTTAAAATAATATTTGGCACGTAACCTTACAGAGAGCAAATTAATAAGTCGTTGCCTAGAAATAAAACGTCCTATAGGATGCAAATTGGCCTCTTCATTCATCGATTTTATAAGTACTTCAAGAGGTTCAACCCAAAAGTCTTTTCCGAAATCATTCAGGCCTGTTTCTTTTTTGGCTGCCTTTAACAAACTATCTACATCAAGAATTGTTTCAGAACCAAGTGCATATGACTTTTTCCAAATTCCATTGACCATTTTAAACCAGAATGGCTGCCTATTGTATTGATTCGATTTTATGATATGGTCTTCCTTCATATAACACTTAAAGATTCTATTGATACGATCTCACAAACGGGCTCGATAGCTTTACTTCCCTCTTCTAACCTATACCAGCGCCAACACATGGTACCTTCATGATGGCCACAAGTATCCAACCAATTTTTATGGCCTGTATCTCGATGTGATACGACCACCTGAACACTTCCATCATCATTGTAAAAGGCTGATTTTTTATTGATACATATGGTATGATATCGATAATCCAAAGACTCCATCCAATAATTATTTAACTGAAAATTCCAGTTCTGACAGTCAGGAGGATGTACTTTAATGACCAGAGCCTCATTGTCTTTTATCTTCCAATAACTATGGTAATAAATAATGTTGGCATCTCCACCGGCTGCATTTGAAATTTCAGGATCAAACTGTGGTAATTGATTTGGGTGCTTTTGAAAGCCTTTGGCCCAGCGGGCAAATAATAAGGGGGCTCCTGCCACAAACAAAGACGCCATTTTCAATCCTTCATCCATCATTTTAGGATTTATCACAGGTGGACTTTTTAAGCCATTTAAATTTTCAATGTTAAGCTCGGCCGGCACCTCTGTAAAACGATCATAGAAAGTTTGTCTTACCATTACTAAACCCGTATCCTTTTCTATTTTTAACCAATTTTTTCCTTTTCTCTGCTTACTCAACACAATTTCAAAACTACCATCTTTTTCCAGGATCAAATCCTTACCTTCCAAAACACCACAAGGTGTCATACCTCCAGTGGTGCCGTAATTTCCATTTTGGGTAAAAAAGCCGATATAATCGACCGAATTACGCGAGCCTTTAATCTTATACTCATAGTCTCCATTGATCTGTGCATTGAAATAATAATTATCAGGATTGTCAGCTCCCATTTTAACTGTTTCATGAACCATCCTTTTAAACACTGGAAATAAGGGGTCAGCGAATTCAACAAATGCTTCCAATGAAACCCTAGTAAGTCTTGTTAAATACCGAATGCCTTCCGCTTGTGAGAACGCATCTTGAGGTGTTCCTGGATATTTTAGATTATTAGCTGCAAGTTTCAACTGATCACAAAATTCTTCCCAGGATTTACCTGAAACTATACGCTCTGCGTAGATATCTTCTTCTGTTTTTCCCGAAACATAACGTTTAATTTTACTAAAGTAATTCGAGAGGTTTAAAAATGAAAAAAGTAATTTTCGCATGTATTGATTTTGATGTTTCGCTAATGTTGGATTTTTTAACTTTTGAGCCAATACTCCATGGCCAAATAAGGTTCTATCGAACCATAATCTAGGAAAGATTTGGTGTCCTTATAAACTGTTATCATATTTTGAATGATTCTTGTTGGTTTACCAAAAAACTTGAAGGGATTTAATAGTTCGCCCCTTGACTTACAATGCTCTTCTACGATTCCGTCCCAGAATTCGCTAGTATTCACCGAATGGCTTTCAACAACATTCCGATTGTAATTCCAAAGTGGATGCAATTCAAGTGACAACGGTGTATGTCCATTATGCCAGCGATCAATAAATGTAGCATATTCTATAGATTTTTTTTTCTTAAACAAAGTAAACAAGCAAACTCCAGGGCTAACCTGGCCATTACTCCAAGTTTTTGTATAAGCAACAGGTAAGGCTTCTGTCACTTGATACGCGCCTATAAACCCCCAATCATCCTTAATTTTAAGATCTAGATTTGATTTTTTTGCAACTATTGAAATGGCTGCGATTTTATCCTTTTTAAAAGGTATTATTGAAATGGTAGGAGGTTTATTTTCTGTTAATACAAGTTTTAACTGTTTAACCTCATCCAAAGTTAACATAGATTCAGCTATGGATTTGATTCTCTTACTAAAGTTAAAATAACTTTCGGCTTTGGTACCTCTTAGAAGGTAAATAGTTTTAACCATTTGCTGTTTCGATTCTAATTCTTAATTTAGGAAATTATAAGACATAGCAATATAGCAAATATTTAAAGTAATTTATGAAAAAAATAGTACCCAAAATTCTTATCACAGGAGGTGCCGGATTTTTAGGAACCAGAATTGTGCAAGAACTTCTATGCGATGAAACAATTCTTGAAACAGAAAACATCGTCGTTTTGGATTGTCAAGATTTTATTGGTATTCAAGATCCACGAATAGAATTCATTAAAGGAGATATTCGGAATTATTCATTGCTAGAAAAGTCATGTCAAGACATAGATATCATTATCCATTGTGCAGCTATTATAGATTGGGGAACTAGAACCCGTGAAGAAGTGTTGTCAGTCAATCTTGGTGGCACCAAAAATGTAATTAAAGCCTGTAAACAATTTGGAATCCAATCACTGGTCTTTACAAGTTCTTTAGATGCTGTTTTTTCAGGAAAATCATTGATAGATATTAATGAGCAACAAGCGTATCCAGACACTTACCACACTGTTTATTGCGAATCTAAGGTCTTGGGTGAATTGGAGGTGTTGAATGCCAGTTCTTCCAATCTTAACACCTGTATCTTAAGACCTTCTGACATCTATGGAGAAGCCGATCCCTATCATATGGATGCACTGATTGAAATGGCTAATCAAGGTTTTTATGTAAGATTGGGTGACGGATCTTCTAAATGCCAACATGTTTATGTGGGCAACATGGCTCATGCGCACGTTTTGGCTGCTAAAGCATTGTGGGAAAAGAACAAAAAAGTCTATCAACAGATCTATTTGATTACTGATGGTCAAGGTGAAAATTTCTTTAAGTTTTTTGATCAAATTGTCATAGGAGCTGGCTATAAGGTTTTTCCAAAAAACCTTTGGATTCCTTATTGGCTGGCCTATTGTATGGGAGCCATATCAGAATTTTTTGCGCTGATTTGGAGACCTATCAAACATTACAATCCGAAATTTAGTCGGTTTGCAGTGGTTTATACCTGTCAGAATTTTACATTTTCTTCCAAAAAAGCGATAACCGAATTACATTTTAAACCAAAATACAATCGAAAACAAGCAATGAAAAACACAATTCAATATTATTCTAAGCAAAAATGATATCACTTAACCCACATTTTACTTACTATACAATTATTTGAATAATCTTGGCGCCTTATTTTTTTTACACTTTTTTCGTCTTAAAACATTTTTAACTGTATAGAGAAAAGGGTATATTTAGACTGTGAAATCGAGAGTGAATATCTTATTATTTACTTGATGATTTTTAAATAATTCATATTAAATAAGTTATTTAAAACCCAATGAAATTTATAGATTATTATAAAATTTTAGGAATTGATAAGAAGGCAACAGAAAAGGATATTAAAAAGGCCTATCGAAAATTAGCTCGAAAATACCATCCAGATTTAAATCCAGATGACAAGGTAGCTGAAAAAAAATTCAAAGAAATTAATGAAGCTAACGAGGTATTAAGTAATCCAGAAAACCGTAAAAAATACGATAAATACGGAAAAGACTGGAAACATGCCGATCAGTTTGAACAACAAGCAAAACAGCAGCAACAATATCAAGGAGGCTCTCCATTTGGAAGTACTGGTGGAGGAAATTACTCGCAAGAAGATTTTTCAGATTTCTTTGGTTCTATGTTTGGCGGTGGAGGAGGAGGTTCTCAGTTTGGTGGGGCAAGACCTGGAGGCAGAGGCCGAACTTTTAAAGGGCAGGATTTTAACGCCGAATTAAATCTTGGTTTAAAAGATGTGCATGAAACCCACAAACGAACTTTAACTATTAATGGAAAAAACATTCGATTAACGATTCCTGCCGGAGTTGTAAACGGACAATCTATAAAAATAAAAGGTCAAGGTGGCGAAGGAGTAAATGGTGGTCCAAAAGGGGATTTATATATTAAATTTAATATTGCTAATCACAGCAATTTCAAAAGAGATAAAGATAATTTATACAGTGATGTTACTATCGACTTATATACTGCTGTTTTAGGTGGTGAAGTTGTTGTGAATACTTTTGATGGTAAAGTGAAATTAAAGGTGAAGCCTGGCACTCAAAATGGCACAAAAGCTAAGCTAAAAGGTAAAGGGTTCCCTGTTTATAAAAAAGAAGGTTCGTTTGGAGATTTGTTTATTGCATATCAAATAAAAACGCCAACAAACCTTTCAGAAAAGCAAAAAGAGTTATTTGAAGAATTAGCAAAACTAAAATAGTCATGGAAGAAAAGAATTTTATTTCGGTAATTAAGCTTTGTGACCACTATAAGGTTGAGGTTTCTTTTATTAATCAACTAAATGAAGTTGGTTTGGTTGAAATAGTTACCATTAAACAAAAACCTTTTTTACGAGAAGAGGCTATTAGTGATGTAGAAAAAATGGTTCGAATTAATCAAGATTTAAATATCAATATTGAAGGGATAGATGCTGTTTTTAATTTATTAAAAAAAATGAATAACCTTGAACATAAAATGAACTTGCTTAGAAACAGGTTGCGATTATATGAAGAGAATAATTAAAGTTTTAAATATACTCCCTAATTATTTATGCTAACTCATCACTGTCAATAATTAATTACAGTTACTTGTTCGTCAATTGCCGTTAATATTAGAATAAAACTTGAAAAGAGAAATTGGGTGTGATTCCTAATGAAATTTTATCTATTCTGTTAACTTGAGAATTTCCATTTTCATCTGGAATTAAAACATACCTTGTATTAAGTATGTTTTTTGTGTTTAATAAGTTTAATATTGCAAAATTAAATTTCAATTTTACATTTTCAGAAATATCCCAAAGATATTCGGTTGAAAAGTTTGCTCTAAAATAATTTGGTAAACGTTCTGCGTTTGGTAGGTCATAATTGATAAATTCTTCAAAATCAATAATAATTATTTCATTTCCTTTTACTGGAACAGTGTAGGGTTTACCATTGTGCCCTTGAATACCCAATGAGACTTTAAAATTATTATAATTATATGTACTAGCTATTGTAAATGAATTCCTTATATCTACATTATTTAGAAACTCGGAAGGGGTCAATTCTTCAAAGGTATAATCGTTTTTCGAATAATTATAACTTAACCAATAACTAAAAGACTTTAGCTTTTTGTTTAGGGTGAATTCAGCACCTTTAACATTATATTTTCCAGTAGTTTTTACATATTGAAATTGATTTTGAAAACCTTGATTTGAAGAAGTTATCCCTTCAACATTCTTGTAATAACCTTCTAAATTAATAAACCAATTGTTTTTATTATATAAAAAACCAATAGATGCTTGTTTGCTTTTTATGATGGGAATATTTTCATTATTTGCTAATATCCAACGTCTTTTCTCTATACCTAAAAAATCACTCTGAAAATCTATCCGTTGTGTTGTTGTTTGGCTTTTAAACTCTCCAAGAATTTCAATTGCAAAACCTTTACCTAATTTTTGATGCAAACTTAATCTTGGTTCAATTAAAAATGAGTTGACTTTAGAATAATAATTGGATCTAATTCCTAAATTTAATATTGTATTATTTCCTTTGGGTTTGTATTCTAAATCACCAAAAGCTATATAGGATTGAATTACATTTTTTTCATAAAAACGAAATCTTGGCAAATTTACATCTTGTGTGTTTGCTATTCCTGTTTCTGAATAATGAAAACCAGTTTGAATTTTTATTTTTTCTGAAATAATTAAATTTGCATCTAATTTTATTCCTGTTTCTAATACTTCATTTTCCTGTAATATTTCTTGAGTTGTTAATATGTCTTTATTTGTTGATTTTAAATCATAAGAAGATCCATAAGCGAAAACTATAGTTTCTGTTTTTTTACTCCAATTTCTGGTCCATGAAATTCCACCAACAATACTTTCTTGTTTTAAATTGCTTGTTTTAGAAAGTGAAGATTCTTCAACTACTTCTGTGAAATCTAAAGAGTTTTTTATAGTTAAAAAATTGATTCTTAGTTTGTCTTTATCTGAAAAGTCCCATAATAGTTTAGCACTAAAATCGTAAAAATTAAAATCCTCATCAGTTAAGATCGGAGTCGAATTATTTGCTATTTGCACATTTGTAATTTCAGTATCTTGAAAAATTCTGTCTGCATAAGATTTATAAACTGAAGATTCAAAAAATTGATTAATTGATTTTCTGCCAGACAATTGAACTCCAATTTTTGATGTAATTGGGATATTAAAAAATGCATTAAGGTTTATTAAGTTAAAACCGGCCACCCCTGTAAAACTATCAGATAAGGAGTTTTTAGATTTCATGTCTATAACTCCAGAAACACCTTCTCCATATCTGGATGAAGTGCCATTTTTATATACTGTAACATGTTTTGTTAAATCTGGATTAAAAGCAGAGATTAATCCAAAAAAATGACCATTTTGATACATCTTTATATCATCCCAAAGCACTAAGTTTTCATTTTGAGAACCTCCTCTAATATTTATATTTGAAGCAGTTTCATCTACGCTTTCAACACCTGGAATAACTTGAATTATCTTAAGAACATCGTTATCTATTTGACCAGGTAATAATCCAAATTGATCAGTTGTAATAGTAGTTGATCCATTAAATTGTTTTTCAATCCCTTTTGTAAAATAATTTGAAATATAAACTTGATCAAGTTCTGATATGGTTAATTGCATATATAATTCAATACATTTACCTTTTTCTAATTTAGAAACGGGAACAATTAAGTCTTTATATCCTAAATAGCTTATTCTAATCATTTCAAGTTCAATATTGGCAGGTAAATAAAAATTGCCTCTTTGATTTGAGCTTGCTGAATATCTGTCATTAAAAGAAGTAATATTTGCACCTTCAAGAATTTCACCAGTAAATTCATTCATTATAATACCACAGTACTTGTCATTTTCATTTTTTAGTACAATTGTTATAAATCGACTATCTAATTGAGAAAATAATAATGGTGTTTGATTATTTAAATAATTAATGTTTTCTGTAAGGGTTAGATTATTTGATGGAGGGATTATAAAAATTTCATTTATAATCTCTGTTGCATAACTAAATCGAACTTCAAAACTTTCTTCGATGTTTGTTAAAATTGATAAAAGTGATTTATTTTCAGAAACGATCTGTCCATTAAAAATATAGATATTAAAAGTAAAAAAAAGAATAAAAAATAAGGTTGTATTATTTTTCTTTAGCATATAAAATTATATTTTCCTTGTCAACAATTTTATAGGAAATATTTAACGGATCACATATCAATCTTAATGCTAATTCTATGTTTTTATGTGAAAAGCTTCCAGTAAAATGTTGATTTAAATCAATGTTTGTAGAGCTAATTTTAACAGGATATTGTCTTTCAAATTCATTAATTACAGAATTTAATGTAGCATTATTAAAACTACTTTCATTATTAATCCAAGTTGGATTTTGAGAGTTTATATTGTTATGTTTTACTAGAACCCCGTCTTCAATTTTTATCTTTTGACCAGCAGGTATTTTTATAATTGTGTCATTAAATGCTACACTAACTAAACCTTCATAGCAGTTTATATAAAAATAGCGATCCCTTATTTTTACATTAAATTGGGTACCAAGAACACTTACAATACCTTCTTTCGTAAGAACATTAAATTTTTGGCCTTTATTTACTTTAAAATAAGCTTCACCCTCAAGTGTTAACTCTCTATTTTTTGACCAATCACTTTTATTGTAATCTATATTTGAATTAGCATTAAGTATAACCTCTGATTTATCTGGTAATAAAAAAGTTTGTTTCTCTGCAATTTGAGTAGTTATATTAGTGTTTGATGAATTAAAAAAATGATATCCAAAAAACAATAAAGTAAATACTGCAGCTATTTTTAATAAAGAATTTATGGGATTTAGACGTAAAGTTTTAGGTTTTGACTTATTCTTTTTACTATTAATTTCCTCTAAATTAGCTTCTTTATTAAATTCTGGAATTTTAAATTGAGAAGATACTTCGGCAATTTTTAAATACGAAGAATACTCCTTAGATGACTTTAAAACCTCTAACTCTTCTCTTGTACAATTATTATTTAGCCACTTGGCTAATAAGTCGTTTTTGTCCATTATTGACGTTTATTCAATTATAAAACAGATTTATATAGTTTTACCCTACCTTTAAATATTATCTATGTCTTTTCTTAAAGTTGCTAAAGCTAAACTCATTCTTTTTTCAACAGCTTTTATAGATATATTTAATATTTCAGCAATCTCCCTGTATTTTTTTCCTTCAATTCGGTTTAATAAAAACGCCGTTCTTTGACCTTCAGTTAGGTTGTTAATAGCATTTTGTAATTTTTTTTTAAACTCATTTTCCTCCATAATATATTGAGGAGACTGTTCATTTGTATGTTGTTGATATTGAAGTTGGTGTTTTAAAATTACCTTTTTATGTGCTATAACATTTAAAAAAGTGTTATTAACAACAGTATATAAAAAGGATTTCGCTTTCTCTTTAGGAACTTTAGCACAGTTTTTCCAAAGCTTTATGAAAGCTTCTTGTACAAGATCATCTGCTTCATCTTGATCACCACATTTAAAATAAATAAAATTCCAAATAGATTTCGAATGCTCATCATAAATTTCAGAATAGATGTCTTCTTTACAGACAGAATTATTTGAATTCATTTATTTATAAAAATTTAAAGTAAAGGTATGAAATAATATTTTTTTTAATTTAGGTAGGGTTTTTTTGATTTAAAATGTTTAATAAGTAAATAATAAAAAAATCATGAAAAAACTAACGAAATTATTTAGCCTACTTATTTTATTTGCTTTAATAAATATTTCTTGTCAAAAAGAAAAAATTGAAATAATTGATAATACCCCAGATGATAATGCCCTTACAGTAGATTCTAGTTTGTCATTACTTTTAATTAGATCTACTGAAAACGATGGTGAAGATGATGATTTTATTGATAATGGAGACTGCTTCTCTATAGCTTTTCCTTTTACGATTACTATAAATCAAACTGAACTTATTATCGAAAATGAAGATGATTATGAAAACATTTTGATATTTTTAGAACAAACTGGGGGAAATATTAATGATATAGAAATAGTTTTTCCTATAACCATAATTCTATCAGATTATACAGAAGTTATTATTAATAATCAAAATGAATTAAATTTTTATATAGCTGCTTGTCAAGATGAAATTGATGATGATATTGATTGTGTTGATTTTGTATATCCAATAACATTATTTGTTTATGATTCTTCTACAGAGATCACTTCTACAGTTGAAATAAATAATGATTTGGAGTTATTTACTTTTCTTTCTACGATGAGTAATACTCAAATAATTAGTATTCAATACCCAATTTCAGTTATTCTTGATGATGGAAGTACCATTCAAGTTAATAGTGATGAAGAATTAGAAGCTATTATCATTAATTGTGATAATAATAATTCTGAGCCAACTGAACTAAATACTATTTTAACAAATGATTCTTGGTATGTATCCTATTTTTTTGATGATACCGATGAGACATCTGATTTTTGTGAATTTGAGTTTACTTTTAATGAAAATGGAACTGTTATCGCAACCAATGGGAGCGATACTGTTGATGGAGTTTGGGCAACAGGTATAGATAGTGGTATTTCTTATGTTGAATTAGATTTTGGTACAGATATTCCTTTTGATGAATTAAATGATGATTGGGATGTACTCAATGCAAGTATGTTAGAAATTGAGTTAAAAGATATCAGTGGAGGTAATGGAGGAATAGATTTATTAACTTTAGATAGAATACCAACAGAATGTAATTCTGGAAATAATTCAGATTTAGAAGAATATCTAACAACGGATTCTTGGTATGTATCTTATTATTTTGATGAAACTGACGAGACATCTGATTTTTGTGAATTTGAATTTACTTTTAATGAAAACGGAACTGTTATCGCAACTGATGGAACCGATACAATTGACGGAGCTTGGGCGATAGGAATTGATAGTGGTATTACATATGTTGAATTAGATTTTGGAACTGATATTCCTTTTGATGAATTAAATGATAATTGGGATGTACTTAATGCAAGTATGGTAAAAATTGAGTTAGAAGATGTAAGTGGAGGTAATGGAGGAACTGATTTACTTACTTTTGAAAGAGAACCAACAATTTGTGAAGACGATAATACTTATTTAGAGCAAGTACTAACTGAAGGCCAGTGGATTGTTGCTTTATATTTAGACGATGGTATTGATGAAACTTCAGATTATAATAATTATATATTAACATTTAATAGTGATGGAACTGTAATTGCTGATAATGGAACGGTAATAAACGGTAGTTGGGATGTTACTGGAAATACTAATAATCTAGATCTTATACTTGATTTTGGAACATCAATTCCTTTTGATGAGTTTAATGACGATTGGGATGTCTTTGATGTTCAAGAAAATCGTGTAGAAGTTTATGATGTAAGTGGAGGTAATGGCGGAACTGATACTTTAGTATTTGAAAAAATTTAGAACAAGCCTATTAATATTTGAAAAAGAAAAATAATAAGTTGGTTTGAGTTTTGGCTAAGTTGAAAATTTTAGAAATGAAACCTTTAATTTTTGACTTTAGGCCAAAACAATATAGAAGAGTAAATAATAATTTTTAATATAAATAAAATGAAAAAAATATTTTTAAATGTATTAACTGTAATAGTTTTAGCAACCTTTATTGTGAGTTGTTCATCTTCAGATGATGACAATAATTCAAGTAATAATAACTCAGTAGAAGTAATTACATCAATTGCTGAAGAAGGTAATTGGAGAATAACTTATTTCTATGATACAGACCATGAAGAAACAAGCAATTTTACAGGCTATAGTTTTACTTTTAATAATGATGGAAATTTAGTAGCTGAAAATGGAAATAATACAGTTACAGGTACATGGTCTGTAAGTGAAGGAAGTAGTTCTTCGAGTAGTGATGATGATCATTTTAATATCTTTTTTGCAGCTCCAGATGATTTTGAAGATTTATCTGATGACTGGGATATTATTTCTACTAGTACAACAAAAATTGAATTAATTGATGTTAGTGGTGGTAATGGAGGAACAGATTATTTAACATTTGAGAAAAATTGATTCCCTTTTTTTGCCCTTTTATAAAGGCCATTTATTTTTGTTATAAATGGTCTTTATAATTTATTTCTCTAAATGTAAGCGACAAAGAACTTCTATGGCACTACTACTCCATAGAAAATGACGATTAAACTTCCAATAGAACTTATTGTTTTAAGATTTTTTAGTTTTATTTACACGCTTATCTTTATTTTTAACGAATATGAGTTTGTTTTTACTTTTAGGACTCACTCTTTGATCTAAATCAAAATTCCCGATAGATTTAATTAATGGAGTTAATTTATCGAACCCATAATTTCTTGAATCAAAATTAGGTTGTTTTTTTTGTAATAGACTACCCACATCTCCAAGAAATGCCCAACCGTCTTCATCTGAAAGATCTGAAATTGTTGAAGAGATTAAATTAATTTCTTTACGAGTTATTTTATCAAGACTTTCGTTAAGTTTATCTTTTCCGGTAGTATACTCTTTCTTTTCAGATTGATTTCTAATTATTTCAACATAAATAAATTTATCACAGGCAACTATAAATGGATTTGGAGTCTTCTTTTCTCCTATACCTAATACCAGCATTCCAGCTTCTCTTAATCGTGTTGCAAGTCTTGTAAAATCACTGTCACTTGATACCAAACAAAACCCACTTACTTTTTCTGAATAAAGAATATCCATTGCATCAATTATCATCGCTGAATCTGTTGCGTTTTTTCCTGTAGTGTATCCGTATTGCTGAATTGGAGTAATAGCATTTTCTAACAGTAGATTTTTCCACTTTGTTAAATTCGGTTTTGTCCAGTCTCCGTATATTCTTTTAATTGTTGGATTGCCATATTTAGCTATTTCTTCCATCATTTCTTTTACATGTGCAGAAGGTATATTATCTCCGTCAATTAGCACCGCTAGGTTTAAATTTTTTTCCATTTAAGTTCTCTATTTTTTTACTGTTTGAGCATAAGCTCTATTTGTCTTTTGTATAAAACAATTTTATTAGTTGCACTTTAAGTTCAGTCAATTCATTCAATTTTAGTGTCAATTTTTTCCATGATTTTTAAAGCGTCTCTTTTATATTCTTTTAAATGTACCAAATAAATCTTGTAATGCAGTAAATAGAAAGAACCAACTCTATTTCTGTAATCTGATGTAAGTAAATAATTAATTAAATCATTATTTGTTATTGACTTTTCATCTCGACCAAAGTAAAAATCATTAAACCAAGGTTTGTTGTTTTTCCAATAACGATAATTATCTTCAAAATCTGTGGACATTTCTCTAAGAGCAATATCAATTTCAGTATTATAATAAGAATAAAAACTATTGATGTTAATTATCAGACTGTCTTTTTGAATATCAAACAATGTACTATTGTCTTCGAGTAATTTTAATCCACGTTTTTTTAATACAATATCTGGATATCCACTAATAATGGAAATACATTTTCTACAATTCGTATAATTTTCAAAGGTCATATTGTTGTCAATAATCTTTTTGAAAACACTATCTGCTGATTCCATATAATCCACAATTTCGTCAATAGCTATAATATCTGATTGTAAATCACTTTTTATAATGGAATATACATTGTTAATGGTGTTATGAAGCTTACGTTGCTCATTCCAATTATTAATCTGTAGAGCTATTAATATTCCAAAAACTACTAATACAATCTCGCCAATAGCATACCTTATGTATTTCATGGGTTTGTTATCATCTGCCATTTTTTTTCGAATTTTTCTAAAGAATGGAATCATAAGATTTATTGTGTTTTATAGTGAATCTTAAAGGTTACATATCCAAAGGTATCATTTATAGGCTTATGTTTCTAAATAACTACTTATTATTCTGATAAATAAGCTCGCCTAGTTTCTGTACCTCTGAAGGTAAACCATCTGGAGCATTTGTTAAAATAGGAGTGTTGGTTAGAAGCGAGATGACAATGTCATAATCAGGATATATTATTAAAACGGCTCCTGAGGAAGGTAATTCACCTGCGTGATACCAGATTTCAGTACCATTTAAATCTTTTCCTAAATACCATCCCAATCCGTAGTTGGTTGGATTTTGATTTGCATATTGCATTTCAAAAAGCAATTTTTTATACTCTGTGTTTAGGAAAGTACCCTCTAAAAATTCATTTCCAAAATTCACGAGATCATCTGTAGTTGAAATTAGGCCGCCACTAGGGTGATTATAGCTTAAATCATAAGGTTTTGCTTCTTCCTCATTTGGATAATAAAACTTACTTATATGGATCATGGTGCTATCTGCAATATCTCCATAGGTGCTTTCCATTAAAAGCGGATCCCAAATATTTTGCTGCATATAATCCAAGTAGTTTTCTTCCGAAGCACCTTCGATTACGGCTCCTAAAAGGTCATAACCAAAAGAAGAATATAAAAACTGTTGCCCGGGTTTAGACATTAGGCTGTCATTCTTAAAAATAGAAATCGCTTCTGTCGCGGTTTCGAAATGTGGGTTGTTAAACAATTCGTCGGTACTGATTTCGTAATAGTCACGTATCCCACCTAAATGTCCTGCTAGTTGCCGTGTAGTAAGCTTGTGTTTTTTTTCTGGAAAAGAGGGGACATAGGCTCTTACATCAGCATCTAAGTCTAACCTTCCTTCAGAAGCCAATTTAATTATTGCGGTGGCGGTTATCGGCTTGGTAACACTTGCAATTCTAAAGCGTGTTTTTGGGTTAACTCTTACTTTATCTTCAAGATCGCTATAACCAAAACCAGACGAAAATATAGAGCTGCCTTTAGAACTGACAGAGAGTTGCATTCCTGGGATTGAATAGTTTTCAATAAAGTCTTTTCCCCATTTTGTGATTTTCGATTCTAAAGTTTTTAATGATGGTGAATCTCCCTCATCAATTAAAGAATTTAGGTTTTTAGGAGGTTTATTACTCATTAATATTTTTGCTGAAACAATAGAGGTGGACCTTTTCCATTCGCCAAAACTATTAGCACGTGAATAGCATTTAAAATTTGCTAGAGCAGATTTTGTTCTGCTGTCACCAAAAGCTATTACAGGAATTGGTACTCTACTAGAATATTCTGCGGTAGGCATTTCTTTTCCATCAACGATAACAGTGTCTCTTATTATTTCGTTGGGATGCAATTTTCCGTATTCAGCTAATTTATTGAATATCCTTATTCGATCTTTGTCTTCCAAAATCCATTCAAAAACTAAAAAGAAAGATTCTTCTTCAATGGCAAACTCATACTTTGATAAATCGAAGGTTAGCCAACCTCTTCTCATATCTGAAGCTACAACAACACTTTCATAAAATATATCTTCTCCTGGTAAATTATTATTTGTGCTGTCTACTTCAAGTAAGCGAACACGTACTTTAAATTCGGGTTCTGTATTTCTTGTAATGAATAAGTGGGCTTGGTCAATAAATTTTAAATCTTTTAACTCTTTCTTTTCAATAAGTAAAGCCATCGCACCTCCAGCAGAGATTGAGTCCAAAAACATTTGACCTTGAACCATTAAGTTTCTCTTCGTATTTCCAAGCCAAGCGTGCTTTTCTTTTATTTTTTTGGTTGAAGAAGAAATAAATACTTCATCAAGTTCGAAGGTTTTTTCAGTTAGATAAATTATTATTTCTTTCTCTTCTTTAAAAGTTTTTATCGCAACCGATTTACTTTCAAATCCAATTGCAGAAAAAAGTAAATATTCTTCGGTATGAGATTCGGGGATTTTAATAGAGAAACTTCCATCGCTATTTGAAATTGTTCCAAAAGTTGAATTTAATACGCCAATATTTGCGAAAGATATAGGATTGTTATTTCCTTGTTCTACTACTTTTCCTTTTATATTTAATTGTCCAAAAGCAGTTGTGAACATCCCAAAAGACAGTAGGTATACTAAAAGAATACTTTTAATGCTATTCATTAATTATTAATTGTAAGCTCGTTGTTATAAATTTTCGGAAAGAAATATAGGGATTGTTATTTATAATTTTCTTAAAATATTGATAATTCAGATTTTGTTGTGAATTCTTCAAGAAATCTCATTCCTTTATAGGAGTTCCCTTTTTCGTTTAGTTTGGGACTCCAAACAACAATGGTATATTGTTTTGGGTGCACAGCTACAATTCCTCCACCAACGCCACTTTTTCCAGGAAGTCCTACTTTAAATGCAAATTCACCAGATTCATCATAGAATCCACAGGTTTGCATAAGTGCATTGATCCTTTTGGTTTGACTTTTTTTAAGTATTTTTTTGTTATCGACCAAGGTTCGTCCCTTATTAGCTAAAAATAAAAATAGATTTGAAAGCTCTTTGCAATTCATTTCCAAGGAGCAAAGATTAAAATAGAAGTCAAGAACTTCGGAAGGTTCATTTTCAATGTTACCGAATGACTTTATTAAATTACACATAGCGACATTGCGGTATCCTATGTTTTTTTCTGAAGTTGCTATTCTGTTTGAATACCGAATCTCAGAATTGTTGGAGAGGCTTTTAACAAAGTTTAAAAAATCATCCTTAGGATTATTTAAATTAGTTAAAAGGACATCAGATATAACAAGAGCTCCTGCGTTTATGAAAGGGTTTCTAGGGATTCCTGCTTCAGCTTCTAGTTGTACCAGCGAATTAAATGCAGTTCCAGAGGGCTCAACATCAACTCTTTCCCATAATTTTTCGCCCAATATACTATAAGCCAAGCTAAGTGAAAGTACCTTGGCAATACTTTGGATAGAAAACTTCTGATAACAATCACCAACTCCAAAATTATAGTTGTCTATTGTAGTTATATGTACTCCAAAAGATTTAGAATCAACATTTTCTAATTCAGGAATATAGGATGCTAAACTTCCTTTATTTTCTATTTTTTCAATCTTATGGTAAGCCTTTTGTATTATTTCTTTAAAATTCACATTTCTGATTTTAGTTGTACAGTATCCAAATATTCCTCAGCTATTATTTTTTCTTCTGAAAGTAAATTTAGTCTAATTTTTCTAAAGAATTATTTCATTTTTTAACGGTTAGTTAAAATAAAATAAAACGGTCTTGTAGTAGTTTTTACATACCGTTTATATTTTTCCATTCCGATATTTTTTTTGGATGACCATTATCGTTTGGAAAATGGATCTTCACAAAATCAAATTGCTTAAATGTTAGTAAAACCATTTCTCCATCATTATCACACTTTATTGGATAAAACCTGTTTTCGCTGTTCTGATTTTCCAATTCTGAATTGAGCATTTTTATAAAATTAAGATATGCAATTCCCCAATCATAATCAGTAAATTGTCCATTGAAAGCGATGTATTCTGTTCCGTTTAATTCAATTGTGTGTTTCCAATAATTTTCTGTCTGTTCACTTTTTTCATTCGCATAATCAAGTTTTAATTCTAATTTTTCGAATGAAAAGTTAACTTTATCTAAATATTCAGTTAATCCATCTGTTTCAAACAATGTTTCACAATCGACAGCAAAAAAACGGTTGTCGGTATAAATAGTTGTTAAACCTATACCAACTAAAATATCCCAATACCAATTTCCTTTTCCAGAATTAAACGTTTCCTTAAAGGTGTCCTTTATTAAATATTTATTTAGAATTAAAATCAGGATACTTATTCCGCCACCAAAAACCAATGGATAAACAATCATATCGGTAGTTGAGAAATTTTCAGTTTGTGTTAGTCTATACCAAATCATTAAGATATTGATTGGTAAGATAGCAATGCTAATTGCTAAAATATTTCGGGATATTTTACTCATAACTGTCGATTTAATCTAGTGCTCTACAGCTAGTTATGCTATTTACTAAAGTACTATTTATTTATATAATATTTAGTGTGTAAATCACCTTTTATTTTCAATAGCCGTTTTAATTTTAATAAAAAACCCCTTCTAATTACCTTTGGATAATTGGAAGGGGAGACACTTATATTAATTTAAGCACAAGTGTGCTTTAGTTTATTATTCTAAATTGTCATTGAAAACACCCGAGTATCTGGTTTATTTTCTAGCAGTTTTAAATCGAATGCCATACAAATATTACGAACATACATTCTACCTTCTTCTTTTACAATAAGTTTGGTATCGGTAAATTCTAGGAGACCGTCATCTTTCATTTCTTGAAGACGTTCTATTATTTGATTTTTCACTATTACAGACAAACCTTCATTCCATTCTGTCTCAAGATTACACATCAAGTTTAAAATGTGTTTTCTAATAATTAAATCGGTTTCTGACAATAAATGACCTCTAAAAATAGGAATGATACCTTTATTAACTATTTCGGTATATTCTTCAACTGATTTTTCATTTTGAGCAAAACCATACCAAGAGTCACTGATAGAGGACATTCCTAGGCCAATCATCAACTCTGTTTTTCCAGCGGTGTATCCCATAAAATTTCTATGAATCTTTTTTGCTTCCATCGATTTGTATAATGAATCTGACTTTAAAGCAAAGTGATCCATTCCAATTTCTACATAGCCGTTATCGAAAAACAATTGTTTTCCAAGTTCATATAAATAACGTTTTTCATCGTCTTTAGGTAAATCGTTTTCATCAAAGCCACGTTGACCTACGCCCTTTATCCAAGGTACGTGTGCGTAGCTGTAATAAGCAATGCGGTCTGGTTTTAAGGCAATAGTATTTTTGATGGTATTACGAATGCTGTCTTCTGTTTGAAAGGGCAGTCCAAATATCAAGTCATGACTAATCGATTCATATCCAATTTCTCGGGACCAATCATTAACTTTTTTTACTTGCTCAAAACTCTGTACTCTATGAATTGCTTTTTGAACCTTTGGATCATAATCTTGGATTCCAAAACTATTCCTACGAGAACCTAAATCGTATAAAGTTTGTAATTGTTCTTTGGTGGTATGATTAGGGTGTCCTTCATAACTAAATTCAAACTCCTCAAATTTATCTGCTCGTTTAAAAATGCCATTAATAAGTTTTCTTAAATTTTCTGATGAGAAGAAGGTAGGAGTACCTCCTCCTAAATGGATTTCTCTAATTTTAGGGCGTTCTTCTAATAAATCACAATACAAATCCCATTCCTTTAAAACAGTATCCATATACGGCTCTTCTACAGAATGACGTTTTGTAATACGTTTGTGACAAGCACAAAATGTACACAAACTCTCACAAAAGGGGAGATGGATGTATAAACTAATTCCTTCAGAATCGTTACTTTCCTTAAAAGCTTTTATAGTAGATTGTTTCCAGTCATCTAGAGCAATTCCTTTTTTATCCCAAAAAGGAACCGTTGGATAACTAGTATATCTAGGTCCCGGTATGTTGTATTTTTGAATTAAGTTTTTCATACAAAATTATGCTTCGTATTCTTTAACAGCATCAATAAACGCCTTGGCATTATCTAATGGAATGTTAGGTAAAATACCATGGCCTAAGTTTACAATGTATTTGTCTTTACCGAAAGCATTAATCATTTCGGTAACAATTTTTTTAATTTCTGAAGGAGGAGATAATAATCTACTAGGGTCCATATTTCCTTGAAGTGTAATATTGTTTCCAGTAAATTTACGAGCTAATTCTGGACTAATAGTCCAATCTACACCTAATGCAGATGCATTGGACTTTGCCATTTTATCTAATGCAAACCAACATCCTTTACCAAATGCAATTACAGGAGCTTCATCCTTTAAAGCTTCAATGATTTGATTAATATATTTCCAAGAAAACTCTTGATAATCAACAGGAGATAACATTCCTCCCCAAGAATCAAAAATCTGAACAGCATCAACTCCTGCTTTTACTTTTTCTTTTAAATATGCAATAGTTGTATCTGTAATTTTTTGAAGTAGCGTATGTGCTAAAACCGGTTGTGTGAAACAAAATTCTTTGGCTTTATCAAAGTTTTTAGAACCTTGACCTTGCACGCAATAGCATAAAATGGTCCAAGGAGAACCAGCAAAACCAATTAATGGGATTTCGTTATTAAGCAATTCTTTTGTTGCTTTTATGGCTTGCATTACATAATCTAATTCTACCGTGACATCAGGAACAATCACATTATCCACATCTTTTTGTGTGCGAACAGGATGAGGTAACCAAGGCCCAACACCAGGTTTCATTTCAACCTCAATATTCATTGCCTGAGGGATCACCAGTATATCTGAAAATAATATTGCTGCATCCATACCATATCTACGTATAGGTTGTACTGTTATTTCTGAAGCTAATTCTGGTGTTCTACAACGAGTGAAAAAATCGTACTTTTCTCTAATTTTGATAAATTCAGGTAAATATCGTCCCGCTTGACGCATCATCCATACAGGAGGGCGTTCAACCACTTCACCTTTTAAGGCTCTTAAATATAAATCGTTTTTATACATTTATTATGAATTGTGTTTTTCAGCAACTGCTTTCATGGAAGCATGAATCGCTTTTTCTGTGTTTTTTAAATCTTTTTCTGAAAGAGCCGTTGATAAAAACCAAGCCTCAAATTGAGAAGGAGGTAAAAAGATACCATTTTCAATCATGTTCCAGAAAAATGTTTTGAATTTCTCAGTATCTGAAGTTTGTGCTGATTTGAAATCAACTACCACTTCATTTGTAAAGAAAGGATTAATCATCGACCCAAAACGGTTTACTTGTAAATCGATATTATTTTCTTTTGCTGCTTCTAACAATACAGTTTCTATTCTTTCTGCTGTTTTATTGAATTGATTGTAAGGGTCTTGTTTTTTTAATTCCTTTAGGGTTGCAATTCCACATGCCATCGCGATTGGATTTCCTGATAATGTACCAGCTTGGTACATATCTCCTAAAGGAGCGACCATTTCCATGATCTCATCTCTAGCACCGTAAGCTCCAACAGGGAAACCACCACCAATTACTTTTCCTAAACAAGTTATATCTGCTTCAATACCCAATAATTCTTGAGCTCCACCGTATTGAGAACGATACCCAGTCATTACTTCATCTACAATTAATAGGATTCCTTTTTCTTTAGTGATTTTTCTTAGTTCACTTATAAACTCAGTAGTTGGAAGAACCACACCCATATTTCCTGCAATAGGTTCTATGATAATAGCTGCGATATCTTCATGTTTGTTTATTTGGTCTTTTACACTTTCTATATTGTTATATTCTGAAATCAAAGTGTTCTTTACAGCATCGTCAGGGACTCCTTTGGAGCCGGGTAGACTTAGTGTAGCTAATCCTGAACCTGCAGCTACCAATAAAGCATCTGAATGACCGTGATAGCAACCAGAAAATTTTATAATTTTATTTTTGCCAGTATATGCTCTTGCTAATCGAAGTGCACTTAAAACAGCTTCGGTACCTGAATTTACAAAACGTACTTTATCCATTCCTGGAAAAGCATCACAAACCATTTTAGCTAGTTTGATTTCTCCTTTTGAAGTTGCTCCAAAAGTATAACCGTATTTTAAAGCATTAAGAATGGAATTTTCAACTTTTTTATTTCTATGCCCTAAAATCATAGGACCATAGGACAATACAAAATCAATATATCTATTACGATCTACATCTGTAATCTTACTACCTTTTGCTTTTTTAATAAATAGAGGAACACCACCTACCGACTGATATGCTCTTACGGGAGAATTTACTGATCCCACTAAGTTTTTCTGTCCTTTTGTAAATAATTCTAAAGATTTTTCTAAACGCATATTAATTTCTTTTTAAAATTTTTGCTACTTCTTTTGCAAAGTAAGTAATGATTATGTCTGCTCCAGCTCGTTTCATAGATAGTAAGCTTTCCATCATAACTCGTTCTTCATCGATCCAACCTTTTTCTCCAGCTGCTTTAATCATAGCGTATTCACCACTCACATTATAACAGGCAATTGGTCGGTCAAAATTATTTTTTAAATCTCGTATAATATCTAAATAGGAGAGTGCTGGTTTTACCATTAGTATATCAGCTCCTTCTACATCATCGAAAGTTGCTTCTCGCATTCCATCGTCTCTATTAGCAGGATCCATTTGATAGGTTCTGCGGTCACCAAAACTTGGAGTTGAATCTGCTGCATCTCTAAATGGTCCATAAAAAGCAGAAGAGTACTTTACAGAATATCCCATAATTGGAAGGTCATAAAATCCTGTATTATCTAAAGCTTCTCTCATGGCAATAATGGCACCATCCATCATTCCAGAAGGGGCTACCATATCGGCCCCAGCTTTAGCATGAGAAATAGTTTGTTTTGCTAAGTTCACTAAAGTAGCGTCATTATCTACATCATTGTTATGAATCACACCACAATGTCCATGACTTGTATATTCACAAAAGCACACATCGGTTATTACGTAAAGCTTTGGGTAGTTCTTTTTTATAAACCGAATTGCTTGCTGCACAATGCCTTTGTCACTCCAAGTTTCGGTTCCAGTATCGTCTTTTTCAGAAGGGATTCCAAAAAGTAAGACAGCTGGAATATTTAATGAAGAAACTTCGTCTAATTCAGTTGAAATTTTATCTAATGAGAAACGCTTGATTCCCGGCATTGATTTAATTTCGGTTTCAATATTTTTACCTTCCTCAATAAATAGTGGATAAATTAAATCGTCGATGGTTAGTTTGTTTTCTCTAACTAATCGACGAATACTTTCTGTTTTTCGAAGACGCCTAGTTCTATTTATCATGGTGTTTTCTATTATTTTTTGAAATGTTCATTCACCGAATCGATTACACTGTCTACATTTGAAGCTTTTGAAACAACTACTGTTTCAAAGTGATTTCTAGCTTCTGAAGCTGTAGTTTCTCCAATACAAAAAGCGATTCGATTGGTTGTTGTATTATTTTTTAGAAAGCTCTCTACTCCTGAAGGGCTATAGAAAAGAATTCCTGAATATTTTGGATCTATTTTTTCTGATGTTAAAACTGTTTGATAACATTCTATTTCATTAACAGTGATATTGTTTTCAGAAAGTATTTTAGGAAGTTCCTCTCTTCTTTTGTTTCCACAGAAAAAAGTAATTTCTTTTTCTTTCAAGTTTTCGGAAAGGTAATCAGCTAATTTTTTAGCAGTACTTTCAACATTTGTTACTTTTCCAATCTTGTTTTCAATTAGTTTTTTGGTTCTTCTCCCAACACAATAAATGTTTTCAAAATTTAATTCTTCAGAAGAATAATTATATAACAATGCTTCTACTGCATTTTTACTTGTGAAAATTACATTTTTCAGCGGAGCTTTTAAAGCGGTAGGTTTTACTCTATTGTATTTAATAGAAATAAAATCATTCATAGCTACACCAATATCAGAGTTTAATTTTGTTGATTGTTCTTTGGAAATGTATTTAGTTGAAAAAACATTAGTGCTTTTTTCAAAAGTAATTGTTTCTCGCATGAGTTTTTTACCTCCTTTTGCTAAAATAAAATTTGCAGCAAATTCACCTAAATCACCAATCTCGTCTTTTAAAACGTTTTTACTAAATTCTAATTTCTTTTTACCATCGGGACTAAACAAAACTCCTTTAAATTTAACTTCTTCTTCTTTAATTGTTGCTAAAGCACCTATTGGAGCTGTGCATCCACCCTCTAAGACTCTTAAGAATTCACGTTCTATCGCTACACAAATAGCTGTCTCTTCATCGTTTAGTTCTTTACAAATGTCTAAAACGTGATTGTTTTTTTTAAGACCAGCAATCATTACAGCACCTTGAGCAGGAGCAGGGACCATCCAATCTAATTTAATGTGCTTTTCTTTTTTTGGTAATAGTCTAATTCTTGATAAACCAGCTAATGCGAAAATAGCGCCATCCCAAGAATTCTCTTCTAATTTTTTTAATCTAGTATTCACATTACCTCTCAAGCCAGTTATAGTATGTTTGGGGTAACGATGTAGCCATTGAGCTTTTCTTCGAAGGCTACCAGTTGCAATTGTAGCATGTTCATTCTCAAAAAAGTTTTCATCTTCTTTCAAAATTAAAACATCGTTATAGTTTCCTCTTTTTAAAATGGCAGCTTGTACTACACCTCCAGGTAATTTTGTAGGTACATCTTTAAAAGAATGAACTGCAATATCAATATCTCCATTGATTAAAGCGATATCTAAACTTTTAGTGAAAACTCCAGTAATTCCTAATTCATATAAAGGTTTATCTAGAACTTGATCTCCCAAGGAGTCAATCTTGATGATTTCTGTGGTGTGTCCTAAATGTTCTAATTGTTGAGCTACAGTGTTTGCTTGCCAAAGAGCTAATTGACTTGATCGGGTACCTATTTTAATTACATTCATCTAAGCTAAGCTCTTTCAAATTAAATATTTTACTAATAACATCGATACTTTGATCTACTGCTGTTTCTTCATCTTTTAAATGCTTAACAAATTGTGTAGTAATCTTCTGTATCATATGAGAGGTAATTATTTCTGCTTGTTCTTCATTAAAATTATTTATTTTCTTTTTATGAAAATCAATTTCATTTCCTTGAATAGTTTGTAATGATTCCTTTAATGCATTTACAGCAGGTACAAATTTCCTGTAGGATATCCATTCATTAAAATCTTGTTTATAATGATCAATGATTTCTTGTGCAACTGGAATTTCTTTTTTTCTATCTTCTATTGTTTTGTCAGTAATTTTAGAAAGTTCATCAACATTAATTAGTGTAACACCTTCTTGATTTTTTAAGGTTACATCTACATTTTCGGGCATTGATAAATCAAGAATTAATAATTCTTTGCCTTTTTTAATATGTTCTTTAGTGATGGTAGGGAAATTAGCTCCTGTAGAAACTATTAATATGTCAGAATCACTAATCTCTTGAGTTAATTCTGAAATATTTTTAACAGTTATTTCGTTATAATTGTTTTTAAACTCTAGTGCTTTTTCGTGAGTTCTATTAATCAATGTAATATTTTTGTTATCGGTATATTCAAAAATATTTTTACAAGTATTCTTTCCAATATCTCCTAATCCAAAAATTAGTATTTTCTTATCACTATAGTTAGGTATAGTATCTATTAGATATTGAATCGCTGCATAGGATACAGAAGTAGTTCCAGAGCTAAGCTTTGTATTGTTTTTTACATCTTTACTAGCTTGGAGAACTAAGTTCATTAAGCGTTCTAAATAAGCGTTGGTTGTTCCTAGCTTTTTTGCTTGAATAAAAGAGTTTTTTAATTGTCCAACAATCTCATAATCACCTAATATCTGACTGTCTAGCCCAACACCAATATTAAATAAATGATTTACGGCTGCTTTATTTTTATATACATTGGAAACATTAATGAAATCTTCTACCTTTCCTTTTGAGTATTTAACTAAAAGACTAATTAACTCAAAAGGGTGTTTAGCAAATCCTGTAATCTCTGTTCTATTACAAGTAGAAACGACAAATACACCTTCGCTTCCATTTTCTTTTGCTTCTTTTAATAATGATAATTGATCCTCTTTAGTAATACTAAAAACTCCCCTTACGTTAACATCTGCTTTTTTATAACTTAAACCTACATTATAAAGCTTTAAGGGTAAATCATTAAGACTCATAAATTATATTGTTTTGATAAGTATCGACAAAAGTACTATTAACTTATCGTCCAAAACATCGACATAAGTACTTTTTCTGTCGAAAGAAGTTACAAACACCTATTTAGAGTGTTTCTAAACAAGATAATTTAGTTTTATGCTCTTTGAAGAGTAGTGGATTTAACACCTTAGAAATATGACATATATCATATTTATAAAAAAATCTTATTTGTTTTAGCAATATAAATTATTGTATTTTTGTGAAATAATATTCAAAATAATTAAAAACACTCTTTAAAGTTCATGTTAGAGGATTATAAAAATATCGACAAAAGTGCCCACATATTAGCAGAAGAAAAAGATGCGTTTAAAGTTCTTTACTTCAATAATTTAACTGATTATTTAAGCAAGTTTCAAACAAAATTAATAAACAATTATATTCAGCTTTACTTTTGTACAGAAAATGAAGTAACTGTTGCTTTTAATCTAGAGCATTGCGCAATTCCTTTGAAAGAAAATAATTCAAGTATGGTTTATTTTAAGGATGACACTATGAATGTCCTATATAAGTTGCCTCCTCAATCACAATTAACAGTAGTTTTAATTTCATTAGATTTCTTTCATAGTTTATTTTCTGACGATGGAAACTTTCTTTTTAATTTTAAAAATTTTAAAATAGGTCAACCTATCATAGAGAATAAAGAAATTGAGACTTCAGTTCAAATGATTTTAAAGCAATTGATTTCTATAAGAATATCAGATTCTCTTCGACCTATCTATTTGAAAGGGAAAGTGTATGAACTTCTTAGTTATTATTTTAACACTTCTACTGAATCTAATAATTCTCAATGTCCTTATGTTCCTAATGAAGATACCGTAGGAAAAATAAAACAAGCAAAGGAGATTGTTATTGAACAGATGAATAACCCGCCAGGACTGCACGAGTTAGCTAAAATGGTAGGCTTAAACATAAAAAAACTAAAGACTGGATTCAAGGAGTTTTACGGTTTACCAGTTTTTTCATTTTTATTGAATTATAAAATGGAACTCGCTAAAAAATTACTACAAGAACAACAATTAAATGTAAATGAAATCGCTTCGAAGCTAGGTTATAGTACTTCAAGTCATTTTATCGCTGCTTTTAAAAGAAAATATGGGATTACCCCTAAACAATTTGCAATATCATAATATGAAAGGAGTATTATTAGTTAATTTGGGGTCACCAGAAAGTACCTCTACAAAGGATGTAAAAACATATTTGGAAGAATTTTTAATGGATGAACGAGTGATTGATATTCCTTATTGGAAGCGTTACTTGTTAATTAAGGGTATTATTTTGAACGTTCGCCCAAAAAAATCTGCTGCTGCATATAAAAAAATCTGGTGGAAAGAAGGATCACCTTTGGTAGTTATTTCACAACGCTTTTCACAAAAAATAATCAATAAGATAAATGTTCCAGTAGCATTGGCAATGAGATATGGTACCATGAGTATGGAGAAAGGGTTTAAAGAATTAGTAGATCAGGGAGTTGATGAAATATTAATGATTCCTTTATATCCACATTATGCTACTTCTTCATATGAAACAGTTACGGTAAAAGCTGAACAAATAATTGCTGCCAATTATCCGCAAATAAAAATGGACATTTTGGCTCCTTTTTATAATGATCCGGGATATATTGATGCAATGAGTGAAAACATTTCTAATCATTTAAAAGATTTTGATTATGACCACATTTTATTTTCTTACCACGGAATACCGGAAAGACATATTTTAAAAGCAGACCCAACAAACAACCATTGTAAAATTGATGGGAGTTGTTGTGATAGAAATTCTGTTGCACATCATGTTTGTTATCGACATCAGTGTTTTGAAACTACTAAATTTATTGTAAAAAAACTTGGATTAAAAGAAGGTACTTATAGCAACTCTTTTCAATCTAGATTATTAAAAGACCCTTGGTTAAAGCCTTATACCGATTTTGAATTGGAAAAGTTTCCAAATGAAGGAAAGAAAAAACTTGCTGTAATAACTCCGGCATTTGTTGCAGATTGTTTGGAAACACTAGAAGAAATAGCAATGGAAGGTAAAGAGGAATTTTTAAAAGCAGGAGGGAGTGATTATATTCATATTCCTTGTATGAATGATAATGATAATTGGGTAGATGTTAATGTTAAATGGATCTCGGAATGGTCTAAAAACTAATTAATTATGGAAGAGTACCTTTATGTAAAATCGCTTCATATAATTTTTGTGACTACCTGGTTTGCAGGATTGTTTTACATAATTCGATTATTTATTTATTTTAAGGAAGCTGAAGAAAAAGAATCACCTGCAAAAGAAATTTTAATAAAACAATATCAATTAATGATAAAAAGGTTGTGGTATATTATTACCTGGCCTTCAGCAGTACTAGCAACTATTTTTGCGATATGGATGTTAGTGATTAATCCAGATTGGTTACAATTTGGGTGGATGCAAATTAAAATTGGATTTGTGGTTTTATTATTTCTTTATCATTGGACTTGTCAAATAATGTATAATCAAACAAAAAATGGAAAGTTAAAGTATTCATCCTTTGCCCTAAGAATATGGAATGAAGTAGCTACAATAATATTATTTGCTTGTACATTCCTTGTGGTTTTAAAAAACTCTTTAGGTTGGGTTTTTGGTGTAGTAGGAATCGTTGGAATTTCTGTTTTATTGATGTTGGGTATAAAACTTTATAAACGAATTAGAAATAAAAATAGTTGGGATAAAGCTTAACTGATATACTTCTTTAAGAGTTGATTTCTTTTGATAAGAACTGATAAAAAGTGGTTGTAATAAAGAAAATGATGCTTATTACCGATGCAAAACTAAATATCAACAATAATATTGGTAAATTAAAAAGTAAGAACCCTAAGGGTAATAAAACCCCAAATAACACTAGAAATAAGAAGATGCCATATAAGTAGTTTAATATTCTTGGCATTCTTGTATTTACATCTTCTTGTAATTGAAATAAATTAGGCATCACATCATTAGCCATATAATCTCCAAGCTTTGATAAGAAAACTTCATTAAAAGATGAGTCCTCGAAAACTTCAGGATCTATAGAATTTGCTAATGACATAATTTTATCTTGATGTCTTTCAAATACTGCCTCGATGTCTAAAGTTTCTTTGTAAATTCCAAATTTATATCCAAAATAGTATAGTAAACCCGAACCGCATTTATGTTCTAACCATTTCTCAATAATAGCTTTGTCATAAATCTTAGGAAAAACTACATTTTTTGGTAGTTTACGTTCTTTAGGCTTGGTCATTAATAATGACTTTAATTCAAGATAAAGGTTTTCTGTATCACCATAGTGATGGCTTTCTTGAAGGAATTCAATAGCTAATTTAGATTTCCCTTTATAAAATTCTTTTACTTCAAAAAAGTTTAATCCTTCAAATTCATCATCAATATACTCTTTAAGTCCAGGTAACCACATTTTTGATTGTAGTAACAGGTTCACGATTTCCCTGAAATTATGCATCTTTTGAGTGATTTTACTTAAGCTATCTATAACTTGTACTCGGTTTTTCTTTAAACCTAATACAGATGAAGCTAAATAAACCATTATAAAAGCAGCTAAAAATCCACTAATGCTAATAAAGATGGTTGTAATATTAGTTAAGGTGTCGACAAATAAAATATCGGAATTAGTTTTTTGCCATAGTAGAAAAACTAAGGCAATGCAAAGAAGCCCACTAATTACCAATGGTATAAGGGCATGTAAATCCTTAAAGAAAGATTTTTTTCTCATTTATTCTTCACAAGATCAATACTAATTATCAAGTAATTATGGTACAGACCTTTATTTTGAAATTCAATTTGGATATCAAAAGTAGGGTATTTCCTATAAATAAGTAGTATTTATACTACAATTCGATATAGTGAAAGCTTTTGACGATTAAGTGCACAACCTTGAAGAATGCTTGATTTTAGTATCCTACAGCGGTATCATCACCTCTTTTATCTGCACCACCTTCTAATTGACCATTGGGTAAAATTCTAATCCCATCTACTTTTCCTAAAATAGTTGAATTTTTTTCCTCTACATGATATCCTTTTTCTACTAATAAATTTAAGGAATCTTTATTAAAAGAACTAGGTTCAAACCGAATTAAATCTGGCATCCATTGATGATGAAACCTTGGAGCATCTACTGCTTGTTGCATATCCATATCAAATTCATATACATTTAAAATGGTCTGTAAAACTGAAGTAATAATAGTTGATCCACCAGGAGTTCCAACTGTCATCCAAAACTCTCCATCTTTTTCAACTAATGTAGGAGTCATAGAGCTTAGCATTCTTTTTTGAGGTTCTATGGCATTTGCTTCTCCACCTATTAAACCAAACATATTGGGTTCTCCAGGCTTTGAACTAAAATCGTCCATTTCATTATTAAAGAAGAACCCAAGTTCATTAGAATAAAGTTTAGAACCATAGGCTCCATTAATAGTGGTTGTTACAGCAATAGCATTACCGAATTCATCAACAATAGAATAATGGGTAGTCTCTGGGCTTTCGTATCCAGGAATTGTACCATAACTTAAACTATCTGAAGAGGTTGCATTGTCAAAAGAAAAATTATCCATTCTACCTACTAAATATTCAGAACTTATAAGTTCTTCCACAGGAATGTCAACAAAATCAGGATCACCTAAATAATAACTTCTATCTGCATATGCTCTTCGTTCTGCTTCTGTAATTAATTGTATTGATTTAGTACTGTTATGACCATATTCTTTTATAGGATAAGGCTCAATGAATTTTAATATTTGTGCTAAACAAATACCACCACTAGAGGGAGGAGACATCGAAATAATTTTTAAATCTTTATAATTAAATACAATAGGTTCTCTCCATTCAGCTTCATAAGCATTTAAATCTTCCATAGTAATAATACCTTTTTTAGATTGTAAAAAATCTACCATGGTTTTTGCTGTTTTGCCTTTATAAAATTCAGCTCTACCATTTTCAGATATTCTAGATAAAGTATTTGCTAAGGAATTATTCCTAATGGTATCTCCAGTATTATATTCTTTAGTATATATAGATTCTTCATTATTAACTGCTAAGAATGCTTTTTTAAAATAAGCGATTCTTCTAGCTTGTTTTTCTGTAACAATATAACCATTGGAAGCTAATGCAATCACTGGTTCTAGTATCTCTTCAATTGGTAAAGAACCTAGCTTTTCATGTACAGCGAAAACCCCAGCAATAGTTCCTGGAACTCCAACAGCAAGAGAACCTATTTGACTTCTTTCTGGAACAAAATCTCCATTTTCATCTAAATACATATCTCTTGAAGCAGCCATTGGTGCTTTTTCTCTGTAATCAAGAGCTCCAACTTCACCATATTGAGTACGGTATACCATAAAACCACCACCTGCTAAATTTCCAGCTACAGGAAATGATACTGCCAAGGCTAGTTCGGTTGCAACCATTGCGTCAAAAGCATTTCCGCCTTTTTTTAGTATTTGTATTCCAATTTTTGAGGCTTCTTCTCTAGCCGAAACTACCATAGCGCTATTTACTATAATACTTTTCTTTACAGCCTCTTTTTTTTGTGTAGTTAATGTTGTTTTATTTTCTTCTTGTACTTTTTTGCTTTCTTGTTTACAAGAGATAAAAAGTGATAGGGTTAAAAGGAAGATTATTTTTTTCATAATTTTTCTAATTCTATGATTTTGTTTTTTGAAAAAACTCTTAATTCTTCAAAAAAGCTAGTAAACTCATTTTCAAATTCTTTGTAATGTTCTTCTAATTCAATTACGGCAAAATTCATTTTAGAAGTATTGTTGGTTCGCCTATTCATTTGTACTAATATTTTACTAATCCCTTCTACAGTAGCATAACTAAGAAGCCAGTTGTCAGAAATCATATAAGGCATCATTCTTTTAATTCTTGGAGTTAGAATATCAAAACTATTACGTAATAATTGGTAAAAATCTTGTATGTATTCTTCTAATGGTTGTGAATGATATTTATTCCAATTTTTTGCCAAAAAATGATCATACAAGATATCGACAATTACTCCGCTATAATGGCCATAGTTTTCATGCAATCGTTTGGTGCTTTTTCTAACAGTAGGATGGAAGTCTGTAAAACTATCAATACCTCTATGTAATAATATTCCTTTTTGAATCTCCTTTGGGTATTTTTCATACTTTTTACCTTTAATACCGTCGGCGATAAAGTTACCAATGGTAATTCCTTCATTTTCGTTAGAAAGGTAAATATGTGCTAGATAATTCAATTATGTTTTATAATTTCAACAAAGTCATTATTCGATTTATTTATTGCTAATTTATAAAAAATGAATTAGATGTTATTGTGCACAAATTACAAATTGCTTGTGAAGTTTTTATGATATAAAAAGTATCTTTGTCAAAATTTGATAAAAAATGACATTAATAAAATCTATTTCTGGAATTAGAGGTACTATCGGCGGTTTTCAAGGGGATAACTTAACTCCTTTAGATGCAGTTAAATATGCAGCTGCCTATGGTAGTTGGGTAAAGCAGCAAAGAGATAAAGAAACATATAAAGTCGTTGTAGGAAGAGATGCTAGAATTTCTGGAAACATGATGCAACAATTGGTAATGAACACACTTGTTGGATTAGGAATTCATGTGGTAGATTTAGATTTGTCAACTACTCCTACAGTTGAAGTTGCAGTAGTTTTAGAACATGCAGATGGTGGTATTATTTTAACTGCTAGCCATAACCCAAAACAATGGAACGCTTTAAAGTTATTAAATAATAAAGGAGAATTTTTAAATGCAGTAGAGGGACAAAATATTTTAGATATTGCAGAAAATGAAAATATTAATTTTTCAGAAGTAGATGATTTGGGGAAAATAACATCAAATCAAGCTTATATCGATTTACATATTGATGAAATTTTAGATTTGCCATTGGTAAATGTAGATGCTATTAAAAAAGCAAAGTTTAAAGTTGTTGTTGATGGTGTTAATTCAACTGGAGGAATTGCTGTTCCTGCTTTATTAGAAGCATTGGATGTTCAGCCCGTAAAATTGTATTGTGACCCAACTGGTGAATTCCCTCACAATCCTGAGCCTTTAAAAGAACATTTAGGAGATTTAATGGAATTGGTTGTAAAAGAACATGCTGATTTTGGTATTGTGGTTGATCCTGATGTAGATCGTTTGGCATTTGTAGATGAAAAAGGAGAAATGTTTGGAGAAGAATATACTTTAGTTGCAGTAGCAGATTATGTATTACAAAACACTCCTGGGAATACTGTTTCAAATATGTCTTCTTCAAGAGCTTTACGAGATATCACACAAAAGAGAAACGGCAATTATACTGCAAGTGCAGTAGGTGAGGTTAATGTTGTTGAAAAAATGAAAGAAACCAATGCGGTTATTGGTGGGGAAGGAAACGGTGGAATTATATATCCTGAATTACATTACGGAAGGGATAGTTTGGTTGGAATCGCTTTGTTTTTAAGTTATTTAGCAGATTTAAGAACTTCGGTTAGTGCTCTTCGAAAAACATATACCTCTTACTTTATGAGTAAGAAAAAAATACAATTAACCCCTCAATTGGATGTTGATGGGATTTTAAAAGCAATGGAAGCGAAATATGCTTCAGAAGAAATTAATACAATTGATGGAGTAAAGATTGATTTTGCTGAAAACTGGGTTCATTTAAGAAAATCGAATACGGAACCTATTATTAGAATCTATACGGAAGCAAAATCTCAAGAAGAAGCTGATAGTTTAGCAAATAAAATTATTAGCGAAATTAAATCAATTGCAAATTTATAATTTATGGCATCACAAATAAAAGACTCTAAGCTTGAATCTTACTTCAACGATTTTAGAAAAAACATAGTAGGGATTAATCAAACATTTGAATCGCCTTACGGAACTGAAAAAATTGTTTATGTTGATTGGACCGCAAGTGGTAGGTTATATGGTCCTATTGAAGAAAAAATGTATCATGATTTTGGACCTTTTGTTGCTAATACTCATACTGAAACTACAGTGAGTGGCACAGTTATGACTTTGGCTTACCATGAAGCTCGAAATATTATAAAAAAACATGTGAATGCTCATTTAGAAGATGACGTGTTTTTACCTTGTGGTACAGGAATGACAGGAGCTGTTAATAAATTTCAAAGAATTTTAGGATTAAAAATTCCTGAGAAATATATTAACTCAACCACCATCCCTGATGAAGATAGACCTGTAGTGTTTATTTCTCATATGGAGCATCATAGTAATCAGACATCATGGATAGAAACAATTGCAAAAGTGGTTGTGGTTCCAAGTAATGATCAAGGATTATTTTGCTTAGAGAATTTTCAAAAGCTTCTTGAAGAATATAAGGATACACCCATTAAAATAGCTTCCATAACTGCTTGCTCTAATGTAACAGGAATTACAACACCTTATCATGAAGTTGCAAAAATTATGCACCAAAATGATGGGCTTTGCTTTGTAGATTTTGCTTGTTCTGCACCTTATGTAAAAATAGACATGCATCCAGAAGATCCAGAGGCATATTTAGATGCTATATTCTTTTCTCCACATAAATTTTTAGGCGGACCTGGAACTAATGGTGTTTTGATTTTTAACAAAAATATGTACCATAATTTGGTGCCAGATTGCCCAGGAGGAGGTACTGTAAGTTGGACTACTCCTTGGGGAGATCATAAATTTTTGGATAATATTGAAGACCGTGAAGATGGAGGTACTCCTGGGTTTTTGCAAGTCATTAAAACCTCATTAGCTGTAAAGCTAAAAGAAAAAATGGGAATAGAAAATATGATGGAACGAGAAGAAGAGCTTGTTGGTTATATTTTTGATCGTTTAAGAAATCAAAGTAAAATAGCTATTCTATCAAGTCATAATGAGCATCGTTTGGGAGTAATTTCTATTTTGGTTGGAAACCTACATCACGAATTGGCTGTTAAAATTTTAAACGATCGTTTTGGAATTCAAACTCGTGGTGGTTGTAGCTGTGCAGGTACTTATGGTCATCATTTATTGCAAATAGATCATCAGAAATCTGATGAGATTATTGGAAAATTACAAGAGGGTACTTGTGAATATAAACCAGGCTGGGTACGTTTTTCAATTCACCCAACAACTACCAATGATGAAATAGAATACGTTTGTGATAGCATTATCGCTTTATCAGAAAATTATGAAGATTGGGTTAAAGATTATAAAAGTTCAGAAGGTAATTATGTTCATATTAATGAAGTGGCAACTCCTTTATCTAATACTTGGTTTGAACTTTAATATACGTTTTTCTCAAACTTAACAGGTGTTTTACCTTTATGTTTCCATCTTTTATGGGTCCATAAATAGTTTTCAGGAGATTCTCTAATAACGCCTTCGAGTTGTTCTATAAACATATCGGTAATTTGATAATCTTCGTATTTCCTAGGATTTAATGTAATTGTTTTAAAAGTGGTTTCGTAATACCCTCTTTTCACTTTTTTTGTAAAAAAGAACATTACGGCCATATCCATCTCTTTTGCCAATTTTTCAGCACCTGTATATACAGGAACTTTTATGCCCATAAATTCTTTCCAATGTCGAGCACTATTTACTTTTGGGGATTGATCAGAAAGAAAACCATAGGTTGCTATTTTACCTTCACCTTGTAATTCTTTAATTTGAAAAATAGCTTTTCTATTAGTTATTAAATAAGTATTGTATTTTGCTCTAATTTTTCTGACAAGTCTATCAAAATACTTGTTTTCAATTCGCTTGTAAATAGCATAGCCATCAAAACTTACATACTTCTGTAAAATAAAAATCCATTCCCAACTAGCATAATGAGCACACATCAACATGATGCTTTTATTGGCTTTTTCTACCTCGTGAACTTCTTCAATATTTGTGAATTTAAATCTTCGTTTCATTTCAGCTTCAGAGATACTAATCGATCTAATAGATTCAACTAACATATCACATAAATGCTGATAGAATTTCTTTTCAATACGACCAATCTCTTTTTCTGTTTTTTCAGGAAAACAAAGATTTAGATTATACTTTACAACTTTTCTTCGATACCCAAATACATAATAGACCCAGAAAAATATAAAAGTAGAAAATGCATAAAGTACCCTAGTTGGTAAAATAGAAAGAAACCAGAGGATTGGATAAATTATTATATAAAGTAGTAGTTGCATAGTATAATTTACAGCAAAACTAACTAATTTTATTGTCTTATTATAAAAGAAAATACATGGAGAATATACATATTGCTACTTTAGTAATTATTGCTGCAAATATCATTATATCGTTTAAAGGATTTAAAGATTTCGGCTTTTTTGAAAAATATAAATTTAACATTGGTGGTATAAGAAGAGGGGAGCAAATTAGAATGGTTAGTTCTGGTTTTTTACATGTAGATACGAGCCATCTATTATTCAATATGTTAACCTTATACTTTTTTGCAGATGTAGTAATACATTCCGTTGGGTATCAAAAGTTCACTATTATCTATTTGGCTAGTTTATTAGTCGGAAATTTATTATCCTTTTATTTTCATAAAAATGAATATCATTATAGTGCAGTTGGAGCAAGTGGTGCAGTATCCGGGGTATTATTTTCGGCAATTTTATTTTACCCAAATATGAGTTTGTATTTATTTTTTATTCCTATTCCTATTCCTGCGTGGATATTTGGAGTTTTATATTTGTTGTATTCTATTTATGGAATGAAAAAAAGTTTGGGTAATATAGGCCATGATGCTCATTTTGGAGGAGCATTAGCAGGTTATGTATTGACAATTTTATTTGCTCCCTCACTTTTAAATACTCAATTATGGATTGTTATTTTATTAGCGGTACCATTATTGTTATTATTCATTTTAATTAAACTTAAAAAAATATAAACTTAATAATTATGAAAAAAAATCTTTTTATTTTAATAGTTTTACTAAGTAACCTAGTAATATCACAAAACAATATGCAAACAACAATTATGCAACCCACTGTAGACGTCATGGGAGAAGGTTTCGTAAAAGTAGTTCCAGATGAAGTGACAATCAATGTTCAAGTTGAAAATAAAGGTAAAGATCCTCAGGAATTAAAGAAAAAAAATGGCTTTGTAATTAATGAAGTTTTATCATTTATTAAAAGTATGAAAATTGATGATAAAAATGTTCAAACTGAATATGTAAGATTGAATAAAAACTTTGATTACCAAACAAAAAAATATAGTTATGTTGCTAATCAATCTATTTCAATTTATTTAAAGGATTTAAAACTTTATGAATCTTTAATGAATGGTTTAATAGGTAGAGGAATTAATAGAATTGATGGTATTTCTTTTTCATCTTCTAAAATAAATGAATTAAAATCTGAAGCAAGAATAAAAGCAATGGAAAATGCTAAAATGAAAGCAGATGAGTATGCTCAAGTTTTAAAGCAAAGTATTGGTAAAGCAGTTTCTATTAGTGAATTCAATAACACTAATTATCCAGGTCCAGTTAATAGAAAAGCAATGATGATGTCATCGGATGCTTCTGGTATGGAGCAGCAAACTATTTCGGTTGGAGAAATTGAAATTAATACTAAAGTAAACGTAAGTTTTTTACTTAATTAGCATTAATTTAATAAGGATGCTATTTTTGCTCCTAAAGCAGGACCTCTAAGGTTTTTAGCAATTATATTTCCTTTTTCATCTAAAAGGAAAGTAGCAGGGATGGATCGAACATTATACAATTTAGCTATTGGTTCGTTCCATCCTTTTAAGTTTGAAACATGTTCCCAATCCATTTGATCGGCTTCAATTGCTTTTAACCATCTTTCTTTTTGACCTGCTTTGTCTAATGAAACACTTATTATATTAAGTCCTTTATCGTGATATTGATTGTAAACTCGAACCACATTAGGATTTTCTTGTCTACAAGGTCTACACCAAGAAGCCCAAAAGTCGATAATTGTATATTTTCCTAAAACATCATTTAAAGCTAAAGTTTCTCCATCTGGAGTAGGAGCTGAAAAATTAGGAGCAGCACCACCTACATCCGCCTTTTTCATTGATTCTATCATTGTACTCAGTGCTTTTGAGCTTGGTGAAGCTGCAATTTTAGGGCTATATTCCTTCATAATTGCTGAAGCATCTGCACCAGATATTTCTTTTTTACTTACTAATTCAGTTAATAATAATACTGAAAACAATGAATTTGGGTTTTCAGAAACAAACTGAACTTTATAATTATTTTCTTCTACTGAAAGATTATTTAATTCTAATTGTAAATCTTTAGAAAGAATCCCATCTTGCTCTCTACGAGCTTGTTTAAATAATTCTGTTTTTTCCTTTTTTACTTTATTATACTCCTTTAGTTGATTCATATAAGACCTATAAGAATCGTTTTGCTGCCCCCCAGATACAAATGAGGATTGAATACTGTCTTTATATAAAGTAGCTTTTAAATTAGTGTTTTCGGGGAAATACAAAATATTTGCCTTAGTATTTTCTACTTGAAGCAAATTTATAGATGCGTTATCACTATTAGGAAATTCACCCTTAAAAGACTCACCTTCTACAACCAAAGTATCAAGAACTTTAGGTTGATTGTTATTGATAATGGTATTCACGAAAATTTTAGTGCCATCATCAAAGCCGATTGCTTTACCTTCTATAGTAAAAGAATCACTGTTAGAATTACATGAAAATAGAATAAATACAGAAAGTAAAATTAATAGATGTTTCATAATTATGATTTGTTGAAAAGCAAAAATAGAGGTAAAAACAATTCTTTTAAAATAGATTAAGATTTTTTTATGAAAGAGTTTTTTAAGCAGCATTAAAAAATGCATTATTTTAGTAAATATTTTTAAAGTTTTGTTATGAAAACATTAGAGGACAATTATCCATTATCTGTTTTAGTGAGTTTTGAAAAATTATTTGAAGAATACAAGAAAAATTTGGATTCTGAAAATATTTTATTACGAGAAAGAGCTAAACAAGTACTAGACATTGCTGATAAATACCCTATACTTTCTGAAGGAATTAAAGAAGAAGAAGATCTAGAGAATATGGCCCCTCAAATTGATCTAATTTTAGAAGATCTGTTTTCAACTATAACTAGTAAAAACGATATTAAAGCAGCAGCATTCCCTTTTCATAATAGCTTTTTTAAAACAAGTAGTAGGTATGATACTATTATAAGTGAAGCTGGGAAAGACTACAAACCAGAACTTATGGACTTTAATAACGATGAGTTCTATATCATGGGTTGTAGTATAATCTTACATGCTTATTACGGTTATAATGTTGATTTTAAAAGACCCTTTTATTATAAAATTCCTGATGCTAAAGGTATTTTAAGAAGCTATCGTGTTCTTTACAATGCAGACTTTATTGAAATTAAGAAAACAAAGAAATCGAAAGATATTTCAAAAGAAGATTTAGATCTTTTGTTAGAAAATTTTGAGAATGTTGACATTTGGAAAAAAATGTTTAAACCAGAATCTTGGGTTTTTAAAGGTTTTGTAATTGCAAATATGTTTGATGTTACAATTGACGCCTCTATTTCAGATTTTAAAAATCACTTATTGAGTGCTAGAGTTAATGAAGACGAAATTAATAATGAATTTGAAAATATTTTTAAAACTTTTTTTAATATTAATTCATTGAAAATTGGTTTTACAAACTATAATAATGAAGATAAAGTATTTGAAAAGTATATTTACCCAAGTATTTTATTAAATAATCAACAGTCACAAAAAAAAGACCAAGTTTTATGTGATTATTCTTATGAAGTTTTATTTAATAATAAAGAAATCTTTAATATCACTAATATTGATAAGTATTTAAAAAAGAACCCTGATAATGTTCTATTAAATAACTTACATAATCAGAATATTAAAAGCGTCATTTTAGCATCCTTATCCCATAAAGGGGAAGTAATAGGGATATTAGAAATTACTTCTCCTAATGTTAACGAATTAAACACTATTAATGCATCTAAATTAAAAGAAATGATGCCTTTTATGGTAGATAACATTGTTCGTTATAAAGAAAAATTGGCTAATGATTTTGAATTAATTATTCAGAGGGAATGCACTTCTATTCATGATAGTGTTCATTGGAAGTTTTTGAGAGAAGCAAAAAATTATTATAAGAGATCATTAACTGAGAAGGAAGCTATTTATAATGAAATATATTTTGATAATGTCTACCCTTTATATGGACAAGTAGATATTAAGGGATCCTCTGAAGCAAGAAACATTGCGACAAAAAAAGATTTAAAATTGCAATTAAATAGTGTTTTGGAATTATTAAATGAGGTCAATAGTATAGAGTCATTATTAATATATGAGCAATATAAACATAGAATTACCAGCTTCCTTAATGAGCTAGAAAGTCATTTATTGGTGGATAGTGAGCAACAAGTTGTGAATTTTTTAGAGGAAAGTATTTTTCCTTTATTTTCTCATTTAAGATCAAGGAATCAAAAGTTTAAAGACTTATTGGACGATTATTGTTCTTTAGATTTTACTAAATCAGGGTTTGCATACAAACATCGAAAGGCATATGATGATTCAGTTTCAATTATTAATAAAAACATGTCTTTCTTATTAGATACTAAGCAAATTGAAGCTCAAAAAGTCTTTCCTCATTATTTTGAACGATTTAAAACAGATGGAGTAGAACACAACTTGTATATAGGAGATTCCATCACTCAAAATCCAGATGATTTTGACATGATATATTTATATAATTTAAGATTATGGCAATTACAAGTAATGTGTGAAATGGAAAATAACTTTTATGCTACAAAAAATAAACTTCCATTGCCATTAGATGTTTCTTCAATGATTCTAGTTTTTAACAATCCGATTTCGTTGCGATTTAGAATGGATGAAAAAAGATTTGATGTAGATGGAATATATAATGCACGTTATGAGGTTTTTAAGAAGCGTGTAGATAAATCATATATTAAAGGCACTAATGAAAGAGTAACACAACCTGGTAAGATTGCTATTATATATTCTCATTTAGAAGATGAAACAGAGTATTTAAGATATATTTCATTTTTACAATACAAGAAACAATTGGATAATGACATGGAGATTGTAAATGTAGAGGATTTACAAGGAGTGACAGGGTTGAAAGCTATTAGAGTTAGTTTCTTGTATTCTAAAACTAATCAATTAGAAAAAGAATACTATACCTACGAGGATTTAATGAAGGAATTAAACTAACTATTATTGGTCATATAAATTGCTAAAGCAAATGAAGTTATAGAAATAATAATTCCTATCAAGAAAATAGTATATGTCCTTCTTAATATGGTGTACTTTCTATTGAGTACTTTTCCTAAAAAGTATAAATCTTTAGTCATAGAAGAGTACATGTAATCTTTATCTTTTATCATTTCATTAATAGCCCATTCGTATTCATCTAAATTCATTTTGTAAAAGTTACCAAAGAATAAAAGATTCACTTTCTTATTCACAACATCTTCTTTGGTAAATTTACCGCTAGTTACATTAGGTCTAGTAGCTAAAACAGATAAACCAATCGTAATAACAGTAAAAACTAAGAAGATGACAGTAGGTAATATTAAATGTTGATTGGAAGGGTTGTCTAACTTTGGTATTAAAGTAGACAAAGCAATAGAAATTATAATTGCGTTTATAGATAATAAAATATTAGCTTTTGTGTCTGCTATATCACTTAACTTAATGTGATTTCTTAAGGTGATTCTATAAACACTTTGTATGGCTCTTTCTGGGTTTTGAGACTTTAATTCTTCTTTTAATTTTCTTTCTTGTTCCTTAGCTTTTTTCCTGTTTGCTTTTTCATCTATTAATTTTTGGATGTTTTGTTTTTTTAAAGGCCCCCAGTTGGTTTTTGCATATTCAGTATAAAACTGATGTTTAAATTTTAATACGGCTATATTTAGAACACTCCATTCATTTTTACTAAAATCATCTCCCTGAGTAATTTTAATTTCTTTTCTTAAAGATTCACTAACTTCTTGAAAATCTTCAGCTGCAAAATGCGAACAATCAGCATCTCTAATTACATTGTCTAATTCACTTTTTGGTTCTGCATCAAATTTTGTTGCTAATATGCAACTTGATACATTATCAATGATATTTTTATCTAATCCCTTTTCTGATAGAAACTGTTGGGCAATTTTTATACTTTCTTCTTCGTGGTTTTCAAAACCAATTGTATAACCTGTATCATGAAGTAAAGCAGTTAATTCTAATATTAATTTCTCTTCTTCGCTAAAGGTAGAATTGTCTATAATTTCTTTTGTACTTTTATAGACACGTAGTGTATGATTTAAGTTGTGATAAAAAAGATTCTCAGACAGCTCATTTTCCAAAAGATTTGTAACAAAAATTTTAGTTTGATCTATTATTTGCGACATATTATTTAATATTAGTTTTTAAATTTACTAAAAAATTATGTGTAAATATTTTATATGAATAAGTATAACAAATTTATAACCTTTTTAATTGTAGTTATATTATCGAGTTGTTCAACATATGAAGCTCAATATAAAGATAATACTTCAAATCACGAGTTTGAAGAGGTTTTTAATATTGAGGTTGAAGATATTGAATCTTCAATTTATCTTATTGGAGATGCTGGCGATGCTGAGTTAGGAGAAAGCACTAACGGATTGCTTTCGTTTGAAAGTTTTATTAAAAATAAAAAAACAAAAAATGATTTTGTTCTTTTTTTAGGTGATAACATTTATGATAAAGGATTACCTTCAAAAAAAGATGAAAGTTATGATTTATCTAAACATCGATTAGATGTTCAAATTGATGCAGTAAAAGATTTTAAAGGAAGATCCATTTTTATTCCAGGAAATCATGATTGGTATAGTGATGGTTTAAAAGGATTGAAAAGACAAGAAGATTATATAGAGAAAAAGTTAAAAGATAAAAATGCTTTTCAACCTGAAAATGGATGCCCAATCAAAAAAATAAACATTTCGGATGACATTTTATTGGTCATATTAGATACACAATGGTATTTAGAAGATTGGGACAATCATCCAACCATGAATGATGAATGTGAAATAAAGACAAGGCATGATTTTTTAGTGGAAGTAAAAAGTTTATTTGCTAAAAGTAATGAGAAAACACTATTAGTTGCAATGCATCATCCAACGTATACAAATGGGTATCATGGAGGTAAATTTAATTTCAAAAAACACATATATCCAGCTAAAGATAACTTGCCTTTGCCTGTATTAGGAAGTATTGTTTCTCAGGTAAGAGCTGTTGGTGGATTCTCTGCTCAAGATACAAGTAATAGTTTGTATCAAGAGTTAATGAAACGGATTACAACCTTGGCAAAAGGAAATGAACGAGTTGTTTTTGTTTCTGGACATGAACATAATTTGCAATACATAGAGAATGATGGAATTAATCAAATTATTTCAGGTGCTGGATCTAAAGGGTATGCTGCTAGTTTAGGTAATGACGGGCTTTTCTCTTATGGTGGCCAAGGCTTTGCTAAATTGGATATTTATAAAAATGGGTCTAGTAAAGTAAATTTTTATTCTGCTGAAAAAGGAAAACCTAAATTGATTTATAGTCATATTATTTATGAAACTGAATCAACTTATCAAACCTCAAAGTTGGAAACTAACTTTCCTTCAACAATAGAAGCTTCGATATATGATAGTGAATTAACTGAAAAATCAAAAACATATCAATGGTTATGGGGAGATCATTATCGATCTATTTATGGTACAAAAATTAATGTACCGATAGTTACTTTAGATACACTATATGGAGGATTAGAATTACTGAGAAGAGGAGGGGGATTCCAAACTCGATCTATAAAAGTAAAAGGTAAAGATGGCAAAGTTTATGTCATTAGAGCTGTTAAAAAAAGTGCGATACAGTTTTTGCAAGCTGCTGCATTTACTAATGTTTATATTGAAGATGAATTAAATGATACGTATTCAGAAAACTTAGTTTTAGACTTTTACACTTCAAGTCATCCTTTTGCTAATATTACAATTCCAGACTTGTCAGATGCTATTGGCTTGTATCATACCAATCCAAAACTAATATATATACCAAAACATCCATTTATAAAGAATTTTAATGAAGATCATGGTAATGCACTTTATATTATTGAGGAGCACCCTGATGACACTTTTTTAGATTTAGATTCCTTTGGGAAACCTGATGATGTAGTTAGTACAGATGATGTTTTAAAAAACATTATAAAAGATGAAAAATATCAAGTAGATGAAGAATCCTTTATAAAAGCTAGAATTTTTGATATGTTAATAGGGGATTGGGATCGTCATGCTGACCAATGGAAATGGTCTCAATTTAATATATCTAAAGATGAGGTGCTTTACAGACCTATTCCTAGAGATAGAGATCAAGCTTTTTCAAATTTTGACGGCGCTCTTTTTGATGTTTTAAAGGCTTTAATTCCGGATGTTAGAAAATTTCAATCTTTTGGTGAAAGTAATAAGAATATAAAATGGTTAATGACTTCAGGAAATAAGATAGATAGGGTATTTCTTCAAAAAAGCTATAAAGAGGAATGGATAAAGCAAGCGAAGTTTATTCAAGATAATATTACTGATGAGATAATTGATCAGGCATTTTCGAAATTACCTTCTGAAATTCAAAATGATTCTTCCCATGAAATAATAGAAAAGCTAAAAGTAAGAAGAGGTAATTTAGTAGATCTTGCTTCTAGATATTATGATTATTTAAATAAATTAGTGGTTATAACAGGTACCAATAAAGACGATTTTATTGAAATCACTCGATATGACGAGCAAACGAAAATTTCAGTTTATAGATTAAAGAAAAACAAAAAAGTACTATTTAAAGAACGAATAGTAAAATCAAAAGAAACCGAAGAAATTTGGATTTATGCATTGGATGATGATGATGAAATATTGGTAAATGGTTCAGGTAAAAAACCTATTTATACTAGAATAGTTGGAGGTCAAAATAACGATAGTTATACGTTAGAAAATGGGAAAAATATCAAAGTTTATGATTATAAAAGTAAACCAAATACGATAGTTGAAAAAGGCTCAGGTGTTTTTAAGTTTCAGGATATTTATGCAAATAATGTTTATGATTATACAAAGCATATTTCTAAAGTAAATTCATTTATTCCTTTAATAGGGTATAATCCTGATGATGGCTTTCAAATTAAAATTAAAGATACCTATACTGTAAAAGGGTTTAAAAGCGATCCTTTTTATAGGAAGTTTACTATTGATGCTGGATATTATTTTGCCACTCAAGGATTGGATGTTAAACTAAAAGGAGAGTTTACCGAAACTTTTGGTAAATGGGATTTGGTTGCAGGTTTCCATTTTACCAATGATAATTATACTCAAAATTTCTTTGGATACGGAAATGAAACTATCAATAATGATGATGAGTTGGGAATGGATTATAATAGGGTAAGAACAGAATTAATTAAAGGCGATATTGGTGTTGTAAAAAAAGGTTTTTATGGAAGCGTAATGGGAATATTGTTAACTTTTGAGAATATTGAAGTTGAACCCACTGAAGGTAGATTCATAACAAATTATTTTACAAATAATCCTGATTTTTTCAATCAACACATTTCATATTTGGATTTAAATTTTAATTATAAATATTCAAGTTACGATTGGGTAGCCAATCCTAAAAAAGGAATGAATTTGGAATTCAAGACAGGGATTAACTCAGATATTAAAGATTTTGATAAAATATTTGGTTATGTATATCCAAAATTAGAGTTTTTTAATAGCCTAACAAATAATAAGAAATTGGTTTTAAAAACAATGTTTCAAGGACAATTTTTAATTGGTGATGATTTTGAATTTTTTCAAGCAGCAGAACTAGGTGCAGATACAGGGTTAAGAGGATATAGAAAACAACGGTTTACAGGAAATAGTTCACTTGCATTGGGAGCTGATTTACGTTACAGTTTTAATAAAATAAAGACAAACCTTGTTCCAATTCAACTGGGAGTTTTTGGTGGATTTGATTTAGGTAGAGTATGGTATGAAAATGAATCTTCTACTCAATGGCACAATGATTTTGGAGGTGGGTTTTGGTTAAATATTTTGAATTCAGTTTCTGCTCAAATGGGAGTATTTTCAAGTAAAGAAAGTGTGCAGATAAGTTTTGGCTTGGGAATGAGTTTATAATCATTTTAAAAAGATTTAACCATCTTTTTTTTGTAAGTTTGAACAATTAATTGAGCCCTAAAATGAAAGAATTATTGAGTACAGCAATACAAGCATCAATTGAAGCAGGTAAGGCGATAATGGATGTTTATGCTAATAAAATTGATGTAGAGATTAAAGATGATAAATCTCCTCTTACACTTGCAGATAAAAATGCAAACGATGTTATCAATTCCTTTCTAAAGAATACACCAATTCCAATTATTAGTGAAGAAAATAAACAATTAGATTATTCAAAAAGAAAAGATTGGGAGTTTTGTTGGATAGTAGATCCATTAGATGGAACTAAGGAATTTATAAAGCGTAATGGAGAGTTTACTGTAAACATAGCGCTGATTAAAAACGGAAATCCAATTTTAGGAGTAATTTACGTTCCTGTTTCTAAAACATTATATTATACTTCTGATGATACCTCAAAGTCTTTTAAAATTGATTTAGAAAATGAAGATCTTACTTTGGACACCATTTTTAAAAATTCAAAAGAAATAAATCCAACGATTACTAATGATAAACTTGTTAGAATTGTGGGAAGTAGATCTCATTTAAATGATGACACCAAAGACTTTATTTCAAAAACTGAAAAGAACAAAGAAACTGAAATCGTTTCAAAAGGAAGTTCATTAAAGTTTTGTTTAGTTGCTGAAGGTGAAGCTGATATTTACCCAAGATTTGCACCAACTATGGAATGGGACACAGCTGCGGGACAAGCAATATGTCAAGCTGCAGGTGTAAAAGTGATTGACAACAATACCAATTTGCCTTTGAAATATAATAAAGAAAATCTATTAAACCCCTATTTCTTAGTATCACTATAATTGGTTATGAAAAAGGAAGAATCTCATTTAAGAAGTGTTATTAAAGGGATTTCTTGGCGTTTTATAGCAACTACAGATACTATTTTAGTGGTATTGCTAGTTACTTGTCTATTTGATGAATGTAGTATTGGAGATGCTCTTAAAATTGGAGCGATAGAGTTTATTCTAAAACTATTGATATATTATTTCCATGAGCGTATTTGGAATTATTTTATCGCAACAGACCCAATTAAAAAATTGGATTCTTTATTTAAAACTATTTCATGGAGAATAGTAGCAACCACCACTACTTTTATAATTTCTGGAGCAGTTTTAAACGAATTCAACGAAGTTGCACTTTTTATTGCATTGTTGGAGTTAATTAGTAAATTTATGCTTTATTATTTCCACGAGCGGATTTGGTTAAAAATACCCTTGGGATATGTAAAGCCTAAAAATGAATAAGCATTATGCAAGAGAATATAATTCCTCACCAATTTATTGTTTCAAAAAAAGATAGATGTAAATTAAATAAACATAATTCTTTTTTAATTTGGTTTACAGGATTGTCTGGTTCAGGAAAATCAACAATTGCTAACGCTTTAGAGAGCAGATTAAATTCTAATGGAATTCACACTTATTTATTAGATGGAGATAATGTAAGAAAAGGATTGAATAAAGATTTAACGTTTTCACCAGAAGATAGAACAGAAAACATACGGCGAATAGCTGAGGTTTCTAACCTAATGATTGATGCAGGTCTTGTTGTTTTATCTGCATTTGTTTCCCCTTATAAAAAAGATAGATTGAAGGTGAAAAGTACAGTAAAAGAAGTTAATTTCGTTGAAATTTTTATTGACACTCCTTTGGAAGTTTGTGTTGAAAGAGACACCAAAGGATTGTATGCAAAAGCTAAAAAAGGAGAAATTAAAGATTTTACAGGAATCAATGCACCATACGAGAAACCAGAAAACCCAGCTCTAATAATAGATACCTCAAAGGTAACTATAAATAAAGCGGTTGAAATGATTTTAAAAACTATAAAACCCAAATTAGATTAATATTCTATGAAAAAATATTATTTAAATTATCTAGATGAATTAGAATCTGAAGCCATTTATATTTTAAGAGAAGTTTGGGCTCAGTTTCAGAATCCTGTACTTATGTTTTCGGGTGGTAAAGATTCTATTTTAGTTGCACATTTAGCTAAAAAAGCATTTTATCCTTCAAAAATTCCTTTTCCATTTCTTCATGTGGATACCGGACATAATTTTCCGGAAGCAATACAGTTTAGAGATCATTTAGTAAATGAATTAGGAGTTCAGTTAATTGTTGGGTCTGTTCAAAAATCAATTGATGATGGTAGAGTAGCTGAAGAAAGAGGCAAAAATGCCACTCGTAATGCGCTTCAAACTACTACACTTTTAGATACTATAGAAGAAAACAAAATTGATTGCGCTATTGGAGGTGGAAGACGCGATGAAGAAAAAGCAAGAGCAAAAGAACGTTTCTTTTCGCATAGAGATGATTTTGGGCAATGGGATCCAAAACATCAACGTCCAGAATTATGGAACCTATTAAATGGAAAGTATTTTGAAGGAGAACATTTTAGAGCCTTTCCAATAAGTAATTGGACAGAAATGGATGTTTGGAACTATATAAAAAGAGAAAAAATTGAAATCCCATCTTTATACATAGCTCATCAAAGAGATGTTGTATGGAGGAGTGATTCTTGGATTCCAGTATCAAAATATTTAAAATTAAGCGAAGGAGAAGAGGTTCAGAATAAAAAGGTGCGATTTCGTACTCTTGGAGATATTACCATTACAGGTGGCATAGAATCTGAAGCAGATACTTTAGAAAAAATTGTAGCTGAAGTTGCTGCTATGAAACAAACTGAAAGAGGAAATCGTAGCGATGATAAACGAAGTGAATCTGCAATGGAAGACAGGAAACGTCAAGGTTACTTTTAATATTAATAGAATAATTTATGCAAATAGATAACAATCAATTATTACGTTTTACAACTGCAGGAAGTGTAGATGATGGTAAAAGTACCCTTATTGGAAGGCTTTTATATGATAGTAAAGCCATTTTTGAAGATCAATTAGAAGACATTGCAATTACTAGTAAACGTAAAGGGCATAAAGGAGTAGATTTAGCCTTGTTTACAGATGGTTTAAGAGATGAAAGAGAACAAGGAATTACTATAGACGTTGCTTACAGATATTTTACGACTCCAAAGCGAAAATTTATAATTGCAGATACTCCAGGTCATATTCAGTATACCAGAAACATGGTAACTGGTGCTTCAACAGCAAATGTGGCTATTATTTTAATTGATGCTAGAAATGGAGTAATAGAGCAAACTAAAAGACATGCTTTTATAGCTTCATTATTACAAATCCCACATATTATTGTTTGTGTTAATAAAATGGATTTAGTCGATTTTTCTGAAAAGGTTTATAATAACATTATCATTCAATTTGAAGAGTTTTCATCAAAACTATACGCAAAGGACATTCGATTTATTCCTATAAGTGCTTTAGAAGGTGATAATGTGGTTAATAGATCTACCAAGATGGATTGGTATCACAGTGCGCCTTTATTAAACACCTTGGAGAACTTGCATATTAGTAGTGATATTAATAAGATTGATGCTCGTTTTCCTGTTCAAACGGTATTGCGACCACAAAGTGAAGGGTTTTTAGATTATAGAGGATATGCAGGTAGATTAGCAAGTGGAATTTTAAGACCAGGAGATAATATTACTGTTATGCCATCTGGATTTACTTCGAAAATAAAATCGATTGATACATATGAAGGTAGCCTTAAAGAAGCTTATGCTCCAATGTCTATTTCTATTACTTTAGAGGATGATATTGATGTAGGTAGGGGAGATATGATTGTTAAAACAGCCAATCAGCCAAAAGCAGTCCAAGAGTTTGATACGATGTTATGTTGGTTGAATAATACACCAGCTAGGCCAAGAGCAAAGTATTCTATTTTGCATACATCAAATGAGCAAAAAGCAATGATTAAGGATGTTATGTATAAGATTGATATTAATACTTACAATCGTGAATTAGAAAATAAAGATCTAAATATGAATGATATTGCTAGAGTTAAAATTAGAACAACTCGACCGCTAATGATTGATGAATACAGAGATAATAGAATTACTGGTAGTTTTGTTTTGATTGATGATGTTACTAATGAAACGGTAGCAGCTGGAATGATTTTATAGATTTTATGTTAAACATAATAACTTTATTATATTTAAACACCAAATCTATTTAACCTATAATACAATGAAAAGAATTTTATTAGCACTTATAATCTTTAGCAGCTTCTCAAGTTTTGCTCAAAAAAAAGCATTTAATCAATTTTCAGTAGAAGCTAATTACGGTTTATCTTTACCTGTAACACCCATCCCAGAGGGTAGAAAAGCCGGAGATTTTAATGGATTCACAAATTTTTCTGTTGGAGCAAGATATATGTTTCTTTCAGAAATTGGAGTGCAAGCTTTATATTCCCACGATAAATTTCAAGATAGCAGAACAAAATCGAATGATTTAATTTACAATGGCTTTAATATTCAAGCAGTTTCAAATTTAGTTTCACTTTTTAAATTTAAAGGTGATTTTTGGAGTGAGTTTGGTATATTAGCCCATGCTGGTGGAGGAATTACCTATGCTAATACAGAAGATGTTAATAATGAAAGAGTTGGTACTATTATATTTGGAGCAACTCCTTTATATAGTTTGAGTCAAAAATTTGCTTTAAGTTTAGATTTTGCATATAATATTACACTTAAACAACATTTTGGATATGATGGGCAATTGATAGAACCCGATTTTGCTCCTTCCGATGAATTTGAATCATTCACAGGTGGTTTTTTTAATATTGCTGTAGGATTAAAATATTACATTGGTAATAGAGGTGATCATGCGGATTGGCAATAATTGTTAATTAGAAATATTATTTCGTAATTTTAAAAATATATAAGGTGATATTTTCTTCTTATGTTAAATAAATCATTTTATCCATAAAAATGAGTTAATGAAATTTATTTTAAAACATTTTAAATCTGATTTTAGTAAAAATGTTTTAACGTTAATAACTGGAACAACAGTTTCTCAAGCAATACCAGTTGCAATAACTCCCATTTTAACAAGATTATATTCACCAGATGACTTTGGTGTTTTCGCATTATTTTTAGCAATAGTAGCAATAACAGGTGCAATAGCTAACGCCCAATATGAACAAGCAATAATTTTACCAAAAGAAGATAAACAATCATTTAATTTAATAGCTTTAGGAGTGTTTTTTTCAACCACTATAAGTTTACTACTATTAATTATAGTTTTATTTTTTAATGAAGAACTTGCTTTGTTTTTTGGAAATAAAACAATTGCCCCATATTTATATTTAATTCCTATTTCTACTTTTTTATTGGGAATATATAATTCATTCAATTATTTTAACATTAAAAAAAGTGAATTTAAAAACATTGCTAAATCACAGATAATACGTTCAAGTAGTTTGGGATTTTCTCAAATTTTAATTGGCATATTATCATATGGACCAATTGGCTTAGTTTTAGGGCAAATTATCTCATATCTATCAGGTAATACCATTCTTTTTAAAACTATAAAAAAGAATTATGAAAAAGGTTTTATTAATAAAAATCAAATTAGGTCATTAGCAGTTGCTTATAATAAGTTTCCAAAATATTCTTTGCCTTCAGTATTTTTAAATTCTATAAATCTTAATATTCTCAATATTTTTATATCGATATTGTTTAATGTAACTACTTTAGGGTTTTTCTCACTAACTCAAAGAATAATTGGTGTTCCATCTAGAATAATTGGAAGTAGTATAAGTCAGGTTTACTTAAAGCAATCTTCAGATGATATTAATAATAATAAGTCTACCAAAAAAGTGTTTTTAAAAACTTTAAAGAAATTAACAACACTTTGTATTCCAATTTTTTTAGTATTATTCTTTATAGTTGAACCTGCTTTTGCATTTGTTTTTGGTGAAGAATGGAGAGTTTCGGGGTATTATGCAAAGATATTAATTCCTTTAGCTGCTGTAAGGTTTTTGAGTAGTACTTTGACAGGTACTTTTATTGTTCATCAAAAACAGCAAATTTTACTATATTTTAATATTGTTTTATTAATTTCTATTATATTTATTTTTGTTATTTCAAAAATTAATAATTTTAAAATTGAGCAGTTTTTACTTTTTTACACACTAATAGTTTCAATAATTTATTTAACATTATTAGTTATAAATTGGAATGTTTCTAAAAGAAATGTCGTTTAAAAATATTTATAAATATAGCCCATTTTGGTTCCAGAATATTATGATTTCTATTTATGGCTATACAATGCATAAACAACGTTTTGGAATTGTCTATAAAAGAACTTTTAAGGGGTTAACAAAAAAAGAATATACAAATTATGAGGAGGAGGTTTCCAAACAAGAAGAAGAGCTTCAAATATTTTTACGAAAAGTTCTTCAAAAAAGTCAATTTTATAGAAACTTATATAAAGAAATAGATATTTCAATTATAAAAAAAATTGAAGACCTAAACATACTTCCAATTGTAAATAAAGAATTACTCAGGAAAAATATAGATAATGTTTATTCAATAACTGAAAAAGATGCTGTTATTTCTTATACCGGAGGAACTACAGGGAAATCATTAAAAATACTGATAAATAAAAATGATTTCCAAAAGAGGATGGCATACTTAGATGCATTTAAATATAAAAATGGAATTAAAAATCCACTTAAAATTAAAAAAGCAACATTTAGTGGAAGAGACTTATCAATTGGAGTTAAATCTAAAAAGTTTTGGAGAAATAATTATTTTTACAATCAAAGACTTTATTCTACGTTTGATTTAACTGTCGATAACCTTCCATATTATATTAAAAATTTAAATGAATATAATCCTGTTGTAATATTAAATGATTCACCCAAAAAAGAAAAAATTCTTAATGTTCCAATAAAAGTATATAGCAATTATATTGTAACTCCAAAATCTATATGTATTAGTATTGGAAATAATAAAAACAGAAAAAAAATAGCTGAGCTATTTAATTCTAATTTTCCCATATTCATGCATAAATCGGTTGTTAGTTACCCTTCCGTTTCTATAGGTAAGGGAACAGTCATTATGCCAAATACGGTTCTGGATGCTGATAGTAATATTGGTGAATTTTGTATTATTAATAGTAATGCTACAGTCTCACATAATGTGATAATTGAAAACTTTGTACATGTTGCCATAAATGTTGCTATAGCAGGTGGAGTAACAATTGGTGAAGGAGTATTATTAGGAGCTGGTAGTGTGATTTTACCAAATATTGAGATAGGAAAATGGGCTATTATTGGAGCAGGATCTATTGTTACAAAAAACGTTCCTGATTATGGAACTGTATATGGCAATCCTGCAAAAATCATTAAAAAAAATGAATAATAAGAAACCTAAAATTTTCCTTTCTTCACCCCATATGGGAGGGACAGAAAATGATTATGTGCAAGAAGCATTTGATACCAATTGGATTGCTCCTTTAGGTCCCAATGTAAGTGAATTTGAATTGTCTATTGAAAATTATTTAGGAAATAATAATTATGTGGCAGCATTAAGTTCTGGGACTGCTGCTTTACATCTGGCATTAATTCTATTAGGAGTTGGAAGAGGAGATGAAGTAATATGCCAAAGTATGACCTTTTCAGCATCAGCAAATCCAATCGTTTATCAAGGTGCTATTCCTATTTTCATTGACAGTGAATTAGACACTTGGAATTTATGTCCTATTCACTTAGAAGAAGCTATAAAAGACCGAATTATAAAAAGAAAAAAACCAAAGGCTATTATTGCTGTGCATCTATACGGGATGCCTTTTAAAGTAGGTAAAATTAAGGAAATTTCAAATAAATATGATATTCCTATCATTGAAGATAGTGCTGAATCCCTAGGGAGTACCTATAAAAATCATAAATGCGGAACTTTTGGAGACATTTCCATATTATCATTTAATGGAAACAAAATAATTACCACTTCTGGAGGAGGTGCATTGGTTTCAAAAAAAGAATCGATAAAAGAAAAAGCTATTTTTTTAGCAACTCAAGCTAGAGATAATACTCCTCATTATCAGCATTCAGAAATTGGCTACAACTACCGGTTGAGTAATATTTGTGCAGGAATTGGTAGAGGGCAAATGGAAGTCTTGGATAAACACGTAACTTTAAGAAGACAAATGAATCAATTTTATATTGATATATTTAAAGAAACTGAAGGGGTTACAGTATTTAGGGAGCCATCAGATGATTTTAAATCGAATCATTGGTTAAGTTGTATAACCGTAGATAAATCTATAGCTGGTTTTACTTCAGAGGATATTAGATTAGAATTTCAAAAAGACAATATAGAATCAAGACCTTTATGGAAACCGATGCATTTGCAACCAGTTTTTAAAAACACAAATTATTATGGTGGTTCAGTTTCCGAAGAGCTATTTAAAAATGGAATTTGTTTGCCTTCAGGTTCTAATTTAAGTAACTCAGAAAAATATAGAATACATAAAGTTTTAATTAAATTTGCTAATAATTAAATTAATAAATTGAAAGCACCTGTAAACTATTTTAAAAGTCTTTATGATGGTGATAATAGCTTGAAGCTATTAGATCAAAGTTATTTACCTAGGTGGATTGTAGTTTTATTAGATACTTTACTAAGTATTTTTGCATTGTTTTTAGTTTATTTTATCCTATTAGGAACTCCCATTAATTTTCTTGAAACTATTTCATTGCCTTTGCAAGGTCTTATTTTTCTATCAGTAACTCTTTTTTACTTCTTTGTATTTAAAACCTATTCCGGAATCATTCGGCATTCAACTTTTATAGATATTTTAAAATTAATTATAGCTACTTTTTCAACAGCTATGACTCTTTTAGTTGTAAATTTTGGTTTTAATTATTTTAATGATGGAAAATTATTTTTAACGACATCCATATTGCTGTATATGTTAATGTCTTTTACTTTTTTGCTATTATTTAGAATTGCGGTAAAAGAAAGTTATCATTTTTTAAAAAACACAGCTTCTGGTAGTTTTGCTAAAAATGTGGTTATTATTGGAGTTGATGATAATTCAATTTCTTTAGGAAAAGCTTTAACTACAGAATCTAACCTGCCATTTAATTTAGTTGGTTTTATTTCGAATACAAAAGAAGTATCCAACATTATAATATTGGGAAAACATGTTTATTCAATAGGAGAAAGTTTATCTAAAACATTGTCTAATCTTTCGCTAGATGGAGTATTAATTATAAGCGAATCATTATCTGGAAAAGAAAAAAATAGAATAGTTGAAGATTGCTTAGATAATAATTTGGAAGTTTTTAATGTGCCTTCATTAGAAAAATGGAGTAAAAAAGAAGATATTAAAAACATAATTAAACCACTTGAAATTGAAAATTTATTAGAAAGAGAACCTATAAAAATTGATTCCGATTTATTAAGAATTGATTTAGAAAACAAAACCATCCTAGTTACAGGAGGAGCCGGTTCCATAGGGCAAGAAATTGTAAAACAAGTTGCAGAATTTAATCCAAAATTAATAGTAATTCTCGATCAAGCTGAATCGACTTTATATGAACAAGAATTATTCTTAAAGCTTAATTATCCTTATCTAAATTTCACTTCTGAGTTAGCAGATATAAGTAATATAGATAGAATGAATTTTGTTTTTTCAAAATATAAATTTGATATCCTATACCATGCTGCCGCTTATAAGCATGTGCCCCTAATGGAGAAAAACCCGTATGAAGCTATTAATGTAAATGTTTTAGGGACAAAAATAGTTACAGATTTATCAATTAAACATCAACTTAAAAAGTTTGTTCTTATTTCGACAGACAAAGCAGTTAATCCCACTAATATTATGGGAACTTCAAAAAGAGTTGCCGAAATATATGTACAATCTCTTCAAAATGAAAGTAATGTTCATACACAATTTATCACTACTAGATTTGGAAATGTACTTGGATCAAATGGCTCGGTGATTCCGTTTTTTAGAAAACAAATATCGCAAGGAGGTCCAGTTACCGTTACGCACAAAGAGATTATTAGATATTTTATGATGATCCCTGAGGCATGTCAATTAGTATTGCAAGCGGGAACAATGGGAAATGGTGGTGAAATATATATATTTGATATGGGGGAACCTGTTAAAATCTTGGATTTGGCAGAAAAAATGATTCGTTTAAGTGGATTTATTCCTTATGAAGATATTTACATTAAAATTTCAGGATTAAGACCTGGAGAAAAATTATATGAAGAATTATTAAATGAAGATGCTACAACGCTTCCTACTCATCACCCAAAAATTATGATTGCAAGGGTACCTTCTGAAGAATATGATGTTATATCAAATAAGATTATTAATATGGTAGCTATTGCAAACAAAGAAAACGAATTAGAGATTGTAAAATTATTAAAAGAAATTGTTCCCGAATATAAAAGTGAAAATTCTCAATATAAATCATTGGATATTAAAATTTAAAGGAGAAAATAGTTTGTTAGCTATTTTTGAATACTAATATTATTATAAATGTATATTTGTAACACCTATTCCTTTTTAATGAAAAACATTTTACCTACATTTTTGCAGTCTAGTAAAATTATTCTATGCCTTATTCTGGTAACTAACTTATTTTCTTGTGCCTCTAAAATGGATATATTATATTTTCAGGATTCTGAAAATATGAATCTTGAAGAAATTAATAAAACTTTTGAGCCTTTGATAGAAGAGAATGATATATCACTGTTTCTTCTATAAATGAAGTGGTATTAAGGCCTTTTCTTAAAACACAACAAACCCAAAAGACAAATAATAATAATCCAGGATTAGATGGATATTTGGTAAAAGCTGATGGTACCATAAGTTTTCCTGTCATAGGGGATATTAAGGTAGATGGATTGACTAGAGATGAAGTTGAAGAAATTTTAAAGACTAAAATTTCAGTTTATGTTAATGATGTTGTTGTTGATGTGCGAATAATGAATTTTGAAGTTACCGTAATTGGGGAAGTTAAAAATCCAGGTGTTTTTTCTATAAATGATGAGCGCGTTACATTACCTGAGGCTCTTGCTTTGGCTGGAGATTTAACTCAAGATGGAAAAAGAAGTACAATAACTGTAATAAGAGAAGAAGATGGAATTAGAAAGGTAAATAAAATTGATTATACCAGTTCAGATTTTTTTAATAGTGATTTTTATTTTTTAAAGCAAAACGATTTAGTTTACGTAGAACCTTCAACTAAAGGAGTTAAAAAATCAGGGTTTATACCAGATATCCCAGCCTTACTATCATTATTTACTGTAATATTAAGTACTGTTATTTTGTTAACTGCAAATTAGCTTCTTTAATTATGAATAATCATCAAAACATTTTAGATAAAAAGGAACTTACTTTACAAGAGGTAATTAGTGATTACACTCGTTATTGGTATTTATTTGTTATAGGAATAGTTTTAGCTCTAGCGATTGCAACCATTATATTGCGATATGCTACTTCTATTTATGAAACTCAAACTACAATTATCATAAAGGATGAAAGAAGTGGAGGAGGGGCTGCTGAACTTGCTGCCTTTTCTGAGCTCCCATTTTTTGCAAATTCATTTTCCACTAAAAAAATGGAAAGTGAAATAGTTATTATTAAATCTAGGAATATCATCTCAAAAACTATTGAAGCATTAGATTTAAATGTAATTTATTATATAGACGGAGCTATTAAAAGTACTGAGTTGTATAGTTACAAGCCTATTAATGTAAAATTTATTAGCACAAATGATAATCAGGAATTTAAGGCGCCAGATTTATATATTACTGTAAAAGACAGTAATACCTTCGAGTTTTTTTTTAATGAAGATTCAGATCCAAATATTTATAGTTTTGGTGATCTCATTGAGTTTACTTTTGGAAATATTATAGTTACTCCAAATTTAGAAGATGAAATAATTTTTTCCGAGTATATTGAAAGACCTATTCATGTTGTTCATTACTCTGTAGGGTCTATCTCCAGGCTATACCAAAGTAAAATTGAAACGATACATGATGGGAAAAATGGAGATGTTCTGCGTTTACAAATAAAATCGTCATTACCATTGAAGGCAGAAGATTTTTTAAATGAATTAGTGTTTCAATACAATCAGGATGCTATAAATGACAAAAATCAAATATCAAGAAAAACTTCTCAGTTCATAGAATCTAGGTTGGAAATCATTACAAAAGAATTAGATTCTGTAGAGAGTAATAAAGAAATATTTAAAAGTAGTAACCGATTAACTGATATTGAATCTGAGTCTAATTTGATGATGGAAAATGCCAGTGAATTTAGTAAAAGACAAGTAGATCTTTCAGCGCAAATTCAGTTAACAAATTCAATGATAGCTTATTTAGAGAATTCTTCAAGTACTGAATTAATACCTTCAAATATTGGTATAGACGAAAATGAGGTGTCTTTTTCAGTTAACACTTTTAATCAATTAGTATTAGAACGAAATAAATTATTGCAAAACTCTACAATTGAAAACCCTGTTATTAAAAATATAGATGGGCAACTGAATCAGTTACATTCATGTATTTTAAAAAGTATAAAAACTCAAAAAAATAAATTAGAGTTGGTATTAAATGACTTGAATAGAGAAGAAAATAAATTTAATTCAAGATTATCTGAAGTTCCAAAGAAAGAAAAATTATTCAGAGGAATTGTTAGACAACAAAATATTAAAGAACAACTTTATTTATTTTTATTAAGACAAAGAGAAGAAACTTCAATTTCATTAGCGGTTACTTCACCAAAAGCAAAAATTGTTGACAGATCTTTAAGTTCTATTAATCCAGTATCACCTAAAAAAGCAATTATTTATTTAGTAGCATTCTTATTAGGGCTATTAATTCCTTTTATTATTATTTATCTTAAAAATTTATTTGATAACAAAGTAAGTAATCGGAGAGATGTTGAGAAAATAATAGGTGAAATACCAATAATAGGTGAAATACCAAGGCTACAAAAGAAAGAAAGTCAATTAATCACAAATAATGATAGGTCCATATTAGCAGAATCCTTTAGAATTTTAAGAACTAATTTTCAGTTTTTATTTATTGGAAAAGGAGATATTAAAAATGAAGCTAAAAATATTTTTGTTACCTCAACCATTCATAGTGAGGGAAAAACGTTTGTAGCTTTTAATTTAGCTTTAAGTTTGGCTAGTATTAATAAAAAAGTAATTTTAGTAGGTGCAGATATACGAAACCCTCAGTTACATCGATACTTTGCTTCTGGAGATAAAAATCAAGAAGGATTAACAGATTACATTGTAAAAAGTGATGTTGAATTAGATAGCATTATTAAAAAATCAAATTTTCATTCTAATTTAGATATTTTACTTTCTGGGACTATTCCTCCAAACCCTTCAGAACTGTTAATTAATCCTGATTTAGGTAACCTATTTAAAACGCTTAAAGAAAATTACGATTATATAATTGTTGATACTGCGCCTTCCATGTTAGTTGCTGATACAGTTTTAATTAACAAATACGCAGATTCAACTCTTTATGTTATAAGAGCAGGTTACACCGATAAAAAATTATTAGAGTTCTTAAATGATTCCGTAAGAGAAGGAAAGTTAAATAATACAGCCGTTATTTTAAACAGTGTGGATAATGCTAATTTTGGTTATGGTAACAAATATGGCTATACCTACGGACAACGAAAAAAAGGGTATGTAAAAAGCTTTTTTGATTCTATTATAGGAAGTTAATAGCTATTTTCCGATACAATATTTAACTATCCTTATATCTATTAGCGTTAAGGCGTTTGGGCAACAAATAGGATACAAAAAACACATAAAAAGAGTAAATAAAGAGTAAATATCAATAAATAGAGCAACAAATATAGCATAAAAAAAACCGCTCGATTAGAGCGGTTTCCAAATAAAAACACCAAGCATTAATTAGCTGTACCAGAGCCTAAATAAATACTGTTTGATACTTGACTACCATCAGCAGTAATAAACGCCATAAATAGCTCTACCGTATCTCCTGCATAAGTTGTAGGGATTGAAACAATTTGAGAACCTACTGTTCTGTCTGCTCCATCAAGTAAAGAAATAGATTCCTTTTTTGATGGATTGTAAACCAATAACATTGCCTTGTCAGTAGCATTTGCGTTACCTTCAGCAGAGTTATCATCCCACCCAAAAGTTACTTCTCCAGCAGTTGCTAAATCAGTTGTCGGGTTTAACGCACCAGATAAACCTCCGCGACTTACTAAAGCGTTTGGATAGTCAACAACAAAGTTTGGTTCTGTACCTGTAATCGCATTATTCAACACATACGACATTGCAGCATTAAATTCTGTTTTCTTAACAGCTAATCCTTTATAACCTAACTTAATAAAAGGCTTTACAGCCTGTAAAAATTCTAAAGTGGCAGTAAACTTGGTTCTTTGGTTTACTTGACCAACAGTTCTTGGATTGGCTACGCTTGAAGGTTTAATTCTAATGTAATCAATTCCTTTCCAGCTTCCACCGATAACGTTACCAACCTTACCTGAAAGACCTCCTAAAATACCTTGAGCAATTTTACCCATAACATAAATAATTTAAATGAAACATAATTTTCTTTGGACTTGGTACGGACTTAACACGAAGTTGTACCTTCCGTTGAAATATATGGCAAGTTTTATGCTATTCTTTCGATATGGATTTTGTTGCTTTAGATTGCTTCTTTTTGCATTTTAGAAAATAAACTTTGAATATATGACACTTTCAAATCTGCCATTTTTGAAATGATTTTATGAAGTTCCTTTTCCTTTTTGTTAATTGCTGACACAATATTAATATGCTTTTGCAACTGAATTGCATCATAAAACAATGAGCTGTAACTATTTTTCAAAGTGTTCCTACAATCATCTATTGAAATAAACTGAATAACACTTCCTTTTAAATAGTAAGCGTAAAAACCGCCTATTTGCAACATCATAGATAAGTGAAAAAGTGTGTGTTTTAACTCTTCTGTTGTAGTAGTGACAACGAAACAGTTAGCACAGGATTTTAAGAGTGGTTTTCCGCTGTTTAGACCTTTGTTTAGAATAAAAAAATGAGGGTTCGAGTAGGTTCTTCCGATTTGGTGTGTTTTTAGTTCAAAAGTTGACATAGCTATCCAATTTAAAATTGCTTCGCTACGCTTCGCGCCATTATTTTTTTTGAAAAGAAAAAAGATAGCCATAGTTGTTGTGGCGTGGGTAAGGCTGTCAAGGTTTTTTGATAAAAGTTTTTGAGTTGAATGTCTAAATCAAAAGAAAAAGGGTCTTGAAAAAAGTTTTATTCAAAACCCGTAGGGCTTGACCTTTATAGCCTTGTGCGGTTGGCAGAGGTAGCCACATATATTTGCCATCTTTTTTTATTTTAATATTTCAAATTGGTTTAAACTTGATTGAAATTGCCTTTAAATTTTCTGGGGAATTAACACTTAAAAGAATAGGTTGCTGTACCTTATTGAGTGTTGGATGAAGCGTTTGTATGGGTAGCGTTTTAAATAGTTGTTTGATAAAACAGCATTTAAACAAGCTACTTATACAGGACTTTTAGACAATAGCTTATTGCTTTTTTGAGGCACGATAAAAAGCAATGTGCTATGGCGTAATACTACATATTATAAACCTATTTTTTTATAACCGCTGACTTGGGTGGTGGGGAAAAGTGGTCTTTAATATTTGTTAACGAAATGAAACAAACAAAGACTTGAGGTAAGGAATACTTGGACTTAACGATGGTTTTGTGCAGCTTGAATGAGATAACTAATATTATAATTAACTTAAACTTTCTACTGTTTAATTATAGTTCAAATAATAGTTAAATGTTCGGATGTGAGCGTTGGATTAGCGGATATTTTACATAATAGCAGTTATAGCGACGAAAATATAATAAAACGCCATAGGCAACCATTGAAAGGATTTTTGCTCCTATAACTTCTATTATGTAACATAGCTTGGGATTGGTTTTTTGGCGTAATAGTTGTTTGAGCGTTGGCAATAGCTCTTTGCTTTTTTATTGTACTAATTTATTTATATAGATACTTTTAAATAAAACAAGCAATGTGCTATTATAGCGTTGGATACAAGTATTATGACATAAAACCAATTATGCATTGGCGTGCGGAACAACACAAAAGACAGAGGATTTTGAGGTACGAAAAAACTGGATTTTGGGTTGTGGGGAATAAAAAAGAGCCTTCCGAAAAAGACTCTTTCATTATTGGTCTAATGGTCGTGATTTGAATGGTCATCACTTTTTACTTCTTCACCAGATTGATTCATCATCATTTCGTGGTCATATTGACAACAACCAGGCAAATCTTTATAGGCTTCTTCATCGCCAGCTACTTTTTCAGTATCATAACCTGAAGCTGCTATTGCTTTGTGAATCGCCATTGCATCGGTTTTTGTATCATCAAAAGAAACATCTATCTTCTTTTTATCGACATCCCAATTAGCACTTGCAACACCTTCAACACCGTTAGCTGCTTTTTCGATAGTGTTTTTGCACATTCCGCAATTACCTCTTACACCAAACGATACATCTGTCATAGCCATATCTTTAACCATTTCAGTTTTGGTAGTTTCATTTTCTTTTTTGGTTTGGCTATTACAGCTTGTTAAACCGATTGCTGCTATTACAGCGATACTTAAAATTACTTTTTTCATTTTTTTAAAATTTAAATATTAATAATTGTTTTTGATTTATTCTATTACTTGTTTTACTTCACCACAGGTTAGCATTGCTTCGCCAAAATATGGATTGATTACTTTTTCTTCTTTGCTTAACCAATAAGCACCATTATTGTTATCTGCCATTGGACAAAATTCTACATAGACTTTTTCATTAACACCAAACATTTGAACTGCTTTTATTAAATGTGATGATAAATGTTTAAAATGGTTTCTATGCTCTTTTATGTCTGATGTATTTGCAATAGATTTTGCGGAAGATTTAATTTCCTTTTCTAAACTCATCCAATGATTATGAGCTTCACCTTTGACTAACTTCATATCTACTTGAGCTAAATCATTTAGAATGTTGTTGCCGTTTTGGGAAGCTTTTTTTACATCATCATTTACTAATGCGTCCTTTAAATTTATATAGCTCTCAAATACGTTGTATAATTGTTGTTGAAATGTTTTAGGTACTTCGAGTCTTTTATTCATTTCAGAATGGTCTGTATTCGTATTATCGGGATTGTTATCCATACCTAAATGACCTTCGTGACCAGTCATTACTTTTCCACCGTCCTTATTCATCATAGACTTTTTGCCTTGTAATTGTGCTGCAGCATCAATTGTAAACGTACCATTAGAAACAATTTCATCACCAATACTTAAACCTTTTAAAACACTATAATTTTCGCCCATTTGAATACCTAATTCAATTTCTTTCATTTCAAAAACTGGCTCATTAGGGTTCGTTTTTAAATACACCACAGAACGTTCACCTGTCCAAAGAACTGCTGAAGATGGAATCATAATATCTTTATCATTATCCAAATTAATTGCTTCAACTTTACCAGTTACAAACATTCCAGGTTTAAAAGCATTATTAGAATTATTGAGTACAACACGCAATGTTACAGTTCGTGTATTGATATTTAAAATTGGGTCTATAAAGTCAACTTTTCCCTTAAATTCTTTATTTGGGTAAGCATTGGTTGATACTTTAACTTCCTGTCCTTTTTTAAATAAGTCAATTTGATTTTCATAAACATCAAAGTTTGCCCAAACTGAATTTAAATTTGCAATCTTTAATAAAGGTTGACCTTGTTTAATGTAATCACCTTGTTCAACTAACTTTTCAGTTACTGTTCCAGATACTGTGGCATAAACAGGAAAATTTTCTTTTACTTTTCCAGTTTCTTCAATCTGATTGATTTGATTTTCAGAGAGCTTCCATAATTTCAATTTATTACGGACTGCTTTGTATAAAGCAGGTTGTGATTCTTTTAAAGATGCTGCTGTAATTAATTCTTGTTGTGCTGCATAGAGTTCTGGCGAATAAATGGTTGCCAATAATTGACCTTTACGAACTTCTTCACCAGTAAAACTTACATTCAAACGTTCAATTCTTCCAGAAAAATAACTGACTTGAACAGTATTAGCTTCTTCATTTTCAGCAATCTTTCCAGAAAGTTTAGTAGTGTTATCTTCTATACTTGCTTTTCCAACAATTGATGTTTGGATATTGGCTAAAGCCATTGCATTTTTCGTTAACTTGAATTGGTCTGCCGATAAACCATCTGCTCCAGCTTCTGAAGGAATTAAATCCATACCACATATTGGGCAATCTCCCGCTTCGGGTTGCATTATTTGTGGGTGCATTGAACACGTCCACATTTGATTGGTTTCTACCGTTTCATTGTGATTATGCTCTTCTTTTTCATTAGAAGAATTGCCGAATAACAGCCAACCTAATAGTAGACCTACTGCTAATATTCCTGTATAAATTATATATTTTTTCATTTTTTTAAATTTTAATTGATTTTAATCTTAAAGCATTTGCTATTACCGAAACAGAGCTAAAACTCATTGCCAATGCAGCAATCATTGGTGATAGTAATAAGCCGAAAACGGGATAAATTACACCTGCTGCAATAGGTACGCCTAACACGTTGTATATAAACGCAAAAAATAAGTTTTGCTTAATATTTTTTACTACTCCGTGACTTAATTTTTTAGCTTTTACAATTCCTTGCAAATCACCTTTAACTAATGTTATTGAAGCACTTTCGATTGCAACATCTGTTCCTGTACCCATTGCAATTCCAACATCCGATTGTGCTAAAGCTGGCGCATCGTTAATACCATCACCTGCCATAGCTACAACACGTCCATTTTGTTGAAGTAAATCAATTTCGTTTAGTTTATCTTCTGGCAAACATTCAGCTTTATAGTGTTTTAATTTTAATTGGTCTGCAACTGCTTTTGCAGTATTCTTGTTATCTCCTGTTAGCATAATAACTTCAACTCCGTTATTTTGAAGTTCATTAATAGCTTTTATGCTTGTAGGTTTTATAGCATCAAATATGGTTACATAACCTACTGCTATATTATCTACTGCTATATATGAAACCGTTTTACCTTGTTCTTGCTCCTTAATAACATTTTCAATCAGATTTTTAGAAATACTTATAGAATACTGTTCTAATAATTTAGTATTTCCTAAAGCAATTTTCTTACTTTCTATAGTGCCTATAACACCTTTTCCTGCTACAGCTTGAAAGTCGTTTACTTTTGTAATAGATGTCTTTTTAATTTTACTATAATTGACAATAGCTTCGGCTAAAGGGTGTTCACTATATTGGTTTAATGATGCTATGAAATGAAGTAATTCTTCCTCTTTTAAACTGCTTGTTGAAAATACTTTTTCAACCGATGGTTTACCTTCAGTAATTGTTCCTGTTTTATCTACAATAAGCGTATTAACTTTATTCATTTTCTCTAATGCTTCTGCATTTTTAATTAATACACCAGATTGTGCTCCTCTACCAACACCAACCATAACAGACATAGGTGTTGCTAAACCTAATGCACAAGGGCAAGCAATTATTAATACTGCTATTGCATTTACAAAAGCAAAAACATAAGCTGGTTCTGGACCAAATACAGACCAAAGGATAAATGTTACAACAGCAATTATCAAAACTATTGGAACAAAATATTTTGAAATTCTATCCGCTAACTTTTGAATTGGTGCTTTAGAACGACTTGCATTGTTAACCATATGAATGATTTGCGACAATAGGGTTTCAGAACCCACTTTTTCAGCTTTCATTACAAATGATTTAGTGCCATTTATTGTTCCTGAACTTACTTTATCATCAATACTCTTATCTACAGGTATTGGTTCACCTGTAATCATAGATTCATCTATACTACTATGACCTTCTACTACACTTCCATCTACAGGGATTTTTTCACCAGGTTTTACTCGTAATAAATTTCCTTTTTCAATTTCATCAATTGATATGACTTTATCTTCTCCATTTACTACTAATGTTGCTGTTGAAGGCACTAATTTTAGCAATTCTTTTATCGCTCCACTTGTTTGACTGTGTGCTTTTGCTTCTAATAATTGACCTAACAACACTAATGTTAAAATAACTGTAGTTGCTTCAAAATATACAAATACATTACCTTCAGATGTTTTAAAGTCTTGCGGAAATATATCTGGAAATAGCATTGCAAAAACGCTAAAGAGCCACGCTATACCAGAACCAATTCCAATTAAGGTAAACATATTTAAATTAATTGTTTTTATTGATGTCCAAGCTCGAGTAAAGAACATCCAAGTAGCATAGAACACTACAGGAATGGATAAAACAAGTTGTATCCAATTCCATTGTTTTTGTTCTAAAATGTTATACAAAGGATTGTTATCTATTGCTTCTGACATTGCAATAAGAAATATTGGCACAGTAAATATTGTTGCAATCCAAAACTTCTTTAACAGCTTTTTATAGGTTTTATCCTCTTCTGAAATATCTGCTTCTAAAGGCACTAAATCCATTCCGCATATCGGGCAAGAACCTGATTCATCTTTTATTATTTCAGGGTGCATAGGACAAGTAAATTGATTTCTTGAACTTGTAATACTTATTTCTTCCACCAAGTCCATTCCGCAAACAGGGCAATTACCAGATTTGTCATAAGTTTTGTCACCTTCACAATGCATAGGGCAATAAAATGTACCTGTACCTTCTCCTTCAGGTTTTTTATTCATTTTGGGTTCTGAATGATGGTAATTTTCTCCTTGGTTATGAATGCTATATCTGCCATCATCCTTTTTTAAAGCTTCCTGAAATGTTTCAATGGGAATATGGGATTCCATTTCAATAATAGCTTCTGCATTTTCCAAATTAACAGCAACATTGGAAACGTCTTTCAATTTAGAAAGTGTTTTTTCTACGTGACCTCTACAACCGTTACAGGTCATACCGTGTATGTGATATGTATGTTTCATTGTTTACTGAATTAAATAATTAATGATTGAACTTTGAACGTAATAGGTTTTAATAGACTCTATTTGGTTTATTTGAAATTTTAGCTGCAATTCTTGAATATCCAACACATCATTAAAATCAATCGTTCCTGTTTCATAGCTTTTGATTAAAATATCTTCAGCATCTTTCGCTTGTTGTAAATTTTTGGTTTGAGTTGCATAACTTATTCTTGAAGAAATACGACCATTAACAGCCTTATCTAAAAATGTTTCCAACGTATTCAAACGTTCATCTTTTTGAAATTCAATTTCCAATTGTTGTAGTTCATTCTGTTTTGAAATTGATTTGTATTTTTTGTTGAAAATTGGAATTGAAACTGAAACCATTGGCATTACAATGTCTTTTCCGTTGTCACTAAAATCCATATTTGGTCTTTCTACTACATTGATATAGTCTAAACCAAAACCAATCATTGGGCTACTTTCTTTTTGATTTAGTAACTCTGACTGTTCTATGGATTGATAGAGTTTATCGTATTTCAGCAATTCAGGATGTAATGCTAAACTTTCAGTATTAACTTCAAAATCATCTGATGGAATAACTAAACTATCAACAACATTTACCGCAATATTATTTGCTCTATTTAGTAGGTTGTTAAACTTTGTTTGTTCAGCCAAATATTCTTGCTGCAATACATCCTTTAACTGTTGCATTTCGTTTTGACGCATTTGTAAACGTAATACATCAACTGCTGATGCTTTACCAACCTCAACAGAAGTCAAAGCCATTGTTTCATAAGTTTCTAACAGATTGATATTCTCTGTTAACACCTTTTGTTTTGCTTTATTAGCATATAGTTTGTAATAGGATTGTGAAACCGAAGACATTAGTTTTCGCTTCGCAATTACAATATCTTCATACTTAACATCTGCTAACGAACTAACGTAATTTTCTCTTGCCGAAATATTACCAAACCACGGTAACATTTGTTTTGCAGATACTTTAAAGCGTTGAGCACCTGTTCGAGTTTCAGGTTCGCTTACAAAATAACCTACTCCAAATTCTGTATTAGGAACCGTATTGACTTCATTTACTTTTTCTGAAACCCTTTTGTATTGCAATTCAAATTTTTGAATTTCAGGGTTGTTATCTAATGCTTCATTAATGAGCACATCTAATTGTTGCGCATTTCCTTTGAGAACAAAGATTAAAAAACAAAGAAAAATGACTGACTTTATGTGTGATTTTATATGTTTCATTATACTGTTCTTTTAAGTTTAACTTCTGCTTTCCAACTATATAAAACAGGGACTACAAATAGTGTTATTAAAGCGATTAACATTCCACCAAAACTTGGTATTGCCATAGGTATCATAATATCACTACCTCTTCCTGTAGATGTTAATACTGGTAATAATGCCAATATGGTAGTAGCAGTTGTCATTAAACAAGGTCTAATACGTTTTTCTCCTGCTTCTACTACTGATGCTCTGATTTCTTTTTTATTTTCTGGTGTATTTCTATCAAATGTTTGTGTTAAATAAGTTGCCATTACAACTCCATCGTCTGTTGCAATACCAAAAAGAGCAATGAAACCAACCCAAACTGCTACACTTAAATTAATTGGATGTATTTGAAATAATTCACGTAGATTCTCTCCAAAGAAATTAAAGTTTAAAAACCAATCTTGACCATAGAGCCAAATCATTAAGAAACCACCAGCAAATGCTACTGCAATACCTGTAAATACCATTAAGGATGTTCCAACAGAACGGAATTGGAAGTACAATATCAAAAAGATAATTGCCAAAGCTAATGGTACAACAACCGATAAAGTTTTTTCTGCTCGTAATTGGTTCTCATACGTTCCTGTAAATTGATAGTTAATGCCTTTTGGTACAACCAATTCGCCATTATCTATCTTTTCTTGAATTAAGGTTTGTGCATTTTCAACCACATTTACTTCTGCAAAACCATCCATTTTATCAAATAACACATAGCCAACTAAAAAAGTATCTTCACTTTTAATTACTTGTGGACCTTGTTCATATTTTATAGTCGCTAATTCACTTAACGGAACAGGGCTTCCTTTTTCAACAGGCACATAGATTTGTTTTAAATCGGTTGGATTTGCTCTTAATTCTCTTGGGTAACGTACACGTACACCATATCGCTCTCGACCTTCTACCGTTTGGGTTAAGACCATACCACCAACTGCTACTTTTAATACATCTTGAACATCTTGTATCGAAATGCCATAACGTGCAATTTTCTCTCTATCAATATCAATTAACAAATAGGGTTTACCAACAATACGGTCTGCAAAAACAGCTTCTTTTTTAACACCTTCAGCTTGTTTGAGTATACCTTCTAACTGAACACCAAATGCTTCTATTTGTTTCAAGTCTTGACCTTTAACTTTTATCCCCATAGGTGCACGCATACCAGTTTGTAGCATTACCAATCGGGTTTCAATAGGCTGTAATTTTGGTGCAGATGTAACACCTGGTAGTTTGGTGACTCTTACGATTTCATTCCAAATATCATCTGGTGATTGTATTTCTGGTCGCCAATTTCGATAGAACTCTCCATTATTGTCTGGAATGAGTTGAGACCTTTCAACTGTGCTCAAGGTGACATTTTCTGTATTATTTGGATTTGCGATAAATCGACCATCTTTTAATTCAAACAAACCATCATCATTGACTTTGTAACGTTGACGTTCTCGATTTTCATTCAGCATATATTCTGACTTATACTGAATAACATTTTCATACATTGATAGTGGTGCTGGGTCTAAAGCAGATTCTGTACGACCTGCTTTTCCGACTACTGTTTCAATTTCAGGAATACTTGCAACTGCCATATCTAACTGCTGTAAAACACGCTTATTTTCTTCTACACCAGAATGTGGCATCGAAGTAGGCATCAATAAAAACGAACCTTCATTTAATGATGGCATAAATTCTTTACCTGTGTTTTTCATAATGAAAAAACCAGCAATGACAATTGCAGTTGGAATTGAAAGAAATAGTAATTTATTATCTAAACACCATCTTAAAATTCGAGTATAATACCTGATAAACAATGAGAAAACACCCAATAAGCCAAAGCAAATGACACCAACAAAGATGAGGTTCCAGAAGATACTTTTATCAACTCCTAAAGGTCTCCAATATTCCGCTAACAGAAATACTATTGCAGTTGTACATATTATGATATTAATTAAGTTGGATTGTTTTTCTGTTATTTTATTTTGAGTACTTAACAATGCTGTGATACCAAAAGCTATCAATATTAATCCTAACCAATAACCATAGATTATTGCTATTATCCCTAATACTATTAAAACACCATTTAAAGCATATTTAAAATGCGTTTTTATGCTTTTCTTTCTGAATAAAAACGCTGCAAAAGGTGGAATTAAAAACAATGCTACAATTATTGAAGCTGTTAATGCAAAGGTTTTTGTGAATGCTAATGGTCTGAATAATTTTCCTTCAGCGCCAATCATTGTAAAAACAGGTATAAAACTTATAATTGTTGTCATTACTGCGGTTACGATTGCGCCAGACACTTCAGCTGTTGCGTTATAAACTACCGTATTAATGGATTGAGTTCCATCATCTTCATCTAAATGCCGAATAATATTTTCTGATAGTATGACACCAACATCGACCATTGTACCGATAGCAATAGCAATACCTGATAAAGCGACAATGTTGGCATCTACACCAAAGAGTTTCATTGCAATAAATACCATTAAAACTGCTACAGGTAATAAACCAGAGATTAATACGGAAGCACGAAGATTGAATACCATAATGATAATGACCAAAATGGTAATGAGTATCTCTAATGTTAAGGCCTCATTTAGTGTACCTAATGTTTCTTGAATCAATTCTGTACGGTCGTAAAATGGTACTATTGTTACTTGTGATGTTCTACCATCTGCTAATGTTTTTGTAGGTAGCCCTGCGCTTAATTCATTAATTTTTTCCTTTACGTTATTAATGACTTCCATTGGGTTTGCTCCATAACGAGCCACCACAACAGCACCAACAACTTCAGCACCTTCCTTATCTAATAATCCACGTCTTGTTGCAGGACCTAATGAAACTTTACCTATATCCTTTATTCTAATTGAAGTATAATCTTCTGAAGTGACTACTGCATTTTCAATGTCTGAAATGGATTTAACATACCCCAAACCACGAACTAAATATTCTGCTTGATTAATTTCCAAAGTCTGTGCACCAATATCCTTATTACTTTCTTTTACAGCTTTAACAATATGATGTAACCCAATATTGTATTGACGCATTAGTTCTGGGTTTACATCCACTTGGTACTCTTGAACATAACCACCAATTGATGCAACTTCAGAAACACCGCTTGCAGAGGACAAGGCATATTTAACATAGTAATCTTGAATACTACGTAATTCGTGTAAATCCCAACCACCTGTTACATTACCGTTCTCATCACGACCTTCAAGTGTGTACCAAAATATTTGTCCTAATCCTGTGGCATCTGGACCTAACGCTGGATTAACACCTTCGGGTAATAAACCACTTGGTAAGGAATTAAGTTTTTCGAGAATACGACTTCTGCTCCAGTAAAATTCTATATCCTCTTCAAAAATGATATAGATGCTTGAAAACCCAAACATAGAGGAACTACGAATGGTTTTCACTCCAGGAATACCCAATAATGATGTGGTTAATGGATAGGTTATTTGGTCTTCTATATCTTGTGGGGAACGACCATCCCACTTGGTAAATACGATTTGTTGATTTTCACCTATATCGGGAATAGCATCTACTGCTACAGGGTTACTTGGCAAAAATCCTGTATCCCAATTAAAAGGTGCATTAACAGTTCCCCATCCAATAAAAAGGACAAGTAGTAAAACTGCAACGAGTTTGTTTTCTATTAAAAATTTGATGCTTTTATTTAGCATATGATTGATTTTAAACAATTAGACAATAGTGTTGTAAAAACACCGAATACAGCAAATTATCCTTATAGCTACAGCTATAGGATAAAACAGTCTATTGTTTAAAAATCAAATTAAATAGGTCTCGTCAATCTTGTAGATTTGCCTTATGACGAGTGGTGGTTTGTATTCTTCGTAGGTAGATACATTACTGTCTAAACCTTCAAAAAGGTTAATGTAAGTATAAACAAATGAAGCGATGAATACTTGTTGCTCAAACGTGATTTTGTCAACTTGCAATTGTAATTCGTCTTGACCTTCAATTGCTAATTGTTCATCATCACAACAATTTTTCTTGGTAATAGAACATCCTTCGGTTGAAGGCTTTTCCATTTCCATTCCGCAACCTTTGGCTTTTTGAAAGATAGCAGTTTCTACTAAAGTATCTCCGCAATAATGCATATTCACAGTAAATGACATTGTAGAGAATAACACTACAAAAGTCATTGCTAAAGACATTATTTTATGGAAAATCTGCTTCATATTGATTGCGAAGTTACGAAATTTTAACAACTATTGATTTTGTTTAACAGAAGTTTAATTGATTAATCTGCTTAATCCCATTTCATTTTCTGCAATCGAACTGCATTTAAAATTGCTAATAATGCTACTCCTACATCTGCAAAAACAGCTTCCCACATTGTGGCTAAACCACCTGCTCCTAATATCAAGACAATAACTTTAACTCCAAACGCTAAAATGATATTCTGCCAAACTACTTTGCGTGTAGAACGACTAATTTTAATGGCTCTCACTACTTTTGATGGTTGGTCTGTTTGAATGATAACGTCTGCTGTTTCAATAGCTACATCACTACCCAAACCACCCATTGCAATTCCAACGTTACTTGCTGCTAAAACAGGCGCATCGTTTATACCATCCCCTATAAATGCTACTTTATTTTCAGGATTCTTTTTTAATATTTCAACTTCGTTTAACTTATCTTCTGGAAGTAAATCACCTTTTGCATTTTCGATGTTCAACTCTTTAGCGACTTGTTGAGTAATGGAATCTTTGTCACCGGAAAGCATCATAATATTTTTGATACCAACTTTTTGTAATTTGACAATTGTTTCTTTGGCATCTTCTTTTAATTCGTCTGCTATTACCACATAACCAGCAAACTTGTTATCTATTGCAACTAATACAATAGATTCTACAATATTTTCCGTTTCCGCTGGGACTTCTATATTATTAGCAATCATTAATGCTTTATTACCTACTAAAACTGTTTTACTATTTACAATTCCTTTTAATCCTTTACCTGCAATTTCAGAAACGTCTTGAGCTTCAAAATCTTCTCCTTCTGATTTATACTCTAAAATTGCTTTAGCAATTGGATGCGTGGATTGTTCTTCCATCGCCATTAAATATTGCATAAATTCGGTTTCTTTCCAATCAATTGCTTTTACTTCTTTGATTTTAAAAACACCTTTAGTTACGGTTCCTGTTTTGTCCATTACCAAAGTATTTATCTTGGTCATTGCATCTAAAAATGAAGCACCTTTAAATAATATTCCATTTTTTGAAGCTGCTCCCAATCCACCGAAATATCCTAATGGAATTGAAATCACTAACGCACAAGGACAAGATATTACCAAGAATATTAATGCTCTGTATAACCAATCTCTAAATATATAATCATCTACAAAAAAGTAAGGTATAAAAGTAACACCAATAGCCAAGAACACTACAATTGGTGTGTAGATACGAGCAAACTGTCTAATGAATAATTCTGTTTTAGACTTACGAGCTGTAGCATTTTGAACCAAGTCTAATATTCTCGCAATAGAACTATCTTCAAACTTGTTGGTTACCTCAACTTCAATAACACTTTCTAAATTGATACTACCTGCGTAAACCTTTGCTTCTTTCTGAATGGAATCTGGTTTGCTTTCGCCTGTTAATGCTGCGGTGTTTAGAGATGCTTTTTCGGATAATAAAACACCATCCAATGGAATTTTTTCACCTACTCGAATTTGAATTTTTTCTCCAATGTTTACATCTTTTGGCGAAACACTTTTATAATCTCCCTCACGAAATACATTGGCTTCTTTAGGTCTAACATCTAATAATGCTTTTATATTTCCTTTTGCACGATTTACAGCAGCACTTTGAAATAATTCGCCTACTGCATAAAATAGCATTACTGCAACACCTTCGGGATATTCGCCAATGGCAAATGCACCAATGGTTGCTATAGACATTAAAAAGAACTCTGTAAAAACATCACCTTTTTTAATACTATTCCAACCCTCTTTCACAACAGGAAGGCCTACAGGTAAATATGCAATACCATACCAAGCAATACGAATCCAATCCTTAAAGAAGGAAACATCAAAATAATCTAAACCTATACCAATGATAAGCATTGTAAAACTTATGATTGCAGGTACATAGGTTTTGAATGCACTACCATTACCGTGATTATGACCATCATCGTGAGAATGTTGTTCTTCTGAATTTGGTTTTAAATCTCTTAAATTGACTTTCTTTTTTTTCATTTAGTTTTGTTTTAGCAACAACTTTTGTTTTGTTGAATTGGTGGACAAGGAACTGTACCATAAGAACAATACACACAACAATCACCTTCGTTTGGTTTTAGAACCGTTTTACAATGCTCACACTCGTAAAAGAATTGACAAGCGTTAGTTGGCATATCTTCCACTTTTTTATGACCGCAGTTAGGGCAAGTGATTTCCGATTTTAATATGGTTTGCATCAATTTTCTTTTTTATCAGTTACTTTATAACCTGTAGCATTAATTGCTTTCTCAATCTCCAATTCATTGGTTTTAGTTTCGTCAAACTCAATGATTGAGTTACCATTTTCGTATGATGTTTTTGAGTTTACAATTCCGTTAAGTTTATTTACTTCGTGGTTTACGTGAGCTTCACAACTGGCACAGGTCATACCACTTATTTTATACTCTGTTGTTTTGATATTTGAGTTATTAACTATTATGATTTGTTTTTCGGTTTTTGGATATAACATACTTGAGTAGTATGGGAAAGCCAACATCACAATTGCAAATGCTGTTACCACTCCTAAAAAGGTTTTTGAATGCATAAATTTTGGTTTTTCATCCGTTTCACATTCGCCGCAGTCTATTTCTTTTTCTGGCTTGAATTTTTGATACCAAGCAAAGAGAAGAACTACTATTGTTAGCCCAATTAAGTAAGGTCTAAATGGTTCTATCCAAGAAAAAGTTGAAGCTACACCGCTTGTTCCTGCTATTAAAGCCAAAACAGGTGTTATACAACATAATGAAGCTGTAATTGCTGTAAGCAAACTTGTTATCGCTAATTTACTTTTCATAATTACTTAATTCTTTGATTACAAAAATGCAATTAAAAAGCGTGCAATGGAAGTGCAATAATTAGACACTACACTTATCGCAAATACCTTTTACCACCAAATTTACATTCTCTGACACAAAACCATCTGGCACTTTTATTTGAGGTATTTTATGTTCTGTTAAGCAAATGGTTTCATTGCAATTATTACAATGGAAATGTAAGTGCAAATCGGTTTCAATTTCACAATTACATCCCTTTTCACATAATGCATATTTTGTAATCCCTGTACCATCGTCTATTTGATGCACAATAGCCTTTTCTTCAAAGGTTTTAATAGTTCTGTATAAAGTGGTTCTGTCTGCTTTTGAGAAAGCATTTTCAATATCACTTAAAGTAACAGCGACCTCTTTTTCTGCAAGAAACTTATATATAAGCAAACGCATTGCTGTAACACGAATATTTTTTGACTCTAATACTTGTTCTATTGTTTCCATAATTAATGTGCGTGTTCTGCTTCTCCTTTTTTCATTTCTGCGTTAAGATAATAAGCATTGTTATAAGCAAATTTTGTATTACTTTCTATGTTTTCAGTAAATTGAACCGATACCCAATCACCATCTTTAGTGCCTAACACAACTTCGATAGGTTTAAAGCTCCAATCGTCATTTTCTTTTTCTACTGAAAACACATAATATCTTTCGCCTTCTTTTATAATTGCACTTTCTGGTAAAGCTTTTGTTTGGGTATTATCTACTTGAATTTTACCTTGAATATACATACCAGGAATTAAGTTACCTTTTTTGTTTTCTATTTCTGCGTGAACGTGGACTGCTTTTGGGTTGTCCTCAAAGGTTTTGCTTACGGAATAGATTTCTGCGATAAGCTCTGCATCTGGTATGGATTGTACCGTAAAGTTAACTTTCTGACCTTTCTGTACTTTATAAACATCTTTTTCAAAAACCATTAAATCGGCGTGAACGTGATGCGTATTTACAATTTCAAATAATTCGGTTTGTGGCTCTACATATTGACCTGTTTTTACTTCAACTTTTTGCACAAAGCCTTCTATTGGACTTCGCAATGCTATGCGCTGTGCAATTGTTCCATTGCGAACTGATGTAGTGTTAACGTTGAGTATTCTTAATTGCGCTTCTAAACCATTAACCATTGCTTTTGATGCTTGATATTCTGCTTCTGCTTTCTGGAAATTAGCACCAGAACCAACACCAGCATCGTATAATTTTTGTTGACGTTCATAATTTTTCTTTGCAAGCTCGCTATTGCTATAAGCGTTTAAATAATCCGTTTGCGCTTGTATGATATTTGGGTGCGATAGATAAGCCACAACTTGACCTTTATTAACCTTATCACCTTCAATCACTTCAATTGAAACGACATTTGCACCAACAACAGTAGTAATAGCTGCTTCGTTTTGTGGTGGTACTTCTAACGTTCCGTTTGCTTCTACATAGCCGCTCATATTACGTAATGCCAACGTATCTATTTTCATTTTTAAAGTATCGAATTGCTGTTGTGATAGCATTACTTCTTCGCTTTCATTATGTTCTTCATTAACTTCTGTTTTTTCTTCCTCATCGTGGGAATGACCATCATTCTCGTTATGATTTTCTTTATTTCCGCAAGCTGAAACAAAAATGGTTAACACCATTACGGTAAGAATTTTATATATTTTATTTTTCATTGTCTTATTGATTAAAATATTGTAATTGAAATGTGCTTTCTAAATAGTTTACTAATGCAGTCTGTGCTTCAAGTTCCGATTGAATTGCTTCTTTTATCAACTGCGTAAATGCAGTATAATCAATTTCGCCTTCTCTATATGCCAGTAATGCACCTGTTTTTTGCTCTTTTGTTAATGGTAAAACTTGGTCTTTGTAAAACTCCCAAGACGTTTTCCATTTGAAATAATTTTCTTTAGCCTGAATAAACCTTGATTGTACTTCCTGTTTTTTGAACGCTACGTTGGTTTCTGCTATTTCTTTATCAATTCTGGCACTTCTAACTTGTGCTTTGTTAGAACCTGATAAAAACGGAATTGAAATTCCTGCTTGATAGGTGTAAAATCCTGAATTGCCATTGACACGCTGTAAGCCACCTTGAAGATTGAACTTCGGTAAATTATCTGCCTTTGCAGCTTTATATTTGGCTTCTGCTTCATCTACAATGTTCTGCGACATACTGTACAATGGATGATTTTCAATACTGAACGTTTCCATATCATTCTCCATCACTACGTCAAACTCATCTGAAACTGTAAAAACTTCTTCTGATACCAACCACAAATTGAATTGTTGTAAGGCAATAAGATAATTACTATAGGCTTGCGCTTTTTTATTCTGAATTTGAAACGCTTGATTTTTTGCTGCTGAATATTCTAATTTAGAAATGGCTTCGACTTCATAATTTAAAGCTACTGCTTGTTCAAATTTGGAATAAATGGAATCCAGTTCTTTATACAAATCATAGTTTCGTTTCATTTGATAGCATTTTGACCACGCCTTTTTGACTTCTAATTCCAGTTCTAATTCGGAAAGTTGAAAGGCTTTTTGTGCTAACTGAATGCGTTGTTCTTGTAACTTCCTTTTTGAACCAATACCAAACACATCAATATTAGATTGACCAATACCTATGGTTGTATAAATACCATTGCCACTATTAACTTCTTCTCCACCTGTAAAAATTTGAGTCGTTCCGAAATCATAGGCAGTCGCTTTTAATTGTTCTTGTTTTGTAATTTCCAACTGCTTTTGCTTCAATAATGGATAATTACTTTTTGCGAGTTTAACAGCTTCCTGTAATGAAATTTCGGGAATTGTATCATTCAACTCTTGTGCATTACTTTGTGGTGAAAAGCCAAATAGTAATAATACAACTGCTGTTGCTGTTACTAACTTTTTATTTGGCTTAAACGTAAAAGATTTATTTTCTACCCAATGGTATAAAATAGGTAACACAAATAGTGTTAGCAAAGTTGAAGTTAATAATCCACCAATAACAACCGTTGCCAATGGACGTTGTACTTCAGCACCTGCTGATGACGAAATCGCCATTGGCAGAAAGCCTAATACATCTGTAAAAGCAGTTAACATAATAGGTCTGATTCTTCGTTTAGTGCCTTCAACAATTCTGTCTTTTAGGTTGGTTACTCCTTCGTCTTTTAATTCGTTAAGTCCACTTATCATTACCAATCCATTTAAAACCGCAACGCCAAACAATACAATGAAACCAACACCTGCTGAAATACTAAATGGCATATCACGCAACCATAAGGCTACAACACCACCAATGGTTGCCATTGGGATGGCTATATAAATCATTAAGGTTTGTGGTAAAGATTTTAATGCAAAGTATATCAATATAAATATGAGCAACAATGCAATAGGAACAACGGTTTGTAATCGATTGCTGGCACGTTCCAGATTTTCAAATGCACCACCATAGCGAATAAAATAACCCGATGGTAGTTCCAATTGTGCATCTAATTTTGATTTTATTTCAGTTACCAACGATTTTACATCTCGACCTCTGACATTGATACCTACATAGGTTCTTCTGTTGGTATTGTCTCTACTTATTTGCATTGGTCCTGCTTTGTAGCTTACATCTGCAATTTCACGCAAAGGAATTTGAGCACCTGAAGGTAAATTGATGTACAGGTTTTGAACATCTGTTATATCCTTTCGGTTTTGAGAACTTAAACGCACCACTAAATCGAAGCGTTTTTCACCCTCAAAAATCACACCTGCTGTACCACCTGCAAATGCAGATTGTACGGTTTGATTGAGCGTATTTATTTGAAGTCCGTATTGTGCTAATTTATTCCGGTTGTAATTGATGGTCATTTGTGGTAAACCCGTTGTGGCTTCCGCTTTCATATCTCCAATACCTTCAGTACCTGCAATAATTTTAGATATTTCTTCAGCTTTTTGGGATAGTATGTCAATGTCTTCACCATAGAGTTTAATGGCAATATCTTCACGCACACCTTCAAGCAACTCATTAAAACGCATTTCGATAGGTTGGGTAAACTCATAATTAACACCAGGAACGATTTCAACCGCTTCTTTCATTTTCTCAATCAATTCATCTTTTGTCTCTGCTGTTGTCCATTCGCTTTTAGGTTTCAGAATAACAAAAACATCAGCTAAATCCATTGGCATTGGGTCGGTTGGTATTTCAGCAACACCAATACGACTCACAATTTTTTCGACTTCTGGAAATTTGGCTTTTACTATTTGTTCTATTTTGGTCGTAGTTTCAATAGTTTCTGTAAGTGAGCTACCTGGTTTTAATATTGCGTGAAATGCAATATCACCTTCATCGAGTTGCGGGATAAATTCACCACCCATTCTTGAAAACATAAAAACGGTTATCCCAAACAACACAACTGCAATACCAATTACCCATTTACCTTTTCGCAAGGCTCTAACCAATAAAGGTTGATATTTGTCTTCAACCCAATGTACAAATCTATCTCCATAAGATTTTTTATCATTTTTTGGTGCTCTTAACACTAAAGCAGACATCATTGGCACATAGGTTAAACACAGTACCATTGCACCAATCATAGCAAAAATAAAGGTCAATGCCATTGGTTTAAACATCTTTCCTTCAATACCTTGTAAGGCTAAAATGGGTAGAAAAACGATAAGGATAATCAACTGACCGAAAAACGCAGCGTTCATCATCTTTTTTGAAGCATTAGACGCCACTTTATCTCGCTCTTTGGATGTAAGCTGTTTCTTTTTTAGTACTTGTGATGCAATGAGAAATACTGTACTTTCTACAATAATTACAGCGCCATCAACTATAATACCGAAATCTATTGCTCCCAAACTCATTAAGTTTACCCAAACATCGAACACGTTCATTAAAATAAAAGCGAATAATAAGGATAATGGTATTGTTGAAGCAACGATTAAACCACCTCGCCAATTACCCAATAAGAAGATAAGCACAAAAATAACTATCAATGCACCTTCAATAAGATTTGTGGTTACAGTAGAAGTTGTTTCTCCAATTAATTTACTTCGGTCTAATAAGGGTTCAATAATTACACCTTCAGGTAATGACTTTTCAATTTGAGTCATTCGCTCTTTTACATTGGCAATAACATCATTGGAATTTGCACCTTTTAGCATCATCACCAATCCACCTACAACTTCACCTTCACCATCTTGGGTTAATGCACCGTAACGTATGGCAGAACCGAATTGCACAGTTGCAATATCATTAATAGTTACAGGAATATTATTAACGGTTTTTACCGTAATTTTTTTAATGTCTTCTAAACTCCGTACCAAGCCTTCTCCACGAATAAAATTAGCCTGATGGTTCTTTTCAATATATGCACCACCTGTATTTTGATTATTGGCTTCAAGTGCATTAAAGACATCTGTAATGGTCAATCCAATTGCGTTTAAATCGTTTGGGTCAACCGCGACTTCGTATTGTTTAATTTTACCGCCTATGGCGTTAACCTCAACCACACCTTCTACCATTGCCATTTGACGTTGTACAATCCAATCCTGCATTGAGCGTAAATCTGCAATGTCGTATTTGTCTTTATACTCTGGTGCTACTTTTAAGGTGTATTGATAAATTTCCCCTAATCCTGTGGAAATAGGTCCCATAGTAGGTTCTCCAAAACCAGCTGGAATTTGTTCTTTGACTTCGTTTAGTTTTTCGGCTACTAATTGACGAGGTAGATAGGTTCCCATATCATCGTCGAATACGATGGTAACAACCGATAAGCCAAAACGAGAGATTGACCTAATTTCCTTTACATCAGGCAGGTTGCTCATTGCAACTTCCACAGGGTAGGTTACAAATTGTTCAATATCTTCTGTACCTAAATTAGGTGCTTGTGTAATAACCTGTACTTGGTTATTGGTAATGTCTGGAACAGCATCGATTGGCACTTTGGTCATACTCCAAATACCTGCTCCAATTATGGTAAGCGTAAGCAAACCAATAATGAATTTGTTATTGATTGAAAAATCAATGATTTTATTAATCATAGTAAAATTTTAATTCAGTTAAACATATCATTTTGCGCTTCGCGCAAAATAAAAGCGAAGCAATGCTTTTGTTAAAAAGCATTGCGTAAGGATATAGCTATCCTTTAAAAAACTGAATTATGCCTGTGGTGGCTGTAAAATGGAAGTGGTAAAATCTTTTTTTATACCGTTTAAGTAGAGAAAATCTTGAGAAGAAATGTATTTAAACTCAAATTTTATTTCTGCGAATTTGAAATAAGTTGCGTTTATATGGCAACATTGGCAAATACAAAATGGGGAACATAAATCTGCATCTTGATGTTGGTGGTTATCACCTAAATCTTGAGAAATTTTTTTTTTAACTTCATTGTCAAAAGTACCTGTATCTTCACAAGGCACTAAATTTAGTGTGAAGATATAGATTGACAATATGAATGCTAAAAATTTCATTAAGGCAAATATAAGAATTTTTTAATGCAATGGTTGTGCAAATAAATTGATTGGTAAATTATAAAAACCATAACGCATCTTTAGCATCGTCTGGAACGCCATTATTAAAACGCGGTGCTATTTGTGCTACCATTTCAGGATATTTAATTGTGATTGGTACATTTTGTTGGCGTAAGGATTTCCAATACAATCTGCTAAACTGATATACTTGTGTTAATAGTTCTAACACTACGTCTGCATCTTCAAAAGCATCTTCATCTGGACTGCTTACCTTAATTTTTATTGGAAACGGATAACCATCTGTATCTGCATATCTCTGTGAATTAGGGTAACGCGCATTATTAAACAGTAGGAATTGATTTTCGCTAATACGTATGTATGTGCCACTTACAGGCATTAACCTTTTACCCCAATTGAGGTCGTAAGCAATAATATCTTCTGCTTCTGTTTTATTGATATTTAGAATGTAAAGCGGAATTTTTAACCCTAATGTATGCATCCCTCTAATAATTGGTTTTAGTTCCTCGTAACTCATTTCCTTATAGAAGTGAATCACAACTTTATCTGCTTCTGCAACGGACGTAAAATCTCTAATGGCTTTACAAATACTTCCTGCTAATAAGTCTGTTTCGCTTTGGTCGAAATACTCGAACTTTCTAAACAAGCCATTGTTCTGAAAGCTAAAGGCACTTGCTATATAGCGTCTGTTTTCTCCTTGATTGGTAAATGCACCAACACCTATTACTAATTCTTTTTTATCAGTTACTGCGAGTTTCCAAGGTGCACCACCTAATTTGGCGTGAATTGCCAATGCCATATTTTGTAATGAGAATTGGAAGTTGTATTGATTCTCGATATTGACCACCATTTTTTCATAATCTACAACTTGTGTAACAATACCTTCATTTAAAAACAATTCTTTTATTTGAATATAGATGTCTCGGTCTTCGGGATTTGGTGTAAACTTATCGAAAGGACTTAAATAGAATGCTGCATAACGTACATTATCGTGGTCAAACGAAAGGTTTTCTAATTGCTCTGTTATTTCTGGTATTGGGTTGTTTTCGTTGGTAAACTCAATAAAATGTTCTTTAGACGTTGAAGCCTTGATGTTTACATAAGCCTCAATCCCTTTAAAATATTTTTTATCCGCAGTAACACCAGTTTTGAGGTTATTGTAAAAGGTTTTAATTGCTTCTTTATGTGACGTATGGTACACAAAGAAAAACTTAATGTTTTGGTTGTTGGGTCTTTTGTAAGGGTTGAGGTTATTCATTGCCAATTTAGGCACTAAATGGGTTTTCTTGTTACCGTATTGGTCTTTACCAAATTCTAATAACCCTACTTGTGGGTCGATATGATTAATACGATTGAGTGGCACATCTATAAACGCATCAGTCTTAAATGGAAATAAGGCTTTAAAATCTTCTGTAAACAGATAATTGGTAGCAAAATTATTAATAAGTGCCACATACTTTTGGTATTTGTTGGCTGGTCTTACTGGTTCCTCAATAGGTATATCTAATGCTCGAGCTAATGGCAAATTAAAAATTGGGTATGCTTGGTCAAAATGAATAGTATTGTAAAATTCTTCTTTTTCCTCTGTATCGAGGTCCATTTGGTAATTGAACGTTTTTTGACCATATACACAACGCTTTATTAACTCTGAACCCTCTATATCCTTAACCGACATTGTAAGGACTTTTGAAGTGCCATCATACGATACAATAAGCTCTGGTAAGTCGGTTAATTTTGCAAATTGTATTTTAAATGAGAATTTGTAATACAAATTATAATGTTCTGTATTGCCTTTAAGAGAAGGCATCCACACTTGTACATCGCCAACAAAGTTTTTTACTACTATATAGTCTTTAGATTTAAAATAGCTTCTTAATTGATGTTTAAGGAATTGCTTATAAATTCTTAATTCTCTACCATCTACTAAATTTAGTTTAATGCTTGGTGCATCTGGTATTTCTGTTGTAAATGTTGTAAATATCTGGTCTGTATTAGATAGGTCTGCATCTGGAAACACCTCTTTAATCTGACTTGAAAATTTAGATTTATGGATGGGATGACTGCCTTCCATATCCTCTAAAGTTAAATAAATGGTAGGCGCACTATTAGGCCATTTAAAGTTAAGTATGTTGGTTTTGAGGTGTTCTTGCATTGGTAATGTAATTTTCAGTTTTACATAAAATCTATTTGAATTGCTCTGTAATTTTTAATCCTTTTTCAATAACTAAACTTATATCATTACTGTTATTGGTTTGTGCATTTAATGAGCTTAAAATTTTTAAACTCTCTTCCGTTTTATAGTCAATGGATTGTTTAAAAAACACTTCAATAGCTTGTTCTATTCTGCTTTTTAAAATTTTAAGTTCCTTTTGTGGATTACCCTTTTCTTCTGCTCTGGTAAGCGCATAGTATTCACCTTTTGAAGGTCTTTTAATTCTTTTATCCAATTTGTATGCTCTATTTAGAAATGCCTCTAAACGCATTGCTTTCATTTCTTCTGTTGCCATAACTTAACTATTTTCTACAATGTTTCGTTCTTCTTCTGTTAAGCCATACAACTCATACACCATAGTATCAATTTCATTTTCTGTTTGGGTGATTTGGGTTTGTAACTCTTGGGCTTTTTTCTTGTTATCCTCAAAAAGTTCTAACCACTCAAACTCGTCTTTTTTGGTAAGCGGTGTGCCACCTGCTTTTTTAATGGCTTTGTTGAGTTCTTTTATAAAGTCTGCAAAGTCTAACTCGTGCCAGTTTTGTAGTTTTCGAGTTAGTTTTTCTAAATTTTGAGAGGACATTATATAGTTAGTAAAACTTTTTGATTGATTGTATAAAACATTTTGCTTTTCAAATAACATCTTTGATTTTCTAACTAATTTATTTTTATCACTTTCTTCTATATCAGTAGGAATCGGTGTTTTTTCAAGATAAACTTTTTGTATATTTAATCTGCCTCCATTTTTAGGGTCACCTAATGAAGTGCAAGTGTTACAAAGAAAAAACCATACTAATTTTGAATTTAACACTCCAAGTAAAAAATAATCTTCAATTGGAATGAAAAATATTGTTTTGTTTAAGTATGTTCTATTCAAATCGATTGTAAAGCGAGATTCCTTTGCTATTTCTGGATAAATTATTTTTGGCTTATCGAACTCCTTGTAATAAGAAATTGAATCTTGAATTTCATACCATTTATAATCACCTTTTTTTCTACCAATTTTGTCTGATTTACTCTCTTTAGGTTTTAATCTATCATAAAATTGATTTAAGTATTTCTTGATAGCAGGGTATTTTTCAATATTTATACCGCGCCTTGTGAAAATTATAAATTTGCCTTTTGTCCTCAAATGATAATAACGTACATCATCACCATCAACAAATGGCTTAATAATTTCGGCAGAATTATAATCTTCTTCAATTAATAGTTTTTTAATAGTTTCATCAATAATGAAAGCCTCGTTATACCCTGTCAGTATTCCACGATAAAATTCGACATCTAAATATTTTTTTAATGGTTTTCCGATTGATAAAATCTTTGATAATACTTTGCTTTCATTTTTGGAAATTAAATTCCATTCATTACCAAACAAGGATTTAGCACTAACTTTTATACCATCTTTTTCAATTGACGTAGAAATATCAAGATTTTTTAAACTGTTAATTTTCACGAAATCAATATCACTTTTTTCAATTTTATTTCTAATAATCGATATGAAGGGAAAAGTCGCTGCATCAGCAAAAACAGGTAATTCACCAAAATCAATTAATTTTTCTATTGAATAATCATTACCTAATATCGTTCTAATATTCGAACCATAAGTTACGTTTGTAAACTTGTTTGGTGTAATATATCCAAGTAGTCCATTATGACTTAAAAGATTCATTCCTTTCTCCAAAAAATAAACATATAAGTCTGCTGTACTTTGATAAGAGGAATAGTTTTTAGATAAATATTCCTTATAATCCGAAATAAGCTCGTGCCTTACATAAGGCGGATTTCCAATAATTACATCAAAGCCTTGATTTACATCAACAGATTGCTTCGTTGTGCCTCCTCGCAATGACGGATTGAATATCTGTGGAAATTCTTGTTGCCAATTAAAGGCTTTATCTCCTGCTACGGTTTTGCTATCAATTAATGAGTTACCACATTTAATATTGTTGCTTAAATCGTTGAGTTTTCGTCGTGGTTGTGCGGTACGTAACCAAAGCGATAGTTTAGCAATTTCTACAGATTCTTCATTAAGGTCTACGCCATAAATATTGTTTTCTAAAATGGTGTTTTCTATATCGCTTAATATAAGGCCACCACCTAATACTTTTGCTTTTAGCTCATCGATGTAACGGTGTTCTTTAATCAGAAAATCTAATGCTTGGTTCAAAAATGCTCCAGAGCCACAAGCAGGGTCGCAAATGGTTATTTTTAGTAGCCACGCTCTGTAATTATCTAAAACCTCTAATAGTTGTTTTTTGGTGTTTTGATGTGTTCCCTTTTTTATCTCGAAATAGGCTTCTTCTTTAAAACCTAATTGGTCTTTTTTCTCTTGGCACAATTTACCAACGGTATTTTCTACAATGTATTTGGTAATGTATTTTGGCGTGTAGAACACGCCATCTTTTTTACGCTTACTCTTTTGCTTATCGAACTCGCCGCCTTCAATTTCGGCATTAACGCTTTCTATTTCGTTAAGTGAGTTTTCAAAGATGTGCCCTAAAATATTGACATCTACTTGAGAGCTAAAATCGTATTTAGCGAGTTTATAAGTGTGTTTGTACAGCAAATCATCATCAATCTCCAAACTATCTATAATGGCATCCGGTTTAAACAATCCGCCATTGTAGGCATAGATTTCTGCTCTTGAGGTTGTGCCTTTTCTACCTTCATCCAAGAAATGAAAGTATTGTTTAAAGAGATTATATAATGGGCGTTCGTCACCAAAATCGATGTCGGCTTTCCACTTATCCAGAATTTGAATAGTTGAATTTGGTGGTAATAGGTCTCTATCTTCGGCAAAGAAAATGAACAGAAAACGGTCTATGAGTTTCTGTGATTTTTTGAATAGGGATAGTTTTACGTTTTTTTCGAGTGCTTTATTCTCATTCGCGTTGTTCTCTTCAAGAGATTGCCGCGCTTCGCTCGCAATGACAGCATCCATTTTAAGGCGTTTGGCATTTCGTTTTACGAGGTCTCTAAAAAGTTCGCGTTTAAACACGGAATAGTCGTTGTAAAACTGTTTGGTAATCTTGTCTTCTTCAACTAAAGACGCTTCTTTAATGGTTAGCGGTAGATTGTTAAGAATGTTATCCTTTTGTAAGCATAGGTACATTAAAGCAAATTCTTCGGGTGCTAATTGAAAGAGATTGAACTCTAAAAACTCGGTAGCATCATTGATGTAAAATCGCAACTTCTCAAAGTTGGATGTGATGACATAGACACAGCCTTTTTGATTGGCTTTATAGTCGAACGCCTGTTTACGGATGCTTTCTAAATCTTTGGTATTGGTTCCTTTTAGCTCAATAACTCCAATAGCTTTGGTTTCCTTTAAAATAGCACCATCTGCTTTACCTGCGCCTTTTTGGTTTTTAAACTCGGTAGTGATATTGAAATTAGGTTTTGGATTTAGGGTATAACCCAAGATATTGACAAACAATTCATCTAGAAACTTGGCTTGGTATTGTTCTTCTTTAGAGTTTTTAATATTCTCCTGAATGGTAGCATTGTGAAAATACTTGGTGTATTTTTTATAGGCACGCTCAACTACTGAATTATCTTGTTGCGCCAGATATGTTTTTAATACTGATGTTTGGAATAATGCCATTTAGAAGCTACTGTTTTTTGTTGGTTAAGTTCTTAATTTCTTCTTCTGCTTTTTTGAGGATTTCCGTACTGTTGGATTCATCCTTTATCATATTGACAATTTTATCTGCCATCCAAAAGTTTAGTAACTCATTTTCACTTTTGTTTAAAGCCTTTGCCAAATCTTCTACTTGTTCCTTTCTGGCAATGCGAGTGCCACGTTCAATTTTACTTAATAAGGCGGTATCAATGTTCATTTGAGAGGCAACCTCACGAAGTAATAGTTGCTTTTCTTCCCTTAACTTCCTTATATAATTACCAAATGTCATTTTAGAGATATTTTGACTTGTCAATATTTGTCTAATTTAAGAAAAGGTAACAAAAGGAAAGTAAAAAGATATAAACAGTTATTAACAGGTAATGAGGAAGTTGAGGATTTGAGGAAGTCCATTTAATCATTTCCTTAAATCCTCGAAATCCTTAACTATGTCTTTGCAGGATTTGAATAGTTATTGTGTGCTTCTCTGTGTATTAATCCTGCATCAACAAATTTGGTAATATAACCTTCTGCTGTTTTATGTGGGATGCTCTGTTTTGTGGCTAAATCTAAATACTCTTGTCTGCTAAATTGCTTTGGTAAACTTTCTAAAAAGCGTTCTTTTCTATTTGAACGTTTTGTGGCTTTCTGCTCTATTGGTAAGTCATTAAATACTTTACTACTGTGCTTCACTAAAATTGAAATTATGGTTATAGCGTTTTCAAAATCTATATCCTCACATTCTTTGATTGCGTTTACATCACCATCTTCCATAATACGGAATGCTGTGAATAGCATCATTATCCTAAACGCAATTAAGCCTAATCGCCTTATTGTTGCAATGTATTCTTCGGGTTGTAGGTTGATGTATTTGGTCTGTAAGGATTCAAAAAATGTATTGAATTGCTGTTGTTGGGTTGTGGTTAATCGTATTTCAATCTCTGGATTGTTTTTTAGCGTTTTGTACAATTCTAAAAACTCGCTACCTAATTGGTTATAGTAATCATCTAAACCTAACTTATTACTATTTTGAAATACATTTTTCCAAGTTGGTTTTATATTCATATAGTAAAACATAAAGCGACTAAACAAGCCATTTTCTGCGTTGGGTATTAGAGTCGCCACTTGTTTTGGTGTACCTGATAATACTGTTGATAAACAGGGTTTTTCAATATCTACATATTCTCTATCTGTTCTGCGATAATAGCTTATGGTTTCGTGATGAAATGCTTTACGAAATCCATCGGAATAATTACCATAATCGCTTTTAAAGGCTTGGGCTAACGTGTCGCCTTCGGTTTCAAAAATTAATCCTCTGCCTTTATTATCAGAAATTAATTGATATACGCCTGTTACACTATTGTTAGCAGGAATAAACAGCATTCGCTCTGGTGGTTTACTCGGTTTTTCCAAGTTTTCATCTTTGCCTTTATTCATATTGTAAGTAGCAGTTTCTGCTTGAAATTGCTGTTTTAATACTTTTGCTTGTTCTCGTTTTAATTTGTGAACAGGCTCTACCAAATTTTTAATTTGGTTAAGCCTTCCTTTACCTGCAGATGCAGGTGCAGTTACAAATAGATATAAATTACTGAAAACTTTACGTTGGTCATAGATTCCGAAGAGTTTAGGAAAACACGCACTAAAGGCTGTTAATGCACCTAATAACAAAATGTCCTTTTCTTCCTGTCCATTAGCAGGGTTTACAACTTGTTGTAAAAACTGTGGCAAATTCTCATATACCGTTTCTGGTATTGTAGGCATTGATTGGTTGGGTGTATCGACAACAGTTATAACGTTTGTTGCAACTTCGTTGTTATACTGTTGTTTAGTCGGTTTTATACCTGACTGATGTGTGTAATGGTAAAAGGTAGCAATTGTAATTCCGTGTCCTTTTGCGTTTAAGCATTTATCGAATTGTGCATCACACTCTTTAGCATCGTAACCTGCATAATTTTTACTTATTCGGTGGAAATAATCTCTTCCTGTTTCTCTGTATTCTTCTGCTAAAGCAAAGCCTAAATCTCTCCAAGTGGCATAACTTCCTGTTATGTCTGTACCTGATTGCTCGATTGCTGAAATGTAGGATTCAATGTCGTTATCAGCAACTGCAACAACATTGGTTGTTGCTGTGTTGCTTTTTGGTTTTGTTGGCTCTTTAGGAACTTCTAACCAATCTTTTGGGTTAAATATTTTAGTCATAATGCTTGATGTCTTTTATGTAGAAAGGCTGTTGGGTCGTATGGTAAAAAACACGCTCTGGAAACGTCTTTACCTGACTGGTCAACCTCAATGTTATAATTGTGTTTAATGTAATTTGCTACTGCTGTGAAATACTCTGAATGTGATACTTCTGAAATATCTATTCTAATAATCCATTTTAAACCATCACCAGATGGTGAAATAAAGAGCATTTCGGTTTCAAAATATTCATCATTTAAGAGTTGCGTTCTTAACTCTTGTAGATTCTCTAAATGGTCAAAATCAATGGTTAATAAATTAGAATGCTTTAGCAAATTGTTATCACTTCGTTTTTCAAATGTTCCTGAAAGTGTTACGTAATCAAAGCGATTCGCTTTGAATTTACGTGCTTCTTTTACATTGGTAATTGCTCTTAATTCTTCAGTAATCTTTTTGTATTTACGACTTGTGATTAATGCAAATACTTGACGTAATCGCAAGGTTTCCGAAGGAAACACATTGCGAACAGGTGCTTTAAAAAAGCTACAGTTGGCATACCAGGTATCGTCTGGTTCATTAAGCCATTCTAATTCGTCTTTTTCCTTGACTTCTAAATTTAGATGTAGCACTTGATTTATCTTCTGGTACAAATCTTCTTCATCGGTTATCCTAAAATAGTATTGTGCAAAATCAAATACATCACCTTTAAAGGCTTCTAATTCTGTATCTCGATGTGTTGCTATTATACCATCAATATGAATACGTAAGGTTTCTTTACCACCGTTAAACGGATTGCGAGTTATCCCACAGTCCCTTCCTTTTACAGAAAGGACTGGTGTATCAGGATAGTACTGTCTTAACACATAGGCATAGATTTTTAAACCATAATGTGTTTTGTCTAAAATTGCCTCTCTACTTATTTCCATCTCGTTTGAAATTATGGTTGTAGTAGTTGTCTTGAAGCAATTGCTCTATGTCAGCAACTTTATAGTAAAATTTACCTTTTACTTTGCTGTAAGGCAATGTGCCATTAGTTCTTAAAGTTTGTAGCGTACGCTTACTTATATGTAAGGTCTGCAATACATCTTGATTGTCTATCCACGTATCTTTTAATACTTCGGCTCTCGAATGTCGTAACAATTCGATACGTGCTTTTAAGTCCTTAATATCTTGCGAGAGCGTTAAGAGTAAATCGATTATTTCAGTCATAACTGTACCGCTCCTTTCTTAATTAGGTAATCGGCAGCTTGCTGTTCGATTTCGTCTCTTGAGTCCATACGGTTACGCAGTAACCAATGGTCTAACTCTTCTCGTTGGAAATAAATCTTTTTACCATTCGGTTTATAATGTGGAATGGTTCCCGTACTTGTAAGTTTATACAAGTGCGATTGTGATAATTCTAAATACTTGCAAGTTTCATTAAAGTTTAATACTTGCTTTTGCATTGTTTGTTGCTCTAATAAGAGTTTTTCAATGCGGTCTAACTTTTCGATGATATTTGTGTCCATCGTTTATTTTGTTTTAAATAAATGAGGACATCTGGCCAAATGTCATTCTTGGTTTTCAAGAACAGGACAAAGGTTGAAAATTGGCTTCCCGTTTTTAGTAAGAGTGTAAAACAAGGGTAAGACAACAGTAAGGTTTCTTACTATTCTTACTGTTTTTTATTGCAGTTGTTGGATGATTTTATCTATTTCTTCCTTTTCTTTTGGGTTGTGAACTTTGTTTTTGTGAAGATTATTCGCTTTTAATAGCGTACCTGTTTTAGTAACAAATTTTTCAGAACGTTCTATTGAGGTAGGATTAAAACCATTAAAAAATGGCTTTAGTTTCGTTACAAGGTAACTAAACTGTGTCGTTTCGCATTGAAGATAAATTTGCGATTCTGTATTTGAAAAATCTTTTGCTAATAACAATGCGTGCAACTGTTCAACAGTTGTACGGTTATCTAACAAATCTATTTTTAGATTTACCAGTTTGAGCACAGTTAGTAAGGTTGAGGTGTCGTTGCTTTTATATCCAAAAGAGGTCTTTGGTTTTGCTTTCTTTTTTGATGTTGTTTTGGTAGCAACTTTTTTAGTGGTACTCTTTTCTATTAGGCTAATATCAAAAGTTTCATCATTAAAGTATTTTTCTGCAATTTCAGAAATAGAGAATTTTGTATTTTCCGAAAACTGTCCGCATTGCTCTTGTAGTTCAGCATACAACCTTATTACAGATACTTTTAAGTAGTTTATAATATAATTGTCATCATTATTTAAATCTGCTGTTATTCCTCTTTTATTGATATAAGTTGAAATGTCATTTAAGTACTTATCAAATTTATTAAGTAGAATGGTATAGCTGTATTTATTTTCTGGTGTAGTTGCATTTTTCGGAAATTCCTTCGCAAATGATGCTACTGCATTTTCTGTTTCATTAAATATTAGCTTTTGATAATATTCTTTTTTGGCATTTAAAGGCTTTTTAAAGGTTACTTTAAAAACTGCGTTATTAGCTTTTTGGTTCAATTTATAATCAGACAATAAGTATTTAAAATCCTTTTCCTGTCTATTATCTCTATGTAAGCCATTGGTTATAGAAACCAAACTTGAAAATATACTTCCTTTCATTATAAATCCAGTTGAATACGGTTAGCAGCTTCTTTCTTTTTATCGTCAATTACTTTGGCATATATCTGTGTAGTGCGTAACTCTTTATGACCTAATAATTTTGATACTGTATAAATGTCTGTACCCAAAGTTAATTGTAAGGTAGCGTAGGTATGACGCGCACAATGGAAGGTAATAGTTTTAGTAATACCTGCTTTCATCATCCATTGCTGTAATTTTAAATTAGACCAGGCACTATAATGCAAACCATCAAATACTTTATCGTCTGGATTACCTTTTTCTCCTAATAGATGTCTTGCTTGGTCTGATATTGGTAAGGTTTCGACACCTTTAGTTTTCTTTTGTCTAAATCGGATATAATATCCCATTTCTTTTGAGTGCTGGATTTCTGACCATATTAGTTTTTCAATATCTGACCAACGTAATCCGGTTAAAGCTGAAAAAATAAAAGCATTCTTTAAAATAGGCAGTTCACATTCTGTATTGACTGCCTTTTGTAATTCATCAAGCGTTAAAAATTCTCGTTGAGGTTCGCCTTGTTTAAAATACTCTACACCATTTGCAGGATTTACTTTTAATATACCATCCTTGACCGCCTGTTTTAATGCAGCTGAAAATTTACCGTAATACGAATATTTTGAATTTTGAGATAGTTGCTTACCTGCTCTACCTATTGCATCTTTATCTAAATACTCTTTGAAACGTTCAACAAACGATTTGTCTATATCTTGAAAACTAACATCTGTTGGACAAAACTTTTTTAAATGTTTTAGCATACTATTCCAATTCCCATAATTGCCAGAGCTTGTATTTTTCTTTTCTGCTAAAGCTGTGATATAAGTAATAAAACTACCTTTTAGCTTTTCAATATCTTGAAAGCCATAAATACCGTTTTGAATTTCAATCTGTCTTTGAGCACAAATAGTTTCAGCCAATTGCTTGGTTTTCTTGTTGACCTCTCTTTCCGTTTTGGTTTTAGGATTTGGTGTAAGGTATAAGCGTAAGTATTCTGTTTTACGTTTGCCTTTATGATAGTAATCTAAATACAGACTTATTTTGTCGTTCTTTTTGCGTTGTCTTAATGTTACTTTCATAATGGAATTAATTAAAGAGGTTTTCTATTTGCCATCTGGCCACAATACGCTTTCTACCAAAAGGAACTGCTTTTAAACGTCCTTGTTGTATCATTCTTTGAATGGTCCATCTACTTACTCCAATAAGTTGTGAGGCTTCTGTAACACTTAAAAAATCCTTGTTATTTACAGCATTAGGATTGTGAACTTCAACAATTTGTTTTTGCTGTTGCATATCTTCAGTAAGAGTAGCTTGAATTTTTTCTTTGCGCTTGCGTGCCTTATAGGCTCTTTTTGCACAAGTATCACCACAGTATTTAGTAACTGTTGTACGTGCTGTAAAAGCATTACCGCAATGCTTACAAGTTTTAGGAATGAATAAATTACTGCTCATAAATGGTGCTTTATGTAGCGTAATGGTGCAACGTGGTGCGTTATGGTGCATCATTTCGCCAATATCTTCGCCAACAGAAATGGGCAACAATTCTATATTTCAGGCAACAGATATACAACAAATTTAATCAAAAAAGAGCAAATAAACAACAAATAAAAGAAGATAAAACACTATAAAGTCAACAATAACAAGGGATTAACAAATAAAAGAAAGTAAGTTACTTCCCGATACAAAAATTAGCAAATATATTCCCTAATAAATCATCATTACTAACTTTACCTGTGATCTCTCCTAAATAATAAAGTGCTTGTCTTAAATCAATTGCTAGTAAATCACCTGAAAGATTATTGTCTATTCCTTCTTGAACTTTATTAATTTCTTCTAAGGATTTTAATAGTATATCGTAATGCCTTGAGTTGGTAACCATTAACTGATTGGAATCTAATTCTTCAATTCCAGCGACATCCAGTAATGAGTTTGTTAAAACATCAATACTATCTTTGTTTTTAGCTGAAATAGATAAGAATGGCAATTCACTATTGGTAATAGCAGATAATTGCTCACTAGAAGATTTGTCAATTTTATTAGCTACGATTAACTGTTTGGAATTGGTAGAGAAATTTTGAAGTTCATTTTCAACTTCTTCAACACTCATTTCAGAACTATCAAATAAATAAATATAGATAGAAGAGTTTTCTAATTTTTCTAAAGCTCTTTCTACTCCAATTTTTTCAATTTCATCAGTTGTTTCTCGTATACCTGCAGTATCAATAAAACGAAAACGAATCCCTCCAATCGAAATTTCATCTTCTATAGTATCTCTGGTAGTTCCAGCAATCGTACTAACAATTGCTCTTTCTTCATTTAATAATGCGTTTAATAAAGTTGATTTTCCTGAATTTGGTCGACCTACAATTGCAACTGGTATCCCATTTTTTAATACATTTCCTGTAGCAAAAGAATCGATCAGTTTTTTAAGTAATACTTCAATTTTAGTGATTAACTTCTGAAACTCATCTCTATTAGCAAACTCTACATCTTCTTCAGAAAAATCTAATTCTAATTCTATTAAAGAGGCAAAATTTAAAAGCTGAATTCGTAATTCTTCAATTTCTGTAGAAAATCCGCCTCGCATTTGTTGTATTGCTAATTGGTGGGAAGCCTTAGAGTCACTTGCAATTAAATCTGCAACAGCTTCAGCTTGACTTAAATCCATTTTTCCGTTAAGGAATGCTTGTAAAGTAAACTCACCAGCAGTAGCCATTCTGCAACCTTTTCTTAGTAATAATTGAATGATTTCTTGTTGTATATAAGAACTTCCATGACAAGAAAATTCCACTACATTTTCTCCAGTATAAGAATTAGGGGTTTTAAAAACAGTAGCTAATACTTCATCAATAATTCGACTTTTATCCATAATATTCCCTAAGTGAACGGTATGAGATTTTTGCTGTGACAAATCTTTTCCACTTATTGAATTAAAAACGTTAGATGCAATTGTAATTGCATCTTTACCCGAAAGACGAATAATTGCGATAGCTCCTGCACCGGATGGAGTTGCTAATGCGATAATAGTATCTTGATGAATCATAGCGCAAAAATAATAATAAAATCACTGTAGAATGTTAAGCATTTCATTTTACTTATTTTTTATTTCCTTGTAACTTTTCGAATAATTTTTCTACATATATATAAACAACAATCAAAAAAATGGAAATCATCAATCACACCACAATGAGAAAAGACAATCAATTAATTGTAATTGCTCATCTTTCACAGTTATTAACTTATATAACCGGGTTTGGAGGGCTAATTGTTCCTCTTATTATTTGGTTTACTCAAAAAGATAAAGTCTTAGGAATTGACGAGCATGGTAAAGCAATTATTAATTTTCAATTAAGTATTTTATTATTTACTGTTATTAGTATACCAGCTATATTATTATTAGGACTGGGTATTTTAATGTTAATTGTTATTGGAGTTTTGGCTTTTATTATGCCGATAGTTAATGCTATAAACGCGAGTAATGGAAAACCTATTAATTACTTTATGACCATTAATTTCATTAAATAATGAGTAATAAAGATTTAGTACGATATGCTATAGGAATTGGGTTGGGTATTATTTTAGGAATAATAGCAGGTATTTTATTGAAAAATATTGGTTTAGGTATTGTTATAGGTATACCAATAGGTGTTGCCTTTGGATTTGCTTTAATAAAAAAGAATAAAGCTGAAAAATAAACCTAGGTTTAATTATTTAACATCACTGGCATTACCAGCATAACTACTATTTCGCCTTCATCCAATCCATCAGTTGGAGTTAGAATTCCTGCACGATTTGGCATAGACATTTCTAAAGAAACTTCATTACTACTTAAATTGTTAAGCATTTCAGTTAAAAAACGAGAGTTGAAACCAATTTGCATGTCATCTCCTTGGTAATCACAAGTTAGACGTTCTTCGGCTTTATTGCTATAATCAATATCTTCCGCAGAAATATTAAGTTCAGCACCTGCAATTTTTAAACGAATTTGATGTGTAGTTTTATTTGAAAAAATTGAAACACGTCTAACTGAATTTAAAAATTGATTTCGCTCAATTCTTAATTTATTTGGGTTTTCTTTAGGGATTACTGCTTCATAATTTGGATATTTTCCATCAATTAATCGACAAACCATTTCAGTATTGTCAAAAGAAAATTTTGCGTTAGAGTCGTTATACTCAATCGTTACTTCCTCTTCACTTCCAGCTAAAATTGACTTTAATAAATTTAAAGGTTTTTTTGGCATAATAAATTCAGCAGTTTGTGATGCTGAAATATCCTCACGAGAATATTTTACTAATTTATGAGCATCTGTTGCTACAAAAGTCAATCCTTCAGTTGAAAACTGAAAGAATACACCGCTCATTACAGGACGTAAATCATCGTTACCTGCAGCAAATATTGTTTTGGATATTGCAGTAGCTAAAACATCACCTAATAAAGTTGTAGAGCTTGGGTCTTGCAGCTCAATTGCATGTGGAAATTCCTCGCCACTAGCATATGCTAATGCATATTTACCGTGATTAGAACTAATCTCAATGGTATTATTATCTTCAATCGTAAAAGTTAAGGGTTGCTCAGGAAAAGTCTTTAAAGTATCTAATAATAGTCTAGCTGGAATACAAATGTTTCCTTTTTCACTACTTTCAACATCTAATTTTGAAGAAATGGTAGTTTCTAAATCTGAAGCTGAAACAGTTAATGAGTTCTGATCTAATTGAAACAAAAAATTATCCAGTATAGGAAGCGTATTGTTATTATTGATAATTCCTCCTAAAACTTGAAGTTGTCTTAATAAATATGAACTAGATACTATAAATTTCATTTTAATGCTTTTATGATTGAGTAAAAAAGGTCTGCTTTTAACGATTTTTGATTATTGCGTCAATTACAAATATATTTCAATTTGTATTCTATTCCCTTTGAATTTAAAAGAAACTTATTAACAAAATCAGCTGTATTTTTTCTTTCGAATGTAGTTATAAACTAACCCGAAAAGTGTAATTAAACCTAAGGGTAGCAGTAGGTTAATCCATTGCCAAAACAATCTGTTTTCTGTTGTTTTAATTGGATCTAAAAATGGAACGGAAATATCTTTACTTCTAATGTTTATAAGTCCAGTGTCATCTAGTAAGTAATTAACGGAATTCAGTAAGAATTCTTTATTTCCATAAAAGGTATTGGTCCATTTATCATAACCCAGTTCTAAAGGTCTATTTCCTTGAAACTGATTTTTAATAATACTTCCATCACTAATAATTATCATTTTAGTTTCTTTACTAACTTCTTTATTATTTTTAGTTTTAAAAGGCTTAACTCTGTTTGAATATGCAGAATTAAAAGAACCTTCTAATAAAACTGCTAATGGAATTTCACCAGCTTTAAATTCTTCTGGAGATGGACCCTCGTTAACAATTCTCAAATTCTTATCTATTTCCTTGGTTATGTCTATTTCTTTAGGCATTCCAACAATTTTTGTAACAGGAGAGGAACTTAATAAAATGGTTTTATATAATGAATTTGGTAAAGTATCAATGCTACTTGCATAATCAAATTTTACAGCTTCGATATTGGTTACGATTGGATGTTTAGAACTACTATTAGATAACGGACTGTACAGCCAAGGATATCTATTATATTGGGATTCTCGCTCATTTCCAGTTGCCAATAAAATCGGAGCTGAATATAAATCTTTAACTAAATTGGGGTTTACTCTAATTCCATATTTAAAGAAAAAATCGGTTAGATTTAAATCTTTACCAAAAGCAAAATCATTTCCACTAATACTATCATTAACAAGTTCTACATGTTCTATTAACCAAAGCGATGAACCTCCATTCATAGTATATTGATCTAGAATATACTTTTCTTCTTCGGAAAACTTTTCTGTAGGGTTTGCAATTACAATTAAATCAAATTGATTGATTTGCTCTAAAGTTTTTAATGGTGAATCTAAAACCGAATCTAAAGTAAAGGGTGCAATATAATAGTAATCACGAAGTGTTGTAAAAAAATCTGCAACATACTTGTCATCAAATTCTCCATTCCCTTTTAAAACAGCAACTTTTCTTTTTTTAGGATGAATTAATTGATTAAACCCATCTGCGAAAGCATATTCTAAATTTTGAATAGAATTATTAACTCTTTCTTCTGAAGTAACTCCTAATTGATTTTTTAATAATGGAATCTTAATATAATTGTTGTTAAATGAAGCAATAGCCCAAGGAAATACTTGTTGCGTGCTTGTTTTTCCATTTTGTTTTATTTCTACTTGAGCAGGTTTGGCTCCAAATTTTAATAAAGATTCAATATCACCTTCTTTTTCTGAAGGGTTCACGAATTTGAATTTTACATTTGAATTATAAGCTTCAAATTCCTCTAAAAGCTGTTTGGTTTCTACTTGAAGTCTTTTAAATTCAGAAGGTAAATCACCTTCTAAAAAAACTTCAATAAAAATAGGGATGTCTACATTAGTAATAGTTTCTTTTGCTGCACTAGACAAGGTATAACGTTGATCTTGAGTTAAATCAAATCGTTTGTAAAAGTAATTTCCTATTAGATTTATTAGAATAATACCAATAATTAATAAGAATAGGGGCTTTATATGTTTTTTTCTATTTTCCATTAACCCTTCCTTAAATTGATCATTGTAAAAATTAGAAACACAGCCGAAATACTCATGAAATATAAAATATCTCTAGTGTCAATAACTCCTCTAGCAACACTGTCAAAATGTGTTTTCATTCCAATCTTATTTAAACCAAAAGATGAAATTTGAAATAAAGATTCTATAGTGTTAAAGCCATAATAAAAAAATAAACATAGAAAAACTGCAGCTATAAACGCTACAATTTGATTTTTTGAAAGAGTGGATGCAAATATTCCTATAGAGGTATAGGCTAAAATTAAAAAAAACAATCCAATATAGGACCCAATAGTACTCCCAATATCCCAATTACCTGGTGGATTACCTAGTTTCGATATTGTAACTATATATAATAATGTAGGCACAATAGCCAAACAAATAAGTAGTACAGACCCAAAATATTTTCCTAGAACTATATTTTTTAATGGTATGGGTTTAGTGATTAATAATTCATAGGTACCCATCTTTTTTTCTTCACTAAAAGCTTTCATAGTAACTGCAGGTATTAAGAATAATAATACCCAGGGAGCAATTACAAAAAAGGAAGATAAATCTGCAAAACCATTGTCAAGAATATTAAATTCACCAGGAATTAGCCATAGTAAAAGACCGTTTAAAATTAAAAACAAAGCAATAACCATAAATCCAACAGAAGTTGAAAAAAATGAGTTAATTTCTCTTTTTAATATGGCAAACATAAATTTTGTTTTATTTCAGGCTATGTAAAGTGTCAACACTCCAAGCTTGTGCTTTAGAACGGAACATAGGTTTGGTTGTTGCCCAAACTTTTTTAAATAATTCACTATTTCTATAATTTTCTAAATCAGTTGGAGTATCCCATCTACTATAAGTGAAAAATATATCGGTATTATTTTTATCTTGATAAAGTTCTAAAAAAGTACAACCTTCAAAAGCACGAATTTTTTCTTTTATTTTTTCAAAATTAATAAGAAAGGTTGGTATTTCTTCCTTATTAAATTCCATTTTCACAATTCTTGTAAACATATAATTATTCAAAATTAATACTAACGGTGTCTCTATAATTAAGTCCAAATAGTGAAGAGGCACTTCCTACCGTTTTTGGGTTGCTCTTATAAATGGCTAATTCTAAATATCCAGAAGAATTCCATAGCGCCAATTTTTTTCCATCTTCAACTCGTTTGCTTTTTGGGTTATCAAAATTAATAAAATCGCTATATCGTTTATGAATGGTTGTAAACTTAATAGACCTAGCTTGAATAATAAAATTTCTACCTTTTCCAACTTTATCAAAAAGAGCCTTGTTGATATTACAAATTACATTCCCATAATTATCAATATAAATTACGTTTCCAAAAATTTGATTATTCTCAGGGTTAACAACAGGTTTAATTCCGGTGAGTTGTTTTATTTCAGAAATTGGCTTCCCAATAACTTCAAGTGTTCCACCTCTGGCAATATGACAAGCTACTTTCACGAAAACATCTAAAACAGGAAAATTAGATTCAATTTTGTCGTGAACATTAATTTCAACAATTTTTTCTGGATTAATTTCTGAAGTTAGCATTGATATAATTCCATTATTAGCACAAATAAAATAATGTTCATCTAAATAAACTGCAATGTGCTTATTTTCAGGATTTAACTCTGAATCTATTCCAATTAAGTGAATACTTCCTGGAGGAAAACTCTTATAAGCATTTTGAATTATGTATGCAGCTTCCGAAATATGAAACGGAGAAATTGAATGAGAGATATCAACAATTTTTATAGTTTCTAATTCGCTATAAATTGCCCCTTTAACCGCACCAGCAAAGTGATCCTTCTCACCGAAGTCAGTTGTTAAAGTGATAATAGCTTTAGGCATTTTGTTAATATTTATTTAAACTAATAACGACAAAAATACTGTACTTTTGTTTTAGAGAAAAACAATTTATTACATTGTATTAATATTTTTAAATGTACCGCTTTTGAATGAACTAATAATTGAATTAACAGAAATTAACCCACGTGATTTTTTTGGGGAGCATAATGTAAATATTGAAAAATTAAAGGAGCTATTTCCAAAATTAAAAATTGTTGCTAGAGGAACTAAAATAAAGGCTTATGGTGATGAAGAAGTTTTAGAAGAGTTTGATAAAAGGCTTGCAATGCTCTTAGATCATTTTTCAAAGTATAATAAATTAGATGAAAATGTAATAGAGCGTGTTTTGTTAAGTAGGAGTAGAGATGACTACGAAACTCCCGAAAGCTCTAATGCTATTTTAGTTCATGGAGTTGGTGGAAGAAAAATAAAACCACAAACTGCCAATCAACGTAAGTTGGTTCAATTAATGTTCAAAAATGATATGTTATTTGCTGTGGGGCCAGCAGGAACAGGTAAAACATATACTGGTGTTGCTTTAGCGGTAAAGGCATTAAAAGAAAAACAAGTTAGAAGAATTATTTTAACTCGACCAGCGGTTGAAGCAGGAGAGAAATTAGGCTTTCTTCCTGGAGATTTAAAAGAAAAATTAGACCCTTATATGATGCCTCTTTATGATGCATTGAGAGATATGATACCTGCTGAAAAGCTAGAATCATTAATAGAAAAAGGAGTAATACAAATTGCACCTTTAGCATTTATGAGAGGTCGTACTCTTGATAACGCATTTGTAATTTTAGACGAAGCTCAAAACACTACGCATGCACAGATGAAAATGTTTTTAACTCGTATGGGGAAAAATGCTAAGTTTATGATTACAGGTGACCCTGGACAAATTGATTTGCCTAGACACACACTTTCAGGACTTAAAGAAGCATTATTGATTTTAAAGAATGTAAATGGAGTCGGAATGATTTATTTAGATGATAAAGATGTAATAAGACATAAATTAGTTAAAAAAGTAATTTCAGCCTATAAATCTATAGAGAACACCGATTAATTGTATGAGCAACACCATTACCAATTCCCAATTTAATTTTCCAGGACAAAAGAATGTTTATCATGGAAAGGTTCGAGAAGTATATACATTAGAAAACGATATTTTATTAATGATTGCTACCGATAGGCTTAGTGCTTTTGATGTGGTAATGCCTAAAGGGATTCCTTATAAAGGCCAAATATTAAACCAGATTGCTACTCAAATGATGAGGGATACTGAAGATTTGGTTCCTAATTGGTTATTAGCAACTCCAGATCCTAACGTCGCCATAGGTAAAGCCTGCGATCCTTTTAAAGTTGAAATGGTTATTCGTGGCTATATGAGTGGTCATGCAGCTCGTGAATACAAATTAGGAAAACGATTGTTATGTGGTGTTGAAATGCCTGAAGGAATGATTGAAAATGATAAATTTCCAACACCAATTATAACTCCTGCAACAAAAGCTGAAGCAGGTGATCATGATGAAGATATTTCTAGAGAGGAAATATTAAAGAGGGGTATTGTTTCGGAAAAAGATTATTTAATATTAGAAGATTATACTAGAAAATTATTTCAAAGAGGAACCGCACTAGCAGCAAAAAGAGGGTTGATATTAGTGGATACTAAATATGAATTTGGAAAAACTAAGGAAGGTAAAATTGTTCTTATAGATGAAATTCATACTCCCGATTCATCTCGTTATTTTTATGCAGATGGTTATAAAGAGCGTCAATTAAACGGAGAACAACAAAAACAACTATCTAAGGAGTTTGTTAGACAATGGTTAATACAAAATGGCTTTCAAGGATTAGAAGGTCAATCTGTACCAGAAATGAGTGATGAATATATAAAAGTCGTTTCTGAAAGATATATTGAGCTTTATGAAAATATAACGGGAAACAATTTTGTGAAAGGCGATGTTTCAAACATAGAAGATAGGATTAATTATAATGTTTTGAAATATTTTGAAGTTTAAGTATTAGTTTTATAAAAATGGATATTTTTTTTCGTAAACTGTTTGTGATTTAGCAAAATAATGATTGCTATAGATAAGTTAAATTGTGTTTTAATTCTGATAAGCTTTATAGCAGCTTGTTTTTTGCCATTCGAATTATTTTTATTTAGTTATGCCATATTAGGGCCTTTACATTATCTAACCGAAACTAATTGGATTAGAGACAAAAATTATTTTGTAATTAATAAATATTGGAAATATGTTGTTTTCTTTGCGGCTTTAATATATTCGTTGCCTTTAATTTTTTCTTTGCCTTTTTGGTCTATTTTTTTAAATAACTCTGTTATTTATTTTTTAACAAAAACATTGTTGACGTACACTAACATCGTTCTACTATTTGTTTTTGTTTCAGCTTTATTTTCTGTTTTCTTTAAAACATATAAAGTATTTATTGTTAGTTTTATAACAACTGTTCTGTTTTCTTTATGGGCATACAAAACAGATTTATACATACTAACTATAGGGTTGTTATTACCTTCAATTATTCATGTATATTTTTTTACGATACTTTTTATGCTTTATGGCATGAAAAAGAAAAAAAACGTATTCAATATTATTAATGTTGTTGCCATAATATTATTACCGCTTTCCTTGTATTTTATTGATGTCGATATTTTTAATTATAAATTTCCAGAAATAATAAAAGAAAATTACATGAACAATAATTTTCATGTTTTAAATGCAAATTTGGCACATATCTTAGGTGTTTATGAGGATTTAAGATTCTTTTTTTATGAAAAAATAGATTTAAAAATTCAAATATTTATCGCTTTTGCATATACCTACCATTATTTAAATTGGTTTTCTAAAACCTCAATAATTGGATGGCATAGACAATTGAATAAAAATAAAAGTATTATTATTTTATTGATTTGGATATTAAATTTAGCTGCTTATTATTATGATTATAGATTAGGATTAATTGTCTCTATTTTCTTTAGCATATCCCATGTTATGCTAGAATTTCCTATAAATATTCTTACAATTAGGAGTTTGTTAAAATTGAAATAATTACTCTATTTTATTAAAACACAGAAAAAATCTAATGTTTTATTAGAATATTCTGTCAAAGTGTAATCTTCTATACTTATTGTATTTACTAACTCTGTATTCTTTTTTAAAAGCTTTTTTCTATTAACTCTATTTAAAATTTCATAAGGTATTTTAAGAAGTGTAGTTGGAATTTTATTTTGTAACTTAAAAACATCAAAGCGTAATATTTTTTGAACAGATAATTTGTTTTTTAAATAATAGTTTTCAGTTTTTTTATTCCCTTGTATTCCTTCAATTTTATAATTAACAAAATAGTTACTAATTAAATTATTCATTTCGGGATAATTATATTCTTTATAATGCCATGGGTTTCTAGCGATAGTTTTAGTTGCATTTGGAGTAGTAATATATGCCTTTCCATTAGGTTTTAAAATTCGACGAATTTCTTTAATAAATAGGGTAGCATCTTCTATATGTTCAATCACTTGAAACGAAATTACAATATCAAAACTATTAGCTTTAAGATTATTTAATGGTGGAATCTTTTGATGTAGGGTATTTATTTTTGGATGTTTTTTCTTGATTTTTTCCAATACAGATTTAGATTTATCAATAACTGTCAATGAGTTTGCATTTTTTGAAATAATATCTAATCCATAGCCTTCACCGCAGCCAATTTCTAAAACATCACCATAAATTTTTCCCGATAATAATGTATATGCCTTTAATGTTCTTTGATATAATGGGTTGTCTGATAAAATTTGAGAAGAGGTAACCTCCGTTGAGAATGAAAACATACTTAATAGATTAATAGGGCCAGTTTGTTTGTTGCCATTTTATGTATTTTATCTCAAATTCATCAAAGCGATTTTGATAATTTTCTTTAATTGATTTTTTTCCCGGAAATTGATGTATCATTTGTAAATACATTTTCTTTAATTTTTCCGCATGTTTTACATTTAAAATTGGATTTGGAGGATTAAAAGAAGTTACCCAAAATAACTCCTCCCATAGGTTTTCCATTGCCAGTCTACAGACATTAGACCCTTTTTCATTGAGCCCCGCTCTAAAATATAATTTACCTAATGCATAGGCATATTGTTTGTAGGCAATAGTTTTGTTTGGGAAAAGTGTAAAAGATTTATCTATTACAGAAATTGCTTGTTTCGTTTTCCCTTCTTCTAATAAAGCTTGTGCTAAAAAATAATAATTTCTCCTTAAAACATCTTTTACATAAGCTCTGTTTTCATAGTATAAAAATTTAGTGTCATCATTCAATCCATTAAATTTTATTTTATCCATTATATAGGGATACATCATTTTTGTATTTACAATTTTAGGATTTAATAATGAATCATTTCTTTTAATTGGAGCTAACTGTTCTACAAAACCATTTTGAACAAAGTAAGCTTCTAATCCTAAATAATGGTTAGTTTTTCCATTTACTGCAAAACATATGGGTCTGTCATGTATGTTATTTGTAATTATATTTAATAAGACTATTTCATTTAATTCATAAAAATATTTTTTGTAATCCCATACTATTTTATTTGTAAATGAAGCATTTAATTCTTTAAAATTTAATCCATTTTTAATAAATTTCAGGGAATCAATAGGGATAGAAAATTTAGTTGCTGGGATATAATGTTTCATTTTTCCATTCCAATTAATTTGAGTGGTACTATCCTTAAAAAACTCAAATAAATCTGGTAATGATGCTGCACTATTGATTTCTTTTTTTAATGGAATTAATCGATCTACTCCATTTATATAAAATGGATTGTCTAATGTAAAATTTATAGGCTTAGAAGAATATATTTTTTGATTGAGGCTTTCGATATAAGTATCTAAATTCATTTGATCAAAATTTAATACTCTCACATCAGTTCGATATTTTTCAACCTCTTGTAAATACCATAAAGGAAAAGTCATATTATCACCGTTGGTAAATAGTATGGCTTGATCTGGACAAGCATCTAAATAAGCTTTGCCAAAATCATAGGCAAACGTATCATAATTTCGTTGATGGTCATTCCAACCTTTTGCTAAAAGTTGAAGGGGAGATCCAATTAAAACTAAAATAGATATAGTAATTAATCTAATTTTGTCTGATGTGATAATTTTCATAGTATTATATAACACTATAATTGAGAGTCCAACCCATAGTGAATAAATTATGAATGATCCAATAAAGATATAATCTCGTTCTCTTACCAGAATACTATAAGGTACAGGGTTTATGTATAATGTTATACCTAATCCAAATGCTAAAAAAATAAAAATGGTAGTAAATAAATAATTTTTATGTCTTCTAAGAGATAATAAACCCAATAAACCTAAGATAAAGGGTATAAAATAATAAGTGTTTCTACTTTTATCGTTTCTATACCTTTCAGGGGTATTTGTAATATCACCCACCCTTAATTTGTCAATACTATTTATACCACTAACCCAATTACCATCTTTTATAAAACCAATACCATGATTATTATTTTGTTTACCAATAAAGTTCCAGTATAAATAGCGTAGATTTAACCATTTAACTTGATAGTTTATGAAAAAATTAAAATTTTCATTGTATGTTGGTTTATAAATAGTTTTAGATTCACTATTAATAAATAAATTTATCGGTTCTCCTTTAATTGTTGTCCAAAACTTATATTCATTTTCATTTTTGGGTTCAAATAATCTAGGAAAAAACATAGAAAATTCTTCAGAATAGTTCGCAAGTTTAAACTCACCATTGTCAACAGTAATATATTTTTGTTTATTTCTATTATATGTTAACGTAGGCTTTCCATTAACAAAAGGAGTATCCTTATCTAAGGGTGCGTTGTATGTATATCCTTTTAAAAGAGGAATTTTATTAATTCCAAATTGATCTCCTTTAATATATTGTAATAACCTATTACTAGTACTAATGCTATTTGCAATTTGTGAAGTTGCATTTGCTCTTTGAATAGGCATTAAATAGGTGCTAACACCAATTAAAAAGAAAATTATTGTTAGAGTTATATGATGTAAAAGTGTTTTTTTCTTTTTATAACTAATCCATAATACTGCAAAAAAGAAGATTCCAAAAAATGATAAAGTTGTTAAAATTCCTGTATTTACTGAAGTGTTTAATGAGTTTACCAACCAAATATCCAAAGTGTTTGCAACTTTAATAAGCCCTTGTATTGCAAATAAATATATTCCAAAAAATAAGAAACACCCTAAGATTAACGAAAGTAGGATGTTTTTTATAGATAGTCCATATTTTTTATGGGTAAACAAAAGAGAAACAGGAATAATAACAGAAATGATTATTAAATGGACACCTGTTGCTATTCCTAATAGTAAGGCAAATAATAGAATAAACTTGGTTTCTTCTTTTGCACTTGTACTGTTTTCCCATTTAAGCATTACATATATTAGTATTGTCATCAATGCAAACGAAAGCGAATAAACTTCTGCTTCTGTAGAAGCAACCCAAAAACTATTTGAAAAAGCTAATGTTAAAGCACTTGAAATACCTGTAAAATAGGGTAGGTAGGTAGTTTCAAATTTAGTATTGTTTTTCTGAATTTTTTTAGTAATGTAATAGGTTATTTTAAAAAGAAAAGTTACGGTTAATGCTCCAAAAATACCGGATATTAAATTTGAGATAAAAGCTGCTTTAGAAGCAGAAAAAAACTGCAAGACAAAACTGCAAAGGATGGTATAAAAAGGCGAGCCTGGTGGATGACTTGCTTGTAAATTATAACTGGTAGTTATAAATTCTGGGCTGTCCCAAAAAGTAATTGTTCTAGGAGAAGTAATTGCATAAACACTAAAAACAATTATAAAAAGAATTGCACTTACAATTCTTTCATTCTTTTTCATATTATTAGTAGTAGTTCGTTTGATTTTGGAAAGATAATAGATTTAAAATTTTAATAATTGATTATTTTCTTTTTTGTTATCAAAAGTAGAATTATAATGTATCCTTTGTTTTTACTAACTTAAAAACAAAATTTATTTAAAAAATGATTTAGAAAATTCTATGGCATTATCAGCTACTTTCTTACCAGTTCTTCTACCTTCAATATCGTCAACAGGCGGATGGATACCTCCCCAAACTCTGGATAAACAGGTTTCAATAGCTGCATCATAAAAAGTAGCCCATTGTAAGGTTATTGTTTCTGATGGGCCTTCTTCAAATCCCAAAAATTTATTTTTTTCAGCTGTAAATGTCTCTAATCCATCAGGGAAATATGGAGAGCCAGATATATAGGTTAATATTTTTGCACTTGCAAAAGAAAAGGTAGAATGACCAGAAGTATAACCTGCAAAAGGTGGTGTAGCAAAGGTATATCGTTGGTATGGCCACCAGTTTTCAGCAAGAATCCAACCAACCCCAGCTTTATCTGTAAAAGGATCATTAATGGCATCAGGTCCTCGCCAATTATATATTTTTATTTTATTTAGATGTTCTTTATTATACCCAACTAAAGAATCTTTTTCGGTAACTAATTCTACTAGTCCTTTTTCAAGTTTTAAACCAGAACTATTATAATTTGGCTTATTTACATCAGAGGATTGTCCCATGCTTGCTAAATATCTAATTGCGGAAATAGGTCTAACATAATCATAATAACCTTTAGCACTCCAACATGCAATGGCAGCATCATGCATAGTTCCTGTCATTAAAAAATAACTTTTAATGTCCCATTCTAATTGAGATAAAGAATCTCCTTTACCATTCCATTGTCTTTTGAAGTCTGGGTGATAAGAAACTTTATTTAAAAACTTTAACCAATGTCCTGGAGGAGAATAGGTGTTAGGACCATCCACCCAAAACTCTGCTATAACTCTGCAATAATCTCCTTGTTTAACTATATTTTTTGGATATACTTTTTTAGTAATTGGATTTTTAATATTATTTTTTCTTTTATTATTTTCTACATTGGCATAATACGTTTGGTATTCTTCCATTCCAATGGGTAAATGTTCATTTATGGTCGTTATTCCTTTAGGTGAAATATCCCACAGAGTAGAGTTCTTGCTATCAAGTTTACTAGAATAACGTTGTACTAGTGAAAAGCCCCAACGAAAAGCCTCAGTTTCTTTTTCATTGTCTGTATTGATATAAGGTGGGTGTCCTGGATTAAAGTGAACCATTCCTGGCTTTGATTCTGTAGGTAAAGCAAAAGATTCTACTTCGCCCCAAAAAGGGGTTAAAAAATCAACATTCCCTTCTATTAGTAATTGGTTCCAATCTTTTAATGTTTTATCATAACCCTTTTTAGAAATATAATTGTTTATATATATGGGTTGCCAATGGTTTGGGGAAGTAAGGCCGTCAACACCAGATTTTTCAGGTAATAATTTTTTGTTTTTTGGTCGATAAAAATCGGGTTCGTGCCTATCTTCTTCTTTAGACCCATCTCTTTTTCCAAATAAAATAATTTGTTGAGCTATATAATTACCTAAAGACTCAGGCTTACCATTTTCGTAATCAGTATTTTGTGTTTTGTGAATTTTAAAATTATGTTTTTCGAAAGTGGAAATTAAAATATCCATGGACCGACCTTTACTTCCGTAATCATCGTATCTTGATTTTATAATATTGAAAGCTGCATAACTAATAGCTATTTTTTGTAGGCTATCTGTGTTTTTTGAAATTCTTTTAAAATCTTGATTAAATTCTATTTTAATACCGTTTTTTTCTTTTCCTAAAAAATAGGTTGATTGATTTTTATCATAAGCTGCCCAAGCATCATACATAGCTGCTGAAACATGAAAAAAGTTTCTAGCATGAATAGTGGGGCCTTGACCATCTTCTTTAACCATTTCTAGCATGGTATCCATCCATTCCCGTGCTATAGAACTACTGTTCTGACCTACTAATACAATCGGTGTTAGATAAACTAATAAATAAAATAGAAATCTCATTTGTTTTTTTTAAAAAAGTAAAAATATTGATAATAAAAATAATTTAAGCTATATTCGAGCTTTTAAAAGCAACTAATTAAATACCAAATACAATGATTAAAAAACAACTTATAATAGCTGTTATGCTATTGCTATTTTCAACCGTAACTTATGCACAAGTCGGAAATGAATTTCAAGGCCAAGGATCCGGAAATAACATAACAACTGGAGATTATGTGACTGGCTATGGAGATAGTGCAGGTTATTCACATACGAGTGGATGGAACGCAACCTATGTTGGTTATCAGGCAGGTAAATTACACACTTCCCAATCAGATAATATATTCATAGGCGCAAATGCGGGAGATCAGGCTACAACAGGAACAGACAATACAGTTATTGGTACTCGCGCAGCTAGGGCATTAAATGGAACAGACAATACAGTTATTGGAACAGAAGCTGGGATGGCTATGGTCTCTGGAGCAAGTGATAATGTTATTATTGGTGAAGAAGCAGGACAAGCATTATTAGATGGTGATGACAATGTATTTATTGGTGAAGATGCAGGGTATAATACCACCACAGCTAGTGACAATACTTTTGTAGGAAATACTGCTGGTAGATCTAATACTACAGGTTATGGTAATGCATTTTTTGGTGATGAAGCGGGTTATGATAATACAACGGGTAAATGGAATACGGCAATTGGAGATTCTGCAGGAATTGATAATGGTGTTGGATGGCAGAATACATTTCTAGGTCACGGAGCGGGATGTGCTACAGAACATGGAGATCAGAATACTTTTGTCGGAGCCTATGCAGGTGGAGACAATAACAGAACAAATAGTACATCAAACGCCAATCGAAATACCTACTTAGGAAACTCAACTGGGTTTTCAAATAGAGAAGGAAGTGACAATGTTGGTATTGGAGCTGGTGCAGATTTTGGAAATAATAATCGATCAAGATGTATTTTTATTGGAGGAACAGGAGTTGCAACTCACGGTCAATGGAGTGCAGATGGGTTTCATTCTGTAAATGCCAACGATGCGACTGCAATTGGATACCAAGCTCAAACAGATGCTCAATATGGAATTGGAATTGGTCACTATATGGATCAACACGGTGTTGAGTCTGTAAGTTTGGGTTATTTAACAAATACTGAATCTGCTGCCGATTATAGCGTTTTAATCGGTTCAAAAGGATATTTGAATAAGGCATATACAGTTGGATTGGGTTACGAAACATCAATTGAAGGTGAGAATTCAATTGCTATAGGAGCAAGCACTTCTGTTACTACAGATTCTGCAATTGTTATAGGATATCAAGCTAGTGCTACAGATCCAGGAGCATTATTGCCAACAAACAATATAGCTATTGGTGTTGATGCTAATGTACAAGGAAATAACTCTGTAGCTATTGGTAATGCAGCAACTGCTGTAAATAATAATACAATGGTATTAGGTGGAGCTACAAACCCACTAAGTGTTGGTATTGGTACAGACAATCCAAATGCAAATGCCTCTTTAGATTTAGCAGATGTAAATAAAGGGTTACTTATTAATAGAGTGTCAAATGCAGAACGTACTACAATGGAAACAGCACCTGCTTCCGGAGTGGCTTTAACTACTACAGACGAGGGCTTAATGGTTTATGATACAGATGATGACGCTCTTTATGTTTGGGATGGAGCTGCATGGGTAGCATTTGGTACAGGGACAGACGACCAAGGTGCAGATGTCTTTCAATTAAATGGCGATGATTTAGAATTGTCTCTTGAAGATGATGGAGTTGCAACACAAACAGTAGATCTTTCAGGATATTTAGATAATACAGATGATCAAGGTGCAGATGTCTTTCAATTAAATGGAGATGATTTAGAATTGTCTCTTGAAGATGATGGAGTTGCAACACAAACAGTAGACCTTTCAGGATATTTAGATAATACAGATGATCAAGGTGCAGATGTCTTTCAATTAAATGGAGATGATTTAGAATTGTCTCTTGAAGATGATGGAGTTGCAACACAAACAGTAGACCTTTCAGGATATTTAGATAATACAGATGATCAAGGTGCAGATGTCTTTCAATTAAATGGAGATGATTTAGAATTGTCTCTTGAAGATGATGGAGTTGCAACACAAACAGTAGACCTTTCAGGATATTTAGATAATACAGATGATCAAGGTGCAGATGTCTTTCAATTAAATGGCGATGATTTAGAATTGTCTCTTGAAGATGATGGAGTTGCAACACAAACTGTAAATTTATCTGGTTATTTAGATAATACAGATGATCAAAATATTTCTGGTTCTGGTTTAACAGGAAATATATTAACAATAGGAATAGAAGGAGGAACTTCTGAAGATGTTGACCTTTCTTCATTTAACGATGCTGGTACTGATGACCAACAACTATCCTTATCAGGAAATGATTTAGATTTAGAAGATGGTGGTAGTGTAAGTTTAGCTGGTTATTTAGATAATACAGATGACCAAAACATTACTGGATCTGGATTATCTGGTAATACATTAACCATTGGAATAGAGGGTGGAAATTCAGAATCAATAGATTTATCTACTTTAAATGATTCTGGAACCGATGATCAACAATTATCCTTATCAGGAAATGATTTAGATTTAGAAGATGGTGGTAGTGTTAGTTTAGCTGGATATTTAGATAATACAGATGACCAAAACATCTCTGGATCTGGATTATCTGGTAATACATTGACTATTGGAATAGAGGGTGGAAATTCAGAATCAATAGATTTATCTACTTTAAATGATTCTGGAACCGATGATCAACAATTGTCCTTATCAGGAAATGATTTAGATTTAGAAGACGGTGGTAGTGTTAGTTTAGCTGGATATTTAGATAATACAGATGATCAAAATATCTCTGGTTCTGGATTATCTGGAAGTACACTAACAATAGGAATAGAAGGAGGGTCATCAGAAACTGTAGATTTATCTTCATTAAGCAATTCTGGAACCGACGACCAACAATTATCATTGTCTGGAAATAATTTAGAATTAGAAGATGGTGGAAGTGTAGATTTATCTGGTTATATTGATAATACTGATGATCAAAATTTAGCAAATTTCAACTTATCTGCAGGATCCTTATTAAGTTTATCTATTCAAGATGGGAATGTTGTAAGTGTTGACTTAGCTCCTTTATTAGATGAAATTTCTGGCCTTGTTTCTGATTTACAAGCAGAAAATGCTGCTCAACAAGCTCAAATTGATGATTTAATTATGAGAATGGAAATTCGTGAAGAATGTGCTTGTGATCCTGCATTAGGACTTGATGATAATACATTAGACCCTAATAGGGCTTATTTATTACAAAACATACCTAATCCATTTGATAATACAACTACAGTTGGTTATTTTGTTCCTTATGCAAATGGTAAAGCTAATATTGTTATTAGTAATATGGCTGGTCAAATTATTGATAACATTCAATTGTCTAAGTTTGGAGCAGGTTCTATTAGTATAAACAAATCTAGAATGGCAACAGCAACATATATGTATACGCTATTTGTAGACGGTAAAAGAATTGATACCAAAAGAATGATTGTAGAATAGTAATAAAGAAAATTATAATATTTAAAAATGCTTCCATTTGGAGGCATTTTTATTTCCTATACTTTAATCCAAATCAGAGTACATAGCCTAAACAAAGTTCAGTTAAATCTAATAAAAGAATAGTAACATTCTTCAATTAGAAAGTTCATGAAAGTAGAGACCAGTTTATTAGGAATAGGTTGTTTATTTTAACAGAATATTACTTTTGTTTAAAACCAAAATTATGAATATAACCAAAGCTAAACTCTGAAAAATCAGCTTCTCCTAGGTTTGAGTTGATGTGAACTCCAAAGTAAAAGTTGTTTTTTGGTTTCTTTTCATTGTTAATTATATAATAATTTACCCCTGCTCTTGCATAAAAAGTGTTTTTAAGTTCGTAAGAAGAACCTAATTCTCCTAATATATAAACAAATTCAGAAGTGCCATCATCATAAAAAAACTCCCAATTAAACCCTTGTTGTAATTGGTAATCTAATTCGTAAAATGGTTTGTAAAAATTATAACCTATTGTTGCATCTAAACCAATGTGACCTAATAATAATTCAAAATTTACAAAAGCTCCATAGTTTGATGCATATTTTAATGGGTCGTTCATAAAATGAGGATACTCTTCTACTACTAATTCCCCTTCATCTACAATGTAATTATAGTAATTTCCATAAATCCTGTAATGAAAACCTAAGCCTACCTTAATAATATTGTTAAATGTTTTTCCTATAGAACCAGCAATAGTATATACTCCATTTCTTTCATTTAGTTCTTCAGAAAGTGCACTTACACCTAACCCAGCCCTAAAGCCAAAATAATAATTACTGCTTTTAGAATATTCATTAGTTATAAAGCCATCTTCATTTTTCAAAGGTGGTTTTTTAAAATTATAATAATTTTGTCTTGATACACTTACTAAAATAGTATTTAAGGCATCATTTGGTAAATTTGTATGCCCATTTGATTGATGAAAGATTCCGAAACCTGCTTTCCACTTGGCGTGTTCAGTTTGCAAAAAGGTATAGTTAAAGAACATTTTAAATGCCCAAGTCAATTTTGTAGAAATGGCTCTATTATTGTTTTCAGGTGCATTGTTAAAAGCGTATGGTAAATTTTTATAAGTGTATGTAAAATAAGATGCACCTCCACCCATTTGCATAGTAAGACCTTTAAATATACTTTTTATAAAATCGTATTCAATAAAACCTAAAGCAGAAAAGGAATAACCCATATATTCAGGATTACCATAGTTAGTTAAAGCAAAAGACATACCAGTTCTGGGGTGTCTTAATCGATATGCCCACTCATCAGTTCTATAAAGGTTTGTATTTCCAAAGCTTAAAAAAACTGTTTTATTAAGATTTAGGTCAGGAAAACCAGTGTTAGTAGGTAGTGTTTTACCTAAAGCAAACTCAACGGTTGTAAAATTGTTAAATTTAGAAATTGTATCTTTTTGTGAATAGACACAAAAGGAAATTAACAATAAAATAAAACTTAATTTTTTCGACATATAGAATGCGAAAATAGCATTTATTTTTAATCTAATTTGTTTACTTTTTTATTCAAAAGTTTAGTGAATTTTTTCGCTCCATTAGGATTCAAATGATTGGCATTATTAAAGTCTGTAATTTTAAAATTAACAGTATCTCTTTCAGTTTCAATAAAAATAACTTCAGGGTACTTCCTTTTAATTTCTGAAATAACACTATCTCTTCGATGTACAATGTTATCGTTTAAATTATCTACATAAGTTTTGTAAAGAGGTAATGTACATATAATTGTTTGTAAATCTTTTTCTTTCAAATATTCAAGCATTGAAAATAAATAAGTAGTATTCTTCTTAAATACCTCTTTGTTTTCGTGTTGATTTGGATTTGTTTTTAATTTTGAAATAATCACTTCATTAAAGTTATTTAAAGGAAATATTCCTTGAAAACTATTGGTGTTATATCCATATTTATTTAAAACAAAATCATTATTGTTTTTTATATAATGAGAATTGAGCATTCTAGAGTATAAATCTGGATTTGCTATATATATCAATTTATCTTTAAAATAAGTTGGTCTTTCAAAAGCATTTACTTTAAAATATTTTAAATAAACAGAGTTCTTCCAAAAATTCTTACTATTATGTGGAAGCTCTAAATGGCTATTGGATAATTCGAGTACGACAAATTTTAATTTATTGGTTTTGGGCTGAAGCTGTTTTAATATTGTAAAATCTAATTTGTGATGTTGAGAAGAAGATGCTAGGCAAATAGCAGGTATATCTAAATACTCAGGATTAATTGCTCCATCCATTTGTGATGACCCTAAAGCGATTAATTCTATTTCATTTTTATTTTCATTGAAGTAAGAACTATTGTTTTTGTAATTCGTTGGAATGTTTAAAACCAATAATTCTACCAAACAATAAAAAAATATCACTGGGATAAAAAACCATAGCGAATAAGTAAATAAGTACTTCTTTTTCTCTTTAAAACTGGAAGTATATAAATTGTTCTGCAGGTCCTGCATATCTTATTATAATTAATATAAAAATATAATAAATAGCCCACCTAGCGGGCTTTTTAAATTTGTTTTCTAATCCTTCAAAAGGATGGTTTTTTGTTCTTGTGAAATATTCTAATAAAATTAAAATTGGAATCACTAGAATTTTAAATCCAATTATTAATGAAAAACCTTCACTTGGCACGAATGAAACTATTTTTTTTATTATATAAAATGAAGACTCTAAATTGTCAGACCTAAAAAACACACAAGAGATTGTAATTAATACAAAACCGTAAAATATTGCAAAAAGTAATGGCATTCTATATAAATAATAATTAATAGATACTTTTCGCCCTTTTAATGCAATAGGTAATCTTTCAATACTAATAGTTATTGCTTGGAAGATTCCAAACATTATAAAGGTCCAATTTGCGCCATGCCATAAACCAATTAATCCCATAGAAATAAATAAAGCTAATGTTTTGTAAAATGAGTTCCTTTTATGTTTCTTTATAATAGGTGCATAAACATAATCTGTAAACCACTTGGTAAGTGTGATATGCCATCGTTGCCAAAACTCTGCAACACTTCTTGATAAATATGGAATATTAAAGTTTTTACTCAATTTAAAACCAAATAATTTTGCTGAACCAATTGCTATGTCTGAATACCCTGAAAAATCACAATAAATTTGAAAAAAGAAAAGGGCAGAGGCGTAAAATAACGATAGACTTCCATGTTCTTCTGGACTTGCATATATTGCATTAACTGCTAATGCTACATTATCAGCAACTACCATTTTTTTAAATAAGCCCCATAAAATCTGACGTAGGCCATCTTTAAAATTAGTGACATCTAATTTTCTTTGCTTATAAAATTGAGGCAATAAATTACCAGCCCTTTCAATAGGTCCAGCTACTAATTGAGGAAAAAAGCTAACAAAACATAAAAAGTTTAAAAGATTATAGGTTGGTTTTATTCTATTGTTATAAACATCAATCGTATAACTAAGGGTTTGAAATGTATAAAAGCTTAATCCAACAGGTAGAATAATATTTAACGAATTAAATGTGAAATTAGAATCTGAATAACCTATTAAGTTTATTAATTCATCTACAAAGAAGTTAAAATATTTGAAAGTAAATAGAATCCCTAAATTCCAAAAAACACTGAAAAATAGAAAAAATTTTCTTCGTGTATTTGAATTTGATTTTTCAATTTCAATTCCTGAATAATAATCTATTAAAGAGCTTATTAAAATTAAAGCTAAAAATCTCCAATCCCATAAGCCATAAAAAAAATAACTTGCTATTAATAGAAGTAGGTTTTGAATCTTAATTTTCTGATTACCTATTGACCAATATATTATTAATACAATAGGTAAAAAAAGTCCAAAATTAAAGGAATTAAAAAGCACTTGTTGATTTTATGTTTCAGCTAAAATAAAAAAAGGCTACCATTCAGTAACCTTTTTATGCAACATTATATTATTTAAGTTTATTCAAAGTAACTATAAGAATCATTATTTTTCATATTTAATAAGGATTCATAAATAAGTTTAATTACAGCTTCAACATCATTTTTGTGCACCATTTCTACGGTTGTGTGCATATAGCGTAATGGAAGAGATATTAGGGCACTTGCAACCCCAGCATTACTATAAGCAAAGGCATCCGTATCTGTACCAGTAGCTCTTGAAAGAGCAGCTCTTTGAAACGGAATCTTTTTATCTTCTGCAGTTTCAGTAATTAGATCTCTTAATTTTTGTTGTACCGCTGGAGCATAAGCCACTACAGGCCCCTTTCCTAATTCAATGTGACCTTCTTTTTTCTTATCAATCATCGGAGTTGTAGTGTCGTGGGTAACATCTGTAACAATTGCAGCGTTTGGCTGTATACGTTCTGCAATCATTTGTGCTCCTCTTAGTCCAATTTCCTCTTGAACAGAATTGGTGATGTATAGCCCAAAAGGTAATTTCTTTTTATTTTTATGAAGTAATCTAGCAACTTCAGCAATCATAAATCCTCCCATTCTATTATCCATAGCTCTACAGACAAATTTATCGTCATTCAAAATATGAAAAGTATCTGGGTAAGTAATAACACATCCTACGTGAACTCCCATTTTTTCTACTTCCTCTTTAGTAGTAGCTCCAATATCAATAAAAATGTTATCTGGTTTTGGTGCTTCTTCCTTTGCTTTATTTCTTGTATGAATTGCTGGCCACCCAAAAACTCCTTTAACAATACCCTTTTTAGTATGAATGTTTACAACTTTTGAAGGTGCAATCTGATGATCACTACCACCGTTTCTTACCACATAAAGTAATCCGTTATCACTAATAAAATTTACATACCAAGAAATTTCATCGGCATGTCCCTCAATTACTACTTTGTATTTCGCCTTAGGATTGATAACAGCTACTGCAGTTCCATAGGTGTCGGTAATAAATTCATCTACATAAGGTTTTAAATAATCCATCCAAATCTTTTGACCATCCCATTCGTAACCTGTAGGAGCAGCATTATTTAAGTATTCTTCTAGAAAAGTAATTGATTTTTTTGTCAATATTGATGTTGCCATAATTTTTTGTTTAAATCTGAAGTTATATAAGAATCAAAATTAGTGATTTATTGATTAGTCACTGATACATTTTGTTTAATTTTGGTATAGTTTTCGTGTTAATTGAAAAATATAATTTTTTTAATGATTTTTTTTAAACAAATATCCTTTTTTATTTTCCTTTTGTCTCCTTTGTTTTTAGTTGGGCAAATAACTGAAGCAAATACCAATCAAGAAATAGATAGTACAAACTTTTATTATATTATTAAAGGAGATTCCATTCCGCGTGAGTTTATCGATTTGCAAGAAGTTGTTTTATTAAATAAACTTAAGTTTACTTCAAAAGAAAACCGAAAACGTTATTTAATTCTACGTCGTAAAACTAGAAAAGTGTACCCTTATGCAAAATTAGCCGCAGAAAGACTGGTTGTTATGACTGAAAGATTAAAAACCATCGAAAAGAAAAGTGATAAGAAGAAATATACTAAAAGAGTTCAAAAATATATTGAAGAAGAGTTTTCTGCAAAACTTAAAAAATTCACAAGAACGGAAGGTCAAATATTAGCAAAATTAATTCATAGACAAACCGGTAGAACTGCTTTTGATTTAGTGAAAGAATTAAGGACAGGGTGGAAGGCATTTTGGTACAATACTACCGCAAATTTATTTGACATTTCTTTGAAAGAAGAATACGATCCTTTTACCAATAAAGAGGATTATTTAATTGAAGATGTCTTGGAAAGATCCTTCCAAGAAAACATATTAGATAGACAAGCTCCAGCATTCCCAATTGATTTTTTAGATTTAACCGCTTATTGGAATAAAAAGATAGAAGAATAGTTTAATTTTTCATTGTAGTTTTCTTACATATTTTATTTAATAATTAGATAATGACATGTACATCTATATGTTGTAAAGTGAGGTGTTTGCTTAGTTTTGTTTAATAATTAATAGATCAAAAATTCATTTCATTTTCCATTGCCTATATATTAAGGTGAAAAATATTTTTGTATGTAAGTTAGGGTTTATCAGATAGTTGGTAAAAAGGTCAAAAAAAAGCTTTATTTTTTTTATTATTTATAGTGATAATATGAAATAGAGTTTTATATTTGCACCCGCTTTGGGAGATACCTTAGGGTTTAAAAATTGAGGCGAAAAAAGTTCTTTAAAATTTTATTCAAATAATTTTCAAAAAAGGTTGTGGGGATAAAAAACTGTTGTATATTTGCACCCGCTTAGGGAAAAATAAGCGACGAAAAAGACACAAATCTGGGTTTATATTCGGATTAAAAAAGTTCATTGAGATATTGAAATTGACAGCGTAGGTAGCTACAGAAATGTAGTTATTTATATTGAAAAACTAAACTAAGTAAAATACCTGAGATTTTTTTGAGAACTCGATTAGTTGTACTTAAATATTATTTAAGATTATACGATGAAGAGTTTGATCCTGGCTCAGGATGAACGCTAGCGGCAGGCTTAACACATGCAAGTCGAGGGGTAACAGAGGAAAGCTTGCTTTCTTGCTGACGACCGGCGCACGGGTGCGTAACGCGTATACAATCTGCCTTATACAGAGGGATAGCCTTTAGAAATGAAGATTAATACCTCATAGTCTATTAATATAGCATTATATAAATAGTAAAGCTTCGGCGGTATAAGATGAGTATGCGTCCTATTAGTTAGTTGGTAAGGTAACGGCTTACCAAGACAACGATAGGTAGGGGCCCTGAGAGGGGGATCCCCCACACTGGTACTGAGACACGGACCAGACTCCTACGGGAGGCAGCAGTGAGGAATATTGGACAATGGGCGCAAGCCTGATCCAGCCATGCCGCGTGCAGGAAGACGGCCCTATGGGTTGTAAACTGCTTTTATATAGGAAGAAACCTTTTCACGTGTGAGAAGCTGACGGTACTATAAGAATAAGGACCGGCTAACTCCGTGCCAGCAGCCGCGGTAATACGGAGGGTCCGAGCGTTATCCGGAATCATTGGGTTTAAAGGGTCCGTAGGCGGGAATCTAAGTCAGTGGTGAAATCTTACAGCTCAACTGTAAAATTGCCATTGATACTGGATTTCTTGAATTAATGTGAAGTGGTTAGAATGTGTAGTGTAGCGGTGAAATGCATAGATATTACACAGAATACCAATTGCGAAGGCAGATCACTAACATTATATTGACGCTGAGGGACGAAAGCGTGGGGAGCGAACAGGATTAGATACCCTGGTAGTCCACGCCGTAAACGATGGATACTAGCTGTTCGATCTTCGGATTGAGTGGCTAAGCGAAAGTGATAAGTATCCCACCTGGGGAGTACGTTCGCAAGAATGAAACTCAAAGGAATTGACGGGGGCCCGCACAAGCGGTGGAGCATGTGGTTTAATTCGATGATACGCGAGGAACCTTACCAGGGCTTAAATGTAGCTGGACAGATTTAGAAATAGATCCTCCTTCGGGCTAGTTACAAGGTGCTGCATGGTTGTCGTCAGCTCGTGCCGTGAGGTGTCAGGTTAAGTCCTATAACGAGCGCAACCCCTGTTGTTAGTTGCCAGCGAGTAATGTCGGGAACTCTAACAAGACTGCCAGTGCAAACTGTGAGGAAGGTGGGGATGACGTCAAATCATCACGGCCCTTACGTCCTGGGCCACACACGTGCTACAATGGCCGGTACAGAGAGCAGCCACTACGCGAGTAGGAGCGAATCTTCAAAACCGGTCTCAGTTCGGATCGGAGTCTGCAACTCGACTCCGTGAAGCTGGAATCGCTAGTAATCGCATATCAGCCATGATGCGGTGAATACGTTCCCGGGCCTTGTACACACCGCCCGTCAAGCCATGGAAGCTGGGAGTACCTGAAGTCGGTGAGCGCAAGCAGCTGCCTAGGGTAAAACTGGTAACTAGGGCTAAGTCGTAACAAGGTAGCCGTACCGGAAGGTGCGGCTGGAACACCTCCTTTCTAGAGAATTTGTTAGCAATAACAAATAGAAAGTACGACAAGAGAGTAAACTCTTAAAAATCGATTTATTTTGCTTGGTTTAGCTGTCAATTTTAAATATATATAGGTCTGAAGTATCAGATTGTTAGTAGAGAGATCTACATAACTGTATACTGCTTACTGCAGACTGAATAAAAACAGTCTCATAGCTCAGCTGGTTAGAGCGCTACACTGATAATGTAGAGGTCGGCAGTTCGAGTCTGCCTGAGACTACTTTTTTTATGAAAGGATTTTAGCGAATCTTGAATTAAAAAAAAACGTTCATAACATATTGAAAGGAAATTCTGGAAGTTAGAGGATTCAACATTCATAATTCTGAATTCATAATTCTGAATTTCACAAATGGGGGATTAGCTCAGCTGGCTAGAGCGCCTGCCTTGCACGCAGGAGGTCATCGGTTCGACTCCGATATTCTCCACAATCAACCAAAAGGTTGAAAACGTTCATTGACATATTGAAAAAAGAAATACGAGAAAAGTAATAATAAAGGTTATTAATCATTTATGGTTAATGACAAATTTTGAATAACTCATTAAAAGAGCAAAAAGTACAATAAGCAAATTAAGGGCGTATGGGGAATGCCTAGGCTCTCAGAGACGATGAAGGACGTGATAAGCTGCGATAAGTTACGGGGAATGGCACATACATTTTGATCCGTAAATTTCCGAATGGGGCAACCCAGCTAGTTGAAGACTAGTTACTCCGCAAGGAGGGTAAACCCGGAGAACTGAAACATCTAAGTACCCGGAGGAAGAGAAAACAATAGTGATTTCGATAGTAGCGGCGAGCGAACTCGAATTAGTCCAAACCAGTGTTGTTACGGCAATACTGGGGTTGTAGGACCACGACATTTGATGCACAATGAATTAGAACACTTTGGAAAGAGTGGCCATAGACGGTGATAGCCCGGTATAAGTAAA
>OZ238267.1:1540000-3180604 GCA_965178585.1 Flavobacteriaceae bacterium
TTACAAAAATTTATTGTAGCCTTATAAACTCCTGCATAACTGCTATCTGGGATAACAGCTTTTGCATCTTTTAGGTTTCCATTTGCATCCCACATTTTACCTGAAGTACGTATCATTGCAGGCATTGAAGCGTCAATAATAACATCACTTGGAACATGAAGGTTGGTAATTCCTTTATCTGAATTTACCATTGCTATTTCAGGACCATTTTGAAATATCTCCTGAATATCTTTTAATATTTCTTCTTTCTTATTTGAAGGAAGCTTATCTAAATCATTTATTAAATCACCAAAACCATTATTTACGTCTACACCTATTTCTTTAAATGTATTTCCATGTTTTTCAAATAAAACATTAAAGAAAACTCGAACCGCATGTCCAAAAATAATTGGGTCACTTACTTTCATCATTGTTGCTTTCATATGCAATGAAAACAATAAGTCTTGGTTTTTTGAGTCTTTGATTTGTTCTTTTAAAAATGAAATTAATTCTTTCTTATTTAAAACAGAAACATCAATTATTTCTCCTTCTAAAAGCGATAATGAATCTTTTAAAATGGTTTTGGTTCCATTATTATCTGTATGAATAATTGAAACAGTTTCGTTTTTATCTAAAGTTAGCGATTTTTCATTATGTCTAAAATCGCCTTTACTCATAGTAGCAACATGCGATTTTGAATCTTTACTCCAGGCACCCATTGAGTGCGGATTGTTTTTTGCATAATTCTTAACAGCCTTAGGAGCTCTACGATCACTATTACCTTCTCTTAATACAGGATTAACTGCAGACCCTTTTATTTTATTGTATCTGTTTTGAATATCTTTTTCTTCATCTGTTTTTGGCTCATCAGGATAATTTGGTATATCAAAGCCCTTAGATTGAAGTTCTTCAATTGCTGCCATTAATTGAGGTACAGAAGCACTTATGTTTGGCAGTTTAATGATATTTGCTTCTGGCTTCTTTGCTAATTCCCCTAAATAAGCTAAGTCATCAGTTATTCTCTGATTATCATTTAAGTATTCAGGAAATGCAGATAAAATTCTGCCAGCTAATGAAATATCTTTTGTTTCTATATTTATATTTGAAGAAGCAGTAAATGCTTTTACTATTGGAAGAAAAGAATATGTTGCTAATGCAGGTGCTTCGTCTGTTATAGTATAAATTATGGTTGCCTTTTTTGACATAGGAAGAAGGATTTTAATCGGTAATTAAAACGAAAAGATTTCGTTTTTTCGTGATGCAAATATACGAATTTGAGAAGGCTTTTAAAAACTAGTGTTGAACTAAAAAATAGTAAATATTTAGTATAAAAATTACAATAAAGAGTTGTAATAAGAAACTAAACGTATTAAATCCTTTTCGTTTTCCAGTTTTAAGTTGTTATTTTTAACATAGTCTTTCACTTTATTATTTTCTTTTGAAAGAACTTTAAAAAGCTTACTTTTTTTGGAAGGTAATTCAAAGAAGCTTCCCTTTTTATCTACGAGGTAATAAATATTTGTTTGTTTAAATTCAGCAGGTTTGCTTTTGTCATAAGAGGTTACAGCTTCAACAGGCTGATAAAACTTTACTGTTGTTTTTTTGTATAAATCGAATGATTTTTGTGGAGATAAAATTTCAAAATAATGTCCTAGTGTGTTTGAGTTATCAAAAGGAACAAACACGTAAACTTTATTTAATATTTTGATATATACATTTGAATCCCTTTTAATTGCACCGTAGTTTGTTTTATTATTTATTTCAGAGTTTTTGATTTCAATTTCATCAGAAAATGCATTGTACCGTAAATGAAGATTATTAAAAATTATTTCTTTTTCAGTGTAAATCTTACCAGGTAAAAATTTCTCATTATCGTAAGGTGATCCTTTTAAGTTTTTGTATTCTCCAAAGGTATTTTGTTGTTGTTCAATATTCATTTGCCGTAAACCCAAGTTGTATTCACTTCTATTGGCTTGAGAGAATAAATTATTTGTTAAGAGGAGAGATAGGGATAATAATAATAGCTTTTTCATAATATATTTTGTGTAAAATTATATTATTTAAGCGAATTATGAAACTCTTTTAATGGTTTAAAAACAAGAAAAGCCATATCATTGTATTTCTACCTTGATATGGCTTCTTGTGAAACACATCGTTGCCGACTAATCATTACAATTTAAAGCAAGTTTATTAAACCCTTGCAGTCGTGATTTGTTTCAAATGAGTCTCCTAATCCATAATTTTCCATAGCTAGGCTAGAAAAAATATCGAAAAATTCGACTCCCTTTTTTAATCTCTACATGTGTTCTCTATAAAGGTCACCACTGTATTAAGCTTATAAAATTCCTTGTGTCCATAACTTCTGGTTGTCTGTTGTTCAAATCAATTAGCCGAAACCAATTTCATTTAATCAATCCTACGGTAAACCTTTGGATCAATACAGGCCATATAGTACTTCGTTTCCCGATCTGGATTATTCTGAAATGTATCAGAAGTCGAGATCTATTTTAACTTTGCAGTCAAAACCGAAATTCATCACTCAAAATTTTCAAGATTTCTCTCTATTTCAAGGTTTCTCTTAAATTTTTGAGGCTATTTTTTTTTCAATTTCTCGATTAAAAATAGAATATCACTTCAATCAATTTTAAACTCAAAACACCTTTCGATGAACTGGCTGAATATTAATTGGATTAAAAAAAATGTTTAAAGAACGTTACTTTAATAAAACGATTGTTACTGTTACCTCGTTTTGATATATCAAATATAAAACAGAAACTCAAAAAAACAAATATTATAACTAGCTAGTTATTAACCGGATATGAACTAGGGTTATTAACTTTTGTTAATAAAAAAAGCGACTCGGTAAGAGTCGCTTTTTGGAATTATAAATGTAGGTACTACATTCTTTTTTCTTTAATTCTTGCTTTTTTACCAGTAAGACCTCTAAAGTAATAAATACGTTTTCTACGAACATTACCTTTTTTGTTGATTTCAATTTTTTGTAAAGCTGGTAAATTAATAGGAAATATACGCTCTACACCAATTGTCCCAGACATTTTTCTGATAGTAAATGTTTGTGAAGTACCTGTTCCTTTCACTTGGATTACTACACCTTTAAAGAACTGAGTTCTTGTTTTTTCACCTTCACGAATTTCGTAATACACAGTAATTGTATCACCAGCTCCGAATTTTGGGAATTCTTTTTTTGTTATAAATTCGTCTTGAACAAATTTTACTAACTCTTCCATTTTATTAGTTTGTTAATATGATAATTAAAACAACATTCACGATTTTCGCCAGAGGTTGGATTAAATTTATGCCTACTTTAAATTAATAGACGGCTGCAAAAATAATCATTTTTATGGATTCTGCAATCTATTTTTATGATTATTGATTATGTTATAAGTAGTTGTTGTTTAATAAGTTAAAATTTAGGAAATAATTTTTTAAACTTTTTTGGAAGCGGAAGTGAAATTTCAACCTTTTTTTTAAAAAATGGGTGTGAAAAGCTTATATATGAGGCTTGTAAATAAAGCCCATTTCCCTTACCTGTTAACCCTTCTTTCCCATATTTTAAATCTCCTAATATTGGATTCCCTATACTAGCTTGGTGAATTCTTAACTGATGAGTTCTCCCAGAATAAGGTATAAGTTCAACTAAATTTAAAGAGTCATATTTTTTTGAGGCCATTCTTTTTATAACTTTAAATTCAGATTTAGATTCTTTTTGATTAATAGATTTTTCTATGGTTCCAAAGTCATTTTGAAGACCGATGGTTATGGCTTTATATTTTTTATTTATTTTTTGATCTTCAAATAGTTTATTTAAATGAATAACAGATTGTGTAGTTTTTCCTATTAAAATTGCTCCACTAGTTGGATAATCTAGTCGATGAATAGGTTCTGGGTATAGTAAAGCGTCTTTTTGCTTGCTTTTCTTTAAACTGCTTGATAAAGCATTTTCTAAGGTATATTTTTTATTACCACTAACTACTATTCCCGCTGGTTTGTTTATAATGGCGAGGTAATCGTCTTCATAAATAATTTCCAAGGGAATTATTATAGAAGGCTTTTTTTTTGGAATATTTGATTGATATAATTCTATGAGTTCACCACCGGTAATGTAATCTGCTGTATAGCCCACATCACCATTAATGAATACAAAGCCATTTTTGATAGCTTTTTTTAATCCTTTTTTAGAAAAAATAGATTTGAATTTTCCTGGAACATAATCTGAAAGCCGTTCACGATCCATTAAATTAGGAACTTTATGTGATTCTACTTTTATTAAATCTGAACACATATAATTATTCTAACAAATCGGGTCTTCTTTGTTCAGTTCTTTTAATGGCATCATCTTCACGCCATTCTTCTATTTTTTTTAAATGACCGCTTAATAATATTTCAGGTACTTTCCAACCTTTATAATCTGCTGGACGTGTATAAACTGAAGGCGCTAATAATCCATCTTGAAAAGAATCGGTTAATGCACTAGTTTCATTTCCAAGCACTCCAGGAATTAATCTTATTACAGCATCACAAACAATAGCAGCAGCTAATTCACCACCACTTAACACATAATCTCCAATAGATAATTCCATGGTGATAAATTGATCTCGAACTCTTTGATCTACCCCTTTATAATGACCACATAAAATTATTATATTTCCTTTCAAAGAAAGTGTATTAGCGATTCCTTGATTGAATGTATCTCCATCTGGAGTCATATAAATTACCTCGTCGTAATCTCTTTCGGACTTTAACTTTGAAATACATTTATCAATAGGTTCTATCATCATTACCATACCAGCTCCACCACCAAATTGATAATCATCTATTTGATTGTATGAGTTGGTTGAAAAATCTCTGATATTATGAAAATGAACGGATACCAATTTCTTTTCAATTGCACGCTTTAAAATAGAAGCTTCAAAAGGGCTCTTAAGTAATTCAGGTAATACGGTTATGATATCAATTCTCATTTGAAGGTATTTTATTCAAAAAGCAAAAGTACATTTAATTGATTTAAATTATGCTTCCCAAGTATAATGAAATACATCGGAATCTTTTTTCCAACCTAACCGTTCGTATAATTTTTGTGCAGGATTATCAATTGAGGTTTCTAATGTTAACCCCTTACTATTTTGATTTATAGCATATTGTTTAGCGTGATTCATTAAAGCTTCGCCAACACCTATCTCACGTTATTTTAACGCAACAAACAAGTCATTCAGAATATATGTTCGTTGCATAGAAACCGAAGAGAAACTAGGGTAAAGCTGTGTAAAACCTTGTGCATTCCCATTTTTATAGTAAGAAATAAAAATAACTGAATCTGTCTTATTAAATCGTTGGGTTAAAAAGGAACGGGCTTTTTTCGTATTAGACTCTTGTTTGTAAAATGTTCTATATCCTTCAAAAAGAGGAAGAAGATTTTCGAGGTCTTCTAAAGTTGCTTGAATAATTTTCATAAAGTAAAGTTACTTATTTTATGAATAAAAAAAGCCTTCAGAAATTGAAGGCTTTAATTTATAAAAATTACATTCTACTAATAATAAGTAAAACGCCTTACTTTAGAAATATATTTTGCCAATCTTATTACTTGATGACTATAACCATACTCGTTATCATACCAAACATATAGCACTACACTTTTTCCGTTTTTGGCAACAATAGTTGCATTACTATCATAGATAGATGGGGCAGAAGTTCCTACAATATCACTAGAAACTAATTCGTTATTTAAGGAATATTGAATTTGCTCTACCAATTCTCCTTGCATTGCATATTTTTTAATAATAGCATTTAAGTCTTCTTTAGTAGTTTCTTTATTTAATTCAAGATTTAAAATCGCTAATGAACCGTTTGGTACAGGTACTCGTATAGCACTTGAAGTTAGCTTTCCTTCAAATGAAGGTAATGCTTTTGAAACTGCTTTACCTGCTCCTGTTTCAGTAATTACCATATTTAACGCAGCAGCACGACCTCTTCTGTATTTTTTATGCATATTATCTACCAAATTTTGGTCATTGGTATATGCGTGAATGGTTTCAAGGTGACCATGATCAACTCCAAATGTATCTTCAACAGCTTTTAAAACAGGAGTGATTGCATTGGTTGTACAAGACGCAGCAGAAAATATATCTACTGTATTTGGATCGTAGTCTAAATGATTAGCTCCGTGAACGATATTTGGTATTCCTTTTCCTGGTGCAGTTAATAATACTTTTGCGACACCTTTTCCTTTTAAATGACGAGCTAATTCAACATCATCTCTAAATGCTCCTGTGTTATCAATAATTAATGCGTCGTTAATTCCGTATTTTGTATAATCAATATCTTCTGGAGCGTTCGCTGAAATTATATAAACAGTAGTTCCGTTTATAATCAAAGCTTTGTTCTCTTCATCAATTGAAACAGTACCATTGAAATCGCCGTGAACTGAGTCCATTTTTAATAAGGAAGCTCTTTTTTCTAATACCGTTTTGTCAACATTACCTCTTGTTACAATAGCTCTAAGTCTCATTTGTGAACCTTTACCAGCTTTTGTCATCAATTCTCTAGCAAGTAATCTACCAATACGTCCAAAACCATAAAGTACAACATCTTTAGGAGTGATGTCTTCTACATTATTAGAAGCACTTAATTTATCTTTTACAAAAGACAAGGTGTCATCATAGTTCTTTTCTTCTAAAAAATACTCATAAGTTAATTTTCCTATATCTAATTTTGAAGGAGGTAAACCTAATGTTTTAATAGCCTGTGCAATTTCAACAGAATCGAAAATTGAAATAGGCTTGCCTACAAAATCATTTGCATATTTGTGAAGATTTAAAATTTCACTAACACTGCGATCAATTAATTGATTTCTGAAAAGTACTAATTCAATCGAATCATCATACCAAAGATCACTTATAGTTTTAATAAATTCGACCGTTGCTTTACGGCGGTCAGTTTGAAAAGACAGTTCTTTTTCATAAACGTCAACAAAACTCATAGATTTTTAATTTTAAAGTTAAAATATTTTGCAAAAATACTCCTTTTAAAGAGTTAAATAAAGGATAATAATGAAAATAAAAGCCTTCAGAAACTTATATTTTTCTGAAGGCTTTTAACTTAGTTTTAAATTTATTATCTAAAAATGAAAGAATTAATTTCTCCTTGTTTATTGACAAAAGTCATTTTTATAGGATTGTTACTATTACTATTGTTCATAATATATTTTGCATCTTCAATGTTATTGACTCTTTGATCATTAAGTTTTAAAATTATTGTCCCTTCTAGACCATAATTTCTAAGAGTTTCATTTAATGCACGACTTACTTTTACTCCATAATCAACACCGTAAGATTTTAACTCACTTGAATTTGAGTTTTTAATTTCTAACCCTATATTGTCTAGGGTGTAAGTTTCTAGTTTTATAAGAGTAACAGGAACAATTTTTTCATATCCATCTCTTAAGACTTTTACATCTACTACATCATTTGGGTGTTTAGACCCTAGATATCCTACTAAATCAGAGAATTTACCAATTTTTTTATCATCTATACCTTTAATAACATCACCTTTTTCAATCCCACTAATATCTGCACCACTACCTTTTTCAACAGAATTAACATAAACCCCTTCAGATTCTTCAATTCCTAATTGATCAGCAATTTTTGTATTTAAACTTCCACCAGAAATTCCTAAAATTCCTCTTTGTACATTCCCATATTCAATAATATCTTCAATTATTTTTCTTGCATTATTAGAGGGTACTGCAAATGAATAACCTACATAGGATCCAGTTTCAGAAGTTATTGCAGTGTTTATGCCAATTAAATCTCCTTGAGTATTGACTAATGCACCACCACTATTACCTCTGTTTACAGCGGCATCTGTTTGAATAAAAGATTGAGGATTACCATCAAATTCATTTAAATCTCTTGCTTTTGCACTTACAATTCCTGCTGTTACCGTAGAAGTTAGATTAAATGGATTTCCAACGGCTAATACCCATTCCCCAATTTTTAAATTATCAGAATTTCCGAAAGGAATATAGGCAAGATTTTCATTGGCTTTAATTTTAATTAACGCAATATCCGTATTTGGGTCAGAACCAATTAACTCAGCAGAGTAGGTTTTATTATTGTTTAATGTCACTTCTAATTGAGAAGAATTTTCAATTACATGATTATTAGTAACTATATATCCATCTGCAGAAATAATTACTCCACTACCTGAACCTACCATTTCTCTAGGCTCTATACCACCAAAAAGATAACCTTTAAGCGTATTAGATTGACTTGTAATAGTTGTGTTTTTTACGTGTACTACAGCGTGAACTGTTTTTTCTGCCGCATCTGTAAAATCTAAATTTGAGTTAGGTATAGTGAAATTATTGTTATTTGTTGAGATTATTGCTGGGCTTTCTTGTTTTAAAACCATTGCAGATTCTTTTGGCTCTACAAAATGTTTATATCCTAAAAGCGTGAATACTCCTGCAAATAAAGCTACTATGAGTAATTTAAAAGTTTGTTTCATGATTTGTGATTTATTAATTGATGTAAATGATATTTATAGTTAACAATTTTTATAATAAAATATTTTTCAATAAAATCACTTTAACTCGTATTTAACAAAGCAATAAGATTTCTATAACGCATAGCTTTTAATATCTTTGTCGCTTATGAAAATACCTTTTTACAAATATCAAGGCACCGGTAATGACTTTGTGATTATTGATAATAGAAATGATTTGTTTCCAAAAAATAACCATTCATTAATTGCAAAAATGTGTGAAAGAAAATTTGGAATAGGAGCTGATGGATTGCTGTTATTGGAAAATAATAATGATGTTGACTTTACGATGGTATATTATAATGCCGATGGAAACTTAGGATCTATGTGTGGAAATGGAGGAAGATGTATAGTCCATTTTGCTAAGTATTTGAATGTTATTAATGAGAAAACTGTTTTTGAAGCTGTTGATGGAATTCATGAAGCTTCTATTAAAAACGAAATAGTTTCTCTAAAAATGAATGATGTAGAGGACATCCATATAAATTCTAATTTTATATTTTTAAATACAGGTTCACCCCATCACGTAGAAATGGTTACTGATTTAAAAAACTATGAAGTAGAAGAAAAGGGGGCTCATATTAGAAATTATACCTACGGAAAGGAAGGTTCTAACATTAATTTTGTTGAGCAAATTAACAATAATTTGTTCGCAGTAAGAACTTTTGAGCGTGGAGTAGAAGCAGAAACTTTATCTTGTGGTACAGGTGTTACTGCTGTTGCTATTGCTTTGTCCGTGACAAATAAAATTGATAATAATAGCGTTATTCTTCAGACTGAAGGAGGTGATTTAATGGTTCGTTTTAATAAAAAAGATACTACATTTAGCGACATATATTTAGAAGGACCTGCCACTCAAGTTTATAAGGGGGAATGGGTATGAAAACATTGATAGGAAAAAATATTTACTTAAGAGCATTAGCACCAGAAGATTTAGATTTTCTTTATCAATTGGAAAACGATGAATCTGTATGGGAAGTTAGTAATACAACGAGTCCTTATTCAAAATTTATTTTGAAGCAATACTTAGAAAATTCTTATAAAGATATATATGAGGCGAAGCAGTTACGTTTAGTAATTTGTACTGCTGAAACAAATAAAGCTTTAGGGTGCATTGATTTATTTGATTTTGAACCTAAACATAAAAGAGTAGGGATAGGTATTATTATTTCATCAGAAGAGGATAAACAAAAAGGTTTTGCATCTGAAGCATTAAAAGTGGTTTGCAATTATGTTTTTACTCATTTAGATTTACATCAAGTATATGCTTCAATTACTGAAGATAATATACCAAGTATTTCATTATTTGAAAACGCAAACTTTAAAAAAACAGGAATTAAATTGGATTGGATTTATTCCTTTGGAAAATTAAAAAACGAACTATTTTACCAATTAATCAATGAGTAACTTAAAAAAGATAATTTTAGCTACACTGATGTTAGGGCTGGTTATTATGGCAGGTTTTGCCTATTATGTATATGATAATATTTTTGTTCCAAATACTTTATTTGAAAATGAAAATGCTCACGTTTACATTTCTACGGGATCCAATTTTAACAATGTAGTAGAGGAGTTATCTCCTTTATTAAAAGATATGGAATCTTTTAAAACAGTTGCTGCAAAAAAAGGGTACCCTTCTAATATAAAATCTGGACACTTTATTATAAATAAGGGAATGAATAACAATGAAATTGTTAATGCAATAAGAATTGGTAATGTCCCAATTACAATAAAGTTTAATAATCAGGAAAGAATTGAAAATTTGGCAGGAAGTCTAGGCAGACAGCTTGAGGCAGATAGTCTTTCATTTTTATCAGCAATGAAAAATGAAGAATTTCTTAGTAAGTATAACTTAACTAAAGAAACTTCTCTTTGTAATTTTATACCAAATACTTATGAGGTTTATTGGAATATTAATCCAGAAGATTTCAATAAAAAAATGTTTGAGGAATCCAACAGGTTTTGGAATGATCATCGTTTGGCAAAGGCGAAAGAAGTTAAACTTACTAAAGAACAGGTAATTAGCCTTGCAGCAATAGTTCAAAAGGAAACATCCAAAACAGATGAAAGGACCAGAGTTGCGGGTGTTTATATGAATCGTATTAAAGTAGGAATGCTTTTACAAGCTGATCCAACAGTAATTTATTCAAAAAAGCTTTTAGATAATAATTTTGATCAACAAATAAAGAGGGTGCTTTATAAGGATTTAGAGTTAGATTCTCCATATAATACTTATAAATATGCAGGGATTCCACCAGGGCCTATTACAATGCCCGATATTTCTTCAATCGATGCGGTATTAAATTACGAACATCATAATTACTATTATTTTGTTGCAGATGTAACCAATTTTGGGTATCATAAATTTGCGAAAACCCTTACACAGCATAATCGAAACAAACAAGAATATGTGAGATGGATCTCTCAACAAAAGATAAATAGATAAATTTGTATCCTCTTTTTAACATATTAAAAATAATTATGAGTATTTAATCGTTTTATTTCTACTCTATATCTAAAACTTACAAATATCTTTTAATGTAAGATATTACCTACTTAATTTTGCTAAATCATAACGAAATACTAATGTTTAATACATGAGTATTTAATTTCAATATATGTTGTATCTTTGCAATCCCAAAATAAGGAGTAAGAATACACTTAAATTTTTGAATAAAATGAAAAGTAACTTATTTAAAACAAGTTTATTACTGATAGTTGTGCTTAGTATAACATCGGGATTTTCTTTTAAGAAAGAAGTTGATTTATCAAAATATTTGATCAATGATTTGGAGCTTTGTTATCAAGTGCCTAATGAAGACGAAGTAGATTTACTTCATCCAGAAGAACCATCTTACTATATTTTTTTAGGAAAGTCGTATATTGGATTTAAAGAAGCTATCGGTTTTAAAGAATCAAGAGGTGATTATTCTATTATTAATATTTATGGTTATTTAGGTAAATATCAATTTGGAAAAGGAACCCTTAAATTAATAGGAATTAACGATTCTAAAGGATTTCTTGAAAACACCTATTTACAAGAACAGGCCTTTTCTGCTAATACTTCTAGAAACAAGTGGATATTAAGAAGAGATATTCGAAGATTTGAAGGGAAATACGTTGGTGGTATAAAGATTACTGAGTCAGGAATTTTAGCAGCAGCTCATTTAGCTGGGGCTGGAAATGTAAAAAAATATTTAAGAAGTGGAGGAACAGAAAATTTTAACGATGCTTTTGGTACTTCAATTAGATATTATTTAAAGAAGTTTTCTGGATATGATACTTCGTTTATAATAGCAAATAAAAAAGCAAAAGCTTAAAACATCATTATTTTTGAATAATAAATAAGGTGGGTCTTTTATGAAGATCCACCTTTATTTTTTTCCAATCATTTGCTGTATGAGTTTTTATGTACTCAGTAGGTAAAGTTATATCACAAGCTACACAAATATTAGTTTGTGGATGTAATGTACTTACTAAACTCTCTAACATTTGATTATTTCGATAAGGAGTTTCAATAAACAATTGTGATTGTTGTTGTTCTGCTGAAATTCTTTCTAATCTTTTTATTTCTAATTTTCGTTCTCTTTTATCAATAGGTAAGTATCCGTTAAAAGAGAAGTTTTGTCCATTAAAACCACTAGCCATCATTGCTAATAAAATTGAAGAAGGTCCTACTAACGGGACTACCTTAATTCCCTTAATATGTGCTTGTTCAACAACAATAGCGCCAGGATCTGCAATACCTGGACATCCAGCGTCCGAAATTACACCAATATTTTGACCTTGTAAGCAAGGTGTAAGCATTTCTGGAATTTCAGAATCATCTGTGTATTTATTAATAATACTTAGGTTGATATCGGGTTGACTCTTTTTTGGGCAAATACTTTTAATAAACCTTCTCGCGTTTTTTTCATTTTCAACTATAAAAATGTCAATATCCTCTACAGCTTTTTTAACTAATAAGGGTAAAACTTCTAATGGTGTTGTATCACCTAATGTACAAGGTATTAAAAATAATTTTCCTAAAGGCTGCATTAATTTTAATTAACTATTAATTTTTTAATGATAGAAACTCCTTTTTCAGAAGTCACTTTAACCATATATATTCCTGGTTGCAAAGTATTAATTGAAATTCTTCTATTGGATGTGTTTAAGTCTTCAATCGTTAATACAGAACTACCCTTGAGATCATATATTTTAACGCTTTTAATAATTGAATTATTTGCAGATTTTACATTCAAACTATCTGAAGCTGGATTTGGATAAACAGAAACATTATTTTCATTGAAATCTGAATTTGCTAGAACTCCACCTTCAATTTTAAAAATACTTCCAGAGTTGTCTAAAATGTATAATTCCTTATATCTATCTTCTCCAAATGATACCCATTGGCCGTTAAATTGACCATGATTTATTAGGTTGTTAGACTGGTCTATAGTTCCAATATCTTCACTACAAGTATCAGCGTAAAAATATAATCCAGCTATATCTGCATAAATTTCTCCTCTATAAACATATCCTCCAACGATAGAGCAGTTGCCTCCTGAGTGAGTATATTCTGCAACAGGGAATGTCATTTCAGATTGACTTGGACAACCTGATGTATTATATTCTTGTGATCCCTCATAACATCTCCAACCATAATTTTGTTCAGATTCATTAGCTGGAACTCTATTTATTTCTTCAATTGCATTTTGACCAACATCCCCAATCCATAACTCATTTGAAACAGTGTCAAATGAAAAACGCCATGGGTTTCTTAATCCAAATGCCCATATTTCATCTAATGCATCAGGGTTACCTACAAAGGGGTTATCGGTAGGTATTGCATAATTATTTCCTCCATCAGTATTATCAATATCAATACGTAACATTTTCCCTAAATGTGTCTCCAAATTTTGAGATCTATTTCCAGGATCACCAGCACTTCCTCCGTCACCTAAAGCGATATATAGATAGCCATCTGAGCCAAACTGTAAACAACCTCCGTTATGATTACTAAAAGGTTGCTCTACGTTCAATAGTAGAAATTCTGAATTTGGATCAGCTAAATTTGGGTCACCAGCACTTACTGAAAACCTTGAGATTTGAGTATCTCCAGCGTTATTAATATAATTTACATAAAAATATCCATTATTCTCATAATTTGGATGAAAAGCTAAACCTAATAAGCCTCTTTCATCGAAGTTACCACCTGGTGTAATTACAATAGATTGAATATCTAAAAAAGGGGTTGGGTTAGTCGTTCCGTCTAAATGAAGTATTTTTATAACCCCTCGCTTTTCAACAACAAACAAACGATCGTCCCCTACATTTTTTAAATCGACAGGGTTTGTAAATCCATCAGCGAAAAATACAGTACTAATTTCTTGTGAAAAAGAAAAATTAGAAAAAAGGGTTACCAATAAAAGGATTGCAATTTTTTTCATAGCGTTTTATTTTTGTCTAAAATAATAAATTTATAATCGATTTGCAATATTCTCACAAGCCTGATCTAACATTTGGTAAACCTCTTCAAATCCTTGACCACCACCATAATAAGGGTCTGGAACATCAACATTCTCATTTGGAAATAATTCATCCAAAATTAAGTGTACTTTTTTAATATCAGATTCATTTTGTGCTAGTGATAGCACATTTTCTTTGTTTGAATTGTCCATCACAAAAATTATGTCAAAGTTTTCAAAATCTTTTTGTGAAAATTGCCTACCTCGCTGATTTGTTAAATCAATTTGATGTTTTCTTGCGACATCAATGCTTCTATTGTCTGGTTTGTTTCCAACATGCCAAGGTCCAGTACCTGCAGAATCAACAAAGATTTTATTGCTATCTACTTTAGACTTTAAAATACCTTCTGCTAAAGGAGAACGGCAAATATTACCCAAGCATACCATGAGAATTTTTGTTTTCATCTTTAAAATATTAAATGAAAATTAAAACTAACTTTAATAACTTATAAAGTTAGTTTTTTATTAAGATCTTCTACGTATTTTCTGAATTGTTTATCGGTACTTGATAAATTATCTACTGTTTTGCAAGCATGTAAAACAGTGGCGTGGTCACGTTTTCCGATTTGAGATCCAATAGATGCCAAAGAAGCTTTAGTAAGTTTTTTTGCAAAGAACATAGCTAATTGTCTAGCTTGCACTATGTGACGCTTTCTTGTTTTAGATTGTAGAGTGTCTACATCCATTTGAAAATATTCACTTACAATTTTTTGAATATAATCTATAGAAACTTCACGACTTGTATTCTTTACGTAATTATCAACTATTCTTTTAGCTAAGTCAATAGTAATTTCTTTTTTATTAAATGAAGAGTGTGCAATTAAAGATATAATAGCGCCTTCTAATTCTCTAATATTGGTTTTGATGTTATTCGCTAAAAACTCAACAATATCATCTGGCATTTCAACACCATCTCTATAAAGCTTGTTTTTGATAATAGCAACTCTAGTTTCATAATCCGGATGGTTTAATTCTGCTGAAAGTCCCCATTTAAAACGAGATAATAAACGTTGTTCAATATCAATCATATCTACAGGGGCCTTGTCACTTGTTAAAATAACTTGCTTTCCATTTTGATGTAAATGATTAAATATATGGAAGAAAACATCTTGAGTTCCTGCTTTACCAGAAAGTAATTGGATATCGTCTACTATTAATATATCTATTATCTGATAGAAATGAATAAAATCGTTTCTATTATTTTTCTTAACTGATTCTATATATTGTTGAGTAAATTTTTCTGCAGAAATATATAGTACTGTTTTTTCTGGGTATTTATCTTTTATTTCAACACCAATTGCATGAGCTAAATGAGTTTTACCTAATCCAACTCCGCCAAAAACTAACAATGGATTAAATGAAGTTCCGCCTGGTTTGTTGGCAACAGCCATACCAGCTGATCTTGCTAATCTATTAGAATCTCCTTCTAAGAAATTATCAAAACTATAATTTGGATTAAGTTGTGATTCTATTTTAACATTTCGAATCCCAGGAATTATAAATGGGTTCTTAAGCTTAGGGTTTTTATTTTTGACAGCTACATCAACTTCTTGAGATCGTAAATGATTTCTATTAGTACTTGGAATTTTTTCGGTAAATGGTTGTTTATTACCGTAAGTGTTTTCCATTTTTATAATGTATACCAGTTTTGCATTTTTCCCAAGTTCTTTGGTTAATGCAACTTTTAAAATTTTAACATAATGTTCTTCGAGCCATTCGTAGAAAAATTTACTAGGAACTTGTATGCTTAGAGCGTCGTCTGTTAATTTAACGGCTTTGATAGGTTCGAACCAAGTTTTAAAAGCTTGAGCGGTAATGTTGTCTTCGATAAACGTTAGGCATTTATTCCAAACCAAGTCAGCAGTTTTGCTCATAGTAAAAATCGAGGTGTTTAGTTAGTTATTAACGTTTGTTTTATTAAGAAATATATTATGCCCCTAAAAATTTCTTAACATTGCAAATATGTGAACAAAAAAGTTATAAAAAAAACACTTTGGGTATTGAATTATTACTTTTTTTTTCTCATCTTATCTTCCTGATAAATCTACAACAAAACTTTCTAATATTTCCTAATTATTTTGAAAAAAACTATCACAAATTTGAGAGTAAGGTATGCTGAAACCGATCAAATGGGAGTGGTATACTATGGTAATTACGCACAATATTTAGAACAAGGTCGTACGGATTGGTTACGTTCATTAGGTTTGTCTTATAAATATATGGAAGACCATAATGTGATACTACCTGTTGTTAATTTAAATATAGATTATAAGTATCCTGCTAAGTATGATGATATTATAAAAATAACTACTACTTTAAAAAAAACACCCTCAGTAAGAATTGAATTTTATTATGAAATTCATAATCAAGAAAATCAACTTTTAGTTACCGCAACGACCTCTTTAGTTTTTGTAGATAATTTGACAAAAAAACTAATAAAAGCTCCGGAATATTTATTAAAAAAAATTAAAGAAATATAATTAATCTTCAACTCTTTTTATAAAAACTTTATATGTGTTGTCGAATATTTCAAAAATCTTTTTTGATTCTTTTTTCCTAACTGAAATGGTAAATTCACAATTCAGTTCCATTTTTTGATTGGATATTAAAACATTTTCATCCTTAACAATTCGCATTACAGTATTCATTTCTGGATATTCAAATTTTAATATAAAGTCTTCATTAATAGTTTTCTCAATAATGGTTGAATTTTCTAAAGCTAATTTTGCACCGGTTTTATAAGCTTGTATTAAACCTCCAACACCTAATTTTGTTCCTCCAAAATAGCGAACCACAACTACTAATATATTGGTAACGTCAAAAGATTGTAATTGACCATAGATGGGCATCCCTGCGCTATTAGAAGGCTCTCCATCATCATTAGCCCGATAATTTTCATATTCTTTACCAAGCTGCCATGCATAACACCAATGACGAGCATTATAATGTTGTTTTTTTAAAAGCTCAATGTTTTCTTTTATTTCATCTTCATTTTTAACTGGAAATGCATAACCAAAAAACTTACTACCCCGGTCTTTAAACAAAGCTTCTTTTGAAGGTGTAGTAATCGTTTTAAAAGTGTCTTTAATGTTTTCCAATTATAATGATATTAAAATAATACTTAAAATTGCAAGACCAATCCCAAGCCAATTCTTTCTAATCAACTTTTCCTTAAATAGAATAATTCCTGCAAAAGTTGACAAGGTAACTATCGATACATTATTTATTGCAAAAATCCCTGAACTCTCTAGAATATCGCTTCGCAGTGTTTTAACTAAAAAGTATATTGAAAAATAGTTGGGAATTCCTAAACAAATTCCTGCAATAATGTTTTTAAACTCAATCTTTAAATTTCCTTTAATTGATTGAATGGTGATAAAGAAAAAACCAACAATTGCTGCTGAAAGAAATATAATAGATGAAAATAAAGGAACATCATTAGTTGCAACATATGTATCTTCTAAAAATTTAATACTGGTATCAATGATACCACTCCCAATAAAAACTAAAATAGGCAATAGAATTAGTTTTTTATTGATTCTAATTCCCTGTTTGGATTTGTTGGAGGTAAGATATACCGCTATCAATGCTAAACATATTCCAATTAACTTAATAAAATTTAAACTTTCTTTATAATAGATTAATCCAAATAAAACAGGAATTACAACACTCATCTTCGTTGCAACAGAAACCACAGAAAGACCACTTCTTTGAGTTGTTATAGCCATTAAATTAAATACTATAATAAATAAAGCTCCTAATACTAAGGTATAGTAAAACCAATTTAAACTTGGAAGCTGAGAAATTGTTACGGAGCCTTCATAAGCTATAATTCCAGTAATAAATGCAACACAATAATTTACAACTATAGCTTGAAGGATGTTTATATTATATCGATCAAATAATTTAAAATTGATAAATATTAATGTTGATGCAAAAATGCTAAGTAATAAATAGATCAATTGCTTTTATATTAATTTGAATAAATTGATAACATCTTCATTTTTTGGATTAATATTCCAAGTCTGAATTCCAAGCTTTTTGGCAGATTCTGTGTTTTCTTTGGTATCATCTATAAAAAAACATTCTTCTGGTTTAATTTTGTGAGTATTTAAAACAAATTCGTATATATCTGAATTAGGCTTTCTAAAATGGATCTCTTGTGAAAAATAAAAAGCATTGAAACAATTTTTAAATCTTTTAAACATTTCTAAAGTCATATTTTCAATTACCTTTTTTATATGCAAGTCATTGGTATTACTCAACAATATTAATTGATATTTTTTAGATTTTGCTAATTCCTCAAGAAATTCAAGTCTATATTCTGGGAAATCCAAAATAATAGAATTCCAAGCTTCTGAAAGTTGACCTTTTGTTGCACTTGGGAGCTTTTGATGATAATATTCTAGAAACTCATTAGTGTCAATTTTCCCAGTTTCATATAATTTATTGATTTCAATTATTTCGTTAGATAATGAATGAATTCCTAATTTTTTCATTTCTATAAAAGGAGCTTCTTTATCTAAATTTATAAATACATCACCAAAATCAAAAATGAGAGTTTTAATCATTTAATAATAACTTTAGAGTGTCTTCATTGATTTTTAATTCTGAAGCTAAAATTCCTTTTAGTTCAGGTGCTTTTGTTCCTTTAGTAAAAATAGTGTTTCCTTTAAATACTCTTGCTTCATCCCAAAGATTTTCATCAATGAAAGTCTGAAGAGATTTAGAACCACCTTCAATAATTAATGATTGAATTTTGTACCTATATATAAGGTCACAAATTTGTTGAGCTATGGGTTCTGAAAAATCAATTGTTTCATATACAATAGAACCGCAATTTGGTAATTCTTTTTCAGTAATAACTATTGTTTTTGCTTTATCGTTAAATAAGGTAGACTCTTTAGGTATTCTTAAATTTCTGTCTATAACAAACCTTAATGGTGAAATTCCTTGCCAGTTACGAGTAGTTAGGCTTGGGTTATCTTCAATTGCTGTATTTGTACCAATTAATATAGCTTGTTCTTCAGCCCTCCATTTGTGTACTAATTGCCTGGATTTTTTGTTGGTTATCCAGGTAGGTTTTTTTTCAACTTTTTGTTTTGGAGAAATAAATCCATCTTCTGTTTCTGCCCATTTTAAAACAATATAAGGTCGTTTTTCATTATGATATGTGAAAAATCTTTTATTTAAATCATCACATTCCTTTTTTAAAACTCCTTGAGTGACATCACACTCATTTTCGATTAAATAATTGATGCCATTTTTAGTTACAATAGGATTTGGATCCACACTACCAATAACTACTTTTTTTATATTTTTTTCAATTATTAAATTTGCACAAGGAGGTGTTTTTCCAAAATGACTGCAAGGCTCTAAACTTACATAGATGGTTGCATCTTTTAATAAGGATTTATTTTTTACACTATTAATAGCATTCACTTCAGCATGTGGTTGACCAGATTTGTAATGCCAGCCTTCACCAATAATTTCATTTTCATATACAATGACACTTCCAACTAAAGGATTTGGATAGCTAGTTCCTAAACCATTTTTAGCTAGCTGTATGCAACGCATCATGTATTTTTCGTGTATCTTCACATTGTAAAAATACAAGGATTAATTTATATGAACACACCAATTATTCGTCCTATTTTAAAAAAAGATAACCCTCATATTGCCAAGGTGATACGTAAGGTGTTAATCGATTTTGGAGTACCAAAAGTCGGAACTGCTTATGAAGATGTTACTTTAGATTCGTTATATGAAGTCTATCAAAAACCACAATCTATTTATTTTATTATAGAATTAAATGGAAAAGTTTTAGGCGGCGGTGGGGTCTCTCAATTAGATAATTGCGATGAAAATATTTGCGAATTGCAAAAAATGTATTTTCTAAAAGAAGCAAGAGGATTGGGTTTGGGGAGTCAAATGATAAATAAATGCCTTCAAAAAGCCAAGGGTTTTATGTTTGATAAATGTTACTTGGAAACTATGACTTATATGAATGCTGCTCAAAAACTTTATCTCAAAAATGGTTTTAACTATATAGATGGGCCTTTGGGAAACACTGGACATTATTCCTGCCCTGTGCATATGATTAAAGAATTATAAATTTGAAAATAAAAGATTTAAAACAGTTATTTGTTAGCTCATTACTGGATGTTTATCCAACAGAAGAGATTCAATCTTTCTTTAATTTTGTTGTTGAAAAGCATTTAAAATTATCAAGAATAGAAGTAGCTCTTCAGCCTGATAAAGAAATTTTAGAAGAAGTTGTTTTAATATTTATAAATGCAATTCAACGTTTAAAAAATTTTGAACCCATACAGTATATAATTGAAGAAACTGAGTTTTATGGATTGCCACTTTTTGTAAATAAAAATGTGTTAATTCCAAGACCAGAAACAGAAGAATTAGTAAACTGGATTGTAAATGATATTCAACATAAAGAAACAACTATTCTTGATATTGGGACGGGTAGTGGTTGTATAGCAATATCTTTAGCGCATCAACTACCAAATGCAAAGATTAGTGCAATCGATATATCGAAAGATGCCATAAAAATTGCTAGACAAAATTCGCTTTCTAATAAAGTAAATGTTAACTTTATGGAAGTTGATATACTTAAGTTTGAAAACAGTAAGAAATTACAAAACTATAAAGCATCGGAATTTGATGTTATAGTTTCTAATCCTCCTTATGTGAGAGCTTTAGAGAAAGAACTAATGCAATCAAATGTATTAAAACATGAACCTGAGATCGCTTTGTTTGTAGAAGATGAAGATCCCTTATTGTTTTATAAGAGAATAGCACAACTAAGTAAAGATTATCTAAAATCTGAAGGGTTTTTGTTTTTTGAAATAAATGAATATTTAGGAAAAGATATGATAGAAATGTTGATTGCTGAAGGGTTTTGTCAAATAGAAATTAGAAAAGATATTTTTGATAAAGATAGAATGATTAAATGTAAGAAATTATGAGAAAATTAGATAGTATTTGTGTGTTTTGTGGGAGTAGTGAAGGGAATGATAATGAAATCATTTGTAAAGCAGCTCAATTAGGAGAAGCATTAGCTAAAAATGAAATCACTTTAGTTTATGGTGCTGCTAAAATTGGAGTGATGGGTTTAATTGCAAAATCTACACTAGAACATAAAGGAAAAGTTATTGGGATTATTCCAGAGTTTCTAAAATTAAAAGAAGTAGTTCATTTAGGACTTACCGAATTAATTACAACTCAAAATATGCATGATCGTAAACTATTGATGCAAAATAGGAGCGATGGCTTTATTACAATGCCTGGTGGAATGGGAACATTAGAAGAGCTTTTCGAAATATTGACTTGGCTTCAGCTAGGGCTTCATTCTAAACCAATAGGCTTATTAAATGTTAATCATTATTATGATGATTTAATTAATATGTTGGAGAAAATGGTAAAAAAAGGTTTTTTATCTATGGAAAACTTTGAATTGTTAATCGTTGATGATGAAATAGATCCTTTACTAGAAAAAATGAAATCATTTAAGGATCCCCAAAAGCCAAAATGGTTAAATAATGAAAGAACTTAATGTTTCTATTTATTAACTTTTTTAATTTACTTTTTAACAAAATCTATAATTAACAAGGAATCTGCTTATATTTAAAGCTATTAACCATTAAAAAATAAATATATGAGTGCTACAAAAAAGTATTTTGCAGAAGCTTTAGGGACTTTTGCTTTAGTGTTATTCGGTTGTGGATCAGCTGTAATAACAGGAGGTCCTGCAGGAGTAGGAATTTTAGGAATTTCTCTCGCATTTGGTTTAACTGTTGTTGCGATGGCTTATACCATTGGTCCTATATCAGGATGTCATATTAACCCAGCTATTTCAGTAGGAATGTTAGTAGCTGGAAAATTATCGATGAAAGATACTGTTGGCTATATAATTTCCCAATGTATTGGTGCTATTTTAGGAGCTGGAGTTTTATACCTATTAGCTAGGGCTCTTCAGGGTTTGCCATGGGAGAATGGGCATTAGGTTCTAACGGATGGGGAGAAGGATATGGTGGTGCGTATACAATGCAAGCTGCACTAATTGCCGAATTTGTTTTTACCTTTTTGTTTTTAATGGTGATTTTTGGACAACAGCAAAAGCTGCTTCGCCACAAATGGCTGGATTAGCGATTGGAATTACTTTAGTGTTAATACATATTGTAGTGATTCCTATTACGGGTACATCAGTAAATCCAGCACGTAGTTTAGGTCCTGCTTTATTTGCAGGAGGGGTTGCATTAAGCCAATTATGGTTGTTTATAGTTGTTCCAATAGCTGGAGCTGTTGCAGCTGCCTTAGTAAGAAATGTTTTTGTTGACGATTAATTATTAAATTAGAATGTAATAATTTCCACAAAGAAATTGTTTATAATTTTTTATGCAAACCTCACAGGTTTTAAATCTGTGAGGTTTCATTTATTATATTTGTTTTATGAATATAGAACAACAACTTAATCAACTTCGAGAAGAGTTAAGATTGCATAATTATAATTATTATGTGTTGGACAATGCAACGATTTCAGATTATGATTTTGACATAAAACTAAAGCAACTACAAGCATTAGAGGAAATTCACCCAGAATTTTATGATGCGAATTCCCCAACACTTAGAGTAGGAGGAACGGTCACTAAAAATTTCAACACCATTACGCATGATTATAGAATGTATTCTTTGTCTAACTCTTATTCTAAAGAGGATTTGGAAGATTGGGAAATCCGTATAAAAAAATTAGTAGATGGTGATATTTCATACACTTGTGAACTAAAATACGATGGTGCATCAATCAGTTTAACTTATGAAAATGGAAACTTATTAAGAGCTGTAACACGGGGAGATGGATATCAGGGAGATGAAGTTACTACGAATATAAAAACCATTAATTCTATCCCTTTAAAACTAAAGGGGGATTTTCCGCCACGATTCGATATTCGAGGAGAAATTGTTTTGCCTTTTGATGGTTTCAATAAAATGAATGAAGAGCGTATTGCTGAAGGAGAAGAGCCTTATAGAAATCCTAGAAATACAGCTTCCGGTAGTTTGAAGTTGCAAGATAGTAGCGAAGTAGCAAAGCGTCCATTGGATTGTTTGTTATATCACATTGTTGGAGAAAGACTGCCTATTAACACTCAATTCGAAAGTTTAGCAAAAGCAAGAGATTGGGGCTTTAAAGTGCCAACTATAGCAAAAGTAGCCAAAAGTATTTCTGAAGTAATTGAATTTGTAGATTATTGGGATGTTCATCGTCATGACTTACCTTATGAAACAGATGGTGTTGTAATTAAAGTAAATAATTTATTTCAACAAGAAGAATTGGGTTATACTGCAAAAGCTCCTCGTTGGGCTATTGCTTATAAATTTAAAGCAGAAAAAGCAACCACAATATTAAATGAAATTACCTATCAAGTTGGTCGTACCGGTGCAATTACTCCGGTAGCAAATTTGGAACCAGTTGAGTTAGCTGGAACTATTGTTAAAAGAGCTTCTTTGCATAATGCAGATCAAATTGAAAAATTAGACATAAGAATAAATGATACTGTTTTTGTAGAAAAAGGAGGAGAGATTATTCCTAAAATTGTAGGTGTTAATATTGAAAATCGAAATTCTGAATCGGTACCAACTAAATATATTACGAATTGCCCAGAATGTAATACTGAACTTATCAGACAAAAAGGAGATGCAAAACATTTCTGTCCAAATACCGATGGATGTCCACCGCAAATTATTGGAAGAATTCAGCATTTTATTTCTAGAAAAGCTATGAATATAGATGGTTTGGGATCTGAAACAGTTGCGCTTTTAGTTGAAAATGGATTGATTAACAATTATTCAGATTTATATGAATTAAAGGTTTGTGATATTTTGCCTTTAGAAAGAATGGCAGAAAAAAGTGCTGAAAATCTAATTGAAGGTGTAGAAAATTCTAAAAACATTCCATTTGAAAGGGTATTATTTGCTCTAGGTATTAGATACGTTGGAGAAACGGTTGCTAAAAAACTTGCAAAACATTATAAAAGTATAGATAACTTGGTAAATGCTTCAGAAGAAGAACTTATTAATGTTGATGAGATAGGAGGAGTTATTGCAAAAAGTGTGATAGAATTCTTTTCATCAGATAAAAATTTAGAGATAATTGCACGATTAAAACTTTTTGGAGTTCAATTAGAGGTCTTTAAGGAGAAGTTAGAAAATCAAACAATTAAATTAGAAGGAAAAACTTTTGTTGTGTCTGGTGTTTTTGTTCAAGTATCTCGAAATGAATTAAAACAATTGATTGAGCAAAATGGAGGAAAAGTTTCAAGTTCAATTTCAAAAAAAACAGATTTTGTTGTGGCTGGAGATAAAATGGGGCCTAGTAAAAGAGTGAAAGCCGAAAACTTAGGGATAGCTATAATTACTGAAGATGATTTTTTATTAATGATTTCATAAATTGATAAAAACTACTAGTTAATGCTGTATTTTTGTAACAACTTGTTTTATTTTCATGTTTAAAAAACTGCAAAAAAAATTTATTAACAAAAACATAGATAAAAATCTTAAAGCTAGGAATTTATCAAATATTAATGATCAGCTTCATACAATTGGATTTTTAGTAGATGAAGATATTCCAGTAGATTTAGAAAAATTTCATGAAATTGCTAAAGAACTGGGATTGCAACAAAAAGATGTGAAAATATTTTCGTTTTTAGAGGTTAAAACCAAAACACCAACTTTACAGCAAAATAAAATTAATAACAAACATTTTACTTGGAGGGGGGATATTCGTAATCAAAATGCAGATGAGTTTTTGGAAATACCCTTTGATGTTTTAATAGGTTTTTATAATAATAAAAATATTTATTTGGACCTATTGGTATCAAAGAGTAAAGCAAAATTTAAAATTGGATTTGCTGGAATCGATAATCGGCTTTTTGATTTGTTAATTAATGTTGACCCTTTACGAATTAATAATGTAAAAAATGAATTGATTAAATATTTGAAAATTTTAAATAAAATAAAATAATAGTATACCTGTTTATTAGATTGTATTATGAAAGAATTAATTGGTACTGGAGTTGCTTTAATAACTCCTTTTAAAGAAGATTTATCTATAGATGTTGAAGGTTTGCAAAATGTTGTAAATTATAATGTTGATAATGGAATAGACTACTTGGTAGTTTTAGGTACTACCGCTGAAAGTGCTACTTTAACTAAAAAAGAAAAACAAATCGTAATTGAGACTATTGTTGAAACAAACGCAGGTAGACTGCCTTTAGTTTTGGGTATTGGAGGAAATAATACCAAGGCTGTAACTGAAGAGTTAAAATCAACAAATATTTCAGATTTTACTGCGATCCTATCTGTTTCACCATTTTATAATAAGCCAACTCAAGAAGGGATTTACCAACATTTTGCTGCAATTTCTAAGGCTTCAAGTAAGCCAATTATTGTGTATAATGTACCTGGTAGAACAGCTTCTAATATTGATCCGGAAACTGTAAAAAGACTAGCAAACGATTTTAAAAATATAGTTGCTATAAAAGAAGCAGCTGGTGATATAGTGCAAGCAATGAAATTAATAGATAGTTGCCCTGAGGGTTTTCTTGTTATATCTGGTGATGACATGATAACATTGCCAATAGTTTTAGCTGGTGGAGCTGGTGTAATCTCTGTAATAGGTGAAGGATTCCCAAAAGTGTTTTCGGAAATGGTTAAATTAGGTCTTGATAAAAAGGCAGAAGAAGCTTACGATATTCATTATAAAATAGCTCCCGCTATAGATTATATTTTTGAAGAGGGGAATCCAGCAGGAATAAAAGCAGTATTTAAAAACAAAGGGATTTGTGAAGATTACGTACGTTTGCCTTTAGTTTGTATAAGCAAAAATTTGCAATCAAAAATCGATTCATTTATAGAAAACATTTAATGTAATAGAATTTATTCTAGTTAAATATTTCAAAATCACTTGAGTAACTACTAAAGGACCTTTATTTTAGTACCCTAATAAGTTTTTGTAATCTCTTTATTTTGATTACTTTTGCACGACGTTTTTTAAAACTATGAAAAAGAGTTTATTACTATTATTATTTGTCGCTATTTTTGCTTCTTGTGGTCAATATCAGAAGATGTTAAAAAATCCAGATTCAGGATTAAAATATGCTATGGCAGAAGAACTTTATAATAAAGGGAAGTATAAGAAAGCACTTAAGTTAATGGAACAAGTTGTTCCTGTATACCGAGGGAAGCCACAAGCTGAAAAATTAATGTTTATGTATGCTAATACATATTTTAAACTGGAAGATTATTATTTGTCTGGTTATCAGTTTGAACGTTTTGCAGTTTCATATCCTAAAAGTGATAGTGTAGAATTGGCATCTTTTAGATCTGCTTCTAGTTATTATGAATTATCGCCTCGTTATTCTTTAGATCAAAAAGACACTTATACAGGACTTGAAAAATTGCAAGCTTTTATTGATACTTTTCCAAATTCTGAATACCGTTTAGAGGCTAATGATAAAGTAAATGAACTTACTTTAAAATTGCAAAAAAAGGATATTGAAGTAGCTAAGCAATATTTGAAAACTGGACTGGCTTTAAATAGTTATAAAAACTCTATAGCAGCCTTTGATAATTTTATTAGTGACCACCCGGGATCTATTTACAGAAAGGATGCGTATTTTGGTAGATTTCAGGCATCTTACGAATTAGCATTACAAAGTGTACCACAGAAAGTTAATCAACGTTTAAAAGAGTCATTAGAATACTACGATGATTTTGTAAAATATTTTAGTGATAGCGACTTATTAGAAGAAGCTAACGAAATAAAAAAAGATATAGAAATAAGATTAGGAACATCAGAGGTTCCAAGCTAATAACAATTATATGAAAGATTTAAAAAATACTGAAGCACCTTCAAACACTACAACAATAGATAAAAATCTAGTAGATGCTCCAACAGATAATATCTACGAAGCAATTTCTATTATTTCTAAAAGAGCAGTTCAAATTAATGGAGATATTAAAAAAGAACTATTAGAAAAATTGGATGAATTTGCGACTTATAACGATAGTTTGGAAGAAATATTTGAAAATAAAGAACAAATAGAGGTTTCTAAATTTTACGAAAAACTTCCTAAGCCACACGCAATTGCGGTTCAAGAATGGTTAGAAGGTAAAATTTACTACAGAAATACTCAAGACGAAGAATTAGAAAAATAAAAAATGTCAATTTTAAGTGGTAAAAATATTATACTGGGTGTTACTGCCGGTATTGCTGCTTATAAATCTGCTTTTTTAGTTCGTCTACTTGTAAAAAAAGGAGCTCAGGTAAAAGTTGTAATGACTCCTGCTTCTAAAGAGTTTGTAACTCCTTTAACGCTATCAACGCTTTCAAAAAATGAAGTTTATTCTTCATTTACAAAAGAAGAAGATGAAAATGCCCAATGGAATAACCACGTAGAGTTAGCCCTTTGGGCAGATTTAATTATAATAGCTCCTGCTACTGCAAATACCATGTCTAAAATGGCAAACGGGACTTGTGATAACTTATTATTAGCTGTTTATTTATCAGCTAAATGCCCTGTATATTATTCTCCAGCTATGGATTTAGATATGTACAAACATCCTTCAACAAATTATACTTTTGAAAAATTAAATAAATTTGGAAATATTCAAATTCCGGCAACTTTTGGTGAACTGGCTAGTGGCATAGAAGGGCAAGGAAGAATGGCAGAACCAGAAGATATTGTTGCTATTGTTGAAAAAAACATATTGGAAGGGTTGCCATTAAAAAACAAAAATATATTAATAACAGCTGGTCCAACCTTTGAAGCAATCGATCCTGTACGTTTTATAGGAAATCATTCAAGCGGAAAAATGGGTTTTGCAATCGCTGAGGTTGCTGCAAGTTTAGGAGCTCAGGTTACTTTAATATCCGGTCCTGTTAGTTTGAAAATAAATAACAATTCTATTAAGGTTGTTGATGTTACTTCAGCAAATGATATGTATATAGCAGCACATCAATATTTTGAAATTTGTGATATTGCGATATTAAGTGCAGCTGTAGCAGATTTTGCTCCAAAAACAATAGCGACTCAAAAAATTAAAAAGAAAGAGGATAGTTTAACTATTAACTTAAAAAAGACAAAGGATATATTAGCATCATTGGGAGTAATAAAAAGCAATAAATATTTAGTAGGATTTGCATTAGAAACTCAAAACGAATTGGAAAATGCAAAAACAAAACTGAAAAAAAAGAATTTAGATTTAATTGTATTAAATTCGCTTAATGATAAAGGTGCCGGCTTTAAATCGGATACTAATAAAATAACTTTAATTACAAAAGACAATAAAATTACTCCTTTTGATGTTAAACCAAAAAGAGAAGTAGCCAACGATATTTTGCAACACATTATAAAAGAATTACATGTTTAAAAATTTACTTTTAGTATCTATATTTTTCACGTCCATATTTAGTTATGCGCAAGAGTTAAATTGTACGATTTCTATAAACGCAGAACAAACTGGGCAGCCTAACAATCAAATTTTTAGAACGTTAGAAACTCAGTTGACAGAATTTGTAAACACGACAATTTGGACTGATAAAAATTATAAGAATCAAGAAAGAATAGATTGTAATATGTCTATTATAATCACTGAATTTGATTCAAATCTTTTTACAGCTAGTGTTCAGATTCAAGCCTCTCGACCAGTTTATCAATCATCATATACCAGCCCTATCTATAATTATAATGATAGGCAATTTAATTTTAGTTATGTTGAGTTTCAACCTTTAGTTTTTAATGTCAATAATTTTGATTCAAATTTAATTTCTACAATTGCATTTCATGTATATACAATTATTGGATTAGATGCTGATACATTTGAATTAAATGGTGGAGAAACTTATTTTTCTATTGCAAAGCAAATCGTGAATACTGCTGCAACAGGTGGCTCTAGTGGATGGAAATCTACAGATGGTAAACAGTCTAAATATAGTATTAATGATGCGTTACTATCTCAAGTATATAAAGAATTCCACACGGCTATGTATGATTATCATAGAAATGGATTAGATTTAATGTATACTTCTCCAAAAGACGCAAAAATTAATATAGCGTCTGCTATAAATATACTAAAAGGAATAAACGATAGAAGACCCAACTCGTATTTACTTCGTACTTTCTTTGATGCGAAATCAGATGAAATACAAAGTATATATTCTGATGGCCCTGCAATAAATATTACAACTCTTGTTAATAATCTTAATAGAATGGCTCCAACTAAACGGTCTAACTGGGGTGAAATAAGAAATTAGTAATTATTCTTAAATAGAGTAATAATTTGCATTACTTTAGAGACAAGAAATTATTTTTTATAAAAACTAAATTTGATTTTTGATTTCTAAACTTTCCATAAAAAACTTTGCATTAATCGATGATATTTGTGTTGAATTTTCTTCAGGATTAACATCTATTACAGGAGAAACAGGTGCTGGTAAGTCTATATTATTAGGTGCATTAGCTTTGGTGTTAGGGAAAAGAGCAGATTTAAATAATATTAGAAACAACTCTTTTAAGTGCGTTGTTGAAGCAGAATTTGTTTTAGATAAAAAGCAGTTTTTAAAATTATTTAAAATCTTGCAGCTTGATTTTGATATACATACCATTATAAGAAGAGAATTGCTACCTTCTGGTAAATCTAGAGCTTTTGTTAATGATACTCCAGTAACGCTTATACAACTTCAGTCTTTATCAACTCATTTAGTTGATATTCATAGTCAACACGAAACACTTTCCTTATTTTCAGAAACCTATCAATTACAAATATTAGATGTTTTGGCAGGGAACTTAGTATTATTAGAAAATTATTCAGAAAAATTTAAAGAGTATAATGAAATTTCAGAAACGATATCTGCTTTAATTTATAAAAAAGAATCAGCTTCAAAAGAATTGGATTATAATACATTTTTATATAATGAATTATTGGCTGCTAATTTAACTAATGCTAATCAAGAAATATTAGAAGAAACCTATAGTAAACTTAATAATACTGAAGCAATACAAGAAACGTTAGCCAGTGTAAATAGTCTTTTAAATGAAGAGCAGTACGGTGTTTTAAATGTTTTGAAGGAAGCTAAAGGTTTAATGAATAAACTTCAAAATGTATCATCAGATTTTGAAAGTTTATTTGAAAGATTGAACAGTGTAATAATTGAAATGGATGATGTTTCTGAAGAGATGGTAAACTTATCCTCTAGTATTGAAGCAGATCCATTATTGTTAAATGAGATTCATGAAAAGCTACAGTCTATTTATAAATTACAACAAAAGCATTCAGTTGCTACAATTTCTGAATTAATTGAAATACAAAATACATTAGAGTCTAAAATTGATATTACACATAATTTGGACGGAGAGATTGAAAAATTAGAGGTATTTCAGCAAAATTTATATAAAACGGTAAAAGACCTAGCTGATAAAATTTATAAAAAGCGTTTAAGTGTTATACCTACACTTAAAAATAAACTTACAACTATTCTTAATGATTTAGGAATGCCTAATGCTGCTTTTAAATTTGAATTAAATCCAACTAAAGTCTTCAGAAAAAATGGAGCAGATTCGTTACTATTATTTTTTACAGCTAATAAGGGTCACGATTTTGGTCCATTAAGCAAAGTAGCTTCTGGTGGGGAATTAAGTAGAATTATGCTTTCAATAAAAGCAGTTATTGCTCAATATAAAAAATTACCAACCGCTATTTTTGATGAAATAGATTCTGGTATATCAGGGGAAATAGCTTATAAAATGGGTGAAATTTTAAAAGAAATGAGCTTAACAATGCAAATGTTTGCCATTACTCATTTACCACCAATTGCTGCAGTAGGAAACCAGCACATTAAAATTTTTAAGGAAGATGTAAATAATGCTACTGAAACAAAATTAAAAACTTTAACAAAAGAAGAAAGAGTTGATGAAATTGCTGAAATGATTGGAGGGAAAAACAAATCGGATTCAGCCATTAATCAAGCGAAAGAATTATTGAATTAAAGTGTATATTTACCAACGATAATAAAATTTAAAACAATGGCATATAATTTATTAAAAGGAAAACGAGGAATTATTTTTGGAGCTTTAGATGAAAATTCAATTGCCTGGAAAACAGCTGAACAAGTTCACGAAGAAGGAGGAACATTTGTTTTAACCAATGCACCTATTGCCATGAGAATGGGTCAGATAAAAGAATTAGCTGCTAAAACAAATTCTGAAATTATTCCAGCAGATGCAACAAGTCTTGAAGATTTAGAGAATTTAGTAGATAAATCTATGGATATTTTAGGTGGAAAAATAGATTTTGTATTGCATTCAATTGGGATGTCTGTTAATGTTCGTAAAGGGAATGCTTATACCAATCAGAATTATGCATATACTCATAAAGGTTGGGATGTTTCTGCGGGTTCATTTCATAAAGTAATGCAAGTATTATATCAAAAAGATGCAATGAGTGAATGGGGAAGTATAGTTGCCTTGACTTATATGGCTTCTCAAAGAGTTTTTCCAGATTATAATGATATGGCTGATAATAAAGCTTATTTAGAATCAATTGCTCGTAGTTTTGGATATTTCTTTGGAAGAGATAAAAAAGTTAGGGTAAACACCATTTCTCAATCTCCAACACCTACAACAGCAGGACAAGGTGTTAAAGGGTTTGATGGATTTATTGCTTATGCAGAAAAAATGTCTCCTCTTGGAAATGCAACTGCATTGGATTGTGCAAATTACACAATTGCCATGTTTAGTGATTTAACAAAAAGAGTAACACTCCAAAATTTATATAATGATGGAGGTTTTTCAAATATGGGTGTAAGTAATGATGTTATGGATACTTTTATGGAATAATCTTATTTAAATATAGCAGAAGCCGTCTATAAGTAAACATAGATGGCTTTTTTTTTGCATATCTTTGTTTGATGCTAGATTCCATAACATATTCTTTTATAATACCAGTCTTTAATAGACCTGAGGAGGTAAAGGAACTATTGGAGAGTTTTGTGAATTTAGAATTTAATGATAAATATGAAATTGTTATTATTGAAGACGGTTCAAAAGAAACTTGTGAACATATAATAACTGATTTTAATTCAAAACTAAACATTTCATACTTTTTTAAAGAAAACTCGGGACCTGGTCAGTCTAGGAACTTTGGAATGCAAAAGGCAAAAGGCAACTATTTTATCATTTTAGATTCAGATTGTATATTACCAAGTCACTATTTAAAAACGGTAGATGATTTTTTAAATAAAGATTTTTACCATTGTTTTGGCGGAGCAGATGCAGCAAGTAAAGATTTTACGTCGCTTCAAAAAGCGATAAATTATACGATGACTTCTTTTTTCACAACAGGAGGGATTAGAGGAAATGAAAAAAGTGTTCAAAAATTTGAACCTAGGAGTTTTAATATGGGGATTTCAAAAGAGGCATATATAAAAACAGATGGTTTTGCAAAAATACACCCAGGAGAAGATCCTGATTTATCTCAACGTATTTTAAAAGAAGGATATAAAACAATTTTTATACCTAATGCCTATGTTTACCATAAGCGTAGAATTTCTTGGAATAAATTTTATCAGCAAGTATATAAATTTGGTTTGGTTAGGCCTATATTAAATAATTGGCATCCTGATTCAGCAAAAATAACATTTTGGTTTCCATCTCTTTTTTTACTTTTTGTTCTGGTTTCATTTATATTAGGTTTTTGTGTAAACAACTTTTTCTTAATTCCGCTAGTTTTTTACACTAGTTTAATTATAATTGATTCTAGTATTAAAAATAAAAGCTTAAAAATTGGAATATCTTCTGGAATAGCTTTGTATATTCAATTTATAGGGTATGGTTTGGCTTTTATAAAATCTAATTTTTTTATAAACATTTTGAAAAGAGATCCGAAAAAACAGTTTCCTAACTTATTTTTTAATTAAATTTATCAGAAAGATATTTCTTATCATTATGTCAACAAGTCAAACAAAAAAAACTAAAAAAGGGAAACCAAAAATGTTTCTGTTATTTCTTTTTGTTACGACGTTTATATGGTTTCTTTCCAAATTTTCTCGTGAGATTACAGCAAATCAAGACGCAGAAATTATATATACTAATATTCCACACGGAATTATTGTTTCAGAAAAAAGTCATAAAATAGTATCTTATGATCTTACTGCTAGTGGGTTTGATTTTTTGTATTATAAAATTAATAAACCTATTGTCAATATTGATTTACAAAAACATTATGAAGAAAATCAAACAAGCATTTTAATTTCTAATAATGATTTTAAAAGAATAATTACTTCTCAATTAAAAAGCGATATTACCGTTAAAAATGTTTCAATTGAAACCATGGAAGTTTTATTTGACAAAATGAAAACCAAAAAAGTAAAAATTTCATTATTGGAGAATATTCAATATAAAAAGGGGTACAAGTCTATTGGTGAATATAAGTTAACACCTGATTCTATTGATATTTCTGGGCCAACTCAATATATTGACACACTTAATGAAATAACTACAGAACTATTGCAATTAAAAGATGTTAGTGAAAATGTAGTTTCAACTGTAAATTTGCAAACGAATAAGGACACAAATATTTCCTACTCACAGCAAAGTGTTGATTTAGAAATTTTAGTTAAAGAATTTACTCAAAAAACAATGTCAATTCCAATTGTAATAAATAATCTACCAGAAGATGTTACAATTAAGTTAATTCCAAAAAATGCTACCATTACTTTTGATGTTTCTATGGAAGAGTTTAATAAGGTTTTAGCAAGTGATTTTGAAATTGTTTGCGATTTTGACTTGAAAAATGATCAAGAAAACTATATGATTCCTCATTTAACCAATCAACCAGAGTCAATTATGCATATTGAGTTTCAGGAAAATAAAATAAACTATTTAATTTTTAAATGAAAATTGTTGGACTAACAGGTGGGATAGGAAGTGGTAAAACAACAGTAGCTTCAATGTTTATGAATTTAGGGATTCCTGTTTATATTGCTGATATTGAGGCAAAAAAACTAACTAATAAATCAAAAGTTATTCGAAAAAAAATTATTTCTTTATTAGGTGAAGAAGCATATTTATCAACTGGTATCAATAAAAAATATGTCGCAAATAAAATATTTAATAATGAAGAATTATTAAAAAAAATCAATGAAATAATTCACCCAAAAGTTGCTAAACATTTTAAAAAATGGGTTAGTAAACAACAAGGAGTTTATTGTATTAAAGAAGCTGCTATTCTATTTGAAAATGAAAGCTATAAATCTTGTGATCATACTATTTTAATTACTGCACCAATTGAAGAACGTATCAAAAGAGTAAAAAAGCGAGATGGCCTTTCCAAAAAAGAAATTAAAAATAGAATAAAAAATCAATGGAGTGATTATAAAAAGAGCCAATTAGCAGACACAATTATAGAAAACACTCTTTTAGAAACTACACAAGAAAATGTAGAAAAAATTCATTTATTTCTGTTAAAAAGTTTAAAATAATAAGAATATTTTATTTTGTTAACATTTGGTTAAATAGACCCATCTCTAAATGTTAAAATTCTATTTTTGAATAATGAATAATAAACTTTTTTCTTTACTCATTGTATTGATGACACTCTCTTTATTGGGGATTGTTTTTGTACAGGGATATTGGATTAAGAATTCTTATCAGAATAAAGAAGACCAGTTTACTTTAAATGTTCGTCAATTATTAATTTCTGTATCTAAAGAAATACAATTAGAAGAAATTGAAAAATATTATAATGTTTATAATAGCATTATAGATACCATCGAAGTTCCTGACCAAGCTAGTTTTAGCGAACTTATATATACCATCACTAATGACAGAAATGATGAAACATATATATTTTCTGATGGTGTATTAGAAGAAAATTATAAATTATCATCTAGTGCTTTAGATTTGGATATGGATAGTATTCAATTTAAAAAAATAACAAGTAGAAAGATTACTACTAAAATTACTTCAGGTGTTGATGGAAGCCAAAATGTAAATTCAACTACGGAATCTTTTAAGCGTTTAAAAGACTATGAGCAAAATCAATTTGAAAATGCTTATAAAAATATATTAGCAAAAACTCCTATTCATAAAAGAACATCGGGCAAAAAAATTGAAAAATTAATTAAAGGGCAACTAGAGAAATTAGGACTTAGTACCAATTTTGAATATGCGGTTTATAGTAATGATTTGGCAACAAAAATTAGATCTAAAAATTTCACACTTGATCCATCATCTACATATGGAGTTCCTCTTTTTGTTAACGATGATATAAAAACAAGTTTTCAATTATATGTAAATTTTTCAGATAAAAAAGACTTTGTTTTAAGCTCCATTATGGGGATGGCGATTCTTTCCTTATTATTTACGGGAGTAATTATATTCACATATACAAGTGCCTTAAGACAATTGCTTAAACAACGGCAGATTTCACAAATTAAGACCGATTTCATCAACAATATGACTCATGAGTTTAAAACACCTATTGCAACCATCAATTTAGCTTTAGATGCTTTAAAAAATCCTAAGGTAGTTGATAATAAAGAATTTATAACTCGATATCATAATATGATAAGAGAAGAAAATAAAAGGATGCATACACAAGTTGAAAATGTATTACGAATTTCTAAACTCGAAAAAGATGAGTTAGATTTAGAAAAGAGTGAATTAAATTTGAATTATTTAATTGAAGACGCAATAACTCACGTTAGTTTAATTGTTGAAAATAAAGGCGGTTATATTAACACACATTTAAACGCCACCAATACTACTATTTATGGGAGTGATATTCATTTAACCAATATAATAGTAAACATTATTGACAATGCAATAAAATATACGGAAGGAGCTCCAGAAATTGATGTTTATACTGAAAATGAAGGAAACTACATTGTTTTAAAAATTGTAGATAAGGGGATTGGTATGAGTAAGGCAGTACAAAAGAAAATATTTGAAAAATTTTATAGAGAGCAAATGGGTAATATTCATAATGTAAAAGGTCACGGTTTGGGACTGTCCTATGTTAAAAGAATAATAGACGACCATAATGCAGAAATAAACGTTGAAAGCGAGAAAGGGAAAGGGAGTACCTTTATCATAAAATTACACTTAATATCATAACAATATGGAAACTGAAAACAAAAAAATTCTTTTAGTAGAAGACGATCCAAATTTTGGAACTGTACTTAAAGATTATCTTGCAATGAATGACTACGAAGTAACTCACGCCAAAAATGGAATGGAAGGGTTTGAAAAATTTAAGAAAGGAGATTATGATCTTTGTATTCTTGATGTAATGATGCCTTATAAAGATGGATTTACATTAGCGAAGGAGATTCGTGAAAAAAATAAAGAAATTCCAATCATTTTCTTAACTGCTAAAGCTTTAAAAGAAGATGTGCTTAAAGGTTATAAAGTTGGTGCAGATGATTATTTAAACAAACCGTTTGATAGTGAGGTTTTATTAATGAAAATAAAAGCCATAATTCAAAGAAAAGCAACCGATACTGTTGCTGATAGTAAAGAATATGAATTTAAAATTGGAAACTTTTTCTTAAATTCAAGATTACGATTCTTATCATTGAATAAAGAAAATCCAGTTAAATTATCACCAAAAGAAAATGATTTACTGCGTTTGTTAGCTTTGCATAAAAACGATTTAATGCCTCGTGAATTAGCATTAACAAAAATATGGAGAGACGATAATTACTTTACTTCTCGAAGTATGGATGTATATATCGCCAAATTAAGAAAATACTTGAGTAAAGATGATGATGTTGAAATCATTAACATTCATGGTGAAGGTTTTCGATTAGTTGTAAAAAGCGAAGTAGAACATTAATATTAATTAAGTGTTGTTTTAGAAACGTCTTCTCAATCTAATTAGTTTTTAGAATTGGGAAGCTCGTTTTCAATAAAGTTTATGATTTCCGAAATGTCTGTTTGGTAATCAAACCAGTTAATTTTTTCATTTTTTCGAAACCAAGTACCTTGTCTTTTGGCAAATCGCCTTGTATTTTTCTTTATTTCTTCAATGGCTTCTTCTTTACTAGTAATTCCATCAAAGTAATCAAATAATTCTCTGTATCCTACGGTTTGTAGTGCGTTCAAATGTTTATGAGCTAACATTTCTTTTGCTTCTAAAATTAAACCATCTTGAACCATCAAATTTACTCTTTGATTAATTCTACTATAAACCAATTCTCTATCAGCATTTAAACCAATAAAAAGTGTTTCAAATTCACGAGTTTTATTTTTAGATTTTAAAAAAGAAGAATAGGGTAGGTTTTCGGACCTGCATATTTCTAATGCTCTAATAACTCTATGATGGTTCTGTAAATCTACTTTATCATAGTAAATAGGGTCTCTTTGTTTTAATTCTTCTTGAAGAAATTCAATTCCCTTTTCTTCAAAGTCATTATTTAGCGTATTTCTTATTTCTTGAGATACTTTTGGGAATTCATCCAATCCCTTAACCACAGCATCTACATAGAGTCCAGACCCTCCAACCATAACAATTACTTGCTTTTTTTTAAAAAGACTATTTAATAATTGAATTGCATCTTTTTCAAATTGTCCAACACTGTAATTCTCGAAAACGCTTCTGTTTTGGATAAAATGGTGCTTAGCTGCTTTCAATTCTTTCAAGCTAGGAACCGCAGTTCCAATATTCATTTCTTTATAAAATTGCCTAGAATCTGCAGATATAATTTCAGTAGAAAAGTGATTTGCTATTTTTATAGCTAATGATGTTTTTCCTATTGCAGTAGGGCCAACAACACAGATAAGTAATGGTTTGTTTTGCACTTTAAAGTTCTGTTTCTGGATAAAATTCTTTTCCACATTTATGGCAAAACTTCGAGTCATCTGCATGCAGCTCTTCTTGACAATTGTTACAAACAGCGGTGTTTAAATGTACGTCATCATCACTTTTAGTATATTCTGAACTTACAATACCTGTAGGAACAGCGATGATTCCATAACCCAAAATCATTAATAGCGAAGCAATAAATTGACCAAAGGGTGTAATTGGATGTATATCTCCATAACCAACAGTGGTTAACGTAACGATGCTCCAATAGACACTAACAGGTATGTTTCTAAACCCACTTTCTTCCCCTTCAATTAAATACATTAATGTACCTGAAATAATAGCTATAATTAATACAGCAAATAAAAACACAAATATTTTTATTCTACTATTTTTCAATGCAGTTACTAATTTATTTGATTCACCAATATAACGTGCTACTTTTAATATTCTAAAAACTCTTAAAAGGCGTAATGCTCTAACAGTTAGCAATGCATTAGAACCTACAATGAAGAAGGAAAGGTATAATGGAATGGTAGAAACAAAATCTATGATACCATAAAAACTAAAAATGTATTTAGAAGGCTTTTTTACGGTAATTATCCTTGCAAAGTATTCAATAGTAAAGAAGATAGTAATGATCCATTCGCCATAATAAAGAATGTCATGATATTCACTATCAATATTTTTAACACTCTCTAACATTACTAGTATGATGCTGAAAATAATAAGTATAAGTAGTGTTACGTCAAAAATTTTTCCCATTGGCGTATCTTCTTCATAAATAATTTCATGAAGTTTTTCACGCCAGCTATTTTCTTTTGGTTTAATACTGTTTTTATTTTAAAAGATAAATTTAAGAAAAGCTATCCTAAGTTTATTATTTTTTGAACTTTATATTTTCTCAAGTATCCTTGAATAATATGTTGAGTATCCCTATTGTTTTCCATTGGGTTAATAATTGTTTTTAAAACCTCTGGATTACTAATTTGAAAATTTAAATTGTAAAAACCATAACCTCTATATATTCCGTTTTCAATTAAAATTATAGAATGCTCATCGATAGCTCTTCCTTTATCAATTAAAAGCATATTGTCAAATTCATAACTGCTTTTATGAATAAAGGATAACACACGTTTGTTATATTCTTCAGGAGGCTCAGTATGAACACATGCTCCTAAACACATTTTAATGCCATAGTTAAAGCAACTTCCTTCAGTTTTTTCTAAATGATTTAATTTTTGACAAAGATGAAATTCATCTGTTATTTTATATAAAAAACTTTTTGCTTGTTGGTAATTAGTGAAAGTAGTAATAATATTTTTACCTTCTTCTTGCTCTTCAGGTACTTTTTCAGTTTTTAGATTAATATATCCTTTTTCATCTATAAAAGAATACAATTGGTTTTGAAAAATATTTCGTTTTAAAGCATGATTAAAAATTGGTTTTAGCTTTTTTATTTCCTGACTTTCTTTCAACTGTGCTATTAGGTCGTTACCCGTTTCTTCGTAACTAACGGAAGCTACTTCTAACTGAATTTTTTTTGATTTTTTATTATCATTAGTAAAATGTTGAATAAGTCTTTTTTTAATGTTTTTACTTTTTCCAACATATATTATCTTACCATTTTTACGATGCATATAATACACCCCCGTTGTTGTTGGTGCAGTCTCTATGATATCTAAAAGTTTAGGCTCAACTTGTTTTTTAGGATCTTTTTTTACTGTATTAGAAATAATTTCTTTTTCAACATCCTTTTCTAATAATAACTTAAATAATTCAATAGTAGCTTTTGCATCACCTTGTGCTCTATGGCGATCTGTAATAGGAATCCCTAATGATCTTACTAATTTCCCTAAGCTGTAAGAGGGGAGGTCTGGTATTAATTTTTTTGAAAGCTCAACCGTACACAACATATCTTTTTCAAAATGATATCCTAATCTGTCAAATTCGGTAGTCAGAATCCGATTGTCAAACTGTGCATTGTGGGCAACTAAAATACAACCATCAGTTATTTCAATAATGCGCTTGGCTACTTCGTAAAATTTAGGAGCATTTCGAAGCATTTGATTGTTAATTCCAGTAAGGTTAACAACAAAAGGTTGGATGTTTTTTTCTGGATTAACTAAGCTACAAAACTGATCAACGATTGCATGACCATCAAATTTATAGATGGCAATTTCAGTAATACCTTCTTCATTGTATTTACCACCTGTTGTTTCTATGTCGAGTATAGCGTACAAATTATAAATTGATGTTACAGGTTCGCATTCCAAAGATAGAACTTCCTACACGAATCATATTGCTTCCATTCTTTACAGCAATTGGATAATCTCCGCTCATTCCCATAGATAAAATTTCAATTTTATGATTCATTTTATTTATAGAATCAAAAACAGATTTTAAAGAAGCAAATTCAGAATTTAATTGATCTTGATTATCTGTAAATGTTGCCATTCCCATTAATCCCACGATGTTTATATTTTTAAACGATTTGTATTCCTCAGATGATAAAAGCTTAAATATTTCATCTTCAGTTAAACCAAACTTACTTTCTTCAGTGGCAATTTTTATTTGAAGTAAGCAGTTAATTACTCTATTGTTTTTTAATGCTTGTTTATTTATTTCGGTTAATAATCTCAAACTGTCAACTGCATGAATTAAACTGACGAAAGGAGCCATATACTTTACTTTGTTGCGCTGAATATGACCAATCATATGCCATTCTATATCTTTTGGCATTTCATCATGTTTGGCAACCATTTCTTGAATTTTATTCTCTCCAAAAATTCGTTGGCCAGCATTATAAGCTTCTAATAAGTCTGAAACAGGTTTGGTTTTTGAAACTGCTACAAGAGTTATTTCTTTATTTAATTTGGACTTTATTTCCTTAAGATTATTTGCGATATCCATATTGGTTACAAAAATATCCATTTATTGTAAGAAAGTAGGGTAGAAGTGAATGCAAAATTTAATTAATTAAATAAAAAGGTACTTAAAACAAAAAACTGAGAAAATTAAAAAATAGCCTCCTCAGTTTAAGAAATATAAATTTGGTAGTTATTCTCTTTTTTTAACTAGAAACTGAATTGTTTCATAAATCTGATGAAGCTCTTCATCACTGGCTTCTTTCATTTCTGGATCTTTTTTTTGTACCAATCGTTTCCATTTTTCAAAAGACATATTTCTTAACTTTTCCATATCTTCTTCACTTATTTCATCGGAATCAAATGAATCTGGATATTCATCATCATTATCGACAAAATTTTCTTGCTTGATTATTTTAAAATTTGGCAATTCAAAGTTAGAAGCTGGTATCGAAGTATTAAAGGCTACTTTTATAGCTTCTGTTATTGTCGTTACTCCCATTAAATTTGCTTCAGATTTTAAAGTTACTCCTTTATATATCCATTGTTTAACACCCAATGTTTCCCATATTTCACATTGGTAGCCTATAATTACTTCAGTACCCATGTTTTTTCCTCCCATTTTTTCTAGCATCGATTTCCCTATTTCACCTGCATCATTATTGGTATGAATATTTTTAACTGTTTTCATAGCCATATATTTTTGTTGACTTATAGTTTTGTTTTTAAAATCAACAATAAAACTATCACCATTATCAAGTTTGGTCATTTGATGAGTAGCTGTAGCTTCAATAGTTTCTTTCCCCATTATTACCGTTTGGGTGTTTTTAGTAGATTTAGTTTCTTTAAGTTCGATAGCACCCCAATCTTTAAAATATAAGACTTCAGTTCCGCTACCTTTTATAGTGCTTGATAATACTTTCCCAGAAATAGTAGTTTTATAATTGACTATACCAGATTCTACTTCATATCGTTTTAACATTTCTCCTTGTTTACTAGAAGTTTGAAATAAGCTATCAATTGGATTATTGTCGTTTCTATTACAACTCACGTTTATAATTATGATTGCAATTAATAAACCTAATTTTTTCATTTCGATTGTTTTATAATTTCTTGTAATTCGTAGATAGAATAGTGGGTGCTAGATTCTTTCCTAGGATCTTTGATAACCTTTGCGATAATAGCAGGTTTATCATTCATAAGCCAAATTTTTAGTTTTTCATTATCATTAAGAGCTTCAACAACAGTACAGTTAAAAGTTCCTAGACTAAGAGTAAGATCTTCTTGTCCTATAACCCGGTACATCCTTTCATCTAAAGGGTATAAAGGAGCATCTCCGCCTTCGTAATCTCCAAGGTAAACATCACCTTCACCTGTGTGATTTTTGTCGTAGCCATTAAAAATGTTATCTATTTTCAATCTTTGATTTCCTTCTTTAACATATACATCAGCCGTAAGTATTTTGGTTTCGAAAGTATTTAAACCCTCATTTAATTGAACGCATGAATAGACCAACTGTTTTATATCGGAAAGTTGTCCAAGTAATAAATGAAAGTCATCCCATGGCAATTTATTTTTTTCATTGTTATATTTATACTCACCATTTTCATTAAAAAAATCTTCTTCTTCAAACGTAAAGAGTTCAAGTTTTGCAATTTGATTGTATTCTTCAGAATTTTTTATAGGTTCCTCTTTTATAATATGTACAGTTGTTCTACCAAAAGGAGTTCCTTCGTCCTTTACTGTTACAATTTTCGCAAATACTCCAGGTTGATTATTTACCATCCAATATTGAAATTTTTCACTAAATCCACCCAATCCTTCAATAACGGTACATTCAAAATCTCCAAGATCTGTTTTTAAGATTTCATTGGTTGAAATTACCTTATACTCATCTAGTTCCTCTTCTGGATAAAATCGAAAATCTTCTTTGTTTTCTTTTAAATAATCAATAGGAATAGCTTGTTCATTCATATCTATATAATCGTTTTGCTTATATGAATAATCTCTAGCTCCAATTGTTTGGTCAGCTTCATTGTAATTAAACTTGGTGCTTACCACCCAAGTAGCTGCTTCTCTAGAATCTGGAAAACTTGTATATTGAAAGACAACTTCTTTTTTATCTTTTAAATAGTTTACAATAGCTGTTATTTTCCATGGTAATTTTCTTGCTTCTGAGTTTTCATCAAAACCATTTTCTGATTGATAAAAATCTTCTGATTCAAATGAAAGTTCTGGTTTTACCATGGTTATTTTAGCTGGAGGATTCATTTTGGCTAATTTGTTAAAAGTCCAAATTGCTCCTTCTTTATTATAAACAAGTTCAGTTTCTGTCACCATAATAATTTCAGCGTCCCCTCTAAAGTCCTTGTCAATATCACTTGTCATTACAATAGATTTTTCATTATTATTGTATTTCCATGTGCCAGCATCTATAGTTCTAGAATTCGCATCTTCAGCTAATTTAAAAACCCCTTTTTCTGCGAAAATAAATACTAGTTTTATGTCTGTTTCTATTTTTCCATTTGCTTCAACTTGAGTTAATTGCCAATTTCCAGTTATTTTAGATTCTTGAGCATTTAATGATACCCCCCAAAGAATAATTATAAATGCACATATTAAATTTTTCATGTATTTATATTTTTTCATTAATTTCCTTGTCGCATTTTTATCATTTTTTGCATCATATCGTACATTTCACGAAGCTCTTCTTCGCTCATATTTTGCATTTCTTCATCTTCTTTGTCTGCCAACGCCAATTTTTTCCAATCTTCATAACTTAGTTTGCTTATCATTTCTATATTCTCATCCATTTCTTCTAAATCCTCTTTATACTCTTCGTTATCCATAAATCCTTCCGTTTTCTGTATAGGGAAATCTGGTAATTCAAAATTGGAATCAGACACTGAAACATCAAACTTAGCACTTGTGGCTTCTGTGAGAGTTCTAATACCTAAAACGGTTAAGTCTATTTTTAATACAACACCTTTATGCATCCATTGTTTACCATTCAAAATAGACCACATTTCGCAGTTGTATCCTAGATATGTTTCTTCTCCTACCTTTTTACCACCCATTGATTCTAGCATACTTTTCCCTGCTTCCCCTACATCTGTATTGCTTTGTTTCATATAATCCATAAGAGGATCTCTAGTTACGTATATTAGTTTTTTTCCAAAATCTGCCAAATAGCTTTCACCTTTATCTAGTTTGTTAATGGTATGGCTTGAAGTAGTTTCGGTTGTTTCTTTTCCAAAAACTTTTACTATGGTTTTTTGAGATGATTTTGTTTCTTTTAATTCTAAAGCTCCCCAATCTTTGAAATAAAGACTTTCTGTTCCGCTTCCAGTAATAGTTGAACCCATTACATTTCCTGAAATGGTAGTTTTATATTTAACAATACCTGATTTTACATTGTAGCGCTTTAATGTTTGCTGATTTTCTTTTGTAGCTTTCGAAGCTATACTATCTGTAGGATTGCTTTCGTTTCCTTTACAGCTTATAACTACTATAATTAGTACGAGAATGATGCTTAATTTTTTCATTTATGATAATTTATTTTGATTAATATTATTTTAGAATTTTTAAAATGGCAGTTTCACCTGGATTTATAGTTGTAGTTACACTTCCTTGTCTACCTAAAAAGAATTCGGCATCTTCAAAGTCAACATCACCAGAATAGCCTTCATCTAAATCGCAGCCATAAGTTCCTTCAATTTGTATTTTATTGTGTTCACGATGCACAGTACCATCGTAATTGTAGGTAACAAATTTTATAGTTATTTCGTAGTTTTTCCTTTCATCGATATTTAAAATTTCCATTTTCCCAAACTTACCGCCAGTTGTTGAATAAATAATAACTGTTCCTTTTCCATTTACGATACCGGATTTATTTGAAATAGGGATTTTAAAACTATCTGGAAGCGATTCTAATTTAGCTGCAATTGTTTTTTTATCTAAATCATTAAATGTTAAACCTGTTTTGTTATTTTCATTAATACTATTGTCATTTGTTGAACTTGAGCTTGAATTTGAATTTCCAGAAAATTTAACAAATTCAACTCTTCTGTTATTTGCTTTTCCTTCTGGTGTGCTATTATTATCGATAGGTTTGCTTTCTCCAAAACCATTAGATTTAAGTCGGTTTGCTGAAATTCCCATTTCAATTAACTTGTTCATAACCGATTTCCCTCTAGCCTTTGATAAAGTCATATTTGAAGCATCATTGCCATCACTATCTGTGTGTCCTTCAACACTAAAATTAACCGTTGGGTTTTTCATCATCAAATCATAAATTTTATTGATTGGCCCCATACTTTCAGGTTTTAAAGTAGCTTTGTTAACGTCGAATTTTATACCGTTTACAATTATTTTTCCTTCAGAAAGTACACGATCGTAATATTTTACACCACCTTTGGCAATACGGATGTTTTTAATATACATTCCTTTAGAGTCACCAGATAATGTTACACCCGTAGGGTTACCTTCTAAGTGAGGAATGTTAATCAATCGTTGATCTTCTAAATATGCTTTTAATTTACCCTTTGTATATGCAATTGAAATATGTCTCCAACCAGCAACTTCATCACGATTTGTTCGTTCTTTTCCTGTTAAATTACCTTCACTAGTACTCATTCTTAACTGATTTACAAATATTGTAATTTGTGAAATGCCACTTCTACTTTGATTTTTTTTATCATGAAGTGTTATATAATACCTTTCATTATATACATTAGGATTAAAGAACATATCAAACTCTATTGTAAAAACCTCAGGTAAATAATCTTCTTTAGGATTTTTTAGATAAGGCACAATACCTTTACTGTGCATATTTCCTGCATCAGTAATAAATGTTATGACTGGCTCACCATCAACTTGAGCTATTTCTGCACCTCCTTGATATAAATCCCAACGACTAGGGAACTCGCCATTTTCTTCATTGACACTTGGACCGTCTTCAAATAGTACAGTATCTCCAGGCACAAAATCGAATCGACTCCAAGAAACGTTTGGGTTATTTGATTTTTCGTTTAGATTATCTATTTGTTCATCTCTTTCATCATTTTTATCTCCTGGATCTTTATCATTGGTTTTATCTGTTCCTTCCTCTTTCTTATTTTTTCCATCTATTTCATCTTCAACTTCATCAAAGGCTTTATCTATTTCTTTGTCAATTTTTCTTTGTGCTCTATTTTCAGCTTCTCTTTCAATTTTTTGTTGAGTTTTTCTTGCTATTCTATCCAATATTTGTGATTGACAAATTTGTGGTGATAAAAAAATTAATAATGTAAATAGTAATAATAGTTTAGTTGCTGTTTTCATTGCTATATGTTTATAATATTTGGTATAGCAAAATTACTCCTGAAACTAAGAAGAGTATTCATTAAAAAGAATGGTTTTGTATCACCCTTTAGGGTGATTTATGGTATAAAACCCCTTAAAATTGGGAGAAGTATGGTTTTTTGTTTAATTGAAGGATTAGGATACTGAAACTTTTTTCATTGCTTGAATTCTACTTTTTACTTCAAGTTTTGAATAGATATTCTTGATGTGAGTTTTGATAGTGTTTTTGGAAACAAACATTTTTTCTGCAATTTCATCATTACTTAGTCCAAGTGTTATATACTCTAATACTTCAGTTTCGCGTTTGGATAAATTAAATGATTTAATTTGATTTCCATTATTGACCTTACTATCAACCTGTGTTTTAAGCTTTTTAATTTGAAGTACATAATGTTTTATTTCAGAATTTTTATTTTCTAAAGTAAGATCATTATTTTTTCTTAATAAATAAATTAAAACAAGTAAGATAGTGATAACGGAAACGCCTATAATTGATATGATTATTAATTTACTTGTATTTGATTTGGCATCGGCTATCCTTTTTTCATTTTCTTTTGCAAGCTCTTGAATTCGTAAATCTTTTTTTTCTGTTTCATATTCAATTTGTGCATTTATAATATTTTTTTTAGAAGTTTCATTAATGATGCTGTCCCGATATTTTGTTGCTTTTATATTAGACAGAAGCGCCTTTTTGTAATTGTTTACAAGTGAGTAATAATCAGTTAATGCATTATAACCTAACATTATATTCTCTTTGGTATGAACGCTTTTTGCTTTTTCTAGTCCTTCAGATATATTATTGTAGGCTTTGTTATATTGCTTAGTATGAAGCTGATTAATACCAATATTAATTAAGGTATTACTTAAATATCTGGTGCTTTTATATTCTTTTAATTGAGGTATTGCTTTTTGATAATATGAAGTTGATTCCTCATACTTTCTCTCCTTTTGAGCCAATAATCCCAATAAGTTATACTTAATTGCGACACCTTCTTTTCTTGGATATTTTAATGCTAAATCTAAAGACTTATTAATATATGCTTTTGCAGAATCAAACTCTTTAATATGAAGATAAACCTCTCCAATATTTGCATAATCATACTCTTGTCCTTTAAAATTTTCAAGCTTTTGTTCAATTAAAAGCCCTTTTTTAAAATAGGTAAGAGCTTTATTATATTCTTCTGTATCTACAAAAACATTCCCAATGCCATTAAAAGCAATAGCAATACTTCGATCATTTTTAAATTTTTCAGAAAGGCTTAAAGCTTTAATATAATTATTATAAGCTTCCATTTCTAAATTTAGCTTACGATAAGTAACTCCTAAGCTGTTCAGGCATTTTATTTTTGATAAAGTATCAGTACTTTTTTCTAAGTAAGTGAGGGCTCTCTTATGATAAGAAACGGATAATAAATATTCATTCTCGTATCGAGCAGTAATCCCCATTCTATTGTAACACTTTGCAATCCCGTCTATATAAAGAATTGATTCAGACACTTTAAGAGCTTCATCTAAAACATCTTTTCTAATCGATTTTTGTTTAATTGACTTCTTGTATAAACTTATAAGATTTTCTACCTTTAAAGTATCGTCTGGAATATTTTTTAAGGCTAGAAATTCATTTTCAATGGCTACTTCTTTTTCAATGTCCTGACTATATAGCGAAAAACAACTAATAATTGTTATCACTAATGATAAGAGGGTAGAAGAATAGGGCATAATTTTTCTAATTGAAAACTATATGTATCCAAAATTACTTCAAAAAAGGGTAAGTTTAATAAGTATTATCAACTGTGCCAGTAGGTTGTTGGTAATCAGCTTTTTATTTTATTAATTTAAATTCACTCTTAATTAATATTCATAAATGGTAATTCCGCTACGCAATTTAGGCTCAATAAAAGTGCTCTTTGGAGGCATTGTTAATCCTTCATCTGCCACATTTTTTAGTTCTTCTATCGTAATGGGAAGAAGGCTAAAACCAACTTCAAAATCATTTGAGTCGATCATTGATTTTAAATAAGCTAAATCTGAATTTCCGTGTGGATATTCTATTCTGTCATTATTTCGCAGATCGTTAATTCCCAAGATGGGTTTTAATATGGTGTCAAATAATATTTGAACATCTAAAGTGTCTAATGAATTATTGATTTCGTATTCTTCTTTACGAAGATATAAGGAGTAATAATCACCATCAAGGTACATACTAAAATGATGTTTCTTACTAGGTTTATAATAAATATCACCACGATTTTCTATTCGATATAATTCATCAATAGAAATTAAAAATTCTTCTTTACTTAATCCATTTAAATCTTTAATCAATCTATTGAATTCGTAAATTTTTAATTCACTTTCAGGAATTAAATAGCTCATAAAAAAGTTATATGGTTCTTTTCCTGTGTGTTCTGGGTTTTCATCTTTTAAATCTTTTGCTAAGAGATTTGATGATGCAGATCTATGATGACCATCAGCAATATAAAGTTTATTCATTTTAGAAAAAATAGATTCAACTTTTTTAAGAGTTTTTTCGTCATCTACATTCCAAACATAATGAGTATCTCTATAGGTGGTAGTAAATTCATACTCAGCTCTAGATACCATTACGGATTCTATAATTTCTTTTAACTCATTGTTATCTGGGTAGGTAAGAAGTACAGGTTCTGCATTAAAACCTACTGTTTTTAAATACTGCTGAAATATTACTTCTTTTTTCTCTATAGTGTTTTCATGTTTTTTAATGATGTTGTTTTCATAATCAATTGCACTTGCACCTGCAATAATCCCATTAAATTCATGACCATCTCTATTTATGATTTTATAAAAATAATAACTTGGATTTTCGTCTTGCATAAAAACTTTATCCTCCTTAAACTCTCTATATCTATTTCGAACTAGTGTGTACCTACGTTCGCCAGTAATTCGCTTTTGATATTTATAACCAGGGTTTACTATATGTAAAAATGAAAAAGGATTATCTCTTAATCTGGCATTTTTTTCCTTTTTTGAATAGTCTTCATAAGATCTAGAAGCTATTAACCCTACTTTATCTCGAGTAGGGCGTACAGCTTTAAAAGGAATTATTTTTGCCATTTTTTTAGAATTTTAATTGTAGTTATAAAATACTATACAAATTGTTTTGAAACATTTTCTGCTCTTCTGCTTTCACTGTAATCGTAAAACCCTTCACCACTTTTTATTCCTAGTTTGCCACCTCTAACCATATTTACTAATAATGGGCAAGGTGCATATTTAGGGTTTTTAAAACCATCATACATTACATTTAAAATAGATAAACAAACGTCCAAACCTATAAAATCTGCTAATTGCAAAGGTCCCATTGGGTGTGCCATACCAAGTTTCATTACGGTGTCTATTTCTTGAACACCTGCAACTCCATTATAAAGTGTTTCAACAGCTTCATTAATCATTGGCATTAATATTCTGTTTGCAACAAAACCGGGATAATCATTAACCTCAACAGGTATTTTGTTAAGCTTTTCAGAAATTGTTTTTACGGTTTCGTACGTTTCAGAACTAGTATTATACCCTTTAATAATTTCTACCAATTTCATGATAGGTACAGGGTTCATAAAATGCATCCCAATTACCATTTCTGGTCTAGAAGTAACAGCTGCGATTTGAGTAATGGAAATAGATGAAGTATTACTTGCTAGAATAGTATCTTCAGGACAATATTTCTCTAAATCTCTAAAAATATTTAATTTTAACTCTAAATTTTCAGTAGCAGCCTCAACAACCAAACTTGCGTACTCTACGCCAGCTTCAAGATTGGTGTAAGTTGTAATATTATTAAGGGTACGTTGTTTATCATCTTCAGTAATTTTTTCTTTAGCAACCATTCTATCCAAATTTTTGGTGATAGTAGCCAATCCTTTTTTCAATGAATTTTCAGAAACATCTATTAATTGAACTCTATAATCAAATTGAGCGAAAGTGTGGGCAATACCATTCCCCATAGTTCCTGCTCCTATAACTGCAATATTTTTCATAATCTATAACCGATATATCGGATGAATTTTAATTAAACGAATTTTATAATGTTTTAAAATTTTCTATTACTTGCATGGCAACTCTTAATGCTTCAGTACCCTGAGTCAAAGTTACAATGGGTGTAGTATCTGTATTAATAGCATCTGCGAAGGTTTCCAGTTCATCCAAAATTGCATTATTAGGATCTACGTCTGGATTTTCAAAATAGATTTGCTTTTTAACCCCTTCAGCATTGGTTAAAATCATTGCAAAATCATCTGGGTTCTCTGGAGCATCTTTCATCTTTACAATTTCACATTTCTTTTCTAAAAAATCGACAGATATATAGGCATCTTTCTGAAAAAATCTAGACTTACGCATATTCTTCATTGAAATTCTGCTGGCAGTAAGATTAGCTACACACCCGTTTTCAAATTCAATACGAGCATTGGCAATATCTGGAGTTTGGCTAATAACTGAAACCCCATTTGCAGTAACTGTTTTCACCTTTGATTTTACTACGCTTAAAATGGCATCTATATCATGTATCATTAAATCTAATACTACTGAAACATCCGTGCCACGAGGGTTAAACTCTGCCAAACGATGAGACTCAATAAACATTGGATTATCAATTTGTTTATTTACAGCCACAAAAGCAGGATTAAACCGTTCAACTTGACCTACTTGTCCTCGAACTCCATTTTTCTTTGCTAATTCCCTAATGGTTTCAGCTTCACTTACCGTTTTTGTTATGGGTTTTTCTATAAACAAATGTTTTCCAGCATCTAGCACTTTTTTTGCACAATCAAAATGAAAAAGGGTAGGAGTAACTACATCAACCATGTCACAAGCATCAATTAATGCATCCATAGTGTCAAAATATGTATATCCAAATTCCTCAGAGACTTTTTTAGCTGCCTCAGGATTGGAATCATGAAAACCAACTAGGTTGTATTTTGTAGATTGATTTAATAGTTTTAAATGAATTTTTCCTAGGTGGCCAGCACCTATAACACCTGCATTTAACATTGAATATGATTTTACGCAAATATAACGGTTTTTCAGCTTTTTTATATTCAAATTTTCTGAAACTATTTTTTGTAAATTCTATTGTTTTGAACCTCGATTCCCTATTTTTGGGGGAAAATATAAAACCATTTTGCAAGATACTTTTACACATAAAGGAATGAGAAAAAAATTGGTTGAAACCCTTATCAAAAAGGGGATCACTAATAAAGATGTTTTAAAAGCAATCGATAAAATTCCACGTCACTTATTTATGGATTCTGGTTTTATTGATCACGCATATGTAGATAAAGCATTTCCTATAGGAGCAGATCAAACTATTTCTCAGCCTTATACGGTTGCTAGACAATCAGAATTATTAGAGGTTGAAAAAGGAGCAAAAATTTTGGAAATAGGTACTGGTAGTGGGTATCAAACTGCGGTTTTATTAGAAATGGGAATGCAGGTGTATTCTATAGAACGTCAGAACGAGTTATTTAAAAAGGCCAAGCTTTTTTTGCCTAAATTAGGTTACCGAGCTAAAAAACTAATTTTTGGTGATGGATATAAAGGATTTAAAGAGGAAGCTCCTTTTGATGGAATTGTGGTTACCGCTGGAGCACCTTTTGTACCGAAACCTTTATTAGCTCAATTAGCTATTGGCGGTAAGTTGGTAATACCCGTTGGTGACGAAAGCCAGGTTATGACTGTCTTTACTCGAACTTCAGCAACCGAATTTAAGAAAGAGGAATTTGGCGAATTTAGATTTGTGCCTTTATTAGAAGATAAGAATTAATTACTGCAGTTACCATCAATAATGTCCTGAATGGTTGGATTGTATACATTATCCTCAACTAAATAATCTCCTTCCAATCCATTATTAATAATTAAATTTTCAATTCCACATAGATTAAATAACTGAGGGTTGTTTATGATGTTTAAATCACCAGTTACCATATTCAAATTACTAAATTCATTGATGTTAAATAAAAAAATCTGATTTGAAATAATAATATCACCACCTATTTGTGATAAATTTTCTAGACCAGATAATAAAGGTAAAAAATCATTCTGATGAATTAATAAATCACCTCCAATTTCATTTACACTTGAAAGAGTTGTTATGTCATTGAGTTGATTATTAAATCTAATAGTTAGATTACCAGGAATATTAGTGAAATTTGGAAGTCCATTTAAAGTTATTAAACTATTGTTTCCACTAATAGTAAGATCTTCACCAATTGAATTAATATTTAGAAGTCCATTGAGGTTTAGTAAGCTTGAGTTATTACTGATAGTAAGATCTTTTCCTATTGAATTTATATTTGGAAATCCCTCTAAATTTATTAAATTGGAATTTCCAGATATTTTAACATCTGTACCTATAGTAATATTATTTGATAAACCTTCAATACTATTTAACATTAAGTTATCAGTTATTCTTAATGAGTTTTCAATTTCAGAAATATTATTAAAATCTATAAGAGAATTTATTTCTAAATTTTCTATGTATAATGAACCTACATCAACAATACTTGCTAAAGGAGAAAGGTCGGTAATATTCCCTTGATTATTTCCTATTAATAAAAACCCAGAAACCCCCCAATGATCTTCATTACCAAATTCATCAACTTGTTCTTGGCTATGAAGTTGAACATTTCCTATAAAACTATATTTTTCATAAATATCATTTAATGTGATGGTTACATTTCCAGTTTTTTGATTTCCATCGCTTGTAGCTATAATTTTAGCTGTTAAAACAGGGTGTTTTTCGAAATTAAATGAAACTGAATCTCTAACTTTTAATATTCCTGTTTCAGAATCAATTTCCATAGAAAAATTTGGGAGTTGCTGGTGTAAGTGATAACTTAAAGTTCCTGAATTTGTAGTAGCTTCAATTTGCCCAAGGATAAATCCATTTTCTGGGTTTTCATCAATACTTATTGTAAAGTCACTTATAGTTATTGTAGGCCCAGAATTAACATCGTTAGATGAATCATCTGAACTACATGAATTAAAAGTGATTAGACTAATAAAAGCCCAGATTATTAGGTAATTAATTTTCATAGCATATAAATATAATGCTTTAAAATTTTTATTTATTGAATATATAGCTATTGTTTATTTAATAAAAAAATTAGATAGTCTCATATCCATCAATACTCTTGGTGTTATTTTTATCCCAATATTTCTTTACACCTTCGCGACCTTTTTTATTATCAGATTCGATTAATTGATTTCTCTCTGATTTAAAATCCATAAAGGGCACTGCATAACCACAAGAGGTTTGTATTAAGTTAATATCCATTACTATAATTTGACGAGCTCCCACATAGTCCCCAAAAAGTGAAATGTGTTCTTGATAAGATGGATCATTTTCGTGATATATTTTGGCATTTCCGTAAAGCCTAAGTATCATAGGCATTTCTTCAAAAGAGCAAAACATAATGGTCATACGGTCATTCTCTAGTAAATGTGCAGCTGTTTCATTACCACTGCCTGTAAGGTTTAACCATACAATTTTATTATTATCAATAATTCTAAAAGTATCCATTCCTTTTGGAGAAACATTCACACTTCCTTGACTTCTTGCTGTTCCTACAAAAAACATTTTCTGATTTTCAATAAAGTTTTGAAGTGCAGGGTTCAATTCTTTTAGTCGCTTACCCATATTATATCTTTTTGAATAGTGTATATATATAATCTCTTTTGTCTCCTGATGGCATTGTATAAATGTAATTAAAGCTGTCTATTAACTTAAAATCATCACCTAATTGATAGCTTAACATTTTTAGGTCATATTGATAAACAGGTAAGCCAGAACAGAATTTAGCACTATTTTTATTGAATTGTGCAAGAATTACAAAACCATCTTTTTTTATACTTTTCTTTAATAAGTTAAAATAAGTGTTTTGTTCTTTTTGATTAGTAAAAAAATGAAGAACAGCTCTATCTATCCATAAGTCAACTGGCTTAATAGTTTTTAGTTCTATTGGATTTATTAGATCGTCAACAATAAACTTTACTTGTTGATTTCCAACTCTTTTCTCAAGATTTGCTAAAGCAACTTCACTTATATCTGTTGCAATTAAATTAGTGTAATTTTGATCAATTAACTCATCTAAAAGTACGGTGCTACCTGCTCCAATATTAATAATAGATGCATTTTTGGAAAGATTGATTTTGTTTATAAGTTGTAGCATTGGGCTCAAATCAGTTTCAAACCATCCTAATCTATCTATTGGATTATTGTTGTAAACTTTATTCCAATGATCTTTAGATTCTTTATGTGTAGATGATTTATCTGAAGAGCAGCAACTAGAATCTTTACTTTCAATGCTGCAAGATGATTTTTCTTTATTAGTTTTAGAATTCATATATAAATTATTATGAGAAAAAGTTATAACTATTATAAGCAATTAAATTGATTACTGTTTCTATTGAAACAATTACCCGTGATCTAATTTACTTATTGTAAGCCTTTTTAATTCTACTCAAATCACGTTTATTATCTCGATCCTTAAGAGTTTCTCTTTTATCGTATAATTTTTTCCCTTTACAAAGCGCTATTTGGATTTTAGCCAATCCTTTTTCAGTAGTAAATAAAAGAAGTGGGATAATAGTCAGACCTGTGTTTTTAACTTGTTTTTCAAGTTTTTTTAATTCACTACGATTGAGTAATAATTTCCGTTCACTTTTGGGACTGTGATTAAAATGGACCGCATGTGAATACTCTTGTATCGTCATGTTTATAACAAACAATTCGTTATTACTAAATTCACAAAATGCTTCAGCTATAGAAGCTTTTCCTTCCCGTATAGCTTTAATTTCAGTACCTCGCAATACAATACCTGCTACAAATTTGTCTAAGATTTCATATTCAAATCTAGCCTTCTTATTTTTTATTTTTACTGTTTTTTGTAATGCCATCGCTTTGCAAAAATAAGTAAACTATATTTGGATTTTGTTATTAAAAATAAAAGGTTTTATTTGATAGTTGTATGCAATTAAATCGACCTAGTTTAAAAATAAATAAAAAATAAATAAAAAATAAATGAAATTATTATACACTTTCCTATTACTTATTGTTATGTTTTCTTGTAAGCAGCAAAATGAAAAAAAAGAGATACCTCATAAGTTAACAGCTCAAGAAATAATTGATAAGGCTATAGAAAATGCTTGCCAAGGAAATTGTAATCAGACTTTTATTGAATTTACATTTAGAGATAAAACTTATAGTAGTTCTAGAAAAAATGGGAATTATAAATTGGAAAGAATAAAAGTTGAAGGTGAAGATACTATTTATGACGTCGTATCCAATGAGGGGTTAAAGCGTTTTATTAATGAAAGAGAAGTAACAGTAGTAGATTCTTTAATTACAAATATTAGTGATGGAGTAAATTCGGTACATTACTTTGCACAATTGCCTTTTGGCTTAAATAATGAAGCAGTTCAGAAAAGGTTAATTGGAGAAGATTCAATAAATAAAAAGAGTTATTATGAAATAGAAGTAACTTTTAAAGAAGAGGGCGGAGGTACCGATTTTGATGATGTGTTTGTTTATTGGATAAATAAAAAAGAATATACTGTTGATTATTTAGCCTATAGTTATGCAACTAATGGCGGAGGTATTAGATATAGAGAAGCTTATAATCCAAGGTTTATAGAAGGGATTCGCTTTGTGGATTATAATAATTATAAACCTGAAAGTATAGATGTAAACCTTTCAGAATTAGATGACATATTTGTTAAAGGGGAACTAAAATTACTCTCAAAGATTGAAACTGAAAATGTAAAAGTTACTCTTTTAAAATAATTATTCGTTATGATCTTCTAATACAACAGAAGTATTTCCATCTTCTAGTGTAACAATAAAGAGTTTTCCGTTATCATTGTCATTGATTTGAGGATGTTCTTGCTTACCAATGATTGCATTTACAAATGCTGGAGTCGTATTGCTATGACCTACTATTAAAACAGTTTGGTTTTTTGTTTGAGTTTTAAAATCTTCATTATACATATTCTCGGTACTATAACTTAATACCTCTAATTTTTTTACTGCAGCTGTTGGCTTTGCAGTTTGTTGTGTTCTTCTATAATCTGTAGAATAAATTTTATCAAAAGATACATTATCAAAAACTTTAGCCCAATTATTAGCCCTTTCTAAACCAACTTTAGTTAATTCTGGATCTTTATCTTTTGTGCTTCTATCTTTTTCAGCATGTCTTATTAAGTAATAAGTTGTGACATCACTTTTTACAACTTCTTGTTCTTTTTTATCAGATTTACAAGAAAGTACGAACGTAGCAATTAAAAGTAGTAACAGAATCTTTTTCATAACAAATTATTTAAAAACAAACTTAGTTAATTTATGGGAGTTTCGATTTTCTTAGAAAATTTAAAATTCTTTTTAAAATAAGCAACTCTCGTTTCAAATGAGCTGGTGTCAACAGGGTTTTTAACTTTACTAAATAATTCCATAATCTCTTCAGAATGCATTTCTCTTTTTTGTTTCATTAAATTAAAATGAACAAAGGTACTCCACATAACCGCTTTTATTTTTGTTTTATTGGTATCCCACATTTTTAACTCAACTGTTAAACTGGAATTGTCAAATTTCAATAATTGAGATTCGATTAGTACTTCTTCCATTAAAAAAGCAGGGTTTATGTATGCTATTTGGTTGCTACCTACTACCCAACTAATACCTATAGTTCTTGCCATTTTATAAATGTCGATACCATAATGTTCTGTAATTTGATCTTCACGAGCATTTACAAAATAATTTAAATAAGCAGCATTGTTTAAATGGTTAAAAGGGTCGCAATCTTGAAACCTTATTTTTAATTTACTTTGTAACAATTTGGGTAATTCATTCATTTGTTTTTATTTTTCAATTTCGTTTTTAATAATCCTATTCATTTCTATCATTGCTTGTTTAATGTATTGATTGTCATCCATAGTGTAAGTCATAAAGACAGCACCCTGAATATGACTGTATAGTCGTTTAGCAAACACTTGTGAGTTTACTTCAGGTTTTATTTCACCCATTACTTTTCCCAAATCTATCAATTTAGAGATATTATTTTGGGTTTTATTTATAACGAACCTTACTTGCTCAATTAAAGAGGTATCTTGATGATTTGCATCTACGCCAATATTTAAAATCGGACAACCTCCCAATTCTTTACTATAATCATAATAGTTTTTATAAAAATCGGTGATTAAATAAAGTTTGTGTATTGGAGATTTACTTTGATCTTGATGTTTAGCAATCCTTTTTAAAAGGTTATTTACATTTTTATTAAAGGCTGCAATTGCAATTGCCTCTTTGTTTTTAAAATTCCCGTAAATAGCACCTTTAGTTAATCCAGTTGCACTTGTAATATCAGACATTGAAGTAGCTGCATAGCCTTTTTGATTGAAAATAGGGGCTACTGTTTCAATAATAAACTTGGTGGTTTTATCAGATTTTGAAAGCACATTAATAGATTTAGAATGCTAATATATAAAAATTATACCGAACGGTATTTAATTGTATGCATGAGCTTTATTAAAACCTTAATGATTCTTTAAATTCTTAAAGTATTATTCAAAATAATCATTATTATATTTTGTTTTTATTAGTTTTTGATATTAATAATTATCAAAACTGATATTACAAGTAAAATATAATACATTAGCGAAAAATATTTACAAACCTTTAATTCAATTTTTTATGAAAAAAATTACTTCCCTAGCTTTAATGCTATTATTTACAATTGTTTCTTTTGGACAAGCAAGCAATTACAATGTAGGAGATGTTGTAGACGATTTTACAGTTACTGACACAGATGGTGTTGAGCACAATCTTTATGCTTATGCAGATGCTGGTAAACACATTTATTTAGATTTCTTTTTTGACACTTGTGGGCCTTGTCAAACTTGGCAACCAACCTTTAGTGAGTTTTATGACAAATATGGTTGTAATCAAGGCGACCTTATTATGATTTCTATAAATGATGGTAGTGACTCAGATGCTGAAGTTATTCTTTATGAAGAAACTTATGGAGGACCTTTTAATCATGCTCCTGCTGTTAGTGCAGATGGTGGTTCTGCTGCTGTAGATACTAATTTTGGAGTTGGTGCATATCCAACTTTTATATTAATTGGACCTGATAGAACTTTATTAGAAAAAGATATTTGGCCATTAACTGATATTACTACTTTTGAGGCTACTTTTCCTGCAGGAGTTGATCCAGAAGTTATGGAATGTACAACTCTAGGAGTTACTGATGTTATAGATGCTAATTTTTCAATATTTCCATCGGTGTCAAATGGACAAAACATTTCAATTGTGATGAATAATGAAGTTGCTACAGGAGTAAGAATATATGATATTACAGGCAGAGAAGTTTATTCTAATAACGAAGTTTCTAGTACTATAGAGTTTAGTTTGAATGTAAGCTCAGGAACTTATTTTGTTAAAGTGAATACTGAAACTAGTTCAGCTACAAAAAAGATTATTATCAAATAAGAATCTTTATAAATTTTAATAAATAAATCCCTTCAGTTAAATTCTGAAGGGATTTATTTTTTGATTAATATCTCATTAACTAACTAAATCATTTTCATTTCTAAAAACTAATTCATCATTAAAGCTATCCAGTAATATTATGCTATCAACTGTTATTTTACCAGAAAGTATTTCTTTAGAGAGATTGTTTAAAACTTCTTTTTGAATAACCCTCTTCACAGGTCTTGCTCCATATTGTGGATCATATCCCAATTTAGCTAAATAATTAATCGCTTCTTCTGTTGCATCTAAAGTGATTTGTTGCTTAGCGAGCATCTTTGTTAATCCTTTTATCTGAAGACCAACAATTTGTCTTATATCAGATACCGAAAGTGGTGTAAACATAATGATGTCATCAATTCTGTTTAAAAACTCTGGTCGCACCGTTTGTTTTAGCAAACCTATAACTTCCACTTTAGCACTTTCCATAGCTGAATCTATATCCTTTAGGCTTTCAAATTTCTCTTGAATAATATGAGACCCCATATTACTAGTCATAATGATTACCGTGTTTTTAAAATCAGCTACTCTACCTTTATTATCTGTTAATCTTCCTTCATCTAAAACCTGAAGTAAAATATTAAAAGTATCTGGATGTGCTTTTTCAATTTCATCTAATAAAACAACTGAATAAGGCTTACGTCTTACCGCTTCTGTTAATTGCCCGCCCTCATCATATCCTACATATCCAGGAGGAGCACCAACTAATCTACTCACACTATGTCTTTCTTGATATTCGCTCATATCAATACGTGTCATTGCGTTTTCATCATCAAACATATATTCCGCTAATGCTTTAGCAAGTTCTGTTTTACCAACGCCTGTGGTTCCTAAAAACAAGAAGGTTCCTATAGGCTTCTTTTGATCTTGCAATCCTGCACGACTTCTTCTAATAGCATCACTAACAGCAACTATCGCTTCATCTTGACCTACCACTCGTTGATGAAGTTCGTCTTCTAGCTTTAATAATTTCTCACGATCGCTTTGCAACATTTTAGTTACAGGAACTCCTGTCCATTTTGCAACTACTTCTGCAATATCTTCTGTAGTTACTTCTTCCTTAATTAAAGAGCTTTCGTTTTCATTTTCTGCTAATTGAGTTTCAAACTCAACTAATCGTTCATTCGCCTCTTTTATTTTTCCATATCTTAACTCAGCAACTTTACCAAAATCTCCATCTCTTTCAGCAATATCTGCTTCTTGCTTAAAAGTTTCTATTTCAGTTTTTACATTTTGAATAGCATCAACGATGCTTTTTTCACTTTTCCATTTTGCGTGAATTGAATTTCGTTCCTCTTTAATATTAGCTAAATCTGATCGTAAAACTTTTAATTTCGCCTCATCTTTTTCTCTTTTTATAGCTTCTATTTCAATTTCTAGCTGCATTATTTTTCTGTCCAAAACATCCAATTCTTCAGGCTTAGAATTGATTTCCATTCTAATTTTAGCAGCAGCTTCATCCATTAAATCGATTGCCTTATCTGGTAAAAAACGATTGGTGATATATCGTTGTGACAACTCAACGGATGCTATAATAGCCTCATCTTTAATGCGTACTTTGTGATGAGTTTCATATTTTTCTTTTATTCCTCTAAGTATAGATATAGCGCTTTCAGTATCGGGTTCGTTTACCATTACTTTTTGGAAACGACGCTCTAAGGCTTTATCCTTTTCAAAATACTTTTGATACTCATCAAGTGTTGTAGCGCCTATTGCTCTTAACTCACCTCTTGCTAAAGCTGGCTTTAAAATGTTTGCAGCATCCATTGCACCTTGTCCACCTCCAGCACCAACTAGCGTATGAATTTCATCTATAAAAAGAACAATATTACCGTCACTTGTAGTTACTTCTTTTATAACGGCTTTTAAACGCTCTTCAAACTCTCCTTTGTATTTGGCTCCAGCTATAAGAGCTCCCATATCCAAAGAGTAGATCTGTTTATCTTTTAAGTTTTCAGGAATATCTCCAGCAATAATTCTATGTGCTAATCCTTCAGCAATGGCAGTTTTACCAGTACCGGGCTCACCAACTAACATGGGGTTGTTTTTGGTTCTGCGTGATAAAATTTGTAAGATTCGTCTAATTTCTTCATCACGACCTATTACAGGATCTAATTTGCCTTCAGATGCTAATTGGTTTAGGTTTCGTGCATATTTGTTTAAAGAATTATAAGTTTCTTCAGCAGATTGAGAAGTTACTCGATCTCCTTTTCTAATTTCTTCAATTGCAGCTTTTATCCCTTTTTCGGTTACACCCTGATCTTTCAAACTTTGTGCAATCTCGCTCTTGGATTTAAAAATAGCTAATAGTAAATGCTCGATAGAAACAAATTCATCGTTCATCTTTTTTGCTAAAATACTAGCTTCATTAAGAGTTTTTCCTGCTAATTTTGAAAGCATAATATCGCCTCCAGATACTTTAGGAAAACTCTCTAATTGTTTGTCTAATATTTTATTTAATAAGGCTATGTTTACATTTAGTTTGTTTAAAATAAATGGAATAACGTTTTCATCAATTTCAAGAATAGCTTTTAGAATATGCTCATTCTCGATTTGTTGATTACCTAAGCTTTGAGCAAGTAATTGAGCTTGCTGTATAGCTTCTTGTGATTTTATAGTATAATTATTTAAGTTCATAACTTAATGTTTTATGGTTATCAATATTTTTATACTAATTAATCAAAATGTAAACCATTTTAAAAACAAGTCATAATGACACCTAAAACCCTGAAAACATTGTCAAAATGACATATTTTAAAATTATTAATTGATTGCTAGGAAACTTTAATTGTTTTTGTAAGTATTTATTATTTTTGCCACTAAAGTATTAAAACAAATAATGAGCTTGTTAAAGAAAATATTTGGGACTAAAGAATCTTCACTTGTTGAAAAGAAAATACTTCCTTGGAATCGATTAACTTCGATTGATCAGATAGATCAATTAGATAAAGAGTCCTATGATATACCTATAGCTATATTTAAACATTCTACTCGTTGTGGAACTAGTAGTATGGCTTTACGACAATTTGAAAAATATTATTCACCTGAAAATAATTCGGTAAAACTTTATTTTTTAGATCTATTATCTTTTAGAGATGTATCGAATGAAATTGCAATTCGATTTCAGGTGTTTCATCAAAGCCCACAATTGATTGTATTAAAAAATGGAAATACAATACATCATAGCTCACATTATCAAATAGATGCAGGTTTGTTAGAACAATTTTCCTAAAAATTATTCGATAGCAGGTAATACTTTTCCATTACATTCACCAAAACCAATACGCAATCCGTCTTTTTCAGAATAAGCTCTCATTATTACCGTATCATTATCTTGAATAAATTTTCGTTCTTTTCCATTTTTTAATGGAACTGGATTTTGACCTCTCCAACTTAATTCCAACATAGAACCATAGCTATCTTTTGTTGGACCAGAAATCGTACCGCTTCCCATCATATCACCAGATCTTACATTACAACCATTAACCGTATGATGTGTTAATTGCTGTGCCATAGACCAGTACATGTATTTAAAATTAGAATTTGCAACTATTGTTTCTTCATCGTTTTCTGGCTGGATTGCAACCTGTAGATTAATATCGAAATTTTTATTTTCTCCATGTTCAAGATAAGGAAGTGGAGCAGGGTCTTGCACAGGACCATTAGTTCTAAATGGTTCTAATGCGTCTAAAGTAACTATCCAAGGAGAAATTGTTGAAGCAAAACTTTTTCCTAGGAAAGGCCCTAACGGAACATATTCCCAAGCTTGTATATCTCTTGCACTCCAATCGTTAAATAATACCAACCCAAAAATATATTTTTCTGCTTTTTTGATAGGAACTCTTTTTCCAAGATGATTGGCATCGGTAGTTATAAACGCCATTTCTAATTCAAAATCTACTAATTTTGAAGGTCCAAATCCAGGGATACCATCGTCTCCAGGTTTCGTTTGTCCATAAGGTCTATGAATTGGAGTTCCAGATGGTATAATAGAAGAACTTCTACCATGGTAACCAATTGGAATTCTAACCCAGTTTGGAAGTAAAGCATTTTCTGGATCACGGAAAAGACAACCTACGTTAGTTGCATGTTCTTTACTTGCATAAAAATCTGTGTAATCACCTATATCTACTGGTAATTGCATTTCAATTTCATCCATTGTAAACAACACAACTTTTCTATGTTCTTTATTGTTTTGAAGTTTTCCGTTTCCTTCTAAAAATATATCAGAAATACGATTACGTACCAATCTCCAAGTTTTTCTTCCATCAGCAATGAAATCATTAAGACTATCTTGCATAAAAAGATCGTCAGTCAAATCGATACCATCAAAATAACCTAATTGGTGTAAAGCACCTAAATCGATAGCGTAATCACCAATACGAGTACCAATGGTTATAATATCGTCACGTGTTAAAAAAACTCCAAAAGGAATGTTTTGAATTGGAAAGTCTGTATCTGCTGAAGTATCTAGCCAAGTTTTTCTTGTAGGGTCATTTGCTGTTAGTGGCATAACTTATTTTTTTATGTTAGTAAAATCTTCATCAAAGATATAATTTTACTTAAATTAACAGGTAACCTTTTTGTATTTTTGACTTTTAATTTTTCAGAAAAATAATTATGACAAGAGACGAACAAATATTTGATCTAATAAACGATGAAGAACAAAGGCAATTAAGTGGTTTAGAGTTAATTGCTTCCGAAAATTTTGTAAGCCAACAAGTTTTAGAAGCAGCAGGTTCAGTTTTAACCAATAAGTATGCAGAAGGATATCCTGGAAAAAGATATTACGGAGGCTGTGAAATTGTTGATGAAGTTGAGCAATTAGCGATTGATAGAGCGAAAACACTTTTTGGAGCTGAATATGTAAATGTTCAACCTCATAGTGGTTCTCAAGCAAATACCGCAGTTTTTGCTGCTTGTTTGAATCCTGGAGATACTTTTTTAGGTTTTGATTTATCACATGGAGGTCATTTAACTCATGGTTCCCCGGTAAATTTTTCTGGAAAATTGTATAAGCCTGTTTTTTATGGTGTAGAAAAAGAGACTGGTCGAATTAATATGGATGCTGTTGAAGAAATTGCTATTCGTGAAAAACCTAAAATGATTATTGCTGGAGCTTCCGCATATTCAAGAGAATTCAATTATAAAAGATTTAGAGAAATAGCAGATAAGGTTGGTGCAATTTTATTAGCAGATATTTCACATCCAGCAGGATTAATTGCGAAGGGTATTATTGGAGATCCTTTACCTCATTGTCATATTGTTACCACTACTACTCATAAAACTTTAAGAGGTCCAAGAGGGGGAATGATCATGATGGGAAAAGACTTTGAAAACCCATTTGGGCTAAAGCTTAAAAATGGAAACCTTAAAAAAATGTCAGCATTATTAAATAGTGGAATATTTCCTGGGAATCAAGGTGGTCCCTTAGAGCATATAATTGCTGCTAAGGCAATTGCCTTTAATGAAGCATTGACAGATGAGTTTTTGCATTATTCAGTTCAGGTAAAGAAAAATGCTAAGGTAATGGCCCAATTTTTTGTTAATAAAGGCTATGATATTATTTCTGGAGGAACTGATAATCATATGTTATTAATAGATTTAAGAAATAAAAACATAACAGGTAAGGAAGCGGAAGAGGCCCTAGTAAAAGCTGATATAACTGTAAATAAAAATATGGTTCCTTTCGATGATAAGTCGCCATTTGTGACAAGTGGAATTCGAGTAGGTACCCCAGCAATTACAACAAGAGGACTTGTTGAAGGAGATATGAGAACAGTTGTTGATTTAGTAGATGAAGTTATTATGAATTTTAATAATGAAGAAAAACTAGAGGCTATAGCTGTAAAAGTTAACGATTTAATGGAGGGAAGACCCTTGTTTAATGGTTAAGATTTATTATTTTTATAATAATATAAATTTTAATCTATATTCATAAAATGAAAGCACTAAAAGTTATAATAGGAATATTTATTTTATTTAGTTCAAATTTAATTGGTCAAATTCAATTTAGTGAAGAAGCAAGTTTATTAGGATGTGGTGATTCTTCATATGGATTAGGTTGGTTAGGAGGGGGAATTTCTTTTTTTGATTTTGATAATGATGGCTGGGACGATTTAACAGTTTCTTCTGAATCTGGTGACCCTGTAAGGTTTTTTAAAAATAATGGGGGAAATTTTTCAGAAATCACATTTAATTTTTTTTCGGATCCACTTTTTGAGACTAAGACCGTTCAATGGGTGAATTTTGATAATGATGATGATTATGATCTTTTTGTTACTAGTAATACTGATGACAATCGCTTATATAAGAATAATGGTAATATGGAATTTGAAGACATTACTATAACTGCCGGTTTAAATGTTTTGGAGAATTCAACATTTGGAGGTTCTTGGGGTGATTTTAATAATGATGGTTTGTTGGATTTATTTATTTGTTCAAGAGCAGCACAAAATTATTTATTTAAAAACAACGGTGATAGTACTTTCACAAATGTAAATGATATTGCTGGAATTGAAAATGTAAATTATTTCTCATTATGTACTGCATTTTTTGATTATAATAATGACGGATGGCAAGATATATATGTAGCAAATGATAAGTATGATACTGCTAACTTACTTTATAAAAATAATGGAGATGGTACATTTGAAGAGGTAGGGGAAGAATCCGGTACAAACATCTCTATAGATGCTATGTCAACAACTATTGGAGATTATAATAAAGATGGTTGGTTAGATATATATGTTTCAAATACTATAAATGGTAATGTTTTTTTTAAAAATAATGGAGACGGTACATTTTCAGATATAGCTACTGAAAACGGAACTCTATTTGAATCTGTTGCTTGGGGGTCAATGTTTATAGACGCAGAAAATGATGCTGACCTTGACCTGTATGTTAGTGGAGAACTAGATGGAGCAACTAGTTTTCTCCCCTCAGCATTTTATGAAAATGATGGAACAGGTAATTATACAATACCATTAAATGCTGGTTTTGAAAATGATCTTGGAAGGAGTTTTTCTAATGCTATGGGAGACATTAATAATGATGGTTATCCAGATATGACGGTTTTAAATTACGAACCTCATGATGTTTTCTTATGGAAAAATGTTAGTCCGCAAATTAATAATTGGATAAAAATTAAACTTGAAGGAGTAGAAAGTAACAAACAAGGGATTGGTTCTTGGATTGAAATTTCTGTGAATGGGAATAAGCAGTATAATTACACGCTATGTGGAGAAGGTTATTTAGGGCAAAATTCAGCTTATGAATTTTTTGGAATAGGAACGTCTACTAATATAGATTATATTAAAGTCACTTGGCTTAGTGGAGTTGTTGATGTTATAGAGAACCCAACTATAAATGAACATATAACTATTATTGAAGGGGATCTTCTTTCGGCAGAGGATGAATTTTATTTGAAAAATACCACATTAATTTATCCTAATCCTGGTGATGCTTTTACAATTAATATTGATCAGTTAGTCAATAATATCAAATTAAATGTAACTGATATTACAGGTAAATTAATATTGAAGAAAGAATTAAATGAAATGAATAATAAAGTTAATATGAAAAATTACAATGGAGGTGTCTATTTTTTTAATTTTATTAGTAATAATTCAGTTTTCACAAAGAAAGTTATAGTAAAACATTAAAGAGTTGTATTTGCTAATAAACCGTTTATAATAGTTATATTTGCTCCTTAATTAAATAAATTTATTACAATGCACACAGGTACAGTAAAATTCTTCAATAGCTCCAAAGGTTTTGGTTTTATAACTGAAGATGACACAAACACAGAACACTTTGTACACATCTCTGGATTAATCGATGACGATATCCGTGAAGATGACAAAGTAGAATTTGAATTAAAAGAAGGTAAAAAAGGAATGAATGCAGTTAATGTAAGAGTTCTTTAAATAATATATCATTTTTTAAGTAAAAAGCCTTTTCAATTGAAAAGGCTTTTTTTTTTGATAATTTATTTACGATAGTGTATATTTTAAATATGAAAATAGTTTACGTTTTTTTATTCCTAATAATATTAATGAGTAGTTGTTCTATACAGAAACTTATAAAAAACGATGTATATAGAGAGCTAGCTCCTATAGAGTATAATGCCTATGTTGTAGATACATCCAATGTAATAATTGATGTTAGAACTAGTAAAGAATATGATAAAACACATATAGAAAGGGCAATAAACTTAAGTTATTTTGGAGGGAAATTTAAAAAGAAAGTAAAGGAATTAAAAATAGATACCACTAAAACAATAATGATCTATTGTCAAACCCAACATAGAAGTTTATTTGTTTCTAATAAACTTTATAAAATGGGTTATTCGAAAATAATAGATTTAGATAAAGGAATGAAACAATGGCAAAAGCAAAATATGCCTGTTGTTATACCAGATTCTTCAAAATAATCTATTGTCCTTCATCTGGGAATAATACACTTTCATAGGCTCCAGCATCTGGACTTGCTCCAGTTCTATTAGTTCCGTTTGCATCTAAAGGTACTAAAGCAGAACCGCTAGGGTCAGCAATTCCATCAGCTCCAGATTCACCTGTTTCAATATTAAAATCGTTTAGATTAGTATTAAAAAAGAATGGATCTTGATTTTTTACAATATTAGTATATAAAACATCATTTGTGAAATCATAATTTGGATCCTCATCAAAGTTACCATTTGGGTCATCAAAACGAATAAGGCTATTTTTAAAATTAAAATTAAAAGCAGCATTATCATCTTCAACAAAAATTAACTCACGTGCTTCGTTTCCGTAAATGATACAATTTGTGAAATTCGCTTCTAATAAATCAGCAGTAACAAATTCAGTTTCACTAACTTGAATTACATTATCAATTGAGACAGAAGGGAAGAGCCTAAAATTATTAGTCCAATAATTTGCAAAAGTTGAATGGATAAAATTATAACGACCACCTAATGAGCAAGATAATGAGATTTGACCACTATTATTGATTACAACATTTTCTCCATAAACATCTCCTGTTCGTGCTAATAAACCAACGTTTGACGAATTAAATATTTCAACATTTTTAAGAGTTAAAGTTCTATCACCATCATTACTATCCATTAATATTCCTACTATTGAGTTTTTAATAGTTGTATAACTAAATTCGTGATCTGTACTTCCAGCAGTTAACCATATAGTTCCCCATTGCCCTGGTATATAAGAAAAGTCCGGTTCTAAACGATCCCCTTCAAATATAACTTGGTTTTCCATTATTTCTGGATTAGAGCTTGGAGCTCCATTAACTTTCATTGTAGCTTGATTAGCTACTAAAATTCCACCATCTCTATGAAAATGAACTCTAGCTCCGGCGTCTACCGTTAGTGTTTTATTAGGCGGAACAGCTGCATAACCATAAATAACATAGGGTTTCTCGTTGGTGAAATTTAACTGATCATCTTCTAAATAAAATCCTTCAATTAAAATTGGTTCTTCTTCAGTTCCTAAGTTTAATGTTTCAATGGTACCATCTGCATATTGTTCAGGGAAAAGAAAAACTGCATCTTTAACAAGAGTTACTAAATCTACATCCTGACTATTATTTCCAGAATCAAACATAATTTGGTCTGTATATAAAAATGAATTTTCTGGATTTGGGAAATTATTAATATCGATGGTAGTTTCAACAAAAATGAAAATACTGTCTTCTGCTAAAATATTAATGTTTTCAAAGGATTTACCTGGAATACCATCTACGTTTAAACGATAACTAGATGCTTCACCTTGGGATAATTTTATAGTTGGAATATTAATATCTTCATTACTACGATTATAAACTTTTAAGGTTCTTGTACTTGACCCTATATTTGTAAAAACCGTATCTAAAAAGATGGTATCCTGTGAAAATTCTAGGTTACCTGTGCTAGAAACCGTTTCAAAATCGTTTCGACATGAACTCCATAAAACAATGCTAAAAACTAAAGCTAATCCGTATAAGTATCTCAAGGGTGATTTTTTATAATTTCAGTAAAAATATAACTTTTTGACAAGCAATTTATTGTTTTTTGCCAAGTTTTTTATTCTAATAATTAATGTAAACATTTCCGATAAATTGATTAGGATATTGAGGGTCATTTAAATGAAGAACATAATAATAAACTCCAGTTGGCACTAGTTGGTCTTTAAAGGAAATACCCTTATTAGAAATTCCGTCCCAAAAACCTAGATTATTATTCCCTTGATATACTATATTGCCGTATCTGCTGTAAATTATTAGTTCAAAATCTGGATATATATTTAAAAGGTTATCAATTTCAAATTCATCATTAATATTATCTCCATTAGGAGAAAATCCTTCCGGTATAAATGGAATACAATTTTCAGTTTCAATTAAGAAAGAACTTGTAGTAAAGCATATTTCATTTTCTAAACGAACATAAATTAATTGTGGGTCTGTACCATTTTGATAATCACCTGGGTTTGAAATTTCATTTTCATTTAAAATAGCGTTTTCGAGTGTTGTAAAATAGGTAATAATATCATTATTATCTGTCGAAATCAATTCGTTTTGCTGTGTTAAGTTAAATGTAGCAGTGTCAAAACCTTCGTCACAAGCTATTAAATCTGGCAGCTCATTAATAGGAGGGATGGATCCAAATTCTACATTAATTAAAAATTCATTATTTTCTTCATTTAATTCTTCTACAATTCCATCTCCAAAACCATTATCATCTACTCTTAATAGTATTTCAAAATTATTTGGAGTTTCTTCAGGTAAAATCAATTCAATAAAATTAATTTCACTTTCGTTAATTAAAATATCGTTTAGGGTTTGAGATTGCCCTAAAAGCATACCATCAAAATAAAACGCAATAGGAGTTAAAGCTGGCAGAAGTGCAGTAGCATCGTAATTATAGACTGCATATTCTATATATAAGTTTCTATCTCTACAGGCATATAAATTATTGACTATTGAAATTGTTGCATCTGGCAAGGGACATTCAATCACTTCAACTTGGAAAGAATCTACTACAAAACAATCTTGATTATCAACTCTAATAAAAATAGTTTGTGGGTTTTCTGTGTTTTCAAAACTTTCAACGTTTAAAAGAGGGTTTACGTTATTATTAGCATCCTCTTCAAGTAGATGGTAAGTGAGTGTATAAATTGGATTAATATCTTGAGTAGCTTCTGTTAAATTAAAAATTTCAGTACCTAAAACATCGCATAATTCTAGATTTATTGGGCTTTCAAATTCAGGAATTAATAATAAATGAATTTCAACGGAAAATTCATTATTATCTTCATTGGATTCATTAACAATTCCGGTTCCATCCCCAGTGTCATCCACTACTGCTCTTAATAAAAAATCTGCAGGAATATTGGGGGGTATACTAAGTATGATGGTTCCACTTTCACTTTCTTCGATTGGAATTGCAGAATTTGTTTCAGCCTGTCCAATTAAAATTGCATCTGCATAAAAAGCTATAGGTGTATTTGAAGGAAGAACAGCAGTACTATTAAGATTATAAACTGTGTATTCAACTGTTAAATCCCGATTACCACATTCATTATCTCCAGTAATTGTATCTATTTCTATGGTTGCATCTGGTAATTCAGTATTTAAAACTGTAACAATATTATTAACCATTACTAAATCTTGATTTGAAGTCAATTGAATTGTGGCACTTGTGTCACCAGGATTTATATTGTTTTCAATATTATAGAAATCTATATCCATATTATATAATTCGTTAGATCCCGTAAAGCTATTAGTTCCGTTAAATGCATTGTCTTCTGGATTTAATGGAGGATTACTTAATATATTTCCATTAATACTTAAGGTTTCATTATTTGCTATACCGACATCACCTTCCCAAGCTAAAAAACCAATTTTGGCTTCTGTATTATCTAAAACATTTAGGTTTTCAAGCTCTATTGTAATTGAAGTATTTCCTGTATAAACAGTTTCTAAGCCATCAAAAATACTTACTTGGTTAAGTGGAAGTGAAGCATCTTCATAAATTACAGATACTGCCCATCCACCAAAATTAGTTGCGTTTCCGCCATTTATTTGACAAAAGGGTTGAATAGCTTCTAAAAGATCTAAATCACTCAAAGTATATGTATTATTGCCAATACTACTTACTATAGATGTAACATCAGCAAAAGCTGCAAAATAATTATTAGAATTAAAAGTAAAATAGAACTCTCTTTCTGCAACTACAGGATTATCATTTAAGGAAACTTCGAAATCTCCGTTTCCAGAACCTGCCCAATATAAATAAGCGGCTATAACTTGTTGATTTGGCTGCAATTGAAAATCAGCACTACTTTCAGGTAAGATAGTACATTCACTCAGTCCTCCATTTTCACCTTCATTTAGAGTATTACCAAATGATAAATAATCAAATCGACCATTAAATTGTTGAAAAAGAGTAATTTCTTGTGATAGTACTAATGTTGGAATTAATAATAGAAGTATTCCAAAAATATATTTCAGCATCCCCATATTGCTATTTTTGTTTCAATATACGGGTTTTTTAAATAATATTACTTAGCCCAATTGTTTATAAATCTCTTCTTTTTAATATATAATAAGATCCATAAATGAATAAGAAAGTCCAAGTTATTACTATTAAAAGAGTTAAAGGTTGAACACTGTAATCCTTATCAAAAGCTTCACCTAATTGAGTTGCTGCAGATTGTACTGCTCCCAATCTTGAGAAAGGTTCTACTATTAAATTGGACATGGATGCTAATGGGAAAAACTGTAAAATACTTTCTGCAATATCTGTATCCTTAAACACTTTCCATTTTAATACAGCATAAATAATTCCTTCAGCAATACTCCATATTAATAAAAAACCTAATGCAAATGCGGATCTTTTTACCAATACCCCTAAAAATAAACAGAATGAGAAAAAGCCTACAAGCTTAACAAAATAAGCAAACATGTATTCAATATCGCTAAATATAATTCCTATTTCATTATAATCTGAAAATATCAATCCTAGTATTAAAGAAACAATAAATACAAATAATGTTGATACTATAGCAAATAGGATTACGGTTAGAAATTTAGATAAAACAAATTCCTTTTTACTTAAACCGTCAATTAGATTTTGTTTAAGAGTTCTGTTGCTATATTCATTAGCCATCATAGAAACAATAACAATTGCAAGGAATAGCTTTAATATTGCTGCAATCCAAGTGTTAAAGTGCCAAATAAAAGGGAAATTAAATATACCTTGATCTGCAATTCTGAAATGAAAATCTCCAAAATTGAACTCGATAGAGGCAATTAATGCAATAAATGTGATTAATATAAAGTATACAATCGAAATTACTTTTGCCGATTTATTATACTTTAATTTATGAAGTTCTATAGTTAGTAAACGAAGCATGTTTATAGGTTTTGTGTTTAATTATTCTGTTTTGGTTAGCTCTAAAAATTGTTCTTCTAGGCTTTCTTTACGATGAACCAAATAAGAAAGGAAAATTCCTTTTTCAAAAAGAAGCTTGTTTAACTCTGTGCCACTAAGGGGTTCTTTTAAATAAGCAACCAGTTGACTGCCTTCATTTTTTATAGTTCCAATACTTGGATGTTCATCCAATACTGAAGTTAATCTTTCTAAATCATCAGATTGTAAAGTAAAAAAACCATGACTAGCTATCATATTCTCTACACTACCAGAATATAAACTTTTTCCTTTTCTAAGAATCACCACATGCGTACAAACTTTTTCAACTTCATCTAAGAGGTGAGAAGCAAGTAAAATCGTAGTTCCTTCTGATGCAATTTTTTTAATAATTTCTCTAATCTGATGAATTCCTTGAGGGTCCAAACCGTTTGTAGGCTCATCCAAAATTAATATTTCAGGATCATTCAATAAGGCAGATGCAATTGCTAATCGTTGTTTCATTCCTAATGAAAAAGTTTTGAATTTGTCATCTTTTCGATCTAACAGCCCTACAACATCAAGCTTTTCATTTATTTTAGATTTTGAAACCTCTTTGATTTTACAAACTAAACTTAAATTTTCTTCAGCAGTCATATATGGATAAAAGTTAGGTCGTTCTATAATAGCTCCTACTTTTTTTAATGCTTCATGAGTACTTCCAGTACCATCAAACCAATGATATCCACCTTCAGTTTTGTTAACAACGTTTAAAACAATACCTAATGTGGTAGATTTTCCGCTACCGTTAGGTCCTAATATTCCGTAAACATTACCTTTTTCTATGGTTACTGAAAGATTATTCACCGCTGTTAGTGAACCATATTTTTTTGTAAGATTATTTAATGTTAAAATTTCTTGCACAGATGTAGTTTTGTTGATTAGATAAAAGTAAGACGAGCCATCTAAAAATTTGTTACATTTTTTAAATAGTATGATTAAATATTAAATGAATAATAAAGAGTTTTAAAAAGTGATTTTTTTCTTTCTAAGCTCAAAGTTTTGGCCTAAATATACTTTTCTAACCATTTCGTCATTGGCTAAATCTTCAGGTATACCGTGTTTTAATATGCTACCTTCAAACATAAGATAAGTTCGATCTGTAATAGCTAATGTTTCTTGAACATTATGATCGGTTATAAGAATTCCAATGTTTTTAGTTACTAATTTGGCTACAATTCGTTGAATGTCCTCTACAGCAACTGGATCCACACCAGCAAATGGTTCATCTAATAATATAAAATGAGGATCAGTTGCAAGGGCTCGTGCAATTTCAGTTCTTCTTCTTTCTCCACCACTTAATAAGTCACCTCTATTTTTACGAATATGTCCTAAACCAAATTCTTCAATTAAAGATTCCATTTTTTCTTTTTGCTCTTTTTTTGTAAAATTAGTAAGCTGAAGTACACTTAAGATATTGTCTTCAACACTAAGTTTTCTAAAAACAGAAGCTTCTTGAGCTAGATATCCAATTCCGTTTTGAGCACGCTTGTACATAGGGTATTTGGTAATCTCTTTATTGTCTAAATAAATATTACCACCATTAGGTTTTATAAGCCCAACAATCATATAAAATGAAGTTGTTTTCCCTGCTCCATTAGGACCTAATAAACCAACAATCTCTCCTTGATTTACTTCAACTGAAACCTCTTTCACCACTTTACGGCCCTTATAAGATTTCATTAGATTTTCGGCTCTTAGCTTCATATTGATATTTCTATTTAGTAGTAAGCTTACTAAATTAGTTTAATTAAATTATTTTGCTTGTTTTTTTAATAATTTTTCCTGTTTTCTAATTACAGCTCTTGATATAAAAATACTAATTTCATATAAAACAATAATTGGAACTGATACAATAACTTGACTAGCAATATCTGGAGGAGTTATAATTGCTGAAAGAATTAACACAACAACTAAGGAAATTTTTCGATATTTCTTCAACATTTCTGGAGTAACAACACCAACTTTAGTTAGTATATATATAAGTATGGGAAGTTCGAAAATTAATCCACTTGCGATTACCGAAGCTCTTACTAAAGAGATATAACTACTTAAGTCAAAGTCATTATGAACTTCACCACTTACTTGGTAAGTCCCTAAAAAATTAATTGATAAAGGAGTTACTACATAGTATCCAAACAGTACACCAATAAAAAATAGGAGAGAGGCAATTAATATAAATCCTTTAGCAGAGCTTCTTTCCTTAAGTTTTAAGCCTGGACTAATAAATCTCCACATTTCTAGTAATATATATGGAAAAGCTACTATAAACCCAGCCGTAATTGAAGTCCATATATGGGCAGAAAATTGTCCTCCCATCGTTCTACTTTGTATTCTAAAAGGCAATTCTGTAAAGCAAAAACTATCCTTAAATCCTACAAACTGAGCAATTTTACAAAGAATTTTATAGGTAGGGAAATCTGCGTGTTTTGGGCCAAAAATTAATACATTAAAAATAAAATCTTTTGCTAGAAAAGCAATGGTTGCAAAAATTAATACTGCTAATACAGCACGTATTAAATGCCATCTTAATTCTTCAAGATGATCTAAAAAAGACATCTCTTTTTCAATGTTTTTTGTTTTAGCCATTAAATAATACCTTCATTTGTTAGGTTATGAATATGAACTATCCCTTTATAATAGCCGTCTTCTACAGAAATTATTTGAGTAATACTAAATTTATCCATAATCTCTATAGCTTCAACAGCCATAGCATCGTTTGAAATTGTTTTAGGATTTTCAGACATAATATCTTTTGCAGTTAACCCATGAAAACTATCTGCTTTTGTTAACATTCTTCTTAAATCTCCATCTGTAATAATACCAACTACTTTATTTTTATCTACTACAGCAGTAACTCCAAGCATATTTTCGGAAATCTCTACAATTACCCTTTTTATATCTGTATCTAATTGTACTTCTGGTTTTTTATTCAGTTTTGTTAAATCACTTACTCGCAAGTATAATTTTTTACCTAGAGATCCACCAGGATGAAATTTTGCAAAATCTTTACTTGAAAATCCTTTTAAATCTAGTAAGCAAACCGCTAAAGCATCACCAATCACTAATTGTGCAGTAGTGCTTGTTGTTGGAGCTAAATTATTTGGGCAAGCTTCTTTTTCAACGTAAGCATTCAAAATGTAATCCGATTGTTGACCCAAAAAAGACTCTTTATTTGATGTAATTGCAATTAACTTATTACCTCTTGTCTTTATTAATGGAACTAAAACTTTAATTTCAGGAGTATTTCCGCTTTTAGAAATGCAAATAACTACATCTTCTTCTAGAATAGTTCCTAAATCTCCGTGAATTGCATCTGCAGCATGCATAAAAATTGAAGGGGTGCCAGTAGAATTTAACGTAGCAACAATTTTATTTGCTATAATTGCACTTTTACCTATTCCTGTTATGATAACTCTACCGTTTGAGTTGTAAATATATTCTATTGCTGCTGCAAAAGAATCATCTATTAATTCGACCAAGTTTTTTATGGCTTTGCTTTCAGTATCAATAGTTTTTTTGGCTACTGAAATAATTTGATTTCGCTTATTCAAAATTTTGGCTTTTTTTTAGTTGTAACTATTTCAGAATGTATTATATTTAAAATGCAAAAAAATAAAATAATTTACTCCTTTATATATAAGATACATATTTCTTATTGCGGATGCTAAATTACGATTGTTAGTTAGTTAATACAATTTTTATTTTTAAGTAAACAACAAATTTAATTTTTACCTAAAAGTTTGGCAGAAATAGATATTTACGAAGCGTTAAAAAAGTATTTTGGGTTTTCTAAATTCAAAGGGTTACAAGAAGAAGTAATAAAAAGTGTTTTAAATAAAAAAGATGCTTTTGTAATTATGCCCACGGGTGGCGGAAAATCACTTTGTTATCAGCTCCCCGCTTTTATTGAGGAAGGAACAGCAATTGTTGTATCCCCCTTAATAGCATTAATGAAAAATCAGGTTGATGCTTTACGAGCATTATCTTCAGAAACGGGAGTTGCTCATGTTTTAAATTCTTCTCTTAATAAGACTGAAGTTAAACAAGTAAAAAGTGACATTACTGATGGTATTACAAAACTGTTATATGTTGCACCAGAATCTTTAACAAAAGATGAGAATGTTGAATTTTTACAGTCTGTAAAAATTTCATTTGTAGCAATAGATGAAGCTCATTGTATTAGTGAATGGGGACATGACTTTAGACCGGAATATAGAAATCTTAAAAAAATAATAGAGCGAATAGATGACAATATTCCTATTATAGGTTTAACTGCAACTGCTACCCCTAAAGTGCAAGAAGATATATTAAAGAATTTAGGGATTCAAGACGCTAATACATTTAAGGCTTCTTTTAATCGCCCTAATTTATATTATGAGGTACGACCAAAAACAAAAAATGTTGATGGAGATATCATCCGATTCATTAAACAACACGAAGGAAAAAGCGGTATTGTATATTGTTTAAGTCGCAAACGTGTAGAAGAATTATCTCAAGCTTTACAAGTTAATGGTATAAAAGCAGTTCCTTATCATGCTGGATTAGATTCTAAAACCAGAGTAAGACATCAAGATATGTTTTTAATGGAAGATATCGATGTGGTTGTGGCAACGATAGCCTTTGGAATGGGAATTGATAAACCAGATGTGAGATTTGTGATTCATAACGACATTCCAAAAAGTATAGAAAGCTATTATCAAGAAACAGGTAGAGCAGGTAGAGATGGAGGAGAAGGTATTTGTCTTGCTTTTTATTCTTATAAAGACATAGAGAAGTTAGAAAAATTTATGAGTGGAAAACCAGTTGCTGAACAAGAGATTGGACATGCTTTACTTCAAGAAGTGGTAGCTTTTGCTGAAACATCTATGTCTAGGAGGAAGTTTATTCTTCATTATTTTGGTGAAGAATATGATAATGAAACTGGTGAAGGAGGGGATTTGGATGATAATATGCGCTTTCCAAAAAAGAAACATGAGGCCAAAGATGAAGCTATTAAAATTCTAAATGTCGTTAAAAAAACTAACGAACGATATAAATCTAAGGAAGTAGTTAATGTGTTAATAGGACATTCTAATGCATTAATAAAATCACATAGAACTGAAAGTCAAGATTTTTTTGGATCTGGAACAGAATTCGAAGCTCCTTATTGGATGGCATTGATTCGTCAATTACTTGTAGCTGGATACCTTAGAAAGGATATTGAAACTTATGGTTTAATAAAAATCACTCAAAAAGGGTTAGATTTTTTAGAGAGTCCTTCATCTTTTATGATGACAGAGGATCATTCGTTTAAAGAAGCAAATGACGATACCATTATAACCAATCAAAAAGGAGGAGGATTTGCAGCTGATGACAAGTTATTTGGGATATTAAAAGCAGAACGAAAAAAAGTAGCTGATAAATTAAGTCTACCGCCATTTGTTATTTTTCAAGATCCTTCCTTAGAAGATATGGCGTTAAAATACCCTATGTCTTTAGCTGAAATGGCTAATGTACACGGTGTAGGAGAAGGAAAGGCAAAAAAATACGGCACTTCTTTTGTTAAGATTATAAAAGAATATGTAGAAGAAAATGATATAATGCGACCAGATGATTTTATAGTAAAATCAACAGGAACTAATAGCGCATTAAAGTTATATATAATAACAAATGTTGATAAAAAACTTCCATTGACAGATATAGCGGATGCTAAGAAAATGGAGATGAATGATTTGATAAAAGAAATGGAGGCTATTGTAAATAGCGGTACTAAGCTTAATATCAATTATTGGATAGATGAAATCCTAGATGAAGATCAACAAGAAGAAATTCATGATTACTTCCTAGAAGATGCTGAAACAGACGATATAGAAGCTGCCATGGAAGAATTTGATGGCGATTATGAAGAAGAAGAATTACGCCTATATCGCATTAAATTCTTCAATGAAGTAGCCCATTAATACCTTTTTTTTTATTCTGTTAATACTACATTAATTATTTATGAAATAGTTTTATGAATATGTACCTTTGCACTTTAATTTAAAAAATTAGTTATGCAAGACGGTATTTACGCAAAAATTAATACAGAAAAAGGAGATATTTTAATCAATCTTACTTATAAACTTACTCCTGGAACAGTAGGAAATTTTGTTTCATTAGCAGAGGGAAATCTAGAAAATGATGCTGTTGCTCAAGGAACACCCTATTATAATGGTTTAAAGTTTCATAGAGTAATTCCAGATTTTATGGTTCAAGGTGGAGATCCACAAGGAACTGGAGTAGGAGGTCCTGGATATCAATTTGATGATGAATTTCATCCAGATTTACGTCACGATGCACCGGGAGTTTTGTCAATGGCAAATTCAGGTCCTGGATCTAACGGAAGTCAGTTTTTTATAACTCATGTGGAAACACCTTGGTTAGATGATAAACATTCTGTTTTTGGAAATGTTGTAGAAGGAATGGATGTAGTTAACGCTATAGAGCAAGGAGATTCTATGAAAGAAGTTACTATTATTAGAGTTGGTGAAGATGCTGAAAAATGGAATTCTGTTGAAGCTTTTCGTCAATTTACTGGAGCAAAAGCAGAACGTGTAGCAGCTGCAAAAAAAGCACAAGATGAACTTTTAGGGAAAATATCTGAAGGATTTGATCAAACTGATTCCGGTCTTAGATACAAAATTATTCAAAAAGGAGATGGTCCTCAACCTCAAAAGGGACAAAACGTATCAGTACATTATAAAGGAATGTTTACTGAGGGTGGCGTATTTGATGATTCTTATAAAAGAGGAAATCCAATTGAATTCCCAGTAGGAATGGGGAATGTAATACCAGGTTGGGACGAAGGAATTTTACTTTTAAACAAAGGAGATAAAGCTCGTTTTGTTATCCCTTCACATTTAGCTTATGGTGAAGCAGGTGCTGGTGGAGTAATTCCTCCAAATGCAACCTTAGTTTTTGATGTGGAATTGATGGATGTTAAATAGGTAACTTATTATAATTAATATAAAAAAGCAGTCAATATAATAGTTGACTGCTTTTTTTATTTCCATTTAATATTACAGCCCATACTTGGCTTTTGATTTTCGCTTTGAGGTTTGTTTTGTGTTAAATTATCTAAAGCTTCTCTCAGATCTAACCCAGATAATAGTATGTTATTTCCAGGTCTAGAATTATCTAATTGACCTCTATAAACCAATTTTAAATCTTTGTCAAATAAATAAAAATCTGGAGTGCAAGCTGCATCATAAGCTTTTGCAACTTCTTGTGATTCATCAAACAAATATGGAAATGAGTAATCATTTTCCTTAGCAGAAATAATCATTTTTGCTGGTGAATCGTCAGGGTAATTTAAAATGTCATTACTATTTATTGCTATAAATCCAACTCCTTGTTTTTGATATTTATTAGCAACATTTACAATTTCATTATTAACGTGAATTACAAACGGACAATGATTGCAAATAAACATAATCACGGTACCTCTTTCTCCCTTATTATCATTTAAAGCTTCTTTTTTTTTAGTGATAGGATTAATTAATTCAAAATCGGGAGCCTTGGTTCCTAAGGGCAACATGTTAGAAGGAGTTAATGACATTTAATTACTTTTTCTATATTCGTTTATTAAAGGTGTAAAATTACAATTATAATATGAATAATTTAAGTTGGTCAGATTTTGAAAAAGTTGATATGAGAATTGGTACCATTATTAGTGTTGAAGATTTTCCAGAAGCACGAAACCCAGCTTATAAGCTAACTATTGATTTTGGTGAAAAAATTGGAGTTAAAAAAACTTCAGCACAAATTACAGAGCTTTATAATAAAGAAGAGTTGCTAAACAAACAAATTATAGCAGTAATCAATTTTCCTGAAAAGCAAATTGCAAATTTTATGAGCGAATGTTTAGTGTTAGGAGCTGTCAATGGAAAAGAAGTTAATTTACTTCAGCCCAATAAAAATTCAAAAAACGGTTTAAGAATTTTATAACTTCTCTAATTTAACTGTGAAATGACGCATAATTGGAGCTTCATCTACAATTGTATACCCTCTTTTTGCTTCATCTCTAGAATCATATATGTTTTTCAGTACAGCTGCAATATATCTCATATGATTTAAAGAATAAGTTCGTCTTGGAATAGCTAATCGCACTAATTCTAATTCAGGGTATCTGTTTTTATGAGTAAAGGGGTCTCGATCTGCTAATATGGTTCCAATTTCTACACCTCTAATCCCACCAATTATATAAAGTTCAATTGCTAAAGCTTGTGCTCTATATTCATCACGAGGTATGGTTGGTACAAATTTATTTGCATCTAGAAAAATTGCGTGACCACCAAAAGGTTGTTGAACAGGAATACCGTATTCAACTAATTGTTTCCCTAAAAAGGCAACTTGCTCTACTCTTGTTTCTAGATAGTCAAACTCAGTAGCTTCATCTAGACCAACTGCTAAAGCTCCCATGTCTCTACCGTTTAATCCGCCGTAAGTTATAAAGCCTTCGTACATAATATTAAATACAGTAGCTTTTTTATAAACAGATTCATTGTTTAGAGCAATAAATCCACCCATATTTACAAGACCATCTTTTTTAGCACTCATCGTCATACCATCTGCCAGGGAAAACATTTCTTTTACGATTTCTTTAATAGTATGGTCTTTATATTTTTCTTCTCTTATTTTTATGAAGTACGCATTTTCAGCAAAACGAGCTGCATCAAAATATAATGGAGTATCATATTTTTTACATACTTCAGAAACTTGCTTTATGTTTTCTAATGAAACAGGTTGGCCACCAGCAGAGTTACAAGTAACCGTTATGATTACAAACGGGATTTGCTCCTTGGGATGTGATTGTAGAGCACTATCAAGCTTTTCAATATTTATATTTCCTTTAAAAGGATGAAAAACGGAAGTATCAAAAGCTTCATCAATAGTACAATCTAATGCTATTGCTTTTCTAAATTCAATGTGCCCTTTTGTAGTGTCAAAATGAGAGTTTCCAGGAATAATATCACCCTCTTTTACTAATACAGAGAATAAAACATTTTCAGCAGCTCGTCCTTGATGTGTTGGTAAAAAATAATCAAAACCAGTAATTCTATTTACTGTTTCTTTTAATTTTAAAAAAGATTGAGATCCCGCATAACTTTCATCGCCACGCATCATCTCAGCCCATTGATTGTCACTCATTGCACCTGTACCTGAATCGGTAAGTAGATCGATAAAAACCTTTTCAGAAGTAAGATTAAATAAATTAAAATCAGCTTCTTTTATCCATTTTTTTCGTTGTTCAACAGTTGATGGTTTAATGTATTCAACCATCTTAGTTTTATAAGGTTCTGCGTAAGGAAGTTTCATTAGTATGAGTTTATTGCAAAGATAAGAAGGATGTATTTTTAGCATATGATAAATATCAGTAGCCTTATAAATTTAATAAAAGGAATTCTTATAAGAAACTTTTTGAAAATCAATAAATAAGCAGTAATTTTGCACTCCTTTTAGCGGCAAATTAAGAATTAAAAGGAAAGAGATAAATAAAACAATAAACACTTCTGTGTTAAAGCCGCATTAATTCTTTAATAAACACAGAATACAAAAATCACATTTTCAGTTATTTATAAGCTGAAAATAATTATTAGCAAATGGCTAAAAAAGAAACAAAAGAAGAAGTACAGGATGTAGCAGTAGCTGAAACAGCTGTTGAAACTCAAGAGCAACCTGTAAAAGAAGAACCAAAAAAAGAGCTTTCTCTAAAAGAAAGAGATCCAGAAGCATTTTTAAATGACTTTAACTGGCACAATTATCAAGAAGGAATTGATCCTATTGATGATGGTAAATTAGAAGAGTTCGAAAAATTAGTAGCAGACAATTTTGTTGATACTTTAGATGATGAGGTTGTTGAAGGTGAAGTAGTATTCATTACTGATCGTGATGCGATTATCGACATTAATGCTAAATCTGAAGGAGTTATTTCATTAAATGAATTCCGTTACAATCCAGGTTTAAAAGTAGGAGACAAAGTAGAAGTTTTAATTGATGTGCGTGAAGATAGTACAGGACAATTAATTCTTTCTCACCGTAAAGCAAGAACAATTAAAGCTTGGGAGCGTGTTAATAAAGCACATGACGAAGGAACAATTGTTAATGGTTTCGTAAAATGTCGTACTAAAGGAGGTATGATTGTAGATGTTTTCGGAATTGAAGCATTCTTACCAGGTTCTCAAATAGATGTGAAGCCTATCCGTGATTACGATGTGTATGTTGATAAAACTATGGAATTTAAAGTTGTGAAAATTAATCACGAATTTAAAAACGTTGTAGTTTCTCATAAAGCACTTATCGAAGCAGATATCGAAGAGCAGAAAAAAGAAATTATTGGTCAATTAGAAAAAGGACAAGTATTAGAAGGTGTTGTTAAAAACATTACTTCTTATGGTGTATTTGTTGATTTAGGTGGAGTTGATGGATTAGTACATATTACAGACCTTTCTTGGTCTCGTATCAACCATCCAAATGAAATCGTTGAACTTGATCAAAAATTAAACGTAGTTATTCTTGATTTTGATGAGAATAAATCTCGTATCCAATTAGGTCTTAAACAACTTAGTAAGCATCCTTGGGATTCATTAGGTGAAGAAGTAAAAGTTGGTGATAAAGTAAAAGGTAAAGTAGTTGTAATCGCTGATTACGGTGCATTTATCGAAGTAGCTGATGGTGTTGAAGGATTAATTCACGTAAGTGAAATGTCTTGGTCAACTCATTTACGTAGTGCTCAAGATTTCGTTACAGTAGGTGACGAAGTTGAAGCGGTGATCTTAACTTTAGATCGTGATACTCGTAAAATGTCATTAGGTATCAAACAAATTACTCCAGACCCTTGGACTGATATTACTAAAAAATACCCTGTTAGTTCAACACATAAAGGTATTGTGCGTAATTTCACAAACTTTGGTGTTTTTGTTGAGATGGAAGAAGGAATTGATGGTTTAATTTACATCAGTGATTTATCTTGGACTAAGAAAATTAAGCACCCTAGTGAGTTTACAAATATTGGAGACGAATTGGATGTTGTAGTATTAGAATTAGATGTTGAAGGACGTAAATTAAGTTTAGGTCATAAACAAACTACAGAAAACCCTTGGGATAAATTCCAAAAAGATTTTGCTGTAGGTACTAAACATACTGCTGCTATTGCTGAAATAGTTGATAAAGGAGCAACAATCAATTTTAACGATGAGATTGTAGCGTTTGTACCAACTCGTCATTTAGAAAAAGAAGACGGTACAAAACTTCAAAAAGGAGAAGAAGCAGAATTCGAAATTATTGAATTCAATAAAGAATTCAAGAAAGTAGTTGCTTCACATATGACAATTCATAAGGAAGAAGAAGCTAAGATTGTAAAACAAGCAGCTAAGAAACAAGCTAAAGCTGCAATTGAGTCTAAACCGACTCTTGGTGATGCAAACGATGCACTTCAAGCTCTTAAAGATAAAATGGACGGAAAAAAATAAGTTCATTTTAAACTAAATATTTAAGCCTCTCTTTTTTAAGAGAGGCTTTTTTTATGTTACAAAATAGGTAAACACAAAAAAAGTAGTATTTTTGTATCCTGAACAATAGTTTAGAATCTACTTATGAGTCAAAAAGTGTTACTCAACGCAACCGAAGTAAATATAGCGCTTCATCGTTTGGCTTGTCAATTAATAGAAAATCACGATACTTTTTCAGATACAGTTTTAATTGGAATACAGCCAAGAGGAGTTTATGTGGCTGAAAGAATTAAAACTTTATTGGAGACAGATTATAAAGTAAAGAATATTGAGTTAGGTTATTTAGATATTACTTTTTATAGAGATGATTTTAGACGAAATGATAAACCTATAGAAGCTAATAGAACTAAAATTAATTTTATAGTTGAAGGTAAAAAAGTTGTTTTTATTGACGATGTACTTTATACCGGAAGGAGTATTAGAGCTGCCTTAACAGCTATTCAATCTTTTGGAAGACCCTTAGAAATAGAGTTATTGACATTTATAGACAGACGCTTTAGTAGACACTTACCAATACAACCAGATTATAGAGGAAGGCAAGTAGATGCTATTAATAACGAAAAAGTAATCGTTTGTTGGGAAGAAAACGATGGTTTAGATGCCGTTTATTTAATAAATAATTAAAGAATTATAATGAGTGAATTAAGTGTAAAGCACTTACTGGGAATAAAATACATTACCGAAGCTGATATTCAATTGATCTTCGAAACAGCGGATCATTTTAAAGAAGTTATTAATAGATCCATTAAAAAAGTTCCATCACTTCGAGATATTACCATTGCCAATTTATTTTTTGAAAATAGTACCAGAACCAGATTATCTTTTGAGTTAGCTGAAAAAAGACTTTCTGCAGATGTGGTTAATTTTTCTGCTTCATCATCTTCTGTTAAAAAAGGTGAAACCCTTGTAGATACTGTTAACAACATACTTTCTATGAAAGTTGACATGGTAGTTATGAGGCATCCAAATCCTGGTGCAGGAGTATTTCTTTCTAAGCACATCAATGCAAGTATTATTAACGCAGGAGATGGTGCTCACGAGCATCCTACTCAAGCATTATTAGATTGTTACTCTATTAGAGAGCAATTAGGTGATGTGGCTGGTAAAAACGTTGTGATAGTTGGCGATATACTTCATTCTAGAGTTGCTTTATCAAATATATTTGCATTAAAAAAATTAGGAGCTAACGTTAAGGTTTGTGGTCCAAAAACCTTACTTCCAAAATTTATAGATTCTTTAGGTGTTGGTGTTGAAACTAACCTTAGAAAAGCTCTGGAATGGTGTGATGTTGCTAATATGTTGCGTGTACAAAACGAGCGTATGGATATTAGCTATTTTCCAACAACCAGAGAGTATACTCAGCAATTTGGACTAAATAAAAAAATCCTAGATACCTTAGATAAAGAAATTATAGTAATGCATCCTGGCCCAATTAACAGAGGGGTTGAAATTACAAGTGATGTTGCAGATAGTAAACAGGCTATTATTTTAAATCAAGTGGAAAATGGTGTCGCTATAAGAATGGCAGTTTTATATTTATTAGCTTCAAAAATTGAAAGAAATGAAGATTAATGCACACGATAATTACGTAATTGTTAAAGAAAAGAGTAATGATTTAGAAAATTTCTCTTTTCTATTAGAACCATTGATGTCTAATCAATTGGAAGAAAAAAACTTAATAATAGATTTGCTGGAATATAAATCTATGTCAATTGAAGATTTATCAATATTTCAAAATATTTCTAATACTCATAGAGAAGCTAATAATTCATTTGTAATAGTAAATGATAATTTAAACCTTAATGAGTTACCTGAAGAAATGGTCGTAGTGCCTACAATTCAGGAAGCAGCGGATTTAATTGAAATGGAAGAAATAGAACGTGAATTAGGTTTCTAAATTTTATGGAACTAACTATACTAGGTTGTTATTCTGCTACTCCCAGACCAAAAACACATCCAACTTCACAAGTATTATCAATTAAGAACCATCTTTTTTTAATTGATTGTGGAGAAGGTACACAAGTTCAGTTAAGACGTTGTAAAGTTAAATTTTCCCGTATAAAACATATTTTTATTTCTCATTTACATGGGGATCACTATTTTGGCTTAATTGGTTTGATATCTACTTTCATGCTACTTGGCAGGGAAACAGAACTTAATATTTATGGGCCAAAAGGAATTAAAGAAGTAATAATGCTTCAATTAAAACTTGGAAAGGCATGGTTTAATTATCCTATTAATTTTCATGAATTAGAAAGTAAAGAACCTGAAATTATTTTTGAAGATGATAAAGTAATTGTGCAAACAGTTCCTTTAAAACATCGAATTTACACTAATGGCTTTGTTTTTAGAGAGAAACCAGGCGATAGAAAAATAGATATAGAATCTATAAAGAAGAACAATATAGATTTAAGTTATTATAATAAAGTAAAGCAAGGTTTTGATGTTGAAAACGAAGATGGAGTTTTAATATCTAATAAGGATATAACTTTCGACCCAGAAAAGTCAAAATCTTATGCTTTTTGTTCAGATACTCAATATTTTCCTGAATGTATTCCAAATATTATAAACGTAACTGCATTATATCATGAGTCTTCGTATTTAGATGAACATGAGCATATGTGTGTTAAAACAAGACATAGTACTGCTAGACAAGCAGCTTTAATAGCAAAGGAAGCCAATGTTGAAAAGTTAATATTGGGTCATTATTCTACACGTTATTCTAGCATCGATAAATTTAAAACAGAAGCCAAACAAGTATTCGAAAATGTAGAATTAGCTGAAGATGGTAAGAAGTTTATTATTTAATATTTTTTTAAAGCTTTCAATCCAAGTTTATAATTCAAATTTGTAAATTGCATACTAAATTAAATGTATGTCCCAAAATCTACATGATTATAGAAAAAACTATGAAAAAGGGGAGTTGTCTAAGGAATCTGTAGATCCAAATCCTCTTCAGCAATTTAGGACATGGTTTTACGAAGTAAAAGATTCAGAAACTGTTGATGAAGTTAATGCTATGACATTAACTACACTAGGTATAGATGGTTTTCCAAAGGGTAGAGTAGTTCTATTAAAGAAATATAATGAATACGGTTTTTATTTCTATACCAACTATTTAAGTGATAAGGGAGAATCAATAAAACAAAATGATAAGGTCTCATTATCATTTTTTTGGCCAGGGATGGAACGCCAAATTATTATTAAAGGATTTGCTAGTAAAACATCAAAAGAAGATTCTGAAAACTACTTTAACTCTAGACCAGTTGGAAGTCAGTTAGGAGCTATTGTTTCTAGCCAAAGTGAAGTAATAAAAAACAGAGATTTTTTAGAGAACAAATTAAAGTTATTAGAAAAAGAATATCAAGATAAGAAAATTGAAAAACCTGAATTTTGGGGTGGTTATTTAGTTGCACCTATTTCAATTGAATTTTGGCAGGGCAGACCTAATAGATTGCATGATAGGATTCGATATACTTTGAAGAATTACGATTGGATTATCGAACGACTATCGCCTTAACTATAACTTTAATAAAAAACACATAAGACTAACTATATTAGTAATTTATAATTATTACAAATTGAAAACTTTATATTTACTTAGACACGCAAAATCATCTTGGAAACAACCTGGAGATGATCATAAAAGACCTTTAAAAGGAAGAGGAGAAAGAGACGCTTCCTTAGTCTCAGAACATATTAAAAACCTTGTTAAATCTCCTGAGAAAATTATTACTAGTGATGCAACTAGGGCGAAAACTACTGCTGATTATTTTAAAAACGCAATTGGAATTTCAGATGATAACTTCATTATAAACCCAGCTTTATATGATTTTGGAGGTAAAAAAGTATTGGAAGTAATTAAAAGTTTAAGTAATTCTTTGGATTGTGTTATGATTGTTGGTCATAATCATGCACTCACATCTATTGCAAATATGTTAGGAGATATTGGTATTGATAACATACCAACCTGTGGTTTTGTTGAAATACAATTTAATATAGAAAAATGGGAATATGCAAATTACGGCCAAACTAAAACTATTATTTATCCAAGAGATTTAAAACCAAAGAAAGATTAATTTATGTTAAATATTGAAAAATATGGAGCAATAGATATTGGTTCAAATGCAATACGATTATTAATAACAACAGTTATTGAACAAAAAAATAAAGAAACAAAATTTAAAAAAACTTCATTAATCCGTGTCCCAATAAGACTTGGCGCCGATGTATTTACAAAATGTGAAATATCCGATGTTAATTTTGATAGAATGGTTGATTCATTAAATGCATTTAAATTATTAATGAAAGCACATAATATCGTTAAATATAGAGCTTGTGCTACTTCAGCAATGCGAGAGGCTACAAACGGAAAAGAAATCACTGAAAAACTATTAAAAGAAACAGGAATTAATATTGAAATTATCGATGGTGATGATGAAGCAAAAATTATTGCATCTACAGATTTAAAGACTTATTTAGTTCATGACAAAACATTTCTATATGTTGATGTAGGTGGAGGAAGTACAGAATTGACAATATTTTCAGAAGGTAAAACAGTTATTTCACGATCGTTTAAAAACGGTACGGTACGATTAATTAATAACTTAGTTGATGAAAGTATGTGGCAAGAAATGAAAAACTGGATTAAAGAAAATACCAGCAAATATAATCACATTACATTATTAGGGACTGGAGGGAATATAAATAGCACCTATAAATTTAGTGGTATAAAATTAGGCACTCCTATGAGTTATAAGTATTTAATTGAATATTTTAATGAAGTTAGCTCAATGTCTTATGAAGATAGAATTTCAAAATTAAACATGAATCCTGACAGGGCAGATGTTATTATACCAGCCTTGAGAATATATATATCTGCTATGAAATGGAGTGGAGCAGAGGAGGTTTATGTTCCAAAAATTGGCTTAACTGATGGAATTATTCGAAGTTTATATAATGAGAAGTTAAAAAGGTTAACACTTTAGCCGTGAACAGTTTCTTTTTTACCTAAATCTTTCATGATTTCTGCTTCAAAAGTTAATAGTTCTTGCCATTTTTTATCTACTTCTTTTCGGTCACCATATTTTCTTGCAAAATTTAAAAATAACATATAATGTCCGGCTTCACTAGCCATAAGGCTTCTAAAAAACTCAGATAATTCTTTATCTTTCAAGTTATTGGCTAGGATTTTAAATCGCTCACAGCTTCTGGCTTCTATTAAAGCAGCATAAAGTAAACGATGCACTAATTGGTTAGTTCTGCTTCCTCCTTTTGGGAAAAAAGTTAGTAATTTAATTACATAATGATCTTTACGATCTCTTCCTAAGGTCCATCCTCTATCAATAATAATGTTGTGAACCAATTCAAAATGACACATTTCTTCTTTTGCTAGGTTTGGCATTTCCTGAACTAATTCTGTATATTCAGGAAATGAAACCATCAATGAAATAGCTGTAGAAGCAGCTTTTATTTCACAAAAAGCATGATCGGTTAAAATTTCTTCTATATTCTTTTCTACAACATTTATCCAACGTGGATCGGTGGGTAATTTAAGTCCTAACATATTGTTTTTATTATAGTTCTAAACCCAATTCTTTTCGAAGAGTATCAATTAATGGGTTCTTCTCTTTTAGTTTTTCGTATTTCTCTAGAGGAGTATATGCATATTTTTTTTCGGCTGTTTCATTTACCTCAATCTTGATATCAATATTAAAATTTTGTAGCTTATCTTTTACAAATGAAAGAATGTCATGCTGAGCTCTTTCAACTTCAGTTTTTATAGTATTATTAGGATATACTAAATGAATTGAAGTTTCTTTTAGCGTAGGCCTTGACATAGAAAGGTGTGACAGTAAATTAAACTTTCCTTCTTTTTCAATCTTCAGACAATAATCTTTCCATACTATTTGAAAATCATTATCCGTAAATGAATTTTTAGGCTGATCAATTTCATCAGGTTTATTATCATTAATAGTTTTTAATAATTCTTTCTTTTCTTTGATACTAGTCAATGAAAATGCCGACTTTTTTTTAACTCTGCTTGTTGGTATATTTAACTTTGCTTTTTTAACCTCTTCAATTACTTCTGGGGGTTTTTCTAAACTACTTTTTTCTTCATTGGAAGAATTATAAGTAGGTTCACTTTCTGAAACAGCAGGTTCTTCGGAATTAGCGTACTTTTCAACAGGGGCTTTATCAACTAATGATTTGTCAATTTTATAATGAGAAGGCGGAATAACAAAATTGGTAGTTTTTAAGTTTCCCTTTAAACTAGATTTTTTTTTTTCTTCTGAAGCTTCAGAATTAAATGTCAATGATGCTAATTGCATTAAGCAAAGTTCTACTAACAATCTCTGATTTCGACTTGTTTTGTATTTTAAATCGCAAGAATTTGCAATTTCTAATGCATCAATTAAAAATGAATGTGTAGTCTTCTTAGACTGTTCTAAATACATTTGTTTTACTTGGTCACCAACCTCCAATAAATGAATTGTTTCAGGGTTTTTGCAAACTAAAAGGTCTCTAAAATGTGAAGCAAGTCCCATAATAAAGTGATGACCATCAAAACCTTTCGATAAAATATCGTTAAATAATACCAATACACTTGGGATATTGTTTTGTAACAATAAGTCGGTTACTTGAAAAAAGTAAGTGTAGTCTAAAACATTAAGATTCTCAGTTACAGCTTCTCTAGTTAATTTATTTCCTGAGAAACTTACAACTCTATCGAAAACAGATAAAGCATCACGTAAAGCTCCATCTGCTTTTTGTGCGATAATATGTAGTGCGTCATCATCTGCATCAATTCCTTCGGACTTTGCAACTGAAGCTAAATGATTTTTCGTGTCTTTAACAGTAATTCTTCTAAAATCAAAAATTTGACAACGAGAAAGAATTGTTGGTATTATTTTATGCTTTTCAGTAGTTGCTAATATGAATATTGCGTGATTTGGCGGCTCTTCTAGGGTTTTAAGAAAGGCATTAAAGGCAGCTGATGAAAGCATATGAACCTCATCTATAATATAAACCTTATATTTTCCAACTTGTGGAGGAATACGTACCTGATCAATTAAATTTCTTATATCGTCGACAGAATTATTAGAAGCTGCATCCAATTCAAAAATATTAAAAGCAAAATCTTCATCTTCCTTTTCAGTACCGTCTTGATTAATTTTTTTTGCAAGTATACGAGCACAAGTTGTTTTACCTACACCACGAGGTCCTGTAAACAATAAAGCTTGAGCTAAATGATCATTTTCGATTGCACTTTCTAAAGTATTAGTAATAGCCTGTTGCCCAACAACATCTTCAAAATGTTTTGGCCTGTATTTTCTGGCTGATACTATAAAATGCTCCATAGATTTGAATTCAAACAAATATAGAAATTGTCTGCTTTTTAAGGAGATTATTATGGCTCTTATTTTGTTCTTTTTATTAACATTCCATCAAAATAAATTACATTTGCCCAGCAGACCGTCTCATCGTCTTAGTTTTAAAATTAAGGAGGAAAGTCCGGACACCATAGGGAAGCATAGCGGCTAACAGCCGTCAATACATTTTACGTATTAGGACTAGTGCAGCAGAAAGAATGTACAGGTAATGCTGTAGTGAAACCAGGTAAACTCTATGCGGTGCAATGCCATGTAAACCTGTGCTTGAGGGTACCCGCCCAACGCAGGAGGGTAGGCAGATAAAAAATATTGGTAACAATACTTTTAGATAAATGATGAGAGTTAGCTTAGGCTAATACAGGATCCGGCTTATAGGTCTGCTTTTTTACTTTTCAAAAAAACTAAATACAGAGCCACCATACCTTCTTGCGTCAGAAAAATATTCGTTTTCTGATAGATCGGTATGTTTAGAGTGTTCTATTATTAAAAAACCACCAGTGTTTAGTAATTCTCTTTTAAAGGATTTTGAAACAATTTCTTCAAAATCAGATTGTTTTAAATCGTATGGTGGGTCAGCAAAAATAACATCGAAAGTAAATGGAGTGGTAGATAAATATTTAAAAACATCAGATTTTACTGTTTTTATTGAGAAATCTAATTCTTCAGAAATACTATTGATATATTTTACACATCCATAATGAGCATCTACAGATGTGATTTCTTCTGTCCCTCTTGATCCAAACTCAAAACTAATATTTCCAGTTCCAGAAAAAAGATCTAATAGAGAAATTTCTTCAAAATCTAGTCTATGAGTTAGTATATTGAAAAGAGCTTCTTTTGCGAAATCAGTGGTTGGTCTAACTGGCAACTTCTTAGGAGCCATTAACCTTTTTCCTTTATATTTTCCAGAGATAATTCTCAATTATAATAATTTTAGTATTAAATTTTGATGTAATTCACCATTTTTTGATAGTGTTATTCCTACATAATTGTTATAGAAGGTAACATTTCGAATGTAATTATATAGTAATTTATAATTAGCATCATCTTTAGCAATACTGCCAGAAATATATACATTAACCGTGTCAGGGTTTAACTTTAATTGTTCAAATGAAAATAAAATATAGTATATAAAATCTTCTGGAGTATTAAATTCATAACTATTACAAATTTGCAACTTCCTATTTTTAACTACAATAAAATCAAATATTTTTTCTGTTACATTTATATATACTTTTGGAAGATCATAATTCTTTTCCTTACCTAATAAAATGTGCTTGAGTAAAATGGTTGAAGAGTGGTAATAGCTAAAATTACCAAATCGATCAAATAAATAATTATTTAAGTTTATAAATGGAATATAAACTACCGTTATATTTTCTTGCTCAATAGTATCAAATGCAATAAAATCGTTTGCTAATATTTTTGAATTAAATTTTAAATATTCACTAGCTTTTGAAGCATCAAAGAGGGTGGTGGGAACCAAACTGTATAAGCTAGTAGCATATATAACTACTACTTCTTTAAAGTCATCTTTAAGTTCCTCAATTTGATTAAAACTTAATTTTAAGCCTAATAGAAGTTCTTCCGGTGTAACTGAGTTATCGTATTTTTTTTCTGAATAATAGACAACTTCATTATTGGTAATTATTGTTACTAAAAAAGAAAGTCCGGTCAATGATAATTGAACGGACAGTCTTTTATTTGAAATTTGATTTATATTATTTTTTTGGAGTGTCATAAATTTTAGGCCAGTTTCCACTTGTATCAATATCATTCATAGAACCTACTCTAACAGTTGGACCATTGATACCATCTACAGAGATCAATTGATTTTCTTGATTTATTAAATCAGGATTCTGATCACTTAAAATTAAGCTTTTCGCTACACTAGCCTCAAAAACTGAATATAAAGACTCATTTTTTTCATATTTTCCAGCTTTCAATTCAAATTTTTCTCCTTTTGCTATATCCAATGGAATATTCATCATAGTTTTATAACGATCTGATGAACCAAATAATGAATCTTTTACAGAAGCAAATCTTAAAGTGTCAATAATGATCTCTTCTTTATAATACCCTCCTTTTTGAGCATCTAAACCAAATGCTTTGTTTTTTTCAACATCAGCATAACTAGTATCACGTCTTTGAATAATTGCATATTTTGCAGTATCCAAAAATTGAACTAAACTATCAAAATCACCAGTAAATCTACCTTCAATTTCTTGATAAGCTAATTCAGAAACTCTAATGTCTTTTAGATTTTCAATAACTTTAGCATAACGAACCTTTTTTACTTTATTAAATTCTACAGGTCCAATGATCGATTTATAAAGACTGTATCCTAAAAATAGGATTACCACCCAAAGTATAATCGAAATAACAGGGTTTAGTTTAAGGGGAACAAATCTCTCCATTAAAACAGCCAATCCAATGCAAATTAATGTGCCAAGTACTATATTTAAAATCATAATTTATAAATGAGGATTATTTTTTTCTATTAAAATGCTTTAACGCAAATCTACAATTTTTTTTTAATCGTAAAAGTAATTTCCGAAAAAAACATAACTATCTTTAATGCCTCCAAGATTAAATATATAATGGATACATCCAAATTCTACAGAGATTTATTAAAAGATTTTTCTCATACTCCTACAAATAAGCAAGATAGGGCACTTAATTTAATAGCTGATTACACTCAAAATGATAATTATAATGAATTATTTTTATTAAAAGGATTTGCAGGTACTGGAAAAACAACAATCGTTGGAACTTTAGTTAAAAATAGTTGGAAAATTAAGAAATCTGTAGTTTTGCTAGCTCCAACAGGACGTGCAGCAAAGGTAATAAGTAATTATTCCAAAAAGGAAGCATTTACTATTCATAAAAAAATATACTATCCAAAATCAAAAAATGGAGGCGGAGTAACTTTTACTTTACAAAAAAATAAGCATCGAAATACTATTTTTGTAGTAGATGAAGCTTCTATGATTCCAGATAGTAGCCCCGACTCTTTACTTTTTGACAATGGATCGTTATTGGGAGACTTAATGCACTATGTGTATAGTGGTCATCAATGTAAATTAATTTTAATAGGAGATACTGCACAACTTCCGCCAGTAAAGTTGGATGTAAGTCCAGCTTTAGATAAAACTACATTGGAAAATTATTATGCCAAAAATGTGATTTCTATTGAATTGGATGAAGTAGTACGACAAGAAAAAGAAAGTGGTATACTTTTCAACGCTTCTGAAATTAGAGATCAATTAATAGATGGCTTTTATGACACTTTCAAGCTTCAGGAAGAAAATTTTCCAGATGTTATTCGTCCATTAGATGGTCAAGAATTAATGGATGCTTTAGAAGATTGTTATTCGAATTTAGGAAATGAAGAAACGGTTTTTATTGTTAGATCTAATAAAAGAGCATTTTTATATAATCAGAATATTAGAACTAGGATACTTTATCAAGAACAGGAACTAGCAGTTGGAGACTATTTAATGACTGTTAAGAATAATTATTTTTGGGTAGATAGCAATAGTGATGCTGGTTTTATAGCGAATGGAGATATTATTGAAGTTTTAGAAATATTTAGTTTTAAAGAATTATATGGATTTAAATTTGCTAATGTTACTATTAGAATGATCGATTATCCTAATATGAAACCCTTTGAAACCGTTTTACTTTTAGATACTTTATCTTCTGAAACACCTTCATTAACCTATGAAGATTCAAATAAATTATATCAAGAAGTAATGAAGGATTACGAGCATGAAACTTCAAAGTATAAGAAGTTTATGTCTGTAAAAAAGAATATTTATTTTAATGCCTTGCAAGTTAAATTTTCATATGCAATTACCTGCCATAAATCACAAGGAGGGCAATGGAATACTGTATTTGTTGAACAACCTTATTTACCAAACGGAGTTGATAAAGATTATTTACGATGGTTATATACGGCCATAACAAGAGCTAAAGAAAAACTATACCTTATAGGCTTTAAAGATGAGTTTTTTGTAAATTAGTTGAATGGATTATATTGAGTTAGGAATTAGTATTTGTTTGGGTATTGGTTTGGCAGCTGCAGTTGGCTTTCGTGTTTTTTTACCACTTTTAATTGTAAGTATTGCTGGACATTACGATGTTATTCCTTTGAATGATAACTGGCAATGGGCTGGGAGTTTAGCTGCAATTATTACACTAGGTATTGCAACAATAATAGAGGTTTTAGGGTATTACATCCCTTGGTTCGATAATTTATTGGATACAATAGCCATACCTCTTGCCACAGTTGCTGGAACAGCTGTGATGGTTGCTACTATGGCCGATTTAAATCCAGTTTTTACCTGGGCACTAGCAATTATAGCAGGTGGAGGAACCGCTGCTGTAATTAAAGGAAATGTCTCCGCAGTACGTCTAACCTCTACAGCTTCAACTGGTGGAATTGCAAACCCTGTAGTTGCAACAGTAGAAACAGGAAGCTCTACAGTGATGTCCTTATTATCTATATTTATAGCTCCAATTGCTTTTTTATTAACATTGGGAATATTTTACAGTATTTATAAAATTTATAAAAAGCTATAGAAAATAAGTTTTCTCAGTGATAATCTTTTTATTTTTGAACTTTAATTATGAGAATTTATAGTAATTTCAACAAAATATTTAATTTAGAATTTCTGAAATGAAAATAATAGCAATGATTCCGGCACGATATGCTGCCACTAGATTTCCAGGAAAGTTAATGCAAGATTTAGGAGGAAAGTCTGTTATTGTTAGAACTTACGAATCTGCTAAAGCAACTCAATTATTTGATGAAGTTTATGTGGTAACCGATAGCGATATTATTTTTAATGAAATTACCTCTTATGGTGGATTCGCTATTATGAGTAAAAAGCAACACGAATGTGGAAGTGATCGTATCGCTGAAGCTATAGAAGATATGGATGTCGACATTATTGTAAATGTTCAAGGTGATGAACCATTCACCACAAAAGAAGATTTAGAAAAAGTTCTTAATTTATTTGAAGGAGAAGATGCTGACGAAATAGATTTAGCAACTTTAATGACACGAATGACAAACTGGAATGAGGTAAACGATCCAAATTTTGTGAAAGTTATTGTAGACAAAAATAACTACGCATTATATTTTTCCCGTTCACCTATTCCTTATCCTAGAGATAGAGATATTCCTATGGAATATTATGAACATAAAGGAATTTATGCCTTTAGAAAAAAAGCATTAATGGACTTTTACCGTTTACCTATGCGAAATTTGGAAGCTTCAGAAAAAATTGAATGCCTTCGCTATTTAGAATATGGTAAAAAGATAAAGTTAGCTATTTCTACTACCCAAAATGCTATAGAAATAGATACTCCAGAAGATTTACTGAGAGCAAATAAAGTAATGAATAAAAATAATTAGTAATAAAAAATAATATGTCTGTAAACAACGAATATCGGAATTTCCCAATGGTACCAAGAGTAGTTTTTGGTAAAGGAAGTTTTAACCAATTATCATCAATATTAGATTTACAAAGAGAAGAAAACGCTCCGTTTATTTTTTTAGTAGATGATGCTTTTGATAAAAAGGGATCTTTAGCAGAAAGAATTGAATTAAAATTTAATGATAAATTAATTTTTGTTTCAGCTGAAGAAGAACCTAAAACTTCTCAGGTTGATGCTATTGTAAAAGATATTTTAGATGAATTTAATTTGTTGCCTTCTGGAATTATAGGGATAGGTGGAGGATCAGTAATGGATTTAGCTAAAGCTGTTTCTCTAATGCTAACCAATGAAGGTAGTGCTGCAGATTACCAAGGTTGGGATTTAATTAAAACAAAATCGGTTTATCATGTAGGAATTCCTACTATTTCAGGAACGGGAGCAGAGGTTTCTAGGACTTGTGTTTTATCTGGACCAGTCAGAAAACTAGGTATTAATAGTGATTACACAACTTTTGATCAAGTTGTTTTAGATCCATTATTATTGGATGGAGTGCCTAAAAACCAATGGTTTTATACTGGTATGGATTGTTTTATACATTGTGTAGAATCTTTAGAAGGAACTTTTTTAAATGACTTTAGTCAGAGTTATGGTGAAAAGGCTTATGATTTATGTCTAGAAGTATATCTAGAAGATAACAACTTAACGGAAGAAGAGAAAAGAGGAAAATTAATGATGGCTTCTTGGCACGGAGGTATGAGTATCGCATATTCACAAGTAGGGGTTGCTCACGCTATGAGTTACGGACTGGGATTTGTTTTAGGTACTAAACACGGAATAGGAAACTGTATTGTTTTTAATTATTTAGAAGATTATTATCCAGAAGGAGTAGCTATCTTTAAAAAAATGGTTGAAAAGCATCAAGTAGATATTCCTACTGGATTGTGTAGTAATTTAACCGATGAACAAATGGAAACTATGATCAATGTTGCCTTGAGTTTAGAACCTTTATGGGAAAATGCTTTAGGTAAAGATTGGAAAACTATTATGACTCGTGAAAAGTTAAGAACGATGTATTTAAAAATGTAATAATATTTAACAAAAAGTATTTTTAAAAAAATGCCTAATGTTTTGTATAACGCTTTAGGCATTTTGTTTTATATTGAAATATATGAACGTTTATAAATTTATTTTCAATAAAATTCTAGGTTGGAAAACCGTAGGTAGCTTTAAAGAAAAAGAGATTAAAAAGGTGGTAATGATTGTTGCTCCACATACGAGTTGGCAAGACTTTTTCATTGCTTTGCTTTCTAGAAAATCTCTTGGAGTGATGGTAAATTTTGTTGGAAAGAAAGAACTTTTTACCTTGCCATTGGGTTATTATTTTAGATGGGTTGGAGGTGCTGCTTTAGATAGAACTTCTGGACAAAACAAAGTAGAATCAATAGCTGCTATATTTAACTCTAAAGATGAATTTAGATTGGCATTATCTCCTGAAGGTACTCGGAAAAAAGTTGACAAGTGGAAAACAGGATTTTATTATATCGCCCTAGCTGCTAAGGTGCCAATAATGCCTGTTTCTATGGATTATAAAACGAAAACTATTACCATTGGAGAAACATTTGAACCTACCGGAGATATAGATACTGACATTAAATTTCTAAAAAAGTTTTTTGTGGGCAGTATAGGTAAAGTTCCAGAATATACTTAAAAATAAAAAAGCCGTTTTTAGCGGCTTTTTTATTTTTTATAATTAATTATTCAGATTCATCCATTGTATGATAAACATTTTGGACATCATCATCGTCATCTAATTTTTCTAATAATTTTTCAACATCGGCAGCTTGTTCTTCCGTAAGTTTTTTGGTTACTTGAGGGATTCGTTCAAAGCCAGAAGATAAAATTTCAAATTCTTTTTCTTCTAACGCTTTTTGTATACTACCAAAACTTTCAAAAGGCGCATAAATTAATATACCATCTTCATCTTCAAAAACTTCATCTACGCCATAATCGATAAGCTCTAACTCTAATTCTTCTAAATCAATTTCTTCTGGATTGATTCTAAAATTACATGTGTGGTCAAACATAAAAACTACAGAGCCTGAGGTTCCCATATTACCATCACATTTGCTAAAACAAGCTCTAACATTTGCAACGGTACGTGTATTATTATCGGTAGCTGTTTCAACTAAAACTGCAATTCCGTGAGGTGCATATCCTTCAAATAATACTTCTTTAAAATCTCCTTGTCCTTTTTCAGTAGCTTTTTTTATAGCTCTTTCAACATTATCCTTAGGCATATTAACTGCCTTTGCATTTTGGATAACAGCTCGTAAACGTGAATTAGAATCAGGGTTTGGGCCTCCTTCTTTTACAGCCATTACAATATCTTTACCAATGCGTGTAAACGCTTTTGACATTGCTGACCATCGTTTCATTTTTCTTGCCTTTCTAAATTCAAAAGCTCTTCCCATAATAGTTTTTATTTTAAGTGATACAAAAATAGAAAAATGCAGGAAACCACAAAGAGAACTAGAACTTCTTCTTTAAGTTTTATTTTAAAGACCCAATTTCTTCTTTTAGTACACAATCTTCTATAATTTCTGAAATGGTAATCTGATAATTTTTTGGAAGTTTATTATATTTAGGCAGTATCGCTAAATAGCGATCTTCATTAGAACTGTAAATGTTTTTAAAGATTACACTTTTGAGTTCTAATTTACTTGAAATTTCTTCAAATAATTCGTGATGATGAATCATATCATTACTTGATAAATGAAAAGCTCCATTTAAATTTTTATTAATGATATAATGGACTTGCTGTGCAATTTTGTTTGCTGTAGTTGCACTAATAATTAAATTAGGATACACTTCAAATTCTGCTTTGTATTTAGAAGCTTCTTTTAATTGAATAATTCTAGGCGAATTAACTCCTAAGACTAATGGTAGCCTTAAAATTGTAAACTTGGTTATAGGTAAATTTATAATCAATTTTTCTATTGAAACTTTGCATTTACCATAATCACTTTCTGCAAGTAAGTTTTCTTTCTCAAAGCATGGTAATTTACCTTTTGCATCAAAAACATTAACTGTAGATAAATAAATTAATTTGCAATTTAAAGCAGATAATGTATAATTGATTAGATCTTGATGAACCTCAAATTGTGATTTAAAATCTCCTCGAAGGCATGAAATAATAATGTTTGGCTGTATTTTTTGTAGCAACAGGTTAACGTCATCTGTTTCTATATCAAAATGAAACATAACTTTATTTTCATTCAGCTCTGGAGTTGAAGTTCGATAAGTTCCGTAGACATCAAAATAGGGTAGGAGTTCTTTATAGAGGATGTTTCCTATAAATCCACTTGACCCCAAAATTAGAATTCTATTTGCCAAATTGCTTTAAAATTAAAAAACTATCCTTTATAAAAAGGCAATTTTACAATTGTAGCAGGGACTGTTTTTTTACGAATTTGAATATGAATTTGAGTTCCTACAGATTTCATTATTGAAGGAACATACCCCATTCCAATTCCTTTTCCTAAAGAAGGTGACATAGTACCACTGGTAACTTCACCTATTTTTTTGCCGTTTCCGTCTACAATGTCGTAACCTTGACGGGGTATTCCTCGGTCATCCAATTCGAAAGCGATTAATCTTCTTTCAGTGCCTTGTTCTTTTTGCTTTTTTAATTCTTCTGAATTAATAAAATTTTTAGTAAATTTTGTAATCCATCCTAATCCTGCTTCAATAGGAGAAGTAGTATCGTTTATATCATTTCCGTAAAGGCAATATCCCATTTCTAAACGCAATGTATCTCTTGCAGCTAAACCAATAGGTTTAATTCCAAAGTCAGCACCTGCTTCAAAAACTTTGTTCCAAACTTGTTCTACTTCACTGTTTTTACAATATATTTCAAATCCACCACTTCCAGTATAACCAGTCGCGCTTATAATCACGTTTTCTAGTCCAGCAAAATCAGCAACTTTAAAATGATAAAATTTGATGGCACTTAAATCTTCAGATGTTAAAGATTGCATAGCTTCAACTGCTTTTGGTCCTTGAATAGCAAGTAAAGAATAGTCTTCAGAAATATTTCTAATTTCAGCATTCATAGTGTTTTGACTGTTAATCCAATCCCAGTCTTTATCTATATTAGAAGCATTTACTACTAATAACCATTTTTCAGCATTAAAACGATAAACAATTAAATCGTCAACAATTCCTCCTGTAGCATTTGGGAAACAACTATACTGTGCCTGATCATCCACTATTTTGGAAGCATCATTACTTGTAACTTTCTGTATTAAATTTAATGCATTTGGGCCCATTACTAAAAATTCACCCATATGAGATACATCAAAAACTCCTACTGCATTTCGAACTGTTTCATGTTCTGCATTTACACCCTCATAAGAAACAGGCATATTATAACCTGCAAATGGAACCATTTTTGCGCCTAAAGCGTTATGTACGTTAGATAATGCTATTTCTTTTACCATAATATATATTCTGTTAAAACAGTTTTTTGTTTAAAATTAATTCTTAAAATTTAAGAATGACAAATATATTATTTTGTTTTGTTATTGCTGTTATGGAAGGGTTAAAAATGGTTGTTGAATCAATTTGTTACCTTAGTGCTTTTAAAAATTGAAATAAATTTCAACAATGAAAAAATATCAATTCTTGCTTATTTATACTTTACCAATATTGGTGTTTATTTCATTAACAATGAAGGGTTGGATTACTTTTTTACCCATTATCCTATATTTTGGGTTGGTGCCTTTAGTAGAATTATTCTTTAAACCAGATCATACTAATATTACTAAGGATATAGAAAAGAGCTTGAAATCCGATGCATTTTTTGATTGGATTATTTACTTAATTATTCCATTACATATAGGTTTGCTTATTCTGTTTTTTATTATAATAAAAGACACTCCTATTGATTCTATAGAATATATTGGAAGGATAGCTAGTGTTGGGGTTATGTTAGGTGTCAGTGGGATAAATTTAGGTCATGAATTGGGACATAGAAATAATAGAGTCACACAATTATTGGGGGAGATATTACTTTTAACTTCATTGAATACTCATTTTTTACCTTATCATAATGCTGGGCACCATTTTAATGTAGCCACTCCTAAGGATTCTGCAACTGCACGAAAAAACGAAATCCTTTTTATATTTTGGATACGGTCTCACTTTGGAAGCTATATAGAAGCCTGGACTCTTGAAAATAAAAGAATGAAACTAGAAAACAAGCCAATTTTATCTTTATCAAATAGAATGGTTTCATATTCCATACTTAATTTAATTCTCTTGGGTGTAGTTTTTTTAATTTTCGGATTAAAAGTACTTGTTTCATTTCTGATAGTTTCTTCAATTGGCATTCTACTTTTAGAAACCGTTAATTATATTGAGCATTATGGTCTTTTAAGAAAGAAAAATGAAAATGGGAGGTATGAAAAAGTTAAACATTATCATTCTTGGAATTCAGATCATTTAATAGGAAGGTATATTCTATTTAATCTTTCTAGGCATTCTGACCATCATTATAATGGAAGCAAAAAGTATCAATTATTAAATTCTGTAGAATCTAGCCCTCAAATGCCAACAGGATATCCAGGTATGATGTTACTTTCCTTAATTCAGCCATTATGGTTTTATGTGATGAATAAAAGATTAAGGGAAATTCAAAAATAAAAAACCTTTTTCAACCCCTAAATTGTTGGTTTTCAGTCCTAAATAAATCATTTGTTTGTTTAGAATTTAATTGATGTAAATCCTTACTATTTAACAATTGTTTCACTTTAAAAACTGTTTTAAAATCGTAAAATTGCAAATAATATTTTGCAATGAAAAAGACTCTCTTATTACTATTGACAATCGTATTTACCACTTCTGTTTTTAGTCAAAAAATCTTAACTGAAAAGATAGATTACTTTAATGTTAGAATTCCAAATCAACCATTGGAACCATCATTTACAGAATACAATGTTCTTGTTGAAATACCATATACCTTAACTGTTGAAGATATAAATGCTCAATCTCTAACCGATTTTGAAAATGAAAAGGTTAACTATGCTTCTTTAGTAACTAAAAGTGAAGAAGAATACGATGTTTTATTGGCTAATCACGATGAAGAGGTTAAGAAAGCTGAAGCCCGTTATGACAAAGAAATGAAGGACTTTAAAGAGCTTTCTATGATTGAACGATTAGCATTAACAGATCAAGGGAAAAACCCACAATTAAAAGTCCCTTCAAAACCAACCTATGTTAAACCTAGAGAGCCAGTTTACAAGAAACCAAATTTAGATGATTACTTGTTATTTGATAAAGAAGTATTGGAAGATGGAGTAGTTTTATATGGTTTCGATAAAGGAGATCAAGGGTTGTTAATACTAATTAATATTTCTGAAATGCTTTTTGAAGATAATGGAGGGCAAACTTTTTATAGTCAGCCAACAAATGTGAAGGTTATGAAAGGGACGCAAATACTTTCAGAATATAACGTTGATGATGAATTTAAGTACTTAGCATCTTCATCGAGTAATAACATAAATATGGATCGTTACGAAAAGGAAAATGTTAATAAAATTATGAAGGATGTAACGAACTTATTAAATGAAGAGTTTGGTTATATTCCTCAGGCATCAACTATTGCTATTGAATATCCAAAAAATAAAAAAAGAGAATTCGATGCTTTGGAAAATGCTAAAAATAAGGCTATTTCAGCGTATCGAAAACTTAATAAAAATGCTTCAACTGAAATTAGAGAACGTTCTATAAAAGAATTAATGGAAGCAAGAGAAATTTGGATTTCTGAATTAGATAAAGTGGATTATAAAGATGATAAAGCATTATATAATAACAATGTTGCTAAATCTATTTTCTTTAATTTACTTAAGGTGGATATTAGTTTAAAAGATAAAACTCAAGCAGAAAAAACTATAGAATCAATTCAAAATAAACGTATCGATTTAGATTTTAATTATAATGAAAAGGCTACGTTTACAAGGTTAGAAGAACAAGTTTATAAAATGTAAAAAAATGAAAAATCAGGTAATTATTTTAATTTCATTATTCGTATTCAATTTAGGATTCGCTCAAGAATTTAATACAGAAGTTGGATCAAGCTTTAAAAAAGAAAACGAAAAGGAAGTATATCATATAGTATTTCCTTCAGCTTATGGTTTTATGACACTTCATCATTTAGATAACGTAATGATGGATAACACAAAGGCTATGACGTTAACTAAATACGATCAATCGATGCAGTCTATTGATTCGTATACTTTTAACCTGCCTAAAATGGGAGCTCGTGCTGCCGATTTGGTGGAGGTTATTGAATATGAAGATCGATTGGTGATTATTTCAGATGCAATGGAAAAAAAATCTGGAAAACATGAAATTTATGCTCAAATTTATTCAGTAAAAGATAACAAAGTGAATGATAAAAAAGTATTGGCTTCATTTGCAATTGAAGGATATTCTAAATCTGGATTTTATTCTGTTTCTGTTTCTCCTGATAAATCTAAAATATCAGTTTTTGCAAACTTACCTTTTGTAAAGAAAACTCAGGAAAAAGTACAAGTTTCAGTTTATGATAGCTCATTAAATTCACTTTGGGAACAATCTGAAACCTTAAGTTATAATAGTGAAAGGGCATACCAAGAAAATACCTTTGTATTAAATAATGGCGAGGTTATTTTAAATAAAGTTAGCGATGCTTTTAAAAAAACAAGAAAAGCTCAATTGTTAAAATTTAATGGTAGTTCTGTTGAAACTAAGGATTTCTCATCTGCTGGTTTTCAGCCTATGAATATGAAATTAATAGATGTTAATGGAAAGCCTATGTTAGCAGGTTTTTATTGGTATGGTAAAAGTGCTGTAGTAAAAATAAATTCTAAAGAAGGGAATGATAATGATGGAGCTTTTTTATATGATTTAAGTGCTAATAGTTTAATAGGGATTCATGAATGGAGTGAAAATATAGATTCTAAAGACCTAAAAAGCCTTGAGGTAGTAGACATACTAGTTGTTAATGATGATATCTTTTTAATGGGTGAAAAGTACTTAGAAAATAGTGAGTTTAGAAAAAATGGAAGTACTGTAACCACAGATTTAGATTATTTTTATACCTATGGATCAAGTGTTATTGTGAATATGGATACAAAAGGGACTCTTAAAAGTTTTGAAAATTTCATGAACTCAAAGCAGTACAAAAATGAAACTAAAGAAAAAGGTTCTTTCGCTTCAATATATTTAAATAATGGTTTAAGATTGTTTTCTAATAATGATTATATCCGTTTAGATAGTTATTTTTCTGATGGGGAAAGTAAGTTTAATTCTCCTTTTGTTAAACCAAACGGAACAGGATCTAATAGTACACCATATATTATACCTAGTACTGTTAGAGAAGTTGTTAGTTATAATATAGTATATTATATTTCTAATTATGGAAATGAATATTGGTTAAATAAAATGACTTGGTAATTTGTTTTTAGTTATCGATTAAAATAGCTTATTTTTATAACTAGAAAAAAACGTAATAATGAATACCAACTGGACCAAAGAAGACTTAAAAATCTACATTTTAATTTATTGTGCTAATGCTGATTTATCTGAATCTAAACATGAAATAAACTTCATCAAAGAAAAAATTCAAAATAGTAATTTTGATAAAATCCGTGATGAATTTGAAAAGGATAATGAATACCAAAGTATTCAAAAAATTCAAACATCAATTAAAGAAAACGGGTATTCAAAAGTTGCTATCAATAATTTATTTGATGAAATAAAAGAATTGTTTAAAAGCGACGATAATTATGATGTAATGGAACAAAACTTATTTAGAGGTCTAAATAGGATCCTTAAATAATCTTCTTTCTCTTTTAATTTTTCATATTGTTTAACTCCTTATGACTACACTAATTAGAACGAACTCTGACAATGAAGATTTTAAAAAACTCGTCAAAGTTTTAGATTCTGAATTAAAAATAAGTGATGGTGATGAGCATGAGTTTTATGATCAATTTAATAAAATTGAAACAATAAAGCATGCTGTTATAGTTTATGAAAATGAAATTCCAATAGCTTGTGGAGCTATAAAGCAATTTGATTCAACTACTATGGAGATCAAAAGGATGTTTACTCTTTCTAAATATCGTGGAAAAGGAATTGCAAGTCTAATATTAAAAGACTTAGAAAATTGGTCAGCCGAATTATCCTTTGAAAAATGTATTTTGGAAACTGGATTAAAACAACCTGAAGCTATTGCACTTTACCATAAAAACGGCTATAAAATAATAGCAAATTATGGACAGTATGCTGGAATCGAAAATAGTAAGTGCTTCCTAAAAAAACTCTAAATTTATATTTCAACTATGAAAATCCTATCAGCAGAACAATTATATAAGGCAGACGATTTTACTATTAAAAATGGTAAAATAGATTCTATAGTTTTAATGGAACAAGCTGCAACAGAATGTTTTAATTGGTTGCATGGAAATCTTGGAGGATCACCTGTGCCTATTCATATTTTTTGTGGAATTGGTAATAATGGAGGAGACGGATTAGCTATTGGAAGAATGTTAATTCAACATGGGTATCATGTACACGTATATGTTGCTAATTTTACAGATGTTCGCTCTCCAGATTTTTTAAAGAATTATGATGTTTATAAAGAGGTAAGTAAGGAATGGCCAATTTTAATGACATCAAAAAATGATTTTCCAGAGATTACTGAAAATGATATTATTATTGATGCTCTTTTTGGTATAGGTCTAAATAGACCACCTGAAGGTTGGGTAAAAGAACTAATACAATACTTAAATAAAAATAAGGCATATAAGGTTTCAATAGATATTCCTAGTGGTTTATACCCTAATAAAGGAATAGAAGATCCGGACTCTGTTTTAAGAGCAGATTATACATTAACTTTTCAAAACCCTAAGCTAGCTTTCTTTTTGCCAGAAACTAATATGTTTACTAGAGCATTTGCTGTTTTGAACATTGGTTTGAATTTAGATTTTATAAATGGATTAAACCCTCTAGCAATTACTTTTGGAAAATATGAAGCTCAATTAACCTATAGGCAACGTAATAAGAATGACTATAAAGGAGATTTTGGACATTCCGTAATAATAGGAGGGAGCTATGGAAAAATAGGAGCTATCGTTCTATCTACAAAAGCAGCCTTAAAGGTAGGTGTAGGTTTAATGACTGCATTTATTCCTAAATGTGGATATTCTGTTGTTCAATCTACAACACCTGAAGCAATGGTCATTACTGATTCTTCAGAAGATATGATAACAGAAATTAACCTAGAATTTAATCCAAATGCTATCGGTATAGGCCCAGGAATAGGAACAGATCAATTAACCGTTAAAGCAATAGAAAAATTATTTTCCAATGCTAACTCACCAATTGTAATAGATGCAGATGCTTTAAATTGTATTTCTGAAAATGACAAATTATTAAAAGTTATTCCAAAGAATTCAATATTAACTCCTCATTCTGGAGAATTAAAACGATTAGTTGGAGAGTGGAAAGATGATTATCATAAAATTGAATTGACAAAGAATTTTTCTAAGAAATACCAAGTATTCATTTTGATTAAAGGGGCAAATACTTTAATAATAAATGGTGACGAACTTTATGTGAATACTACGGGTAATCCTGGGATGGCAACCGCTGGAAGCGGAGATGTGCTTACAGGTATGATTACTGGATTGTTATCCCAGAAATACGAACCTTTGAAGGCAACATTATTTGGAACTTATTTACACGGTTTAGCTGGGGATATTGCTTCCAGTAAAATGGGATTTGAAGCAGTTACTGCAAACGATATTATAAATGAAATTGGTAATTCTTATTTAGATTTATTTGCTGTAGAAGAACCTGTTGAGCCTAAAGAATAAAAAAAGGAGATTGTTTAACAATCTCCTTTTTTATGATTTTTATAATCCTAATTATAGTATTGCATCAAATGTTGTTCTAATTTCTGGATTTGATGGTCTAGGAGCATCAGAATTTATGATGTTTCCTTCTGTATCTATAATAATAAAACGAGGAATCCCTTTTATCCCATAATCGGTTACAAATTTAGATTTCCAATCATTGTCTGCCATTAACTGGATTCCGCCTAATTCTTTATCAGTAACCATAGTTCTCCATTTATCATAATCCTTTTTCTCGTCGATTGATAAACTTACAAAAGCAATATTTTTACTATGATAATCTGCTTCTAATATTTTTAAAGAAGGAATTTCTCTAATACAAGGTCCACACCAAGTAGCCCAAACATCTACGTAAACTATTTTTCCTTTTAAATCTTCTAAACTAGTATTACCTCCCTTAAAGTTTTTATAATCAAAAGTAGGGGATGCTTTACCAGGAGTAAGATTACTTAATACTTTATAGGAACTAGTTACTTTTGAAAGGTTTTCAGGATTTTGATTAGATTTTTTATAAAGATTATAAACATCTCCTAATGCATTGTTGGCCTTCATCCCATATCGTAAATAGCTAAACATTAATTCATCTTTTACAGGGCCATTTTCAAATTTTTCATCAACAGTTTCTAAATAAGCTAAGGTAATATCTGTTCCGTCAGAATTAGATTTTTCTCTCGCAATTCGCCCAAAATGTGAACCTAATAATCTTTTGTATGCATTAGAGTTTTCATATGCGTCTGCATTAGTAAAGTCAAAACCTTTATAAGAACTATATAATGAACTAGATGCTTTGAATGTATTGTCCTTTGTTAAATATTGAAAATACTCTTCATAATTTTCTATATTATTTATGTGAGCGTATTCTAATTCTTTAGTTTCTTTATTCTTAAATTCTTCAGATGTCCCTTCAGTAGCCTCTAATAAATTAATATAGCTATCATTAATTTTATTGACTTCAACTAAAAAATCATTTTCAGGTAACGAGTAAACTTTATCAAAAGCTAATTCTTTTTCAGAAAGCAAATACTTTGCTGCTAAATAATTATTTTCAGCTGCAACATCACCTGTATAAACAAGGGATTCATCGAATTCTTTTACATTAAGAGTTAGTCCTACATTAGCCCCTTTGGTTAAATAAACAGGAGTGCTTTCTCTTCCAATTCGCAAAGAATAATATCCATTCTTTTCAATTTTCAATGTATCTGAAAAATTTCCTGTTTCAGAAATTGCAAACTCCTTTGCAAAACCATTCCCTGATATTTTTGCCGAATTAGCATTATTATTCTCAATAGATCCATTGAAAATTACGTATGTTGGTTTTACTTCTTTTTGACAAGAAAACAAGCTTATTGTTAATATTAGTAGTAGTAAATTTTTCATTATTTTTTTTTAATTTTTTGCTAAAATACTATAATAATAATACTGTTTTAAAAATACTAACAAACTTAACATGGAATTAGTATTTTTGTTTTTTAAACTCTAGAAAGTATATGTCAAATATCCATTATATAAGTTCTGAATTACTTGATTTACCTAAGATTAAATTAATCCTAGATGAAAATAAAACGTTGGAATTATCTGAAGAAGCTACACTAAACATTAATAAGTCTAAAAGCTACTTAGATAAGAAAATAGAAAATAATACAACTCCTATTTATGGTATCAATACTGGATTTGGATCTCTATATAATGTAAAAATTGAACATAGTGATTTAACAAAGCTACAAGAAAATATTGTGATGTCACATGCTTGTGGCACAGGAGATTTAGTTCCAAAGGCAATTGTAAAAATAATGTTGCTTCTAAAAATTCAATCTTTAAGTTATGGATATAGTGGTGTTCAATTGGAAACTGTACAACGTTTGTTAGATTTTTATAATTTAAATATTTTACCTGTAATATATGAACAGGGTAGTCTTGGTGCTTCTGGTGATTTAGCACCTTTAGCTCATATGGCTTTGCCTTTAATTGGTAAAGGAAAGGTTTATTATAAAGATCAAGTTTTAGATTCAGTAGACGTTTTAAAACAAAATAATTTAAGCACAATTAACCTTGAAGCAAAAGAAGGTTTAGCTTTACTTAATGGTACACAGTTTATGAGTGCCTATGGTGTTTATTGCTTATTAAAAAGTCATAAATTATCATATCTGTCCGATCTAATTACTTGTATTTCAATCGATGCTTATAATTGTAATATGAGTCCTTATGACCCTTTGGTGCATTTAGTGCGACCGCATAGAGGGCAAGTTAAAACTGCCGAACGTATTTTGGATTTACTCGATGGAAGTGAAATTGGAAAATCTAAAAATAAAAGTGTACAAGACCCTTATTCTTTTAGATGTGTTCCCCAAGTTCATGGAGCAACTAAAGACACGATTGTTTTTGTTACTAAAACTATAAAAACAGAGATTAATTCAGTAACCGATAATCCAAATATTTTCATTGCTGAAGACAAAATAATTTCTGGTGGGAACTTTCATGGGCAACCTTTGGCATTGACATTAGATTACTTGGGCATTGCATTAGCAGAATTAGGAAGTATTTCTGAAAGAAGAACCTATCAATTAATTGCAGGACTAAGAGAATTACCTCCATTTCTAGTGAAAAAACCTGGCTTAAATAGTGGGTTTATGATTCCACAATATACTGCTGCTAGTATTGTAAGTCAAAACAAACAATTAGCAACTCCAGCTTCTGTAGATTCTATCGTTTCTTCAAATGGGCAAGAGGACCATGTGAGTATGGGAGCAAATTCAGCAACTAAATGTTTGCGAATTGTAAATAATTTAGAACGGATACTTGCTATAGAATTAATGAATGCTTCTCAGGCAATTTCCTTTAGAAGTCCATTAAAATCCTCTAGTTATGTTGAGTCTTTTATTAAAAGTTATAGAAATGTTGTTCCTTTAGTTGAAAATGACAGGGTTTTAGCTGATGATGTTAGAAATTCAGTAACCTTTCTAGATTCTTTAGGAATAGATAATGACGTATTATTTAATTAGCGTTTAAAACATTTTTCTCAGTCCAATCAATAGCATCTTCTAGTAAAGTAAAATGCTTGAAAGGTTTTTTAAAAAATAACTTTTCAATTTGAGAATTTGATACACTTATTTGTTTAGAAGAAACAATAGCGAAGGATACTAAGTTTTCGATTTTTGAAGTTTCCAAATAAATACTTGGATCTACTGAATAAGAGTTTATTCTATTTGTAATATAACCAAAATTTGAATTTTTAAAATATTTGGTTGCAATACCTAATAAAACATCGTTTTTTTCTGGAGTAAGATTAATTCCTTCAAACATTACGACAACGATGTAATTATCAAAAATATCTATTTCACAAAAATCATATTTAATTGAGGTTCTCATTAAATATTACAATTTAATTTGAGGATAATAAAGGTACAAATTATTCGATAATTTTATCAATACAGTACATTAAATTATTATTATTAATTAATGTAGCTTTGAAAAAAACTATAATGTTTAAAAACGTTTTATATATTATTATTTCATTCCTTTTGACAAACCAAGTTAAATCTCAAGATTATGAACCTTTATTGGATAATATAAATGAATGGCATTTCACAACTTGTTATTTTGGGTGTTTAACAGATGTGTATTATACGGACGGAGATACTATTGTTGATGGTAATTCTCATAAAATACTTGATGGATATCATTATATTTCAAGAACTTTTTTATTGCGAGAAGATATAGAAGAAAGGAAAGTTTATATGACTTTAGTTAATGAAACTGGAAATGATGAATATCTATTATATGATTTTTCGTTAAATGAAGGTGATGAGATGAATTTATATAACCCGATAAGCCCTTTTCCAGAAGATGGAGGTGTTTTTGTTTTAGACTCAATTAGATTAAGAGAGTTAGCAGATACAAATATGTATAGGCATTTTTACCTTTCGCCAATACCAACTAATCCAATAAGTACAGATCCAGCAGTATGGATTGAAGGATTAGGATCCTTATCAATAATTAATGCGCCTGGTGGTTTTCCAGACATTAACCAAGCTGGAAATTTAAGTTGTTTTTTTAAAGATGAAGAATTGTTTTATTCAAATTTAGATTCTATAGATGCTTGTGAACCAATTCATTTAGGGCTTTTAAAACCAATTCAAGATTTAAATAAAATCGAGTTATATTATTCAAATAGTATACTTCACTTGGAAAATACTGATTTTGTACATAGGGTTGGTGTATATAATATTTATGGGAAATTAATAAATGAATTTAATAATCTAAATAATAAAAACTCTATACTATTTGATTTATCTAATTTTGAAAAAGGCGTTTATATAGTGATAGTTTCAAATGAAAAACTAGAGAAAAGAACGTTTAAAGTATTAAATAAATAGTAATTAATATACTAATATAAATTTCAGAAATTTATTATCTGGCAAAAAAATAGCCACATTAATGGATCCATTATGTGGCTATTATAGTTGCATAAAATGCAGGTTAAGAATCAGCTTTTTTCTTCTTCTTTACTATTTTTATTGTCAATTCATTCGTTTTTTTATCTAAATCCATTGAGATGCTATCTCCTTCTTTCAATTTTGTATTAATGATTTCTTCAGCTAAAGCATCTTCAATATATTTTTGAATAGCTCTTTTTAATGGTCTTGCTCCATATTGCTTATCAAAACCTTTATCTGCAATAAAATCTTTTGCATTTTTAGAAAGTTTTAAATTATATCCTAAACCATCAATTCTGGAATATAATTTTGATAATTCGATATCGATAATTTTATGAATATCTTCTCTAGAAAGCGCATTAAATACTACTACATCGTCAATTCTATTTAAAAATTCTGGTGCAAACGTTTTCTTTAAGGCATTTTCAATAACACTTTTTGCATGAGAATCGGCTTGATTTGATTTGGCAGCTGTTCCAAAACCAACTCCTTGTCCAAAATCTTTAAGTTGACGAGAGCCGATATTAGAAGTCATAATAATAATAGTGTTTCTAAAATCAACTTTTCTTCCTAAACTATCAGTTAAAAAACCATCATCAAGTACTTGAAGCATCATATTAAAAACATCTGGATGTGCTTTTTCTATTTCATCTAATAAAATTATAGAATAGGGCTTCCTTCTAACTTTTTCAGTAAGCTGTCCGCCTTCTTCATAACCAACATATCCAGGAGGTGCACCAACCAATCGTGAGATGGCAAATTTCTCCATATATTCACTCATGTCTATGCGAATCAAAGCATTTTCAGAGTCGAAAAGTTCTTGAGCTAACACTTTGGCTAACTGTGTTTTACCTACTCCAGTTTGACCTAAAAATATAAATGAACCAATTGGTTTGTTTGGATCTTTTAAACCTGCGCGATTTCGTTGTATAGCTTTAGTAATTTTACTAACAGCTTCATCTTGACCAATCACTTTTCCTTTTATTCTATCTGGTAAAGCAGCTAATTTTGTACTTTCAGTTTGTGCTATTCTATTAACAGGAACTCCAGTCATCATTGAAACTACTTCAGCTACATTTGCTTCAGATACTGTTTCTCTATGTAATTTAGATTCCTCTTCCCAAGTTTCTTGTTCTACAGAAAGTTCTTTTTCTAGATTCTTTTCATCATCTCTTAATTTTGCAGCCTCTTCATATTTTTGTTTTTTAACAACAGAATTTTTTAACTCTCTAACTTCTTCAAGTTGCTTTTCAATTTTTAAAATTTTATCTGGAACATGAATATTTGTAATATGTACTCTTGAACCTGCTTCATCCAATGCGTCAATCGCTTTGTCTGGTAAAAATCGCTCAGTCATATAGCGATTGGTTAGCTTAACACAAGCTTCAATTGCTTCGTCTGTATAAGTAACATTGTGATGAGTTTCGTATTTATCCTTAATATTTTGAAGTATTTCGATAGACTCTTCTACGGTAGTAGGTTCTACAATTACTTTTTGAAAACGTCTTTCTAAAGCACCATCTTTTTCAATATATTGACGGTATTCATCAAGTGTAGTGGCACCAATACATTGCAGTTCACCTCTTGCTAATGCAGGTTTAAACATATTTGAAGCATCTAATGAACCAGTTGCTCCTCCAGCTCCAACAATGGTATGAATTTCATCTATAAAAAGTATAATATCATCATTCTTTTCAATTTCATTCATAACAGCTTTCATTCTTTCCTCAAACTGCCCTCGATATTTAGTTCCTGCAACTAAGCTTGCTAAATCGAGTGTAACAACACGTTTATCGAATAAAATACGTGAAACTTTTCGTTGAACTATTCGCAAAGCTAATCCTTCAACGATAGCAGACTTACCTACACCGGGTTCTCCAATAAGTAGCGGATTGTTCTTTTTTCTTCTACTAAGTATCTGAGAAACACGTTGTATTTCTCCTTCTCGGCCCACAACAGGGTCTAATTTACCTTCAGTCGCTAAATATGTTAAGTCTCTACCAAAATTATCTAAAACAGGTGTTTTAGACTTTTTGTTGGGTTTTGTAGCGCTTCCAGAAAATAAATTTTCTTTTCCAGATTGCTCAGCAGGTAAGTCATCATCATTTGGAAATGATTCAGATGTTGGGCTATCTATAAAATCTTCTTCGTTTGAAATCAATAATTTAAATTGATCTTTAATGCCATCATAATCTATTTTCATTTTGTTTAATAGTTTAGTTGTTGGGTCATTTTCATTTCTTAAAATGCATAACAATAAATGTGCGGTATTTATTGAAGTGCTTTGAAAAAGTTTTGCTTCTAAAAAAGTAGTTTTTAGAGCTCGTTCTGCTTGACGAGTTAAATGAAGATTTTTCTTATCATTTTCATTAGTTTCAGTGTGAGGATTAGCAGGGCTAAGTATTTCTACTTTTCTACGAAGATGATTTAAATCAATTTGTAGTGTATTTAAAATAGAAACAGCCTTACCATTACCATCACGAAGTAATCCTAACATTAAATGTTCGGTTCCAATAAATTCATGTCCTAAACGTAACGCTTCCTCTTTACTGTAGGCGATTACATCCTTAACTCTTGGTGAAAAATTATCATCCATAATATCAATTTCCTTAACGTATAAAATTAGTATAATTACTTTTAAAAGGCAAAAACTATACCCAATAAGGTGAGTAGTAGTAAAAGGACAAAAAAACTTACTAATTACAAAACAATAAAGCTGATAGTTATTAACGGTTTTTACTCTTTTTTTTGTTAATAAAATAGTTATTTTTTGAATTGATTTTGTGTTCAGAAATTTGCAATTAATGTATCTTGCTTTTTTAGAATTATAAAATAAAAATTAAAGAATATATATATGGCTGAAGGCGAAAAATTAATCCCTATTAATATTGAGGATGAAATGAAATCGGCATACATTGATTATTCAATGTCAGTAATTGTGTCACGTGCATTACCAGATGTAAGAGATGGAATGAAACCTGTACACAGACGAGTTTTATTTGGAATGCATGAATTAGGAATTAGAGCCACAGGAGCTCATAAAAAATCTGCTAGAATTGTAGGGGAAGTATTAGGTAAGTATCATCCACATGGAGATACCTCTGTTTATGATGCAATGGTTCGAATGGCTCAAGAATGGAGTCTGCGTTATATGTTGGTTGATGGGCAAGGAAACTTTGGATCTATAGATGGTGACAGTCCGGCAGCAATGCGTTATACAGAAGCAAGAATGCAGAAAATATCTGAAGATATGCTTGCAGATATTGATAAAGATACCGTTGACCACCAATTAAACTTCGATGATACTTTAAAAGAACCTACTGTATTACCTACTCGAGTGCCAGGTTTACTAATTAATGGAGCATCGGGTATTGCTGTAGGTATGGCAACAAATATGCCCCCTCATAATCTTACGGAAGTAATTGGAGGAACCATAGCCTATATCGAAAATAATGATATCGATATTGATGAGTTAATGCAGCATGTTAAGGCTCCGGATTTTCCTACTGGGGGAGTGATTTATGGGTATGAAGGAGTAAAAGATGCTTTTCATACTGGTAGAGGGAAAGTTGTTATGCGTGCAAAAGCTACTATTGAAGAAGTAAATGGTAGAGAATGTATCATTGTATCTGAAATTCCTTATCAAGTCAATAAGGCAGATATGATTAAAAAAACTGCCGATTTAGTAAATGACAAGAAAATCGATGGAATCTCAAATATTAGGGATGAATCGGATAGAAAAGGAATGCGTATTGTTTATATATTAAAGCGTGATGCAATTCCAAACATTGTACTTAATATGTTATTTAAGTACACTGCTTTACAATCAAGCTTTAGTGTTAACAATATTTGTTTAGTTAATGGTAGGCCTCGTTTATTAAATTTAAAGGAGTTAATTCATTATTTTGTTGAACATCGTCATGAAGTGGTGGTAAGGCGAACTGAATATTTACTTAAAAAGGCAGAAGAAAGAGCGCATATACTAGAAGGATTAATAATTGCTTCAGATAATATAGATGAAGTGATACGATTAATTCGTTCTTCTAAAAATGCAGATGAAGCTAGAGAAAAGCTAATTGAGGCTTTTGAACTTTCACAAATTCAAGCAAAGGCAATTGTTGAAATGAGACTTCGTCAATTGACGGGTCTGGAACAAGATAAATTGCGTTCTGAGTATGAAGAATTAATGAAAACAATTCAAGGGTATAGAGATATTCTAGGAAGTAAAGAACTTAGAATGAATATCATTAAGGAAGAACTTGAAGAAATTAGATCTAAATATGGTGATGAGCGTCGTTCAGTAATTGAATATGCTGGAGGCGATGTAAGTATCACAGATTTAATACCTGATGAAAAAGTTGTAATTACAATATCTCATGCGGGTTATATTAAACGAACTTCTTTATCTGAATATAAAAAGCAAAATAGAGGAGGAGTAGGAGCAAAAGCAACATCTACACGAAATGAAGATTTCTTAGAACATTTATTTGTTGGAACCAATCACCAATATATGTTGTTCTTTACACAAAAGGGAAAGTGTTTCTGGATGCGAGTATTTGAAATACCAGAAGGAACAAGAACATCTAAAGGTAGAGCTATTCAAAACCTTGTAAATATCAGTCAAGACGATAAGGTTAAAGCATTTATTTGTACTCAAGACCTTAAAGACGAAGATTATATTAATAGTCATTATGTTATTATGGCCACTAAAAAAGGACAGGTTAAGAAAACTCCTTTAGAGCAATATTCACGACCTCGTACTAATGGTATTAATGCGATAACTATTAAAGAAGAGGATGAATTACTAGAAGCAAAATTAACTACTGGAGACAGTCAAGTAATGTTAGCAGTTAAATCTGGTAAAGCCATTCGATTTGAAGAAGAGAAAACAAGATCTATGGGTAGGAATGCTTCTGGAGTTAGAGGTATTCGTCTAAATAGTGATGATGATGAAGTAATTGGAATGATTACGATTAACGAATCTGAATCTGATGTTTTAGTTGTTTCAGAGAATGGTTATGGAAAAAGATCTAGTTTAGATGATTATAGAATTACGAACCGTGGAGGTAAAGGTGTAAAAACTATAAGTGTTACAGAAAAAACAGGTAATTTAGTAGCTATTAAAAATGTATCTGATACAGATGATTTAATGATTATCAATAAATCAGGAATTGCTATTCGCTTAGAAGTAGATAGTTTACGAGTAATGGGACGAGCTACTCAGGGAGTAAGACTTATAAAAGTTAGAGTTGGTGATGCAATAGCTGCTGTTGCCAAGGTTATGTCCGACGATGATGATGTAGAATTGGATGAAGATGGTAACATAATTATACCTGAAAATATAGAATCTTTAGAAAATGAATCAGACTCTGATAATTCTGGTACGGTTAATGAAGAAGAGTAATAAGAAAAACAAAAATTTAAATTATAGTAAAATGAAAAAACAAATTTTAATAGCAGGTTTATTATTGGTAACTGCACTAACTTTTGGTCAAAAGAAAGAGATTAAATCTGCACAAAAAGCAATAAAAAGCGGAAATTTTTCTGAGGCAATTGCAACATTGTCAAGTGTTGAAAGTTTAGTTTCAAGCTCTGAATTGAGTATTAAAGAACAATACTATTTAGTATTGGGTCAAGCATATTTAGGAGATGCTGGTAATAATTTTGAAAAATTAAATGCTGCTGCAGATTCTTTTGAAAAAGTAACATCTTTAAATAAGAATACTAAATATGCTTCTGATGTTGAAAATGGACTTCAAGAAACCACTAATGCTTTAATAACTAGTGCTCAATTAGATCAAAAATCTAATAATTATTTGGAAGGATCTAAAAAAACATATAGAGGTTATACCTTAAGTAAAAAAGACACTGTCTTTTTATATTATGCAGCTTTGTTTGCTACAGAAGGTAAAGATTATGATAATAGTATTAAATATTATGAAGAGTTAATTGATCTTGGCTATACTGGTATAAAAGAAGAATTTTATGCTACTAAAAAAGGAACAAAGGAAGAAGATAAGTTTAATACCAAAGAGGAAAGAGATTTATTAGTTAGAAAAGGAGAGTATGTAATTCCTAGGAGTAGTTTTTCAAAATCTAAAAAAGCGGATATTCTTAAAACTATGACTACTATATATATTATTAAAGGAGAAAATGAAAAGGCAGCTTCTTTAATGAAAGAAGCAAGAAAAGAAGCTCCAAATGATGTAAGTTTAATGCATGCAGAAGCAGAAATGTATTATAAAGGCGGAGATATGGTTAGTTATAAAAAAGTAATTAGCGAAATAATTGAAAAAGATCCTAATAACGCAGATTTATATTATAATTTAGGTGTTGCAAGTAATAAAAATGGTGAGAAAGAAGCGGCACTAGAATATTATTCTAAAGCTATTGAATTAAATCCTGATTACGCAGAAGCATTAATTAACATAGCTCAATTGATATTAGATGGTGAAGCTCCAATTATTGAAGAAATGAATGCATTAGGAACTTCAAATGCTGATTATGAAAAATATGACTTGTTAAAAGAGAAAAAAAATGAATTATATCGAGAAGCAGTACCTTATTTAGAAGCAGCTTCAAGATTACGTCCAGATTCTATGGATATTGTAAGAACTTTAAAAGGGATTTACGGTTTATTAGGAATGGAAGACAAAGAAAAAACTATGAAAGCTAAACTAGATAGTAATGGTGGGTAATAAGTAATTCATTATTATAAAAAAAAGCTTCTTAAATTATAAGAAGCTTTTTTTTATAAAATTCTTTTTATAACTCTAAGTTTGTGTGTGTGAAATTGTTTTTCAGTATTAAAAATACCAGAATGATCAATATGATCAATTCTTACTTTCCCGTGAGCGTGTATAATCTTGTTATTTTCCAATATAATTCCCACATGAGTAATTATCCCTTCTTCATTATCAAAAAAAGCTAAATCACCAGGTTCACTTTCTTCTATAAAACTAAGTACTTCTCCTTGGGTTACTTGTTGACTTGCATCCCTATATAATTTAATTCCATTAATTTTATAAACCATTTGGGTAAAACCACTACAGTCTATACCAAATGGTGTTTTTCCTCCCCATAAGTAGGGGCTGTTTAAATACAAATGTGCAATCTCAACAATATTAGATTTTGAAAAATTTGAATTATTAATTTCTCCTTCAAATAAATGATCTAAATATTTTGCAACTGAAATATTACTTCCAACACTTATTGGTAAAAGCTCATTTGTTGAAGTTGTAACAATATCTAATAAATTAGTTGATAGTTTTAAGGGAAGCTGATTTAAGGAACTATAATCATTTTCAGAAAGGCGAATAAATTGTTTATTATCAATCCAGCCTTCATAATTATCGAAGGTTAATTTTATACGACTCCACTTTTCTGTAACTTCTAATATTTCAAACAAATCGCCATAAAGAACTTGAGAAACCATTTCACTACGATCTGAATAATCTAATCGTAACGGAACAATACTTAAATTACAAAGGCCGTAGTTCATTTTAAATAGTTAGCTTATAGAATATTAATTTCTTTCAATAACCATAGCTGAAGCTCCACCACCGCCATTACAAATTGCAGCGGCACCAATTTTGGCGTCATTTTGTTTTAAAACATTTAGTAAAGTAACTAATATTCTTACTCCACTACAACCTAATGGGTGTCCTAGAGAAACTGCTCCACCATTTACGTTTACGTTTGAATCGTTTAATCCTAATATTTTCATATTAGCCAGACCAACAACTGCAAATGCTTCGTTAAATTCAAAATAATCTACATCATCAATAGATATATTAGCCTTATTTAATGCCTTAGGTAAAGCTTTTGCTGGAGCAGTAGTAAACCATTGTGGTTCTTGAGCTGCATCTGCATAACTTTTAATTGAAGCTAAAACTTCAAGTCCTAATTCATTTGCTTTTTCTTCACTCATTAATATCATTGCACCAGCACCATCATTTATTGTAGATGCATTTGCTGCTGTAACAGTTCCTTCTTTTGTGAAAACTGCTCGTAAGTTTGGAATTTTCTCCATACGAACATTTTTATACTCTTCATCTTCAGAAAAAATAATCGGTTCTCCACGACGTTGTGGAATTTCAACAGGTACTACTTCATCATTAAATTTTCCATCTTCCCAAGCTTTAGCTGATCGTTTGTAGGATTGTATAGAAAATTCATCTTGCTCTTCTCTTGAAATTTTATATTCCGAAGCACATAAATCGGCACAAACTCCCATTGCATTTTGATCATAAGCATCTACTAATCCATCTCTTTGCATACCATCTTCCATTGTCTTTGGTCCAAATTTGTGACCATTTCTCATATGCACATAATGAGGTATGTTACTCATACTTTCCATTCCTCCAGCTATAACAACATCAGCATCTCCTAACGCAATTGCTTGAGCTGCATTCATAACAGCCTTCATCCCAGATGCACAAACTTTATTAACTGTAGTACAAGGAACAGAATCTGGAATACCAGCGCCAATAGCTGCTTGACGTGCTGGAGCTTGTCCTACACCTGCTTGAACAACATTACCCATATATACTTCTTGAACTATAGAAGGATCAAGATTTATTTTGCCTAATGCACCCTTAATTGCAACCGAACCTAAATTAGTTGCTGATAATGATGATAAACTTCCCATGAAACTTCCTATTGGAGTTCTTACTGCACTTACAATTACAACTTTTCTACTCATCTGAAATAATAATTTTTTAATGTGAAAATATTAGAAGCAAATTTACGTATTTAATATTAAAAACATTCTTGATAATTATGTATTTGAAAATAAACAAACGATATTTATACCTTTATTATATGTAAGAAATTTTAATGAAAAGCATTTTCACTTCTTTTACTAAAAATCAATCTTTAATTTATAAGATATTTTTATTTATACTATCTACGGTATTAATAATTTATTTATTGCCAAAAGGAGGCCAGTTTAAATATAACTTTCAAAAAGGTAAGCCTTGGCAATATGAAAATTTATATGCGCCATTTACTTTTACTATTAAAAAGAGTAATGATGAAATCGAAAAAGAAATTGAGCATTTAAGAGATGAAGCAATACCTTATTTTGAAGTTGATACTTCAATAACTTCAGGTGTTAAAAGTCTCTTTTTGAAACTTTATGAGAAAAAAGACACTATTTCTTCAGAAACTGCTAAAAGCCCTATAGTAAAGGAATTAGGTCTTTCTGTTTTAGACGAAATTTACACTTACGGTCTATTAATAGAGAGTTACTCTCTAGAGGCTAATAAATTAATTTATTTAAAAAATGGTAGTGAAATTCAAGAAATAAGTTATAATCAGATTACTCACATTGATGATGTTGAAGCTATTATAAATCAAAAAGTGAATGAAGAATTTATTACTGAATCTGAATTGTTTTTAAATGAAATAATTTCAAGCGTTATTGCATCTAATGTTGAATTTAATAGTGAGTTAACTGAATCAACTATTAAAACAAAGATTGATGATATTAATCCTAACCGAGGAGTAATTGATAAGGGAAGTAGGATAATAGCAAAAGGCGAAGTTGTTGAGGGAGATAAATTTCAAATCTTAAGTTCTTTTAAAGCTGTTTTTCAATCACAAGTTTGGAGTCAGTCTAATTTTTATTGGTTATTACTGGGGTATTCATTATTAATATCTCTAGTTTTTCTAATGCTGTTTATTTTCCTAAAGAATTACAGATTAGAAATTTATAATAACAATACCAAAGTAACCTTTATACTATTTAATATCATTAATATGATATTCATTACTACCATCGTAGTAAAATATGATGCTAAACTAGTTTATATTACACCACTATGTATTCTTCCGTTGGTGTTAAAAACTTTTTTTGATGCGAGATTAGGATTGTTTGTACACGTTCTTACCATTTTACTGTTAGGTTTTATTGTACCAAATAGTTTTGAATTTTTGTTTTTGCAGACAATAGCAGGTATGGTAACTATTCTAACTATATCCGAGTTATACAAAAGAGCTAATTTGTTTATATCAGTAGGTCAAATAACATTTATATACATATTGGGTTATTTTGCATTTTTTATAATTCAAGAAGGAAATATAGAATTAATACAATGGGATTATTTTGGATACTTTGTATTATGTGGTCTACTAACTTTATTTGCATTCCCTCTAATTTATATCTATGAAAAGATATTTGGCTTGGTGTCTGATGTTACCTTGTTAGAGTTAAGCGATACTAATTCTAAGCTGTTAAAAGAGCTTTCAAATAAAGCCCCTGGTACTTTTCACCATTCATTAAATGTAGCAAATTTAGCTGAGGCTGCAGCAAATGAAATTGGTGCTAATGCTATGCTTACAAGAGTAGGGGCTTTGTATCATGACATTGGTAAAATGGTAAACCCAACCTATTTTACTGAAAATCAAATGTCATCTATAAATTCTCATGATGAGCTAGACCCTAAAGAAAGTGCAGAAATTATTATCGATCATGTAATCAATGGGATTGAAATAGCTAAAAAGAATAATCTACCAGATCGTATTATCGATTTTATTCGTACTCATCACGGAACCAGTTTGGTATATTATTTTTATTCTAAAGAAAATGAGAATTTAGGAGAGGCATCAAAAGAAGATTTTTCGTATCCTGGACCAACGCCTTTTTCTAAAGAAACAGCTATATTAATGATGGCTGATAGTGTAGAGGCAGCAAGTAAAAGTTTAAAAGAACCAACCTCTTCTAAATTGGATGATTTTGTAGAAAAAATTATTGATAGTCAGTTAAATAATGGTCAATTTCTAAATGCAAATATTACCTTAAAAGAAATTCAAAAAATTAAAAAGGTTTTAAAAAAGAAATTGAATAACATGTATCATTTACGAATTGAATATCCTGAATAGAATATGTGTTTTGATATTTCTTCAACCAAAATAAAACAACTCTTTGAAAAGAATAGAGGAGCTACTTTTGTAGAGGATTATAGTTATGAGCCTTATTATCATTCTACAGGTTTTAAATACCCAAAAGTATCTATTATAAAATCGGGAGAGATAGAAACTATTTATCCTTCAACGTGGGGGCTTATACCCGATTGGGGACAAAAAGATATTTCAGGTTTTAGAAAAAAGTACAATACCCTTAATGCTAAATGCGAAACTCTATTAACTTCTGCTATGTATAAAGACAATGCATTAGAAAATAGATGCATTATTCTAGTTGATGGCTTTTTTGAGCCACATAAATCGTACGATTCTACAATTCCTTATTATTGTTATATCCCATCAACAGAATTTGATGATGGAAGAGATATTTTTGTTTTTGCAGGTGTTTTTAATAGTTTTAATGATACTTCAAGTTGTTCTATTATAACCACGGAGGCAAATGAGTTTTTTGCTGAAATCCATAATGTTAAAAAAAGAATGCCTTTAGTTTTAGATGATGATATAGTAGGAGAATGGCTAGATCCGGTATTATCAAAAAATCAAATCTCTGCTATTCTAAAAGAAGGGTTTACAATCAAAGAATTTAAGTCACATTCGATTTCCAAATCATTATATAGTAGAAAAAAGAATAATAACAATGCAAGTATCATAGAAAAGGTGACTTATAATACTCTATTTGATTAATTAAAGAGTTAAGAAGGATATCAAAATAATAAAAATAAAATAATTATTCTATATAAATACTTACTTTTATCTTATAAAAAATAGAATTATGAAAAATACACTGCTACTAATTATATCAATTGTGATGATTACTAACATTGCAAATTCACAAACAAAAAAAGAAATAAAAGAAGAAAAAAAAGAAAAGAACTATGAGGCAATGAAATCCTTGATTAATTCGGGGGTTTATCTTTTTGAAGCCAATTTACTAACTACAATAAAAGGCAGAGAGTTTGGCTTAGAACCACAATCAAATGCTATCGTTGTAGAAAGTGGAAAAGCAGCAGGATCTCTTCAATATTTTGGTGAAGTAAATTCGATTGGAGCAAATGATGATGATGGAGGAGTCGAATTTGATGGGAAACTTAAAAATTATAAAGTTAAACTTAATGATAAAAAGAAGAGTATGTATATTTCTTTTAGTGTAGAAGGCATAAGTGATAATTATAATATATCTATGGAGATTAAAGAAGGCGGAGTTGCATATGTTGATATTTATAGTAATAACAAAAGCGAAATCACTTATAGTGGAAAGGTAGGTGCCCTAAAATAAAAATAAAAACAATGCAAGTATAAAAGAAAAGGATTCTTTCAATACGCTTTTTGATTAAATAATAAGTAGAAATTTATTGATCAGTTTTTAATACAGGAACTTTATCTTCTATATAATCGAGGGGTTTACTTACTTGTTTAGGTGCTTTAAATCGATAACCTACAAATGCGTTAAATTTACTTTTAATCGGTAAAAGTTCAAAGTCATTTTCATTATTGTCTTCATTAAAAATGTTGAATTTAAATTCGCAACCAAAATAAAATTTCTTGCCATTGTAACCTATTGCAGCACCTGTTTTAAAAGAAAAATAAGTGCTGTTAAAGTTTTCACTATAGGAGCTATCAGGTTCATTAAAAGTTGTTTTATTAAAATTAAATCCTACACCAGGAGTTCCAAAAACATTTGCATACCAATATTTATTTAATACAAATGTATAATGATAACCAGGTTCCAATATAAAAGTGAATCCTTTATAATTGTTAAAAAAATCTCTTGTTAAAGTCTCATCTTCTTCAATTTTAATTTTGTCAGTACCCCTAATGTCATAATATGCATAACTAATACCTGGCATAAAAGTTCCTGCACTTTTTAATTGAATTTCAGTATTAGATTCAACTGCTCTTAAAGAATAATTATCATTAAACTTATATTGAGTAACTCCACTTAAAGTATTAGTTGTTAAATTAGGAAATTGAATATAAAAATCTTCATTAGTTTCTATACTGGAAATATTATTTGAATTTTCAACATAATAACCTCTATTGTAATTATATTCTATTTTGTGTGACCATTTATCAAATAACATTTTAAATGCAAGCCTAAAGACATCGGTTTCCCCTTTATTCTTTTCTTCATTATCAGATAATTTTGGTCTAATACCAAGTCTTACTGTGAAGTATTTATAACTAAAGACGAGGCCATAACTTATATTTAAATTAGTTTTTACAGAAGCAGTTTCAATATCATACGGAATGTGATAATTTGTTTGATTATTAGAAATATCAAATTTAATGTTTAGTTGTTTTTTATGATCTTCTATATAAGGATTTAATGTGTCATTTATAACACTATCTTTTACCGTTTCTAGTTCTTGAGAAAAGCTTAATATTGGTAAACAAAATAATAATATTAAACACAATTGTTTCAAATTAAGTCAGTTTAGATTTATTCTTAACTTTTTTATTTATAATAAAAATCTATAATTTAATGAGACAAGAATTGACTTTCTATCACCAATGATACCTGCCTCCGATCGTAGCATCCAATGTTTGTTATATTGATATTGAGCCCCAATCAAACCATTCCAACGTTCTTTTACTTGTTTATCAATGTTATACTTAATTATAGAACTTCCATCAGCAGCTTCTATACGATCAACAATATCAGGAATAGCTGTTGCATCGACAGCAGCTTTTTTTATGGGTGTTAAACCGTCGTACCAAGTATTATATTCCGCAACAATTTCATCTCTTCGCTCCCAAGATTCTTCAGGTAATGCATCTTTTAGTGTAATTTGCCCTTTGGTTTCAGCAGTCATGTTCATACTCATGGTGCCAGCCCAAACAGCAATATTACTTTCAGGCTTATTTTTGAATACAAAAGTATGCCCTAAGCGAATTCCTAAAACTTTTACTAATACTGCTTTGTCCAATAATTCTGGTTTATTCCAAGTCCAGTTTGCATCTATTGAAAACCAAACGGGACCAATTCCACCTGCGCCCATAACGCCAACACCAACTGTTGATATATTTTGTTCTACAATAGATTTCATATCTATAGGAGCAATTATATTGACTTCTGTAGTTGATTTCCCATAACCAAAAATCCCATAAACATTTAAAAAGGGTAACACCCATAAATCGGGTCTTACATTTACTGTATATGATTTATTAGAGTTGTTGCCAAATTCAATAAAATCTACAGGTGATAAAGGAACATCTATATCACCTGTTGTAATGCCTAATTGAAGGTTGTCAATAGTAATACCTTGTTCAAGCCACATATAATTAGCCATTAAACCAGCAGGATAGGGGATGTCAAATCCTTTTTTGTAAGCTCCTTGCCCTAAAAGTGGGAATAAATATTTGTATTCTACATTTTTTAAACTATCGGTATAAATTTCGTGTTTTGACTTAACTTTTGTTGAAACATATTGCCCAAAAGAAGTATTTATAGAAAATAAAAACAATAGAATTATTAATAATAGTTGTTGTTGTTTCTTCATAATTTTAATAGAATAAGTAAAATATAAAGGTAAATTATAATTTTAAGAATAGGTGAAAATACTATAAATATTTAGTAAGAATTATTTAAAAATAATCAATCTTTTTGCGAAGGTTTGTTCTTGTCAAACCATACAAAGCTATACCCTAAAAGACCTGTAGTAAAGTTTGCACCAGACCCCGTATAAAGAGCATTAGTAATAGATAATTTTAAAGATCCAAGCTTATTTATTTTATAGGATGCAGTTAATCCATATCTTGAATTATCCTGATTATTGTCTTGTTCTACACCATTTATGGAAGTTTCACCTAAAGCAACTTGTCCAATGGATGCAGACATCCAAAATTTAGGGTTAAATAAATAAGCCATATGCAATTGTGTACTCAACAATGGGTTTTGAGTTAAAGAATTTCCGTTGTTAAATGAAGTGTTTTCTGTGAAAAACCAAGAATCTATATGAAGTTCAAAAAGTATTTTATTTGTAGGTTGATAGGAAGCAGCAGTTTTTATTTGAAAAGCCCATCTATTAGCCCCTAAATTGATGAGCTTTGTTTCATCATACCTACCTAATGGTGCTTTTATTTTGAATGAAGCACCAAGTTTAAATTTTTTTAGTTCTCTTTTTGAAAACTCGTTTAAGTTTAGTGCTTTTTCTCCAACAAAAATAATAGATATTCTTAATGTTGGATCTAAAAAACCATTTTTATAGGCAGTTGTATCTACTTGAGAAACCAAAGCATTTAGCTTTCCAAAAGCGTAAGGAATAGCAACATCTACTTTAGCAGGCTTGTTGAATACTTTAAAACTACGTCCATAATAGACTACTAAAGAATTCAATTTAGCATTTAAGCCTTCTATTTCCTGTGAATTTAATAAAATATCTCCATAAGAATAACCATAAACTAATCCAGAAAAATTAGTTTTTAATGGTACTGAGGAAAGAAATCGAGGTTCAAGATCTTGAGCTTGAGTAGAGATGTTAATTAAACAAAAAAACAATAGAACTAATACAACCCTTTTTTTTATTAAGCTTCTATAGAAATTGAGTATTGATTTAATCATCAAATCAAATTTAGATAAATATTTTGACTTTTTATTTAGATATTGATAAAACAAAAAAAACCTGCAATAAATGCAGGTTTTAATTTTATTGATGTGAGCCCGATAGGATTCGAACCTATGACCGCCTCCTTAGAAGGGAGGTGCTCTATCCAGCTGAGCTACGAGCCCATTCAATTAACAAAATGGTTTCTTTTGCGGCTGCGAATATACAAATATTATTAAATAACAATATGTTTTTTTGTGCTAAAAATTTGCATTTACTGTTAATAATGGTCCTTGGAAAGTCATTGTGAATTTTCCATCCCAATTTGTCTTATTGACATTAGCTGCAAAATCAAAATATCTGTAATTTAATCCAACCCCTATGTTCTTGTGAAACTGATAATTAACTCCTGCGCCAAGATCCCATAGACTTCCAGAATACTCATCAATAGATAATGCAAACCAATCCACTCTTGCAGTTAACATCCATTTAGGGTGAGGTGCATAAAAATACCAAGCCCCAACATTGGGTAATGGTGCAACAACATTTACAGAGCTTCTTTCGAAATCTGCTGCAGCTCCCTCTCCAGTGTTATCGTTATTAATATATGCGTAACCTTCAATATATGTTCGTATGTCTAATACATGAGCGCCAAGTCCAGCTCCTAGTTCATGCTTTTGTCCTTTTGTAATTGTTCTACCAACAAAAACACGATACATGCTCACATCCAATCCTAATGATATTCCAGCTCCTCCATTAAATATTTGATTATTCCATTCAATCTCTTCGTCAATGCTTCTACTAATGCCGTTTTTAACTGAAAAGTATTCAGCAGTAAGTGTCCACATTCTGGCAAAGCGCCAATTAAAATTTAAAAATAAGGTGGATTCATTTTCGTTAAAATCTACTTTTTCACTAAAATCAATTATTTCATTTTCTGTAGCTCCATTTACTCCTAATCCAATTTTTTTAATAGAATTATACAGTCCAACATAGAATGTAAATCTATTAGAAAGCAATGGATGCTTATTAATAGAATCGGTATTTGTAATATCTGAGTTTTTATTTATTTCATTTTCTTGTGAATATACTGAAGTTCCGAAAAACAGTAAGAATATGATTATAAGAGATTTTGATATAGAATTCTTCATATTAGCTTAAAAAAAAAGAGTATTGTTATTTACTCGAAAAGTATGAAATATTATTTAATTTTTTAAAATTAATGAGATATTAAAAAAAACAACAATTTATCAAGATTACATATATTTGTTTAAATGAATACCTGCAGAATTCTATTAATTTTGATGTTTCCATTTTTTGTTTTCTCTCAAAAAAATGATAGTATACTAATTAATGAATTTATCGAAATAATGGATGATAAATTAAGTGTAAAATTCGATGTGGATAATGATATTGAATCATTATATGCAATTGAAAATGGTATTGAATTTGAAATTAAACCCAATATTGATTATCGCACAGAAGTTTCAGTTCATTATCGATTTATTTCACTTACTATTGGTTTTACACCCCATCTTTTTACAAATTTTGACAAAGAGAATAAGGGAGAAACAAAAATATTTAAATTTGAAACTGATTTTTATATAAAAAAATGGATTCAAACAATTGGATATTCTCAAACTAAAAGTTTTTATTCTCCTGATTATCCAATTCCAGAAGATTACCCAGCAGATTATTTAATTTTAGATAAATTAAAAATATTTAACGTTAAGGGGGCTACTCGTTATCGATTCAACTCTAATTATTCCTTAAAAGCTATTACAACACAAACTGAAATACAACGGAAAAGTGCGGGGACATTTATGCCGGGTGTGTTATATAGTTATAATTATATTAAAAATGACGAAACTCATCAACGCGTTAAAACTTTTAATGCGACTTTAACTGCTGGTTATTTACACACTTTTGTGATAAGTAGGAAATATTATGCTAGTATAGGTGCAACTCCGGGTATAGGTTTAGATTTTAACAATATTAAAATTGTTGAAAATGAAAACTCTTATTCTGACACAAATATTGCATTAAATTTTGATGGTCACTTAGGGTTAGGCTATAATTCTGCAAATTGGTTTGGTGGAGGTTTTTTTAAATTAAACACAATTGATAGAGAAGAAAATGATATAGTAAATTATAATAATGTTAGAACACATTTTCAGGTTTTCATAGGGTATCGTTTTAATGCTCCTAATTTTTTGAAAAAGCAAGTAGATTGGATTGATGAAAAATCTCCTATGTAATCTATCAACTTAATATAAATAAAAAAGCCTAACTTAATTAAAAGTTAGGCTTTTTTGTCGGGGTGGCAGGATTCGAACCTGCGGCCTCCACGTCCCAAACGTGGCGCGATAACCGGGCTACGCTACACCCCGAGTAAGTTATCAATTTTGTATTCTATGTCAATGATGCGGAGAGGAAGGGATTCGAACCCCCGGTACCCGTTAGAGTACAACTCCTTAGCAGGGAGCCCCGATCGACCACTCTGGCACCTCTCCAATTTAATCTGATAAATCATCCTAAATTGCGGATGCAAATCTACTCTAACATTTCTAATAACGCAAACAAAAAACAGCCTTTTTTTAATTAATTTTTAGTGGGTTTATTTTCAGACTTTTGTACAGTTAATAATAATTTTTTTATTGCCTTCAGTTGTAGTAAAAAACAAATATGTTTCTCCACCATCCTTAATTTTTAGTTTTTTCCTAATAGTAGAAACGCTTTCTGGAAAATTTCGAATACTAATATTGGCCTTTTCAATTTTAGAAACTTCTTTAAAGTGTTTCTTTTGATAAGGAATTACAGCTTTGATTTTAAATTTGCGTCCTGGGAACTCTATAAGTTCGTCGCTAGTATATAAATGACTGTGTTGATGTAGCTTATAAATATTAAAACGATTTGGTAATAAATTAAAAGCACCACTTTTTAATATTGCAGCATTGGGCTCGTATAAGTATTTTTTAGGAACGGAATATTCAACAAAAAGTTTTTCGTTCAAATCAAATTCAAATTGATCATTACTAAACTTTTTTATGTCTATTGTTTTAATTTTGGTGTTGCCATTAAAATCGTGTTTTATTAACCATAATAATTCTTTTACTTCATTATTAACTGCTACTATATGTATTTCGGAAACGGACTGAAGCTCCTTTAATCCAATGCTTATGTCCAACATAGGAGATGTCTTTATAAGTATTGTTTTTGAATGCTTTAGTATTTTAGGTAAGTGTAGAGGAATATTAGGTTCGCAATCTTTTAAATAAAACACTTTTCCTTTACTTTGGTGTCTCCTTGAAGGGTCTACATAAATAACGTCATAATTAATATTTAAAGCGTTTTGTAAGCCATCTTTTGGAAAGCAATAGATATTATTCTTTTTTAATACTGAAAAATTATAAGCAGCTATTTCAGATAAACATTTGTTAATTTCAAAATGGTGAACCTTTTTAAAAGAATTTGAAAAATAATAGCTGTCAATCCCAAAACCTCCTGTTAAATCAGCAAGACATTCGCCACTTACTATTGAAGCCTTGTAATTTGCGGTTACTTCGGAAGAGGTTTGCTCTAAATTAAGTTTTTGGGGATAATAGATTTGTTCTGTGGAGTACCAAATAGGAAGCTTGTTTTTAGTTTTTCTGTAGCTTTCTACTTGTTGAATTAATTCCTGTGCAGTTATGTTTTTAAATTGACTTCCAGAAAAAGCTAATTTAGAAATATCTTCGTTGTAAGATTTTATAAAGTTTTGACAGGCAGCGTCTAATATGTGTTTATTTATACAAATACTATAGGTTTTTGGTTAAGCTTTTAACGATCTTATTTCCTGATAAAAATTCTTTTAAAATCACTTTAATTGAAGTGTAAGCAGGAATCGCAACTATTAATCCAATAACTCCAAATAATACTCCAGCAATTGAAATTACTAGAAATATTTCTAAGGGGTGAGATTTAACACTTTTGGAAAAAATAATGGGTTGGCTGAAAAAATTATCGACCAATTGACCAATTAAAAACCCAATAAAAACAAAAATTGTTTTTGGTAATATTACGGTTTGAAAATCACTACCAATAAAGCTTGTCATGGTTAAAAACATCATTAAAACTGCACTGATCATAGGCCCTACATATGGAATTAAGTTTAATAGTGCACATAAAAAAGCAATTACAATGGCATTATTTACCCCAAAAATCAATAAAACAATGGTATAGATTATAAACAGAATTGTAATTTGAAGAACAAGGCCAACAAAATATCTAGATAATAAATCTTTTATTTTATGCATTGATCTTTTTGTTCCTTCTTCACTCGTATCTGGAACAAATGTTAAAACCCCTTGTTCTAGTAACTTACTATCCTTAAGTAAAAAGAATGAAATAAATATAATAGAGAATAAAGCAATACTAAAACTACCAAATCCACTTACAACTGAGTTTAAAAAATTAGGAATAATTGAAAAATCAATTTTTGAAAACAAGTTCGATTCTGAAAAGGATTGGTTTATTTCAATATTTTTATTTGAAAAATAAGTAATTACTTTTTGATTTAAATTTTCAATGGTAGATTGTAATTCTTGAATATTTAATAGAGATAAATTCTGTCCCTGTTCTACTACCAATGGGATAAAGAGGCCTACTAACCCTGATAAGATGCCTATTAGCAAAACTATCGTTACAATAACAGCGAAAGTATTATTGAATTTAAATTTATTTTTTAAAAAATTAACTATTGGTAATCCTATTAAAGATATTATAGCAGCTACAACAACATATAATATAACAGATTGAATTTTATATAAAAAAAATAATAGCAATAGTACACCAATTATATAACCAATTGATTTTAAAATACCTTTTGTGATGTCATTTGAAGTCATCTAGTTAGTGTAGTTTCTATTAATTAAAGTATATAATGCTATAGAAGTTGCTTGTACAACATTCATGCTGCTATTTTTACCAAACATCTCTATATGAGTGCTAAAATCGCAGCTATTTAAAACTTCTTCAGAAATACCTTGTTGTTCATTGCCAATAACCAATGCTATTTTTTTGTTATTGAATTTTGGTAATTTTTCAATAGGAACACTAGAATCAGTGATTTCTAAGGAAACAATTGAGTATTTTTCTGTTTTTAGTTTTTCAATAGTCTTAAACGTATTCTCTTTTTCTGAGTAAGAAACATAAAGTTGTGTGTTCCTTGCTGTTTTTTGTAGTCTAGGGGAATAAAAATTGATTTCTGCATTACAAAATATAATTTTTGAAACGCCTAAAGCGTCAGATATTCTAAATAATGCACCAATATTTGAAGGGCTTTGAACTCCATCACAAACTAAAATTAATGGGAAACTACTTTGGGAAGGGTTTGATTCGCTATGTGTTAATTTTACTGGCATTAATTTATAAAAGCATAGTTTATAATATTTGCTCCCATCCGTAAAGCTTTAATCCTAACTTCTTGTGGGTCGTTATGAATTTCAGGGTTTTCCCAACCATCTCCTAAATCACTCTCAAATGTGTATAGTAATATTAAACGTCCTTCTTCAAATATTCCAAATGCTTGAGGCCTACTTTTATCGTGTTCATGTATTTTTGGTAAACCTTGTGGAAAAGAGAAGGGTTCTTTAAATATGAGATGTGTTCTTGGCAATTCTTTTAATTCTTTATTTGGAAAAATTTTCACCAATTCCTTTCGTAAGTATTCATCCATCCCGTAGTTATCATCGATATGTAAAAATCCACCACTTAGCATATAGTCCCTAAGGTTTTTAGCTTCTTCTTCAGTGAAGAAAACATTACCGTGTCCTGTCATATGTACAAAAGGATAATCAAATAATTCAACACTAATTGGTGTAACCACTTGAGGACTTTTAGAAATACTAGTATTTATTTGTTCGTTGCAAAACTTTATTAAGTTTGGTAATGCCGTTGGGTTACTGTACCAATCTCCACCACCTCCATATTTTATTACAGCAATGTCTTGAGCTGTTATTTTAATTGAAATCAAAAATAGAATTATAAATAAATTTCTTTTAATCATAGATATCAAAAGTACAAATTATAAGGAAAAGTTTAATAGAATGTTTTTATATAATGTTAGATTATTACGTATTCGTAAATTATCTAAATTTCATTAATAAAAGCGACACTATGACAAGCTACTATTGCTGCTGTTTCAGTTCGTAATCTACTATTACCAAGTGTTACTGGTGTAAAACCTGATTTAATAGATTGTTTAATTTCATTATTTGAAAAATCTCCTTCAGGACCAATTAGGATGATAGTATCACTATTTGGTACTAAAACTTTTTTTAAGGATTTCTTATCAGTCTCTTCACAATGTGCTATTAATTTATGATTAGAATTGTTTTGTTGCATTTCTAAAAAATTAGAAAGTGAGGTAGCATTATTTATTTTCGGTAAATATGCTTTTAAAGATTGTTTCATTGCACTTTGTATTTTCTTTTCAAAGCGTTCTAGTTTAATTATTTTCCTTTCACTATGATCGCAGATAATAGGAGTTATTTCAGTAACACCAATTTCTGTAGCTTTTTCTAAAAACCACTCGTAACGATCATTCAATTTTGTTGGAGCTACAGCTAAATGAAGAGAATAGGGAAGAGGTTCTTGTTTGCTTACTTCTAAAACGGTTGCTATACAACGCTTTGGGCTTGATTGTAATAATTTTACTTTAAAAAATGACCCTTTCCCATTAGTAAGGTTTAATATAGCTCCTTCTTGTTTCCTAAGAACTTTATTTATATGCCTACTTTCTTCCTTATCAAAAATAATTTCTTTGGAAGTCTCTGTAATTAATGGATTATAAAACAATTGCATATTATAGGGAGCTTTTAATTAAAGCATGTTCGATACCTAGTTCAACCCATTTTTGAAGTTTTACTTCGGTATCAAATCCTTTTTCAGTTACAAAAATAAATTCTTTCATAGGTTTTCCTGTAAAATCCATAGGTTCAACATATGGCATTTCAAGAACCTTCTCCATTTTTTCAGAAACTACGCGTACCATTAATCGTTGTTTGGTTTCACCAACACACATTTTTCCTTTATATAAAAAACAATTTCCACCAAACATTCTTTTTTCAACTACATCTTTATTCCAAGGAATTAAGGAAGCTTGAATACGTTTTACTATTTCTATTGATGTATGATTCATATAAAACAGGATTAATATTCCATTCTGGCTTTAGCGACAATATCGTTTTCTGCAAATAGTTGTTTTTTGTATTTTAATTCACCTACTATTGCAATCATTGCGGCATTATCTGTACAGTATTCAAATTTAGGAATATGAACTTTCCAACCCTGTTTTTTTTCTGCAGATTTTAAAGCATTTCTAATACCAGAATTTGCAGATACTCCACCACCTATTGCAATTTCTTTAATTCCTGTTTCTTTTACAGCATTTTTAATTTTGTCCATCAAATATTCAACAATGGTATATTGTAAGCTTGCACAAATATCATTTAGATTGTTTTTTATAAAGTCAGGATCTTCTTTTGTATTTCTTTCTACAAAATATAGCACAGATGTTTTTAAGCCACTAAAGCTAAAATCCAAAGGTCCTACTTTGGGTTTTGGAAAAGGAAAAGCCTTAGGATTACCAGTTTGCGAATATTTATCTATTAATGGACCTCCAGGATAGGGAAGGCCTAATAATTTAGCACTTTTATCGAATGCTTCTCCAACAGCATCATCCAATGTTTGACCAATAACTTCCATTTTAAAATAGTCGGTAACTTTTACAATTTGGGTGTGGCCTCCGCTTATTGTCAATGCTAAAAATGGGAAAGTTGGAGTTGTGTGTCCTTCTGTCTTAATAAAATGCGCTAAAATATGGGCTTGCATATGGTTTACATCAATCAATGGAATGTTTAATCCCATTGCTAAAGACTTTGAAAATGAGGTTCCTACCAAAAGTGATCCCATTAAACCAGGACCTCTTGTAAAAGCTATGGCATTTAGCTGATTTTTGTCGATATTTGCTTTCTTTAGAGCTTGTTGTACAACTGGCACAATATTTTGTTGATGAGCTCTAGAAGCAAGTTCAGGAACAACACCACCGTATTCTTCATGAATACTTTGAGTTGCTACAACATTTGATAGAATAACTCCGTTTTTTATAACGGCAGCAGCAGTATCATCACAAGAGGATTCGATACCTAAAATATATGTTTGTTTTGGTGTCAAAATAAAAAAGGGCATATTAATTGGTTGTAAAAATAAAACATTAAGGCCGTATCAAAAAACTGAGAAAAATAATAAAAAGAATTCTTGCAATTATATTGTTAATAATAGCCTTTATTATTATCACTTTATCTATTCCTACTGTCCAAACTTATATAGCAAAAAAAGTAACAACAAAATTAAATGAAGAATTTGGAACCAATATTAACATCAACCGATTGGGACTTAATTGGAAGGGTGAAGTAGATATTAGGGAAGTTTATATTGAGGATCACCATCAAGACACGTTGATTTACTCCAAAAGTCTTAAAACCAATTTATTAAGTATTAAAAACTTGATAGATGGAACTTTAGAATTTGGCTTTATAGAATTAAATAAACCAAAATTTTATTTAAAAACTTATAAGGGCGAGGATAATGATAATGTATCCATTTTTGCAGATAAATTTAATTCAGGTAAGCCAAGCAATGGAAAACCTTTTGAGTTAAAAGCTCAAATTATTGAACTGTCAGACGGTAAGGTTAAAATAATTGACGAAAACCTTAACAGTCCTGAAATTTTTAATCTATCAAAAGTTAATATAAATAGCAATAACTTTAGTATTGAAGGTCCCAATGTTAAAACCAACATTAAACAGTTATCTCTAAAAGCCAAAAAAGGGTTTGAAATTAAAAATTTAGAAGGAATTTTTTCATATAGTTTAACTTCCTTGCAATTAAAACAACTTAATCTTAGAACCGGAGGTTCATTAATTAAGGGAGATATCATAATGAATTATGCTGAAGGGGAAATTTCAGATTTTGTAAATAAAGTAGATTTAGATGTTCTTTTTGAAGAAACAAAAATCTCTACTAACGATTTAAATGCATTTTATAATGAGTTTGGAAAAAACCAAACTATAAACATAAATGGTGATATTAAAGGGACATTGAATAATTTTACATTTTCAAATGGACAGATTAATAGCGGGAATATAAAATTAAAGGGAGATTTTAATTTTATTGATTTGTTAAAGGAAGGGGACGATTTTACTATATATGCAAATAATCATGAAATATCAACGAGTTATAATTCATTAACTCGTTTTATGCCTAGGGTTTTAGGAGATGTTTTGCCAAAAGAAATTAATTATTTAGGTAGGTTTAAGTTTAATGGAAGTACTACTATCACTAAAACCACTTTAACAACTTCAAGTACGTTAATAAGTTCCTTAGGTACTGCTAAAACTAATATTAATATCCATAATTTAAACGATTCAGAAAGTGCTAGTTATTTAGGAGATATTGAATTCAAAAATTTTGATTTGGGGTCTTTGGCAAAAACTGAAAGTTTAGGGACAATAACTTCTAAATTACAAATTGAAGGTGTTGGGTTTACTCAAAACTCATTAGATACAAGAGTTACAGGAGAAATTAATTCATTTAATTTTGAAGGATATAATTATCAGAATATAACACTTTCTGGAAATTTCGAACACCCATTATTTGATGGAAAATTAAATATAGATGACCCAAATTTAAAACTTAATTTTAACGGATTAGTAGATGTATCTGAAGAATTAAATAGGTTTGACTTTAATGCAGATGTAGAATATGCAGAGTTAAATAAGTTGAATTTAATGAAGCGTGATAGCATATCAATTTTTGCAGGTAAAATTGATATGGAAATGAACGGAAATGACTTAAATAACACTTTCGGTACAATCAATTTTAAAGAAACTTTTTATCAAAATGAAAACGACGATTTTTATTTTGATGACTTTATGATTAATTCTAAAAAAGAGGGTTTAAAAAGGACTATAGATATCAATTCTCCAGATATAATGACGGGATATGTTGCTGGTGAGTTTTTAATAGAAGATATTCCAACCTTATTTGTAAATGGTGTTTATAGTGTTTATGCAAATTTTAAACCAAAGGAAATAAAAGAAAATCAATACTTGGATTTTGATTTTGAGATTTATAATAGACTTATTGAAATTTTTGTGCCAGATCTTCAATTTGGAGAAAACACAAGAATTAAAGGATCTGTTTATTCCAATAAATCAAAAATGAAATTTGATTTTAATTCCCCCGAAATAGTTATTCTAAATAATTATTTAGGAAAAGTAAAATTTAAACTAGATAACTTCAACCCTCTTTATAATGCTTATATATCTGTGGATACTATAAATAATGGGTTTTATAATTTGAAAGATTTTAATTTCATTAATAAAACGATTAATGATACGCTTTACATTAGCACTAATTTTACTGGAGGTAAGAATAAGGACATTTTTAATTTATCCTTATATCATACTATTGATCCTGAAGGTAAATCTGTTGTGGGAGTTAAAAAATCTGATATTTCGTACAATGAAAATATTTGGTATTTAAATGAAAAAAATGATAAAAACAATAAAATTATTTTTGATAATAACTTTAAAAGCATAAAGTTCGATTCGATTGTTTTAAATCATAATGAAGAGTTCATCAAATTCGCAGGTTCTACTACCGATAGTACTTCTAAAAATTTAAAGGTTCAATTTAAAGATGTTGAAATTGGAAATTTAGTCCCTAGTGTAGATAGCTTAAGATTAAAAGGAATTATGAATGGAGACTTAAGTTTTTTACAAAAAAAAGGCATCTATTTTCCTAGTTCTAAGATAACTATCGATAATATAGATGTTAATGATACCAAACTGGGAGATATGATCATTGATATTTCTGGGAACAATGAGTTAACTCGCTACGATTTAAATACTACATTAACAAACAATAATGTAAAGTCTATTAATTCTGTAGGTTATATTGATTCAAGCGGAGATCAAACTAAAATTCAATTGGATATAGAATTAAATGAATTTAATTTAAAAGCAATAAGCCCTTTTGGAGGAAGTGTAATCACTGATATAAGAGGGCTTGTGTCAGGAAATGGTGGAGTTTCTGGCAACATTAAATCTCCTGATATATTTGGTGAATTTACATTAAAAAATAGTGGATTAAATGTTCCTTATTTAAATATAGATTTTGATTTAGATGATACTACAAATCTAGTTGTTACTAAAGAAAAGTTAGAAATTATAGAAACTACAGTAACAGATACTAAATATTTAACAAAAGGAATTTTAACAGGTAATGCAACTCATAATAATTTTGGAAATTGGAAACTAGATTTAAATATAAGTACTGATAATTTATTAGTATTAGACACTCCTCCAGATGAAGAACAATTATATTATGGAACTGCTTTTATTAGCGGTAGTACTAAAATTCATGGACCTATTAACGAATTGATAATTGATGTAAATGCAGCAACTGAAGAAAATACAGTATTTAAAATTCCTTTAAGTGATACAGAAAGCATAGGTGATAACTCATTCATTAAGTTCCTTTCACCTAAAGAAAAAGAAGCCAAACTTCGTGGTGAGACTATTATTACTGAAGACTTGAAAGGATTGACACTTAATTTTGAGTTGGATATAAATAAAAATGCAGAAATAGAAATAGTAATCGATCAAGATACTAAATCTGCATTAAGAGGTAGAGGAGCTGGAACAATGTTAATTGAAATTAATACACTTGGGAAATTTAATATGTGGGGAGATTTCATTGTATATCAGGGAATCTATGACTTTAGATATGGGAAAATAATTAAAAGAGAAATTGAAGTTGAAAAAGGAGGGACCATTACCTGGGATGGTTTAGCTAGTCAAGCAGATTTAAATTTAAAAGCAATTTATAAGACAAAAGCAAATCCTTCTGCTTTATTAGACGACCCTACCATAAATAGAAAGATTCCTGTGGATGTTTATATAGATTTAACAAAAAATATAACTCAACCTGAATTATTATTTGATATTGATTTCCCTGAAGTAAGTTCATCTGTTAGAAGTGAATTAGAATATAAACTTCAAACAGAAGAGGAAAGAGAAAAACAAGCTTTATTTTTATTAACTACAGGTTCCTTTATTAGTGATAGTGCTGGACAAAGTGCCATCTCTGGTACAGTAACAGATGGAGTAAATGCCATTCTTGCTCAAATATTAACTGATGATGATGCAATTATAAATATTGCACCTTATTATGATATGGGTATAGATACTAAAGAAATTGAAACTCAAGATGAATTTGGTGTTCAATTTTCATCTCAAATAAGCGAACGTATTGTTATAAACGGTAAAGTTGGTATTCCAGTTGGAAAAATAAATGATTCCAGAGTTGCTGGTGATGTTGATGTACAATGGTTAGTGAACGAAGATGGTAGCTTACGTATTAACTTTTTTAATCGTCAGGCAGAATTACAATTTATCGGAGAAGATCAAACCTTTGAGCAAGGAGCAGGAATATCATACCAAGTAGACTTTGACACTATAAAAGAACTTATGAGTAAGTTATTTGGAGTGAAAGTTGAAATAGCTCCTGAAGAAGATGAGTTCATTCCTGATAATAATATGCCTGTTAATTTTAAGACTCGTACTCAAGAAAATTAAAAGGATGCTATCATAGATATTTCAATATTTACAGATTTTGGTAATCGTGAGACCTCAACAGTTTCTCTTGCAGGTGCATTTTCTTCATTAAAATAGGATGCGTAAACTTCATTAATTTCTGAAAAATTGTTCATATCACTTATGAAGATAGTTGATTTTATTACATTTTCAAATGTCATTTCTGCTTCCAATAATACCGCTTTAAGATTTTCCATTACTAGCTGAGTTTCTTCTTTTATAGATTCAGTTTGCAGCTCTCCAGTATTAGGATTTATAGCTATCTGACCAGAAGTATATAAAAAATTCCCTGTTAAAACTGCTTGGTTGTATGGACCTATAGGAGAAGGTGCGTTTTTTGTGTAAATAATTTTTTTCATAATTAGTTATTCTATAAACTTTTATCTGGTTCTCTTCGTTTTTCGTATTTAATATCACTTAATACAGATGATTTTATTCCAATAAACATATACCACGAAGTATGAGTTCCTCCAATTGGAGTCCAATTAAAACTTAAGCGCCAACTTTCTAAATCTCTTTGAAATCGAAATTGAGTTAAGGTTATACCTTTGTTTTTAAAGTCATAACCAGAAGAAACACCCACTTTCCATTTAGGTGAAAACTCTATATTAGAGCTAAACATAATAGACTGAGATGAGATTTCATTTTGCCTGGCATAATTATTATAAGTAACAGTATATGCCATTCTTAAATCCCAAGGTATAGAAAAATTATACCATTCATATTCAGTATTTGAACTGGGGTTGTCGTTATCATATTTACTTTTATCATTTATTGGGGTTGAGTCACCGAATAAGTCATCAGGTCGACCTCCATTTTTAAAAGTTTCAGTTTCAAAATCATCTTCTTCCTTTCCTTTAAAATCATCACTAGAAAAAGTATAATTTATACTAATATTACCTTGTGTTAATCTAAAAAGACTACCACCATTATTTAAGTTAAATTCATCTATTCTAATGTTATTATTATCTAATGCATAAGGGTCTAGCGCGCCATTAAAGTTGAAGTCTAATTTTTTAACAATTGGAATACTTCCAGAAAAAGTTAAAGGATTCCAGTTTAGTGAATCACCAGCTATATTATATGCTGTGTTAAAATTTAAATTATTTAACAGGATTAACTTTTTAGGTTTTATTGCTGTAGTATCTTTATCCCTAACTTTTGCTTCTAATGTATTGCTGATAGACATTCCTACACTACTAGAATATACTCTACCTGGAGCTCCATATAAAGAACCTTCAAACCTTGAATAATAAACTTCTGGATCATTTGCAGTTGGATTATTATAAGTATCATAATATTGATCAAAAGCCGGGTTGATATTATAACTTACTGAAGGTCTTAATACATGACGAATCGCTTCAATTTTTTTCCCCTTTCCAAAATTAAACATTCCATACAAAGTTGTACCTAAACTTGTTGAAGCATTATAAGTTCTATAGCTATCAAAGCCATTAATAGTGTCTTGTACTACACCTCCCTCACCTTCATTATATTCAGGGTCATAAGTTTTATTTATGGTTTTAAACGCCCAAGTTTCTTGATAATTTGCATTTATTGATGAGCTTATGTTTTTAAATATTTTAAAATTAGTACTTAAAGGAATAGTATGCCTTACCCCAACTTGAGCGTCATCGAACATTTTAGATGTGAAAAATTCAGAATCTGTAGTTTTAATTCTATTTTCTGCTGTAAGATTGTATTGTAAATTAATGTTTTCAATAATTCCTTTTTTTGTACCGATTTTTGGTTCAAAAGGAAAAATCCTAGACACACTTGCGTTTAAATTTGGCAATGACATGTTAATCTCATCCGTATTTGTATTTTGAGAATGAGTCCCTGCTACTGAAAAATTAATTTGTGGAACCGTTTCAAAAGTTTTGGAATATGAAATAGATGAACTCAATGTGTTTATTAATGAACTTGCGTTATTAGTTTGATTAATAGATTCGTTATAATATTGACTACTTCCTAAATTCACCGAGGCTGCAAAACGAGATGTAGGGTTTGATTTAGAATCTTGACTATGATTCCAACGAATATTATATACTGAGCTTTCGCTAAAATCATCAAAACCTCTCTCACTATTAATTAATCGTTCATAACGAAAGCTTAAACTCCCTTTAAATCGATATCGCAATGCGTATGAAGATTCAGCACGTATAGCATAACTTCCATTGGTGTAATAATCACCTAATAGTGTTAAATCTACATAATCACTTAATGCAAAGTAATACCCTCCATTCTGAAAGAAAAACCCACGATCTCTATTGTCCCCAAAGCTAGGAATTATAAATCCAGAAGTTCGGTCTTTTGTTAATGGAAAAAAAGCAAAGGGTAGGCCCAATGGTAATGGTACATCTGCAATGTACATATTAGTAAATCCAGTTACAATTTTTTTACTAGGTACTACTTTAGCTTTTCTGGTATAAAAATAATATTCAGGATTATCAATATCTTTTGATGTAGTAAATTTGATGTTTTTCAAGAAATAAACGGAGTCATTTACTTTTTTAGCAACTTCTGCTTTATACTTAATTTCTTCTTTTCCAGATCTAGAATTATAAATTAATGCCTTCTTTGTATCCATATTAAAACGGATAGAATCAGGAATAACTTCATTAGATGATTGTGTAAAAACAGGAGTTTGTGAGTATACACCTGCACTATCTATTCCCTTAGCATAAATCTCATTTTTGCTATAATCCAAAATAATATACCCTGCTTCAATCCGCATATCTTCATAGGTGATATATGCATTATTGTACATATATACTTTGTTTTCCAGTTTATCCATGTAAACATAGTCTTCGCCAAAATAATCTATTACACTGGTAAGCATTTCCTCTTCAGGCTTAATAGTGTCTATTTTTACAGAATCAATGATTTCTTCATTAATTTCAGGAAGTATTGTAACCTCATCAATCAATAGGGTGTCTTCAGCAGGTTTAGCAGGAATAGTAGTTTGGTTTTTAATTGGAATTTCTTGTGAATACAAAAAGGTATTGCTTAAAAGCAGCAAAGTGAGTGTTGCTATTAAAAAATGCTTAAAAGTTTGCAATGCTACGATACCTTTTTTTTGTAAATTTGGCTTAGTAATTGTATACTTAGCTTCTAAGTGTTACAGGTTCAAAAATAAGCATATTTTTTATGTGATTTTTTTTAAAAGTAAAATTTTAACAATACTAATAAAATCAGCCCGTTAAGCTTATATATTGATAAGTATTTGCCTATGAAAACCAAATTATTTTCTATTATTATTCTAATTGGAGTCATTCTTTGCTCATATTCATTTAAAAATATTACTAAAAATGAAGATAAACCATTCATTATTGTGTTGGATGCTGGTCATGGAGGACATGATCCTGGCAATTTAGGAAACGGATATAAAGAAAAAGATATTGCATTAAAAATTGTTCTTGAAGTAGGGAGGATATTAGAAAAAGAACCCAATGTAAAAGTATTATATACTCGTAAAACTGATGTTTTTATAAAACTTCATGAAAGAGCACCAGTTGCAAATAAAGCAGATGCAGATTTATTTGTTTCTGTACATTGTGATGCTTTTACAAATAATGCATATGGAGCTGGAACTTTTGTTTTAGGATTGCATAGGTCTCAAGCAAACTTTGAAGTTGCAAAGAGAGAAAATGAAGTGATTTTCTTAGAAGATGATTACGAAGAAAATTATGCTGGTTTTGATCCTAATTCACCAGAGTCATTAATTGGAATGACTTTAATGCAAGAAGAATATCTAGATCAAAGTATTTTACTTGCCTCTTTAATACAAAACAATTTCACTAATAATTTAAAAAGAAAAGATAGAAGTGTTAAACAAGCAGGTTTTATGGTACTTTACAAGAGTTATATGCCAAGTGTTTTAGTTGAAACAGGATTCTTAACCAATAAAAAAGAAGGCGCTTATCTTAACTCAACAAAAGGTCAAAAGGAAATGGCGAATGAGATAGCAAAAGGAATAATATCTTATAAAAACAGCTTATTATTAACAACAAATGATTCTCAAAACCCAGTAATAACTCAAGAGGAAATTGATGAAGCAATTGAAACAGTTGAAGAAAATATTTTTGAAGGATATACTTTTAAAGTTCAATTAGCGGCTTCAAGTAAAAAACTGAGTTTAGAGCCTTATAATTTTAAAGGGTTGAAGGACGTTTCCAGAAAAAAAGAAGATAAATTATATAAGTATTATTATGGGGAAACTTCCGATTATAATAAAATTCAGTTAATGAAGAAGTATGCCAAAGAAAAAGGCTATGATTCCTGCTATATTGTTGTGTTTAAGGATGGCAAAAAGTTAAAGCTTTCTGAAGTCTTAAATTCTGTACACAAATAAGCCTATTTCATCAATTTATTTATAAATTTGTTTTTAATCAAAAATCTAATCATTGAAAATAGCTAAAGAAGTAAAAACAGGAATACTTGCCATATTTGCGATCTTATTGTTTATATATGGTTATAGTTTTTTAAAAGGATCTGACATTTTTTCAAGTGAAAGAACATTTTATGTTTCCTATGATAATGTTGCAGGTTTAGCAGTTTCTGCTCCAGTAACTATTAATGGTTATGCAATTGGTCAAGTTAAAAACATTGATTTTAAAGATGATTTAGGAGGTTTATTGGTAACTTTTAAATTAAATAAGGATTTTGAGTTTTCAAAAAATAGTATAGTTCGTATTTATAGTACCAGTGTAATTGGTGGTAATGCACTAGCAATTATTCCACAAATAGATAAAAATAACATTGCTCAAAGTGGAGATACTTTAAAAGGTGAAATTGAGCAAGGGATGCTAGAATCTTTGACTAGCGGTTTAAAACCTTTAGAAAATAGAATCTACAAAACCCTTTCTGGGCTTGATACACTTCTTTACAATTTTAATTCAGTTTTAAATGAAGATACTAAAAATAATTTAAAGGAAGCTATAGCAAGTTTAAATAAAACGATGAATTCCTTTGAAGGGGCTTCTTCAGATTTAAATTTATTATTAAAAGATAATAAACCTAAACTAGATAGTACTTTTTCATATTTGGAAACTACAACAGATAATTTAGCTAACTTTTCAGATTCACTTAATCAAGTAAATATTAAAGCAATGGCTGCTAATCTAGAATCTACTTTAGAAAGTTTCAATGCAATTATGGAAAAAATAGACAATGGAGAGGGGAGTATGGGTAAACTTGTAAATGATGATAAACTCTATAATAACCTTGAGGCAGCTTCAAAAGAGTTAGAAGAATTATTAAGAGATTTAAAAGAAAATCCAAAGCGATATGTTAATATATCAGTTTTTGGGAAGAAAACAAAGGAATATCAACCCTCTGAAAAAGAAAACAACTAGTTTATGCAATACATTCCCAATATTCTGTTTTTAATTCTACTTATAGTAGGTTCAGGATTTTTTATAAAGAATAGTAAAAAGATAATTCGAAATATTAAACTAGGGTATAAAGTTGATGCTTCAGATAACAAAAAAGAACGCTGGAATAATGTAATTAGAATTGCTTTAGGACAATCTAAAATGGTAGTTCGTCCAATTGCAGGTCTATTACACATAGTTGTTTATGTAGGATTTGTTATTATTAATATTGAAGTATTAGAAATTATTATAGATGGCCTTTTTGGGACCCATCGTATTTTTTCTGGACTTGGGATTTTTTATGATATATTGATTGCATCTTTTGAGGTACTAGCACTTCTAGTATTAGTAAGTGTAATTGTATTTTGGATAAGAAGGAATATTAAAAGAATAAAACGTTTTTGGTCACCAGAAATGAAAGGTTGGCCAAAAAATGATGCAAATATTATTTTGTATTTTGAAATGGTTTTGATGTCATTATTTTTAATAATGAATGCTACCGACTTACAATTGCAAACATTGGGAGCTGATCATTATTCGCAAGCAGGAAGTTTTCCAGTTAGTAGTAATTTATTGCCTTTTTTCGAAAATCTTTCAGAAGGGAGTTTAATTTTAATAGAACGTTCTGCTTGGTGGTTACATATTATTGGAATATTTATTTTCTTAAATTATTTATATTTTTCTAAACACTTACATATTCTTTTGGCTTTTCCGAATGTTTATTTTGGAAGTGTAGAACCAAAAGGAAAATTTAAAAATTTAGAATCGGTTACCAATGAAGTGAAATTAATGATGGATCCTAGTGCTGATCCATTTGCAGCACCAGTCGAAGGTGCTGATGTACCAGCTAAATTTGGTGCCAGTGATGTTTTGGATTTAAGCAGAACTCAATTATTAAATGCCTATACGTGTACAGAGTGTGGACGATGTACTAGTAACTGTCCAGCCAATCAGACAGGTAAGAAATTATCCCCTCGAAAAATCATGATGGACACAAGAGATCGTCTTGAAGAAATTGGTGTTAACATAGATAAAAATGGAGAGTTTAAACCAGATAATAAACAATTACTAGACGATTATATTTCAAGAGAAGAACTTTGGGCTTGTACTACTTGTAATGCTTGTGTAGAAGCTTGTCCAGTTAGTATAGACCCATTATCTATTATTATGGATATGCGTCAATATTTAGTTATGGAACAATCTGCTGCTCCTAATGAGCTTAATATTTCAATGACCAATATTGAAAACAACGGAGCACCTTGGCCTTATAATCAAATGGATAGGTTGAATTGGAAAAACGAATAATATGAAAAAAGAAGAAGTTGAAAAATTATTACACGAAAAAGTAGAGGCTGGAGAACATATAAGTCCAATACTTCCAGATGGAATTAAAAATTATTTAATTGATATTGATGGTACTATTTGTGATGACATTCCAAATGAAGAACCAGAAAGGATGTTAACAGCCAGTGTTTATCCAGATGCTTTAAAAACGTTAAATAAATGGTATGATGATGGGCATATAATCTGTTTTTTTACTTCTCGTACAGAAGAGCATAGAGATTACACAGAAACTTGGTTAAAAAAACATGGTTTTAAATACCATTCTATGCTAATGGGTAAACCACGTGGAGGTAATTATCATTGGGTTGACAATCATTTAGTTAAAGCAACTCAGTACAAAGGAAAATTTACAGATTTAGTAGATAAAAAAGTGACTATTAAAGTTTTTGAAGATTAGTTCGTTAACATCATGAAATATACTATAAGTGTCTTATTATTAGTTGTTTGTTCGTTTTTAAATGCACAAACAATAATTGGAGAATGGGAGACTTTTGATGATGAGTCTGGAGAAAAATTATCGATAGTTGAAATTTACAAAACAGGTGATCAATATTTTGGAAAAATAAAACATCTATTTGAAGACCCGTTAGATTCTATTTGTGAAAAATGTGAAGGTGATAAAAAAGATCAACCTATTATAGGATTGATTATCATCGAAAATTTAAAAGTAGATGATGATGAGTATAATGGAGGAACCATTTTAGATCCAGATAATGGCAAGACATATAAATGTTATATAGAGTTAGAAGATCAAAATAAATTAAAATTAAGAGGATATATTGGTTTTTCATTAATAGGGAGAACTCAATATTGGCAAAGAAAAACATAAAAAATGAGTGATACATTGAAAGTGCCAACAATGGCCGAATTTATGGCCCATGGGAAACAACCTGAAGTACTTTTCTGGGTAGGATGTGCTGGGAGTTTTGACGATAGAGCTAAAAAAATCACAAAGGCATTTGTAAAGATATTAAATAAAGCATCTATAGATTTTGCTGTTTTAGGAACTGAAGAAAGTTGTACTGGAGATCCTGCAAAAAGAGCTGGGAATGAATTTTTATTTCAAATGCAAGCTATGATGAATATTCAGGTTTTGGATGGATATGAAATAAAAAAAATAGTTACTACTTGTCCTCATTGCTTTAATACACTTAAAAATGAATACCCTAATTTAGGCGGGAAATATGAAGTAATGCATCATACCCAATTTTTAAAAGATCTTTTAAATGAAGGAAGATTAAAAGTTGAAGGAGGAAAATTTAAAGGAAAAAGAATTACTTACCATGACCCATGTTATTTAGGTCGTGCGAATAACGAATATGAAGCACCAAGGGATTTACTAAGAAAATTAGAAGTAGAGCTTATTGAAATGAGAAGATGTAAATCTGAAGGGTTATGTTGTGGTGCAGGTGGGGCTCAAATGTTTAAAGATGCTGAACCGGGTGATAAAGAAATATTTGTAGAAAGAACAGAAGAGGCTTTAGAAACTTCACCTTCAATTGTTGCTACTGGTTGTCCATTTTGTAATACAATGGTAACAGATGGTGTAAAATCTAAAGAAAAAGAAGGAGATGTAGAAGTTTTGGATATTGCTGAAATGATAATTAATGCTGACGAGTTATAATAATGATAAAAGAATTTAAAGAATTACCAGAAGAATCTAGAATTTGGATATATCAATCTAACAGAAAACTTAGTGATGAAGAAGTTTTAAAAATAGAACCAAAAATTATTGAATTTTTAAAACAATGGACTGCTCATGGAAAAGACTTAGAAGCAGGTTATGAAATTAAATACAATCGCTTTATTGTATTAGGGCTTAATCAAGAAAATGCTTCAGCTTCTGGTTGCAGTATAGATGCATCAGTCTATTTTATTCAATCTTTAGAAAAAGAACTTGGAATTGATTTAATGGATAAAATGAACGTTACTTTTTATAATGGTGAGTTTATTGCTCATAAATCACTTATAGACTTTAAAAAGATGGCTAAAGCTAAATCTGTTTCAAAAAATACGGTAGTTTTTAATAATTTGGTAAACACTAAACTAGATTATTTAGAAAATTGGGAAGTTCCTGCAAAAGATAGTTGGCACAATAGATTTCTAGCATAGTTTTTGTTAACTTTTGGTATATGAAAAAACTGCTTCTAACCTTACTAATACTATTAATTTATATTTCAGGAACCTCTCAGCAGGTATATCCATTGCTTGTTGATAAAGATCAACTCAATCAAAAAAAATGGGTAGACAGTATTTATAATTCGATGACTTTAGAAGAAAAAGTCGGGCAATTATTTATGGTAGATGTTTTTTCTAGTGACCCTAAATCTAAAACCGATAAAATTGATTTATTAATTAAGAATCAACATATTGGAGGGATTATATTCTCAAAAGGGGGGCCAGTTCGTCAAGCAAAACTTAATAATCATTATCAAAATATTTCAAAAACGCCATTAATTATGGCAATGGATGCTGAGTGGGGCTTGGCAATGCGATTGGACTCTACTTTTGCTTATCCTTGGAATATGACACTTGGGGCCATTACTAATAATGAAATTATTTATAGAATAGGGAAGCAAATTGGTAAACATACTAAGAGAATAGGAATGCATATTAATTTTTCTCCTGTTGTTGATATAAATACCAATCCTAACAATCCTATTATTGGAAACCGATCTTTTGGTGAAGATCGCGATAATGTAACAGAAAAAGCTTTGGCTTATATGCGCGGTATGCAAAGTGTAGGTGTATTGGCAAATGCAAAACATTTTCCAGGACATGGAGATACCGAAAAGGATTCACATAAAACATTACCAACAATATCTTTTTCAAAAAGCAGGTTAGATAGTATTGAATTGCACCCATACAAAAGATTATTCCAAGAAGGATTAAGTAGTGTTATGGTGGCCCATCTAAATGTGCCAGCTTTAGAAGATAGACCAAATTTTCCATCTTCGATTTCAAAAGATATTGTTACCAATTTATTACAAAAGGAAATGGAGTTTAATGGGTTGGTTTTTACGGATGCATTAAATATGAAAGGAGCATCTAATTTTAAAGAACCAGGTGAAATTGATTTGGCTGCTTTTTTAGCAGGAAATGATGTTTTATTAATATCTGAAAGCATTCCAAAGGCACACCAACTTATCATGAGTGCTTATAATGATGGAAGAATTACTGAAGCGAGATTAGAACATTCTGTAAAGAAAATATTATTTGCAAAATACAAAGTTGGCTTAAATGAGTATCAGCCTGTTGAGTTGAATAATTTAGTTGAAGATTTAAATACTCCTTTAGATAGAGTATTGTATGAAGAGGCTATGGAAAATGCCATAACAGTATTGAAAAATGAACGTCTTGTTATACCAATCAAAAAATTAGAAAACACAAAAATTGCTTATGTTCATTTTGGAGATGATTCTGGAGCCGGTTTTTTAGCTCAATTAAAAAAATATGCTAAGGTTGATTGGGTAAAAGCTAAAACTGTAGATGAATACAATGAAAAATTGAAAGACTATGATGTAACTATTATTGGTTTTCATAAATCGAATGCTAACCCCTGGAAAGGATATAAATTTACTGAAATTGAATTAACTAGAATTTATGAAATTGCTCGAAATAATAATGTAATATTAGATGTGTTTGCTAGGCCTTACGCTTTATTAGATGTTACTGTTCCCTCAAATATTGACGGTATTATTATGTCTTATCAAAATAGTAAGGTTTCTCAAGAACTTTCCGCACAGCTAATTTTTGGAGCTATTACAGCCAAGGGCTCTCTTCCTGTTTCAATTGGAGATAAGTTTCCTATTAAGACTACCAACTTTACTAGAGACCAAAAAAGATTACAATATGGTACTCCAGAAAGCGTAGGCGTAAATTCTGAAAAATTGAATAAAATTGATTCTTTAGCTAATGTGGGTTTGAATGAAGATATGATGCCTGGAGCACAAGTTTTAGTGGCTAGGAAGGGTAAAGTAATTTATCATAAATCTTTTGGTTATCATACTCAAAATAAGAAAATTAAAGTTTCTGAAGATGATATTTACGATGTTGCTTCATTAACTAAAATTTTGGCAACATTACCAATGGTTATGGAACTAGTAGATAATGGTACAATTAACTTAAACACGAAAATTTCAGAACTGTTACCGGAATTTATGGGCTCCAATAAAGAAGATATTACATTAAAAAAGATGTTATCTCACTATGCTCGTATAAAAGCTTGGATACCATTTTATATTAAAACATTGGATTCTTTAAAACAGCCTGATGTTCAGTATTATTCAAGAAATAAATCAAAAGATTTTAATATTCAAGTGGCTAATGATTTGTATATGCGTAATGATATGAAAGACTCTATTTATCTTCGGATTATGGAAAGCGATTTATATCCAAGATTAAAATATAAATACAGTGACCTTCCTTATTATATAGTAAAGGAATATTTAGAAAGACATTATAATAAACCAATGCAAGATTTAGTTCAAGAACACCTTTATAAATCTTTAGGAGCTAATAATACCACTTATTTGCCATTAGAAAAGTTTCCGTTAGATAGAATTCCGCCTACAGAGGAAGATAATTATTTTAGAATGCAAAAGATTCAAGGTTATGTTCACGATCAAGGAGCAGCGATGTTAGGTGGTGTTAGTGGACATGCAGGATTATTTAGTAATGCCAATGATATTGCGAAAATTATGCAAATGTATCTTTGGGAAGGGAGCTATGGTAATACGAAATACTTGACACCAGAAACACTCGATTTATTTAATACTTGTAATTTTTGTGATATAGATGTAAGGAGAGGAGTTGGTTTCGACAAACCACAACTAGGAGATGTTGGACCAACTTGTGGTTGCGTTTCAATGGATAGTTTTGGCCATAGCGGATTTACAGGAACATTTACCTGGGCAGATCCAGAAGAAGATATCATTTATGTGTTTTTATCAAACAGAACTTACCCAGATGCTACAAATAGAAAGATCATTAAAAATAATTTAAGAAGTGATATTCAAGATTTAATTTATCAAGCAATTGATGAATAAAAAATAATAAACAAATTAAAATTTAATAATTTTAAGAATCCAATTAAAGTCAGTATTAATATGAAAATTGCTATTGTTTGTTACCCAACATTTGGAGGTAGTGGAGTTGTTGCCACAGAATTAGGTATTGCTTTGGCTGATCACGGTCATGAAATTCATTTTATAACCTATAAACAACCAGTTCGTTTGCAATTATTACATAGTCATGTACATTATCATGAAGTAACAGTACCTAGTTATCCTCTTTTTCATTACCAACCTTATGAACTAGCTTTGTCTAGTAAGTTAGTTAATATGGCTAAACTTCATGAAATTGAATTGGTTCATGTGCATTATGCTATACCACACGCATATGCTGGTTATATGGCAAAACAGATGTTAGCTGAAGAAGGAATTAATATTCCAATGGTGACTACTCTTCACGGAACAGATATTACTTTAGTTGGTAATCATCCATTTTACAAACCTGCAGTTACTTTTAGTATTAATAATAGTGATGCAGTTACATCGGTATCTCAAAGTTTAAAAGAAGATACACTACGTTTATTTGATATTAAAAATAAAATTCATGTAGTTCCTAATTTTATTGATACTAAAAAATATGATAACCCGTATTCAGAATGTGAACGTGAGTTAATCGCGCATGAAAATGAAAAAATCATTACGCATATAAGTAATATTAGAAAAGTGAAACGTGTTGATGATGTGATTGAAATATTTGATCGAATTCAGAAAAAAATGCCTGCTAAATTGGTAATAGTAGGAGAAGGACCTGAAAAAAAATCTTTAGAAAAACTATGTAAAAAGAAAGGAATCATTGAAAAAGTACTCTTTGTTGGAAATAGTCATGAAGTAGATAAAATATTATGTTTTAGTGACTTATTTATCCTTCCTTCTGAACATGAAAGTTTTGGTTTAGTAGCATTAGAAGCTATGGCTTGTGGAGTTCCTGTGATTTCAAGTAATGCGGGTGGTTTACCTGAAGTTAATATACAAGGTGAAAGTGGTTATTTAAGCGAAGTAGGTGATGTAAATGAAATGGCTGAAAATGCATTAAAAATTCTTGAAGATCCTGATGAACATCTTAAGTTTAAAAGAAAAGCAAAAGAGATTTCTAAAAATTTTGAAACTAAAAATATTGTTCCCTTATACGAAGTAATTTATAAGAATGCCTTAGAGGGGGTTTCAATAAAAAATTAAATTACTTTCAACTTACAGCTTATTTTTAACAAATAGAATTGTTTATTAAATTACTATTCTTGAACTATTTCCGTATTATTCACCCAACTAGTATATAGATTATGTACTATTGCCAAGATTACTGGGCCAATAAATAACCCTAGTATGCCTTGAAATATCATTCCGCCAATAGCTCCAATTAATATAACAATCATAGGGGTTTGTAATCCTTTAGCTAAAAGCATAGGTTTTAAAACATTATCCAATAAAGCAACGACTATCATATAAACGGCAAAAACAATAGCTGGTGTAGTCTCTGCAAAAGAAAACACATAAACAATAATTGGTAATACAACAATTGCAACTGGTATTTGTATGATCGCAGCAAAAATCACAATAATTGCTAATATGCCAGCTGTAGAGTCTAAACCAATCATAGAAAAACCAATAAATGCTAAAACACCTTGAATTACAGCTACTAACAATATTCCTTTAACAACACTACGTATGGTATTAGTGCACATTTTCATTAAATCTTCTCCTTGCCCAACCATTAATTTGTCCATAAATTTAACTCCCGTTTTATAACCTTTATCTGCTGAAGACATAAAAACACCTGCAATAATTAAAGCAACCATTGAAAGTAATACAACTCCTACTAAACCTTTTATAGAGTCAAAAAACCAACCTAATGAGCTTTTAATTTCTTCAGGATGCTTTGTAATAAAGCTTTCCAAATCACTAGATGCATTACTCCAAGCATTATATAATTTATCTCCTATTAAAGGCCATTCACTTACAGAGCTATTAGGAGGTCGTACTTTTAAAGAACCTTTTTCAAAATCTTGATAAATATTGGTAGAATAATCAACTACAGACTCAGTTAAACCAATAGAAGGTAATAAAACTACTCCTATTAAAATTATAATAAATAAAGTGCCTAAGAGACCTTTCTTTTTACCTTTAAGTAAGTTTGTGAATTTTTTATATAAAGGAAACAAAGCCACTGCAACAATGATAGACCACATTAATAAAAGAACAAAAGGCTTTATTATAAAGAAACTCCATATAAATAATATTGATAAAACAGCAATTCTAATATAAGTATCAATTGCCAAATTTGGTTTTACAGTTTTCATATGATTAGTTTTATATTAATATTATTTCTTTTACCATCCACCACCTAATGCAACATATAAATCTATGATGGATTGTAATTCTTGAGTTAATGATGCCGAAGCTTTTAATTCCGCACTAAATTGAGAATTTTGTAATAGGAGCACTTCTAAATAACTGGTTAAACCTCCATCATACCTTACCCACGCTAATTCAGCCGCTTTAGTTGCCAAATCCATTTGTTCATTTCTTAAAGTGTATTCTCTATTATAAGTATTTTGAGCAATTATAGCATCTTCAACTTCTTTAATTGCTGTAAGATACGATAATTGATAATTGTAAAGTAAACGTTCTGTTCTCACTTTTTCAAGTTCAACTCCTTTTTTAATTTTTCCAGCATTAAAAATAGGTCCAAATAATTGTGCGCCTAGATCAGAAAAAAAAGTAATTGGATTTAATAAACTTACTCCCATATCTAAACTAATGGTCAGTGAAGGATATTTTAATGCTTCAGCAGCTCCAATTCTTAAATGCTGAGCTTCTAATTTTCGTTCACTTTCTAAAACATCTGGTCTTCTTGATATTAATTCTGATGGAATTCCAGTAGGTACTTCTGGCAATGAAATTTGTTTATGTAAGGGAAGACCTCTTGGTATATCTATAGGTACTGAACCCAATAAAACACTTATACCATTTTCTAATAAAGATCTAGAGCGCAATAAAGTTTCAATGGTAGCTTTAGCTTCAACTAACTGTATTTTTGATTGTGTTAAATCTACTTCATTTACAAACCCTCCATCAAAACGTGCCTGCATTACATCTAAGTTGTCTGCAAAGTTTTTTGCTGTTTTTTCTGAAATCAACAACCTGTTATCTAAATCTCTTAAAGAAATATATGCACTAGCAACAGTTGATATTACTGAAATTGTAACAGATCTATAAGCATATTCGGTAGCAAGATATTCTTGTTTAGCTGCTTCATTTAATGATTTAATTCTTTGCCATAAATCTACTGTATATGAGATATTTACTCCAGCAACAACCGAGTTGGAAAATTCAGAAGTTTCAGAGTTAATTCCAGTTGAAGCTCCACCATAGTAATTTATGTTTGGATAAAAATCAGCTTCAGAAAGTTCAAAATATATATTTGATTCTTGCAATCTTGTTATAGCAATTTTTATATTCTTATTTTCTTTTAATGCAGTATTTATTAAATCGACTAAAATGGGATCTTTAAACAATTCCCACCAATTTAAAGTTGCAATAGAACTTTCTGTATCAGAATCTTGATGATATGATTCAGGTAGATTTTGCTCTGTTCGCTCATAGTCTTCACCTACTTTACAAGAAGAAACACTTAAAATTAAAGAAAACAACAGACAATATGTATAAACTTTCATCATATTGATTTTAGTTTCTTCTTTTCAAAATAGTTAATTATTCCAAACCCAACTACTACATATATTACAGCTATTGAAATTTGAACTAATCTTGACCAAACTTCTGAACCTGCATCAGCACCAGATGAAGTTACAGATCCTAATATTAAAAGGAAAGTTGAAAAGCCGGTACCAAATATTGCAGCCATTTTATTATTAGAAAATAATTTACTTCCAAATAACCAACCAACAGAAAGAGTTAAGAGCAGTAAAAATGTTAATAAAGGCACTATTACTAATAATTTATAAGCAAAAATTGCAAATACTCCTCCTAATATATTTGCAACTATTAATACAGTACCAGCTTTTGCATTTGCTAGTGCTGGATTCATAGATAATATGGCAATAAATATTAATACCAATAATCCTCCTGAAAGTTTAAATATGAAAAATAACAGTAATGCTGGCAATAATAAAAATAAAATGTTTTTTGAATAATTAAACCTAGCATTTTCATTTAAAGAAATTGCACTTTTTGATTTAACAAATTCTTGATCTGCTTTTGACCATGGAAACACTAAAAAAATTAAATAAGTAAGCCCAATTGCCATAAAAGCATTCATTACTAAATTTACTGCTATGAATCCACTAATACCCTGTGGCTCTAATGAAATTAATGGTATTACTAATAAGCTAATAACAGCAAATAATTTAACCATTTTAGGTAGTTTATTAGTGTAGTACAACCAAAGAATACCCAGGCACAATAAAGGCATAAAAACCAAAGGATAATCCTTAAAATATGCGCTAAACATAAAGGTTATTAAATTAATTACAATAAGTATTAAGATAAATAATAATCCTTGTTTAATTGTTATTGGCTTCACTCCAGGTGCTATATAACCTAATGCTAAGACAGTTGTTAAATAGGAGAGTGGGTAAGCTAAAACTGAAGTTATAAATAAAATAAAGGTGATACCTAAAACATACCTCAATAAAGGTCTTGCTGATGCCCAGTTATATTTTAGTATCGGATTAAATGAAAGTTTATCTAACATAGGATAACCAAGAATTAAATTTAATTCTAAATGATGCAATACTATTTAAAATCCAATTACTGCCTGTATAAACTACTACATCTACTTGTCCACCCAATCGAACCGGAAGTTCACTTTGTTTCGTTTTGTCAAAACTTATAATAACTGGAAATCGCTGAGGGTCCCTTAACCATGAATTTTTACTACTAACACTTGGCAAACCTCCTTTATTTGTTTGATCGGTTGCTACACCATTCCCCAAACTTCTAATAGTTCCTTCGTATATTTTTCCTGGAGCAATATCAAATGTATATTTAACCGGATCTCCTATTTTTATTAATGACAAGTTGTTTTCTTTCATGTCTGCTTGTATCCAAACATCTGAATCCGAAATCAACGTTGTTAATGGTTGTCCAGCAGAAGCGTAATATCCTAAATCAATATCAAAACTTTCAATAATACCATTGGTAGGAGCAATTATAGCAGTAAATGCTAAATCCAGTTGAGCTTTCTCTAAATCTTGAATGGCAGCCCTAATTTTTGGATTATCAGGCCCTGAATCACCTAAAGATTGTTTTGATCTATCTAAATTTGCTTGAGACGATGCTACTTGCTCTGTAGCTTGCAGTAAAGCAGTTTCAGATTGATCTTTATCAGATTCTGAAAGAGCACCAGCATTATCACGCATCACTTTTTGTACACGATCCCAATTTCTTTGTGCTCTATCTAATTGAGCCTTAGCAACACCCAATTTACCCGCAGCAGATTTTACCGATGATGAACTTGCAGCAACAGATTGTGTTGCGTTATCAATATTAGCTTCTGCTTTTAATACAGCAATTTTAAAAGGAGAGGGATCAATTAAAAATAAAGTATCACCCGCTTTTACTTTGGAATGCAATTTAACTCGAATATCTATAATATTACCAGAAACTCTTGATGTAACAGGAGTTACTAAGCCCTTAATTCTAGCTTGATCAGTATAAGGGGTACTTCTTTCTGATGCTATATACCAAACAAAAAATAATAAAGAAATTAGTAGTACTATTCTTGTTATAAGTTTAATAGGACTTTTCTTTTCATTACTAACAGAAGCTTCAGAATCTAATTGATCTTCATTATTTTCTACAGAATCCTTATTAGTATCCATATTATGATTTGTCTTTTGATTTTAATATATCTTTTATAGTATATTGAAGAACAGAAAACATCATTGCAGTTGTCCAACCTAAAAGTAATACCCCATTCATCGCTTCAAGACCAGCTAAAATTCTATTCGATGAACTTATGGTTATTTCACCATAACCTAGTGTAGTAAAAGTGACTAAGGAAAAATAAATTGCTTTTTCTATATTATCAAACTCGGTAATTCCAGGTAAATAAAAATATGCAAAGCCCCAAATTATTGCTTCTATAAAATTTAATGTTAATAAAAAGATAGCTGTATATATTAAAACCCAAACTACTTTTTTTGCTAAATCTTTATTATTATAAGATTTATTTTTAATGATAAGTTTTTTGACCCAAAATATGGTTCCGTAACCATGAATTAGTATGGTTATTATAATTATTAAAACTCCGATGGCAATATTTATAAACATAATTACGATTGTCCTTCAAATATATGAATTCGTTTTAAACTAAATAATAAATTTTAGGATTGAAAATAGTAAACTCTTAATTGCTTTTATTGCCCATAACAGTTTGAATGATAATTGCTATAAACATTACAATTGCACAACCAACTAAATTTAACCATAAATAAGGCATTAAATCTATATACCAAAAATAGATAATAATAACTTGAGTGATTAAAGCAGCATAAAAAACAGCATTACTTTTTACATATTTTATAAAAAATGCAAGTAAGAATACACCAAGAACGTTTCCATAAAATATGGACCCAATAATATTTACAAGTTGAATTAAATTATCAAAAAGATTAGCTACACAAGCAACAGATATTGCAATTACTCCCCATATTAAAGTAAACCATTTTGAAACTTTCACATAATGCTTATCATCTTTAATCGTGACATTTCTTTTATATAAATCTATTGCAGTAGTAGAAGCTAGTGCATTTAATTCAGAAGCTGTACTAGACATTGCTGCACTCAAAATTACAGCCAATAATAAACCTATTAAGCCTCTTGGGAGATTTGTCAATATAAAATGAATAAATACATAATCCTTATCATTAGTTTCAGCATCTGGATTTGCCTTTAAAATTATTTCTTTTGTTTGATTTCTTAAATTTTCCTTTAAACCATTTAAATATATTATTTCTTTTGAAACATTGTCTTTTGTTGTTTGGCTTTCTGCGTTAAAAAATAAAATTTGCTTATCCTTTATGGAAAGATCTAGATCTCTTTTATCTATTTCTAATTGGTTGTATTCAGAAGCAAATTCAGAATTCCTAACATCTTCAATTGCAGAAGGATTAAAGTTTAGTGGTGATTCATTAAATTGATAAAAAACAAAGACCATAACACCAACCAACAATATGAAAAATTGCATCGGAACCTTAAGTAAACCATTCATAATTAAACCCATCTGGCTTTCCCTAACCGATTTACCACTTAGGTATCGTTGTACTTGACTTTGATCAGTACCAAAGTAGGAGAGTGCTAAAAAGGTACCACCAATAATACCACTCCAAAAAGTATATCGATTATCAAAATCAAAAGAGAAATCTAAGACATCTAATTTACCGTTAGCACCTGCTAATTCAAGTGCTCTTGAAAAAGATACATCTAGTGGCAGATAATTTAAAATAATCAAAAAGGTTATAAACATTCCAGCAAAAATGACTCCCATTTGTTGTTTCTGTGTTATGCTCACGGCTTTAGTTCCACCACTTACTGTATAGATAATTACTAATAATCCTATGATAATATTAAGCGTAACTAAATCCCAACCTAAAACTGCAGATAAAATTATAGAAGGAGCAAAAATGGTTATTCCTGCTGCTAATCCTCGTTGAATTAAAAATAAAATAGCAGTAAGAGTCCGTGTTTTCAAATCGAATCTACTTTCCAAAAATTCATAAGCAGTAAACACTTTTAACTTATGATATAATGGTATAAACACCATACTAATAATTATCATGGCTATTGGAAGTCCAAAATAAAACTGAACAAAACCCATACCATCATGGTAAGCTTGTCCAGGAGTTGATAAAAATGTGATAGCACTTGCTTGCGTTGCCATAACACTTAAACCAATGGTCCACCAATTAGAAGAATTACCTCCTTTTAAATAGTCGGTAACATTTTTATTGTGTCGTGTTTTATAAGTACCGTATAAAACTATAAATGCTAATGTTCCACTAAGAACGATCCAATCAATTAGTTGCATACTATGAGAAGCTAATCATTAAATAATAAAATAGAGCAATGTAGATTGTGTTCATAACTAGAACCCAGGTATAGCTTTTTTTCCAAGTGAATTTTACATTTTCTTCTTTCATGAGGTTGGTTTTAATGAAGGGTAAATTTTTAGGCTACTATTTATTTACCAATTGATAGTAAGTTTGCAAATAATCTATAAGCACCTGAGACACCCGCAGGTAATTCTCTAAAGAAACTTATCCCCGTATAAATATAATACCCTTTTCCATAGGGTGCAACTAATAAAGAGCCTTTAGTTTGCTTACTGTTTTTGTCGTTCATCCCTAATATGGGAGTAAATTCTTTTGCCCACTTATTTGGAAAATAAAGACCTCTTTCTTGTACCCACTTATCAAAATCAGCATCAGTAATTTTATTTGGATAATTTAAAACAGAATGATCTTTAGCAAGTAAAGATACTTCCGAAAATTCATCAGTAACTCGGTCTCTTGAAAGTTCTAATTGATAGGGTGAAATATCTTTAGTTACTAATCTATGACTAGTATTGTATTGAAGAATTAATGTACCTCCTTGTTTAACATATTTGTTTAACTCTGTCTGTTTAAATGCTAATTCAGGTACTGTATTATAAGCTCTAATCCCAACAACTATTGCATCAAATTGAGAAATATTTTCTAAAGATATTTCAGTTGGTAAAATACTGGTTACTTGATAACCAATTTGTTCTAAGCTTTCTGGAATTGCATCTCCTGCACCATTAATATAACCAATGTTTTCTCCTCTTTTTTCAATATTTATATATACCACTTTTGCTTCTGCATCCATTAAAACTTGTTGCAACGGAATGTATTCATAATCTATGGTAAATAATTCTTTGTGATAGGATTTGTTACCTATTTTTACAATGGGTTTTAGTTTTCCTTCACCTTGTTTTTTAGGAGGAGTTACATTAAATTGCAAAGTGGCATCATCTCCTTTTTTTAAAATTGAAAATTCTTGGGATTCAGGTGAAACTATCCAACCTTCAGGTGCCTGAAGAATTATAGAGCCATTTAAATTATCATTTCCAGCTTTTACAATTACGGGTATTTGTTTAGAATTGTTATCAGAAAATAATATTACTTTTTCAGGAATACTTGTGGTAGCTTCAGGTAAAACATCAAAAGGTTGATAAACTTCTCCTTTTACAGGGTCATTAAATTTGTATACTAGATTTCTATGAAAATCAATGTTTTTTCCATTAATAATTAGATGAAAAGTAATAGGGAAGTCCATAGATTTCTCAGGAATACCTATTAGACTTTTATCACTTACTTGATACATTCCAATAGTTCCTTCTTCTTTTAACCAATAAGGACTGCTATACTCATCATCATAAAATGTTTCCTCGGTACTTTCTATGGTATATTTTTTATTGAATTTTAAAGGTGTTGTCTTTAAACTAGCAGGGAATGTTATAATAGGTGAATCAATGTAACCAATTTCAATATTTGCATTCGACCTATTAATCGCTTCAATAGTAACTTTAAGATCTCCATTAGGAATAACATTTTGTTGATCTGTAACCGCTTCTAAATACAATCCAGCACAATCTGCAATAAGACTCTTAATTTCTTCTAATTTAACGGTTTTCCAATGACCTTGTGGAAGATTAACTAATAATTCATATGCTTCCAACAACTGAGGAATCATTAATGAAGGGTCTTTAAAATTGAAGCTATCTTCTAAATTATATAGTATATCACCAATCTCTTTACCTCCTTTAATACGTGACCAAGTAGTATCTATACCATCAAATAAATTAGCTTTATTTTTAGGAAACTCACCTTTAAGAAACTCCAAATATTCAGTTTGGTTTCCTCGAATTCCTGTATTTCCAAAACCTTGTGATTTATGCATACTTCTGCTTAAAGCAGCTATTTCGCCATTCGACAATCCTAAATCTGAGTAATAATTTCCTGTTTCTACATCTACTAAATTAGTTTTATCTGCTTTTTCAAACTTTTCTTTAGATCCATAAAACCACCAAGAAGTATTAAAAAACAAACGCTTTGGTTGCCAAGTTCCATATTTTTGAGCAGACTCTGTATATTGGTTTGAATCTCCAACTAAATCAAATGCTTCAAAGCTTAGCATAGCAGAGGATGTATGGTGTCCGTGAGTGCTTCCAGGATTTCTATGATTAAAACGATTTATAATTATATCTGGTTGGAAACGTCTTATATTTAATACTACATCACTTAAAACCTCTTCTTTATTCCATATTTCAAGAGTTTCAACTGGATGTTTAGAATATCCAAAATCATTAGCTCTTGTAAAAAATTGTTCCCCACCATCAGTTTTCCTAGCAGCTAATAGCTCCTGGGTTCTAATTACACCCAATAGTTCTCTAATTTCTGGCCCCACTAAATTTTGACCTCCATCGCCTCTAGTCATAGACAAATAGGCAGTCCTAGCATGAAGATCGTTTGATAAATAAGAAATTAAACGAGTATTTTCATCATCAGGATGTGCAGCGATATACATTGCAGATCCTAAAAAGTTTAACTTTTGAAGTTTATGATATATTTCTGAAGATGTTGGTTTTTCCGGTTGTTGTGCAAATAAAGAGGTAATACTTATTAAAACTGAAAATATTACAAAGGTAAATTTTGTCATGGATAGTGTTATTGGTAATTCTCAAATATACTTAAAAGGCAAAGGGACTAAAATAATTTAGTGATTTTTTAACAAGTAGTAATGTAAATGAAATATTATAATTCTGAAATTTCTAGTAAGGTTCTATATACTAAGTGAGTAGGCAACCCCATAACATTAAAAAATGAACCTTCAATTTTATTTATTCCTATATATCCAAGCCATTCTTGAATTCCGTAACTTCCAGCTTTATCAAAGGGTTGGTAGGTATTTAAATAATACTTTATTTCTTCATCTGTCAATTCATTAAACCAAACTTTTGTAGTGTCATGGATGGTTTTTTGAAAATCTTTTCCTGTAAAAGTAACCGATGTAAACACTTTATGCATTCTACCACTAAAGGATTTTATCATACGAAAGGCATCTTTCATATCTTTAGGCTTTTCGATAGCTTTTCCATTTTGCCAAACAATAGTATCACTAGTTATTACAATATCTTTTTCTGAAAGATTCGTAAATGCTGAAGCCTTTAATTTAGATAAATAGTCTGTTATTTCAACCCCTCGTAAAGTATCTGGGTATACTTCTTCAATTTCTTTTATTTCAATAGAAAAAAATAAATCCAATTCTTTAAAAAAGCGTTGTCTCCGAGGAGATCCTGAAGCAAGAATTATATTGTAGTTTTTTAGTTTTTCTGAAAGCATAAAAAAAAATTAATTTTGAAATGCAAAGGTATACAACAAAATGGAGCCCATACCCAATAGCATAATTACTTTAAGTAATTTAGACAAAATTGTATAATCATTTTTTATTTTTGCATCCCAAATTTTAGCACTGAAGTAAAATAGGGGAGCTAATATGAGAACTAAAAAATAAAGAACAGCAAAAGTATAATTGTATAAATGGATATAAATATAATATACGGTTCCAAATATTGCGAATACACTCATTGCAAATACAATGTAAGAAGCTCTCTTTCTCCCTAATATGATTGGCAATGTCTTTAAGCCTCCATTTTTATCACCATCTACATCTTCAATATCTTTTACAATTTCCCTCATTAAATTAATGTAGAAAGCAAAAAATGAATAATTAAGCAGGATACCGAATGCAATAGATTGATGTTCTTGATTTATAAAATTAATGGAAGGGAATAAATCAAATAAACCTACTATTAGTAAACTAAATGCAACTAATGCAGAAATAATAACATTACCAAAAAATGTAATCGATTTAATAAATGAGGCATATAAATATAAAAGTGCAGAAATAACAATAAAAAATCCAGCGAATTCTGGTTTCCCTATTTTATTTGATAAATAAAAACCAATACTAACCCCAAGTATGTTTAGAATTATAAAAAGATAATTAGCAGTTTTTTCAGAAATTTGATTTCCAACAATTACTTTGTCAGGCTTATTGATTTTATCAATTTCAACATCATAAATGTCATTAATAATATTTCCTGCAGCAGCTATACAAATAGTAGCTATTATTAATAAAACAAAATAAAAGTTATTGAGTGTAAGATCTGGGCCTAAAGGAATAAACAAACCGTACCTAATAAGAGTTTGCATCAAAATTAAAATGAGCAAATTTTGATATCGTATTAATTTTAAATAACTCAAAGGAGAAAAATATTTATAGGGTATTAATCGTATTTCGCACTTACAGTTTCATCGTTCAACCATTTGTTTTGAACCTTTAACACTTGTTCAATAACGTCACGAACACAACCTTTGCCACCTTTTTTATGAGAAACATAATTAGATATTCTTTTAATTTCCTGTACAGCATCTTGAGGGCAACAAGCTAACCCAATTTCTTTCATTACTTGCAAGTCAGGAATATCATCTCCCATGTAAAGCACATTTTCTCTTAGAATCGATTTTTCTTTAAGGTATGCATTCATAGTTTCGGTTTTATGATGTGCTCCTAAATAAATATCTTTTATTCCTAAACCTTGTAATCGCAATCGTACTCCTTCATTATTTCCTCCAGAGATGATACAAACATTAAATCCTTTGTCAACAGCTGTTTTTAAAGCAAATCCATCTTTTGTGTGCATTTTTCGATACATATCACCATTAGTTGCAACGATAATAGATCCATCGGTAAGTACACCGTCAACATCAAAAATTAAGGTAGTAATTTGATTTAGATATTCCTTATAACTCATATTATAGATTATTATATTTTTTCAATATTGCATTTGTTAAATTTTGATAGAGCTCTTCATAAGGGCTATCATTTAACAAATGTAAATGTTTTTCAATTGTTTTTTTATCATTCCTTTTTGCAGGTCCCGTTTGAGCTTCAGCAGGAGTGAGGTATTCTATTTTTTTTGCTGTTTCTAGTATTAAAGGTTTAAGCAAATCAAATGGTAAGGCTTGTTCTTCTAATAAATCATTACCGACTTGATATAAATAATTCACAAAATTATTTACGATTACAGCACTTAGGTGAATTTTCTCTCTTTCATTGGAAGTTAATTCAATTACTTTGTTAGAAATAGAATCCCCAAGTTTTTTTAATAATAAAGTATCTGAAGGGTTTGAAGCTTCAATACAAATAGGAATTTCAGAAAAATTGACAGAACTATTTTTTGAAAATGTTTGTAATGGGTAAATAACTCCCTTTCGATTTTTATTAGATAACGCTTCCATAGCAACACTTCCAGAGGTATGAACAACTAAGTTATCTTTAAAAGGTAATTTACCTGAAAACGATTTAATGGCATCATCTGGAACAGCAATAATATAAATAGTTGCTTTTTTAATTTTATTTAATGAACTTGTTGTTTCTACGGTTGAAGAATAATAATCCAATGATTTTTTATTTCTGTTGTAAACCTGTATTACTTCAAATTCTGTTAAATTATTAATAGCATCAAACAAATGAGTTGCAAGATTACCAGCTCCTAATAAAACGATAGATTTCATAATACGAAGATAATAATATTTAAAAGTTAATAGCGTGCTATATTATGAAACTATACATTTGCAAAGACTTAATTTAATGATAACATTCATATGAATAAAAATGATATTAAATCTCGTGAAGACATTACTGTTTTAATACATGCTTTTTACACAGAAGTTAGAGAGGACCAATTATTAGGGCCTATTTTTAATTCTATGATAACCGATTGGGATAAACATTTAGATTTATTGGTAGATTTCTGGGAAACAAATTTATTTTTTATCAAAAAATATACGGGTAATCCTTTGGCTGCACATGTAAGGGCAGATAAATTTCATGATCATTCTATTAATGAATACCATTTTGGGATTTGGTTAAACCTTTGGTTTAAAAACATAGATGCTTTATTTGAAGGAGATAATGCTCAATTAGCAAAGAATAGAGCTCGGAATATGAGTACGTTTATGAATATGGAAATTTTTAAAAGTAAGCCAAAACTGTAATTTCAAACATTAACAATAATCATAATAATACTAAATGTAATTACTTAAATTTGCATCAAATTAACAATCTATGATAAAGAAAATCTTTTCAGTTCTTTTTTCTACGCGTTTAACTGCTATTTTATTTATAGTTTTTGCTGCTGCTATGGCAACAGGAACTTTTTTAGATGCTTCTGCAGAAACTTCTCCAACTCCTTATACTCGAGAATTAGTATATAATACCTGGTGGTTTGAGGCTATTATGGCTTTATTTATGATTAATTTTATTGGTAATATTGGTAAATATCGTCTGTTTCGAAAAGAAAAATGGGCAACCTTGACACTGCACTTAGCATTTATATTAATTCTTTTTGGAGCTTTTATAACGAGATATATAAGTTTTGAAGGAATGATGCATATTCGCGAAGGAGCAACTGAAAATACGATGCTTTCTTCTGATACGTACCTAACTACTTTTATTGATGGTGATTATGAAGTTGACGGAGTCCCTCAAAGAAGAACCCTTTCACCAAAACCAATTAGATTATCCGAAAGATTGGATAATGATTTTGAAATTAACACGGACTATAATGGTCAGGAAGTATCAATTAAATACCTTGATTATATTAGTAATGCTAAAGAAGGAGTAGTTCCTTCAGATGATGGAAAAGATTATTTGAAAATTGTTGAAGCTGGTGGAGGTGAACGTCATGATCATTGGATAGGTGATGGTGATATTCTAAATATTCATAATGTTTTAGTTTCATTAAATAAACCTACAGAAGGTGCTATTAATTTAATGCATAAAGATGGAGCCTATTCAATTTCTTCACCTTTTGAGGGAGAATGGATGCGTATGGCGGATAGAGCGACTGGTGCTCTAGTTACCGACTCAATACAGCCATTAAATTTACGTTCATTATATCAAGTAGCTAATATGGCATTTGTGCTTCCTGAAGGTGTAATGCCTGGAAAGTTTGGAGTTTTAAAAGCGCCTGAAAATGAAAAGACTAACATTAATGCTGTTACTGTGGAAGTTTCATCTAATGGGGAAACTAAAACGGTTGATGTACTAGGGGGGGCTGGAGTAACTAGAAACCCAGTGGCTACAGAAATAGCTGGTCTTAAGGTATATTTAACTTATGGGTCAAAAGAATATAAACTTCCATTTAGTATCACTTTAAATGATTTTATAGCTGATAAATATCCAGGAACACAAAAAAATTATTCTGCCTTTAAAAGCAAAGTTACTGTAAATAAAAGCGAAACGGATTTTTATGATTATGAGATTTTTATGAATAATATTCTTGATGAGCAGGGTTATCGTTTTTTCCAGTCATCCTTTGATGGAGATGAAAAAGGGACTATTCTTTCAGTAAATCATGATTTTTGGGGCACTTGGATTACTTATATAGGTTATGCCTTACTCTATTTTGGTTTATTAGCTATATTATTTGATAAGAATACTCGTTTTGCAGTTCTGAAAAAAATGTTGAAAAAAGTAAAAGAAAAGAAAGCAGCATTGACAACCATATTAGTATTGTTACTTTCATTTTCTGGTTTTTCACAAGATTCAACTTCACATAGAACCAAAATATCAAAGCATAAATTGGATTCTATCATATTTGAGAATGTAGTAACCAAAGAACACGCTGCAAAATTTGCACATTTGGTGATTCAGGATAATGGTAGAATGAAACCTGTGAATACTTTTGCAAGTGAGTTACTTAGAAAAATTAGTAGAAAAAATGATTATGAAGGATTAGATGCAAATCAAGTATTTGTGTCTATGGTTGAGTTTCCGAGGCTTTGGCTAGAAGTACCTATTATGTCATTAAAAAGAGGAAACGATAGTATTCGAGAGATTATAGGAATTCCTAAGGATTCCAAGTATTTCTCATTAATGGATTTAATTGATGAAGAAGGTAATAATAAATTAGGTCCTTATATTGAAGAAGCTTCTAAAACTGTAAATAAAAATCAGTTTCAAAAAGATTTCATGAAAGCCTATGAAAACTTTTATTTATTAAATGAAGCATTAAGTGGTACTATATTTAAAATATTTCCAATTCCAAATGATGATAATAATCGTTGGGTATCTTACCCTGAATTAGATCAAGTTAATTATAGCAAAAAGGATTCTGCAATTGCTAAAAATATACTTCCTTATTATTTTGAAGTATTAAGAGAAGCAAGAAAGGATGGAAATTATGATACTGCTGATGATTTACTTTCTGGAATTACTAAATTTCAAAATGAATTTGGAGCAGCTGTAATGCCTTCAGAAAATAAAGTTAAAGCAGAAGTTCTTTATAATGAAGTGGATATATTCAATAAACTATACAAATATTTTGCAGTGTTTGGTATGTTGATGTTTGTGTTTATTATTATTCAGATATTTAATGAAAGTAAACCTATTAATACTATTGTTAAGTTTTTTAAATATATTATTTGGATATTATTTATTCTACTTACTATAGGTTTGATAGCTAGATGGTATATAAGTGGTCATGCTCCTTGGAGTGATGCTTACGAATCTATTATTTATGTAGGATGGGCTACAGTAATGTTTGGCTTAACCCTTGGAAGAAAGAGTTATTTAACCATTGCATCTACTGCTTTTGTTGCTGCAATCATATTATGGGTAGCACACGAAAACTGGATAGACCCTTCAATTTCTAATTTACAGCCTGTTTTAGATAGTTATTGGTTAATGATTCACGTTGCTGTTATTGTTGCTAGTTATGGTCCCTTTACATTAGGAATGATCTTAGGACTAACATCTTTATTACTTATTGTACTTACCAACAAAAAGAATTTCAAAAAAATGGACCTTAATATAAAAGAACTTACCATTATTACAGAAATGGCTTTAACTGTTGGTTTAGTAATGTTAGTTATTGGAAACTTTTTAGGAGGACAATGGGCAAATGAAAGTTGGGGACGTTATTGGGGTTGGGATCCAAAAGAAACTTGGGCATTAATAAGTATAATGATTTATGCTTTTGTAATTCATATGCGATTAATTCCTGGTTTAAGAGGAAGATGGACTTTTAATTTTGCTTCAGTGGTTGCTTATGCATCGATTATGATGACTTATTTTGGAGTTAATTTCTATTTGGCAGGATTGCATTCGTATGCAAGTGGGGACGCACCAGTTACTCCTAACTTTGTTTGGTACTTTACCGCTTTTGTATTTATTTTAGGTGCAGCTGCATACTTTAATTATAAAAAACACTATACAAAAAAAGGGTAAACTAATTAAAGCTTACCCTTTTAAATTAATTGTTGAAATTTTTAATTGTAAATATAATCGGGTTGGTTATCTAATAATCTGTAATCTTCTTGAATATGCTCACTAATTTCAAGTTTTTTGTATAAATCTTTAGTATAATCTACAACTTCCGCTTCAGTAAGCTTAAGTTTACGAGCAATTTTAGCATTCTCTTTTCCTTCAGAAATATATTGTAATAACTTTATTTCTAGACCATCTAAATCATATTGCATAATTAAATTTTCTAAATACACATCTTCTACCAATTGTTCAACTTGATTCCTAGTCATAACATCTTGTCTTTTAAGGAAGATTCTCATTTCTGTTTGTCTTAATTCTCCTTCTTCTTTAACTGCTTGCATTCTATACAAAATAGCATAGGAGAGAAGTAAAACTTCAAATAATGTTGCTATTTTTAAATGAACAGGCTCTGTAAAAAGAAAATCTATACCAAAAGGATTTAAAACGAAATAATCAATAGAAAAAAGCAAAGGAATAAAAGTTCCAATAACATAAAATTTTGCGTAATTCTTTTTACTGAAAAGTAATATACCCGCTAAAAAATAGATACTCAATGTTGCAAACATTAGTATATTAGAAATATTTGCTAACACTTCATTACCATTAATCCAAGAAGTAGTTATCAATAAAAATGATAAACCAAAAGCAGCTAATGAAATCTGACTTAGTTTAGGGAAGTACTCTTTAATAGTCAAGTATTTATCAGCAAATAAACAATGTAACCCTATAGCAAAAAATAATAAAGTTGATTGCATGATTTGAACTTGCAAGATTCCTCCTATACCAACAAGAGGAAACAATCCTTCGGTGAAAAATAGAGCTATCATTAAACCTGCAACAACTGCTGAAAACTTTACAAATAAGATTTCATCAAATACAAAAAAGCAAACTAAATTTAACAGTACTATTGTTAATGCAAAACCATAAAACAATCCTTGATTAAATAAATTCCCTTGATATTGTATGGGTGTTAAAATAGTTGCTGGACTATGAGCTTTTTTATCATTTTTTATGTAGGAAAATTCCTTAACTAATGAAATCCCATTCTTAAGAGGTAAATCAGAATTGTATTGGAAAATACTCCTTAAATGGAAAGATTGAGTTAATAGACTATTTGAGTTTAAATAGTGAATAGGTTCTTGAAAACTATTCACATTCAACACACTAAATGCCTGATATTCTGTAGCATTATGCTCATTTTGTATTAAATTATTTATTGCAAAAATTGAATTGTTAATTGCAAAAAACAAAACAAAATGACATAAAAGCAGGGGCAATATTTGTCGTTTCATAATATGTAGGTTTAATCATTTGGGTAGTCCAATATACAAAATATTTACACTTTAACTAATAAATATGCATTTAAACGATATTATTGTATAAAAAAATGACTGCCTTATGAGACAGTCACTTTAAAATAATATGTGAAATAGGAGATTAATTACCTACCATATCCTCTGGTTTAACCCATAAATCGAACTCTTCTTCAGTAACATATCCTAATCTTACAGCTTCTTCCTTAAGAGTAGTTCCATTTTCATGAGCAGTGTTTGCAATTTCTGCTGCCTTATAATAACCAATCTTTGTATTTAAAGCAGTGACTAACATCAAAGAATTGTTTAATTGTTTTTTAATGACTTCAAAATTTGGCTCAATTCCAGAAACACAATTAACATCAAAAGAAACACATGCGTCACCTATTAATTGTGCTGATAATAAAAAGTTTGCTGCCATAACCGGTTTAAAAACATTTAACTCATAATGTCCTTGCATTCCTCCAACACTAATTGCCGTATCATTTCCAATTACTTGAGCGCAAACCATAGTAATCGCTTCAGCTTGGGTTGGATTTACTTTCCCAGGCATAATTGAGGAACCTGGTTCGTTTGCAGGAATTATTATTTCTCCTATACCACTTCTAGGTCCACTGGCTAATAATCGTATATCGTTTGCAATTTTATTTAATGAAACCGCTAATTGTTTTAAGGCACCATGAGACTCTACAATAGCATCATGTGCAGCTAAAGCTTCAAATTTATTCTCAGCTGTGATAAAAGGAAGATTTGTAAATTTAGCAATATATTCTGCAACATTTTCAGGATAACCTTTTGGTGTGTTAATACCAGTTCCAACTGCAGTTCCACCTAAAGCTAATTCAGAAAGGTGCGGTAACGTGTTTTCTAAAGCCCTAATTCCATGATCAAGTTGAGAAGCATAACCACTAAACTCTTGTCCCAAAGTAAGGGGTGTAGCATCCATTAGATGAGTTCGACCAATTTTAACTACATCTTTAAAATCTTTAGATTTTTTTTCTAATGTTTTTTGTAATTGTTTTACTCCTGGAATGGTAACTTCAACTAATTTTTTATAAGCAGCAATATGCATTCCCGTTGGAAATGTATCATTTGAAGATTGAGATTTATTAACATCGTCATTAGGTAGCAATGTTTTTTCACCTTCTCCAATTGTTTTTCCTGCTAATTGATGAGCACGATTAGCAATCACCTCATTTAAATTCATATTACTTTGGGTACCACTACCTGTTTGCCAGATGACTAATGGAAACTGGTCATCATGCATACCCGTTAATATTTCATCACAAACAGCTGCAATCAAATCTCTTTTTTCTTCTGAAAGCACTCCTAATTCGCAATTACTATAGGCAGCCGATTTTTTTAAATATGCAAAGCCATAAACAATTTCTAAAGGCATAGAAGCTACAGCTCCAATTTTAAAATTATTACGAGATCGCTCAGTTTGGGCACCCCAAAGTTTATCGGATGGGACTTTTACCTCACCCAATGTATCTTTTTCAATTCTATAGTTCATAATATTGTTTTTGAAGAGCTACAAAGGTACGTAAAAGGCCTATTTTACTCAACTAAAAATGTTTATTTCCTGTTAATAAAATATATTATTTATTGTTTTTATTGAAAAAAGCATAGTATATTTGATCCATTATTTAAAACACGATTTATTATGTTTGATTTTGATCAATATTTAGGTTTCTTAGCTTTTTTAACTATTGTAACTATTGGTTTTTGGTTAATGATATTTTTAATTTCTATATTGCCTTATTGGATTGGTGGATCTTTATTAGAAAGGTGGAAATTAAACCGTGAAGCAAAAAGAAAAGAAAAGGCTTAGATCTAATAATTATATATAAAAAAAGGGTTGTGTAATAAACACAACCCTTTTTTTATGCCATAGAATTTTATAAAATTGCTTGAACAGCCTCTAAAGGTCTACCAATAGCCGCTTTTTTTCCATTAACAACAATAGGTCTTTCTATTAATTTTGGATGTTTTACCATAGCTTTAATAACTTCAGAATCAGACATTTCTTTTCCTTTATATAATTCTTTCCATTCTTTTTCGTTTGTTCTAACTAAATCAATGGGATTTATATTTAATAAACGAATTACTTCTTTTAAAGATGTTTCAGTAAAAAGGTCTTTTGTATAATTGATGATTTTTACTTCTTTTCCAAAATCTTCAAGCATTAAATTACATGCTCTGGACTTACTGCATCGTGGATTGTGATATATGGTAATCATACTTTTAATTATTTGTTAGTTTATCTATTTCTTGTTGGTAATCGTATTGAAGATCTTCGTGTAATAATGATATTTTCTTACTTACAAAATCCATATTTCTATTATAAACATTTGCTAATGCTTTACTCTCAAAAATAGACGGAGTAAATGTTTGAAGCTTACGTGAGAAGTAGAGTAGGAGCTCAACTTCAGTTTCCTTATTTTGTGAATAACGAATATACTTTTTTATGATTCGCAAAATTTTACGAATACTCTTTCTCATGTAAAAATAGCTATCAGTATTAATTGCATCAAACTCTAAATCCATTGCATTTTGAATGCTCTCAATATATTTTTTTTCATTTGAAATTTCAAACAATAAATATGTTAATAGTTCTTTGTTTTCTTTTTTAAACCTGGATAAACGAAGGCAAATTTCTAATAACTCGTTATGAGATTTATGATTTAATTCAGTTTTAACTTCTTTTAAAGTAGCTGCTTTCATACTTAAATTTAAGATGTATAATTAATAAACCCTTGTCAATTCACCAAACTCTAATGTTTTGCCAGTAGTTGATTTTAATGAAAGTTTTTTTATTTCTATATTTTTTGAAGGAAAATATTTTTGAACAGTTTGCCTAATAATTTCCTCCTTTAATTTTGGGGAATAAGTATTAATGATTAAAAACCCCTTACTGCTTAATAATTCACTAGCTACTTTAACCAATTCAGAAAATTTAGTTTCTATTTTCCAACGTTCCTTTTTTGCTCCTAATCCAAAAGCAGGTGGATCCATAATGATAGCGTCATACTTTTTACCTCTTTTTACTTCTTTAGTTGCAAATTTTAGGGCATCATCCAAAACCCAATGAATTCCTTCTTGGTTGGAGCTTTCCATATTATATTTTGCCCAAGTAATGACCTGCTTTACAGAATCACAATGAAAAACATCAGCACCCTTATGATTCGCAATTAAAGATGCTCCGCCTGTATATGCAAAAAGATTTAAAAACTTTGTTCCTTCAGTAAGATGTGAATTAATAAATTCCCAATTGGTCTGCTGTTCTGGGAATAAACCAAGATGCTTAAATTTAGTTAATCGCAAATTAAAAATACTTTTCTTATAGGAAATCTGCCAATTGGTATTCTCTTTATTATTTAAAATAGGTTTACTTGTATTTAATGAAACCCAAGTTCCAGATTGTTTAGTAGTTTCTACAAACTCAAAATGAGCTTTTTGATGCCATTCATTAATTGATAAAATAGAAGTGAAATAAGCGTTTCTATCAGGTCTTATAGTAATTATATCTCCCCATCTCTCAAGTTTTTTATCATTTCCAGCATCAATGAGTTCATAATCAGACCAAGGATTGCTGTATATTTTTTTCATAAAAAAGAATAATTATTTTAATCGACCTAATGTAACCACTTTTCCTGCTCTAAGTACAGTTACTTGCATAGGAGCATCAGCAGATCTTTGTTCCATTGATTCAGAGATTTTCAATAAAGTTTCATCAGATTCTTCAATTTTTATACCATTAAAGGAAAGCAATATATCTCCGCCAAGCCATAATTTTACTCCTCCAATACTCATTTCAACATCACCTCCACGAACTCCTATAACTCCTAAAGGAGATGACATAACAACTTTCTGAACCATAAAACCTGTATTTTGTGGAAGGTTAAATATTTCTGCCATTTTTCCTGTGATAGGTATGAGTTCGGTACCAGTCCAAAATGGCTTTTTTTCTAATAATAGTTTTCTTGTTAAATTTGAGGTTGCTGCGAAACCGATTCCTTCAAAACCACCAGATTTCGTTAAAATATTACTCACAACACCAATAACTTCACCATTCATATTAAACATAGGACCTCCTGAATTTCCTGTATTTATAGCTGCATCGGTTTGTATGTATTCCGATTTGGTAAAAGGGTTTTTATCTTGAGTGTTTTTTTTAAACCCACTTACATAGCCAGATGAAAAAGAATGCCCCAATCCAAATGGAGCACCAACAATAAAAACTTTAGAACCTACTTTTGCTTCATCTGAATTACCAAGTTTAACAGTTACTGCATTTTTTCTAGGCCAAACAAGCTCTATTAAAGCAATATCTGCTGAGCTATAAGAGGATTTTACATTAGCAGGTATTTTTTCACCATCATAAAATTCTACCATTAAACTTTCAGCTACTTGTACTACATGAGCCGCAGTTATTATTTGAGTATCAGAAATTAAAAATCCCGATCCAAGGCCATTTGATGTTACCGTTTTTGTAGTATTACCTTGGTTTACTATTTCTTTTTCTTCAGTAAGTATAACAACTACTGCTGGGTTTACTTTTTCATAAACCGATGATAAATCTTGAGCTTTTATACTTATTGAAACCAATAATACTATATATAAAATGTAATTTTTCAAGGTGATTATTTTTAAAAAATGTTATGCTAAATTAAATGAATTAAAACTTCCAAGCAACAAATCTACTTTTCTTACTTCCTTGGGACATGTTAATTGTTTTTCGCTCAGTTTTTAGTTTGTCTAATTGCTTATAGATTTTAGGGAGGTTTTCTTTTTTAGATACTAAAGTAGTAAACCATCCAACTTGTGTTTTAAATTTCACACTTTGTTTAATCATTCTTTTTATGAATAATGCTTCTCCACCATTACACCACAATTCATTTGCCTGTCCTCCAAAATTTAATATAATTTCCTTTTTAGTTTGATAAGGGCTATCCTCTTTTTGTAGGTTTCTTAGCTTTTTAAGTGTCCCCTTACTTGCATTTTCTTCAGAAGAATGAAAAGGAGGGTTACACATCGTAAAATCTAAATATTCCTTTTCAGCAATAATTCCTTCAAAAATATTAGCATTATTAAACTGTTGTCTAATTTCAATATGTCTTTTTAAACGATCTGAAGATTTTACATTTTTCTTCGCAGAAATAATTGCATTGTGGTCAATATCTGCACCAACCATATCCCAACGGTAAATCTGTGCCCCTAAAATAGGGTAAATACAATTTGCGCCCATTCCAATATCAAGACCTTTAATATTTTTTGAAGAATTATCTTCAGTTAATAAATCTGCTATATAATGAATATAATCTGCTCTTCCAGGGATAGGAGGGCATAGATAATGAGGAGGAATATCCCAATTGTCAACTTTATAATGATGCTTTAATAAAGCCTTGTTTAAGTGCAATACTGCTTCACTAGAGGAAAAATCAATAGTTTGAGTTTGGTGATCATTTATAAAAACAAAGGGTTTTAATTCTGGATGAGAAACAATTAAATTTTCAAATTTATAAGAGTCGTTGTGTACGTTTTTTGGATGCAAATCTGTTATTTTTTAGAATTTCAAAGTTACAATTAAAACATCTAACAAAAGATGTGCTTAAGAATGCTTAATAAAGTAGTACTTTTGCAAAAATTTTTATAGGATGGAATCTTTTTCAAGTTTTAACATATCAAAGCAGTTGCATTTTGCGATAGAGGATTTAGGGTTTGAAAATCCAACTCCCATTCAGTCACAATCTTTCTCAGTAATACAATCAGGAAAAGATATGGTTGGTATTGCTCAGACGGGTACAGGTAAGACTTTTGCTTATATGTTACCTATTTTACAAGGACTTCCATATTCTAAACAGATACAGCCTAGAGTATTAGTGATTGTTCCAACTAGAGAATTAGTAATACAAGTTGTTGATGAAATAGAAAAGTTTGCAAAATATATGACAGTTCGTGTTGTTGGAGTTTATGGTGGTGTAAACATCAATAGACAAAAAGAAGCTGTTACACAAGGTGCAGATATAGTTGTAGCTACTCCAGGGCGATTATACGATTTAGTATTAAGTAGAGCATTACAATTAAAATCTATAAAAAAACTAGTGATAGATGAAGTAGATGTGATGCTTGATTTAGGGTTTCGTTTTCAATTGATTAATATTTTTGAATTATTACCAACTAGAAGACAAAACGTAATGTTTTCTGCAACTATGACAGATGATGTAAATGAACTAATTCACGATTTCTTTCAAGCACCAACTACAATATCAGTTGCAGTTAGTGGAACTCCTTTAGATAATATTTCGCAGTATAGTTATGATGTTCCTAATTTTTATACCAAAGCAAATTTGTTAAAACACTTGCTTCAAGATTCTGAGAGCTATAGTAAAGTTTTGGTTTTTGTATCTAATAAAAAAAGCGCGGATTTACTTTTTACAGAATTGGAAGATTTTTTCACCAGTGAAGTAGCTGTAATTCATTCTAATAAAACACAAAATTATAGAATTCGCTCTATTGAAAATTTTAATGAAGAAAATACTAGAATATTAGTTACAACAGATATCATGGCTCGTGGACTAGATTTAAATTTAATTTCACAAGTTATAAATTTTGATACACCAGCATTTCCAGAAAATTATATGCACCGTATTGGTAGAACTGGTAGGGCGGAACAAGAAGGAGTCTCATTATTGTTTTCTACAGAAGCTGAACAACCAGCAAAAGAAGCTATAGAAAAATTAATGGGAATATCAATTCCAAAATTAGAAATGTCTTCAGAAATTGAAATTTCCAAGAAGCTATCTTATGACGAGCAGACCAAACATAAAGAACGCTATAATCCTTTAAAAGAAGAAGGAGCAGGGAAAGGGTTTCATGAAAAAAGCGAAAAGAATAGTAAAGTAAATCAAGGAGGTTCTTATAAAAGAACAATAAAGAAAAAGTATAAGAAGCCTAAAACTAAAGGCGATAAGAATTTTAATAGAAGAAATAAAAAATAATTTAATACTTCATATCATTGGAAGCAGTACACGATAAAAAAACCGATAAGCAGTTATACGACTATCAAAAAGGAGCTATCACTAAGATTTTTGAAAAATTTGAAACAGCCCCAGACGATTATCATTTGTTATATCAATTACCAACAGGAGGAGGGAAAACAGTTATCTTTTCTGAAATTGTTAGGCAATATTTAAAGCATCATGACAAAAAAGTGTTGGTGATGACTCACCGATTAGAATTATGCCGTCAAACTTCAGAAATGTTAACCGGTTTTGGAGTTAACAATAAGGTTATTAATAGTACAGCTAACCTTGATGATCAAGATTCATACAGTTGTTTTGTTGCAATGGTAGAGACTCTTAACAATCGTCTTAATGATAATAAGTTAGATATATCTGATGTTGGTTTAGTTATTATTGATGAAGCTCACTACAATTCGTTTATTAAATTATTTAAATTTTTTGATAAATCTTTCATTCTGGGAGTTACTGCTACTCCATTAAGTTCAAATAAGAACTTACCAATAAAAGATAATTATGACGAATTAATTTCTGGTGAAACTATTGAGGCCCTAATTGAAAATGAATTTTTGGCAAGAGCAGAAATTTTTCAATATAATATGGGACTAACTTCATTAGAAGTTGGGTCTAATGGTGATTATACGGTAAAATCTTCTGAAGATTTATATACGAGCAATGCAATGATGGATAATTTATTGCAAGCTTATTTAAGTAATTCTAAAGGTAAAAAGACATTAATCTTTAACAATGGTATTAATACTTCGATACAGGTATATTATACATTTCGTGCCGCAGGATTACCTATTAAACACTTAGACAATACCGCAACTAAAAAGCAACGTGCAGAAATAATTAAATGGTTTAAAGAAACTCCAGATGCGATTTTAACATCAGTAAGTATCTTGACTACTGGTTTTGATGAGCCTACCATAGACACGATTATCCTAAACAGAGCAACAAAATCATTGACATTATATTATCAAATGATTGGTCGTGGTTCACGTATATTAAATAATAAATCGAGCTTTAATGTTATTGATTTAGGTAATAACACGTATCGTTTTGGGCCTTGGGGTGCTGACTTAGATTGGCAAACAATTTTTAGATCACCAGATTACTTTGTAGATAGATTACTTGATGATGATGAAATTGAAAACAATTTTAGGTTTGAAATGCCTCCAGAAATTAGAGAGTTATTTTCTAATTCAAAAGAAGTTTATTTTGATATTAAAGACACCTATTCAAAAGCAACCGCAAAAGGAGAATCTTCTAAAGTTATTTTAGAAAAATCGATTGCACAACATGCATATATTTGTATTGAAAACAGTGAAGACGTTTATGACGCTTTAAGTCTTGCAAAAAAACTAGGTGATGATATTGATAACAGAATAGAGCGTTATGCAAAATGTATTAGTAGAAGTACTCATAATTTTATTACTTGGTTAAAAGATGATTATCGATTAAAACTTCGTAACCATCTACGTGAGAATTTTGATCGTGTTTATGAAGAAATAAATGGTTTCCCTCCAAAAGAAGAAGAATAGGGTAATTTATAAATTGTTTTGGAGTACAAGTTAGTTTTTCAAATTGCTAATCACGATACTTTCTCTATTCTTTTAGTATTGATTTTATGCTTTTGTTGAACAATTTATGGCTTTGATTGCAAAAAGTATTTTTTATACCTTAGCATTTAGAATCATTTAGAATGAAATTTAACAAACTAGTATTTCTATTAGTATTTATTCCGTATTTACTAATTTCTCAAAATAGTGAAGAAGCAATAGTTGTAGATTCTATATATAAGACTCAAAATGTCATAAAAAGTTCTCCTTCACCCGTAATCCTTAATAAGGATACTATATTTTATTTAAACAATAATTTTGAAGATTATCCTACAGAATTAAGAGCTAAAGACATCTCTGAAAGATTACAAAAACTTGTTGATGATTACAATCCATTAATTGACAGTATTTATAATCTTAAAAAAAACGATTATATAGAATCTAAATTTAATAAACAATTACTTTTTATTACAACTAAAGAAGAGGGTGTTATTAATCAAGTACCAGTAATGGATCTTGCTAATAATAGAGTAGAAGTAATAAAAGAAAAATTAGCTTATAAAAAGCCTATGACATTTAAAGAAAGAGCTAAAAGTATTGGCTTTTTTGCATTATCTCTACTAGTTTTAATAGGAGTTATAAAATTAATTAACTTCTTCTTTAAAAGAATTAAAGTACGTTTATCTAAAATTGAAAGGAAATTTTTAAAGAAAAATGGATATCTTTTAAAATACTTCATTCCAAGAAAAACTGCCAACATTTTTGTTTTTATTTCTAATATTGTTAGAGTAAGTTTAATAATAATAATACTAATATTTTACTCTCCATTTATGTTTAGCTTTTTTCCTTGGGCTAAGCATATTGTCGGATTGTTTTATAATTATATCTCTACTCCGGTGAAATTTATTTTCTATGGTTTTATTGACTTTATACCTTCCTTATTTTTTATAATAATTATTGCTTTGTTTGCTAGATACATTGTAAGAGTAGGTAAAGAAATATTTTTAGATATAGATTCTGGGAAATTGGTTTTTGAAAACTTTCATAAAGATTGGGCATTACCTACAGAAAAAATATTTAGCGTAATAATATATGCTGTTGCGCTAATATTAATTTTTCCATATATACCAGGATCTGGTTCATCTGCATTTCAGGGTATTTCAATATTTATTGGTGCTATTATCTCATTTGGATCTACTTCTGCAATTTCTAATATTATTGCTGGTATTGTTATTACATATATGAGACCTTTCCAGATAGGTGATCGTGTGAAAATTAATGGTATAGTGGGTGATGTTCGCGCTAAAACTATTTTAGTCACTCATTTAGTTACTACTAAAAATGAAGATGTTACAATACCCAATGCCAACATATTATTAGGTACTATAGTAAATTATTCTAAAAACGAAGATGGAGAAAATATAATACTTCATACTAAAATAACATTGGGGTACGATTTACCTTGGGAGACTGCACATAAATTATTATTAACTGCTGCTAATAACACTCAACTTTTAGATAAAAATCCTGCACCATTTGTATTACAAACAAGTTTAGATGATTATTATGTATCGTATGAATTAAATGCATATACAAGTTTTCCAAAAAAAAATGCCTCTAATTTATTCCGAAATTCATAAAAACATATTAGATATTTTTAATGATGCTGGAATAGAAATACTATCACCAGCTTATATGGCTGCTAGAGATGGAACTTTATCTACAGTTCCTAGCCAATTGAAACCTGAAGATAAAAGTCCATTGACTAAAATAGTTGATCACTTAACAGGAAGAAACCAAGAAGTTATCATTAAAAAACCTGAAGACAACAAATAACATTATTATTACTTTTTTTTTGTTGTGAAAACTGACTAGTGAAATTTAAAAATATTGCATTTGATACCACATTAATATGTGGTTTTTTGGGGAAATTAATGGTTATTAAACGTAATATGATTTCTATATTATTAAGAATGAGTATATTTAAAATAATATTAAAAAAATAACAACTAAAATAACCTTACCATGAAAAAAATTAAACAAACACTTTTTCTTTTAACTATTTCATTGATCTTATTTGCTAATGATACAATAGCACAAGAAACTATTTATGTAACTTTAAATGTTAATACAGCAGAAGTTAAAACAGATGGCGCTCATAATTATTGTCGTTTTGAGGGGCAATCTGAATCAATGGATACTCGTGATTTTACTATTAATGCTAATGTAGGAGATACAATAATTTGGGAAGCAGTGTCCTCTTCATCTGATGATGATCAAGTTAAAATCACAGCTATAGATTATGAAGGTGGAACTAATGTTTTCAGCTCAAACAAAATGAGAGGAGAAAATGGTGTCGTTACTGGTAAGATTAATAAAGATACTGCTGGAAAAGATGCTTATAAGTACACTATTTCATTCAAAATTATGACTAATGGACAATTAAGACCTGGTACTTTTCAAGTTGATCCAAAGATAAAAGTAGGATCCTAAAATATACCGTAAATGATATTTAATCATTCACGTATAATATTTTTTAAAAAAGAAGCCATTCTTATAATATGCTTCTTTTTTCTTTTTCAAACAAATTCATTTTGTCAAAGTAATGATAAAATAGATAGTTTAGAAAACGTATTTGTTTTAAGAAAATTTAAAAAAGAGAATCGATTAAAAATTTTAAAAGATCTTGCTTATAACCACCCAGATCCAGATAAAGCATTAGAATATAGTCTAGAATTAATTGAAGAAGCCCAATTAGTAGATTCTATTAATTTTTTATTTGATGGTTACCTACTAAAAGGAAATGCACTTAAAATTAAAGGAGACCTAAGCGCTGCTTTAGAAAGCTATTTCCTTGGTGCTGAAATAGCCTATGATGAAAATGAAGAAATTGGTACTATTAATATTACTATAGCAGATGTTTATTCTATTATGGAAAATCATGATAAAGCTAATTATTATTATGATATTGCTATAGATATTTTAAGAAAAGAAAAAGATTCTTTAAATCTTGCATCAGCTCTTTCAAATGCAGGAGATGAGTTCTTTTATCAAAACAAATTTGATAAAGCATTACTCTATTTTAATGAATCTGGAATAATTTTTAAAAAAAAGAATTATTTATTAGGTACTGCATACAACCTTGGAAATACAGGTATGGTATATGCTGAGCAAGGAAAGAATGAACTTGCCAAAGAAAATATTCTTGAATCTATCAAGATTCTTGAAGAGTTAAAGGAATACTACCCAATAAGTATCTATTTAACATATATGTCAGATATATATTTAAATCAAGGTGATTGGAAAACAGCAGTTAATTATTCTAAATTAAGCTTAGAGTTGTCTAAAAAATATGGACTTAAAAAACAGATAAGTGACGCCAATCTTCAATTGTCTAATTTATTTGAATTAACAGGAAACCTTGTTGATTATATAAAATACTATAAGGATCACATTAAATATAAAGATAGTGTTAACAATATCTCATCTGTACAGCAAATGGCAGCATTACGGGCAGATTTTGAAATATCTCAAAAACAAATTGAAGTCGATCTTTTAAATGAACAAAAAAGAACACAACGCATTTTAGTTATTTCTATTATCGTAGCCTTGTTTTTATTGACTTTACTTGCAATTGGTCTTTTTAGAAGATACCGTTTTATTAATAAAACAAATAAAATAATAGAGATTGAAAAAAATCGCTCAGAAACTTTATTGCTTAATATTTTACCAGAAGAAACGGCTCAGGAATTAAAAGAATATGGAAAAGTAAAAGCAAAACGATTTGAAATGGTTTCTGTTTTATTTACAGATTTTAAGGATTTTACTCAACAAGCAGAAAGTTTAACCCCTGAAGAATTAGTAGAAAGCATAGATTTTTATTTTTCAAAATTTGATGAAATAATAGAAAAATATGATTTAGAAAAAATTAAAACTGTTGGAGATGCATATATGTGTGCTGGTGGTTTACCGTTTCCTGATGCAAAGCACATTAAAAACATAATTCTTGCTGCAATAGAAATTAATGATTTTGTGATAAAATCTAAAAACTATAACCCTAACAGTCATGCTAGGTTTGATATTAGAATTGGTGTTAATACAGGCCCAGTAGTTGCTGGTGTTGTAGGGACAAAGAAATTTGTTTACGATATTTGGGGTGATACCGTAAATATAGCATCCCGTATGGAATCAAATTCTTTATCAGGAAGGATTAATATTTCTGAAAGCACTTATAATTTAATAAAAAATGAATTTGATTGTGAATTCAGAGGAGAAATTAATGTAAAAAATAGAGGGACACTTAAGATGTATTTTGTAAATAATTAATACATAAAACAAATAATTAAAGGATGAATCAGGATACAAATAATTACTGGGAACAATTAGAGAGATTAGAGAAATTAATAAGAGCTTCAGAATTAAAAGCTGGTATTATATTTTCATTTCATAGTTTAATATTGGGATTATTTATAGATAGATTAGAAAATTTCGAACACATTTTTAAAGAAAGCATATTGATGTTAATATTTGGGATTTGCTGGATTATTCTTGTCATAATTTCCATATTTTATTGCTTTAAATGTTTCCACCCAAAAATGGAGCTTAAAAATGAAGAAAATGTTTTCTTTTTCCGAGATGCTGCTAACAAATTTGGAAATATAAAACAATATGCTAAAAAGTTGATACAAGTTTGTGAAACAGAAGAAGAAATAATTGATCAATTAAGTCAACAAATATTTGTTGAAAGTATAATTGTAAATCAAAAATTTAAAAGTGTTCAAAAGGCTATAAAATCATTTGCACTAAGCTTTGTATTTGTAGTCTTAATATTGATATTTTGGATCATTAGTATTGAATTCTGAAGATTGATAATCTATGAAGAATTATAACAAAATAAGAAAGAATTATTTGTGATATTGATTTAGATTTTCTTGGAAGTCCTAATTATTATAAAACTGGCATTCAATTATTTAATGAATTGAATGAATTCTCAAAAAAAAATAAATACCTCTGAGTGGAATAAAGTGCAAATTCAATTTCTTAAAAATCATAAGTATCACACCGACTTTGCTATAAAAAATCGTCAGCCCAATAAAAACAAAAGATTTGAAGAACTTATATCACTTTGACTAATATCTTTTTTAATTTATATTCTGTCTTTATTGATTTTAATATCATTTGATTTTCAGTTCTTTAATAGTTATATTTTTTTTGTTTTATTGCAGGCTTCATAATTTACTGTTAATATGCTTTTCTCATAAAATAAATCTTAATTTTCCATGTTATCTTCGCATCTGTTTGATTTAAAAACAGATCGAATATTTTATGAGTACAAGCCCTAAACAAAGTATTAAAAAATCTAAAATAAGATTGCTTCACCAGTATTATTCATATACTGGTTTTTATGCATTTGTAAGATCTAGTTTAGGTAAAGCAATCATTCCAATAGCTTTATTTATTATTGCTTTATGGGTGATTCATGCTTTTCTTATTGATTTTAATGATCTATTTACATCAATAACGACTACATTTAATCCAATTACTATTTTAGGGGTTTTCTTTGCTTCGGAATCTTTATTAGGGTTAGTTCCTCCAGAAATATTTATTGCTTGGGCAGATAAAACAGAGTTCCCAATATTTTTCTTATCCATGCTTGCTGTTTTATCTTATTTGGGCGGAATTATTTCTTTTTTTATAGGCAAGGCCATTTCAAAAATGCCAACTGTTTATAATTATTTAGAAGTGAAAATGGCGAAACATGTAAAAATGATTAGAAAATGGGGAGGTTTTTTAATTGTTGTTGGAGCCTTACTACCTATACCATTTTCTATAACAAGTATTGCTGCCGGATTAATTCATTATAAGTTTAAAAATTACTTATTGTTTGGTCTATTGCGTTTTGTTCGTTTTTATCTTTATGCCTTAGTTATTTTTAATGTTTTATAATATCTATTCCTTCATTTTTTTGATGAAAATAATAGAATGTTAACTATGAAATGAATTTACTTACATTTGTTTGATTAAGTAAATTTATGGATAAGCCCCAAAATAAAATTCTAATTGCGCTCGCTTTTTTTGCTATTTATGTAATTTGGGGGTCCACTTACCTTTTAAACAAAATAGCTGTTGCAGAATTGCCCGCATTTATGTTGGCTTCTACTCGTTTTATAATTTCCAGTTTATTAATATTTGGAATTGCTAAAATCTTAAAAATACCTATTCGAGTGACTAGGAGGCAATTTTTTAATACAGCTATTGCTGGGTTTTTATTTTTAACCTTTGGTAACGGATTAGTAGTTTGGACCCTAAATTATGTAGATAGTGGTTTTGCAGCACTTGAAATTTCTGCCCAGCCTTTAGTGATATTGATTTTGATGAGAGTATTACAAGGAAAGAAAATTGTAACAATGTCTTTAATTGGTGTTTTTTTAGGTATGATTGGAATCTATTTATTAGTAAGTCAAAATCATATTTATTTAAAAGAAAATAGTGCATTGAGTATTATACTAATATTTTTATGTATGATCAGTTGGGCTTATGCTAGCATCTTTGTGGGTAATGCAGATTTGCCCTCGAACTATTTTGTAAATACAGGTTATCAAATGCTAACAGGTGGAATTATGTTAGCAATAGTTAGTTTCTCTTTAAGAGAGGAGTGGGTTAATCCAATTCAATGGAGTGAATCTGTAAAATGGTCTATGTTATTGCTTATTATTTTTGGAAGCATTGTTGCATTTACGTCATTTAATTTTCTATTAAAAGTTGTATCTCCAGAAAAAGTAGCAACCTCAACATATGTAAACCCTATTATCGCATTGCTTTTAGGTTGGTATTTATTAGATGAACAAATTACTACACAATCTGTCATAGCAGCAATTATATTATTAACGGGTGTTTATTTTATTAATACCAAAAAGAAACTTGCAATATTATCAAGGTTTAAAAACAGAAGACAAAAGTTTTAATCTTATTTATTAATCTCTTTATAAAGCTTTATTCCTTTTGTTTTTATAATAGGCCATTATTGATAATAAAAGTAAAATTGCAGTAATAACATATACAAATTTTGGAATTGGAACTGGATCACCAGTTGCATAGGAGTGAAGACCAGTTAAATAATAGTTTACTCCAAAAGATGTCATCATAATTGAATAAAAGGCAAAAGTACTAGCAACATTTAGGATAAATTTTCCTCTTAAAGCAGGAATTAAATGAAAATGTAATATTGCCGCATAAATAATAATACTAATTAATGCCCAAGTTTCCTTAGGATCCCAAGCCCAATACCTTCCCCAAGATTCGTTAGCCCAAACTCCACCTAAAAATGTTCCAATTGATAACACGAAAAGACCAATAGTCATTGAAAGTTCATTGATATAAGTTAATTCTTTAATTTTGACATCAATTACTTTATAATTTTTATCGTTTTTAATAATCATTAAAACTAACGCCATTAAGCCAAGTAATGCAGATAGGGCTAGGGGAGCATAACTACTAATTATGGTAGCAACGTGAATTTTTAACCAATAAGACTTTAAAACAGGCATTAAATTAGTTATTTCAGGGCTTATCCAATCTAAATAACTTACAAATAATAAAGTTCCTGTAAAAAGCGTGGATAAGGCAACTACAAAATCAGATTTTTTATAAAATACTAATCCAATTAGCATTAGTGACCAGGCTGCAAATGTGATCATTTCATAACCATTACTCCAAGGAGCATGTTGCGCAACATACCATCGCAAAATTAAATTCCCTGTATGAATTAAAAAAGAAAAGAATATTAACAGAACTAATCCATTAAATGCAATTCTTATAATCTTTTTATTTGAAAATATCTTTGCCACAGCAATCATTAACAAAACAACTCCTAAACTGAAGTATATTTGAAATAACCAGAAATAAAGATTTAAATTATTATACCATAATTCAGCTTCAATCAATTGTTTTGAAGGAATAATATCTTCTGCTAAAACCTCTTGGTACTTTTGAATATATGCTATTTTATCTTCCGCAAAAGTCCAATCATCACTTTTCTTTGCTTTCTCAATTTCAGAAAAATATTGTGGTAATATACCTTTTGCGAAAGCAGCATCTTCTTCTGGAAAATCCATAAAATCGTGAACATGACTATACCAAGTCTTGGTTTCATCATTTCTTTTGGGAAAGATTTTCATATAATTTCCAGAAAAAATATTAAAAAGAATATTAAAACGTTCATCTACTTTTAATATTTCCTTATCAAACTCACTTCTTTCAGATGGTTTTTTAGTATTAGCTTTTTCAACAGATATTTCTAATAAGTAACCATTTTGAGGGTCTATAAAATCATTAAATGCGACTAAATCATTTAAATGTATGGGAATACTATCGTATAATTTTCCTCCTTTGTTTCTATCAATTTTTATTATTGGAATACTTGTCCATAGTCTAGGGTTTGCATGAAGTGCGATAAAAACTTGATTAACATCTAATTTGGTAGTATTATATTTAAAGTAATTCTTTCTCGAAATTTTTCTTAAGAACTCAGAAGATAAAGTATTAATAGGTTTTATTCTTCCATCTAAATCTTGAACTAATAATCGACCAAATTTTGAAGCATGCTCTTTATTAATTAGTTGTGTGCTTAACAAACTATCTATTTCTTTATTAACATTTTGAGAAATAATTGAGAAGGAATTTAAAATTAAGAAAGCAATAAAAATTACTGTTTTTGAATTCAGTTTTTCAAGTTTATTTCTAATAATTCCAAATCTAGATTTGGTTCCAAATAAAGTCCAAAACATCCCTAAACTCATTAAAAAATATCCTATGTATGTAATAAGGGTTCCTGTACGATCATGGTTGATTGATAATACTGTTCCTTTTTCATCAGTATCATAAGAAGCTTGAAAAAAGCGATAACCATCATAATCCAAAACATTATTCATAAATATTCTATAGGGTATTTCTTTATTGCCATCAATAATTGACACCTCACTCGCATAAGATGAGGGACTTGTTGAACCAGGATAACGCTCTAATTGAAAATCATTCAGTTTTAATTTAAAAGGTGTTATCAAAGGTATTGCACCATAGGACATAACAAAAGAATATTCATCTATATTAAATTCTTTTGAAACGGGCAAAAAACCTTGTCGGTATAATAAAGCAATATCTTTTGTATTGTTTCCAACGGACACTTCTAGTATTAGAACATCATCTTTTAGTTCATCATTATCTTTTTTCTTCTCAGCTTGAGAAACCATTTTAATTTGTGCATTGTCATGGTAAGACATTATAACAAATGAATAGTCACCAGAACGATAAAGTATTCTTTCCTTTAGGGCTTGCAAACTATCTATTGTTAGATTTCCTGCATTTTCTGTTTGCATTTCGAAAAATGAAACAGGCTGCATAGGTTTTAACATTAATACACCATTTTTTTCAATAATATTAAGCTCTTTTGAGCTTTCATTATCAAAAGCCAATTCATGACCATGATTGCCTAACTTTTCAATTTCCCCTCTTTTTAAATAGATAGATTCTCTACCACTACCAGCAGAAATAACTAGCTGTATTATAGATTCACCATCTTCATTAGTGTCAACAATATCAGGAGAAGCATCAGTTATAAATTCTTTAAACTTTATTGTTACTGGTTTTGATAATTCATTAGAATTGATTGAAAAATTATTATTTTTAATAGGAGAGAAGTACTTTTCTTTTTCGATAGAAACATTTTTTCCATTTTCATCTGTAATTGTTGATTGAATAAAGTTTCGATCAGATATAATTGTATTACTTGTCGTATCTTCTCTAATTCTCATTATACCTTCATAAGCTGTATACCTAGTTATACCTGCCCCAATAAGAATTATAATAAATGCAATATGAAATAATAAAACTCCCCATTTTTCTTTCCTAAAAAGCTTATATTTAAAAATATTTCCAAGGAAACTTAACCCTAGTACAACCATCACCAATTCAAACCACCAAGCATTATATACAACAGAAAATGCAGTTTGAGTACCAAAATCATTTTCAATAAATGTAGCACAAGCCATTGCAATTGCAAATACAAACAAAGCTAATACAGCTAATTTTGGAGAAAATAATATATTCTTTAATCTATTCATATTGTGCTAATTCTGGTTATAAAAAAACTCAAAACCGAATAAAGTCAGTAATGAGTTTTTTTAATAAAATTATGAAATTGAATTAATTTGGACTTACACCAGAATTAATTTCCATTTTAGATTCACGTACTTTAGCTTCTTCAAGCCATTGTGGAATAACATTTTCTACAAATACTTCTTTTTCTGCTATTAACTTATCCATATCCAAACCAATAAACTCTTGAGCTTTTGCCTTAGTAGAAATATCTGGCATAGGTACTTCTTGATTATAACCTAAATCAGCAAGCAATCTGGCTAATTCTAATCTAGTTGTTTGAGCAACATCCATTGCACTTCCCAAAATTCTAGCAGTCTCAACAGGTGCATGAAAAGATCCACCATGAGATGCAGCTGCAAAATCCCAACGCCATTGAGCATGACGAAGTCCTTGCAAAATATGTTCCATCTGCTCTTCAGTAGCACCTAAATCCCAAGCTTTCCTTGCTTCTAAATGAGCCCTAACTATTTGTTCTTGTAATTTTAATCTATTTTCATTTGCTGCTTTTTGGCGGGTATAAACATTCTCAATTAACTTCGTAGTTTCTTCTCTATGACAAACTTGACATGAGTTAGCAACATTGTTTAAAGGAGATTGGATATGGTGGTCTGTAAATTTTTGTCCACCTTCGCTTTTATATGGCATATGACAATCTGCACAAGAAACACCACGATCTGCGTGAATTCCAGTCATATAAACTTCATAACCAGGATGCTGTGCTTTTAACATTGGTGCTTTACTAATTGAATGTTCCCAATCTTTAAAGTCAATATCATCATAGTATTGCTCCATGTTTTTTACAGACATTCCATTTTTCCAAGGGAAAGTTAAATAGGGAACACCTTCAACAGGGGTTTTAGTGTTAAAATAGTATTCTACATGACATTGTGCACAGACTAAAGAACGCATTTCATTATGTGTAGCTTGACCTATATCTTTTCCCATACTTTCAAATGCCTCAATTAAGGCAGGGCGTGTTATTTGCAAACTCATATCTTTAGGGTTATGACAATCTGCACAACCAATGTTATTAACTACTTCATGGCCTTTACTGGCCCATTTTCCACTATAAGTTTCATCAATACCTTGCTCATTCATCAGTCTTGGAATATCTGGACTTTTACAAGCCCAACATGTAGCAGGCATAGGACCATCATTAGGACCAGTTGGGCCACCTGTACGCAAAGAATGGTTTAAATCATCAATAGCGTAATAGTGTCCTCGTCCTTGATTATAATCTTTTGAAAAACCATAACCAGCATATAATACTACTAATAAAGGGTCATGCTCTAATAAATCTACCATACCACTTCCTCCTTGGTAAGAGACAAAATTTGTGTCAAGGGTTTGTAAGTATGATTGATATTGCTTTGGAAAGTTTTTTCCCCACACATCATTTCTAGGTTCATTATCTCCAATTGTTACCTTAGGCGTATAAGCAAACTTTGCTTCATTTTTCCTATTAATAACATTAGATGCTAACATACCAAGCAAAAATACTACAACAGCAGTAACAATAAACAAGGTCCAATTTTTCATAATACTATATTATTTATTAATTTCTTCTTTAAGCCATTCCGGCACAATATCTTTATTTACATCAGTGGGTTTTGGAGCTAATAAATACTCGGTACTTGATAATCCATGTACTTTTCCGTGTGGTACTTCACGATGACAACTCCAACATTTTCTATCGGTTCTATTCTCAGCATGATTAGCAACCCAGCCATCTAATTTTGAATCTTTTACTTGGATAGAGTGACAACGAATACAATTTTGCTGAACAACTTCTTGAGAAGCTTCTTTCATTTGTATAACTTGAGGTTCATTACGCATGGTAAATACAGATGCGTGATATAAACCATCTTTTGCTTTAAAATAATATTTATTGGCTAAATTATCATGAGGAACATGACAACTATTACAATTTGCTACTTCACGATGCGAACTATGCATCCAACTATTGTATTCAGAAGTCATAACATGACAATTAACACAAGTCTCTGGTTTATCTCCCATATAGGAAACTACTTCAGATTCCTTTGCTATAAATAAAGATAGACCGAGAATACTTCCGAAAATTACAATAAAAACTGTAACCTATTTAGAATTATATGAATGGAATTTTTGTAGCAATACATTATTGATTAGTATATCAAATGTACTGTTTTTATAATTGATAATTAATTAAAGTTTATAAATTTAATTAATCAAAAATGGATATTCTGAGTAATTTTTATTAATATTGGAAGATAAAATCTAAATATAATAATGGCAAAATCGCAGCAAACATTTAATAAGAGTGAAAAAGAGAAGAAACGTTTAAAAAAGCGTGAGGACAAGAGAAAAAAAATGGAAGCTCGAAAAGCTGAAGCAAAAGAAAGCGGAAAAAAAGGAATTGAATTTGCCTATGTAGATCATTTTGGAAATATTACAGATACTCCACCAGATCCTACCCAAAAAATTAAAGTGGATGTCGAGGATATTGAGATTAGTGTTCCTAAAACACTAGAAAGTGATAAAGTAGAAATTGATCCTGTAAGAACTGGAACTGTATCATTTTTTGACACCTCAAAAGGTTTTGGCTTTATAGTGGACTCAGAAAATCAAGAAAAATACTTTTGCCACGTTAGTGGTTTAATCGATGAAATAACAGAAGGAAATAGAGTGTCTTTTGAACTTGAAAAAGGGATGAAAGGGATGAATGCTGTTAAAGTAACATTGGTTAAATAGTATTTATATTCTTTTTAAGAAACATCTTCTAATAAATGAGCGTGTAATTCCTTTATCTATATGACTTTTGTCATACTATATATTTGTGTTATTCATTAATTTTGAGTCTAAATTAAATTATAATGAAAACAATAAGATTTACCTCAATTATTTCAAAATTTAGTTCTTTAATCCTACTATTAATATTGTCTATTAATTTTGGATATGCTCAAATAGAAAATCGTTCAGATTTAATAAAACCAGAGACCGATATCACTGGTGATGTATATTGGCATGTGAAAGCATTTCGCCCAGAAGCACAATTTTTAAAAGTAAAAGCTATTGATAAAAAAGGAAACATCTATGATGTAAAAGGAATTCAATCTCCAGATACCCCAAGTAATGTACTGAGCATTAAAGCTCTTGTAAATGACAAAAGACTTCCAATAAAAATAGTAGTACCTAAAAATAATGATAAGTATTTTCCAATAGTTGCTATTAATGAGAAAGGGAAACTTTTAAATATCATTGCTATTAATGATGAAGGAAAATATCTTGAAGTGAAGGCTATTAGTAAATCTGGGAATATTATTCACATTAGTGCTCTTGCTAAAGATGGAGCAGCTTATAACATTGTAGCGATATCACCATTTGGAGAAGTGAATTCAGTTACAGGAATAAAAATGCTAGACTCAGTTGAAGAAACTGTTATCAATGGAGTTTCTGTTTTTGCTCATGTGAAAGCTATCAATCAGAATTAAGAATTTAATTGTTCATTAAATAGTAAGAATGAGAAGTTAGGATATAATCTAAATTCTCATTCTTTTTTTTATAAAACTATTTGCAGCGTTAAATAATTCTAGGACTACTTAAAACAATGATTAATATGGAACATTTTTTATAACAAAATAGAATTAATTCATCTATACTTCAGTATTTGGGGTCAAATTTTAAGAAAGTTTCAAAAATTTGAAAATAATCCACTATATATCAAATTAATAGTGGCATCTTTGCAAAATAAATAAATTATAAATTATATTAAAATGAATAAAGGAACAGTAAAATTTTTCAACGACACTAAAGGTTTTGGTTTTATCACTGAAGAAGGTGTTGAAAAAGACCACTTTGTACACATTTCTGGATTAGTAGACGAAATTCGTGAAGGCGATGTAGTTGAATTTGATCTACAAGAAGGTAACAAAGGTTTAAATGCCGTGAACGTTAAAGTTATTTAATACATATACTTTCAAGTTTAATAAAAAGCCCATCACTTGTGATGGGCTTTTTTATGTTAATAAAATAATCAATTTGTATAAACCACATAAAACAATTAATTAGTTTGCTGTATTATACGAATAGAATATATAAACTTAAATAAGTTAAAAAAATATAATGGATAATCAATTTTTAAATTTAGGATTAAATTTACCATTACAAAAAGCTTTAAAGGCTATTGATATTTCTGTACCCACAGAAATTCAGAAGAAAAACAATTCCATTGTTATTAACAACCAAAAAGGATGTAGTAGCACTTGCAAAAACGGGATCTGGAAAAACTTTAGCATTCGGGCTTCCTTTATTACAATTAATCGACACTACAAATCCAACTATACAGGCAGTTATTATTGTACCAACTCGAGAATTAGGGCAACAAATTAAAGTAAGATTAGAATCTATATCTTCAGAATTGCCCAATATTAATATTGCTGCTGTTTGTGGAGGAGTACCTATTAAACCTCAAATAAAAAGCCTTTTGAAGCCTACACAAATTGTAGTGGCAACTCCAGGACGATTAGTAGATTTAATTAAGCGTGAGTCTATAAACATTAAGAATGCGAATTATTTGATTCTAGATGAAGCAGATGAAATGGTAAGCAACTTGAAAGAAGGATTGGATGAGATTGTAAATGAACTACCAAAATACAGAAGAACAGTCCTTTTATCAGCTACACTGCCAGGAACCATAAAACAGATGGTTCAAAACTATTTGTCTAAAAATGTAGTCCATGTTGAAGCAGATATGTCTACATCAGGACATCAAGGTATAGATCATCAATATTTGGTTGTAGAACCAATTGAAAAACTAAACGTTTTAATGCATTTTTTAAGCTCTAAAGAGGGGCAAAGGGGTATTATTTTCTGTAAAACTAAAGCTGCAGTTAATAAACTAGCAAAAAAATTAGCTATAAATAAGTTTTCATCTGGAGCACTCCATGGTAGCTTAGCTCAGCCAATTCGAGACCGTATTATGGGTCAGTTCAGAGAAGGTCATATAGATATTTTAGTGGCATCAGATTTAGCAGCTCGAGGAATTGATGTCAAAGAGATTTCCTATGTAGTCAACTATCATTTACCAGATACTTATGATGCATATGTACATAGAAGTGGGCGTACCGCTAGAGCAGGAACAAAGGGGCTTTCGTTGACAATTCTTCAAAAAGAAGAAGAATTTGAAATCCCTGAATTTGAAGATGAATTAGGTATTTCATTCAGCAAATTTGAAAAAACAGATGCTAAAAGTATTGAAGAAAATAATGGGTTATTATGGGCAAAAAAAATATTTAAAACCAAACCTAATCGTACTATTTCAAAAGATTTTAATACTAAAGTAAAGACCATATTTCATCATTTAACAAAAGAGGAATTAGTAGATAAATTATTAGCAAATTATATTGCTGAAACAACTTCACGAATCTCAAAACCTGAAACACCAAAAAAACGAAAAAAGAAATAATAATTATTATGGCAAATACTATCAAAGAGCGAGCCGATATCTTAAAAAAGTTAAATATCTATGAGTTAAACTCAATGCAATTGGAGTCTATTGATGTAATAAGTAAAAATACCAATACAATATTATTATCTCCTACAGGTACAGGTAAAACAATAGCTTTTATTTTGCCACTAATTGAAACCTTAGATCCAAACATCAAAGATGTACAAGCACTAATATTAGTCCCTTCAAGGGAATTAGCAATACAAATAGAACAAGTGATTAGAACTATGGGTACAGGTTTTAAAGTTAATGCTGTTTATGGTGGGCGTCCTATGTCTAAAGATAAAATTGAAATTAAGCATACACCGGCTATATTAATTGGAACACCTGGACGTATTGCTGATCATTTTAGTAATGATCGATTTTCAAAAGATAGTATTAAGACTCTAATCTTAGATGAATTTGATAAGTCATTAGAAGTTGGTTTTGAATATGAAATGAGGGGAATTATCAATCAATTATCTGCTTTAAATAAGAGAATATTAACATCTGCAACACAGAGCATTAAGATCCCTGGTTTTGTTCGTTTAGAACAACCTACTACTATTAATTATTTAGATAAAAAAGTAAGAAAAAAATTAGCAGTTAAAACTGTAATATCTCCATCCAAAAATAAAAATGAAACCATATTAGATTTACTATTGCACATAGGAAATGAACAAGTTATCATATTTTGTAATCTTAGAGACAGTATTGAGTATTTAAGTACATACCTAAAAAAAAACAATATTAGTCATACCAGTTTTTCCGGAGGTATGGAACAACAAGATAGAGAGCGTTCATTAATTAAATTTAGAAATGGTTCTAGTCAAGTTCTAATTGCTACAGATTTGGCGGCAAGAGGTATCGACATTCCTGAAATGAAATATATTATTCATTATGAACTTCCAAGAGCAGAAGAAGAGTTTATACATAGAAACGGTAGAACGGCGAGAGTAGACTCAAAAGGAACTGCATTTGTTGTTGCTTGGGAGAAAGAGTATTTACCAGAATTTATTGAAAAGTCGAAAGGTATAAACATATCCAAAAAAGCTTCTTATAAACCTCAATATTGGGAAACATTATTTATTTCAGGAGGTAGGAAAGATAAAATTTCAAAAGGTGATATCGCTGGATTACTCTTCAAGCAAGGAAAATTAACAAAAGATCAAATTGGAGTAATAGAATTAAAGCAGGATTGTGCATTTGTTGCAGTTCCTGTTAGTATTGCCGTGGATTTGGTAAATAAGTTAAACAATACTCGTTTAAAGAAGAAGAAAGTTCGTATTAGAATGATTTAATTCTTGGCATCATCTTTGAATAACTCATAGTATTAATAATTAAATATATTACAATGAGTAAAGGAACAGTAAAATTTTTCAATGAAGCTAAAGGTTTTGGTTTTATATCAGAAGAAAGTTCAAACAATGAACATTTTGTTCACATTTCTGGATTAGTCGATGAAATTCGTGAAGGCGATGAAGTTGAATTTGATCTTAAAGAAGGAAAAAAAGGATTAAATGCTATTAACGTAAAAGTTATCTAACATATAAGCTTACATATAGACAGAAGCCCATCACGTAATGTGATGGGCTTTTTTATGAATGATACTTAATGATTACAAATCTTTAGTAATCTTTTGTATATTTAAAAGAATTAAAAAAAAAATAATATGAATATTAAAAATGCTAATGTACTAATAACAGGAGGGAGTTCTGGTATTGGAAAAGAAACAGCAAAACAGTTTTTAACTAAAGGAGCAAAAGTAGTTATAACAGGTAGGGATGAAAAAAAATTAAAAGCAGTAGCAGGTGAAATAGGAGCAATTCCGTTGTTATTCGATATAAGTGATTTAAAATCGATACCAAGTAAGGCTAAAGAGGTTATCTCATTATTAGATGGAAAAATAGATACTTTGGTAAATAATGCCGGAATTGGTGTGTTTCCTATTTTAGGAGAAATTACTGAAGAAGATTTAGTGAGTGTTTACACTACTAATGTTTTTGGATTAACATTATTAACACAAGAGTTTATTCCATATTTCAAAAATCAAAACTATGGTAATATTATAAACATTGGCTCAACAGCTAGTTTAAAAGGTTTTGCTCGTGGTTCGGTTTATGCTGCATCTAAATTTGCTGTTAGAGGTTTAACTCAATCTTGGCAGGCCGAATTAAGGAAAGACAATATTAGAGTTTCTCTAGTTAATCCCAGTGAAGTCACAACAGCATTTTCTAATAATTCCCGTGAAGAGCGTGAAGAAGAATTTAATAAACTAGGTCCTGAAGACATTGCACAAACCATCATTTCTTTAGTCGAAATGCGAGATAAGGGATTTGTTCCGGAAGTAACGGTTTGGGCTACAAATCCATTTTAGAATTGGTATAGAATCATTCAAATAAATCTATATTAATTTAAATCAAATCTAAAAATCATTACTTGATGACACTAAAACACACTTTTTATCTTATCATATTATTAATTTCATTGCCTGTTATATCTCAAGAAAAAAGCCCTTCAGAAACATTTTGGAATACCTTAAAATCTCATTGCGGTAAGGCATACGAAGGTAAACTAGTATTACCAGAAGATGATGAGGCTTTTGGAGGGAAGAAACTTGTAATGCATCTTAAAGCCTGTAATGATAATGAAATAAAAATTCCATTCTATGTGGGGGATGATAAATCAAGAACTTGGATTCTAACAATGAATGAAAGTATCATAACACTAAAACATGACCATCGACATAAAGATGGAACTGAAGATGATATTAACTTTTACGGTGGAACTGCAAGTAATACAGGTAAAGGAAATATTCAATTTTTTCCTGCAGATGTACATACACAAAAAATGATTCCAGCTGCAGCAACAAATATCTGGTGGATAACTATTGATGAAAAAGAGTTTACATATAATTTAAAAAGATTGGGTACAGATCGTATTTTTAAAGTTGTAATGGACCTTACTAAAACTATTCCTGAACCTGAGCCTCCCTGGGGCTGGAATGACTAAATGATAGAACTCAATTATCATATAATTCAATTTAATAAAAGAGCAGCCATTGGTTATTTTTATTAATTTAGTCAAATCTTCTTTATGATAAGAAACCTAAAAAAAATACCTAATGCGTTTATTAATTTTTCTAGGACTAATTTTAGTACTTAACAGTTGCAATACTGATAAAAAAACAAATAAGATTATCGATAATAAAGTGCCTGAAAGCCCTGAGTTAAGTCAAGATTCTAAAATATTTTTGGGTAATCGATTGTTTTCAGAAAAAACCTGTATTACTTGTCATGCTGTAAACAAAAAAAAGGTTGGGCCATCAGTAGTAAAAATTATGAAAGTGTATAAAGAAAACAATGGTGATATTGTTTCGTTTTTAAAAGGGAAGTCAAAACCAATTGTAGACACTACTTCTAGTCAAGTCGCTATTATGCAAGCAAATATCGATGGTTTCTTAAAAGAAATAACCGATGTAGAATTAAATGCGATAGCTACCTATATGCTGCATGTGGATAAATTGAATAAGAAATAAAATTATGTATAACATATTATCATTAGATGGAGGTGGAAGTTGGGCAATAATGCAATTAATGACCCTAAAGGATAGATATGGTAATGTATCGGGTCATGAAATACTTAAAAAGTTTGATTTAGTAATTGCCAATTCTGGCGGAAGTATTGTCCTAGCAGCATTGGCAGAAAATTGGAAACTTGAAAAAGCCTTAACTTTATTTGAAGATAAATCGGTTCGTGAAAGTATTTTTAGTGAAACTAGCTTCAAAGAGCGTTTTTTTCCAGTTGATTATTTGAGAAAGATAGGAATTGATCTGGGGCCAAAGTACAGTTCAAAACGTAAAAAAGAAAGCTTTGAGAATTTGTTTAAAAAAATAAACAAATTGCAAATGTCGGAGCTACCAGCGTTTATTAAAAATGAGTCTTTAAAAATCGTAGTTTGCACTTACGATGCATTAAATAATAGAGCAAAATTTTTTAAATCCTATGGAGAAGAAGCAGCGGATTACGATTCAATTAAATTAACTCAAGCAATTCATGCTTCTTCAAATGCTCCAGTACAGTATTTTGATTTCCCTGCAAGGTTTAAAGCAAAGAATAGTGAAATTTTCTATGAACTATGGGATGGTGCTTTAGGAGGTTTTAATAACCCTATTTTGGCAGGAATGATTGAGGCTTTTAAATTAGGAGTAAAGTTGAAGGATTTACAAATAGTGTCTATTGGTACAGGAAATAAACTAATGTCTTTAAAAGATAAGGAAGAATATTGGAAAAGGAAACAAGTTGCAATTACAAAAAGAAGGAAAAAGTTGAATTTAAAATCCCTAGGGACTCAAGCCAAATATTTTAAAGAAACCGTATTAAATCAAGCGAAGACCATACTATATCAACCACCAGATACTGCTAATTACATTGCTATGATGTTTCTAAAAGCGAATTCTAATGAAGACATAAATGATCATATTGTAAGATTATCACCATTGATTCATATCGATTCCAATACTTCAAAAGAAGTAGAATCTCTAATTAATAAAATGTATGCTTTAGATATGGATATTACAAAAGATGAAGAAATTCAATGTCTTTTAGATGGTTTTGATAAATGGAAAGAAGGAAAAATAATCAACCAACCATTAGAATTTAAAATTAAGCGCAACAATGATATCGTTTTTATAAATGGTAATAAAGATTATAAAAATGGTATGGATAAATGGAAAAGTTGGGATTATTAAAATGTAAAGCGTTGCTCAGCAGTGGAAGATGCTTTCAATAACTGGTTAAAAGTGCTAATTGTATTAAAATTTTGAGTGATTTCTTCAGAAGCAGCAATTCCAGAAATACCCGTTTTCAATATGTCTGTAACATCTTCTGTGGTAATTCCACCAATACCAAGTATCGGTGTTTTGGTATTTAAAGCTTCTGTAATTACAGTATAGCCATTTAAGCCTAATACCTGTTTTAGACTTTTATTAGCGCTTGATTTTCTAAAAGGGCCTAAAAACAAATAATCTATTTCTTTATTTATTAAAGCTTCGCATTCTTGTAGATTATTGGCAGTTCCTCCAATAATTTGCCATGAGTATAAATATTTTTTTGCAGTCGCAGAATAGGAGTCTATTTTCTCAAAATGTACTCCATCTGCTTTCACTTCTTTTGCTATTTTATAAAGATTTTTAATAATTAATAAAGTCTGAAAATGAGCTGTTATATATCTAGCTTCTTTGGCAATTTTTAAAAATTCCTTTTCTGTTATATCCTTTAAACATAATTGTACTAATTCTGCACCAGCAGTACACGCTTTTTGGATGTTATCGAGATGCTCTTGTGGGGAATTCCCTTGAGATAAATAATGCAATTTAGGTAACATCATGACTTTTTATTTTATTGTTAAAAATCGATATTTCTAAGTATTAACTTTTCTAGAGTGTTCCATAAAATAGGACTCAAAACGTTTTATTTTTGGGTGCATATTTTCAGAATATAATACATACTGACATTTTTTAATACTTTGAGTAATCGACATTAGTGCAGCAGCAGCAGATTGTTGAATAAGAAATTCTGCATCATCAATACTAAATATCTTCAATTCGGAAGTACTTACACCATTTAATAAAAACAATTTGTTAATGGTCTTAGGAGTAGAAATAAGAATGTCTACACCTTCAAATATTTCTGATTTTTGAACATCAATATGAAGTTGTTCATGACCGACATAAACACGTAAAGAATTATATTTAGTATATCTTAAAAAAAGATCATATAATTCTATGGCTTTTTCTTTATTTTCTACTAATACAATAGCCCTTGGAGCATTTCCAACAGCCTCACATTTTAATTTCTGCAAGGTAGTTAGTATCAGCGTGGTTGTTTTTCCACTACCTTTTGAAGCATTGCAATAGACATTTGCACCACTTTTTATTACAGGAATACTTTTGTTCTGAAAAGGAGTAGGTGTTATTATTTCTAGATTCTCTAGGGTCTCTTTTATATCTGGATGTAATTTTTTAAAAGGCATGGAAATGAATGTGAGATATTTTTGATATAGTTTTTATAATAATTAAAGCAAATATACTCCTGAAAAGTAATAAATGTAATTTTCACTTTTTCTAATTTAGGGTTTTATTCTAGTATTCTAGAATAATGATTAAAGTTAGAGTGCTGTTTCTAATACTTCCCAAACTGTATTGGCTACAATTTTATGACCTTCAACAGTTGGATGTATACCATCGCTTTGGTTTAATTCGGCAATACCACCAACATTTTCTAAAATAAAAGGAATAAATTTCAAATCATTAGTTTTTGCTAAATCCGCGAAAATATTTCTGAATTCAGTAGTATAATCTTGTCCCATATTAGGAGGTAATTCCATTCCCGCCAGAATAATGATTGTGTTCGGGTTCTCATTTTGCACGATGTCAATAATAGCTTGTAGGTTTGAACGAGTTTCTGTTAAAGGAACTCCACGTAATCCATCATTAGCACCCAGTTCTAAAAGAAAAATATCCACCTCTTGATTTAGTACCCATTTAACTCTGCTTTTACCACCTGCAGTTGTTTCTCCACTTAATCCAGAGTTAACCACTACATAATCCAACCCCAAAGAATCTATTTTGGTTTGAAGTAGACCAGGGAATGCGTCATTACTATCTTCCAAACCCATTCCGGCTGTTAGACTATCTCCAAAGCACAGAATAGTTTTTTTTGAACTTGCTACTACAACTTCATTGTCAGATACTGTAGATATTTCGTTTTCCACTTTATCTTTTGTACTATTAGTATTACCACAAGAGATGAAAACTAAAGTGATAATAAAATAACAAAACTTTAAGAATTTACATTCAATTAGAGTACGTAGATTTAAAACTGTTTGTATATTTTTAACCTTGTTCATATTAAAAGAATAAATTTATATTTATATGCCAAAGATATTAAAGATTAACGGGCTAGAAAAAACATATACTAGCGGTACCAAACAATTAAAAGTACTACAAAATGTGTCCTTTGATGTAGAAAAAGGACAGACTTTTTCTATAGTTGGACCTTCTGGAAGTGGAAAAACAACTTTATTAGGATTGTGTGCTGGTTTAGATAAACCTGATACAGGTACTGTAGAATTATGTGGCTATGATTTAAATGAATTAAATGAAGATGAACGAGCTCAATTGCGAAATAAGGAAGTTGGTTTTATTTTTCAAAACTTTCAATTATTGCCTACACTTACTGCACTTGAAAATGTAAGTGTCCCCTTAGAATTGCAAGGAGCAAAGGATGCTACTAATTATGCCAAGACATTATTAAAAAAAGTAGGTTTAATTGACCGTTTAGATCATTATCCATCACAATTATCGGGAGGAGAACAACAACGAGTAGCCTTAGCAAGAGCATTTTCAAATAGACCTTCTATATTATTTGCTGATGAACCTACCGGGAATTTAGATGAGGAAACCGGAGAAAAAGTTATTAAATTGCTGTTTGAATTAAATAATGATGCTGGAACTACTTTGGTAATCATTTCACACGATTTAGAATTAGCGAATAGAACTCAACAAATATTGAAACTTAAAGGAGGAAAAATTATGACTAACGAACCAACCAACCAGTTTTGATTTCTTCAATTTTCACATCAAAAAGTAATACCGCTTGGCTTGTTAAAATGGCATGGCGTGACGCAAAAGCAAGTAGAGTGCGATTATTACTTTTTGTGGCGTCCATTATTTTGGGGATTGCTGCGGTAGTTTCTATTCAATTGTTTAGTCAAAATCTTGAGCGTAATATTAAGTTACAATCCAAGGCCTTAATGGGAGCAGATTTTATCATTGATAGTCCCCAAATTCCTAATGAAAGAGCACAGGCTATTATTGATTCATTAGGCCCAGATGCTTCAGAAGTTAATTTCGTTTCCATGATTGCTTTCCCAAAGAATGGAGGAACAAAATTAGTACGTGTTCGAGGTTTAGAAGGTGATTTTCCGTTTTATGGAACTATAAATACGGAACCTGTTTCCGCTGCTACCAACTACCAAAAACTTGGTGGTGCTTTAGTAGATGTAACACTTATGCTACAGTATGATATTAAAACAGGGGATTCTATTAAAATCGGAAAAATTACTTTGCCAATTATTGGAGCTTTAAAAGCTATTCCTGGTAGTTCGGCCATTTCAAGCTCGGTAGCACCACCAATTATTATTCCGTATCATTTTATTGAACAGACCGACCTTTTACAATTTGGTAGCCGTAAAGAATATCAGTTTTTTTATCAATCACCAACAATAGATTTGGATGACTTAGAAAAGCGAATTGATCCAATCTTGGATGCAGAAAATGCTGATATAGATACCCATACCAGCACAAGTCAACGTTTAGGACGTAGTTATGAGAATGTAAGTAAGTTTTTAAATCTTGCTGCATTTATTGCATTATTACTAGGGTGTGTTGGTATTGCAAGTTCTGTAAATATATACATTAAAGAAAAACTTAAGGCAGTAGCCGTATTAAAATGTATGGGTGCTACAAGAAGACAAAGTTTCTTGATATTCCTAATACAAATATCTGGTATCGGGATAATTGGTGGCATTTTAGGTACATTCATTGGAGTAGGTCTGCAAGAACTATTTCCCTATATTTTAAAAGATTTTTTACCATTTGATATTGAAATAAACATCACAATGCAACCTATAATTATGGGAGTTTTGCTAGGACTTTTTATGTCAGTATTATTTGCATTATTACCACTAATACGAACCTGGTATGTTTCCCCTTTAGAAGTATTACGTATAGGAGGAGCACCTTTAGAAAGACCAAAACGAGCACGTTTAATGGTTTTTTCTATAATTTTAATATTTCTCTATTTATTTTCATTTTGGTTGCTTCGTGATTCGGTATTTGCTTTAGTATTTGTAATTGGCATATTGATAACCTTTGCTATTTTAGCAGGCATAGCTGTTATATCAATGAAAGTTGTTAGGACTTATTTCCCAAAACGTGCAGGATACACTACTCGCCAAAGTTTATTAAACTTATTTCGCCCGAATAATCAAACCTTAGTATTAATTGTAGCTATTGGTTTAGGAACCTTTTTAATAAGCACTTTATATTTTACCAAAGACATTTTATTAAGCAAAACCAATGTTGGCCAATCTTCTGAAAACGCAAATATTATCACATTGGATATACAAACCAATCAACTTGAAGAAGTGGTAAAGACATTTAAAATTAATAAATTAAAAGTGATAGATAATATTCCTTTGGTAACCATGCGTATGCACAGTATAAAAGGAGTTCTAGTCAATAATTTACGTAAGGACAGTACCAATCAAATAAAAAGATGGTTATTAAATCACGAATTTAGAACCACATATCGTAATGAATTAATTGAAAATGAAGAAGTTATAACAGGGGAGTGGGTTGATTTGCAAAAACCTGGAGATCCTATTCAAATTTCAATTTCAGATAATCTTGCTGCAGATGCCAAAGTAACAGTAGGTGATACAATTGTTTTTAACGTACAAGGAATGCTTATGCAAACCTCAGTAGCTAGTATTCGGAAAGTTGATTGGGGTCGCGTGCAACTCAATTTTTCAATTGTATTTCCAAAGGGTGTTTTAGAAGATGCTCCACAATTTAATGTATTAACCACAAATGCTCCAAATGAGGAAAGCTCAGCTGCTTTGCAACGTGATTTAGTGACAAAATTCCCCAATGTTTCGATTTTAGATCTTAGGCAGGTTTATACTATTATAGAAGACATTTTAAATAAGGTTTCTTGGATTATCAATTTTATGGCATTCTTTAGTATTATTACAGGCGTTATTGTTTTGATAGGTTCTGTACGAAATAGTAAATATCAACGTATTAAAGAAAGTGTTTTACTTAGAACTTTGGGCGCTAAGAATAATCAAATATTAAAAATATCTGCCTTAGAATATTTGTTTTTAGGAATTTTAGGTAGTTTAATAGGTATTCTTTTAGCATTAGTAAGTAGTTTACTGTTGGCAATATTTGTTTTTAAAGAACCTTTTGTACCTTCAGCAATTCCCTTTTTAGTTTTTTTACCTGGTATTTCATTATTGGTTTTAGGGATTGGATTAAGTAACATCCGGACAGTTTTAAGAAGTTCACCCTTAGAAGTTTTACGTAGAGAAGCATAATAAATTAAAATCAAGATGTCCTATAATATCATATAAAATGAATCCTAATCCAACTATAAAATTATATGGGTCCGAGGATTGTCATAAAACCAGCTATTATAAAAATTTATTGGACAATACTACATTAACTTATCAATTTTTAGATGTTAAAAATAATGAAGAACATGCAGTAGAATTGCGAGGACTATATGAAAATAGAAAACTTAATTTTCCAACGATAACGATTAATGATAAAAAATTAAGAAACCCTAAAAAAGAAGAGTTAGAAAAATGGTTGAATAAATTAGTGATTAATAATGATTAAATTATTATCGTTTACTTTCATATAGTACTACAAACAAATACATTGAATAATTAGATAGAAAATTAATTTCATGAAACTTAACTTAGAAGATAGATTTACTAAAGAATTACCAGCAGATTCAGTTCTTGAAAATTCAAGAAGACAAGTGCGAGAGGCTTGTTTTTCTTATGTTAACCCTAAAAAACCGAAAAAACCAGAAATGCTGCATGTTTCTCCTGATATGCTCTCTGCTTTGGGTTTATCTCTAGAGGATGCTAAAAGCGAAGCTTTTCTTAATGTATTTACAGGCAATACTATTTTGCCATATACAAAACCTTATGCTATGTGTTATGGTGGTCATCAATTTGGCAATTGGGCAGGACAATTAGGAGATGGCCGTGCTATAAATATAGCTGAAGTTGAAAATGATAATATAAATTGGACCCTTCAATTAAAAGGAGCAGGAGAGACTCCATACTCTCGTAATGCTGATGGTTTAGCAGTATTGAGATCTTCTGTTCGAGAATATTTGTGTAGCGAAGCAATGTTCCATTTAGGAGTACCTACAACCAGAGCGCTTTCTTTGGCATTGTCTGGAGATGAAGTATGGAGAGACATGCTATACGATGGAAATGCTGCTTTTGAAAAAGGAGCTATTGTTTGCAGAGTTTCACAAAGTTTTTTACGTTTTGGAAATTATCAAATATTTGCAGCAAGAAATGATGAAGAGACATTAAGAACATTAGTTGGTTATACGATAAAGCATCATTTTTCACATTTAGGAAAGCCTTCAAAAGAAACCTATCTGTCATTTTTTGAAGAAGTTGTAAACCAAACCTTAGAGATGCTTATTCATTGGCAACGTGTTGGTTTTGTTCATGGGGTCATGAACACCGATAATATGTCTATTCTTGGCCAAACCATAGATTATGGCCCTTACGGTTGGCTAGAAGGTTATGATCCTCATTGGACTCCTAATACTACGGACAGTCAAGTTAAGCGGTATCGTTATGGAGCTCAATTGGAAATGGGGCTTTGGAATTTATATCAATTGGCAAATGCTTTATACCCATTAATTGGAGAGGCAGAAGGTTTAGAACGAATTTTGAATACTTATCATGAAAAAGCTCAAGATCAATATTTAAAGATGATGCGAAATAAATTAGGTCTTTTTTTAGATGAAAAAAGTGATGCAGTATTGATAACAAGCTTAGAAGAAACCTTGCAAATAACAGAAACGGATATGACTATATTCTTTAGAAATTTAAGTGATTTTTCTTTAGAGGAACCGTTAAATGGAATAACTATTGTTAAAGATGCTTTTTACAAAATAAATGAGGTTTCAGATTCGATTAAACAAAAATGGAGTTCTTGGTTTATAAATTATGCAGATCGTTTGCAAAAAGAAAAAACAACTTCGAAAATAAGAAAAGAGAAAATGAACTCTGTGAATCCTAAGTATGTTTTACGTAATTATATGGCTCAATTAGCTATCGATGATGCTAATAAAGGTGACTATGAGTTAATTGATGAATTATTTCAATTACTTAGAAAACCTTATGAGGAACAATTAGAAATGGAGAAGTGGTTTGTGAAGCGTCCAGATTGGGCAAGACACAAAGCAGGCTGTTCTATGCTATCATGCAGTTCTTAAAAAATGTTTTAATATCGATAAAAGTATCAAATAATGAATTTATAATTAATTAATAAAAAAACACTCTCCAAATTTGAAGAGTGTTTTTTTATCATAACTATTTTATTGTAAAATTATTCTACTAACAGTTTACCAATCATTTCTTGCCCTCCTTGAAAAAGTGTCAAACTTTCTACCTCGCCAGCTTTATTTTTATTAAACACTATTTGTGCATCAACTACCTTTAAATAAAATTCAGTTTCTGTTTTTGGAAAAACATCAACTATTGGTTGACCTGTAGCTTGTGCTTTTAATTGGTTACCATCTTTTGTAACCTCTAGAACGAATCCAGGTTTGAGTTCGTACTTGCCTATATAAGATTCTAAAATAGAATCAGATACCATTACTTCAGTTTCTAAATCACTTACATCATCCCCCATTTTTTTTAAATATTCAATTGCACCTTGGTTATTTGGGTTTAATTCTATTGATTTTCTATAGTTTTTTATTGCTAAATCGTTTTTACCTAAATTCATGTAACTTTCACCTAAACTGTCATAAGTATTCGATGATTTTGGAAAGGCTTCAACATTAAGTTGAAATACTTTGGAAGCTTCTTCTATTTTATCAGTGCCCATAAGCTGGTAACCAATATTATTCATTTCTCTTTCACTCAAATTATAACCTTCAGAATCTTTAATTTTATTATAATGTGTTATTCCAGCTTCAATGCCTTTTTCTTTAATAGCCAATAATAGCTCATCAGCTACCGATTTTTTAGGCATATCATATTCTTTACCATACATGATACCCCGAATGGCTTTGGTCATTTCATCTAGGGGTGCACCGCCTGTATTATTCAATAAAACAATTAAAGATTTATCAGAAGTTGCTCTAGAGATATTAGTATTAAAGCCATTGATACCTCCACCATGTCCAATGGCATAAATACTATCATTTGATTTTCCTATTTCAGCATAACCAACACCCCATCCATAAGCATAATGAGCTTTACCAAAAGCAAGTACATAAGGTTTAAAATACATGGTCATATATTCTTTAGGTAATAAGTTAGTGGTATATAAGGCTTGATCCCACTTATAAAGATCTTCAACTGTCGAATACATAGATCCTGCCGCATAGGGAATAGTCATATCCAAATATCTTGAATTCATAAATTCATCACCTTGTTTTTCATAACCCGTAGCCCTATTTTTAAGGATATCACCATGATTATCATAACCAGTATCTTTCATATTTAATGGTGTGAAAATATTGTCATGAAGCATTTCCTCATAGGTTTTTCCAGATAATTTTTCAATTAGAACACCAAGAAGAAAATATCCCGAATTACTATAACTAAATTTTTCACCAGGAGTAAAATCTAATTCTTTTTCATCAAACTTTTTTACAAAATCTTCAGGGCTATATGGATTTCGGCTTTCATCAGCCATAAACTTAGAAAATGAGGTGTAATTTGGTATTCCCGAGGTATGAGTAAGTAGGTGATGAGTTGTAATTATATCGCCAGTAGCTTTTGGGTATTCTGGTAGGTACTTTGTAATGGGTTCATCTAAATCTAATTTACCTTCGGCTACTAATTGCAAAATAAGCATCGCTGTAAATTGCTTAGTAATGGAACCTAAGCGATGTTTTGTATTGGGCTGGTTTGGAATATCCCATTCCATATTTGCCATACCAAATCCTTTTTTATAGATTACTTTTCCTTGATCAGATATTAAAACGGTGCCATTAAATTTTCCATATTCTTGATAAGTTCCAATAAGTTCATCGATTTGTGCCTCTTTTGTTTGAGCAATACTCATGCTACATATTAGCATTAAAGAAAGCATTAAAGTGATACTTTTAATGAATTGATAGTTTGATTTTGATTTCATAATTGATTTTTTAATTAGTGATGTTGATTCGTAAATTACAAAAAGTATGACGAAGTGTTGCAACATTATGTTACAGAATAGTTCGACTATTATAATAATAATAATATGTTTTTTAACTTTTTATCATTAATTTAATTCCTTTTATGGTTTAATAATACTTAGCACTTTATAAACCTATATTTAAAATCACAAATAGTCAATTCGCAATATGATTATAATGTTATTTGATCCAATTGATAAACTATTTGTAAAATGCTCTGAAATATCTAATTTTAAAAATTAGAATCCATTAAGATTAACCATTTTCCATCGTCTTGTTTTTGCCAAACCAATAAATAGGGTAGAGGATAGGAACCACTGCAACGTCCTAATTCATAGGCAATATTATCATTTACCATTGTTATGTGTTTAGGACTTAATTGAAGACTATAATTAGGGCTTTTCATATAGCCATATTCTTTAGTTATTGCTGGGGTACCATTTATTAATCTACCTCGGTTATAATAATAGGCTTCTTTTTGGTATAACTCTGTCACCAAATTTTCTACCTTATGATTATTGCACAATTCCATCCAGCGATTTCTATAGGAATTCAATACAGAAGAATTCAATTTATTCTTCTTGTTCTTATAAAGTATTAAAAAATCTATTTGACCCGCATTATTTTCTTTTTTTGAATGAATAAACATTACTGAGTAATTATTCGAATTCGATTTTATATCACCTATTTTATAATTCAATCCGTCGTTTACTTGAACACTGTATTCTTCTTTATAGATTGGGTTGTTACCTATTTTATTTATAAAATCTTGTAAATCTGATTCGCCTTTTAGAAGATCACCCTCAAATAGAATGTAGGTATTTGTTGTTACATATTTAAAAAAGGAATTTTGTAATTCTTGCGCTTTTACAAATAATGAACACATAAATAAAACTGCAAGTATTAATCGTTTCATAATAGTAAGTTTTTAGATAGGTTAATAAAATATTAATTATAAAATTACGATAAAAATAAATTTAGAAAGGTTAATGAAAGCTAATTTGTGTTAATCGATATACTTTACATTGATAAAAAGTGAAAAATATATAGAAAAATAAAAAACTAAAAAGACTATTTTCGCAATCAAATTTTAATATTGGATTCACTTACACAAATTGTATTAGGAGCCTCGGTTGGAGAGGCAGTATTAGGAAAAAAAATTGGTAATAAGGCTTTATTATATGGTGCCATAGCCGGTACAATTCCAGATTTAGATATGATTTTTGGAAGTTTTACTGATACCATTACGGCTATAGAATGGCATCGTGGATTTAGTCATTCTTTGTTTTTTAGTTTACTATTAGCTCCTATTTTGGGGTGGTTAGTTAATAAACTAGAACGAAAATTAAACTTGGGCTGGAAGCCTTGGACAAAGTTATTTTTTTTTAGGGCTTTTTACACATCCCATTTTAGATGCTTTCACAACTTGGGGTACCCAATTATTTTGGCCATTCCCCACGCGAATCGCTTTAAACTCCATTTTTGTAATTGATCCATTGTACACACTACCTTTTTTAGTGTGCACTGTTATGGTACTATTTTATAAACGAGATTCTAATAAAAGAAGCCAATTAAACAGGGTAGGGTTGTTACTTTCTACTTTTTATTTACTTTCTACATTATTAGTAAAACAAGTAGCTACAAAACAATTTGAAAGGGCATTACATTCTCAAGAAATTGGTTACACCCAACTAAGTTCACGACCTGCTGCTTTTTCTACGATTTTATGGAATGCCAACATAGATACCCCTGATGCCTATTTAATTGGCGATTATTCATTTTTCGATACACAACCTATTCGGTTTAAAAAATATCCTAAAAAACGTAATACTTCAGCAAAAATGTTAGGTTATCCTAATGTACAACGTTTAATAACTATCAGTGAAGGATGGTATATTTTAGAGGAAAAGAAGAAAGAATGGTACTTTAATGATTTGCGGTTTGGGACTATACCTAAAAAAGATGGTACTGATAGCTTTACTTTTTCCTATCAATTAGAGCTGCAAAATAATAAAATAACTGCAACTGAAGCCCCTAAGAATGGAATGGATGCTAAGTTCTTGTTACAAGGTATATGGGAACGTATTAAAGGGAATTAAGTTTTAAAAAGATAACAGACTAATAATCTAATTTACTACTATAAATCGCTTCTTGTGTACTGCATAGGAGGGAAGCAAAATTCTCATTTTTCTAATCCCGCCTTCTTATTTAACAAATAAATAAAGATAAAAATATGAGTTTAAATGGCTTATTTATGGTGGGTTGTATCTTGTAAAAATTTCACTAAAAAACACAAAACATCGATATAGTGCTCTATTTATCAGATAAAAAGCATATATTTGACAAAAATAACATATTTGTTAAAATATTTTTTTTCATTATTAAACAAACTTTTATTAAGTTTTAAAATTATGCCCCTCATGAAAAGAATACTAATTATAGTCGTATTGCTAGTAGCAATCCCAGCTCTTAGAGCACAAAAAAAAGAAATTAAAAAAGCCCAACAAGCTGTTAAGGCAGGAAACTTTTCTAGTGCCACTTCTTATTTAAGTCAGGCAAAAAGAATATTTGCTGCTGCAGATAATAAAACACGTGCAGAATATTATGTGGTTGAGGCCGAATTAAATCTAGCCGAAAAACAATTAGACGTTAAACAAATAGAGCTAATTTCTAAATCCATAAAACGCGCAAATAGTTATGAGGTAACACCAACACTTCAAGCTAGAATTTCAGAAATTAATTTAAAAATTAATAAGTCTTCGGTAACTATTGCAGGGAGCGAGTTAGCAAATAAAAACTATTCGGGTGCAGCCATTCTGTATCAAAAAGCCTATCAATCTTCACAAGATACTATTCATCTACTCAAATCTGCTAGATGTTATTTACTTGCTAAAGAATATGAATATGCATACAAATCTTATAATAATCTAATTAATATAGGTTACACTAATTCCAAATCTCAATTTGTAGCTACTAATGTAAGATCTAATAAAAAAGAGGCATTTCCATCTTTATATGAGCGAAATGAAGCTATAGCAGAAGGTTTATACAAAAACCCTGAAATTATTACAACCAATAGCAAGCTACCTCAAATTTTGCGAGGATTAACTGTGGCAGCTATTCCTATTGAAAAAGAATACGAAGCTGTAATCATTATTGATAGAGTATTAGCAAAAATGCCTGATAATAAAATGCTTCTAAATCAAGTTTCTCACCTTTATTTACAATTAGATGCGCTTGATAAATATAATGCTGTAATAGATCAACTTATTAAAGATACTCCTAATGACCCAAATCTATATTATAATTCTGCTGTGACAAGTGCACAAAATAACGATCTAGATAGGGCAAAGAGTTTTTACAAAAAAGTATTAAAAATAGATCCTAACTATATAAATGCGAAAGTGAATCTATCCATTCTATTATTAGATCAAGATAAAATTATAACTAATGAAATGAATGAATTAGGTGAATCTGAAACTGATGCAAAAAGTTATAAAATTTTAAAGCAAAAAAGAATCAATTTATACCATGAAGTGATTCCATATTTAGCAAAGTATTGTAAGGTCACAACCTCAGAATAAAGATGCGGCTAAAAAACTGAAGAACATATATAGCTTTATTGGTAAAGATACTAACTTAGCTATCTTGGAAGAGGATTAAACAATTAGAGTAATCATGAAATTTTTGAAAACTTTCAATTAACAGATTATACTAACTATTTCCCGAATTTTTTTCCAACAGATAATCCAATTGAAACGGCACCAGTATGTCCATTTTTTGACTCATAAGCCACCTCAGGAGATAGATCCCAATAATTGCCAAATTCAATTTCATAACTAAGACCTATCGTATAAATGAAATAGTTTTCCTCTTTTTCAAACTCAATTCCTGGCCCAGTAAAAACACCAAGCCCTTTTATTGGATTATAAGATAAAATAATAGAAGAAGAAAATGGACTTTCTCTTTCTATTTCAGTACCGTCATTATCTGTGATGATATAATCAGAAATTTCAATGTCATTTTTTAAACTAAGAGCTATTTTTTCAGAAAATATGTATTCATAGGCAAAACCCCAAATACAATTTGCTAAACTAGATTTTCTTAGAATCGAGTATTTAAATAAAACTTGAGGATTGTACAGAATATTAAAATTAAACGAAATGCTATTTGATAATATTAATTAGATAATATGTTTAATGACCCGTGAAGAATGTTTCTAATGATTTAGTATGACTGTGGGATATTTGACATAGTAAAAATTATAGCTACGTTTATTATTATAATAAAACTAGAAGTAAAATGGCTGTAACATAATTGTTGACGATATAATACGCTAACGCGTAAGTTATATCTACAATTATGTTAAATACACGGTATTCGCCATTTTACAGACATAATGCAAAATGTACTATAATTAATATTATGTCAAATAGATATTATTGACATCTCTCCCTTATACTAAAAATAATAATTATAAGTTAAACGTTCGCTAATATTAAAGTTGATATATATCATCATAAATGTGTAAAGAGATTCCTATTTTTACTAATTCATAAAAACAATAAAAATGAATTATAAATTTAAATTTTTAACACTTCTCTTTTGCGCTTCATTAGTATTAAGTTGTAATGAGAATAAAAAAGAAACTACTAAAGTTAAACAACAACCTTTAACAAAAAAAGTTGAAACAAAAACTTCAGCTATTTCTATCGATACTGTTATTCCTATTAATAAAGTACCTGAAAATGTAGCTTCTTTGGAAGAACTTTTTTCTAAGAAAGATACTTACGCTAATAAAAGTATTATCATAAGTGGAAAAGTTACAAAAATAAATAATGGTATTATGAATCGTAATTGGGTACATATTAGTGACGGTACCGAGTTTCAAGATAAAAAAACCTTAACCATTACAACTAGTGAAATAGTAGCTATTGACGATTTAGTAACTTTTAAAGGGACTTTAGTTTTAAATAAAGACTTTGGCTACAACTATGTATACGACATTCTATTAGAACAAGGTGAAAGCGTCCAAAAATAGACTTTAAACTAAGATAGTTTTTATAATATAAGTAACTAGAATACTCTTATTCATTTACAATCAATAAAATAAGTGATTAAATCCATTTTATAGAAGTAATTATTTCATTAGTTTTATTGAAATAATCATTCATTCATTAAACCTTATTTAAGAAGTTCCTTTTCATGGAAAAACCAACTAAAACAGCTAAAAAATTTGGGACTTTTGGTGGCGTATTTACTCCTACTTTATTAACCATATTGGGTGTAATTATGTACTTGCGTATGGGCTGGGTTGTAGGAAACGCAGGGCTTTTAGGCGCTTGGTTAATTATATTTATATCTTTTTTAATCACGTTATGCACGGCACTTTCTATGTCGGCTATTACCACTAATATTCGTATTGGAGCAGGTGGCGCTTATGCAATTGTTTCACAGGCTTTAGGCTTAGAAGTTGGTGGTAGTTTAGGAATACCACGTTATATATCACAGGGTCTAGCAGTTACCATGTATATATTTGGTTTTAGAGAAGGTTGGCTGGGAATCTTCCCAGATCACAATGCCTTTTTAGTAGATATTATCGTTTTTGTAGTGCTCTTTACCATTGCATATATAAGTGCTAACCTAGCTATTAAGACACAATATATTATTATGGGAATTATTGTCTTATCACTGGTTTCTATATTGATAGCAGCCTATAATGGGTCCATGCAGATTCCTACTAGTGAAGCTTTAAGTTGGGGTTCCTTTAAAGGGTCGGTAGAAAACGGATTTAGCGGTAGTAATTTCTGGGTCGTCTTTGCGGTCTTCTTCCCCGCCGCCACTGGAATAATGGCAGGTGCAAACATGTCTGGTGAATTAAAGAATCCAAAACGAAACATACCTAAGGGAACACTTTGGGCGATTGGCGTTAGTTTTGTAATTTATATACTCCTAGCCTTTTGGATTTCTAGAAGTGCCACTGAAAGTGAGTTGATTTCTAACTATTATATTATGGTTGAAAAAGCCTACTACGGTCCTATCATTATTGCAGGAATATTGGGAGCTACCTTTTCTTCGGCTTTAGCTTCTATTATTGGTTCATCACGAATCTTATTCGCTATGGGAGAACATAAGGTAATCCCCTACTCTAATTTTTTAGCTGGACAAAGTAATAATGGCCAACCAAGAAATGCCATGATGGTCACGGGAATCCTAATTTTTTTAACGCTCTTATTAAGAAATATTAATGCGGTAGCTCCATTGGTAACCCTGTTCTTCTTAATCACTTACGCAATGATAAACATCGTGGTAATTATTGAGCAAAACCTTGGTTTAATAAGTTACCGACCTGTTTTTAAAATACATAAATGGGTGCCATGGTTCGGTCTTGTTTCTTCTGTATTTGCCATGTTTATCATTAATCCTACAATTAGTTTAGTATCCATTATGATTGTATTGGTGGTTTATTGGTACTTATCAAGGCAAAATTTAGAAACACCGTTTGAAGATGTACGTTCCGGTTTATTTGTTTCCTTTGCAGAATGGGCAGCTAAACATACTTGGGGTATGAAAAAAATGCAACAACGTGCCTGGAAAGCTAACTTAATGGTACCCGTTAGAGATGTTAATGGTTTAAAAGGAACCTTTGAATTTTTACGAAACATAGCTAAACCCAAGGGATCCATAAAACTATTGGGTATAGAACCCTATTCTGAAACTAGTTCATTAACAGATGAATTAGAAGCAATTTCTTCTTCCTTTAGAGAAAAAGGTGTTTTTTCATCATCTTCCGTAATTCATACTTCTGAATTTGCTAAAGGTATCAATTATAGTAGTCAGGCATTACAAGGTGCTTTTTTCAAACCTAATATTGTTTTTTTAAATCTTCAAGATCACGATGATTATGAAAAGGAATTAAGACCAGTTATGAAAGAATCTATAAGGCTTGAGATTGGGATTTTACTCTATTTATCGCATCCTACTGCCCTACTAGGTCAACGTAACACGATTAATGTTTGGATTAGTGACCGACAAAGTAATTGGAACTTAGGTTGGGATATTGGAAACTTAGATCTTTCACTTTTAATAGCCTATAAACTTAAAATGAATTGGGATGCTCGTATTCGCTTAATAACCGTAATTACAGATCCTAATGAAGAAAAGAATGCTAGAGAGTTTCTTAATTCTTTAATTAATCTAGCACGATTACCAGAGACTTTAACCGAAATTCATATTGGAGATTTTAATGCTATTATCACAAAAGCGCCTCCAGCAGATTTAAATATTTTTGGAATGAATGAAGATCTAGACTTTGAATTTGTAAAAGAAATGTCGGTTAAAACAAAAAGCACTTGCCTGTTTGTAAAGGACTCTGGCCATGAGAGTATTTTAGCGTAACTAGTAAATATTACATTACTCTTTTTATTTAATTTTTAGTGAGGATAAATCAAGATTAAATAGATTAATTTTGTAATCTATGCAAAAACATAACATCTCTCAATTAGAATTTGTGGCCATGATGGCATCTTTGATGTCTGTTGTTGCATTAGCTATTGACGCTTTATTGCCTGCATTAGATATCATAGGAATTTCTATTGCTACTACATCTGCAACAGATAATCAATTACTTATTACGATGATCTTCTTAGGATTGGGATTTGGTCCTTTATTATTTGGTCCTATATCAGATAGTTTAGGTCGAAAGCCCATGGTATTTGTAGGTTTTGGTGTTTTTTTTATTGCAAGCATCATATGTGTTTTTTCAGAAAGCTTAGAAATGATGATTTTTGGAAGAATATTACAAGGTATTGGATTGTCTGCTCCCAGAACTATTAGTATTGCAATCATTCGTGATATTTATAGTGGTGACCGAATGGCAAAAATAATGTCATTTGTGGTAGTGGTATTTCTATTAGTACCCATCATTGCTCCTGCTTTGGGGAAATATGTATTAGATCATTTTAGTTGGCAAGCTATATTTTATACTCAAATTGGTTTTAGCGCTATTATAGCATTTTGGTTTTGGAAACGGCAACCAGAAACTCTTATGGAAGAGAATAGGATAAAATTCACAAAAAATTTATTTGTGGATGGTTTTAAAGAATTAATCAAATACCCAACTACTATGGGTTATACCGTAATTTCTGGGTTTGTCACAGGATCCTTTATGGTATATTTAAGTAGTTCCCAACAGGTTTTTCAAGATCAATATTTTATGAAAGAGGAATTCCCATTTATATTCGCTGGCCTTGCTATAGCTATGGGATTAGCAATTTTCTTAAATGGAATATTTGTAATGAAAATTGGTATGAAAAAAATAATTCACTATTCTATGGTTGGGTTTATGCTAATATCCCTGTTATATATTCTCATTTTTATGCAATCTCCAAATCCATCAATTGAGGTATTGTTATTATTTTTTGCTCTTCAGTTTTTTGCAATTGGTTTCTTATTTGGTAATTTAAGAGCTATGGCTATGCAGCCTGTAGGTCATATTGCTGGAATCGCTTCTGCTATTACAGGTTTAATTTCTACACTAATGGCAGTACCGATAAGTATATTTATTGGTAGGTATGTAACAGAATCTGTAATTCCTTTATTTATGGGGTTCTTGGTATGCTCTATGTGTTCTATTTTTATTCTTGTATACTTAAATCAGCTTTCAAAAAACAAGAAAACCACATCTTAAAAGCTTAAGATGCGGTTTTAATTATTAGTTCTAATAAAATTATTCTTTTCCTTTACGACCTGGTGTATAGGGTGCTCCAGCAACTATTAGTTGATCTTCTAATTGCTTCATTTCAGCCATAAGTTTTTCAACTTGCTGTTTTATAGGCTGAAAATCTTTTTTTGCAATTGCATAACTATCTCTATGAGTTTTAGTCGGACTCGATGTCGAATATTTTTGTTCATAACCAATTGTAAACAAACGGTTGACTGCACTTGGCTCTTGATCTATATCCAATCTCGATTTTAAACCATCACCATAAAGCTGAGTATTTAAATCTTTTATTTTGCTTTCAATTTCTAAAGTAGATTTCGTTAAATCTTCCATTGGAAGTTTAGACAGTTTAATAGCTTCCTTAATGTATTTAATCTTACCATTCATATCGTCCAGTAGGATCATTGAAACTTCCATTTCTGCTTCTAATTCAGCTATTTGATTTTGGAAAGCTACTTTATCTGCTCTATTATCAGCAGGCATTACTGTATTATCCAATGCTTTTACCTCAAATGAAACTGGAGAAACCAAACTACTTATATTAGCAGCTTCAATCAATTTCATTTCTACAGTATACATTCCAGGATCTACTAAAGTTCCTTCATTTTTTCCAGCAAATGGATTATAAAAGTCTGGTGTGCTAAAATCGATCGCTGCTTTAACAGGATATCTTAAATCCCAATGGAATCGATTCAATCCTTTGCTAATACCTTTTGTCATCTTATTTACAATCGTTCCGTTAGCATCTTTAATTTCAAATAATAATTGTGGTTTTATCTCATCCTTTTCTGCTTTTAATTCTTCATAACTAGGATAAGGAGCGTTCTTTTTTTCTTTAATTTGCTCTTTTTCTTTATTCTTACGTTTGTCTTTTAAGGATTCAAAACTACCATTGTAATAATAGGTAATCATAGCTTCTGGACCTAAATTAGGTGAAGTATAAAAATTATCACCTTGAAATGATTTACCAGGTAATCCTAAAGGACGACTTTTTTCCCACATTAGAGCGGTACGAATCGAATAAATTTCCGATTTGCTTGGAGCTGAATTTTCTATTGATCTCAATGAAGAATAGTCGTCTAAAACATAAAAACCCCTACCAAATGTTCCTAAAACAAGGTCATTCTCTCTTTCTTGAATAGCAATGTCTCTAACTAAAGTTGTAGGTAATCCATTCGCTAATTGTTTCCAACGCCCCCCTGCATTTGGTGTGAAATAAACTCCAAATTCAGTACCACAAAATAATAAATCTTTATTTATGTGATCTTCTTCAAACGCATATACACTACCTCGTTCTGGTAAATTACCACTGATTGATTTCCAACTATTTCCTTTGTCTTCAGATTTAAAAACATAAGGTTTAAAATCACCGTATTTATGATGATTAAAAGCAACATATATCACATTAGCATTATGCTTAGAAGCATATACATTATTCACATATGAACGATTTGGAGCCCCTGAAATATTGCTAATTTTACGCCAAGTACCTCCTCCATCTTCAGTTATTTGTATTAATCCATCATCGGTTCCAATTACAATTAAATTTTCATCTAAAGGAGATTCAGATAAAGCTACAATGGTACCGTATGGTGAAGTAGATGCATTTTTTGCAACTGATTCAATACTTACAATACGATCGTAAACTTTTAAAGTATTTCTATCTATTTGCTGAGATAAATCTTCACTTATTACATTCCAACTATTTCCATAATCATCAGACCTAAAAACTTTATTGGCTGCAAAATACAGTCTTCCTTTTTTATGTTTACTTACCGCTAAAGGTGCATCCCAATTCCAACGATAAGCATCCTCCCCTTTTCTTTCCTTAGGTTGAATACCTACTTCTTCACCACTTTTCTTATCATATCTAGCTAAAAATCCGTATTGAGATTGCGCATAAACGATATCTGGATTATATGGATCAATCTGAGATTCGAATCCATCACCACCATGGGTAATAAACCAATCGAAATTAGTAATTCCATGGTCAGTAATAACACGTGAAGGACCACCAATACTAAAGTTGTCCTGAGTACCTCCGTAAACATTATAAAAAGGAGCATCATTATCTACAGCTACTTTATAAAATTGGGTAACCGGAATATTTTCTTTAAAATCCCACGTTGAACCTGCATCAAAGGTTTCATATACACCACCATCACTTCCTACTAACCAATGTTCAGTGTTATAGGGATCGATCCACATACAATGATTATCAATATGTTTATAATCTTCACCAACAATACTAAAAGACCTACCTCCATCTTTGGAAACACTCATCCAAGTATCCATTGAATAAATGGTATTTTCATCTACAGGGTCAGCAATAATTTCTTGATAATAGTTACCACTTGTTTTATGTCCACTCATTTTTTCCCAACTAGAACCTCTGTTAGTACTTCTAAAAAAACCTCCTTTTCCTTCTGCAGCCTCAACAATAGCATAAATGATTTCTGGATTTGCTGGTGAAATAGCCAAGCCAATACGTCCTAATTCTGTACCAGGTAACCCATTATCAGATTTAGTCCAAGTTTCTCCTCCATCTCGACTCATATGCAATCCAGATCCAGGTCCACCTCCTACATACGTATAAACATGTCTTCTACGTTGAAAAGTAGAAGCATAAAGTATATCAGGATTTCTAGGGTCCATAACAACATCATTCACTCCAGTATGCTCATCTACTGTTAACACAGCATTCCAAGATTCACCACCATCGGTAGTTTTATATAATCCTCGTTCCCCTCCTTTGCTCCATAAAGGACCAATAGCAGCAACGTAAACCACATCAGAATTATCTGGATGAACAACTATTCTACCAATATGCTCTGAAGTTTTCAAACCCATATTCTTCCAACTAGATCCTCCATCGGTAGATTTATAAATTCCATCCCCATAGTTAACAGATCTTTGATTGTTATTTTCTCCACTTCCTACCCAAATTGTATTAGAGTTATTTGGATCAATCGTTATACAACCAATAGAAAAAGATCCTTGTCCATCAAATATTGGTGAATATTCAATACCAGCGTTAATAGTTTTCCAAACCCCTCCTGCTGAACTGGCTACATAATACTCATATGGGTTATTTGGATTTACAGCAATATCTGAAATTCGTCCTGAAGTTAATGCAGGCCCAATACTTCTCCATTTCAACCCATCTATTTTGATGGTGTCTAATGCTTGTTTATCTTCCTTTTTAGATTTTTGTGAATAGGCAGTATTTATACCCATAGTGAGTAATAGAATAAAAATAAAAGTAAGTTTTTTCATAATAGAATATTGGTTAAAAAATTAAAACGGTAAGATATACACTTTTGAAATTTATAACAAAATATGTAGTGAAATTGGGTTAATAAAATAAGAAAACCACATCTTAATGTTATAAGATGCGGTTTAATGTGCGGGGATAATTAATTGTCATAACCTCATAACAATTAATATTATAAAGAATGGTTAAATAATTATAGCCACTCTAAAAAATAACTCATCATCTCTTCTTTTAAATCATAATGAAGTTTGATATAAGTTCGCATATCATCACGTAATGTATGTTGTTGACTTGAAAGTCGACCATCAATATTTTCATTATAATTCACTGCATGAATATTATTCATTTTTGCTTTACAACGATGCATCAATTTTGATATCGCATCTTTTTCAATCATGATTCTGTTTTGAAATACTTCTAAAGGCTTTAAAGCTTTTATTCCATGCTCTCTAGATGCTATTTCTTCTAGTTTTTCTTGAAACGTATCCATTTCGTTAAAATGAAAACGTAATTCACGCTTCCAAGTTTCTAAATTGAACTTTAAATCACTTAAATATAATACTTTAGACTCCATATTGTTTTACTTTTTTATTGTTAATTTTCTTCTTGTACTAATCCTTTTTGAATATTTGCAGGAACTGGCTCAAACGATGAGAATTCAGATTTAAACGTTGCTCTACCTTGTGTTAATGAACGTAAATCTGTTGAAAATCCGTATAATTCAGATAGTGGTGTATGACATTTTAAAACTTGATAACGTTCATTACTTTCAAAACTTAAGATTATAGACCTTCTAGATTGTAAATCAGTCATTACATTACCTACCATTTCTTCTGGAACTCTAACGGTTAATTCCTGTATCGGTTCTAGCAATTTAGGTTTACTATTTAAAAATGCTTCTTTAAAAGCGTGAGCTCCAGCTATTTTAAATGAAATATCATTAGAATCTACTGCGTGCATTTTTCCATCATAAACCATTACACGTACATCACGTACATAAGAATTGGTCAATGGGCCACTTTCCATCACTTCTAAAACTCCTTTCATTACTGAAGGTAAGTATCGTAAATCAATAACACCACCCACAATGCAATTATAAAAAATAAGCTTTCCTCCCCAAGGAAGTTCAACTTCTTCTTTTCCTCTAATATTAAAACCTTCTGGCTCTGCCATTCCTTCATGCCAAGGTTCAATCTTCATATGCACCTGTGCAAATTGCCCAGAACCACCCGATTGCTTTTTATGACGGTAACTAGCAGAAGTTGATCGTTGTATAGTTTCTCTATAAGTTATTTTAGGTTGTGAAAATTCAGCCTCTATACCATAGATGTTTTTTAATGCCCAATTAATAGTTACCAAGTGTAATTCTCCTTGACATCCTAAAAGCATTTGTTTTTGCTCTTTAGAATACCCTACCACTACAGTAGGATCCTGAAGATGAATTTTTTTAAGTGCATCACTTAATTTCTCTTCATCATTTTTATCGACAGCAGTAACTACTTTTTCAATTCTTGGCATTGGATACTGTATAGGCTTAATCGTTATTGGATTTCCTATTTGATGAAGTGTATCATTGGTTTCTGTAAACTTAAGTTTTAAAGTAGCACCAATATCTCCTACTGTTAATTTAGTAACCGCTTCTCTATTTTTACCGTCCATGATATATAGCTGATTCAAAATCTCTATTTTATCATTTCTAGAATTTTCTAATTTATCATTGACATTAACCTCTCCAGATTTTACTTTAAAGAACGTTAATTGACCTAAGTTAGGTTGCAAAACTGTTTTAAATACAAATAATGAGGTAGGAGCATCTGCTTTTCGTATAACATTATCTCCTTCTATACTTTGTTCAGGTTTTAAATCGGCTGCAGCTGGAGCTACATTATCAATAAAGCCCATCAATCTTCCACTACCCATATCGTTTAAAGCTGAAACACAGAATACTGGGAAAAGTTCGTGGTTTAACATTCCTATTTTAATACCTTGACGTAATTCATCTTCATTTAAAGTGCCTTTTTCAAAGAAGAGTTCCATTAATTCTTCATCGTTTTCAGCGGCTTTTTCTACTAGTTCATTATGGAGTCTATCTGCTAATTTTCTATAATTTCCTCCAATCTCTAACTTCTCTGGTTTCCCTCCTTCAGGTCCAAATTTATAAACCTTCATTTTTAATACATCCAAAATACATTGAGCTCCATCTATTTTTAATGGATATTGAATTTGAATGGCATTATTACCTACTAATTCCTTAATACTTTTAAAGCTTTCATCAAAATCACAAGATGGGTGATCAATTTGATTAACTACAAACAAAGTTGGTTTTTGATACTTATCGATATAATTCCAAATTATTTCGGTACCTACTTCTACTCCATGTTGTCCATTAATTACATTTACAATACTATCCGCAACACGTATAGAAGAAATAATTTCTCCAATGAAATCATCTAATCCAGGAGTGTCCAGAATGTTTATTTTATAATTTCGCCACTCTGTATGAAGTGGCGTCGCGAAGACCGAAGTCTCTCTTTCTTGTTCTATTTCGTGGTAATCAGCTACTGTGTTTTTTTGTTCTACTGTACCACGTCTTTTGAGGAGTCCAGCTTCAAAAAGCATCGTCTCAGCTAATGTGGTTTTACCACTATTATGAGCTCCAACGAAAGCTACATTTTTAATGTGTTTGTCATCGTATATTTTCATAATTCTTAGATTTAATTTGAAGGAATAAAGCTAAACAATCATCATTATATAAAATATGATGAATGTTAGTTTTCGAAATTAATTTTGATTTGAGGAATCAATTAGAGCGAAATGCTTTTTCTTCAATCTAAAAGTAATAAATTATTTTGTAAAACGGTAATATCCAGTCTTTAAATATGCTCCTTCTTTAAAACTAATTGGGTGATCCACATCATGTTGGGTTTTATTTCGAAGGAAATAAGGACGTGGTTGGTGATCTAATACTTCTTTATTTATGTGAAAGAATTGATCAGCTACTATTCTAGAAGAACAAGAAGCAAGCGCCAACATCCCTCCTATAGCTGTTAATTGAACACCTAATTCTGCCAATTGTTTGTATTTTTTTTTGGCGATTTCTATTTCATTTTTACTTTTTGCAAATGAAGGAGGGTCAATAACAACCACATCAAAAGTTTTCTTTTCTAAAATTAATTTTTTAAGAATTTCAAATGCATCACCAGCAATAGTTTTATGCTTCCCTGAAAAAGGATTCAGTTTACCATTTTCAACAGCTAATGCTAAAGCTTGTTTACTTATATCAACACTAGTAACTTCTTTTGCCTGATTGGCTAAAGCATGTACAGAAAAACCACCTGCATAAGAAAACACATCTAAAACCGTTTTATTTTTTGAAAGTTCACCAACCTTTTTTCGATTATTACGATGATCTAAAAAATAACCTGTTTTATGCCCCTTAATAACATTAGCAGAAAAATTAACCCCATGTTCTACAAAAGGTATTACTTCATTATCTAAATCCCCGTAAATAACCAGCCCTTCAGATAGACCATAATTGTCTTTTAATTGCTGAAGTGACCTACTCAACCTCAAAACCACAGTTTCTACTTTACTTACTTCAATTAAACGCTTTACAATAACATCTAAATATGGATACCATATAGCTGTATAAAGCTTAATGACTAATACTTGATTATAAACATCTGCTATTAGCCCAGGGAAACCATCATTTTCGCCAAAAATAAATCGGTAACTATTGGTATTTGTTTCTAATAATGGAGCTCTTAATGCAAATGCCTTATTAATTTTATCTGAAAAGAATTTAGCATCCAAAGTTGCTCCTCCAAGATGGTGAAGCATTTTTATACGTATGGGAGAGTTAGGATCGAAAAGACCAACACCTATCACTTTGTTTTTTGTGTGACTAAAAATAATAGCAATATCTCCAGAACTACCTTCTTTATTTATTTTCTCAATACTATCTGAAAAAACCCATGGATGACCACTTCTAACACTCCGTTCACCAACAGCTGTAAGTTTAATTGCTAATCTGTTAGGTTCTATATTGGGAAGTTGAACGATATCAATAGGATATTAAATTTAATAATTCGTCTTTAAAAGTATTCTTTGGTAAGTAGTTAGCTTCTAAGTTTGCAGCAAAAGGTATTGGTGTGTCTAAACTAGCTACACGCTTTACAGGAGCATCTAATTGTTCAAAACAATTTTCCATTATCATTGCAGATATATCTGAAGCAATCCCTCCAAACATTGAATCTTCTTGCAAAATAATCACTTTTCCTGTTTTAATAGTTGAATTATAAATAGCTTCAGTATCTAATGGTGATAAAGTTCTTAAATCCAATAAATCTGCTGAAATATCGGGTAAATCCTTTAAAGTATCTAATGCCCAATGAACTCCAGCTCCATAAGTGATAATAGTAATATCGTTTCCTTCTTTTAAAAGTGAAGCTTTTCCTAATGGTAAGGTGTAATAATCGGTAGGTACTTCTTGTCTGATACTACGATATAAAGCTTTATGTTCAAAAAATAAGACCGGATTTGGATCTTCTATAGAAGTTGTTAATAAACCTTTTGCATCATAAGGAAATGCTGGATAAACCACTTTTAATCCAGGTGTATGCGTAAACCAGGCTTCATTAGTCTGACTATGAAAGGGTCCTGCACCAACACCAGCACCACAAGGCATACGAATTACTACATCTGCTTTTTGATTCCAACGATAAAAAGATTTCGCAAGTAAATTAACAATTGGGTTAAATCCAGAGGTAGCAAAATCTGAAAACTGCATTTCCATCATTGTTTTATAACCATTAATAGAAAGACCCATAGCTGCAGATACAATAGCAGATTCACAAATAGGAGTATTGCGCACTCGCTCTTTACCGAATTCTTCTAAAAACCCATCGGTAATCTTAAAAACACCACCATATTCTGCAATATCTTGGCCCATTAAAACTAAATTTTCATGGCGCTGCATACTTTGTTTTAACCCTTCAGATATTGCATCAATCAATCTTAGGTTTTCACGTTTATCATTTTCTTTAACTTCTTTGTAATGAAATGGTTGAAATACATCACCTAACTCTTCACTAACAGATGATTCGATTTCTGATTCTGCAAAAGCAATCTCCAAACCATCATGAATTTCCTTCATAATTCCTTGCTTGTAAGCAACTTCAATTTCTTCAGTTAGAATGTTTTCGTTTCTAAGGAAAGCTGTATAATTTTCTAAAGGATCTTTTAAATCCCAAGATTGCAATAATTCTTTTGGCACATACTTAGTACCACTAGCCTCTTCATGTCCACGTATTCTAAAAGTTTTAAACTCTAACATTATTGGGCGAGGATTAACTCGAACATCTGCAACTATTTCTTGCAGTTTGGTATATACTTCCAAAATATTATTCCCATCAATAATATGAGACTCCATACCATAGCCGTGAGCACGATCGGATAAATTTTCACAATTAAATTGCTGTTCACTAGGTGTAGAAAGCCCATACCCATTGTTTTCTATACAAAACAAAACAGGTAGTTGCCAAACTGATGCTACATTTAATGCTTCATGAATATCTCCTTCACTAGTTCCACCATCTCCTGTAAAAACAGCACAAACTTTATTATTATTTTTTAATTTATTACCTAAAGCAATACCATCCGCAACTCCAAATTGTGGCCCCAAATGGGATATCATTCCCACAATATTATATTCCTGTGTTCCAAAATGAAAGCTACGATCTCTTCCCTTTGTAAAACCACTAGCTTTACCCTGCCATTGAGAAAATAATCTATCTAAAGGTATATTTCGACCAGTAAAAACACCCAAATTTCGATGCATTGGCATAATATACTCGTTATGGTCCAAAACAGCAGTTAAACCTACTGAAATAGCTTCTTGACCAATACCACTAAACCATTTAGAAATTTTTCCTTGACGCAACAAAATCAACATTTTTTCCTCAATCATCCGAGGTTTTAGCATTGATTTATAAAGCATTAGTAAGGTCTTATCATCTAACTTACTACGATCGTATTCAAAATGTATATTCGTTACCGTATCAGAATTCATCTTTATTTTTTTACAATTCAAAAATAGAAAAAAACCCAATGTAACTCTATATTTCTTTTATTTTTTATCATTTCTATTCTTAGGGTAAATTGGTATATTTGCGATACTAAAATTTACAGCAATGACAAATATACCCAGTGTTGATTTAGCCGATTTTCTTTCAGGAGACCCTATTCGAAAAGAAAAATTTGTTCAAGAAATTGGAACAGCATATTCTGAAATTGGTTTTGCTTCAGTTAAAAATCATTTTTTAAGTGATGAATTAATGGATCAGCTTTATAGTGAAGTGAAAGATTTTTTTGCACTTCCTGAAGAAGTTAAAAAGAATTATGAAATTGAAGGCCTAGGCGGGCAACGTGGCTATATATCATTTGGTAAAGAACACGCAAAAGGGAAAAAAGAAGGAGACTTAAAAGAGTTTTGGCATTTTGGTCAAGAACCAACTGAAGATGCTAACCTAATTGAAAAATATCCAGAGAACGTTATAGTAAACGAGCAACCTACCTATAATGAAGTAGGACAAGAAGCATATCGATTGCTTGAAAAAACCGGAATTTATGTTTTACGTGCTTTATCATTATATATAGGTCTTGATGAGTTTTATTACGATAAGTGGGTTGCAAACGGAAATAGTATTTTACGCCCAATACACTACCCTCCTATTATAGATGAACCTAAAGGAGCAGTAAGAGCTGGTGCACATGGAGATATCAACTTGATTACTTTATTGATGGGAGCTTCTGCTGGCGGATTACAAGTACTTAGGAAAGATGGAGTATGGATTGAAGCAAAACCAGAAGAAGGTAATTTAGTAATAAATGTTGGTGATATGTTGGAAAGACATACCAATAACAAATTACGCTCAACCATACACCGAGTAGTAAATCCTCCAAAAGAAGAATGGGGAAATCCACGTTACTCTATTCCATTTTTTATGCATCCACGTAGCGAAATGAAACTGAATTGCCTAGAAGAATGTGTTGATAATGAGCATCCAAAAGCTTTTGATGATATTACTGCAGGTGAATTTTTAAATCAGCGTTTACGTGAAATTGGGTTAATGTAATGGACTTACAAGATCAACTAAAAAACTTATTTCCAGATCATCAACCTTCTGAAGAATCAAAAGCAGAGAAAGAATCTCCTATTTGGCTTCAGGATGATCCCATGATTTGTAAATACGAAAAACGAAAAGGAAAGCCTACTACCATAATTGAAGGCTATACTGGTGCTGACTCAGATTTTAAACAATTAGCAAAAGAAATTAAAAAACTATTAAGTGTAGGTGGTAGTTTTAAAAACGAACAAATTATTATTCAAGGAGATTATCGTGATAAAATCATGGCTTTCTTAAAAGATAAAGGGTTTAAAGTTAAAAGAGTCGGAGGATAAATAAATAACTCCATAGGAGGAAATTATGAGAATAAAAGAATCAGAATTAATTCTAAACCCAGATGGTAGCGTATACCATTTAAATTTATTGCCAAAACATATAGCCGATACTGTATTATTTGTAGGTGATCAAGATCGAGTTGAAAAAATAACAAAATATTTTGATGAAGTAGAATTCTCAATTCAAAAAAGAGAATTTAAAACTCAAACGGGAACTTATAAAGGGAAACGAATTACTGTTATTTCAACAGGAATTGGACCTGATAATATTGACATTGTATTAAATGAATTAGATGCCCTAGTCAATATAGATTTAGAAAACAGAACTATAAAAGAGCAAACTAAAAGCTTAAAAATTATACGTATTGGAACTTCTGGCTCTTTGCAATCAGATATTCCAGTAGATTCATTTGTGATTGGTACTCATGGACTTGATTTAAATGGTATGCTCCATTTTTATAAAATTGATAGTATTTCTAATCCAAAACTGGAAAATGCATTTATCGAACATACCGATTGGAATTCAAATAAAGCAAGGCCAATTATTATTAACGGCAGCAAAGAATTAGAAACATTATTTTTTAGTGAAAAAACCTACAGAGGAATAACTGCTACTGCTGGAGGATTTTATGGCCCACAAGGAAGAGTTTTAAGATTAGCAATTAAAGACCCTTCATTGAATAATAAAATGGATTCTTTTAATTCTAATGGCATTAGAATTTCAAATTTAGAAATGGAAACTTCTGTAATTTATGGTTTATCTAAATTATTAGGACATCAAGCATTGTCATTAAATGCTATTATTGCCAATAGAGCAAATGGCACTTTTAGTAAAGATCCAGGGCAAGTGGTAGAAAACTTAATAAAATATACTCTTGACAAATTAGTAGAATGAAAAAGTTTACAATAGGTGGTGTTCCTGAACATTTCAATCTTCCTTGGTATGTCACATTAAAAAATAAAGAATATACATCTGAAGGAATCAATCTTAGGTGGAAAGATTTTCATGGTGGAACTGGCGCAATGTGCAAATCACTTAGAGAAAAAGAGATTGATATGGCGGTAATTCTTTCTGAAGGAATTATCAGAGATATTATAAAAGGAAATCAATGCAAAATTGTTCAGGTTTACATTAAATCCCCTCTAATTTGGGGTATACATGTAGCTAATCATTCTAAATTTAATACTACTGAAGACTTAAAAGGAACTAAAGCAGCTATAAGCAGGTACGGAAGCGGATCCCATTTAATGGCATATATCAATGCGGAAAATCATAATTGGAATCAAGAAGAAGATTTAAAGTTTGAAGTTATTAAAAATCTTAATGGTGCTTTAGAAGGGCTTCCAAAAGGGGTTGGCGATTATTTTATGTGGGAAAAATTTACAACCAAACCTTATGTTGATAATGGTACTTTTCGATTAATTGACGAATGTCCTACTCCTTGGCCTTGTTTTGTTATTGCTGTTAGAAATGATGTTTTAGAAAATGAAGAACAATGCATAAAATCAATTTTGAAAATAATTAATTCTACTACCCTAGATTTTAAAAGTACACTTCAACTAGATCAAATTATTTCTGAAAGATATAATCAAAAAATAGAAGATGTACAACAGTGGTTATCCTTAACTGAGTGGTCACAAGTGCAACTTTCAGAAAAAGAAGTTGAAAAGATTCAAGAAAAACTATTTGATTTAGATCTAATAAACTCTAAAATACTGACAAATAACATTTTGCATTTTTTCTAAAAAAAAAGTTAAAATTAACGCAACCCTTTTTTCATAATCACATCTAACTATTGTTAACTAACTATTATGAAAATAGCATTAATCATTATTGGAACACTATTAGTAGCAAATTACTTGTTACTTCACTTTAGCTGTAACGATCCAGAATCTCATATGCCAGAAGACGAATAGATTTTTTCTATTACCAACTTATTTGTTGTCTCCCTACTTCTTTTAAATATGTGTTTGTTGCACTAAAATGCTTGTTACCAAACCAGTAACCTCTATTCGCACTTAAAGGCGAAGGATGTCCACACGATAAAATTAAATGTTTATCTCCATTAATCTTTGCTCCTTTTTTCTTTGCATATCCACCCCATAATAAAAATACTAGATTTTCTTTTTTACTTGATAATAAAGAGATCACGCTATCTGTAAAATTTTCCCACCCTTTTTTTTGATGGCTACCTGCTTCGCGAGCTCTAACTGTTAAGGTTGCATTTAATAAAAGCACCCCTTGATCTGCCCAACGTTCTAAATTTCCACTATCTGGGTAAGGAATCAATAAGTCAGTTTCAATTTCTTTAAAAATATTAATTAATGATGGCGGATGAGATATTCCTTCATTTACTGAAAAACATAATCCATTTGCCTGATTTATTCCATGATATGGATCTTGGCCAATTATAACCACTTTAACATCATCAAAAGAAGTACGATTAAAAGCAGAAAATATTAAATTCCCCGGTGGATAACAAGAATTTGAAGCATATTCTTCTTTAACAAACTGAGTTAAATCTTCGAAATAATCTTTAGAAAATTCATCTTTCAATTGTTCCTTCCAACTTGCCTCAATTTTTACAGTCATAATTAGTACTTTTGAACAAAATTACTAATAAACAAAAGATATCTAATTAGAATATAAGCAATTCAATTAATAAAACTCATTACACTTGACTTTCAAAAAAAATAAATCTAAATTCCCTACTGCTCAAACTATTTTATTAATAATTGCAGGCTTAGTTGCTTTACTTACTTGGTTTGTGCCTTCAGGTCAATACGATAGACTATCTTACAATAAAGAAGTTAATACGTTCACTAGAACTCATTTAAAAGAGACTGAAACATTAGAAGCTAGCCAAAAAACATTAGATGAGTTAAATGTAAAAATACCATTAGAAAAATTTACTAGTGGTGATATTTGGAAGCCCATTAGCATTCCTGGAACTTATTTAGAATTAGAACCTCGACCTCAAGGTGTAATAGCATTTATTAAATCTCCTTTAAAAGGAATAATTGGAGTTGCAGATATTATTCTTTTGGTCCTCATCATTGGAGGTCTTATAGGAATAGTAAACTCAACGGGAGCTTTTGAAGCTGGAATATCATGGCTCGCAAATGCATTAAAAGGCAAAGAATATATATTAATTATTTTGGTAACAACTTTGATTGCCATTGGAGGTACTACTTTTGGGCTTGCTGAAGAAACCATCGCCTTCTACCCCATTCTAATCCCAGTTTTTCTTGCTGCTAGATACGATGCTATCGTTGCATTAGCATCAATTTACATTGGTTCTTCAATGGGAACCATGGCTTCAACAGTAAATCCCTTTAGTACTATTATCGCTTCGGATGCTGCTGGAATAAATTGGACTGCTGGAATTAACGGTCGATTTGTTATGCTGGCTTTGGGCCTTTTAATTTGCATTATTTATATTATTAGATATGCTCAAAAAGTAAAAAGGGATCCAACAAAATCAATAATTTACAACCAAAAGGAAGAAATTGAGAATATGTTTGGAAATATCTCAAAAGAGAGTACTATTGAACTAACACTAAGGTTGCGTTTAATTTTAATCGTGTTTGTGCTTTGTTTTATTGTAATGATCTATGGAGTTTCAAAACTGGATTGGTGGTTTTTAGAAATGACCTCTGTTTTCTTAGTAGGCTCAATAATAATAGGTATTATTTCTAGAATTAATGAACGCGTGTTTGTAGATACTTTTGTTAAAGGTGCTACCGAATTACTTGGAGTTGCTTTTATTATAGGGATTGCTAGAGGAGTAACCATATTAATGGAAGACGGTTTAATAAGTGATACTTTATTATATTATTCTAGCAATTTAACCGATGGGATGAACAAAGGATTTTTCATTAACACCATGTTATATATTTATGGTGGATTGTCATTTTTTATACCATCATCATCAGGAATGGCTGTGTTAACAATGCCTATAATGTCGCCATTGGGTGATGGCGTTGGAGTTGGAAGAGAGTTTATAGTTAATGCATATCAATATGGAATGGGATTATTTGCTTTTTTTAATCCAACAGGATTAATTCTAGCATCATTAGCAATCGTAAAAGTAGGTTACGATAAATGGTTGAAATTTGTAACTCCACTAGTTATAATACTTTTAATACTTACTATGATCGTCTTAACTGTTTCTGTTTATATCTAATTTCTTAAATCAAAAGAATGATTAATATTCATCAAAAGACCTTAGAGAGTTTAGAATTTCCTCTTGTTTTAAAGCACACTTCAACATTTTGTATTACATCTTTAGGAGAAGAAAAGGTTCTTTCTATTGTTCCTTTTTCTAAGATTGAAGAAATTAAACCCGAATTAGAAAGAGTAAAAGAATTTACTGCTTCATTAAATGGAGATAATGGTATTCCTAATCACGGTTTTGAAGCTATCGACAGAGAACTGTTTCTTTTAGATATTGAAAATAGCACATTAGAAGTAATTGGATTTAGAAGAATTCTTTCAATAACTCAAGCCACACAAACACTATTAAAGTTTTTTAAAAAGTTTGAAACCTTTTATATTCATTTGAACTCCTTTTCAGAAAAAATAAATTATCATTCTTCACTCTCTGAAGAAATTATTAAAAAAATTGATAAGTATGGGCAAGTAAGAGATGATGCTTCTACAGAATTATCTACCATCAGGCATCGATTAAAACATGTAAAAGGAAAAATAAACTCTTCTTTTCTTAAAGCTTTATCTCATTATATTCAACAAGATTATTTAGATGAAATAAAGGAGTCTATTGTAGATAATCGTAGGGTGTTAGCTGTTAAAGCAATGTACCGAAAGAAAATTAGAGGTACTGTTTTAGGGACTTCAAAAACAGGAAGCATCGTTTATATGGAACCTCAAGAGACACTTGAGTATTCCAATGAATTGAGTAATCTGATTTATGAAGAGCAAGAAGAGGTAAAGAAAATATTAAAGGTTTTAACAGAGTTTTTCCGTCCTCATAAATATCTTTTAGAATCCTATCAAGATTATTTAACTACCCTTGATGTATTATATGCAAAAGCTAAATTTGCAGTAGAAATAAATGGTGTACTCCCCTTAATATCAAACGAAAGAAGACTTTATTTAAAAAATGCATATCACCCTCTTTTATTACTAGCGAATAAAAAAAGAAAAGAAAAAACATTCCCACAAACTATAGAGTTAAAATCAGATAATAGAATCATAGTTATATCTGGTCCAAACGCTGGAGGTAAGAGTATTACATTAAAAACTGTTGGATTACTACAGGTTATGTTTCAAAGTGGAATATTAATCCCTACGGACCCTTTAAGTGAGTTTTGTTTTTTTGATAGAATATTAACCGATATTGGAGATAATCAATCCATCGAAAATCAATTAAGTACGTATAGTTATCGATTAAAAAAAATGAATCAATTTCTTAAAAAGTGTAAAGAGAAAACACTTTTTCTAATTGACGAATTTGGAACTGGAAGTGACCCAGAATTAGGAGGTGCTTTAGCTGAAACATTTTTAGAGGTATTTTATGAACGTAAAGCCTACGGTGTTATTACTACTCATTATGCTAACTTAAAACTTTTAGCTAGTGAATTACCTTTTGCAACTAATGCTAATATGCAGTTTGATAGTAGAACTTTAGAACCCATGTACCAATTGCATTTAGGAGAAGCAGGAAGCTCTTTTACCTTTGAAGTTGCTCAAAAAAATGGCATCCCATATAGTTTAATTAATAAAGCAAAAAAGAAAATTGAGCGTGGTAAAATACGATTTGATAAAAGTATTGCGAACCTTCAAAAAGAGCGTTCTCAACTTAGAAAAACTTCAGATTCATTAAAAACAGTTGAACAAAAAGCAAAAGAGCAAAATAAAAGATTAGAAGAAACCAATATTCGAATTCAAGATAAATTAGAAAGTTACCAAGAATTATTTGATTCTAATCAGAGATTAATTAGTTTAGGCAAAAAACTAGACAGCCTTTCGAGACAATATCATAACAATAAAAAGAAAAAACCTCTAATGGATGAGCTTTTTAAAATGATATTAGTTGAGAATAGTAAAATTAAAAAAGTTCAGCCAAAAACAAAAGAAGTCAAGAAAGCTCAAAAAGTAAAGCAACATGTAATAAAGCAAGAACTAGAAAAGAAAGTTGCTGTAATTAGGAAAAAGAAAAAAATAGAAAAGGCAAAAGCTAAAAAAGCGCCACCTACAAAACCCAAATCAATTTTAAAATTAGGAGATAGAGTGAGAATGATAGATGGTATTGCTATTGGTACAATCGATAAGATTGAAAAAAAGAAAGCATTTGTTAATTATGGTACATTTACAACCAATGTAAATTTAACTGAATTAGAGAAGGTTTGATGAATCCTAAAATAAAACATAAAATCATACTTTTTGATGGGGTTTGCAATCTTTGCAATTCTTCCGTTAATCTCATAATCAAACATGATAAAAAAGACGTTTTTAGATTTGCTTCGCTGCAAAGTGATTTTGGGCAAAATATCCTTTCAAAATTTAATTTAGATAGTAACATTACAGATTCAATCGTTTTAATCGATGGAAATCATTGTTATATTAAGTCATCTGCTGCGTTGCGTATTTCAAAAAATATGTCAGGATTTTATCCATTACTTTTTGGATTTATAATTATTCCAACATTTATAAGAAATTGGGTTTACGATTATGTAGCGAAAAACAGATATAAATGGTATGGTAAAAAAGAAAGCTGTATGATTCCAACACTTGAATTACAGGAGAAGTTTTATAGTTAATAAATTGAATCGTATTTACTTTATAACAAATCAAAAGTTTTGTTTCTTTGACATTACTAATATAAATTAAAAAATAAGTTATGGAAAACATTGATATTGAAAAATGGAAAACGATGTTCTTTGATTATGGGACAGAATATGGATTAAAACTTTTAGGAGCTGTAATAATATGGATTATAGGATCTTGGATTATCAAAAAAATTAAAAATCTACTTAAAAAAGCAATTGCAAAAACGGATTATGACGAAAGCTTAGAATTATTTATTTCTAATTTAATTGTCGGCCTTTTAAAAGTAGTACTTGTTGTTGTTATTTTGGGACAATTAGGAGTAGAAACTACTTCTTTTGCTGCAATATTAGCTGCTGCTGGTTTAGCAATTGGCCTTGCTTTACAAGGATCTCTTTCTAATTTTGCAGGAGGGGTATTATTAATGATATTTAAGCCATATCGTATTGGTGATTTTATTGAAGCTCAAGGTGAAATAGGGGTAGTAAAAGAGATTGAAATTTTTACTACAAAATTAAATACCACCGATAATAAAGAAGTAATAATTCCAAATGGAGCAATGTCTAATGGTAATATTACTAATTATACAACCGAAAAAGTTAGAAGAGTAGATATAACTATGGGAGTTAGCTACGATGCAGATATTAAACAAACTAAAGATTTATTATTAAAAATTGTAATCGATCACCCTAAAGTATTAAAGGACCCTGCGCCAATGATTGTTTTAGGTGAATTAGCAGATAGCTCTGTAAACTTCTATATGCGCCCTTGGTCTAATACAGAGGATTACTGGGATGTTTATTTTGAAATTATGGAAACTTGCAAAATAGAATTAGATAAAGCTGGAATTGAAATTCCATTTCCTCAAATGGATATACACAAGAAAGACTAGTTAGATTAATTAATTCAATTAAAAACTCCCTAAAGTTAATAATAGCTTTAGGGAGTTTTTTTATACTATAAAATAATAAAATATTACTTTACATCTTCATAATTATCGTCCCATTCTTTAACTCTTGGTTTTCCTAATTTACCCACAGATTTTGCAACTAACATTGATACGGTTGCATCTCCAGTAACATTCACTACTGTTCTACACATATCCAATGGTCTATCTACTGCAAAAATAAGAGCTAAACCAATTGGTAATAGTTCTGGGGGCAGTCCAACAGATTCTAATACAATAACCAACATTACCATACCTGCTCCTGGAACTGCAGCACTACCAATGGATGCTAACAAAGCTGTTAAAACGATAGTTAATTGATCACCAAAAGTTAAATCTAAGCCTAACGCTTGAAAAATAAAAACTGCAGCTACAGCTTGATACAAACTGGTTCCATCCATATTAATAGTTGCTCCTACAGGTAAAACAAAGCTTGAAACTTCTTTATCAACTCCAATATGTTCTTCAACACGTTCCATCGTAACAGGTAATGTAGCTGCACTTGAGCTTGTAGAAAAAGCTAATAATTGTGCAGGGCTAATTTGTTTTAAAAACCAAAAAGGATTCTTTTTGGTAATAGTTGATACTAAGATGGTGTAAAATACTATCATTAAAAATAACCCTAATACAACGACTCCAGCATATTGTAATAAAGCAAATAATATATCTGGATCATCAGATGACACAACTACACTTGCTAATAATGCAAAAACAGCATAAGGCGCAGATAACATTATAAGGTCTACCATTTTTAAAACAATATCATTTAAGGAATCAAAAATATCTTTCATTGGTTTTGCACGCTTCTCCCCTATTAATAGCATTGAAATTCCTAAGAATATAGCAAAGAAAATAACTTGAAGCATTAAACCGTTTTCACTCAATGCTTTAAAAGCATTATCCGGAACCATATCTTCTAAAAACTGTAAAGGTCCACTTTCTACCTGCTTAGTTGCTTCAGCGATTTTACCTTTTACACTACTATTCTCAGCGTACGTGGATGTTAGTTTTGTAATAGTTTCTTCAGAAACTCCATTTCCTGGCTGTAAAGTATTTACTAAAATAAGACCAATAGAAATTGCAATGACAGTTGTCATTACATAAATAAGGATGGTACGTATTCCAATATTTTTAAATTTTGAAATATCTTTTAAATCTGATATCCCTTTTATTAATGATGCTAATATTAATGGAATCGCAATTAACTTTAACAGTTTTACAAAGATGGTACCTAGGGGTTTTATCCAATCTGCTACAAATCCTTTTCCTCCATCTATTTGCAACATGATAAACCCGAAAACGATACCAAGTAACATTCCTATTAAAATCTTCCAGTGTAATGCTAGTTTTTTCATATATATCTTTTAATCCAAATAATTCGGAGTTTTAAATTTTATTAATCTTGCTTAATAAGTAAAAATCTGCTAACACAAGAGCAGACATAGCTTCTACAATAGGTACAGCTCTTGGCACTACACAAGGATCATGTCTTCCTTTTCCTTGCATTTCAATAATTTCTCCTCCAGAATTTATAGTTTCTTGTTTTTGCATTATTGTAGCGACAGGTTTAAAAGCTACTCTAAAGTATATATCCATACCGTTACTTATTCCACCCTGGATACCTCCAGAAAGATTAGATTTAGTACTTCCATCACTTTTAAATAGATCATTATGTTCGCTACCTTTCATTGAAGTTGAACAAAATCCAGCACCATATTCAAAACCTTTTACTGCATTAATAGAAAGCATTGCTTTCCCCAATTGAGCGTGAAGCTTATCAAAAACCGGTTCTCCTAACCCAATAGGAACGTTTTGTATTACACACATTACAGTACCTCCAATTGTATCGCCATTTTTTTTAATTTCTTCAATTTTAGAAATCATTTTATTGGCAATAGCTTCATCAGGACATCGAACTACATTATTCTCAATTTTTCTGAAATCAAGTTCTTGGTAGGGTTTATCAATATAAATATCTCCTACTGAAGAAACAAAAGCGTTAATTTGCATCTCATTAATTAACTGTTTTGCAATGCTTCCTGCAGCTACTCTACAGGCGGTTTCTCTTGCTGAAGTTCTTCCTCCTCCTCTATAATCACGATTTCCATATTTTTTATCATAGGTGAAATCGGCATGAGAAGGTCGATATACATCTTTTATATGTGAATAATCTTTAGATTTTTGGTTGGTGTTTTTTATAATGAAGCCAATTGAAGTACCTGTAGTTTTTCCTTCAAAGATTCCTGATAAAAATTTAACTTCATCTGGTTCTTTTCGTTGTGTAGTGATTTTTGATTGACCAGGTTTTCTTCTAGCCATATCCCTTGCAATTGAATCAAAATCGATTTCTAATCCTGCCGGACAACCATCGATAATTCCACCAATAGCTTCTCCATGAGATTCGCCGAAAGTAGTTAGTTTAAAATGTTTTCCGAAGGTATTTCCTGCCATCTATGCGTTTTCAACAAATGTATATTTTAAAATTGCAATATCCAAAGGACACTAATAATTGTTAAAACAAAAATAGAGAATACTTAGTTTATTAATGCATTCCTTAAAATTGTAACCGGATGGAAGGCTTTTACTTGGGTTCCATCTTTTATTTGGTGTCTACAACTAGTCCCATTAGCTGAAATAATAGCCTCTTTTGAAGCTTTTCTAATTGCTGGAAAAAGTTTTAATTCTCCAATTTGCATAGAAACTTCATATTTATCTTTTTCAAATCCAAAACTACCAGCCATACCACAACATCCCGAAGGAATTATAGTAGGTTTATAATTAACAGGCAAATTTAGAATGTCAAAAGTTACTTTTTGATTACTTAATGCCTTTTGATGGCAGTGACTATGTATCTTTATCTCTTTACTTTCCGAAGTGAATTGAGAATGCTTAATATTTCCTTCTTCTATTTCGGATGCAATAAATTCTTCAATTAAAAAACTTCGCTTAGATAGTTTAATAGCGTTTTCTTTACTTTCTGCCAATCGAATGTATTCATCCCTGAAGCCTAGTATTGCAGAAGGCTCTATTCCGATAATGGGTGTTTCTTCTGAAATATTCTCACTAAAGAAAGCAATATTTTCATTTACTAATACCTGCACATTTTTCAAAAAACCTTTTGATATTAATGCTCTTGCACTATCTAAATGATCAATTATTATTACTTTATAATTTAATTTTGTTAATAAAAAATATGCATCTTTAGCTATTGGTGAATCTAAATAATTACTGAATTCATCAACAAATAAAGCTACTTCTTTCACACATCTAACTTGTTGTTTTAATGTATTTTGAACAACTCTATTGAAAGGTTTACTTGTAATGACTGGAAAGCTTCTTTCTGAAGCAATACCCAGCATTTTTTTAATCAAAGGGGCTGTTATACTGCTTGTAAAAATAAAATTTGATAACCCTGGAGATTTTGATGCAATACGATTGTATTGGGTACTCTTTCCAAATAAATTATCTGAATATTTCCTCTTATTACTTTTATAGTATTGATATAAGAATTCTGACTTTGCAATTGCAATATCAACGTTACTAGGACATTCTGTACCGCAAGCCTTACAACTTAAACATAAACTTAAAACTTCTTTTAATTCTTTAGAATCGAATTTATTAATCGACTCACTATTAGTTAACACTTCTCTTAAAACGTTTGCCCTACCTCTTGTGGTATGAATTTCATTTTTAGTAGCCTGATAACTAGGGCACATCACTCCTTTTGAGTTTTCTGTTTTTCTACAATCTCCACTTCCATTACATTTTTCTGACAGTCGAAGTATCCCTTCAGAATCACTGAAATCTACTAATGTGTCTATAACTGGTTCTATTCTTTCTTTTTCATAACGGAGTGATAAATCCATTGGATAAGCATCAATTATTTTTCCGGGATTAAATATATTATTTGGATCAAATGCTTTTTTAATTTTCTTAAGGATTTCATAATTTTCAGTTCCAATCATAAAAGACAAAAACTCGCCTCTTACTATACCATCACCGTGTTCACCAGAAAAGGAACCTTTGTACTTTTTAACTAATTTTGCAACTTCAGTTGTAATTTCTCTAAAATAATATACCCCTTCTTTTTCTTTTAAATTTAAAATTGGCCTCAGATGCAATTCACCTGCACCTGCATGTGCATAGTAAACAGCTTTCTGATCATATTTTTCCATCAAAACTGCAAATTCATTGATGTATTTTGGTAAATCCTCAAGAGTTACAGCAGTATCTTCAATACAAGCAACTGCTTTTTTATCACCCACCATATTCCCTAATAATCCTAATCCTGCTTTTCGAAGTTCTAAAGCCTTATTAATATCGTCTCCTTTTAACACAGGGTTTGCATAACTTAAATTAGACACTTTCAAAGAATCTAATAAATCATTAATTTGATGTTCTAAATCTTCTATTGTATCTGCATTTATTTCAAGAAGTAGTAAGGCCTTGGGGCTGCCTTCCACAAATTTCCGATATTCATTATAGGTAGAATTATTTTTTGTACAATCCAAAATGATGTTATCCATCATTTCACAAGTATATAAATTGTGATTCATAGCAACAGAAACATCATTTAAACAACTTTCTAATGTTGAATAGTGCGATGCTACCATTGCAGAATGCAGCGGCGGTAAATCATCTAACTGAAGTGTAATTTCGGTAGTAAAAGCCAATGTGCCTTCACTCCCACATAATAATGAAGCCAAATTAATAGACTTATCTGAATTGCTAAAAATTTGATTATCTATTAATTCATCAATAGCATATCCAGTATTTCTTCTATGAATTTCTGGTTTTGGAAAGTTATTTATAATTCCCTTTTGTGCCTCTTTAGAATTTAATTCATTAAAAACGGTATTATAAATAACACCTTCAAGGCTTTCAAGTTTAGTTTTCTCATTAAACCCTTTTTTGTCTAAAGATTTAAATACAGTTTCATCACCATTCGACAATATGGTTTTTAACTCTAAAACTTTATCTCTGGTAACTCCAAATTGAATTGAGGTGGTTCCACTAGAGTTATTACCTACCATCCCCCCTATCATACATCGATTAGAGGTTGATGTATTAGGACCAAAAAACAATCCGAATGGTTTTAAATATGAATTTAAATCGTCCCGTATAACTCCAGGCTGTAGTACAACTGTCTTTCTTTCAGCATCTAATGATTTAATATTAGTGAAATATTTTGATACATCTACAATAATCCCCTCTCCTACGCATTGTCCAGCTAATGATGTACCTGCAGCTCGTGGAATTAAAGAAGTATTGTTTGTGTTAGCAAACTTAATTAATTGTTGAAGAGCAGTATTGTTCTTTGGAAAAGCAACTGCTAACGGAATTTTACGGTACACTGAAGCATCTGTAGCATATAAATATTTATGCAAGTTATCATAATAAAAATCACCATTAAATGATGATTTAAAATTTGCTAATTGTTCTTTCATTTAGATTATAAATGTATTGAAATTCTATCAATTTTATAACCTTTTTAAATTCATAAAAATAGTATCTTCGACCTTTAATTTTTCAACTAAAAAATATGCGTAATTTATTAAAATTCACCTCAATATTTCTATTTATATTCTCAATGCAAGCCCAAGAAAAACCAATAACGATTGAAGATGAATTAGTTAACAATCGTCTCAATTTATATGCAGTGAATAAAAATCTGGTTGATTATGACATTACTGTTATTGTTAAAGGAACGGGGTTTAAACAAAGAGCAGGAAAACCTAGATTAACCCGAATTCCAGCTACATCAAAAGTTAAAGTAAGTAGTTTAGTTATAGAGCGTGGTAAAGAACCAAAATACACTTATATAGTTGAGGCAAATGATAGTTTATCAAGAAGAGTTTTGAAACCTGAATTCACCTTAGTAAAAGTAGATCCTCCAATGCCTATATACCTATATGTTTCCGACAGATGTATAGGTTGTGATAGCTTAGTTAGCTCTTTAAATGGTAGTGTATTTAACTATGAAAAAATTAATCTTAATGAACAACAAGAAAAAGCGACCAAACTTGAAAAGTACTTACCGGGAATGGATACCATAAAAAAGCCTATATTAAATATAGGCGGTTATTTATATACTAATATTACTACCATGGATCAATTGCTAGAAAAAATACTAGCAAAAGAATCCAAGTAATAAATATTTTAATTTATTTGATAAGCATAACCTAAGGAGACAATTACACCTCCTACATGACTTTTACCAAAGACTTCATCTAACTGAACGTAATTAAAACTATAAGAAACTCTTGCATCTAAAGAGATTTCACTTTTTTCTCCTAATTTTTTAATTCCTCCAATTCCAAAAATTCCACCAAAATTAATGGTCTTTAAATTATCTTTAATATCTGTGTCGGCATCTAAAGATTGAGCTGGCAATTCAACAAATTCTGTTAAATCGTCAGAAGTAGGCACAAATACAGGGAAATTTCCATTCTCATCTAAATAGAACTGACTCGTACCACTTGTAGATTGTGTTGCTTTAGCTAAAATACCTACATATGGTCCTATTTCTGTATAAAATCTAAAATTATCACCCCATCCAAATTTTGCTAAAACAGGTATTTCTAAATAACTTAATTTTTGTTCTGCCTCAAAATCTGCCCACAAAGGATTTTCATCTGTGATAGGAGGTAAACCTATAAAAGGATAAAACTGATTTAATTGATCACTTAATTCATTTTCTCCAAGAGGTTGCATTCCTGTACGTTTACCATTTCTTTGAGTATAATTAAGTTCTGTTCTAACTGAAATTAACTCTGACTGTTTAAACTCTACAGTTACTCCATAATCTACACCACTCACAGATTCGTAATCACCAGCATAAATATTATCATTAGAATCATTAAGTTTTGATAGACTATAACCAACCCTAACTCCTATTTTAATGGGGATTCTTGCTTCTTCATTTTCAGCTTCGGTTGCAGAATTTGAATCTTGAGCAAAACTTGAAATTGTCACCCCGATTAAAAACATGCTTAATAAAATTCTTTTAATAAAAGTCATAGTTGTTTAAGTTTGTTATTGATTGTTCGAAAATACTATTTTTTTTATAATAACAAATAAAATACTAAAGGTTCTTTATATTTAGAATCTTTCTTAATTTAAAATTGCCTTTAATATAGTTTTTTTGTTATTGCTCTTTATTTCAACAAAATACAATCCGTTCGAAAGTTTTTGCCCTTTCTCATTGGTGCCATTCCAAATTATATTTTGATTTCCAGAATAAGTTCCATTAATTAGCTCGCTCTGTTTTCTTCCCAAAAGGTCGTAAACAGTAACTACAATTCGCTCATCATTTTCAACAGAAAAAGATATTGTAGCTTCATCTTTAATTGGATTAGGGTAAATTACTGCATTTTCAAATTCTAATGAATAATTATTCAATCCTAAAATTGCAACTGGATCTATATGCGTATAATAAACATCTTGGCCTCCATTGATAGTATTAGCCCAAGCTAAATGAACTCCGTTATTATCTGAAACCATATCGTAATAATCCCCCATTTTATTTTGTTGTGGGTATCCGATATTTGGGTTAAAAGATTCAGAAAGTGCAAAATTTTCAGTCCAAGTTTCACCTTGATCATCAGAAAAAGAATAATACAACACAGAATCATTAGATCCTGATTCTGCATCTCGAGTATCTAACCAAACCACATCTATTCTCCCATTTGGAGCTACTGCCATTGTTCCGAACCACTGAGTGTTATCAGTTCCAACATCTGTGTTAATTCTAGTAGGTGCAGAAAAAATGATACCTCCGTCTGTGCTTTTAGAAAACATTACATCACCACTATCATTAATAGAGTTTCTATTAACTGATGCTAGAACATATACATTGCCATGACCAACACCTCCAGAAATATCTGTATCTACCCACATTTGACCTAATAAACCTTGAGGGTTAACTGCACCTCCAATTGATAATGAACCATCTAAATCTACTATACTAAATGAATCCCAAGTAACAGGATTGTCCGGATCTTTAGCTGTTGTTGATTTAATTACAATTAAATCACCACCGCTTTGTCCACAAGTATATAAAGTACCGTCAGCATCTACTGCCAATGTTCCCCACCTTGGTGATTCTATGACTGGTGTACAATCTTCAAAAGATTGACTACCATCGGTAGATCGTGTAAAATCCCAATCACATGTAGAATAGCTAATATTCCAATTTGAATAGTTATTTCCAGAACCAACCCCATCTGTCCTATCGATACGCATCCATTGTTTATCACCTCCTTTGGCAGGTACAGGAGAATTCCAAACTACTCCACCATCATCAATTTTATAAACATCACAATCAAATGTTCCTTGCAAACTATTATAGTAAAAATTACCTTCTTTATCGAAATCTAAAACTGGGTCTGATCTAAAAACACCAGGATTTAAAACTCCTGGGAAGGTCCAAGTTAGACCACCATCCAAAGAATACCCATACCCTGCCTGCCTAAAATTACTAGCTACAGTATCAAATTGTCTCCAGCCAATAACAATACGATCTGGATTGGTAGGGTCTACTGCTAATGAAGTTTCATTTCCAGCATCCCCAATAATATCCATACCATTTTCATCGACATTTACTTGAACTGTAAAATAATCATCATTAAAAACCCGATATGAAGAACCCTTTTCCATGCTACTTCTAGGAGAAGAAATATAAGGGTTATCTATTGTTTCATGATGTGCTTCTTCTAATGTTTGAGCGCTAATTTGAGTTCCAGCATATAATATGGCTCCAATTAAACAAGAATAAAGAATTGATTTCTGAGTGTATTTTTTTCTTTTCACTTAAATAGCTTTAATTATTTTTTTTGATTGTAAAGTACAAAAAATATGCAATTTAAATGCTAAAAATATTTCTACAAATTATATGATATTTTTTCTGAAAGTGTTACTAACAGATTGGATTATTTTTTTGATTTCATATTCCTGAACGCCTTTTACAATAGCAATCTCTTTATAGCTTAATTTTCCAAAAACAAAAAGATCCAAAATATTAGAAGTTTTAAGTGGCAGCCAATTATAGATATAATTGAATGCCTTTCTTTTATCATCACTTATTTCAATTCTAGAATCATCAATTTCTAATGTACTAATTATATTTTTTTCTGCATCATTATAAAGAAACTCTTGTTTTTTAAAGCCATCTTGTCTGTAAGAAATATCCTCCAACTCATCTTCCATCAACATATCGTTATCAATATCAACTTCATATTTTTCTTCAAGAAGTTTTAGTTCTTCCTCTAAGATCTGACTAATACTTAAAGATTCTAAATGGTAAGATTCTTTTTTTATTAATTGACTTAATTGTTCACTTGCAAGAGAAAATAATTTGAGTTTTATTTCATTAGGATCAGTAAGTTTACCTTCATAATCTTCATAAAGCCTTACAATAGAATCATCTATCACTCCAGTACTTGTGTACATATTATGAGGTATTATACCTCTCGTTTCTGCAGTATATAAACGATGTTTTACATAAGGATGTACTTGTGCAATAATCGTTAATATCTTACGTCCAAATTCATTGTGCTGCTTGCTAGTATTAACATCTGTTTTCATTGCTGTAAATTTAATTATACATTAAAAATAATAAAGAATTGGCAATAATATTATGACATATATCATCACTTTAACATTATTATAAAAATTTAATTAAATTATTTTTTAGACTTAATAACAGATACAATTCCATCATAAGTAACACTTGATTTATTGTTACTATAAACATCTGCATAAGTTTTTCCAGAACCGTAAATAGATAACTTAATGTCGAAATTTTCAGATTTATTTTTAACAGTATATGAAACTGAAATATTTTTTTTTCGGTCGTTAAACTTTACTTTATAATTATTCATTACATTATCAAAACTTACTCCTTCACTTCCTCTAGGACCGATTGTTGTAACTACTCCAAAATATTGCATATTAGCCATAGTTGAATCCTTTGAAACCGTAAGTGTATTAGAACCCGATGTAATATTTATACGATTACCTCTAGTTAACAACCAATCTGCGTTAAACTCAAATGATTTTGAATTCACTAAATCTTTCATTGCCTCATAATCTTTTTGCGATTTGAGCTCTTTCTGTTCTTTCTTTTCTTTTTTAGTTTGTGCTGTTATTTGTGGAGAAATTAATATCAGCGCAATTAATACTAACAATAATCTTTTCATAGCTATTATTTTATTATAAAAATATAAAAATGAAAGCATTAAGTGAAATAAATTTGTGTATTTAACTATTAATTATACTATTAAGTATTGAAAAAAGACTCTGATATTTAAAATATACCAGAGTCTTTTCGTTTAATAATTATAGATCTTTTTATTGACAAATTTCTTCAAGCGTATCCTCTATATCCCCTGGCGTACTCATAATTTTCATAAATGTTCCCATAGTTAAATCTGGCCAGTGCAATGCAATTCTATATTTACCATGAAGCATAGTAACTTCTTTCCCTTGCAATATTATTTCATAAGGTAATGCTGCAGCATGTGCTTCACCGATCTTTGGCAAAAAATGAGCTTCACCATCTTCTTTATCTAAAAGACCAACACCAAATACAGCAACTTCTTCTGTAGTATAAATTAATTTATAAACCATTTTTGTAGTGCCTTTTTTTGCATTTAAATTATCAGTGATAATTTTAACTCCTTCTTCAAATGATTCGAATTCAGCTAATTCTTCAGGATCGGTAAAATACGGCATGGTAATTTTATAATGATATTTTTTTAAATCTTCTGCGTCTACACTTCCACCAAATTGCGTGAAGTTATTTCCTATAGTAGCTAAAGCGGTTTTTAAATCTGTTCCAAATTTTTGTAACGCTCCTTGATATGTATTATAATCATCTTGTAAATAAGCTCTTAATATATAATCTGGATTTGTGTATGAAATCGTAACTTTTCCATCAATATTAACTAAACCAACTTTAAATATTGCAGCTAAAGCCCCTCTATCTTTAACTTTAATTACAGTGTTTTTTAAATCATTTCTGGTAAATGCAATTACTTTTAAATCACTTTTTCCTGATGGGTTATAAGAACCAAGAACTGTAAACGAGTTGTCTTTTAGTGCTTTAGTAACATCGTTGGACATCTTTTGAATGCTTTCAGTACTTTCACCAACTTTTATATAGGGTGATAATTCTTGAGAAGTTGAAGTAAAACTTATGGCAATAATAATTGTGAAACTAAAAATTAATTTTTTCATTTTTAAAACATTTAATGTTCTTACAAAAATATTGCAACAACGATTCTTAATGAATGATAAAAATCATATCTAGCTTATTGATAAAGACTAATTTAATATTGTCAAAAAAAGTTTTAAATATTATATAATTTTAAGAATCAATTTACCCTTTTTATCTCCAGAAAACAGTTTTAAAAAAGTTTCATAAAAATTTTCGATTCCATCGTAGATATCTTCTCGGCTTTTAATTTTCCCTTGCATCATCCACAAGCCCATTTCCTGTGCTGCCTTTTGATAATCATTTGCATAATCCAAAACAACCATACCTTGCATTGTTGCTCTATTTACTAATAATGATAAATAATTTTTTGGTGCAACAATGTCTTTTGTGTTATTGTATTGTGAAATTGCACCACAAATAACAACACGTGCATTTAATCTTAATTTTGAAAGCGCAGCATCTAATATTTCTCCACCAACATTATCAAAATACACATCAATTCCTTTCGGGCATTTTTTATTTAATGATTCTAATAAATTTTCATTTTTATAATCAATTGCTTCATCAAACCCCAATTCATCTATTAAGTAATCACACTTCTCCTTTCCACCTGCAATTCCTATTACGGTACATCCCTTAAGTTTTGCAATTTGACCAACTAAACTTCCAACTGCACCAGCAGCTCCAGAAACCAATACAATATCTCCTTCTTTAATTTTTCCAACTTGCAATATCCCAAAGTAAGCTGTCATTCCTGGCATTCCCAAAGCACCTAAATATTTAGGCATTGGCACCATCGTATCATCTACTCTATAACAATTTTCTCCATTTGTAGTATAATATTGTTGTACTCCTCCCCAATTAACAATACAATCACCAACTTTAAATTCAGGATGATTATTTGCTTCAATAACTTTACCTATACTTCCAGATCGCATCACTTCACCAATTTGCACTGGTGGTATGTATGATTTTCTATCCATCATCCAACCTCTCATTGCTGGATCTAAGGATATATAATGATGTTGTATTACTACTTCTCCATCTTTTGGTTGAATTATTGGATTGTTTTCTAGTTTCCAAGTATCATTTTCCGGAAGTCCTTCAGGGCGTTTTACAAATATTAATTGCTTATTCATTTTCTTTTATTTTGAGGGATGAAAGTACTACAAATCGTTTAAAATATTATCCTCTAAATATTATTATATTTTAAGAACTATTATATTTTCAGCTTATATTTGAATTATAATTTTTCTTATCTACATCTATGCGCATTATTAAAAAACTTTTAAAATTTGTTTTAATATTATTGGTACTATTACTTGTTTTTGGGTTTTGGTATTATAATCATTTAAAACCTAGTTATTCTGGTGAAGTTGCTTTAGCTAATATTGAAAAGGAAACTACTGTCTATTATGATGATTTTGGAATTCCACATATATATGCAGAAAGCCATTCAGACGCCATAACCACCCTAGGGTATGTACAAGCTCAAGATCGTTTATGGCAAATGGAATTAATGAGAAGAATTGCGCCAGGTCGTCTTGCAGAATTATTTGGGAAGGACCTTATTGAAAACGATAAGTTTTTTGCAAGCTTAGGAATTGATGAGTATTCTATTAAATCTGTATCTAATTTAGATGTTAATAGCGATGCGTATAAGTTAATGGAGGCATATATAAAAGGTATTAATCAATTTATGGATGAAGGTCCAACTCCACTAGAATACTCCATTCTCGGACTTGACAAGGAGCATTTTGTGATGAAAGATGTTTATAATGTTTTAGGATATATGGCTTTTAGTTTTGCAATGGCTCAAAAAACCGATCCATTATTAAGTTCGTTACAAAATAAATTGGGTGAGGATTACTTAAAAGCGTTAAATATTGACATCAACCCAAATACCTTGTTTATTAAGAATGCTAAAGGCGATACAGAAAACTACCAGAAAATGGTTTCAAATATTAACTATATTATGAATACATCGCCAATTCCTCCCTTTATTGGAAGCAATAGTTGGGTAATTGGTGGAAAAAAAACAAAATCAGGAAAAGTAATTTTTGCTAACGATCCTCATATTGGGTTTTCACAACCATCCATATGGTTTGAAGCACATTTAGTTACTCCAAATCACGAAATTTATGGTTACTTTTTACCTATTATACCTTTCCCTCTTTTGGGACACAATAGAGACCAGGCCTATGGATTAACTATGTTTGAAAATGATGATATCGATTTTTATAAAGAAGAGAGTCATCCAACAGATAACACCAAATATAAAACTCCAACAGGCTATGAAACTTTTAAAACTACTACTAAAACCATTAAGGTAAAAGACCAAGATGATATCATCTTTAACTTTAAAAGTAGCCGTCATGGTCCTATAGTTAATGAAGTATTATCTACAGTTAATGATTCATCTCCTATTGCTATGTCATGGATTTATACTCAAATTGATAATAAATTAATTGATGCGGTTTATAAAATGTCTAAAGCAAGTTCTAAAGAAGAGTTTAAAGAAGGTGCTTCTATGATTCATGCTCCAGGCCTTAATGTTATGTACGGAGATTCTAAAGGAAATATTGCTTGGTGGGCTTCTGCTAAATTATATAAATTCCAACCTCATGTTAAAACTAAATTAGTTTTGGATGGGGCATCTGGTAAAGATGATATTATAAAGTATTTAGATTTTTCTGAAAATCCGATGGCTGAAAACCCTTCCTGGAATTATGTATATTCAGCAAATAATCAACCCGATAGCATTACTGGTATGATTTATCCAGGTTATTATTTACCTGAAGATAGAGCAAAACGAATTGTCAATCTTTTGGAGCCAAATAATAATTGGAATTTAACATCCACAGGAAAAATGATTAACGATGTTACTTCAACAGTTTCAGTAGAGGTTATTAAAGAACTTGCAAAAAATATTAATTTTAATTCATTCAGTAAAAATGAACAACGTGCTATTGATGTTTTACAGCTTTGGGATGGATCTAATAATTTAGATGCTGTAGCACCTACCATCTATAATAAATTTGTTTATCTCTATTTAAAAAACACGTTTCAAGACGAAATGGGTGAAGACCTATATCATCAATTTGAAGAAACTCATATGTTAAAAAGAGTTATTGCAGATCAAATGTTTACAGATGAAATTATCTGGTGGGATAATGTCAACACTAAAGATATTAAAGAATCTAAGAAAGACATTCTATCTGCAACGATTATTGAAACTGTAGCAGAATTAGAAAAACAATTAGGAGAGAATATGAATCATTGGACCTGGGATAAAGTACATATTTTGGAACATCAGCATCCATTAGGATCAGTTGAAGCTTTAAGAGGCATATTTAACGTTGGGCCATTCTCTGTAAATGGAACTAATGAGGTTATAAATAATTTGGCATTTAAAAAAGATTCAACAGGTGTTTACAATGTGAAATCTGGGCCTTCAACAAGGCGTATAATTGACTTCAGTGACATTGAAAATAGTTTAAGTATACTCCCAACTGGTCAGTCAGGTAATCCATTCAGCAAACATTATAAAGATCAAGCAGCTATGTTTAACTCTGGAAAGTTTAGAAAAATGAAACTAAATAAAGAGGAAATAATTAGTGTATCTACTAAAGTTAAGTTTACAAAAAAATAATTTCATTATTCGTAATTTAATTATAATTATTATGTTTAAATTTGCATATTATTTATTGATATTAATTATTTATTAATTTATTTGTAACAAAAGATGTGATTTTTCGTCTTAGATAAAAATAATAAAGAATATAAATTATGAGAACACTAAACAGTAATAAATTAACAGAGAAGTCTAAAACATCAAAGACTTTCAATTGGAACAACAAAAGACGTTTCAATAAACTAAGTACATACTAGTGCATTATTTGAATTAACCATTACGATAAAAAACTAGTATCGTTATTAAAAAAAGGACTTTTTCAGAATACTGAAAAAGTCCTTTTTATTTTATAAATACTCCTCTTCTCCTATTAAAACACCTTTTAAATGTTAAAAAATGTTAATTTATTACTTTGTTATGCATAGTACTGTAACAAAATATAAATATACTCGTCTATATAGTATAATCAACAAAACAAAAAACAATGAGAACTTTAAGTAACAATCAAATCACACAAAAATTGAACACAACTAAATCGTATAACTGGAATACAAAAAGACGCTTTAGATAACAATTAAACATCAATCACTAAACAAAACAATCATGAGAACTTTAAACACAGATCAATTATCAGAAAAATTAAGTACCACTAAAACTTTTAAATGGAATTCTAAAAGACGGTATAGAAAGTAACTAAAGGGAATCCTTTATAAATCAATCAAAATGAAAACAACTAATCAAATTCAGCAGCATTTTTCTAGAATTACTAATAAGCATAAAAAGCTTACTCATTACCTAGAAAGCTTTTACAACTACGACAATGAGATTTTTGAAATTAAAAATACTCCCCTATTTCAAGAGTAAAATATTAGAATTAACCAACTAATGGCCTTTAATAGTAATAAATTAAAGGCTATTTTTTTGTTTCTTTTTTAGGCATCGGCCCTCTAAGATGAATTACCAAACCATTTAAAAAATTACGAAGAATTTGATCACCACATTCAACATATTTAGGGTGTTTTTCATTTCTAAAAAATGATCCAATTTCACTCTTAGTAGCTTTAAAATCTACCAAAGCCAATATGTCCACAATTTCATCATCTCTTAGTTTTAATGCAACTCTTAATTTTTTAAATATATCGTTATTGGATAGTGCCATATTATTTTATGCTTAATATTTTAAATTATAACATTTGTTCTTCAAAATTAATTCCTAATGCTTTTTGAATTTCGTGTACACGTTGTATTTCACTTGGTGTAATTAATGCTAATGAAACTCCTGTTTTTCCAGCTCTAGCTGTTCGACCACTTCTATGTGTATAGTATTCTAAATTTTCAGGTAATTGGTGATGCATTACAAAAGCTAAATTATTTACATCGATTCCCCTTGCGGATACATCGGTAGACACTAAATATTGTAAAGTTCCTTTTTTGAACATTCTCATTACTTTATCACGATCTCTTTGTTGCATATCACCTTCAAGTGCATCTACAGAAAAACCTTCTTCTTTTAGTTCTTTTACTAATTTTTGAGCTCCTAACTTTGTTTTGCAAAAAATAATTCCTCTTCCTTCTTTAAACTTATCTAATAAATGTATAAGTACATTAACCTTGTTCTCAATAGAAGTAATTAAATATTGATGATTAATATTTGAATTTACAATTGAATTTTTATTAACACTAACCCTAACAGCATCAGGTACCATATATTTAGAAATAATTCGTTGGATTTCCTCTGGCATAGTAGCTGAAAACAGCCAAGTGTTTCTTGAGCCGCTAGTATAATTTAAAATGGAATCTAATTCTTTTTTAAATCCCATACTTAGCATTTCATCAGCTTCATCAAGAACTACTGTTTTTATACTTCTAAGATTAACACTTCCCTTTTCAACTAAATCTATTAACCTACCTGGAGTAGCAACAATTATATGTGTAGGTCTTTGAAGTCTTTGAATTTGTCTGTCAATTTTTTCTCCTCCATAAACAGCTTCAACAAAAATCTTTTCAGTGTTAAATTTAGTAAATTTAAAAAGTTGCTTTTTAATTTGTTGAACTAGTTCACGAGTTGGAGATAAAATTAATGTTTGTACTACTGCAGAACTAGCATCCACATTATTTAACGCAGGCAATCCGTAAGCAGCAGTTTTACCTGTTCCTGTCTGTGCTAAACCAATAAAATCTGTTTTTGTATTTAATAAAACAGGAATTGTTTTTTCCTGAATTTCAGTTGGTATTTTTATTTGTAGTTCTCTTAAGGCTTTTATGTAATTGCCATGAACTCCTAAATCTTTGAATGTTGCCATAATTAATTTTGAAAGTGTAAAGATAGGAATAGCATTCTCAAGATTAAGTCAATTTAAATTAAAGTTAGTTTAATCCTCTTCCTCTAAAGAAAAAAAGTCATTAACTGATTTATTAAACAATTTTGATAATTTTAAGGCCAATAATGTAGAGGGTACATACCTATTAGTCTCAATAGAGTTTATTGTTTGTCTTGAAACCCCAATTTTTTTGGCTAATTCTTCTTGAGTAAAATTATTTATTGCTCGTTCAACCTTTAAGGAATTCTTCATTAAGCTCTCTTTTTTAGTTTAGCAAATACAACCAAATAGACAATTAGCATAAACCATAAAACTTGAAAATCTCCTAAGTCTTCAAAAATAACTTTATCAGGCCTTACTAGGGATGATACCACTAAATTTATAAGTGGTTGTAATAATGTGTAAACAACGCCTCCAATAAATGCAATTGAAAAAGATTGAGCTCTTATACTCTTCACCATTTCATCTTCAACTTTCTCTTTAGAAATAACAACAATCAATAAAAACACAAGCAATAACTTTTTTAAGATTTCTACTAATATTTCAAAATCACCATTCAAAAACTTAGTAGAAATTAATATAGCAAAGGTTAATGCAAAGCCAATCCATCCTATTTTTTTATAATGATTAGGAAGTTTATAATTTAGAATTTTTGAAATTCTCCTTTCTTCACATTCTGAAATAGATTTTAGATTCATATAAATATTTTTATATATTAATAATAAGTTTATTTAACATAATGACAAATATAGTTGTTTTTATGTAAACTTAGCTTTACATTTTAAAAAATTTCTATTTACTAATTATTAACTATGAAATAATCAAAATTATATTATAATGAAATGTGGAATTGAAATATTAAATTATTCCTTAATAATAGTAACCATCGCTTTTCTACCTGTAGTTAAGTTCCATTGGTTTGAAGAAAGAACATCTCCTCCCTCATCGAATATTTTTAATTCAGCAGTATTAGGTCCAGATGATCCTTGATTTAAAGCTTGAAATTCTACTTTATTAAATCCAGGTTGTAATTGAAAAGTAAAACCATTAAATCCGCTAGATAAATAAACATTAGATTTTACAATATCTCCATTTACATATATCCTAACACGATCACCATCTACATATTCGTGATCACGATACATAATGGTAACATTTAAAGAACCTGTTTTTAATTCTCCTAAATATTGATCTTTTCCAAACTCTTGAGAAATTGCTTTGTCCTTAGTAAAGTATTTAGGAGCGTCATTTGTCTTTAAATCCAAAAAGGTATCTTCATGAGTAATATCTAATAGTTCAGATTCTTCAAGTCCTAAACCTGAATAATCGTTCATTCGCAAAGGGTTTTTAGATTTTGTGATACTTGGCAATGGTATTGCGGGAAGTTCCATACCATCTGGAGTTTCAAAATCATCTTCAACTACTTCAAATTGAACTGAGTTATTTGAGTTTTCAATTTGAGAGAATGATTTAGTGCTTAAAGCAATTATAAAAAATGAAACTATTAATAAGTTAAAATTCATTTAGCAATATATTTATTCTGTAAAAGCAATAATTACGCCAAAATTAAGACTTTTAAAAAATATAAAAACTTAAAAATATTATAAATTAATTATTGATGAAATATGTCTTATTAAGCCATAATAATCTTCTATATTAAAATAATATCTATCAATTATACTTATGTCAATTCCATTAATTTATTGTTTAATTTTGTAGTAATATAAAACTAGAAATTATGAAAAATTTAATTGGAATTGACAAAAACAAGGCAAATGAACTAAGTTTAAACTTAAATGAATTACTAGCTGATTATCAGTTGTTTTATCAGAACCTTAGAGGGATGCATTGGAATATTAAAGGGCGTGAGTTTTTTGAACTTCATTTAAAATTTGAAGAATTTTATGACGATGCTGTAATAAAAATAGATGAAATAGCAGAGCGTATTTTAACTCTAGAAGGAGAACCATTACATTCCTTTACAGATTATTTAAAAGAATCAGAAATTTCTGAAAGTAAAAATATTACAAACGGTATTGAAGGAATAAAAATTATTATAAGTAATTTTCAAATACTGATATTAAAAGAACGCAAAATATTAGACTTAGCGGCAGATGCAAGTGATGAAGGAACCGTAAGTTTAATGAGTGATTATATCTCTGAAACCGAAAAAACACTTTGGATGCTTAGTTCGTATCTAAAATAATATTTCGAGTATTTTATTTAATTTTCATCGATTAATTCGTTAACTTTGAGTAATCGTTAATTTTATTAATCGATGAAAATTGAAGATTCAATATATATCAATATAGAACACGAAGAAGTAATATTACCCTTTGGAAATTTTTACTTTTATAAAAACTTTGTGGTATCTGAATTGAATGAAGGTGTGCATTTTGACTGGAAAAAAGTTAAGATATTATCCGATATAATGATTAACCATTACGGAGATGTAGACCATTTATATTATGTCTCAAACAGGGTTAACTCCTACTCTATTGAGCCGCAGTCCTGGTTAAAATTTGACAAAAAATATCATCTTATAAAAGATACAGGAATTATCGCCTATGATAACAGAGGTGGTTTAAGTGTTGTTTTAGAACGTTTATTTTTTAAAGGGTCTATTAAAAAATTCAGATCGTTAAAAAAAGCGATGGAATGGGCTTTAACAAATAAATAAACGCGATATTCTCTTATCATTCCATGAATACAAATAGCAATTTTTTACTTTTCATATTATTTACTGGGTACATATTAAACTCTGTAGCTCAAGAGTCGTTAGTTGACATTTCTATATATAAAAGTGATCTCATCATTGAAATGCCTTATGCAACACCTAATAACTTTATTGGAAAAAAAGTATATAACTGTGAAAAATGCTTATTACAACCCGAAGTAGCTAAAGCCCTTTTAGAAGCAAATGATTATTTTAATAAAGAAGGATATCGAATTAAAATTTATGACTGTTACCGCCCGCTAGACGTTCAAAAAAAAATGTGGGAAATTGTTCCTCGTGCTACTTATGTGGCAAACCCAGAAACAAGAGGATCGATACATAACAAAGGAGCTGCAATAGATCTAACCATTGAAAAAATAGATGGTACTCCATTGGATATGGGATCAAAATTTGATTTTTTTGGTAAAGAATCACATATAGATAACTTTGATTTTCCTGAACATATTATAAAAAACAGAAAGCTTCTTTTTGATGGAATGCGAAAATTTGGTTTTCAGACCATACGTACGGAATGGTGGCATTTCAGTTATAAAAAGAATAAAAGCTACCCCACTTTAAATATCCCCTTTCCCTGTGATAATTAATAGTTAAATTGTTAGTTAAAAAAATGGCTCAGTGAATACTTCTAAAATAAGGCTCACTATATTTGTCAAAATTTTAAATTAAAATGAATTTATCTATTAAATCTTTCAAAATAATTAGTGTTCTTGAAGCATTATCATTTCTAATATTGCTAGGAATTGCTATGCCTTTAAAATATTTTGCAGACACCCCAGAACCCGTAAGTGTTATTGGAATGGCTCATGGGGTATTATTTATAATGTACATACTTGGAGCTTTTATGATGAAAACGAAATTAAATTGGTCATTACAAACACTGCTAATAGTAATTTTATGTTCTGTTTTGCCTTTTGGACCCTTTTATGCTGAAAAAAAATACTTGCCATGATTATAAAATTTGTTCAAAAATATGACGAATGGTTTAAAAGTTTTTTCATTGAAAACGGAATGGAACCAAATATGGCATCAATATTTAATGTAATTATAGTTGCTATTTTATTTTTCACTCTTATCTATATTATTGACCTTATAGTTAAAACTATAATTATTAAAATTTTTATATTTTTTAGTAATAAAACTAAATCTACATTAGACGATTATTTAGTTTTAAGTAAGTTTCCTAACTACATAGCACATACCATACCTGTATCTATAATTTGGCATTTAATACCCGAAATATTCAAGGAGTTTCCTATACTTTCCTCCTTATCGTTAAAAATTATTGATCTATATATTATAGTATTATGTATTTTAATTGTTAGAAGTATTTTGCGTTCTACTAAAAAGTATTTGTCAAATAAGGAAAAATATAAGGACAAACCACTAGAAAGTTATTTACAAGTACTTATGATTTTTACTTGGAGTATTGGTATTTTTTTTATCATAAATACTCTTACAGGTTATTCAACCATAAGCGTTGCTACCTTAAGTGCTACTTCAGCAGTTTTATTGTTAATTTTCAAAGATACAATCCTCGGTTTTGTTGCAAGTATTCAAGTAACCGTAAATGATATGGTTCGTATTGGAGATTGGGTTACATTCAGTAAGTTTGGTGCTGATGGGTATGTTATAGAAATTTCTTTAGCTACTGTTAGAGTTCAAAACTTCGACAATACTTTTACTACAATTCCTACTTACAGTTTAATTTCAGATTCCTTTCAAAACTGGAGAGGAATGCAAGAATCAGGCGGTAGAAGGATTAAAAGAGCCATTTTTATAAAACAAAGTTCTATAAAATTCTTAACGAAAGAAGAAATAGAAAACTATAAAAAAATAGACTTAGTTAAAAACTATTTGGATCATAGAGAAAAAGGAAATGATCAGTATAATGAATCACATCATATAGATAAGTCGATATTAATCAATGGAAAAAACCAAACAAATTTTGGAGTTTTTAGAAAATATATCGAAGCATACCTTAATAGCAACCCTGCTATTAATAAAGAAATGTTTTTAATGGTAAGGCATTTAGCTCCTACTGAAAAAGGAATTCCTATAGAAGTTTATTGTTTTAGTAAAGATCAAGCTTGGATTAATTTCGAGCACATTCAAGCTGATATTTTTGATCATATTTTGGCATCAGCAAACTTTTTTGATTTGGAAATATTTGAGTTTCCAACAGGTAAGGATTTAAATTTTAAAAAATAAAATTACTAAATATGTAACAAACTGTTACTTTTAACGTCCAAAACTATAACAAAAATTAATTATCAAATTATGAAAACAATTAAAACACTTTTTATTGCAATATTAATCTTAGCAATAGCTCCATTAAATGCGCAGACTGCAGACGAAATCATCGACAATTATTTTGAAAACACCGGTGGGAAAGCCAATTGGGGGAAATTGGAAGGTATGAAAATGGAAGCTGAGGCAGATGCTCAAGGTATGATTATTCCAGTAGAAATATACCAAACTAAAGATGGTAAACAATTAATAAAAATAAATCTTCAGGGTCAAGAATTAACACAAGTTTCTTTTGATGGTGAAACACTTTGGACTACTAATTTTATGACAATGGCTGCTGAAAAGAGTGATCAAGAAGCAACTGATAATATGAAAAAGCAGATGAAAGACTTCCCTTCACCATTGTTTAACTACAAAGAAAAAGGCTATGCAGTAGAACTTTTAGGAAATGAAACTATTGAAGGAACAGAGACTTTTAAAATTATGCTTACCCAAGATCCTTTAATGGTTGATGGAGTAGAAACAGCAAACATTACTTATTTTTATTTTGAAACTGAAAATTTTGTGCCAATCGTTAGCGAAACAAAAATTCAACAAGGGCCTATGAAGGGTCAAATGAATAAAACTACATTAAGTGATTATGAAGAGGTAAATGGACTTTACTTTCCTTTTTCAATGAATATGGGAGGACAGGGAGTTACCATTAAAAAAATTACATTAAATCCAGAAATTGATATGGCATTATTTGCTTTTCCAGTTACAGAAGTTAAAACTGAAGAAGGGAAATAATAAGAAAATAAATAACCGTTTAAATCCCCCTCTTAGTTTGTTTAAAAACAACTGTTTGGGGGATTTTCATTAACTAACCAAATAAACAATGAAAAATTTAATTTACACTTTAGCAATAATTGCTTTATTGCCAATTAACAACTTTGCACAAGATATTTCTCTTAAGGGAAAAGAACTTTTTGGAGGAATGCAAGCTAGACATATAGGACCTGCTTTAATGAGTGGTCGTATTATTGATGTCGAAAATCATCCAACTAACCCAAGAATCATTTACTTAGGTGCTGCTGGTGGTGGAGTTTGGAAATCGTCTGATAGTGGTACTACATTTAGTCCAATTTTTGATGATTATGCACAATCCATTGGAGCTGTAAAATTAGATCCAAAAAATCCAGATAATATTATTTGGGTTGGAACAGGTGAAATATGGACTCGTAACTCTGTTTCTATTGGTGATGGTTTATTTAAATCTACTGATGGAGGTACCAATTGGACAAAAGTAGGTTTTGAAAATTCTGAGCGTATTTCCTCAATTGTAATTAATCCAAACAATACGGACGAAATGTACGTTGGTGTTTTGGGCGCTTTATGGAGTGATAGCGAAGATCGTGGTGTTTATAAATCTACAGATGGAGGTACAACTTGGAACAAAATATTATATATAGGCCCTTCTACTGGTGCTGCAGATGTAATTATGGATCCAAAGGATCCTTCAGTGTTATATACTTCTATGTGGGAGTTTAGACGTACTGGATGGGGTTTTACTTCAGGAGGAAAAACAAGTGCTTTATATAAATCTATGGATAGTGGAAAAACTTGGAATAAAATTCATAATGGATTCCCAGAAGGAGATTTAGGTAGAATAGCTGTTGCAGTTGCTCCTAGTGATAATAACATACTCTATTCAGTTTTAGAAACCGGAGAAAAAACTACTAACGGTCTTTGGAAGTCTACGGATGCTGGAAAAAGCTGGGAGCATTTAAATAATGATTTTGGTTTAACGGTTAGGCCTTTTTACTTTTCAAGAATAACAATTGACCCAAAAAACCCAGATGTAATTGTAAAAGGTGGTTTAAATGGCTCTATTAGTAGAGATGGTGGAAAAACATTTAAATCCTTAGGAAATATGCATAGTGACATTCACGATGTTGTTTTTGATATCAATAATTCAGATGTTTTATATTCAGGAACCGATGGTGGGTTATATCGTTCTTGGGATGGTGGTTCTACTTTCGAAATAGTAGAAAACCTACCCTTATCTCAGTTTTATCATATTAGTGTTGATAACGAAACACCCTATAATGTTTATGGAGGTTTACAAGATAATGGTTCATGGTACGGTCCTTCTTCTTCTCCAGGTGGTGTTAATGCACGAGACTGGAATAGTGTAGGATATGGCGATGGATTTAGAGTTTTAAAACATCCAACAAAAAATATAATCTACTCTGAAATGCAAGGAGCTGCCAATGTTTGGCGTTATGATGCTGATAAAAATAGAACGAGAACTGTTCAACCCATGAAAAGAAAAGGTGATCCAGACTTACGTTTTAATTGGAATGCACCTATGGCTGTCAGTGCTCATGCACCAGATCGATTTTATATGTGAAGTCAATTTTTGCATAAATCAGAAGATATGGGTGAATCATGGGATATTATTTCTCCAGATTTAACAACTAACGATCCTACCAAACAAGATCAAGCAAAATCTGGCGGATTATCTGTTGATAATAGTGGTGCCGAAAATCATACCACCATTTTTACAATTGCAGAGTCTCCTTTAGATGAAAATATACTTTGGGTGGGTACAGACGATGGAAATGTTCAGGTAACAAAAGATGGTGGAAAAAACTGGAACAATGTAACAGCAAACTTAGTTGGAATTCCAGCTAATACCTGGGTTTACCACATTGAGGCTAGTGTACACGGAAAAGGTACTGCGTATGCTGTTTTTGAAGGACATACAACAGGTGATATGAAACCATACACTTTAAAAACTACTGATTTTGGCAAAACTTGGAAAAATATTATTACTGATGATGTTTATGGTTTTGCAAGAAATATACAAGAAGATTATGTAAGTGAAGATTTATTGTTTTTAGGAACTGAATTAGGCCTTTATGTAACTATTGATGGAGGAAAAAATTGGTCGAAATTTGAAAATAATATGCCTGCAACTGCTGTTCATTTTATCGATTTACAAAAGCAAACTAATGACTTGGTAATGGGTACTCATGGTAGAGGTGTTATCATCATTGATGACATTAGCCCTTTAAGAGAATTAACTCAAGAGGTTTTATCTGAAGATGTTTATTTCTTCAAAAACAAACCATTTGTTATGATAGAAGATAGTGGATTCTCTGGAAGCTTTGGTAGCGAGACACAGTTTGTTGGTCAGAGTAAAAGTAGAGCAGCTAGAATTGTTTACTACCTTAAAAAACGTCATACTTTTGGTAAAATGAGTATGGAAGTACAGGATATGGATGGTAATAAAATTACAAGCTTAGCTCCTCAAAAGTCTAAGGGTATTAATGTTATAAATTGGAGTTTTAATAAAAATATTCCAAAAATGGCACAAGGAAAAACTATGTCGTTTGGAGGGTTTACTTCTCCTAGAGTTTCTGCTGGTCAATATAAAGTTGTACTTACTAAAGGAAAGAGAACCTATGAGCATATAATAGATGTAGAATATGATAAAAATTCTATAACCACTATACCTGAAAGAAAAGAACAAGAAGCATTAACAGAAACCTTATTTGATATGGTAGAAGACTTGGCTTATATGGTATATGAGATTAACGGAACTATGGATAAAGCTCAAGAAGTAATTGAAAATGATCCAAAAGGAAAGAAAAAAACTCAACCAGCTTATGATGCATTAAATAGTTTATTGAAAGAGTTAGTAATTACAACAGGAGATAATTATGTTGCTTCAGCAGAACCCGAATTAAGAGAGAAAATGGGTGATTTATATAGCAATATAGCAACTACTTATGACAAAGTATCTGGTTCAAATAAGGATAACTTTGATTTAATTTCTGAAGAATTTGAAACTGCTAAATCTAAATATCAAACTATTCAAGACAAAGAAGTTAAAAAGTTCTATTCGTACTTGGAGAAAAGTGAAAAAGAATTACCTAAACTAAAAAGTAAGGAAGAGTTTTTAAAAGGAAACTAATAACATGAACTGTTTATTAAAAAGCCTAACTAATAAATATATGTTAGGCTTTTTTTTTATAAAATTGTTGAAAAACACGTTTATAACTATTTAGGCAATCTATAAATTAAGAGATTATTAATGATAATTTTAGTAAAACTCAAATGATATGGAATCACGTGATATTGCTTTATTAAAACTAAGACCTGAAATTCCAAACGCAAAAGTTACTTCATTAATGTCTGAAGAGGAATATTTTCAAAATAAAACTATTCGTCCTATTGCATTACTTCAAAATGATTTGTTAGTAGAAGTTTTCAAACATTACATTCAAAAACATAAAAATGTTTTTTATGATTTACCAGTAGAAAAACGAATTGATTATATCGAAAATGCAATCCATAAGGATATGAAATTCAGAAATTCGTTAAAAGGAATCATTATTGGTCAATTTACTGTTGAAGAACATAAAAAATATGTTACCAATTCATCGGCCTTAAACAAAAGAATGATGCGAATAGTAAAAGAGAGAATAAAACAAAAGATACAGCTTTTAGAATTTCATTTTGCTAGTTAATTACAAAATTGAAGCGCCATTCAAATCAGTTGTTAAAACTTCACTCATATAATCAAAATAAGGACGAAGTAATAAAAAATGATGCATTAATCGGTCTTCAAAATCTTTAGAAATTACTTCTTTATCTGTAAAATTATGAACAACAAAAAAACTTTTTAGTTTTATTAAATCGATATTAGGGTCTTCTTTATTAAAATCACGAGGTGCGGTCTTTAAAGCATATTCTTGATTAAAACCATTAAAAGCATTTTTAAAATCTTTTTGATTCAAAATTGTTCTAATTTCAGAAGAATCCATTTCAAATTCTTTTCTAATTCTTAATAAATCTGCAGGTTCTGGAGAAAAGAACCCTCCTGCCATTGCAGATTTCCCTGGTTCTAATCGCAAGTAATATCCGCCTCTTCTATGAGCTCCTGCCCTACTAAAGCTAACACTTCTATGAACATTATAAGGAGTTTTATCTTTACTAAATCGTAAATCTCTATTAATTCTAAATACTTTTACTTTTGAAATTTCATCGGTAGCATTCAATCTTGACTCAACTGAGCTATAAAACTGTTTTAATAATTTTTCATTGGCTTGGTATTCCTTTTTATTATCTGTCATCCAATCCCTATTATTATTGTTTTTAAGATTTTTTAAAAATGTAAATGATGATTTTGATATAGTAGCCATTGTTTTTTCTTTTAAAGATAGAAAAAAATTACAAATTTTATAAACTACCCAAAATCAACAATTTGCAAATGATTCTAAAATCTCTTACATTGAAACTTCAAATAATCACTTAAAACATTTAATTATGACATCAACAAACAAACCAAAGGCAGGATTTTGGATCATCGCTGTACTTGCTCTTATTTGGAATTTAATGGGAGTTTTAGCTTATTTAGCTCAAGCTTTTATGACAGAAGAAGCAAAAGCATTATTACCTGAGGCAGAGAGAGCTCTTTATGACAATGTTCCGGCTTGGGCTACTGCAGCTTTTGCGATTGCAGTATTTGGAGGTATTTTAGCTTCTTTAGCATTAATATTCCGAAAAAAATTAGCGAAACCACTTTTTTTAATTTCACTGGCAGGTATTCTTGTTCAAATGATTTACAATTTCTTCATAAGTGGAGCAATGGATGTTTACGGCCCAGGAGGAATGATTATGCCAGCAATGATTGTAATGATAGGCGTTTTCTTATATATGTATAGTAAAAATATAATTACAAAAGGTTGGCTAAGCTAACTATGATTTATTATTAATAAGTATTAAAAACCTGAATATAATTATTCAGGTTTTTTTATGTTTAACCCTTAAATCTCATATTGTTAAAAATATGTGGAAAACATATTCAAAAGTTTGACAAATAGGTTGATTAATTTAATAGATTTGAATACAACCTCACAGAATAATAACTCAGCTAGAGTTGTTGTTTTTATTAGTATGAAGAATTTTTTAACTGCCTTTATCGTATTTATGATATGGTCCCTATTTGGGCTATGGATTTATTCTTGGATTCAACCTGAGGATATTTCTTCAAATTTTGAAGTTGAAATACCCAAAAGGAATATTAAAACTCCTTCAGAAAATAAGGATGCTATGATTAAAGAAATTATAATTGATTCCTCAGCATTAATAAAGGAAAAATCAATTGTTGAATTGAAAAATGACTCAATCCCCATTGATAATAAAATTGAAATACTTGAGTTTAAAGCAATCAATGCTGAAGGTGATATCATTTTTCTTTATCCTAATGGCATACCAATTACAAAAAATATTTTGGATATTACTTTTCCTGAGAATTCCAAAGACTTCAAATACAAAATAAATAGTTTTTTATTAGAACATCCTAATCAAGAAGTTCACATTCATTCTATATATAGTCCTCAAGAAAATGTATCCACTCCAAATATAGGAATCCAAAGAGCTTTATTTATAGAAGAAAAACTAATTTCTATAGGAGTCCCAAAAGAAAAGATTGTAAAAAAATCCATTATTAAGAATAGCATTTTTTCTGAAGAAGATCAATATAGTAATGGCTTCTACTTTACATTTAATAAATTGGATTTAGAACGAGTAAAAGCCATTATAGATAGTAAACCCAAAAACAAAAACGTTTATCCAAAATTTACTAACTCTGGAGTTTCAGTTAATAATGACTTAAAACAATTACTAATTGAATTAAAACAATATTTCAAGGAACATCCCAATAAAAAGGTTGATATTGTTGGACATACAGATAATATTGGTAATAGTGTTGATAATTATGCTGAAGGATTAAAGTATGCTCAACAAGTGAGATGGTATTTAATCTCTAAAGGAGGAATTAATAAATCATCTCTAAAAGCTTCTTCTAAAGGAGAATCTGAACCAATAGATAACAATAACAGCAAACAAGGAAGAACCAATAATAGAAGAATTGAAGTAATTTTTAAATAATATGATTATACAACTATTTCTTTTTACTTTTTCAACAACCTATATATTAATATTTGGGTTAATGTTTAGTTCTTTTTTGATAGGCTATTTCTCGTCATTATGGATGGAAAGAAGTAAGAGCAAGGCTATAACTAAAAAATTAAAACGAAAAATTAATAACCTTAAACTAAGTCATAATACCAGTTTAAGAGATAATAAAGTAAATGATATTGAAACTATTTTTACTGAAATAAAACCAAAAATTATAAAGGTTGTTCAAGAGGCCCAAGAAAAAATTATTGAAGAAAAAATAATAGAAGAAACACCTACAAAACAAGAAATAGCTGATAAAACAAGAACTAGTTATATTACTTACACTAAAACGGAACCTAAACTCGATTTTAATAATTTTGGAGTAGCCAAAAAAAATCAAAGTGATGATCTAACTAAACTCAATGGTATCGGACCCTATATTGAACAGCGATTAAACGACATTGGTATTTACAATTACGATCAAGTTAGTAAATTAACTAATGAAGATATTCGAAAAATCACTGAATTGATAGACTTTTTTCCATGACGTATTGAACGAGATGATTGGGTTGGACAAGCACACGCATTAAAAATTAATCATTAAATAATTTATGAAATTAGCTACTCTTGATTGGGTTTTAATAATCTCATTTTTTTCTCTAGTACTAGCTATTGGTATTATAGTATCGAAAAAATCAGGTAAAAACACCTCAGAATATTTTTTATCTAATCGTAGTATGCCATGGTGGCTATTAGGGTTTTCGATGGTTGCAACCACTTTTTCTACAGATACTCCTAATTTAGTTACCGATATCGTTAGAAACAATGGAGTTTCTGGTAACTGGGTTTGGTGGGCCTTTCTTTTAACAGGATTACTGACCGTTTTTGTCTACGCTAAACTTTGGAGAAAGTCCAATGTTAGTACTGACATGGAATTTTATGATCTTCGATATGGCGGTAAACCCGCTCATTTTTTAAGAGGTTTTAGATCTGTTTATCTAGGAGTAATTTTTAATGTTATGGCAATGGCTGCTGTAACTTTAGCTGCTATAAAAATTGGTCAGGTTATGCTTGGTCTAAGCCCTATACAAACTGTTTTAATTGCTGGTACTATCACTGTAATATTTAGTGCACTTGGAGGGTTTCGAGGTGTGGTTTATACAGATTTCGTGTTATTTTTTGTTGCTATTGTCGGTGCTATTGGTGCAGCGTATTATTTAGTTAATCTTCCTGAAGTTGGAGGTTTATCTAAATTAATTAAACATGAAAATGTTACAGATAAGCTATCTATTTTTCCTGATTTTTCAGATACCGAAGCTTTGATTGGAATTTTTATTATTCCTTTAGCCGTTCAATGGTGGAGTGCTTGGTATCCAGGGGCAGAACCAGGAGGTGGTGGCTATATTGCTCAAAGAATGTTAGCAGCTAAAAATGAAAATCACGCTATAGAAGCTACTTTCTTCTTTAATATTATGCATTATGCCCTAAGACCTTGGCCTTGGATTTTAGTTGCATTGGCTTCTTTAGTATTATATCCAGATTTAGCAAGTATACAAACTGCTTTTCCTAATGTAGAAGAAAGTAAGCTTGGACATGATTTGGCATATTCTGCTATGCTAACTAAATTACCCACAGGTTTGTTAGGATTGGTTTTAGCTTCTTTAGGAGCTGCATATATGTCTACTATTTCTACTCACTTGAATTGGGGGTCATCGTATGTTGTAAATGATTTTTACAAGCAACAGATTAATAAAAATGCTTCAGAAAGAGAATTAGTAAATATAGGAAGAATATCTACGGTTGTTTTAATGATTTTTAGTGCACTACTTGCTTTGGTATTAACTAATGCATTGCAATTATTTGATATTATTTTAATGTTTGGAGCTGGTACAGGTTTAATTTTTATATTAAGATGGTTTTGGTGGAGAATCAACGCGTGGAGTGAAATTTCTGCAATGTTTGCTTCCGGAATTATATCAATACTTTTAAATTTCACCTCATTAAGTACAATACTTTTCGATCATAAAACAGATGGAGGGAATTTAGTTGAAGGCTTAATGCCAGCCTGGTCCAAATTTCCATTAGTAGTATTGATAACTACAATTATATGGATAGTAGTTACTTTTTTAACTAAGCCTGAAAAAAATGAAACACTGCAAAGTTTCTATAAGCAAACAACTCCCGGGGGCCCTGGTTGGAAAAAGGTAATTAACACTTTTGATGATGAAGATTATATAGAAAAAGAGACTAATAAAAAATGGTCAGTACCATCAGGAATATTAGCAATGATATTAGGTTGTATACTTGTTTATAGCTGTATGTTTGCTACGGGGAACTTACTATATGGGAATTATAATATTGCTTTAGGGTTAATTGTATTAATTATTCTTTCAGCATTTTTATTGATAAGACTCTGGAAGAAAAACAAGCTTTCTGCACTTGAATAAGTAATAGAAAGAATAAAAAAGCCACTTAAATAAGTGGCCTTTTTATTATTATATTCTAAAATATTCTTTAGTTATTACCCAAAATTAATGGTAAACCGCTATCTCCAGAACCTATAACAATTACTTTAGTATTAGGTGATTCAGATAATTTAATTGTTGCATCAATCCCTTTATCTTGAAGTATTTTATCTGTTAATGAAGCACTTAAAATTCTATTAGATTCTGCTTTACCTTGAGCTTCAATAATTACTTTTTCAGCCTCTTTTGCTGCAGTTACTAATCTAAATTCATATTCTAATGATTCTTGCTCTTGTTTTAACTTACGCTCAATTGCATCTTTTATGGTATTTGGTAAAGTTACATCACGTATCAAAATTTCATTTAACTGAACAAATTGATCATCCACAATTTTTTTAGTTTCTTCAAATATTTCTACTTGAATTACATCTCGTTTACTAGAATACAATTGTTCTGGTGTATAACGACCTACAACACTTCTTGCTGCACTTCTAATGGCTGGTTGAAGCACTCTAGAAACATAATTCTTACCTTTTTGTTGATGTAATTTTCCTAGATTTGCATATTCTGGATGAAACCAAGCAGATGCTTCTAATTTAATTTCAAGTCCATTAGAAGATAATACTTGCATGTTCTCAAATATTTCTTGTTGTCTTACTTCATATATAAAAACCTTATTCCAAGGAGCTATAATATGAAATCCTTCTCCTAATGGAGCTTCATCAGTTACAACTCCGCCTCCAAAAGTTTTATACAATACTCCTGCTTCACCAGCGCTTATAGTAACTGCAGATTTTGCAACTAGAACTATTGTCAATATTAAAATTATAATTACGGGTATTCCAATTTTTGGTAATTTTTCCATTTTGTTTTTTTTAGTCTGTTAATGATTATTATATGAGTCCGTTATATTTACGTAAAAACCATTCTATCGTCAAAGATATAACTATTAACCCTAATAAGTATTTCCATTCTATCAGAGGTTCAATTTTTTCTTCACTTTTCTGAATTTGTTTAAAATTATCATCTTCAATTAATGAATTTATTAATGAAGCGCCATCAGAAATAAAATATGCTTTTCCTTCTGTATGAATCGCTACTCTTGACAGTTTTGTTACATCTGCATTTAAAAATTGCTGTTCTACATTAAAATCCAAAATAGTAAAGGTTCCGTTTCTGGTTAAAACTACTTCATCATTCACAGAAACTTTAAATGCATATTCTCCTGCATCTAAACTGCTTAAATCTACTTCATAAAAATTTCTTTTCAATAATAAAGGAAACTCATAACTTATATTGGTATCTGTATTAGTGACAAATATTGATAAATTAGCGTTGGAATTAAATACAAAGTTTTTATCAAAATATTGTGCGGAAATCTTAATAGCATCATTATTATAATAAAAGTTTTCATGGGTTACTTCTAGCCTACTTCTTAGTTTATTGGAAGCTAGGTACTGAACTAATTTACCGAAAAAATCATCAAAAGCTCTATAATCATTAAACTCTAGGTATGATTGAGCTCTCCATTTCCAAATTCCTTCACCATCAAATATCGCATTTCTAGATCCATTATTTTCTATAGTAGCTAATAAAGCAGTTTCAGTTGTATAACCATCTATAGATTGCTCTAAAATAAAATCATTAGCAACTAAAACATCTAATTCTCCAAATAAAGTTTTTAAAGGCCTGAACTCTGAAAAGTCTATTTCATCAATACCATAAGCACTATAATTTGAGTTTAAAACCCCAACAACATTTTCAGATTGATTGGTAACTTCTTTATTGAAATTTGCTTGAACACTATTTAAAAAATACCAATCTGTTTGAAGCCCTGTAAAGAGTAATACATTTTTATTTAACTTATCAATTTCAGATAAAACAGTAGTAAAACTACGATTGGGTTGATAAAGAACAATTAGTTGATATTCGTTCAGTGTTGTTAATACATCTGAAGGTTTTTTGATAGTAACCTTACGTTGTTCATTACTTTCTATGGATCTCTTAATTGCACCAATATCTGGATGCATAATATCACTTACAATAAGCACATTTGTGGATTGATCAATAACTTCTACTGCAAATTGTTTACTATTATTAACTACATTCTTTTCTTCAGAAATAGGGATTATCTGTGCAACATATTTTTGTAATCCTACACTAGTAGCAGGTAAATTAAAATTTAATATATGAGTATTCACTTTTTCTGAAAAGGAAACATTTTCTTTATAAACTATTGTATTTCCTCTTTTAATTTCAAACTGAGTTACAATTTCCTCAGAGCCACTATAGACAACAATTGCTTCAACTGGAAAATGATTTTTAAGAAATGCATATCGATTGGTATTTAATTGTTCTATTCTTAAATCGGTAAACTTAGTTGAATCACCTATGATAATTGGGTAAATTGCATTTTTAAAACTTACAGAACTGTACTCATAATCGTTACCTAAGGTTTGATTCCCATCGGTAATTAATATAGTAGGGGCAATTTCATTTCCAAATAATTGATCTGTTAATGATAAAGCTTCAGAAATATTTGTGTTTTTTTCTGTAAATGTTAATGAATCATTATTTATAAAATCATTTCCAAAGGAGTAATATGAAATATTAAATTTTTCATTTAAAACTACATTATTTTTAAGAGTTTCAATAAAATCCAATACGTTATTAGCTTGGTTTAATTCATCTACAGATTTAGAATTATCAATTAAAACAGGAAGGTTAGGATTAATTACTGAATACGTTTCTTTTTTAAATTTTGGGTTTATTAATAAAAGTAAAACTGAAAAAAGTGTTATAAAACGTAATGTTCCATAAAGCCATTTGTTTTTATTAGAAAACTTTGTCTTATATCCATACATAAAAGCTGCCAATACAATCGAAATTATACCGGCAATTATAATATATAATATAGTTTGAGAAGTCATCTGTTTTTTTTTAAGACTTATGACCACGTATGATAATAGACAATCCTGTTAGAAATATTTAATACTTAATAAATCTTTAAGTAAGCATTCCGCCATCTACATTTAATACTTGACCTGTAATGTATGAAGACATATCGCTACCTAGAAAAACACAAGTGTTCGCTATTTCTTCTGGAGTCCCTCCTCTTTTTAAAGGAATCCCTTCATAATATTTATTAATGGTTTCTTCACCTAGTTTTTCAGTCATTTCAGTAACTATGAATCCTGGAGCAATCGCATTACTTCTAATATTACGGGAACCTAATTCAATAGCCATTGATTTTGTAAATCCAAGAATACCCGCTTTTGATGCTGCATAATTACTCTGACCAGCATTTCCTTTTACTCCTATAACAGAGCTCATATTAATAATAGACCCTTTTCTTTGTTTCAACATTGTACGTTGAACAGCTTTAGTCATATTAAAAACAGATTTTAAATTAACTTGAATTACTCGATCAAAATCTTCTTCGCTCATGCGCATTAAAAGATTATCCTTTGTAATTCCTGCATTATTTATAAGTATATCAATAGATCCAAATTCTTTAGCAACTTCTGAAGCTAATTCTTGAGCTTCTTCAAAGTTTGATGCATCACTTTTGTAACATCGCACTTTTGTTCCATGCTTAGAAGCATTATTTTCTATTTCTTTTGCTGATTCTGCTGAAGAGCTATAAGTAAATGCTACGTTTGCACCTTGAGCAGCAAATACTTCAACAATGGATTTTCCTATACCTCTACTCCCACCAGTAATAATCGCTGTTTTTCCTTCTAATAATTTCATATTAATTCAATTAATTTTAAAAAAATTACAAGCACTAATATAATAAGTTATTAGTCTATTATAACTTAAAAAGAGTGAATTTTATTTAATTGATTTTTTTTAATTTAAAAATAACTATATTAGTGTAAATCAATTAATTAAAAAATGAGAAAATTAACAATTATTTTACTCGCTATATTATTTATAGCTTGTAAAGACTCAGACGAAAAAAAAATTAGTAATTCTACTACTAATGAAATTACAACCACTATACCGATTCCACCTAAATTATCGGTAGAGGATTTTATGAAAAATTCAGAAAAAAGAACTTTTAGGATTTCGCCAGATGGCAAACATATTGCTTATTTAGCACCATTTAACAAAAGAATGAATGTTCATGTAAAAGGTATTAATTCAGACTCAATAACAAGAATTACTACTTTAGAAGATAGAGATATTGCTGGGTATTTTTGGGCTAATAATGAACAATTAGTTTATATAAGAGATCAAGGCGGTAATGAAAATTTCCATCTTTTTTCAGTAACAATTGATGGAAAAGAGGAAATTGATTTAACTCCCTTTGAAGGAGTTAGAGCACAAATTATTGATGATTTAGAAGATAATCCAGAAGAAATGATTATCGAATTAAATAATAGAATACCACAAGTTTTTGATCCATATCGAATTAATTTATCTACTGGGGAAATGGATTTGTTATATGAAAATCCAGGAAATATTACAGGATGGAATACAGATCACGATGGTAAATTAAGGTTAGCTTATGTTACAAATGGAGTAGATACTAGTATTTTATATCGTGAAAATGAAAATGAGGAATTTAAAGAAGTAATAACACTAAACTTTAAACAAACACTAGCTCCTCAATTTTTTGATTTTGATAATGGTAATGTTGTATACGCTGTTTCAAATTTAGGAAGAGATAAAACTGCTGTAGTCAAATACGATTTAAAAGAAAACAAAGAAATTGAAGAGATTTTTATAAATAATGAAGTTGATGTTGATGGAATTAATTATTCAAATAAAAGGAAAGTTCTTACTTCAATTGAATATACAAATGAAAAATTAAATAGAAAATTTTTGGATTCAGAAACTGAAAGTATATTTAATAAATTGAATGATGAATTAGGCAATGAAAATGAATATTATATTACTTCTAATAATAAAGAAGAAGATGTATTTTTAATTTATGTAGCTAATGATAAATCAAGAGGAGCATATTATTCTTACGATAAAAATTCAGATCAGTTAAATAAAATGGCAGATTTAAGTCCTTGGCTTAACCCAGATCATTTAGCAGATATGAAACCAATAAGCTACACAAGTAGAGATGGTATTGAAATAAATGGGTATTTAACTTTACCAGTTGGAAGGGAAGCTAAGAATCTTCCAGTTATTGTAAATCCTCACGGAGGTCCATGGGCAAGAGATTTTTGGGGATATAATTCTGAAGTACAGCTATTAGCAAATCAAGGATATGCTGTATTACAAATGAATTTTAGAGGATCAACTGGTTACGGAAAAGAGTTTTGGGAAATTTCATTTAAAAAATGGGGGCAAGAGATGCAAAATGATATTACAGATGGTGTTCATTGGTTAATTGATCAAGGTATAGCTAATCCAGATAGAATTGCAATTTATGGAGGAAGTTATGGAGGCTATGCTACATTAGCAGGAATTACAAATACTCCAGATTTGTATGCAGCTGCTGTTGATTATGTAGGGGTTTCTAACTTATTTACTTTTATGGAAACCATACCTCCTTACTGGGAACCTTACAAAGAAATGCTATATGAAATGGTTGGAAACCCAAATACGAATGATAGTATTATGATGAGAGCAAATAGTCCTGTATATCATGTAGACAAAATAAAAGCTGCATTATTTGTAGCACAAGGAGCTAATGACCCTAGAGTTGTACAAGCAGAATCTGATCAAATGGTTGAAGCTATTGAAAAAAATGGTGTTAATATACAGTATATGCTAAAAGAAGATGAAGGACACGGTTTTAGAAATGAAGAAAACCGATTTGATTTTTACAATGCAATGACAGAGTTTTTAGAGATTAATTTAAAAGAAAAAGTAGAAAAAGTAAAAACATAAATTGAATTTGTTATTTATAAAAAAAAGGGCTAATAATTAGCCCTTTTTTTATTTTCAATTTTTTAGTTATTACCCTAAAATTTCTTTTACTTTTTTTCCAATCTCTGCTGGAGAATCTACCACGTTTATACCGTGTTCTCTCATAATTTTCTTTTTTGCTTGAGCAGTATCATCACTTCCACCAACAATGGCACCAGCATGACCCATAGTTCTACCAGCAGGTGCAGTTTCACCAGCGATAAAACCAATAATTGGCTTTTTACTTCCACTCTCTTTATACCATTTTGCAGCATCTGCTTCTAAGTTTCCACCAATTTCACCAATCATTACTACACAATTTGTTTCCTCATCATTGATTAACATTTGTACTGCATCTTTAGTTGTGGTTCCTATAATAGGATCTCCACCAATACCAATGGCAGTAGAAATACCAAATCCTTGCCTAACAACTTGGTCAGCAGCTTCGTAAGTTAAAGTTCCAGATTTTGAAACAACTCCTACATTCCCTTTTTTAAATACAAAACCTGGCATAATTCCAACTTTTGCCTCTTCTGGAGTAATAACCCCAGGACAATTTGGACCAACTAATCGGCAATCTTTATCTTTTATATAGTCTGCAACCTTAATCATATCGGCAACAGGAATACCTTCAGTAATAGTTATAATTACTTTAATTCCAGCTTCAGCAGCTTCCATGATTGCATCTGCAGCAAATGCAGGTGGTACAAAAATAATAGTAGTATCTGCCCCTACTTTTTCAACTGCTTCAGAAACAGTATTAAAAACTGGTTTATCCAAATGAGTTTGACCACCTTTTCCAGGTGTTACTCCACCAACAACGTTAGTTCCGTAATCTATCATTTGACCAGCATGAAAAGTACCCTCTCCACCGGTAAATCCTTGAACAATTATCTTTGAATCTTTATTTACTAAAACACTCATTTATATGAAATATTAATTGATTTTTTAATGGTGCAAATATACCTTTTTATAAAAGATTTAGAAAGATTTTACACTTTAACTTTATGATAAGATTCTGTTGTATCATCGTTGTCGATAACAGGTTGGCTCACTATATGGCCTTGGTACATTTTTCCGTCTTTAACCTCCCAAATACCTATAAAATGTGAAATTCCCAATTCTTCTTCGGGATTTTCAATAGTTCTTACATAATACTTATAACGAATAGTTACATGATTACCGTCTTGTAGTAAATGACTTATTTCAATACGCAAATCATTATAAGTCCTTCTAATTTCAAGAAAAAAAGCAATTAAATCATCGTAGTTCATAATTGCTAATCCATCAGCACTATTCCAAAGTAATACTAAATCTTTATGGAAATAATTCTCTAATACAGTTTCATCATTAATAATATTTGCTTGATGAAAGTCACTAACTACTTGTTTTGGGGATTTACTCATTTTAATTTTTCTAGTTTTTCTAATATATCTGGAATTAATCTTATAGATGCTATTTCTTTATACTTCTTTCTAAAATCATCGGCAGGAGTTCCAAAATAAGATTTATGGCCCTCTAATGACTTGCTTACTCCACTTTGTGCAGAAATAACTGCTTTTTCTCCAATAGTAATTCCACTAGTAATTCCCGCTTGCCCCCAAATAGTAACAAAGTCTTCAATAATTACACAACCAGATATTCCTACTTGAGAAGCAATTAAGCAACGTTTCCCTATCACAGTATCATGACCAATATGAACTTGATTATCAATTTTTGAACCTTCACGTATAGTTGTAGATGCAGTAACTCCTTTATCTATAGTACATAAAGCGCCTATGTCTACATTATCTTCTATAACTACATTTCCACCACTAACAAGTTTGTCAAATTTTTCGGGTCTGTTTTTGTAATAAAATGCATCAGCACCTAAAATTGTACCACTATGTATAGTAACATTATCACCAATAATTGCATTATCGTAAATACTAACATTGGAATGTATTAAGCAGTTTTTTCCAATTTTTACATTATTCCCAACAAAAACATTAGGTTGCAAAACGCTACCTTCACCAATTGTTGCAGAATCAGTTATAGTTGCTGTAGCTGCAATAAATGGATTAAAATGATTAGTTAATTTGTTAAAATCCCTAAAGGGATCATCCGATATTAATAAAGCTTTTCCTTCTGGGCATAGTACTTCCTTATTAATTAATATAATAGTTGCTTTAGACTCTAAAGCTTTATCGTAGTATTTAGGATGGTCAACAAATACAATATCTCCCGGTTCAACAACATGAATTTCATTCATTCCTAATACAGGGAACTCAGCATTACCAATAAAGTCACAATTAATAATTCTTGCTATATCTTCAATTGTTTGGGGAGTAGAGAATTTCATTTTAAATAAATTAAGTTTATTCTTTTACACGTTCTTGATAATTTCCTTTATCGGTATCAATTCTAATTTTATCACCTTCATTTATAAAAAGAGGAACATTAATTTTTGCTCCAGTTTCTACAATTGCTGGTTTTGTAGCATTAGTAGCTGTATTTCCTTTTACTCCTGGTTCTGTACTTGTTACTTCCAAAATTACGTGAGCAGGTAAATCAACTGAAAGTGGCATACCATCTTCCGTATTTATTTGGATGGTTACAATTTCACCTTCTTTCATTAATTCAGGATTGTCTAGTGTGTCTTTTTCCAACTGAATTTGAGAATAATCTTCATTATTCATAAAATGATAGGTACTACCATCATTATATAGAAACTGAAATTTATGAGTTTCTACTCTTATGTCCTCAATTTTATGTCCAGCTGAAAATGTGTTATCCAATACTTTTCCTGATGTCAAGCTTTTTAGTTTGGTTCTTACAAACGCAGGTCCTTTACCTGGTTTAACGTGTAAAAATTCTATAATTTTATAAATATCATGATTGTATTTAATACATAACCCTTTTCTAATATCTGAAGTACTTGCCATTATTGTATTTTATTATATTAATTTGAAAAATAACCTTTCATTATTCCTCGTTTTGAATTTTTTATAAACTGAAGGATTTCATCTCTCTCTGTTGTAGCTTCCATATCTGCCTCAATTAGTCCAACTGCCTGTGTGTTATTAAATCCTTTTTGATATAGAATTCTATATATATTTTGAATTTCTCTTATTTTTTCAGAAGTAAAACCTCTTCTTCTTAATCCTATTGAGTTTATCCCTACATAAGACATTGGCTCACGAGCTCCTTTAACAAAAGGTGGGACATCTTTTCTAACTAAAGAACCTCCGGTAATAAATGCATGTTGACCTAAAGTACAAAATTGATGAACAGCTGTCATTCCTGCTAATATTACATGATTCCCAACTGTTACGTGACCAGCCAAAGTACTATTATTAGAAAATATACAATTATCACCTACTATACAATCGTGAGCAATATGGCAATAAGCCATGATCAAACAGTTTTTACCAACTACCGTTTTTCCTCTATCAACAGTCCCTCTATTTATTGTTACGTATTCACGAAGTGTTGTGTTATCTCCAATTTCAACCGTTGTCTCTTCGTCTTGAAATTTTAAATCTTGTGGGATTGCAGATATTACAGATCCAGGAAAAATATTACAATTTTTACCAATACGAGCACCTTCCATGATCGTTACATTAGATCCTATCCAAGTACCTTCACCAATAATAACATTATTATGAATTGTAGTAAAAGGTTCAATAACTACATTTTTAGCGATTTTTGCTCCAGGATGTACGTATGCTAAGGGTTGATTCATCTATAAATTTTTTGTTTTAACAATTTGTGCCATTAATTCTGCTTCTGCTACCAAAACACCATTTACATATGCTTTACCAGACATTATACATATTCCTCTACGAATTGGCTCATCTAAGATAAGATCAAAAATTAAAGTATCTCCAGGATTTACTTGTTTTTTAAACTTAACATTATTTATTTTTAAAAAATAAGTTAAATAATTCTCTGGATCTGGCACAGTACTTAAAGCTAATATTCCACCTGCTTGTGCCATAGCTTCAACAATAAGAACTCCTGGCATTACTGGTGCTCCAGGAAAATGACCTACAAAAAATGGCTCATTCATCGTTACATTCTTAAGTCCTAGCACATGAGTATCACTTAATTCTAGTATTTTATCTACTAATAAAAATGGGGGTCTGTGAGGCAACATCTCCATTATTGCATTGATATCTTTTACAGGCTTTTTGCTAAGATCAAAAACAGGAACTTTATTTCTTTTTTCAGCTTTTATAATTTTTGAAAGTTTTTTAGCAAACTGAGTATTAACAAAATGTCCAGGTTTATTTGCAATTACTTTACCTTTAATTCTAGTTCCTACAAGTGCTAAATCACCAATTACATCTAAAAGCTTATGTCTTGCTGCTTCATTAGGATGGTGTAAAGTAAGGTTATCTAAAATTCCATTTTGCTTAACTGATATATCATCTTTACCAAAAGCAACACGTAATTTTTCCATGGTTTCTGGAGATAATTCTTTATCAACATAAACTATAGCGTTATTTAAATCACCGCCTTTTATTAAACCATGATCTAATAACATTTCTATTTCGTGAAGAAAACTAAAAGTCCTAGCATTTGAAATTTCAGATTTAAATTCAGAAATATTATTAATTGAAGCATTTTGAGTACCTAAAACATTGGTCCCAAAATCTACCATAGTTGTTACCTGATATTCATCTGCAGGCATGATCATTATTTCACTACCTGTTTTTTCGTCTTTATAAGAAATTATTTCTTTAACTACATATTCTTCAACTAAAGCTTCTTGCTCTTGAAAACCTGCAGTTTCTAATATTTCTATAAAATATTTAGAAGAACCATCCATTATAGGAGGTTCTGATGCATCCAATTCAATAATACAATTATCTATTTGTAAACCTATTAAAGCAGCTAATACATGCTCTGAAGTATTAATGCTAACCCCATGTTTTTCAAGGTTTGTTCCTCTTTGCGTATTAACAACATAATTAGCATCTGCCTCTATTATAGGTTTTCCTTCTAAATCTACTCTAACAAATGCATACCCATGATTTTCTGGAGCGGGTTTAAAAGTCATAGTAACAGACTTGCCAGTATGTAAGCCTACACCTGAAAGGGTAACCTCTTTAGCGATTGTTTTTTGTTTTAATTCTAAATCAATCATTATTAATATTTTTCTCTATCGTATTAATTCTATTAATTATTTTCGGTAAATTTTTAAAGTGTACGTAACTCTTGTTATAATCGTTATAAGTTAAAGCTGGTGATCCTTGTAAGGCTTCATTATCTTTAACATTTCTTCCAATTCCACTTTGAGCTTGAATACGGACGTTATTTCCTATAGTAATATGACCTACAATTCCAACTTGTCCGCCTATCATACAATTTTCTCCAATTTTTGTAGACCCAGCTATTCCAGTTTGTGCAGCAATCACGGTGTTTTTTCCAATTTCAACGTTGTGAGCAATTTGAATCTGATTATCTAACTTTACTCCTTTACGGATAATTGTTGACCCTAGTGTAGCTCTATCTATTGAAGTAGCTGCTCCTACATCAACATTATCTTCAATAATAACATTACCGGTTTGAGGAACTTTTATGAACTCGCCTTTTTCATTAGGTGCAAACCCAAATCCATCGGCTCCTAGTATAGCACTACTATGAATAACACAATGATTTCCTATTACCGTATCAGAATATATTTTGGCTCCAGAAAATAAAGTAACATTATCTCCCACAGTTACATTATCTCCGATATAAACATTAGGATAAATTTTTACATTATCTCCAATTTTTACATTTTCACCGAGATAAGCAAAAGCACCTATATAAATATTTTCACCATAAGTTGAGCTATCAGAAATAAAAACAGGCTGTTCAATCCCTGTTTTATTCATTTTAACTTGATTATAATATTCCAAAAGTTTAGAAAACGATTTATAAGCATCATCTACTCTTATTAAGGTAGTACTTAATTCGTTTTCAGCTTTAAAATTATCATCAACAATAACAACTGAAGCTTTAGTAGAATAAATATATTGTGTGTATTTTGGATTGGCAAGAAAGCTTAAACTTTCTGGTACTCCCTCTTCAATTTTTGATAGCTTAGAGACTTCTACTTCTGGATTCCCTTCAACTTCACCTTCTAAAATACTTGCTATTTGGGCTGCTGTAAATTTCAAATTATTGTTTTTATAAGAATACTCAATTTCATGCAAAAATAAAAAAAAAGGTTTACTAATTTGTTTTTGGGTAACACATATAATTTTTAATCACCATTTTAGACAATGCTTTTAAGTTAAACTGATCACTTGCATTAGCAACATCTATTACTTTTCCATCTTTTGTATACAAATCTATAGTCTCTTTTTCCATACTATAAGCTTGATTAGTGATTTTTCCAGTAAAAACAAAATAGGATGCTTCTGCTTTTGTGATGCTATAGTTCTCCATTAAAATATTTTTCGCATTTGCTATTTTATCCTTAGAAAATTCATCATTCTGAATTTCAATTTTCAACAAATCTCTATTCAGCAACATTTCAGAAATGTTTTTTAACACAAAATCATCTTCAAACTGCCATGATTTCATAGCAGAAACAATATCATAATCATCCAATTTTGAAAAAATATCCAAAATTTCAGTATTTATCTTTTCCTTAGTTATGTTTGTTTTTAAAAAATAGGTCAATGCTGAACTTGCTTCTAATGCTTTTCCTTCATTAGTAAGCTCCTTAGCCCTTTTTAATAATCTAGTAACTAATTGTTCTGCTACTAAACTTGTTTTATGCAAGTAAACTTGCCAATACATTAATCTTCTTGCAATAATAAATTTCTCAACAGAATAGATCCCCTTCTCTTCAACAACCAGCTTATCCTCAAAAACATTAAGCATACTAATTAAACGTTTTGAATTAACCGATCCTTCAGATACTCCAGTATAAAAGCTATCTCTTTTTAAATAATCCATACGATCCATATCCAATTGACCAGAAATTAACTGATAAAAGAATTTTCTTGGATACTTATTTTTGAATATTTGGATGGCAAGCGTTAATCTGTTGTTAAATTCTTTATTTAATTCGTCCATAAAAAGCAAAGAAATCAATTCATGATCTATATTTTCAACAATGCTATGTTCCATAGCATGAGAAAAAGGTCCATGACCAATATCATGAAGTAATATTGCAATATAGAGAGCTTCAGATTCTTCTTCACTAATTAAAACTCCCTTAAAACGAAGTACTTGAACTGCTTTCTGCATTAAATGCATAGCTCCTAAAGCATGATGGAAACGCGTATGGTGTGCACCAGGATATACCATATATGACATGCCCATTTGAGAAATTCTACGTAATCGTTGAAAGTAACGATGTTCAATTAATTCGAAAATGAGTGGACTTGGTATGGTAATAAAACCATAGATTGGATCGTTAATAATTTTGAGTTTGTTTTGCGAATTCAATCTTTAACTTTTTTTTATTAATAAAAGAAGATTTTTAAGGTATTTCGGAATTATTTTTGCGATATACATTGAAACTTCTTTTTTAACCATTTCAATTAAATAACAAATATACATATATGAGCGATATAAAAGTACTTTGGGTAGATGACGAAATTGATTTATTAAAACCACATATTCTTTTTCTTGAAAAAAGAAATTATCATGTTACAAAAGCTTTAAGTGGTACTGAAGCTCTAGAAGAAATTAAAAAACAAAATTTTGATATTGTTTTTCTTGATGAAAACATGCCAGGACTTACTGGCATTGAAACTTTAGCTGAAATTAAAGAACATCAAGCCAATCTCCCTGTTGTAATGATTACAAAGAGTGAGGAAGAATATATAATGGAAGAAGCTATTGGTTCTAAAATTGCAGATTACCTTATTAAACCAGTAAATCCTAACCAAATTCTTTTAAGTTTAAAAAAGAATTTAGACCACAATAGATTAGTTTCAGAAAAAACCACCTCTTCTTACCAGCAAGAATTTAGAAAAATTGCAATGGATTTATCTATGGTCAATTCTTATGAAGAATGGGTAGAGATGTATCAAAAGCTTGTTTATTGGGAATTAGAATTAGAAAATATTGAAGATTCTGGAATGTTTGAAATATTAGAATCTCAAAAGAATGAAGCAAATACGCAGTTTTGCAAATTCATAGATAAAAATTATCCAAACTGGTTTGACCATAATGAAGACGCTCCTATTATGTCTCATACGTTATTTAAGGAAAAAGTTTTACCTGTAGTCGAATCACAAAAAACATTATTTATTGTAGTAGATAATTTACGGTATGATCAATGGAAGGCTTTTGAACCATTTTTAAGCAATAGCTTCAAAAAAAATAGTGAGGAATTATATTATAGTATTTTACCAACTGCTACACAATATGCTAGAAACTCCATTTTTTCTGGTTTAATGCCTAGTGATATGGAGAAGTTGCATTCAGATTACTGGCTAAATGATACTGATGAGGGAGGAAAAAACATGTTTGAGAAAGAGTTTTTAGGAGCACAATTAAAAAGACTTGGGAAGAATTTAGATTGGAGCTATCACAAAATTTCAAGTTTAAAGCAAGGAAAAAAATTATCAGATAACTTCAGATCACATAAAAATGAAGATTTAATAGCTGTTGTCTACAATTTTGTTGATATGTTATCACATTCTAAAACTGAGATGGAAGTAATTAAGGAATTAGCTTCAACAGACAAATCTTATAGGTCTTTAACTCAAAGTTGGTTTAAAAATTCTCCATTGTTGGACATTATTCAACAGGCTTCCTCTTTAGGTTTCAAATTAATTATTACCACTGACCATGGAACTATAAATGTAAAAAACCCAACAAAGGTAATTGGAGATAAAAACATTAGTTCTAATTTAAGATATAAAACTGGGCGTAGTTTGTCATACGAAGAAAAAGATGTTTTGGTTTCAAAAGATCCTAAAAAAATACATTTACCTTCTATAAATATGAGCAGCTCGTTTATTTTTGCTAAAGGAGATTTGTTTTTTGCCTACCCAAATAGATACAATCATTTTGTGAGTTATTACAGAAACACCTACCAACATGGTGGAATTTCTATGGAAGAAGTTTTAATACCCTTCATTGTATTAGATCCTAAATAATTAATTTGTAATCTTTTTCTTTCAATAATGTTTTTTATCGATTTAATTTGTTAATAATCGATATTTATTTGTAAGTTTGTTTTTAAGTTTACTATGGAATACAGTTTTACTTTAAAAGATTTGCCAGAAATTGCAAAAAAGTTGTTAACAGAGGTTCCTAATAAAATTCTCTTATTTTATGGAGAAATGGGTGTAGGCAAAACAACACTTATTAAGGAAATCGCAAAACAATTAGGCGTTAAAGGAATAATTAACAGTCCAACTTTTGCATTAGTAAACGAATATGAAATAAAAGATGATAAAGTTTATCATTTTGACTTTTATAGAATTAAAAAAGAAGAAGAAGCGCTAGACATTGGGATAGAAGATTATTTTTATTCAAGCCATTGGAATTTAGTAGAATGGCCTCAAAAAATAAGTAATATTTTACCTACAAATAGCACAATAATAGAAATAAATAAAAATCAAGACGGAAGTAGAACTATAAAGATAATGCCAGTGAAATAAATTGTAATGATAGATATAATAATACTTTGCACTTTTAAATTAAGACCCCAAATCAAGAATTTATAAGCAGTATTTTTTTTGCTTTAAAGCGAACTAACTAAGATACAGCTAACTTAATTTAAATACTTGTGATTTTCTGTGATACGTTTGTACTATTAACCTCACAAAAAACAAGTATTATGAAAGTTACAAAATTATTTTTTATCGTTGCAATATTAGGAGCTGGTTTATTTATATCTTGTACTCCTGAAAGTATTGATAATGGACAAACAGAACAACAAATCGATCATACAAGAAACAGACCACCAAACAACGGATAAAAATTCGTTACTTCTTGGAGGAATAATTGTTATACTGATAGCGATTACTCCCTTTTTGTTTTATTCATACAAAAGTTTTCCAGATGTAAAAGTCTGGGAAACTTCATTTTTTGTCTCAGAAACAAGTTTTTACTCTTGGTTTGATTATGCCTGGTATTTAACAGGTAAAATAATCCCATTATATTTACTACTCATTTGGTTTTTCACTTGCAATCATTGGTGGCACTGGATTATTTTAGTTCCTATCTCTATGTATGCATTCCAGTTATGGGGTTTGATAAACCAAAACAAAATGATTGATGAGTTAGAAATGTATTATGTATTGCCACTAATGATGGTACTAATACCTGCTGTTTATGTAATTAGAGCAAAACTTTTTGCAAAAATTCACACTGAAGATTTAAAGTCTTTTGAAGAAGAGTTAGGACAAAAAAGGTCCACTTGGCAACAAATCAAAGATTTATTTAGATAATAATCATTTTTATATTTGACATTTATTTACGTAATTTAGTAATCTTAACAAATTACAAATGTCTGAAATTAAGTCACCGTTTACTAAAGAACAATTACTTCCTCAAGAGGAAACTCTTGAAATTGCAAAACAAAAAGGTGAATTACATATTGGATTACCTAAAGAAACACACTTCCAAGAAAAAAGAATTTGTTTAACACCTGATGCTGTTGCTGCAATTGTAGCTAACGACCATCGAGTTTTAGTTGAAAATGGAGCTGGAGAAAAAGCAGGCTTTTCTGATGCAGATTATAATGAAGCTGGAGCTGAATTAACTAATGATATAAAAAAAGTTTTTGGATGCCCTATCATATTAAAAGTAGAACCACCTTCTTTTGACGAAATAGATCTTATCAATCCAAAAACGATATTAATTACAGCACTTCAATTAAAAACAAGAAACAAGGAATATTTTGAAGCTTTAGCTAAAAAGAAAATTACCGCTTTAGCTTTTGAGTTTATAAAAGATGAAGCTCACAGTTACCCTGCTGTTAAAGCACTTAGCGAAATAGCAGGAACCGCTTCTGTCTTAATCGCTTCAGAATTAATGGCAAATAACGAACTAAGCAATGGTATGTTATTTGGAAATATAAGTGGCGTCCCTCCTGCTGAAGTTGTTATTATTGGCGCAGGAACTGTTGGAGAATTTGCAACAAGATCTGCTTTAGGACTAGGTGCTAACGTTAAGGTATTTGATAGCTCTATCACTAGATTAAGAAATTTACAAATTAAAGTAGGGAGACCATTGTTTACCTCTACTCTACAGCCAAAATATTTAACGAAAGCGCTTCGTAGATGCGATGTTGCAATTGGAGCTTTAAAAGGCTCTAATAGATCTCCTGTAGTAGTTACTGAGGTAATGGTCGAAAAAATGAAAAGAGGCTCTGTTATAATTGATGTGAGTGTGGATATGGGAGGTTGTTTCGAAACTACCGAAATAACTAGTCATGATAAGCCCACACAAATCAAACATGGAGTTATTCATTATGGGGTGCCAAATATTCCTGCTAGATATCCTAAAACTGCCTCAATATCAATTAGTAACATTTTTACTCCTTATCTTTTAAACATTGCAGAGTCTGGAGGTTTAGAAAATGCTATTCGATTTGACAGTGGTTTAAAAAATGGTTTGTATTTTTACCGTGGAATTTTAACTAATAAAGCGGTAGCTGATTGGTATGGAATGCCATATAGTGATTTAAATTTATTACTCTTTTAGATTTTATTTAAATCAACCATTAACAATAATGATACCTTAAGTTACAAATGAGTCTTTTAAAACGGTTTGCATTCTATTTTGGCGGATTTGCTATAGGTTTAATTCTTTTATATTTTTTTGTTGGAGGAAGTGGAGCTTCCTGCGAATTTGACTATGGCCCAAGTTCAAGAACATTAAAAAATATAAGACTAAAAGAACGAAAATTTTCTAACGAATCCTTGAATACTTTAAAAAAGCATCAATTAGATACTTCAGATATATCATATTCATTAATTAAAGGAAATGTCCTTTTCTCTGAAAGCAATACAAAACTTGATTCTTGTAAAGTTTATGTAATAGAATCTCCTCTTAAAGAAGATTCTACTACTAACAAAAAAATGAAATTAACTATCGAGAACTGCAATAATAAAGCTACAGTAGCTAAAATTGTTATAAGTAAGTAAATTTTTGTCGGTATTACCTATTTTTTTTATTATTCAATGCTACATTTAGCATGCATTAACTTAAAAAATACCATCATGAAACACTTTTTTTTCATTCTATTTTTTATAACAACATTCTCTATAACATCTCAAAATAACATTACTATATGCTGGGACACCTCACTTTCAATGGAAAATAGAAACATTGACAAAGAATTTGAGTTTTTAAATAGTTATTTTATTGAAAATAAAAATATTAAAGCGACAGTAATTTTGTTTTCAAATTCTGTTTTAGAGAAAAACAACTACTCAATTATTAATAGTGATTGGAGTAAAATAAAAGTTAAGCTATTAAATTCTATCTATGAAGGTGCTACTTCATATAAACAGCTACCTTTAATGACCACAATGGGTGATATGCTAATATTTACAGATGGTTTTCAAAACTATAATGAGCCCATCGTAAATTTCAAAAACAATCTTCATATAATCAAGAATATATAAATCAAATAATAAAACTAAATAATGGCACTTTTACTAATTTAATAAATACTGATAATCAAAGCATTAGTATCAATAAAACATATTATGGAAAAATTAATTGTCAAAATGATATCTATTCAAATATTTCAATTACTATAAAAGATAGTAACATTAAAGCCACAACTAACAATGATGGAACCTATAGAATAATTGCTAAATCTGGAGATGTTTTGGAATTCTCCTTTAATGGCAAAAAAATTAAAGAAAAAGAGTTAGGTGAAAATTTAACAAATAACATTTGGCTAGAATTTGATGGTGAGCAATTAGAAGAAGTATTAATTACTAGCAAAAAGGAAGAAACTACAAAAGATTTGAAGCAAACAGACAAGATAGGTTACGCAGTGCAAACTATAGAACAAAAAGATTTTGTGTCTACCGCTACAACATTAACAGAAGCACTTGAAAATAAAATTACAGGACTAGAAAAAGGAATAAATGATGATATTAGCCAATCTGTAATTAGGAATATACAAAGCATGTATGGCAACAATAATCCACTTATCGTAATTGATGGTGCGCCTATTGCTGGATCCAATTCAAAAAAAGGAGGTAGAACAGAACTTACAGATTTTATAAACATCAATAACATTGCTAATGTAAAAGTTTTAAAAAGCTATGCAGCGACTAATATATATGGCTCAGAAGGATCAAACGGAGTTATACTAATAACCACAAAAACGGCTTCTCAACTTCTAGGAAACTCAAGTAATAAAAATACTGCACTTATAAAAGACAATGTTTATAAAGAAAATTTAAAAAAAAATAAAAACACATTTAAAACCCCATATTTAATTGAAATTGACAGGCAAACTACAGTTACTGATGCATATGGCATATATTTAATTCAAAGAAATAAATATTGGGATAATCCCTATTATTTTATAGATATATTTAATTTCTTTTTATCTCACGATAAAGAACTAGCTTACAGAATACTATCTAATGTAATTGAAAAAAACGGTAATTCAATTATTGCACTCAGGGGAATGATGTTTACATCTACTTTAAACAATAATCATTCACTAGCGTTATTAATTTCTAATACAATCTTAAAGAAATTCCCAGATAATACACAGTCATATATGGACGTTGCAATAGCAAACAATAAAGCTGGTAATTATCAAGAAGCTGCAAATATGTACTTAGGTATCATCAACGGAAGTGTAAATAACAAGCTAGATTTTTCTGGACTAAAAGGAATTGCTGAAAATGAAATTAGAAACTTGATAAAAACTCATAAGAATGATTTGAATTTAAAGAGGATACCACTTAATTACCAAAAAGAAAACAGTTTAGATGTAAGAATTGTATTTAATTGGAATAATCCAGAAGCAGAATTTGAGCTTCAATTTGTAAACCCAAATAAGCGTTTTTTTAACTGGGAACATACAAGGAACAACCCTGAAAGAACGGAAGATGAACTCAAAAACAAATACACACAAGAACAATTTGAAATTGATGGTGGAGAGAAAGGAGAATGGATTATTAATGTTAAATATCTAGGAAATAGGACATTATCAAGTAAAACACCTTCATTCTTAAAATATTCCATCCAATACAACTTTGGAAAACCGAACCAAATAAATAAAGAGTATATGATTCGGTTATACAAAAATGGTCAAAAGGAATTAATCACAAAACTATATACACGTTAACTAAACTTTTCTACGTTTTTTTTCTTTTTTAAGCAAAGATAGCTCTCTACTCGTTTGACCAGCAACTGATGTGTTTTCCTCTGCACGTCTAATTAAGTATGGCATCACATCTTTTACAGGTCCAAATGGGATGTATTTCGCAACATTATAACCCAATACTCCTAAATTAAAAGAAATGTGGTCGCTCATACCATATAATTGTCCAAACCATACCCTTGGGTCATCTATTGCAATATTTTTATCCTTCATTAAACTCATTGCAAAATATGTGCTTTCCTCATTATGTGTACCCACAAAAAGCTCAATATCATCCAGATTATCTAAAATGTAATTTAAAACCTCGTTAAAACATTTGTCTGTTTCTTCTTTGCTACTGCACATTGGTGTTTTATAACCTTTTTCTTCAGCTCTTTCATTTTCTTTTTCTAAATAGGCTCCTCTAACAATTTTATAGCCAATTTTATATCCTCCAGCTTTTGCTTTTCTATGTTCTTCTTTTAAATAATCCAATCGATCCCAACGATAGCATTGAAGCGTATTAAATACTACAGCACGTTCTTTATTGTATTTTACCATTAATTCTTCACAAAGCTGATCGGCTGCATCCTGCATCCAAGATTCTTCAGAGTCTATCAATAACGTAATATTGGCTTTTGATGCAGCTGAACTTGCGTCATCAAATCTTTTTACAACCCTTTCCCATTCTTTTACTTCATCTTCAGAAAGCTCTATATTTTCTGTAATTTTCTGAAACAATTCAAAACGGCCAAAACCAGTTGGTTTAAAAACAGAAAAAGGCATTGCTTTTTTTGTCTTTGAAAACTCTGTTAATTCTAATACTTTTTTTAGTGAAGCATCTAATTGATCTTTTCCTTCTTTACCTTCCACAGAATAATCTAAAACAGAACTAACTCCTGTTTCATACAATTTATCAACAACTGGCATACAATCCTCTTCATTTACCCCACCACAGAAATGGTCGAAAACTGTATACCTAATTAATCCTTCAACAGGTAAATGCACATTTAATGCAAATTTTGTAACAGCTGTACCAATTTTTACTAAAGGTTCGTTTGCTATCATTTTAAATAGAAAATAAGCTCTTTCTAATTGAGAATCGCTTTTAAGCTTAAAAGCAATCTCTGTATTGTCAAATGTTGAGTTTGTTGCCATAGTAATATAGTTTATAAATATTATTGCAATAAGAAGTAAACTATTTCCAAGTAAAAAATCAAAAATCTTACTCGTAATTTAGTTTTAATATATTCTATACCAAAGGTAACGAATTTTGCTTTTTTCTAATTTAGAAATCAGATTTATTATGATAAATTTATTCATTTAAATTAGATAGTTATTTAATCATTTTATCAATAGATTTGACAATTAATTATTGAGTAAATGAAACAAATAATAAAAAAGAAGGGTTCGGTTTTCTGCAGCTCTAATAACTGGATTTCTCTTAATAATAAAATTGAAGAGTTAAATCCATCAAAAATTTTCATTTTAGTGGATACAAATACTGAAAAGTACTGCCTTCCGCTTTTTTTAAATAAAAAAACTTTCAATAATACTTTTGAAATTCTAAATATACCTGATGGTGAAATAAATAAGAATATAACAACCTGCTCTATTCTTTGGGAAAGACTTTCTGAATTTAAAGCTGACAGAAATTGTTTGATCATAAATTTAGGTGGCGGAGTTATAACAGATCTAGGTGGCTTCGTAGCTTCTACATTTAAAAGAGGGGTTTGTTTTATAAACATTCCCACAACCCTACTCGCTATGGTTGACGCTTCTGTAGGTGGGAAAAACGGTGTTGATTTAGGCTTACTCAAAAACCAAATTGGAATCATCAATAATCCCGAAATGGTACTAGTTGATATCGATTTTTTAAAAACACTTCCAAAGAATCAAATTGATTCTGGATTTGCAGAAATGCTAAAACACGGCCTAATCCACTCAAAAAGTTATTGGGATAAATTAAAAGTTTTTAATGAATTTAACACTAAGCAAATTGAGGATTTAATTTGGGAATCAATTTTAATAAAAAATGAAGTTATTACAGCTGATCCTTTCGAAAAAAACTTAAGAAAAACATTAAACTACGGACACACATTAGGTCATGCAATAGAATCTTATAGTTTAGGTAATAATGAATTCCCTTCATTATTACACGGAGAAGCCATAGCTATTGGCATGATATTATCTACTTATATTTCAAACAAGAAATTAGGTTTCCCTGAGGCGGTACTAATTGACATTAGCGAGCATATCAATAAAATGTTTACTAAAGTATTTTTCGAAAAAGAAGAAATAAATTCCATTATAGAGTTATTAATTTTTGACAAAAAAAACAAAAATGGCAAAGTGCTATTTGTTTTATTAAATGATATTGGAAAACATCAAATTGATTGCGAGGTCTCTAATCAATTGATTTTTGAAGCTTTTGATTATTATATCAATTTAAAATAAAAAAAACCTCTTGCAAAACAAGAGGCTTTTTTTATTCATTGAACTTTTTTTAAAACTCTTTAAAAATCGAATGCATTAAACGCTTTTTATCATTAATACTTTCCTCTAACGATATCATAGTTTCAGTTCTTGTAACACCATCAATATCATCCAAAAGATATATGATATTTTTTGCCTGATTGGTATCTTTTGCTCTTATTTTACAAAAAATATTAAATTTTCCTGTAGTCACGTGAGCTACTGTCACAAAAGGTATCTCGCTAATTCTCTCTAGCACAAATTGAGTTTGAGAAGTCTTATTTAAAAATACTCCTACATAAGCAATAAACGAATAACCTAATTTCTTATAATCAATAGTTAAAGAAGAGCCTGTTATAAGCTTCACTTCTTCCATTTTTCTAACTCTTACATGAACAGTTCCTGCTGAAATATCTAATTTTTTTGCAATATCTGTGAAAGGAGTTCTAGTGTTTTCAATCAACATATCAAGAATCTTGTGATCTGTATCGTCTAATTTAAATTTTCCCATTTTAGTATTATCTAATTTTATTGCAAATTTACTAAGTAATACTAGAATAAGAAATTATTTTCATCAAAATATATCAAAGATTTATCATTTTCATTATTAATAATCGAAACATTTTGCCCAATTTCTATATTATTTTGTGAATTTACTAATATTTTTGACTTATTTCCATCTTTTTCTACATGTCCATAAAAATTATTCAACTCTCCTATTTTCTCAATTTTTGGAATAAATTTTATTTTTCCATTTTCTAATAATTCTGTAAACTGAATAGCTATAGATGTAGGTTTCATTTCATTATTGATTAATACATTCCTTAAAATATAATCTTGATAGTTTTTTTTGTTTTCAGGAATTGAAAAGTAATCTTTAAAATTATTCTCTCTTTCTTTATTTTTCATAAACCCAAATAATGATAATAAAGCATAAAAAACATACTCTCTTGTTTTTTCTCTTAGATAATCTTGCTTAAACTGTCCAGCCTCAAATAAAATAACAGGTACCCCCTTCATCTGAAAGGCATCACCAAAGCAGTTTGAATTGAATGAATCATCGTATCTTCCAATTTGCCCAGGTAAGTATTTCTGCAAATAAGTATTCATACCAACAATCATTTCCATTGCAATTTCTCTAGATTTAGTAACATCTCTAGCTTTATTTGCTGAAGGTGATAGAAATGAAATTGTAGCAGGTTTGCTAGTATTTAATCCAAAAATTGTTCGCTGACCATGTAAATTAAGACACAAATCTGGTTTTACATCATTAAATGCTTTCATTAATATTACACTCTCATTTTGAGTTAAATCACGAGCATCTCTGTTTAAATCAACATCGTTTGCGTTATTTCTTGTGTAGAGATGCGCTCCGTCAGGATTTAAGATTGGTATAACGTACAATGTGAATTTATAATAAAAACTCTTTAAACCGTCCTTAAAACCGTCTTTTTGGGTGATAAATTTTAAAAAATCAAAGATTGATTTAGTGGTTGTAGATTCATTACCATGCATTTGTGACCATGCAAGAACTTTTCTTTTTCCCGTTCCAATTTTTAAAACAGGAATTTCTTTTCCTAATTCTGAAACACCAAGTACAGAAATTTCATACTTATTTTTATAATATTCTAGTAGTGGTTTTATATGCTCTAAAGTGATATAACGGCCATCTATTTTTGATTCAAAATTATTGGAATACCAAGCTTCAATTTTCATACTCATATTTGTTGCCCAACAAAGGTAATCATTGCTTTGTTTACAATTGTAACCAAGCTGTTTGACGTATTTTGTTTAGTTTAATAAACAAAATATCTGCAGATTAATAAAAGTTTTTGTAAAAAACACAATTAAATCAATATTAATACATTAAATTCTTATTTTCAGAACTTTAAATGATTTTAAATAAAGCTTTAGTTTATGCTTTTATTACATGTTATAACTATATTTTTGTAATTAATTATTATTCTACTACATTTGTAAACACATTTAAAACAAGCTACACTTTACTATGGTAAACAGTTCAGATTTTGGAAATAGACTTCAAAAAATCCTTGATTTTTACAGTATTTCTGCTACAGAATTGTCTAATCAAATCAGTTTTAATAGGTCTACTATTTCCCACCTCCTATCCGGAAGAAATAAACCTAGTTTAGATTTTGTAATGAAGGTTCTTCAAAAATTTCCTGAGGTAGAATTGTATTGGTTATTAAATGGAAAAGGATCATTTCCGAATACAAAAAGTAATAATCCAAAAGCTCCTACTTCAAATAACAAGCAAGAAGAAAAAGCACTTCCTCTAAAAAAAGAAATAAACTTAGAATTAAAAGATTCTCAACCAAAATCATTTTCAGATAAATTTGATGATAAGAACGTAGACAGAATAGTGATTTTCTTTAAGGACGGAAGTTTTAAATCTTATAAAAATTAAAATATTTCACTTTTAATTCGGATTTTCGCATTAAAATTAAACTATGCGATTTCTTTTTGGATTCATATTATTAACTTTTACTAGTTGTTATCAACCAGAGCGTAACTGTCAAGACTTTAAATCAGGAACTTTTGAATATGAAGCTTTAGTAGGCACCGAAGTACTTACCACTATTTTTACACGAAATGATACCTTAGAAATTGATTTTTTTAAAGGAAAAAGCGACACCTCATCTATTAGATGGATTAATGATTGCGAGTATATTGTTCAAAAAGTGAATCCTAAGAATATGGCGGAAGAAAAAGCGATCCATATGAAAATACTAACTACCAATGGTGACGAATATGTTTTTGAGTACAATATTGTAGGTGACACTAAAAAACAAAAAGGAACTGCTAAAAAGATAAACTAATGCCGTTAAACATCGTACTTGTTGAGCCAGAAATACACACCAATACAGGTAATATCGGCCGATTGAGTTTAGCATCTGGGTCTAATTTGCACTTAATTAAACCTTTTGGGTTCGAATTAAGTGATTCTAGGTTAAAACGAGCAGGTTTAGATTACTGGAAACATATATCACTTTTCATCTATGAAGATTTTAATGATTTTATAGACAAAAACAAGGATGGAGATTTGGTTTTTCTATCAAGTCATGGAAACAAAACTTATTGGGATATAAATTTTACAGAAAACATGTTTTTAATTTTTGGAAAAGAATCAAAAGGATTGTCCAATGAAATTTTAAAAAACTATCAAGACAAAACTTATAAAATCCCACTTTTCAGTGATAAAGTTAGAAGTATCAATCTTGCAAATGCAGTCAGTGTAGTTGTTTATGAAGGTATAAGAAATACATTATGAAACAAGAACAACCCAACAATCCTCTTCACGGAATAACATTAAAAGCTATTCTAGAACACCTAGTTGATACATATGGCTGGCATGAATTAGGTGGGAAGATTAAAATTAATAGTTTTAACACCAACCCCACAATAAAATCAAGTCTTACTTTTTTAAGAAAAACACCGTGGGCAAGAGAAAAAGTTGAACGATTGTATTTAAAATCACTTAAAAAATAGAAGTAATTATTTTTTCAACAACTTGTTTTGATCTTCTAATAATTTTTCAATATTAGATAAAAGCTCAATGTTTTTAGGAGTTTCCACCTCTTTATCTGTAGGGTCATCCGCTTTTCTCCTAATACGATTCATTAACTTAACCACTATAAATATAGCCAAAGTTATTATTCCAAAATCAATTAATACTTCAATCAACTCACCGTATGCAATTGCCACTTCTTCTATATTTTCAGAAGCACCTCTTAAGACTATTTTTTTATTAGCTAAACTAACTCCACTTGACAATAAGCTTAGCGGAGGCATGATTATCTTTTTAACTAAAGTGTTTACCACATTATTAAAAGCTACACCAATGATGATACCAATAGCCATATCAATCATATTACCCTTTAAGGCAAAATCTTTAAACTCCTGATAAAACTTTTTCATATTTTTTTAGAACAATAAGGTTTGACCTTCATCATCTATGGCTGGATCTATAGGCTTATCATCATTTTTTGAAGACGAATCTTTATCTCCTGTATTATTACCTGTCTCTTTAGAGCTATTAGATTCTTTATCATTAGCAGTTTTTGCCTCCACTTTTTCTTCTTCTATAACTTCTAAATCTTCAACAGGTGTTTCTTTAGGTTCTTCATAGAACAAAGGATCTTTGGCATTAATTTCAATTACTTTATCTTTTGTTAATTGATTTCCTAAAGCGGTTATTCCTTTTATTGAAATAAACTCTTCTAAATTAATCTCTGAATTTTCCTGTCGATCCTTTCCTCTTTTTTTAGCATAAACCAATTCAATTACTGGTCTATAATCAGTAAATACAGCTTCTAAATAAGATTTTGAATGATCGGTAATTACTGTTTCTTCTTTATCTGGATTATCTATTAAGAATCGCTTAACATAGAAAAGTTCTTTCTCTCCCTCCCAATAAACTACTGTAATTGGTTTTTTGGGCTCCCATTTCTCTAACACTATCATTTCATCATTAAAATGAAGTGTAATTTCTGGCATAACTGTTTTTACTACTCCTTTTTGGTCAATTACAAGTAATCTGTCTTCACTTGTAAAATCACCCAACAACTCCCCTCTTTGATCAACATTAAGTCGTTGAACAGTTTCATCAAACCATATTTTTCTTGGTTTTAATGTAGACAAGCCTTTTTCTTTTAACTCTACTCTCTTAACCGTATACTTAGTAACTATGTTTCCTCTTGAAGCACGCCCTTTAACAATCATATCAGCAAAATCAAGATCAAATTTTAATTTTTTAATACTTCCAGATTGCCTTAACAAAATAGTAACCAGTTCCGCTTCTCCATTAGGGTTTGCAGAAAAATAAAGTACTTTACTTGTTTTAGTACCTTTTGTTAAATCATATTCCTTATCACGAGTCATTGAGGTAACTGCAAACCTTTTAACGTAAGAAGCTCCTTTTGATCCATCTCTATAAATCAAGTTATAAATAGTTCGAGCATCTTTTTTCTTAAAAACTGCAACGTGAATTATATCCTTACCAATAAAAGTTTTTGACCCTACTTTAGTGATCATCATTTTACCTTCGCGAGTAAATACTATAATATCATCAATATCGCTACAGTCGGTAACATATTCATTTCTTCTTAAGCTAGTTCCAATAAAACCTTCTTCCCTATTTACATATAACTTTGTATTTCTTATTACAACTTTAGTTGCTTCAATATCATCAAATACACGAATTTCTGTCTTTCGCTCTCTCCCTTTACCATAGTCGGTTTTTAATCTTTTAAAATAGTTTATTGAATATTCTATTAAGTTTGCTAAGTAATCTAAGATTTCAGCAATTCGATCTTCTAAGGAATCAATTTTTTGTTGGGCTTTGTCTATATCAAATTTAGAAATACGCTTAATTCTAATTTCAGTTAAACGAACAATATCTTCTTCTATAACAGGACGCTTCAAATGTCCTATATGAGGTTTCAAGCCTTTATCAATAGCTGAAATCACACCTTCCCAGGTTTCCTCTTCTTCAATATCTCTATAGATTCTATTTTCAATAAAAATTCTCTCTAAAGAAGCAAAATGCCATTGAGATTCTAATTCTCCTAATTGAATTTCTAATTCACTTTTTAATAACTGAACCGTTCTATCGGTTGAAGTTTTAAGCATTTCGTCAACTCCAACAAAAAGAGGCTTATTGTCTTCAATTACACAACCTAAAGGAGAAATTGGAGTTTCACATTTAGTAAATGCATATAATGCATCGATTGTTTTATCTGGAGAAATTCCGCTTGGCAAATGAACTAGAATCTCTACTTCTGCTGCAGTATTATCTTCAATTTTTTTTATTTTTATTTTACCCTTTTCATTCGCCTTCAAAATAGAATCTATCAAGGATGATGTAGTTGTCCCGTAAGGAATTTCAGTAATGACCAGCATATTTTTACTATGATGGTTTATTCTAGCTCTTGAACGTATTTTACCTCCTCTTAAACCACTATTGTAGTTAGTAACATCTGCAATTCCTCCAGTTGGGAAGTCTGGGTACAACTGAAAACGTTTTCCTTGTAAATGTTTTATAGAAGCTTCAATTAATTCTATAAAATTATGAGGTAGCACTTTAGTTGAAAGCCCTACTGCTATACCTTCTGCTCCTTGAACTAATAATAAAGGGAATTTAACTGGAAGATTTATAGGCTCCTTTCTACGGCCATCATAGGAAGCTTGCCAATCGGTATTTTTAGGGTTATAAACAACATCCAATGCAAATTTTGAAAGCCTCGCTTCAATATAACGAGAAGCTGCTGCTCGATCACCAGTTAATATATTACCCCAGTTCCCTTGTGTATCTATTAAAATGTCCTTTTGACCAATTTGTACCATAGCATCTGCAATACTCATATCGCCATGAGGATGATACTGCATCGTATGTCCTACGATGTTTGCAACTTTATTATAACGACCATCATCCAAATCTTTAAGAGATTGCATGATTCTTCTTTGCACTGGCTTAAATCCGTCCTCAATAGCAGGAACCGCACGCTCTAAAATAACATACGAAGCATAATCTAAAAACCAATCTTTATACATACCAGTAACCTTGGTTATAGTATCTTCAGTAAGGTTTTCATTAGAATCTAGTTCATCTTCATTCTGTTCAAAATCTTCGTTCATAATTATTCCTGCGTAGTTGTAATTTAATTTTTTATTATAGATTATTCAATAACTTCATCCAATTCCACTTTCAAGTTATTAATGATAAATTCTTGACGGTCAGGAGTGTTTTTCCCCATATAAAAAGAAAGTAATTCTTCAATACTCATACTCTTATCAAGCATTACAGGCTCTAATCGAATATCATTACCAATAAAATGTTTGAATTCGTCTGGAGATATTTCACCAAGCCCCTTAAACCTTGTTATTTCTGGTTTAGCCAGTTTATCTATTGCCTCTACTCTTTCATCTTCTGTATAACAATAAATTGTCTCTTTTTTATTTCGAACCCTAAATAATGGTGTTTCAAGAATATATAAATGACCTTCTTTTATTACTTCAGGAAAAAACTGAAGGAAAAAAGTTAACAATAACAATCGAATATGCATACCATCTACATCGGCATCAGTAGCAATAACAATGTTATTATATCGAAGATCTTCCATACCCTCCTCAATATTTAAAGCTGCTTGTAAAAGATTGAATTCTTCATTTTCATAAACCACCTTTTTACTCATTGAATAGCAGTTAAGAGGTTTACCTCTTAACGAAAATACCGCTTGGGTATTTACATCACGACTTTTTGTAATACTACCACTTGCTGAGTCCCCTTCAGTAATAAACAAGGTAGATTCCAAACGACGTTCTTTTTTCATGTCACCTAAATGCACCCTACAATCCCTAAGTTTTTTATTATGAAGATTGGCTTTTTTTGCCCTATCTCTAGCTAGTTTACGAATTCCTGTCAAGTCTTTTCGCTCTCTTTCTGCTTGCATTATTTTACGCTGTAATGCTTCAGCTACCTCAGCATTTTTATGTAAAAAATTATCGAGATATGTTTTTACAAAATCGTTGATATAAGATCTAACCGTTGGTAAATCTCCACCCATATCCGTAGATCCTAGTTTGGTTTTTGTCTGACTTTCAAAAACCGGTTCCATTACCTTGATGGCTATTGCTGATACAATTGACTTTCGAATGTCACTTGCTTCGTAATTTTTTCCGTAAAACTCTCTTATTGTTTTTACAATACTTTCTCTAAACGCTGCTTGATGAGTACCCCCTTGTGTTGTGTGTTGACCATTAACAAACGAATGATATTCTTCACTGTATTGAGATTTACTGTGAGTAATTGCTATTTCAATATCCTCTCCTTTTAAGTGAATAATAGGATAAACCATATCTTCAGTTGGAATATTTTCTTCTAACAAGTCTTTTAAACCATTTTCTGAAAAATATTTTTCTCCATTAAAATCTATGGTAAGGCCAGGATTTAAATACACATAATTTTTGAGCATTTTTATTACATACTCATTACGGTATTTATATTTTTTAAATATTTTTTCGTCAGGAATGAAGCTAACTTTGGTTCCTTTGCGTTTTGAAGTTTCTTCAATAACAGAATCAGTAATTAACTCACCTATATTAAATTCTGCGAATTTTAATTGATTATCTCTTACTGATTCAACTTTAAAATAACTAGAAAGAGCATTTACTGCCTTAGTACCCACTCCATTAAGTCCAACTGCTTTTTTAAAGGCTCGAGAATCATACTTACCTCCTGTATTCATTTTGGAAACAACATCTACTACCTTTCCTAATGGAATACCCCGACCATAATCTCTAACACGAACCTCTTTATCTTTAATTCTAATTTCAATAGTTTTACCAGCTCCCATCACAAACTCATCAATACAGTTATCTATTACTTCTTTTAAAAGTATGTAAATACCATCGTCTGGTGAAGAACCATCACCTAATTTTCCAATGTACATTCCAGGTCGTAACCGAATGTGTTCTTTCCAGTCTAATGACCGTATATTATCTTCTGTATATTGTTGCTGAGCCATAATTTGGGTGTCATGGCTAATATAAAATTTAGGCTTAAAAATTTAAGCCTAAACATTAGAAAGTAATTAACAATAATAAGGGGTGAATTGTTGAAAAAAAGATATGATATTATACGTTAAATCTAAAATGCATTACGTCACCATCACCTACTACATAATCTTTACCTTCTACACTTAGTTTACCCGCTTCTTTTACTTTAGCTTCGCTACCATAACTTTCAAAGTCACTGTATTTAATTACTTCAGCACGAATAAATCCTTTTTCAAAATCGGTATGTATAACTCCAGCTGCTTGAGGAGCAGTAGCTCCTATTGGAATTGTCCAAGCACGTACTTCTTTTTCTCCAGCTGTGAAATAAGTTTGCAAATTTAATAGTTTATAAGCTCCACGAATCAATTTTGCAGAACCAGCTTCATCTAAACCTAGATCTTCTAAAAACATTTGACGTTCTTCGTATTCTTCCAATTCGTTAATATCAGATTCTGTTCCTACCGCTAAAAAGATAACTTCTGCATTTTCATTTGCTACCGCTGCTTTCACTTTTTCAACATATTCGTTTCCAGATACAGCAGAAGCTTCATCTACGTTACAAACATACATCACAGGTTTGTCTGTAATAAATTGAATCTCTGAAATAAAGTCTTCTCTTTCAGATTCTGAAAGGTCAATGGCTCTAACAGATATTCCAGCTTCCAAGCCTTCTTTTACTTTAATCAAAGCTGTTTCTTCCTTTTGAGCTTCTTTATTACCAGTTCTTGCTGCTCTTTTTACCTTTTCAAGTTTTTTATCTGCAGTTTCTAAATCTTTTAACTGTAGCTCAATATCAATTGTTTCTTTATCTCTTATAGGATCAATGCTTCCATCTACATGAATGATGTTATCATTGTCAAAACAACGCAAAACATGTAGAATAGCATCTGTTTCACGGATATTTCCTAAAAATTGATTTCCCAAACCTTCTCCTTTACTTGCTCCCTTTACCAATCCAGCGATATCTACAATTTCTACGGTAGCAGGTAAAACACGCTGAGGATTAACCAATTCTTCTAGTTTTTCTAATCTTGGATCTGGTACGTTTACAACACCAATGTTAGGCTCAATAGTACAAAACGGAAAATTTGCACTTTGTGCTTTCGCATTTGATAAACAATTAAATAACGTTGATTTTCCAACATTTGGTAATCCTACAATTCCTGCTTTCATTTTTTAATTTTTAATGGCTGCAAATATACATTTTCAATTAATTTAAACCATATTTTATTCATTTGGATTTAACAAACAATTTTCTACTTATCATTTGCATAAAAACTCATATATCTTTATATTTAATGAATTAACAATTAATCAATTAAAACATGAAACCTCACATACTATTATTCGCATTACTTTTCATTTCCACATCTTTTTTGCACGCTCAAGAAAATGACAAATTAAAAAACGTACAGGAAGAAACCATTACTAAAACTATTACTGTTAAAGGTGTTACTGAAGAAACTACAGAAACAACAGTTGTTAAAGAAGGGAAACAAATTATTAAAATTAAAGACACTGGAGAGGAAAATCAAGATGTAACTTATTCTGAAAAAGAGAAAGTTGAAAAACAAGAAGTTAAATCAAAAACTGCAGTCAATGAAGAAAACGCTACTGCCATTGAAGAAATAAAGAGAAAGCAAAAAGAAGAAATAGAAGCTTCAAAAAAAGAACAATTAGCAAAATATGAAGCAGAAAGAATGGAAATGGAAAATAAAAGACCTGAAGAGTTTAAAAAGAAAAAAGATTCAATAAACAATAATTAGTCTCTGTGCAAAAATGATTTTTTAGCTAGCAATTCAGTTTCTGTTTCTACAATATCTTCATCAGGAACACAACAATCAACAGGACATACCGCTGCGCACTGAGGCTCTTCATGAAATCCTATACATTCAGTACATTTATCCGGCGCTATATAATAAACCTCATCACTTATTGGCTCTTGACTATCCGAAGCATTTACTTGATTTCCATTAGGTAAAACTATATCTCCTTTAAGTTCTGTTCCTTCCTCATACTTCCATTCATCTGAAGCTTCATAAATTGCGTTATTTGGACATTCAGGCTCACATGCACCACAATTTATACATTCATCAGTTATTATAATTGCCATCGTTTTTTCTTTTTCTAAATTTGTGCAAACTTAGAAACTTCAAAATCTAACACCAAACAATAAAATGCAATTAACAAAAAGAATTCAGGCCTTCGTAAAACTAGGGAAATTTATGAGTCAGTTTTCAAGCGAAAACTATACAAAAAACAACAATATCCCTTTAAATGATGACTTTTTTGATGGAATGATTGATGCAATTCAACTATCAAAGTCGTATAACGGTTGGTTTTCAGAAAGTAATATTCATTTTGCATTTAACAGCTGGAAAGAAGCCTTAAATGAAGAAAATTTATTAAAATGGACCTTAGGTTATGATTTAGAAAAATCTCCTAATAAGAGCATTGCTATGGTTTTAGCAGGAAACATACCATTAGTAGGCTTCCATGATTTTTTATCGGTATTGATTTCTGATAATTCTGTTATTGCTAAGCTATCCTCTAATGATAAATTACTTCTTCCGTATTTGGCTAAATATTTAGTAGCAATAGAACCAGGATTTAAAAACAGGATTACATTTACTGAAGAGAAGCTAGAAGGATTTGACGCAGTTATTGCAACAGGAAGCAACAATACAGCTCGCTATTTTGAATATTATTTTGGAAAATATCCAAATATTATTAGAAAAAACAGAAATTCTGTAACTGTAATAACAGGAAACGAAACAAGTGAACAATTAGTGAGCCTATCCAATGATATATTTAGATATTTTGGTTTAGGGTGTAGAAACGTTTCTAAACTTTACCTTCCTAAAGGATATAATTTCGATAATTTCTTTAACGCTATGTTTACTTGGAAAGATGTAATTAACGATAATAAGTATATAAATAATTACGACTATAACAAGGCAGTATATCTAATGAGCAATATTAATTTATTGGATAATGAGTTTCTACTACTAAAAGAAGACAAAGGCTTCTCCTCTCCTATTTCTGTTGTGTTTTATGAGTATTATGAAGACTTAAAAAGTGTTAAAGAGAAATTAATTTCTGAAAAAGATAATATTCAATGTATTGTTTCTAATTCAGGTATTGAAAATGAAATAAGCTTTGGAGAAACTCAAAACCCTCAATTATGGGATTATGCAGACGATATTGATACTTTAGATTTTTTAATAAAACTTAGTAATTAATTTATTGAGAATTTTATGTATAAAGCTTACTATTTTCGGATATTTGTATAGCAATTTATTTTAATTATGAAAAAACACAATTTTAGTGCTGGCCCCTGTATTTTACCGCAATCTGTAATGCAAAAAGCTTCAGAAGCAGTAATAAATTTTAATGACTTAAACCTTTCATTAATCGAAATTTCACATAGAAGCAAAGATTTTGTAGATGTTATGGAAAATGCAAGAAGTTTAAGTTTAGAACTTTTAGGACTTCAAAACAAAGGTTACAAAGCATTATTCTTGCAAGGTGGAGCAAGTATGGAATTTTTAATGGTAGCATTTAATCTATTAGAAAATAAAGCTGCTTATTTAAATACTGGAACTTGGGCCAACAAAGCTATTAAAGAAGCCAAATTACTTGGAGAGTTAATTGAAGTAGCTTCTTCTAAAGACCAAAACTTCAACTACATACCAAAAAACTATACGATTCCTTCAGATGTAGATTATTTTCATTGCACGAGTAATAATACCATCTTCGGAACACAAATTAATCACTTTCAAAAAACAGATGTTAATAAGGTTTGTGATATGAGTAGTGATATCTTTTCTAGGCAATTAGACTTTTCTAAATTTGATTTAATTTATGCTGGAGCTCAAAAAAATATGGGCCCTGCTGGAACAACCTTAGTAATTGTTAAAGAAGAAATATTAGGTAAAGTTTCTAGAAACATTCCTTCTATGTTGGACTATCAAGTACATATTGGTAAAGACAGTATGTTTAACACTCCAGCAGTTTTTCCTGTTTATGTTTCTATGTTGACTTTAGAGTGGCTAAAGAACCTAGGTGGAATTTCAGAAATTGAAAAGATAAATAATAAAAAAGCAGAAACTTTATATTCAGAAATAGATAGAAACCCATTATTTAAAGGTTTTGTAGCTCAAAAAGAAGATCGATCAAAAATGAATGCTACTTTTAATCTTAAAGATTCATCTTTAGAAAATCAATTTAATAAGTTATGGAAGGAGGCTGGAATTAATGGGCTGAATGGTCACAGAAGTGTCGGTGGATATAGAGCTTCTATGTACAATGCTTTGCCACTTGAAAGTGTTCAAGTTCTGGTAGATGTAATGAAAGAACTGGAAAGAATATCATAACTTCATTCCTAAAGAAATAAAATTAATAAAAATTAAAATTCACTTTTTACATAAGGTCATATTATGAAAGTATTAGCAAACGACGGAATTTCACAATCAGGTATAGATTCTTTAGAATCAGCCGGTTTTAAAGTAATAACAACTACTGTAGCTCAAGATCAGTTAATAAACTATATCAATGAAAACAATATAGATGTCATTTTAGTGCGAAGCGCTACTAAGGTAAGAAAAGATATTATTGATTCATGCCCTAGTCTTAAAATCATTGGTCGTGGCGGTGTTGGTATGGACAATATAGATGTAGATTATGCAAGAAGTAAAGGCTTAAATGTTATTAATACTCCGGCAGCTTCTTCTGCTTCGGTAGCAGAATTAGTTTTTGCTCATTTATTTGGAGGTGTTCGCTTTTTATATGACTCAAATAGAAATATGCCCCTTGATGGAGATTCTAAATTTAAAGAGCTTAAAAAGAATTATGGTGGAGGAAGAGAATTAAGAGGAAAAACTTTAGGAATTATTGGTCTTGGGAGAATTGGACAAGAAGTAGCTAAAATAGGCTTAGGGTGTGGTATGAAAGTAATTGCAAGTGATAAATTCTTAAAAGAAGCAAATATTGAAGTTGCTTTCTTTGATGGGCAAAAAATTAATTTTGAAATTAATACTATGCCTTTTGAGGAAGTTTTAAAAGAAAGTGATTTTATAAGTGTTCATGTTCCTGCACAAAAAGAGTATATATTTAGTAAAAAGGAATTTGATTTAATGAAAGATGGTGCTGCAATTGTAAATGCAGCAAGAGGTGGAGTAATTGATGAGGTAGCTCTAATACAAGCAGTTGAGAATAACAAATTATCTTTTGCTGCAATAGATACTTTTGAAAACGAACCAACTCCAGCAATTAAAGTATTAATGAATGGAAAACTTTCATTAACGCCTCATATAGGTGCTGCAACAAATGAAGCTCAAGATAGGATTGGCACAGAACTTGCACAACAAATAAAAAGTATTTTATTATCATAATATATTGATTTTTATTACTTTTAGATTATTAATTAAAACATGTCAGGAATATTAGAATTATTAAACAGTGATGTTGGAAAACAAATTATTGCTGGTGTAAGTAATGACACCAACCAACCTCAAAATAAAACAGCAGATGTAATGTCTATGGCTTTACCATTGCTTATGGGAGCTATGAAAAGAAACTCTACTTCCCCTGAAGGGGCATCTAGCTTAATGAATGCATTAAATTCAAAGCATGACGGTAGTATTTTAGATAATCTAGATGGTTTATTTAGCGGAGGTGTAGATACTAGTGTAAAAGATGATGGTGCCGGTATATTAAATCACGTATTAGGAGGCTCTCAAGATAATTTAACAAATGCCTTATCTCAAAAATCTGGTGTAGATACAGATTCTGTAATGAATATATTAAAAGTTGCGGCTCCATTACTTTTGGGTTATTTAGGAAAGCAACAACAAACACAACAAGTAAATTCTTCTAGTGGAATGGAAGGCTTATTAGGTGGCTTATTAGGTGGTGGTTCTAATCAAAATCAACAACAAAGCTTAATCGAGTCAGTTTTAGATGGTGATAATGACGGGAGTGTTATTGACGATTTAGCTGGAATGGTTCTAGGTGGTGGAAGCAGTAGTAAAAGTGGATTAGGTGGTCTTTTAGGAGGTTTGTTTGGAAAATAAAACCAATCTTATATAATTTTAAAACCACCTTACTAGGTGGTTTTTTTATTAAAGACATAATGTTTTGCTTTTATAGAGTATCAATTTAGTAGATTTGCAAAAATATTTCTATGAAGTATCTATTAATTATATCGATTCTTTTAGGGACCTTAATTAGTTGTAATTCAAACAAAACGACAATTAAGGGTGAAACTTCAATTGCTTCATCTTCAGTTAGTAACGACACAATTAGAATTGCTAATAATGAGTTAGAGTATGAAATTTTAATTTTTGAACCAGGTTTTCAATCTTGGATAGCTACTCAACCTCCAATGGGACATTATGGATTATACCATTTAGAGAGTAATAACAGAAGATTTGTTTTAGAATATAATAATAGAGTTATTAATTATAGAACAAGAAAGTTATATGAGCAAGAAATTAATTATGAACCTACTGTTAGGTATGGCTTAGAAGTTAATTTTTTACTTTATAACTACTTTATTTACTTTCAACAAAAATATAAACAAAAATTATAGTGAAAGAATTCAAAAATAATTGGGAAATTAAATCTAATTGGCAATTAATATTTCCTTTTTTAGGAATAATTGGACTACTTTATTCTTCTTATAAATTATCAAATCTATTTGTAAAAGAATCAATAGCTGTTAAAGCCATACTTACCCTAGTACTTACTTTTATACTTTTAAAATTCACACTATTCTTATTTAAAAAATTAGAAAAAAAATGGGATTTACAATATCGTTGGGAAATGATAAGAGTGTTTATTGTTTTTGCAATAACGGGTAGTAGTAGCGTTATAGTAGGGAGGCCTATTTTAAAATTTATAGGTATTACTAAAGATAATTTGCCATCTGTTATATATTGGGTGTTATTTATTTTAATCAGTTTTATTTTTTATCAAATTCTATTAGTTATATTTGGTTGGCTATTTGGTCAGCATAAATTCTTTTGGGATTTTGAAAAGAAAATGCTTCATAGAATGCGATTGGGTTTTTTAATAAATGAGAAATAACGATAATAGACATACTATTTTTAATTATTCAGCTCTATTACTTATTGTAATACTGCTCTCTCCTACTATTATATCATCTATTCACTTATTTGAAGGGCATAAACAAGATACTTGTAATATAAAAAACTCTCACATACATGAAAAAGAGTTAGAGTGTTCTATTTGTGATTTTAATTTAAATCAAAATTATAGCATATCATTACAAGATTTTAATTTTAATACAATAAGCTTTAAAAAAAGCTTTATAATAGAGTTATACAACTTTAAATATTATCATCAGCAATTACCTTATTCATTAAGAGGCCCCCCAGAATTACTTACTTAAAGTCATTTATTATATAGATGTGTTAATTATTATTATTATTTCACATTTATAATTAATTAACAGTATCAAGTAATTCTAATAATATGAAATATAGTATTATCATTACCTTGTTATTTAGCAGTGTGGTGTTTAGTCAAGATTGCAATCTTTCATTAAACGGCTATATTTTAGATTTTCATAACGGAGAGCCAATATCTAACGCTACTTTACAAATTGAAAATTTAAACCTAAATGCAATTACAGATAGTAATGGAAAATTTAAATTTAATAATCTTTGCGAAGGTAAAATCACCCTTATCGTAGCACATGTTTCATGTGAAAGCAAAACAATAAGCATTGATTTTACTGATACTATTAACAAAAACATTTATTTAGAGCATCACATAGAGGAGCTAGATATTGTAGCTATTAAGGGAGATAATTCAAATAACAAATCAATATCAGCTCAAACAGAAAAAATTGATAAAGATGTTATAGACAACTTTAGTTCTGAAAGTTTGGGTAATGTTTTAAAACAAGTTCAAGGTGTCACTTCTATTAATACAGGAAATAAAATAGTAAAGCCTGTTATTAATGGTTTGCATAGTAGTAGGATTACCATAATGAACAATGATGTACGAATGGAAGATCAAGAATGGGGTATAGAACATGCTCCAAACATTGATATCAATTCAGCAGAAAGCATTACTATTATTAAAGGTTCTAGTGCTTTAGCTTATTCTGGAGATGCTATCGGCGGTATCGTAATTATTAAACCACAACAGTTCATTAAAAAAGACACCTTATTTGGTAAAACAATTGCAGGTTTTCAATCTAATGGGTTGGGATATAATGTTAATAGTTCTTTATCAAAGAATTTTAATACCGGTTGGTTTACTAACGGAAATATTGGTTATAAACAAAATGGAGACTTAAAAGCTCCTGATTATAATTTAACCAATACAGGTGCTAAAAGTTTTTCAGGAAACATTATAGCAGGCTATAAATCTTTTGAATATGGCTTTGAAGGCAATATAAGTTATATTGACAATACTATTGGTATTTTGAGTGCTTCACATATAGGGAATATAGAAGATTTAGTTAATGCTATAAATAGTCAAGAACCACTAATAATTGAAGATTTTTCTTATTCCATTGATTCGCCAAAACAAGAAGTATCTCATTTATTAAGTAAAATAAATGCTTTTAAACGATTTAGTTCCTTAGGAAAGCTTAGTGTTCAATATGATTATCAAAACAATCATAGACTTGAATTTGATAAAAGAGTTGGAGATGATAAAGATAAATCTGCTGTAGATTTAAAATTAATAACTCATAATTTTAAATCAGATTTGGCCATTGATAAATATGATAACATCAAAATTTATTTAGGTATTACTGGTAAGTATCAAGAAAATATTGCTAATCCTGATACTGGAATAAGAAGACTAATACCAGATTATGAAAAAACAGACTTTGGTGTTTATGGAATAATTAAAACTGAATTAACTGATAAATTAATAGCAGATTTTGGTATTCGTTATGATTATAATTTTATAGATGCTTGGAAATTTTATAAAACTAGTAGATGGGAAGAACGTGGGTATGATGAAGACTTTAGCGATTTTATTGTAGAAGATTTAGGGTCACAACTATTAACAAACCCAAAGTTCACCTATAATAATATTTCTTTATCAACTGGATTACTTTTTAACTTAAATGATTCAAATTCATTTTCGTTAAATTATGGATTGTCTTCAAGACCTCCAAATCCTTCAGAATTATTTAGCGACGGATTACACCATTCTGCTGCAAGAATAGAACTAGGTGATTTAAGGTTAGATAAAGAAATCTCAAATAGAATTGGGATAAGTTATTTATTAAATTCAAAAAGTATTGATATTAATATAGATACCTATTTAAATCATATAAACGATTTTATTTATTTAAAACCAACTGGAACGGAATCAACTATTAGAGGAGCTTATCCTGTTTGGGAATACTTTAAAACGGATGCTTTAATGATGGGAATTGATACAAATCTTGATTATCAAATTACTGGTAATTGGAAGTTAAACACTGGATTTTCTTATGTGTATGGTCAAAACACTATTGAAGATATACCTTTAATTGATATCCCGTCATTTAGAACGAATAGCTCTATTAATTATTCAATTAAAAAATGGAATCAACTTAACATTAATTTAGCTCATGAATTTGTTGCTAAACAAAATAGATATCCTAATTATAATTTTGATGCTTACATTCCAACAACTGGAGAATTTGTAGAAGTAGATATTAGTACTCCTCCTCCATCCTATAATTTATTTAGCTTAACCGGAGATGCTACATTTTCTTTAAATGAAAAAGTAAATTTAAATTTATTGATAGGTGTAGAAAACCTATTTAACACCTCTTATAGAGAATATTTAAACAGATTAAGGTATTATGCTGATGATACTGGAAGAAATATAACTGTTCAAATAAAATTAAACTATTAAAAAAAACAATTATGAAAAATTATTTAAAAATATTATCAATTGCATTAACTAGTATTATTATCACCTCTTGTTCAAGCGATGATGATACTCCAATACCTGTTAACGAAGAAGAAGTAATTACTTCAGTAATTGCAACTTTTACACCTGTAGGTGGTGGAACAACTGTTTTACTTACTTCAAAAGATTTAGATGGTGATGGACCTAACAGTCCAGAAGTGACTATTTCAGGGCCATTTTCTAGCAATACAAGCTATAATGGGTCTGTTCAATTTTTGAATGAATTAGAATCTCCAGCAGAAGATATCACAGAGGAAGTTGAAGAAGAAGCATTAGAACATCAAGTTTTTTACAATGCTACCAATAGTATTGGTACAATGACATATAATGATGAAGATAGTGAAGGAAACCCTATTGGTTTAATCTTCATTTTTCAATCAATGACTACTAATGACCCTATAAATGGAACTATTACTATAACATTAAGACATGAGCCAAATAAAGATGGTGATGGTGTAAGTGATGGTGATATTACCAATGCAGGAGGAGAAACAGATGCACAAGTATCATATAATGTAACAGTACAATAAAAATATATTGTATTAATAAAAAAAGTCCCATATGGGACTTTTTTTATTTTTCTACGATAATAGTTTTTAATTTTTGCTCTTCTTCTTTCTTCCAAACAAATGTGTACAACCACATTAATGTAAAAGTAGGTATAAAGTCTAATCCAGGCATTATTTCTTCTATAAATACAACAATAGAAGCAATTTTACCTTTTTTCCCTTTATACATTTCACTCATTTGTTTTGCTGCGTATGGTGCCCATAATAAATCTATAAAAGGACCTGCAAAAGGAATAAACATTGTACTCATACCAACAAGGTCTAGCATAATACTTTTCCGTAATAATTTGTTTTTTTGGTTACTCATAATATAATTTTAACAATAATAGCAACGCAAAAAACATACCATAAATTATGCTAAGTCACTACTAATCAATTTTAAGAACTCATTACGGGTTTCTATTTTTTCAAATTGCCCTCTAAATCCTGACGTAGTGGTAACGCTTTTTTGTTTTTGTACTCCTCTCATCATCATACACATATGAGATGCTTCAATTACAACAGCTACTCCTTCGGGTTTTAATACATTATTAATGCATTCTAGTATATCATGAGTTAATCGTTCTTGAACCTGCAACCTTCTTGCAAAAACATCAACAATTCTAGGAATTTTACTCAAACCTACTATATGCCCATTTGGAATATAAGCAATATGGGCTTTTCCGAAGAAAGGTAATATATGATGTTCACATAAAGAATATAATTCAATATCCTTAACAATTACCATATCATGATAATCTTCTGCAAACATGGCACTTTTTAATATTTCCGCAGGGTCTTGACAATAACCTGAAGTTAAAAACTGCATTGCTTTTGAGGCACGTTCTGGAGTTTTTACAATTCCTTCCCGATTTACATCCTCTCCTAACTCAGTAATGATATTACTATAATTATCAACTAAATTATCAGTTACTTCTTGGTTATATTCTTCAAAAAATCTATATGATGACATCTTTTATTATTTTAATTTATCCGAAAAAATCTTTTTAATCTTTTCAATTTTAGGAGTAATTGTAAAATCACAATATTTTTGTTCAGAGTTTTGATTATAGTAATTCTGATGATTTTCTTCAGCATCATAAAATACATCAAAAGCTGTTATCTCTGTTACAATCGGGTTTTCATAAAAATCACTCTCGTTTAATTTTTTTATAAAATCTTCAGCTTGAATTTTTTGTTGTTCTGTAGTGTGAAAAATTCCACTTCTATATTGAGTTCCTACATCAGCTCCTTGTTGATTTAAAGTAGTGGGATTATGAGTTGCAAAGAATATTTCCATTAATGTTTCGTAAGAAACTAAACTACTGTCATATTTTATCTGAATTGCTTCAGCATGTCCTGTTCTTCCTGTACATACTTCTCTATAACCAGGATTCTTAATATTTCCTCCTGTATAACCAGGTTTAATACTTTCAACCCCTTTTATTCTTTGAAAAATTGCTTCAGTACACCAAAAGCATCCACCAGCAAAAATTGCTTCTTCCATTATTTTCATATTTATTAAAACAAAATTACAATTAAATATGATAGCTTAATATCTCCTTCACTTTTTAACTTTTTGTTAGTACTACTAGTAGATTGTTAGTACTAGTTTTGTTTATACCATTCATTAAGACCATCAATCATTAATCAATAATGTTTAAACATTTATCTTATTTATTATTAATCATCATTTCTTCTACAGCATTTTCACAAGAAAAGAAAAGTATTGAAGCTGTTAGAATAGATACTCCTCCAAAGATCGATGGTGTTTTAGGCGATGAAATATGGAAATCATTACCCATTGCCACTAATTTTAATATGTTCGAACCTGGTAACGAAGGAACTATTAATAGTGAGTATCAAACTGAAGTTAAAATTGCTTATGATGACAATGCTGTGTATGTAGCAGCATCCATGTTTGACCCAAACCCAGATGAAATATTAAGTCAATTAAGTCAAAGGGATGAAGTATTTGTACAAGCAGATTTATTTTACATCGCATTAAATACCTTTAACGACGGAATAAATGAAACGCGATTTTATGTAACCAGTGCAGGAACCATAGGTGATTCTAAAAGTTCACAAAACAGAAATGATTTTAACTATAATGTAGTTTTTAATTGCAAAACCTCTAGAAACGAAAAGGGTTGGTATGCAGAATTTAGAATACCTTATAACGCATTACGATTCCCAGAAATAGAAACTCAAGACTGGAGTGTTAATTTTTATAGACAGATAAAAAACAAGAACGAAACTCATAGTTGGAACTTTATCGATAATAAAGTTGGAAATCAAAAACTTTACAACGGTTTAGTTACTGGTGTTAAAGATATTAATCCTCCTATAAGATTAACCTTCTATCCTTTTGCACAAGGTGTAGTTTCGACATTTGATGGTGATACAGAAACAAATTTTACTGCAGGACTAGATTTAAAATATGGAATTTCTGATAGTTTTACATTAGACCTAACTTTAGTTCCAGATTTCGGTCAAACTGCATTTGATGAAGTTCGATTAAATCTAGGACCGTTTGAACAAACCTTTGGAGAAAACAGAGCTTTCTTTACAGAAGGTGTTGAATTATTTAATAAAGGGCGATTATTTTTCTCAAGAAGAATTGGCGGGCCACCCTCTGGTGAAATTGAAGATCTTGATGAAAATGAAGTTGCTTCTGAGCTTCCTTCTAGTGTAAATATTATTAATGCAGTAAAAGTTTCTGGAAGAACAAAAAAAGGGCTGGGTGTTGGTTTTTTAAATTCAATTACTGAAAGAACTTATGCAGTTATTCAAGATACAATTACGGGTAATCAACGTAAAGAACTTATAGAACCATTAGCTAATTATAATGTTTTTGTTTTAGATCAAGAATTTAATGGAAATTCATCTGTTTCTTTGATTAATACAAATGTATTAAGAGAAGGTAGTGAATTTAGAGATGCTAATGTAACAGCAGGAGTATTTAGTTTTGCAGATAAAAAAAACACTTTTAGAACTGCGGGAAGAGCCATTTTTAGTAATGTAAATTATGGAGAAGGATTTAAAACTGGATTTCAGTCTGAACTTGATATTTTCAGAATCAAAGGAAATTTAAGGTATCGAGTGGGACATGATTTCGCGAATACTACACTTGATATAAACGACTTAGGTGTAAACTTCAGAAATAATTTTAACAATTTTGTTGGAGGAATATCTTATGAAATATTCGAACCTACAAAAACTTTTAACAAATACCGAATTGGGTTCACTGCTAGACATAGAAGGTTATATAAGCCTAGCATTCAGACGGAAAATAATTTTAACATAAACTCCTTTTTTATAACTGTCGAACGTTTTGCATTTGGATTGAATGCTAATTTTAATAGTAAACGAGAAGATTACTTTGAGCCTCGTGTAGATGGAAGGTATGTTACTTATGCACCTAATTTTGGAATGAACGGTTGGATATCAACCGATTTCAGAAAGAAGTTCGCTTTTGACTTTAGAGCAGGATTTAGATCGTATGTAGAAGACCCACAGCATAATTATAGTGTAAGTTTTGAACCGAGATACCGATTTTCAGAGCATTTCTTAGTAGTTTGGGAAACAGATCTATATTTGAGTAATGACAATAAAGGATATGTTTATGATAATGAAGTTGATATCTATTTTGGACAACGTAATATTAGAAATCTCGAAAATTCATTACAAGCAAGCTATAATTTTGATCCCTATAAAGCAATTGATTTACGATTTAGAAATTTTTGGGGTACAGCAGATTATAAAGATCAATTATTCTTCTTGCTAAATGAAGATGGTTCTTTAACACAAACCGACTACGATACAACTGAAAACGATCCTAATACCAATTTCAATATTTGGAATATTGATTTAAGTTTTAGATGGCGCTTTGCCCCAGGAAGTGAAGCTACCTTACTTTACAGGAATCAAATTTTTAATCAAGATAACTACTCTTATATAAACTATGGAGAAAGTTTGGACAGTTTATTTGAACAACCAGCACAACATACTGTTTCATTACGAATTACCTATTTCTTAGATTATAATAATATTAAGAATGTTTTTAAAAAAAATTCCTAAATAATTAAATTGCCTAATCTTAGTTATTATAGTATTTTCACGTTATAATTAAAGGAATGATAGAGGTAAAAAATATTCACAAATATTATGATGAACTGCACGTTTTAAAAGGTGTAGATTTAAAGATTAATAAGAAAGAAATCATATCGATAGTTGGAGCTTCGGGAACAGGAAAAACTACTTTACTTCAGATATTAGGCACATTAGATACTTTTTCTAAGACAGATCAAGAAAGTTCATTAATCATTAATGGAAAAGATATCTCATCCCTAAATCGAAATCAATTAGCTAAATTCAGAAATGAAAATTTAGGCTTTATTTTTCAATTTCATCAATTATTACCTGAGTTTACAGCTTTAGAAAATGTTTGTATTCCTGCTTTTATAAAGAAAACACCTAAAGAAGTAGCTGAAAAAAGAGCTAAAGAATTATTGTCATTTTTAAATCTTTCAGATAGAGAAAATCATAAACCCAATGAATTGTCTGGAGGGGAACAACAACGAGTTGCTGTTGCGAGATCTTTAATCAATAATCCTGCAATAATACTAGCTGATGAGCCTAGCGGAAATCTTGATACAGAAAGTGCAGAAAGCCTTCATAATTTATTTTTTAAACTAAGAGATGAATTTGGACAAACTTTTGTTATCGTCACTCATAACAACGAACTAGCAAATATGGCAGATCGTAAATTAGTTATGAAAGACGGAAAGATTGTTTTATAACAATGAATCAAAAAGATCTTAAAGAGTTTTTAGATTCCAAAGTGAATTTATACAATAACAAAAAGTTTATTGAAAGTGACCCAATCCAAATTCCACATCAATTAAAAAACTTAGGAGCAAAAAAGGAAGATCTTGAAATTATTAGTTTTTTAGTAGCTACTATTGCTTGGGGAAACAGAAAAAGTATAATTAAAAATGGTAATCGGCTATTATCAATCATGGGCGACTCCCCCTTTGATTTTGTAGAGAATTATACCGAAAATGATTCAAAGTATCTTTCGGGCTTTGTACATAGAACATTTAATGAAAATGATTTGAATTATTTTATCATAGCATTACAACATATTTATAAGTATCATGGAGGTTTAGAGTCTATATTTTCAAACAATATAAAAGATAGTTCATTACAATATTCCATCCATATTTTTAAAAAACTGTTTTTTAGTTTACCACATTTACAAAGAACCGAGAAGCACGTGAGCGATCCTCTTAAGAATTCAGCAGCAAAACGAATCAATATGTTTTTAAGATGGATGATAAGAAATGACAAAAATGGAGTTGATTTCGGTATTTGGAAAACCATTCCATCATCAGTTCTATCTTGCCCTTTAGATGTTCATACAGGAAATGTATCTAGAAAACTAGGATTAATAAAGCGAAGGCAAAATGATGCCAAGTCTTTAATGGAATTGGATACATCATTGAGAAAATTAGATCCTATGGACCCTGTTAAATATGATTTTGCCTTATTTGGCCTAGGTGTTTTTGAATCATTTTAACAATTTACACAAAACATTAGTGTATTTCATCGAATTAATTTGTTTTTAATCTTGTTTTATAGAATAAAGGCTTATTATTGTTATTATAATTAAATCCCCAAAACAATGAAAAATTTATTCTTTATTACATTTTATTCCTTTCTAATTCTTTTTATAGGTTGTTCTGAAGAAAGAATTCAAAATGACATCCAAGAAAATAATCAAAGAAATGTAGTTGAAACTACTTATGTAATTGATTTAATCGCTGGTCAAAATACTGATTCTGGAAATATTATTGTAACAGTAATCGATGGAAATCTTGATGTAACTTATGAAACTGAAGGTGATTGGGTAATCCTAGAAGTCCATTTATTTGTTGGTGATCCAAATGATTTACCTGTTAACAATGGAGGAAACCCAATAATTGGGCAATTTCCTTATTCAGAATCATATTCTCCAGGTGAAACAAGCATAACTTTTAATAATATCATTGAAATTCCATCAGGTGAAAGTGTTTGGATTGCTGCTCATGCAGTTGTTTTAAATACGGTAACTGGACAGGAAGAAACTGCTTGGGCAGCTGGAGTTCCTATTAATAGTGGAGGGAATGGTAATGGAGGAAATGGAAATGGTAATGGCAATGTAAATGGCAATGGAGGAAATGGAAATGGAGGAAGTTGGGCAATGTGGTTTGAAATAATTAATAGCGGCGATGGCGGCGGCCCATTTTAAAACTAATAGCTACTAAAACATAAATATTATTAAATGCCTTTGTTAATTAACAAAGGCATTTTTTTTTAATATAAAGAACCTTTTTTGTTAGTTACCTCATTTATTATTCAGCAATGATTATATTTGTCCAATAAATATTGGAATGCAGTTTAAACACCCTGAGCTTCTTTACGCACTATTTCTTCTTCTCATTCCTATTTTTATTCATCTTTTTCAATTACGAAAATTCCAGAAAGTAGCATTCACCAATGTATCTTTTTTAAAAAAAGTTAGCATTGAAACTCGTAAAAGCTCTCAACTTAAAAAATGGTTAACCCTATTGATGAGAATGTTAGCATTTGCTTGTTTAATAATAGCATTCGCTCAACCCTACTCTGCATCCAAAACCGCTTTAAATACCAATAAGGAAACAGTTGTTTATATTGACAACTCATTTAGCATGCAATTAAAAGGGCCTGAAGGAGCTACATTACAAAGAGCATTACAAGAATTATATGCACAGAAAATTAGTGATTCTAAGATTAGTTGGTTCACCAATGATATTTCTATATTAAATTCGAACCATCAAGATTTTAAAAACGATATTTTATCAATAAACTACTCACAAAAGCAACTCTCTGCTAAAGAAGTATTATTGAAATCCGATCAATTATTTACAAAAAACAATCCTTCAACAGAAAAGAGACTAATATATTTATCAGATTTTCAAACAAATGAAGAGTTTCCTGAAATTCCAACTGATTTAATAGTTGATGTTGTTCAATTAAAGCATAGCGAAGTTTCCAATATTAGTATTGATACTGCTTATATTTCAAAAAAGGACATATCCTCCATTAAGTTGATGGCACAAATTTCTGCTCAAGGAAATGTCCCTGAAACTATTTCAGTTTCATTATTCAACAAGAATGTTCTATTTGCAAAAACTGCAGTTAATTTTACAGATAACTCGAATAAAATCCAATCGAAGATTATCACTTTTGAAATACCAAACAATATAGAGTTTGATGGTAAAATTGAGTTAAATGATCCAAATCTTTTATTTGATAATTCACTCTTCTTTAATATAAATATTCCAAAAAAAATCAAGGTCTTATCTGTAAATGAAAAAGCTTCAAGTTATTTAAATCGAATCTTCAATTCAACTGAGTTTGAATTAATGCAACAAAACTCCGAAAGTTTAAACTATAATGATTTTTCAAAGCAAAATTTTATTATTATTAATGAATTAGACATTATTCCAGAGTCTTTAACAACTGCAATTAAATCATTCTCAGATAATGGCGGCTCGGTTTTAATAATCCCTTCAAACAATGCAAATATTGATCAGTATAACTCTTTATTCTCCAAATTACAATTTGGAAAACTATCTCAATTAAACATTCAAGAAAAAAAGATTACTCAAATTGTTTTTGATCATCCATTATATAGTGATGTATTTGAAAAAAAGGTAACCAATTTTCAATATCCAAAAGTCAATTCTTTTTATTCATTAACAACCAACCAACCAGCTGTTTTAAAATTCGAAGACACACAAGCGTTTGTTTTACAGAATAAAAACAACTATTTGTTTACTGCAGCTATTAATAAAGATAATTCAAACTTTCAAAGTTCGCCATTAATTGTTCCAACATTATATAATATGGCAAAACAAAGCTTACCACTTCCTAAATTATATTATGAAATTGGAAACCAGAATAGTTATTCTATACCTGTAACTTTAGGGCAAGATGAAATTTTGAAAATTACTGACAGTATAAATAGTTTTATTCCGCTGCAACAAACCAAGGCAAATCAGGTTAATATTACTACATTAGAAAATCCTTCAACAGCAGGAACTCTAACTATTAAAAAAGACCAAAATCCAATAGAGAAAGTTAGTTATAATTATAATAGAAAAGAAAGTTCATTATTGTTTTCCAACCCCGAAAATTGGAAAAACACAAATGTATATAGTAATATTAACGAATTGTTTAGCTCTATTAATCAAGATAATACAATTCATAATTATTGGAAATGGTTTGCTATTTTTGCATTGCTATTTCTTGTTTTAGAAATGATTATATTAAAATTTTACAAATGAATATTTTATTAAAATCGGCTACCATTATTGACGACTCAAGTAAACATCACCTTAAAAAAAGAGATGTACTTATTGAAAATGGAGTGATCTCAAAAATAGCCTCATCAATAACTAATTCGAAAAATATTAAGGAAGTTAAACTCACAAACTTACATATTTCACAAGGTTGGTTTGATAGTAGTGTTTCTTTTGGAGAACCTGGTTTTGAAGAAAGAGAGACAATATCTAATGGATTAATAACAGCAGCTCATAGTGGTTATACCCACGTTGCAGTAAATACGAATACCAATCCTGTAACCGATAACAAATCAACAATAAAATATTTAAAATCTGAGGCTGAAAAAAATATAGTAGACCTCCATCCTATTGGTGCACTAACAAGTAAATGTGAAGGGGAAGATTTAGCAGAACTTTTTGATATGAAAAATGAAGGTGCTGTATCTTTCTATGATTATAAATCTCCAATTAAAAACCCTAACCTTCTTAAAATAGCCTTACAATACTCACAAACATTTGATGGATTAATACAATCCTTTCCTTTTGAAAAATCTATAGCACAAAATGGAATGGTCAATGAGGAAATTAATAGCACAAAGTTGGGTTTAAAAGGAATTCCGAGTTTAGCTGAAGAACTACAAATAATTAGAGACTTGTACATTTTAGAATATACTGGAGGAAAACTTCATATTCCTACTATTTCAACTAAAAAATCTGTTTCATTGATTAAAGAAGCTAAGAAAAAAGGACTCAATGTAACTTGTAGTGTTGCTATTAACAACCTTGTATTAACTGATGATGTTTTAGAGACATTCGAAACTAATTACAAGCTTTTACCGCCTCTAAGAACATCTAAAGATATTAAAGCGCTAATTAAAGGTATAAAAGATGGAACTATTGATGCTGTAACAAGCGATCATAACCCTATAGACATTGAGCACAAGAAAATTGAATTTGACCACGCATTTTATGGAAGTATCGGTTTAGAAAGCTCATTTGGTGCATTAAACAATCTACTTTCTACAGAGTCAACTATTAATCTACTTACGGGTTTAAAAGATGAATTTTCAATTCCAGCTCATAAAATTGAAGAGAATTCTAAGGCAGATATTACAATGTTTAATCCAAATAAGGAATGGACATTTAGCGAAGATCATATAATATCAACTTCAAAGAATGCTGCATTATTAGGAAGTAACCTAAAAGGTGTTGTATATGGAATTATCGCTAATAATAAATCAGTATTTAATTAATGAATCAAAAAGGAAATTTTAAAGCGATACTGGCATATCTATCATTTATAGGTTTAATAATAGCTTATATATTAAATATGGAAGAAAAAGATAAGTTTGTAACCTACCACATTAAAAATATGTTTGGTTTGGTTATTATTCTTTTTATAACGACTACTTTTTTTCAAGGCAATGATTTTTTACAATATATAGGTCAATTTTCATGGACTGCCTGCTTTTTTCTGTGGGTCTATTCTCTAATAATGGCAATAACTGGAAAAGAAAAAGGAATTCCAGTACTAACAGATTTATTTCAAAAATGGTTTAAATTTCTTGATCAATAAATGAATAAGCAAAAACTCTCTTTAGAACACAATTATAGAGCTTCAGATTTAAGTGATACTATTAAAGCTCCAGTAATTATAATGCTTCACGGCTATGGATCCGACGAAAACGATTTGTTTTCATTTGCATCTGAACTACCCTCAAAATACACAATTATATCTTTAAAAGCACCATACCCTATGCAGCCCTATGGTAATGCCTGGTATGCAATTCATTTTGACAATGTTGACGGAAAATGGAGCGATGACAATCAAGCAATTGAATCAAGAGATAAAGTTTCAAAATGTATTGATGAAATCATCGAAAAATACAATATTAACTCTGAAAACATAACACTATTAGGGTTTAGTCAAGGAACTATACTAAGTTTTTCAGTGGCTTTAAGTTATCCAAATAAAATTAAAAATGTTATTGGGCTAAGCGGTTATATCAATGAAGCTATTTTTAAAGAAAACTATCGTAATAATAATTTTGAAAACCTTTCCATATATTCATCTCATGGCAGTGTAGACCAAGTGATTCCTGTAGATTGGTCTAGAAAAACTAAACCTTTTTTAAATGAACTCAATATAGATTGTGAGTATTCAGAATTTCCAGTAGGTCATGGAGTTTCTCCTCAAAATTTTTATGATTTTAAAACTTGGTTAGAAAATCATTAATCAGTTTTTAATTCTACATAGAAGGATACATTAAAGAAGAAACTTGATGAAATTCTATAGTTCTATCTTTATTAACATAATATTCTAGCACCATTTCTCCCCAATAACGGCCATCGGTAAAGTCTGCTATAATCCACTTATGGTTTAAAAACTTTAATTTATTAATTTTCATATCACCATTAATACCCTCATAAGGTACTAATTGGTTATTACCTTTTTTAAGGTTTTGATCATATATATAATCTGAAACAAAAGTTTCTATTTCATTAGCTTCAAATCCTAAACTCTCTATATAAGACACCGCGTTTTCATTCCCTTGAAGCGTAAAGTAATTAGAATTAGATAATGCTTCTAATGAATCAGTCATATTGATAAGTCCATCCTCAAGAACAGAAATTTTCCTTTTCTGAGATTCAATTTTGTTTTCTTGTTTTTCAAATATCTTTTTCTCATTCATATACTGAAAAATTACAAACAGTATAGCAAAAAAGAATAAATACATAAATATTGTACGTTTCATAATTATAGAGTGATTTTTAATGTGTCATACGCAAGGAATACATTTTCAGGAAGTTTTCTTTCTACTTCTTTATGATATCCAAGCAAATGACTAATATGGGTTAAATAAGCTTTTTTAGGTTGTATTTCTTCAATTAAATCAAGAGCTTCTTTTAAGGTCAAATGCGAGTGGTGCGGTTCATTTCGCAAAGCATTAATAACTAAAACTTCAGTTCCTTTAATCTTCTGTATTTCTTCTTTAGCAATTGTTTTTACATCAGTTAAATAAGTAAAACCATCAATTTTAAAACCTAATACTGGTAATTCACCATGAAAAGCTTCAATTGCAATTGTTTTTTTTCCTCCAATTTGGAAAGGCACATTTTTATCTATTTCAATTTCATCAATTGTTGGTGCTCCTGGGTATTTGTTTTCTTTTTCAAAAATATACGAAAATCGTTGATGCAAGTTTTCAAAAACCTTTTTATGAGCATAAAATGGAATATTTCCTTGTTCAAAATAAAAAGGTCTTATATCATCTAATCCAGCAGTATGATCACTGTGTTCATGAGTTAGCAAAACACCATCTATTTTATTACAATTCTCCCTTAACATTTGCTGTCTAAAGTCGGGACCGCAGTCAATTACATAATTATAATCATCCCAAGATAATAATATAGACACTCTTAATCTTTTATCTCTAGAATCCTTGCTTTTACAAACCGGGTGATTACTTGCAATAACAGGGATTCCCTGTGAAGTTCCAGTTCCTAAAAAAGTTATTATAAAAGATGAATTCATGACAACAAAAATAGCAGTATTTATTTTGTTTCACTAGGGTATTTAGTAACTTTGTCACAAAGTAAATAAACAGCTATGTCGGTAACGATAACAGGAGATAAAGAGTTTGAAAACATTCCTTCAATAAAGAATAAAGCTCTTAGAATCAATTTAAATGAAAATATTTACGGCTCTTTTTCAGAAATTGGAGCTGGACAAGAAACAGTAAGAAACTTCTTTAGAGCAGGTGGTGCTTCAGGTACGATTGCTAAGACGATGTCTGCTTACGATAAAGATTTCAGTGATTCCATATATGGTGTTCAAGATGATGGAAGGTATGTTACCGAATCCCGTTTAAAAAAAATGTTAACTCATGAAATCGGTTTAATAGAAGAACGTCTTCCAAGAGATAAACATCCAGACCGATTATTTTTTTCTTATGCAAATACTGTTGCAACTATTGATTTTGCAAAAAAATTTAAGGGACATGGTTGGGTAGGTATAAAATATCAAGTAGAGCCTGATGGTGAATATAACGAGATAGTTTTACATATTCGTTTTCATGAAAATGAAGCAACACTTCAACAAAACACATTGGGAATTTTAGGTGTTAATTTAATTTATGGAGCTTTTTACAAATTTGATGAGCCAAAAAAATTACTCCGATATCTTTACGATCATATTGACCAAGACAAAATCGAGATAGATACTATTAATTTTTCTGGACCACAATTTAAAAATGTAGACAATCGATTAATGAGTCTACAGTTAGTAAAAAATAGCATGACCGAAGCTATTATGTTTGGCCCTGATGGTAATAACATTTTACCAGCTGCTATACTTTATAAAAAAAACATACTTGCTTTACGTGGGAGTTTTAGACCCGTAACAAAAGTAAATATCGACATGTATGAAAAATCTTTGGAGATATTTAAAAATGAAAAACGTGTAGATATTAATAATACCGTTGTTATATTTGAAATCACTCTTTCTAATTTAAGAGCTGAAGGCGAAATTAATGAAGCAGATTTTATGTCACGTGCAAAATTACTTTGCTCATTAGGTCATACGGTAATGATATCTAACTTTCAAGAATATTATAGATTAGTAGAGTATTTTTCTGCTTTTACTAAAAAACGTATGGGATTAACTCTTGGAGTTAATAATATGATCGATATTTTTGATGAAAAGTATTATCGTCATTTAAGTGGTGGTATTCTTGAAGCATTTGGAAAATTATTCTTTAAAGATCTTAAAGTATATCTATATCCAATGCTTAATCCTAAAAACGGAGAGTATACCAATAGTGAAAACTTAAAAGTTCACCCTAGAATGAAAGAGCTTTATAAATTCTTTAAATACAACGGAAAAGTAGTTGATATTGAAGATTTTGATAAAGGTCATTTAAATATTTTCTCAAGAAAAGTATTGAAAATGATTGAAACCAATCAAGATGGATGGGAAAAGTTATTACCAGAAGGGGTTTCTGAAATTATCAAGAAAAAAGAACTATTCGGTTATAAAGAAAAAATAAAATCTATTTAAATTCTAGTATTTGTTCAGCATGAGATTTGGTTTTAACCTTATCTATGACTTGAGTAACAACTCCATTCCCATTTAGTATAAATGTTTTTCGGTGTATGCCATCGTATTCACGTCCCATAAACTTTTTTGGCCCCCATACACCAAAGATATTAATTACCTCTTTATCTTCATCTGCCAATAAGGGAAATGGAAATTCGTGTTTGTTTCTAAAATTTGATTGTCTTTTTTGACTATCGGCACTTACACCTAATAATTCATATCCTTTTTCTTGCAACAAATTATAATTATCTCTCAGGTTACAAGCTTCTACGGTACAACCAGGAGTACTTGCTTTAGGGTAGAAAAATACAATTAATTGTTTTCCTTCATAGTCAGATAATGAAATAGAATTTCCATCTTGATCTAAGGCTGTAAAATTCGATACCTGATCTCCTATATTTAATGTTTTCATTTATTTACTTTTGTGTAAAAGTACATAAAATGACTAAACAAGAAAAGGTAGAATTTGTAATAAACACATTAGAGGAACTTTATCCTGAGACTCCAATACCTTTAGACCATAAAGACCCATATACTTTATTAATAGCTGTGTTATTATCTGCTCAAAGCACAGATAAGGGTGTTAACAAAATCACTCCTATCCTATTCAATATAGCAGATAATCCTTATGATATGATAAAGCTAACTGTTGAAGAAATTAGAGAAATAATTAAACCTGTTGGTTTATCACCAATGAAATCTAAAGGGATATTCGGTTTATCTAAAATTATAATTGAACAACATCAAGGTAAAGTACCCCAAACTTATAAAGATTTAGAAGCCTTACCAGCAGTTGGTCATAAAACGGCTAGTGTTGTTATGTCACAAGCTTTTAACATACCTGCTTTCCCAGTAGATACTCATATTCATAGATTAATGTATCGTTGGGGTTTAACAAATGGTAAAAATGTAGTCCAAACAGAAAAAGATGCTAAACGTTTGTTCCCAGAAGATTTATGGAATAAACTTCATTTACAAATTATTTTTTATGGGAGACAATATTCTCCAGCACGTGGTTGGGATTTAGAAAAAGATATAATCACTAAAACTATTGGGAGAAAAACAGTATTAAACAAATATTATAACAAAAAGTAGAACTTATATAAAACAAAAAACCTCGAAATAAAATTTCGAGGTTTTTCCAAAGTTTAGTTTAGAAGTGCTTCAAACTTCAATTTATTATAATCTATAACACTTAAAGCCTTAGAATAATCCAGAAGAAACCTAATAGTATCTTCTTTAGGAACTAAGTTTTCATTCACGCGTTCCTTTCGTGAAATTCCAGAGTACATTTTTTGCATATAATTGATATTTTGAGGTTAATGTTATTTCATAACGCATCAAAATATACTTTATTGCATTAATTCGTTAATACAATATTATGCTTGTCTATAACTTTACGTAAATTAATTAAAGCATACCTCATTCTTCCCAATGCAGTATTAATACTTACCCCTGTTTGTTCACTAATATCTTTAAAACTCATTTCCTTGTAAATCCTCATCAACAGTACCTGTTTCTGATCTTCTGGGAGTTCTTGTATGATTTTTTTAAGGTCACTTTCAATCTGTCCTTTTATCATACTTTTTTCAGCATTTAAAGAACCATCAGATAAGACTGAAAAGATATTAAAGTCAGAATTATTTTCAAATTTTGGCATTCTATTATTCTTTCTAAAATAATCAATTACCAAATTATGAGAAATACGCATTACCCAAGGTATAAATTTCCCTTCTTCGTTATAAGCACCTCTTTTTAATGTGTTTATAACTTTTATAAAGGTATCCTGAAAAATATCTTCAGCGACATCTCTATCAAATACTTTGGAATATATAAAACTGTAAATTTTTTGCTTATGACGAGTTATTAACTCACTTATAGATAATTCATCGCCTTTCATATATGCACTCACTAACTGTGCATCTGTAGATTTGTTTCTAATCATAACAATACTTTTAAATATTAAACAACAATTTGATTGATGAGGTTGTTTAGTTAAAAATTTTATTTAAAAAAGTAGTATTACGCTATAGGCTTAAATTTATTAATTGTTGTTAAGTGGGGTAAATATAATAACAAACAATTAACAAAAGCAAAAAAAAAGTGAGAATTTTCAATAAAAAATATTATTTAACCTTTTTATATAACTAAAATTGGAAGTGTTATCTTTGCCAAATTCACCTTTTTTTATACTATTAATTTGAATTTCGATACCCTAGACCCTAAAAAAAACATCCTTATTCAAGGAGCTAAACTTCATAACTTGAAGAATATCTCTGTAGTTATACCACGAAATAAATTGGTAGTAATTACTGGATTATCTGGAAGCGGAAAGTCTAGTTTAGCTTTTGACACCCTATATGCAGAGGGACAAAGAAGATATGTAGAAAGTTTATCTTCTTATGCAAGACAGTTTTTAGGAAGATTAAACAAACCAAAAGTAGATTCGATTAAAGGAATATCTCCAGCAATTGCAATCGAACAAAAAGTAAATTCAACAAATCCTAGATCAACGGTAGGAACTACTACTGAAATTTATGATTATTTAAAATTATTGTTTACTCGAATTGGAAAAACAATTTCTCCAATTTCTGGTATTGAAGTTAAAAAAGACACGATATCGGATGTTATTAACTTTATTAAACAATTTCCTGAAGGTGAAAAGTTATTACTCCTCGCCCCTATTCATTTAGAAGATGGCCGCAGTATAGAGAATAAATTACTTGCATTATTGCAACAAGGTTATGCTCGAATTAAAATTGAAGGCTCTGTTGTTAGACTTGATGAGTTAAAAGGAAAGTCTCTTCCTAAAAACATACAGCTGGTTGTTGATCGTGTAATTACAAAAGACGATGAAGATTTTTTAAACAGATTGGCAGATGCTATTGAAATGGCCTTTTTTGAAGGAAATGGTGAACTTTACATTGAAAATTTATCAGATAATTCAATAACTGAATTCAACAATCGTTTTGAAGCAGATGGAATTAGTTTTTTAACTCCTAATGTCCATTTATTCAGTTTTAATAATCCTTATGGTGCTTGTGAAACTTGTGAAGGTTATGGAGATGTTATTGGAATTGATGATGAATTAGTGGTACCCAACACTGCTTTATCTGTTTTTGAAAATGCGGTGTTCCCTTGGCGTGGAGAATCTATGAGTTGGTATCGTGACCAATTAGTAAATGCTGCATACAAATTTGATTTCCCTATTCACAAACCATGGTTCGAACTTACGGATGAGCAGAAACAGCTAGTTTGGGAAGGAAATAAGCATTTTACTGGTCTAAACGAGTTTTTTGAAGAGCTTACTTCTAAAAGCTATAAAATACAAAACAGGGTAATGCTTTCTCGCTACAGAGGAAAAACTAAATGTAATACCTGTAAAGGAAAGAGATTAAGAAAGGAAGCAAGCTATGTAAAAGTAAATGGTATCTCAATTCAAGAGTTAGTAGAATTACCTTTAGAAAAAGTAACTGACTTTTTTAAAAACTTAGAACTTAATAAATATGATCAAAAAATTGCAAAAAGACTTCTAATTGAAATTAATAATAGGTTAGCCTTTTTAAACAACGTAGGTCTTAGTTATTTAACCTTGAATAGAAAATCTAATACGCTATCTGGTGGTGAATCTCAACGAATAAATCTAGCAACCTCGTTAGGAAGTAGTTTGGTAGGTTCTATGTATATACTTGATGAACCCAGTATTGGCCTACATCCAAAAGATACAGAACGATTAATTGAAGTTTTAAAATCACTTCGTGATTTAGGCAATACCGTAATTGTAGTAGAACATGATGAAGATATCATGAAAGCAGCAGACGAAATAATTGACATAGGACCTGAGGCAGGTACTTTTGGTGGTGAAGTGGTCGCAACTGGTGATTATAATGCTATTTTAAAATCTAATTCACTTACAGCAGGTTATTTAAATGGGACACTATCCATTGTAGTACCAAGTAAAAGAAGGACTTCAAAAAACAGCATTCGATTAATTGGTGCTCGACATAACAATTTAAAAAATATAGATGTAGAATTTCCTTTAGGTTGTTTTACTGCTATTACAGGGGTTTCAGGAAGTGGAAAGAGTACCTTAGTTAAAAAAATATTATATCCAGCTATATTAAAAGAAATTGGAGGTTATGGTGAAAAACCAGGGCAGTTCACTAAACTAGAAGGTGATTTTTCAAGTATAAAAAACGTTGAGTTTATTAATCAAAATCCTATTGGACGTTCTAGTAGATCTAATCCCGTTACCTACATTAAGGCATATGATGATATAAGAAATTTATACTCCAAACAAAAATTATCAGAAATTAGAGGCTATAAACCAAAGCATTTTTCTTTTAATGTAGACGGAGGTCGTTGTGAGAAATGTAAAGGTGAAGGTGAAGTTACTATCGAAATGCAGTTTATGGCAGATGTTCATTTAGAATGTGATGTTTGTAAAGGAAAACGATTTAAAAAAGAAGTTTTAGAGGTTCATTTTAATAATAAAAGTATTCACGACATATTGCATATGACCGTGGATGATGCCATAGATTTTTTCAAAATAAATGGTGAAAACAAAATCATTAACAAGCTGCAGCCCTTACAAGATGTTGGTTTGGGTTATGTGCAATTAGGTCAGAGTTCCTCTACCCTTTCTGGTGGTGAAGCTCAGCGAATTAAATTAGCTTCCTTTTTAGTGAAAGGTACTACCAAGGAAAAAACTTTATTCATTTTTGATGAACCAACTACGGGTCTTCATTTTCATGATATCAATAAATTACTAAACTCTTTTTATGCGCTATTAGATAAAGGACATACTGTAATAGTTGTTGAGCACAATATGGATTTAATTAAATGTGCAGATCATATTATTGACTTAGGAAAAAGTGGCGGTGAAAAAGGTGGTGAGTTGATGGCGCAAGGGTCTCCAGAAGAAGTAGCAACAAATAAAAACTCATATACGGCTCACTATTTATCTGAGAAATTTATTGTTAAATAATCCTTAAACCAATTCTAACTAAATATTTCTGGCACGGTGATTGCAAATACAATTACCGTAAAGTAATTATAATTCTTTACAAAAAGTTTAAAGTTTTGGTTGGTTAGTTTTAAAATCCGTCTTCAGATATATTGAAGGCGGATTTTATTTTTTACTCCATTTTTATTTTTTATTCAGAATATCTTTCTTTTAAAAAAAACCTTCAATTATCACTGTTTATCAGTCTTTTACAATTTTGGCACGGTCGTTGTTTATTTATAATCATATTAACAATTTAAAAATAGTATTATGAAAAAAGCAATCACACTTTCAATCGGAATCTTTCTTATTAGTTTTTCTACTTTGATTGCTTCCACGAATTCTCAAGAAGCAATGTATTACCCTAATTTTGTAAATTATGGTAATTCTTACATCTTCAATGTTCAAAATGTTGAGTTTTCAGTTTTCCCAGATGGACAATTCGATTTTACCTATCTAGGAAATAATAATACCAATGTAACAATCAGTTCGCCAAATGTAAACGTTAGTTATAATGCAGGTTATAATTATGAAATGTTTGTTCAGTACGATATGTACGGAGGAGTCATTCAAATAGAAAATGTACCAATATATTACGATGAGTTTGGACGAATTTCTCAAGCAGGGAATGTAAATATTTATTATAACAGAAACAGAATAGTAAGAGTCGGTGGCTTATATGTACACTATAACTATTACGGATATTACACACATTGTACAGGTTATATAAATTCATATAATTATTATTACACGTATAGACCTTGGCATTCTTATTATGTAAGACCTGTCTACGCTAGTTGTGTAGTATATGATTACCCATATAGAAGGTATTACAGTCCTATGAGATATAGCTATTATGATCATTCTAATTATTATTCAAATAGAGGAAGAAGTAATGTAGCTTATGCAAATGGAAGAAGAAGCTTCAATAAACCAGGTAGTCGTAATCATTATAAAGGTGGTAGAACAGAAGTTAATAAAGATTTTAACCCAAACAGAAGAAATACTGCGGTAGCTGAAACTTCTAGAAGAGGTAACACTAATGAAATTTATTCAAGAAAATCTAATAAACGTTCAAGAATCAATACTAATAACGCTAGTACTAGACCTACTGAAAGCTCTAGACCTGTAATAAAATCTAGGCCTGTTTCAAATACAAAGCCAGTAGCAAGTAGCCAAAGTAATAAAAGAAAAAGTAGTTTTAATAGTAATATGAATACGAGACCAACGACAACAAACAGTCAAGGGTCAAGAGGAAATAAAAGCTCTATGTCTAACACTAAGAAGGTTTCTTATAAAACATCTACAAGTACACAAAATAGAAAAAGTAGTTATTCCGGTTCTAAAAACACTAAAATAGCTGCAAATACTAATAGAAGCTCTATAAACAATAGAGAAAAAGAAAATAAAGTAAATACCTCAAAAAGAGGTAGAGGATTATAAAAAATTGGTTGGTTAGTTTGTTTGAAATCCTTTGTCAAGAGTAAAATCTTTTCAAAGGATTTCTTTTTTTCTTTATATTTTAAATACCTTAGATTGTTTGCATCTTATGGCATCTTTTATTTTTTTAAAAACTGAAGTTTGATTAATGCCTATTATACTTTCCAATAAAATATTTGCTTTTTTAAACTCCCCTAGTTCACGGTACATTTCTACAACTAACAGTTTTTGTTCATCGCTAATCATTTTAAATATTTTGATTAGTTTTTTTAAGTTAGCATTAAAAAGGGAATCATTGATTTCAATATCTAAATTCTCATCATACCTAATTTTATCATTTAATGCTCTCCATATTTCAAGCCTTATATAAATTTCTCTTTCATCCGAATTGGCAAAACCTTCTTTTAGTAATTTTAAATAATATTTTACTTCTTTAAATTTACTGTCTTTATGAAATTTAGGAAATAAATCATTAATAGTATTAGCTCCTAGTAATTCCTCAGAAAAATCATCATAATTAGTTTCATTACATAAAGCATCATTTTTCCAAAAAGCATTATAACAGATATTGCATAATAATATATTTGGACTTATAATTCTTGAAGGTAAGTTAATAACTCTTCCATCTGAAAAGGATTCAGAGGTTTTTACAGTAAAAGACATCACCTCAATGACATACATCTTATTTTGGCAATGAGGACACACTAAATTTTGATTTCTTAACGTGGTCATTTGTACTAATTAAGAGGCATAAATTTACGTTATAATTCACTCTAATAAAACAAATATTTAACCTAATTAAAATTATATAAAACAGGGGATAATTCTTAAATTGTAATAATAAATAAATGATAGTGACTGAGCAGTTTTCAAACATAATTAAACTTAAAGAAAGAATTTATCAAGGCTCTCCAAAATATAAATTCAATACCCGTATAAGACGTAACGAAATTGAAACTTTTGGTAAGGCTTTTGGTATTTCTTTATCTGAATCTCATATCCAATTCTTAGAAAATTTTAACGGCGGTTTGATTCAAGAATACGAAGACGCTTATTATATTGACATGACAGAATGGGAACCAGACGGACCTAAATGGAGTAGTTTTTCTTTATTCAGCTTAAATGAAATAATTGAGCAATACAGGAGTTTAAAACTTGATAATTGGTTACTAGATGAGAATTTTGAAGGAAATTATCCAATTATCCCTATTTGTAGTACTCCTGGTTCTGTTGATAATATTCTATTTATGGTTTCTAATAAAGGTTTATCAAAAGAATCTCCTATATTTTCATGTGTTAAGGAAAAAGAAGCATTTAGATGTACTAAAATAGCAACAGACTTTAATACTTTCTTAGGGTATTATTTAGAAAGTGAAGGCTTTCCTGCTTTACTACCTGATGATATTGAACCTTCATGGAACAACTTTATGTTAAAAAATAAAGTTATTGAAATAGCCTCAGGAGAAGAAACATTTCCAGAAAGTATAGCAAGATGTACAGCTCACTTAAAGTTATTTCCTAAAAATGAGTGGGCTTATTGTGAAAGAGGTACTTTTTATGGGTTTAATAATCAAATAAAAAAGGCGTTAAAGGACATCAATAAAGCTATTGATATCGATGAAAAAATAGGTTTCTTTTATTATTGTAGAGGGGAATTGATACTTGAAAATGGCAATCCCAGAGTTGCTTTGATCGATCTAGATATTGCAGTTAATTTAGAACCAGACAAAGCTATGTTTAGAATTAGTAGAGCTAATGCTTTTTTAAAATTAAATAAGTTCAAAAAAGCTCTTTTAGACTGTAATAAAGTACTTGAAGCAAATAGAACTGATATATTTGGATTACAAACAAGGATTAAAGTGTATAATGCTTTAGGGAAACAAGAGAAAGCTGCTAACGATAAAGAAATTTTAAATAGCATTAAGTATTAAAAAGCCCTGAAGTTTATCTACAGGGTTTTTAATACAGTTCATTGTGCTTTTTTTTTAAAATTTTAAATGGTATCAAAATAATTTTCTGTTTCTTGATAGAGTTTTGTAATATATTTTGAAGTAATCTCATTAGGAGTATCCATTACAGTTTCAAAATCCCAAGATTCTCCACTTTCTGTTATTTTTAAAAAATCCAAAGTAAAGTCATCCATTTTTTTATAAAAATTTTTAAACAAAATTTTAAACCTTCCATCACAATAAACATTATCTAATGGAACTAATTGTCTAAATGAATTTGGTAATTTTAATATCATTTCTTTCCAAGGTTCTAGATTCATTGTAGTATCTCCTCCACGAACTTTTGTTTTTATTCTTATTGTTTCCTTGTAGAGAATATCAGATTCTACTACAATCCTATCAGCAACTTTAAAAACTTGAGATTTAATAATTTCTTTTTTTCTTTCTTTTAACTCATTCTTTTTAGAAACAATTGAATTCCAAATAAAAGCTGTGGCTGCAGCAATAACCGATAGTGCAGTCGCAATATCAAGTCCAATTGATAGATTGTCAAACATAATTTATGGTTTTAAATAATAATAGTCACGGCTAGAAAAATTTCATTAATTATCATCAAAATAAGCTCTCAACTTATCGTAGGTCCAATAACCAAAAACACCATCTCCTACCATACCTTGTTTAACCTGAAATTGTTCAAGAGCTTTAATTAGCTCCAAATTAATTTCATCGGTCTCATCTTTAATTTCAAAACCTTGTTTAATTAACGCTTTCTTGACTTCAATAATATTAGCATTCATTTCCTCGAAATAGATTTTTGTAAGCTTCAATACTTGAAACCGTCTTTCATCTTCTTCTAATAGACTTAAATACCTTCTATATGCCTTAATCAATTCTTCTCTAGATTTTGTTTTTTGATTGGATATTTGCTGAACAATAACATCCATAGATTTTTTGGTTTCTCGTATTTCATCAATTAATTTAACACTACTTCCGTTAAATGAAATTTCTTTAAAAAAAGGAAATAGAAATATAATGATTGAAAGCGCAAACCACTTTATAGAATCTCCCGCAGGGATGTTTAATATTTTTATGGTTGAATCTGGATGAACAATTGAAATAATCCCAAAAACAAAGAATAGTAACGATAATATGATGCTAAATATTTTTAATGTACTTCTGTTTGATTCTTCCGATTTTAAATAATTTCTGCCCATAATATTGATATTTAATTATTTGTACCCAACACTTTTTCTAATATTGGTTTCAACTTTACTAACATCAAATTCAATAACATCGTCCAATACCAAGGTTGATATCATCTTTTTAGTTCGTTTAGATTTTTCTAGGTTTGCCATACGTAACTCCTGATTTCGATAACCTTTTTCAACTAGTTTACGTATAGAACGAGCGTTCCCAAAGAATTTATTTCTATTTTGATATAAGTGAGCTATATATTTTTTTAAATGTTTAGTTGCTTTTGCATCTGCTTTTAATCCTTTTTTTGCTAACATATTAACTGCAATTTCCCATAGTTCTGCTTCAGTGAAATCTACAAAATGGAAAGTTCTATCAAAACGGGATTTCATTCCTGGATTGGTTTCTAGAAATTGTTTCATATTATCCGTGTATCCAGCAACAATCAATGCAAATTCACCGCGGTGATCTTCCATTTCTTTAATCAAAGCAGCTATGGCTTTTTTACCAAAATCATTTGATCCATGATTTGAAGAGTTTTCGGTAATCGCATATGCTTCATCTATAAACAAAACTCCACCCATAGCTTTTTTTATTAGATCCTTGGTTTTTGAAGAGGTTTGCCCAACAAATCCAGCAATTAAATCTCCTCCATCTGCCTCAACTAAGTGCCCTCTTTCTAATAGACCTAATGCCTTATAAATTTTGCCTATAATCCTCGCAACTGTTGTTTTACCAGTTCCTGGGTTACCTAAAAACACAGAATGCATGGAAAATGCTTTTAAAATATCTCGATCTAATTCTTTGTAATATTTCGTCAATCTAATTAATTCCTGAACTTCTTGCTTAATTGTTGTTAATCCTGTTAAGGTGTTTAATTCTGCTAAAGATTCTTCGAGTAACAAAGCATCTATATCTAATTGAAGGTTTTTAATTTGATTATTATCAGAAAGATCTTCTATGTCCTCTTCTTCTATTAAAGTGAGTAGCTTTTTTGTAATCTTTTCTGGTTTGTAATTTCGAACTAAACGAATACCTAAATTCATTTTAGCTTCATCAATCATAGAATGTACTAACCTAGCATTCCCAAAGGTAAAATCACGTTTTCTAAAAGCTTCAGTGACTATCTTTTTCAATTTGAATAACGCATCTTTATTAAGAATAACATCTTTGTTCTTAGCAGCGTATTTTGCAATTTCAACTAATTCATTTGGAGTGTAATCATCAAAATGATAATAGTTTCTGAATCTAGATTTCAACCCTGGATTCGATTTGATTAAGCTATCCATTTCTTTAGGGTATCCAGCTACCATAATTGCAATATCTCCAGGTCCATCGCTCATTTCTGTTAATATTGCATCAATCGCTTCTGGTCCAAAATCGCTAGAAGCATCTTTTTTATAAAGCATATATGCTTCATCTATAAATAAGATTCCTCCACGTGCTTTTTCTATATACTCCTTGGTGTTTTTACCTGTTTGACGAACAAATCCAGAAATTAGATCGTTACTCGAGACAGTTAACACATGCCCTTTAGAAAGCAAGCCCATGGAATGATAAATTTTGCCTAAAAGTTTAACAACGGTAGTTTTCCCTGTCCCTGGATTTCCAGTAAAAACACTGTGTAGATTAATTTCTTCTTCATCTTCTATCCCTTTATCTTTTCTGTATTGCAAATAGGTTACATAGTCAATATATTCCCTAATTTTAGATTTTATTTTTTTTAAACCAATAAGTCCTTCTAATTCATTTAATATTTCTTCAACAGGCCTATTATCTACTTCTATTTCAATTTGAGGTCTTTCTTCTTTTTGAGTTTCAACTTTCTTTTCCTCTATGGTATTTTCTATAATATTAGGATCTTCATCTTGTAAAACACTTTCAGCAGCATTTTTAATAACATTATCATAAACTCCAGGTTCGTAAAAACCATTCACATAATCATTTAATAATGCTTCATATTCACTTAACCGAATTTTATTATTATCAGCTATACTAAAGGGAATCATCGCAATTACAGTATCCATAAAAACGACTTCGATTCGATAATAATCATCAATCCACAGATTTCCATTTTCATTTCCCCAACCTGCAGTGATGATACTTACTTCATCGGGTCCAGAATCTGGCGCTACCCAATTATACTTTTTTGCAACACCTACAAGTAGTCCTGTATCATCATAAAAATTAAAAAAAAGTTCGCACATCCAATCATAATCCAATTTATTTTCAAATTTAAACTCGGCCATTACATACCGAGCTTCACTTCTGTTAAATTGTTTGAGATATACTCTATTAGATTCTTCAATATTATCTTCGGATGCCTCATAGGTTTTAAGCGAATATGCATTCAAATAAGGGTTTCTATAAAGACTAACTTTTCCAACATCTTCAATTCTAAAATCAGTAGTCCCAACTAATTCTTCGTTGATAAAAGCTTCCCAAATATAATCTCCTTTTTTCCAAATTTTCCCATATTCCATTGCTCCCCAGCCAAATTCTTTTATAGCAACATTTTGATCTTTTGAAATGGTAATTTCTTCAGTGTTGATACAGTATTGCTTAACTTTTTTATCACCTTCAAGCTTATGTGCTACTAAAGTTATTTTTGCTTCCCAATCCTTTTCATTAAAGAGTATATTATAAAACTGAAATGAAACACTTAAATAGTTAATTTCATTTTTGTCAAAAACCTTCCTGAACTTCCGTAGGTCACTCATTGCTCTATCCCAAGCATATGTGTCAAGACTTTTAAATTTATACGATTTTTCATTATTTTTATTAAACCACATAGTGCAGAATAGATTTTAAACGTCGCTCTTTTTTTCAAAGAATACTGTAGAAACGTTAATTTTTAAAAAGAATCCTATAAAATTAACATTAAACAATTTTTTATATAATGATATAAATCATTCTTTATTAGAAAGTTTATTTTGAGTTTTAAGGTTCTTATTTATAACTTAAATACTCAAATATGTTTTCTTATTATTTTGACCAAGTAGATTCGTGGTTTGGGTTGCTAGCAAATGTGCTTACTGCGATTGGTATTTTAGGTTTATTCATTTGGTGGATAAATCGTAGGGCGGTAAAAAAATATACATTCGGGTTCCAAAATTTTCAGATATTAATTACAATCTACTTTACATTAGAGATGGTGGTGAAGGTTCAGAAATTGTAAATAAAATTCATCCTTTTAAAAACTTGAGCAGCAAAAATAATAATGAAGAAATTATTTATATCAGAGTTATTTGTAAACCTCAGTTAGGTTTTCAGTTTAAATGTTTTGCTCAACTTAGTGGAAATGAAAAGCAAAAAAAAGAGATTTATAAAGAATTTAAAACTAAACTAGAATATTTAGGTTTCCATTCAATTAGTAAACTTGCATACGATGGTAAAGTTTGGTTTTTATTGCCTGAAGAGTATTTATTTGGACAAATTAGAGCTTCTGTTGTTGAAAATATTATGAACAATATATGGTATCCTACCTTGGCAAAGGTTATTTATCCTTATCATAGTATCATTGCAAAAGTTCCTTTGACTTATGAAGATTTTAGTTTTTTTGATCATGCTGAATACTACTTAGAAGTATACCATCAAAATGGTACTAAAGATGAATTGTTTTTTGGAACTCTCGAAAAAAATAAAGATAAAAACTATGCTAAAATTAAAACTTCAGTTAAAATTCAACCCGGATTAAAACCATTTAAGTTTAGAGGAATCATAAAATTAATTAACGGAACAAGTGAAACTGAAAATATATTTAATGCTTTAAAGGCTAGTACTGTAAATTATGCAGGGATTACTTCTGAAAAAATAAATACAATTGGTAATGAGTTTACAGATTTCTTAAAGGGTGATAACTATAGAGAGAAAGAAATTGAAAAAAGAAAAGCAGTTGATGCCGCAAGTGAACTATCTAACTTATTAAGAAAGAATAAGTCGAAAATGCTTACGATAGCTGAGAACAATGATCTTGAAGTATTAGAAACATCCCTTGATAAATTTATATCTCGAAATAGTACAGAAAAATCATTTTTAGAATGTGCTGAAGATATTAAATCGATAATCACTTCGATTGATTTTAAATATGATATTAAGGTTTTAAAAATTATAGATGATGCTACTATAGAAATAGATTTTGAAGATATCTATGGATTTAAAAAAGAAGGTGAGTATTATATTTGGAATCCTAAAATTAAAGTTTAAGTATCAATTCACTCATTTTAGCGGTTAACTCTCTCCTACTATACTTCGATATGTTTTGAGATTCAATAGTAAGCTTTCCTTGTTTAAAATCTTTATAATAAGAAGTAATTTGATTTTTCAATATTTCTTCTTCTGAATAGCCAAAATAATTACCTGTATTGGTTTCTTTAATTATAGTTTGAACATCGCTCCCAGAAGGTCCAAGCGCAATTATTGGACGCTCTGCTGCTAAATATTCAAATAATTTACCTGGAATAATAGCCTTAGTCTCTGGACGATCCATTTCAACTAATAATAAAACTTGTGCATTATGTTGCAACTGAAGTGCTTGTTGGTGAGAAACATAACCCAACACATCGCAATTCTGTTTTAAACCTGCTTGATTAATACTAGATAATATATCATCACTAAGTACTCCTGCAAGCTTTATTTTAAAATCCTTTGCAAAAGATTTATCTTCATATACAAGTTCTGAAAGCACTTTCCAAAGGATCTCAGGATTTCGATCACTCAATAAAGAACCAATATGCACTAAAGAAAATGATTCGTCTGGAACAATAACCAACTTTTCTGATTTATCATATCCATTTGTGATAACTTCAATTGGGTTATTAGTAATTTTTTCAAACTCCAACTTTGTATTGCTGCTGGTAACTACTACAAGGTCAGCATTATTTAAAACCTTCGATTCTAACTTCAAATGCTTTTTTTTGGAGGAGTTATTTAATTGCAAAGATTTATGATAATGAATCGTAGTCCAAGGATCTCTAAAATCTGCTAACCATTTAACACCCATTTTCTCTTTAAGCTCCATACCTATTAAATGCAGGCTATGAGGTGGACCAGAAGTAATTACTACATCTATTTTATTTTCTGAAAGATACTTGTTTAAAAAAGCTACAGATGGTTTTACCCATCCAATTCTTGCATCAGGAATAAAAAAATTACCTCGAATCCATAACAACATTTTTTCTACAAAAGATTGCTTTTTATTAGTAATAATCCCACTACTAACTTGATTCGTTTTCTTTTTTGAAAAGATTTTTGCTATCCCGTAGGGTTCCTTAATTGGAAACCTAATAATCTCTATGCCATCAGGTATTTCAGAAACAATACTTTTATCCTGTAATGGATAATGAGGATTATCTGGTACAAAAACGACAGGATCTATACCAAATTCTTTAAAGTAAGTAGCAAATTTCAACCATCTCTGAACACCTGGACCTCCTGCTGGTGGCCAATAATAAGTTATTATAAGTGCTCTCTTCATGATTTACTATTCATTTTTGAGCGGTTCTTTTTTTCTAGAATTAAAATACACGCCACCAACTAAAACAAACAAAAACAATATGCTACTAGCTAATGAAATTTTACTACCCGTTTTAACAACCTGAGGTTCAAAATTAAATTCAATGGTATGATTCCCTTCAGGAATTTTCATTGCTCTTAGTAAATAATTTGCTCTAATATAATCAGCAGGTTGACCATCTATAAAGGCATTCCAACCATCAGAATAATACACTTCAGAAAAAAGTGCCAATTGTGGAGATGTTGTAGAGGATTCATAAACCAATTTATTTGGGGCATGGCTTTTTAAATTAATAACTGCTGTAGAGTCCCTTTGAATATTATCCAAAGGTAATTTTTCAGAAAATTCTTTATGTATAATTGCGGTTCTTTTTGTGTCCAAGCTATCAAGTAACAATAGCTCTTCATTAGCATTATCTGCAAACATTACATTTTCTACAAACCAAGCTGGTCCATTAGCGTATGGGTTACGTTGAGAAATTTCAGTACCACTATTTCCTTGAGTAATGATATATCTAACATTCATCATATTTAATATGCCAATATCCCCTTTGCTTAAGTAAAAATTATCAATGTCTTGGATTCGACCAGGTTTTGCCGCATGATACCCTCCTAAAGCATTATGAAAAAAACTAGCTCGGCCACTATTAAATGGGCTGGAAGTAACATCATACACTCTAAAATAATCTTTGTCTTTTAATATTTCTTTATCTGCAAAATTCTCTTGAAAAGGATGATTCATAATCCTTGCCATTACAAAATCATCATTATTAACATAACGTCTGTCAACTCCAACCAAATCAATTAAAATTAAAATTGCAAATAGAGCGATTACTGTTCCTTGTTTTAATTTTGACTTCAAATAAAACCATAATAATCCTGAAGCTATTAACACTAAAACTAAAGTTCTAATCGCATCATTGGTAAATAAAGTCATTCTATCTTCTTTCATTGCATCAACAAAAGAAGGACCCAAATCTTTTTGAAAATAAGAATCATAAGGGCTTGCAAAATCAAATAGTGAAGATTTAAATAAGATAAATAATATGGTTATTCCACCAGTAATTCCAGCTGTATAGAGCAATGCTTTAGTTTTTTTATCGGTATCAATAGATTTATTAAAAAGAAATTGTTGCAATCCTAAAATCCCCAAAACTGGTAATACTAATTCTAAAAGAACTTGAATAGATGAAACTGCTCTAAACTTATTATATAGAGGAATATATTCAATAAAAAAGTCTGTAAGTATTGAAAAGTTTTTACCCCAAGACAACAATATGCTCAACATAAAACCACTAACTAGCCACCATTTTAGTTTTCCTTTAATCAAAAACAAAGACAATATGGCTAAGAAAATAATCATTGCTCCAACATAGGCCGGTGCTGCAACAATTGGTTGATCTCCCCAATACATAGGTACTTGGTTCAATATCTGATTAGCCTCTTGTGGAGATGCTCCCAATTGCATGATAGCATCTAATGATTTTGGGTTATCTGGCAATGGTTCTGAAGAACCGCCTCCCATAAATCGAGGAATAAACAAATTAAAGCTTTCTAATTTCCCGTAGCTATATTCTGTTATATAATCATAATCCAGCCCTTTATTTGCTTCCTTAGCACTTCCATCAGGGTTGATTGTTAATTCGCTTTTACCACGGGTAGAAGTATCTGCATATTCTTTTGTTGCTAAAATATTAGTAGCATTGAGTCCTATTGCAAAAACAACAGCTACAACTAAAACTCCAACTCCTTTAAAAAATTTAGGTAAGGTTTTATTCTTGTATGCTTCAATTAAGTAAACAATTCCAATTATTATTACCAACAAGAGTAAGTAATATGTCATTTGAAAGTGATTTGCTACCAACTCTAATGCCATGGCAATAGTTGTTAAAATAAACCCTTTCAAATAATCTCCCCTTAAAGCTAAGAGGATTCCACTCAAAACTAAAGGCATATAAGCAATAGCATGTGCTTTAGCATTATGTCCAACACCTAAAATAATAATTAAATAGGTAGAAAAACCAAAAGCCAGAGCGCCAACAAAAGCCAATTTATAATCTAATTTTAGCACTAAAAACAAAATATACATTCCAATAAAATATAGAAACAGATAATCTGCTGGCCTAGGTAAGAACCTTAAAGTAAAGTCTAAATTTTTAATATAATTATGTGGGTATTTTGCTCCTAATTGATACGTTGGCATTCCTCCAAATGCAGAATTGGTCCAATAGGTTTCTTCACCGGTAGCCTTCCTAAAATCATTTTGTTGTTTAGCCATTCCTGTATATTGAACAATATCACTTTGAAAAATCTTTTTACCTTGTAACACAGGGCTAAAGTATGCTAAGGAAATAATTACAAATAAAATTAAAACAATAAAATGTGGAAGAAATTTATATAAACGCTGCATCTTGTTTTTTAAAAAATAACTTGGGTAATTTATGAAAAATTGTGGGATTTCTTTTAATTAAGAGTAAGAGAAGTTTATATAGTATTATTCTACTTCTTCATAATCGACGTACTCTCCAACTTCAGGGTTTGACGTTTTTGTATTTGCTTGTGATTTATCAATTGTTACCTTTCCTTCTTCATTTTTCTGCTGTGGATTGTTCTGAAAAGGATCATTCCCAAATGTTTGGCCAAATCGTTCGTTTGCTTTCTTTGCAATATATTTCATTAAATATGGCTTTAAAAATTTAAAAATAATCTTTAAACCATAATATACCAGAAGTATAATTAATATCGTTTGTAAAAAAGAATCCATAGTTGTCATTAAAATCTTTTCAAAAATACAAATAGAATAGATAATTTAAGAAAAACTACTATTAAATAAATGATAAATATATATCTTTGAACTTAACCGAATACCATATGAAAATCAATCAGAAACTCATTCTTTTCCTTTTATTATTCAGTACCTTCAAAGTCTTTGCACAATACACTGAGACTATTAACTCTAATAGACCCGGGTTTTCTCAAGGAGCATTTTCAGTTGGAAAACAAATTCTTCAATTTGAAGCAGGTTTTGGTTTAGGAAAGGAAGAACATAGTCTATTAAATACTGAAACTAATGCTTTTATAATAGATTACAATGTTAGATACGGAGTTTGGAAAGAAGAACTTGAGGTTAGTTTGATTGGAGCTTATCAATCTAATAATGTAACTGAGATTGAGAATGGTTATAATTATAAAGAGAGTAATTTTACATCCAATACCCTTGGTGCTAAGTATTTATTTTTTGATCCTTACCGCAAAAAAGAGTTAGAAAAACCAAACTTATACAGTTGGAAAGCTAATAACGGGTTTCATTGGAAGGATTTAGTACCAGCGATTTCTATCTATGCGGGTGCAAACTTTGATCAAGCAGACAACCCTTTAACCCATATCTCTAACAATACAATAACATACTTTTCTGAAAATGTAGAAACAGGAATTGAAATCAGCCCTACTGTTGCAATAGCAACTCAAAACAATTGGGGAAGTTGGGTTTTCGTTATCAATCTTATTGGTGAGCGATTTACTTTAGACGAAAAATCATTTTCATATATTTTAACCTTGACTCATACGTTTAATGCTAAACTTTCGGCATTTATTGAAAACCAAGGAATTAAAAGTGATTTTTACGCAGATCAAATATTTCGAGGCGGAGCTGCATACTTAGTTAATAAAGATTTTCAAGTTGATGCAGCTATTCTATTGAATTTTAAAGATACTCCTTCCCGTTTATATGGGAGATTAGGAATTTCCTATAGATTTGATATGCATAAACAAGATGAGTATTTAGAAGAGAAAGGAAAAGCTGGAAGAGAGAAAAAGAAAGAAGAAAAAAGTACTACAGAAAAGAAAAAAGGAACTAAGAAAAGTAAACGAAAAGATAGTTTAGACTTTGAAGATGACGGAGGAATTTAGAATAATATTTTATGATTAAAGTAAAGGAAATAAAGTCTAAGAAGGAATTATTACAATTTGTAAAGTTTCCTTTTTCTTTATATAAAAATTGCAAATATTGGGTTCCTCCTCTTACTAATGATGAGTTGGAAACTTTTGACAAAATAAACAATCCTGTTTTTAAAAATGCTGAAGCAACTTTCTTTTTGGCATATAAAAATGAGGAAATTGTTGGTAGAATTGTAGTTATAATTAACCATATTGAAGTAGACGAGCTCAAAAAGAAGAAAGTTCGATTTGGTTGGTTAGACATGATTGATGATATTAAAGTAACTAAAGCCTTATTGCAAAAAGTATATGATATTGGTAAAGAAAATAATCTTGAATATGCAGAAGGCCCTGTAGGCTTTTCTAATATGGAAAAAGCTGGTATTTTAACCTTTGGTTTTGAAGAGTTAAATACTATGATTACTTGGTATCATTATCCTTATTATGCTGAACATTTAAAATCATTAGGATACCAAAAACAAGCAACTTGGGTTGAATTTAGATTACAAAACCCAACTGAAACTTCACATAAAGTAAAAAGATTTTCAGGCTTGATTAAAGAGAAGTATAATTTAGAGGTAATTCGATTTAAAAAGAAGAAAAACATTTTACCCTATGTTGATGATATGTTTGGATTACTTAATAAAACTTATAATTCATTACAAACATTTGTACCTATTCAGCAGTATCAAATAAATCATTATAAAGAAAAATACTTTAATTTTATAAACCCTGAGTATATCACTTGTATTTTGGATAAAAATAAAAAATTAATTGCATTTTCAATTGTAATGCCCTCCTTTTCAAAAGCCTTAAAGAAAGCAAATGGGTCAATATTTCCTTTTGGTTGGTATCACCTAATGAAAGCTCAAAAGAAAAATGATACTGCTGCCTTTTATTTAATTGGAGTAGATCCTGAATACCAAGGAAGAGGTGTTACTGCTTTAATATTTGAAGAAATGGGTGCTATATTTAAACAAAAAGGAATAGTACAAACTGAAACAAACCCTGAACTTGAAGAAAATGTTGCTGTTCAACAACTATGGAAAGATAATAGTCCCGTAAAACATAAAGAACGTAGTACTTTTAGAATAGATTTATAAATGAGAATTTTATTTAAGAAATATAGCTTTTTAAGCTTGATTGTTTTTTCTTTAGTTTTATTTAATTCTTGTAAATCTAAATCCACCTTACCCGACCCTTTAGCAGCAGGTTGGGAAGGGAATTCAGTTTGCGAACTCTTGGAAGAAAATTCAGAACAAAGAATCTTAAAATGTACTTTTGATCCGGGTGTAGGACATGACCGTCATTATCACCTTCCACATTTTGGATATGCAGTAGCAGGAAGCACTTTTAGAATAACAGATACAACCGGAACTAAAGAAATAAAAGTTAAAACTGGTAGTTATTTTAATAGTAAAGGAACCGAATGGCACGAAGTGCTAAATGTTGGAGATAGCACTGCAGTATTTCTTATTATTGAACCTAAATAATTACTCACCCATTGCAGCAGCAACCGCAGCAGATAACCTTTTGTAAGTACCGTTTTCTAATCGATCTCTAATAGCTGAAAAGGCATCTAATGTTATTTTAACATCTTCTAAATTATGAGATGCTGTTGGTATCATACGTAATAATATAAGCCCTTTAGGTATTACAGGATAAACTACAATAGAACAAAATATTCCGTAATTTTCACGCAGATCTTTTACTAATGCCATAGCTTCAGGTATAGAACCTTTAAGGTAAACTGGAGTTACACAACTTTGAGTAGTACCAATATCAAAACCTCTTTCTTTTAAGCCTCCTTGTAGTGCATTTACATTTTCCCAAAGTTTATTTTTTAACTCAGGCATGGTACGTAACATATCTAAACGTTTTAAAGCACCTTCAACTAATTGCATTTGAAGCGATTTAGCAAACATTTGAGAACGAAGATTGTATTTTAAATAATTAATAATTTCTTCATCTGCTGCTATAAAAGCACCTGTACTAGCCATTGCTTTTGCAAAAGTAGCAAAATAAACATCTATATCTTTTTGAACTCCTTGTTCTTCACCTGCTCCAGCACCTGTTTTTCCTAAAGTTCCAAAACCGTGAGCATCATCTACAAAAAGTCTAAAATTATATTTTTTCTTAAGAGCAACAATTTCTTTTAATCTTCCTTGTTCTCCTCTCATTCCAAAAACCCCTTCGGATATTAAAAGGATACCTCCACCACTTGCTTTTGCCATTTTTGTTGCACGTTGAAGGTTTTTTTCGATACTCACTAAGTCATTATGCTTATACGTAAATCGCTTTCCTAAATGCAATCGTACACCATCAATAATACAAGCGTGAGCATCAACATCGTATACTATAATATCATCTTTAGAAACTAAGGCATCAATAGTCGAAACCATTCCTTGGTACCCAAAATTTAATAAATAAGAAGCTTCTTTTTGAACAAATTCTGCCAATTCATTTTGCAATTGTTCGTGCATATCTGTATGACCACTCATCATTCTTGCTCCCATAGGGTAAGCAGATCCATACTTAACTCCAGCCTCTGCATCAGCTTTCCTTACTTCAGGGTGATTTGCCAATCCTAAGTAATCATTGATACTCCAAGTAATTACTTCTTTACCTTGAAATTTCATTCGGTTAGAAATAGGACCTTCTAATTTTGGGAACACAAAATATCCCTCTGCAACTTCTGCCCATTTACCTAATGGTCCCTTATTTTTATATATCTTTTCGAATAAATCTTTAGCCATTATTATAAGTTTCTATATACGGGGCAAAAATACTTAATTTTTGCAGGATAGCAATAAACTTCTTTATAAGAAATTAACATATAAAAAAAGCCACTAGATTTAGTGGCTTTTTTATAATATTCTTAATAATGATTATTTCACATAGTGTATTTCAGATTCTTCTTTGATTTTAACATCTAAAAAGCCTTGCTGTTCCATCCACTTATTACTGTAAACTTTACTCATATATCTTGAGCCATGATCAGGAAATATAACCACTACAACACTATCTTTATCAAAGACACCTTCATCATTTAGTTGTTTTAATCCTTCAATAGCAGCACCACTTGTATAACCTACAAATAATCCTTCTTTACTAGCAATTTCCCTTGCAGAGTGTGCACTACCTTCATCAGTAACTTTTACAAACCTGTCTATTTGATCAAAATCCGTAGCAGTAGGAATTAAGTTTTTTCCTAATCCTTCTATACGATATGGATAAATTTCATCTTCATCAAACTCTCTAGTTTCATGGTATTTTTTTAATACAGATCCATAAGCATCTATACCGATGATATTAACATCTCTATTTTGCTCTTTTAGAAAGCGAGCTATACCCGAAATCGTACCTCCAGTACCACTACAAGCAACTAAATGAGTGATTTTCCCTTCAGTTTGTTTCCAGATTTCTGGGCCTGTAGAGTTATAATGAGCTTCTATATTTAATTCATTAAAGTATTGGTTAATATATATAGAGCCTTCTGTTTCTTTATGTAGTCTTTTTGCAACTTCGTAATAAGAATTAGGATCATCAGCTGGAACGTGAGCTGGGCAAACATATACCTCTGCTCCCATCGTTTTCAACATATCAATCTTATCTGCAGATGATTTTGAACTTACTGCAAGGATACACTTGTATCCTTTAATAATACTTACCATTGCCAAACTAAAACCAGTGTTTCCACTTGTAGTTTCAATAATTGTATCACCAGGATTAAGAATGCCTTTTCTTTCAGCTTCTTCAATTATATATAATGCAATTCTATCTTTAGTAGAATGTCCTGGATTAAATCCTTCGACTTTTGCATAAAAACTTCCACTATATTTAGAAGTAATTTTGTTTAGCTTTATTAATGGTGTATTACCAATTAATGCTAACATATTGTCATATACATTTAAATCTTCTTTCATATATGGGATTTATTTTATAAAAAATATGATAAAAATTTATTTTTTTTAACGGGACAAATTTACGATAAAAATATTAACTACTCCTTAATCCCTTCTAAATCTAATAAAAAAGCGTATGATCTCGCATACTTTTTCAAGGCATTAAAACGTCCAGATGCACCGCCATGACCTGCATCCATGTTGATATGCAATAACAATAAATTATCATCTGTTTTCACATCTCTTAATTTCGCAACCCATTTTGCAGGTTCCCAATATTGAACTTGAGAATCATGCAATCCAGTGGTTACTAATAAGTTTGGATAATCCTTTGCTTCTACTTGATCATAAGGTGAATAAGACGTCATATAATCATAATACTCTTTTTCATTTGGATTCCCCCATTCGTCATACTCACTAGTAGTTAAAGGTATTGAATCGTCCAACATAGTTGTAGTTACATCTACAAAAGGTACTGCTGCAACAACACCATTATATAGTTCTGGAGCCATATTGGTTATTGCACCCATTAACAAACCTCCTGCAGATCCACCATTTGCATATAAATGATCTGATGAAGTATATTTTTCTTCAATTAAATATTTGGATACATCAACAAAATCTGTAAATGTGTTTTTCTTATTAAACAATTTTCCATCCTCATACCAGTCTCTTCCTAGGTATTCACTACCTCTAACATGAGCTATAGCAAAAATAAACCCACGGTCTAACAAGCTCAATCTAACCGTTGAAAAATAAGGATCCATTGTACTACCGTAGGAACCGTAAGCATATAACAACAATGGATTTTTACCATTCTTCTCCATACCCTTTCTGTATACCATTGATACAGGTACTTTAGAACCATCTTTAGCAGTTGCCCATACTCTTTTAGAATCGTAATTGTTTTTATCAAATTTTCCTCCTAAAACTTCAGCTTCCTTTAAAATAGTTTGTACTTGTGTCTCCATATTAAAATCAATTATGGAAGAAGGAGTTGTTAAAGAGTTATAAACATATCGAAGTATCTTAGAATCGAATTCTGGATTTACAGAAGCATATGCTGTATAAGTCTCACTATCAAAGGGTAAGTAATATTCTTCAGTGCCATCCCATCTCACAATTTTAATTTTATTTAAACCATTACTTCTTTCACCTATTACATAATATTCTTTGAAAATATCAATATCTTCTAATAAAACATCTTTTCTATGAGGAATCATATCTTCCCAATTATCCATAGAAGTTTTATTATCTGGAGTCTTCATTAACTTAAAATTGGTCGCACCATCTTTATTTGTTAAAACATAAAAAGAATCTTCATAATGAGAAATATTATACTCTAAACCTCTAACCCTAGGCTGAAATATTTGAAAATCTTCGAAAGGAGTATCTGCATTTAATATTCTGTATTCTGTAGTTAAAGTACTGTAACTACCTATTACTAGGAATTTTTTAGATTTTGTTTTGTAAACAAAGGTTCCAAAGGTATCATCTTCTTCAGTATATATTAATTCATCATTTTCTGAAGAAGTACCTAAACGATGTCTAAATATTTTATCTGAGCGTAAAGTCTGTTCATCCTTTTGAGTATAAAACAATGTTTTATTATCGTTAGCCCAAGTTGAACCTCCTGTTGTCATAGGAATGCTCTTATCTAGAAGCTCACCAGTTGTTAAATCCTTAATGTATATGGTATATTTTCTTCTACTTACAGTATCCACACCAAAAGATACTTTGGTGTTGTCTGGACTCACACTTAAACCAGATAAATTATAATAAGAATGACCTTCGGCCAATTCATTTACATTAAATAACAATTCTTCTTCAGCATCTAAATTATCTTTTTTACGAGTGTATATAGGATAATCCTTCCCTTTTTCGAATTTAGTGATGTAATAATATCCATTATATTTATAGGGAACCGATTCATCATCCTCTTTAATTCGACTTTTCATTTCTTCAAACAATTCCTTTTGGAATTCCTTGGTATGTTCGGTCATTCTTTCGTAATAATCATTTTCACGTTCCAAATAATCTATCACTTCTTCATTATCACGATCATTTAGCCAATAATAATTATCGATTCTAACATCACCATGTTTTTCTAAATGCTTTTCAATTTTTTCTGCAACAGGAGCTTGTATTTCCATATTTGTTTTTGAAGGTTCTTCTTTTTTACAAGAGGTTGCAAAAATAAGTGTTACTAATGAAATAATGATTGTTTTTTTCATCTTGAATTTATTGATTAGTTTGATGACAATATAGTAATTTTGTTCTAACATAAAATAATAAAAAACCATGTTTGGAGATTTACAAGGAATGATGGGCAAATTAAAAGAAGCCCAAGCAAAAGTTGAAGCTACTAAGCTTAGAATGAATACAGTATTAATAGATGAACAAAGTAGTGATGGTCTTTTAAAAGTTACAATTACTGCAAATAGAGAATTAAAAAATATTGAAATTGATGATTCTCTTCTTGAAGATAAAGAACAGTTAGAAGATTATTTAGTTTTAACTTTAAACAAAGCAATTGCAAAAGCTACAAAAATAAATGAAACAGAAGTTGCTGCTGTTGCAAGTGAAGGTATGCCTAAAATACCTGGTATGGATATGTTTTAAATATAGCTCACAATTTTATTTAACAAGTATTCATGCATTTCATTAGTATAATCTAAATGAGTAACCATTCGTAGTTTTCCTTGACCCATATCACTGATTTTTATATTTTGCAGATACATATCTTCAACAAACTTATCCTTTGATAATTCATCTACTAAATTAAAAATCACAATATTGGTTTCTGTAGGTTCAACATTTTTCACATAAGAAACATTTTCTAAAACTTTTGCAATTTCTGAAGCCTTTTTATGATCTTCAACCAATCGTTCTACCTGATGATCTAAAGCATAAATTCCTGCTGCTGCCATAAAACCTACTTGTCTCATAGCTCCTCCTAAAACTTTTCGTATCCTAATGGCTCTTTTCATAAGTTCATTATTACCCAATAATATGGTACCCATAGGAGTTCCTAATCCTTTACTTAGACATATTGAAATCGAATCGAATATTTTTCCATATTCTTTTGGGTCTTCTTTTTTTGCAACTAGAGCATTCATTAAACGTGCTCCGTCTAGATGTAATCCTAATCCATATTCATTACAAACCCTTCTAACTTTTTTAAATTCTTCAAAATCATAACAAGCTCCTCCCCCTTTATTTGTAGTGTTTTCTAAGCACACTAAGGTTGTGCTGGGAGTATGATAATTTGATATTGGACTTATACCTTCTTCAATTCCAGAAGCAGTAATCATTCCACGATGACCATCAATTAAATTACACGTAACACCACTATTAAATGCTGCTCCACCAGCTTCAAAATTGTAAACATGCGCCCATTTATCACATATTAATTGATCTCCAGGTTGTGTATGTAGTTTTATTGCTGCTTGATTAGACATCGATCCTGTTGGGAAAAATAAAGCGGTTTCCATTCCAAATTTTTCTGCAAAACGTCTTTCTAATTCATTAACAGAAGGATCTTCTTTATAAACATCATCACCAGTTTTAGCATTCATTATTGCTTCTAACATACCTGGTGTAGGTTTAGTTACAGTGTCACTTCGTAAGTCTATAATCATTATTGAGGGATTGTATTATAATTAAAGTTGTCGTCTAAATTTAGATTCCATATTATTAACTTCTTTGTTAATTATTTTTTCTAGTTCGACAATTTTCAGGTTATTATTATATTCAAAATTAAGATTTTTGTACTTAGATTCATTTGTTAATTGATACAAATTATAGGTTTGTCCAAATGATTTGTTTTCAATATTAAATTTAAACATTTTTGAACAAGCATGTACTTCAGATTGCTTTACTGGAACGTTTTCTGGATTTTCAACTTCATACTTCTTTACCTTTTCTTTTAATTGTTCAACATTTGCTTTAACAAAATAAAGAATATCATCATTTACAACTGGAAGAGAAAAAAACATTCCGCAGTTATCTATTTTTTTGATTAAGGTCTCATTATCTTCTCTCCAAAAAACATACACTTCATAGTAAGTTCCTTTAGAGCTACACATAGTTCCATTTGATAACCTAAACATTTCCACTTTCCCATTACAATACTTATACATATAAAAATAGTTTGCTATATCTCTACTTTCAAGGCTTTTTGTAAAATCTGAAACTAAATTATCAACGTGTTCTTTATGATGTTGAGCTTGTAAGCCAATACTTAACAATCCAAAAATAAAAACTAGAAAATAATTCATAAAATAGTACTTTAATTATTTAAACATTGAAAACTTCCGATAGGACTTCCATCTGGTATTTTTGGAGTTTTATAGACTTTAAATTTTTCTGGAGATTTTCTAAATTCTTTTATCTCTCGTAGTAATTGTTTATCAAATACTTCGCTACTATCAGTAAGGTTATTTGTCAAATTATCTAAATGTTCGTTAGCAATTGCTTTTACTTGAGTAAAACTTTTTGGAGATCTTATTAAATTAAACAAATATTGTAGAGTTACTGTTTGTATTGAGCTTTGAACTTCTTTTTTATAATCTGAATTTGTTTTAGAAATAAATACCTGTTCGATTAATTGATTTAAAACATTATCCAAATCCATATTTTTTTTTGATAAAGCACTTTGCTGAATTAATCTATTTGCTCTTTCTGGATTTAATAATAAACTCAATGTCATATTACTAGCTGTTTCAACTGCACTTAACGCATCGAACGCAACGTTTGTCCTACTTTTAAATGACTCTCTAGTTCTTTTATAACCCATTGCTCTAGGAGGAAATAATTTAAGTTTATCTTCAGGAATCATTAAAGTATTAACTTCTATAGTTTTCAAAACAGCTTTTAAAGCTTTTTCTTGTTCTTTTTGTGATATGATTTCTACAACAACACCCTCACTACCTTTAACAGCATAATTATAATCCAGACCACCAATACTTTTTACAGCTGCTTCAGTTTGATAACGATGATAAAAATATAGAGGTACGAAAACGTCTTCCAAAACCGTATAAGGTTCTCCATTTCTAATATTATCTATTGAAAAATTATCTATTGCTTGTTCTCTAATTTCAAGAACATTGTCCAATTCTTCTGAAGAATTTTTTCCGTTATCCCATAAATGTGCTTTTGCATGTGCAGATCCTTGTGGACGAGCATCTGAATCAGAAATATATTGCAAACCCTTTGAAAAAGCATTTTCCAATAGAGAAGTCAAATATTTTTTTTCATTCATTCCATTGGGTATATCACTATAGGAATATGCTACAGTAACTTTATCCCAATCCCCTATTCCAGTTGCATAATCATTTGAAAAATCTACTTCTCCATTTTTTATAGTTAGTGTCGGATGAGGATAATCCATTACACTAGCTCTATTAGATGGACTTGCAGCAAAATTGTGAGCAAACCCTATAGTATGTCCAACCTCATGAGCTGCTAATTGTCTAATTCGAGCCAATGCCATATCCAGCATTGGTTGGTAATTATCATCACTTTCAGCGAAAGGTTTATTAATTAAAGCCTGAGCAATTAAAAAATCTTGTCGAATACGCAGACTTCCTAAACTTACGTGCCCCTTTATTATTTCTCCAGTTCTAGGGTCGCTAATAGAACCACCATAGCTCCAACCTCTTGTTGAACGATGAACCCATTGAATTACATTATATCTTAAATCCAATGGATCTGCTCCTTCAGGTAACATTTTAACTTGAAAACCATTTTTATACCCAATAGATTCAAAGGCTTGATTCCACCAACTTGCTCCTTCTAATAAAGCAGAACGAATGGGTTCTGGGGTTCCAGGATCTAAATAATAAACAATAGGTTCTACAGCTTCAGAAATTTCAGCATCCGGATTTTTCTTTTCTAAATGATGTCGGTAAATAAATCGTTTTTTTATAGGTTCCCATATAGGAGTTGCATAATCCATATAGGACATTGCATATGAACCACTTCTTGTATCAAATTCTCTGGGGTGGTAGTTGTTGTCAGGTAATTCTACAAAACTTTGATGCTGAATAACTGTAATTGCATTTGCATCTGGAGTAACAGAATAAATGTTTTTACCTGTAGGTTCTCCTACGAAAGTAAGTAACGATTCAAATTCTACATTTTTAGGAAAAGCCCTTGTGTTTTCCATCCACAATGCATTTCTTGTTTTATCTAATTTATAATTTCCTTCTTTAGATTTTTTTAATCTAAATGCAACCTTATGGGCATCTTGCATTAAAAAAGGAGTTAAATCAATGATATAGGTTTCTCCTTTTGTTTCTTTTATAGGAAAACCAAATAATACAGATTTTGCAAAAGCCTGTTCAATAGATTTCTTTTCTAATTTATTATCTGTTATAGCCCTAAATTTTTGATTGGGTTGCAATAGCAAAATTTTATTGCCACTTTTTATAAATTTAACTACCACACCAGCTCCTATTTGTCCACGATCCAGTCCTATATCATTCGATCCCAATCCTGAAGCCAGAAAATGTGTGTATAAAAATTCCGTATTCAATTTGTCAACTTCAAGGTAAATTTCACCATCAGATTCTGAATAATGAAAATTAAAAAAACCTTCAAATGATTGTAAATCTTTTTTACTTTCTAAAAATTGAGCAGAAAGTGTTGTTATTCCAAAGAAAAAAAATAAACAGAGTGCATAATATTTCATAAAAAATTAATTTCTTAAATCTATAAAAAATAATGGAATTTTCTTTTAGGATGGGATGTTAAATTCTATTTTTACTAATTATTAGAAATTAATTAATAGTCTCCCGACTTTTCGGGTTTTATATATGATTACATTAGATCAACTCAATGATCTTAGAAAGCGCCTGGATGCGTTAAGGAGGTATCTTTGACGTTTCTGGAAAAAAAATTGAAATAGCCAACGACGAAGAAAAAACTTACGATCCAAATTTCTGGAACAATCCTAAAGAAGCAGAAATTTTTATGAAAGCTCTTCGTACCAAAAAAAAATGGATTACCGATTTTAATACTTCAGAATCTATAACGGACGATGCAGAAATTCTTTATGAATTTTTTAAAGAAGGAGAAGGTACACCTGAGCAGGTTGAAAAAAGATATTTAGAAGCTTTAGATGCTATTGAAACTTTAGAGTTTAGAAATATGCTTAGTGATGAGGGAGATAGTTTAAGTGCTGTATTACAAATTACTGCTGGTGCTGGTGGTACCGAAAGTTGTGATTGGGCCGAAATGCTTATGCGTATGTATTTAATGTGGGCAGAAAAGCATCAACTAAAAGTAAAAGAACTCAACTTTCAATCGGGTGATGTTGCAGGAATAAAGACGGTAACTTTAGAAATTGATGGTGAATATGCTTTTGGTTGGTTAAAAGGAGAAAATGGAGTTCATAGATTAGTGCGTATTTCACCTTTTGATAGTAATGCTAAACGTCATACAAGTTTTGCTTCGGTATATGTATATCCTTTAGCAGATGAGACTATAGAAATAGACATTAATCCTGCTGATATTTCATGGGCTTTCGCACGTAGTGGTGGCGCTGGAGGACAGAATGTAAACAAAGTTGAAACCAAGGCCATTCTTACTCATGCTCCTACTGGAATAACGATTCATAATTCTGAAACGAGGTCGCAATTAGAAAATAGAGAAAAAGCTATGCAAATGCTTAAATCTCAATTATATGAAATTGAGTTAAGAAAACAACAAGCTCAACGAAATGAAATAGAATCAGGAAAAATGGCTATTGAATGGGGATCACAAATCCGTAATTATGTTCTTCATCCTTATAAACTAATAAAAGATGTTAGAACTGCACATGAGACCGGAAATGTAGATAATGTTCTAAATGGAGATATTGATGGATTTTTAAAAGCTTATTTAATGAGTAACGGTCAAGAGGACAAAAGTGATGAATTGTAATTTCACAACCAATGCTTTATAAAACATTAAAAATTACTTTTATAATTTGTTGTTTAATTTTTAATTCTTGTGGCAATTCCTCTTCTGACAAAATTACACAACCCTTCGAACTATCAATATTGGATTACAATAGTAAACTTCCTTATTCTGTATTGTATACTATTTCTAACAAAGAGTTGAAGATCATTAAAAAAGGTTTTAAAAAGTATAATAAAGACAGTATTCTCTTTTCAATTAATAATCTACCACTGAATATAACGAATCAAATTACTAATATTAAAATAGATAGTTTAAGTGTTTTTTATGCTACTAAATGTCAAAATAATAATGATATTAAATCATTTCAATTTAAAAAAAATGGTAAATCAAAAAAAATCATTTTACAAAACTATTATCAAGATGAATTAAGTAGTTCTATATTAATTATAAATGAATTAGTACCTGAAAAATATAAAATTCAATATAATAAAGAAGCAATTATATTAGAAATGAATAATTGCGAAAACATAGAAATTATTGATAATTGGAAAAATAAAAAAATGCCCTTCTGGAGCATTGAGTTTTAGTATTAAAAAGAATAAAATTCCTGCTTAAAAAATTATCAATAAATAAGCTACATTTTATGCAATTTTTATCATATTGCATTGTTTAAGTTGTATGTTAAAATCTATATAATTATGAAATTTTACTCAAGTTTATTATTTGTTTTTTTTATTTCTGTACTTTCTATTCAGGCTCAACAATTATCATTAGATGATCAATTTGATGATTTAATTAAAAAATCCAATAACTATCAAGATTATAAGGTAGTAAAAAAAGATAAAATTTATTTACTTAGAAAAAATGTTTCAGACTCGATTATATCATTGGAAGGAAACATTTCAAGTCTTTCTTCTGAAATTGTAAGACAAAAATCTGAAGTTAATAACCTAACAAGTGAGCTAGAAAACACAAAGAGTGAACTAACTATATCACAAGGAAAAGAAAATGGTATAAATGTTTTAGGGATTATGACTAATAAATCTACTTATACATTAATTGTTTTCATAACATTAGGAGTACTATTGCTAATAATTATTATACTTTTCATTAAATACAAAAACGGTTTTGACCTAATAAAAACAACGAAAAGTAAATTAGCAGAAACCGATGAAGAATTCGAAAACTTTAGACAGCGATCTTTAGAAAGAGAACAACAAATAAGAAGAAAACTTCAAGACGAAATCAATAAAAATAAAGCTTAGAAAAACTAATTTTCGAGTCTAGTTATTTTTGCCCCAATAGCTCTTAGCCTTTCATCTATATTTTCATACCCTCTATCAATTTGTTCTATATTTTGAATAATACTAGTACCATTTGCAGATAAAGCAGCAATTAGTAATGAAATACCAGCTCTTATATCTGGTGAAACCATAGTAGTTGCTTTTAATGGATATTCAAAGTTATGACCAATTACGGTAGCTCGGTGAGGATCACACAATATGATTTTCGCTCCCATATCGATTAATTTATCGACAAAGAACAAACGGCTTTCAAACATTTTTTGATGAATTAAAACACTTCCTTTTGCTTGAGTCGCAATTACCAAAACAATACTTAATAAGTCGGGAGTAAATCCTGGCCAAGTTGAATCTGAAACCGTTAAAATAGAACCATCAATATACCCCTGAATTTCGTAACTTTCTTTTCTAGGTATGTGAATATCATCCCCTATTTTTTCAACAGTAATCCCTAATTTCCTAAAAGTATCTGGAATTAGTCCTAAATTTTCCCAGCTTACATTTTTTATAGTAATTTCACTGCGTGTCATTGCTGCAAGTCCGATCCAACTACCAATTTCAATCATATCTGGAAGTACTCGATGATGACAACCGTTTAATTTTTTAACTCCTTCAATAGTCAATAAATTAGAACCAATTCCTTCAACTTTTGCTCCCATAGAAACCATCATCTTACATAATTGCTGTAAGTATGGCTCGCAAGCTGCATTATAGATGGTGGTTTTTCCTTTTGCAAGAACTGCAGCCATAACAATATTAGCTGTTCCGGTTACTGATGCTTGATCTAATAACATATAGGTTCCAGTCAAACCATCTGGAGCTTCAACTCCATAAAAGCATTCTTCTTTATTATATCGGAACGAAGCACCTAGTTTAATAAAACCTTCAAAATGGGTATCTAAACGTCTTCTACCTATCTTATCACCTCCAGGTTGTGGTATAAATCCTTTTCCAAATCGGCTTAATAATGGTCCAACAATCATGATAGACCCCCTTAAGGAACTACCTTCTTCTTTAAATTTTTCAGATTCTAAATAATCTAAGTTTAAATTATCAGATTTAAAAGAATAGGAGCCTTTTCCAAGTTTTTTAACTTTTACTCCTAGGTTTCCTAATATTTCTATTAATTTATTGACATCTCGAATATCAGGAATATTCTCAATAAACACTTCTTCGTCTGTTAATAAGACAGCACAAAGTATTTGTAAAGCTTCGTTTTTTGCTCCTTGAGGTATAATTTGACCTTGTAATTTATACCCTCCTTCTATTCGAAAAGATCCCATAAAAAAATAACCGTTTTTCTTTAATACTTATATTAATAAACCTTAATTCAACATCAATATTGTTTAAAATAAATTAATATTTTTTCCAATTCCTTCCTTTGTTATTTTTATGGTTTGTAGACTTTTTCTTGTTACCATAACTTTTCTTACTCTTAAGAATAGTCATCGTATCCAATAATTTTTCTTCACTTCCTTTTAGGTTTAACTTACCATCAGATAATTCAAATAAATGATTAAAAATCACATCATCTTCAACGGTATCTTTATTCCAATTTAAGAAGCATTTTTTCATATGATTTGCTATGGTTAACACCAAAGCTTCCTTTTTTTCTCCATCTTCCCATCCGTTAGCAACATCAATCATTCTTTTTATATTGTTTCCGTAAAAACGATATTTTGGAAAGTTTTGTGGGTACTCTAATGCTTCTGGACGCTCTTGTAATTCTTCTCTCTTCGGAATTGGATAAGGAGAATCTACATCTAGTTTAAAATCTGAAATAATAAATAATTGATCCCAAAGTTTATGTTGGAAATCTGGCACGTCACGTAAATGTGGGTTTAAGTTTCCCATTACTGCAATAATGCTATTTGCAACTTTATTTCTTTCTTCTTTAGTTTCTTTTGAAATGGCATGTGCTACCATTTTTTGAATATGTCTTCCATATTCTGGGATAATAAGCTTAGGTCGCTCGGAGTTGTATTCTATATGATCTATCAAAATAGTAAGGATAAGGTTGTGGTTATAAATACCAGCAACATGAATTAATTTCTGAAGTAATTTTAATTATGTGTGCAAAATACTAATTTTATAGAGAAATTACTCCTTCGACTTTAGAAACTTTTTTATATTTTTCAATTACTGTGTCTGGTGATTCCATAGTAACTTTTATTGAAACACTTGAATAAGTTCCTTTTGAGGAGTCACGGGTTGATATTTCTGCATCAGTAGAATTGAAAATTGCTTCAATTTCTGCTATTTTTTCTGCACTTGCAGGAACAATAAATTTATATAAATATTTTGAAGGCCAGGTAGTATCTTTTTCTAAACTTTCCTTTAATCTTTTATAAAAATCTGTAGTTTCTTTTTCAGTTTTCATTTTATTTTTTTTACTCTTTACAAATATAGGGTTTCGCCATCAATATTTATTTACGTTATTTGCATAATATCTATTTAAATATGCCGAAAAAAATTGTAATAACTGGTGGACCAGGCTCTGGAAAAACAACATTAATTTCTTTTTTATTAAAAAAGGGGTTTCAATGCCAGAATGAAATTTCTCGAGAAGTCATTTTAGAGGCTCAAAAAAAAGGGATTGATCAATTATTCTTAACAGATCCAATTCTTTTCAGTCAAAAGCTACTAGAAGGACGTTTAAAACAATTTAAAGAAATTCATCATTTTGAAAAGTCATATATTTTCTACGATAGAGGCTTACCTGATATAACTGCTTATATGGATTTTACTGATGTGAAATATCCTAAAAAATTCGCTGAAACTTGCAACAACAATCGATACGATACCATTTTTTTATTACCCCCATGGAAAGAGATTTATAAACAAGATAATGAACGATATGAATCCTTTGAAGAAGCTCAAAAAATACATCAATGTTTATTAAAAGGATATAAAAAATACAGTTATAATGTTATTGTAGTTCCTTTTGGCACCTTAGAGAGTAGAATGGATTTTATCACTAATCATTTAGCTATTTAATTTTTGAAAAATCCCATACAAATACTTGAGGATTATTGGGGTCATCAACAATTTCTTCCAATGCAGGAAGAAATTATTTCTACCGTATTAAACGGAAGAGATACCATCGCATTACTACCAACTGGTGGAGGAAAATCACTATGCTTTCAAATACCAGCCCTAGCTAAAGAAGGAATTTGCATCGTTATTTCTCCTTTAGTTGCATTGATGACAGATCAAGTAAATGCTTTAAAAAAAAAGAACATTAAAGCACTCAGTATTCCTGGGGGAATTTCTTATCAAGATTTAAATATATTATTAGATAATGCCATTTATGGAAATTATAAATTTTTGTATTTATCACCTGAAAGATTGAGTCAGGAACTGATTCAAAATTACATCAAACAAATGGATGTAAATCTATTTGCAATTGACGAAGCACATTGTATTTCACAATGGGGAAATGATTTTAGGCCTGCTTACAAAAATTGCAATATTCTTAGAACCATACACCCTCTTGTTCCAATTATAGCATTAACCGCTACGGCAACTCCAGAAGTAGTTTCTGATACTGCGCTTCAGTTAAAGTTAGAAGATCCAGCCATTCTGAAAACCTCTTTTGTTCGAAAAAACTTATCCTACCAGGTTCAATATGAAGAAGATAAATTGTACCGGATTGAAAAATTATTGAAAAACAACAAAGATTCTTCCATTGTTTATGTGAGAAGTAGAAAGAATACTGTTGAAATAAGCAATCAATTAAATAGCTTAGGGATATCAAGTAATTTTTTTCACGGTGGAATTTCAAATGAAGAAAAAAAATCACGCCTAGAAAATTGGCTTCAAGGAAAAACGAATGTGATGGTTGCTACCAATGCTTTTGGTATGGGAATAGACAATCCCAATGTTCGATATGTTTTTCATACCCAATTTCCAGAAAGTTTAGAAAGCTATTTTCAAGAAGCAGGACGTGCAGGAAGAGATGGCAATTATTCCAGTGCTATCATATTATATAATGATTATGATAAAATCCTGATTAAAAAACAATTTTTAGGTTCTAGACCTACTAAAGACCAATTAAAAAGTATTTATCGGTCATTAAGTAATTATTTTCAAATATCTTATGGTGAAGGCGAATTTACGAGCCATAGTTTTAGTTATATTGAATTTTGCAAACATTACAAACTTAACACCCTACTTACTTTCAACGGATTAACAGCTTTAGAGCGGTTGGGAATCATTCAGTTATCAAAGCAATTTGGAAGAAAGTCAATTCTGAAATTTGAAATTAGTTCAGAAAAATTGATTCGGTATTTTGATCAAAACCCAAATACATCATTAATAGGTAAAACAATTTTAAGAATGTATGGTGGTATTTTCGAATCCCCTACTGCAGTAAAAATTGAATTAATTGCTTCAAAAACAGGACAATCCGTAACTAAGATTATTAATGTACTTGAAAAAATGCAACAAGAAGGAGTATTAGACCTGAAGCTATTTCATACCGATGCTACCATTACCTTTATAGTACCACGTGAAGACGATAAAACCATAAATCGAGTTTCTAAAGAATTAGATGCACTTAATCTTAAAAAAGAAACTGAAGTCAAGTCTGTTTTAAATTATGTAAATAACAATAAGGAATGTAAAAGCATACAACTAGTTAGTTATTTTGGGGATACAACTGCAGAAAAATGTGGTATTTGTTCAGTTTGTGCTTCTCAAAAGAAAACACCAAGTAAAAATGAAATTCAATTAATTTCTAAAGGCATACTTCAGTTATTAGAAGAAAAGGAAATGTCCTCTCGAATACTTTCAGAAAAACTTACTTTTACTGAATCAAAAATTTTAATTGTATTAAGGCATTTACAAGATGTTGGGAAAATTAGAATCAATACTAAAAATGAATATTTTTTAAATTAAATGAGAAACTTAAGAATTGTATTTATGGGCACTCCGGGATTTGCCGTGGGTGTTTTGCAAAAACTAGTAGAAGAAGGGAAAAACATAGTAGGTGTGATAACCTCTGTGGATAAGCCAGCTGGAAGAGGAAGAAAACTAAGACAATCTGCTGTAAAAGAATATGCTTTATCTCAAAACTTAAAATTATTACAGCCCCGTAATTTAAAAGACGAAGGTTTTTTAGAAGAATTAGCTTCTTTGAAAGCCAATTTAAATATAGTGGTAGCTTTTAGAATGTTGCCTAAAGTAGTTTGGAATATGCCTAAATATGGTACTTTTAATTTACACGCATCTTTATTACCTCAATATAGAGGAGCTGCTCCTATAAATTGGGCTATTATAAATAGGGAAGAAAAAACGGGTGTCACTACTTTTTTTATAGATGAAAAAATTGATACTGGAAATATTATTTTAAAAGAAGAGGTTAATATTAAGGAAAGAGAAACCATTGGATCTTTACATGATATCTTAATGAACCTAGGAAGCGATTTAGTTATTAAAACTGTTACTTTAATAGAAGAAAATAAAGAAGTTCCTAAAAAACAACCAATGAGTGAAGAACTTAAAAAGGCACCAAAACTTACAAAAGAAAACACAAAAATTGATTGGGAAAAACCTGTGGAGGAAATTGACTCCTTAATTAGAGGGCTAAACCCCTATCCAGCGGCTTGGTGTAATATGGATAATAATAATGAGGTCAATGCTATCAAAATTTACAATTGTAATTTTGAAGTAATTGATCATTCCTTTGACAATGGGCATATATTGACCACTAAAAAAGAATTAAAAGTTGCTACTTGCAATGGTTACCTTAATATATATGAAATAAAGATTCCTGGTAAGCGAAAAATGGATGTAAAATCTCTTTTAAACGGTTATACTTTTGATGAAAATTCAAAAATGATGTAAAGCCTTATTCTCATTGAATTTATAAAAAACCGAAAAAAAGCTCTGGTTTATTAACAAACCAGTCAAGTTATCAACAAAAAACGCGATTTAGCCTGCTATTACTTGCGTGAACCGATAATCCTATTAAATTTGTAGAACAATAAAAAAAGAAGTTTAACCAAACAATTTAATTTTTACAACTTATGAACAAATCAGATTTAATTGACGCAATGGCAGAACATGCTGGTATTACTAAAGCAGCAGCTAAAAAAGCATTAGAATGTATGCTTATCGAAGTAGAAGGAGCATTACAAAAAGGAAACAGAGTTTCTCTAGTAGGTTTTGGTTCTTGGTCAGTTTCTAGAAGAGCTGCAAGAGATGGTAGAAACCCTCAAACAGGAGCTACAATTAAAATTAAAGCTAAAAACGTAGTTAAATTTAAAGCTGGATCAGATTTAAGCAGAAGCGTAAATTAATCTATACCTTTTTATTTAAAAAATCCCCTTCCGATTTCGGATATGGGGATTTTTTTATGTCCTTATCTAGCTAGCTTTTTCAGAAATAGTTGGATTTAATAAAATTAATACTTAGATTTAAGTATTGAAATTCAAAAAATGACCACATTAAAACCGGCAAAAGGAATGTTATTGGTAGCAGAGCCTTCTATTATTGGAGATATATCCTTTAATAGATCTGTGATTTTGTTGGCTGAATATAATGATAATGGCTCCGTTGGTTTTATTCTTAACAAACCTTTAGAGTATAGTTTAAACGATTTTATTCCTGAACTGAATTCTAAAATCCCCGTTTATAACGGAGGACCTGTTGAACAAGATAATTTATATTTTATTCATAAAATCCCAGAATTAATACCTGATAGTATTGAAATTTCAAATGGCATTTATTGGGGAGGTGATTTTAATGAAATTATTAATTTACTTCAAGAAAATAAAATTAAAGAATCTGAAATTCGTTTTTTTCTTGGCTATACCGGTTGGAGTAATAACCAATTAGATGAAGAATTAGAAGTAAATAGCTGGGTGGTTTCACCGAATAAGTATGAAAACAGAATATTGGGAGAAACTGGAGCTAATTTTTGGAAAGAGAAAATGATTGAATTTGGAGGTGACTATCTAATCTGGTCCAATGCACCTGAAAACCCATCCTATAATTAAGCATTCATTATTGAAAGTCTAGCTTTAGTATTTAATTTCTGTAATAATTCATTAGAAACTGTATTCGAAAAATCTTTTTTTCGGTATTTAGTAATTGGTTGAATTCCTAAAACAACATTTGTAATAAATAACTCATCAGCTTTTTGAAGATCGAAAGGAGAAATCGATTTTTCTTCTAATGAGTATTCTTCCAATTGGTTACAAATAGTAATTATTTGCTTTCTTATAATCCCTCTTAAACAACCGTCATTAATAGGTGGAGTGATTATAGTATTTCCTTTAACTAAAAACAAATTCCCTTGTAAAGCTTCAACTACCATCTTGTTTTCATTTAGCAATAAACAGTTTTGGTAATTGTTTTCTTTTGCATAAATGCTCCCCAAGACATTGATTACTTTAGAATTGGACTTAAGTGTTGAAAGTAAATTAGAATAAACATAATAATCTTTAAATAATTCAACTTCATATGAGTCATCATTAATCGTATAAAAAGGAACGTCTAACTCTTCAACCGAAATAAAATAATCAATATCGTTAGACAAAGGAGTGTACTTCCCTCCTTCTTTCCTATTAACATACAATTTAATTCTATATGCATCTACATTTAAAGATGAAGCTTCAACTGTTTTGATGATTTCATTTTCTAAAAATTCCATAGAAAAACTCATAGGGATTTCCATTCTTAAAATCCTCATAGAAGACATTAATCTAAAATAATGATCTTCCCAAAAAACAATACGATTAGAAACAACTTTTAGAGTTTCAAAAACTGAATCTCCATATAGTAGTCCACGATTATGTATGGTAATGTTTCCTTCTTCATTACCCAATAATTTTCCATTTAAATTAATCATAAAAAAACCGCCTTATTTGAGATGGCGGCACAAATATACTATTATAAAGAGGTTCTTACACAGAACCTAATAAATGTTTTAGTTCGGTAATCATATTATCCCAAAGCATTTTCCCTTCTTCAATTTCATCTTCTTCAGCAAAATCAGTAACCATAATAGATACATCTTTTGTAATATCGTCTAATTGGATACGCATTTCAAAATAATACTTTGTATCCTCATCTTCCATCCATTGCAATCGAATAGACTCTCCTTTATGCTTTGAAATTAATTTTGCCTGTTCTTCACTTCCTTCCCAAATAAAGCTAAAGAATTCCCCTCTAGAGTTAACATTATCAGCATACCACTCTTGCAAACCAGAAGGCGTAGAGATGTATTGATATAAAAGTGAGGGTGATGCGTGAATAGGAAATTCCATTTCATACTTTATTTTATCGTCCATAGGGCTATTATTAGTTGAAGCCCAATATAAATATTAATTATTTACTGTAAAAGAAAGAAGGTTAAAATGTTTACACGATTTATCATTTTGTTTTTTAAATAAATTTAACAAAATAGTAAAGGAATGTTTGTGCTACTATAAATTGTTGTTATCCTCGCGACAGTAAAAAATTAAAACTAAGTAATTAGTGCTGCAATATAAGTGTTTAAATATCTATTTTTAATACTTAAAAAATAATGGCGAGGCAGCCAAGGTGATTAGAGCGTCGGATTCATAACCCGGAGGTCACGAGTTCAAGTCTCGTTCTCGCTACAACATACGAAATGTTAAAACAAGCGGCTTAAGAGCAATCTTAACCGTTTTTTTTATGTCTAACATCTCGAAATTTCATACTCATAAATACCAAAACATATAAAAAAAGCACCATCTAGTTAAAGATGATGCTTTGTGGGGATAATATTGTAATCAATCAACAAAACTTTATTATCAAAACATTATACAAATTTAATTTATTTACAATTAGTATAAAGTAACAAATGTTACATTAATATAAAAACACAGTAACTAAGCGTTTGTTGCAACAACTTTTAATTACATTATTATTTTACTTTTTGGTTTTTCTATAAATAAACAATATAAATGCATTTGGAATAAGAGGAATAAAAAACATGGTAAGCTTATTTAAAAAACCAGGAATACTTTCTGCGCGGTTTTTAAAAAGTGCTTTAATACCAATTCTAGCTACTTCTTCTGGTTTTTTCATAACACCCAATTTCATTGCCAATGGAATGTTGACTTTTTCGTTTTTATACAAGTTAGTTGCGGTAGCTCCTGGAAGTAAACATGAAACATGTACACCAACCCCTTTCATCTCAGTGCGTAGTGCACGACTAAATTTTCGTAGAAAGGTTTTTGTGGGGCCATATAAAGATATAGTTGGATATGGCATTACAGCAGAAATAGAAGAAACATTTAGAATGTAGCCTTTATTCTTTTTTTCCATTAGCTTTCCAAACAATCTACACAACATGGTCGGTGTGTTCATGTGAAGTTGGAGTATCGCTTCAGTTTTCTTTATATCAATACTCATAACTTCACCATAAAGCAAAACTCCAGCATTATTTACAAGTACTTCAACATTTAAATTTTGTTGCTGGCAAAAATCAAAAATATAATCTGCTGCATAAGCTTTAGAAAGATCAATGTCTATTATTATAACACTAACTTGAAAATCCTTCTCTAATTCATGTTTTAAATCATTAAGTTGATCAGCTTGGTTACTGACTGCTACTATTGAATAGCCCCTTTCTGCCAACTCTTTAGAAATTTGCCAACCAATTCCTGAAGAGGCTCCAGTTACAACTGCATATTTTACTATTAACTTATACATTAATAAAGGGTTTATACTTTAATACCAAAATACAGCAATATTGAGTTTATTAATTTATTAGGAGCAATAATGTTATTCTGAGATCATTGGTAACCTTATTTGTGATGGATATTTTGAAGAATGATGCACGTTATTTTGAGCGATTACACTTTCTTTTTCATCATAATTATTTCCTCCAGTATTCAAATTACGGGCAAATCGAGGAAAATTACTACTAGATATTTCAATACGTATACGATGCCCTTTTTCAAAATAATTACTTGTAGACATTGGTGTTAAATCTACTTTATAAACCTTATCTTTTTCCATAAACACTTCTTTGTCATAGCCTTCACGATATCTTACACGTTGTATGGTTTCATCCAAGTTATATGCTTTCCCATCAGGGTACACATCGATTAGTTTTATTGTGAAGTCGGTGTCTTTTACATCTGAAGAAACATATAAGGTAGATTCAATAAAACCAGAAATTTCAACTCCTTCTTCTAAAACATCGGTGGTATAAACCAAAATATCATTTCTAGTTTCCATTTGTTGTTGATCGAAAGCTCCTCCTTTAACGGCATTTCCTGTACAACACACATTCCCTCCATAGGATGGAACTGGTTTCATAGGGTCGTAAGTAAAACTATCTGGATGATCAGCATTTGCTTTAGTTGTAGTTAATTTTCCATCTCCAAAAAAGCTATTGGCATTCCCATTACTGTTTAAATAATAGCTTGTTAATTTCGCCTTTTCTGGTGGCCAAGTTTCTGATGCTTGCCACTTATTACTTCCCATGGTATAATATTGCACTCTAGGTGTTTTCTCTTTAAAATCGTTCTGTTCACCTTTTAGCCACCAATCAAACCATCCATAAATTTGCTCGTCATAATTAAGTGTTGCATCACCTACATTTCGTTCGCCAACTATCGTGTTTTCGGTTGCTCTAGTATACCCACAATGTAATGTTGGTGCAATCACTAAATATTGATTGTCTCTAATTAATTCATCTTTAGAATTATTTCTAACATGATTAAATAAAGCTAGATTTGGAGTTATAGAGACATCATACCAAGATGCGAACCAAAAACTTGGAACTCCAATTTCCATATCATCGTGATAAATTCCTCCATTAAACCATGCTTCATCATTTGGTTTACGACGTATCATTTTATCAAAAATCTCATTTTTACCATGTACGTTTTTTAGTATATCCTGAATAGGTAAATGCTTCAGTGCTTCTGCCCAATCTACTGGAGGGTTTTCAGGTGCTAAATCGTAAAACCTAGAAATCCTAATCAAATCTTCTTGTGAAGCTCCAGCAGGAATACGTGGTTTAAATTTATCATGCTCTACCCCATATAACCATGAAAAAAATAGCATTTGTTCTGCTCCGCCACGATACCAATTTCCTTGTTCGTTAATTGTACCTATCCTACCTACTCCAGCACCATAACCTTGAGGTACCATGGCGGCATGAGAAGGATGATCTAAAGCTGCAACTGCCATTTGCCATTCGGCAGTAGAAGAACAACCCAAAGTTCCAATCTTTCCATTAGACCAGGATTGGTTTTTCATCCAAGTAAATGCATCATAACCATCGGTTAATGGAACTCCAAGAATATCCCATTCGCCTTCTGAAAAATAGCGCCCTCGTTCATTTTGTACTACATAGGCATATCCTCTTTTAACAGCTTCTAAAGCTCTTTCTGCTGTTCTTGTTTTTTCTTTTCCATCTCCCCAAGAGTTAAAATTATAGGGGGTTCGCGAAAAAATAATTGGCACTTTCTCATGGGTTTTAGGGCGGTAAATATCAGTTGCCAGGCGAGTACCATCTCGCATGGGTATCATTATTTTTTGATCGACAATAGCAATTTCTTGAAGTTCCTGAAGTGTATTTTCTTGTGCTAAAAGGCTAACATTTCCTACAAAGAAATAAACTAGTACAAACGAAATTAATATAGTGGGTCTTTTCATTATAATAGATTTTTTGGTAATAATTAATTACAATCGAAACATCATTTGCAAGTTTCAATTTAACTTTCGGAATTTTATTATTCTTTTAATTAAAAAAATAAATTCTTTTATATTCTGATTCATCTGGAGGTCCAGATGTAATTAACAAACTAGGGTTCTCTCCTAAAGTCATAATCGTGGAAGCAAAGGTGAAACCTTGTCCCGGGCTCCAATTTCTACATACTGGATTAAATGGGTCATCTTTCGACCTTAAAACATTCATAATGGTCTTTTCATCTATTTCATCGGTAGATTTTATGCCATCAACCAAAGAAGAAAAACGGATATAACTATTTGACTTTTCAGTAACACTACTTTCAATAGTTTTAGGGTTATACTTTTCAAGCCAAGGCTTTAGATTATCATTTACTACAGGGTGGTTGGTATGATATACAGTTCCATTTTCATTACCAGGGTTGTATTGAACGACTTTGCCAGCAGAGGCTTCAAAATCAAAAACTTCATCCCCTACTCCAATAATATAATTCTGTCCCGATGCATGGGGTACTGAATTTATAAAACTCAAAATTTCGGTTTTATCTGTAAGGCTAAGTATCTTTCTAATCACGAAAGCTACTGGTAAACCTTTAGGAGAAGCTTTTAGTTGCATTATGGTGTTTACAACAACACCTACCCCTTTATCATTCATGCCGTTAAGGACAATTAATCCAGGATGTGTCACTAAAAACTGTCCCGGTCTTTCTGGAGTTCTTGTTAACCGTACTAATGTTTGATAGCCATCTGTATAACCTTCAATATCCATGTTTTGGGCAACATAAGCTGGATTTCCATTTCTTGCAGGCACACCAATATCGCTACAGTGATGATTGTTAGGGTTACTTAGATATACCCAAAATTCATCCAATAGGTTTAGAACCATGATGTGATCAAAATCTTGCTCAGATCCGTCAGCTATTCCTCTTATTTCTTCATATAGATCTGGAGTATATTTTTTAATCGTTTTCGTAAAATTTCCATATTTCATAAATTCTTTAAGAACCTCGTCAGCGTCTCTTTTCAAAGTTTTTGAAGTATTTTGATTCCATTTTGTTACAATTTCAGCAATTTGTGGTTTTAATTTCTTTCCATGTTCTAACCCTAATTCATATCCACTCCCAATAAATGTCACTTCATTTAATATTCTTTTTTTAGGAAGCTCAATATTCTGAACTTGTGCTATGTCTAGGTCATCAATTTTAGTATTTTCATTTTTACAAGCATACATACTTAGAAGTAGTATAAAAGCCATAAAAATGATTCTTAAGTTGGGATTACTATTTGTTAGTTTTTTTTTAATTTTTAACATTGAGAGAAATTTAGGATGAATAATTTTTAAGTTCTTGTTCTATTAAATCTAAAATAGAACGGCAGGTATTTACTACAGCTACACACTCCATACCATTATGCCTAGCGTGCATTTTCTTTACTGATTTGTGACTTTGAAATACTTTATTCTGTAGCAATGCTTCTACGTTGTAAGGAAGGTTTTTTTCAGGTTTATAATGAAATTCACCTTTAGATTCTTTAGTATAGAAATCAACATTAAAGTCAAACTCCTCTAAATTACTTATAGGGAAATTTTGGGCTAAAAAGGGAATGATTACATCTTGTGAATAACGAATAGCAAGTGCTTCATCATCTTCAAGTTCTGCATCTACTCCCGACCACAATGTGAGTAATTTTCTTAGCTCCTTATTGCTAATAAGATTTAAGTTTCCAGAATTGATCAAGTTATTCGATGCCCCGGGTTTTGCAGTATAATCAAACCAATCAAATACAAAATACAATAAGCTATCTATTTCTCGCTGCTGATAATTCTCCAAAGCTATGTTTTTTTGAATAGCAGCCATTGAATTATGAATTCCTTCATTTCCTTTAAAAACGCGTTCTGCATCTTTTAGGTTTTCTTGAAACTCAACTTTTAAATCTTGAAGTATCGATAATTCATTCTTTTTTTCAATACGCTGCATATTCCAGTTATTGATTTGTAAAGCAAAAAGAATTCCAATTACTACCAATACAATTTCACCAATGGCATATCTTAAATAAATTAGAGGCTTGTTGTCAGCTGCCATTTTTTTTCGAATTTTTCTAAAGACGTTAATCAATTTTAAGTTTGTTTAATATTGAAAATAACATGAATGCACTAATATAAAGAATAAATAATAGGTTCATTAAAATTTAATCTTCAAACAGCCTTCAATTAGAGTTAACCAACTAAAATTTGGTTCTCGTTATAAACAAAAAGCGATTAAAGAATATTCTTTAATCGCTTTTTAATTTATTGTAAATCTATTTCGCTTTTAATCTGGAAACAACGATCGGTCCAATCTTGGCACGATACGCAAGGCATTTTTATAATATACTTTTTTCAAGACCTCTTCGGGTAAGTCTAAACCATACATTGCCCAATAAGCATGGTACTTTTTATGATAAGGAAAATATTCGTCATTGCTTTCTAAGACTCTAAAATAAGTAGGAAACTCTTCTGGTTTCCAACTATCTTTTCCAAATAAGATACGGTCTTGGTATTTTATAAAAAAGGCTTTTGCATTTCTAGGTTGACGGCCAAGCTCTGCGATGATAGCTCCTATTTCTACCATCATATTAGGCATTTCGTCTAAGAGCTCGCCCAATTTTTTTAAATCGTTGGCATACCAACCCATATGCGCATTGATAAAGGTAGTATAGGGATGTTTTTTAAACATACGGTGTTGCTCGTCTATCAACTCTTGCCATGGTGCTGGATTATCTGTATCTCTTTTTCTTCTAGGGTGGGTTTTTAATTCTAACCAACGTTCGTTATCGCCATCGAACTCATCCCAAAAAGGTTTGGGATCTGCGGTATGGATTAAAACTGGTACGCCCATTTCGCCACATAATGACCATATAGCATCCAACCTTGGGTCATCTATGGTAATGCGATTGCCATCGGTATCTTTATTTCTTAGCCCTAGGCTTTTATAAACTTTTAGTCCTCTGGCACCTTGATTGATATCTTCTCGTAACTGAGCAACGGTATTGGCGGTCCAATTATCCTTTCCTACGTCATCAAAATTTACATTGGCAAACACCACAAAACGGTTGGGATAGTTATCTTTTATGTTTTTAACCGACTTGATTAAATCCTTCCCAGAGCGACCACTTAGGTTCACCATAATTCCCATATTTAAGGTATCCATGGCTTGAACTACCGGAGCTAAATCTTGGTTAGCCATACGGTATTGATGCCCATGTATATCGATAAAAGGATATTTGGCCTTGATTATCTTTTTGCCCGGAACCACCAAAGTAGAAGTAGGATTGTATTCCTCAAAACTAAGCTCTTGAGCTTTTATAAAAGGGCTAACAACAAAAAGAATTAAAAGTATAAAGCCAGTTAATTTTTTCATGATATCAAAATTTAAAACCAAATATAAAAAGGGTACTATTAACTCAAGGTGATTTTGGAAGAGTTTAACAATTGTTTTTAATGGAAGTCAATGGTCTTGTATATGAAAAGTAGCGGGTTTTAAGCACTAATATTTCGGGTTAACACAGACCTTTATATTGATATTTATCTTACGTTTAAGCATTAAAACCACTATTTTTTATAAAGACGAGAGTAATAATAAACAAGTACCTCTATTTAAAAAAAACATTATTCATTAGTTTCTAAATCAATTTCTTTTATCATTTTCACGGCTTCAGCTCTTGGAGGATAAATTTTTGAGACTAATATTCCAACAACCATTGCTACCGCAAATGAAGGGGCCAATACATCTAATGCAATGAAATATTCTCCATAAGTAGGTATTTCTTTTAATACAAAATTGAATATTACCACAGATATAAATCCTGAAATCATAGAAGCTACAGCACCCTTTTCAGAATATCCTTTCCAAAAAAGTGACAGGATAATTAATGGGCAAAAAGTGGCTGCTATTCCTGACCACCCGAAAATGATTACCCAAAATATTTGCCTATCAGGAGATACATAGTTCATGATTATGGCAATTAATAAGGCCGTAAATGCCATAATGATAGTTGAAATTCTAGAGATTTTTGTTAAATTTTCATCCTTAATATCTGGTCTAAATATTTTCTGGTAGAAATCACGAGTTATGGCACTTGAAGCTAATATTAAAAGTGAATCAATTGTAGACATAATAGCCGATAAAACAATGGCAATAAAAACTGCCACTAATAATGTTGGCAAGAAAGTTTCAGTAATCATACTCAATACATTTTCACCATTATTTCCTAAAATTCCTTCAGGATCTTGCCCTTCTTTTGTAAAATATATACGTGCTAAAATTCCTATAGTTACAGCAGCTGCATCTGTTAATAATGTAAATATAACCGCTATCCATTTTCCTTTTTCAATTTCATTTTTATCCTTTATAGACATAAACCTAACATAAACCTGTGGTGAACCAAGGAAGCCAAGTCCAATCATAGAAAACCCCAAAATTGTAAACAGGTTCATCCAACCGTCATTACTTCTTCCCATAATTTGGGTTAGTGTTGGGTCTATAGCATTAAGCCCTTCAGTAATTCCGGCTCCATGATCCATTGAAAACCAAACCACAATAGGGAGTAGAACAAGACCGAAAAACATGAGCAATCCTTGAAATAAATCTGACCAAACTGCGGCTACAAAACCACCAATAAAAATGTAAATAATTACAATTAGAAATCCAATTAAGGCTCCAATTTTATAATCAATCCCTAGCATTGATCTGAAAGCAATCCCTGTAACATCTATTTGTGAAGCAACATATATGACAATAAAAACAACAAGAACTGATGCTGCTATAATACGGAGCGTATGTGTTTTGGATTGAAAATGACTTTGAAGATAATCGGGAATGGTAATTGCACCGAACCTATCGGATCTTTTTTTGAAGCGTTTAGCCATAAACTGCCATGATACAAATACACCGAGCAACTCACCAACAACAACCCAATATCCAGAGTAACCAGCCATGGCCCCCATACCAGTAAGTCCAATCAATAACCAGCCAGATTCTCCTGTTGCTCTTGCAGAAAATGCGACCGCCCAAAACCCCATGTTTTTTCCTCCTACATAATAATCACTCATACTTTTTACACGCTTGGAAGCGAATATGCCAATTAATAGTAAAACTCCAACATAGGCAGCTAAAACAGCTATCTTAATTATAAAATCTGAATCTTGCATAATTATTATATTTTATTATTCGCTTACAAGTGATTTGAAAGTCGGAAATCTAAAAAAAATTCGATAATTATGAATTTTTAATATTTTACAAAATGCTCAAAAAAAATGGATAAACAGCAATTTTTGAGCTTTATTTCACAAAAAACAGCTCAAAAACGCTCAAAAAACTATATATTTGAAGTTCTGAATCGAATTAAAAAATCAATTCGAAATCATTATTTGGATTTGGGGATTGACCTTAGATTTGTACATTTAATGAACAAAAATAATCAATAACCTATTTTGAATTTAAACGAAAACAGTTCCATTACATGTGAAACTTTAAACGAGTTAGTCACTGCATTATCTAAAGGTGAGAGGGCGACCTTTAATCACATAATACGTTCTATGGAAGTGCCAGTTAGCGCTTTTGAAAACCATTCTTTTTGGTCTAATGAAACTTACACTCGAAACTGCATTTTTAAAAATGAAAAGTTTGAATTGATACTACTTTGTTGGGAAAAAGGACAAATGACCCCTATTCACGATCATGGTGGTGAAGAGTGTTGGGTAAGAATTATTGAAGGTGAATTAAGAGAGAACCTCTATCAATTAAATGAAAATGGTGAAATTAATACGGTTAGGTCGACTGTTGCAAAAAAAGATGATATCACTTATATGATTGATTTTATGGGGTTTCATAGTTTAGAAAACTTATCTAACAAAAGAAGTAGGTCGCTTCATTTATATGCAAAGCCAATACGAAATTGCAACGTGTTTGACGAAAACTCAAAACAATTCATTAATAAATATTTGGTATACAATACAATTTCTGAGCATTTATAAATTGTTAAAACTAATAGTTAAATAAAATTAAATCACTTTTTTTTATTTCTTTATTTTAAAAAACATATGGCTAAAAAAGGGAAAGAAAAAAACACTCGTAATAAAGCAAAACATACTAAGCTTATGAATCGTAAGAAGAATAAATTACGAAATGAGCAAGAAACTCGTAAGGAAAAATTAAAACAAATCATCCAAATTGCAAATCAATCCAATTCCGATAAAAGTAATGATTGATTTTATGCAAATGAATCTTCCATCTTTTATCTTTGCAAATAAATTAAAATGTTAAAAGCAGTATTATTCGATATGGATGGTGTAATCGTTGACACCGAACCCCTTCACTGCAAAGCATACTTCAAAATGTTTGAAGCAGTTAATATTTCTGTTTCAGATGAACTATATGAATCATTTACTGGACAATCTACTATCAATATCTGTAGACAACTTTGTCAAATTTTCAATTTATCTCAAACACCAGAAACTTTAGTTCAGCTAAAGCGTAACTTTTTTAAATATCTATTTATTAATGATAAAAGTCTTTCATTAATTGATGGTGTTTTAGATTTAATAAAAGATTATCATAAAAATAATATCATCTTAGTGCTTGCTTCTTCAGCTTCTATGAATACTATTAATAATGTATTTACGAGATTTAATTTAGACCAATACTTTATTGCAAAACTCAGTGGTGCAGATTTAAAAGCATCTAAACCTCATCCAGAGATATTTATTAATGCAGCTAAAGCTTCTGGTTACTCAAAAAAAGAATGTGTAGTTATTGAAGATTCAACCAATGGAATTGAGGCAGCCACCAATGCAAAAATTTATTGTGTTGGTTTTAAAAGCCCAAATTCAAAAAATCAAGTTTATGATAAAGCTGATAAAATAATATCAGATTTTGGAGAAATTAAATTTGAAAAACTAAACCTTTTACTTAATTAGTTGTTCATGATTTACCTTACAGTTTCAACAAAATTATTATCTTCACAATTGAGATTCTAAAAAGAATGCAGGAAAACAAAACGGTTAGTATTACTGGAGGAACTGGACACTTAGGTGTTTGTTTAATCAATATGCTATTAGAACAAAATTATTCAGTAAATGCTTTATATGTAACTAAAAAACCAGCTGTTGAGCATCCAAATTTAAAATGGGTACAAGGTGACATTACAAAACCAAATTCTTTTGATCAGTTATTAGATAATTCTTCTGTATTAATACACAGTGCTGGTATGATTTCTATAGGAGAAAAAGAAGCACAAAAGGTTTATAACATTAATGTAAATGGTACTGAAAATGTTATGAATGCTTGTTTGAAGCAAAACATCAAAATGATTTATATTAGTTCTTCTGCTGCGGTAGTTGAGACTACTAATAATGAAGTTTATAATGAAGATAGACCCTATAAAACTAAAAATGACTTCAACTACGATTGGACAAAAGCAACTGCAGAAAAAAATGTTTTAGATGGTGTTAATAATAATAACTTAGATGCATTTATTATTAGACCTACTGCCATTGTAGGCCCTCCAGATAATAAACCATCACATTTTGGTCAAACTATCTTGGACATGGCTAATTACAAAATGCCCATCATAACTACGGGAGGATATAATTTAGTTGATGTTAGAGATATATCTCAAACTATTATTAATAGTATTGATAAAGGAAGCAAAGGTGAGATTTATTTAATAGGAGGAAGTTATTATAGTATTAAAGAAATTGCGAAAATTTCAAATCCAAGCAAAAATTTCTTTTGCATGCCGTTGGACATTTTAATTAGTTTGGTACCACTTATAAATTTATATAAAAAATTGTTCCCATTGCGATGGCCAATTACTAAAGAAAGTTTAATCACTTTAAAATTAGCTCCAAAAAACATGGATTGTTCGAAGGCAAAAAAACAATTAAACCACAGCGAAAGACCCATTACTGAAACTATAAATGATTTATTAACTTGGTTTAGAAAAAAACAACAAGAATGAGTTTAGAAACATTAAATACAGTCTGTATTATTTGGTCAATTATAGGTATTTCATCCTTTATATTATTACAATTTGTAAGAGCCCCTTATGGTAGGCACGTTAGAAAAGGTTGGGGACCAGAAATTTCGAATAATTTGGGTTGGGTGTTAATGGAATTACCTTCCTTTCTAATTATTCTTTATTTCTACATTAGTTTCAATCAAAGTAATTATGCGAGTATGCTTAGTATACTTTGGCTGGTGCATTATTTTAATAGAACTTTTATTTATCCTTTTAGAATACGAACAAAAAGTAAAAAAATGCCAATCACCATAGTTCTTTCAGCCATTTGCTTCAATCTTATGAATGCTGGTTTAAACGGTTATTTTTTAGCTCACCTGGAAAGTTACGATGCGAGTTCATTTACTAATTGGAATTTTTATTTAGGAGCCTTATTATTTGTTACTGGATTTATAATTAATCAAGTTAGTGACACTATGCTAATTAATCTTAGAAAACCTGGAGAAGTTGGATATAAAATCCCTAATGGGTTTCTTTTTAAGTACGTTTCTTGTCCTAATTATCTTGGAGAAATCTTACAATGGATAGGATTTGCATTAATTGCTTGGAATTTCCCTGCCACTACTTTCTTGATATGGACAGCAGCAAACTTATTACCTAGAGTATCTGGACATCATAATTGGTATAAAAATCATTTTAAAAATTACCCAAAAAACAGGAAGGCATTAATACCAAAAGTGTGGTAATAAATTATAAAAATAGTAACTTAGCATTTCATATATTATTAATATTTATCTCAATAAATAAATCATGGATTTAGTAAAATTTTCTAAAGGAATATTAGCTAAAAAATGGTTAATCATACTATTGGTTTTAATTGGGACTCTTTTTTTCGGAAACGAATTAAGAGGTCTTAAGATAGATGCAGATATTGTTAGATCATTACCAGATGATGACATAGACGCTAAACTACTTAAAAAAATAGGTGAGAATTTTGGAGGTAATAACATGGGAGTTATTATACTTGAAACAGATAATGTTTATCAAACTTCAGTTCTTGAACATATTCAAATAATTACCGACACTTTAACCAATATTGAAGGGATTACTTCAGTTTCTAGCCTTACAAACATTATCAACATTAAAGGAGGTGAATATGGAATTGAAATAGGGAAATTAGTTGATGAATATGAAATGCCTGAAAGTCCAGAAGATTTTCAAGAATTAAGAAATAATATTCTAAACAATGAAATGTATAAAGGTTCCATTGTATCTGATGATGAAACAGCAACCTTAATAATTTTCAGCTTAGATAATGATGCTAATGTTAACACTTTAGCCAAACAAGTAATACAAAAAACAGAAGACCTTAAACTACCCGAAAAGCTATATTATATAGGATCTCCAATGCTAGTAACCTACATTTCGGATTTGATGACAAGCGATTTAACAAACTTACTACCCCTTGCTTTCTTAGTAATTGCATTGGTATTGTTCTTTAGTTTTAGATCCATAAGTGGTGTTTTATTGCCTCTTTTAATAGCAGTAATATCAATTGTTTGGAGTTTAGGATGTATGGCATTGTTAGATATTAAAATGTCTATGATATCTAACAATATCCCTATTATTTTATTAGCAATAGGTAGCGCTTACACGATTCACGTTATTAATCGAATCAATGAAGTAAGTCAATCCAATCAGCCCAATGTTATTAGGACTGCATTAGCATATGTATTAGTTCCAATTCTGTTAGCTGCAATTACCACTATCATAGGTTTTGTTTCCTTTATATTCGGAGCCTATCTACAAATGATTGTTGATTTTGGAATCTTTACAGCACTGGGTACATTTTTCGCTTGCCTTTTATCAATCTTTTTCGTTCCTTCAATTATGGAAGCTTTCAATTTTAAAGGTTCCAAAAAAGCAAAATCAAATAAAAGTACCTTTTTAACAAATAATCTTCTTAAACCTATTAATAATCTTTTGATAAAACACCCTAAAAAGATATTTGTTATTTGGATGGTTTTAATTGGTTTTAGTATTGTAGGTATGTTATCTATAAAAAGAAGTGTTGATATTCAAGAGTATTTTAAAAAGGACAATCCTACACGATTAGCTGAAAACATCATGGTTGAAAAGTTTGGAGGCACCAAACCCATATTCGTGTATTTTAAAGGAAATATGCAAAGCCCCAAAGTATTAAAAACAATGCTTCAGACTTCAGAATATATGGAGAAGAGCCCAGATGTTTACACTTCTATGTCGATTGCAAAATTAATTTCTGAAATTAATTATACGATTACCGATTCTAGAGAATTTCCAAGTAAAATTGAACAAATAGAGCAGCTATGGTTTCTACTAGAAGGAAATGAAGTAATGAGTCGTTTTGTTAATGAAGAATTAACTGAAGGTATTATTATTTCAAAATTTAAATCTCCAGATAACGAGTCGAAAAAGGAATTTTCAAAATATATGAAAACCTTTATAAAAGAGAATTCATCTGAAGATTGTCAAATTGAAATTACCGGAATGCCATTTGTCGACATCACTATGGATCAAAGCTTGATCAATAGTCAAATTGGTAGTATTCTTATAGCTATTCTATTTGTAATTATATTAGTCGGTATCATATTACGTTCTTGGAAAAGTGGAATCTACGCTACTTTACCAATTATAGCTACCATTATCATTCTCTTTGGGTTTATGGGCTTAACTGGGATCTCATTAAACATAGCAACGGTACTTGTAGCTAGTGTAGCGCTAGGTATAGGTATTGATTATTCTATACATATTATTTCACATTTTAACGAATCCTTCAAAAAAAGTCAAGACCTCTATGGAGCCATTCAAGAATCGATATTAGTAAGTGGGAAAGCCATTATTATCAATGTAATATCGGTTTCTGCAGGATTTTTAGTGTTATTATTTTCAGAAATGGTTCCACTTCAATATTTTGGTCTACTTATTGCTTTAAGTATGATAAGTTCATGTTTGGGAGCATTAACATTACTTCCTTCCATATTATTATTAATTAAAAGAAAAAAAACAAATTAAATTATTACAAATGAATATTAAGCTTACTTCCCTTCTTCTATTTATTTCAATTTTAAGTTTTAGCAATATAAATGCACAAAGTGCTGAAGCTATGTTACAAAACATGGATTTATTAATATCTGCTCCTAAAGACAAAGAAGCAAAAGTTTTAATGGTTATTACCGATAAAGATGGAAAAACTAAAGAAAGAGAAGCTTCTTTAAAACAAAAAGGAAAATTTAAAAAACTATATCGATATACTAAACCTGAAAAACAAGCAGGAATTGCTACTCTATCACTTCCTGACGATATAATTTGGCTATACATGCCAGCTTTTGGTAAAGCAGTTAGAATTTCACTGCTAAGTAAAAGTCAAGCCTTTACAGGAACCGACTTTACTCAAGAAGATATGAGTGGTATCCCATACAGTGAAAGATATTCACCTAAGTTTACAGACATTAACAATTCTGAATATCATGTACTAGAATTAACTTCAAAAAATAATAAATCAAAATATTCAAAAATTGTTTTATACATGGATAAAACCAATTATTATCCTGTAAAAATGGAATACTTCAATAAAAGCAAAAAATATTTCAAGCTTGCTACTTATAATTATGAGAAAAAAGGTAATTATTGGTACGCAAAAGAAGTTAAAATGGAAGATGTTTTAAAAAGTCACTCTACTAAAATTATATTAACAGATGTTAAGTTTGATCAAGGTTTAAGTGATGATGAATTTACGGTGGAAAATCTTAAACAAGTAGAGTAAAATTTTAATTAATCTATAAAATCATATTTCTTTTTAATAGTAGAATCTTCAATCGTTTCCTTTAGGTTTAATAAGGTATGATATGGGGTTCCATCTACAAACATATTTGCTAACCAACTAGGCACATTGCCTCCTGGATCTATCTGCATAAAAAAAGTAACATCAATTTTATTTTCAGAAAGCACCTTTACTTTCCAATAACCATAACCTTTTACTCTAATATATTTATCGTCTAGTTCTAAATAATCATTTAGCACTTCAATATCTATTATTAACGTTTTTGTATTTGTATCCCACTTAGACCTATTAAGATAAACACCATCTCTATCCTTATAAGGAAAAGGCGCTTTAGCAATTGAATAATATGTTTGCACTGTATCTCCAGATCTTTCTAATAGTTTTGCAGATCTCACGTTAAAACCCCAATCTGGAAAATTTTCAATATCTAATAAAACATCCATAAATTGATGGATAGAGCCATTAACTATAGAATTAGCTCTAAAAGATTTAAACGAATAGCCTTCTTCCTTTTTTGTGTAAACTTTAATTCCATCAGAATCTCTACTCAACTCCCAATCCTCTTGAGCGAATAAAAAAAAGTTTTGAAAAACTAAAAAGCAAATGAGAAGTATTGTTTTTTTCATTCTTATTTTAATCAATGACTTCAATATTATCTGAAAGTGAATAATTCAATTTTTCCATTGAAAAATCCCATTCCTTCATTAATATATCTAGTTGTTTCTTTTTTATGATGTGCTTATTTTTTTTATAACTCTTTAATTTATCAATATAAGCTTCAAAATTTTTAGAAGCAATATCAAAATTGTCAATGTTTAAAGTAGTATAAATTTTCTTTAAAATTTTCTTGGGATCATCTTCTAATTCATAAAAGGATACTTCAATAAGATTACCAGAAGGGATTAATTCTTTTTGTTCAAAATAATCACTCATTATTTTTTTATAAATATTTTGGATATTTAAATCGATATCCTCCTTACTAATATCTTGCAATTGTAATGGAGGTAACATTTTATTATAAAAGTTTTGAGTAGATAAAAACACTTCAATAGGGTTTCGATGGATATGAATAAACTTTGCGTCTGGAAACATTTCTAATAAGGTCTTTACACGACCAGTATTGGGAGGGTTTTTAGAAAGAAGCACATTCCCTTTTGAGTTTTTTATCGCTTTTTTTATGAGCAATTTATAATCAGATTTCCATTTATTTAAATGGTTAACATCGATATTATCAAACCTAATAAAACTATTATAATAGCTAATCATTTTAGTAGGAAACATCCAAAAAAAGTAAAAACAAAATGGTGTTTTATCACCCAATGCAAATTCTTCTTCTTGAGGTAATGATGAGCCTAACGTAACATTATCCCCCTTTCTGGTTCCAGGAATTAAAAGGGTTGAGAAACCTTTAAATAAAAACCGCCCCAATTTATTGAATAAGGTATCTGGAAATACACTTTGATAGGTAGATACATAAGCCATCTGTTTATCTTGACATAATAAATTATGTAAATGAGTTGTACCACTTCTCCAATGACCAATGATAAATATTGGAGCTTTTTTTATTTGTTTTTTATGGTATTTTGGATTTATGAATATCCTTTCATAGGTTCTAAAAGGAAAATTAATTATGTTAACCATAGTAATTGCAAATATCTTAGGGTAGTATTTTAACTGAACTTTATTTTTTCTAACTAAATCAAAAACTATTCTAAAAGAATATCCTACTGCTGGAGGTAATAACATTCCTTTTTTACTATTTTTTGTCATACTACAATTTATGAAAAAATATGTTAATTAGCTATTATTAATTAGATGAGTTAAATAATAGTCCTACACTAAAATAAAGCCTTAATTTATTAATATCATTAACATAAGACACATCAAAATTAACAGGTCCTAGTATTGAATGGTATGAAAAAGTTGCACCAACAGACATAAGTGCACTTGTGTCTATTTTATCCTTCCAATCTCCTTTAGGCCAAAAGGCATCTTCAATATAATCTTCAAAATCTGTAAATCCAACTGAAGCAAGATCAACATGTGGAACTATAAATATTTTATTAATTGGAGTAAATTGTGTAGCCAGTGTTATTTTCATGAATTGGCTTACTGTTAATTCGTCTTCATGCAAACCTTTAAATAAAAAGCTATTATTACGATTATTTGGAATATAACCTCCTAAAGAATACTTTGCTGAATAACCATACTCTTCAAATGAAATGTCGTTTGAAGCCAGGTTATCTTCAAAAATAAAATTAGTTGTAGTTTTAACTATTCCGGTGATACTTTTATTAAAATTAAATCTCTTTTCATAATTTAAGTTTAGCTTAGTAAAACCATTAGTAGCCCCTTCAATTGGCAAACTATTTTCTTCAGCTTGTTCTAAATACATATGATGTAATAATGATCTACTAATTGAAGCTTTAAAATAAGTTCCCTCAGTAGAAAAGAACACCTTATCTAAACTATTGTAAGTATAATGAGCATTAACTTCAATATTATTAAAGTTATACTCTTTGAAACCAAAAAAATTATCCGCTATATTAGGATCAACCTTCGGCCTTAAATGAGTGAGCTCATAATTTAATCCTAATCCAACATAGCTTCTTAATGAATTTATATTTTTACTTATCTGGTTATCAATCTGCAGGAAATTATGTTTAATATTTTCTATATCATCACCATTTTCAAATACTTCTTGCTTTAATAATTCGCCAACTACCTCAGATCTCCACCACCACGATTTATTCTTTCCAAATATTTTTTGATATTGTAACCTTGCTCTTGGCTGTTCAGCAATATCGGCGCTCACAATCACTCTTGAAGACTCGCCCAGTATATTTCTACCTGTATAATTTACAATTAGCCCTACCCCTCTATAGGTATCATAATGAAGTGCTCCTTTTAATTGATGCTTAGAATGCTCAAAACCATTAAATTGTATTCCAATTTTGTCATTATTCAAAATTGAATTATACGTTATTTTAGAAAACATTCTGGTACCAATAGTTCTGTTAACCCCATCAATAATTTCATTAACTTTATACTCCTTATGAGGCTCTATATTTGTTCTTTCTTTTGCTAAAAGAAAATTCTCTTTACTAATTCCTTTAAAAATCACAGTATCTAAAACAAGACTCTCCCTTGCTTCAGGAACTTCATGAGCTTTTTGAGGGTATTTTTTTAATTTATTTGACAATAAAACTAAAGCATCCATATTACTTTTAGTAGCAATATTTCCTTCTTTAAATATTTCTTCACTTTTATTAAAATCACCTGTAGAATAATTAAGGTTTGGACCGTGAGCTATTAGTATATCACAAATTTCTTTATTCTTTTCATTCTTTAAATTACTTACTAACATAGTAGTTTGGAAGATCAAAGTAGGCATATTATCCAATTTTTCCTTTGGCTGCATTCCATCTCCTACATCGCTCCCAATTATTATATCTGCTCCCATTGATTTTGCAACATCTGTTGGAAAATTATTAAGTATCCCTCCATCAACTAATAAGGTGTTTTTATAATCTACAGCTTGAAAAACACCAGGAATAGACATACTTGCTCGCATTGCCAAGCTTAAAGAACCATCTCCTAAAATCACTTCTTTTCCATTAACAATATCTGTTGTCATGGCTCTAAACGGAATTGACAATTCATCAAAATCATAAATATCGTATACAGGAAATGTAATTTCTGAAATAAATTTCCTTAGGTTTTGATCTCTTAACAAGGAAGAATTTAATTTAGGTTTTCCATCTTTTATATCTAATTCAATCAAATATTTTTGAAATTCACTTTTTTCTTCAACACTCACACTTTGTAACGAAACATCTCCACCAAGTAAATCATCCCATCTTGCATTATTAGCAATATTTGCAATACTATCGCCAGAATACCCCATAGCATATAAACCACCAACAACACTACCCATACTAGTACCCACAATTAAATCTGGAACAATCCCCAAAGAATCTAATGCTTGTAAAACACGAATGTGAGCAATACCTTTAGCACCTCCTCCACTTAAAACTAATGCGACTTTAGGCTTTTCTTCTTGAGCATAAAACAATTGTGAAGTTCCAAAAAACAAAAAAAGAATAAGTATGTTTAGTATAATTTTCATTAGGTTAACCTGATGTTTCATAAGATATAAAACTCAAAATATTGAGTATTAAAACCTTATTATTCCTTGATTCAAAAAAAGATTATTTCATTAGTGCAATCAAATTTTCTAGAGTATGGGTGGATTGATCACCACTTTTCATGTTTTTTAAGGTAAAGGTGCTTGAATCCATTTCTTTATCACCAGCTAAAATCACAAAAGGAATTTCTCTTTTATTAGCATAACCCATTTGTTTTCCCATTTTTGCAGTATCTGGATATAGCTCACAAGCAATACCTTTTTCTCTAAATTTAGAAATGGCTTGCATTGCATATAAAGATTCTTTATCCCCAAAGTTAATAAACAACACTTTTGTACTTTCTAAAACGGTTTTTGGAAACAAGTTTAGTTCTTCTAACACTAAATAAATTCTATCTAATCCAAATGAAATTCCAACTCCACTAATATTCTTTAATCCAAAAATCCCTGTTAAATCATCATAACGACCACCACCACCGATACTTCCCATTTTTACACCTTCAGGTGGACTAACTTCAAAAATAGCGCCTGTATAATAATTAAGTCCTCTTGCAAGCGTTACATCAACTTCTAATTTTGCCGATTTTAAGGTTAAAGATTCAATTGCATTAACAATAAATTCTAATTCTTCTATTCCTTTTAATCCAGTTTCTGAACTTAATAGCATTTGTTTTAATTCAGATAACATTTCAAAAGCAGATCCTTTAAAACTAAATAAAGGTTGAAGTTTTTTTAATGCCTCTGGAGAGATCCCTTTGTTTAACATTTCTGTTTTAACACCTTCTTCTCCAATTTTATCTAATTTATCTAAAGCAACTGTAAAATCTATTAATTTATCTTCAGCGCCTATAACTTCTGCTATTCCAGATAATATTTTTCTATTATTTATTTTAATTGTAACTCCTTTTAAACTCAACTGGTTAAAAACATCATCGTACAATTGGACTAATTCAACTTCCTGCCATAACGAGGTAGATCCCACTACATCTGCATCACATTGATAAAATTCTCTAAATCGCCCTTTTTGTGGTCGATCTGCACGCCAAACAGGTTGAATTTGATAGCGTTTAAAAGGGAAAGTTATATCGTTTTGGTGTTGCACCACATACCTAGCAAAAGGAACGGTAAGATCGTAACGCAATGCTTTTTCAGAAATACTTGAAGTAACCTTTAAACTGTTTTTATCAGAAAGTAAAGTATCATCCACTTTTTTTAAAAAATCTCCACTATTCAATATTTTAAATATCAATCGATCTCCTTCTTCTCCATATTTACCCATTAAGGTTTCGCTTTTTTCAAAAGATGGTGTTTCAATAGGTTGATAGCCATAGGTGTTAAAACTATTTCTCATGATACTCATGATATAGTTTCGTTTGGATACTTCTTGAGGTGAAAAATCTCTAGTTCCTTTTGGTATGGAAGGTTTTTGTGCCAAGGTGTTTTAATTTAATATTCTTGATTCTTGTCAATTGTTTTGCAAATATCCTAATTTCAAATTTAAATTATAAGATATTTTAAAATAATGGTAACTTTATAGTCCAATTTTAGTCTAACGATTAAAACAAATTAATTTTTATGTTTTCCCTTTTTCGAGTAAATGTACAAATAGCTCTTAATTCTATTAAAACTCAGCTTTTAAGGACTATCTTAACGGTAGTAATAATTGGTATTGGAATTTGGGCTTTAGTTGGGATATTAAGTGCTGTACAGGCAATGGAGGATTCTATTTCCGGAAGCTTTGCTTCTATGGGTTCCAATACTTTTAATATACAACGGTATGATTTTGAAGTTCAGCGTCATGGTGGTAAACGTGAAAAGGTAAATCCAATTATTAGTTATCAAAACATTCGTGAATTCATAGACATTTACGAATATCCAACGACTCAAACCTCTTTATCTTTTCGAGGAACTAGATCTGCAGAGGTAAAATTTGAAAGCGAAAAAACAGATCCTGAGGTTCAAATCTACGGGATTAATGAATATTACCTAGAAAATACAGGAACAGAAATAGAAACAGGGAGAAACTTCACCATTTTTGATATACAGAACAATAATAAGGTGTGTATTATAGGGTCTGATTTTTTGAAAAGTTTATTCGTTAATGACAATCCTATTAATAAAACCATCAGTATTCGAGGAGTAAAATTTAAAGTTGTAGGAGTATTAGAATCTAAGGGATCAACTTTTGGTAATAATCAAGATTTAAAAGTTCTTATTCCTATACAAGTTGCTAGAAGTATATTTACAGAACCCAATATCAACTACACCATAAGTATTATGGTGAAGGACAAAGAATTACTAAATGCAGCACAAGATGAAGCTATAGTAACTTTTAGAAATATTCGAGGTTTAAGTCCAATTGAAAAAAATGACTTTGGAATGGAACGTAGTGACGATCTAATTAATAGAGTTGCAAGTATAACTGGATATTTAGAAGTAGCCGCTTGGATTATAAGCATCATTACTATTTTGGGATCTTCTATAGCACTAATGAATATTATGTTAGTATCAGTTACTGAAAGAACACGTGAAATTGGTGTTAGAAAAGCATTGGGTGCTAAAAATTCAACAATTTCAACTCAGTTTTTTATTGAAACCATCGTTATTGGTCAAATTGGAAGTATACTCGGTATTATTTTAGGAATCATAACTGGATTAATATTCTCCTCCTTCTTTAGTTCAGAGTTTTCATTACCCTGGATACCAATGCTCTGGGCGACTATAATTACTTTTATTGTAGCAATTATTGCTGGATTTTATCCTGCTATGAAAGCTTCAAAGCTAGATCCAATTGAGAGTTTGAGATATGAATAATTCTCATTTATTAAAAATCTCACAAACTTTAACTACTGAAAGATTAATCCTTAGACAAGTTTCTGAAAAGGATGCTTCTGACATATTTTTTTTAAGATCCAATGAAGTAGTGACTAAATTCATTGAAAGAGCAAAAATGAAGACTGAAAAAGAAGCTTTAACGTTTATTTCAGATCGAATTAAAGATGTCTCTGAAAACAAAATCTACTATTGGGGAATAACAATAAAAAGTAATAAAAATTTAATTGGAACTATTTGTCTTTGGAATATTTCTGAAGATAAAAAATATGCAGAAATTGGTTATGACTTAAATCCTTCATATTACAATAAAGGCTATATGACTGAAGCTATTAAAAGCGTTATTGAGTTTGGTTTTTCAAAAATCAATCTATTAACTATTGAAGCTTTCACACAATATCAAAATTTAAGCTCTATAAAAGTATTAGAGAAAAACAATTTTATTCTTCAATCTGAAAGAAGAGAAGATGGTTTTCCTAAAAACAGAATATATACTTTAAAATCAGTTGATTATTTTGTCAAAAAAGTTAAATAGATCTCCTTTTGTAATAATTGCTCCTTGTTGAATTATAGAAAATATATCACCATTTTTATGGTTCGAGAAATCTTTTTTAGAAGTAAAAAATGACACTTCATCAAAAGCAAAATTCTCTTGGAGCCATTTATATCCTTCAGCAGTTGTAATATCTATTTTTTCATTAGTAATTTTTACTACAATTAATTTCATAAAGTTATCTTCAACTTTAAATAAAAATAATTGTTGTGGCGAAATATTTTCAAGATAAGAAGCATTATTTAACACTCCTTCCCAAATTAAATCACTAAAAAGATCCAATTCTTCTTCTGCAACTTCCGGTTTAACTCTTTTTATTTCTTCCCATTCAGATGCAGTAATAGATTGAGTTGCTAAAAAGTTAATGAACTCTACATGCATTTCTTCAAATTGTTCTTTGGTAAGTCTACTATATTTCATTTTAAAAATTCCCTTAGATAGGTGCTTTTATTATTTCAATAAAAAAACCATTCGCAAGTTATCACGAATGGTTATTATGTTAATCTTAAATTAACTTTTCTTTATTTTTTCTCAGCTACTACTTCAAAAGCAAAGCTAGAAACAACATCTCTATGAAAACGAATTTTTGCTTCATATTGACCTGTACGCTTAATTAAACCACCTGCGATTGTAATATATTTCTTATCAATAGAAACATCATTACCTTCAAGAGCTTCAGCTAAATTAGCATTAGAAACAGATCCAAATAATTTGTTTCCTTCTCCAGATTTAGATGCAATTTTTATCTCTAAACCATTTAATTTATCTGCTTCTTTTTGAGCATCTTCAACTATTTTCTTTTCTTTATATGCACGTTGCTTTAATGTTTCTGCAAGTACTTTTTTAGTAGATGGTGTAGCTAAAACTGCTAATCCTTGAGGAAGCAAGAAGTTTCTACCGTATCCATTTTTTACAGTTACTACGTCGTCAGTAAATCCTAGATTTTCAACGTCTTTTTTTAATATAAGTTCCATATCCTATCTATTTTTTATTTTAATAAATCTGCTACGTAAGGCATTAATGCTAAATGACGAGATCTTTTAACCGCTACTGCAACTTTACGTTGGTATTTTAAAGAAGTTCCTGTTAATCTTCTAGGTAATATCTTACCTTGCTCATTAATGAATCTCATTAAAAAATCAGGATCTTTATAATCTACATATTTGATACCAGATTTTTGAAACATACAATATTTCTTAACCTTTGAGGTCTCAATGTTTAGAGGCGTTAAATATCTAATATCTCCCTCTTTTTTTCCTTTTGCTTGTTGTTCTATAGATGACATAGCTTATGCGGTTTTTTTGTTACGGTTTCTTCTTTTCTCAGCCCAAGCAATTGCATGCTTGTCTAGTGCAACAGTTAGATAACGCATAATACGCTCATCTCTTCTAAACTCAACTTCTAAATCGTTGATAGCTTCTCCAGCTACAGTGTACTCAAATAAGTGATAAAAACCACTTTTTTTGTGTTGAATTGCGTAAGCTAATTTTTTTAGCCCCCAATTTTCTTTGGATATCATCTTAGCACCTTTAGAAACAAGAATATCTTCGTATTTCTTTACTGTTTCCTTTATCTGTTCTTCAGATAAAACGGGATTTAAGATGAAAACAGTTTCATAATGATTCATAAAAATCTATTTTAAATTATTAAAAAAATCTCAGCACTTCGCCAAGAGCGTGCAAAAATACTACTTTTTTTTGCAAACTTCAAACCTCTTTTATTAAGTATATTATTATCCTACAATAAAGGGGGAAAAGCCCCTATTTTATCGATAAAGTTAAAAATACTTGTCATTCATCGATATTTTGAGTATAATTGTACATCCAAATGACTAACAAGTGGACAAACCAACATTAAAATGTGCGATAGTAGACGATTCTACTTTACAAAGACTATCTATTGTTAGGTTAATAGATAATCACCCTTCTCTTGAGCTTGTTGCAGAATACAACAATGCAATTGAAGCTAAAATTGGGTTGGCAACTACCGAAATAGATCTTGTATTTTTAGATATTGAGATGCCTATTCTTTCAGGGTTCGACTTATTAGATGATCTTACTATAAAACCACAAATTATTTTTGTTACCGGTAAAACTAAATATGCTTTTAAAGCTTTTGATTATGATGCTGTTGATTATCTACGCAAGCCTATTTCAAAAGAACGTTTTTTAAACGCTGTTCATAAGGCTATTAGTAATTACAAAATGAAAAATGATGAAGGATTTGATGATGAAGACTTCATTTTTGTTAAAAGTAATCTTAAAAAGCGAAAAGTATTTTTAAATGAATTAAAATACATTGAGGCTTTAGGAGATTACGTAAAATTAGTTACTGAAAATGATTCTTTAGTTGTTCTATCTACAATGAAAGCATTTGAAGCCTTACTACCTGAAGATCGTTTTTTAAGAATTCATAAATCATATATTGTAAATCTCGATAAAGTAGAAAGGTATAACAGTAAAGTGATTGAATTAGAAAATCAGCAACTTCCTTTAAGTAGAAACAGAAAAGCGCAACTTGTAGAAGCTCTAACCGCTTCTATGAACCGCTAATAATTATCTACATCTATAATTATACGAACACTAGAGAATTCTTTAATTGAATTAAAATTTCTAATTATAGAATTTATATAATCCTTTGTTTTACTTAGGGATTGATCTTTTGGGATTTTAACCAATATATTAGTAATAAACAAATTTCGTATTCTTCCTACTGGAGGAATTTCAGGCCCTAATATATTTTTATTTAATTTTACCTTCAAAGCATTCCCTAACCAAACGGAAGCTATATCCATTTTCTGAAAGGACCGATCTTTAATAGTTATTTTTATCATTCTGAAGTAAGGTGGATACTTAAATTGGTACCGGTCTTCTAATTGTTGACTACACATCTCTTCATAATTATTGGTACTAACTTGCTGTAAGATTTGGTGATATGGATTGTACGTCTGTATTATTACCTTTCCTCTTGTATTCGTTCTTCCTGCCCTACCAGCCACTTGTTGCAATAATTGAAAACTTCGTTCATGTGCTCTAAAATCTGGAAAATTAAGCAGGTTATCTGCATTCATAACACCTACTAAACTAACATGTCTAAAATCTAATCCTTTAGCTAACATTTGAGTTCCTACCAATATATCAATTTCTTGATGTTCAACAGCTTCAATAATTTTAGCATGTGCATTTTTTCGTTTGGTAGTATCCTGATCCATTCTAGCAATTTTATGCTCAGGGAATAATTCTTTCAGTTCCAATTCAATCTGTTCAGTACCAAACCCTTTATTATCTAATGTTTCACTTCCACAAGCAATACAAGCAATCATTTTAGGCACATTATATCCACAGTAATGACATCGCAATTGGTTTTTATATTGATGATAAGTTAAACTCACATCACAATTTGGACATTGTGGAGAGACACCACAAGTTGTACATTCAATAACAGGCGAATACCCTCTTCTATTCTGAAATAAAATTACTTGTTCATTATTCTTTAAAGAAAGATTTATTTCATCCAATAAGCGATCACTAAAATGGCCAGTCATTAATTTTTTACGTTGCTTATCTTTAATATCAACCAATTCAATTTCTGGCATCAATACATTTCCAAATCGTTTTTTTAAAGTTATTAGACCATATCGGCCATTTTTAGCATTAAAATAACTTTCTAAGGAGGGTGTAGCAGAACCCAGTAATACTTTTGCATTATGAAATTTTGCAAGGATTATTGCACTATCTCTTCCATTATAACGTGGTGAAGGTGCAAATTGCTTAAAGGATGGTTCATGTTCTTCGTCTACAATAAGAAGACCCAAATTGGAAAAAGGTAAAAACAATGATGACCGAGCGCCAATAATAATTTGAGCTTTAGTCTTATTTTCCAATACATTATTCCATACTTCCACTCGTTCGCTTAATGAATACCTAGAATGATATACCGAAATTTTCTCTCCAAAATAATACTGTAATCTATTTATTAATTGAGTGGTTAAAGCAATTTCAGGTAACATATATAAAACTTGCTTTCCTTCTTTTAAAACTTCTTCAATTAATTGAACATAAATCTCTGTTTTCCCACTAGAAGTCACTCCGTGTAATAATGATATCTCTTTAGTTTCAAATGATTCTTTAATTTTAAACAAAGCTTCAGATTGCACTTCATTTAACTTTTTAATTTCTGAAGAATCACTTCCTTCATATTCTATTCTATCTTTTTGAATAAAATATTCTTCTAAAATTCCTTTATCAATTAATGTATTAATTACAGATGAAGTTGCTTCGCTTTTCTTCTGAAGTATAACAGATTCAATGGGTTTCTTATATTGAGAAGAAAGCATAAACAAATTCATCAGCACCTGCTTTTGCTTTGGAGCTCTAGTTAAAGTATCTAGCAATTGTTTTAGGTTTTCTTCAGACGAATAATTAGAAGAGAGTTTTATATAACGTCTAATTTTTGGAATGTACTTTTCGTTAATTTCTTCTTGAACAGCAATAATGTCTTTTTCTAATAGATTTTGCAACACACTCACAACGTTTTTTCTATCCAAAATAGACCTAATATCATTAATATGAATTGACGATTGATGTTGCAAAGCTTCTAATACCAAAAACTCATGATCGCTTAATTTAGACTCATCATAAGTTTCTTTATTCATTAAAGTAATAATCGTTTCACTTTCTAATAAAAAAGCATTTGGTAAAGCTGCCTTTAATACTTCCCCAATAGTACACATATAATAAGATGCTATCCATTTCCAATGTTTAATTTGAGTTTCAGTAATAATTGGGTTTTCATCTAAAATCTGATCTATAGGTTTTGTTTCATAACCATAAGGAACTTCTCGATGTACAGCATATACAATACCTGTATATATTTTTGATTTCCCAAAAGGAACAGCAACTCGCATTCCTTGCTTCAAAAACATTGCTTCATCCTTATTAACATTGTACGTAAATGTTTGTTTTAAAGGAATTGGAAGTATGACATCTATAAAATACAATGGCTTATTTTTTAATCGATGATTGAAGTGTTTTTAAGGTCGCATTTAACTCAAACCCTAATAACAATAAATTTGAATTGATCCAGATGTAAAGCATCAAAATTAATAATGCTCCTATTGATCCATAAAGTTCATTATAATTAGAAAAATTAGTTATATATACTCCAAACAAATAGGTTGTTAAAACAAACAACAAAGTGGTGACTAGTGATCCAATTGAGAAGAATCGTATGCTCTTTCCTCCTTTAATTCCAAAATAATAAAGTGTAGAAACAACAAAGTATATTAAAAAAACAAAAATAATGTTACGTATGACCTCAATCCAAAACACGCCATTACTTAATATTTCATCGTTATTTAATTCCCATATAAATTTTTCACTATAAACAATAATCACTATGGTAAATAAAAGCAATATGGCTAAAAACACGGAAACTAAAAGAGCAACAAAGTATTGCCTAAAAAAAGTTCTGTTTATAGTGACATGATAAGAATATTCAAAACCACTAAATATTGCACTAACTCCATTTGCCATTAAAAATATGGTAAGAAAAAACACAAAAGAAAGCAAACCACCCCTAGGATTATCAGTAATATCAAGTATTACCGGCATAAAAAAACTTGCTGTATCCTTTGGTAATACATCTTCTATAAAGTTAACTAAATCAAGAGTTTCTATAGGTAAATAAGGAATTAGATTTAACAGAAAAAGTATAAATGGAAATATGGCCATAAAAAAACTAAAAGCAATAGATCCTGCTCTAGATGAAAATGTACCCTCTATAATTCCAAAAAAATATGACTTAAGAAGATCGTATAAAGTCAACCCCTTAAAACCAGGTAATTTTATATTTCTCGGAATGGTTATTATCCAACGTAATACTGGAGTTTTTAAAATATAGTTTTCAAGCTTATCACTCATATTGCTTTCAAGCTTAAATCCATATTATAAACTGAATGAGTAATAGCCCCACTAGAAATATAATCAACTCCACAATCTGCATATTTTCTAACGGTTTCCAAAGTAATACCTCCACTCGACTCCGTTAAACATTTATCTCCAATTAAGTCAACTGCTTTTTTAGTATCCTCATAATTAAAATTATCAATTAAGATTCTATAAACGCCAACAGATTGTAATATTTCTTTTATTTCTGCCAAATCTCTAGCTTCCACTATAATTTTTAGATCTAGGTGATTCTCAAGAAGGTATTCTTTTGTCTGTTGAATAGCTTTTGTAATTCCACCACAAAAATCTATATGATTATCTTTTAACATAATCATATCATACAATGCAAATCGATGATTTTCACCTCCTCCAATTTTCACTGCCCATTTTTCTAATGCTCTTACCCCTGGTGTAGTTTTACGAGTATCTAATATTTTAGTCTTTGTACCTTCTAATAAGTCTACAAATTTTTTAGTTTTTGTAGAAATGGCACTCATCCGTTGCATTGCATTTAGCACTAAACGTTCAGATTTTAATATGGATTGTGAATTTCCTGATACAAAAAAGCAGATATCTCCATATTTAACCTCGCTCCCATCTTCAATTAATATTTCTAGTTTTAAACCTGGATCAACATATTCAAAAACACGTTTTGCAAATTCTATTCCAGAAATAATTCCTTCTTCCTTTACTAATAATTTTGCTTTTCCAATTGCATCATAAGGAATACATGCTAATGAACTATGGTCTCCTGCTCCTACATCTTCTCTAATTGCATTAACAATTATTAAATCTATTTCCTTATTAAATTTTGACTCAGAAATCATAATAGTTGGTTTTAAACAAAAATAAGAAAAGTAGTTGAATGCTTAATGAATAAGGATAGAAAAGAAAATCTAAAAAATAAATTTGAATTTGTATTTTTGAATTTCAGAAAAAATGATATGAAGATAAAATTACTTGCAATTGGAAAAACAGATTCAAAAAACCTTCAAGTTTTAATTGATGAATATAGCAAGCGTTTAGGGTTTTATATCAATTTTAGCTTTGAGATAATACCAGACATTAAAAATTCTAAAAACCTATCTCAAGATCAACAAAAAAAAGCTGAAGGTTTAGAGATTTTAAAAAAAATTAACAAACCAGATACCTTAATAGTTTTGGATGAAAACGGCAAAACCTTTAGTTCAGTTCATTTTTCAGAATATCTTCAGAAAAAAATGAATAGTGGACTTAAAAACCTAGTTTTTGTTATTGGAGGACCTTATGGGTTTAGCGATGAGATATATCAGCGAGCAAATGGAAAAATATCACTATCATCAATGACATTTTCTCATCAAATGGTACGGTTATTCTTTATTGAACAATTATATCGAGGGTTTACAATTTTAAGAAATGAACCCTATCACCATAGATAAACTATAAAGCTGGAGGTGTCCCGATCATTGCCTTTACATCCTTATCAAATAAATAAAACCCACTTTTATCGTCACCAATAAGGTTTATTTTATCCAAGATGTTTCTAGCTGTTGCTTCTTCTTCTATTTGTTCAGCCACGTACCATTGCAAGAAATTATGAGTTGCAAAATCTTTTTCTTCGAAAGTGATAGCTACTAAATCATTAATAGAATTTGAAACAAATATTTCATGCTCCAAAACCTCTTCAAACATTTGTTTAGGTGAAGTAAAGTTTGAGGATGGTTTAATTAATTCTGAAATATCTGCAACACCACCACGTTCTATTAAATATTTTAATAATCGTAACATATGCTCACGTTCTTCATCTGCTTGTGCAAACATAAATTCTGCAACCCCTTCAAAACCTTTTGATTCTGCCCAGCAAGCCATTGATAAATAAATTTGAGACGATTCAGCTTCAATTCTAATTTGTTTGTTTAAAGCTTTTTCAATATTTGGTGATAACATAATTAAATTTCTTTAAGTACTACAAAAATACGCTATTTTACAGTTGAATCAAACAATTACATTCGATTAACCATAAGAATTTATTAATTATCTCACTACTATTTTCGTGTTATAATTATAAGTATTATCAGTAACATTCAGAATATAAATTCCTGATTTTAAATTATGATTTAATGAAATAATCTCTGTAGGATTTTGAAGCTGTTCCATTAAAACTTGTTGCCCTGAAGTATTGTAAATAGAAACAGTAACATTGAAATAATCATGAGATGGGTTTAACTTTAATCTAATATTTTCTGAAACAGGGTTTTCCATTAACATATAATTTACTATTTCATAATCTGAAGTATTTAAAGGTTCTTGTCGTATTTCGGATAAAGCAAAAGCAGCATTCTGTTCTGTTAATTGAACATGATTTTCATTTTCATTAGGGATATAAGAATTTACAAAAGGAGAATCATTTTCGTCTGGAGACACATACCAATCTACTTCTGAAGCTATCGCTAATGCACTTAGGGTTGGAATAAATGAATATTCCTCTTGCTCTAATGCATCTAAAAAGGCATCTATTATCGGGTCATTTAAATCTGCTAGTCCAGAAGTAATATCTCCTTTTCCTCCTGGCGCACTATCTAAACCATCTGTAAATGAAAAAGACTCTTCAAAAGCTTCAAATGAAGCTACAGGTATACCTGCAACATATGTAGTAAAATCTGTAATGTTTATAGTTTGTCCTGCTGGTGGAGCAAAATGCAGTACTAAATCTGCAGTAATTCCAGTACCTAAATCCAAGGTAGTATTAATCATCTCCATTCCAGGTGTTCCAATAGTTGTACCATTTCCACTACCATTAATCATGCTCACATTTCGTACATTTTGAGGGAAACCTAAATTATCTAATTCGGCTTGAAAAGCATCTCTAAAATCAGGAGCGCCTACTGGTAATAATAACGTTGGGTCTTGTTCAAAATCTGAACCAGCCAATAAATGTCCAGAATAATGGTCTATCAACATTTCTTTAGCTGCAGGGCTGTTTAATACATTATCAACAACTAATTCAGCTTGGGCATTCCCTTGATCTTTAGCAAAATAATTAATTAAATATTGAAAACTAACAGGAATATTTGCTCCTAAATGAGGAGAATCAAATGATATATAAAGGCGAGTATCATGTTCTATACTATTCTGCTCCATATAAGACAATCCATAACGAGCAATTAATCCTCCCATACTTGGCCCAATAACAACCAACTCTTCACTTCCTACTTTTTCAGTATTTATAAAGTTTATTAATTCAACTAATACCATTGCATTACGCTGAATATAATCTGCACCTCCGTCAATATCTTTCCCATTTGTATTGTATAATGGAGCATTAAGAGCTACAAAGTCAAAACCTTCATCTCTTAATATATCTGCTAGATTATCTCCATCAAAATCCAAGCCTGCATATAACATTGAGATATCTCTCTCATCTCCAGGGTCAAAACCATCAATCATAATAATTGGTTTATCTAAAACTCCATCAACATTATCCAAAAATATTTCATACTCACCTTCACCAAAATAGGCTTGAGTTTCATCATAACCTTGGTATCCTATTGTTGCAGTTATTGTTTGAGAATAACCTTTAAAACATAAAAGTAGAATAAAAATAAAGTAGAAATTTTTCATAGGTTTAAATTTGAAGTCAATTTTTGTTTTACAAGATAATAAGTTTTTTTATTCTATACTATCAACAATTCCGCTTAAAAATTGATTGATATCAAAATCTGGATGTTCATGTAATCCTGTTCTAACTACAACTAAATCTTTTGATGGTATAATCCATACTCTTTGACCTTGGAAACCATTACAAGAATACATATCTGTTGGTACATTTGGATATTTTCTACCGGCATTTAACCAAAAATGACCTCCATATACTCCACTAGAACCATTAGTTGGTTTTTTAGTGAATTCAATCCATGAAGGATTTAACAGTTGCTCCCCATTCCAATTACCATTATGCAAATACAACAATCCAAATTTTGCCCAATCCCTAGTAGTAGCCCAAGCATAGGAGCTTCCTACATAATTACCAACAAAATCGGTTTCTATTATCATAGAATGCATTCCTATTTTATCTATTAATTCGGAATACCAATAATCCAAATATTCTTGATGAGAATTAAATTGATTTCTAATATAACCGCTCAATAAATTACTAGTCCCACTAGAATAAATCCAAGAATTATTGGGTTCTCCAATTAATGGCTTTTTTAATTGTGACTGTGTCATATCAGAATTAATAAAAAGCATTTTAGTCACATCACATATTTTAGTATAATCCTCTTCCCATTCTAATCCACTATTCATATTTAATAGGTTAGAAAGCGTAATGAATTTACGAGAATCATTCTCCCATTCTTCAAATAAATTGGTAGTTTTTAAATCTACCAACCCATCTTTCTCCATAACTCCCAATACAGCGCTGGTAATACTTTTTGTCATGGACCATCCCAACAACATTGATTCCTTATTGAACCCTTCTTTGTATTGCTCTTCAATAATATGATCTTTATAAATCACTAATACTGAACGCGTTTTTTTAACATGATCTTCATCATCAACGAAGGCATTATTTACAGTACTTTTTAATTTATCGTAATTAATATTTTGAAAAACAGTGTCCTTTTTAGGTAGGTCTCCAAAAGGATAAGGAAGGCTAGTTTGTTTTATTTGCCGTTTAGGTTTTTCTAAGGAAGCATTTTCTAAATTCTCTCCTACTGGAATTAATACAACACCTACCCCATCTCTAAAAAAGGCATCCCTTTTTTTTAATCCTAAAGCATTGGACTGTGTAGTTTTCTTTTCTACGAAGAGCTCACTATTAGCCATTCCTAAAGTAGGCTCTAAATTATCTTCATCTTCAGTTACCTCAATGCCTCTTCCTCCAATAAAATAATGTGAAGTGATGCTTTTTGAAGCAAAACCACTTATCATATCTAATTTGGGATAAGTAGTAAAAGCAAAATATATGGCGCACCCAATAATTAATAGAAGTGAGTATTTAATAATCTTTTTCATTTAATAATTCTAAGGTTTTGTACTTCTATTTAACCAACTCTTTTTTATAATTTCCTTTACTTTTTCTAATCTTAACAGCAACCACTTTGTATTCTGGACATTTAGCTTCAGAATCATGAATATCACCGGTAATATTATTAATCATTATATCTGGAAAATGAAAAGTTGTACTTAAAACACCTTGCTTAACCTCATCGGTTATTCTTGCCTTTACATCAACTTTTCCTCTAGGAGATTCAACACAAATAAAATCACCATCCGAAATTAGATGATCCGAAGCATCTTGAGGGTTAATCATTAAATAATCATCTTTTAAAATCTTTTCATTTGCAGTTCTACGAGTCATAGCACCACAATTATAGTGTTCAAGTTCTCGATTAGTAGTTAATATAAACGGATAATCTTTTGCGTGAGAAACTAATTCTTGTGTTTCTTCCCAAGGATGAAATTCAAAATATCCTTTTCCTCTTTTAAAATCTGTTGTATGCAGTATTTGGGTATCTGTACCATCTGGTGCAACTGGCCATTGCATACCATTAATGCCTAATTTCTCCCAAGAAATACCTGCAAAGAAAGGAACTATTTGAGAAATTTCTTCTAACATTCCGTCTGGAGTATAATCTGGTTGATCATAACCCATTTTATTCATAATATCAACTATTATTTGCCCATCTGCCTTAGCACCTTCCTGTGTTTTCACAACTTGACGAACTGCTTGAACTCTACGCTCACCATTGGTAAATGTTCCACTTTTCTCTAAAAATGAAGCCCCTGGAAGAATAACGTCTGCATATTTAGCCGTTTCTGTCATAAATAGTTCTTGAACTATTACTAAATCGGTAGATTCAAGTGCTTTTATAACTTTTTTAGTATTTGGATCCGTTTGAACAATATCTTCTCCAATTACCCAAAGCGCTTTTAATTTACCATCTAAAGCTGCATCAAACATTTCTGGAATTTTATACCCTATTTCACTTGGTACATCTACTCCATAAAATTTATTGTATTCTTGAATTACAGAATCTTTTGTAATATCTAAGTAACCAGCTCCTTGATGTGGCTGAACTCCCATATCTGCTGATCCCTGAACGTTATTTTGTCCCCTTAATGGATTAACTCCTACACCTCTTCTACCAATATTTCCAGTAATTAAAGCTAAATCAGCTATTTGAACCACCGTAAAAGTTCCCTGAGAATGTTCAGTAACTCCCAAACCGTGGAATGACATTGCATTAGGTGCAGATGCATATGCTATCGCTGCTTCTCGTACTAATTTTCTATCAACTCCAGATATTTTCTCTAAATCATCAATATTGATATTTAGAATTTCCTTTTCAAAATCTTCATAACCCTCTGTCCTATTTTTTATAAAATCAGAATCGGTTAACCCTTCAGTTATGATATAATAAAACATCATATTTAAAACAGCTACATTAGTTCCTGGACGTAATGCCAAGTGGAAATCTGCGTATTTTGCCATTTCAGTACGACGAGGATCAATTACAATGGTCACATGATCTTGTTTCATTGCAAATTGTTTCAACCTTGCTCCTGTAACTGGGTGCGCATCTGTTGGATTAGCTCCAATAACTAAAATACAATTTGTATCCTTTAAGTCATCTATAGAATTAGTTGCAGCTCCGGTTCCAAATGTTGTTTGCATTCCTAATGCAGTAGGTGAATGACAAACACGTGCGCAACCATCAATATTATTTGTTCCAATGACAGCTCTAATAAATTTTTGCATTAAATAATTTTCTTCATTGGTACATCGTGCTGAAGATATACCAGCGATAGAGTCTGGACCAAATTCTGTTTTATAAGAAGTTAATTTATTAGCTATATAGCCGTATGCTTCATCCCAACTAACTTTTTCAAATTCACCATTTCTTTTAATCATAGGTGAATCTAATCGGTCTTGATGATTATAAAATTTAAAAGCATATCGACCTTTTAAACACGTATGCCCTTCATTTACTTCAGCATCGTAAGGTGCTGTAATACTTAAAATCTCACCATTATTTGTAGCAACTTCTAAATTACAACCCACACCACAATAAGTACAAATTGTTCTAGTTGTTTCGGTTGCTGTGACTGCTTTTGATTGAAATACATCTGATATTGCTGAAGTCGGACAAGCTTGAGAACAAGCTCCACAACTTACACAATCAGAATCCATAAAAGATTGATCAAAGCCTTTTACAATATGTGAATCAAAGCCTCTTCCTGCCATACTCAATACAAACTGCCCCTGAACCTCATCACAAGCTCTAATACATCTGAAACAGTTAATACATTTTGATAAATCTGAAGTCATATAAGGATGAGACAAATCTTTTGGAGTATCAATATGATTTGCTCCCTCAGGGTATCTTACATCACGTAAACCCACGGTTGCTGCTACATCTTGAAGTTCACAATTACCACTCACTTCGCAAGTTAAACACAAGAGTGGATGATCGGTAATTACTAATTCTACAATGTTTCTTCTAAGTTTTTGAATATTAGGAGAGTTGGGCATTATATACATCCCTTCAGAAATGGGTGAATGACAAGAAGCCATTGCTTTTGTCTTTCCTCCTTCTTGTAAAGCCACATCCACACTACAAACTCTACATGACCCAAAGGGGTCTAAGTTGGGAGCATCACATAAAGTAGGTACCGGTTTTTCTCCCATATGCCGTTTCATAAACGCTAATATGGTTTCACCATTATTAATTTCGTAAGGTTTATTATCTATATATGCTACTTTCATAGGTTACTTTTTGATCAATATTTATTAATTCGAATTTTTAAAATACACCTTTAATTCATCTTCAAAATACATTAATGCATTTTTAACAGGAAGTGGTAAGCCACCACCTAATGCACATAATGATCCTTGCTCCAAAGTATCTAGCAAATCATTAAATAACTCTTTATCTATTTGGTAATCTTTTTCGGTTTTAGCTTTATTTAATAACTCTTGTCCTCTTTTAGCTCCCAATCTACAAGGAAAACATTTTCCACAGCTTTCAAAAGAAGTAAATTCGAATAAATGCTCTAAGTATTCAATCATAGGAAATTCTTCTGGGATACAAACTAATGTAGCATGTCCTAAAAGAAATCCAGCTTCAGCAAAAGATTCAAAATCTACATTTAATTCATTTATTTTATGAACTGGAACAATTCCTCCTAAAGGACCTCCCGTATGAAACGCTTTAACAGGTGCATTAAAACCACCTCCTAAAACATTAATAACTGTATCTAATGAAGTTCCCATTTCAATTTCATAAATTCCAGGCTTATGAAAATAACCATCTAAAGAAATAAGTTTAGTTCCTTTAGACTTTTCAGTACCCATTTTAGCGTATTCTTTGCCAGACGTTTTAAAAATATAATAAAGTGCCGCTAAGGTTTCCACATTATTTACAGCTGTTGGTTTCCCAAACAAACCACTTTGAGTAGGATACGGAGGACGTATTCTAACTTCTGGTCGTTGTCCTTCTATAGAAGAAAGTAAAGCAGTTTCTTCGCCACATATGTAAGACCCTTGTGCTTGAATAATTTTAAAATGAAAATCGAATCCACTACCTAATATATTCTCACCAGCCAACCCTAAATCTTTTAGCTTATTAATGGCATCTTGAATGATGACTGCTGAATCTGGGTACTCTGCTCGTATATACAAGATTCCCCAATTGGAATCCATAGCATATCCAGCTGTAATCATTCCATAAAGCACCATAAAGGGTTGCTTTTCCATTAAATACCTATCTGAGTATGCTCCAGGGTCACCTTCATCTGCATTACATACTATATATCTCATATCGGCAGGAGTATCTTTCGCACTTTTAAGCTTAATACCCATTGGAAATCCAGCGCCTCCTCTACCTCTTATCTGTGAATCTTGAATTTCTTGAAGACATTCATCTGAAGATTTATCCAATGTTTTTTGAAGTAATTTTTTTAAAAAATCAAAACCTTCAAAATCACGAGTAAGAGCATCGACACTATGAGAAATTACACTATAACTATCGTTATGATCCATCATCTCATATTTTATAATCTGAGATACTTCTATGGATGATTTTTTTGAATAATTTTTACCTTTGTACTGAAAAGCTCCATTTTCATGGCACCTACCTAAACAAGTCATATTACCTATTTCTGAAGGATCTAGATGCTTCTCTAAATCATTTCTCACTTGTTCTTGAGTACCAGCACACATACAAGCAGAACCATCACAGACATATGCTTTTTTACCTTTATTTTCAGGCTTTAAAAAATCATAAAAAGTAGAAACTCCAAACGCATTTGCATTTCCTATTAAAAACTCATCTGCTAACTTTTCTAATTCTTCATTAGATAAAGTTCCTGTTTCCATAGAAAGCTCACCCATTTTGTTAAAAAGATTATTTTCAATCCCTTTTTTACTTGATAATGCTCTTAAATTTTTAGACATATATTTTAACTTGCTTTATTTCTAGATTTATTTACTTTGGTTCGCTGTGGATTGGAATAGCAAGTTGCTCTATGATCTCTACAGAAAGCAAACAAGGTTATTCCTAATTCCTTTGCATAATCTACAGCCAATGATGATGGAGCAGAAACTGCTGCTAAAAATGGAATTCCAGCTTTAAAGCATTTTATTACTATTTCGTATGATACACGACCGCTTACTGTTAAAACTGAAGCTTTTTTTAATTTATCTGAAAGTATTAACTTACCTATTACTTTATCTACAGCATTGTGCCTACCTATGTCTTCCATAGCATAAAGCAGTTCACCATCTAAAGTAAATGCAGCAGCGGCATGGGTCCCTCCAGATTGATGAAAACTATGTTGTAAATCATTCATTTTTTCAAATAAAATATTCAAAATAGCAATATCAATTTTCTTATCATCATCTATCGTTTTCCCTAGAAATGATAATTCACCTAATTCTGTTCTACCGCAAATACCACATGAAGAGACAGATAATAAAGACCTACTATTTGAGTATCCTTCACCCAATTCATTTTCAGGAATGGTAAGGTCAACAATTGTAACGATTCCTTCTTCGTTTTCTTTTTTAAGAATTAAATCGGGAATGTAATTTGCATTTTTTAAAATTCCTTCGGAATGCAACATACCACGGACTAAACTAATATCTTCCCCTGGTGTTCTCATGGAAACTGTAAAAGGGTTATTATTAATATTAATTTGTAAAGCCTCTTCTACCGTAAGAGCATCAACTGCCTTTGTAGAGGATTGATTTTCAAATTTTTGAGCCTGATACTTTCTTGTTGCCATTTATAGTGTACTATATACGCAAACGAAAATACGGTAATTTTTAAATTAAACCATAGAAATAGAAAAAGCATCCTTTTTAAAACTTCATAAATCGTTGGATCCAACTAAGCTTACTTTGTGTGTGTGGATAATATTTCAAGGATAATTCCATCAAATTCGATTTATCCAAAATGCTTTTATAATGAGTAAAAGATTTAAAACCTGCTTCCCCATGGTACGATCCTATACCACTATTACCTACTCCTCCAAAGGGTAATTTTGAATTAGCAATATGCATTACTGCATCATTAACTGCTCCGCCTCCAAATGAAATTTGGTTTAATATTTTCTTTTTAATCTTATTATTGTTGGTGAAAACATAACATGCTAAAGGCTTGTGATTTTCATTTACATATTCAATTGCACTATCCAAATCATCATAAGAAATTACAGGAAGTATAGGTCCGAATATTTCTTCTTTCATTACATCGTCATCAAGCGTAACTCCATGTAATACTGTAGGTTCAATAACCTTATCTAAAGCATTTGTTTTTCCTCCAACAAAAACTTTTCCTAAAGGAATTAGATTCGATAAACGCTCTAAATTTCTCTCATTTATAATCTGAGTATAGTTTTTATTTTCAATTGAAAATTGTTCTTTTTCAATTTCTAACTTTAACAAATCCAATAGCTCTTTCTCTACAGATTTATGAACCAAAACATAATCTGGAGCAATACAAGTTTGACCTGCATTTAAAAATTTAGCCCAAACCATTCTTTTTACCGTCATTTTCAAATTGCAATCCTCCGTAACAATAGCTGGGCTTTTCCCTCCTAATTCTAAAGTTACTGGTGTTAATTGTTTAGCAGCTGCTTGATAAATAATTTTTCCAACCTGTGGACTACCAGTGAAAAATATTTTGTCAAATTTATTAGATAACAACTCCGTTGTTTCTGGAACTCCTCCTTCAATTACTTTTAAATATCGTGGGTCAAAATTTTCATTAATCAAGTTTGCCATTAAAGCACTGGTATTCGACGCCAATTCACTTGGCTTTATAATCACTGTGTTTCCAGCAGCCATAGCAGCAATAACCGGAGCTAATGTTAATTGATAAGGATAATTCCAAGCACCAATAACCAAACATACACCTAGTGGTTCTGGAATAATATAACTCTTAGCTGGAAAATTTAAAAAATTTGTTCCAACTCGTTTTACCTTAGACCACCTATACACATTCCTTTTGGCTTCTTTAATATCCTGATAAAGCAAGGCTAGCTCTGTTACATAATTATCGAATTCAGATTTTTTAAAGTCTTTGTAAATCGCTTTATTTAATTGATCTTCATTCGTTTTTAAAATGGTTTCCAATTTATTAAGTTGCTCTAAGCGAAACTTAATATCTTTAGTAGCGTGCGTTTTAAAAAATGCTCTTTGGTTAGAAATTATACTATTCATAAGAAAAAAGTAATTATAGCTTTAAAAATACTATTTAATAAACAAACAATCTATAAAATCGGTCAACATATGAAATAATAGTCCTATGGAAATTATTCTATATTTCTTAAAGAAAAACAGAATTAAATAAACACCCATTGCATAATAGGTGTGAAGTATATGAAAATTGATACTGCATCGATTTGGGTCATAAATAGGATCTGCCAATAAATGATCGACATCTACCAACATAGTTGCAATCATTATTAGCCAAGCTTTTTTCCAATGATTTCTAAAAAATACCCAAGCAATTAGTCCTGGGAATAAGAAATGTAATGTATAGTGAATTAAAAATTGAAGCATTAATTACTCCCTTCCCCTATTCAGCACTCTATACTGCTCATAACATTCACTAATGGCATCTAATATTTGAAGATCGTTTGCAGTACGTATAAAGCTTTTTGAATAACTACAATTGTTTAATATTTCATCAATATCAACTTTTTCTAATTGCAAAACAGCCATTAATGTTTCTCTATCATATTTAGATTGCAGTAAGTTTCTTATCTCATCATCATCCTTCATTTGTCTCATTTTCTTCATCTGTTTGGGTCGCTTCCCAAATACATTGTAGAGAAAATCCGCAGGATTAAAAATAGAACTCAACACTTTAGTTACTGAACCTGGTTGCCCTTGACCTCCTTCATAACCCCCTCCAATTCCAGCAATTCTGTAGCGTTGATCATCATAAATAGGAATTAACTTTGCATCTACTTCAATATAACCAGTTAGCTCAACAGGTTTAACCACCACTTCTTCCAAGGCAATACTTAATTCTGTCATTTTAATTTTTATCTCACCAAATTTCAACCAGTCATTAGTTACTCTTACACGAATAGATTTAAATCCTAAATATGAAAAATACAACGTATCGTTTACTTCTGCTTTCATAACAAAAGAACCTTCTTCATTAGTCAAAGTTCCTTTTACAGAATTTAAATTAACAACATGAACATTTTCCAATGCCACATTATTCGAGGCATTTAATACTTTACCATTAATTATTGAAGATATTACAACTGTAGAATCTTGCTTTTTAGTAGTGTTTTCATCTTGTGACCATCCTAAAAAAGTCACAAAAAATAATAGGAGCAAAAAATATTTTTTCATAGACGACGTAAATATAATCTAATAGACTCAAATTTTAAACCAAAGTTTTAAAATAACAAAATTTTAATATTTACCCTCTTCTTCTTCTACCTCCAGTTCCTGATCCTCCTGGTTTATCACTTGATCTACGACTTCTTCCTTTAAAACCAGAATTTCCACTATCTCGTCTTCCCCCATCACTTCTTCTACCTTCACTTCTACCTCCACTTCTTCTGTCATCTCCACTTCCACGACTTCTTCTATCGTCTCTTCGATCGCCACCACCTCTTCGGTCGTCTCTTTTATCTCCGCCTCTGTCATCTCTTCTACTTCCTCTTCTGTCTCCTCCACGACTTTTAAATCCCCCTCTGTTTCCACCACGATCTCTTCCTCCGCGGTCTCTTCCACCACGCCTTCCTCTTCCAGAATCTTTCGAAATTTCTACAGAAACTCTTCTGCCTTCAAGTTCAAAGTCTTTAAAGAAATTCATCACCAATTCTTGATGTTTTGTATCGGTATTGAAAAATGAGAAACTATCTTTAACATCAACTTTATAAAGATCATCTTTATCTAGTTGCAACATATCTTTTAAGAAATCTTTCAAACTCATCCAATCAAAATCGTCCTTCCCTCCAATGTTAATAAAGTAACGGACAGTATCTTTAGATCCTTCAGACATATCACCTTGAGAAACATTAAGATCTTTTGCCTTTTTATAATAATTATAAAACCGTGTAAACTCAACAGAAAACACTTTTTTAATCAATTCTTCTTTTGAAAAGTCTTCTAATACTTCATTGATATTAGGAAGGTAAGCATCAATATCATGATTAATTTCTGTTTGCTTTATTTTATTTGCTAAATGAAATAATTGAACTTCACAAATTTCCATTCCTGAAGGAACTTCTTTATGAATAAATTTCTTTTGAATAATTTTTTCAATTGCATGAATTTTTCGGCTCTCACTTTTTGAAGCAATTACCATAGAAATACCTGTTTTACCAGCTCTACCAGTACGCCCACTTCGGTGCGTATAGGTTTCTATTTCATCTGATAATTGATAATTAATTACATGTGTAATATCATCAACATCAATTCCACGTGCAGCAACATCGGTTGCCACTAGCATTTGTATTTGTCTATTACGGAAAGATTTCATCACCAAATCACGTTGATTCTGACTTAAATCTCCGTGTAAAGCTGCTGCACTATAACCGTCTTCTATTAATAATTCAGCCACTTTCTGTGTATCTCTTTTCGTACGACAAAAAATTACTGAAAAAATCGAAGGATTTGCATCAGCCAATCTTTTTAAAGCTTGATAACGATCTCTTGCATTAACTAAATAATATTCATGAGAAACATTTTCTGCACCCATATTCTTTCCACCTACCGTAATTTCTACAGGGTCATACATGAATTTTTTAGCAATTGCCGAAACTTCTCTTGGCATTGTTGCGCTAAACAACCATGTACTTTTATCATCTGGTGAATAGGAAAGTATTTCAGTAATATCTTCATAGAACCCCATGTTCAACATTTCATCAGCCTCATCAAGAACACAATATTCAATTTTTGAAATATCGATCATTCTTCTACCGATCATATCCTTCATTCTACCAGGTGTAGCCACAATAATTTGAGCTCCTTTTTTAATATCTCTTGCTTGGTCAGAGATACTAGAACCTCCATAAACAGCAACGACATTTAATCCTTTACAGTATTTACCGTAATTTTTAATTTCGTTGGTAATTTGTAAACAAAGTTCTCTTGTAGGAGATAATATTAGCCCTTGTGTAGTACGGCTTTCTACATTAATTTTTTGAAGCATAGGAAATCCAAAAGCTGCTGTTTTACCAGTTCCAGTTTGTGCCAAAGAAACCATATCGGTGTCTTTTCCTAAAAGTATTGGGATTGCTTTTTCTTGTACTTCAGATGGAGCTGTAAACCCCATATCTTCGATGGCCTTAAGAAGATTTTCTTCCAGACCTAATTCAGCAAATTTGCTCATTATAGTATTTTAATAAATTTATTTGTGTGTTGTTTTAGAAGTACGTACGACAAATAAATCCTATACTATTCCATTCAACACGTCCTCACCCTGAGGAATTTCAAGCGGCAAATATAGTGTTTTATATTGAATCTAAGCTTTTGATAAATATTCTATTAATAACCTTACAGCCTTACCTCTATGTCCAATTTCACTTTTTTGCTCTAAAGTCATTTCTGCAAAAGTTTTTTGAAACCCTAAAGGTTGAAAAATAGGATCGTAACCAAACCCTGAGCTTCCTTTTTTCTCTGTTGTAATCTCACCTTTACAAATACCTGTAAAAAGTTCTGTATCGTTAGATTGTGTTAGTGCAATTACTGTTTTAAAGTGTGCTTTTCGGTTTTTTTTCTGAAAGAGATTTGCTAGCAATTTATTCATATTGGCCTCAGCACCTTTTTCTGGACCTGCATACCTAGCACTATAAACACCAGGTTCATTATTAAGTTCCTCAACTTCTAATCCTGTATCATCTGCAAAACAATCAATTCCATAATGTTCTTTTACAAAATTAGCTTTTAACAAGGCGTTTCCTTCAATAGTAGATGACGTTTCTGGAATATCATTGTGACACCCTATATCTGTCAAACTTAATAATTCAATATGATTAGGCATTAAGGCCTTAACTTCTCTCACTTTGTTTTGGTTGTGAGTAGCAAAGACTAATTTTATCATTATTTTTGAGAGTATAATGCGATTCTATTTCCTTCAGAGTCTTCAAAAACTCCCATATACCCATGATCTGGAGATATCATCGTTTTTTCTTGAAGTATTTTTCCACCTACAGCTAGAACCCTATTCAATTCTATTTGAACATCATTACTTGAAAAATATATTAATGTCCCTTTGTGACTAGGCTCATAGCTTTCTTGAAGAATTAAACTACCCATAGCTCCAGAAGCATCTTTTTTGCTAGGAAAAAAACCCATCATTACACCTCCAAAATTTTGAACGTCAATATTGATTTTAAACACCTCTTCGTAAAACTTTTTTGCTCTATCCATATCTGTTACAGCAATTTCGAACCAAGCCACCATATTTGCATCCATAAAAATCTTTTATTTTTCTAAATTTTCTTTTAAACTTTCTAAACCTTCCATAAAGTCTTTACCAACAGTTTTATCCATATTATAGACCAACATCATTATATTCATTGGTACTTTATTTATTCCTGAGAAACCCCAAGTCACTTCTGTACTATCTTTTGAAACTTCTTTTACTATTAAAAAAGCATCGCTAATAGATTTCCAAGGTTTTAAAAATCGCAACTCTGAATCAATTCTATTATTTTCAACGATATTTTTTATTTCTTGTTCACCTTCACCTACTTCTTTATTTCCCATCCATTTATTTATAAAACCAACAGTACCATCTTCTCCAAATTGCTCTTGTTTCATGTTTGGGTCTTTCTTCTTCCAAGGCGACCAATAATCTTGATTCTTAATTAATTTTAAATAATTAAAAACTTCTGTTATAGGTTTATTAATTACAATTGAACGTTCTAAATGATACTTTTTTGGAGCTGCAAGTGCTAATATTATAATTAAGCCAAGGAATAAGAAAATAATATAAAGAAAAGTCATCGTCTTAAATTTTATATGTTAATGGTCTAATTTACAAATTATTTTCAATATAATATCGCTCAACTATCTGATCTACACTTTTTATAGTCTTCTTTGTCCATTGTAAAATAGTTTCTTTTTTTTCTTTTTCTGAAAGTTTCCAGTCTATTTGAGAATCTTTTAATTTAGCAACTACAGATTGAAGTATAATTGCCGCAGATACCGAAATATTTAAGCTTTCTGTAAAACCATACATCGGAATTTTCAAATAACCATCTGCAGCATTTATAACAATTTCACTTAACCCATCTTTTTCGGTTCCGAAGAAAAAAGCTGATTTTTTTGAAATGTCAAAATCTTTTAATTCAGTAGAGTCATTATGTGGCGTAGTTGCAATAATTTGATACCCTTCATTTCTTAAAGTATCAATACATTCATTAGTTGAATGATGTCGATGGATGTCCACCCATTTCTGAGCTCCCATTGCAATTTCGCGGTCTATATTTTTACCTTGTTTTTCTTCAATCACATGTAAATCTTGTATTCCAAAAACATCACAAGATCGCATGACAGCACTGGTATTGTGCAACTGATAAACATCTTCCGTTACAACCGTAAAATGTCTTGTTCGCTTTAATATTACCTCGTTAAAAAGATTTTTTCTATGTTCTGTTAAAAACGAAAGTAAATGTTCTAATAATTGATTATCCAAGATTATTCTTTATTTTTAAAGGATCAATTTTTACTGAAATAATATTTAACGAAGATATAAAATTCAATGCAATGAACATCGTAGTTTTGTCTGGAGCTGGAATGAGTGCCGAGAGTGGAATCAAGACTTTCCGAGACAGTAATGGATTATGGGAAGGACATGATGTGATGGAAGTTGCATCACCAGAAGGTTGGAATAACAATCCAAATTTGGTCTTGGATTTTTACAACCAACGACGTAAACAACTATTAGAGGTTATACCAAACGAAGCTCATAGAGCATTGGCTGACTTAGAAAAAACACATGCTGTAAATATCATCACTCAAAACGTGGACGATTTGCACGAAAGAGCTGGAAGCAAGAATGTCCTACACTTACATGGTGAGCTGCTAAAAGTTAGGAGTACTGTTATAAGTTCTACTATTTTAGAATGGAAAAAGGATTTAATACAAGGAGATAAATGTAAAGATGGTTATCAATTAAGACCACATATTGTTTGGTTTGGGGAAGAAGTACCTGAGATGGACAATGCAATTAAACTTGTTCAAAAAGCAGAAGCTTTAATTATTATAGGTACTTCTATGCAAGTATATCCAGCTGCTAGCTTACTACAATTTGCCCCACCTCATATTAAAATTTTCTTTATAGATCCAAAACCATCTATGGATTCTACAGAACGAATATCGGTATATGCAGAAAAAGCAACCACCGGAGTACCAAAAGCTATCGAATTTATTAAAAATATTAGATAATTATAGTTATTTCCATAATGAATACTAATTCTGAAATATTAGCAAAAAAATTAGATTTCCCTAGAGCTCATCGCAGTACAAGATTAGCCATTGCTCATTGGGTTTTAGGTCGCCCTGAAACTTTTCCAGAATTACTAGGGTATTGTTTTAAAGCTAAATTAAGTTTTTCCCATAAAGCAGCTTGGATTTTAGAATTGGTTTGCATTGAAAATATAACATTACTACTTCCCTATTTAGACGTTTTTTTTAACAACATTCCTACTGTAAAAAAGGATCAGGCAGTTCGTCCGTTTTCCAAGATCTGTATGATTCTTGCCAATGCTTATTTTAAAAAGAAGAATCCTCAAGTTATTCAGACATTAAAAGAGAGCCATAAGACAGCAATGACCGAATACTGCTTCGATTGCTTAATTACCGATCAAAAGGTAGCAGCAGAAGCTTATTCGATGACAGCTCTTTATCTTCTAGGCGCTCAAATTGATTGGATTCACTCTGAATTAAAAATCATTTTAGAACAAAATATGAATTCAAAAACTGCTGCTTATCAATCTCGAGGAAAAATCACTTTAAATGAAATTGAAAAGTATCGATTAAAAACGCTAAAGGCGTAATACCAAACCCTTAAACTTTCTTATCTTTGCACCTTTATTTCCCAAAGCAAAAAGCCTTGGTAATTATACAAAATTATAACTATGTCAAGCCATTCATTACAAGCCATATCACCTATTGACGGTAGATACGCTTCCAAAACCAGTTCTTTAATTTCTTTTTTTTCTGAAGAAGCGCTAATTAAATATCGTGTTCAAGTAGAGATTGAATATTTTATAGCATTAGTTGAGTTAAAACTACCTCAACTTAGTAATTTTGACACTTCATTATTTCCTGAATTAAGAAAACTTTATACTAATTTTTCAACGGAAGATGCACAACGCATAAAAGACATTGAAAGCATCACCAATCACGATGTGAAAGCAGTTGAATATTTTATTAAAGAAGAATTTGATGTTTTAAATTTAAAGGAGTATAAAGAGTTTATTCATTTTGGATTGACATCTCAAGATATTAACAACACAGCAGTTCCATTATCACTAAAAGATGCGATGAACGATGTGTATGTGCCTCAATTATTCGAATTAAAAAACAAGCTTAAAGAATTAGCAAACGACTGGGCAGAAATATCAATGCTAGCAAGAACCCATGGGCAACCTGCTTCCCCTACTCGCTTAGGAAAAGAAATTATGGTATTTGTAGTCCGTCTAGAGGAACAATTCGATTTACTTAACGATATTAAAAGTGCAGCAAAATTTGGAGGTGCTACCGGAAATTTTAATGCTCATAAAGTTGCATATCCAACAATTGATTGGAAAGAATTTGGCGGGAATTTTGTACAAGATAAATTAGGCTTGCACCATTCTTTCCCTACAACACAAATAGAGCATTACGATCATATGGCTGCTTTGTTTGATTGTTTAAAAAGAATCAATAATATCCTAATAGATTTAGACCGTGATATTTGGACTTATGTATCGATGGATTATTTTAAGCAAAAAATAAAAAAGGGCGAAGTAGGATCAAGTGCGATGCCGCATAAAGTAAATCCTATTGATTTTGAAAATAGTGAAGGAAATCTAGGAATGGCTAATGCGATGTTCGAACATCTATCTGCAAAACTACCGATTAGTAGATTGCAAAGAGATTTAACAGACAGTACCGTACTTAGAAACATTGGAGTTCCTATTGGGCATACCATCATTGCATTTCAGTCTACTTTAAAAGGGTTGAATAAACTTTTATTAAACGAAGGCAAATTTGCTGAGGATTTAGAGAAAAATTGGGCCGTTGTTGCTGAGGCGATACAGACTATTCTTCGTAGAGAGGCATATCCAAATGCTTATGAAGCTTTAAAAGGTTTAACAAGAACTAATTCTGTAATTAATGAAGAGTCGATTGCTGCTTTTATTGAAACTTTAGAAGTATCTGAAAGTATTAAAAAAGAAATGCGAGTAATTACACCTTCTAATTATACTGGGATATAATCCTTCAAATTAACACATTAAAAAAATCGTTCTTAGCAGAACGATTTTTTTGTTTATTGCTTTATTATTTTTTTAGCAAAAACTCCTTTATCCGTTTCTATAGTTATAAATAGCAAACCACTATCTAAAGTTGAAATATCAATTTGATTAGTTATTTTCTTTTGTTCCAATACCAATCTACCTAAAGTATCGTAAATTAAAATTCTATTTATTGAATTTTGGCTGGCACTTTCAATAGTAATAACGTGCGTCGCTGGATTTGGATAAAGGGTAAATGATGATGAATCAAAATCTTGATTGGATAATGATTCGCCATGATAAATAGCTTGATCACCATTAAGATTTGTAATTGTCAACCATTTAGAAATTAAAACATCTTCAATAGTGTATGAGAAAGGATTTTTCGCTAAATGTTCTTGATTAAAAAAAACATTAAAATAAAGATTTCCAAATTCAATATTATCTGAATTTAAACATTCTGCAGGTATAATTCCTGGAAAGTCTTCTAAAATAAAAACATTTGTAATTGGATCATATTCGATTAGAGCTTCAGTAAAGCTACAATAATTAATATCTACTTTTACTTCGTAAAAATATATTTTACCAACTCTTAATTCACCTTCAACATTTGGGGGAATATAATGCAAGTCATCTATTACAATTTCAGTTAAATACCAATCATTTTCAAAAAGTTGAGGGTCTTGTGCGTAATTTGAAAATGAAATAAACAAACCTATAATTAATGTAATTACATTTTTCATAATTTATAGCTTTAATACTTTCTTTACCGTAACACTATGCTTAGTTTCTATTTGAAGCAATAACATACCGCTATCTATAGTAGAAATATCAATTTGATTGGTTGGATTGTTTTCTTCTAAAACCAATCTACCCAAAACATCATAGATGTTAATTGAAGTTATTTCAGCAGAAGTTGTGCTTTCAATGTTTAAAAAACCTTTTACTGGGTTAGGGTAAACATAAAAAGTTGATTGATTTATATCTACTATTGATAAAAGGTCATCTCCAAAAACGGCATTATTATTTTCAGGGTTTGTAATTATTAAAGTTCTATTCTGCCCATCATTTATAATTTCATAAGTAAATACAGCATCTGTGGAAAAACCCCAAAAGCTTTGAAACAACCCATTATAATCTTCATTAAAGGGATAGTTTTGATAGCAGCCACCTGTTAGCCAAGCCATACTAAGTGTAAATTCAGTGGTACCGGTGTATGTTATATTACCTGCTCCTCCGGACTCGCACATCCCGGTCTCAAATGCACCATCAGAATTAAAAGTTGCAAGGATATATGGAATCTCATCATTTACTGGTGGAATATTATCCTCACCACCAATTATTAAGTTATGCAAATACCAATCATTCTCAAAAAGTTGAGGGTCTTGTGCGTAGCTATTAAAACACACTAATAATAAAACTAATATTAATTTTATATTCTTCATCTATAAGGACTTAATAATTTAAAAAACTATTTTTTAATTCATAAATTAGGGAGAACTTAAATATACAAAGAATTGAAGTTTTTTAAACAAAAAAAGACCTACTAAGTTTAGTAGGTCTTTTTATTAAATGATATTCTTCTTTTTACATATCGAATATGCTTCCTATTGATTTCAACTTAGAGACATCCACATCTCCTTTTTCAATAGCCTTCATTAACTTCATCATTTTTGCAGGTTCCATATTTTCACCCAACAATCTAAACAAAGCAAATCCTTTTTCATCGTCACTTGCAAAAACAATTATTTCGTCTATTGCATCTTCTTCACCTAAATACTTTAAAGTTGCACCTTGCTTATTAGAGCCATATTTCATCAACATTTTATATTGCTTTTGATCTATGATATCTTTTAACTCTTGTCTATTAACTTCGTAATTTGCAGCATTCTCTCCTTTAATTGGGTAAGCAACTACATTTATCTTTTTTACTGTCTTTAAGATATCTTTTTCTTCTTGAGACAAGTTTTCACTATCAGTTTGCAATAAGCTGGCAGCTATATCTACTTTTAAAAAAGCGTCATCGTCTTGACGGTCTACTAAGTATCGTTGTAATGATTGCTCATTACTACAGCTAAATAAGGTAAGTGCTGCTAGTCCAATTCCTAAAACATATTTTATAAGTATCATATCTTTAGCTTTTCTTGTCTATGTTCTTTAATTCTTCGCTACCTGGCATATTTAGATCGCTTGTAAGTTTTGAAATCTTTTTAAGATCTATGTTTCCAGTAATACTCATAATAATAGTTCTGTCATCTCCCTCGATATTTCCTGTAAGGTGCATTAATAGTTCACTTACAAAATTTTCGTTTTTCCCTTCTTTAGAGTAGAACTTAATATTTTTACCATCATCCTTCACTCGCATCAATTCAGATAATCCTGAAGATTTAGACAAATAGGTTGCTACAGCGGCATCCATTCGTGCTGCTACCTCCTTGTTCTCAGTAGTATAAATCTTGATGTTATCCAAGTTGTTTACTAACTCCAAATATTCTTTAGCTTCAGGATCTTCAGATTCTAAATCTAACTTGCTTAGAAGTTTGAACATGTTTTTGGTAACTACTACCGAACTAACGTCTCTCTCATCTTCAAATGAGTCAAATGCATTTTGAGCGCTCATTAACATTGGAGCTACTAATATTGCCATTAAAATTGCTAACTTTTTCATACTGTTTAATTTATTGATTTTTGATTAATGTTTATTTAAAAATTTTATTTTTTGTTTCTGTAAATTGACCTAGAACTGCGATTCCTTCAGTTCCTTTATTAAAGCTCTTGGACATAAGTAACAAGGTTTCTTTTGTTTTATTGAATTCTGCTAAAGCCTGTTGCTCTTCGGTTGTCATTTGGTTTCCTGAAAACTGCAAACCAACAACTCCTATTAAAACTACTGCTGAAGCTGCTATACTTAACCACCATCTTCTCGAGTTACTTGAAGTTTGAGGAAGAACTACTTCTTTTTTAGAGACTTCTTTTTGTGCATTCTTCAATCCAACAAACAAACCTTGGTAGGCCATTAAATGTGGAGCTACATTATTTCCTGAAAAATAACCACGAAGTGTATTTTCTTGATCTAAGCTGGTTTCTCCTTCAAAATAAGCGTCTAATAACGATTCTATCTTAGCTAATTCCATAATTGTATTGTTTAATTAATTGTTCTCTTACTGCTTTTCGAGCTCTTGATAATGCTACTCTAATAGCAGTTTCATTTATTTCTAACATCTGAGAGATTTCAGCAAATTCAAATTGTTCGATATCTCTTAGTTGCATAATCATTTTTTGTTTTTCCGGAAGGGTTTGCATTATTTTAGTAACCAATTCTACTCCTTCATTTGCTTCAACACTTCTTTCTAAATTATCGGTGTTCTTATAATTACTATGAACAATTTTCAAATTAGATGCTTGTCTTGATTTTAATCGATCCAAACAATAATTTTTTGTCATTGTAACTGCAAATGCTTCGGGACTTCTATAATTATCAATTTTATCTCGCCCTTTCCATAATTTCAAAAAAACTTCTTGAACAGCATCTTCTGCTTCGTCGCTTGAAACTAAAAGCCTTTTTGCCAACCTATATAAGGTGTCCTTGCAAGGTAGGATGGTATTTAAAAATTCTTTCTGTTCCAATTTGGTTAGTATATTTTGCTGTTATATTAAGATGACGAGCCTGTCGTAATTTTGTTACAAAATATTTTCAATTAACAATAATGTCATTACTTTAGTGGTTTAATTGAATATCGAATATACCTACTTCCTATGAAAAAGAATATCTTCTTATTATTAATTATTATTTCTCCTTTTTTTGTTTCTTGCTTTGATGATTTGGATGATAATGTTCAGCCTTCTTCTAATCAAGATATTGGAAATTTTATTTATAGAGGCCTTAATTATTTTTATTTATATAAAGCAGATACCCCAGAATTAGCTGATGATTATTTTGCAAATCAAGATGAGTTAAATACCTTTTTAAACTCATTTGATTCACCAGAAGAATCTTTTGATTTTTTAAAATCTCATCAAGATCGTTTTAGTTTATTGGTTAGTGATTATAATGAATTAGAAAATGCACTAAACGGAGTTACTCTCAATAATGGAATGGAGTTCGGATTGGTATATTATCCTGATGGAAGCTCTAATGTTTTTGGATATGTACGTTATGTTTTACCTAATACGGATGCTGAATCAAAAAACATAGAAAGAGGAATGATCTTTAACAGTATCAACGGACAGCAGTTAAATGACTCGAACTATTCAGAATTAATTTCACTCAATTCTTATGAAATAGGCCTAGCAACTTTTGATGGAACCACGATTACTCCTACTGGAGAAATGATAGAATTAATCAAACAACAATATACAGAAAACCCAATATTTCTTGCTGAAACATTAACGATACAAGGACAGAAAATAGGCTATTTGATGTACAATGCATTTACTAGGGATTTTGATTCTCAATTAAATGCAGCATTTTCACAATTTAAAGCAGATGGAGTAACGGATATGATAATTGATTTACGATATAATGGTGGAGGTTCTGTAGAAACTGCCATTGATTTATCTAGTATGGTTACTGGGCAATTTAATAATCAAGTTTTTGCAAACGAACATTGGAATGCAGATAGACAAGCTGAATATGCTTCGCCAAAATTATTTAATAACGAAATTCATACAGGAGAATTAATAAACAGTTTAAATTTAAATAAAGCGTATGTTTTAACCACTAAACGATCTGCTTCTGCAAGTGAATTAGTAATCAATGGGCTTAATCCATATATTAATATGAAACAAGTTGGTGATACCACTACTGGTAAATATCAAGCTTCATTTTTATTATACGATGCTCCTGCTCCAAACTTTAGTAAAAGTCAAGCAAACTCTGGACATACCTATGCAATGCTTCCTCTGGTTTTTAAAACATCAAATTCTGTAGGTTTTACAGATTACGCAGATGGTTTGTTTCCGGATATTCAATTAAAAGAAGATTATACTAATTTAGGAGTTTTGGGAGATGTAAATGAGCCTTTACTTGCAGCTGCATTAAATGATATATTATCATTACCTCAACCACAAACCAGAACGAATATACAGTTTAGAGAGGTATCTGAAAACAAATCTCAATCACCTATTTACCAAATAATGGTTGCTGAACAGTAGTTTTTGTAAATTATAAGTAATACTAATGGAGAAGTTTCAAATTCAAATTATTCAAACAATTTTTGTTTTTTTAGCTTATATAATAGTCAATATTATTAGTTATTACATTATAAGTAAAGTAGGATCAAAATTTTCGTATTCTAATCCTAGAATTAAGGTTGTTAAGAAAATAATTCATTTTATTTATTTTGTTTTACTATTCAATTTCATTCTATTTATTTGGGGAGTAAAACAGTCTGAGCTTATGTATTTTGTTACATCGCTTTTAACTGTTTTAGGAATTGCTTTTTTTGCTCAATGGTCGATAATATCTAATATTACTTCATCTTTTATTATTTTTTTCAATCATCCAGTAAAAATTGGAGATAAAATCTCAATTATTGATAAGGATTATAACATCCAAGGTGAAATTAATGATATTGGTATCTTCTTTTTAAGTATCGAAACCGAGGAGGGGGATAGTATTACCATTCCTAGCAATGTATTTATGCAAAAAATGATAAAAAAGAAAAAAGAATAATCTCTTTATGAAAAAGGCTCTAGCATTTCTTCTAACTCTTTTAGTTTTTAGTTGTTCATCCTTGCCTAAGGATCAGAAATCCATTGAGTTAATCTTTTTAGATGAATACGTTTATCCAAATAATAAAATGTTAGATAGTACTATTATTGGTGGGCTTTCAGGTATTGATTATAGAAACGGCGAGTATTATTTAGCAGTAGATGATTCTAGAGTACCCCGTTACTGCAGAGCTTTAATTGATATAAGTAATAAATCCATAAAAGATATTACATTTACAGAGGTTGTGATTTTTGAAAATGATGATTTTTATAAAAATAACTTTTTAGATCTTGAATCAATACTAGCAGATTCTAATAACACTATTGTTTTAACTAGTGAAGGATCTATAAAAAATGGAAAAGATCCCTTATTATTTTCAACAACCAAAGAAGGTGTTTTAAATAAACAATACGAACTTCCAAAAAAATTCTTAGCTACTGCAAATCCACAGCCCATTCATAATAAAACATTAGAAGGTTTAAGTCATAGCTATCATAAAAAAGGATATTGGACCGCTTTCGAATTACCTTTACCAATAGATGGAACTGAACCCAAATATCAAGAAGCAGATTCACCTGTTCGATTTACTTATTTTGATAAAAAAACAGGAAAAGCTACTAAAGAATATGTTTATCAATTATCTCCTATTACAAAACCTAATAAAGGAGAATTTAACATCAATGGAGTTACCGATATTTTAGAGTTTAAAAACAATCATTTTTTTGTGATTGAAAGAACCTATCAAAGTGATTATGGATCTTATGGAAATACCGTAAATATTTATCACGCCTATGCAGATAAAAATATTACAAATTCAATTCAGATTAACTCTTTAAAAAAATCACCTTTTGTACCTTTAAAAAAGGAATTAATTTTCGAATTTGAAACTATAAAAGATAAGCTAACTGAAGGAATTATTGATAATATTGAGGGGATTACTTTTGGACCTGTTTTAGAAAACGGAAATCAATCTTTAATCCTAGTCTCTGATGATAATTTTCAAGCCTATGGCAAACAACTAAATCAGTTTATTCTACTCGAAATAAAAGAATAATATTTTTTATTATTAGCTATCATTTATCATATTTTTAGTTTTTTAGATTTATTACTTTTGACTCAATAAATGTAAAAGCAATTTTTTTTACTTGTGGAAAATTATAAACTAAATAGCTATCATTCAGATACTAAAAACACTATACAACACGATGGGGTTATTACCAAAATAACTAACCAAAAGGTTACAGTATCTTTAAATGGAAATATAAACTGTGAAGCCTGTAATGCTAAAACAGTTTGTGGATCTTCCGAATCCAATCAAAAAGAAATTGAGGTTTTAACTACCAACCCTTCTTTACAATTAAACGACACTGTAGATGTTATTATAAGTAAAGACTTGGGTATGAAAGCAGTATTTTGGGCTTATTTCCTTCCATTTATATTGATTATTTCTGTACTTATTATTTCCTCTTTATTTGTAAAAGAATGGATTGCAGGCCTCCTATCAATTTTTGTGCTTATCCCCTATTATTTACTGCTTTTTGTATTTAAAAAAGAATTTGTAAAATCATTTAAATTTTCAATACTAAAAACAACGTAATGATTATTTCAATTATATATAGCGCCCTATTATTAGCAGCCATTGGAGTTGTTGCAGCGGTTATATTGTATGTAGTTTCTAAGAAATTCTATGTATATGAAGATCCGTTGATTGCTGAAGTTGAAGACATCCTTCCAGCTGCAAACTGTGCTGGTTGTGGATCTCCAGGTTGTAAAGCATTTGCTGAAAAATTAGTTGCAACTGAAGATATTTCAGAATTATTCTGCCCTGTGGGTGGAAATGATGTGATGAAAGTAGTTTCTGAAGTACTTGGAAAAGAAGTAGCAGAAAAAGATCCTACAGTAGCAGTTTTACTATGTCAAGGTTCTTGTGAGGTTAGACCAAAAACTACCGAATATCAAGGTCCTAGAACATGTGCAATTTCTGCAATGGTATATGGTGGTGAAACAGATTGTCAATATGGTTGCTTAGGTGATGGAGATTGTGTGAAGGTTTGTGATTTTGACGCAATGTATATGAATGAAGAAACTGGATTACCAGTTATCATAACCGACAAATGTACTTCTTGTGGTGCCTGTGTAACAGCTTGCCCTAGAGATATTATAGAGATGCGTCCAAAAAACAAAAGAGATCTTAAAATATTTGTTGGTTGTTTAAATGAAGATAAAGCTGGAATCGCAAAAAAATCTTGTTCTGTAGCTTGTATTGGTTGTTCTAAATGTGAAGATATTTGTCCTAAAGATGCCGTAATAATGACGGACAATCTAGCGTATATAGACCCAATTGCTTGTACGCTTTGTAGAAAATGTGTGGAAGTATGTCCAACCGATTCTATTATAGAAACTAATTTTCCTAAGAAAAAAGTAAAAATACCAAAAGATAAACCTGTTGTTAAGGAAAAAGTCAAATCTACTAAAACCAAAGCTGATGCTTAAGACATTTCCAAAAGGTGGTATTCATCCAAAAGAAAACAAAATAACATCTTCTAAGAAGATTAAAGTGATGTCTACACCTAAAGTTGTTTATGTTCCTATTGCACAACATATAGGGATTCCTTCTGAAATAATTGTTGAACGAAAGGAAAAGGTTATAAAAGGTCAGGTTATTGCAAAATCTGGTGGTTATGTTTCGTCTAACATTCACTCTCCAGTTGCGGGAACGGTTACTAAGTTAGATATGATCATTGATAGCAGTGGTTATAAAAAACAATGTATTGTCATTAGAACCGATCAAAAAGATGAGAGCAATTTTGAAAACAAAGAGTTTGAATTAATTAAAGACATCAATCAAACTCCTCAAGAAATACTTCAACATGTTTCAGATTATGGAATTGTTGGTTTAGGTGGTGCTACATTTCCTTCGCACGTTAAGTTAAATGTAAAAGAAGATAAAAAAATTGATTGTCTATTAATAAACGGTGTTGAATGTGAGCCCTATTTAACTGCTGACCATCGATTGATGCTCGAAAAAGCAGAGGAAATTATTGTAGGAATACAAATCTTAATGTTTGCTTTACATATAGAAAGTGCAATCATCGGAATTGAAAACAATAAAAAAGACGCGATTAAAATATTAGCAAAAGCATGCAAACAAGATAAAAGAATAAAAGTAGCAGCCTTACAAGTAAAGTATCCACAAGGAAGTGAAAAACAATTGATAAAAGCCATTCTTAAAAGAGAAGTCCCAATTAATGGACTACCAATGGATGTGGGAGTTATTGTTCATAATGTAGGAACTATTTATGCAATTTATCAAGCAATCCAACACAACCAACCTCTTATAGAACGTGTTGTAACCGTTACCGGAAAAAATATAAATGAAGCATCTAATTTCTGGGTGAAAATTGGAACTCCCATCAAAGATTTAATTGAAGAAGTTGGTGGCTTACCTGAAGGTACAAGGAAGATAATTAATGGTGGTCCTATGATGGGAAAAGCCATTAAAAACACCGACGTCCCAATTACAAAAGGTACTTCTGGAATTTTAGTGATTTCTAAAAATGAAGCAAGCAGACAAGAAGCAAAAAACTGTATCCGATGTAGTGAGTGTGTTTTTGTTTGCCCAATGGGGTTAGAACCTCATTTATTAATGAATTTATCTGAAAAAGGGTTGTATGAAAGAGCTTCATTAGAAGATATATCTACTTGTATAGAATGTGGTTCTTGCAGTTATGTATGCCCTTCTCATCGACCTTTATTAGATTACATCCGTTTTGGAAAAGGTATTGTTAAAAAATTAGAATCTGAAAAAAACTAACATGTCAGAAGAAAAAATTGTCATATCCGCCTCTCCACATGTACATTCCGACAGGACTTCAAAAAGAATCATGTATGATGTAATCATTGCATTAATTCCTGCTTTTTTAGTCTCCTTATATGTATTTGGAATTGGAGCTTTAATTGTAACTTCCATTGCAGTTATATCTTGTTTGGTTTTTGAATATCTAATTCAAAAGTTTATTTTAAAATCAGAAATTACAATTAGTGATGGTTCAGCTTTAATAACTGGTATTTTATTAGCTTTTAATGTTCCGTCTAATCTTCCAATTTGGATGATTATTGTCGGTAGTTTAATTGCTATTGGAGTTGCAAAATTATCTTTTGGTGGTTTAGGGTTTAATATTTTTAATCCAGCGCTTGTTGGTCGTGTGTTTTTATTAGTTTGTTTCCCTGTGCAAATGACGCTTTGGCCCACTCCTATTGTTAATAACACTACACTCGTAGATGCTGTAACTGGTGAAACCACTTTAGGAATTATTAAAGAAGGTTTACTTTATGGAGAAACAATGACAACTATTAGTGCTCAAATCCCTTCAACCCTAGAACTTTTTTTAGGTAGTACAGGTGGATCTTTAGGTGAAATGTCTGCTATCGCAATTCTACTAGGAGGTATTTATTTAATGTATAGAAAAGTGATTACTTGGCATATACCTATAACCTTATTAGCTATTATGTTTGTTTTTACTGGAATCTTTTGGTTGATCAACCCTGAATCGTATGCAAGTCCATTAATCCATATATTATCTGGTGGTGCTTTATTAGGAGCATTCTTTATGGCTACAGACCTTGTTACAAGTCCAATGACTAAAAAGGGTATGGTTCTATTCGCTGTAGGTATTGCAATAATAACTGTAATAATACGATTTTATGGAGCCTATCCAGAGGGAATATCCTTTGCTATTTTAATTATGAATGCTTTTGTGCCATTGATAAATACTTATTTTAAACCTAGACGATTTGGAAGTAAAATCAAATCTAAAATCATATAACTATGAGTAAAAAAGAGTCAACATTTATTACAATGACACTTTCCCTATTAATAATCACATTAATAGCAGGAATCTCATTAGGTTTTATAAATGATATTACTAATGGTCCTAAGGCTAAAGCTAAGTTAGAAAGAAAGGTAAATGCTTTAAAACAAGTATTACCCGAATTTAACAATGACGTGGTGAGTGAAGTACAACTCATAAAATTAGAAAAGGTAAAAGACAGTACAGAAATTTATCAGGGCAAAATGAATGATAAAAATACGGGTACTGCTATTGTTGGATCTTCAGAAAAAGGTTTTAGTGGATTAATTAAAATTATGGTTGGTTTCAATCCAGATGGTACTATCAACAATATATCTGTATTAGAACAAAAAGAAACACCAGGGCTAGGAACCAAAATAAAAGATGATAAGTTTATAAAACAATACAGAGGTAAAAACCCTTCTAATTACGACATAAGAACTAAAAAAGATGGTGGAAAAATTGATGCTTTAACTGGTGCCACCATAACAACTAGAGCTTTTAGTGAAGCAACACAACAAGCATACGATGTTTTTAATAACAACAATAATTAAAAGACATGGCTGAACAAATAAATCAAAAACAAAACTTCTTAAAAGGTATTATAAAAGACAACCCCGTTTTTGTAATGCTTTTAGGTATGTGTCCTACATTAGGAGTAACATCTTCAGCATTCAATGGTTTAGGAATGGGTGTTGCAACATTATTTGTATTATTAATGTCTAACTTTGTAGTTACACTAATAAAAAATCAAATACCAAGTAAAGTTAGAATTCCTGCTTTTATTATTGTAATTGCTTCTTTCGTAACCATAACAGAAATGGTTTTAGAAGCTTTTATTCCATTTTTATACGAACAATTAGGAATATTTATTCCCTTAATTGTTGTGAACTGTTTAATATTGGGTAGAGCAGAATCTTTTGCTTCTAAAAACAATTTAAAATCCTCCATAATAGATGCATTAGGAATGGGAATTGGATTTACCATTGCACTAACAGCATTAGGAGCAGTTAGGGAAATTCTTGGAAGTGGGAGTTTATTTGATTTTAGATTTATTTCTGAAGATGCTAATACTTTTATCCTTTTCATTTTACCACCTGGAGCATTTATAGCTTTAGCCTATTTATCAGTAGTATTCAATAAATTAACATCTAAAACTAGCTAAATGGAATACCTTATTATACTTATAGCAGCTGTTTTTGTCAATAACATTGTTCTTTCTCAATTTTTGGGAATATGTCCCTTTTTTGGTGTATCTAATAAAGTTTCAACATCCATTGGTATGTCTGGAGCAGTCTTATTTGTAATGACGATTGCTACTTTAGCAACTTATTTATTACATCAATTTGTATTAGTTCCAACAGGGCTGGATTATTTAAGAACTATTACATTTATTTTAGTAATAGCATCATTAGTGCAAATGCTAGAAATTATATTAAAGAAAGTTAGCCCTCCACTTTATCAAGCCTTAGGTGTATTTTTACCACTAATCACAACTAACTGTGCAGTTTTAGGTGTTGCCATTTTAGCATTGGGGTTGGAAAATACCAGCCTATTAAAAGCTGTATTCTTTGCTATATCACATTCCATTGGTTTTGCTTTGGCATTAGTATTATTTGCCAGTATTAGAGAACATCTTGAACTTGCAGAAATACCTAAAGGTATGAAGGGTGTTCCTATAATTTTATTAGTTGCAGGATTATTATCCTTGGCTTTTTTAGGATTTACTGGATTGGTTTAATTAAAAAAAGCACCTCACTTTCGTGAGATGCTCAATTAAAATAACAATTTTTCTTTTTCAATTAATTGTTAAAATAAACTCCTCCTGGTATAATTCCAGTATCTATACTTTGTATTTCTGAATTAGAAGAAAGGTCAAATATTTTTAAAGTTCCATTACTTGCAAAATCTCCTGCATCCGTTGCATATAACTTTCCATCATTAGCAGTCATAGAATAAAAGAATCCTGAGATTATACTTGTTGTTGGTAATTCTATACTGTTTTCTTCTTTACTAAAAACTTCTCCATTTAAATTATAAATTAAATCAGAACCATTATTAGTTAGGTATGTTGGGTGATTAGTCGTTAAAAAATCGAAACCTTGCACAACTGAATTATCACTTGTTTCTACTTTCACTAATTTACCGCCTGTTTCATTGCCTGTAAATGAAGGGTTCCCTCCACAAAGCACCCAAATATCATTATTAGACACTACCATAGAATTTGGTACATCTCCCACTTCTATTACAGTTTCGACAGCATTAATTGAAGTATCAATGACAGATAAAATGTTATTTTGACCATATCCTCCTTGATGAGCAACATATAAATCATTATTTGCCAATACTAATTTTTCAGGTCCAAAAGAAACTGGTATTGTTGAAGTTACTGTATTTGTAGCTAAATTGATTACAGCAATATAGTCATCATCATTATTAAAAGGATCACCCCAATTTGAAACATAACCATTACTCCCATTTGACACAAAATATCTTGGGTTGTTTAACCCTTCAGTAATCGTTGCAAAACTTTCAAAAGTATAACGATTAACTACTTCAATCTTATGAGAATTATTTACTACGATGTAGGCATTATATTCATTAAACCCCATAGACTGTACAATACTTCCTAAATCGGAAGAATTAACTTGATTAAAAATTCCTTGCTCTACAGTTTCGTAATCGTTTGATGCGTATGTGATTGTTCCAGATCCGTTTTGAAAAGGTCCTTCGTTGGTAATTAATAAACCATATTCATAATCACCTAATGGTATAATAATGTCATCATCATCTTGGGTACACGAAACAACCAATAAGGCTGCAATAAATAAATAAGTAATACTTTTTAATAGTTTCATAGTCAATTTTAAAATTTAAAGTTTATAAAGGTTTGTATATTTCTATTTGGCATAGGCCGGTATGCAACATTTTCGTAGTACTTATTAAAAATGTTATTGATTTTAATCCCTAGTTTTATAGGAAGTGATTTTTCTTGTATGCTATATTCTATTCCAATATTAGATACCGAATACGCATCTAATACTCCATTATTATCGGTTGTAGTATACACTTCACCATTGTATAAAAGTTGACAATATGCTGATATTCTTTTAAAGTTATAATTAAAAGTTCCTGTTACTTTATGATAAGGAACATAAATTAATTGTTTGTTTTTCTCTAAATCTTTAGCAGAAGTTAAAGCGTAATTTAATACTACGCTTAAATGATGTTCTTTAATTGATTTGGTATAATTTCCAAAAAATTCAAGTCCATAATTTTCAGTTTCAGAAATATTCATAGGAGTAAACATTCCATCCTCACCAGGCTGCCATTTTATTAGTTCCTTTGAAGCTATATAAAAACCATTGACTGTAAATTTAAATTGACTCCATGTAAAATGATTACTAATTTCTGCTTGGTAAGAAGTTTCTGGGTTTAAATTTTCATTCCCACCTGTATTCCAGTATAAATCGTTAAAAGTAGGAACCCGATAGTTTTTAGATCCATTAGCTTTTAAAGTATACCAATTATTAATTTTATAATTTACATCGATGGATGCTAAAAAAGGATTTTCAAAATCATTTAAAAACTCTTGCCTAAAATTAATGCCATATTCTAGCTTTTGACTAACTTGATGTTTCCACAATAACACAGTCGCTAAGGTCTTACGATCATTAGTTCCTATATTACTTCCATCAGATTTTATATAGGTATAGTTTAATATAGAACTAATTTTTATAGAATTACTAATGCTGAATTCCAACTGATAATCCCCTAAAAAGGTGCTTGAATTTCCTTCAAAAAACAAATAGCCATCTGAATTTGGATAATAACGATATTTTTCGAAAGTATGAGCTCCTTTTATAATGTTTCTCCATTTACTTGACTCAATATTCCAAGTAATTAAATTACGTGTCGTTACGTCTTTATATTGATCCATTGATAGAGATGTAATGGTTCCAGAAAAATTACGTTTACCATTAAAATAATTAGAATTCCAGGTTAGCGTGCTATTCTTTAATTTAAAACCTGCATTTGCTGAAACATTGAATTTATTAAATTTCCCGTTTTCATTTTTTCGATCTAAACCCAAATATTCATAATCGTTTTCAGATGAAATAAAATCAACTCCTAAATCAATATATTTATTATCTGAAGAATATCTAGATTTAAATATTCCTCCAAAAGTTGAAAAACTACCATAAGACAATCTCAACTCTGTGATTTCTTTTTCCTGAAAATCGATAGTATTGTTTAAATGAATACTTCCTCCTACAGCTCCACTTCCGTATTGGGTACTTCCTCCTCCACTTCTAATTATTATATTACTGAATGAATTAGGTGTGATGGTATTAAAATCGGTTTGCCCAGAAAGATTGGAATTGATAGGAATTCCATTCCAAATTACAGCAGTTTGTGATGCATTGGTTCCTCTAAATGAAGGTGAAGAAACCATCCCGTAACCATTTTCCTTAAAATATATTGTTGTATTTTGATTTAAAACTTCGGTTAATGAGATAGGGTTACGCTCTATTAAAGTATCTGAAATTTGATTAAGTTCGAAACCTTCAGAATAATCCTCTAGTTTAGAATCAATAAGCAACACCTCATTTAAATGTTGAATAGAGTCTAACTGAGCATACAAAGATGCTGTTACGGTAACTAGTAATATAAAAAGAATTGTTTTTTTCATATTCACTTGCTTTTATCCCGAAAGCTCGATCGTTTAATTAGTGAATAGGCAGGTCTCCTGGCTTGTCATTTGTACAACCTTCCCGCTTATGCAGTGGTTATAGAGTGGTACTTTTTCGAAAAATCGATTCGAAATGACATACAGTTGCGGGAACAGCTTCGGAATTAAACCGAATTCCCTTTTAAGAGGTTGTTTTGCAAAAAGAAAACGTCCTCACCAAATTCAATGCGAAAATAAGATTTTATTTAATGGTACTATCAAATCAAATACTATTATTTTTGAAAATGCAAAAATTGGTTTTCATAGTAGGCTTTTTATTTCTTTTTATTTCTTGTAAAAAGAAAAAAGAAAATAATGTTGAAGTAGCTATTTCTAATGAAAACTCTAAAATTGAATTTGCTCAAGGGTTTGGAATAGATTACTACGAAGGGTACAAAGTTGTCACATTAAAAAATGCTTGGCCAGGAGCTGAAAAGGTTTTTAAATACGCATTAGTTGAAGAAGGCACTGTACTCGATTCACCTGAAGCTTATGATGATATTGTCAGTATTCCTATTGATAATATTGTAGTGACTTCGACCACACATATTCCCTCTTTGGAGATGTTACAAGTTGATACCTCTTTAATTGGATTTCCAAATTTAGATTATATCTCTTCAGAAAAAACTAGAATCAGAATTAATAAAGGACAGATAAAAGAACTAGGTAAAAACGAAGATATCAATACTGAATCTTTAATCGACTTAAACCCTGATTTGGTTATAGGTTTTGCTGTTGATGGTAACAACAAAACCTTCGCTACGCTTAAAAAAACAGGCATTCCTATTGTTTATAATGGCGACTGGACAGAAACTACACCGCTGGGGAAAGCAGAATGGATCAAGTTTTTTGCTGCATTTTACAATAAAGAAGAATTAGCTAATCAACTTTTTTTAGAAATCAAAACAGAATATCAAAAAGCAAAAGAATTGGCCGTAAAAGCTAAAGAAACACCAACCGTATTGAGTGGAGCTATGTATAAGGATGTTTGGTATTTACCACAAGGAAAAAGTTGGGCTGCTCAATTTATAAAAGATGCAAATGGAAATTATTTATGGAGTGATTCTGAAGGTACTGGAAGCCATTCATTAAATTTAGAATCGGTTTTAGAAAAAGGAGAACATGCTCAAATTTGGATTGGCCCAAGTTACTTTACCAGTTTAAATCAATTAAAAGAAGCTCATTCAGTTTATAAGCAATTTGATGCTTTTAAAAATGATCAAGTTTATAGTTTTACTAATAAAGTTGGAGAGACAGGAGGCCTACTCTATTTTGAATTAGCACCTAACAGACCCGATATTGTATTAAACGATATTATTAAAATATTGCACCCTGAATTATTACCAAATCACAAATTATTCTTTTTTGACAAACTTAAATAATTGGAATCTCAAAAATCATATCGCCCTTACTTCATAGTATTAATGCTATTATTGGTAATTGCATTTTTTATAAATATAAGTCTAGGTACTGTTTCAATTCCCTTTTCTGAAGTTATATCAAGTATTTTTGGAGGAGCTCCCACAAAATCATCTTGGCAGTATATTATATTAGATTATAGATTACCAAAAGCTATAACTGCCATATTAGCGGGTGGCGGATTGGCAGTTTCTGGGTTATTAATGCAAACACTTTTCAGGAATCCATTAGCAGGACCTTTTGTTTTAGGTTTGAGTAGTGGAGCTAGTTTAGGAGTAGCCTTATTAATTTTAGGAGCTGGAGTTTTTGGAGGAACATTAGGAGGATTTCTTTTAGGTTCTTGGAGTTTAGTAATGGCTTCTGCTTTAGGAAGTTTTTTAGTTTTATTAGCCGTTTTATCTGTAACATTTAAAGTAAAAGACACCATGACTATTTTAATTATTGGATTAATGTTTGGGAGTGTTACTTCTGCAGTGGTCTCTGTACTTTCTTATTTTAGTAATGCAGAGCAGTTACAACAATTTGTATTTTGGAGTTTTGGTACTTTAGGTAATGTATCTTGGAATGGTATCACTATATTATTTATTTGTATTGCAGTAGGTCTAATCATATCCTTGTCTTCAGTAAAATCATTAAATGCTTTATTATTAGGTGAAAACTATGCGAAAAGCATGGGTATTAATATTAAAAAAACAACCTTATTGATAATCATTGCAACAAGTCTTTTAGCCGGTGGAATTACTGCATTTGCTGGACCAATAGCATTTGTAGGTTTGGCTGTTCCTCATTTAACAAGACAGTATTTTACTACTTCTAATCATATTGTATTAGTTCCTGCGGTCGTGTTAAGTGGAGCCATATTAATGCTCGTATGTGATACTGTTGCACAAGTTCCATTTAGTGATTTTACATTGCCAATCAATGCAATTACTTCGCTTTTAGGTGCACCAGTTGTAATCTGGCTTTTAGTAAGAAAAAGAAAATTATTGTTTTAAAAAGTATTTTAATTAAGTGTCATCAGATAAATCACATAGCGTTTTAAAAATTATAGATTTAGCCATTGGTTATATTTCAAAAAAGAAAGATATAATAATTTCAGAAGGTATTAATTTTTCAATTCCTAAGGGGCAATTAGTTAGTATTGTTGGTACTAATGGTATTGGGAAATCTACTTTATTAAGAACCCTTGCTAATATGCAACCTCAATTAAGTGGATCCATTTTATTAAATAATAGTAACCTTGATAATTATAGTTCAATTGAGTTAGCAAATCATTTAAGTATTGTTCTAACTGAAGCTCCATCTTCAAAAAATTTAACAGTATTAGAATTAGTCTCTTTAGGAAGGCATCCCTATACAAATTGGGTTGGTGCACTTTCAGGTAATGATAAAAGAATAATAAAAGAGGCAATAATTATTACAGAAATTGAAGATTTAACACATCAAAAATGTATAGAATTAAGTGACGGACAACTTCAAAGAGCAATGATAGCAAGAGCAATAGCTCAAGACACTCCTCTTATTTTATTGGATGAACCAACCACTCACCTCGATATTTATCACCGAGCCTATCTATTAAAACTATTGAAAAAATTAGCTATTGAGAAGCATAAAACTATCTTATTTTCAACTCACGAAATAGATTTAGCTATTCAGATTTCAGATAAAATGATTGTAATGACCAAAGAAGAGGTTTATTTTAATCTACCCGAAAAGCTTATTGAAATGGGTTGTTTTAATAATTTATTTCCTTCCGAAACGATTCATTTTGACACCAATTTGAAACGTTTTATACTGAAAGATTAAAATACATTAATTACCTTTATAAATTCATTAAATTCTTTTTATAAAATGAGTGAAACTTTTACTTTTCTTTTATTAATAGTCATTGGTGCTTCTTTAGGAGCATTTATTGGCTACCGTTTTACCTTATTAAAAAACAAATCTGAAACTGGTAAGTTAGAAGCAGATTTATTAAATGCAGAAAAACAAAAGACAAATTTTGAAGAACAAATAAATACTGCCTTAAACAATCTTGAGTCCATGCGAAATGAAAAAGATATGTTTAAAGACCAATCAACTGCTCGTTCTATTGAATTGAAAAATATGGAACATAAATTATTAGAGCAAAAGGGGGATTTAGAGAAAATTCAAGAAAAATTCACCAAAGAATTTGAAAATTTAGCTAATAAAATACTAGACAAAAAATCTGAAAAATTCACGGATCAAAACAGAAGGAACTTAGATGCTTTACTAAATCCGCTTCAGAAAAAAATTGAATCTTTTGAGAAAAAGGTAGAAGTATCTCAAAAGGAAAGTGTGGGAATGCACTCTGCTTTAAAACAACAATTAGAAGGCTTAAAAGACCTTAATCAACAAATGAGCAAGGAAACTACTAATCTTACAAAAGCTTTAAAAGGGGATAGTAAAATGCAAGGAAGCTGGGGAGAATTAGTGTTGGAACGCGTTTTACAGAAATCTGGCTTAGAAAAAGACAGGGAGTATTTTGTACAGCAAAGTTTTACTTTAGAAGATGGTTCTCGTGTATTGCCAGATGTAGTTTTACACCTGCCAGATGACAAAAAAATGATTATAGATTCTAAAGTTTCTTTAACTGACTATAATAGATATATAAATTCTGAAAATGAAATTGAAAAAGAAGCATTTTTAAAATCACATATAAACTCTATTAACAAGCATGTAGATCAACTTTCAGAAAAAAACTATCAAGATTTATATGAAATAGAATCTCCCGATTTTGTTTTACTGTTTATTCCTATTGAACCTGCATTTGCTGTAGCATTAAACAATGACAACTTTTTATATAACAAAGCTTTTGAAAAAAACATCGTTATAGTTACCCCTTCTACTCTTTTAGCAACATTACGTACCATTGATAGTATGTGGAATAATGAAAAGCAACAACAGAATGCCTTAGAAATTGCAAAACAAGCTGGTAAGTTATACGACCAGTTTGTTAATTTAACAGATGATTTAATAAAAGTTGGTAATCAATTAAGAACAGTACAAGGAAGTTATGATGGCACCATGAAAAAGCTTACTGGAAAAGGAAATTTAATAACAAAAGTTGAAAACATTAAAAAATTAGGAATAAAACAAAAAAAACATTTTAATGACAAACTATTAGAACGTTCTAAGGAAGAGGATTAAAGTTTAATAATCTTTTTTGTTACTGTTTTATTTCCTGTTTTGATTTTTGCCATATAAACTCCACTATTTAATTCAGAAAGGTTTATATTATTTGTTCTTTCAGAAAAAGAATAACTTCTAATTTCTTCACCTAATAAATTATAAATTTTAACCTCTGAATAATCAGTATTAGGTAATTTAATTTTCATAATATCATTTACTGGGTTTGGATAAAACACAAACTCAGATATGTCCTGAGATTCATTAGCTAATAATGTATAAGACATAATACTTTCAATTTGTAGCGTTCCAGTTAAAAATTCTCCTTCATAAAATATGTTTTCATTATGAAATATTTTAAATTCAACAACATCTAAAAACAACTCATGAACTTTCTCAAAAACTTCGAAAACTGACATTCCAGAGGTGTCATTTATCACAGATAGGTTATATAATAAAGGTGACTCTAAATAATAGGATTGATTATAAATTTCCCAATCACTTAATGCTGGGACTATGATTGGATTTGTTGTTACGACGATGTAATCATTAGCACCTTTAAATCCATAACGTAAATGAAGATCAAAATTATTGTCATTTTTAATAACTATATCATCTACAGTATGCAAAACATCAGTATCTATTACTTCATAAAAGTAATTTCCTGCCCAATAGTTTTCATCACTATTTATGATTGCCATTTCCCCTATAGCTGTATTAGTTCCATCACTTACTTTTTGTAAAAATAAATAAGGAGGAGTCTCTTCAACTGCTATATGTGTTAAAGTACCATCTGTGTTTGTCCAACCTTGAAGGGTTCCATCTTCAAAATCACTATAAAAGTTTTGAGAAAATAAAAAAGTATTAAAAACTAAGGGAATAAATAATGCTATAGTAGTTTTCATAACTAATAATTTTAACTAAAGTTACAAAATTAATTTATAAGCTTCAATTTTTGTAAATTAGCTATCTAATTAATCCATTATGAAAAAAGCTCTTTACAAAATTTTAATCGTTGTTATAGTAATAGCAATTGGCTGGTTTGCATTTATATATTATGTTCCTTATAGTAAAGGTACTCGCTCAGGAGAGCTAATTAAAATTAGTAATCGTGGAGTGATTTTTAAAACTTGGGAAGGTGAAATTAGTCAAGGTATTAGTGGTGCACAGATTTTTTCGTTTTCTGTTTTGGATAAAGACAAAGAAATTATTGAAGATCTAAATAACTACCAAGGTAAATATGTAAAGGTAGATTACGTAGAAAGATACGCTTCATTTATATTTTGGGGAGACACAAAATATTTCATTACTAATGTTGTTGAAGACACCTCTCCTCATAAAAGAGAATAGTCACTAAAATACTCTTACTAAATTAAACCCAAAAAAGAAGTCTCCATCAGACCAATCACCTTGGCCTTGAGTAATAAATCCCTCTTCAAACATCGCTTGGGCATTAGTGAAATGCGCTTGAAATACATGACCTCCTGTTTCGATATCAACTCCAATTGATAGGGGATTGTTATAAACTGAATTGCTGTTACGATTTAAATGAATACCGTAATCAATATTTATACTTACTCTTTTAGAAACTTTATATCGACCTCCTACTCCTATAGCAAATTGGTCATTCTCTTCATCATAAGCTATAGTTGAGCCATCTTCTTGTTCAACATAACTTCTAGTTGCTAAATTTTCATGTACATAACTTGGAGCTAACAATAAAGAAAGGTTTTCTGTAAATTTTCTAGAAATTAATAATTGTGTAGTATATGTTAATCGGTCTTGAAATTCGATATTAGGATATACATCATCTTTTAAAGCAGTATTGGCGGTTATTAAATTATAACCTACTAGGGTTACAGGAAACCCTCCCTTTTCTTGATATATTAATCTATACTTAGCGTGAAGTCCATACTTCTTTTGGTTAGAGCTTCTTGCCACACCTAAGTTTAACCAATCTGTTACACCATAAATAAATTTAATTTGAGTCACAGATTGATCCAAACCAAAAAAATCATCAATACCATTTTTAACAGAGCCAAATCGATGTGCAATAATTAAATAAAAATCTTTTTTATTGGCCAATTTGGTGCTTTCAAAATTAACCACTTTAAGCGATTTAAATACAGAAGTCACTCTTTTGTCAACTTCTGCATCTCCATCTAATTCGTTTAGTAAATCATCTTGTGAAAAAACAAGAAAAGGAAATATTAAAAAAAGTAAAGTAATTTTTTTCATAAATAATGTTATTTAATTATTGAAGATTGATCCATTTTAGCAACTTCAAAGAGTTCGTCATATCCAATACACCTACCTTTAACAGTAATTATATCTTTCAAATTTAAATTTTGAATAGCTGTATCAAAACTGCATTGAACTGTATTGTCAATTGTAATATTATTATTTTCAATTTCTGTAATTGTTCCTGTTATTTGAACCGTTTTATTTAAAACTTCTTCAGATTTATTATCATTAAAAAAAACAATTAATTCTGAAGCAGAAATGTTAACCACTGCATCTTCATTATTAATATCTCGGTGATCTTGATACATATAATTGTATGCGAAATAAGCACCTAGAATTATTAAGACAAGGGCTATAATTAATTTAGTTTTCTTTTTCATGATTGCGAATTTTAAGATTTCTCCTTTAATTCAAAATTAGCAGATACATTAATTTCTTCTGCAATTTTACTACTAACTACGCTTGGAATTTCAATATTAAAATCTTCTGGTTTCAAAATAAATTGAGTTGTCAAATAAATAATATCATCAATTTTTTTAATAGTTACATTAGTCTCAATATCTTTATCTACACCGTGCATTTGAACAGTTCCAGAAATTAAAAATTCCGTATTTGATTCAGTTAGTTTTGAATTATCAAAACCTTTTATTTTACCTTTAAAAGTTGCTTTAGGGAATTTAGAAGATTCAGCATAATTCTCATTAAAATGTTCTTCCATTAAGGCTACTTTAAAACGAAAACCCTTTACTAAAGCCAAGCTTGCAAATTCTCCATTACTCTTTAATAAAGCACTTACAGATTGATGTTTAGCTTTAACTTCTTCAAAAGAAGGTACTGATGCTTCAAAATTAATTACACCCGATTTTGTAATAAATTTTTCTTGAGCATTTACAATTAAAACCCCATTCAATAAGAACACAAAAGCAAAAAATAGATATTTCATATCAATAGTATTAGTTTTCTAAAAGTCCATCCTCTTCCCATAAAAAAAGTAAATCTATAGAGTCCTGTGAAAGTCTTGGTCCACCTAATGGCATTAATCCATCTTCTCCATCATTTTTATTTACTCTTCCTAATAGGTCTCTATTTAATACCGCGTCTTTTACATTTTCATAAGTAACCAATGACATAGGAGCTCCATTTTGAGTTGGATTGCTATGACAATTTAAACACGCATTATCAATTGTAGATTTAATATCTTGATAAGTAACCAGTTCTGGAATTATTTCTTCTTCTTCAATATCATCATAAGTACTTTGAGTACAGCTTGTAAACAAAAAAAGACAAAGGGATACTTTTATGCAATAAAGGAAATGTTTTTTCATTATTTATTTGTTATATAGGATCAATATAACAATAAATTATAATAAAAGTTAAAAAATATTTTTTTTAACCTTTATTAAAACAAATGATAACTAATGAATTAGAATAATTAATAAACAAACAATGGTTTGTTTATTTACTCAAATACATTTTTCTTCGAGAGTATAAATTATAGAATTCATCATCTTTTAAACTATCGATAAATAATATACTTTCTCCTGTACTTTTCATTTCTGGCCCAAGTTGTTTATTTACGTTAGGGAATTTGTTAAAAGAGAAAACTGGTTGTTTTATAGCATATCCTTCTAATTTAGGGTTAAAGTTAAAATCTTTAACTTTCTTTTCACCCAACATTACTTTTGTAGCATAATTAACATAAGGTTCTCCATATGCTTTAGCTATAAATGGTACAGTTCTAGAGGCTCTTGGATTGGCTTCTATTATGTAGACGATATCATCTTTTACAGCAAACTGAACATTTATAAGCCCCACTGTATTTAATTCTAATGCAATTTTTTTAGTGTGATCCTTAATTTGTTGCATTACAAATTCACCTAAGTTAAAAGGTGGCAATGTAGAGTTACTATCTCCTGAATGAATACCACAAGGCTCAATATGTTCCATAATACCAATGATGTAAACATCTTCTCCATCGCAAATAGCATCTGCTTCTGCTTCAATTGCTCCATCCAAATAATGATCTAATAATAATTGATTACCAGGCATTCTTCTTAACAAATCGACCACATGCTTTTCTAACTCTTCTTTGTTAATTACAATTTTCATCCCTTGACCTCCTAAAACATAAGATGGTCTAACTAAAATTGGAAAATCTAATACATCTGCGATTGCTGAAGCTTCATCTGCTGTTGTAGCAATATCAAATTGTGGGTAAGGAATATTATTATCTTTTAACAATTTTGAGAAATGTCCTCTATCTTCAGCTAAATCTAATGATTCAAAACTTGTTCCAATAATCCTAACCCCCCATTTTGTTAATTTTTCAGCTAATTTTAAAGCGGTTTGACCACCCAACTGAACAATAACACCTTCAGGTTTTTCATGTTTGATGATATCGTAAATATGTTCCCAAAAAACAGGTTCGAAATATAATTTATCTGCAGTATCAAAATCTGTAGAGACTGTTTCTGGGTTACAATTAATCATAATTGTTTCGTAGCCACATTCTGCAGCTGCTAAAACACCATGAACACAACAATAATCAAATTCAATTCCTTGTCCAATTCTATTAGGTCCAGAACCTAAAACTATGATTTTCTTTCTATCAGAAACTACACTTTCATTATCTGAAAAACGATTACCATCTGCTGTTTCCATATCATTTTCAAAAGTTGAATAGTAATACGGAGTTTTCGCTTTAAATTCAGCAGCACAAGTATCTACCAATTTATAAACACGATTAATATTTAATTCTTCACGTTTATTATAAACTTTACTTTCCAGACATCCTAACATGTGAGCTATTTGTCTATCTCCATACCCTTTTTGCTTTGCTTCTAATAAAAGTTCTCTATCTATGGTGTCTATTGTGAAAGTAGATATCTCTTTTTCTAAAAAATAAAGGTCTTCATATTGCTTTAAGAACCACATATCAATTTTAGTAATCTCATGGATTCTACTTAAAGGAATACCCATTTTTATGGCATCGTAAATTATAAATACACGATCCCAAGATGCATAGGTAAGTTTTTCTAAAATTTCTTCGTAATTCTTGTTTTCTTTCCCATCTGCTCCTAATCCATTACGCTTAATTTCAAGAGATTGAGTTGCTTTATGTAAAGCTTCTTGAAATGATCGTCCAATACCCATCACTTCACCAACAGATTTCATTTGAAGGCCTAATGTTCTATCACTACCATCAAATTTATCAAAGTTCCAACGTGGAATTTTTACAATTACATAATCTAAAGTAGGCTCAAATAAAGCCGAAGTAGATTTTGTAATTTGATTTTCTAATTCATCTAAGTGATAACCAATAGCCAGCTTAGCCGCTACTTTTGCAATAGGATATCCTGTTGCTTTACTTGCTAATGCTGAAGAACGTGAAACTCGTGGATTAATTTCAATTGCTATTATATCTTCCTTTTCATCTGGAGAAACCGCAAACTGAACGTTACAACCACCAGCAAAATCACCTATACTACGCATCATATGGATTGCCATATCACGCATTCTTTGGTAGGTAGTATCACTTAATGTCATTGCAGGCGCTACGGTAATAGAATCTCCAGTATGAATTCCAATAGGATCCATGTTTTCTATAGAACAAATAATTACTACATTATCATTGGCATCTCTAAGTAATTCTAATTCAAATTCCTTCCATCCAATTAATGCCTTATCTATCATTACCTCATGAATAGGAGAAATCTCTAATCCTCGTGTCAAAAGCTCATCAAAATCTTCCTCTTTATGAACAAAAGATGCACCAGCACCACCCAAAGTGTAAGATGCTCTAATTATTAAAGGAAAACCAAATTCCTGAGCAATTTCTTTACCTTTTAAAAAAGAATTAGCAGTTGCTTGGGGTGCCATAGGAATTCCTATTTTAAGCATTAACTCTCTAAATTGTTCCCTGTCCTCAGTAATATTAATAGCGTCAATATCAACTCCAATTATTTCTACATCAAAATCTTCCCAAATACCTTTTTCATCAGCTTCAATACATAGATTTAATGCAGTTTGTCCTCCCATCGTGGGCAAAACAGCATCTATTTGTGGATGTTCTTTAAGTATTTTTATAATAGATTTAGTGGTAAGTGGCAACAAATACACATGATCTGCCATTGAAGGATCTGTCATGATAGTTGCTGGGTTAGAGTTGATAAGTATAGTTTCTATTCCGTCTTCTCTAAGTGATCTTAGAGCTTGGGTTCCTGAATAATCGAATTCACAGGCTTGTCCAATAACAATAGGCCCTGAACCAATAATTAATATAGAAGAAAGATTGTTGTTTTTAGGCATAATGGGTTTATTTTTTCAAAAAGGTAAAATTACAATACTATGGGGTATAAAAAAAAGGTGTTGCTCTAAGAACAACACCTTTTTTATATATATTTATTAACATTATTTTTTGTGACGAGTTTCAGATGAAACAGAAATTTTCTTTCTGCCTTTCGCTCTACGTGCAGCTAACACTTTTCTTCCGCTAACAGAAGCCATACGCTCTCTAAATCCGTGCTTGTTTCTTCTTTTTCTTTTTGAAGGCTGAAATGTTCTTTTTGGCATGTCTTATATTTTTATAATCTAATAGTAATCTGTTTTTTAGAATTGAAACTATATGCCTCAAAACTGAGCGCAAATATACAATCATTTTTTACTTACACAAATCATAATATTAAAATATTTCTAAATGTTTTTTATACCTTTGACACCAACAAAAATAAGTCATGTTTAATAAGAATATAAAATTAGTTTTAGCTGCATTAATAGTAGCTGTAGCCGTTTGGCAATTTGTAGAAGGAAATATAGGTAATGGAATAATGTATATATTATTAGCTTCCATCTTTGTTTTTCTCTATTTTAAAAATGAAATCATCTTACTTTCTTTCTTAAGATTGCGAAAAGAAGACTTTCCAGGTGCAAAAAAATGGTTAGATAAAATAAAAAATCCTGAAGCTTCATTAGTAAAAAAGCAACAAGGTTATTATAATTATTTAAATGGCTTAATGGTTTCACAAACAAATATGAATGAAGCTGAAAAGTATTTTAAAAAAGCCGTGAGTTTAGGTTTATCAATGGATACTGATATGGCAATGGCAAAATTAAATTTGGCTGGAATAGCAATGTCTAAAAACCGAAAAAGGGAAGCTCAAACCCTTCTAACTGAAGCAAAAAAGTTAGATAAACACAATATGCTAGATAATCAGATTAAAATGATGAAAGAGCAAATGAAAAAAGCAGGCCAGCCCCAACAACAATTTGGTGGTCGTGGTGGTCGTGGTGGTAGACGATTTTAGTTTATTTTAATTAACTTTTCAGTATTTTCCTACTTTTTACAAATTTTTGACTCATCATACATGCAGTTCAACGAATAAATATTGTTTGTAATTAATTACGTAGTATCTTTACATTCAGTAATTTAATGATTGCGTATGGGTAGAAAACTACTTTATCTATTCTTATTAATTTCTTTTTCAGCACTATCTCAAAACATAGAGCCAGAACTTCTATTTTCTAAAGTGATTGGAGAAAACATTAAAAAGTATACCATTAATTCTCAACAAGCTTATTTAAATAATGATCTTGAACGAGCAGATTTTCTATTTGATTCATTAATTAATCATGTAGTTAACGGCAGCTATCTTGATAACTTTAATGTTAAAAAAATATCAGGAAGAAAAACTGAGTTAAACGATTTTGAAAAGCCTATCTTTTTAATGACATACGCATCTTGGTGCACACCAGGCTCTGGAAAAATTCCAGCACTAAATGATATTGCGAAAAAATATCATAAAGAAATTGATTTTGTAATCCTTTTTTGGGATTCAAAAGATAAAGTAAAGAAAGCTTCTCGTGATTATAATAAACACATCTCCATCGTTTATGTTGATGAAAAAGAAAACAAAAACGATCATTTAGTTGAAACATTAAAACATAGTTTAGGTTTTCCAACCTCTTTCTTTATAGATAAAAACAAAATGATAGTGGATGTAAGACGTGGTGTATTGCATCATTACGATGAAAAATATAGTATTTCTTTTGAACTAAACTATAAATCTTTTCTTAATGGAATTTCATTATTAAAAAACATTAATAATGATACAGGTCAATTAGTGACTAAAAAGAAGAAACCATAATCAACTATTTTCCAAAAAACATTTTAAAAGCTGCAATTAAAAGAATAACTCCAAAAATCTTTTTAAGCATTGATTGATTTATTGAAATTGCGAGTTTTGATCCAAAATAACCTCCTATTACAAAACCTACTGCAATAATTAATGCAAACTTCCAATTTATATATCCTTCAGTATAATAATTATAAGCAGCTAAAAAAGTAACCGGAATTGCCAACACTGCTAAACTAGTTCCTTGTGCAGAATGCTGTGAATAACCTAAAACAAATACTAGTAATGGAATCATTATTACACCACCACCAACTCCAATCAATCCACTTAAAACTCCAGCTAAAATCCCAATTACTAAAAGAGATAAAATTACGGTAGCACTCATTTTCATTTTATGTTTTTATAATATCCCTTTTCAGGAATTTCTATATAATACTCTTTTCTAGAAGCGTTTTTCAAGTAATTATCTCTCAACCAAGGATTGTGAAGCTTTAAAATTTTATAATTAATATCAAAATCTTTAGCAAAAGATGCGAAGTTCGTTACAGCAGTATCTACCTTCACTTTATAGGTTGGAATGTTAGTATACAAATCTTTTTCTCTAAAGTTAAACCCATATTTCTGTGGGTTTGATAAAATTTCTTTTAGTGCTAAAATTCTAAAAACATACCTGATAGTTTCATCATTAAGCAATAAATCATAATAACTATCTGAAGATAACTGTCTTTTTTGTTGTCTACTAATACCAGCACTTCCTGCATTATATGCTGCAGCTGCAAGTGTCCAACTTCCAAAACGCTTTTTTGCTTTTATTAAATATTCGGCTGCAACTCGAGTAGCAATTTCTACATTATAACGCTCATCTACATATTCATTTATCTCCAAACCATACTCCTTCCCTGTTCCTTTCATAAAATGCCAAAATCCAGCAGCCCCAGCAGGAGACCTGTTATTTTGCAAGCCACTTTCAGCAACAGCTAAGTATTTAAAATCATCTGGGATTCCATATTTCTTTAATAAAGGCTCAATTATAGGGAAATACTTATTAGCTCTTTTAAAAAGCAATAATCCATTTGATTGCCAATAGGTATTCACTAATAATTCTCTATCCATTCGTTCTCTAATATCTGGATTATCTAATGGCACAGATTCTCCTGCAAAATCCATTTTATCTGGTAATGGAATTGCATAAACATTATAATCATTAATCATTTTACGTTCAACTATAGCATCTGTTGGTGCTTCTTGCACTGCTTGGGTCAAAAATATGCTAGCTCCTAAAAGAGTCGCAATTATTACAAATTTTGGTGTTGTTTTCATAGACTGGAATAAAAGGAATAAATCGTCTAAAAGTGGGGATGAACTTTCAGAATTATTTTTTATTAAATATATTCTGAAAATTTATAATAACAATACTAAGATCTAAGATTTATTAAAAAACTTTTTAACTATTCAAAGTCATCACTTTCAGTAGTTTTAAATTCTACATTTAAATTAATCTCATTAAAGTTTTCTGAGGCTTTTACCATTAAAGTAGAGCCAATAGATTCAAATAATTGATTTGTTTTTGTTACAAACTTCGCTTGTTTTTTAATATCGAAATTTGGAATACCCAATAAGGTTAAATCTGTAGTTTTGGAATGTTTTGAGATAAGTTTATAAAAAGGAATCTGTTCTACCGCATTATTTATAATTTTAATATCAACCTTAACACGAATATCTTCAACTAAATTTAAAATATTACTTTCGATTATTTCACTATCAACATTACTATTATTTACAAACAAAACTCTAATGACGGTATTACTCCATTTTGGTGACTGAATAATAAACCTAGCTATATTAAGCATCATTTCGGCATTTTTACTATCCGTCTCTCTCCACCACAAATCGATGCTTTGATAGTTCCCAAATTTGGTAGCTCTGTCAAAATCTAAATACAATAAGTTGTAATCAAGATAAAGAAGTTTTTGAGTCATTTTTGAATACTCTTCAGAATTCTCTAATCCCTTGGGCCAACCCATCATAATTGTATTAGGGTCTACTCCTGAAAACCCAAAAATAGAGGCAATATCTTCAATTCCTTTATAAATATTATTAACTTTTATTTGCCTTGCAAAAACTCCAATTTTCTCAAAATATTCTTCTTTAACTATTTGATCGGATTTTGGTAAAGGTGAGTTATTTGTCTTATCTAATAATAATTTAAAATTTGTCACAATTCCAGCTCTACCTGCTAATGTTTTTCCTAATTCAACTAAAAACACTCTGTGTTTACTTTCTCCACTAAAAAGTATAATATTTGGGTTCCACTGATTACTTGTTTCTGTAGGTTTCGACTCAATTTTCTGAAGACCATTAGCTACTATTTTTTTCCACACACTCAACCATACATCTCCAGTCATCAATACGATTTGTTTACGCTGTAACCATGCATAGATTCCTAATATAATTGCAATGGAAGCAAACATTGCCAATACATCTAATTTAAACATAACCCCAAAACAAGCTGCAAATCCAATTAAACCAATCCATTTTTTAATTTTAAAAGTGGGCTGAAAATCTGGGTTTGCCCAACTTTCTAAAAAGAAAGACAAGTTAATAAAACCATACGCCGATAAATAAAACATAGATACTACTCTCGCTACCACATCCAACTCTCCAATTAAAACACCTAATAAAGCTATTACAAAAACTAAAAACAATGCATTAACAGGTTCATTGTTTTTACCCTTTCCCTTTCCAAAAACCTTAGGTGTAACATCATCAACAGACATTGCTTGCAATATTCTAGGGCCGCCTAAAATACCTCCCAAGGCTGATGATAACGTTGCTCCCCAAATACCAGCAACTACAGCTGGTGCATAGAATGCAATTTTCATTAGTATATTATAATCAGACTTTAAGGTTTCAGAATCTATATAAAATGATAAGAAAATAACTAAAGCTATGTATACAAAAAATCCAACTGCTATAGCAGCAATTGTACCTGAAGGAATCGCTTTTTTTGGATCTTTTAAGTCCCCACTCATCGCAATACCAGCGGTAAACCCAGTTACTGCTGGAAAAAATATTGCAAACACAACTTCCATAGGTACGGAATTTTCATCCGAAACTAATTTTACAGTTTCTGGCATATACTCAGTAGTACCTATAAAAATTGAAACTAACGAAATAATGATTGCTATAAAAATAAAAAGTTGCGTTTTAATTGCTATTGAAGTACTTATCAAAGCAATAATAGTTAGCGATAACAAAGCTGCTGAGCCTGTTAATCGCAAACCATTAATATCCGTTGGAAATCCAAAATAAGCATTAAAACTTTCAGCAAAACCAATTAAATAAAGTGCAATTGACAAAGCAGTACCTATGTAAAGTGCTATCCCAATAGCTCCTCCAATAGGTATTCCCATACTTCGTGATAAAATATAATAAATACCACCTGGTCCAACTTTCTTATCGGTTGCTATAGACGAAACACTTAATCCTGTTGAAACAGAAATGACGTGAGCAATAATAACAATTATCAAAGAACCAAATAGTCCAGCATTACCAACAACCCAACCCATTCTTAGGTACATAATAACACCTAGAATAGTTAAAATAGATGGGGTAAAAACTCCAGCAAAGGATCCGAATTTCTTTTTTTTAGCCATTATTCTTCAAAAGTTCCTTCAATTATTTTAGGTAAATTTTGGTTTAACCATTTAAATTTTACAATTAACATAATGTGTGTTCCTCCAGGAACAACAATACAATTATTAATTTTATTAATGGGAAAAACAGGGTCTTTATCTCCGTGAATATGAATTATATCACTAATTTCATTTTCACGATTCCAACCTACCATTTGCTTAATTGCCCATTTTAAGTATTGAGTATTTTTAACTGATAGATAATTCTGATATAGTTCTAATTTATTTTTAGATTTAATACCCAGACCATATTTTACCATGTTTTTTGAATTTTCTAAAAAACTTGGCGGTATTAATCTATAAGCAGGAATTGTTTTAAAAATTCTCATTTTATTTGGAATCTCATTTTTAGATTTAATACTAGAAATTATTATCAATTTTTTTAAATCCAAAAACATACTCATTTCTTGTGCCATGACACCTCCAAATGAAACACCTATTAATATAGGGTTTGGCTCTACAATCATTGCTGCCATGCGTTTTGCATACTCCTCAATAGTGTCTTTTTTTTCGGGTATAATCCATTCAATGATATGAACTTCATAAAGGTCCTTAGGCAACGATATGTATTCAAATATCTCTTTCCCTGCAGCTAATCCAGGTACAAAATATATGTGCTTTTTTTTAGTGGTGGTCATGTTTAGCAATTGAATATGGTTAAGCTCAATAATTATTCGTAAATTTACATTTTATAGGAGAACAATCCTAAAAGAATTTTTGTTTTGAAATCAATAACCACTACTATCTATAAATATTTTCAAATTCAAGCTAAGAATTATTAATAATCCATAAATCAACTCCCTATGATTGAAGATGTAGAAATTACAGACAATGAATTTTTAAGACAATTTGAATTAGAAGTGGGCGATAATATGGCGCGTATTGAGTATGCGCTTCAGGATCGAAAAATATTTCTAACAAAGTATGAAATGCCTAGTGATATGGAAGATCAAGGCTTTAGAGAAATATTCATAAAAGCTGTATTTACCGAAGTTGAAGATCGTAGAATTCATTTAGTACCAACGAGTCCAGAAATAGCTTCTTTTCTAAGAAAAAACCGTAGGAAATACAAAAAATTACTTCCAGTAGGAATTAATATTTAAAGTACTAATTAACTACAAAATCAAACCTTACCAAACCATCACCATCAATTTCTGTTAATGAAATAGTATGTTTTGTATTCACTAGTTCAGGATTCCAAGGAGTTTTAACTTTAACATAGTTTTCTGTAAACCCATGAATATACCCTTTCTTATTCTCTCCTTCAAATAAAACAAAATGCACTGTGTTTAATTGACTTTCATAAAACGATCGCCTTTTTTTAACGGACAACCCACGTAACATTTTACTTCTTTTTTTTCTAACATTTAATGGCACTACCCCTTCCATTGTTGCTGCTGGAGTATTTTCTCTTTCAGAGTAAGTAAAAACATGCAGATATGAAATATCCAATTCATTAAGAAAATGATAGGTTTCTAAAAATAATTCATCTGTTTCACCTGGAAACCCAACAATTACATCTACACCTATACAAGCATTTGGCATATGCTTTTTAATTTCATTTACTCTTTCAACATATAATTCACGTTTGTATCGACGTTTCATTAATCGCAAAAGTTCATTACTACCACTTTGCAAGGGAATATGAAAATGAGGAACAAATGCATTAGATTTTGAAACAAATTGAATGGTTTCATTTTTAAGTAAATTGGGCTCTATAGAAGAAATTCGTAATCGCTCAATCCCTTCAACTTGATCCAAGGCCTGAATCAATTCTAAAAAAGTGTGTTCATGTTTTTTATTACCAAACTCACCTTTTCCGTAATCTCCAATATTTACTCCTGTTAGAACAATTTCTTTAATCCCTTGTTCAGATATTTCCTTAGCATTTTGAAGTACTTTTTCTAAAGCGTCACTTCTAGAAATACCTCTAGCTAAGGGAATGGTGCAAAAAGTACAAACGTAGTCACAACCATCTTGAACTTTTAAAAAAGCTCGAGTACGATCACCGATAGAATAAGAACCAACATAAAAATCTGCATCTTCTATCTCACAAGAATGAACTTCACCAAAATCATTTTTTGACAAATCATTAATATAATCGGTTATTTTAAACTTTTCAGTAGCTCCTAACACCAAATCAACACCATTGACATCTGCTAGTTCTTGAGGCTTTAACTGTGCATAACAACCTATTGCAGCAATAAATGCATCTGGGTTTCCTTTTTGAGCTTGTTTTACAATATCCTTAAATCTTTTATCAGCATTTTCAGTTACACTACAGGTATTTATAACATACATATCTGCTTTTTCAGAAAAATCAATACGATCAAAACCTTCATCGTTAAAACTTCTTGCAATCGTTGAAGTTTCACTGAAATTTAATTTACAACCTAAAGTATAAAATGCGACTTTTTTTCTAGGATTCATTCTTGTATTTTTGACAAACTCCCAATTATTTTTGGGAAGGCAAAAATACAAACTTAAATTGGTTTCAAAAAAGCAGATGAACTTCAAATTAATTCAACTAAAACATTTAATAACAGTAAGTTGCTGCTTTGTATTATTGATTTCATGTAATTCTGAAATTAATTCAAACAAAGATCACCTAGTCTTTAGGTATAATGAACACGGAAATATTGCAACTTTAGACCCTGCTTTTGCGAGTAATCCGCAATTAATCTGGCCAACAAACCAATTATTTAATAGTTTAGTTCAGTTGGATGACCAATTAAATATTCAGCCTGATATTGCAAAAAAATGGACTATAAATGACAGTACATTAACCTATACATTTAATTTAAGAAACGATGTATACTTTCATAAAAGTGAAGTGTTCTTAGAAAAACACAAAGATTCTACTCGTAAAGTAACTGCATATGATTTTGAATATAGCTTTAACAGACTTTTAGACGAAAAAGTAGCAGCAAGAGGAAGATGGGTTTTAAATAATGTAGAACGCTTCTATGCTGAAAACGACAGTGTTTTTAGTATTCAATTAAATAAACCATTTCCAGCCTTTTTAGGATTACTAACCATGCGTTTTTGCTCTGTTGTACCTAAAGAAGCAATTGAGTTTTACGGTAATGAATTTAGATCGAACCCTGTAGGCACCGGACCATTTAGGATTAAATTATGGGAAGAAAATATAAAATTAGTACTTCGGAAAAATCCAGATTATTTTGAAAAAGATTATCTAGGAAATCAATTACCATATTTAGAAGCGGTAGCTATTACTTTTTTACCCGATAAACAAAGTGAGTTTTTACAATTTGTACAAGGTAAATTAGATCTTGTTTCAGGCCTTGATAATTCTTATAAAGATGAAGTTTTAACAACAAAAGGTAAACTTCAAGGAAAATATAAGGATCGGGTAAATTTAATTACTAGCCCCTATTTAAATACCGAATATCTGGGATTGTATATGGATTCTGAAACTTCAGAAATAAAGTCTAAAAAAATTAGGCAGGCTATTAATTATGGATTTGATCGTGTAAAAATGATTACTTACTTAAGAAACGGAATGGGAATTCCTGCAATTCATGGTTTTATACCTAAAGGATTACCAGGCTTTAACGAGTTAGAAGGTTACACTTATCAACCAGATAAAGCTCGAGAATTAGTTAATCAATACATGGAAGAGTCGGGTAATAAAAATCCATCAATAACTATTGGAACTAATAGTCAGTATTTAGATTTATGTGAATACATACAAAGAGAATTAGATAAAATCGGAATTAAAGTCCTTATCGATGTAGTTCCACCTTCTACCCTACGACAAATGAAATCTTCTGGAGAGTTAGACATTTTTAGAGCAAGTTGGATAGCAGATTATCCAGATGCAGAAAACTATTTATCTCTTTTTTATAGTAAAAACTTTACTCCCAATGGACCTAACTACACCCATTTTAAGAATATAGTTTACGACAGCTTATATATAAAAGCACTATCGGTTTCAAATATTGATGAACGCAAATTATTGTATGAAAAAATGGATTCAATTATTGTTGAAGAAGCACCTACCGTTCCTTTATTTTATGATATGGCGGTTCGGTTTGTAAATAAAAAAGTAAGTGGACTAGGAATTAATCCACAGAATTTTTTGGTGCTAAAACGAGTTAAAAAAGAAAAATAGGAATTATACTTTAACTTCTTCTCCACTTACTCGTTTCCTCAAAAACATGTTCTAGTATTTGTACATCTAGCTCACCAAATTCTATATTTCTTCTAGACATTACCACTTCAGCAACTTCAAAAGCCTTATTGGTTTTATAGGTAATCATTCCTGCATTTCCTCCCCAACTAAAACTTGGTATAAAGTTTCGTGGAAATCCACTTCCAAATATATTGGCACTTACTCCTACTACTGTTCCGGTATTAAACATGGTATTAATACCACATTTACTATGATCACCCATCATTAATCCGCAAAATTGCAATCCTGTTTTTGCAAAACCTTCAGTTTCATAATCCCAAAGTCTTACTTCTGCATAATTATTCTTAAGATTAGAATTATTGGTGTCTGCACCTAAATTACACCATTCCCCTAAAACCGAGTTTCCGAGAAACCCATCATGTCCCTTATTACTAAAACCAAAAACCACACAATTATTAACCTCTCCTCCTACTTTGGAGTGGGGTCCTATAGTGGTAGCTCCATAAATTTTTGCACTCATTTTAATTGTAGCGTTATCGCATAATGCAAAAGGCCCACGAATCATAGATCCTTCCATAATTTCAGAATCTTTTCCAATATAGATAGGGCCATCATTTGCATTTAAAGAACAAAGTGGTAAAACAGCTCCTTCTTCTATAAAAATTTGTTCCTTATTGAATGCAACAGTCATTTCTGGAATAGGTTGAGATTCCCTATCTTCAGTTAATAATTTAAAATCTCTTTTAATCGCTTCTCCATTTAATTTAAAAATATCCCAAGTATGTTCAATTCTTAAAATATCATCATAACTATATTCTAGTACATCGTAGGTATCAAAATCTACTTCTTCATCTTCGGCAGCAAAAAAAGCTAATGGCTCATCACCAATAAACAATGCTTTATTTTCTGAAAGATTTTCTATAATATTTACTAGATTTTCTGAAGGAAGAACAGAGGCATTAATAAAAATATTACGTTCCATTTCGATCATAGGATATTTTTCAATCAAATAATCTTCAGTAACTGTAGAAGTAGTAAAACCCAACATCTTTTCCCATTTCTCACGTATGGTCAAAATCCCAACTCGGATATCTGCAACAGGTCGAGTATAAGTAAAAGGCAATAACTGATTTCGAACGCTTCCGTCAAAAAGTATATAGTTCATGTTGCTAATTTTTAATCATTAGAATAATAGAAATCAAAGCTAAATAAAAAAAGCCTTTGATTTCTCAAAGGCTTGTAAAAATATAGTTAAAAGAATTTTACTTCTTAAATTTAGCATATTTATTTTTGAACTTGTCAATACGACCAGCCGTATCGATAAGTTTTTTCTTACCAGTGTAAAACGGGTGAGAACTTCTAGAAATTTCCATTTTCACTAAAGGATATTCAACACCGTCAACTTCAAGTGTTTCTTTAGTGTTAGCAGTAGATTTTGTTAAAAACACATCTTCATTAGACATATCTTTAAATGCTACTAATCTATAATTTTCTGGGTGAATACCTTTTTTCATCTTAATTAATCTTTTATATCGTTTTCTGACCTTTCAGAATTTCAGTTTGCAAATTTAATCATATTTAAAGAATTCACAATAAAATTATTCTTTTTTTTTAATCATTTTAAAATATCTAATAAAACCACTAAATAATAAGGTTTACATCACATTAAAATTATTATGTAACGTTTTGTTATATTTGTTTACTAACAAACCATTAATAACAAAATCTGTCCAAAGATATAATAAAAACATTATGGAAAACACACTACGAGCAAAAGCAAAAAATTTTGGAATTTACATGGGTTTATCCCTTAGTCTTATTACCGTATTAATTTATGTAATCGACTTAAGCTTTTTTACAAGTTTATGGTTAATGCTTATTAATTTCTTAATCATTTTAGGATTCGGAATTTATTCCGCAGCATCAGCAAAAAAAGAAATGGGTGGCTTTCCATCGTTTAAACAAGTTTTTACTTCCTATACCATTACAATGGCATTGGGTTTATTAATAAGTACGATAGTAGGAATTTTAATTTTTACCGTGATTGATCCTGAAGCAGCTGCAACTGTTAAAGAATTATCCTTAGAATCTACGGAAGCTTTAATGACCAAGTTTGGAGCTCCTGAAGCTGAGATTGAAAAAGCAATGGCTCAAGCCGCAGAAAACGATCCTTTTTCTATTACTACTCAAATAAAAAATTATTTTGGATTCCTAGTATTTATGTTAGTAATAGGTTTACTTGTATCTTTGGTGTTTAAGAAAAAAGACCCAAGTTTAGAATAAATATAAAAAATGGACCTTTCCATCGTTATCCCTCTTCTTAACGAAGAAGAATCTTTAAAAGAATTACACCATTGGATTTCTGAAGTTTTGAAATCCAATGGTTTTTTATATGAAATTATTTTCATTGATGATGGAAGTACCGACTCTTCATGGAATATTATTAAAAGTATTTCACAGGAAGATACCAATATTAAAGGAATACGATTTTTAGAAAATTTTGGTAAATCTCAAGCCCTTCATGCGGGTTTTGCACAAGCAAAAGGCGAGGTAGTCATTACCATGGATGCAGATCTACAAGACAATCCTGAAGAAATTCCTGAGCTATACAATATGATAACCAACGAAGGTTATGATTTGGTTTCAGGTTGGAAAAAGGTACGATACGATTCAAAAATCGCAAAAAACTTGCCTTCAAAATTGTTCAATTTTGCAGCTAGAAAAACCTCTGGAGTTCAATTAAATGATTTCAATTGTGGACTAAAAGCCTACAAAAATGAGGTGATTAAAAATATAGAAGTCACAGGGGAAATGCATCGATACATTCCTGTTCTTGCTAAAAATGCAGGGTTTACTAAAATTGGTGAAAAGGTAGTTCAACATCAAGCAAGGAAATATGGAGAAACAAAATTTGGCATGGAACGATTTGTAAGAGGTTTTTTAGATTTAATAACCATTTCTTTTATTTCTAGATTTGGAAAACGACCCATGCATTTTTTTGGTGCTTGGGGAGCAATAATGCTTTTGGTAGGTTTTCTTTTTGCTTTATATTTAGGAATTGACAAACTCTTTATCAACCCAGATGGAAGGCTAATTACCGAAAGACCTCAATTTTATATTTCTCTTACTGCAATGATACTAGGTTCTCAGTTTTTTGTAGCTGGTTTTTTAGGTGAATTAATCCTAAGAAATAAAAAAGATTCTAAGAATTATATTATTAAAGAAAGTATTTAATTTCTAATAAATTATATCCAATCTTAAGTACTCTCTAACTTTGCGAGTACCACTAAAACTACTACTTTTGCACTTATTAAAATACTAGAATGATTTATATAGATCCTAAAACATTGGAGCGCGTAAATGTATGGCTTACTCCTTTTTTTGATAGAGAAACGCAACAAACAATAAAAGATTTAATCGCTTTTGAACCAGAAACCTTAGAAGAAAGTTTTTATAAAAACTTAGAATTTGGAACTGGCGGTATGCGTGGTATTATGGGAGTTGGTGATAATAGAATTAACAAATATACCCTTGGTAAAAACACACAGGGTCTTTCTAATTACTTATTAAAACAATTTCCAAATCAGACTGTAAAAGTTTCTATAGCTTATGATTGCAGGAATAATAGTAAGGAATTGGCAAAATTAGTAGCTGATGTATTTTCTGCAAACGGAATTAAAGCATATCTTTTTTCAGAATTAAGACCCACTCCAGAGCTTTCATTTGCTGTAAAACATTTAAGTTGTCAATGTGGCATTGTGTTAACAGCTTCTCATAACCCTCCAGAATATAATGGTTATAAAGTTTATTGGGAAGATGGCGGTCAATTAGTTCCTCCCCAAGATGGAGAAATTATTTCAGAAATAAATAATTTAGAATATTCAAAAATTAAATTTGAAGCCAATAATAATCTTATCACATATATTGATGAAGAGGTTGACAATGCATTTGCTAAGGCATCTATTGAAAATGGATCTTATAATACCAATCAAGAAGCAAAAGACAATTTAAATATTGTTTTTACTTCATTGCATGGAACTTCAATTACCATGATTCCAAGAGTTTTAGAGCAAGCAGGATATAAAAATGTATCTATTGTAAAAGAACAAGAGGTTCCAAATGGTAATTTCCCAACGGTAGTATCTCCCAACCCTGAAGAACCAGAAGCTTTAAAAATGGCAATTGATCTAGCCACCAAAGTAAATGGAGATATAGTTGTAGGTACCGATCCAGATTGTGACAGATTAGGAGTTGCAGTAAAAAACCCAGAAGGAGGTTATACTTTACTCAACGGAAATCAAGCAATGCTTATAAAAACTCATTTTCTGTTAGAGCAATGGAAAAAACAAAATAGACTTAACGGAAAACAATTTGTAGCGTCAACCATTGTTTCTACTCCTGTTATTAAAGACATAGCCGAAGGTTTTAATGTAGCATATAAAGAAGGGCTTACTGGATTTAAGTGGATCGCTAAAATGATTAAAGACTTCCCAGAATTAGAGCATATTGGTGGTGGTGAAGAAAGTTTTGGTTATTTAATCGGAGATTTTGTAAGAGATAAAGATGCAGTAACCGCTACCTTATTGGTATGTGAAATTGCTGCTCAGAAAAAACAAGAAGGAGGAAGTTTATTAACTTATTTAGATGAAATTTTTTCTGAATTTGGTTATTATCAAGAACATTTAATATCTATAGTAAAGAAAGGAAAAAAAGGAGCTGAAGAGATTTCAGAAATGATGAAAAGTTTCAGAGAAAAACCTTATTCTGAAATTGCTGGAAGTAAAGTAATCAAGCTAGAAGATTATCAATTAAGTAAAGCTAAAGATTTTAAAACAAATACTTCTGAAAAAATTGATATTCCAAAATCTAATGTTTTGATTTATTACACAGATAATGGTAGTAAAATTGCAATGAGACCAAGTGGTACAGAGCCCAAAATAAAGTTTTATATTAGCGTAAATTCAAAATCCAAAGATAAATTGGAAGCAATGGAAAATAATCAGGAAAAATTAAACGCTATAATTTCGGTGTTAAAAGATAATTAATGAAGTACTTTAAAAAAATAATTCGTTTTGCAATACCTTATAAAAAGTATGCAATTTTAAATATTATCTTTAATGTATTCTACGCATTATTTAGTGCTTTATCATTTATAGCTTTAATCCCAATGTTGGATGTTTTATTTGAGCAAGATAAAATTAAAGCAGTCAAAGAACCAATATATACTGGTATTACAGGGATCAAAGATTATTATAAAGATTTTTTAGCTTTTAAAGTTCAGGAGTTTGCTCAGGATGATGCTTCCAAAGCATTATTATTAGTAATTACACTCGTTATCGTTTTATTTTTATTAAAAAATATATTTAGATATCTAGCCATGTATGCCATAACATTTTTAAGAAATGGGGTGTTAAAAGATATTCGAAATGAGCTTTATAAAAAAACCGTCAACCTTCCTATTTCTTTCTTTTCAGAAAAAAGAAAAGGAGATATTTTAGCAAGAACAGGAACCGATGTACTTGAGATTCAACATTCCTTTCTATCAGTTTTAGAATTAATTTTTAGAGAACCTTTGACTATTCTTTTCACCATCATAATGATGATATTGATTAGTCCAAAACTAACACTGTTTGTTTTTATTTTTATACCCATTTCAGGGTTTATTATTTCTAGAATCGGAAAAAGTTTAAAGCGTAAATCAGATCTAGTTCAAAAGGAACAAGGAATATTTCTTTCTACATTAGAAGAAACCTTAGGTGGATTAAAGATTATTAAAGGGTTTACTGCAGAAAAATTATTTGGGAAGAAATTTGAAGAATCTACTTTACGGTTTTATAAGTTTTCAAATACCTTATTAAATCGTCAAAATTTAGCCTCTCCTACCAGTGAGTTTTTAGGAATAACCGTTATAGCAATATTATTATGGTATGGTGGGAAAATGGTTTTAATTGATGGGACCCTAGATAGTAGTTCGTTTATCGCTTATATGGGACTTGCATATAACATTCTAACTCCAGCTAAAGCAATTAGTAAAGCCAGTTATTCGGTAAAGAAAGGAAATGCAGCAGCGGAACGTGTATTAGAAATCTTAGAAACAGAAACCAATATCATAGATGCTGCCAATGCTATCGATAAAAAAGAATTTACTTCAGAAATTGAAATTAATAATATATCATTCAAATATCAAGATGATTGGGTGCTTAAAGATTTCTCATTAAAGGTTCCTAAAGGTCATACCATTGCTTTGGTAGGTCAAAGCGGAAGCGGAAAAAGTACCATAGCCAATCTTATAACAAGATTTTACGATGTGAATGAAGGCTCTATTAATATTGATTCAAATAATATTAAAGCAATCACAAAAAACTCATTGAGGAAATTATTAGGCCTTGTAACACAAGATTCTATTTTATTTAATGATACTGTAAAAGGAAATTTATTAGTTGCTAAAAATGACGCAACTGATAATGAAATAATAGATGCCTTAAAAATTGCAAATGCCTGGGAGTTTGTAGAAACATTACCAAAGAGTATAGACACCAATATTGGCGATTCTGGAAATAAACTTAGTGGAGGCCAAAAGCAACGATTAAGTATTGCTAGAGCTGTTCTTAAAAACCCTCCCATTATGATTCTGGATGAAGCAACATCTGCTTTAGATACAGAAAGCGAACAACTAGTGCAAAATGCTTTGGAGAATATGATGAAAAATAGAACTTCTATAGTTATTGCTCATCGACTATCAACAATTCAAAAAGCAGATAGTATTATTGTAATGTCTAAAGGAAAAATTGTTGAACAAGGAAAGCATCAAGAATTATTAGAAAACAAAAGTGTTTACTTTAACTTAGTAAAAATGCAATCTCTTGCTTAACGAAACTTAATTAATAATCCTTCAGAATTAATTCCATAAAAAAAAGAGCGATTTGGGGCTTCGCTCTTTTTATAGTTACTGCTATTATATTTGGGGCTTATAATAACAGATAGTTTCATAAGTATGGGTCAAATATATAAGAAATTATAATTACTACCAAATAAAATATGCTTTTTATCTGTTTTATTGTGTCGTTTATCGATGTTTTATATTATTGTTAATATTTTTTCCTACAAAAAATAATATTGATAACTATAGAAATATATAAAAACAAAAACGGACCTGCCCCCGCGGCGGTCCGTTTCATTAGGGATTCTAATACAGTTGGGGCTGATATTTGAAAACCTATCATAACAATTCGTTGTAAATATAATGTAATATTTTCCTACAAAAAAATATATTTTGCTTTTTATCGATTATTTTTACACTTTGTCGATTATATTTACCTCTTTTGAATAAATACTAATCAATTTCATTAGCTATTAAACCATGCGAGTTAATTATAGTCTTATCTTTAAATAAAAAAATTAAATGATTGAAGAAAAACAATTAGTTTCTGCTTTACAATCTAAAGACCAACATCAAAAAGCCTTTCAAATATTGGTAAGTCAATATAAAGAGCGTCTTTATTGGCATATTCGTAAAATTGTAATTAAACACGAAGATGCTGATGATGTGTTACAAAATACATTTATAAAGGTTTTTAAAAACATTCAAAATTTTAAAGGAGATAGCAAACTATTTACTTGGATGTATCGAATAGCAACCAATGAAGCATTGACTTTTCTGAATAAAAAAGCCAAACAAAAAAACATCACAATAGAAAAAGTAAAAGATCACTTAATCTCCAACTTAGAAAGCGATGTTTATTTTGAAGGAGATGAGATTCAGGTTCAGCTTCAGAAAGCAATTGCAACCCTACCCCATAAACAACAGTTGGTGTTTAACATGAAATATTTTGAAAACCATACGTATGAAAATCTATCAGAAATCCTAGGTACTTCAGTAGGCGGTCTAAAAAGTAGTTACCATATAGCTGTTAAAAAAATTACTGATTATATAAAATCAAATGAAACCTTTTAAGCAATATTTAGTCATAAATACAAATGAAAGATAAAAAACATAAAGAGGGTTTTAATTTACCAAATGATTATTTTGAAGAATTTGAGAATAGACTATTTAATAAAATCAATTCAGAAATTCTACCCAAAGATGATGGCTTTACTGTTCCAGAGGGATATTTTAAGACGCTAGATGAAAAAATCTCAACCAATATTGCTAACGTAAGTAGTCAACCAAAAGTAATTTCAATAGTTAGTAGAAAAACACTTTTATATGCAGTATCAATAGCTGCTTGTGCGGTATTTATATTTTCATTAATAAATTTAAATAATGAAGAAATAACAATGAATGATATTGATTTCACTAGCATTGAATCTTATATCGTAGAAGGGAATATTGAAATAACTAATAACGATCTTATATCATTATTAACTGAAGACGATTTAAACGAACTAACCATCGAAGAAAGTTTAATTCCTGAAGAATTAATCGAAGAATACCTCTTGGATAACATAGAGGACACATCAATCTTAATAGAATAATAATTTAAAAATCAAAAAACATGAAAAAGATAGTATTAATATTATTAGCAGTTTGTACAGTTAGCTTCGCACAAAGACCTGACAATCCAGAAAGAGGACCTAAATCTGAAAAAATAAAAGCCTTAAAAGTATCTCATATCAGTAATGAATTAGAGCTAACATCAAGTGAAGCCGAGAAATTTTGGCCTATCTACAACGAATATGAGGATGCTCATTTTGATATTAGAAAACAACTAATGGAAAATTTTGGCGGAAAAGAGCGAAAAGGTGGATTGGATTCTTTAACCGATAAAGAAGCAACAGAACTAATAGATCGCATGTTTGAAATGAAAACAGAAGAGCTGATGCTAAGAAAAGAACTAGTTGCCAACTTAAAAGGTGTTATTAATCCTAAAAAAATAGTTAAACTTCAACATGCCGAACGTACTTTTAAAGAACAGTTATTAAAACAATATAAAGAACGGAAACGGGAAGTGAAACAAAAAAGAAAATAAGGTTTTAAAAAAAGAGGTTAAATACAACCTCTTTTTTTATTTAAATACTAGTTTGGATATTTTATTTCTACCAGAAGCAAAAGCCAGGGTATCATTAACAAATTCTAAAGCATAAAATCCTTCTTTAGAAAGTTCTACCCAAGACTCACCTCCATCATTACTGTAAGATATTCCCGGTGATCCTACTGCCACCATATCATTCCCTTTAGTACCTGGAACAAATTTAGCAGACGATCGATAACCAGGCCCTTCCCCATTGCTTAATAAACTCCATGTTTTACCTCCATCATGGGTTATTGCCTTATTCCCTTCATTAAATTCTTTTTCATCCCAATTTCCACCAAAAATAATTCCAGTCTTTTCGTTAATAAAGTCAACACTGTAAATTCCAGTCATAGTTTTTCCTTGTATAATTGGTGTATTAAAGACTTCCCAAGAATTTCCTCTATCTGGCGAATAAAATACGCGTGCTTTCTTTCCACCAGTTACAATCCAAGTATGATTGCCAAATACTGATATATTAGAATTACTTGCAGCAAAAGCAGCTTCCCCTTTTTCAATTGACGGTAGTATTTCACATGAAAGTTTATTCCACGTATTACCACCATCTCGAGTTATTATTATTGAAAGGCAGTTATCTGTAGGATCTCCCATTGCAATCCCTTCTTGATCATCCCAAAATGCCATTGAATCATAAAAAACCTTTTCTCCTTTTTCAAAATAAACATCTTCAATGCTAGTTGCTTCATTTTCATTAAATCCAATTTTATATAAAACTCCTGGATTTCCAATACTCAAAACAAAAATAGCTTCCTTTGTAGAAGAAATTGATCTAAAATTAAGTAAGGAATCTTCATATTTAATGGTGGCTAATTTTGGAGTATTTTTATCAATTAAACCTACCCTTCCATTATTAGCTGCAAACCAAACTTTATCTGTATTCATAGGCTTTATGGCACGAATACTTAAACTATCAGAAAAAATTCGCTCAATACTTACTGAACTAAAATTTTTAGATTCATTGGAGCTACAGGAATACAATAGTATAAAACAGATTATTAAGAAGGGAAAACGCATAAATATTTTTTTTCAAAAGTAAACAAATCGATACACCTTATTATAATACCTTTGCAAACTATTTAATAATTATGAAACGAGCATATTAAAATTTTTAAAATCAAGAAGATGACTAAATGCAAACAGCTTGTGACCGATTTATTAAAATAATATAGACACATGAAATTACACCGTAACTTAGTATTTGCAACCATTGATTCTCTTCAACTTATCTTTAATGAACAGAAACAAGCAGATAAAGTTTTAAAAAACACTTTAAAAAGAGATAAACGTTGGGGCGCCAGAGATAGAGGGTTTATTGCAGAAACGACATATGATATTGTTCGTTGGAAACGACTTTATGCTAAAATTGCTGATGTAAAAGAACCTTTTGACAGAACCAACCTATTCCGCCTTTTTACAGTTTGGGCGACCTTAAAAGGAATTCAAATTCCAGATTGGCCACAATTTGAAAACACTCCAACTCGAAAAATTAAAGGTCGATTTGATGAATTATCTAATACTAGAAAATACAAAGAATCAATTCCGGATTGGTTAGATGAAATAGGTGTAAGTGAATTAGGTAAGCAATGGGATAAAGAAATTCATTCTTTAAACCAATTAGCTGATGTTGTTCTTAGAGTAAATACTTTAAAAACAACCAAAGAAAAACTGCAAAACACTCTACTAGATTTAGAAATTGAAACAGAAACATTAAAAGGATATCCTCAAGCTCTTAAATTAAAGGAAAGAGCTAATGTTTTTGTTACCGATGCGTTTAAAAATGGATGGTTTGAAGTTCAAGATGCTTCATCACAAAAAGTTGCTAAGTTTTTAAATCCTAAACCAGGATCAAAAGTTGTTGATACGTGTGCTGGTGCTGGTGGAAAAACTTTGCATTTAGCAGCTTTAATGGAAAACAAAGGACAAATTATAGCTCTAGATATTTATGAAAATAAATTAAAAGAATTAAAAAGAAGAGCAAAAAGAAACGGAGCTCATAATATTGAAACTAGAACTATTGATTCTAGCAAAGCAATAAAAAAATTAATAGGAAAGGCTGACAAAATCTTAATAGATGCCCCTTGTTCTGGAATTGGTGTATTAAAAAGAAATCCAGATTCTAAATGGAAAATGCAACCAGAATTTTTAGATAAAATAAAAAACACTCAAATAGAAATTTTAGATTCTTATTCTCGTATGGTAAAACCTGGTGGCCAAATGGTTTATGCTACTTGTTCTATCTTACCATCTGAAAATGAAATACAAGTTAAAAACTTTTTAGCTAGAGAATCCGGAAAAGATTTTAAATTTGTAAAAGAAGAAAAAGTATCTCCTAGTGAAAGCGGATTTGACGGTTTTTATATGGCATTACTTCAAAAAAACAATTAACCCAAATTAATATTCAATGAAAAAAATTACATTACTATTTATTACTTTATTTGTTCAAAACACTTTTGCACAACAACCTTATTACAATGATGTAGATTTGACCTTGACTGGCCATGATTTATATTTAGAATTACAATCTAAAATCGCTGTTAATAACCCAACTTTTTCCTATGGTGACGTTAGAGATACCATGAAGATTACTGATGAAAATCTAGATAACAGTTCAGAAGTGTTATTAGTATATGGTTATGATAACTCTGGAAGTTGTACAACAGATAGATCTAGAGACAAGGATGATTTTGGAGGTACTAATTGCGAATATAACAGAGAACACGTTTTTGCAAGATCAAATGCAGATCCAGAAATGGGAAGTGCTAGTAACAGCTCTACAGGTATCCTAGCAGACCCTCATAATTTAAGACCTAGTGACCAACAAATGAATGGCAACAGAGGTAATAGCAAATTTGGAGATGGTTCTGGTAATGCTGGTAACGTTGGTGGTAATTGGTATCCAGGAGATGAATGGAAAGGAGATACTGCTAGAATGATGATGTATATGTATACACGTTATGGAACTCGTTGTCTACCTTCATTAAATGGTTCTGGTAGCACACAACCAGATAATGAAATGCTTCAAGTATACTTACAATGGAATGTAGATGATCCTGTTAATGAATTTGAAGATCAACGTAATCCTTACTTAGAAACAGAATATGGTAATAGAAATCCATTTATTGACAATCCTTATTTGGCAACTATAATTTGGGGCGGAGAACCTGCAGAAGATCGTTGGGATATACTCTCTATAAATAATAATCAATTAACAAACTTAACAGTTTATCCAAATCCTACAGAAGATGTTTTATGGATTCAAAACTCAACTATAGTTAATGATGGAATCATAAAAATTTATGATTTATTAGGAAGAGAAGTTTTTCAAGATTCTTTTATTACTGATAAAAAACAGATCAATACAACTAGTTTTTCAAAAGGGATTTATTTGTTAAAAATTGTTTCAGGTAATTCTGAAGTTGTTAAAAAGGTTATTATAAATTAACCTTTATAAAACTTAATTAAATTAAAAAAGCGTCTTCATAAATATGAAGACGCTTTTTTTTTATAGAGTTGTTTTAAAGTTATTTAACTATAATTCTACCTGTTTTAAACTTAGTTGTGTTTTGACCACCAACTTTAATTATGTAAACTCCATTAGCAGCATTAGACATATCTAAATTCATTCTATAAGTTCCACCATCATTCTGAGCTAATTTAAAACCTAATTGTTGACCTAACATATTATATACAGCAACATAAACTTTACCATTATAATTTGTATTTAACGTTACATCAAAATGGCTATTATCATTAGAAGTTATCAATAATTCAGAATTAGATATTTCTATATCATTAACTCCTAATTCACCAATATTGGCAGAATAATCTTCTGTTTCACCATATTGTGTTTCTTCACATGCATCATCTGGTACTGGAGCTTGCCAGTTAGTCTTTGCTCTCATTCTATGCATACCTAGAGGCACACTAGCAGGAATTACTAGGTCTACTGTTTCGGTATAAGTACCTGCAGCAGATCCTGGAGCAATCACAAAGTTTGGAACAACCACTTCATCATTTGTAAAAATAGAATCGTCATTAAAATCAATCCACACTTTTACATTTTGATCACCGTAACCAGTTGTTACTGTTAAACTATACGTTTCATTTTCATCGAAAACCGCTATTTGGTCAGTAAAATCACCATAGCCCTCACATCCTGAAGGATTATTTATCTCTGCAACACTAAACAATGTAAAACCATCTCCAAATGAACAATCACCAGTAGGCTGACACAGCACATTTTCTACAGTTATTGATGCTTCATCATTAGAAGCATTACTATCTCCATTTAATAAAGTAGTTACAACTATATCATACAATCCTAATACAGATAAATCTGCTGTTTGAGTAAAGCTATAAGAAGCAATCTCTTCTGATCCAATTGGGCCAGCAAACGTTTCAACTACCGGTGTTCCTCCATTAACAGTATATTGAACATCGAAATTAGATTGCTCTAATGCTCCATAATTTTTAACGGTAAAAATAATTGTTTCATTTCCTAAACCAGAACCAGTTTCAGGAGCAGTAATTTCTTCAGCTCCAACATCATTAGATGCTAAATGAGTAACCCCTTTAGTATAAGGGTTATTAGTTTCAAATTCATCTCCAGGTAAAGTTGTTCTTGCTTCAATAACATAAGTTTGTCCTGCGATAGACATATCTAATGTTTGTGAAAATGAATAAGTCGCTACTTCGTTTGCATTGATAGTTCCATTATAAGTTTCAGAAGCTATTAAATTACCATCAACTCTTAATTCTAATGGTATATTAGATTGAGAATCTGAACCATAATTACGAATACTAACTTCAACTGTTTCACTATTAGTTAAAATACCATTTGATGGACTCGTAATATTATTAACTCCTACATCTTTTGCAAAACCACTACTTAAAGAGAAAGATGCAACTTGTGTTCTCCATTGGTTATTAGCTGAAAAATATTCAGCTGTATGCCAAAAAGTAAAATTATTTGGATCCATTGTTAAGTGTGAGTAATCACCAAATCTATTAGTATTGGTCTGTACTCCAACTCCATCTACAATTGTTGTTTCGGCAATAGTCATTTCTCCTAAAGCATCACCATCGTAACGACCAGTATAACGAATACCTGCAGGTAAATTAGCACTAGCAATATTAAAAGCCAACCCAATATTACCAGCAGCATCCATCGCTGCACTACCCATAAATCTACTGTTATCATCTGCTGGTGCATAAGTACCTTCTTGATAAATGTCCCAAGGATTACCAGCATCATTTCTAAGCTCAATCCATCTAACACCTGAGTTTGTTCCATCAACATTATCGTTAAAAGTAATTACCCAAGAATTGTGAGACCCAAAACTTCTATAATTTGCTGCATATGAAATTAAACCCGTAATCATATCGATTTTTTGACTAGTACCAGGTTGAGCCACATCACCAGCTCCAAATGGAGCAAAATATGCGTTAAAAGGGTCTGTTGGAATTTCTAAGGGACTAGATATTGTTGAGTTTCCAGGATTAACAAAATCAACATCGATTTCCCATACTTTCAAATGATCAAATGTAACTCCTGACCAACTATCATCTTGCAAATAAACTATGTAACCAGGAGCATCAGCAGGATAATCTACACCTGTTAAGTTTGCTGGTTCTGGACTTAAAACTGTATTCGGATTTTCTGAAGATCCAGGAAGAGGAAAACCAATAATTTGTGGATTTGCCCCACCTGCTAACATTACATCTCTTTCTATTGCATAAACTTTATTTGCACCTCCTTTATTTGCTGTTAAATAATAAGCATCATGCCAAACACTGTAATGAGGATAATCTGGAAATTGATCTAATGAAAATTGATACACATTATAAGCACCAGTTGGATCATTCGTAACAGAAACTCCAATTGCTAAACCATTAGATACAGATCCAAATTCACTAACAAAATATCTATCCGCTAATTGGTCATACATAACAATTGGATCTCCAGAATTTGAACCGATTCCTAGAAAAGCTCCTAAAGAAGTAGGTCCAGAAAGTAAATTACCTGATTTATCAAATATTTTTACACTCGAATTTACTGAATGAACATAATGGTCAGGACCAACAGCACCTGTAGGATCTGGAGGTGTAAAACCAGTATTATCAAAACCAACAAAATTTTGTTCTAAAGCATAAGAAAATATTCCACCAAAATCGTCTTGTTTTTTAGTATTAATATCATTTAAAGGCAATGCACCTTCATTTACTCTTTCATTTAAACGAGAACGATTTTCAAAAATAGTCATCGTTTTTGGACTACTTTCATCATACTCAATTGTTGGAAAATCTCTTAACGGTATGGTGGTACCAATAAATGTCCCTTGAACCATTTCCACTGGAGGAAATGAGTCTTGTGCAAATGCTAAACCATTAAAAAGTAAAGCAATTGCAAATAAGAAAATGTTTTTGTTTTTCATAATTATTTTATTTTAAGAATGCTCTAAAGTATTATAATTTGTCGAATAAAAGAAATGACATTTTATAACAAAATCTTATACATTTTTCATTCTAAAAATAAGTACATTTGTAACATTAAAAACCGTGATATAATTTAATATGATTCACTTTTTTGGAAACGTAAAAAAAACTGTTTTTACAGTCCAAACTTCCGCACCTATTTCAAATCTAGACACTAGTAAATTAGAATGGCTTTTTGGCAACCAAAGTAAAATTGAAGAATCCGTTATAACGGATTTTTTTATTGGACCTCGTGCCACTATGATTACACCTTGGAGTACCAATGCTGTTGAAATTACACAGAATATGGGGATTGAAGGAATTATTCGAATAGAAGAGTTTCATCATACTTCTGAAGATTCTTCAGATTTTGATCCCATGTTGTCTCAAAAATATTCAAGTTTAAGTCAAGATATTTTCACCTTTGATATTCAGCCAGAGAAAATATTAGAAATCGATAATATTACTGCTTTTAATCAAGCTGAAGGTTTAGCTTTAAATGAAGAAGAAGTTACATACTTAGAAAATCTTTCAAAAAAATTAGGAAGAAAATTAACCGATAGTGAGGTTTTTGGTTTTAGTCAAGTTAATAGTGAGCATTGTAGGCATAAAATATTTAATGGTTCTTTTATTATTGACGGTAAAGAAATGCCAAGCTCCCTATTTAAATTAATTAAAAAAACATCCAAGGAAAATCCAAACACCATAGTTTCCGCTTATAAAGATAATGTCGCATTTATTGAAGGCCCAAAAGTAGTACAATTCGCTCCCAAAAGTCCAGATCAACCAGATTTCTATGAGAACAAAGAGTTTGATAGTGTAATTTCATTAAAAGCTGAAACACATAACTTCCCAACTACAGTAGAGCCTTTTAATGGCGCTGCTACTGGAAGTGGTGGAGAAATTAGAGATCGATTGGCTGGAGGAAAAGGATCACTACCCTTAGCTGGTACTGCTGTTTATATGACTTCTTATTCTAGATTATTAGATAATCGGCCCTGGGAAAAAGCAATGGAGGAACGAGAATGGTTATACCAAACCCCCCTAGATATTTTAATAAAAGCCAGTAATGGAGCTTCGGATTTTGGAAATAAATTTGGACAACCACTTATCACAGGTTCTGTATTAACATTTGAAAACGAAACAGATCAAAGAAAGCTAGGCTATGACAAAGTTATCATGCAAGCAGGAGGAATAGGATACGGAAAAGCTGAACAAGCAATAAAAGACGTACCAAATTCTGGAGATAAAATTGTTATACTAGGTGGTGAAAACTATAGAATTGGAATGGGTGGTGCCGCTGTATCTTCTGCAGATACTGGAGAGTTTTCAAGTGGAATAGAACTTAATGCTATTCAACGCTCGAACCCAGAAATGCAAAAACGAGCAGCAAACGCTATTCGTGGAATGGTGGAAAGTGATGTAAATACTATCGTATCTATTCACGATCACGGTGCTGGCGGGCATTTAAATTGTTTAAGTGAATTAGTGGAAGAAACAGGTGGGAAAATAGACTTAGATAAATTACCTGTTGGTGACCCTACCCTTTCTGCAAAAGAAATCATAGGTAACGAATCTCAAGAAAGAATGGGATTAGTAATTGGTGAAAATGATATAGACAGATTAAAACGTATTGCTAAAAGAGAACGTTCTCCATTTTACGAAGTTGGAGAAGTTACTGGAAATAGTAAATTTACTTTTGAAAGTAGTAAAACTGGTGAAAAGCCTATGGATTTTGATCTTGAAGACATGTTTGGTAGTTCTCCAAAAACGGTAATGAACGACATAACAGTTCAAAGAGAATATTCTAATCCTAATTACGATACTACAAACATAAAAGAATATTTATTACATACACTATCACTTGAAGCTGTAGCTTGTAAAGACTGGCTAACCAATAAAGTAGATCGATGTGTGACAGGAAAAGTTGCTAAGCAACAATGTGTTGGACCACTACAATTACCATTAAACAATTGTGGCGTAATGGCATTGGATTATAATGGAAATGAAGGTGTTGCTACTTCCATAGGGCACGCTCCTATTTCTGCATTAATCGATCCAGTTGCAGGTTCTCGAAACTCCATAGCTGAAGCATTATCTAACATCGTTTGGGCACCTCTTAAAGAAGGTTTAAAAAGCATATCACTTTCTGCAAACTGGATGTGGCCTTGTAATAATGAAGGAGAAGATACTCGTTTATATAAAGCCGTGGAAGGGATTTCAGATTTTGCAATCTCATTAGGAATTAATGTTCCAACTGGGAAAGACTCCCTTTCAATGAAGCAAAAATATAAAGATGAAGTAGTAATTGCTCCAGGAACTGTAATCGTTTCTGCTGCAGGTCATTGTAATGATATCAAAAAAGTGGTAGAACCTGTTCTTCAAAAAGACGGTGGAAGCATTTATTATATCAATATTTCAAAAGATGAATATAAATTAGGAGGATCATCATTTGCCCAAACATTATCTTCAATAGGTAATGAAGTGCCTACTATTAAAGATGCTTCTTATTTAGCAACAGTTTTTAATTCCATACAAGAATTAATTAAAGACAATCAAATACTTGCTGGTCACGATGTAGCTTCTGGTGGATTAATAACCACACTACTTGAAATGTGTTTTGCAGATATTAATTTAGGTGCTAATTTAGATTTATCTAGTCTTGGTGAAGAAGATACTGTAAAGTTATTGTTTTCTGAAAATAACGGACTTGTTTTTCAATCTTCAAATGATTCAGTAGTTGAAAAATCACTTTCTAATAATCAAATTGATTTTATTAAAATAGGAAATGTTACTGAATCTGAAACACTTCAGATTAGCAACAACAATCAGAACTTTGAGTTTAGTATTTCTGAAATGAGAGATGCTTGGTATCAAACCTCTTACTTATTAGATCAAAAACAAAGTGGAGAACAAAAAGCGAAAGAGCGTTTTGACAATTATAAAAACCAACCTTTAAACTTTTCTTTTCCAAAGCATTTTACTGGAAAACTTCCTGTTTTTAATGAAAATCATAGTAGACCTAAAGCAGCTATTATTCGTGAAAAAGGGTCAAATTCTGAACGTGAAATGGCAAATGCAATGTATTTAGCTGGTTTTGATGTAAAAGATGTGCATATGACCGATTTAATTGAAGGTCGAGAAACACTTGAAGACATTAAGTTTATTGCAGCAGTTGGAGGTTTTTCAAATTCAGATGTTTTAGGATCTGCCAAAGGTTGGGCAGGTGCTTTTTTGTATAATGAAAAAGCCAATAAAGCCTTAAAAAAATTCTTTGCAAAAGACGACACTTTATCACTAGGGGTTTGTAATGGTTGCCAATTATTTATCGAACTTGGGCTTTTAAACCCTGAACATGAAGAAAAACCCAAAATGCTTCATAATGAAACTGGTAAGTTTGAATGCTCATTTACTTCGGTTGATATTAAAGAAAATAACTCAGTGATGTTATCAACTTTAGCAGGAAGTAATTTAGGTATTTGGGCAGCACACGGTGAAGGTAAGTTCAGTTTTCCTTTAAAAGAGAACAATTATAATATTGTTGCAAAATATGGTTATGATGGATTTCCTTCCAATCCTAACGGAAGTGATTTTAATACAGCTATGCTAACGGATAGTACAGGAAGACATTTAGTGATGATGCCACATCTAGAAAGGTCAACTTTTTCTTGGAACTGGGCAAATTATCCTAAAGATAGAAATGATGAAGTTACACCATGGTTGGAAGCATTTGTAAATGCTAGAAAATGGTTGGAAGAAAAGAATTAATACTTTTTTTATTTCAAATTAAATTATAAACAACATACTATGAAAAAGTCCCTATTCCTTGTTTTACTATTTGTAATACAATTTAGTTTCGCACAAGAAACTCAAGAAAAACACCAACGAGCAAGAATTAATATTAATCAAACAGAGGATCTTTCAATATTAGCTTCTTTAGGAATTCCTGTCGAACATGGAATTCATAAAAAAGGACACTTTGTAATTTCAGATTTTTCAGTTTCAGAAATTGAAATAGCTAGAAATACTGGATATACTGTAGATATTTTAATTGAAGATTCTAAAGAATATTTCCTTCAACAAAATAGTCTAAACAAAGCTCCAGAAAGAAACCTAACTTGTAATAATAGTACTATTACAGATTACCAAACTCCTGCCAATTTTAATTTAGGTTCTATGGGTGGTTACTTAACTTACCAAGAAATGCTTGATGAGTTAGATCAAATGAAAGCATTATACCCAGACTTAATTACCACAAAAGAAAACATAAGCACTTTTTTAACTGAAGGTACTCCTGATAATTCTACCACTCCACCTATAGGTGGTAATGGAATAAAATGGGTAAAGATTAGTGATAACCCAAATAGTTCTACAGAAGGTGAGCCACAAATATTATACACAGCAATACATCATGCTCGAGAGCCTGCCTCTTTATCTCAGTTAATATTTTATATGTGGTATCTATTAGAGAATTACGATAATAATCCTGAAATTCAAAGTATTGTAAATAACACAGAACTATTTTTTGTCCCAGTTATTAATCCTGATGGATATCTATATAATGAAAAAACAGACCCTAATGGAGGTGGTTATTGGAGAAAAAACAGAAAAGATACTTATGGTACTGACTTAAATCGTAATTACGAGTATTTTATTGGAGGAGATCCTAATAATGGAATGTGGGGAGGTCAAGGAGCATCTAGTGATACAAATAGTGAAACTTATCATGGCCCATCACCTTTTTCTGAAATTGAAAGTCAAGCGATTAAATGGTTTGTTGAAAATCACAACTTTGTAATGGCTTTTAACAACCATACTTCTGGTGATTTATTATTATATCCGTATGGCTATGCAGGAAATACGCCAACAGCAGAAAATGATTTGTTTGTAGGAATTTCTGATGAATTGGTGTCTCAGAATGGATTTAATAATATTTTATCCTCAGAATTGTATCCAGCTGCTGGAGACAGTGACGATTTTATGTACGGAACAATAGGTACTCATGATAAAATTTATGCTTTTACTCCCGAAATCGGTTCCTCTTTTTGGCCTCCTTCAAGTCAAATAGAACCAATTTCTAAAGGAATGATGTATTTAAATATAACTGCAGCTAAAATGGTAAATAATTATGCTACTGCTAAGGATACTTCTCCTTTATACGTTGGAGATTTATCAAACATTGATTTTACATTTGATTTAAAACGCTTAGGTGTTACAGGAGATGGGACTTTTATGGTTAGCTTGAACCCTATATCTACAAATATCAGTGCTGTTGGAACTCCTTTAATTTTTAATAATTTAGAAGTTTTAGAAGAAGAAAACGGAATGATTCAATACACATTAGAAGCTGGAATTGAAGCAAGTGAAGAAATATCTTTCGAATTAATTATTAATAATGGAACCTATGACAGTAAAGTATTAATAACTAAATATTTTGGTTCATTAATTTCAATATTTGAAGACCAAGGAGACAGTGTTACTGATAATTTTGATAACAACGGTTGGGGTACAACCACTTCAACTTATGTTTCGCCTTCTAGCTCCATTACAGAATCTCCAAATGGTAATTACCCAAACAATACTACAAGAATAATTACTTTATCAAATGAAGTTGATTTAACAGAGGCTATTGGTGCTAATCTATCTTTTTATGCAAAATGGGAGATAGAAAGTAGTTATGATTATGTTCAAGTAGAAGTTTCTACAAATAATGGTTCTTCTTGGATTCCTCAATGTGGTAATTATACCCATGAAGGAAGTAATAATAATTCCCAGCCAACCGGAGAACCTCTTTATGACGGATTACAATCTGATTGGGTCTTAGAAGAAATTAATTTAAGTGATTATCTAGGAGAAGAAATATTGGTTCGTTTTCAGTTTGAATCTGATAATGGAGTTACTGAAGATGGGTTTTACTTTGATGATTTAACTATAAATATATTAGATGATGAAACTTTAAACATTACAGATTTTGAAGCTTCTCAATTTAGTGTACATCCAAACCCTGTAAGTAATATATTATATATAACAACTCCCATAAACAATTATAAGGTGAGTATTTACAATATACAAGGACAATTAATTAATTCCTTTAATCAATCTGGTTCGCAAAAAATTGATTATAGCAGTTATTCAAAAGGTATTTATATTATAAATTTAACATCAGATACCTACTCAAAAACATTTAAGGTTATAAAAAATTAATTATTTAGACTTACTATTATTTTAAAGAGCAATCGTTAGGTTGCTCTTTTTTATTTCAAAAATTTGAATAATTTTCATACTTTGCAGCATATACAAAATAAGCTATTAAATGACTGATGTAAAACGCCTCTTTGACTTTCCATATTATCAACTTGAAAAATATAATCTTCAAAAATCTTTAGTAACAAAATACGATGGAAAATGGCAAGCAACTTCAACTCAAGAATATATAAACAAAGCAAATAAAATTAGTAGAGGACTTATAAAGCTTGGTGTTCAGCCCAATGATAAGGTTGCAATTATATCGCTAACAAATAGAACAGAGTGGAATATTTGTGATATTGGAATTTTGCAAACTGGCGCTCAAGATGTTCCCATTTACCCAACTATTTCTAAAGATGATTATGCTTATATTTTAAATCACAGTCAAAGTGTATATTGCTTTGTTTCTTGTGAGTTTGTATTAAAAAAAATAAATAAAATAAAAGATCAAGTTCCTAGTCTAAAGGGAGTATTTTGTTTTGATACTATTAAAGGTTGCGAGCATTGGTCAGAAGTATTAACACTTGGAGAAGATGAGAGCATTCAAAATGAAGTTGAAAAAAGAAAAAATGATGTTAATGAGTTAGATTTAGCGACCATCATTTACACTTCCGGGACAACAGGTAGACCAAAAGGTGTAATGTTATCTCATAAAAACATTGTTAGTAATGCTATTAGTAGTACTTATAGATTACCTATGGAATTAGGGAAATCAAAATCACTAAGTTTCCTACCTGTTTGTCATATTTACGAAAGAATGCTTTTATATATGTATCAATATTGTGGAGTAAGTATTCATTTTGCAGAATCCTTAGAAACAATTAGTGATAATTTAAAAGAGGTAAACCCTCATGTAATGTCTGCTGTTCCTCGTTTATTAGAAAAAGTATATGATAAAATATATGCAAAAGGAGCAGATTTATCAGGTATAAAAAAATTGTTGTTTTTCTGGGCAGTTGATTTAGGGTTGAAATACAAACCTTACGGAGAAAATGGATGGTGGTATGAAAATCAATTAAAAATAGCTCGAAAACTTATTTTCAGTAAATGGAAAGAAGCTTTAGGAGGTGAATTAAGAGCCGTTGCTTCAGGAAGTGCCGCATTACAAACAAGATTAGCAAAAGTATTTAATGCAGCTGGAATTCCTGTAATGGAAGGTTATGGGCTTACTGAAACCTCACCTGTCGTTTCCGTTAATGATATGCGCGATTATCATTTTAGAATTGGTACCGTTGGAAAAGTAATTAAAGACACGGAAGTTAGAATAGCTGAAGATGGCGAAATTCTAGTTAAAGGCCCACAAGTAATGATGGGTTATTATAATGAACCAGAATTAACTGCAGAAGTTTTAAAAGATGGTTATTTTCATACGGGTGATATTGGAGAGCTAGATTCTGATGGTTTTCTTAAAATTACAGATCGTAAAAAAGAAATGTTTAAAACAAGTGGCGGTAAATATGTAGCTCCTCAAGTTGTTGAAAATGCAATGAAAGAATCATTCTTTATTGAACAAATAATGGTTATAGGAGATGGTGAAAAAATGCCTGCAGCTTTTATTCAATTAAATTTTGATTTTGTAAAAGATTGGGCAGAAAGAAAAGAATTTGAAATTGGAGATACTAAAGAAGAAATCATTACAAACCCTAGGCTTATAAAACGAATTCAAAAAGAAGTTAAAATTCACAATAAACAGTTTGGGAAATGGGAAACGGTTAAGAAGTTTGAATTAACGCCAGATATTTGGAGTATTGAAGAAGGTCATCTCACCCCTACAATGAAACTTCGAAGGAAGATTATTAAAGAAAAATACGTGGATCTTTATCAAAAGATTTATGGACACAAACCTTAAATAAATATTTTCACCACACACCTTACCCCTCTTATTAACAGTTTTTTACAAAGAGGATAATTAATTTCTTTGAATGATTATATTTAAGGTGAAATTCTCAAAACTAACGGATACATTTTAGCGAATAACTTATTTCTCATGAAGAGCATTTGTTTTAATAAAACATTTGAATACTAATATTATGCACTAACACTAATGTTTTTATGAACAAAAAGAATGAATCTGGTGCCACAAAGAAACCTTGGTCAACTAAAAAAGCTATGGAACAGGTTTATGATATGAGCCTTTGGGGTAGTAATAATTCTAAATATTATTCGGGTACTGGGTCACATCAACCTGAGTTAGTAAATCCATATATAGTAGCTGTAACCTCTTTTTTAAATTCATTTAAAAACCCTCTTGTGGTTTGTGATTTGGGCTGTGGAGATTTTAATATTGGGAAACATTTGGTAAAACATACTAAGAAGTATGTTGCATTAGATATTGTTACAGACCTTATAGATCATCATAAAACAAATTTTAAAGAAGAACAATTAGAGTTTCATTGTTTGGATATTGCAGTAGATAAATTGCCTCCTGGAGATTGTGCTATATTAAGGCAAGTATTACAACACTTATCTAATGCTGAAGTTATGCAAATAGTAAATAAGTTAACTGATTTCAAGTATGTTATTTTAACAGAACATGTCCCTGAAGGAAATTTTACACCCAATAAAGATATTATTTCAGGTCAAGGGATAAGACTAAAAAAACAAAGTGGTATCAACTTATTAGAACCACCATTTAATTTTAAAGCAAAAAAAGAAAAACGATTAGTATCAATTCCTTTAATTGATAATAAAGGAATCATAATAACTACGCTTTATACTGTTTTTTAATTCTTATAGATAATTTATCAAACCTACCAGATCACAATTTGACCTCATTAGTCGAATTTAATAAAGTAAAACTCTGTTAAATCGCTTAAATAAAGTTGTCCGTTAGGATTAATAAAAAATGGAGTTGTAGTTATTTCACCATCAAAATCAAGGCTTAAAATGTCTCCATTGGTACTCCAACTAAACATAACAGCACTGGATATTCCTTGACCATTAATATCTCCTTCCCGCTCTGTTTTTATACCAGTATGCTCTGCATAAAAAGTTAATTTATATTCAAACTCATCACTAAAGTCACTTCGTTGCCACTCTCCTATTAAATCACTAGCTTGGTTTTCATTTTTATCATCTTCTTTACAGGAAAACACTGTAACCAGAATAGTTAACAATAAGAATATTTTAAGAAACTTAGTCCTTTTCATTCTTTTTTACTTTTACTTTTTTGCCAAGGAAATTTTCCTTCCAACTCTACTTGTAGCGAAAGACTTAAAAAAGTTCTAATTAAAACAATTAACCCTAATATGGAAACTGATAATAATGATGGTTCTGTAACAACTGTAGCCATAATATCGGCTGCAATTAATATTTCTAATCCTAAGAGAATAGATTTTCCAACTGATTGTCGAAGATCTGTATAACTTTTAGAAGTATTCTTGCTTTTAATACCTAATAAATATTTTGCAATGGCAATTATGGAGCCTATAAAAATTGTTAAAACTCCAATTGCCTCCATTATTTTGGCAATGTAATCTATATAAATATTTATGTTTTCCATTTAAATTTTCAAGTTTTGGATTAAATAGTCCAATAGTCTGTATATGACATATAAAAAGACACAGTCGTTTGACTTTTATTTGAACTACGAAGTTAATAAATAAGCGGGAATTTTCTATAAATACAGTTACTATAAATTATAGCTGGTGATACTGTTTCGTTTCGTTTTCAATTATTTAAAGTCCTATCCACCAATCTTTATAAGTATTTAATGAATCTTTGATTATTATATTTTCACCAATTTGAGGGGTAATTACCTCCAAGTTTAATTCCTTTGCTTTTGCTTGTACTCTTATAACTGGATCTGTCCATTCGTGAAGTGCTAACTTAAATCCTGCCCAATGAATGGGCATTATTCTCTTTGCCTGAATATCGATTCCTGCTTGAGCTGTTTCTTCTGGCATCATATGTATATCGGGCCACATTTTGTTGTATTGACCGCATTCTAATAAAGCTAAATCAAAAGGCCCGTATTTATCTCCTATTTCATTAAAATGAACTCCATATCCACTATCTCCACCAAAATAGATACTTTCCTGCTCCGTTTGTATTACCCAAGAACTCCAAAGTGTGCTTTGAGTATTGGTAAATTTTCTACCCGAAAAATGCTGAGCGGGAGTACAAACTAAGGTTATATTCTTAAGCTTTGTTTCTTGCCACCAATCCATTTCGGTAATTTTATTTGAATCGACTCCCCATACTTCTAAATGAGCACCCAAACCTAGTGGTACATAAAAATGATTAGTTTTATCTTTTATTTTAAGAATGGTTTTATAATCCAAATGATCATAATGATCATGGGAGAATACTACAGCATCTATTTGAGGTAGTTTTTCAATTTCTAAAGGAAACTCTTCATTAAATCTGTTAGCTCCTAAAAAATCATGGGGTGCAGCAACTTTACCAAACATAGGGTCTAATAAAATAGTATTTCCATCCAATTGAAGAATAAAAGAAGAATGTCCCATCCATATCATTCTTGCATCTTCGTTATAATTGGCAAGATTCGTAGAATCTGTTTTTATAACTTTTAAATCATTTTTAGGACGTCCATTTATAACTTTAGTTGTGAAAAATTTATAGGCAAGGTTTAAGGTTGCAATAAATCCAAGATCTTTAGGAACGTCTTTTTTATTACGGAACTTACCTTCCTTAAATTGTTTTGATTGTTTGTGAACTAGCTCTTGTTCTTCTGATATATTGGCTCCAAAACTGGGGTAAAAATTTGTGAACAATAAAAATGCTACGATTAATATTCCTATAATGACTAAAATAGTATATATCATTTTTTTTAAAAACTTCTTAATCATTGTTTAATTTGATAATTTAATGATCCTGTTTTAACCTACAAGTTGGGCATTCCATACTGTTATTTCCTTTTTTAAGATGTATTCCATCAATTTTATTAATTACAAAATCCTGAATAAAGGCGTAATTGGCAGCGTGGTTATTTACATCGATTTGTTTGTCTTTGTACATTTCGCGAATTACATTGTCATATTCTTGTTTTCCCCAACAATTTGGGCAATACCCTTGTGGAGTTACTCCTTTTGATTCGCTTGCTGGTTTTTTGAAAAATTTTATTAGATCTTCTATCATATTATTTTTTTGCTTGATTTATTTAAGTTATCGTTTAGTATATAAGTAACCAAGATAGTAATTTTAAAAGTTTAATGTTTGAATGCTTTAATCAGTTGATGTAAGAATGAGTTGAATTAAATTCTACTTTGATAGGTATACAAATCAAAATACCTGCCTTTTTTAGCTATCAACTCATCGTGTTTGCCCTGTTCTGCAATTTTTCCTTCTTCAATTACTAAGATCTGGTCTGCTTGTTGAATAGTACTTAGCCTATGTGCAATTACCAGCGTGGTACGGTCTTTCATTAAAGTATGTAAACTTTTCTGAATAAAGGATTCGCTCTCAGTGTCAAGGTTTGATGTTGCCTCATCTAATATGATAATCTTTGGGTTTGCTAACAAGGCCCTAGCAATTGAGATTCGCTGTTTTTGTCCACCAGATAACTTCACTCCTCTTTCCCCTATTACGGTATCTAATCCATCATCGAATTTGTCTGTAAATTCGTTTACATAAGCGCCAATAACTGCGTTCTGTAATTCTTCTTCGGAAGCATTAGGACGAGGAAATAATATGTTTTCACGAATGGTTCCAGCATATAGGAAGTCGTCTTGCAATACCACCCCTAAATTTAAACGGAAACTACTTAAGTTAACCAATGACAAATCTTGACCATCTAATGTTACTAAACCTTTAGAGGGCTTTAAAAATGTTGCTGCTAAACTTGCAATGGTAGATTTTCCTGAACCAGAAGAACCTACCAATGCCGTTACACTTCCTGAAGATGCCACAAATGAAATGTTATGTAGTACTTCTTTGCTTTCTTCATAGCTAAATGAAACGTCTTTAAAAACAATATCTCCTTTTATATCTTCTAAATAATGGGTTCTTATTTCTGGATCATCTTCAACTGTCATTTCCATTAGCTCTTGAGTTCTATCTAATCCTGCCATGGCTTCGGTAAGTTGACTACCAATATTACTCATCTGTACTATTGGGGCAATCATAAACCCTAAGAACAAAGTAAAAGATATAAACTCACCAAAGCTCATGGTATTATCCATCATAAAATAACCTCCTATACCCATAATTCCTGCAGATGCCAATCCTAATAAAAATGTTGAAGAACTTGTAATTAAAGCTGTAGCAGTTAAACTCTGTTTTACATTTAGATATAGCTTTTCGGCTCCTTCTTGGAAGGATTTGTTTTCTTGTTCTTCGGCATTAAAGCCTTTTATAACTCTTACTCCTCCTAATGTTTCGGTTAAGCGACCTGTAACCTCTGCATTAATCACCCCTCTTTTTTTAAATATTGGACGTATGTAACCGAATGCTTTCATGGCTATAAATGCAAAAACTCCTACCGGAACTAATACAAAAAGCGTCATTAAGGCATTTATTTTAATTAAAATAATTAGTGATATTACTGCTGTAATAGTCCCTCCTATTAATTGTACTAACCCTGTACCCACTAAATTACGAACTCCCTCTACATCGGTCATTACTCTAGAAACTAGGGCTCCTGTTTTATTATTATCGAAAAAATTAATAGGCAATGAGAGTAATTTACGTTGTACCTGAGAACGCAATAAATAGATTAAATGTTGAGCTTCTACACTTAATAAGCGTGTTAGTGAAAAAGAAGTTAGTGCTTGTACTAAAATAGCAGAACATACAATTAGAATAAGCAGCCAAAGTGAATGCATATCTTTTGAAGGCACTATATCATCCAATAACGTTTTACTTGCAAAAGGTAATACCATACCTGCTAAACTTCGGATGATAATAAGAAATAAACCAATTAGAACTATTTTTTTTCGGGGCAAGATATACTCTTTAAATGCCCATTTATAGGATACTTTTTTATTTTTCATGCTAAAGTTATACCCAATATTGAGCCAAAAAATAATCTATGACAATAAGACAAATTATTATTGTTTGAATGTCTGAAGGAGTATATGAATGTGTGAAAAAGGAAAAGATTATTTATCTTTATGGATATAAAATAAAAACTAAGAACAACAATGTATAAAGCACATTGAAACGTGCCACATACAAAAACCGTTAGTTTCAATTTGAAAATAGTCAAATATTTAACGAAAAATGATAAAATCCTAATGTCCAATAATAATAGAAGCAAAACTTCAATTTTCCAAAGAATAATTGATATTGGTGCTAATAAAGAGTTTTCTCAAACTGAAAATAGGTTTCTTCGAGTAACAAATGTTGCTTCTATCCTTGGTGTCTTGTTCATGATGGGATGGATGATGATGGCTCTTTATCTTACAGATACCCCAGTAGTTTACGGAAGCAATGGGTTGTTAGCATTAATGTTTTTAACAGTTCTAATAATAAATTACAAAGGTAGGCGAGTATTGGCTTCAACTTGGTTTATTGCTACAACTTATATTGGAGTTACTTTATTTCTTTATGTGTTGGGATTCTCGTCAGGGGTTTGGATTATTTATTTCATTATAATAATTACCCCATTCATGACTTTCCCAAAAAAGGCTAGGAAATTAGCTGTTGGTTTCAGTATACTTGGTGTATTGACATTAATTACTTCGACTGCATTTCAATCCAAAATTAATGCTCATTATGATGTAATAGACCCATATTTCCTGCAAATGGTAAACATAAGTACAACTGGACTGATTTGCTTTACAATTGCATGGACTTTGTCTGTCCTGATTGATAGATCAGAGGAGTCTCTGAAGGCTGAGCAAAAAAAATCAGATGACCTTCTGAATAACATACTTCCAGTTAATGTGGTAAAGGATCTAAAAGAAACTGGTATAACTGTTCCCAAAAGGCACAAGAATGTAACTATTCTGTTTACTGACTTCAAAGGTTTTACGGAATTAGTAGCAAGCATTCCGGCAATCACTTTGGTCAATGAACTCAATGATATTTTTGGACAATTCGATGAAATCGTAGAGGAGGCAGGAGTTCAAAAAATTGAAACAATTGGTGATGCATATGTAGCTGCATGTGGCCTTGAAGAAGAGATAAATGAACACGCTATTAATTGTATCGCAGCAGCACAACAAATGCTATCCTATCTTGAGGAGAGAAATAAGAATCATGATATAAAATGGAAGATGAGAGTTGGGGTACATTCAGGACCAATAGTGGCTGGCGTAGTTGGGAAGAAGAAATTTAGCTATGATCTTTTTGGAGATACAATTAATACCGCAAGTCGAATGGAGTCATCAGGAGAGCCTGGTAAAATAAACATTTCAAGACACACTTTTCAACTTGTAAAAAATGATTTCGATTGTTTAAGCAGAGGAAGAATTCAAGTTAAAGGAAAAGGAGAAATGGAAATGTATTTTATTAAAAATAGTTAATAATGTGAATAGGCATAGTGCCCTAAGGGGCACTAAGAGTTAAGTATTACAAAAAAAACAGAAACCGAGTGAATAAAACGATATTTGAAATTACTAAAATGGATTGTCCTTCGGAGGAAAATCTAATCCGAATGAAATTGGATGGGATCTCAAGTATTGTAAATTTAGACTTTGATATTCCCAACCGAAAACTGACCGTTTTTCACAACGGAGAAATTGACCAAATCGAAAAGTCAGTTTTTGTACTGAATTTGGGCGGAAAGAAAATTTCAACTGAACAAACCGGCCAAACGGAATTTAATGAAAACTCAAACCAGAAAAAACTTCTCTGGACTGTACTCGGAATAAATTTTGCTTTTTTCCTAATCGAAATGACAACTGGAATAATCTCAAAATCAATGGGATTAATTGCAGACAGTTTGGATATGCTCGCTGATAGTTTTGTTTACGGAATTAGCTTGTTTGCAGTTGGCGGAACCTTAACGAGAAAAAAGCGGATTGCCAAACTTGCTGGATATTTTCAAATTACACTTGCAATTATTGGATTTGTAGAAGTTTTAAGAAGATTTTTTGGTGACGAGAAACTTCCAGATTTTTCGACAATGATTATCGTTTCGATTTTTGCACTTATAGCAAACGGAATTTGCCTTTACATTTTACAAAAGTCAAAGAGCAAAGAAGAAGTTCATATGAAAGCGAGTATGATTTTCACTTCAAACGATGTGATTATCAATTTAGGAGTAATAATCGCTGGACTTATGGTAAATTGGTTGAGTTCAAGCAAACCTGATTTAATTATTGGAACCATCGTTTTTGTTTTGGTAATACAAGGAGCATTTAGAATATTGAAATTAAGTAAATAATAAAGTACTAACCACAACAACGTGTATAATTAATTGCTTTGGTTGTTGATTATTTGTAAAATTCCTACAGATTTTTCTCGCGTTCGTTTTTGATTACTAAATTAGTTACGGAAACACGCAACTAACCATACACAAAACCGATGGAACACATTCAGCGAAAAGCTGACCAAAGTTGCTACACAGCTACGCTGTTCTCGCCCCTTTGGAAATGCGTTCCATCTGCCTGCTAAACCAAATTGGGCCAGAGACTTCTTGATAAATACAGCTTTTACTGCCCATCGAGGGAAAACGATGTACCATCGGTACCTATACGCAATTTGGCACGACCCATCGAACTCCCGATCCAATAAAGTGGCTCACTCAGCAAATTTTTAAAAGTAAAATTTACTAAGCGAGACGGCTAATAAACTCTAGCCTCGCGTGGCCGCGCGAAACTAGAGCTCATTATCTTCCACTTTTTGTATCTTCGTTCTCAAGGACGAACTGCGTTTAGCAGGCAGTTGGCTGTCATTACCTTTCTTTTATCCAGATGCTATTTTTATTTTAAAAAACAAAAAAAATCATAAAAAGTGTGATTTTTTTTAAGGTTTGCGAATAATAAGTAAACTAACTAATTATAATATGGCAACTAGAAAAATTATCGGAATTGCATTTTCATTTATAGGTATTCTATTTAGCATCATCTTCCTAATACAATCAGACTTAAATACTAATTTAAAAGAATATTTTGATTATTCATTTAAGAGTTATTTCAGTTTATCCTATTTTAATCAAATTTCGCCGCTAATTATTTGCTTAATTCTGTTCTATGGTGGCATATTGTTAATAATAAAACCTACAAAATCAAACCCTATTTTAGCCTTATACGGATTTACAGTACTAGAGGCAATTGTGTTCAGTTGGTTTGGTATAATTTCTATTGATTTCCCAACTTATATTGTCGTAATATTTTTTTCTAGTGCATTACTTGCTTTATGGATTGCTTATTCAGACAATATTAACCAGAAACATTTATCGTTAAAAGAAGGTGTTTTTAGTTTAATTCTAGGAACTATAATTAATGCTTTTTCTTATTATTTTATAATTTTTTTCTAAAAAAGTGTGATTATTCATTCACCTTTTCGAATAATATATAAAACCATTAGGAATAGTTTCACAATGAGTAAATAATTATATATTACAAAAGTACAATCACTTAAAAATGATGATAAATAAAAAAGAACAATTCATAAAAACGATAGATGAACATAAAAAAATCATCTATAAAATTGTGAATTCATATTGCTCAAATCGAGAAGACAGAAAAGATTTAGAGCAAGAAATTATTATCCAGCTATGGAAAACATTTGACAATTATAATAGCGATTATAAGTACTCAACTTGGATGTACCGCATTGCGCTTAACGTGGCAATCTCTTTTTATAGAAAAGAAAAAAAGTGGTCTATTAAAAATGATTATTACAATGAAGAATCTATTTTTAAAATAGAAGAAGACACTAGTGAAGAGCAAACAGAATTGAATTATCATCTAAAGTTATTACAAGAATTCATTTATAATCTAAACGAGCTTAACAAAGCTTTAATGCTGTTGTATTTAGAAGAAAAAAGTTATGAAGAAATAGCAGAAATACTAGGTATTACAAAAACCAATGTCGCCACAAAAATTAGTAGAATAAAATTAAAATTAAAAAAAGAATTTCAAAATATATAGAATTATGGAAACAGGAGAGTTAAAAAAAATATTAGCAGCTTACGATACTAAACTAGATAAAAAATTAAGTTTGAATGTAGCCTCTTTTAAAAGTATCAACTTAGACAAATCAGAAAAGAGTACACTAAGTATTCTTAAATACAGAATTATAGAAATTGTCGTGTTTTCTTTATTAGCAGTGTTTATGGGGAATTATATTGCAAGTAATTGGAACCAACCACATTTAGCGATAAGTGGAGTTATTGTTGGTGTTTTTACGTTGATTGCATTAGCTGGCAGTATAGGGACAAGTTACCTTATTAAAACAAATTGACTTTGCAAAACCAATAGTTGATATAAGAAAAAAGATAGAATTGGTAAATTCACACGGTTTGCTATTTGTAAAATTAATGTTATTATCCACCCCAATATGGTGGTCTTATATAGTGGTTGCTAGCGACTCTTTATTCAACATTGACTTATATGCAAATATGGATGTCGATTTTGTGTTAAAATACCTTATGGTTAATTCCTTATTAATTATTCCGCTGCTTTGGTTTTTAAATAAATTAACGTACAAAAACCTAAATGTAAAATGGGTAAGAAAAACGATAGGGTTATTTGCAGGGTCAAAAACGATGAAATCTTTAGAATTTTTAAACGAGATTGAGGAGTTTGAAAGATAATATTTAAACAAAATGAAACTATATTAAAAAAAATGAACAGCCAAAAATGGCATAATCAACAACATTTTAACTGAGACTATATATGGTCGCAGAATATAAAAATGAAAATAAATCACAAACCACCTTCATTGGTTTTTTGAAAAGACTATGAATACAAATAGATTATATTTTAGAGAAAGAACAAGTGACTTGCTTAGAAAGGTAATTAATGAATCAACAGAGAATCAGTTGTTGTTTTTTGGGTGCGAAGATGTCAAAATGTTAAACTTTGAATTAACTAGAATTCAAAATGCATTAAAACAGGGAAAACTTGATTTTCGAAAATGGGATTTAATAGAAAAAAGTTCTGATAATGTAATTGGAAATTGTGGTTATCACAACTGTCAAATAATACACAAAAGAGCCGAATTGGGATATTTACTGCACGAAAAATTTAGAGGTAAAGGTTTTATGATTGAGGCACTAAAATGTATAATTGACTTTGGATTTAGTAAGATGGAATTAAATAGAATAGAAGCTTTTATTAGTCCTGATAATTTTTCTTCAACAAAATTAATAACAACATTAAATTTTGTGTTAGAAGGAAAACTTTGTGAGCATTATAATTATAATGATAAACTAAACGATTCATTAGTATTTGGTTTATTAAAATCAGAATATCGAATGAATAAAGACAATGCCTAACAACGTGTATAATTAATGCTTTTTCTCTACTCCAATTTAAAATCTTATATTTTAATAAACGTTAAGAAAAACGAGAGTACAACAAAACCTAAACTGCATTAAAATCAAGCTAAACTATACTTTTACCAAATATTAGAAAAAACATTTATGAAAAACATTTTGCTGATTTTAATATTAGTTATGTATTCATCAATTTATTTTAATCAACATATTCTAATTCTGTAAATGAACCTGTCATTACCGTAGTATTATTATCTGAAATTGAGGCAGCGGAGACATTAAAAGACCCAGAAATTAGTCGCTTTCCTACCTCTGTAGGATGTGCTCTATTTTCAATAATTGTAACATTACCTGATGTGGAAAAATAACTAATTTGAGTACTGCTCTGTTGTCTAATATTTACATAGGTAGTAAAATTGTTTGAATCTATATTACCCATGTTTTTAACAGTTCCAGACTCAAAACCTCCAGTACCATTTAAAAATATAGTAATCTGGTCGCCAAAGATATCTGCAGCATCGATACTCATCGTAGGGCTATTTGTGCCTAAAGTAATTTGATAAATACCATCTGTAAATGTATAGTTATTATAAGTACCTCCGTTAATGTTTGCGGTTATTCCAGGATCTCCCGAAAGTGGTTCGTTGTTGTCATTATCATCATCTTTGTTGCAAGACATCATAAATATTGCGAATGCAAAAATTTGAAGTAAGCGTAGGTTTTTCATATTTTAAAGATTTAATAGTAAAAATTAAAAGTGTTTATAAAACTTAAATTTTACGTGTTGATTTGGGTTTTAATTTGATTTGGCGCAAATTAGATGATTAATATACAAAAAAATAATTAACAGAAATTTTTGCAAATGAGTTATTACAGTAAGATATGCTTACTTAAGTGACAAAACTCTCATAGCAATTTACGCTATGAATTTTTCATATTACTCATAATTATTATACTCAAAAATAAAATTACTAATCTGACTTATAGAATTGTGAAAACGGAGATATGAAATTGTATTTGCCGATAAAATAAAAAACTACTGCCAACAATCTTCTGAATTTCATATCGGAAACCCAGTCTTATATATTAACTTCGTTTTTTAACGTAGAAATCCTATCGCCTGTCTGTCGGTAAACAGGGATTTGTCCACAACGCAATTATAGCCAAAACCGTTGGCATTAATTTATAAAATTTCATACTTAATATCTAATACTAAAATGAAACATATACTATACTTGTCAATCATTATGAATGTTTTCTCTTTTTCTTGTAAGGCTCAAGAAAATGAAAATACTTCAGTAAAAAATCAACCCTTAGAGAATATTATTTCTCTATGCGAATTGTTTAAAATGAATTATGCTTCTTTTGAGGAGAAAAATATAAATTGGGATTCAATCTGTCAAGAATCCAAAAAAAGAGTTTCCTCAAATACATCAGATAAGGAGTTGTTTCAAATAATGAGCGAAATGCTTAAGCCCCTTAATGATGCTCATGTTTCGTTAAAGGCAAAAGATATAAATACTTCTTTTTCAGCAACAAGAGAATCTAGAATTATGGCCGAATTTCAAAACATCCCTAAAACGAAAAGGAAAGAATTATTCAAAAAAAGCATAAATAATACACTCAAACAAAATGGATTTGAGCTTTTAACAGAAATAGGACCTAAATTTAGAGGAGAAAAACTATTTGAATACACGCACAATGAAAAAATAGGCTATTTAAGATTCTATCGAAGTTTTAGTAAACTGTTAGTTATGAATGGTTTTTCGCTAAATAATCAGCTTAAAAAAATATTTAATAGCTTCAAAAATTTAGATGCAGTAATAATAGACGTTAGATTTAATATTGGTGGAGATGATGAATTTTCGAAGAAAATAGCCGGTAGATTTATAAATAAACCAATTGTAGGGTTTTATAAACAAACTATGAAAAATGGAGAATTTGGCAAATTAGACACAATCATGTTAGAGCCCAATGGAAAAAATGCTTTTCTTAACAAGGTAGTTTTATTAACCAACGATCGAACAGTAAGTGCGGCAGATGTATTAGCGTTAATGATGTCTCAGCTTTCAAATGTAACTATTATTGGAGAACCATCAAATGGGTCTTACTCTGATTTATATGAAAAAAAGCTGCCTAATGGATGGAAGGTTACTTTAAGTAATCAAAGATACTTTTCAGCTGACAAGATGAATTATGAAGGTTTGGGAACACCTGTAGATATCTTGGCTAAAAATACAATAATTGATATTGAAAAAAACAGCGATTCTGTTCTATTAGAAGCTTTAAAGTTTTTGAGTCAAGATTGAATTAAAACTAATGCCAACACTGTATAAAATAAATTGTTAGTGCAAGCTACTTTACGAAAATCCTCATTTAAAAAAATATCTATCGTTATAAAAGCATGTTATCAATAATTTATATACTCATACCAAAAAAATAAAAAATGGAATCTAAACAAAAAGATTATTTTTCAGAAAAAGCAGAAGACTATGATGGACAAAATTCCACAACTCAAAATGTAGGTAATATTGGCCAATTAATATTAAAAGAAATTTCCTTTTCAAATAAGATGCATATTATGGATTTTGGTTCTGGGACAGGATTGTTATTGTCTCAGATTGCGCCATTCGTTAACGAAATCACAGCAGTGGATATTTCTGCTTCTATGATTGGAGTTTTGAAATCAAAAATGGACACCATCGATTGTAAACTTCAAATATTGGATTTGGATTTAACAAAAAAAACATTAGATACAAAATTTGATGCGATTATTTCGTCAATGACTATTCATCACATAGAGTATGTACAGGAGATATTCAATAAATTTTATTCATTACTAAATGAAAATGGAACCATTGCCATCGCTGATCTTGACAAAGAAGATGGTTCATTTCATTCAGAAGATACTGGATTTTTTCATAACGGATTCAATAGAAACGAAATCTTACAAATTGCAAAAAATGCTGGGTTTAAAGACTTGAAGGTTCAAACTGTAAGTATCATAAATAAACCAACGGGAAAATACCCTGTTTTTTTGTTAACAGGTAAAAAGAAAAACTACTGCTAACAAAGTATATAAAAAATTGCTAAATTAGTGCTTAGCCAATGTAAATTTCTTTGTTTGCTTGCTTCTGATTTTCCTTCGGATAATCATCTCATGTAAACACTCAACTATTCTTATACGAGAAATTTGTGCATTATATACGAATGAAAAATACTAATGATAAAAGTTAAATTATTTACACTCATAATTCTGTCACTTATTTTAAATTCTTGTAATGGACGAAAAAATAAGAGTGAGTTACAACCTATAAACTCAGTAAAGAAATCAGATAAAAGGAAAACAAATGCTAAAGGTAATGAATATACTTTTTTTTCAGATTTCAACAATCAGATAAGTCAAGTCGTAAGAACCATATTTCAAGATAGTAAAGGGAATTTATGGTTTGGAACTCAAAATGGAGCTTATAAATTATATAAAGATTGCTTATTTCATATTGATGGGATAATTAGTCAATCTGGTAAAAGTGTAACAATAAAAGAAATTACCGAAAGTAATGATGGAAAAATATGGTTTGGACATACAGATGGAATTAGTAGCATAGACGGAAAAGTTGTAACAAATTATTATGAATCAGACGGATTAATCAGCAATGATGTTTGGTCTATTGCTGCTGATAAAAATGGTGAAATATGGATTGGCACTATAAATGGTGTTTGTGTTTTTAATGGCCAAGAGTTCTCAAATTTTAATCTTCCCGAAGGAAAAATAGATTCTACTTTAGGTATTTCAAGTAGAAAAATTGTTCACAGTATATTTGAAGACAGTAAAGGCACATTGTGGTTTAGTTCAAATGCTGGTTTGTTCTCCTATGCTGATAATTCACTAACAAATGTTTCTAAAAACATAGGGATTCCAACAAACTTTATCAATGAAATATTTGAAGATAAAAATGGAGTATTATGGGTGTCAACAAATATTGGGCTATATAAATTAACAGATAATAAGGCAGAAAATATTACAGATGGGAAAATTGAAACAGGAAAAGGGATAGGAAGTATAGCAGAAGATAAAAATGGCAAACTATGGTTTGTTTCTAATCAACATTTTTTATACACTTATGATAGAGAAAAGCTAATCGAATATAAAAAAACAGAAAATAATAATGGGCCAGTAATATTTCAAATTTATAAAGATCAAGATGATAGGCTTTGGTTTGTCGGCTTTGGTGGTTCTTATAGATTAGAAAACGAAAAATTTATTAATGTAACAAGGATCGGCCCTTGGTAAAAAAAAAGAACGCACAACACGGTGTAAGAGTTATAGTCGTTTAAGTGTTCAACTGAAAAATAAAATATAAATCAAAGGTCAGTTTTAAACTAAAAAGTTAGTTTATAGAAATCCATTGTTACTCATACACAAGACCATTGTGCTTAATATAAGTCCAAAGCAAGATCTTTTTACTATTTTGTTATTCGCCTGTAATAATTACTAATTTACGCCACTAACTAATAAAAATAACACTATTGAGTAGCGATTTTTATAAAACATCCATTTTACCATTTGCAGGAATAATCATCAAATTATGTCGAGCTTATACCAACTCACAAGAAGATTTTGAAGATTATTACCAAGAAGTTTGTTTACAAATTTGGAGGAGTAAAGACAATTTTCGCGAGGAATCGCAATGGAGTACTTGGGTGTATCGAATTTCATTAAACGTCTGTTTAACCTTACTAAAGAAAAAGAAAAATAATGTACAACATTTTGTATCTGATTCTATAACTACTGAAGAAACCGAAGACAACTACGCTTTTTCAAATGAACCTCTAAATTTATTATATGATGCCATTAGAAAGCTATCGGAAATAGATAGAGCAGTTATTATGCTTTATTTAGAAGAAAAACCACAAAAGGAAATTGCTAAAATTATAGGAACAAATCCTAATAATATTGGAGTACGTGTTAAAAGAATTAAAAATAGGTTAAAAAAAATATTAGATGGAAAAATCAATTGAAAATATATGGAAAGAAGGTTTTATTAAGAGTGATGCATTAGTCGCTCCAAAAATAAACAACCTATACAACCAAAAATCAATTCATATCATTGATAAATTTAAAAGAATGTTTAAAATAAATTTGATCGCAATAGTAGCCTTCTCATTTATTTTTTTAATCGTCTCTTTCATTGTAGGCATACCAATAACAGGTATCCTATTTTTTATTACTCTTTCAATTCTTGTTATTATTAATAAGATGTTATTAAATGATTTAAAGCAAATAAATATAGGTATAAGTAGTTATCAATACTTAAAGGCATTTAACCAATGGATAAATAAACAGGTATCTATCAATAAAAGAATATCAAAATTTTTGTACCCAATTATATTTATGTCAATGATTTTAGGTTTTTGGTTTAAAGACGCCGAAGGTATTCCATTGGGTGAAAGACTTGTGGGTGAAATACTTATTGGCTTTCCAGATACTTATCTCATATTTGGAATACCTCTAATAGGAATTTTTATAGTTGTAGTAATAATAGGTTTACTTGTCCTTTTTGGAGGTCGTATTTATAAATGGGATTTAAATATTGTTTATGGAAGAATATTCAAAAAACTAAAAGAATTAATGACAGATATAGAAAGTTTAAGGAGTTAAATACCTTTTAAAGTACTGTTTTATATTGGTTTTTTAACATTTTCAAAGAAAATAAGTTATTAGGTGTAATAATTTTTGATATAGACCACTAACTAAGAAAACATTAAAAATTATGACACTAAAAAATGCAATTAACTTTTTTGAAAGTTTAAAAACTGAAACAGCTAAAAAAACTGAAATTAAGGTTTACACTCAATTTATTGAGATTATTAAAAAATTAGAAAATAGAGAATTCACCACCAATGAAATTCAATCTATAGAAATGGAGTTGGATCGATTAGAGATAAAATCAAATCCAGAAAATAGAAAAAAATTCTTTAAAAAAGCTCTAGCTCAATTTGAGAACTATTTAAAGGATACATTTTCTTTGACTTCCAAAGGTTACTACACAAACACTAGTATAAGCTTAGGAATATTATTTGGAGTAGTTTTTGGAGTGATTATTGGTGAGCGTTTTGAAAAGTCTTTAGGAATTTCCTTCGGAATTTGTATAGGATTGTTCATTGGCGCATATATCGGTCGCCGTAAAGATGCTCAAGCTAAAGCAGCTGGAAACGTGCTTTAATTAAATAGTTTCAAAAAGTGAAACAATTTTAAATGTATTTCGTCTTATTTAAATAAGATTCTTTATACTCTAAAAATAAAATGCAATCATTATACAAGTCCGAAGAAGGAAAAAATGAAATTTTAAATCTTTACGACCAAAAGTTAAAAGGCTTAAATATCAATTATAATTATAAAGCAGTTGAAACTTCATTTGGAAAAACCAATCTAATAATTACAGGTGATGCCTCAAAACCACCAATACTAGTTGTTCATGGCTCTAATGGTTGTGCTCCAATTGCTTTAGAAACCTATTCAGGTTTAGAATCGAATTTTCAAATTTTTGCTGTTGATGTTTTGGCGCAACCCAATAAAAGTTCAGAAACACGGTTGTCAATGAAAAATGAGGATTACGGAAAATGGTTAAACGAAGTGATTGATAACTTGAAATTAAAGAATGTAACGCTTGCTGGGTTTTCATTCGGTGGTTTGATTATTTTAAAAACATTAGAGTTTAATGAAACTAATATAAAGGAAGTGTTTTTAACAGCGCCAGCATATATTGTAAACGGAAACCCCTTAAAGGCATTGTTTAAAGTTTTTATACCCATGAAACGTTATATAAAAACAAGAAGAGTAAAATATGTAGAACGATTTTTAACGGAAGTATTTACTGAGAAAGACACCTTTGCTGTACAATTTCTTTCCAAAGTATTCTTGTATTTTAAAATGGATTTCACACCTGTACCAGTTATTAAAACACAAACAGCAAAATTGATAAAAACATCTATTACGGTTATCGCTGCAAAGAATGACTTGATGTTTCCTGGAAAAAAAATGATTAATCGTGCTAATAAAATATTTCCTTCATTAAAGCAGACTATATTTTTAGGACAATCAAAACACGTCCAAAACAGTGAAGATAATAAGCGAATTGTAAACCTTATAAATGGAGACTTTGAATAAAATTATTGAGAGAAACATATCAGGAAAGAAAGTTTTAGGTCTTTTCATTTTAACTAATCTAGTATATACTTTTATGCTAACGGTTACGATTCCCAAAACAATGGAATTCTCGAATGGAATGAAATTGTTGGACATGATGCCTACAGGATATGACTTGAATTATGTTAATGAACTATTCAATTCACTCGGAGAAATTGGACGACAGACATATCTAATAAATCAAATTCCTGTGGATATGATTTATCCGCTACTTTTTGGACTGACCTATTCTCTGCTTTTGGCCTATTTTTTAAAAAAACTAAACAAACTCACCCCCCCTTTTACTTATCTTTCTTTGTTACCAATAATTGCTGGAATTGCCGATTACCTGGAAAATATCGGGATTATTATAATGCTGAACAGTTATCCCGTTTTGACAGAGAGTACAGTAAATGTAACTAGTGTTTTTTCCTTAACAAAAAGTATTTCAACTAGTATATTTTTTATTGTTTTGATTGTTATTCTCATAATTTTAGGGGTTAAAGCAATTAATAGAAAATAAACAAGTGCTTACTAAGTAACTAATTCATAGCTAGAACAATGATTAAAGGGAATTAAAATTCATTTAATAATTATTGAAGTCCAATTATTGTATATTAAAATCATTTTTTTTATTAAAAGATTAATAATCTGTAACCTCTTCTGAGAAAGTATAGTCTCACAGGAACAAACTACTAGTTGTCATATTAATTTCTAGTTTGATTTAATTTAAATAATTAGTCTATGAATAAAATAAATTATAGAGAAACTATTGAAATCGTATGTCGTTTGTATGTATTCTTTTTTCTTACCGCTTATGGATTAGGAAAAGTAATTGGTGCTCAATTCTATACGCCAGATTTAATACCTTCCGAAATAGAGGCGATACCAATAAGCCAAATACCTAATTTTGAATTAGCTTGGATATTTATGGGACGCTCATATGGCTACATGTTATTTATAGGCATTGGAGAAATTTTGGGTGCATTTATGTTACTCTTTAATAGGACGAAGTTAATAGGATCCTTTATTCTAATAACAATAATGATAAACGTAATCGTATTCGACATTTTTTTTCTTGATAAATATGGAGCTTTAGCAAGCGCAATACTATATTTTATTATGCTACTTATAATTCTTTATATAAATAAAACGAAAATTATGAAAGCAATTAAAGCTCTAACTAGTTTTGATGAAATTGAGAAAACATCTATAAAAGAGAAGGCTATAAAGTTTTCTTTTGCTTTATTAATTATTCTTGTTGTTTTTGCTTTTAATCAGTTTTTAGTGAGTTGGATTGGATATGGAAAAGGATAAATAAAACAAAAACCAAAACTAACAAGTGTTATCAATGTGTATATTTAATTACTGGTTTCGTTTGTACTCAGAATATCCTAGCGGAATTTTCTCTGGCTCGTATTAGTTTATTAAATTAGTTACTGAAACAAGTAACGTAGTCAAACAAAAAATCGATATCAAAATTTAAATAAAGATGAAAAACATACTAATTATAACTGCATTAATGGTCTCTACTATTGTTTTCGGACAAACTAAGGAAGATAAATATGCTAAAGATGTAAAATCAATAGATGCAATCATAACTGCTTATTATGATATTGTTTCTGGTTCCAGTAAAGAGCCTTGGGAGTTTGAAAGAGATAACTATATTCATTCCGAAAATGCTTTTATAACTCGACTAGACGAAAATGGAAATGCAAAAACGCATACACTAGAAGCGGAATACATTCCAATGGGATTTTTACCGAAAGAAAATTTTTATGAAAAAGAGCTTAAAAGAACAGTTAGTAACTATGGAAATATCGCACAAGTATGGAGTGCGTTTGAAATACGAACTGATCCAAACGTTAAATCACAAATTAGAGGGCTGAACAGCATTCAACTTCACTTCGAAAATGGTCGCTGGTGGGTAGATAGTTGGACTTGCGAAATGGAGTCAGAAAAAAATACTCTTGTGGCGGACTTTTTGAATAATGAATAAAAACTATTGTCACCTAAGATTTTGACAATGATGTACTTACATGTATAAATTTCTTTTCCAAACTTACTTTAACTAAACAGAATTGTAGTAAACAACTTTACAAACAAGGTTACATTCCAAAAATTATAACACACACTTAAAAGCTTATTTCTATCTATTATTTAATTATTGTGTAATTCAGCTTCAAGATTTAAAAGAAGACTTTTGGCTTCTTCTAAACTGTTTTCTGTGTGTGTTCTATTAGCAGCTTCTATAATTATACGACCACTTACTGCATTCATAATTTCAAATGCTGGAGGAAATTGATAATTAACTTGTATTATTTGATCTCTCATTTTTTGTTCATAGCTATCTTCATTAAATTTTGTTACTTGATAATTAAAATCTTTAAGCTGGATAACGGTTGAAGATTTTAAAACGGGAAATATTTGTGTATAAAATACATTTTCAATGTTTCCATTTACGGAGGATTTATTCTGATTTGAATTTTGATAAAACTCAATAACCTGGGATCGAAGTACTTTGTTTTTAATTAAATTTAACTGCCCTGTTGAATTTAATTCATTGAAAGTGGTACGAAAATCATTAAACTTATTGGTGTACATTAAATTACTTAGCATGGTATTTAGACTGTCTATTTCTTGTAAAGATGAGCTTTTTGAAAATTGAGCCAGCAAGTTCTCAGACTTACTAATAATAAAATCTGAAAAACCTATAGAACTCTCTAATCCAACGATCTGTTTTTCTAAATCATTTTTAAGACCATTTAAGAATTCCATTTCTTTTACCGAATTAATTCGGCTGATATTCCATGTGTTAATCTGTAATGCTATTAAAATCCCGATCACAACCAATACAATTTCACCAATGGCATAGCGGCTATATTTTAATACTTTGTTATCGTCTGCCATTTTTTTACGTTTTTTTCTAAAGAAATTAATCATAATTTTCGAGCTCAAATTTTATTAGTTCTTTAATAATTTTTGGGTTTCTAATAATATATTTTGCAAATAAGTGTATCCTCCAATAAATCCTTCATTATACATTTTTCTAGTTATCATAAGATTTTCAAATTCTTGATCATCGAGCATTTTCCAGTTATCATTTTTATAAACTTTGGAAACTCCTAATTCTTCATTTCTACCAAAGAAGGAAATTACTCCATTTCTTGAATTATAATTTTTATTTAAATAAGGAATAAACAAATCGATTAAATCTTGATTAGCGATTCGTTCTCGTTCATTTATAGTTTCATAAACAGTATTTAAGCGATAAATAGATTGTCTTAATGAATCTGAAGTGATTAAAGCTAAGTCTCCATTTTCTCTCCCTTCGATTATGGTATTCATGTTTAAATTTAAATGTGAATCATAAATGTTTACAGAAATTAAACTATCTAACTTTTTATCAATAGAAATGCCTTTCACACCACTACCAATAATATGGAATAATTGATTAGTTATTTTTACATGCTTTTGCTTATTATCTAACACCATTTCGACACGAGTTAGATTATCCTCTATTTGGGTTTCTAGTTTTTCCATAAAATGGTGGGCACGATTATTTTCCAGACGATTATTATTCCAATTATTAACTTGTAGAGCAATCAATATCCCAAAAACCACCAATACAATTTCACCAATGGCATATTTAAAGTATTTGCTTGTTTTGTTTTCCATAAGGAGGTTTTGACGGATTTTACGAAAGAATTTAATCATGGTTTTTGTTTAGTTCTTTTTCGATCTTTAATATTAATTCATTTGCACCTTTATCTAACCTTTTAACCCTACTATAAATTGAATACCCAAACGTTAATTCTTGATTAATTAAATTGAGAAATTCTTCACTTTTATAATGCTCTAATATTCTTTTAATATCCAAAGTATCAATAGAACTTTTATCTTCTGGATTATATGGTTTTAATGAGTTGTTAAATGCAGCATATATCAGTTTAAAACTACTTGAACTAATAAGTTCTTGATAGGTGGCAATATTACCGAAATTAGAACTTATGAGTATCTTGAACAAGTTTCTTGCCCCATACAAATTTTTCATGGAACCAGAGATTATTTAGTTAATGCTAAAACCAATTGCGACCAACTAAAAGAATTATATCCAAATAAAATTAACCTAACCTACATAATAGATGGAGCTCATAACGACATTCATATCACTAAACAATATTATGATGTTTTAAAAGATTTACTATAATTTGTATTAATCAGTTTTTAATGTTTATCAAAATAAATCACCGGTGGTTTCCAAGTGATAGAATCTCCTAAAATATTATAAGAATAACTAACTACTTCCATCCATATTGGAGTCACTTTAATTAAAAGATAATCTTCTTCTCTATTAGGGTAGAATGCTTCCCATTCTTCTTTCCATCTACTATCTTTTTCTTCTTGACTATTTACCAAAGTTGCATTTCCGTGAATGGTAACATATCCCGTATTACCCTTTTCTAAATAATTAAGAGTTACATTAGAATTCTTTTTAATTTGTTCCACTTTCCTACTCTTAGGGTTGGTTCCAAACCAAACGGTAAAATCACTTTCAGGTTTAAAAGGAGACATTTCTCTTACCCTAGGAACTCCTTCACTATCAATTGTAATTAATGAACAGGTTTTTGCTGAACTCATGATATCCTTTGCTGCAAATTTAATTTTTTGTTGCAACGAATCTTCTTCTTTTTTCTGACTAATACATTGAAGATTAATTAGTAAAATTATAATTAGCCAAAGAGAGCTGAAGGGTTTATACATCTTATAAGTTTTACTAAAAATAATACATTTTATTGAGTTACCATAGGTCCTAGTTTTTTTCCGCCCAATAAATGCATATGAAGATGAAAAACAGACTGACCTGCGTCTTCATTAATATTCATAGATACTCGATAACCTGTTTCTGCAATTCCATTTTCCTTAGCCAATTGCTTAGCAACTAAAAATAATTTCCCCATTAATAATGTATCCTCCTCAGAGATATCGTTTATGGTATAAATCTCTTTTTTAGGTACAATTAATAAGTGAACAGGTGCTTGAGTTCTTATAGGAACAAAAGCTATGATATCCTCATCTTCATAAACAATAGTAGCAGGTAATTCTCGATTAATAATTTTTGTAAAAACAGAACCGTTTTCAATTTTTTCGTGCTTTTGTTTTTGGTAAGCTTCACTTTGTCCCCAACCTGTGGTATAGGCTATGAAACATAAAATAAATAATATTTTTTTTAACATAACTTTTCTATTTTTTTTATTTAGCCAATTGACCTCGATGTGGTTTTAAATCATTTCTACTTTTATCCATATCTTTTTCATCAATAGTCATAAAAGCGATGGTATACATTTCAGAAATCCTTGTAGTTGCTATATCATAGTAATGGAGGTTTTCCATTTGCGCATATTCTTTTAAATGAATACAATGATGCTCAGCTATTTTTAAGGATTCTGGACCTCTAAAATCCCATATTAGTTTTATTTTTCTATTCATTTACTATTTGAGTTCTATTAATTCGTTATTAATCATTTTAATAAGTTGAGTAGACTTAATTTTGATGTTTTTGTAACTAGGAATTGTTGTTTCGGTTATAATGTTAGAAATAAATATACCATTAAAATATTCTTTGTTTTTTAATAACTCATTAAAGTCTTCCATTGTAATATTTTGATCTTCTATTGTTTTATCGCCTAAATAAACAGGCCATAATTTATTTGTATTAATATATTTTAAAAGAGGTTTTGAAATGTATTCTCTGTAATCAAATGTTTCATGTTCAATACTAAAATCATTTCGTTTATAAAGTTCTTCTAAATCAAGTAAAAACTTCTTTATGGAATCATTTGAAATTAAATTTAAGTTACCAGAATTTGACAACTCTGTATAGGTAGTATTATTGGGAGTAAACTTTTCTTCCATTAATGTATTAACAACATTATAAGTAAGTTCTGTTATGTCTGTAATAGGAGCTCCATTAATCTGTGCTATCAGCTTATTAGTGGTTTTATATTTTTCCCTTCTAAAATTTATTTGGAAAGCTAAACTATTTAAATCCTTTTCAAGGTCTTGTTTAATATTTTGAAGATATTTTACTTCTCTTACTCTATCTTTCCTTTCATTATTCCAATTATTAACTTGCAATGCTAACAATATACCAATCATCACTAATACAATCTCCCCTATAGCATATTTAAAATATTTACCTGTTTTGTTTTCCATAAGAAGGTTTTGACGGATTTTACGAAAGAATTTAATCATTGGTTTTGAGTTAATCTTATAATTTCATTAATATAATACTCAACTTGTTCATCTTTAATGGCATCTAAAATTTCCTGATGACTGCCTAATTTTGTAACCCAAATGTTTTGAAACTCTATGCTAGATACCAATTTCAAATTTACCTCATTATAGGGATTGTACATATCATAATTCTTCCTTAAATAAGGCAATAATTCCCAAATTTGAAGATCTCTTGCATATTGTTCCTCCTCTGTATAATCATTATAAACATCTTTCCAGGAAACCAATAAATTACGTAATTCTTCATTTCTTATCACCTCAAAAGAAGAGGAACTGATTAATGCATCAATACTACAATTTGAAGGATTAAAGGTTTTAACGTTAAAAATATCTCCAACATATTTAGTTACGGTATCTATTGAAGCTTTCTCTGCTTTAAATGGCAAGTTTTTTATAATATTTAAACATCCTTCTATTGATTTTTCATTATTTATAATAATACTATCTAATTGTATTTTATTACTTATAAAATCCTTGTGTATTTGTTTTAATATTATGGTTTCTTTTTGTCTGTTTTGTCGTTGTTGATTCCAGTTATTTATTTGCAATGCAATCAAGATACCTATGACTACTAATACAATCTCACCAATAGCATATTTAAAATATTTACCTGTTTTGTTTTCCATAAGAAGATTTTGACGGATTTTACGAAAGAATTTAATCATGATAGTTGGTTAGATTTTAAAGATAAACTTTTTTTTAAATAATAAGACCAACTCAAAAGTTGGTCTTATTCATAATCAAGAATATAATTAATAATATTAAGTCTGTTTTAATACTTTATGCCTTATAAAAACTGAAATATAGTCCCATTTCCAAATGATTAAAGTCATTAACAAAAAAAACCCATTAAATAGGATAATAAAAATAATAAAGGGTGCCCATGTTTCAAAAGTAGTTACTTCGGGTATAAAAAGAATGCTATCACCATTGTTAGCATCACTTATTAAATGACGAGTAGCCCAATTATTTCCTAAATGAATACCTATAGGGAAAAATAAACTTTTAGATTTTATTAAAGCCGTTGCGAATAATAAATGTCCTACCGGTATTGTAACCATTAACATTATAATCATTCCTTTGCTTTTTAAAACTTGCTCATCCAACACATGAATCAGCATAAATAGAATAGAAAAAATAATATTGGCAGTCACTACATTAGAAATTTCAATCGTTTTTTTAAATAAATAACCTCTAAATAATAGCTCTTCTACTGCAACCTGGGGTAGAATATAGTAAAATGCTATTAAAATTGTTGAATAGTCAATAGCAGTACTCAATTCAAAAGTTTCTCCTGTATAAAGTGCTCTAATAAATTTTGCGCCAAATAAAGCTATGATACCAATTCCAATTCCTAACGGTAAAAAAGATATGTTTTTGAGAGTACCGTTTAATCCTAAATATTTTAATGATTTATGGTCAATTTTTAAAAGAAACCAAGTAACCACAAATAATAGCAGGCAGGATATATAAGGAAAATATAGTTTTAAAAATGGGGTATCCATTATTCCACCAATAACAATTGCTAATACAAAAAGAATAATTGCTAATGCATATCTAGAACAATTTGGATATTTATTTAATAATTTTTTCATAGTTAATCCTTTTGCAATATGTTTAAATTAGGTTTCGCCAAATATTTAACAAATAGAACTGTTATAATAGATGGGAACAAGCCTTTAAAAAGTGCATAGTATAATTCATTCCATTCTGAAAGGTTAACTTTAGAAACAATTGAAAATAACAATTCACCATAAGGTTGTGAGGGATAAAAAAAAGTCAATATCATATTGCTACCAACATGAAAACCTAAACCCATGAAAATGGATTTTGTTTTATAAAAGGTATATGCCCAAGCATAACCTGTAGTACCCGTTACTAAAATCACGTATAATATTGGGACTATTCTTTCATTCAACATTCCATAAGAAAACACATGATAAACCCCAAATGTTAAAGCCGAAATAAGTATTCCCCATTTTGCTCCAAACCTGCTAATAAATATATAAAGGAGGGCACCTCTAAATACTAAATCTTCTGTTAATGCTGATTTTAAATGATAAATGAATGCGTCATATATGTATCGATAATTAATACTATTCATTTTCCAATCAACCGATTTAACAACGGTTTCAAAATAAACTGTAAGTAGTGTTATTATAACAATGAATACGAGTCCTATTAAAAACTGAATGATATGAATTCTAATAGGAAGAATTCCTAATACATTAATGCTTTTTTTCTCAATAAAATGCAATAGCACCCATGAGACAACTATAATTACTAGTAGTCCTAACATAATTAATAAAATTTAAATGATTATTTACTTGGTTTCAAAAAAGGAATGGAAAATGGGTAATTACAAGTGCCTTTGTCCAAGGCAGACATCGTATTTAATATGGTCATAATAATACCCCAAAGAAAGACTGCTCCTGTAAAGAAAAAATTAAATCCTGGAAATAGGAAAAACATCAGAAGTGATATAATTAGCAATAGATTAATGGTACTATGAAAATTTATTACCGCACGACCATGTTCATCGTAAATTTTATTGTCTTCTGCCTTACTAATCCAAATAAATAAAGGAAAAAGCACGTTCGCAAAAGGTATAATTAAACCAAAAAAAGGGGAGGCATGTAATAAAAGCATCCATTTACGCTGTATCGTTTCTTCCTTAGGATTGTCAAGTACTATTAAATCGTCTACTTCAATATCCAATCCTGCAGCTAATAATTTTACAGTTTGTAAGTGAGGTTGTACTTCGCCTTTTTCTATTCGTTGAATAGTACGTACTCCAACCGTTGTTTTTTCTGAAAGCTGATCCTGAGTATAACCTTTAAGCTTACGTTGATATAATAGATTCTCCTTAAGTGATTGTTCTTTCATTTTGTATCTTTTTGTTGGTACAAATCTAAGATGCTTTCTTGGTTTTTAACACGTCATTTAAATGTCACCTAACTGTCATTTGCAGTATATATAAGCTTTAAAAGCAATTAATCTTTTAATTCTACATCTATTAATCTAATTAACCCATCTAACTTTGGAATTAATTCTGCATAGCTATTATTTAATATTTTAGGGAATCTTCTTCTTTGCGAAATTCTATTTAGAAATATATTATCATTTAAAAGTTCATTCATTTTCAACTCATCTATAGGTAACTCATTTAATTCTCTTACATATAATTTCACTTGTTTTTGTAAATACTCACTATATTGAACATATGAGTTTTTATCTAAAGTCTCCCACTCTCTTATGTCTTTTAAATTTGCCTGCCACGAACCAATAGAAATACGTATACTATCGTTAGTGATAATATCTAAACTTCCCGAACCCATGATGTCTTGTATGGTTCCTTCCTGTGATTGAAAAACTGTAAATCCTGTTGCATCCATCATACAGCCCACAAAATTTACAATATTTAAGGAATCTAATTGTCCATTCTTAAACTTAATAATTGAATCTGAGGAATTATATGTTATTTCGGTTTTATTTAAAACCCTATTTAGTTCTTTCTTATTTGCGATTAAATCTGTTTTAAAGCTTTGTAAAAACTGCGCTTCCTTTAATGAATTTTTTCGATTACTATTCCAATTATTGATACTTAAGGCTATCAAAATCCCTATAACCACTAATGCGATCTCACCAATAGCATACTTAAAATATTTTCCTGTTTTGTTTTCCATAAGGAGTGATTTTCGAATATGTCTAAAGAATTTAATCATTAGTTAAATTAATTATATACTTTTTAAAACATTCTTTCCTGTTATCGCCTTTGATGTCAAAACACCTGAAAATAATGCTCCTCCAACACCAGCAGTTACAATATCTTGGCCTGTAAGATAAAAGTTTTTAATTTTTGTTCTTGGCTTTAAAAATGGTTGTCTATATCTTGAAGGACTGTGATCCAAACCATACACTTCACCATTTTTATAATTTACAAAATGCTTTGTTGTTAGTGGAGTAGATAATTCATAACAATTTATTTTACCCTCTACATGTGGGAGTTGTTTATAAAGCACTTTTAACAATCGTTGTGCAATATTTTCTTTAATAGATTCGTACTCCTCTCCCCTTTTCATCCAAGGTGTTTCAGACCATTTATCAAATATATCATAGGGCATTAAAGTTATAATATCTATCGTACTCTTACCTGGATATCTATTGGACCATTCGGGATCTTTTGCTGAAGGGAATGAAAGATATACTAATGGAAAAGGTTGGTTTAAATCATTTAAATAATTCTGAACACAGCTATCATGGTCACCATCCTTAGGGTACACCCAATAATTTGTTTTAGGAATTTTTATTTCTTCAGGGGAGCCTTCTAAACCTATATATAAACTTACATGGGCTACCGATGGTTTTACTTTTTGAAGCTGATTTTTTAATTGATACTTACTCACTACGCCTTTTGACAATAACTTAGTATAAGTATTGTTAATCCCAGCATTACTAACAATGTTTTCAGCATAAATAGATTTACCATCTTTCATTTTTACACCAATCGCTTTATTATTATCAATAATCACTTGATCAACCTCAGCTTTAATTAAGATAGTTCCTCCTGAAGCTTCAATTACTGGGTCTATTGTATTTACAATTTGAGATGATCCTCCTATTGGAAAACTACCACCATCAAAATAGTGCCTTGCTACTGATGCATGCATAGAAAAACTACTCTCTTTAGGAGGCAAACCATAATCTCCATATTGGCCAGTTAAAACCTTTATCAGTTTTTCGTTTGAAGTTAAGGAACGTAATACCTCATAGGTCGTTTTATCTGAAAACTTATAAAATGGATTCTTTAAAAACCCTCCAAAGATTGTTTCCCAAAAAGGTAATATTGCTTTACTGATATAAAAGTTTTTACTGGTCTTAACTGCTTTAAAAACTAGATTAATATACTCATCTATTGCTTGCTCTTCCTCTGGGAAATAAGAAACCATTTTTTCTTTAAAATTCTTAACTCCCTTAACAAAATCGAAATGCTCATCACCAATGATTATTTTATCATAGACTTCTCCCATATCGGCCCACTTCAACGCTCCATCCGTCACATAATCAAACAGTTTTTTTAAGATTCCTTTTTCTCGTTGCATTTCACCTATGTAATGAATACCAACATCCCATTCATAATCTTTTCGTTTAAAAACATGGGTAAACCCACCAGCAGTATAATGTCTTTCCAACACTAAAACTTTTTGTCCTTGCTTTGAAAGTATGGCTGCGGTTGCTAAGCCTCCCATTCCTGAGCCGATGATAATGGTATCGTATTTCTGTTTTAAATCAGGATTTTGTTTATAGGATTTAATCATTATTTAAATCGTAGCATTTTCTATCCCTTTAACAACGAGTGTTCTATTCGGATTCATTTTTAAGGATTTTTCATATTGGATTTTTGCTTCTACGTTTCTGTTTTGACTTAATAACCAATCGGCATATAATTCTCTTGTGGGTTTCTGTATAGACGGTGGGCCATAACTGTAACTGATACTTTCTTTTAATTCAATTGATTTTAAAAAGTAATCTTCAGCTTTATCATAATCTTCCTCCAAATTAGATTGCAATGCCAATAATTGATTCTTTCTAACTTTAGCATTTATTAAATCACTTTGACTAGCAACATCTCTAGAAATTCCTGAACAAAAAGAACCTCCTTGATCGGACGCTACAAAGGATTCTCTTTTATAATCATTCTCTAAAGTATTTATAGCTTGATTTAATTGATCTATATCACCTTTATGATAAGCTTTCATTCCTTCTAAAAAATAATACTGTGACCGTATCGAAACATTTAAATCAACGATATCAACTTCTATATTAGCTTCCTCACTAACCCAATTTTCAGAATTTACTAAATAGGTACCTTTTAAAAATACCAGATGCGTTCTTGCTCTTTTTGATGGAGATTCATTAGCATATTTTTCCATCGTCAATAGCATGTTCTTCGCTTCTTCCATATTTTCCTTTTGAAGATACCCATATTATAACCAGTGGTAGGCATGATAACCTCTCGCATTATTATCTAAATTCTTACGTTCCATTCGGTTTAAACTCGCTTGATAGGAGTTAATGTTAGAAGAAATAACCTCATCCCACATTCCTAAAGCCACATAAATATGAGATGGCATATGCAGTGCATGACTGGCATCGGGTGCTACTTTAGCATAAGAGTCAGCCGCATTTAAAGCAAGATAGGCATGATTAGGATCATCATAAGAATGTATTAAATAATGAAGTGCTCCTGGGTGATTGGGATTTTCCTCAATAATACCCTTTGCAATGATTGCTCCTTTGCTATACATATCATCATCTCTCCCATCAGGTACAGAACCCAAAAGTGATAATGCATAAAAAGCAGAAATTTCATGATTGGCAGGGTATTTTTTGGACAGTTCTTCCATAAACTGTGCATAATTTACATCTCGTTCTTCTTTATCTAATAAAGGTTGGTATAAAAGTTGAACGGCTTGTATAAAATCTAATTCTAAAGTTGAACATGTGGATTGGTAATCAATTTCTTCCATTTTTTTTAAAGCTTCTGTACCTTTTTCAAAATCTTGTTCTCTCCACAAACTATGATTATAAGTCATCGCTTCCCCCCAATAAGCCATCGCCATTTGTGGATCAGTTTCTTGGGCTTGCTTAAATGATTCTCTTGCATCTTCATATTCAAAAGAATGTAATAATAGCAAACCTTTTTCAAAATAGGAAGCTGCTTCAATGTTTCCAGTTACTTCAATATTAATCGATCCTAAAGTGTCTGTTTTTTCAATTTTTTCATTTTTTTTACATGCTATAAGCAGTGCAACACAAAATATAAATAAGAAGGTTTTTTTCATGATTAGTTGTATTAGTTATCTGGTATTGATTGTTTATTAGCCAAAAAATAATTAAAGATTAAACGCTAAAATTGAAAATTAATTAAAACTTTCAGAATAGGAAACTAAGATAGTAATTAATGATGATACTAGATTTTTAACCTTTCTAGAACATGACTTATAGGTATTGCCATTAAAAATAAAATTATAGTTTTTCAGCAATTTTACCACCTACATATGCCATTGGAATATATGCCAGTAAAATATCTACCGCTGCAAACCAAGTTGGTCCAGGCAACATAAAACTAACCATGATACCACCTAATAAGAACAAACCTCCAATAACCATTGCAATTTTCATTTTATGAGTTGCAGCAGTTTTCCATGCAACGATTGCTCCTACTAAAGTTCCTAAAGCATGGGCTAAAAATGGAAAAATAAAATACTTAGCACTTAAGGTAGGCATCACTGCTGCCAATTCTTCCATATTGCTTAAATCAACACCTTCTATAGGAAATACCATATGTCCTAATTGAACAAGTCCCATATTTACAAAACTACCTACTAACCAACCAGCAACAACTGCTAGTATATTTTTAATTATTGGATTCATAATTTTTATTTTTAATTTATAAAAAACACTTTTTTAATCTTATCATCTTCAATATGATAAATTGCAACAGCTTCAATAATTCGTTCTCCAAATCGCACACTTTCTTTATCAATTACAATATTGCCCTGAATTATTCTTTCTTTTAATTCGCAATGCAAATTGGTTACATTCTCAAACATTTTTGAATAACCAGCTCTCATGTTTTCTTTTCCTTTAAACTGAAGTTGATCAGGATAATTATAAACCTCAACATCATCTGCATAGGGTTCTAAAAAAGCTTCAATATTTCGTTGATTGTATGCATTTAATTGTCTTTGAGCCAATATTTCTGGAGTATCTTTAACTAAATTGTTAGGTTCAATCACATTTCCATTATTAATCACCCTTTCAATTTTTGTTATATTCTCTAAATTCTCTATTGGGTTTCCGTTTAATAAAACCAAATTGGCTTTTTTACCTACAGAAACAGAACCAAATTCATTTTCTTTATTTAATACCATAGCTCCATTAATAGTTGATGCCCGCATGATTTGCCAATTACTCATACCAGCTTGCTGCATAGCTAACAATTCTTTCAAATAAGAAGAAGCATGTAAAGTCCCAATGTTTCCTGCATCGGTACCTGTTGCAATTAAAACTCCTGCATCCGATAACTTTTTAAGATTGGTCATCATAGTTTTGTTTTTCTTTTTAGAGTTTTCTAAAAACCTTTCAGAACTAGCCATATTTTTATAATTATCAATAAGCAAAGAATCTGATGCATGTTTAACATCCATTAATGACCCTAATTGATAGGGATCAGATATTAATAATTCATATTCATTAAAAGATGTTTGATGGTTAAACGTATTTTTATAACCATCGTAGACTATTAAAGTTGGACATAAAATGGTTTTATTCTTTTTAAGCAATTGAACAAAATCATCATTTATCAATTCATCATCAACGCTATGTACTAAAAAATCAGCACCATTCTCAACAGCTAATTGTGCAGTTATTCTCTCTGTTGCATGAACAGCAACTTTTAAATTATTTTTATGCGCTTCTTCTATAATACCTTTGATAATAGGAAGGCTTTTTTGGGCACTCTCCTCAACAGCTAAACCATCAGCTCCCACGATATACCAAATTTTAATAAAATCTGGATTAAAGGGTAATTGTTCTTGAACCATTTTTCTTCCATCTTCAATGGTTTTAACCAAACTGAAAGGCGCTTCATTATCCAAGTCTTCGTAAACCTTAGGCTCATAAGTTGTCAATAAAGGTCCAGTCATTAAAACATTTAAAGCTTTAGTATCATTTTTATATTGATCTCGTTGTTTTAAATAATTATAAGAAGCCCCCACATCAATCACCGTTGTTATTCCATTTTTCAAATAACGATCCATAGTTTCAGGCATCGTTTTATGATTATTTTCAAGCTCTTTTTGATAAGGCATATCGCCTCTTAAGTCTATTGCATCAGGACGTGTATATAATCCTCCACTCTGAAAGAAATGAACATGTGCATCTACTAATCCTGGAATTAAATATTTTCCATTTCCATCTATAATAGTAGCTCCTGTAGGAGTTTTTATTTTTTTACTGGATTGGATTTTTGTAATAATATCATCTGTGATTTCAACAGTTTGATTGGGTGCTAATTTTTGGTTTTCTGTATCAGCAATCGTAACGTTGGTTATATACGTTTGAGAATACAGAGTAAAACTCGAAATAAATAATAAAGCAATTACTAAGTAAAATGATTTCATAAAGGTTAGTTGTTAATTATATGAGATTAGTTAATTCATCTCCTTGCAATTTACAATAATTAAAGAAAATAAAATTATGAAAATGTTTTACTATATGAAATGACAGTAAATCAAAAGATGAACCAACCATGGCTTCCAGCCACAACACCCGCAGTAGTAATTAAACTAAGCAGCAATAAAACCCAATGCACTTTATGCATAATGGAAAAGGTTTTTGTTGGGTTCTTTTCTGCATATTCTTTAAAAAGCTTATGCAATACTAATGGTTCTAATACATACAATACTAGGGTAAACAAAATCCAAACTAAAGTCATTGCATGCAACCACCAATATTTTAATTCAAAATATCGATCCCAGGCATCTAACACATAAACCATATAAAACCCTGTAATACCAGTAATTAAAGTGGTGATTTTAGCTTGAATCGCAAATCGACCTTCAATCTTTTCAAAAGTTTTAATTTGATCATCTTTAGATGACATTCTCTTTACAGCTGGAATAATAACAGTTGTTACCATAGCAACTCCACCAATCCAAAGTACTACAGCCAATACATGTAAAACCCTTGCTAATACGTAACTCTCCATTTATATAGTTTAATAATGGTTATTTTAAAACCTTGTAAATTTAATCAAAACAACATAAAATTTACAGAAATAATAATTTACTATATTTGAGTATTATAACTTTCAAAACCAACTCATTATGAAAAAAGTAGTGTTTTTCCTTTCGATATTAGTTTGTTTTATTGCAAATGCACAAGACCCAATTTTTAATTCATCCATGACAATAACTACTTATGGTGTTGTAGATTCCCCTATTGGCGAGGAAGTAGATAAAATAATAGACGGTGATGTAAATACTAAGTTTCTAGATTTTGTACTAAGCGATGGAATGGGCTTCTCGGTTGATTTAGGAGGTGATTCTTATATGGCTAAATCTATAGAAATTACAACAGCCAATGATTTTGAAGTAAGAGATCCAATGAATTTTGAAGTATCAGGATCAAATGATGGGACAACCTTTACTAGTATTGATAGTGGAGAAATTATATGTGTCACTGATCGTTTATTTACAAGGTCTTATGACATTATTAATGATGAATCCTATTCTTTTTATAGAATTAATTATACAAATGCATGTGACCCAAGTGGAGGAACTGGGATTCCTAGTATTCAAATAGCAGAAACACAATTATATACGGAGCTTCTAGGTGTTAGCGATACTGATTTTTCTAATAAATTTACTTTATTCCCTAACCCTAACAATGGGTCTTTTAAACTGAATTACAGTGGAACAGAGCCATTAACTAATGTTTTGGTTATTGATATTAATGGTAGAATAATCAAACAAATTGATGTTAATGGATTAGTTACTGAAAAAGAAATTATACTTGATCAAGTCAACTCTGGTATTTATTTTATTAGTATTTCTACTCAAAATAATACTACAAATCAAAAACTGATTATTAATTAATCTCTGTCTTTTTCAATATGAAGGAATGAATATTTTCTAAGCACTATTGACAGACCACAATACTCAATAAAACTATCTGGTTCAGGTTTTTTTGAATAAATTCCTGTTTTAGGATTAAAATACCTATAAGTGTATTTGTCTGATACCGCCCATTGCAAGTGGTCATTATCCAATTGCTTATTAAGCACATCCAAGTTTTTTATATGATGTTTTACTTTTTCCCATGCTCCTTTTACTTCATTTTCATCTTGATACATAGGGCGTTCAATTCCAAAATATCTTCTAAGAATTAATGAAAATACTGGATGAATAATTTTATTCCATTTTTCCATTTTCTCAGGAATCCAATAAACTTCTGCAACAATTTTTAGATTTTTCTCATTAGCAACATTTATACATTCCAATATTGCTTTTTTTCCATTTTTAATATCAGAATATTCTCTTAAACTATGAGGCAATAGTACTAAAGGTCTAAAAGCATGATCTTGCTCACCATTTGTATCAATATTATATTCATTACATAAATCTTCCCAAATTTTCTTGTTAAGTAATTGGCAATTAGTTATCAATAAAAATTTAGATTTAAACCTGTAAAATAATTTGAAGAAACCCCAAATTGCAGAGATTACAATTAATATAGGTATAGTTATTTCTAGAATTAACTTAAAATATTCCATAAAATAGGGCGATTAATTCAATTATATAAAGGTAAGGAAATCACTACAAATCCTACGCTTCTATTCAATTTAAAATATTTTAACACTATTTTACTATGCGTGCATAGTATTTTTTGCGTACATTTGAAAAATGAAAGAAAAAACGATAGATTATCTTTTAAGGTCTACCTGGATGGGAGTAACAAAAATGTACAATGAAGAGGCAGGAAAAAAAGGTAGCACTATGGCAACTGGGTTTGCTTTAATTAGTATTGATCCAGAAGAAGGAACTCCTTCAACTTCATTAGGTCCAAAAATGGGAATTGAGGCTACCAGTCTTTCTAGAACTTTAAAAACGATGGAAGAAAAAGGTTTAATTGTTCGTAAACCAAATCCATTAGATGGCCGTGGAGTTTTAATTCATTTAACTCCTTTTGGGGTTGAAATGAGAGAGTTTTCAAAAAGAGTGGTACTTGGGTTTGATGAAGCTGTAAAAAACACAGTAAACCCAGAGGACTTAAAAGCTTTTAAAAAGGTTACAAACACGATACTAGAGTTAATTAACTCTAAAAAAATATACATTCAAGATTAAATAGATTAAACGATGTCTAAAAGAAGAATTAATAAAGTAGCCGTAATCGGTTCAGGAATCATGGGAAGCGGAATTGCTTGTCATTTTGCTAATATCGGAGTTGAAGTATTATTACTAGATATTGTTCCTTTTTCTTTAAATGAAAAGGAAGAAGCTAAAGGACTTACACTCCAAGATAAAGTTGTTAGAAACCGATTAGTTAACGATGCTCTAGCAGCCTCTATAAAATCTAAGCCAGCTCCTTTATATAACAAAAAGTTTGCAAGTAGAATTACGACTGGTAATCTAGATGATGACATTGCAAAAGTCGCTTCGGCAGATTGGATTATTGAAGTAGTAGTTGAGCGATTGGATATTAAAAAACAAGTTTTTGAAAAACTTGAAAAATACAGAACGCCTGGAACATTAATAACTAGTAATACTTCAGGAATTCCTATTAAATTTATGAATGAAGGACGAAGTGAAGATTTTCAGAAGCATTTCTGTGGAACACACTTTTTCAATCCTCCTCGTTATTTAAAATTATTTGAAATTATACCTGGTCCAAGCACATCTCCAGATGTTTTAGAATTCTTAAATAGCTATGGTGAACAGTTTTTAGGTAAAACAACGGTACTTGCTAAAGATACTCCTGCTTTTATAGGTAATAGAATTGGTATTTATGGAATTCAAAGTCTATTTCATCTAGTAAAAGAAATGGGGTTAACTGTTGAAGAAGTAGATAAATTAACCGGTCCAGTAATAGGGCGACCAAAATCAGCAACCTTTAGAACAGTTGATGTTGTTGGTCTAGATACCCTAGTTCATGTAGCTAATGGTATTTATGACAATTGCCCAGATGATGAAGAGCACGAAGTATTTAAATTACCTGATTTTATAAATACCCTAATGGAGAATAAATGGCTAGGAAGTAAATCTGGTCAAGGGTTTTATAAAAAAACAAAAGGAGAAAACGGCAAAAGTGTAATTTTAGGATTAGACCTTGAAACTCTTGAATACAGAAAAGGAAAAAGAGCCTCCTTCCCTACTTTAGAACTTACAAAAACAGTAGATAAAGTAATCGATCGTTTTAAAATATTAGTAGCTGGTAAAGATAAAGCTGGAGAGTTTTATCGTAAAAGCTTTGCATTAATGTTTGGGTATGTTTCTAAACGAATTCCTGAAATTTCAGACGAATTATACAAAATAGATGATGCTATGAAAGCTGGATTTGGTTGGGAAAATGGACCATACGAAATCTGGGATGCTATTGGAGTCGAAAAAGGAATCCAATTAATGAAAGAAATTGGAAAAGAACCAGATCCTTGGGTAAATGAAATGCTAGCATCTGGTGTTACTTCATTTTACACTGTTAAAGAGGGTGCTACATATTATTATGACATTCCACAAAAGAAACATGTAAAAGTACCTGGACAAGATGCTTTTATTATACTTAATAACATTCGTAAGTCAAGTGAGGTGTTTAAAAACAGTGGTTGTGTTGTTGAAGATTTAGGCGATGGGATTTTAAATCTTGAATTCCAAAGCAAAATGAATACTATTGGAGGCGACGTTTTAGCTGGATTAAATAAAGCAATTGATATAGCTGAAAAAGATTTTGATGGTTTAACAATTGCAAATCAAGGTGCTAATTTTTCAGTAGGAGCCAATATCGGGATGATATTTATGATGGCTGTTGAGCAAGAATATGATGAGTTGAATATGGCTATTAAATATTTTCAAGATAGTGTAATGCGTTTACGCTACTCATCAATACCAACGATAGTTGCCCCTCAAGGGATGACTTTAGGAGGTGGTTGCGAAATGACCTTACACGCCGATCGAGTTGTTGCAGCTGCTGAAAGTTATATTGGATTGGTTGAATTCGGAGTTGGAGTAATTCCTGGCGGTGGAGGATCAAAAGAAATGGCTTTGAGAGCTAGTGATCTTTTCCATAAAAATGATGTTGAATTAAACGTTTTACAAGAATACTTTTTAACCATAGGTATGGCTAAAGTTTCTACTTCTGCGTATGAAGCATATGACCTTGGTATCTTAGAAAAAGGAAAAGATATCGTTGTAGTAAATAAAGACCGACAAATTGCAACTGCAAAAGCAGTAGCAAGATCGATGGCAGATTTGGGTTATACACAACCCGTTCGTAGAAAAGATGTAAAAGTACTCGGAAAACAAGCATTAGGTATGTTTTTAGTAGGAACCGATTCTATGGAAGCATCTAATTTCATCAGTCCACATGATCAAAAAATCGCAAATAAATTGGCCTATGTAATGGCAGGTGGTGACTTATCTGAACCTACTCTAGTAACAGAACAATACTTATTAGATATAGAACGAGAAGCATTCTTAAGTTTATGTACTGAACGTAAAACTTTAGAACGAATAGAACATATGTTAAAAACAGGAAAACCTTTAAGAAACTAAAAAAATGAAACAAGCATATATAGTAAAAGCATATCGTACTGCCGTTGGTAAAGCACCAAGAGGAGTATTTAGGTTTAAAAGAACAGACGAATTAGCAGCTGAGACCATTCAATTTATGATGAATGAATTACCAGAATTAGATAAAACCAGAATCGATGATGTTATTGTAGGTAATGCAATGCCAGAAGGATCACAAGGTTTAAACATGGCAAGGTTAATTTCTTTAATGGGATTAAAATCTGTAGATGTACCAGGTGTTACTGTTAATCGTTTTTGTTCTTCAGGAATTGAAACAATAGGGATTGCAACTGCAAAAATTCAATCAGGAATGGCAGATTGTATAATTGCTGGTGGAGCTGAAAGCATGAGTTCTGTTCCAATGACAGGTTTTAAACCTGAACTTAATTACGATGTGGTTAATTCGGGACACGAAGATTATTATTGGGGAATGGGAAATACTGCTGAAGCTGTTGCAAATCAGTTTAATGTTTCTAGAGAAGATCAAGATGAATTTGCTTATCATTCTCATATGAAAGCATTAAAAGCACAAGCTGAAAACAGGTTCCAAGATCAAATTGCACCCATAACAGTAAATCAAACGTATTTGGATGAAAATGGAAAAAAAGCGTCTAAATCATATACCGTAACTAAAGATGAAGGGCCAAGAAAAGGAACTAGTTTAGAAGCTTTAGCAAAATTACGTCCTGTTTTTGCTGCTGGGGGAAGTGTAACTGCAGGAAATTCTTCACAAATGAGTGATGGTGCTGCATTTGTAATGGTTATGAGTGAGGATATGGTAAAAGAACTAAACCTAGAGCCTATTGCTCGTTTAGTTAATTATGCAGCTGCAGGTGTAGAACCTAGAATCATGGGTATTGGTCCCGTTAAGGCAATTCCAAAAGCTTTAAATCAAGCTGGCTTAAAACAAGACGATTTATCATTAATAGAATTGAATGAAGCTTTTGCTTCTCAATCCTTAGCAGTAATTCGTGAATTAGATCTAAATCCTGACATTATCAATGTTAATGGAGGTGCCATTGCATTAGGGCATCCACTAGGATGTACGGGAGCAAAACTTTCTGTGCAGTTATTTGATGAAATGCGTAAACAAAAAATGCAAGGTAAATATGGAGCAGTAACAATGTGTGTTGGTACCGGTCAAGGAGCTTGTGGAATATTTGAATTTTTAAACTAAAAAAATAAAGTCTTAATAATAATGGAAGAAAAAGATATAATAAGAGGAGGACAATTCATTGTAAAAAAATCTGATTGTGAAAACATATTCACTCCTGAAGATTTTACAGAGGAACAGAAAATGATGAAAGAGGCTGTAATGGAATTTAATGACAGAGAAATTATTCCATTTAGAGAACGATTTGAAAACAAAGATTATGCATTCACAGAAGAATGCATGCGTAAAGCCGGTGAATTAGGATTTTTAGGTGTTGCAGTACCTGAAGCATATGGTGGTATGGGAATGGGCTTTGTTTCAACCCTACTTACTTGTGATTATATTTCTAGTGGTACTGGATCTTTTAGTACTGCATTTGGTGCTCATACTGGTATTGGTACCATGCCAATAACACTTTATGGTTCTGAAGAACAAAAACAAAAATACGTTCCTAAATTAGCTTCTGGAGAATGGTTTGGAGCATATTGTCTTACAGAACCAAGTGCAGGTAGTGATGCCAATAGCGGTAGAACAAAAGCGGTCCTTTCAGAAGATGGTACACATTACAAAATTAGTGGTCAAAAAATGTGGATCTCTAATGCTGGTTTCTGTAAATTGTTCATTGTATTTGCAAGAATCGAAGATGATAAAAACATTACTGGTTTTTTAGTTGAAAACAAACCTGATAATGGAATTACTTTAGGAGAAGAGGAGCATAAATTAGGGATTCACGCTTCTTCAACAAGACAGGTGTTTTTTAATGATACCGTAGTTCCTGTGGAGAATATGCTTTCAGAAAGAGGGAATGGTTTTAAAATTGCAATGAATGCACTAAACATTGGTCGTATTAAATTGGCTGGAGCTTGTTTAGATTCACAAAGAAGAATTACATCCTATTCAATTCAATATGCTAATGAAAGAAAGCAATTCAACACCGCTATAGCAGAATTTGGAGCTATCAAGTCAAAGATTGCTGAAATGGCAACCAATACTTATGTTGGTGAATCTGCAACCTATAGAGCGGCAAAAGACATTCAAAACCGAATCGAATTAAGACAGTCTGCTGGAGAAACACATCAAAAAGCAGAATTAAAAGGAGTTGAAGAATTTGCAATAGAATGTTCTATTTTAAAAGTATCTGTTTCTGAAGATGTACAAATTTGTGCAGATGAAGGTATTCAAATTTTTGGAGGTATGGGATTCTCAAAAGACACTCCAATGGAGTCTGCTTGGAGAGATGCTAGAATAACAAGAATATACGAAGGTACTAATGAAATAAATAGAATGCTTTCGGTAGGAATGTTAGTTAAAAAAGCAATGAAAGGTCATGTTGATTTAATAGGACCAGCTATGAAAGTAGTAGATGAATTAACTGGAATTCCATCTTTTGAAACTCCAGATTATTCTGTAGCACTTTCTGAAGAAAAAGCAATGCTTGAAAAGCTTAAAAAAGTATTCTTAATGGTTGCTGGTGAAGCGGTTCAAAAATATGGACCCGATTTAGAGGAACATCAACAATTATTAATGGCAGCTTCAAATATTCTAATAGAAATTTATATGGCAGAATCTGCTATATTAAGAACAGAAAAGAACATAAAACGATTTGGTGAAGACTCTCAAAAACATCAATTAGAAATGACACAATTGTATTTATACAATGCTGTGGACATTATAATTAAAAATGCAAAAGAAGGTATCGTATCATTTGCCGAAGGTGATGAACAGCGTATGATGCTAATGGGTCTAAAACGTTTTACAAAATATCAGAATCAGCCAAATGTAGTGGCACTACGTAAAAGTATTTCTGAAAAAATTCAAAAAGAAAACAAGTATCCCTTTTAGAATATAAAGTTAAGTTTTGGTTAGTAAGTTAAAACCGGTTTTCATTTATTTGAAAAGCGGTTTTTTAATATTTGTTTGTGAAAGTGTAAACATATCTTTCTTATATTTAAGCAAACTTTATTGAATGCTTAAAAATCACTTTACACTTGCTTTTCTTTTTACAGTAAGTTTACTAATTGCCCAGTCCAATACAGAAGTATTTGTAATGGATTTAGAATTTTCAGAAACCGATTTCAAAATTGAAAATTTCAAAAACATCACCAAAAACCCAGGATATGATAGTCAACCTTCTTTTATTGATAATGATCAACTATTATATGCTAGAACTTATCAAAATCAAACCGACATTGCATTATATCAATTAGATAATAAATCCTTAGATTATATTTGTAATACTGAAATAGGAGGTGAATATTCACCACAAAAAATTCCAAACACGAATTTATATTCAGCAGTACGACTGGACACTACAGGTTTGCAAAGACTTTACAAGTACGATTCAAAATCCAATACTTCAGAAAAGTTAATAAATGATTTACAAGTTGCTTATTATTCCTTTTATGATGAAAATAGATTACTATCATCTGTTTTAAGTGGTGCAAATTTAGATCTTGTTTTTTCAGATTTAGGAAAAAAATCTAACGATACCCTATTAACTAAAGTGGGTAGGTCTATTCATAAAGTTCCCAACCAGAAAAATACGATGAGTTATACTTCTGTAAACGATGAAAAAAATATGGATGTATATCAATTAGACATCAATTCGTTAGAAAGTTTCTTTGTAGCTCAGTTACCTGTTGGAATACAAGATCATATTTGGTTAGATGAATCAACCTTATTAATTGGAAGTCTTGACAAACTATTTCTATTAGATTTATTTGGAAATGGAGATTGGAAATTAATCGCAGATTTATCAAAACATCAACTAAAAAATATCACAAGACTTGCTTTGAGTCCAGATGGTTCTAAATTAGCAATAGTTGCCGAACTAATTGAAAATTAACACTTATGAAAAAACACACAACATTATTCCTATTTGCTTTCGTCATTTTATTTTCAATCAGAATGCAATCACAAACAGATAGCAGGATTTACGATATTATTGATAATGTTTCCGAAGAACGAATAGAAAATGATATTACAAAACTAGTAGCGTTTGGAACACGCCATACATTAAGTGACACTCTTTCAGAAACCAGAGGAATTGGAGCAGCACGTAGGTGGATCAAAGCTGAATTTGAAAACACTTCTACTAAATGCAATAATTGTTTGAACGTTTTTTATCAAAAGGATTTAGTAAAAAAAGGAGAAAATAAAAGAATCGTTAAAGATGTTTGGGTAGTAAATGTAGTTGCCATCCAAAAAGGTACTAAATATCCAAACCGATATATCATTATGAGTGGGGACATTGATTCAAGAGTCAGTGATCCTAATAATTATACTTCAGATTCTCCAGGGGCAAACGATAATGCAAGTGGTATGGCAGGTACTATAGAAGCTGCAAGAGTACTTTCAAAATACAAGTTTGAAAATAGCATCATATATTTAGGTTTGAGTGGAGAGGAACAAGGTCTTTTTGGAGGAAAAGGTTTTGCAGTGTTTGCACTAGAAAATGATATGGAAATCATTGGTATACTAAATAACGATATGATTGGAAATATTAAAGGAGTTGATGGAGTCATCAGCAATCGGGATTTTAGAATTTTCAGCGAACCGGTTCCACCAACTGAAACAGAAAAAGAACGAAACTCAAGACGTTTTTACGGAGGTGAAGTAGATGGTATTTCCCGTCAATTAGCTCGATATACTTATAAAACGACTAAAGACTATATGCCTGAAATGAATCCAAATCTTATTTATAGATTGGATCGATTTGGACGTGGTGGTCATCATCGACCTTTTAATGACGTTGGATTTCCTGGCATTAGAATTATGGAATCTCATGAAAACTATACTCAACAACATCAATACATTCGAATAGAAAATGGTATTGTCTATGGAGACGTTCTAGAACATGTCAATTTTAAATATGCAACAAAATTAACAGCAGTTAATGCAATAACTATGGCAAATTTGGCATGGTCACCTCCATCGCCTAAAACAGTTGGTATTGGCGGAATTGTTGAAGCTTCAGCTAAATTAAAATGGGATAAAATTGAAGGCGCTAAAGGATATAAAATTTATTGGCGAGAAACTACTTCTCCAATTTGGGAATACAGCAGATATGTTGAAGATGTAACCGAATTTACATTGGAAGGAATTGTTATTGATAATTACCTGTTTGGAGTGGCTTCAGTTGGAGAAAATGGACATGAAAGTGTGGTCGTTTTTCCAAATAAAATTATGAGATAAAAAAAATTAAAATGCGAAACTTAATTTCAATATTACTATTATTTTTTTCCCTTACAGTAATTAGTCAAAACTTTACTAGACAAGATAGTTTAAGAGGAAGCATTACACCTGAAAGAGCTTGGTGGGATTTAACACATTATAACTTAGAAGTTGATATGGACCTTGATAATAAAATCATTGAAGGGAAAAACACCATTAGCTATACCGTTTTATCTAAAAGTAATTCTATGCAAATAGATTTACAACCTCCAATGAAAATTGAAAAGGTAGTACAAGATGGAGAGGTTTTAAAAATAACTTCTGAAGGAAATGCGCATTTTATTCAACTTAAAAAGAAACAAAAAATAGGGAGTAAACATAAAGTTAGCGTTTACTTTTCTGGAAAACCTAGAACAGCTGTTAGAGCTCCATGGGATGGAGGGTTTTCATGGAAAAAAGATTCCAATGGAAAACATTTTGTGGCTACTTCCAATCAAGGAATAGGTGCTAGTCTTTGGTGGCCCAACAAAGATCATTATTACGATGAACCCGAAAACGGCATTGACTTTTCTATCACTATTCCAAATGGACTAATGGCAGTTGCCAATGGAAGGTTACAAAGCGAAAAAACTAAAAATAATAAAACTACTTGGTCTTGGAAAGTAGTAAGCCCTATTAATAATTATGGTGTAAATATTAATATAGGAGATTATATCCATTTTGGCGAAATATATGAAGGAGAACAAGGCAGTTTAGATATGGATTATTATGTGCTTAAAGAAAATGAATCAAAGGCAAGAAAACAATTTAAACAAGCTCCAAAAATGATGGAAGCCTTTGAGCATTGGTTTGGTCCCTACCCTTTTTATGAAGACAGTTTTAAATTGGTGGAAGTACCTTATTTGGGTATGGAACATCAAAGTAGTGTTACATATGGAAATCATTATATGAATGGATATTTAGGTAGTGATTTATCTGGAACTGGATGGGGGTTAAAATTCGATTTTATAATTATTCACGAATCTGGTCATGAATGGTTTGCGAACAACATTACTCATATTGATGTCGCAGATATGTGGATTCATGAAGGGTTTACTGCCTATTCTGAAAACTTATATTTAAACTATCATTATGGTAAAAAAGCTTCCTCAGAATATGTAATAGGTACTAAAAAATATATTCAAAATGATCGACCCATTATTGGTACTTATGATGTAAATCAAGAAGGAAGTGGGGATATGTACTATAAAGGTGCTAACATTTTACATACCCTAAGGCAATTAATTGAAGATGATGAAAAATGGAGACAAATTTTAAGGGGCCTAAATAAAGATTTTTATCACCAAACCATTAGTAGTAAACAATTAGAAGAATATCTAAGTGAAAAATCAGGGATCGATTTAACCGAGTTTTGGAATCAATACCTACGAACTACGGATATACCAAAAGTGGAATATAAAGTTGAAAACAATCAACTTAGTTTTAGATATGTTTCCATTATAGAAAATTTTGATATGCCTGTAATTGCCATTATTAATGGTAAAGAAGAATGGGTTTTTCCAACAGCTGAGTGGAAAACCAAAGATTTTGATAAATCAATTAAAAGTATAAAAATTAAAGAAGACTTTTATGTGGAAAATGAAGAAGTAGAATAGTATGTCTGAAAAACCAACATTATATTTTTTAAATGACATCGAATGGAGAGATTGGCTGCATATCAACCATAATAAGCATTCACAAGGCGTATATCTTATTTTTTATAAATTAGCGTTAAACATTCCAACTATGCGTTGGGAAGAAGCTGTTAAAGTTGCACTTTGTTATGGTTGGATTGATAGTACTGTAAAAAGTTTGGGAAATGGGAAACGGCAACAATACTTTTGTAAACGAAATTTAAAAAGTACTTGGAGTTCCTTAAATAAAAAATACATCCTAGAGCTTGAAGATAATAGTCTTATTCATGAAAGTGGTTGGGATACAATTAAAATTGCTAAAAAAACTGGAACCTGGTCGGCTATGGATGATGTAGAAAATTTAATTATACCTGAAGTATTACAACTAGCATTCAATAATAACCCTGAAGCTTTCAATAATTACCAAAACTTTTCTCCAAGTTATAAAAAAGGATACCTTTCATGGCTACATCAAGCTAAAAGAGAAGAAACCAAAAAAAAACGCATTTTAGAAATTATAAAACTTTGTGAAAACAATATAAAATCTCGAAATGATTGGTAAGTAAACTAAGTTATTATCAGCTATATTTTGAAACAATAAATAGAATATGAATACAAGAGCCTACATTCAGTTTTATAAAGATATTTTTCCATTTGTTTTCATTTTTACTCTTTTATCAAAAATACTTTTCGGAAGTATACCTGCAATTATACTATTCACAACCTTAGCTATTGCATTTGGTTTCTTAGCATTTAGCTTACTAAGGAAAAAAGAATTCTATTTTTATTACAATTTAGGAATAACCAAATGGAAACTTTTAAAAAGTGTTTTCTTTATTAATTTAATTATCGGAACTCCCCTACTCATATTATTATTTTTAATTATATCTTATATTTTTGGCGATTTTAGAATTACATAAAGCAGAAAAATCTTTTGGAAATAAAGAAATACTAAAACAAGTATCCTTTTCAGTTAGTACTGGGGAAATTTTAGGTATTTTCGGAAGAAATGGATGTGGAAAATCTACCCTATTAAAAATGATATTTGGAACCTTAAAAGCTTCAAAAATTGAATTAAGCTTAAATCATCAGTCATTAGATCCTTCAAAAGTAATTCTTCAAAAAAAGATTGCCTACTTACCTCAACATTCCTTTTTACCATCAAATAGTAGAGTTCGTGATGTAATTCCTTTATACTATCAAAGTCAAGAAGAACAAGACGCAATTTTTTACGATGCACAAATCGCATTAATTTCTTCAAAAAGAATTAAAGAATTATCAATGGGACAATTACGCTATTTGCAAGTACTTCTTATCGGAAATCTTAAAAGAGACTTCCTGCTTTTAGACGAACCATTTTCTATGATTGACCCATTATACAAAGATAAAATCAGTGAATTTTTAATCAAACAGAAAGAACAAAAAGGAATTATAATCACAGATCATTATTACGATGATGTTTTAAATATTACTAAAAAAAACATACTTATAAAAGATGGAGTTTGCACTCAAATAAATACTAAAGAAGATTTAGTTAAATTAAAATATCTTTCAAAAAACTCATAAATAAAGTAACAAAAGCACTCACTATTATACAATTATGTATTTTAGTCTTCTCTAAAAAAAACCAACCATGAATAAATTAGCCTTAGCACTTATACTTTGTATTATTACAATTTCATTTACAAATGCTCAAAAAGAGAAAAAAGAAGATTCTAAAAAATGGGATGTTTCTAATCCTGGTGAAGATTTTAATTACAAAAAACATAAATTCACAACAGAAGAAGGTACTTGGATGAACTTAGATGTTAGTCCAGATGGAAAAACAATTGTTTTTGATATGTTAGGAGATATTTACACCATGCCTATAGAGGGTGGAAAAGCTAAAGCAATTAGAACGGGAATTCCTTTTGAAATCCAACCCAGATTTAGCCCAGATGGAACTAAAATCTCGTTTACAAGTGACGCAGGTGGTGGTGATAATATCTGGACCATGAATGTTGATGGTAGTGAGCCAAAGCAAATTACAAAAGAAGATTTCAGATTGTTAAATAATGCAGCTTGGACACCAGATGGTAATTATTTAATTGCTAGAAAACATTTTACATCTGGTAGAAGCTTAGGTGCAGGTGAAATGTGGATGTATCATATCACTGGAGGTTCTGGATTACAATTAACTAAAAGGAAGAATGACCAACAAGATGTTAATGAACCTTATGTTTCGCCTGATGGTAAGTATTTATATTACTGTGAAGATATGTATTCTGGAGGCTATTTTCAATATAACAAAGACCCTAACAAACAGATTTATGCAATAAAACGTTATAATTTTGAAAACGGAAAAACGGAAACAATCACAGGAGGTCCAGGTGGAGCAGCACGTCCAACCATTTCTCCAGATGGTTCTAAACTTGCTTTTGTAAAAAGAGTTCGTACTAAGTCGGTCTTATTTATTCATGATTTAAAAACAGGGGAAGAAATTCCAGTTTATGATCAATTAAATAAAGATCAACAAGAAGCTTGGGCTATTTTTGGTGTTTATCCAAATTTTAGTTGGATGCCAAATAATGAAGAAATCGTTTTTTGGAGTGGAGGAAAAATTAATAAAATCAACACAAATACTTTACAAGTTACCAACATTCCTTTTTCCGCTAAGGTTGCTATAGATTTAGCTGAAACTGTTCATTTTAATAATCCTATTGAAGAAAATACATTTACTTCAAAAATGATTAGAAACACCATAACTTCTCCAGATGGCAAATCTATTGTTTTTTACGCCCTTGGGTATTTATGGAAAAAAGAATTACCAAATGGAACTCCAGAACGTATAACTTCAGGAACAGATTTTGAATTTGAACCCAATTTTTCAAAAGACGGAAATTCAATTATTTATGTAACATGGAATGATGAAGAAAAAGGAGCAATCAAGAAAACTTCTTTTATAGATGGTACAACTACTAAATTAACTTCAGAAAAAGGAATCTATAGAACCCCTTCATTTTCACCCGATGGAAAAATAATTGTTTTCAGAAAAGAATCCGGGAATATGGATCAAGGATTTACAAACACAAAAGAACCTGGAATTTATAGTATCAACGCATCTGGTGGAAAGGAAACAAAAATCACTAATAAAGGTGAATATCCAGTTTTTACTAAAGATGGCAAACGAATCTTTTTACAAACAGGTGGGACTTATTTTGGTAGCTTAACTAAAAAATTAATAAGTGTAAATCTTAATGGAAAAGATGAAAGAACTCATATTACTTCTAAATATGCAAATAGGCTTGTACCAAGTCCAGATAATAATTGGATAGCTTTTACAAATCTTCATAAAGTATTTATTGCCCCATTAGTTTTAAATGGAAAAGAAATCAATTTAGATGATAAAAGTAAATCGGTGCCTGTTTCAAAATTAGCTGAAGATTCAGGAATAAGTATTCATTGGTCTGAAGATAGTAAAAAAGTAATATGGACTCAGGGAGATGAATATTTTTCGAATGAAATTAAAGATCGGTTTACATTCTTAGACAATTCACCTAAAGAAATTCCTGAATTAACCAAAGTAGGAGTAAAAATAGGATTACAAGGAAAAGTAGATACCCCAACTGGTAAAATTGCATTTACAAATGCTAGAATTATTACCATGGAAGGTGAAGAAGTAATTGAAAATGGTACAATTATCATAAACAATAATAAAATTGAAGCTATTGGTAAGAATATTACAATCCCCAACAGTGCTAAAGTATATGATGCTTCAGGTAAAACAATTATGCCTGGAATGGTAGATGCTCACGCCCATATTGGTGCTTTTAGATATGGATTGTTAAGTCAGCAAAATTGGAGATTCATGGCTAATTTAGCTTATGGAGTTACCACCGCTCATGATCCGTCATCAAACACAGAAACAGTTTTTTCTCTTTCTGAATTGCAAAAAACAGGAGGACTTATTGGACCTAGATTGTATTCAACTGGTTTCATTCTTTATGGAGCAGATGGTGATTTTAAAGCAAAAATAAACAGTCTTGATGATGCTAGAAGTAGTATTAAAAGAACAAAAGCATACGGTGCAAAAAGTGTTAAAAGTTATAACCAACCTAGAAGAGAGCAAAGACAACAAGTGTTGCAAGCAGCACGAGAACTTGAAATTAATGTAGTTCCTGAAGGTGGTTCTACGTTTTACACAAACTTAACAATGGTAATCGATGGACATACTGGGGTAGAACATAATATTCCGGTAGCACCTATTTACAAAGATGTTGTTGAAATATGGAGTGCAAGTGGCACAGGATATACTCCTACCCTAATTGTAAATTATGGAGGCCTTAATGGTGAATACTTTTTTTATCAAAGAGATAATGTTTGGGAAAATGAAAAACTTTTGGAATATACACCAAGAGGTGTTATAGATAGCAGATCAAGGCATAGAACAATGGTTCCTGAAGAAGAATATGAAAATGGACATATTTTAGTTTCTGAATCAGCAACAAAATTAGCAAATGCTGGTGTAAAAGTTAATATGGGAGCACATGGTCAATTACAAGGTCTTGGAGCTCATTGGGAAACTTGGATGATTCAGCAAGGAGGAATGTCTAATCACGATGCACTAAAAACTGCAACGATTAATGCCGCAAATTATATTGGACTAGGAAATGATGTAGGCTCTTTAAAAGTTGGAAAATTTGCTGATATAATTGTGTTAGATGAAAATCCTTTAGACAATATTGAAAATACGAACAGCATAGAAATGGTGATGCTTAATGGTCGATTATACGAAACAAAAACTATGAATGAAATTGGTAATCATCCAAAAGAAAGAAAACCATTCTTCTGGGAGTTAAACAATTACAATCAAGCTTTTCCATGGCATGAAGAAACCAATGGTTTTATGGATGGTGGTTGTGGATGTCATGTAGGACATAATTAATAATCAAAAAACTGCTAAGCCACTATTTTTTAAAACTATATCTTTGCCCGCTTTAAAATAAAACGAAATGCAAAGATTACTTAAGAATTTCACATTCAATCCTAAAAACGATATCCTTTCAGGATTAACCGTTGCACTTGCTCTTGTTCCTGAAGCTGTAGCTTTTGCTTTTGTTGCAGGAATAGATCCATTAGTAGGGCTTTATGGAGCTTTTATGATGGGGATTGTAACTGCAATTTTTGGTGGTCGTCCAGGAATGATTTCTGGTGCTACAGGAGCTATGGCAGTTGTTATGGTTCATTTAATCCAAAAAGGGAATGACGTTGGAATGGGATTAGAAGTTCCTATTGAAAATTTAGGGCTTCAATGGTTATTTATTACTCTTTTATTTGTGGGATTAATACAAATATCTGCTGGGGTCTTTAAGCTTGGAAAATTTGTTAGACTTATACCACATTCAGTAATGATGGGATTTGTAAATGGTTTGGCAATAGTAATATTCTTATCGCAATTAGGTTTATTTAAAGAAACAGTTAATGGTGAAAAACAATGGATGCAAGGTACTAATCTTTGGGTTATGCTTGGTTTTGTAGCATTAACTATGGCGATAATGTACTTATTACCTAAAGTTACTAAAAAAGTTCCTGCAGCATTAGTTGCAATTATAGTAGTTGCAACCATAACCATATTAGGTGGTTTTGATGTTAGTACCGTTGGTTCATTTATTATAGATGGTGGTGGTGAAGGTCTTCAAGGTTCCTTACCTACATTTCAAGCTCAAATTTTTGGGTTGTTTGACACACTTAATGGACATTGGGATTTAATCTTATCTACAGCAGTATTATTAGCAGCAGTGGGTCTTATTGAATCATTAATGACTCTTAATCTTATTGATGATATGACGGAAACTCGTGGGTCTGGTAACAGAGAATGTGTTGCTCAAGGTGGAGCAAATATTCTTAATGGTTTATTTGGTGGTATGGGAGGTTGTGCTATGATAGGGCAATCTATTATTAATGTGAATTCTGGTGGTAGAGGAAGATTATCTGGTATTGTAGCAGCTCTTGCCCTATTAGGGTTTGTATTATTTGGAGCTCCTTTTATTGAGCGGATTCCTATTGCAGCATTAGTTGGCGTTATGTTTATGGTAGTGATTGGAACCTTTGCATGGAGTAGTTTTAGAATACTTCATAAAATACCTCTTGCAGATGCTATTGTATTAATAACAGTATCTGCTGTGACTGTATGGCAAGATTTAGCTATAGCTGTTATTGTAGGAGTTATTATGTCTGCTTTAGTCTTTTCTTGGCAAAGTGCAACAAGAATTAGAGCGCGAAAAAGAATTAAAGAAAACGGAACTAAAGTGTATGAAATATGGGGGCCTTTGTTTTTTGGTTCATCTCAGTCATTTAACTCTAAATTTGATTTTAAACAGGATCCCGATAATATAGAAATAGATTTTATTGAATCAAAAGTAGGTGATCATTCTGGAATAGAATCATTACAAAATGTAACTAATAAATATTTGGCCTTAGGTAAAAATGTAAAACTAACTCATTTAAGTCCTGAATGCAAAATGATTTTATTAAAAGCAAACCCAAAATTTGAAAAAATAATTGAGTCATCAATTGAAGATCCACGTTATCATGTAGTAACTGATTTATTAGATAGTGACATTTAAAAAACAATATAAAAATCTCTTAAATTAATTGCAGAATTTGTATATTTAGTACTTAAATTTTAAACAAAACAACAATGATTAAATCAAAATATCAATCTGTTTTGGAATTAGGTGAAAAACTTAATATTCAAAATGGTGATGTTAAAGAAGAAAACGGACAATTGAAAGTTTGGGGGACTGCTAAAAATCAGTATGAAAAAAACTTAATTTGGGACGAAATAAAAAGGGTTGGTGGTGATAACCCAACCGATATTATGGCAGATATAACCGTAGCTGATGAAACTGTTTATGCTAACCATACGGTAGCTAGTGGTGAATCACTTAGTAAAATTGCTAAACATTACTATGGTAATGCAATGAAATATTCTTTAATTTTTGAAGCAAATAGAAATATTTTAGATAACCCTGATGTAATTCATCCAGGTCAAGAATTAATAATTCCAAATTTATAATTTCAATTAATAATGATTCAAAAAACTGCCTTTTTAGGCAGTTTTTTTTTGTTATATAATAATCTAAAACCTATAAATTAATTGTTAAATATTAATTATTTACGATTTCTTATTATGAATTTCTCTAATTTAGAAAGTTTAAAACCAACCAAATAATGAATAAAATTTATTCTATGATATTGTTTTTGTTAACAATATCTCTTACAGCTCAAGATTTTTCAGTAGATATTTTAAAAGACATGAAACCAAGAAATATTGGGCCTGGTGGTATGTCTGGTCGTGTTACAGCTATAGATGTTGTAACTAATAATCCAGAAGTAATGTATGTTGGAACCGCCTCAGGTGGTTTATGGAAGTCTGAAAGCGGAGGGGTAAAATGGAAACCTGTATTTGATAAAGAAGCAACTGCTTCAATTGGTGCTGTTGCTATTCAACAATCAAACCCTTCAGTTATCTGGGTTGGTACTGGAGAAGGAAATCCTAGAAATAGTCTTAATGGAGGATATGGTGTTTACCGATCACTCGATGGAGGTAAAAACTGGGATTTAATGGGACTTGAAAAAACAAGACATATCCATAGAATTATTATTGACCCTACTAATCCTAACATAATATATATTGGGGCAATTGGTTCTCCTTGGGGAGAACATGAAGAACGTGGAGTTTTTAAAACTATTGATGGTGGTAAAACTTGGAATAAAATTTTATATGCAAACATAAAAACAGGTGTTGGTGATATGGTAATGGATCCAACTAACCCTAATAAATTAATTGTTGCTCTTTGGGAGCATAAACGAGATCCTTGGTTTTTTAATTCTGGAGGTGAAGGTTCTGGAATTTTCATAACTCATAATGGAGGTGAAACGTGGGAAGAACGTACTGAGAAAGATGGCCTGCCTAAAGGAGATCTTGGTAGAATTGGTCTTGCAATTGCAAATAATAAACCTAATGTTGTTTATGCATTAATTGAAGCTAAAAAGAATGCGCTTTATAAAAGTACAGATGGTGGTTTTACTTTCAAAAAAATAAATGATAAAGACGATATTGGTAATAGACCTTTTTATTACAGTGATATATTTGTAGATCCACAAAACGAAAATAGAGTCTATTCAGTTTTTACTTATGTTAATGTTTCAGAGGATGGCGGAAAGAACTTTAATCAATTAATGCCAGCTTATGGAGTTGATAATGGAGTTCATCCAGATCATCATGCCTGGTGGATTCATCCAACAGATGGCAATTTTATGATTGATGGAAATGATGGCGGTATGAACATTACTCGCGATGGTGGAAAAACATGGCGTTTTATTGGTAATTTACCTGTTGCACAATTTTATCATATAGCAGTAGATAATGAATTTCCCTATAATGTTTATGGTGGAATGCAAGATAATGGAAGTTGGAGAGGCCCTGCTTATGTTTGGCGTTCTCAAGGAATTAGAAACGATTATTGGCAAGAAATATCTTTTGGTGATGGATTTGATGTAGTTCCAGATCGTGATGATAGCAGGTATGGTTGGACAATGAGTCAACAAGGATATGTTAGTCGATATGACTGGCAAACAGGTAATAATTACACGGTACGACCTATACATCCAGACCCAGATGTAAAACTTCGATTTAATTGGAATTCTGCAATTAATATTGATCCTTTTAATAATAGTACCATTTATTTTGGAAGTCAGTTTGTTCATAAATCAACAGATAAAGGACTTACTTGGGAAATTATTTCAGAAGATCTAACAACTAATGATCCAGAAAAACAAAAGCAAGATGAAAGTGGAGGAATTACAATGGATGCAACTGGAGCAGAAAATCATACAACAATTCTTGTAATTGAGCCCTCTCCTATTGAACAAAACATGTTATGGGCTGGTACCGATGATGGTAGGGTTCATTTTACACAAAACAGTGGTCAATCTTGGACAGAAGTAACTAACAATATTTCTGGTTTACCAAAAGGAAGCTGGATTGTGCAAATTAAAGCTTCAAATAAAAATAAAGGAGAAGCTTTATTAGTAGCAAATGATTATAGAAGATTTAATTATACACCATACGTATACAGAACTACCAATTATGGAAAAACTTGGCAACGAATAGTCGATAAGGAAGATGTTTTAAGTTATGCCTTATGTATTGTTGAAGATCCCTTTGAGGAGAATTTATTATTTCTTGGAACAGACGATGGGCTTTACGTATCCATAAATGCAGGAAATACATGGAGTAAATGGAATGATAGTTTCCCTACAGTTCCTGTTAAGGATTTAGTAATTCAAGAACGTGAAAGTGATTTAGTAATTGGCACTTTCGGTAGAGCAGCTTGGGTATTGGATGATATACAACCCTTACGTGATATTGCAAAAAATAAAGAAATATTAGCTTCAACTGTTGAATTATTTGAAGCTCCTACTGCTTATCAAGCCTCTTACCAGCAACCCACTGGAAGTAGGTTTGGTGCTGATGCCATTTTCAATGGAGAAAACAAAGAATATGGTGCAAGAATCATGTATTATTTTCAAAATAAAGAAGAATTTAAAGATAAAGAGGATAAAAAAGATTCAGATAAAAAAGATGATGATTCAGAGGAAAATGATTCAAAAGAAGGTGAAAAAGAAAAAGATACTGAAGGGAAGCACAAAGACTCTATTTATTTAAAAATATATGATGGCGAACGTTTAATTAGAAGTTTAAAGAAAAAGATTCCAGATAGTACTGGAGTTTATAGTTGGGGTTGGTATATGAATGAAGCTGGTGGAGACCGACCATCTAGAAAAATAAGAAAACGAAAAAATGAACCCGGAGGAGCATCTGTAAAACCAGGAATTTATAATCTAGAAATTAATTATGTAGATGATAAATCTTTAAGTACTATAGAAGTAAAAAGTGACCCTAGATTAGTGATATCTGAAAAGGCAATTAATGACACTTATAATGCTGATAAAGAAATCGAACATTTAACACAAACCACTGCAGATGTTGTTAAACAATTAATTGAAAGCAAAGAAATTGCGGATTCATTTAAAAAAGATTTAACTGAAAAAGACAAAAAAGAATATAAAGATCAAGTTAAATTAAGTAAAGAAATGAGTAAAAAATCAGATTCTTTAATCAGTTTATATATAGGAAAAGAAGATAAACGCCAAGGTATTACAAGCAGCCCAGATATTTCTGTAATGCAAAGAATTAGAACTGCCAATTGGTATTCAGTTACTAGACCAAATGGTTTAACTAAAACTGAAAATACTTTAATTAATCAAGCAAAAACTAGATTAGAAGAGGTTCTTAAAGAAACTAATTCATTTTTTGAAGATGAATGGACAGCATATAAAACTGAATTAGATAAAATTAAAATTTCACCATTTAAAGAAATAAAAACTTTCACTATTAACCAAAAACAAAAACAATGAAAAAATCACTAATCATTCTTCTTGGAATATTTATAATGTATTCCTGCAAAGAAGAAAAAAAAGAAGTAGCAAAGACTATTGAGGTTAAAGAATACACCATAGAACAGTTTATGGATAATGAAAATTCGTTCGCTAATGGTTTTTCTTCAGACAAAAAAAACGTATTACTAACTAGCAATCGATCTGGAATCTATAATATGTACACATCAACTTCTGAAGGTGGAGAATTAGTGCCTATCACAAAATCTGATAGTGCATCGGTATACGGTATTTCTTATTTTCCTGAAGATGACAGAATACTTTTTAGGATGGACGGTAATGGAGATGAAATCTTTAAAATTTATATGAAAGATAGCTCTGGCATTAAAAATCTTACTCCATTGAATGATGTTAGAGCTCTATTTAGAGGTTGGTCCAAAGACGGAAAAAGTTTTTTCTATGCAAGCAATGAAAGAGATTCAAAATTTATGGATCATTATGAAATGGATATTTCTACTATGGAATCCACATTAATCTATCAAAATAATGATGGAATGAACTTTGGAGGAATGTCTGAAGACAGAAAATATGTTTTATTAACAAAAACTATAAACACAAACGATAATGACTTATATTTATTAAACACAGAAACTAACGAATCAGTAAAAGTAAATGATAATTTAAGTGGAAACTCCCCTCAAGATTTTGATCCTGATGGAAAATCATTTTATTATACAACTGATGATAATGCTGAGTTTTCTTACCTAATGAAGTATAATATTGAAGATGGAACTAAAACAAAAGTTTTAGAAAAAGACTGGGACATAAATAGTTTCTATTTCACAAGAAACGGAAAATACAAAGTGTTATTTACTAATGAAGATGCTAAATCTGTAATGGAAGTTAGGGATGCTTCAACTAATGAAGTTGTATCATTTCCAGATATAAATAATCAAAACATTACTGGAGCACGATTTTCAAGAGATGAATCTATGGCTATATTAACTGCTTCAGGATCAAATATGCCAACAAACTCATATTCCTATTATATTTCCTCTAAAAAACACCATCAACTAACAGATGTTCTTAATAAAGAGATCAATGCAGATGATTTGGTAACTGCAGAAGTAGTAAGATATAAATCTTTTGATGGGTTGGAAATTCCTGCTATTTATTACAAGCCTAAACAAGCTTCAGTTAATAATAAAGTACCAGCTTTGGTATGGGTTCATGGAGGTCCAGGAGGTCAATCTGGACAACGATTTAATACAACTATACAATATTTAGTAAATCACGGTTATGCAGTATTAGCCGTAAACAATAGGGGTAGTAGTGGTTACGGCAAATCCTTTTATAAAATGGATGATCAAAACCACGGTGATAAAGATTTAAAAGATTGTATTGCAGGTAAAGATTGGTTAGCGACACAAGATATTATTGATCCTTCAAAAATAGGAATTCTAGGAGGCTCGTATGGAGGTTATATGACGATGGCAGCCTTAACTTATGCACCAGAAGAATTTCAGATTGGAGTAAATTTATTTGGGGTTACCAATTGGATGAGAACTTTAAAGAGCATTCCACCATGGTGGGAATCTTTTAAAGATGCTCTTTATACTGAAATGGGGAATCCTAATACAAGTGATTCTATACGTTTAAAACAAATTTCACCACTATTTCATACAGATAAAGTAACTAAGCCTCTTATTGTACTACAAGGAGCTCAAGACCCAAGGGTTTTAAAAGTTGAATCTGATGAAATTGTTGAAGGAGTTAGAAAAAATGGAGTCCCAGTAGAATATGTTTTATTTGAAGATGAAGGTCATGGTTTTGTTAAGAAAGTAAATCAAATAGAAGCATACAGTAGAGTATTACAGTTTCTAGATAAATACTTAAAAGGAGAAGGTTTAGAATCTATCGATTCAAATAAATCTGAATCTACTGTGATAGAATAATTTAAAGAGTAGTTTAATAATAAAAAGCAAGCTTAATATAGGCTTGCTTTTTTGTTTATATTCAAACCAGAAACTTATATTTGCATAACAATTAATCACATATTTAAAATTTTTCCTACTATGAAAAACCTTAGTCTACTATTTATTGCTTGTATTCTTTTTTTAAACACATCTTGTAAAAACGAAAATGGTAAGAAAAAAGAAAATGAAACAAAAATTGAAATAAAGGAGACTTTTACTGTTAGTTCAGAAAAAACTACTGTAAAATGGACTGCTTATAAAACAACTGATAAAGTACCTGTTTCGGGAACATTTAATACTATAAATATTGACAGTAAAAAAAGGAATAGTGCATTAGAAGCTCTAAATGACATTGAATTTTCAATACCAGTAAGTAGTATTTTTTCTGACAATGATGAACGAGATGGAAAATTAAAAGCATCTTTTTTTGGAGTCATGTTAGATACAGAATTGTTGAGTGGAAAACTATCATTTGATGAAAACAATATGTGTTCTGCAGCCATTTTAATGAATGGAGAAGAACATAATTTACCTCTATCCTATTCAGCTGAAGGAAATACTTTCACTTTTAAAGGAGTTATGAATCTTGAAGATTGGAATGCTACTGAAGCTATTGAAGCATTAAATAAAGTTTGTTTTGATCTTCACAAAGGGGAAGATGGAGTCAGTAAAACCTGGAATGATGTTGCTGTTGAAATTACAACTGTTTTAAATAAGCAATAAAATATATTATAATAGAAAGATAAAGCTATTTATATAAACAGCTTTATCTTTCTATTATACTACTCTTTAAGTATTTTTTTTATAGAATTAAAGTCTTTGGATTCAAATTTAAAAAAATACATACCTGAAGCTAGTTCCTCAATAGAAATACCTTTAGTTAGACCAAATTCATTGAATGTATAGGTTTTAATTAACCTGCCATTAAGGTCAAAAATATTAGCTGTCAAAACCTCTATAACTTCATCACTATAAATAATAAGTTCGCCAGTAGTAGGGTTTGGGTAAACTTCAAATATAGTATCGATTATTTCTTCTTCTCCATTTCTTTTAACAGTAACATTAAAAGTACAATTAGTTTCATTCCCCGCCCCATCTACCGATGTCATCACGATCTTAGTATCACCAATATCAATATTGTCTCCTTCTAATGGGCTCTGTGTAATTATCGGATTAGTAAAACAATTATCATTTGTTAAAACATTGCTTGAATAATTAGGTAAAGTGTAAAAATCTTCATTTTCTGGTATGGTAACAATAATATCATCATAACATAGTATTACTGGATTAATACTATCTTCTATTACTACTAAAGAACCACTATCAATTGAAGCTTCTGTACAAACTCCATCATATACTTCATAATAAATTACATGTGTACCTATCCCTACTTCACTAGGCTTGAATGTAAACGATAAACCATTACCATCATCTATAACACCAGGACCGCTATAATATCCACCCAATGGGAACCCTCCACCTAAACCATATACTACATCGGTATTTATACAAATGTTTTCATGAAATTGATCAAAAGTTGCTTGTGAGGGAGGCATTTCAAAAGATTCATATCCATCTAATAAACTAAAAGAAGTTCCTTGACTAGCATAATATCCTAATCCTCTTTTTGCAAATGCTTCCCAAATAAGACAACTATATTCAGCTCCATATATGGATTGAAAAGCTGCAAATATTGCATCTCTTCCATCTACAAATCCTGGTTCACAAGGTTGCAATTTCATACCCTCTGTAACAATTGCTAAGGCAATAATATTACCCGCATCTAACTCTATGTTTCCTGAGAAATTATAAATATTTTCATCATATCCAAACTCTTCAATTAATACCCAAGTTAACTCCCAAAGCATTGTTGTCCAAACTGATCCAACTTGATGAATTCCTTGTTGAAAATTTATATACCCGTATGTTTGAGGGTTACTATTCATATCTGTAGTGTAAGGATAATCTCTAATACCTTCGCCATTCTCACCTTGATTAAAAAAGAAAGTTGCAATACCTCTTGGAGTTGTACCTATATCATTAGGATTCATTGTCATCATTAATGCATACCAATCCGACCATCCTTCTGCCAAATTTTCTTCTGTAGTTAAGCAATTATCGCTGTTAGCACCACCAGTTAGTCTAAATGATACGCCATGAATATATTCATGAATTAACACAATATTGTCAAATGATCCATCTTTATCACCACATATATTAGAAGTAATAAATGGTTTAATACCATCTCTTGAAATTCCAATTCTGGCATTACACAAGTTTAAGTCCTCTTGTCCTAAAATATCTACTAAATCATTTTCGACCCCTCCCTTTTCAAAATTATTTACTTGAAAATTACCAGAAATTTCATTAAACCCATATTGGTACAGAACATCATGAATAATATTACCCCAATAAAACAAATTTGTTATTGACGCATTTTCGTACCTTAAGTTTTCATTAAAATTTTGATTAAATTGATAATTTGTAAAATTTAAATTATTTCCTCCATTAGGTTGATATTCATAAAGATCTTCGTTTCCAATAAAAGCATTAATATTATTTCCTCTTGTAATAGAATATATTTCTTGACTTAAATCATCATCGCTATGCCATCCCAAAGGAGAAGCAAAATAGTTAACAGGATTATAAACTATACTACGTTCGCCATAATAAGGGCTTTCAATAGGCATTGGTATTACCTCATAACATTTTTCACAATTTAAAAAGCTTCCTGTCGAATTAACATTAAAATTAATATTTGAAACAATCTTTTTATTCTCATTTTTATATTCATAAGAACACTCAAAAATATTATCCTTCTTTGCCATTATTTCCCCATTAATGGCATTAACATAATAATCCCACCAATGTTCTCTGTTTATTTCTAGGATTGTTAGCTTCCATGATAAAACAATATCATTCCTCTTATTTTTTACAAACACAAGTTTTACAGGAATATCATTTAATGAAATTCCACTTTTATTAATATAAGAATAGCCTTTCAAATTTTCCTTACTTTCAATAATATTTAAAGGTTCCTTTATTAAATAATCATTCTTTTTTGAAATTATTTGAACAGCTTCAATTGCAGATATTTTTGGTGAGGTAGTGCCTTTAATTTTTTCTGAAATATTTTTTATAAAGTAGTTATTGCTTGAAATTGTTTTTCCATCGAATTGAAAGTGAATACTAGATAGTGTGTTATTAATTTCAATTCCATTATGAGATTGATAAAAATAAACGTGATTAATATTACTAATACTACTCTTATGTTCACTAGATATTTCCCAACTTACATCTTGGATTAATAACTCTCCATTATTTATTAATTTATCAAAATGGTTATTTAATTTATGAGAATAATCTTGTGCCTCCAATAAATTTATTGAAATAAGGAAGCCGTAAAAAAACAATAGTTTGATTATTTTCATTAAAAAGTTGTTTTGGCAAATGAAATCTATCTATCAGAGTACAAACGCAGTATAATCCAGATAAATAACATAAATAAAGTAAATAAAATAAAGCTAGATAAACAGTAACCCCGATAATAAGTTACCTTTTGGATTTAGTGCTTTATTTAAAAAACACTTTGCATATCTTCTTCTCTAGAGTATTCTAGCTTTAAGAATTTTTGAAGATTGACTTAATACTGCTTAATAAAACTATGGTTTACCATAATCGAATCTAAAATACGATTTGCTTCTTGAGTGTTATTCTCATAAGAATATAATATCCAGGCCAATTGTTTTTTTGCAGGAATATTATCTGGTTGCAACTGAAGAGTTTTTAAAAGTAGCTGGTAAGCTTCCTTAAAATTATTAGTTTTACTATATAAATTAGCCAAAAGCAAATAAGATTTTACTTGTAATTCTTTACTATTTCTAGACTCTGCTATTTGCTTAGCACTATTACCATTTTTGATTGCATCAATTAAGTTTTCTTTATATTCTTCCCATATAGCAAGGCGAAATAAATAATAAATATCGCTCCTATTTTTTAATTTATTCAATATAATTATTGCTTTATCATATTCTTCCGAATCAAAATATACATCAAATAACAAATATTCTGTTGCTCTTTTATTTGAAACTCCTTGATAGCTTTCTTCTAATATACCTTCAGCTTCATTATATCTTTGCTGAATTATAAGATTAGCTGCTAAAAGTCTAACATAATCATCTTTACTATGTGTTAAATTAACTGCTTTTCTATATAATTTTTCAGCACTTTTGATGTAAGAAAAATCTCCTGTTATTTCATACAATGAAGTATATGTTTTCGCCAATGGAACTAAATCTGCGACACCAGAAGAATCTGTCCTTAACCTTTTAGACCAAAATTCTTTTTCAGAATTTACTAAATCTAAAGTGGGAGTATAATTAGTAAATAGAAAGGTATTATAATCTGAAACATTAGTAGTAAATGAGTTTTCTTCATTTTTACAAGAAGAAATAAATAATAGTATTACTAATGTAATATAAGGTCTCATTATTATTTAAAATAAGTGAAGCTGCTCATTATTGAACAGCTTCACAATTAAAAACATTTTATAGTTAAATCTATTCTTCAAGTAGAGGGTTTTCTAAATAAGGAAAAGACAAAGTAAAATCTCTATCACCAGGTCCAACAGCATCGGTAGTTAATTGTGGTGTACCGTTATTTCCATCAAAACGTGTTCCATCTGCTCCACCAAACATCAAAGTAAAAGTAACATCCATTACATCATCTGATAAAGACCTACCTGTAAACACTAGATTATTATTAGCATCTAAATAGGTCGTTGTTCCATTAGGTGCAACTTGCAATGCATCGTATTTAGACATAATTCCTGTAAAAGTATTAGCATCCCAATTTAGGATGTTAGGCTCATAGTTTAAATCTTCAATTGGAATCTCTAAAGCAACTGCATAAATATCATGATAGTCTTCTAAAACCGTTTCAAATCCTTCTTGAAAAACGTCTCTATTGGATACAGTAGAAATATTATATTCATTTTTCGAAAGATCAGTAATTCCAAATAAAATATTTACTCCAGGCCTACCCGCTATATCTTCTTGTAAAAAAGTTCCATCAAAATTTAATTCATCATCTTCACAAGGTGGACATATGCTTCCTCCACAATCGATTCCTTCTTCATCACCGTTTTGTATACCATCTTCACATGAAATTGGGTTTAACACATTACCATTATCATCATCATCTCTACATTGTACAAACAATAAAGATGCAAACAATAACACAAAAACTAAACTATATTTATTTGTATACATTTTATAATTTTTCATCGATTATTGTTTTCTTTTAGCTGAAACCCAAACATTATATGCTGGTGGCAAATTATTAATATTTCCTTGTGATTCTAACACATGGGTTGGAGCACTTCCTAACATAGAATTAGGAACTTCAACTACAATAGCCAAGGTATTTAATTCTTCAAAAAAGTCATTTGATTCAGCTGGAGGATAAAATCCATCTGGTGCAGCTTCTCCAGAAGCAATATCTATAAATCTATTAACATCAAAGTAATAAGGATCTCTTCTTGGTCCAGCGAAAAAACTCATTCCATTATCATTACTCACATAAGTTTCTGAAGTGGTAGAAATTTGTACGATACTATAAGTTGCTGAGGTTAAAACTTCACTTTCTAATCCTGGAGTATTAGGCGCTATGGGCCCGAAAAAATACATAACACTATCTCTTTTTATTGCTTGTATTACCAGGTCTTCAATAAAATCTCCAGTGTTATCTATATTAAACTCAATTAAAACATCTTCATCAAAGCTAGCATTATCTGTAACTCCACCAGGACTTAAAATACCTTGAATAGTGGCAACAAATACTGTATTATCGGGGTTATCACCTTCAAATGCATAAAAATCAGCTATATCTGAACTTGTACCAGCAACATTAGTAGCATCAATATGATCTGAGGACATAAATATAAAAGAAAGCAGCAATAAGCTAATTCCTGCAAATACTGTAATTACTTTAGTTTTTTTCATAGTTTCGTACTTAATTTTTTTAAATTTACTCTCAATATATCAAACTTAATCATATAGTTTGAGAAGTGTATATTTTAAAAAATTTAAAAATCAAAATTAATAAAATTAGTTTATATGAACCCCTCTGCATCTGGTTGGATTCCAAAATTTTTAACTATTGTTGATAAAAAACAGATTACAGAAAATATAAACAACCTTTCGCTCTATTATAACTTACTAAAAACTACTGGATTTTTATATGGAACCTCAACCGAAGTTCTTTCAATTAAACCCTTAAGTAAGCTCAATATTACAAGGGATGAATATACTAAAATCAATCTTTTTCAGAGCTTACTTTTTACCTTTTTTATTAATAATCCTAATGCAGATAGCAACGAGGCAATTGCCAATATTATTGCATTCTACAAGGAATTAGATAAAGGAAAAACAAGTTTTCTTTACAAATTTTCTATTTCAAAAAACCCAACAGATAATTTAGAACACATTTTAGCGGCTAGATTGCAAGAAACAAATAGTATTTTTACTAAAAGTTCAAATAATATATTTACCTATACATTACTCTTTTTAGATATTCTCACCTATCGAAAATTTTTAAATTCTACTGAAGATTGCAAACAATATATACAAGAATTTGAAAGTGATTTAATTAATTTTTCTTTTTTAGCTCTGAAATCAAAAAAAGAAAAAAACAAAGCAGATCTTCAAATTATTGAACAAATAGAATCTTCAACTGCTTATCTAACAATAAAAAACCAACAAAATCATTTTTTTAATTTAGATTCAATTAATCTCTCTAATTACGATGAAATCGAGAAGAGGTTTATATTAAACATTTGTTTTCTTGCAGTATGGAATGATAAAGTATTGGATACTTCAGAAATGTCATTCCTAAAAGATTTAGTTAAAACACTACAATTACCTGAAGCATTAATTGAAGAAAACATAGATATTATTACAGAGTTTTCAAAAAAACATTCAAAATCTATAAAACTTTTTGAACATAACAATCCTTTAAATCAACTTTACAAACAATCTTCCGCTACCGTAAAACTACTGATTAAGCGTAATAAAAACAGATTGATTAAAGAATTAGAAGAAAGTGGGGAATTAGTCAAACTACTAGGACAATCTACACTTAGAGAGCTTTCTACAGACGAAAAAGATAAAGTTAAAGAACAATTATTAGATATCTGTAAAACGGTTCCCTCACTTACTATTTTTTTAATTCCTGGGGGTAGTTTACTACTTCCCCTTTTAGTAAAATATATCCCTAGTCTATTACCTTCTGCTTTTAATGAAAATAAAATTGACACAAAAAATAAATAAACCGCAATTCTGTCTTTATCATTTAAGTTTAGCAAAAATGTTATAATTTTGTAATTAGTGGTTTTACCACCAAATATCATAATCAAAATGAAATTATTTAAGTTTCTTTCTGTACTTTTTTTAATATCAACATTAATTTCTTGCGCTAATGATGACCAAGTAATTGAAGGTTATAGTGATATTTATAATTTACCTAATATTCCTTTCAATTATAGTAATCCTGATTTTCCATATACATTTACACCTTACGTGTTAGGTTTTGATAATACCCCAACGGACAACCCCATAACAGATGATGGTGTTACTTTGGGTAGGGTTTTATTTTACGATTTAAACATGTCTGCAAATAATACAAAATCTTGTGCTAGTTGTCATATTCAAGAGTTAGGATTTTCTGATGATGCCATAAAAAGTGAAGGATTTGAAGGCGGTCATACGTTCAGAAACTCCATGGGGTTTGCAAATGCCGGTTTTTATGTTGATGAAAATTTCTTTTGGGATCATAGAGCAGAAACGCTAGAAGATCAGGTTTTAATGCCAATTCAAGATGAAGTAGAAATGGGAATGACATTAAACGAATTAGTAGATAAAATTGATGCATTAGAATATTACAATCCCTTATTTGAAAATGCTTTTGGTAGTACTCAAGTTACGACCGATAAAATTTCAAAAGCCTTATCTCAATTTATAAGATCCATCTATTCTTTTAATACAAAATACGATAAAGGAATAGAAATTACGAATGATATTTTTGTAGATTTTCCAAATTTTACTGCAGAAGAAAATTTAGGGAAAGATATTTTTAATGGCAAGCTTACCCCAGATGCTATAGGTACATGTATCACTTGTCATATGCCAAATAATGTTCCTTTACATTTTGATCAACCTGTACCGGAAAATGTAAATCAGGTAATTTTTAGTGGAGCAGAGCCAGACAATGTGGGATTAGACATTGACATCAATGTTGAAGACAATGGAGTTGGTGCCGTTATAGGTGTACCATCACTTTTCGGTCATTTTAAAACTCCTTCGCTAAGAAATATAGAGCTTACTGGGCCATATATGCATGATGGCAGATTAGAAACATTAGAAGATGTTGTAGAGCATTACAGTACAGAAGTTTTGGCCCACCCTTATCTTTCTGCACATATGAAAAATGGAGAAGGTGAACCTAGACATTTAGATTTAACTCCAGAAGAATCTGCTGCTCTTGTAGCTTTTCTAAAAACATTAACCGATAATGAATTGATTAATGATGAAAAGTTTTCTAATCCGTTTGTGGATTAAATTTTAAATCCTTTTAAAATTTACCTCCTTTTTAAGCGTATTCAGGTTTTATTATATTTACAATCCCTATTGTTAATTGGATTTTTTACTTATGAATAAAAACAGTCCTAAAGAAATGTTCAATAATTATGCTTTAAAATATCAAGATAAATTCATGGATTTTGATTTATATCACGATACCTTCGATTTTTTATGTAATGCTATTGAAATAAACAATGCAAAAATCTTAGAAATTGGATGTGGTCCTGGAAATATTACCAAATACCTTGCTAGCAAAAGGCCTGATTTTAAAATTCAAGGAATAGATATCGCCCCAAAAATGATAGCATTGGCAAAAAAAAACCTTCCTTCAGCTGAATTTAAAATCATGGATTGTAAAAATATTCTATCATTGAATTCAAAATTTAATGCCATTATTTGTGGCTTTACACTCCCTTATTTAAATAAAGAAGAGGTATTAAAACTAATACAGGATATCTCTAAATTAATAAATGATAATGGTATTTTATATATCAGTACGATGGAAGATGATTATGAAAAGTCAAAATATATCAGTTCGAGTATAGATAAAGATTCTGGTTTATTTACTTATTATCATCAAGAGTATTTTTTAACTAATGAACTAGAAAAAAACGGGTTTAATATAATTAAAACTCAGCATAAAGATTATCCAGAACCAAAGGACGATTCTAAAGATTTGATAATAATTGCTAAAAAACTAGCCTAACCATAATTTAAAATCCTTTACACGCTCTCGAGCTACAATAACCTCTTGATTTAAACCTCCATTTAATTTTAACTCTAATCGAGAATTGGTATATGAAATTATATCTTTTATGGCGTTTATGTTGATATAGAATTTTCTATTAATTCTAAAAAACACCTTGGGAGACAACTCACTTTCTAATTGCTCCAGTGTTAAATCTAATAAATAGTCTCTCCCATTTGTTGTATGTGCATATGTCCCTTTATTTTCTGAATAAAAACATTCTATTTCATCTACAGGAATCATTTTAATATGCTGACCAATTTTAGTTGTAAAACGCTTTTTATATTCTCGTTCAATAGGATTAGAAAGTAGTTTCTTTATATCCTCAAAATCAAACTGGACATTTTTGGATGGAGCCTTTATATCCTGATATTTATCTACAGCAATTTGTAATTCATTTTCATCTATAGGTTTTAACAAATAGTCAATACTGTTTAATTTAAATGCCTGCAGTGCATATTCATCAAAAGCAGTAGTAAAAATAATAGCACTTTTAATTTTTACAGCATCAAATATTTCGAATGACAGTCCATCGCTTAATTGTATGTCTAAAAAAATTAATTCAGGATGCTCATTATTATTGAACCAATCTAAAGATTCTTCAACACTATGAAGCATGGTATTTACCATAACTCCTTTTTTTTCTAGCATCCTTTGCAATCTTCTTGCTGAAGGTTTTTCGTCTTCTATAATTAATACATTCATAATAAAAATGCTATTTCGTTTTACTAATAATTTTGCCTTCTTTTTATATCCTCTTCTTCTTTATCCATATACTCTTTAATCTTTTTGTCTTCCCAATTCTTTAAAAATGTAAAATTATCTTTAAAAACAGAAATCCAATGGAAAAACAATCCTATACCCCAGAAAAAAGGAGTTGTAAACATAGGCCATGTTGGGATTTTAATATCTGAAAAACCACTTTGAAACACACCCAAATTTATAATAATTAAGGCTAAATTAATTACAATATATACGGTAAGATGCGTATAGAAGTCTTTTTCTTCTTTTACTTTCTTTTTTGCTTTTTTATATTTTATTTCATCTAAATTTTTCATAATAATTAACTCCATTGATTTGTATTTTTATCTTCTTCATTCATATACTCCTTAATTTTTCGATCTTCCCAATCCTTATTCATATAAGGCAACCAATTAAAAGCCTTAAAAGCGTGAATTACTATCCCTATTCCCCAACCAAATGCAGCCCATAAAAACCAAGGGTATCTCCATTCGTTTGTATAAAAATTTAGCGCTGCCAAAAATATTATAAAAAAGATATAGGACAATAAGTTAGAATAAAACTTCTTAATACCAGCTACACGTTCTTTAGCTCGCAAATATTTGTTTTCATTGTTAAAATTATCCATCATATTATTTTTTATAATTAGTAGTATTATCCTCTTCCATAAACTGTTTTATCTTTCGCTCTTCCCAGTCTTTTCCTAATAAAGGGTTGTAATTAAAAGTTTCCATTGCATGTCCTGCAACACCAAATCCCCAGCCTACTATTGGAAAAATTGCCCAGGGAAATCCAGTAGATCTGTAATTAAGAAAAATAAAAACCGGCATCATTATTAAATAAATCGCAAAGTGAACATAGAAGCCTTTTAACTTTTCTACATGCTCTTTTGCACGTTCGTATTTTAGTTCGTTTAAATAAATATTTTGTGTTTCCATAATTGTATTTTGTTTTGTTAATAATGGAATAGCTACTGTAAAATTGCTATCGTCATTCTTTATTAATACGGGTCTATTCGTTAATATTTGATAGCGTTGCTTAATATTCTGAAGTCCAACCCCAGTACTTGGGTTTACTACTTTTTTTGTTTGAATATTATTCTCAATTAATAAGTTCCCATCCTTTTCGCTAATCGTAATAAAAAGTTTTTTTGTAGGTGTTACTATATTGTGTTTTACTGCATTTTCTAATAACAACTGAAGAGATAATGGAACAACTTTAGCTTCAGGGTTGCTTAATCTTTCAGAAATTGAAAACTCAATACTATCCTCAAAGCGCATTTTTATTAATGACATATATAATTTAGCAAATCTCAACTCTTCTTCAACAGAAACTAAATCCTTATTTTTTTGCTCAAGTACGTATCTGTAAACTTTTGAAAGTGCAGTTGTAAACTTAGTTGCTGCTTCTGGGTTTTCTTCTATTAAACTTGTTAATACATTTAGACTATTAAATAAAAAGTGAGGATCTAATTGATTTTTTAAAGCATCGAATTTTGCTGAAGCAGTACCTGCAATTATTTTTTGTTCTTTTACTTTATGTTCTTGTTTGTGTCTGTAATAGAAAACAGATAATATCACATAACTCACAACTAAAGAAATAATTAACACTACATAATAATCTTGTGGTGTCTCTTCTGAAATAAATTGTGATAAGTTTAATTTACCAAAAATCACTTCGTGTATAATTCGAATAAAAAATACTGATATGGCAGTGATTCCTAAAACTCCAACACTAAGAACAACAATAGTTTTTAATGTAAAAAAAGTTAGTTTAAACCGTTTGAATATATACCTAAAAAAGTAACCATTTGCCAAATATAATACCACTGCATATAATTGGTTGTAAGCAAAAAGGGTCAACAATTGTTTTGTATTGGAATATTCAAGACCGTTTGAGTAACGAATCAATCCTATTATAATAAAAACGACTATTCCCAATAAAAATGCCTTCCCAAATTCTTTTATAAAACCTACCATCTAGTTACAGTTTTCTTTTAATAAATCATTAGCTCTTTCTGCTCCTCCACTAGGGTAAAATTCTTGAGAAGGATTATAATCTTTAAAAAGATCGATTGCTTTTTGTATTTCTACACAATAAGGTTCGATAGGTTGCCCAAAAAACTTTGCCCCTCCTATATCCCATTCAACTTTATTTAACACTACTCGTGGGTTATTAGGGTCTAATACCATCGCTTCTTGATACAAGCCGGCAACTTTTCCTCCATACTTCATACCATAAGTAGTTCCATCATAAGCGACCCATACGGTGTGCCATAATGCATCTAAAAGTATCAACTCAACTTCATTTTTATTAATGGCTTTTGATGCATTCATAAATTGAAGAGCCTTGTCCATTTGTGCATTCAATTTAGTTTCATCTTTTTCGCCAAAACAATAGATAATAGTAATATAAGAAGCATAATAAGATGGTAACCATTCATTAGGTTCTGCAGCAGCAATTCTTTCAAATAAATTTACAGCATCTGTAGACATTTCAGATTTCCATAAATCCAATGCTTTTTGCATACCTTTTTGATAAGGTGTTTGACTGAAACCTAAACAAGAGATTAAAACTATTAATATGGATATGATGGTCTTCATTTATATATTTTTTTTAAAATTATAATTTTAGTTTTTCCAATTTTGTTATTCTAATACTAATACTGCTTTTATCAATTCATTTTAATTTGAAAGCTAAGCTCTTGATTATCTTTCACCTCAAAAATGGATTCTTCCCATTTAGGAGGCCCCATAGTTGTTTTAGGATTGTTTGATGTCCCCGTATTCTCTTTTGGAATCATTCCCATAATTAAATCTAATTTTCCATTGCCATTTTCATCATGATAAACAGAAATGGCATATACTCCATCTGGAACATCATTAAATGTTGCAGTAGCTTTTTGGTTTTTAATTACTATTTCCTGGCTCAAATTAGACCCTCGCAAAAATGTTTCTTCATCATTAAATAAAGCAACTTTTGCTTTTCCATCATTGGATTCAAAACCAGACATTTCAACATTTATAGTATTTTGTGCTTGTAGTAAAACTCCTGTTAGAAGAAGTGTGAAATAAGTGAGTATAGTTTGCATAATAATTGGTTTTATTGTTGGTACAAATATGCAACAGATAAAGGTAGCTTAAAATTTACTTTTACTCAATTGTAATTTTTTAGGGATGAATTGTAATTATATTTATTTGGGAATTACAATAACTTTATTCGTATTGCCTTATTATTTTACCATTGTCTTTTCCCATTACACTTCTAACATAAGCATTCACTGCTTTTTCCATTGAGACAGGGTTATGTCCAGGGAAATAATCTTTGTATTTATCGTAAGCATCCTCAACCATACCTAAAGAAACTACATTTACTCTAATACCTTTTTCAATTTCCAAAGCAACTGCTTTCACAAAACTGTGTATACCACCATTTACCATTGCTGCACTAGTAGTTTTTATTACAGGGTCGTCAGCCAATATTCCTGTTGATAATGTTATAGATCCATTTTGATTCAAGTAATTTATTCCTATTCTTACTAAATTAACCTGTCCCATTAGTTTACTTTTTAATCCAATATAATAATCCTTTTCGGTTAGTTCATTAAAGTCTGCCCATTTTGCTTCACCTGCAATACAAATTATAGCATCTACTTTTCCAATTTTTTCTAATGTGTTTTTTATAGAATTAGAATCTGCAATATCTATTATTACATCTCCACTTGTTCTACCTCCAATAATTACCTCATTTTTATCACCAAAGTGAGATGTTACTTTATTTCCGATAGTACCATTACCTCCAATTATAAATATTCTCATGCTATTTTTCTTAATAGTTTGGTTATGCTTTCGTTATTGTTTCTTTGGATATTCCCTCCAAGTATAACTTTTATGGACAATTTTCCATGAACCTTCATATTTTAATAACAGAAAATAATCGGTAAATATTTTCCAGTTTGGTATGTCTATTTCAGCTTTTGCTATAGCTGCATTATTTTCATAATCAATAGAAATAATTCTTCCAATACGGCTATTCTTCTCTCCAATTCTCATTTTACCTATATAGTCCTTTCCTGACCAAATTCTTAAGCTATCCTCTTTAGTTACTGAATAGAGATTAAAATCTGGATGGAATGCTCTTTTTAACCTTTCTGGCTCTCCATTTGCGGTACCATCTATGTAGTCCATTAAAGTTTCGGTTATTTGTTCTATATCCGATTTGCTATTCTCAGATTGGGCATTAGCATTCAATCCTATTAGAATGGCAAATGCTAGAGTAACTATTTTAAGTAATTTCATTTTTTTCATTATTTATTAATTTCGGAATTAATTAATCCTATCAATTCATTAATATATTCTACCAGATTTTTGTGCTTACTGGCCAACCCGCTATTATTCATCATTGCAAGTTTTAAACCATTAGTAAATGTCTGATTATTATGTTGCCATTGCGCATCTTCAATAATTTTACTTCTCTTTGATTCTGGAATATCTTCTATACTTAATCTGTTTGGAAACCCATAGGTTGGTAAAGTTGTATCATAAAATTCTATAACAGATACTTTATTAACGTGCGGGTCATAAAGGTATTCTTCATATTCTCTCCTCATATGGTATTCGCTACTTGCAATAGAAGCGTAAAGGTTTTCTAACTCTAAGAGTCTATTCTTAATTGCATCATTTCTTATTAAACTAAGATTTCCTGAACTCAATAATTCTTTAAATGTATTGTTATTTGGGACAAAGTCCTTCCACATAAAAATCAGTTCGTAGTTGTCTGTATATATTTGAACATCTTCAATGCTTTGCGGAACTTCACCATTTACGAGTTTAGAACAAACTTGAGCTTTTTTAAAATGATAGGTTACGAACTTTTCACAATTTAAAACCTCATTTTGTAAATCGACTTTCAAATTTTTGAGATAATTTACTTCTTTAGCTCGTTCCTTTCTATTTTCATTCCAATTATTAATAGATAAAGCAATTAAAATTCCTATTACTACTAATACAATTTCACCTATGGCATATTTAAAATATTTTCCTGTTTTATTCTCCATTAGAAGGTTTTGACGAATTTTTCGAAAGAATTTAATCATAATTTGTTTCTCACAAAAGAGGTGCCTTTTTAGTTAATCTTAATTATTCCATTTTTTCAAATTCAAATGGTATTTTTTATTTCACCTCCCGAAACCATTGCATTTAATCTATTCCCGTTTTTCCAATATTTTATTTCATTTGGAAAGTCTAGTTCTTTATTTTCACAAGTAAACTCGTAATCATTATGACTGACCCCAACAAATGTAACTGATTCCAATTCTTCGGGAACCTTTACAGTTAAATTCCATTTCTCATTTGATTTTATTAACAATATATTTTCTTGCTTTATGGTGTCTCCATTTTGCATTGTAAAACCAATTCCAGAATATTCAGTTTCCTTAATTTTTTCCCAGTTTTCAAAAGTTTCTTTTCCTTCTTCCTCGTTTAATCTCTTCCATTTACCCAATAACCAATCAAAGTTCTCAGTCTTTTCAATCAAAGGTGTAGCTGTTATATCTTCTTTTTGGTTTTCCTTTTTATTTTGGTTACAGGATATTATCAAAATACCAACTAATAAAATCAATAGTTTGTTCATAATTATTTTTTTTAAAACCGTGTTCATAAACGGCTAATTTCTTAGACAATTACTAAAAATAGTAAAAGAAAACGAATCAGAGAAATTTGTAGAATTTTGATGCTGCCAGTTTAACTAACTTGTTAGTGATTTCATACAATTATGCAATTAATAATTCACCACTTAAATCTGCATTCTATTTTTTAAATTCAGTGTTAACAAGGTTTAGTATTTCTTCAATTTCCAGCAATATTTTTTCTAATTGCTTGATATTTGTTTTTTCGTTATAAATTTTAAGAAAAGAAGCGTATTCTATAGACAGGATTATCTTATCGGAATTATTCTCTATTTTTAAATAATCTTTTAATTCTGGTTGGTTTTCTAATCTTTTTTGAAAACCAGGAATAGATCCAGCTAACCCTGTTGGGCTTATATTATCCATATAATAAGCATAATTGGCATTTGCAAATTCAATAATTAAATCCTGCGTTCGTTTTAAATCGGTTAACTTATTTCGTAAATTTATTGGAATCAGTTTAATGTCTCCAGTGCTTTCTAGAGATACTATAGTACTACTTTGGAATCTAATATTATCTGTTGTAAAATTTAATTTATTTTGATTATTTAAAACTTCATTAATTGATAAATTTGGTTTTTTATATGTATCTAAATAATCATTGTATTGGTCAATTCTTGATTGGTATAAAGCTACTTTATCTCTTATATAAGTTGTATCCTTATTTAAATCTTTTAAAAGTTGCTGATAATAAGTTTGTCTTAATTCATTAAGTTTCCTGTTTTCATTCCAGTTGTTTATGGATAAAGCAATAAGAATTCCAATAACTACTAATATGATTTCTCCTATGGCGTATTTGAAGTATTTTCCTGTTTTATTCTCCATAAGAAGGTTTTGACGAATTTTTCTAAAGAATTTAATCATCTAAATCGTTTTCATCATCATCATCATCGTCATCTTCTTCTTCTTCATCGTCTGGACTTAATAAGTTATATTTTACTTGCCTGGTTTTCCAACGTTCCCTGGCGAACTTTTGCATATCTGAGATCGTATCTTTTTCATCCAGAATTTCAAGTCCAAGTAATGTTTCTATGATATCCTCCATAGTCACAATTCCATCCAGTCCTCCATATTCATCCATAATAAGGGCAATGTGCTCTTTATTGTCTAGAAGCTCTTCCCAAAGTGAAAATAGAACGGTAGAATTGGGAGCCATCACAATCTCCCTCTTTACATCAATTAGTTTTAAGTGATGCTTATCCTCTGCTAATTTTTCAAAAACCTTCTGCCTGAAGACGTACCCAGTGATATTCTCTTCAGTTTTTGAATAGACCGGTATTCTTGAAAATTTTAAAAAGTTTTTATTTTTTAAAAAATCGCTTAGCGGTAGGTTCTCTTCTGCTGTAGCCACAACGACTCTTGGAGTCATAATCTCTGTTACCTTTACATTCTTTAGCTTGAGAATATTCTGAATGATTTTGTGTTCTTTTTCCGAAACAATCCCTTCATCTGCACCCATACTTGCTACAGCTGCAATTTCCTCCCGACTAGTGGATTGTTCATTATTCTTATTTGAAAACATCTTGGTTAATACTGATGACATCATTACCAATGGATATGTGATAACGATCATAATATTGATAGTAATGGTAGTGACCTTTGACAAGTTTCTACAATAACGTGCTCCAATAGTCTTCGGTATAATTTCTGTAATAATCAGTATCAACAAGGTTAGTATTACAGATACAATTGCGAAGGAAGCCTCTCCAAACACAATTACTGCCTGTACTCCCACTCCAGCAGCTCCTATAGTATGAGCTACGGTATTCAACGATAAAATGGCTGATAAGGGTTTGTCAATATTGGTTTTCATTTCAATAAATGAACTTGCCCATTTATGTCCTTCTTCTTGCTTAACTATCAAAAAGGAATGAGGAGTTGATAGCAAAACCGATTCGGCAATGGAACAAGTGAAAGAAACAAAAAGAGCCAGAAATAAATAAGCAAATAGTAGAATCATATTTTTATATCAGATGCAACGAGGTATCATTCCCAAAGATAACAATAATCAAATAAAAATAGTAATTTCAGAAGTAGTAAACTTATTAAATCTCTAAAAACAAAAAGAGAGATAAAGTTATTTTTTAAGTAGAATCTAATAATTTACTTTTGAAATGGTAGTTTCCCCAATAACAATTCCTTTATTAAGACTAGGACTACCTGAATAACTAATAGTTGCCTCTCCATAAGATGTTATTTTTAACTTTTTTGAAACATTAAACTGAAAAGTACCATCTCCATATGCAGTTAGTTTTGTTTCTGAATTTATGATATTAGAAGTATTGATCTTACTTTCGCCATATGCAGTAAATTTTTGACTTTCGATTTCACCTTTACCTATTAGCAAATAACTTTCGCCATATATTGATACAGCTAAATTTTTTATATCAACTTCATTAATGTAAACTTGGGATTCACCATAAATACTTAATCGCAATTTTTCGGCATTTAATTTACTTTCAAATACAAATTTTTCTTCTCCTCTTAAATCTAATGAAGTGATTTTTTTATAGGTAATTATTGCCTTAACAATAGTTCCATTGTAAATAGATGTCTTGTAATTGTAACCATTTCCTTTTTCTTTCTTTTGGTCTGTTGTTATTTTTGCTCCTTCTAAAAATACATTAAGCGTATTATTTTTAACAACTACATTTAATTTCTCCGATGGTACTGTAATAGACTCAATGCTAACCGACTCTTTATTTCCTTCTTTAAAAACAACTTCTATATGTGGGCTAACAACTACCTCATTAAAACTATCAACATCTATTTGTTTAGATTGAGCTGTCAAATAATTTGTGAAAAGCAATAAAGTTATGATTGGAAAAATTAATTGATTTTTAAACATCTTATTGGTTTTTAGTGATTATGTTTTTTATAAGGATAGTTTGTTTTTTAAATTGTTACACTTTCAAGTTGTTTTCTCTAAAAAATGTATTTACTTTTTTAATTTCCAGCGAAGGGGGTCCCAAAAATTCCTACAGCAAGTTCTGCCCAAACTAATAAAAATAATATCAAAATAGCCATAATGAAAAATATCCTGTACCTGAATTTAGAGACCTTCCTCAAAACATATTCACATACTAGGCCTGTACTTAGTAGCAAAACTCCCATGATAACAAAATCCAATATTGTCTAAGAAACTTCATTAGTAAACTGCATTGCTATCAATGGAATGAGCAATAAAATTAGCACTACAATTAAAATAACTATAAGATTATTTTTTTTCATAATATAATGCTAAGATAAAACTTATAAATCACTTGTTGTCTTACTAAAATTGAATTCAATTTAATTCTTATAATTTATCTAACTGATTATCAACCCCGTCATCACTAATGGTCCAAAAGAAACCTACAAAAAAGAATTGATCGGCTGCTGGTAACAAAGCTCGTCGGTCAAAATATCCATTAGCATCGGGGGTTCTAGAATATTGATAACCATTTACATTGTCAAAACTTAAAACATTATTAACCGATGCATATAAAATCATTTGTTGATTAATTAAATAAGCCCAGTTTAAACTAATGCTATTATAGCTTTTTGTTTTTTCTTGTAAAAACCCTTCTATATTTGGATTGGTATAAGTTCTTCCGCTTGCAAACTGATAACTTAATCCAGCTTGACTTTTCCAATCCTCAATCCAATACTTAGCAACAACAGATAAATTGTGAGTATTAACAAAATCGGGAGTTGCTGTGGTGGGATAGTTTTGGTATTTTCTTTCAGTATCCAAATAAGAATAACTCACCCAATAATCAATGTTATTAATAGTCTCATCATCTCTCCAAAACAAATCCAATCCTTGTGCAAACCCATCTCCATTACTTGTAAATTCGCTACTAAAAATAGGATTTTCAGTGTCATAAGTCACAAGGTTTTTATAATCTTTACGATAGACCTCAGCTCTAAAGATTCGGTTATTGGCTACATATTGATAATTAGCAATAAAATGTTGTGTTTTCTGAGCTATTAAATCATTTTCATATTTTAATATTTCATTAGTTGGTTGCTGATAGAAATCTCCATAAGCCAAAGACAACTGACTATCTTTCCCTGTCTTAAAAGCTAAGGAAGCTCTTGGCGAAAAAGTAAATTCCTCAAACAAATCACTGTATTCTAAACGCAAACCAGCTTTTAAAGCAAGTTTCTTACTGAAAATCACATCTGCTTCAGTAAAAATTCCAGATATATTATTCTTAAATCCAAAAGTTATATTGGTGTTATCTCCTATAAAATCTTCTTCAAAATCGGTAATAAATTGTTCGAGTCCAAAAGCTAATTTAAATCGACTACTAAAATGTTTTCTAAGTTTTAATTTAAAATGAGCCGAGTTTTCTATGTCTTTAATATCTTCATTAAGTAGACCTACTTTTGTTTTCGCATAAGTGAAACTTCCTCCTCCAAATAATTTCCAGTTATTAGATAAGTTTCCTTTATAACTTGCATTACTATAAAAGTTATAGTTATTTAAAAGGTATCGAATACCTTCTGTAAAATCGATGTCTTCTTGAGTGATTTCAAAATTAGAAGTATCGAAAGCTGCATATACTTTCAATAGTCCATTTTCAAAATTTCTTCTAAAAACAGTTTCACCAGAAGCACCTTCAAAAGGTTTTTCCCAATCGTTTCGGTCTGGAAATAAAGCCACATAAGGAGTTAAATTAATATAGGATGCATTTACACTTAAAGAAGCTTTTTCCCATTTTTGAGTATTTCCAAGACCAACACCTACACTCATTATAGAAATATCAGTCTTTTCTTGAACCGGTTCATCAATAGTATTCAGTAATAATATCGAAGATAAAGCTTGCCCATACTCTGCAGAATATCCTCCTGTAGAAAATGTGATTCCATCAAACAGAAAAGGGCTATATCTTCCACGTGTTGGTATGTTGTTGGTTGTCGGAGTGTAAGGTGTAAACACTCGAATCCCGTCAATAAATATTTGAGTTTCGTTTGCATCTCCACCCCTAACAAATAAACGTCCGTCTTCTGCAACGGTATTTGTACCTGGCAAAGTCTGTAAAGCACCTACAAAATCTCCCAATGCACTAGCTGTAGTAACTACATCTAAAGGTTTTAAAACAGATACCTTACTATTATCACTAGCCTCAAAAGTACCGGCACTAATAACTACGGTATCTAAAGAGTTAACATCTTCTCTAAGCTTTATTTTTAGTTTATTCATTTCTGAAACATCTACCTGCAAGCTATAATTTTCAAAGGAAAGAAAAGATGCTATTAGGGTTTGTAACCCTTCTTCTGTGGTATCAAAAGTAAATTCTCCATTTTCATTTGTTGATGCGCCATCATAGGTTCCTTCTAAATAAACATTAACCCCAAAAATAGGAGTTCCATTAGCTTCAGTTATTTTACCCGAAACAGTATTCTGTCCTTGACTTACCCACGAACCTAATATAAAAACAAATAATAATGTAAAAATTCTCATGTCTAATAGTTTAAATACAAGATCAAAATTGAGGTTTTAAACATTTTTAAAAGAATAATAATATCCCAACTGTAAAAATAGAAAGCTCAATTGTAATATTTACTATATTGGTAGTATTAAATAAAAAAGCAATGAGTGATTCAAATAAAATAGATGCATATATAAAAAAACATAAAAAATGGTCAGAAAATCTAACAACACTTCGAGCAGTATTTTTAAAAACCGAATTAAAAGAGGAAGTGAAATGGGGAGCTCCTGCCTATACACTTAACGGAACTATTGTTTCTGGATTAGGAGCTTTTAAAAATCATTATGCAATTTGGTTTCACCAAGGTGTATTTTTAAAAGATACTAAAAAGCAATTAGTAAACGCTCAAGAAGGTAAAACTCAAGCATTAAGACAATGGAAATTTACTTCTGAAAGTGATTTAGACACAGACTTAGTTTATAATTATATTTTAGAAGCTATCGAAAATTGTAAAGCAGGAAAAAAACTAATTCCTAAGGCCAAAAAAGAAATCGTTATTCCAAAATTATTAGAATCTGCTTTTAAAAATAACCAACAATTAAAAGATATTTTTAATAAGCTATCCCCAGGTAAACAAAGAGAATATGCAGAGCACATAGGAACTGCAAAACGTGAAGCAACTCAGTTAGCCAGATTAGAAAAAATAATACCAATGATACTTGAAAACAAAGGGCTTTACGATAAATATAAAAATTGCTAATAAATATTAAAAATAGAAATTATGAAAACAGATCTTTACACTAAAACCATTCTAACCATTATTGCCGTTTGTCTAACTTTAAATGTAGTTTCAGACTATGATTTGATTCCTTCTGCTTATGCTTCAGAAAATACAAATTCATTAACACCTCTAAATACGGTTGAAACTATTGATGTTCGTATTGTGGATATTAATACTTATGATGAGTTAAAAGTAAATGTCACAAGTATTGATACCGATGATGAAATGGATATCAATATTGATGAAATTGGCGGTTCTTGGGTAAGTAGTGGAGGGCCTATTAATGTGAAAATTAAAGAATAACTTATCTTATCTTTTATAAATCAAAGGTTTATCACTTAATTTATTTTCTGTTGTAACAAAATGGTTACAAAAGATACTAACTCTTTAATTAACCTCCCATCAATTGAATAAAGAACTCGAACACAGTTTTGTAAAACAGCTAGAAGAGAATCAAAATATCGTGCATAAAATATGCAGGTTATATACGAATGATCAAGATTCGCATAATGATTTATTTCAAGAAATAACGATTCAGTTATGGCGTGCTTTTCCAAAATTTAGGGGCGATTCAAAATTTAGTACTTGGATGTATCGGGTTGCATTAAACACAGCAATTACCTTATATAGAAAATCTAAAAGACAAATAAATACACAAGATTTTGAATCGGTAAGTTTTAAAATAAAATCGGAAGATTACGATGATACCGTAGAGCAACAACTAATATTAATGTATGCTGCAGTTAAAAAACTAAACGATATCGACAAAGCATTGGTTTTCTTGTACCTAGAAGATAAATCGTATAGAGAAATATCAAGTACTTTAGGGATTACTGAAGTGAATGCAAGAGTAAAAATGAATAGAGCTAAGGATAAATTACGTAAAATATTAAATCCGTAAACAATATGGATGAATTAGATAAATTAAAAAAAGACTGGCAATCTAAAGAACATGAGCTTCCAAAAGTAAGCTATAATAGTATTTATAAAATGCTATTAAAAAAATCGTCTTCTATAGTCAAATGGATATTTGTGATTAGCATTATAGAATTATTATTTTGGATAAGCTTATATTTAATATTACCAGAAGACAACCTACAAATGATGAAGGAAATGGGGTTAGGAGACATTCTGTTTTATAGTAATATTTTACACTTTCTTGTTTTTGGAATTTTCATTGTGTTATTTTACAAAAATTACCAATCCATACAAGTTACAGATAACACTAAAATGTTAATGAAAAACATTTTAAAAACCAGAAAAACGGTACGTTATTTTGTTTATTACAACCTAGGAATGTTTGTGATTATAAGCATTGCTATCGATATTTATTTTTATTCAAGAAGCGAGCAATTATATGAAATAATGGATTTTGCAAGTAAAGGAGTGCCAAAAGAAGGATTTGCAAACGCCTTTATTATTTCACAAATTGTAGTAGGAATTTTAGTTGCAGGATTGCTTTTACTTTTCTATTGGTTGGTTTATGGAATCTTACTTAAAAGATTAAAAAAGAATTATAAGGAATTGAAAAAAATAAATGATTAGAAATTATAATCAATTAATATTCCCATTTTCTTTTTTTATTTAACTCCTCCTCTTTTACAAATTCATTTTTTGGAATTACATTCAATAAGGATGGATGTTGCTCAATAGCAAACTGAAGCTTTTCTACTATAGAATCTACACTATCATTCTCATAGTCAATTTTTAAAGGTTCTTTAATCACAAAAGATTGTAAGATTCCTCTTTTCTTAATACGAAGTCCTTTTTTATCAAACGATCTTCTAAAACCATCAATTACAATAGGCACTACAATAGGTTTATTTTTTTTAATTATATGCGCAGTTCCTCTTCTAATAGGTCTCCAAGGTTTGGTTGTCCCTTGAGGGAAAGTAATTAACCATCCATCATCCAATGCTTTAGCTATACTGCTTACATCACTCATTTTAACCTGTCTATTCACTTCTTTCCCTTCAGATCTCCATGTTCTTTCAATACTTACAGAACCTGCATATGCCATAATTTTTGGTAACAAACCATCTTTCATCGTTTCTTTTGCAGCAACAAAATAAACGTTAAGCTTAGGTCTCCATAAATAACCAACATTTTTAATGCTATCTGTTCTACCACTTAAACTCGCATTAAAAACATGAAACATAGCAACTACATCTGCAAAATAAGTTTGATGATTAGAAACAAAAAGGACATTTGTTTCAGGTAAATCTTTAATAACCTCGCTTCCTTCTATTTTAAGCTCATTAAATCCTTTAAATCTACGATGAGACATAACACCTAAAACTCTTATAATCCAAAGCTTAATGAATAATATATGTCCGAAAGGATTTTTTTTAAATAGCCCCATACTTTATAATCAATTCTTAAATCTTACTATTTTAAATGAAGAAATAAAATAGAAATATTAGGTTACGAATATACAAAAATACTCTTCTTAGAGAAGTTCTTTCAGCATTTCTCTTACTTCACTGAGCATCATTGCTGTGGCTCCCCATACTAGGTGACTGTTCAACATAAAGGCAGGAACTTCAATATTTTTTGCGTAGGAAGTCGATAAATTTTGAATTGTTTTAATAGAGTCATCCATAAAATGAATTAAAGGAACTTCAAGTAAAGATTCAACTTCTTCTTCTTGTAAAATAAAATTAGGAGTGCTTTTAGTAATTCCTATAAAAGGTTGCACAAAAAAATTACTAGGCGGAATATAAACTTCTGTAAGTTCTTTTAAAACAGACACAGTGCTTCTTATAACTCCTATCTCCTCTTCAGTTTCCCTCAAAGCAGTTTCTTTTAAAGAGAAATCTTCAATTTCATATTTTCCCCCTGGAAACCCTACTTGAGCAGAATGAACCCCTTTATAAGTTTTACGAAGGATTAATGCTAACATGGTTTCTTCAGCTTCCGATGGATAAAATAATGCAAGTACTCCTGCTTTACGAGCAGATTTTCTTTCAATAGCAATTCTTTTAAGTTCTGCCAATCGTTCCATAGGAGCCATTTTAAATTGTGCAGCTTCACCTGGAAGTTCCAAATTTGTTATTTTTACAATCTTATTTTCAAATTCTTTAAATTCCATTTATGAAAAATATGTTGCTTTTGTGTTTATCAATACTAATAATTATTAGTTGTGAAGATACTAAAAAGAGAACAACAGAAACTAAAAACATTCCTGTAGAAAAAAAATTAGATACCATCATAAAGTTAACAAAAAAAGAAACAACACCTCCCAAACCAAAAGTTAAATTAACAGATGAAAATGTAGTTTCATTTTTAACAGAGTATGGTAAAAACAATCCTGAAAATAAAGTTCGAGTAACGACACCTTACGGTTCTATTGACATAGAATTATTTAAAGATACTCCCATTCATAGAGCAAATTTTATTTATTTGGTAAAACAACAGTATTTTAATAATACCTTTTTACATAGAGTGGTTCCTGATTTTATTATTCAAGCTGGCAGTAGTGATTTAAGATCTACATTTAAAAAGAGAGCAGATATTGGAAGTAATTATAGGCTTCCTTATGAAAAAGGTTCGGGTAGAATACATAGTTATGGCACCGTTTCTGGTGCTAAAGAATACCGTAAAAACCCGGATAATAAAACTTCACCTTTTGAATTTTTTATCTATTTAGGCCCTAATACCAGCAACAAGCATCTCAACGGGAATTATACCATATTCGGAAAAGTGATTAATGGTATGGATGTAGTTAAAGAACTTTCAGAGTTACCTTCTGACCCTCAGGATTGGCCTTTAAATAACATTTATATCACTGCAGAAATAATAAAAAACTAATCATTCAATTCTTCCTTGCTATAAAGTGTTGGTAACGATAATTTAAAAATTACTGCTAACAATCTAATAGCAATAACAATACCTCCAGAAATAAATACTACCATATTGTTAGGCAATGTCGTGTATTGTAAAATAAAATAGACGGATGCACCAGCAATACAGGCAGTGGCATAGATTTCTTTTCTAAATATTATGGGGATTTCTGTGCATAAAATATCTCTAATAACTCCTCCAAAACAAGCAGATAAGGTGCCCAATGCAATACAAATCAAAGGAGAGAAACCAGCATTTATACCTTTTTCTACTCCAATCACTGTATATAAAGCGATTCCAATGGTATCGAATAAAAACATCGATTTACGAATATATCCCAGTTTTTTTCTGAAAATAATGGCAAGAATTGTAGCTCCTGCAATTACATACATAAAACGTAAATCGTACATCCAAAAAACTGGTGCATTGATTAAAACATCTCTTAATGTACCTCCACCTACAGCAGTCACAAATGCTATGATAAAAATACCAAATGGGTCCATCCTCTTTTTAACAGCTGTTAATACTCCAGATATCGAAAATGATATCGTTCCTAATATGTCTATGATTAAAAATAAACTCACATGCTTTGGGTATAATAATTATAATCTTTTAGGATAATATCTAAAAATTGGCGGTCATATAATTCAGATTTAATCTCCAAAACACTTTCTACCTTTTCTCTAAGTGCTTTTAAAGTTTTAAAATCGTTAGACCGTTTCGCAATTAAATACGTTTCTTTAATTAGTCGAATGTCTTTATCACTAAGCTTTGTTACATTAATAAATTTAGGCTCATAAGCATCATCTACTTCTTCTAAAATTGTATGGTTAATAGTTGCTTGCTTTTTAGTACTAATTACAACCGTACCAGCAGCAGCATCTCCAAGACGTTGCCTTTTATCAGAAAACAAAATAGACAATACACTTATGGAGCCAAAAAACAACCACAAATCTATGATTCGCAACATCCATCTAATTAAAAAATTTGACCAATGCACAGGGGATCCATCTACTTTTACTACTCTTGTTTTAACAATCATCTTACCTATGGTCCTACCATTAAATATAATATGCATATATAATGAGTAAAACATAAGAGGTAAAAACAATAAAGATTGAAACCCTATAACCGTCCAATTATCATCAAAAACATCATCGATTAAAGAGGTAACAAGGTCAACCACAAATAAATACAGAAAAAATATAAATAAATCTACTACCAAAGCTAAGATCCGTTCTCCGATACTTACAATTTTGTAGTCCAGATTAACGTTTTGTGTAGTGTTTATTTTTAGATTTGCCATATACAAACTTGTTTTTATCTTTAAGGTTTTTCAAACCCTTTTGCAAAAATAGTATTTAATGCGAGAAGCAGCATTTATTAAACAAAATAAAGAAAAATGGATAGCATTTGAAAAAGCTATTTCTTTAAAAATAAATACAGATCCAGATTTGTTGGCCGATTATTATATCCAACTTACCAATGATTTGTCTTATGCTCGTACTTATTACCCTGATAGCAAAACACTTTTATATTTAAATTCATTAGCATCCCAAGCTCATCAAAAAATATATATAAATAGAAAAGAAGATAAAAATAGAATTGTTCAATTTTGGAAATTTGAATTTCCATTATTTTTTTATCAGTATCAAAAAACATTGTTATATGCTTTTTTAATATTTTTTGGAGCAACTTGCATAGGTGTCATTTCTGCGTTAAATGACGATTCTTTTGTTCGTTTAATACTTGGAGATGCTTATGTAAATGAAACAATCAATAACATAGATAAAGGAGATCCTACTGCAATTTATAAAAGCGGAAGTGAAATTGGAACTTTTTTAGGAATCACCATTAATAATATTAGAGTTGCATTAATTGCCTTTGCTTTTGGAGTAATTACCTCCATTGGAACGGTATATATTCTATTTAGTAACGGAGTAATGTTAGGAGCTTTTTTTACTTTCTTCTATACTAGAAACCTGTTATTTGAAGCATCAAAATCAATATGGTTGCATGGTGTTATTGAAATATCTGTTATTATTGTTGCAGGCTGTGCCGGGCTAGTTATGGGAAATAGCATTTTATTTCCTAAAACATTTTCAAGAAGAGTTTCCTTTATGAAAGGAGCAAAAGACGGTTTAAAAATTGTGATTAGCACCATACCATTCTTTATAATTGCTGGTTTTATAGAAGGATTTATAACAAGGTATAGTAATATGCCTGTTTGGCTTGCTATGACTATCATTTTTAGTTCCTTAGCATTAATTATTTATTATTACATTTTATATCCTATTTCATTAAATAAAAAATATGCTTCAAAATAAAATTGAATTTAGACAAAGACTTAGTCTTGGTGACATCGTTACTTTTTATTTTGATTTTCTGAAACAAAATTTTAAGAGCTTTACTAATATTTTTATTAGTTATAATGGCATTTTTATTTTAGCTTTTTTAGGGATTAGCTATTTATTAGTTACTGGTTTTATGGGGCTAATAGGCGCTAATGGAACCGAATCTGAAATAGAAAGCACCTTATACCTAGGTTTTGGTGGCATGGCATTTTTTATGATTTTTATTATAGTTGCATCACTAAACTATAGTTTATCATCTTCGTATATTTCTAATTACGTTACAAATAAATCAATAGAAGTTGACAAAAAAATAGTTTGGAAAAAAGTTTCAGACAATATCGGAAACATTATTTTATTTGTCTTAATGTTAATTGTAATCTATATCGGATTTTTTATAGCAAGTATCATACTTGCTATCATACCAATTATTGGGGCATTTGCTCAGTATATATTAAATTTCGCTATTACTTCTTGGCTTGGAGTTTCATTTATGGTTTTATTACACGAAAAACGAAGCATTTCCAATTCTTTTAGTGAAGGATGGAATCTTGTAATTAAGAACTTTTGGAAATGTGTTGGAGTTAATTTTGTATTGGGTTTATTAGTTGGCATCCTACTTTTATTGGTTTTATCAATTCCTGGTTTTGTAATTGGCATTTATGCTTTTCATGCGGTAGATACTGGAGTAGATATAGGCAATTCTGCTGTAGCAAAAATTGTTTGGATTATAGCGGTTTGGGTTTTATTAATAGTTACTACCTATTCCCAAGCTTTATCACAATTAATTAATGGAATCCTTTATTTTTCTATTCATGAACAAACTTATAATGAACACACCAGAGCAAAAATAGAGCAAATAGGGAATGAAATTTAAGATCATTATCATATCGCTATACTGCTTATTGTCTTCATTTTACGAAGGAATATCTCAAGAGGACAATCAAGTTTTAATTGATAGCAGTGAAATAGTTAAAAAGGCATTTTCTAATAATTTTACTGAAAAATATTCAAGTGATGATTTTAATTATAACGAATCTGTAGTTGAGTCACAAAATTATCTATTAAGAGCTATTAAATGGTTTTTTGAAAAATTAGGAGCCATATTCGGAATTGATGTCGATCCAGGATTTTTTAAATTGGTGGAAACCCTCATCTATATTATCTTAATAGTTATTGCTGTTTACATTATCATTAGGTTATTTGCAGGTACAAAGGCTACTTCATTTTTCAATAAAAAAAGTAAAGATTTAGCCCCGTTAAAATATGAAGAAGAACATATTGAAGAATTAGATTTAGAAAATTTAATTAACAAAGCATTAACGGCATCTGATTATAGATTAGCTATACGATATATGTATTTAAAGGTTTTAAAAGACCTTTCTATTAATAATATTATCGATTGGCATTACGATAAAACTAATATCGATTATATAAACGAAATTGAATCTAATACCATCAAACATCTTTTTGGTAACACATCACACTTATACGATCACATTTGGTATGGGGAATTTATATTAAACGAAAGTGGGTTTAAAAGTGCCACAAAAGAGTTCGACCAATTAAATAAAGCCATTAATAAACATGGATAGAAGGTCGAAACGTATATTAATAGCATTTGGAGTTGCTTTATTAGGGATAATCATTATTGAAATGATTCGTCCTAAACCATTAGATTGGAGAGAGAGTTATTTATCTAATGATAAAGTCCCATTTGGTTGTTATATTCTGCATCAAGAAATTAATGATATATTTAATAACAAACCATTAGAAACTATAAAACAAGATCCATTTGAATTTTTAAGAGACAGTTCTTATAAACAAAACTCGATGTACTTTTTTGTTAATTCAAGTATTGGTTTTGATAAAAGGCAATATGAAAAGTTAAGCAATTATGTAAAAACAGGAAATGCAGTTTTTATTTCTGCTAGATCTTTTGGAAACATTCTATACGATTCAATTGGAGTAGATACCAATATTATTAATGATATTTTAGAAGAAGAAGTTCAGCCTGCTTTATTTAATTCCTCCTTTAAAAAAGATTCTCTTCAGTTTAAATACAAAAAAGGGATTTACAAATCTACTATTTCTGAAATTGATACCCTAAACACCAAAATATTAGGTTATTACGCTAATAATGACAATTCTAACCTAGATGAATTAAATTATATAAAAGTTAAACATGGAGATGGTTATTTTTACCTTCATTCTATGCCAGAAGCTTTTTCAAACTGTTATTTAATGGAAGGAAATCAAGAGTATATTTCCAATATACTTTCTTATGTAAACCCTTCTGTTATATATTGGGATGATTATTTAAAATCAGGTAGAAAAGTAGTCGAATCTCCTATGCGTTTTGTATTAACACAAATAGCGTTAAAGTGGAGTTATTATATAATTATCATTGGGATTCTATTATTTGTAATTTTTAAAGGAAAAAGGGAACAACGGATTATTAAAGTAATAGAACCACTAGAAAACTCAACCATAGAGTTTACAAAAAACATCGGTGATTTGCATTTTCAACAAAAAGATTTTGGAAATATCATCGCTAAAAAAATCACCTATTTTCTTGAAAGAGTACGCTCTCAATCATATCTTAACACCAGCCAATTAGATGATGTTTTTGTAAAAAAGCTAGCTCAGAAAAGCAGTAATTCTTACGAGGTAACTAAAGATTTAATTGATACTATAAAAAATTTAAAAATGAAGTCATTCCATAATGAAAAGGATTTGATGGATTTAAATAAAAAATTAGAAGAATTTACAACACATTAATATGGAAGAACAAGGAGAACAAAACGAACAACCTTTAGAATTTAATTCTAGATTAGATTTAAAAAATCTTCAAGAAGCAGTAAAAGGTATTAAAGAAGAATTGAATAAAGTAATTGTAGGTCAACACGAAATGATTGATCTTTTAATAATTTCCATTCTTGCTAATGGGCATTCATTAATTGAAGGAGTCCCAGGTGTTGCTAAAACTATTACTGCAAAACTCTTGGCAAAGACAATGGATGTTGACTTTAGCAGAATACAGTTTACACCCGATTTAATGCCTAGTGATATTTTAGGAACTTCAATATTTAATATTAAAACTCAAGAATTTGAATTTAAAAAAGGACCTATATTTTCTAATATTATATTAATAGATGAAATAAATAGATCACCAGCAAAAACACAAGCTGCTTTATTTGAAGTAATGGAAGAACGTCAAATAACCATTGACGGAATTAAAAACATAATGGAAGCTCCACTCCTAGTGTTTGCTACTCAAAACCCTATAGAACAAGAAGGTACTTATGCTTTACCTGAAGCTCAACTAGATCGATTTTTATTTAAAATAAACGTTCCTTACCCAACTGTTGAAGAAGAATTACAAATTTTAGAAAACGAACATCATAGAGAGAATTTAGGAATTCTTGATGAGGCCAAATCAATTTTAAACGCTATTCAAATTAAAGAATATCAAGAAATTATAAAAAAGATTGTCATAGAAGCTCACTTACTAAAATACATAGCTGCAATAATTGATAATACACGTAACAATGCCAATTTGTATTTAGGAGCTTCTCCTAGAGCTTCTATTGCTATCATGAATAGTTCAAAAGCATTTGCTGCCATGCAAGGAAGAGATTTTGTTACACCAGATGATATAAAAAAAGTGATATCCCCAGTTTTAAGACACCGAATTATTGTAACTCCAGAAAGAGAGATGGAGGGCTTTACTGCAGATAAAGTAATTCAACAAATAATTGAAACTATAGAAATTCCTAGATAGTGAAGCATTTTTTTAAAAGCCTATATATTAAACCCTTATTCTTTTTAGCATTATTTAGTATTGCTTTCTTGTTTATGGTATCCTATTTTGAGGAACGATTATTAGGCATTTCAAAATTACTTTTTACCATTTTAATTGTTTTATTAATTTTTGATATCATTCTTCTTTTTAGGAATAGAACAGGAATTCAAGCCACAAGAGTATTACCAGAAAAGCTTTCTAATGGAGATGAGAACTCGATAACAATAACCGCAGTAAATCGATTTTTATTTAAAACAAAAATTAAAATTATTGATGAGCTCCCCATTCAATGGCAAATAAGAAATTTTAAAATTGAAAGTTCATTAAATCCTTCCGAAGAAAAAACATTTACTTATCAAGTACGACCTACAGAGCGAGGCGAATATCATTTTGGAAACCTAATTATTTTTGTTACTAGTCCATTAGGATTCATTAATAGAAAACAACAATTTGATGACCATAAAATGGTTCCTAATTACCCTTCTTTTCTTCAATTAAAAAAATACGAATTCATTGCATTTACTAATAGGTTAAAACTTTTCGGACTTAAAAAAATAAGGAGAATTGGACATACTATGGAGTTTGAACAAATAAAAGAATACGTTACTGGAGATGATATTAGAAATATTAATTGGAAGTCGACTGCAAAGAAAAATCAATTAATGGTCAACCAATATCAAGACGAAAAATCACAGCCAGTTTATTCAATAATTGATAAAGGTAGAGTCATGAAAATGCCATTTAATCAATTAAGTCTATTGGATTATGCAATTAATTCAACTTTAGTGATCTCTAATATTGTTCTAAAGAAAAATGATAAAGCTGGTATGTTTACCTTTTCTAGAAAAGTTGAAAATAGAGTAGCAGCACAAAGAAGAAAAACACATATGAATTTGATTTTAGAAACTCTTTATAATATCGAAACCGATTTTTCTGAAAGTGATTTCTCTAGGTTATATGTAGATATTAAAAGGTCATTAAATCAACGAAGTTTACTATTATTATACACCAATTTCGAAACCTTAGATGCGCTACATAGGCAACTCCCCTATTTACAAGCCATCGCAAAAATACATTTGCTGGTAGTCATCTTTTTTGAAAATACAGAGCTCAAAAAAATAACTGAACAACCGGCCATTACTACTCGTCAGATCTTTGACAAAACCATTGCTGAAAAATTTATTTTTGAAAAAAAGTTAATTGCAACCGAATTAAGAAAACACGGAATCCAATTAATTCTTACTGCTCCAGAGAATTTAACGGTAGATACAATCAATAAATACCTAGAAATAAAAGCTCGAGGGTTACTATAGTTCCTATTTTACAATTCAGAACTTATTTTTTACTGTTGAGTCATTAATTATTTTAAACAGGATTTCCTGATCGCATATTTGTACCAGAAATTAATACTAATATTTAAAATAATTAATTATGAAAACTATTCTACTTACTATTACACTAGCCTTAACAAGTTTATTTTTAAGCGCACAATCTCAAACTGAAGAAAAAATTGACGGAACTACAATTACTGTTACCGTTGCTTTAAGAGGAACTGGAGGAAACGTTTTATTATCATTACATAATGAAGAAACCTTTATGAAAAACCCATTAGATGCTGCAAGCAGTGAAATTAAAGGCGGGAAAGCTGTATTTACATTTTCAGGTTTAGAACCTGGTGAATATGCTCTAATAGCTCTACACGATAAGAATGATAACAAAAGAATGGATTTTGAACCTTCTGGAATGCCAAAAGAAGCGTTTGGAACTTCAAATAATGTGATGCTAATGGGACCTCCTCAATGGAATGATGCAAAATTTGAAGTAGGCACAACTACAATTGATATGGAAATTAGATTATAACTAGCCAATAATTCCTTAATTCAAACCAGTTAATTTAATTATTAACTGGTTTTTTACTATAACTAAAATCTAATTTTATTTTATTTATAATAAATTTTATTGATATATTTTTTATCTTTGATACAAATTATTAATTATGACAATTACACAATTAAAATACGTTTTAGCGGTTGCAGAATACCAAAACTTCACAAAAGCTGCAGAACACGTTTTTGTTACACAGCCAACACTTAGTATGCAAATACAAAAATTAGAAGATGAATTAAGTATTTTAATTTTTGATAGAAGTAAAAAGCCAATTGAGTTAACTGAGGTTGGAAAAAAAATTGTGAATCAAGCAAGAAATATTGTAAATGAATCTGAGAGAATGCAAGATGTAGTGGATCAAGAAAAAGGATTTATTGGTGGGGACTTTAAACTGGGTATTATCCCTACTGTAATGCCAACACTATTACCCATGTTTTTAAAAAACTTCACAAATAAATACCCAAAAGTTCATTTAAAAATTGAAGAGCTTACCACAGCAGAAATAATAGCAAAATTAAATGATGGTCATCTTGATGCAGCAATTGCAGCTACTCCATTGGTACAAGAGAAAATAAAAGAACGTGTTTTATATTATGAACCTTTTGTAGGTTATGTTCCAAATAATCATCGATTACATTCTAAAAAGAAATTAGATCGATCTGATTTAGAAATTAATGATATTCTTTTATTAGAAGATGGACATTGTTTTAGAGATGGCGTGATTAATATTTGTAAGTCGTTAAAAAGTAATAAGGCAATTGATTCATTTCAATTAGAAAGTGGAAGTTTCGAAACCTTAATCAAATTATCCAACGAAGGGTTTGGAATGACATTGCTACCATTTTTAAATACGCTAGACATTTCAAAAGAAGAACAAAAACAATATTTAAGATACTTTAATGAGCCTTCTCCTGCTAGGGAAGTTAGTTTATTATATAAAAAGAGTGAATTAAAAATGCAGATTATTGATGCCTTATACGACATCATTGCTGGAGTAATAAGGGGAGCAATAGCATTTCAGGACATAAAAGTAATAAGCCCTCTTAAATAGCTTTATAAAATCAAAGAATTAAAAAATCCCTCGAAATGAGGGATTTTTTTATGATTTTAAATAAATTAAACATTGATTCAATTGTGGTTTCTGTTCTAGTAAACCATTTACCCAAATTTTTAATTCCTCGATTTCGTGGGGAAGTAAACGGGTTAATGCTTTTTTCAACTCGATACAGAAAAGATTTACGTCAAAACTTACTTTGTTTAGTACAGCTTTGGTGTAATCAAACATTGCTCTAGCCATTTTCAGAATATTGGGTTAAGTATTTTTAAACTATAGGCGATTATTTTATTAATTTCAGTTTTAAAGATAACAATAAAATGTTATATAAATTTTCTTTTGTTAATAAGTTTAGCATTTTTTTAACCTTATTTTTTCGGATTAACGGTCAATAATTCTGTTAAAATTGAGTGTTTATAGGTATTAACGCTTCACTTTTACGGTCCATTCAAATTCAAAAATAGAAACCACAATTCCATCTTCATTAACACCTTCCGATTTCATCCAACAAGTTTTTCCTTCACCGCTTGTAACTGCATCATTTATAGCTTGCTTTATTAACGATCCATCATTACAGGTAAAAGTAATCCTTCCAGTAGCTTTCTTTAGAAAAGTTGCCTTATTATTAGCAACTAACATTGATACTTTTTGATTAGAATCTTTAATACAACTCATTACCATGGCACCTGTACTTAATTCTGCTGCCATACCCTGCACTGCCCAAAATAAAGATTTAAACGGATTTTGATTGATCCAACGATGTTTTACTTTAACAGTACATGTTTTATCACTTATCGATTTTACACGTATTCCTAACCAATAAACTGAAGGAAGCTTAAAAAAAGTAAAAGCAGTTATTTTTTTGGGGCTTATGGGCATTGTTACATATTTATGACGAAGATATAAATATACTGTCATTCCGAAGAAAGAATTACTGAGGAATCTCACAAAACCTATCTTCTTACTCTTTTACAAACTTTTTTGTTTCACTTTTTCCATCTATAGTAACTTGCACAAAATATAAACCTGTAGAAAGAAACGACACATCAATATTATTTGAAATTTCATTCAAAATTAATTGTCCCTGTATATTGTAGATTGTTAAATTTTCTATTAGTTGTTGTGAGTCTATATACAACCTCTTTTGAACAGGATTTGGATAAATATTAAATCTATTTAGATTATTTTCTATATTTCCTAAGTTACAATCTTCACTATATATTGTCCAATTATCTTTGCACCAATGATTATAAAAACAGTTTTGAGTGTAAGCGAAATCTACATCGTAAACTTGAATACAGGAAAGATTTGGATTATTAGTAGCTACCATAGCAGTCATACTATTATTATGATTGTTTTTAATATTTAATTCAATTAATTGATTATAACTACAATCAAACCAATCAAGGCTTAAAAGTTGAGTAACATTCAAACTTATTAATTGGTTATTTGAGCAATTTAATTCCCAAAGATTTACGGTTTGTGAAACATCTAAACTTGTTAATTGATTATCATAACAGTGTAATAACCATAGGTTTGGATTTTGAGTTAAAAGACTTGTTAATTGATTACCCGCACAAAATAATCTTTTAATATTAATAAAACTTTCTATACCCTCCAAAGAAGATATATTAAAATTAAATACTCTTAAGTATGTTACGGCTTCAGCTTCACTCACTTGTATTTCTCCATCATCGTTTGTATCTACATCATTATCTAAAAGACCATCACCATTTGTATCAGCAACAATTTCATTAACCAATGCATATTTAAAATTAGTATCTGGTATATCCACAATCTGTGCTTGAATTGAAATAAAACAAAAAAATAAAATGAAAATTATAAATAGGTTTTTCATATCTAAAGGTATAAATAAATAGGGAGTCTTGTAAAAATACTAAATTTTTAGCAATAAATAGTATTTATAAAATCCAAAAAAATGAGTTTTAATTAAAATATATTTTGATTTGGCTTTATTCAATTTTAATGCATATAATTCTATATAAATATCAAATACACTCTATTTATCAGTCATTTAAAGATGTTTTTTATTTATATTTTTATTATTCAAATATGTTAAACTTATGTTAATTTTAGTACTATGCGTAACAAAGTACCATCTTTAAGACATATATTTGTATAAGAAATTAATAGACAATGGAAACTACTATATCAGAAAATCAAAAAAATGTTGCTGCAATTACGCACCTTTCTACTTTTAGTAAGTTCTTTTTTCCTTTTGGAAATTTTATAGCTCCATTATTATTATGGACTTTTAATAAAGAACATAAATTTGTAGAAGAACATGGAAGAGAAGCAATCAACTTTCAATTAAGTATATTTATTTATTCCTTACTTATAGGGTTATTATGCCTTCCGTTTGCATTAATTTTTGCAACCGATTTTATTTCTTTAATTGAAACTATAGATCACACTGTAGGAACGGTATCCATACAAGATATTAAAAATTTATCAGGATATGTAGTCATTATTGTTATAGCAGCTATTTTACTTTTCGGATTATTTGTATTCGAGCTGTACGCTGTAATTTCAGCAACAATTGCTGCATCCAAAGGAGAATATTATAAATACCCATTTAGTATATCATTCATCAAAACAACCACCCAACCTCAGGTAACTGAATAGGGAATAAATCAATCAAAAAATGAACGCGTTAATTAATTTAGTTTTAGCCTTAGTTTTAAACTTTCTTTCTTATGGAACTAATCATCCAGACGTTGCTCAAGTTACTTATAAAAATGCTTTACAAGTAACTGAGAAAAAAAGTTATCGACTAGAAGACCTTAGGTCTCATTATTTAATCACTAAAGAAGAGGTAACAGAAAATTTAGTGAGAATCAATTAAAAATGAACACATGAAAATTGAAAACACAAAAGCTCAAATGCGAAAAGGAGTCTTGGAGTATTGCATCTTATCCATTTTAAAGGATGGCGAAGCATATACCTCAGACATATTAGAGACCTTAAAAGACGCAAAAATGCTTGTGGTAGAAGGAACAATTTATCCTTTGCTAACCCGCCTTAAAAACGCTGGCCTGTTAGCCTATCGCTGGGAAGAATCAACCAGCGGACCACCACGAAAGTATTATGCACTTACCGAAACCGGAAAATTATTTTTAAACGAATTAAATACAACCTGGAGTGAATTACAACAGGCTGTAAAGAAAGTAACACGAGAAAAATCAAAGAAATGAACAAGACAGTAAACATAAATTTAGCAGGTACATTTTTTCATATAGATGAAGATGCTTTTGCAAAGCTTACAAGATATCTTGATGCGATTCGTCGTTCTTTTTCAGATCCAAATGGACAAGACGAAATCATAAAAGATATTGAGGCACGCATTTCTGAACTCTTCTCTGAAAAAATAAACGATACTTCCCAAGTAATTACCTTAAAAGAATTAGATGAAGTAATTGCAGTAATGGGACAACCAGAAGACTATATGGTAGATGAAGAGATCTTTGAAGATGCTCCTCCTACTCAAAAAAGTCAAACAAGAAGTCAAGCTTCACACAAACAACTATTTAGAGATACAGATAATAAGTTTATTGCAGGGGTTTCCTCTGGATTAGGTCATTATTTTAGTATCGATGCTATTTGGATTCGTTTAGCTTGGATTGCATTAGTTTTATTAGGTGTAGGAGCTCCTATACTTATATATATATTACTATGGATTCTTATTCCTGAAGCAATTACGACTTCTGATAAATTAAAAATGAATAGAGAGCCCGTAAATATCTCGAACATCGAAAAAAAAATTAAAGAAGAACTTAAAAATGCTTCCGATAAAATAAAAGATGTCGATTATGATAAACACATGGAGAGCGCAAAAAAAGGAGCTTCGGGATTTTTTAGTACCCTAGGTAAAATATTTGCAGGAATCTTTAGTGTATTTGGTAAGTTCTTTGGAATTTTATTAATCATTATTTCTCTTTCAACAATCATTGGTTTAATTGTAGGGCTTTTTACCACAGGTACTTTTGGAATATTTGGAGGAAATCATGAGTTAATGGATTATGCTTCAATGGTGAACACAGCTAACACTCCATTTTGGTTGATATTTCTACTAGTATTTTTAATGGTTGGAATTCCATTTTTCGCTCTATTTATTTTAGGCCTAAAATTATTAGTGACTAACTTAAAATCTATAGGTACAACAGCAAAAATAGTTTTGTTTGTTCTTTGGATATTTTCATTAATAGGACTAGGTGTTTTAGGTGTACGACAAGCAACAGAACAAGCTTATGATGGAGACTACATTACAGAAAATGTTTTGCCAGTAAAAGCCAATGACACTCTAAAAATAGAAATGGTTAGTAACAAACGTTATAATTATAATTCAACACGAAAAGGAGAGTTTTATTTAAAAACTGATGAAAATGGGAATAAAATAATTTATTCAAGTGATGTGCGATTAATTGTACGATCAACAAATGATTCTGTAGCAAAACTATACATAGAACATAAAGCTGAAGGAAACTCTTTTGATAATGCCAAACAAAGAGCAGAAGCTATCGATTATGATTATACGTTTAATAATAACACCTTATCATTAAATGGATATTACACAACAGATATTGCTAATAAATATCGAGAACAAGAGGTTGAAGTAGTTTTATATCTTCCGATAAATTCAGTTTTATATGCTGATAAAAACACCTATTCATTTCATTCAAACAGTTCTAGATATAATGATATTTTAAGAAATGGTGATGAAGAAAATTATTTACTAATTCAGAAATCTAAAACCGTTTGTTTAGATTGTCCAGAATCAAACACTAGCGATTCTAACAATATGAATAATCACTCTAGTGATGAAAATTGGGAGCAAGAAGTAAACGAATCATTGGATGGAATTCATATTGAAGTTAATGAAAAAGAAGAAGGAAATCATGTAATCATCAATGAAAATGGTGTAGATATAAAGATTACTGACGAAGATGATAATGTGAAAGTAAAAATTGGAAACCAATAATTAATCAAAAAATATATTAAAATGAAACTAATCAAAACCTTTTTATTGTTAGTACTAGTTACTACAATAACTTCCTGCCAATTTGATGTAATATTAGGTCAAGAAAATGGAAATGGAAATGTAACTACCGAAGAAAGATCTGTCAATCAAGAATTTGATAAAGTCCGTGGTTCTAGTGGCATCGACGTTTTTTTAACTGAAGGATCCGAAAACAAAATCGTAGTTGAAGCAGACGAAAATTTACATGAGTTTATTGAAACCAATATATCTAATGGAAAGTTAACTATACGTTCTTCTAAAAACATAGGAAGAGCAAGAGCAAAAAAAGTGTATGTAACTTTTACTAGTCTATCTAGTATTGAAGCTAGTAGTGGCGCAGATGTCATCGGAAAATCTGTGATAAAAAATGAAACAATAAATTTAGATAGTAGTAGTGGAGCAGATCTAGAGGTAGAAGTCTTTGCAAAAGAATTATATGCAGAAACAAGCAGTGGAGCAGATATTGATGTTTCAGGTAAAACCTCAAATATTTATGCTAATGCATCTAGCGGAAGTGAAATTAATGCTAAAAACCTTTTAACAGTTACGTGTAATGCGAAAGCATCTAGTGGTGCTGACATTGTGGTGAATGTAAAAGAAAAAATTGATGCTAAAGCCTCTAGTGGAGGAGATGTACGTTATTACGGAGACCCTAAATTAGTTTCTAAAAAAGGTGGTCGATCTGGTAGCGTGAAAAAAATGTAAGCATACATAAATAACCATATGAAATTATCAATATTATTATTTTGCTTATCATTTGTAACACTAACTCAAGTTCAAGCACAAGTTTCAAAAAACAACATCTTGTTTGTTCAATTAAAAAAAATGGACAAGGTTGTGTTTGAAGAAGGTTTTAATAAATGCCATTTGGAAGAACTGAAAAATACAATCCATAATGAGTTTGAGTTTTATCACGACATAGGAGGAATTCAATCAAAAAATGAATTTATGGCAAGTATGAAAGCCAACATCTGTTCATCTCCTAATCGCAAACCCATAAGGAAAATTGTCGAAGGAAGCATTCAAGTGTTTCCATTATACAATCAAGGGGTGTTATATGGAGCCATTCAAAATGGAGAACACGAATTTTGGATTAAAGAACCAACTAAAGACCTATATCAAACAGGTCGAGCAAAATTTTCAACTACTTGGTTATTAGTAGATGGAGAATGGAAAATGAAAAACGTTTTAAGTTTTGATCACAGTCCTGTAGAATAAATTTTAAAAAAGTTTTAAGAATTTTAGCTCAATAAAATCTAATTGCTATATTTGTCCAAGTAATGAAGAATACAAATTTAAATAACAGTTGGTGGAGCCATTTACGAAATCAAATCGTGAACGGTTAAGCTATTTTACATATAAAAAATAAAGCCTACCTTCTCGGTAGGTTTTTTTTTGTTCAAAATTTAAAAAATGAAAACAAAACTTTATACTTCCTATAAAAAAGTACTTGCAGATATGCATACCCCTGTTAGTATCTATCTAAAACTTAGGGATCAGTATATGGGTTCAATACTGCTAGAAAGCTCTGAGTATCAAAGCAAAGAAAACAGTTATAGTTATATATGTTGCAATCCTATTTCAACTTTTAAGGCTACTCATGATACTATAGAAGTTAGTAATACAAAGGGAGGTACTAACGCTATTAAAAATGAAAATGAAGTATTTGTTTCTGAACTTTCAAAATTCATAAATAGCTTTGACACTAATGAAATTGAATTACCATTCTGCTATAATGGCGTTTTTGGTTATACCGCTTACGACTCTGTAGAATTTGCTGAAGAGTTAACTTTTAATGAAAATAAAAAGGATGATAAATCAATTCCCTTAGTTCTGTTTAGCGTTTATGAATATGTATTTGTAATGGATCAATATTCAAACGAATTGCATTTAATACAGAATTCTACTTCAGATGAGAATCCAAATTCTTCTATTTTAGAATTACTAAATAATACAACTCCTAGTAAATTTCCTTTTAGTAAAATTAAAAATGAATCTTCAAATTTTACAGATAATGCATATGAAGAAATTGTAAAAAAAGGAATTGCTCATTGCCAACGAGGAGATGTTTTTCAGATCGTGTTATCTAAAGAATTTAAACAAGCATTTAAAGGTGATGACTTTAATGTTTACAGGGCATTAAGAATGGTAAACCCCTCTCCTTACCTATTTCATTTTGATTATGTAAACTTTAAATTATTTGGTTCTTCACCAGAAGCTCAGTTAAGAATAAATAAAAATATTGCAGAAATTCACCCCATTGCAGGAACTTATAAACGAACTGGTTATTTAGAAAAAGACAAAGAATTAGCTAAGAAATTATTAGTTGATCCAAAGGAAAATGCAGAACATATGATGCTGGTTGATTTAGCAAGAAATGACTTAAGCAGAAACACAAAAGAGGTAACCGTTGAAAAATTAAGTGAAATTCAATTTTATTCTCATGTTATACATATGGTGAGTAAAGTTACTGGTAAATTAGATGAAAAATCGGATAATATAAATGTATATTATGACAGTTTTCCAGCTGGAACATTATCAGGAGCGCCAAAATATAAAGCAATGACATTAATAGATAAATATGAAAACAGAAAAAGAAGTTTTTACGGAGGTGCTATTGGCTATATCGGTTTTAATGGCGATGTAAATATGGCAATTATGATTCGTACTTTTCTAAGTAAAAATAATCATTTAATTTATCAAGCCGGAGCAGGAGTAGTTGTCAACAGTAACCCTACTAATGAAAGAAAAGAAATAAATAATAAAATTGGTGCTTTACGAAAAGCCATAAATATAGCAGAAGAAATATGAAAAAATTAAAAATAGTTGTAATAGATAATTACGATTCATTTACTTATAATTTGGTTCATATCTTGGACGAATTAGAAGTTGAAGTAACCATTATTCGGAACGATCAATTTCATATAGAAGACTTAGAAACCTTCGATAAAATAATGATTTCTCCTGGACCCGGAATCCCTTCTGAAGCGGGGCTCACGAAAAAAGTAATTGAAACCTATTATAATAAAAAACCAATATTAGGTATTTGTTTGGGGCATCAAGCCATTGCTGAATGCTTTGGTGGTCAGCTAGAGAATTTAAAGGAAGTATATCACGGAGTAAGTTCTGATATTATAATAAAAGAAGATTACTTATTTGAAGGCTGTCCTAAAACATTTCAGGTTGGAAGGTACCACAGTTGGGTTGCTTCTAAAAACTTACCAGAAAACCTAGAATCTATCGCAATTGATGATTATCAAATAAATATGGCTTTAAGACATAAGAATTATGATGTAAGAGGTTTGCAATTTCACCCAGAAAGTGTTTTAACTCCATTGGGGTTTCAAATTATTAAAAACTGGGTAAACCATTAGATTATTTAAAATGAAACAAGTATTAGAATCATTACATAACCATCGAATTCTTACTCGAAAAGAGGCTAAGAAATTACTTACTAAAATAAGTCAAGGAGAGTTTAATAACAGTCAGATAGCAAGTTTTTTAACGATTTTTTTAATGAGAAAAATCACCATTGAAGAATTAGCAGGATTCCGGGATGCTTTATTAGAATTATGTATTCCGGTAGATCTATCTGAGTTTGACCCTATAGATTTATGCGGTACAGGTGGTGATGGTAAAAATACCTTTAACATATCCACATTAGCTTCTTTTGTGGTAGCTGGAGCAGGTGTAAAAGTTGCCAAACATGGTAATTATGGAGTAAGTTCTACAAGTGGATCTTCAAACGTAATGGAAAAACTAGGTTATTCTTTTACCATTGACATCCAAAAAATTAAAAATCAAATTGAAACCTCAAACATCTGTTTTTTACACGCTCCATTATTTCATCCTGCGATGAAATTGGTAGCACCAATTAGAAAAGAATTAGGAGTAAAAACCTTTTTTAATATGTTAGGTCCAATGGTAAATCCATCAAAACCTAACAAACAAATTGTGGGTGTTTACTCTTTAGAATTATTGCGTCTTTATAAATATCTATATCAACAAACCGAAAAAAAATATTCTATCATATACTCTCTAGATGGTTATGATGAAATTTCATTAACTAGTGATTTTAGGCTGGTCTCAAATCAAGAAGATCGTTTAATAAGACCAAATGAGTATGGATTTAAAGCTTTAAAACAAGAACAATTATTTGGAGGTAATTCAGTCGATGAATCTGCTAAAATATTTATGAAAATTCTTTCAGGAGATGGTAATAAAGCACAAAACTATGTGGTAGTTGCCAATGCAGCAACAGCTATTCAAGTCGCTACAGGTACAACTATAATAGATTCCATAGAAAAGGCAAAAGAATCCTTACAATCTGGAAGAGCCAAACAATCCCTAATAAAACTAATAGGTTAATGAATATTTTACAAAAAATAATAGCTCATAAACATATCGAAGTAGCTAGAAATAAAGAACGTTTTCCAATTGAAAAATTAGAAAAATCTTCTTTTATGGAAACTTCCACGAAGTCAATGAAAGAACATATTCTCAATGACACAAAATCTGGTATCATTGCTGAAATAAAAAGAAAATCTCCAAGTAAAGGAATTATTAATGCCAATGCTAATATTCAAAAAATAAGTCAGGGATATGAAAAACCTGGTGTAAGTGGTATATCAGTATTAACTGACATCAATTACTTCGGTGGATCTAATGACGATTTTAAACAGGTTAGACAAGGTGTTAACTGCCCAATGCTTCGAAAAGATTTTATGGTGGATGAATACCAAATATTGGAAGCAAAAGCAATGGGGGCCGATATCATTTTATTAATTGCAGCTGGATTAGATTCAAAAAAGTGTATAGAATTGGCTCAATTCTCTAAATCATTAGGCTTAGAAGTATTGTTAGAAATTCATAATGCAAAAGAATTTCAAACTCATTATAACGAACATATAACTATTGTCGGAGTCAATAACCGAAACTTAGAAACTTTTGAAGTATCAACAGATGTATCAAAAGAATTGGCAACCATTATTCCTTCTGATATTTTAAAGATTAGCGAAAGCGGAATTAGCGACCCTAATACTATAATTGAATTAAGGAAATACGGCTATCAAGGTTTTTTAATGGGAGAAGCTTTTATGAAAGAAGCGAATCCAGAACTGGCATGTAAAGATTTTATTAATAAAATTTCGGTTTCATGAAAGTAAAAGTGTGTGGTTTAAAATACCAAGAAAATATTTTTGATGTTGCTTCATTACAACCCGATTTTTTAGGTTTCATTTTTTATGATAAATCACCAAGATATGTTGATAACGAGTTAAATATAGAAATCATTAATCAAATTTCTGAAAATATAAAAAAAGTAGGAGTTTTTGTAAATTCAAATTTAAAATACATTTTAGAAAAAGTTAATTCCTATCAACTTGATTATGTACAGCTGCATGGATCAGAAAGTGTTTCTTTTTGTAATGATTTAAAAAAACAAGGAGTAAAAATTATAAAAGCTTTTCAAATAAGTGAAGGGTTTGATTTTAATCAATTGATGGATTATAAAAAGGTGGTGGATTACTTTCTATTCGACACCAAAACTGAAGCATATGGAGGATCCGGAAAGAAATTTAATTGGATTTTATTAAAAAACTATGACAATGAAATTCCTTTTCTGTTAAGTGGGGGAATTTCATATGAGGACGCAAAAATTATAAAAAACGATCCCTTGCTTAAAAAATTAAATATTATAGCATTAGATATTAATAGTTGTTTTGAAACTGTTCCAGCAGTAAAAAACGCACAATTGATATCCAATTTCATAAAAAAAATTAACAATGAATTATAATGTAGATAAAGATGGGTTTTATGGAGAATATGGCGGAGCTTATATTCCAGAATTATTACACCCAAATGTTGAAGAATTAAAGAATAATTATTTAAAAATAATTCAGAATTCAGATTTTCAAAAAGAATTTAAAGACCTTTTAAAAGATTATGTGGGTAGGCCTTCACCTCTATACTTATCTAAAAGATTAAGTGATACTTATGGTTTTCAAGTTTATTTAAAAAGAGAAGATTTAAATCATACAGGAGCTCATAAAATAAACAATACATTAGGGCAAATTCTATTAGCTGAAAAATTAGGTAAAAAAAGAATAATTGCTGAAACAGGAGCAGGTCAACATGGAGTTGCAACAGCAACTGTATGTGCTTTAAAAGGGTTAGAATGTATCGTTTATATGGGTGCCAAAGATATAGAACGGCAAAAACCCAATGTAGAACGTATGAAAATGTTAGGAGCAAAAGTGATTCCTGTTCATAGTGGAAGCAAAACTTTAAAAGATGCCACCAACGAAGCTATCAGAGATTGGATCAATCATCCTGAAGAAACGCATTACATTATTGGTTCTTTAGTAGGACCTCATCCCTATCCAGATATGGTTGCAATTTTTCAATCCGTAATTAGTGAAGAAATTAGATATCAATTAGATGGAGATCCCGATTATATTATTGCGTGCGTTGGAGGAGGAAGTAATGCAATGGGAGCTTATTATCATTTTTTAAATAAAGAAAATGTAAAACTCATAGGTGTTGAAGCTGCTGGAGAAGGAGTTAATACTAAGAAAACGGCTGCTACCATCGCTTTAGGAAAGCCTGGGGTTTTGCATGCAAGTTATTCATACTTAATCCAAGATGATGATGGGCAAATTATTGAACCGCATAGTATTTCTGCTGGATTAGATTATCCCGGAATAGGTCCTGCTCATTCTTATTATAATGATATTGAAAGAGTGAAGTATGTTAGTATTACCGATCAAGAAGCTATTGAGGCTGGTTTGGAATTAAGTAAAATTGAAGGAATTATTCCAGCTTTGGAAAGTGCACATGCGCTAGCTTATTTAAAATATTTAAAAGCAAAACCAAACGAACGAGTGATTATTAATTTAAGTGGTCGTGGTGATAAAGATTTAAGTACATATATCAACTATTTAAACAAATAGAAAAATGAAAAACAGATTAAAACATCTATTTGAAATAAAAAAAGAAAATCTCCTTTCCATCTACTTTTCTGCAGGATATCCTAAGTTAAATAGTACTACAACTATCATCAATCAATTAGGGAAATCTGGGGTAGATTTTATAGAAGTAGGAATTCCATATAGTGATCCACTTGCAGACGGTCCCATAATTCAAGAAAGTGGATCCATTGCTTTAAAAAATGGAATGAATTTAAAATTATTATTTGAACAATTAGAAACTATAAAGACTATAAATTCTACACCTTTAATTATGATGGGGTATTGGAATTCAGTTTTACAATTTGGAGTCGATAACTTTTTAAAAGCTTGTCAAAATGTAGGAATTTCAGGAGCTATATTACCGGATTTACCAATAGATTTATATGAAAAAAAATATAGAAATCTTTTTGAAGAATATGAAATTCCTATGGTGTTTTTAATCACACCTCAAACATCAGAAGATCGAATTAGAAAAATCGACAACCTAAGTAACTCTTTTATTTATGCTGTTTCTTCATCAAGTACTACTGGGAAAAACAAAGGTATTGACAGTTCAAAAGAATATCTTAATCGAATTAAAAACTACCAGTTAAAAAACCCTCTGATTACAGGATTTAATATTAAAAACAATGAAGACTTTCAATTTGCTTGTCAATTTACTCAAGGCGTAGTCATAGGAAGTGCTTTTATTAAATCAATTAATAAAAAAGGACCTTTAGAAAAAAACATTTCTAATTTCATTTCAGAGTTTAATTAAAACACCGAAATTTGTTAGCACACTAAAAATATTGAAATGAAAATTCAAGGGCAAATAGTTGACATTCATAATCAAAAAATCTATAAGGGTGAAATAACGGTTGAAGATGGAAGGATTATTTCGATTATAGAAAAGGATCACAATGTCAATCTTTACATTATGCCTGGTTTTATTGATGCACATATTCATATTGAAAGCTCCATGTTAGTGCCTTCAGAGTTTGCTAAAATTGCAGTATCTCATGGAACTGTAGCTACAGTTTCAGACCCTCATGAAATTGCCAATGTATTGGGAATTGAAGGTGTAGAATTTATGATTGAAAATGGAAATAAAATTCCTTTTAAATTTAATTTTGGTGCTCCCTCCTGTGTGCCGGCTACTCAATTCGAATCAGCTGGAGCTATTATCGATTCAGAAGGAATTAAAACATTACTTCAGAAAAAAGAAATCAAGTATTTAGCAGAAATGATGAATTATCCTGGCGTATTATTCGATGACGAAGAGGTTATGAAAAAGATAGCTTGGGCAAAGCATTATAACAAACCAGTTGATGGTCATGCCCCTGGATTAAGAGGTGATGACATCACTAAATATATTTCTGCAGGAATCAGTACAGATCACGAATGCTTTACTTATGAAGAAGGATTGGAGAAACTTCAAAAAGGAATGAAAGTAATCATTAGAGAGGGTTCTGCGGCTAAAAACTTTGAAGCTTTAATCGATTTACTTCCTGAACATTTTGATAATATGATGTTTTGTAGTGATGATAAACACCCAGATGACTTATTAATCAATCACATCAATAATCTATGTGCAAGATCAATTGATAAAGGCATTGATTTGTTCAAGATATTGCAAGTTGCCTGTATCAATCCTATAAACCATTATAATTTAGATATAGGAACTTTACAAATTGGTGATCCTGCAGATTTTATTTTGGTAGAAAATTTAATTAATTTCAAAACCAATCAAACCTATATTGATGGTGAATTAGTTTATTCTGAGGGAGTTTCAAATATAGAAACGGTATCTTTTGAAATATTGAATAATTTTAATACAACTAAAAAATCAATTTCAGACTTTAGATTTGAATCTAGTTGTAAAGAAATTCGAGTAATTGAAGCCTTAGAAGGAGAATTAGTCACCAATCAAATTATAAAAAGCAGTCTAATTGAAAATGGAAATTTAGTTTCTAACATCAATTCAGATGTTTTAAAAATGACAGTTGTAAATCGATATCAAGATCAGAAACCCGCTTTAGCTTTTATTAAAAATTTTGGGTTAAAAGAAGGAGCCATTGCATCATCTGTTGGTCATGATTCTCACAACATTATTGCAGTTGGAGCGAATGATGAGGCTATCTGTAAAGCCGTTAACTTGTTAATTGAAACTAAAGGAGGGATTTGTGCAGTTTCAGATAAAGAAGAAAAAGTAGTTTCACTTCCTGTTGCAGGAATTATGAGTGATCAACCTGGTGAAATAATAGGTCAACAATATGCAGAGTTAGATAAAATGACAAAAGAGATGGGATGTAATTTAAATGCCCCTTTTATGACACTTTCCTTTATGGCATTGTTAGTAATCCCATCATTAAAGTTGAGTGACAAAGGATTGTTTGATGGAAGTAAATTTGAATTTACAACCGTAGAAGTATAAAAAAGGCCATTCAAGTAAATGAATAGCCTCTTTTATGATTTATATTTTTTAATTTATTCTAAAGCACCTAAATAACGTTCAGAATCTAAAGCTGCCATACAGCCTGTGCCTGCAGCAGTAACCGCTTGACGGTATTCTTTATCTTGTACATCACCACAAGCAAATACTCCTGGTAAATTGGTTTTTGTAGATTTCCCTTCAGTTAATAAATAACCTACCTCATCCATATCTAATACTCCTTTAAACAAATTAGTATTTGGAGTATGCCCAATAGCTATAAAAACACCTGTAACATCAATTACTTCAGTTTCTTTAGTTTGATTGTTTATTACCCTTACTCCTTCTACCACACTTTCACCTAAAACCTCATCTATTTCAGTATGATACATTACAGTGATATTGGCTGTTTTGTTTACTCTATTTTGCATTGCTTTAGAAGCTCGCATATAATCCTTACGAACTAATAAAGTTACTTTATTACAAATGTTAGATAAGTAAGTTGCTTCTTCAGCAGCAGTATCTCCAGCACCAACAACAATTACATCTTGCCCTTTATAAAAGAACCCATCACAAGTAGCACAAGCCGAAACTCCACCTCCAATTAAACGTTGTTCACTCTCCAATCCTAAATACTTTGCAGTAGCACCTGTAGAAATAATTACAGTTTCAGCTTCAATTTCTGTTTTACCATCAACAATCACTTTATGAATCCCTCCAATTTCTTTACTCAATTCAATTGATGTAACCATTCCAAAACGTACTTCAGTTCCAAAACGTTCTGCTTGCTTTTGTAAATCCATCATCATTGCATTTCCATCCGTTCCATCTGGGTATCCTGGAAAATTATCAACCTCAGTTGTAGTTGTTAACTGTCCTCCTGGTTGCATTCCTGTATACATTACAGGATGTAAATCTGCTCTAGATGCGTAAATCGCAGCAGTATATCCAGCAGGACCTGAACCAATAATCAAACATTTGATTCTTTCTATTGTATCTGACATAATTTTATCTTTTATTTTCTTACTTCAAAAGTACTAATTTCATTAAACAATCAACTGAATTTTTATTGACAAAAGTTATTCATTTATTAACTTTCCTTATGGTATTTATTTAAAGAATAAATGAATGGAAACAGTCTAAATTATTTCAAAATACTTACTTTTAATTTTTCAATCTAAAAACTGTTTAATTCATTAATCAAACAGTCTTTTAAATAGCATTGCATGCACTTGTTAAATATTAAATTAATAAGATTATGATCCTTAAAAAAAAAATACCCTTAAAGTATTGGTTTAATAATATTAAAATTGAATTATTAATAGTTAGTATTTTTTCTATATTAATATTCTTTTTAACAAAATATGTTTTTGTTGTAAGCATACCTTCATATATAGGTGCTTTTTTAATAACGGCAATATCACTATTACTATCTTTTAAGCTAAGTCAATCCTATGACCGTTGGTGGGAAGCGAGAAAAATATGGGGAGAGATTGTTAACGATTCCAGGTCGTTTGTTGTTCAATTAAAAAACTTTACAAATGATACCGATAATGAAATAGTAAAAAGAATGGCATTAAGGCAGATTGCATGGTGTTATTCATTATCTCAAAGCTTAAGAGAACAAGATCCCTTAAAAAACATTGATTCATTTTTGGACAAAAATGAAATCTCTTTGTTAAAAAACAAAAGTAATGTTCCATTAGCTATATTAGATAATAATACTATTGACTTATCAATTTTACATAAAGAAAAAAAAATAAATGATTATCAACAAGTACAAATAGACAAAACCATAGTTAGGCTTTTAGCTTCTATGGGAAAAGCAGAAAGAATTAAAAACACTGATTTTCCAAAAACCTATAGAGAAACTTTATATATATTTATTTTTATTACCTTGATTTCTCTTTCTTTTTCTTTTAGTGACATGAGTGGATTTCTAGAAATTCCAGTAATCATCATAATTGCAATCCCATTTTTTTTATTGAACAAAATTGCAAAAAACATAGAAGATCCTTTTGAAAATAGGCCTACAGATACACCAATGACAAGTATTTCTAGAACTATCGAAATTAACATTAAACAACAAATGGGACTTAAAAATATACCAGACCCTATTGAACCAAAAAAATTCTATATACTTTAATTTAATTCCCTATTTCAAATAATTATCCATGAAGAGAATTATCCCAATCTTATTTATACTTTTTTCTATAAGCAATACTATAAGCCAGAATAGAACGGAATTTTTTAAATCGATTCCAATTATCAATCAAGATACTCCCGAATGGGCTAAACTTATGTATTCTGAAAACCCAAATGTGGGTGAAGTTGAAAGATTATACAAACAGTTTTACAAAGAAAATGATTTTGTAAAAAGCATTCATACTCAAAACCATAAGCATTGGATGATTCAAATTGAAAGCCTTATTAATCAAAACGGATATATTCAACTACTATCTAAACAAGAAGAAGACACATTATTTCAACTTCAAAAAGAAAAATATAATCAAAGAAATAGTAATCCAATGGGAAGTCTGGAGTGGGAAGCAATTGGTCCATTTGAAACTTTTTCAACAAACAATGCGCAACCTATATCTTGGCATAAAAATATATATGCTATTGACCAATCATTATCAAATCCAGATCTACTTATTTGTGGTACAGAAGCTGGAGGAATCTATAAATCGACAGATAAAGCCTCCAATTGGTCATTGATTTCTTTAGGAGAAGTATTTTCTGGAGGAAATTCAGCTGTTAAAATTCATCCAACGGATACTGATAATTTCTTGATTTCATCCAATAGTAGAATCTACCAATCTTTAGACGGAGGTAATTCTTGGACAGAAAGACATTTTACAGATGGAACTGGTAATGAGTTTGAATATTCTCCTTCTAATAACGACATCGTTTTTCATACATCTACAACCGGATTGTTTAAATCTGTTGATGGAGGAGTAAATTGGTCTCAAGTATTTTCGGATTCTTGCTGGGATATTGATTTTCATCCAACTAATAATTCAATCGTTTATTTATTAAAATCCAATCCTTCTGCAAAAAGAAGTGAACTGTTTAGAAGTGACGATACAGGAAATACTTGGGCGTTAAAAGGAAATGGTTGGTACGTTCCAGAAGTGTTTGAAGATGCAATTGATGGAGGCGGTAAAATTGGAATCACACCTGCATCTCAAGATATTGTATATGTATGTTTAATCGGTCAATCTAAAGAAGGTGATCAAGGTTGGATTGGTGTTTATAAAAGTAACAATAAAGGTGATTTATGGACTAATCCATCTGGTCAAGATGGAGCCCCTTATGGACCTATTAACGGAAATGACGACTGGAATGTAGCGGCTTATGATGGAGGATATCATCAAGGATTTTTTAATTTTGATATGGAAGTTAGCCCAACTAACCCAGATAAATTATGGATTGCAACTATTAGGTTAACAGAATCAAGTGATGGAGGTCAAACCTATCAATCCATAGGAGCTGCAAATTCAACTCGTTTAGATTTTATTCATGCAGATGTACAAGATATTGAAGTTAGTGGGAATGATATTTGGGTTGCTACTGATGGAGGAATTGATTTTTCTGATGATGAATTAATGACCCATGTAGCTCTAAATAGAGGGATACAAGCCGCTCACTTTTGGGGGTTTAATACTGGTTGGAATGAAGATACTTTTACGGGTGGAAAATACCATGACGGAACAAGTGGTTGGTCTGAAAACTATGGAGATGGAAAAACATACAACATTGGAGGAGTTGAAGAAGCATCTGGTTATGTACATCCAATAGAAAGCAGAAAGTTGCTATATAGAACACACTATGCCAGTAATAACACTTCAGTAAAAACCATTCCAGAAGTTTTTGGAGATGATATAATAAACCACACTAGTTTTCCTGTAAGACCAAATGAATCATATAGTACTGCAGAACGAAGTGGCGTTTATTTTGACCCAAGATATGCCAACCATATCTATGTTGGTTTAGAAAATAAGATATATAAATCTACTAATGGAGGTTTAAATTTTGATATTATTTACACCTTCCCAGATGCAACCGGAATGGTTTACGAAATAGAAATATCTAGAAGTAATCCGGATGTTATGTATGCCGTTTATAACAAATTAGGTGGATATTGGGACCCTTGTGAAATTTGGAAAACAATTGATGGTGGAATTACGTGGAATAAAACAACAAGTGATCCTTCTGGTAATAAAAGAAGGTTTAGAATCTCAATTCATCCAGAAGATGAAAATAATGTATGGATTTGTACTGCTAGAGGTGAAAATGGTAATAAAGTATTTAACTCAACAGATGGAGGGTCAACATGGATAAACAAAACGACTTCTAATTTGGATGGTGAAAACCTCACTGATATATTATATCAAGGTGGAAGTGACGATATCGTTTATGTAACTTCTCAATATGGAGTTTTGTATTGGGATACTATTGCTTCCAATTGGATAGATTACTCATCAGATTTACCGTTGATTACAAAGTCTTTACAAATTAATCCATTTTATAGAGATGCTGAACTAAGGTTAGCTTCCCATGGAAGAGGAGTTTGGGGAAGAGATATGAAAGATGCTCTTTTTACTCCAATTGCACAACCTATTACTTATGATGATGTAATTTATTGTCCTTCAGACCCGATTCAGTTTGATTGTTATTCTATGTTAAAACACGATGGAGCTTCTTGGGAATGGTCTATTACACCTCAACCTTTATCAATTTCTTCAACTACTGAAAGAAACCCAATAGTTGTTTTTGGTTCTGAAGGAAGCTATACAGTAAGTTTAACTGTAACAGATGCTCAAGGAAATTCTAGTACGAAAACTATAGATAATATGGTTACCGTATTGAACGATTGTCAACATTGTCAATCTTATGGAGATATGAGTTATGCTACAGCTGTAACTTTAGTCGGTTTTAATGAAATAAATAATGCTACTGGAAAAACACAACCCTATACAGATTATTCTGATGATTTTTCTACGACAATAGATGCAGGAAGCACACATGATTTAACTGTAAATGTAAATACGGATGGTAATTATACTGTTTATGCTAAAACTTGGATTGATTGGAATCAGGATTTAGATTTTGACGATGCTAATGAAGAATATGATTTAGGATCTGCTACAAATACTCCTGATGGACCTACTGATTTATCACCCCTATCTATTTTAGTACCACAAAATGCATTAAACGGAAATACGATTATGAGAGTTTCGGCAAAATATAATGGATCTCCAACTTCATGTGAAACTGATTTTGATGGTGAGGTTGAAGATTATTCCATTATAGTTAATAACACTTTAGGAATTTTGGAAAATTCATTTGAAACCAATCCTGTTATTTATCCTAATCCAACTCACGGTAATTTCTCTATTGACTTAGGAGCTACCTATAAGTCTTTGTCAGTAACGATAAGTGATTTAACTGGTAAGATTATAAAAACTAAAAAATATTCAGAAAATCAATTTATAAATTTAAACTTAAGTGTTTCCACTGGTGTTTATCTTATTAAAATTAAGTCTGAAGGTAAAAAAGCAGTAATAAGATTATTAAAAAACTAACGATTAATTTTAATCCAAATTTTTATGAAACCAATTAGCAATCAAATAAGTTACGTAGAATTTAAAGCAATTAATATTGAAGAAATAAAGGAATTCTATACAAAATGCTTTCAATGGGAATTTAAAGATTATGGACCAGATTACACTTCTTTTTCAAATAGTGGTCTCCAAGGAGGATTTGAAAAAACGAATAGCAAAATTGAAAATAGTGCACTTATAGTTTTGTACCATACAGATTTAGATATTATAAAAAATAAAATCATTTCTGAAGGTGGAAAAATCGCAATAGATGTCTTTTCATTTCCGGGTGGTCAACGATTTCATTTTGCAGATCCTTCAGGAAATGAATTAGCTGTATGGTCTGAATAACACTAAATTCACATTTCTACAACAAGCAACCTAAACAGTTAATAAACAAATTATTAGACTTATGTTTTTTAATATATAGAATTTTATATGTTAAATTTTGTTTAACATATATTGTTTTTTGTTAAACATTTTATATATTTACAAAAAAAAATAACATGGCTAGAAAAAAAAAAATAAGTGAAGAAAGTATTATTTCATATTATATGGAATATGTTTTAACAAATAATAATAATCCTATTTCGGTATATAGTTTTTCTAAAGAGTATAATTTTAATGAAGAAGATTTTTACAAATTATTTGGAAGTTTTGAATTATTAGAACAATCTATTTTTAATATCTTTTTTAAAAAAACAATAAACCTTCTTAAAGATAGTAATGATTATTTATCATATGGAGCTAGAAATCAAATTTTAAGTTTTTATTATTCATTTTTCGAACTTCTAACTGTAAATAGAAGTTATGTAGTTTATGCACTAGGTCCAAACAAAAACAACCTAAATAAATTAAAAACTTTAAAACTTTTAAAACATAGTTTTACAAATTATGTAAAAGAGTTAGATATTACATTAATTGAAGTAAAGTTAGACAGTATAAATAATCTACAAAACACAACTTTAAAAGAATCTGCTTGGATTCAATTTTTATTAACTATAAAATTTTGGTTAGAAGATTCATCTCCTTCATTTGAAAAAACTGACATTTTTATAGAAAAAGCTGTCAATACAAGTTTTGATATTATGGATATTAAACCTATTAATAGCATTATTGATTTAGGTAAATTTTTATACAAAGAAAAATCATTTATGAATTAATGAAAACAATAGATAACATACCTACATCAAAAATTCAACGAGCTTCAAAACTCATTAAAACCGGTGCTAAAGTTGGTGTGAATTATATAAAGTACTATGGTGATAAAATAGTAACTTCTGAAAATGAAGCAAAAGAACGTCTGAATCAAAATAATGCTGAAGATATTTATGATGGCTTAAAAGATTTGAAAGGAAGTGCTTTAAAAGTAGCTCAAATGCTTAGTATGGATAAAAACATTTTACCACAAGCTTATGCTGATAAATTTTCATTATCTCAATTTTCAGTTCCACCTTTATCCCCTCCTTTAGTAATAAAAACATTTAAAAAGTATTTAGGAAAAGCTCCAAATGATTTATTTGATACTTTTGATGCAACTTCTGTGAATGCTGCTAGTATTGGTCAAGTACACCAAGCATATAAAAACGGCAAAAAACTTGCTGTTAAACTACAGTATCCAGGAGTTGCTGATAGTATTTCTTCAGATTTATCATTGGTAAAACCTATTGCCATTAAAATGTTTAACCTAAAGGGTAAAGATTCAGATAAATATTTTAAAGAAGTAGAAGGTAAATTAATTGAAGAAACTAATTATTTACTAGAAATAGAGCAAAGCAAAATTGTTAGTAAAGCTTCTAAAAATTTACCAAACATTAAATTTCCAAAATATTATTCAAATTTATCTTCAGAAAGAATAATATCTATGGATTGGATGGAAGGAAAACATCTGTCAGAATTCACAGCACAAAATAAAAATCAAAAAACCGCAAATCTTTTAGGACAGACTCTATGGGATTTTTATATGTTCCAAATTCACCAATTAAGAAAAGTAAACGCAGATCCACATCCAGGAAATTTTTTAGTTTCAAATAAAGGGGAATTAATTGCAATTGATTTTGGTTGCATGAAAGAAATTCCTGAGGAATTCTATAAACCATATTTTGAGTTAATTAAAAAAGAAAATTTAGAAGATTCAAAACAATTCAGAATTAAGATGTTTGAATTAGATATTTTAAGATCTGAAGATTCTAAAAATGAAATTCAATTTTTATCTAAGATGTTTTATGAATTACTTAGTCTTTTTACAAAACCATTTCAATCGGATTATTTTGATTTTTCAGATCCTGTTTTTTTTAAGAAAATTGCAGAATTAGGTGAAAAATTTAGCAAAAAAAGTGAAATACGTAAAATGAATGGAAATAGAGGTTCCAAACATTTTATTTATATGAACAGAACTTTCTTTGGTCTTTACAATCTCATGTACGATTTAAAAGCAAAAGATATTAAAATTAATAACTACACTTCCTTCTCTTAAATATTTTTTATGAAAACAAACGAAATTTATATACCAAAAATAAATGGACATAATCTTGATAACATGTCTATAACTGAAATTGGAGATGATCATATTTCAACTAGTCTTGAAACTCCAATGAAAAAAAATGCTTTTAAAATTTCAGATGAAGAAAAGAAAAATAAAATTGCAATACTTTTTGAAGAAATTATGAATGTTATGGGTTTAGATTTAACAGATGATTCATTAAATGGCACCCCTAAAAGAGTAGCTAAAATGTATATTGATGAAATATTCTCAGGCTTAAATCCAAAAAACAAACCAAAAATTGCATTGTTCGATAATAAATATCAATATAATCAGATGTTGGTTGAAAAAAACATTACTTTTTATTCTAATTGCGAACATCACTTTGTACCCATTATAGGGAAAGCTCATTTAGCTTATATCTCATCTGGTAAAGTTATTGGATTATCAAAATTGAATAGAATTGTTCAATATTATTCAAAACGTCCTCAAGTACAAGAAAGATTAACAAACCAAATTGCTAACGAATTATCAAAAGTTTTAAATACCAAAGATATTGCTGTTATTATTGATGCAAAACATTTGTGTGTATCTTCAAGAGGGATTAAAGATGAGTCCTCTGCTACAGTAACATCCTATTATGGAGGCGCATTTAATAATCCTCAAAAAATAACAGAACTTCAAAACTATATTAATAATTAATTCAATTCATATAGAATTATTAATAAAACAATAAATTAGTTGATAACAAATAGTAATTTAGTTTACTTAAAATAAAATGTAAAAATGAAAAATACTTTAATATTTATACTTATAATTTCTTTCTTTAATAAATCAATATCTCAAAACGATTCACCAGTCTCTATTTATGATGTGCAAATAAATAGTTTAGCGGGTGAGACTATTAATTTAAAAGATTATCAAGACAAATATATTCTATTTGTTAATGTAGCATCAGAATGCGGTTTTACTGGACAATATGAGGGTCTTCAAAAATTATATGATACTTATAAAAATCAGCTAATGGTAATTGGTGTTCCTTGTAATCAATTTGGAAGCCAGGAACCTGGAACTGCTCAAGAAATTCAAACTTTTTGTAAAGCCAATTATGGAGTCACTTTTTTAATGACAGAAAAAGTAGACGTTAAAGGTGATAATCAGCACCCCTTATATCAATGGTTAACGGATAAAGACAAAAATGGAGCTACAAACTCTTCGGTAAAATGGAATTTTCAAAAATACTTAGTTGGTAAAAATGGGCAATATATAGATTATTATTACTCGATTACTAAACCCTTAAGTAGTAAAATTACAAAACACATAAAGTAACTAAAATGTTCGGTATCTTTAAATCAAAATCTGAATCAGAAAAGCTTCAAAATAAATACAATGCATTAATGAAAGATTGGCATAGGCTATCTTCCATTAATCGTTCTCAAAGTGATTTAAAATATTTAGAAGCAGAAGAAGTATTGACTAAAATTAACAACTTAAAAAACAAATGAATTTAATTAAACTAATTGTAGGGTTTTTAATTATCAATTTTGGGGCATTGGCCATTGGCAGTTGGCTAATGAAAAATGGCCCTATGACAGATTGGTATATTAATCTAAATCAAGCTCCCTGGACACCACCAGGTTGGCTGTTTGGTGTTGCATGGACTACTATAATGATCTGTTTTTCTATTTATATGGCATACTTAGTGAAAGAATCTTTTAATACTAAATTAGTAACTCTTTTCAGTATACAATTAGTTCTAAATATTATTTGGAATTATATTTTTTTTAACCAACATTTAATAGGGTTAGGATTAATAGTTATTATAGGTTTAACTATTGTTGTTACGGTATTTTTATTTTCTTATAAAAATACTTTAGATATTAAAAGCTTGCTCATTGTGCCTTATTTTTTATGGCTATTAATTGCTACTTCATTAAACACCTATATATATTTATATAACTAATGGAATTAGATTTTATAGAAAACATTAATGAGTTTGATGAGAGTGTAGTAAGACTTTATAACTTTGATAAAAGTGAAGCTATATTATTTAGAGATTTAATTAAAAGTACTATTATAGAAAGAAACATACGATTAGACCTTTCTAAAATAGATTTTATAGAAAACCGTAACTGCAATCTAATTTTTGGGCTTTTTAAAACAGATGAGGGGATGTTAAGCGTTGACAATAAAACTTTTTATTGTGCATTAACTTTAGAAAACTACAAGAATATGTTGACTCTTTTAGAACCCTTTTGTAATAAAGACACTAAAAGTTATCAGTATTTATATGATATCGATAATCCGATTGATTTTTTATTCTCTCCAGCGGGCACTTGGTAAATAATAGCTTTTATCTATTATTATTGCGTCTTCTTCTATTGTGTTTTGGATCTTTTGCACCAAAACCTCTTGTATTAGAATTATTTTTTTTATTAGAATTTCTAGAATTCCTTCCTCTATTTCCCCCACCTTGTCCTTGCTTAATTGGTTTTGTAGAAGCATTTGGATCAGGCTCAAAACCTTCCACAATTTCAACTGGGATTTTAAAACCTATTAATTTTTCAATATCTTTTAAATAGGATGTTTCGTCTGCACTTACTAAGGATATAGCCTCACCACTTGCACCTGCCCTACCGGTTCTTCCAATTCTATGTACATAATCTTCAGAAATATTAGGCAATTCAAAATTAACAACATGCGGTAATAAAGGAATATCTAATCCTCGCGCTGCAATATCCGTCGCTACTAATACTCGTATAGAGTTACTTTTAAAATTAGCTAATGCTTTGGTACGTGCTCCTTGAGTTTTATTTCCATGAATTGCAGCAGCAGTAATTCCAGCGGCAATCATTTTTTTACAAAGTCGATTAGCTCCATGTTTAGTTCTTGTAAAAACCAACACTTGTTTCCAATCTCCATCAGAAATCAATTTAATAATCAATCCTGTTTTTTTATCTTTTGCAACTCGATACACTTTTTGTTTTATAGCATCAACTGTAGAGTTTTCTGGAGTAGCTTCAACCATTACTGGATGATGCAATAATTCATTAGCTAGTTTTTTTATTTCTTTTGAGAAGGTAGCAGAAAACAATAAGTTCTGTCTTTTGGAAGGCATTAAATCAATAATCTTTTTAATATCTCTTAAAAAACCCATATCCAGCATTCTATCAGCTTCATCTAACACTAATATTTCAACTTTAGCCAATGTAAGAAGTCGTTGATTTTGTAAGTCTAACAATCGTCCTGGTGTTGCGATAAGTACATCTACTCCATTTCGAATTTTAGAAACCTGTGGTCTCTGATTTACACCTCCAAAAATAACAGTAGATCTAATGTCTAAAAACTCGCTATATACTTTCACATTATCATACACTTGAGCTGCTAATTCTCTTGTAGGAGTTAACACTAATGCTCTAATAGGGCGTTTTCTTAATTGTTGCCCCTGAGACAATACTTGAAGCATTGGCAAAGTAAACCCTGCGGTTTTACCCGTTCCTGTTTGTGCAGAAGCTAACACATCTTTTCGTTCCAATATTAATGGAATTGCTTTTTCTTGAATTGGTGTTGGTGATGAATAGCCTTGTTTATCAACGGCTTTTAATAAAGCTTTTGATAAGCCCAATGAATTAAATGACATAAAAGTGATTAAAAAAATGACTTTTAATTAGTGTCATTTCTGAATTGGATGCAAATATACGTCTTATTAAGCTACAGATACTTTATCCTTAATAAAACACAATACTTAGTATAAAGATTTATTAGATTGTTAAATAAAAAAAAAGATGAAAGTTGTTGTTACTTACAATATTGCAGGCAAATAAAAAACCAACCATCTGTTAGTTAGATAGTTGAACCATAAAAAAGTCGGGATGAGAGGATTCGAACCTCCGATCTCTGGTCCCCCAGACCAGCACTTTAAACCGGACTAAGCTACATCCCGAAATTAGTAGTGCAAAAATATATATATTCTCATAGCTACCAAACATCCATTCGTTTTAATTGATATATTATTTTAGGTAAAAAAGCGTAATTCAATTACCTTTGTGAAAATCTTTTTTATGCTTGTAATAGGAATTGCCGGAGGTACTGGAAGTGGTAAAACCACCGTTGTAAATCAAATCATACAAGAACTTCCAGAAGATGAAGTTTGTGTTATTTCTCAGGATTCTTATTACAAAGATACCAGTCATTTACTCTTTGATGAACGAACAAAAATAAATTTTGATCACCCAAAAGCTATTGATTTTGACTTATTAGTTTCACACTTAAAGGAATTAAAAAAAGGAAATCCTATAGAGCAACCTATTTATTCATTTGTTGAGCATAATAGAACTGATGAAACTGTTACTACACATCCCAAAAAAGTTATCATAGTAGAAGGAATATTAATATTAACTCATACAGATATTAGAGAACTATTTGACATAAAATTATACGTACATGCTGACAGTGACGAACGGTTGATTAGACGTTTAAGAAGAGATATGTCTGAACGTGGAAGAGATTTAGACGAGGTGTTAAATCGTTATCAGAACACACTAAAACCAATGCATCAACAGTTTATAGAACCGACAAAAGAATTTGCCGATATTATTATTCCAAATAATAGGTATAATATGGTTGCTGTAGACTTAATTAGAAAAATCATCAATCAAAGATTAATCGAAAATTGAAAAAACTAAAAGAAATAAAAAACAAAAAATGGGTTAGAATAGCAAGTAATAAATACTTGTTAATTGTAATCTTGTTTATAGTTTGGATGTTTTTTTTTGACACTAACTCCTTTTTAATTCATCAAGAATTAAATGAGGATATAAAGAAACTTGAAAACAATAAAAAGGTTTATCAAGATGAAATTGAAAATGATAAGTTATTCATTGAAAAAATGAAAGATAGTAATGAAATTGAAAAATTTGCAAGGGAGAAGTACTATCTAAAAAAAGAAAATGAAGACATTTATCTTATAGAACACGAAGACAGTTTAAAAAATAAAACTAATGAGTGATTATTTGTTTAATGAATTTGAAGAAGTTTCATCAAAAGAATGGAAACAAAAAATTCAAGTAGATTTAAAGGGAGCCGATTATAATGAGACGCTTATCTGGAAAAACATTGAAGGAATTGATGTTAAACCGTTTTATCATCAAGACCAATTTAAAAATCAATTTAAGAATATAGAGGGATTTCCTAAAGAATGGAATATAGCACAATCTGTTTTTATCGATGATGAAGGAATTGCAAATGAGTTATTATTAGAATCCGTTAATAAAGGAGCCGAAGCAGTTTATATAACTTCAGATAAGGAATTTGATATTGGTCAAGTTTTTAATGGTTTTAATTTTGAAAAAACAATCATATATTTCAATTTTAACTTCCTTTCTGAGTCTTTTATCTCTGAAATAAAAAACTACATTTCTAATCAAAAAGCAACTGTTTTTTATAATATAGATATTATAGGACATCTTGCTAGAACTGGAAATTGGTTTTATAATTTAAAAAAAGATCATGCTATTTTAGAGCAAAATATTGAAAATAATCCTCAAAGTAATATTTTAAGTGTTGATGGAACTTTGTTTCAAAACAGTGGAGCAAACATGGTTCAACAACTTGCTTATTGTTTAGCTCAAGCTAATGAATATCTTAATCATTTTAAAGATAAGATATCTAATTCAGAAAAATTCTCAATCACATTCAAACTCAGTGTTGGGTCCAACTATTTCTTTGAAATTTCTAAGATTAGAGCATTGAGGAGACTATATTCTTTACTAGCAAAAGAATATCATATTTCAACTGAATGTCATATTGTTACATTTCCTTCTAATCGAAATAAAACAATTTACGACTACAACACCAATTTACTCCGAACAACCACTGAAAACATGAGTGCTATTCTTGGAGGTGCCAATACGGTTTGTAATTATTCATATGATTCAATTTACCACAAAAGCAATGAATTTGGTGAACGAATTGCTAGAAATCAATTACTTATCCTAAAAAAAGAAAGTTATTTCGAGGCTTCAAATAATCCAGCTAAAGGATCTTATTATATTGAAACTTTAACAGATCAACTTTCTGAAAAAGCATTAGTTCTTTTTAAAGATATCGAAGCAAATGGAGGTTTCCTATCTCAGTTAAAAGAAGGAACCATACAACGTAAAATAAAAGAATCTGCACAAAAAGAACAGGATTTATTTGATAGTGGAAAAATAGAATTATTAGGTACCAATGTACATGAAAATCTAAATGATGTAATGAAGGATAATTTAGAGTTATATCCATTTGTAAAAACTAATTCAAGAAAAACACTTTTAGAGCCAATTATAGAAAGAAGGCTTGCCGAAAAACACGAACAAGCAAGATTAAAACAAGAATAATAATGATCAAATACTCACTACTATTATTAACTATACTTTTGACAATAAGTTGTTCAAAACCATTGGATTACAAGTATCAAGATAAAAATCTTACTATTAATTGTAATGGAATAGATATAGATTTAGCAAAAGAAGCTTACTTTAGTTTTAGAGAAGATTTAGCCAATTATCCAAAAAATAAAGACCCAAATACGGGTCGAAAAAATTATCAATATAGTCTAGCCGCTTTTGTCTATAGTGGTGCTTCTGGTGATGCCGATTACTACGCTATTGCTTCACCACATACTTTGGCTATATTAGAAAAACTAAGGCAAGATAAAAATATTTGGATTAATATAAATACTGGAGAACTTAACTATAATTCAGAGTTTTTAAGCTGTTTAATAAATAATATAGATAATGAAGATATAAAAGTTTCTTTAAATTCTTTAAAAGAAGTAAATGGAATTCATACCTATTCTTTAGCAGAAAAATATCGTAAAAACATTAGTGATGCTGAAACAGATAATTATTTAGCCATGTTTTTAACTTTTGAAACTTATTATAAATACTTATCTCAATACAAGAAATAATAAAATCATGAAAAGAAAAGATTTACAACATCTCAATTTTTCAAATTTTGAAGTTTCACAAAATGAACCTACAAAAAAGTTTAACCATGAAAATTTTGTTGCTGGTATACCCCCCTATTTAAGAGGTCCATACTCAACAATGTATGTTCGGAGACCATGGACCATTCGTCAATATGCAGGTTTTTCAACTGCTGAAGACAGTAATGCATTTTACCGTAGAAATTTAAAAGCTGGGCAAAAAGGACTTTCTGTAGCTTTTGATTTAGCTACTCATAGAGGATATGATAGTGACCATAATCGTGTTGAAGGTGATGTAGGTAAAGCTGGTGTTGCTATTGATAGTGTGGAAGATATGAAAATTTTATTCGATCAAATTCCACTAGATAAAATGAGTGTTTCTATGACCATGAACGGTGCCGTTTTACCTATTATGGCATTTTTTATAGTTGCAGCAGAAGAACAAGGCATAGCTCCTAAATTACTTTCTGGAACTATACAAAACGATATCTTAAAGGAATTTATGGTTAGAAATACATATATCTACCCACCGACTCCATCGATGAAAATTATCAGCGATATCTTTGAATATACTTCTAATAACATGCCTAAATTTAATTCAATTTCAATTTCAGGTTATCATATGCAAGAAGCAGGAGCTACTTGTGAAATTGAATTAGCTTATACCTTAGCTGATGGATTAGAATACATAAGAACAGGAATTGAAGCAGGTATGGATATCGATAGTTTTGCTCCTAGACTTTCCTTCTTTTGGGCAATAGGAATGGATCATTTTACTGAAATAGCAAAATTAAGAGCCGCAAGATTACTTTGGGCAAAAATGGTTAAAAAGTTCAATCCAAAAAACCAAAAATCTTTGGCATTACGAACTCATTGTCAAACTAGTGGTTGGAGCTTAACAGAACAGGATCCTTTTAATAACGTAGCTAGAACTTGTGTTGAAGCTGCTGCTGCTGCGTTTGGTGGGACCCAATCTTTACATACCAATGCTCTTGATGAAGCCATAGCTTTACCAACAGATTTTTCAGCAAGAATAGCTAGAAACACCCAAATTTATTTACAGAAAGAAACTCAAATTACAAAAACGGTAGATCCTTGGGCAGGTAGTGAATTTGTTGAAAAAAAGACTGAAGAAATTGCGAATAAAGCCTGGGAACTTATTCAAGAAGTTGAAGAGTTAGGTGGAATGACAAAGGCAATTGAGTCTGGAATTCCAAAATTACGAATTGAGGAGGCTGCAGCAAGAAAACAAGCAAGAATTGATTCTGGTCAAGATATTATTGTAGGAGTTAACAAATATCGATTAGAAAAAGAAGATCCTCTTCAAATTTTAGATGTAGATAATCAGAAAGTTCGTCAATCTCAGATTGAGAGATTAAACAATATAAAAAATAAAAGAGATGCTTTAAAAGTAAAAGGTGCTTTATCAAAATTAACAGAATCGGCACAATCAGGTGAAGGAAATTTATTAGCTTTAGCCATTAATGCTGCTCGAGAAAGAGCTACCTTAGGAGAAATAAGTGATGCTTTAGAAGAAATATACGGAAGACATAAAGCACAAATTAAATCGTTTAGTGGTGTGTATAGTAAAGAAATAAAGAAAGATTCATCCTTTGAAAAAGCTAGACAATTAGCTAATAAATTTGCAGAATTAGAAGGAAGACGTCCTCGTATTATGATTGCAAAAATGGGGCAAGATGGTCACGATCGTGGTGCAAAAGTTGTTGCAACGGGATATGCTGATGTTGGTTTTGATGTAGACATTGGTCCATTATTTCAAACTCCTGAAGAAGCTACTCAACAGGCAATTGAAAACGACGTACACATTATTGGTGTTTCTTCCCTAGCTGCTGGTCATAAAACCTTAGTTCCTAAAGTTGTTGAAGAATTAAAAAAACATGATCGCGAAGATATTATGGTAGTAGTAGGCGGAGTTATTCCTCCTCAAGATTATCAGTTTTTATTTGACGCTGGTGCAATTGCTGTTTATGGACCTGGTACAAAAATTAGTGAAGCTGCTATCGACTTATTGCAGATTTTGATTGACTCTGTAGATTAAATGAATAAATACCTCATTAAAACCGAAAGATTAGGTTTGCGAAATTGGGTTTCTAACGATTTAGAACCATTTATACAAATGAGTCAAGATAGAGAGGTTATGGAGTTTTTTCCTAAGCTTCTAAATAAAGAGGAATGCAAGAGTTTTATCGATAGAATGCAAATTCATTTTGAGAAATTTGGCTTTTGTTATTTTGCAATAGATTTATTAGAAACAGGTGAATTTATAGGTTTTACAGGAATGTTAAACCAAAATTATAAAAGCAAATTTACTCCTTGTGTAGATATTGGTTGGCGTTTAAACAGAAGTGCTTGGGGCAATGGATATGCTACAGAAGCTGCAAAAGGTTGTTTAAATTTTGTTTCTGAACAATTGAAACTAAAAGAAATATACTCAATTGCTTCTATACCAAATGTTAGTTCTATAGCTATTATGAAGAAATTAGGAATGCAGTATCATTCTAACTTTCAACATCCAGCATTATTGAACAATGATAATTTGAAAAATTGTGCAGTTTATTACAAACAAATTTAAAGGAATTAAAAAAAATTAAATATGAATTATAAAGGGAAAATGTTGCGTGATGACGCTTTAGAAGGAAAGACAATTGTAGTAACTGGTGGAGGAAGTGGTTTAGGAAAAGCTATGACTACTTATTTTTTGGAATTAGGAGCTAATGTGGTTATAACTTCCAGAAATATTGAAAAACTTCAAAATGTAAAAACTGAATTAGAAACACTTACAGGAGGTAAAGTCCTTCCAGTACAATGTGATGTTAGAAATTACGATGAAGTGGAAGCAATGGTAAAAGCTTCAGTTGAAACTTTTGGAACTGTTGATGTGTTACTAAATAATGCTGCTGGAAATTTTATTTCACCAACAGAAAGACTTTCAGCAAATGCTTTTGATACTATTATCGATATTGTTTTAAAAGGAACTAAAAACTGTACGCTAGCCTTTGGTAAACATTGGATTGAACAAAAAGAAACAAATAAAGTAATCTTAAATATTGTTACTACCTATGCTTGGACTGGTTCTGCTTATGTAGTGCCAAGTGCAACAGCAAAAGCTGGTGTATTAGCAATGACTCGATCATTGGCAGTTGAGTGGGCAAAATATGGTATGCGTTTTAATGCAATTGCTCCCGGACCGTTCCCAACTAAAGGAGCATGGGATAGGTTATTGCCTGGTGATTTAAAAGAAAAGTTTGATCTAGCAAAAAAAGTACCTTTAAAAAGAGTTGGAGAACATCAAGAATTAGCAAATTTAGCTGCTTATTTAGTATCCGATTTTTCAGCGTATGTAAATGGCGAAGTAATTACTATTGATGGTGGTGAATGGTTAAAGGGTGCAGGGCAAATGAATTTACTAGAAGAAGTTCCTAAAGAAATGTGGGATATGCTAGAAATGATGATACGTTCGAAAAAGAACAAATAAAAAAACGAAACGAGTATCTTCTAATCCAACCAATTAGAATTTTGTTCATTACCTGTTAACAAAATTCGCTTTTAAACCGCATAATTAATCGTATTTTTAAACCTAAAATTTGCTTAAAATTTATGGGAAAGATAATAGCTATTGCTAACCAAAAGGGTGGTGTAGGAAAGACTACAACTTCTATCAACCTTGCAGCTTCTTTAGGTGTACTGGAAAAGAAGGTTTTATTGATTGATGCAGATCCTCAAGCAAATGCTACATCTGGTCTTGGGATTGATGTTGAAACTGTTGAAAATGGAACGTATCGTTTATTAGAACATGCAATAAAAGCAAAAGATGCTATTGTTTCTACCAGTTCCCCTAATGTAGATATCATACCGGCTCATATTGATTTAGTTGCTATAGAGATAGAACTCGTTGACAAAGACGAAAGAGAATCAATGCTTAAAAAAGCGATTGAACCTATTAAAGAACTATATGATTATATTCTTATAGATTGCGCTCCTTCTTTGGGATTATTAACTTTAAATGCTTTAACAGCTTCAGATGCTGTAATAATTCCTATACAATGTGAATACTTTGCCCTTGAAGGATTAGGAAAATTATTAAATACAATAAAAAGTATTCAGAAAATTCATAACCCATCACTTGATATTGAAGGATTATTACTAACGATGTATGATTCTAGATTACGCTTATCCAATCAAGTAGTTGAAGAAGTAAAAAAACATTTCGATAAAATGGTGTTTAAAACAATCATACAGCGTAATGTGCGTTTAGGAGAAGCACCTAGTTATGGAGAAAGCATTATTAGTTATGATGCGGGTAGTAAAGGTGCGAATAATTATTTAAGTTTGGCACAGGAATTAATTGAGAAAAACGAAAAAAGCTAAATGGCGAAAGCAACTAAAAAACAAGCTTTAGGTAGAGGATTATCAGCATTATTAAAAGATCCAAGCAACGATATAAAATCGGTTGCTGATAAAAATGCAGATAAGGTAGTGGGTAGTATTGTAGATTTAGATTTAAATACCATTGAAATGAACCCATTTCAACCTAGGTCTAGCTTCAATGAAGAATCACTTAGAGAATTAGCATCTTCAATTAAAGAGTTAGGTGTTATTCAACCCATAACAGTTAGAAAATTAGGTTTTAATAAATTTCAATTAGTAAGTGGAGAACGAAGATTTCGTGCTTCAAAATTAATCGGAAAAGAAACCATTCCTGCATTTATTAGAATTGCAAATGACCAAGAATCTCTAGAGATGGCATTGGTTGAAAATATTCAGCGACAAGATTTAGATCCAATTGAAATAGCCCTTTCTTATCAACGCCTTATTGAAGAAATTGAAGTTACACAAGAAGAATTAAGTGATCGAGTAGGTAAGAATCGATCTACAATTGCAAATTATTTACGTCTGTTAAAATTAGACCCAATAATTCAGACTGGGATGCGTGATGGCTTTATTTCTATGGGGCATGGTAGAGCTATTATAAATGTTAGTAACCTTGGAGAACAGCTTGATATATACGAAAAAGTAATATCAGAAAATCTTTCAGTTAGAGAAACTGAAGCTTTAGTAAGAGGAATTAAAAATGTATCCGAGACAAAGCCAGCTAAGAAAAAGGCTGTACTTCCCTCCTATTTAAATTCAGCCCAAAAAGATCTTTCAAAATATTTAGATAGTAAAGTTTCCATTAAGAATTCTGGTGGTGGAAAAGGAAAAGTATCGATTCCTTTTAAAAATAAAAAAGATTTTCTTAGAATCTTGAATTTACTTAAAAGTGAAAAATAAACTTTTCTATATCTTCCTTTTTATTTCAGTAACCAATTTGTTTGCTCAAAAATCAGACACACTTTCTATAACAAAAGAAAATGGATTGATAATTAAAGATACTTTAATAAAAAATAGTGATTATAATCCCTTAGCTCCTGCAAAAGCTGCATTTTACTCTGCAGTACTTCCAGGATTAGGACAAGTTTATAATAAAAAGTATTGGAAAATTCCGATAATTTATGCGGGTATTGGAACCAGTCTTTATTTTTATTCTATAAATAATGATGATTATAATCGTTTTAGAGATGCTTATAAAAGTAGATTAGCAGGATTTACAGATGATGAGTTTTGGGGAGATGGTGACTCTCCCATTATTTCTTCAGATAGATTGGTGGATGCCCAAAAGACAGCAAAAAGAAATAAAGATTTAAGTATAGCAATTGCTGTGGGATTTTATTTATTAAATATTATTGATGCTAATGTAGACGCTCACCTAAGACAGTTTAATGTGAATGACGACTTATCTTTTGAACCCGTTTTTAATATCAACCCTATAGACGCTAAAGCAAATTACAGCTTATCTTTTAAATATCGAATTAAATGAAAATAGCATTATTAGGATATGGAAAAATGGGGAAAACGATTGAAAAATTAGCGTTACAAAAAGGGCACACCATTACTTCAAAAATAAATCGTGATTCTTCAATAGAAGAAATTTTAAATGCAGATTTAGCAATTGAATTTTCAATTCCTGAAGTTGCTGTTTCAAATATTAAATTTTGTTTAGAAAATAATATTCCTGTAGTTTCGGGCACAACAGGTTGGCTAGAGCATTATGATGAAATGATAAAGTTATGTGAAAGTCGTAACGGAAGTTTTATTTATGCGTCCAACTTCAGTGTTGGTGTAAATCTATTTTTTAGTATCAATGAATATGTTTCAAATCTAATGAAACCCTGGAAAGATTACCAAGTTTCAATTGAAGAAATTCATCATACTCAAAAATTAGACGCACCAAGTGGTACAGCTATTTCATTAGCAGAAGGAATTATAAATAATTCAGATAAAACCAATTGGAAATTAAATAAGTCTGAAGAGAATCAAATTAGTATTACCGCCAAACGGATAGACGATGTTAAAGGCACCCATATAATTAATTATGATTCAGAAATTGATACTATATCGATAAAACATGAAGCTCATAGCAGAGATGGATTTGCATTAGGTGCTATCCTTGCTGCAGAATGGCTAGTAGATAAAAAAGGAGTCTTTACAATGAAAGATGTTTTAAAAATAAAATAACGAATACAATATAAAATGACATTTACAACTTTATTAATTTTTGTACTAATTGTTCAAGTTGTCCATTTTTTAGGAACTTGGAAACTTTATATCAAAGCAGGAAGACAAGCTTGGGAAGCTGCAGTACCTGTATACAATGCGGTGGTATTAATGAAAATAATAAATCGCTCACCTTGGTGGACTATATTGTTATTTATTCCTATAGTTAATCTAATAATGTTTCCGGTAGTATGGGTGGAGACAATTAGAAGTTTTGGTAAAAATAGCAACATGGACACATTTTTAGTTGTCTGTACTTTTGGATTATATATATATTATATCAATTACACACAAGATTTAACTTATATAAAAGACAGAAGTTTAAAACCAAGAACGTCAGCTGGAGAATGGACAAGTTCAATATTATTTGCTGTAGTTGCAGCTACCATAGTTCATACTTATGTTATGCAACCCTTTACTATTCCTACTTCATCATTAGAAAAAACATTGTTGGTAGGTGATTTCTTGTTTGTAAGTAAGTTTCATTATGGTGCAAGAATGCCAATGACAGCAGTTTCATTCCCAATGGTTCACGATACCATTCCTGTTCTTAGAAAGAAGTCATATTTAGACAAACCTCAATTACCGTACTTTAGATTACCTGGTTTTCAAAAAATAAAAAGAAATGATATTGTGGTATTTAGTTGGCCAACAGATACTCTCATAGATATTAATAGACCAGCTAAAGGTTTTAAAATAAAGCCCTTAGATAAAAAGTCTAATTATGTAAAACGTTGTGTGGGAATTCCTGGTGATGAATTAGAAATTAAAGATGGTTATGTTTACATAAATGGTGAGAAAAATGTGTTACCTGATAGAGCAAAACTACAATTTAGGTATAAAATAGTTTCAAAAAGCTCATTTGTAAAGACTGATAATTCAGGTAGGTATACCAATCAACCTTCAGCTTATGTTTCTAGTCATTTTAACATCTCAGATATTTATATTTCAGATATTGATAGAGAAAATAAGATAATCACTCATATCGCTCAAATGACTGATGCAGCGTATGAAAAGGTAAAAAACAATCCTAATGTAATTGAAGTTGAAAAACTTACTGAAGAAAAAGGTGCTTGGAATCAATCTGTTTTCCCACATGATCCTAGATTTAATTGGAATACCAAATACTTTGGAGCCATAACGATTCCTAAAGCAGGTACAACAGTTGATGTTAACATTGAAAACTATCCTATTTATAAACGAATAATTGAAGTTTATGAAGGAAGAGAATTAGGCATTCAAAATAAAGTAACTGTTTCTGGAACTCAAGTAATGCTAAATGGAGAGCAATTATCACAATATACTTTTTTACAAGATTATTATTGGATGATGGGTGATAATCGTGACAACTCTCAAGATGCAAGAATGTGGGGTTTTGTACCATTTAACCACGTAGTTGGAAAACCTGTTTTTGTTTGGATGAGTTGGGATAGTAATGCAAAAGGATTTATGAATAAAATTCGTTGGGAAAGACTATTTACAACCGTTGGTGGAGAAGGAAAACCTGTATCTTATTTTAGATATTTTATTATTTTACTTGCTGGGTGGTTCATTTTCGATTTTATAAGAAAACGTAAAAAGAAAGCTTAATAACCTTTAATATAATACCCTATGAGTTGGATTAAAACAATTTCTTATGAAAATGCTGATCAAAAACTTAAAAGTATTTACAATAAAGTTAAAGGCCCAAATAACAATATAGATAATGTATTATTAATACATAGTTTACGACCTCACTCATTGGTGGGACATATGTCCTTATATAAAAATGTACTTCATAATTCAAATAACCAACTACCCAAATGGTATTTAGAAGCCATAGGAGTTTATGTAAGTTATTTAAATAATTGTGATTACTGTGTTTCTCATCATTTTGAAGGCTTTAAAAGACTACTGAAGAATAACAAAAAAGCCGAAGAATTCTTAAATGCTGTCAATTCAGATTCTTTGAATTCCTATTTTGATAAAAAGTTTTTATTAGGAATAGAATATGCTAAATTATTGACTGTTTCATTAAATACCATCCAAAAATCTACAATCGATAATTTAAAAAACATTGGTTTTACTGATGGTGAAATATTAGAAATTAACCAAGTTACTAGCTATTTTAACTACGTAAACAGAACTGTTGTGGGATTAGGGGTAAATACGGAAGGTGATATTATTGGATTGTCTCCTAATAATAGTGATAATCCAGATGATTGGAATCATAAATAAAATGGAATCTATAATAATACATCCTACTTATTTTCCATCTATCATTCAAATGATAGCAATCGTTCAAGCTGAAAAAACAGTGTTTGAAACAGATGATAATTACCAAAAACAAAGTTATAGAAGCCGAACTTATATTGCGCATAGTAATGGGAAATTACTATTAAATATTCCGGTTAAACATTCAGGGGACGGAAGTAAAATAAAGGCAACAGATGTTCAAATAGAAAATGCCTTTCCTTGGCAATCTCAACATTGGAAATCACTAGAATCTGCATACCGTACTTCTCCTTACTTTGAATATTATGAAGATGACTTAAAGCCTATATTTTTTAAACCCTATACATCATTATTAAATTTTAATAATGATGTTTTTAATATCATTTGTGAATTAATTGAACTCGATGTTAAATTTACTTTTACAGATGAATATTTTAAAAACCCACCTCAACTAGATTTACGGTATTTGGTGAACCCTAAACTAAAAAACGATTTTCAATTAGATTCCTATACCCAAGTTTTAGGCAAACTTGATAATTTCATCCCTAATTTATCAATATTGGATTTATTATTTAATGAAGGTACCAATGCACTTACCTATTTAGAAAATCAGAATATAGATTTTAGTAAAATTAATCCCATCCAAAAGTAGCGGTAATAGGATAATGATCTGAAAAGGTTTTTTTGATGGTATTAAAATTTAATATTTTTAATTCTTCAGATGCTAGAATATAATCTATTCGCATTGGGTATTTTTCAAATAAATACGTAGTTCCAATCCCATTTCCTGACTCCACAAATGCATCATTCATTGATTCAGACATTTTATGATAGATATATGAAAAAGGAGTATTATTAAAATCACCAGAGATAATAACTGGATATTTTGAATTTTGCTTATGTTCTAAAACTTTTTCAACTTGCTCTTGTTGCTTTACAAATCTCGTAGAAATTCTTTTTCGCAACACCTCATTATCTACTTCTTGCAAATATGAGACACTTGGTTTTATACTTAAAGATTGTAAGTGTAAATTATAAACTCTAATAGTATCTTTTCCTTTAACTATATCTGCACTTAGTGAATTATTATAAGAATGTTCAAAATTAAAAGAATAGGTATTGATCAGTGGATATTTTGAAAAGATTGCATGACCTAACACATTTTCATCCTTAAAGTGGATAAATTTATAGGGGTAAACAGAAAAGTCTATCTTAATTTCTTCGTTATATTCTTGTAAGCAAAGCACATCGGGGTTTTCCTTTTTTAAATAAGTAGAAATAGTTTCAGGTACGTTTTTTTGAGCTTCTTTATTTTCATATAAATTAAACAAATGAACATTAAATGAAAGCACATTTAAAGTATTATTAAACTCCTCTTTGTTTTCTGAAGAAATTTTAAAAAAAGATCCAAAATGGAAATAAGCAATAATGATTACAGATAATGATATAAACATCATTCTTTTTAAAATAAACAACCAATAAATTACAAAAAGAGCGTTTACTGCTATTAATGGAGATACTGCAAGGCTTAATAAGGATAAATTAGGAAAGTTTTTAGGAGGTACGTAGGGCAAAACAAATGAGACTAGTAAAAGCAATGCGACAATTATATTGCCCCACAATAACACTTTATTTATAAGCCCCACCTTTTTACTCATTAATCATTTTTTCCAGCTTTAAAAAGAAAATCTTTTTCAGCTTTGGTTAAACTGTCATAACCACTCTTACCAATTTTATCGAGAATACTATCAATTTTCGCTTGATGCTCATTTGAAGGTTTCTTTTTAGTTGGTCTTGCAGTTGCTTTTTTAGTTCGATGTACCTTTTTAAATGGTTTTTTATGCCTTGGTTTAAATACATTAACTGCAGAGTCCATCAAGTTTTCAAACCAACTACCTATATCATTTCCTTTCTTTAACTGTGTAGCGTATACGTACCCAAATAAAGCACCTCCAATATGAGCAATCAATCCACCAGCATTTCCTGAAGAAGGTAATTGTACAATATCTATCAAAACCATGGCAAGTCCTATCTGCCATAATTTTACTTTAAACATAAAAATGCGAACAATTGTATTTGGAGTATAGGTAGCTATAAAAATTACAATAGCAAGAACAGCAGCGGATGCTCCCATTAAATTGCTATTAATATTATTAAATACTGGAAACAAATTATAAGAAATCATGTACAACAAACCACCTGAGATTGCACCTAATAAGTAAATTGTTGAAAACCGTTTTGCAGAAAATAAATTTAACACATAGTTTCCAAACCAATACAGCAAATACATATTCCAAAACAGGTGCCAAATACCAGCATGTAAAAATGCATAAGTAATTATTGACCAAGGCTGCTTAATAAATTCTAATAAGGAGGTTGGTAATACGAACCAGGAGACAAAAGATGCTGGCGATGATTGAAAAAAGAATGATCCTAAATATACCATCAGAAAAATCAATGTGTTAATTACAATGATTTTTAAGACAATACTTGCTTGTTTATATTGATATGCTAAATTATTTGTTGTCAATTTTTGTTTTTTTAATTTAATGAGCTTAAATCAGCTATAGATCTACTATTTTTTTTAATTCCATCTATGTGAATCAAAGCTATTTTTTTTCCAATAATAAGCCATAATAAAGCCAAATAAAGCACCTCCAATATGAGCAAAATGAGCCACTCCAGTAGCTGCGCCTGAAATTCCAAAAAACAAATCTCCTAAAATTATTAATGGTATAAAATATTTTGCTTTAATAGGAATTGGTAAAAATATCAGCATTAACTCTGCATTAGGATACATCATACCAAAAGCAACTAAAACCCCATAAATAGCCCCTGAAGCACCTACAGCAGGTGTATTAAAACTAGCATATAAAGATTCTATGGTTTCTATAGAAACTGACTCTAAAATAGCAGAATTATATTGACCAGTGGTTAACATATTCATAATTTCAACCTGACTCATTCCAATATTAAGCAATTCAGTCATTCCTCCTTGAATTTGATAATAATTAACCAAGGTATGTATTAAAGCTGCTCCTAATCCTGCAGAAAAATAGAAAAACAAAAACTTTTTTCGTCCCCAGTTTTGTTCTAATGGAGACCCAAATGCCCATAATGCATACATATTAAAAAGAATGTGCATGATTCCACCATGCATAAACATATGGGTTAACGGCTGCCAAAATTGGAAGTTAGGGTTTTCAAAATAAAATAATGCAAATAACTTATATGCAACATCTCCTAGGAAACTGGATCCTATAAAGAATATTACATTTACAATGATGAGGGCTTTTATGGTTTCAGAAATTCTTCCCATTTAATTAAATTTTTTATCAATATCAGATGCATCCAAAATCATCAATACTGGTTTATTGGTTGGTGATTTTGTTGGTTCCTTACAAGCAAAAAGTTGATGCACTAAATGTTCTTGCTCTTCTAGAGTTAACGGCTTTCCTGTTTTAATTGCCAAGGATTTTGCCAAGGATTTTGCTAACAAATCATTTTGACTAAACCCAGCATCTGGCAATTCGGTTTGAATGTCATTCACCAAGTGCTCTAGGATATTTTTTATTTCACTTTCTTTTACAGATACTGGAATACCATTAATTTCAATGATATCCTCTTCAAACGAGGAAAAACCAAAACCAGTATGCTCTAATTGTTCTTGTATACCCTTTATAATTTCTATATCTATTTTTGTAAAATTTAACCGCAATGGAAAAAGCAATTGCTGACTTATCGCTTCTTTAATGGTTATATTTTTTAAAATTGATTCGTATAAAACACGCTGATGTGCTAAATGTTGATGTATCACCATGATTCCGCTTTTAATAGGACTCATAATGTATTTGTTTTGAAGCTGAAAAGTAATTTCACTAGGAGTATTTTCTTCACTTTCAAAAAAACTACCTGTCACTTCTTCACTTTCAAATTCGATTGAGCCAACGTCTAAAGAATCTTGTTCGTTTTTTAACCCCACATACATCGCTTCCCAAGAATTGGGTGATGCGTTAGAGCCACTATGTTTATAGGAAGCATATTCCCTTTGTCGTGTTTGTTCTTTTTCAAAAGGGTTAAAATTCCTATCAACCTCAATTGTTGGAGCTATAGGGTCTTTCTGAGTATAATTATAAGGAGTTTCCATTTCTGGATCTTTATTAAAATCCAAAGCAGGAACTATGCTAAATTGTCCCAAACTATGTTTAATAGATGCTCTTAACATTGCATAAATTGCATGCTCATCATCAAACTTTATTTCTGTTTTTGTAGGATGAATATTAATATCTATAGATTGTGGACTTACTTGTAAAAATAAAAAGTAACCAGGTTGTCCACCTTCTTTTATTAAACCTTCAAATGCAGACATAATCGCATGATGCAAATAAGGACTTTTTATAAAACGGTTATTGACAAAAAAGAACTGTTCTCCCCTACTTTTTTTCGCAAATTCTGGTTTAACAACAAAGCCTTCAACACTTACTATTTCTGTTTCTTCAGAAACTGGAACCAGTTTTTCATTGGTTTTTGTTCCAAAAATATTGACAATTCTTTGACGCATATTAGATGCAGGAAGATTAAAAACAGAACTTCCGTTATTTAATAATGAAAACGCTACCTGCGGATGCGCTAATGCTACTCTATGAAATTCGTCTATTATGTGTCGAGTTTCAACCGCATTACTTTTTAAAAAATTTCGTCTAGCAGGAATGTTGTAAAATAAATTTTTTACGGAAATAGAAGTTCCTACAGGTACTACGGTAGCTTCTTGAGAAGTTACTTGGCTTCCTTCAATAATGATATGAGTACCTATTTCATCTTCTTCTCTTTTCGATTTAAGCTCTACATGAGCAATAGCCGCAATTGATGCTAATGCTTCACCACGAAATCCCTTTGTATTTATATTAAATAAATCTTCTGCAGATTTAATTTTTGAAGTTGCATGCCTTTCAAAACAAAAACGAGCATCGGTAATACTCATTCCAATACCATCATCAATTACTTGTACTAGTGTTTTACCAGCATCTTTAATAACCAATTTAACAGAAGTTGCTTTTGCATCAATTGCATTTTCAAGTAATTCCTTAACCAATGAAGCAGGTCTTTGAACCACTTCCCCAGCAGCAATTTGATTAGCAACATGATCTGGCAATAGTTGTATAATATCTGTCATTTCTTACTAAAAAATATAGATAAATCGAAATCAATAATAAACAGGAAAATTAAAATCAATATTGAAATTATTAAAAGCACCCTCTTATTTGTTTTTTTATCGGAAGAACTTTTTAATTCATCTAAAGCCAACATAAATTTTGCTTTCAAGTTTTTACTATCACCTACTGTAGTTCTATACTTATCAAATTTATGTTCCATTTGAAAAGGACTACCCTCTCCGTCATTTTTAAAATAACGAGGTTCATACCCAAACTTTTTATTTTTACGAGGTTTTAGAATTCCCATAAATCAAATGTAATTAAATTCGTGCGGTTTTTTAAGTGTTTTAACAACCGTTATATTAACAATAAATGTACCAATACTTAACGTGTCAGAATTAAAATATTTTATTACTTATTTAATTCGTTTACGACAATTTTTAGTTCAAAATAAGAATACTCATCTTTTAATTTCCTTTTCAATTCGGTTAAATTGTCATATTTAGTTTTCGAAACTTGATCTTTTATAGTTAAGAATTTTTCTTCTGAAATTAAATCAAAAATATCAACCTCACCCGTTGGAATATAAGATGCCAAGTGAGACTCTATAGTACCTGCCACCAATTCACGTTGGGTAGCAATTTCTGGAATTGACATACCCGATTTAAACATTTTTAACGAGCTTAGTTTTGTATTCTCTTTTTTTGGTTTCTCAGCTATTACTATTTCCTTAACAATCACATTGTTTTCATCTACGTATTCATTAATAACATCAAGAATTTCATCACCATATTTTTCAATTCTAATTTTCCCCATTCCATGAATGGTTTTTAATTGCTTTTTATTTAATGGCAATAGTTCACACATTTCGTATAAGGTATGCTGTGTAAAAACCTGAAAGTGAGGAACATCTTCGGAATGTGAAATTATATCTCTAAGATTCCGAAGCATTTCAAATAATTTAGGATGCTCAGTTTCAGCTTTATATTCTTTACGCTTTTTGGGAGTTTCCGATTTTAATAATACCGCTTCAGCTCTTAGCTTTAAATACTTTTTTACAGTAAAAGCCCCATTTAATCCATACAAACAAAAAAGTTTACTGTTTATATACTCATCAATAGTAGTAATATGTTTTCCAAAATCTTTTTGCAAAGCTTTATCCTCTGTAGAAAAGCTAAGCTCATCAAAAGGAGTCTTTATTTTTTCCTTAGTATGATTTATAAAATAGGTGATTGCTTTATAAATCCTTTCTAAAATTAATTCATTTTCCTCAGGTAAAACAACCTCTTCACACAAGTTTATTAATTGATTTTTAAAATTGTTGGCAACTATTAATATCGGTTGAATTCCAGCTTCTTTAATTTCAATCAATGGAGGAAGGGTATTTCCTTTAAAACTATTTTTATTTCTGTTATAGATTTCAATCAATCTATTTAAAGGAAACATAAATTGATAATAATCAAATAACTCACCAATTAGGTTAAGCTGAAAGGCTTTTTGGGACTCATTTAAAGCATTTTTATCTGGTTGATTGTCAGAAACATTCTCATTAAATGAAGTAACTCTAAAATCTGTTATAATACTTTCTGAATTAATTTTATTAGTTAAAACAATTCCTTCTAGAGTTCTACATCGACTTAAAGCTACATAGGTTTGTCCGTGAGCAAAAGCAGCATTTGCATCTATAATTGCTTTATCAAAAGTTAAACCTTGACTTTTATGAATGGTAATTGCCCAAGCCAATCTAAGAGGCATTTGTGAAAAGGAGCCGATCGTATTCTCTGAAATCTCTTTGGTTTCAGGATCTATTGCGTAATTAACATTTTCCCAAGTTTCTGGTGTAACAATTATATCTTCAAGATCTCCTTTGCAAAAAACTCTAATTTCTTTTTTATTAAGTGAGATAATTTTTCCAATTTTTCCATTATAGTATCTCTTTTCAATGCTACTATCATTTTTGATAAACATTACTTGAGCTCCTTTTTTAAGTTCTAGCCTTTCGTGGGTTGGAAAAGAGGTTTCTTGAAACTTCCCTTGAATATGGGCTTTATAACTTAATGGCTTTCCTTTTAGTTTTTCTAATTTCTTATCATTTAAAACATTAGCTCTTCCGTTATGAGTTGTTAGCGTAATATATCCTTCATCTTCAGAAGGTATAAAGTCGGGTAACCATCTTTTATTTAATTCATATATGGAGTTAACAGAAAGGCTGTTATTTCTTATTTCATTTAGTATGGTTATAAAATGCTCATTATCCTGTCTATAAATATGTTTTAACTCAATATTTACTGCATTACTTTCTATAAATGCTTTACTGCTAAAAAAGTAAGGGGTTTCATAATAGGATTTTAACAATTCCCAGTCATTATTTTTTACTACAGGAGCTAATTGCTGTAAATCACCTATCATTAATACTTGTACTCCACCAAATACTTTATTTCGATCTCGATACTTTCTTAAAACCTGATCGATCCCATCTAGCAAATCAGCACGAACCATACTTATTTCATCAATAATTAAAACATCTAAAGATTTAATGATATTGATTTTTATTTTACTAAACTTTTGCTGAAATGAAGATCCCTTTTTCTGAAATGAAGATCCATCTGGTAAAATTGGTCCAAATGGCATTTGAAAAAAAGAATGAATCGTAACTCCTTTGGCATTAATAGCTGCAACTCCAGTTGGTGCTACAACAATTAGTCTTTTTAAAGAATCTGATTTTAAAGAATGTAAAAATGTAGTTTTTCCAGTTCCAGCTTTTCCTGTCAAAAATAGGGTTCGATCTGTTTTTTCAACAAAATCCCAAGCTAAGTCTAATTCTGGATTTACAGGCATTCAAAAATTAATAGGTAAGTATCTTTTCTATATCTCAAAGATAGAAAAACCTTAAACTAAATGTTAATCAGTGATCAATTAAAATTTAGCGTCTTTACGTAGTTGAGCCATTTTTATTGCAACGATTGCTGCTTCAACTCCTTTATTGCCATGCTTCCCGCCGCTTCGGTCTATTGCTTGTTGCAAAGTTCGGTCTGTTAAAACACAAAACATAACAGGAATATCGCTTTGTAAATTCAATTGCATAATTCCATTAGAGGTAGCTTCACATACGTAATCAAAATGTTTTGTCTCCCCTTCTATAACACTACCAATTGCAATAATAGCATCTAGCATATCGTAGCTTTCTTGCATTTTTTTGCATCCGTAAACCAATTCATAACTCCCTGGGACATTCCAACGAACAATGTTCTCTTTGATAGCTCCACAATCTAAAAGGGCATCAAAAGCCCCTTGAAACATTCCTTCGGTGATTGCAGGATTCCATTCTGAAACAACAATCCCAAACCGAAAATTCTTCGCGTTTGGGATTGTTGTTTTATCGTAAACTGATAAGTTATTATTTTCAGTAGCCATATATTATTTCATTGCTTCAGCTTTGCCTTCGTATAAAATAGCTTTTGTAGCTTCTGGAGATTTAGGATAGTTATCGATAATTGCTTTAAAATGTTTTAAAGCTACATCTGTCTTACCTAAACTAGTAGCTGTTATTCCTGCTTTTAATAAAAAACGAGGAGCTGTTAATTCGCTATCACTCATAGAAGCTGCGCTTTCGTAATACTTTAAAGCATCTTCTTGTTGTTCTAATTGTGCAAATGCATCACCAATAGCGCCTTTTGCAATTGGAGCAACATTATCATCACTTGCTTTAAATTTATCTAAATACTGAATAGCTTCTTGATATTTACCTGTATTTAAATAAGCAATACCAGCATAGTAATTTGCTAAGTTTGCAGCATTAGTACCACCGTAATTATCGATGATATCTATAAATCCAAATTTTCCATTACCTCCATTTAAAGATAAGTTGAAAAGTGAATCCTTTGCAGGAGCAGCTAAAGCTTCTTCATAAAAAGCTTGTGCTTGAAACATTTCGTTCATTGCCTCAGACTCTTTAGGTTCTTGAATAAAATTCTGAAAACCTAAATATCCTAAAACACTAATTGCAACAACTCCAACAAATATTAAAATTGCTTTTTGATTTTTTTCTACCCAAGCTTCCGTTTTAGAAGCTCCTTCATCTAAGGAACTAAATACTTCTGCCGTTGTACTTTCTTCCTCTATTTGAGAAATTCTCTCGGCTTTGTTTTTAGGCTTACCTCCTCTTTTCTTATATGTTGCCATAATCTTACTTTGTTAAGTGTGCAAAAATATAATTTTTATTAGATAATAAAAGCACAACTTTTTATTATTTTTCAATAATTTGCATTCGTTAAAAAACACGCTATTTATTTAAGATAAATCTGCATAAAAAACTCGTAAAGCACTAAATAATATGACCTTAGAAAATTTATCGCTTCTTAATTATAAAAACTTTGAAACGATTACTTTTCAATTTGATTCCAAGATTAACTGTCTAGTGGGTAATAATGGGGTTGGAAAAACGAATGTTTTGGATGCAATTTATCATCTTTCCTTCGGAAAAAGCTATTTTAATCCAATTACCGTTCAAAACATAAAACATGGAGAAGGTTTCTTTGTGGTTGAAGGGAATTACACTAAAAAAGAACGAGAGGAAAAAATAATAGTTAGTGCCAAAAGAGGACACAAGAAAGTAATTAAAAGAAACGGAAAACCCTATACTCGATTTAGTGAACATATTGGTTTTTTACCATTAGTAATCATCTCTCCTACAGATCGAGATTTAATAATAGAAGGCAGTGAAACAAGAAGGAAATTTGTTGATGGGGTAATTTCTCAAGGGGATTCTAATTACCTTAAAACGTTATTAAATTATAATAAAGTACTTACCCAGCGAAATTCGCTTTTAAAATATTTTGCTGTAAATCAAACCCACAATCAAGAAACATTAGATATCTATAATTTACAATTACATGATTTGGGAACAACGATATTTGAAAAACGTAAAGTATTTTTAGATGAGTTTATGCCAATTTTCTTGAAACGATATCAATCGATTAGCAATTCTAACGAGTCGGTTAATTTTTCATATAAAAGTCAATTACACGATAAAGAATTATTAGTATTATTAGAAGAAAACTCCTTAAAAGATAAAGTAAGTCATTATACCAATTATGGAATCCATAAAGATGATCTTGTTTTTGAAATTGAAGAACATCCAATCAAAAAATTTGGATCTCAAGGTCAACAAAAATCATATTTAATAGCATTAAAATTGGCTCAATTCGATTTTATAAAAGCACATAGTAAAGTAAATCCGATTTTGCTTTTAGATGATATTTTTGATAAATTAGATGAGCAGCGTGTAGAGCAGATTATATCATTAGTTAAAAACGAAGATTTCGGGCAATTGTTTATCAGTGATACTCACGCAGATAGAACCGAAAAAGTAATAAAAAAGATACACCAATCGTATAAAATGTTTAAATTATAATATGGCTAAAAAGTTAGGTGGAAATAGCTCAATGAGTGATGTTTTAAAAGGATTTATTGATGCAAATAAGCTTCAAAAAGGATTGGACAAAGTTTCTATAGAAGAAGCTTGGCATTCGGTAATGGGAAATGCAATTTCAAAATATACTACCGCTATTAAATTAGATAGAGATACCTTATATGTACAATTAAGTTCTTCTGTTTTAAGAGAAGAATTAAGTTATGGGAAATCAAAAATTATAAAGATGATTAATGAAGAAATGGGAAAGGAAATAATTACCAAACTCATTCTCCGATAAGCAAAACAATATTCATAAAAAAAGCCTTCAAATTATTGAAGGCTTTTTTTATGTAATGAATGTTCTTATTAAAACATCTCTCTTCCTGAAAAATGGAAAGCTCCTTCAATAGCAGCATTCTCATCGCTATCACTACCGTGAACAGCATTTTCACCAATAGAAGCAGCATATAATTTTCTAATAGTACCTTCTGCAGCTTCTGCAGGATTTGTAGCACCAATTAAAGTACGGAAATCTTCAACAGCATTATTTTTTTCAAGTATCGCAGCAACAATAGGTCCACGAGTCATATATTCAACTAATTCACCATAAAATGGACGTTCGCTATGCACAGCGTAAAAAGCTTTTGCATCGTCAGTTGTCATTTGAGTAAGTTTCATAGCTACAATTCTAAACCCTGAAGCTGTAATTTTTTCAAGTATAGCACCAATGTGTCCTTTTTCAACACTATCAGGCTTTAACATAGTAAACGTTCTGTCTGTTCTCATTTTTTTTAAAATTTTGTGCAAAAATATACAATTATGAAGACATAAACCATACAAACCTAATAATTAGTTTAACAAGTTTTTATTAATAAAAAGCCTAAAATAATAGTATCTTTACTATAGTATTTAAAACTATGTGTTATGTCTAAAGAATCTAATTTATTAACAGGTATTGTGATAGGTGCAATTGTTGGTACAGCAGCAGGAATCCTATTAGCGCCAGAATCTGGTGAAGAAACAAGAAAGAAAATTGCTGAAAAAACTTCAGGATTAAAAGAGGATTTAGAATCTAAATTTCAAGATATTTCTGAGAAAATTAAAAACCTCGAAAATGAAGCTTTAAGTGAATTTAAAGGTAAGTTTTACGATGTTAAAGGGAAAATAAAAGAAAAATACGCCCATCTTTCAGATAAAGTAGAAGATATTGAGAAGGATATTTTGTCAAAATATAAAGATCTTGAAAGTCAAGCTAAAGAAACTATTGCTAACCAAAACAATAGTTAATTTAATTTATGATTGATTCAGTTAAAAAATATATTGAAAATAGAATTCAATTAGTAAAGCTTGATTTAATTAGTCTTTTAGCAAATTTATCTGCAAACCTTATTAGTTCGTTTTTTATTTTACTAATTCTAATGGTTATATTTATTATGTTTAGTTTTTCCATTGCCTATTTTATTGGTCAATGGTATGATAATATTGGGTTAGGATTTGCAGCAGTTGGAGGGTTTTACGTTCTAGTATTTATCATCTATATGAAATTTATTAAAGATAAAATTGACATTAAAGTAAAAGATAAAATTGTACAAGCCGCTTTTGCAGCAGAAAAAGAAATAAATAAAGATCTTGATGAGTAATTTTAGTAAAAACACATACGATATTAAATCTTATGAAGATTTACAAGCTGCTAAAAATGATTTAAAGATTGTAATCAAGGAACAAGAACTATCCTTTAAAGAAAACCCAATAATCAAAATAGCAGATTCTTTAAAAAACAAAGATTCAATAAAGAACACCTTGTTTGAAAGCATTCCGGATATTAATTTCACAACTGGAGAAAAACTAATTAGTTCATTCTTACTTACCAATAAAGTTACTAGAAAATATTTTGCAGGATATTTAGTTGCAAAAGAAATGATTCCCTTTCTTTTTGATAAAATTAAAGGAGTCATCAACTCAAAAGAAAAACAAATAAAACCCTAGTTTTTATGATTTTTAGTTGAGTTAAATCTTTTCTAAAAAAACTCAATATAATTTCGAAAACACTAATAAATTGTATATTCGCAGTCTATGAATTCGGAAGACATTTTAATAGTAAAGCAATTACTTAATACCCCTAAAAACATTGTTGTAGTTGGCCATAAAAACCCTGACGGAGATGCAGTTGGTTCTTGTTTAGGATTGGGTAATTTTTTAAAACAAAAAGGACATCAAGTACAGGTAGTGATGCCTAATGATTTTCCTGATTTTTTAAAATGGATTCCAGAGGCTTCTTCAATAATCAACTACGATCAAAATTTAGAAGAAACACAAGCTGCCGTACAAAATGCAGATCTAATTTTTACATTGGACTTTAATGCTCTTAATCGTACCGGAGAATTAGAAAACGAATTAGAAAAAGCAACCGCTAATTTTATATTAATAGATCACCATCAACAACCCGATGATTACGCAATAGTAACTTATAGCGATGTTACCATGTGTTCTACTTCCGAAATGGTTTTTCATTTTATGGAAATGTTAAACGGAATTGATTTATTAAATAAAGAAATTGCAACTCAATTGTATGTCGGTATTATGACCGATACCGGCTCTTTTCGTTTTCCAGCAACTACGGCTACAACCCATAGAGTTATCGCAGATTTAATTGAAGCTGGAGCAAACAATTCTGAGATTCATCAAAATGTATATGACACCAACAGTCCAGATCGACTTAAATTATTAGGTGTTGCATTAAATAATATGGTGATGCTTCCCGAATATAAAACAGCATACATCACTATATCGCAAGACGAACTAAACCAAAATAACTTTAAAAAAGGAGACACTGAAGGATTTGTAAACTATGCGCTTTCTATGTCTGGTGTGGTTTTTGCGGCTATTTTTATAGAAAACAAAAAGGATGATATTATTAAAATATCGTTACGAAGTAAGGGTAGCTTTTCAGTAAATGAATTTTCAAGAAACTATTTTAATGGTGGTGGACATACCAATGCCGCTGGTGGCAGGAGTTTAAAAAACTTGAAAGATACCATTGAAGATTTTATTAGTATATTGCCTCGCTATAAAAAAGAATTAAATGAGTCGTAATTTATTTTTTCTACTTGCTATTTTATTCACAATTTTCTCTTGCAAAAGTCCAGAAGCAAGAAAACCTGTTCAAAATAATTCGGGAACTTTTATCTCCAATTCTATTGAAAGAAATAAAGCAATTTTCGAAAAAGAAGAACTCCAAATTACTCAATTATTAGATTCCAATGAAGACCAACCCTATCATACTTCAGAAAGTGGCTTTTGGTACTATTATAATAAAAAAGATACCTTACAGACTCAAATGCCAGAATTTGGTGATCATGTAACTTTCAGTTATGACATTAAAAATTTAAACGGCACTACGGTTCTTTCAGAAAATGAAATAGGAATACAAAATTGCGTAATCGATAAAACCAACCAAGAATTAATCTCTGGTATTCGGGATGGGCTTAAACTAATGAAAGAAGGAGAGACAATTACTTTTCTATTTCCTTCTTATAAAGCTTTTGGCTATTACGGAATTAACAATAAACTAGGAACCAATGTTCCTATTCAATGCACAGTAACATTAAATACATTAACTCAAACAAATGAAAACTATTAAAACTATGAGAAAATTATCATTTTTATTTTTAATTCTTACTTTAGGATTGGCATCATGTCAAGAAAGTAAATACCCAGATTTAGAAGATGGAATTTATGCTGAATTTAATACTAACAAAGGTATTTTTGTAGCAAAACTATACAATGAAGAAACTCCGCTAACTGTTTCTAATTTTGTTGAATTAGCTGAAGGAACTAATGAAATGGTAGACTCTGCTTACAAAGGAAAAAAGTTTTATAACGGCTTGATTTTTCACAGAATTATAAAAGATTTTATGATCCAAGGTGGGGATCCATTAGGAACAGGTTCTGGTAACCCAGGATATAAATTCCCTGATGAATTTTCTCCAGAATTAAGACACAACAAAAAAGGTCTTCTTTCTATGGCAAATTCTGGCCCAGCAACTAACGGTAGTCAGTTTTTTATCACTTTAAAAGAAACTCCTTGGTTAGATGACAAGCATTCAATTTTTGGAGAAATTGTTATAGGACAAGAAGTAGTAGATTCTTTAGGATTGGTAGAAACTACGAAGCCTGGCGACAAACCAGTTGATCCTGTGGTAATCAATGAACTTACTATTATTAGAAAAGGAAGTAGCGATGTATCATCATTTAACGATGCTATGGCAGCAGTTGAAGAAAAAGCAAAAGAAGTAGAAGCTGCAAAGTTAAAAGTTGCTTCAGAAACTGCAGCAGTTTTAGCTAGTGATCTTGCTAAAGCAGAAGAAATGCCTTCAGGAATTAAAATATATTTTAATGAAAAAGGTGATGGTGTTAAACCAGCAGAAGGTTCTAAAATTAAAATGAACTACGCTGGATATTTAACCAATGGTTCTTTATTTGATTCTAACCTTGAAGAAATTGCTAAAAAATATGACGTTTGGGATCATAGAAGAGCTGATGGTGGTGGATATGCACCAACTCCAACAGATTATAGTAAAGACGCTCAATTAATTCCTGGATTTAGAGAAGGGTTATTAATGATGAGTGTTGGTGATAAAATCACTCTTTTAATTCCTGCACATTTAGCATATGGAGATAGAGGAATTCCTAATTTAATTCCTCCAGGAAGTGACTTGGTTTTCAACCTAGAAATTACAGAAATTGTAGAATAATTTTTTTACAATTTATATATCAAAAAAAAGGCTGTCTAAAAAGACAGTCTTTTTTTTTGCCAATACCTAGATAATTAAATTAAGCATATTATTAGCTGACAGATATCATTAAAAACCTTAGCACATAGTTTTAACTTTACATTCAGTTTTTAAAACAATTCGCATGTATTTAGATAGAGAAAATAGTATTGCTAAAAGCAACTATAACCGTTGGTATGTTCCAATTGCCGCCTTAAGTATTCATTTGTGTATTGGTCAAATTTATGCCTTTAGTGTTTTTAATAAACCCCTTACAAAAATTATTGGGGTTACCGAACAATTACCCGAAGATTGGAAACTTACCCAATTGGGATGGATATTTACCATCGCTATTTTCTTTTTAGGAGCTTCCGCAGCCGTTTTAGGAAAATGGGTAGAACGCGTTGGGCCAAGAAAAACCATGTTTTTTGCAGCCCTTTGTTTTAGCAGTGGCTTTATACTTTCTGCTTTGGGTATTTATTTTCATGAACTATGGATGCTTTATCTAGGATCTGGAGTTTTAGGAGGTATTGGTTTGGGATTGGGATATATTTCGCCAGTAAGTACCTTAATTAAATGGTTTCCAGACCGACCAGGAATGGCAACCGGTATGGCGATAATGGGCTTTGGTGGTGGAGCTATGATAGCCTCTCCCCTTAGTGTTCATTTAATGGAGTTTTTCGCCACTCCAACCTCAACAGGAGTTTGGGAAACATTTTTAACGATGGGGCTCCTCTATTTAGTAGTTATGTTATTTGGATCGTTTATCGTAAGAGTACCAGCAGAAGGATGGAAACCTAAAGGGTTTGACCCAAGTACCATAAAGAAAAACAAACTCATTACTACCCATAATGTATTGGTAGATAAAGCCGTTAAAACTCCTCAGTTTTGGTTATTATTTATGGTGCTAGGACTAAATGTAAGTGCGGGTATTGGAGTGTTAAGCCAAGCCAGTGTGATGATACAAGAAATGTTTAGCACAGATACGATGGGGACTGCGGCTGTAACCGCAAGAGATGCCGCTATTTTTGTAGGATTGTTAAGTATGTTTAATATGATTGGAAGATTTGTATGGTCCTCCTTAAGTGATTATTTAGGGCGTAAAACTACCTATGCCATTTTCTTTTCCTTAGGTATAATCCTTTATGTACTCATCCCATTTACGGGTAAAATAGGAAGTGTATTATTATTTACAGCTGCCTTTTCTGTGATTATTAGTATGTATGGTGGAGGTTTTGCTACCATCCCTGCTTATTTAAGAGATATGTTTGGCACCAAACAAATTGGAGCGATACACGGTCGACTTTTATTAGCTTGGAGTATGGCAGCCATTATTGGTCCTGTTACGATTAACTATATGCGAGAATACCAGATAGAAGTATTAAACATGCCGAGTGCCGATGTTTATAATATTACTATGTACCTAATGGCAGGATTGTTATTTATAGGTCTTTTATGCAATTATTTTATAAAACCGGTAGACGCAAAATACCACGACGATTAAAAAAGGGGCTTTTTCCCCTTTTGAAAAGGGGATTTTCTCCCACACGGGACAACACGAAGGAAACACGGGGGAAACACTGTGGAGATACGATGGAAAGTTTAATGGTTTAATGGGGGAATGAATGGTGAGAAGTGAAATGTGATTAAAAAAATTGTTTGTTCTTTTACTTTTTTTCATTGCTAAAAAAAGTAACAAAAAAAGCTAGGCTTACGAAAAGCATTCTAAATTTTATACTTGCTTTCTAAATTTTAGGAACTCGCAAAGCTCAATCAGCCTAAAATTTTACGAAAGCTGCATTGCAAATTTTACGAATGGTTTTCAGTTTGCCGAGGGGAAAGAAATGAGGGAAAGAAAGTTTTTTTATCTTTGTATTTCTCCCCTATTTTTTTAAATCGTTTTTTTTTATGAATGCGTATGTGTATCGTGTTAAATTAACTGAGTTTGAGCATCGGGGTGTTCCTTGTTTTGGAATTGGGTTTGATTTTAATTTGGATTTAAAAGATCTAGTGAAAAGTATTACTGGTGTTGTTTGGAGTGCTCGAAGAAGGACTTTTTATGTACTAAAAAATGAATTGTCGTTGCATGATTTGTATAGTGAATTGAATGCATTGAAGATTTATGTTGATTATACTGAGTTAAAAGCTTCGGTAAAAACTATTAAACAAAAACCCAAAAAGCGTGTTCCTAGAGTTATAAGTGAGGATAAGAAAGAGGTTATTAGGGCTTTTGTAAGGTATTTACGAGGATTGCGATTGAGTGAAAGTACGGTAATGACTTATTTTACTTTTGTTGCGGATTTTGTAGAATTTTTAGGGAAAAAACCCTTAGATGGCATTACTAATACGGATGTACGATTGTTTGTGGAACGCCAAGTTATCCAGAAAAAATATGCGATTAGTACTCACCGACAATTGATTAGTGCTATTAAACATTTTGGTGCTTTTTTACCTGATACTCATTTGGTTTTAGAAGATTTAAAACGGCCAAAAAAATCGAGTTACTTACCCACGGTTTTAAGTAAAGAAGAAGTGATTGATTTATTAAAATCTACTAAGAATTTAAAACATCGGACGATATTAGCAATGTTATATTCGGCTGGATTGCGAATAAGTGAAGTACTACACTTAAAATTACATGAAATTGATGTAGACCGACGGCAATTGTTTATAAAAAATGCCAAGGGAAGAAAGGATCGTGTTGTGGTATTGGCTGAAAGTTTTATACCTTTACTACAGAATTATTATATGACCTATCAACCTAAAGTATATTTTGTTGAAAATCCGAAGGGTGGCATGTATAGTGATGTAAGTATACGTACATTTATTAAGAAATCTAGCCAATTTGCAGGGATTAAAAAGCGTGTAACACCGCATACTTTACGGCATAGTTTTGCTACCCATTTAATTGAAGATGGTGTGGGATTGCGTTATGTGCAGGATTTATTAGGACATACAAAACCAGAGACGACCATGATTTATACTCATGTTGCGAAGAAAGATTTATTAAAAATACAGAGCCCCTTAGATAGTGCATTAATGGCATTACAACAAGAGGATAAAAAACAATTAAAACAAACACTTTCACGCAATATTGGCGGATAAACGTCAATAAAGTTGATGATATAACAAGTTGTAAGTAATGCGAAAATCGTGCTAAAATTGAACATTTGAACTAAAAAAGCCAACGCGCAAACAGCACATTTATTTTTTGCCAATGCTCAATTTTTGCCTTTTTTATTATCGAAATGACAACAGGAATAATCTCAAAATCAATGGGTCTTGTTGCCGATAGTTTGGATATGCTTGCCGACAGTTTCGTATACGGAATTAGCTTGTTGGCGGTTGGCGGAACGTTGATTAAGAAAAAATAAAAGAGCTGTTTCTTGCCAACGCTCGAAAATTGTAAATGAAGAAAATAATTGAAAAAGAAATAGTCGAGCAAACCTGAAAAAAAGAAAACTCTTTAAAGAAAATTATGCTGAAATGGTCGGAGCATATAAAAGAGAGAAAGAAACTACAAAAGACTATAATGGCAGACAATTATTAGAACTGATACAAAATGCAGATGACGCAGGTTCAAATGCAATATTGATTAAAATTGACACTAAAAATTCAATTCTTACAATATCAAATAAAGGAGAAGCTTTTACCAAAGAAGGATATAGGTCATTAATGATTCAAAACCTTTCTTCCAAATTAAAAAAATCATACATTGGAAATAAAGGATTAGGTTTTCGTTCTATCATTAACTGGAGCGACAGTATCACAATCATTAGTAATGGAACTACAGTTGAATTTTCGGAAGAAAAAAGAAAGCAGGAATTTCACAACTTGTTCAATGAAAATGAAAGATTAAATATTATTAGTGAATTTTCATTTTCAAAAGACGTAAATCCATTACCTTTTTTAGCAATTCCATTAATAAAGGAATCATCTAATCATAGAGACTTCACTACATCAATAGAAATAAATTATCGAGACCAATTTTTTGATGACATCCTCACACAAGTTAAAGATTTAAAAGAAGAAGTTTTACTATTTCTAAACAACATCAAAAAAATTGAAATTCAAGGATTTGATGACATTAATGATATAGAAATAAAGGGAGAAAAATCTAATGAAAAACCTATTTCAATTGGAGATAAAAAATGGACGGTTTATGAAAAATCGGGACTTCTTGACGATATATACCAAGATAATACCAATACCCAAAAAGAACACTACCAATTAAAGATTGCAATTCCCATAGGATTTGAGAATGAAACTGATTTACTATTTACTTTTTTCCCAACAAAAGTAAATTTAGAATTCCCATTTGTTGTTCACGGAACCTTTGATTTGGATAGTTCAAGAAACCAATTAGTTAAATCAGATAAAAATCAGTTTGTCCTTGAAAAACTAATAGAGCTTATCATTGAAACGGCTAAAAAAGTATCGGAAGAAAAAGTTAGTTGGAAACCATTAGAGTTGTTAAACTATAACAACAAAAACAAAGTGTTATCAGACCTGAATTTTTATGAAAACATAAATGAAAAAATTAAAGAATTAGAATTGTTTCCCTGTATAGATGGTCTTTATCGAAAATTATCAGATACTTTAATGTATAATACTGATTTCACAAATTATATTATTGAAACTAACAACATAAACTATTTTTCAAATCTTTTAATACCTATAAATTCAGAATTAAAACAATGGTTATCATCTGAACTAGATTTACAATTTTGGGTTTTGAAATCAAAGAATTTCATAAAAAAAATTGATAAAATTAGTCAAGAAATTAAAACTTTAAATGACAGAGTAAACCTCATTTATATATTAGAGCAAGACAATTCTTTTTATTCAAACAATGAACAATACTCTCTTTTATTGAATGAAGATAAAAAAGTGATAGATAAAAGTATTTCTGTCTTTACGCCACCAACCACTAAATCTGAAAAATTCAGTTTACCAGACTTTGTTAAAATCGACTTTTTAAATAAATATTTCTACACAAAGCTACTTAACAAATATGATTTATCTAATCACAAAGAAAAAGCAAGAGAACTACAAAGAAGGTTAAAAGAAATTGTTAGAATTCGCTCATTTGAACCAATTCCAGTAATTGGAAAAGTGATTACAGAAACCAATCGACTAATTCAAAAATCTAAAAGTAAAAATGACGTAAGCATTATTACAAAGAAAATGATAATGTCCTTGTACAATATCCACAAAGATTTAAACGAGACTACAAACCCAGACACTTCTAAAGTTAAAATAATTACACAAAGTGGTAAAATTCAATTAGCAAATGAACTTTATCTTTCAGGAGATTATCCTTCAGGAGAACTTACAGAAGATTTATTTAAAAGCATTTTACCAAAGAATAAATTTGTTTCAAGTAGAAAAACTTTAGGATTAGAAAAAGAAGAATCTATTTCTGTTGAACGCTTTTTATTAGATTTTTTAAAAGTTAATAAACATACCAAAATTCAAACTGATTTTGCACCAGAACATCAATATGAAAGTTTTGTTTTTGATAAAATAGTAAAACCAGCGAGTTTCAGATATTCATATATACGTGTCAGTAAAATTGAAAATCTTGAGCTAATACTTAATAAAATAAGTAAAGAAAAACTAATACTTTGGCTTTTAAGCGATAGTTTTTTAAATCAACAATTGAACGACACTTACAATAATGATACTTTCGAATATGACAAAAAAGCAGAAAGAGAAGGATATTATTACCATAAAATTGAAGTAAAACCATCCTATATTAAACATCAACTTTTACAACAAGATTTATTTAATGACCTACTAATTACAGATGAAAAATTAGCCTTCATTAACGATACGAACATTAATTATTCTCATAAGTTATTTACTAAATATCAAGTTGAAAAAGACAAAATTGATTCCATACTATTAGAATTAGGTGCAAAAGAAAATTTTAGTGATTTATCCATTGAAAGGGTTAGTGAAATTTTAGGTTCATTAGAAGAAAGAGACAAAAAAGGAAAAACCACTCAAAAAATATACAAATTAGCTTTTGAACATTATAGAAAAAACAAAGAGGAACTAATAATATCTGATGAATTCAAACTGTTTTCTACTAAAGGAAAAAATAGTGATTATTTCTCTTATTCAGAGGTTTATTATTCAGACAACTCAAAACTACCAAAAAAGATAATTAACCAAGAACCTATTCTTAATTTTCCGAAAAGAATTGGAGAAAGCCAAGTATCAACATTTTTTGGAATAAAAACATTCAAAGACTTTAAGATAAAAGTTAAGTCAAAAGAACTCAACACTTCAATGACAATGTGGTTGAATGAATATTTACGTTCAATAAAACCATACTTATTATCAATAAGATTAAGTAAGATTACAGCTGACAAGCAAAAACAAATTAATCGTGAAGTAAAAAGTATAAAGTCCTTAAACATAGAAATTTGTAATCGTATTTCTTGTGATATTAAAAACAGCGAAATTGAGCTTGAAGAGTTTGATTTTATAAATAAAGGAAACAATTTTTACATTAAAACAAATGCTTTTTATGATTTAAAAAGCCTAAAGAGAAATTCAACTATATGTGATTTGGTTTCTGAAATAATTACTATTGTTTTTCAGGTAAATGAAAACAAATTAGATTTTAGGTCTTGTTTTAGAAATGATATTCAAGATACTGAACACTCAATAATTTCTGAATATGGTAATGAGGTATTGCAAGAAGCAAAATCTTTATTAGATATGTCTGATTATCAAAAAGAATTTTGGCAAGCAGTTTTTAAAATTCAACATAAAACAGAGTTTTATGATTTCAACCAAAGCATTGAGAAAATTCGTCAAAGTAAGTATGGAAATATAATTGAAGAAATTGATTATCAATTCTTATCGGATTCTGATAATTTCCAACACTTAAAAACAATATTTGAAACATTAAACATTTCAATAAAAGACTTCAATCAAGTGTCATTTACAAAAATTGACCTTTCCAAAATTCATTTAGAAAATATAAAAAATTACTTCTTTAAAAATGAAGATTCATTTAAATCTTCACTATGGCGACTACTTAATGAGAAACCTAAAGGAACTCAAACAGATTTTTTAGATTTAATTAGTAAGTATGAAAATAATGCTGATTTTATTATTAAAAAGGCTAACGAATTAAAAGAAGATTGGCTAACAAATTACGAATCAATATTTCAGGAATACTTGAATCTTAATTTCTCATTTTCAACTATTAAAAAAGAGATTATACACATTTTAGATAAGAAAAATCAAAATAAAACTAATTTCAGTAATAAAGAAAATGACTTAATAGAAGAAGATAAGGGACTTATAAGTTTGTTATATTTTGAGAAAAATATATCTCTTATAAAAACTAAACTTGAAAAGATAATTGAGCCAGAGAATACAATTAATGACAATGAAGATGAAATCGGAACTGGAAATATAGTAACGGATTTTGAGGTACAACCAAAAGCTATTACTAGACCAAATGGAAAAGGTCCATTCATACCGAGTGGAACTACTAATAATAACAAAAAAATAGGAAACCGTTCGGAGAAATTAGTTTATAATACGTTAGTTGAAAAGTATGGTAAAGATTATGTCTCTTGGAAAGCCAAAGAAGATGAAGCTCTTCATTATGATATGAGATATTCTTCTGACAATGGGAATAAATGGAAATTTGTAGAAGTAAAAACATTTAACAACAATAGTTTCATATTATCACGAGATGAGAAAAAATTTGGAGAGGAAAATAAAGATAAATACGAGATTTGGTTGGTAGATAACCAAAACAATATTTACAATTATGCAATATTTAAAGGAGATGTGAATTTTGAATTGAGTCCCAAAGATTATATTATATCAATTGAATTAAAAGCCAACGCTTAAAGCCATACACATTTGCAATTCGCTACATCCAAAGCTACACCATAAATTGCAAAAGAGTATGTCTAGCCAACGCTCACATTTGAACTAAAAACAAACATCGGAAAAACAAGCAGATCGTGAAAAGCACTACTTACAACAACGTGTATAAAACATAGCTATTATAGGCTTTTCGAAAGGTTTTTGTATATTTACAAAGTACGCCAAATTTTTTATTTGGTTATATTTAGAAAAGAAATTTAAACATAAAAATAAAAAATTCGGCTCGTGCTAAATCCGAAAAGTTAGCGTTTATTTATACGCTACGTTTCATACACAAAACCGTTGTAGCACATTAAAGAATCAATAATGAATAAAATATACTTAATAATAATTCTATTGTCAATAAATAATGTTTTGTCGCAAAACATATCAATGAACGGATCTCCTGTATTTGTTGGAATGGCTGAAAATAATGAAACTGGACAAACAATATCATTTCGTAAATTCACTACTGCAAACCAATCTGATTTAGACTTTGTAAAAGGGTTTGGACAAAACTTTCCAGTTGTCGGCGGTGCGATTGATCCGTTTAATCCAACAAATCTATATTATATTTGGGTAAACTGGTCAACACAAGAATATAGTTTAAGGGTCTTAAATTTAAGTGACAATCAAGTCAATATTCTAGGTATTCTTGTTACTACCTCATGGGCAGGTTTAGAGTTTGATCCTACAAACGGACATTTGTATGGGGTGTCAACAGATTCTCTTTATGAAATTGATCCAATAAATATTACGACAAACTTAATTGGGGGAATGGGACTAAATGTTTCATCCTTGGCAATAGATGGTAATGGAAGCTTTTTTACTTATGATTATAATGACGATAATTTATATTCAATTGATAAAAATAATGCACAGACAACACTAATTGGGCAACTTAATGTAGATGCTAGATATCAAGGAGGCGGAGGAATGGCGTGGGATTCAAACACCAATATGATTTATATGACTTGTATAAATAGTGATTTTGACAGAGATTTTCGATCTATAGATATTAATACGGGTAACACAACACTAATAGGAAATTTAGATGCTGGGGTTGGTATTTACAAAAAGACTTATCATTGGATTTCTTTTGATGGAAGTATACTTTCGAATAGTGATTTTCAAAAAAATAAAATTTCGATTTATCCTAACCCATCGAATGATAATATTACTATAAACTCCTCTTATAGCATTAGGTCTTTAATTATTTATGACTTGACTGGAAAAACTGTATTTGAAAGTTTCGATTTTAATAAATATCAATTGAACATCTCAAAATTTAAATCAGGCGTATATTTTATACGAATAGAAACAGATTATGGTATTGAAACAAATAAATTCATTAAAGAATAAAACGTGCTACAACACCGCCTATAATTCATTGCGGCTGAATTTCCTATCGGAAATCCATGCTTATTTATTAAATTCGTTGCTTAGCCGAAAAATCCTATCGGATTTCTCCGCAACGCAATCATAGCCAAAACCGTTGGCATTAATATAAAAAATGACTGAAGAACAAAAGAAATACGAGAAGACAATTAAGAAAAAGCATAGTTTTGGATGGACACCAAAATATGAAGAAGAAACAAAAACAAGTTTAAATAAAACCGTTTTTGCACCAATTGTTATAAAGACTTTTGAGAAATTAGAATGGGACATTGTATTTCAAGACGAAACTCAAATTGAAGCAAAAAGAAAAGGAGATTGGAATAATTGGACTGAAAAAATAGAAGTTACTTTTGCTTTTGGAAGAATAAAAGTAAAAAGTCTTTCTCTTGGAAATGAAATGTGGGATAATGGAAGAAACTCAAAAAGAGTGAAACTATTTATCCACGTATTTAATGAAATAGAAAAAAGTTTTGACCGAGAATCATTAAAAGAACTTGAAACAGAAACCGAAAAGGCAAATAATTGGGATGATTATGAAATCCCAGAAACATTACCACAACCTAAGAAAAGGGAAGAACCAAAAATAATAATTCCAATAACTGGCGGAATAATTTCAGCACTTCTATTGGGCTTCATAGTTGCTTTTTTGTCTGTAAAAGGTATATATATAATCGGACTATTTGAAGTTGGTGTTGCAATTGCAATTGGGTTTATATTAAAATATTTAATCAAGTTTAGTAATTATACGGATTACGACAAACTCAATTATATTTTAATTGGAATGGTCGTTATAACTTATGTTTCAAATCAGTATTTTCAATACCAAATGATTCTTAATGAAAATAATTATGAACCAATCGGTTTTATAGAGTTTATAAAATTAAGGTTAGAAGGTGGCTTAACAATCAAATCTTTAAATACCGGTTGGATAGGTTTAGTCATAAGTTGGCTTTTTCAATTAGGCTTTACCTATGCTATTGGAATGTTACGACTCGCATCTAATCTAACATCATATCAACTTGATAGAATACCAATGGAAGTTGTAGATTTTACTGTTTATCATTTTGTAAAAGAGAAAACAGAAAATCAAGTAAGAACTGAATTATCAAAAAAAGGTTGGACTGAAAAACAAGACCAAGATGAAGTTTTTGAATCTATTGGAGCAATACAAGGTGCGACTGAATTAAATAGAATGGAATAAATACTAATGCCAACAATGGCTATACATAATGCGGGTTTTCTGCTAAACGAAAGGTCAGTAAATTTAATAAGGTCCGCCAATACTTTAATTTGGTATTTTTAATGAATAATTTAAAAACAAAATATAAACTCTTGGCTACGTGCAAATTTGAAAACTCCGCTTTTCAAATCCCGCACTACGCATAGCCGGGTCGTTGTAAGCAAGCTGAAAAGCCAGCCGCACAAACAGCACATTTGGTTTTTGCCGACACACGAGCCAACGCTAAAAAAACCAAAAGAGCTGTTTTTTGCCAACGCACGAAATGATAAATTAAATTTGAAGAATGAATTTTAATCAAATAAATATAGAGTTAAATAATGAGCGATTGACATTAAAGCCAATTACTCAAAATGATAGAACATTTATAAACGAGGTGTTTCAAGACAAGGATATAAAGCATTACTATATTGTGCCAAAGGAAGCTCAACAAGATTATAGAAGACTTGTAGATTATTGGTTAAATGATAACAAAAATGGAGCAGGAACTTGTTGGATAATTTATAAAAAAGCTACAAATATCTTTTCTAGAAACAAGCCTTGTGGTTTTATCGCATTCGAATTTAGAGATACATTAAAAAATGCTCGAATTAGTTTCGCAATAATTCCTAAATTCAGAAAAAAAGGTATCGCTACTTTAGCATCAGAATTGATTATTTCCAAGTTAAAAGAACAGAATGTATTAACAATTGAAGCTGACATTGACCAAGATAATTTTAGTTCTGAAAAAGTAGTTGAAAAACTCGGATTTACAGCTAATAAAGGTCACGCACTTGTTGACCCGAAAATGCTTAGAGATGGAGAAATACGTTTAAGAGCATTATGGAAAAAACACCTTGTAGAAATTAATACAACTATATTAAATAATCAATTAGCATTAGACACTTCAAATGAGAAAATTGTGCCTTTACTAAATCAATTAGTAACTGAAATAGAATCTAAAGGACAACAACCAAAATTGATGCTTCGCTATTTCTATTTATTAGGACGAATTAAATTTAATGAAAAAAATTATGAGGAAGCTAGGTCTCTTTTTGGAGAATGTAATATGACTGTAGGAAATGATGAATTTCCAGACACACACTTATACTTTTATTGGCTAGGTAGAATTAATGAAGCTGAAGAAAGTATTGAACTTGCTGTCTCTTGTTATGAGCAAGCGAATGAGAAATTCAATATTGACTCAACTGACGTATCAAAAAATGATATTGAAGTCGCATTAAAAAAGCTACAATAACAAAATAAATTCAGCTTTTTGATATGAAAAAATATTCTGCTAATTACTCTTACACCAACCATAATTTTGTCATTCAGAATCTAACCAATTCGAGAAAAGAATCAGAATTTTTATCGGCAATTCTAATAGTCAAAAACTTAATTCAAAGAGGAAAACCTACTTTGATGAGCCAATATTTACAAAGTATTTATGGTTCAGTTCACAAAGAAACAGAGCTCTTTAAAAAACCCTTTGTATTAATAAATCAGTCTAACCTAGAATGGAATAACACTATAAAAGGAGATGAAGAAAACAACTATTTTCCTGCACGAACATTTTTAGAAGAGAGAATTAGTGAAGATTTATCAGAGTATGACTTTATCAAACAACTAATTATTCCAGAAATTGAGATTAATCAAATCACTCAACGAAATGATGAAAATTTCAGACATCAATGTGTTGACTTTTTTTTGCCACAAGCTAATTTGGTAATTGAGATAGATGGTCAACAGCACAAAGAGGAAATTGGAAGGGTTATTGATTCCATTAGGGACAATCACTTAACTTTATCAAGAGTTTTAACAGTTAGGATTGACACTAAAGATTTTGAGGAACGGAATGAAATCTATTTTGAAAAAATTGAACAAATAAAGAAACAACTTGACAAGTATTCCAGATTTTTAAATTTATATAAAGCGAATTTCAATCTCAGCTTCGCTGAGATTCCAGAAGAAATAAAAAAAACAAAATTATTGCCTACGGCAATAATTCGTTTTCAAGTTTTGATTCTTGAATTGCTTGAAAATGGCAAATTAAATCTTGAAGATGACAAATGGGTTTTTGAAGTTAAAAACCGAGACGTAAATGGTTATGAGAATCATTCATTAGAAGATGTATTTGAATGGCTTCATCATTTACTAAAGTTGCAAAAAATCACATTTAACGAACCGCAATTTGAGATTAAAAATGTTCAAAAATTCAGTAACACAAATTGTATAAAAATAGACTTTAGTCTTTTAGAACGTTGGACTGACGAAAATTCACTTAATGAAGATGTTATTTATGTCAGAACCGACTATTTAGACTTATTTTATAACCGAAATAAAAATAAATTAGACCGAATCAATTATTTTAAACTTAGCACTTCTACTAAGTTCAATTATAAATTTCTTTTTAATGACGAATCGGATGATTTAGAAAACCTAGAGTTTTTTCTGAAAAACATATTTGAATATGATAGTTTCAATAACGGTCAAATTTCAATAATTCAAAATATTTTAGAAAATAATACAACCATAGGTTTGTTACCAACAGGTGGCGGAAAATCCTTAACGTACCAACTTGCTTGTCTTTTACAACCGTGTATAAGTTTTGTAGTATGTCCAATAAAATCATTAATGTATGACCAAATAAAAGACCTTGACCAAGCATACATTCAAAATATAGAATCAATAAATAGTGATGTGGTTGGTGATGAAAGGACAGAAATATTGGATAATTATAGTAATGGAAAATACTTCTTTGTTTTTATATCACCTGAAAGATTTCAAACTAAAGATTTCAGAGAAAGGCTAATCGCAATAAATTCACAATTAGACTTTTCGTATGCTGTAATTGATGAAGTACATTGTTTATCAGAATGGGGTCACGACTTTAGAACTTCATACTTAAACCTTTCAAATACCATAAAAAAATACTGTCCTTCAATAAATTTTTTAGGATTAACTGCAACTGCATCAGTTAATGTTCTAAAGGATATTCAATTAGAATTTAATACTGACCAAAAAAATGTAAAAACCTTAACTGATTATACTCGACCAGAATTAGAATTTGTTGTTGTAAATGATAACGGAAGCAAATATCAAGAAGTAACTACTATTATTGAAAATCATATTGAAAAAGATAATTTTCTTGATTCTGATTCTGACAATCCTAAGTGTGGTTTAATATTTACACCTTTTGTAAATGGTGGAAATGGTTGTTTTGACTTATCAAATAAACTTACAACTAACTTTAAGGTTCCTGTAAAATTCTATTCAGGCTCAAAACCAAAAAATTATAAAAACGACTTAGACTTTGAAACATACAAAGTAAAAGTTCAAGACGAATACAAACAAAACAAGTTCACATTACTAACAGCGACAAAAGCTTTTGGTATGGGAATAAATAAAAAGAATATAGGTTTTACTGTGCATTATGGTATGCCAGCTTCAATGGAATCACTTTACCAAGAAGCAGGAAGAGCGGGAAGAGATAAAAGTAATGCAAAATGCTATGTTTTGCTAACTGAAGAAAATCCAGAAACGGATGTTGAAACTATTTTTAACCCAGAATCAACTTATGAAGAAATCCAATCATTAACAGAAAAAGTAAAATGGGATGGTCAAGATGTATTTCGTCAAATATTTTTGTATCAAAATGGATTAGATTCAATATCAAAAGAATTAGAACTTGTCGCACAACTTCATAATACATATTCAGAATCAGGAGTATCTAAAGTGGTTTATGCAAAAAAATTAGCTTCAAACAAGGCAAAAGTTGAAAAAGCCATTTACCGATTATCAAATTTAGGTGTTATCTCTGATTGGACTGTTGATGATTTCTTTAATGGAGTTTTTACTGTAACATTTAATACTTTCTCAGAAGAAACTATTAAATCTACACTACTCAAATTTATTAAAAAGTATGTTGATGACTTTGAATTTGACAACCATTCTGATAGAATCAAATACACAAATATTTTAAATGATACTGAATTACCAAAATTTGAGCGGTTAGTAAAAATTTTACTGCAATGGTCTTATGATAAGTTTGGAACAAACCGAAGAGAGTCATTAAAAAATGTTTATGAAAACTGTTTAAAATATGATGATACGGTTGAAGGAAAAGAATCTTTTAAAAAATCATTAGAAGCATATTTTAAATTCACGGAAGCCACTTACATTTTACAGCATATTGCGGAAAACAACAACAAAGACATTTCTAAATGGTTTGAAGTTTTCTATGATGAAAACAACAATTTTATCAATAAAGATTCATTATTAGATTTGAAAGGAAACTTACAACGCTTTTTGGAGAGTTTTCAAACTAACACGGGTTTAAATCTTATAAATGGCTTAACCAACTTACTTTTAGAGGAATCATTTAATAAAATTGAAGAACAAAGATTTTCAAAATCATTCGACACTATTTCGAATTATGAAGAATCAAAATTTGACTATATTATTGACCAAATTCTTGAAATATCAAAAAGTATTAACCAAAAAGGAAAAATTATATTGTTGAAATTCTTGTATAAATTCAGTAAATCTGAAGATGAGAAACTAAGATTTGCAAAGGAATTAGGAGACACAGAAACTATTCTCATTCATTACAACAATAGACTTAAAAGCATTAATAAAAATATAGAATATGGATTTAGAAAAATTGGATAGTGTTGTTAATGAATTGGAACATAATTCCAAACAACTAAAAGGGTTTACAGATGTTTATTCAGAAATAAGCACACTTCAATCGAATATAAGTCGCAACTTGGAGTTAATTGAAGAAAACAATAAAAGCTTAAATTCTGTAAGTGACGTCATTAAAAAGAAAACGGAAGAAAACACAGAACAACTAAAAGTTGCGAATGACTTTCTTGAGCAAAAAATCGGAGAGATTTATAAAGACAACAAATCCTTTCAAAAAGAGCTTGACGCAACACTTATAACAAGACTTGATAAACATAAATCTGACATTCAAGTTGAAATTAGAAACGAAGGAACACAAATACAGCGTGCATTTGAAACTACTTTAAACTCTAACTTTAGCACAATGGAAGGTAAAATCAAAGAACGATTTGAATTACAATCTAAAGAATTGAAAACATTGAAAATCTTAGTTTTTGTTTTAATTGCAATTGGAATAGGTCTAGGAGTTGGTTTATACTTGAAATAGCCAACGCTAAAAAGCCATACACATTTGCAATTCGCACCAGCCAACGCTACGCCAAAAATTGCAAAAGAGTATGTCTTGCCAACGCACACTTCCGAACAAGCATTAAAACTTCGGAAAACCAAGCAGGACGTGGAAAGCCAGCTTACAACAATGTATAAAAATAATAGCGGTTTTATCGCTAAAACGAAAGTATGTAAATATAAATAAGGTCTGTGTATAACCGAAAATTAGTGCATTTTAATCCGCTACTATTCTTATACTAGACCGTTGTGCTCCATCAAGAAAAACAAAATCAGAGAGGGAATTAAGCACCTTCAATCATTACGGCTTTCCCATCAAAAGAGGTATCACTTAAACAATCAACAAAAAACTTGGCAACATCAGCACGAGCAATAAACTTTGGGAAGAAAACAGTTGGTTTGTCAATCACTTGATATTTTCCTTTTCCTTGTTTATTTGTTAGTCCAGCAGGTCTTATAACAACAAAAGGAACGTCCTTTTCTTCAAGCATTCGTTTATCTGCTTTTTCATAATCTGTAAAACCTTCTTTTCCATTAAAAAGTTGAAGCAAAAATCTAACAAACCAAGAAGAACCATTCGCTCCAATACTTGAAATCATTATACATCTTGGTGGATTTAGTTGCTTGGAAGCGGCTAACATTATTGTTTCATAGGATTTATCCATTATATAGATTTTTTTCTTTAATGGGTTGCCTAAACAACTGACTACAATATCGACTCCTGACACGGCCTTTTCTACAGCATCATAATTAGTAGCATCCCCTTTGACCACTTCAATATTTGGATTATCAGAAATCGTATATTTTTCGGGGCTTCTCACAAAAGCCTTTATTTTATAACCCGCTTCTAATGCTTGATTGACAAAATGACTACCAACATTACCATTTGCTCCGAATACTAAAACTGTGTTTTTCATTTTTATATGCTTTGTCTGATGAAATAAAATGCAGCTACAAGTACAAGAACGACAATAGGTCCGACCATTGCAGCAAAAGGTTCACTTGCTTTATTTTGTAAAATTAGTTCAACTACTTTCAGCACAACAAGCACCAAGCAAGCCCAAGGAACAAGTTTGTCAAAGAAAGGATTCTTGTTAAAAAGACTGTAAAGAATAACACCAGCAGCTCCCACTTCTAATCCTCCGAATGCACTCATAAAAGGTTTAGCAACACCCAATTTATTCATCCATTCAACAGCCATTTTTCCGCCTAATTGTTTTCCAATTCCTGCTGCCATTTCAAAGGCAACTAATCCAAGACTTACTATCCAATATAAAATATTCATTGTTTTACTTTTTTAAATTAATAATGATGCAAACCTATGAAACATTTACTATACTTTATATATCACTATACTAAAGTATAGTGTATGTTTGCATAAACTGATAAAAATGGATAAGACTTTAAAAGATAAAATTGAAGAGTTTAAGAGTTACAGAATAGACAAGCCTCCTTTGGAAATAATCGAACATTATCGAAAAGATTTACAGGCTATTCAAGATACAATGGAGATTGTGCAAGGCAGATGGAAAATGTCGATAATTGCATTACTCTGCAATAAAGAGTTTAGATATTCAGAATTAGAGAAAGGAATACCGAAAATTACTCCTAGAATGCTATCTAAAGAATTGAAAGATTTGGAAATTAACGGATTGGTAGAGAGAAAAGTTTACGATTCAATTCCAGTTAAAGTAACCTATAAGTTGGCTGATTATGGTTATACATTAGTTCCGCTAATAATCGAATTGACAAATTGGGGATTAGAACATAGAAAAATGATAATGAAAAGATAAAGACGAGAGCACAACAATGTATAAAAATAATAGCGGTTTGAATGCTAAAATCAAAGTGCAATATTAGTACAAAGTTTAGTGCTAGACTGAAAGGATAGAGCCTTGAAGTCCGCTACTATTCTTATACTAACCGATGGAACACATTCAGCGAAAAGCTGACCAAAGTTGCTACACAGCTACGCTGTTCTCGCCCCTTTGGAAATGCGTTCCATCTGCCTGCTAAACCAAATTGGGCCAGAGACTTCTTGATAAATACAGCTTTTACTGCCCATCGAGGGAAAACGATGTACCATCGGTACCTATACGCAATTTGGCACGACCCATCGAACTCCCGATCCAATAAAGTGGCTCACTCAGCAAATTTTTAAAAGTAAAATTTACTAAGCGAGACGGCTAATAAACTCTAGCCTCGCGTGGCCGCGCGAAACTAGAGCTCATTATCTTCCACTTTTTGTATCTTCGTTCTCAAGGACGAACTGCGTTTAGCAGGCAGTTATATGCAAGCTAACCGAGAGCTAAATACTTTTCTTGATTACTAAAACTTTTAGCTATTTAATCATTTATTATATTTATTAATGATTAAATACATTTTCATTTTATAGCATTAAATTTGCAGCATACAACACTTATAGTTAATAGATAAATTAAAAAATGAATAAAATAGAGTATATAGAAAATGAGATTTCTGAATTAAGAAATGAATTGAAAAATCATAAACTTTATGAAAATTTACGTAACATTAATGACGTGAAAATTTTTATGGAAAATCACATATTTGCAGTATGGGATTTTATGTCTCTTTTAAAAAATCTTCAAATAAATCTCACTAAAGTTCAAACACCTTGGACACCGCCAAAAAACGCAAAACTATCAAGATTTATAAATGAAATTGTTCACGGAGAGGAAAGTGACATTAATGAATTGGGAGAACCAAAGAGTCATTTTGAGATGTATTTAGATGCTATGCTCCAAGTAAATGGAAATACGAATGAAATCAATGATTTTATTAAGCTTATTGAATTGGGAAATTCAGTTGACTATTGTTTTAGTCAAGTTAATGTCGATAACAGAGTAGCTGATTTTGTTAAATTCACATTTTCGATTATTGAAACAAATAAGCCACACCTCGTAGCTTCTGCATTTACGTTTGGGCGAGAAGACGTTATTCCAGATATGTTTATCGAAATTCTTAAAAATTCAGATTCTGAAAACAAATTATATAGCAAAATAAATTACTATCTCGAACGACATATTGAACTTGACGGAGATGAACACGGTCCTCTATCTCTTGAGATGATTTCTGAATTATGTAAAGATGATGAGCAAAAATGGAATGAAACACTAACTGTAGCTAAACAATCATTAGAAAAACGAATTGAACTTTGGAATGCTATATCTGATTTAATACAGAATAAAAAGCCTGCATATAACACCGTGTATAATTAATTGCTTTGGTCGTTGCCTACTTGGAAAATTCCTTCGGAATTTTCTCGCGTTCGTTTTTGTTTACTAAATTAGTTGCTTAAACACGCAACTAACCATACACAAAACCGATGGAACACATTCAGCGAAAAGCTGACCAAAGTTGCTACACAGCTACGCTGTTCTCGCCCCTTTGGAAATGCGTTCCATCTGCCTGCTAAACCAAATTGGGCCAGAGACTTCTTGATAAATACAGCTTTTACTGCCCATCGAGGGAAAACGATGTACCATCGGTACCTATACGCAATTTGGCACGACCCATCGAACTCCCGATCCAATAAAGTGGCTCACTCAGCAAATTTTTAAAAGTAAAATTTACTAAGCGAGACGGCTAATAAACTCTAGCCTCGCGTGGCCGCGCGAAACTAGAGCTCATTATCTTCCACTTTTTGTATCTTCGTTCTCAAGGACGAACTGCGTTTAGCAGGCAGTTACCACACATTTGAAAAAACACTGTACTGAAATGAAAATAAAGTTTTTAAACATAATAGTAATTGCCCTTCTTTTTAGTTGCAATGAAAAGAAAGAAATTAGTTCTGTTAACATAGAAAATTGGTCGAAAAGAGCAATTAACTTGACTTTAGAAGATTCTCTTGAATATGGAAAGTCCTATTTATCAATTTACTCGGAAATTTACAGTCGTAATGAACAGATAACTCATAGCTTAACTTCATTAGTAAGTATGAGAAATACGAGTGAGTCGGATACAATTTATCTTTTAAGAGCTGAATATTATGACACTCACGGAAAATCAATTAGAAAATATTTTGGCTCACCAATTTTTTTAGCACCTTTAGAAACAACAGAGATTATAATAGACGAAATCGATATTTCAGGTGGAACAGGTTCAAATTTTATTCTTGAATGGAAAATTCCAAAAAACTGTCCAGAACCTTTGTTTGAAGGAATAATGATTTCGACTATGGGACAGCAAGGTTTATCTTTTACAACCCAAGCCAAACGAATAAAGTAATGATAGAGATTTTAACAACAATATTTTTTGTTTTTGCTGTAATTGATCCCATTGGAACAATTCCAGTTTACCTTGAGGCAACTAAAGAGTTTGATTTGGCTCATAAGAAGAAAATTGCAATTAGAGCATCAGCAATAGCCTTTTTAATCCTCCTCTTTTTTATTGTAATTGGACAGTTAATTTTAGAAGGTATGTCTGTCTCACTTGATGCGTTTCAAATTTCGGGAGGTGTAATTTTATTCTTGTTTGCACTAACAATGATATTTGGAGATGGTAAACCAGAACAGGAAAAAAATCAAATTACAGATTATAAACACGTTACAATATTTCCAATTGCTATTCCTTCTATTGCATCACCTGGAGCAATTATGGCGGTTGTTTTAATGACAAATAATCATATTTACACAATCAAACAACAGGCTATTACAACTGGAATTGTATTATTAGTTACAGGTATTACTTGCTTAATTCTTTTAACAGCAAATCATTTACAAAAACGAATAGGAGAATACGGAATTACAGTTCTAAGTAAAATTATGGGACTTATTCTAGCCTCCTATGCTGTACAAAGTATATTAAGTGGAATTAGTAATTACTTTGGTAACATTTGAAAAAACGTGTGGTAACAATGTATATAAAAAATAGGCGAAATTGTACTGAATTCGAGCTTTGTGATTTATATCAAAGTTCCTGCTTAATCGAAAGTTTCATACTTTAAATCGCCTACTTTTCATATACTAACCGATGGAACACATTCAGCGAAAAGCTGACCAAAGTTGCTACACAGCTACGCTGTTCTCGCCCCTTTGGAAATGCGTTCCATCTGCCTGCTAAACCAAATTGGGCCAGAGACTTCTTGATAAATACAGCTTTTACTGCCCATCGAGGGAAAACGATGCACCATCGGTACCTATACGCAATTTGGCACGACCCATCGAACTCCCGATCCAATAAAGTGGCTCACTCAGCAAATTTTTAAAAGTAAAATTTACTAAGCGAGACGGCTAATAAACTCTAGCCTCGCGTGGCCGCGCGAAACTAGAGCTCATTATCTTCCACTTTTTGTATCTTCGTTCTCAAGGACGAACTGCGTTTAGCAGGCAGTTGTGTACAATTAAAAAAAACTGAATGGAACTACCAAAATACCACGAAACATTTATTCCAATATTGGAAATACTGAACGGAGAAGAAAGTATCCATCACAGAGATTTAAGTAATCGTGTTAAAGAAAAATATTACTCGAACTTGTCTATTGAATTATTAGAACTCAAAACAAGTTCTGGTGCGAATGTTTTGATAGATAGAATTGGTTGGGGAAAATCATATTTAAAACAAGGAAAATTTGTTATTTATCCGAAAAGAGGTGAAGTACAAATAACCCAAAAGGGGAAAGAAACTCTAAAAGGCGGGAAATTTACACTTCAAGATTTGAAAAAGGACATTGATTTTTTGGAATACAGAAAGTTGTCCAAACTAAAAAAGGAAAATGAAGTTGAAGAAGTGAACGTTGAAAATGCATCCCCTCAAGATTTAATAGATTCAGGATTTACTACAATAAAAAGTGAAGTCAAAGCAGAACTTTTAGAAAAATTAAAAGGAATTGACCCTTATTATTTTGAAAAAGTAATTTTAATTCTTCTCGAAAAAATGGGATATGGCGATTTTATAGAAACTACAAAATCAAATGATGGAGGAATTGACGGAGTAATAAATGAGGATAAACTAGGGCTTGATAAAATTTACATCCAAGCCAAAAGATATGGAGAGAATAAAGTTCGAGAAAAAGAAATAAGAAATTTCATTGGAGCAATGAGTGGAGATACAAAAAAAGGAGTTTTTGTAACTACTTCTGACTTTGATATAAAGGCAGTAAAGAAAGCCGATGACGCTCATCATTCAATTATTTTAATTAATGGAACAAAATTGGTTGACTTGATGCATCAATTTAATGTTGGAATTCAAATAAAAACAGTTTATGAGGTTAAAGAACTAGATAATGACTTTTTCGAAGGAGAATAACTGTACACAACAACGTATAAAATTTATGCTAACTTTAAAGAAAAATTGTAATACCAAAACAACTAATAAACATTTGTACTAGACTGAAAATCCTTCGGATTTTAAGCCGCACAAATCTTATACAAACCGATGGAACACATTCAGCGAAAAGCTGACCAAAGTTGCTACACAGCTACGCTGTTCTCGCCCCTTTGGAAATGCGTTCCATCTGCCTGCTAAACCAAATTGGGCCAGAGACTTCTTGATAAATACAGCTTTTACTGCCCATCGAGGGAAAACGATGTACCATCGGTACCTATACGCAATTTGGCACGACCCATCGAACTCCCGATCCAATAAAGTGGCTCACTCAGCAAATTTTTAAAAGTAAAATTTACTAAGCGAGACGGCTAATAAACTCTAGCCTCGCGTGGCCGCGCGAAACTAGAGCTCATTATCTTCCACTTTTTGTATCTTCGTTCTCAAGGACGAACTGCGTTTAGCAGGCAGTTGTAAGTAATAGAGCTAATTGAAAGAATTAATCAAAAAAAAATACAAAAATGAAAGCATTACAAATATTAAAATATGGTGAGATTAAAGATAGCTTAGCCTTTAATGAAGTTAGCAAACCAGTCATACAAGCAAAAGATGTACTTATCGAAGTGAAAGCTGCTGCCATTAATCCGATAGATAAACTTATTATTCTTGGAAACCTTCAAGGTATGCTTCCAATTCCATTTCCGAGTACAATTGCCTATGATGTTAGCGGAATTGTAGTCGAAAAAGGAGATGAAGTCAGCAATTTTGAAATTGGCGACTTGGTTTATTCCAGAGTGCCTCAAGAACAAATGGGAACAATAGCAGAATATGTTGCTGTAACCAATGTTGCCGTTTCGAAAAAACCTGAAAATATTTCTTTCGAGGAGGCCGCAAGCTTACCATTAGCAGGACTTACTGCTTTACAATCATTGGAATACGCTGAGATAAAAGAACACGATAAAGTTCTTATTCAAGCAGGTTCAGGTGGTGTGGGTAGTTTAGCGATTCAGTATGCTAAGGCAAAAGGAGCCTATGTATATACCACTACAAGTACGAACAACGTAAAGTGGGTAAAAGAACTTGGGGCAGACCGAGTAATTGATTACAAAACAGAGGACTATAAAACCATCGTAAAAGACGCAGATATCGTTTTTGACACACTTGGACAAGACTATACTTTGGAGGCCTTTCACGTTATTAAGCAAGGAGGAAAAGTTGTGAGCGTTATTGGACCTTTAGATGAAGAGACTGCTAAAATGTTCGGGATGACTGACTACAAACTACCAGAAGAATTAGCTAAACTAATTAGTGCAAAAGACGCGACTTACAAATATATTTTCATGCAACCTAATGGAGCACATTTGAGTGAAATTAAGTCATTGGTTGAGGATGAAAAAATCAAACCAGTCATTGATAAAGTTTATCCGTTTTCAGATAGTATTGAGGCATTTACGCACCTTGCTTCAGGAAGAGCGAAAGGTAAAATTGTGATAAAGATCTAATAAACTACTTATAATGAATTTAGTAAACAAAACTCAAGAAGGATTACTTTCAGATCCAACTCCATTTGTCGAATACTTGACCTTAGAATTAAAAAAGGATAAATTTAAAGCAGAAACAGTTTCCTCCATAATAGATGGATATTCGAAAATATCGAAATCTATTGGTCAAAAAGACACCACTTCTATAATGACGATAACCATTGGGTTTTCATACAAAGGATGGACTTCTTTATTTCCTAATGAGCCAATGCCAAATGAATTACACCCATTTATTGAACTTAGGTCAGCAGATAGGCACTTTCCTTCCACACCAGGAGATATATTTGTAATGGTAAAATCGATGAGAATGGATTTAAACTACCAAGCATCGAAATATATTCTTTCTACGTTTAAGCCAATAGCTAATGCAATCCAAGACATTCAAGGTTATAAATATTTGGACGACAGAGATTTAATTGATTTTGTAGATGGAACAGAAAATCCAAAAAATATTGAGCGAGCTAAGGCTGTAATTATAGACTCCGAGCCTTATGTTGGGGGGAGTTACCTTATTGTTCAACAATATATTGACAAACAAGAAAAATGGGATTCATTAACAACCGAATATCAGGAAGGAGTGATAGGAAGAACGAAAATGGATGACATCGAAATTGCAGACGACAAAAAGAAACCTTATGCTCACAACGTAAAATCCAAAGTAGAGGTTGATGGTGTAGAAATTAAAATGTTGAGGCAAAATAGACCTTTTGGCAATGCAATGGAGCATGGAACTATGTTCATTGGTTTTGCGAAGACTGCAAACGTAATGGAAACATCACTAAAACAAATGATAGAGCCAGGAGAAAAAGGGCATCACGATAAATTATTGGATTTTGTAACTGCAAAAACAGGAACTCTGTATTTTGTTCCACCACAAAGTTTCTTGGATGAAATGAGTAGTTAATTTGTTTAGGAATGTAAAGCTAAGTTCATGTTTTGGCTGGAAAGAAAACTAAACACCGATTCTAGAACTTTAACACCGGAAGAATTGTGCAATCTCGCAGCCAACATCTTGCTCAGAGAATTGAAATAAAAACTACTTACAACACTGTATAAAATTAATTGCTAGTGCTAGCCAACTTACTAAAATCCTCGCGGATTTTCTATTCCGTTTGTATTTACTAAATTAGGTGCTTAAACGCGCAACTAATCTTATACATAAACGATGGAACACATTCAGCGAAAAGCTGACCAAAGTTGCTACACAGCTACGCTGTTCTCGCCCCTTTGGAAATGCGTTCCATCTGCCTGCTAAACCAAATTGGGCCAGAGACTTCTTGATAAATACAGCTTTTACTGCCCATCGAGGGAAAACGATGTACCATCGGTACCTATACGCAATTTGGCACGACCCATCGAACTCCCGATCCAATAAAGTGGCTCACTCAGCAAATTTTTAAAAGTAAAATTTACTAAGCGAGACGGCTAATAAACTCTAGCCTCGCGTGGCCGCGCGAAACTAGAGCTCATTATCTTCCACTTTTTGTATCTTCGTTCTCAAGGACGAACTGCGTTTAGCAGGCAGTTGGCGGTAATTATAAAATTGTGCTAAAAAGACTAATCTCCTAAAATGAAAAAAATAGTTACATTTGCATAATGAAATTTACAGTAATCATATTATTAACCTATTTTATTTTAATGAATTTGCTCCCAGTAGCAAAATTCATTAAAATGGAAATAATGGATTCTTGTGAAAATAAATGTATGCAACATTGCAATAAGCAAAAAAGCAAAGAAGGGAATAATCCTTTTAACAAACAAAATTGCATTTTAAATATTAATCTTTCCTCAATATTTGTTTTCCTACCAAATAATTTTACTTTTTCAGACGTTTACTTTAAATCAATAGCTGAGAAACAAAAATATTACTTCAAAGAAATTATTCTTAATGGTTATATTTCTAAAATTTGGCAACCTCCAAAAATTATTTGCTAAAATTTAGATTTTAAAAATAAATAATCATTTAAAAATAATACAATGAAAAATATAATTTCAATTGTAATGCTTTTGCTATTTGTAAGTTTAAGCGTTAATGCTCAAGAAAAAAAACAATGTTGTGAGCAAACAAAAACTTGTACAATGGACAAGAAAGCTTGTTCTGAAGAACAAATGAAAAATTGTAAAATGAACAATAGTAATTGTTCTGCTGACAAAAAAACTTGTTCATCAGAAGATATGAAAAATTGTAAAAGGGATAAAAACACTTGTTCTTTAAACAAAAAAACTTGTACAGAAGAAGAAAGAAAAAACTGTACAAGAGATAAAAAAGAAGCTTGTTTAGTTGGTAAAGCTGAAACAAAATCTTAATATTTAAAACAATTTTGGGAGTTTGGTATACCCAAACTCCCATTTTTTTTAACTAAAATTCATAAAATGAAATACATTATTTTATTAAATTCAATTATAATTCTTTTAATAACAAGTTGCAGTACAAGTACTAAACCAACAAAAAATAACATAAAAATCATTGGAGCAATGAAAAATGTGATGTGGAAAGGTGAACTTGCAGGAACAATAAATCTTGATACAATTAAGGACAAAAAAGGGCTTTATGGTATAGGACCAGTTGAATACCTAACAGGAGAACTATTAATAATTGATGGAAAATCCTATGTTTCTACAGTAACATCAGACACAACAATGGTTGTTGAGGAAACTTACCAAGTTAAAGCACCATTTTTAGTTTATGCTAATCAAACGGATTGGAATATTGAAGACTTACCTTCAGACATCAAGACAATTAAGGAATTAGAAGAGTTTATCGACAAAAAAGCACTTGATTTTAATAGACCTTTTGTTTTTAAATTGAAAGGGCAAATTGATAGTGCCAAAATCCATATTCAAAACTTACCCAAAGGAACAAAAGTCAGTTCCCCAGAAGAAGCACATCAAGGACAGATAAACTATGCATTAGGAAATAGTGCAGTGGAAATAGTAGGTTTCTTTTCAACGGAACATAAAGGTGTTTTTACACATCACGATTCCAATGTACATATGCATCTAATTACAACGGACAGAAGAAAAATGGGTCATTTGGATAAAGTACTTTTTGGAAACGGAGACATAAAATTGTACTTGCCGAAAAAATAAAAACTACCGCCAACACCGTATATAATTTATTGCTGGCTTCTTGCCTACTTACGAAAGTCCTCGCGGGCTTTCTTGGTTGGTAATTATTTACTAAATTAGTTGCTCAAACACGCAACAAACCATACTCGAACACGTTGGCTACAATTAAAAACACGTATCAAATTGAATGGACAGTTTAAATAAAAGCATAGAAAATCATTATTTAAAAGAAGGACTTTATGAAGATATTATCTATCGTCTAAAAGAACAAAATATTGCTTTAGATAATGTAAAAAGATCTGATATTGCAGGTGCTGATGAGTTTCACGTTCGTGGAGCAACCGTATCTAATGAACTTGCCAATAGTATTAACATTAACGGATTAAATGCCCTTGATGTTGGTTGTGGTTTAGGTGGTCCTTGTAGAATGCTTGCTGATGAATACAATTGTCAGACTACGGGAATTGACTTAAGTAATGAATATATACGAACAGCCACTAAACTATCTGAACTTGTTAAATTAAATAACAAAACTACTTTTATTCAAGGAGATGCTACTAAACTTCCATTCGACGACAAAACCTTTGATGTTGTATGGACACAACACGTACAAATGAATATACCAAATAAGAAAAAATTCTATTCAGAAATTAATCGAGTTTTAAAAAATTCTGGATATTTTCTATTTTATGATATTCTAAAAAAGGGAAATGGTGAAATTAATTACCCTATGCCTTGGGCAAGTATAGCTGATCATAGTTTCTTATTTAAAACACAAGAAATGGATAGCTATTTAAATGAATTTGGCCTAACTAAAGAGCAGTCTACAAACCAAACCCAAGCTGGAATTGATTATTTTGACGCGCTTGTTAAAAAGCTAAAAGAATCAGGACCACCAAAAATAGGACTGAATGTCTTAATGGGTAAGACTACACAACCGAAATTATTGAATCTCTTGGCACATTTAAAAAGTGGTAAACTTGAACTAATAAGTGGAGTTTACAAGAAATAACTGTAGCTAACAACTTATTAAAACAATTGCTTTGGTCGTTACTTAAACACGCAACTAACCATACATAAAACCGTTGGCGTTCATTGTGACCCGTCCTGAAATATGTATACACTAAACAACCGGCAATTATGGCTTGAAAAAGGATTTTCATTTCAATCTGGAGTGGATCCTAAATACCCGAGGGTACAACCGATGCTTTCGCTGTTTTAAGAGTTATTAAATCCTTTTAAAATCACTATTTTCGTTATATGAAAGTATCGGAATCCTACACAGTTTGGCTAGAAAATGCCTATATTTTATTTAGTGAACAAGGGCCAATCAATATTTCTATTAAAGGATTGGCAGCGCAATGTGGATTACCGCGCACTAATTTTTATTATTATTTTGATAATAAAGAAGACCTCATTGAAAAGGTAATTGAACTTCATTTTAAAACCACCACTGAGCTTTTCAACACCGAATTAGAAAACAAACTTCATTCCCTTATACCAGATCTATATGTTATTGCTTATGAATTCAAACCTGGCTTTATGTTTGCTAAACAATTGTTTTTAAATAGAGAAAACCAAGTTTATAACAAAGCCTATAAGCAGAGTGTTGCATTATCCTCTGATTTAATTGCCCCTAAATTTAAATCATTTTCTAAAATTGATTTACCAGATGAAATCGTAAAATCTATTTGGTTTACCGTTACAGATGCTTGGTTTTCTAGGGTAAATTTTGATGATTTTTCTGTGGATTACTTATGTGATTTATATTATGAAATTATGGATACGTTAACTCCATTAATAGATAAAAGTAAAAATTAGTAGACCCTATCCTATTCTGCTCTCGACACTACTGTCTAAACACCTTTCCTTAATTTTCACCACCTTTGTTATAGATAGGTCTTTTAAATAAAATCGTAAACATTTATTAGATATTTTCACCGGTTTTCTCATCTAAATTTTTGTCTTTTTTTACAAAAACATGCAAAAATAGAAGCCAAACTGACTAAAGTCATATTCTAATCGAACAAAAGAAAATAATTTTAACACGTTCTACACCGAAAAAAAAACATTAAAATAAGAAGAAAATGAAATTCAATGTTATTGCCTCAATCATAATTATGCTGAGTTCACTTGGCTGCCAACAAAAAGCACCTGAGTTAACACCAGAACAAGCAAAAGAAATAGCTAAGGAGGCCTACGTGTATGGTTTCCCTATGGTAGTCAACTACAAAACAATGTACAACTATACATTGAATGAAAAATCAAAAGAGTATAAAGGGCAGTTCAATGAGAAAAGTTGCGAGGCTAGAGTCTATTCACCCGAAGATAAAGCTATTGTTACACCAAACTCAGATACGCCATATTGTATGTTTTGGGTTGATTTAAGTAATGAGCCTCAAGTGATTTCACTACCTGAAATGGAAGCTGAAAGGTTTTACCACTTTCAACTAATTGATTTGTATACCCACAATTTCGCTTACTTGGGAACTTTAACTACTGGGAATAAGGCTGGGAAATATTTGATAGCTAAAAATGGCTGGGAAGGCAACAAGCCTGAAGGAATTAATGATGTGCTTTATTGTGAGACCGATTTGTTTTTTGTAATAGTACGTACCCAATTAATGGATCAAAGCGATCTTTCAAATGTTAAGGCCATCCAAGATTCATATAAATTACAGGGGTTAAATAGTTTTATGGACAAAGAACCTGTTGTATCAGACAAAAAGGATAACTTCTTAGTTTGGAATGATGGTGATGAGTTTACTACAGCATCTTTCACTTATATGAATTACATGCTTAATTTAACAAGCCCCGTTGAATCTGAAATTAAATTGAGAACTGAATTTGCAAAGCTGGGTATTGGTACCGATAAAGGTTTTGATATCAATAGCTTTGATGATGAAACTAAAAAAGCAATTGAAGAAGGGATGCAAGCAGGTCTTAAAGAAATGATTGATTTTGCTACTGAAGTTACGACAACAGATCCTACGGCAAGTACCAAAATTTTTGGAACACGTGACTTCCTAACAAAAAGCGCAAAGGAAAATTACAACTTAGATAATTTTTATTTGCTACGTGCTATCGCTGCCCAACATGGTCTTTATGGGAATTCTGCTCAAGAAGCTACTTACCCGACTTATTTAATGGAGGCAGCAGATGTTCCTTATGATGCAGCGAAATTTAATTATACCCTTACTTTTCAAAAAGATGAATTACCACCAGTAAACGCTTTTTGGTCATTCAGTATTTATGATGGTATCACACAATTGTTTATTCACAATGAAATAGATAGATATTTATTGAACTCAAATATGTTGGAGGACTTTGTCTATAATGAAGATGGTTCCTTGACATTATATATCCAAAAAGAGCCTCCAGTGGATGCATTAAAGGCTAATTGGTTACCTGCTCCTGATGGACCTTTCTACTGTACCATGAGACTTTATGGGCCTAAAGAAGAAGCTTTAAATGGTAAGTGGGTTAGTCCAAAAATGGTTAAGGTGCAATAACTAAATAAAAATAAAGACTAGTTCCATTTAATATAAATTATCATGAAAGACCAAAGAAATTTATTTACAGTTTGCCTAATTGCCTTACTTTTAGGAGTAACCCTACTACAGGCACAAGAAGCTACAAACCCTAAATCATCTCCCGATGAGCCTGTTATCGTCAATGTAGATAACTTTACGCGCGCTGAAACAGCCTTTCAATTCGATCGCGTACTCATGTTGGTAGAGGGTGGAGTAGTCAATAAATTCGTTCACTTGCGTAATCCCCCTGCATTAGATAAGCAAAACGTAATACGAATGAATCGAGATACATATTATAGTGCTGCTATTGTTGATATCAGCAAAGGAGCTACACTGACTATTCCAGAAACTGAGGGCCGCTATGTGTCTGCAATGATTATCAATGAAGACCACTATAATAATAAGGTATATCATAAGCCAGGCACCTATAAACTAACCATGAAAGAGTTTGACACTCACTATGTCAGTATTAACTTTCGGATTTTGGTTGATGACTTAGACCCTGAAGATGTTAAAAAGGTATGGGCTATTCAGGATGGAATCATTTTAAAAGCGAATTCTGCCAAACCATATACACACCCCAATTACGATCTAGCGAGTTATGAAGCTACCTATAAACCATTGATTGAACTAAGCAGAGGTATGCCAGAAACAAGTAGAATGTTCGGGAAAGAAGCAGAAGTTGACAAAGTTCGTCATTTGCTCGGAACAGCATTCGGATGGGGCGGTTTGCCTGAGTATGAGGCATTCTATCTGACGATTGAACCGAATCTTCCCGTAGGCACCTATGAACTTACTGTTAAGGATGTCCCGGTAGACGCATTTTGGTCAATAAGCTCTTACAACAGAGATGGTTATTTTCAGGAAAATGAATACAACTCGTATAGCGTAAATAATATTACAGGAACTCCAAATGAAGATAGTTCATTTACCGTTCATTTTGGTGGTGATCCCAAAAGTTCAAACTACCTGCATATAACCGAGGGTTGGAATTATACGGTTAGGTTGTATATGCCTCGCAAAGAAATACTAGATGGGACATGGATTTTCCCAAATGTAAAACCAGTAGAAAAAAAATAGCATTTATCTCAGGACTATAAAGTATACCTCTGTACGTATTACAATATATTCTAAGTAAATGAACATTCTTATGAAAAAATACTTTTAACAATAACAATTATACTCGGGGTTTATACTACAGGTGCTCAGGAATAATTGGAAAATAAAGTAAATGATACTTCTTTACAAGAATTAGGAAAAGAATCCAAGGAAGGCTTATCAAAGGCTCCAGCCAACATTAGTTATAAAATATTTCGAAATTGAATAAAACAGAATGTTTCTAAAACATAAAAAACTTAAATTTAAACATCGGAAAAATACGGTAATCAAATCGCAACTTTCCATACCCTAATCCCTTGGTAACAATAGACGATAGATGAAATAAATGAAAATTAAAATAGATGCAAGTTTAGAATTACAACAATTAAAATTATCTGAAAACATTTATACTGATTTAGAAGTTTATAGCAAATTGAAATGTAATTGATGTCTGAATCAATTAAAAAGTACAGTAGCTAACAACGTGTATTATTAATTGCTTTGTCACTGCCGACTTACGAACATTTCTGCGGATTTTCTTTTCGGTTTGTATTTGCTAAATTTGTTGCTGAAAAACGCCACTTTCGTTATACAAAACCATTAGCCACAAGTTGAGCAAAAATTGAAATATTTTAGATTGAATATTATGAAATTGAAAAGTTACATCACTGCATTAATGCTATTAATTTATTGTATTAATGCATTTTCACAAAACGAAATCCCTACAATTGACAAAATTGTATTTAATGACGGAACTATTAAAGAAGGTAAATTAAAACTTAATAATGCTCAAGGAATAGAATTTAATGGGTTTGTAAAATTATGTAATGGAAAAAAGAATAAAGATTGTATTTCATATCAAATATCTGATATTGATAAGATAACTCAAGCACCACCTGAACTAATTGTGAATCAACTTAAACAGATTAACGACAAAAACGCTTCTAAAAAGTATCAAAATATTATTGAAAAAAGTGACAATCCTGATGAATTTAAAATAGAAACTTATATAGTTCGCTACAAGGTTATTTATAATGATAAAGAAGAAAATGGTGGTTTAGCCAAATTAATGTATTCAGGAAAGAATGCTGATTTTTATTATTATTCTAAACCGGGAAAAAATAGTGGAAAAACTTGTTTAACAAAACCAAATTCTAATGCTATAATATTTAGCTATAATAGTACAGCAACATCTGATAAGTTTAGTCTAAAACAACTATCAGAATATTTTAAAGATTGCGAAATATTTACTAAAAAAAGTACTGAAAAAAATGCCTATAAAAAGTATAAAATAAAATATTTTTATAAGCTTTCTGATCAGTGTTCGATATAGGTAAAATTGAATAAACATATTATGATTCACCTAATAGTTGGAAATACAGGCTCTGGAAAAACTACCTATGCTAACCAATTGAAAAGAAAAAACAAGGGTATTATTTTTTCAATCGATAAATGGAATAAAACACTATTTCTTGAAGACAAAAAGCCAAATGATGGATTGGAATGGTTTCTGGAAAGAATAGAGCGATCTGAAAAACTAATTATGGATTTAGTTAAACAGCTAGAAAACGCTAACACGGATGCTATTCTTGATTTAGGATTGTCAAAATTTGAGCATCGTGAAAAGTTTAGAAATTTTGCCAATGAGAATGGATACGAACTAAAAACTCATTTTTTGAACATCTCAAAAGAAACTCGTCTGGAAAGAGTAATGAAACGAAATGAAGAAAAAGGAGCAACTTTCGAATTTGAAGTCAGTAAAGAAAATTTTGATTTTATGGAAAATTGGTTCGAAAAACCTACCAAGAATGAAATGATTGGAGGAATAATTATAGAAGAATAAAAACCTATAGCAACTAGTTTTATTATTCATTACAGATAAATTTCCTATCGGATTTCTTTATTATACAATCCTAACCAAATCCGTTAACGCTAGTTATAAAAGCAATTTGACATTTTTTTTACATTTATTTTACAATCAATTTGTAGGTGTTGAACATTTTCAATGTATTTTTAAAATCTAATTATAAAGTCATGCAAAATAAAATTATTATCATACTATGTCTATGGTGTCTTACCGCATCCTTTGCTTGTTCAGAGAACAATAAACCTGTTAAAAGACAGGAAATAGAGAAACCTATATATAAACCAGTAGTCTCGGTAATTGCACCTATGCAAAAACAACATAACTATGGCGGATATTATTGCCCTGATAATTTAAATGGTTTCCCTGCTATAGACATTAATAATTGGAAAAGTGTTCCTGTTGTAAATGGTAGAATGGCAACTAAAGAAGAAACTCAAAATGGAACTTCCTTAATATTTGTGGATCTAGAAACCTATCCAGATGCGAAACCCTTGGATATGGAAATGCCTAAACTTGCTAGATATTACAATAGAAATTCTGGTAAAGATGAAATTATTATTGTTATACAAGCTTTAAATGTTGCAAACGATTCCGTAGTAGGATTTAGATATTTAAATGGTGGAAACGGAAGTGCTTATTTAGATAAGGTTAGGTTTCTTTCCGATAAGGAAATTGAAGACATTTCTTCCTCCCGCTTTGTTTCTATCAATTTGGACATTAATGCGAGTAAAGATAAAATTTGGGAAGTACTTACTAGTAAAGAATATAGCAAAACGCTTCAACCAATTTTTGACAAAGAAAACAAGCTTAAAACTGATTGGGATACAAAATCTAAAGTAAATTTTATTTATCCTAATGCTGGAAATACAACTTCTGAATTTGCAGGTGGTCTATATGGAAATCAGTACATACAACTTGATTTTGAGCTAGACAATCATCAATATGTTGAAAAATTCCTTATAGGAGAAAATCGGGAAACAAAAAGCGCTGAATTAAAAATCGTTTGTGGTCCTTACGGCGATGATTTTGAAAATCAAAAAACCATTTTAACTAATTGGGCTCAAAAAATAAAAGAGTTGAGTGAAAAAAAATAGGTTCCCCTAAAATGTTACACTTTTATAGAACAGCCTATTGCTTTAGTTTCTTTAACCGTTATTTCTTTTCCTGCTAATAATTCATTTACAGCATCGGCTAAAAATCGTTGTTTTACGGAAGATGCATTGCGAACGTTGTCATCAATAGCTCCAATATATTTTACGATGTTTTTACTATTTTCTTTTTGTAATAAATAAACATGTGGTGTTTTTTTTGCTCCATACTGAGCATAAACTTGATGGCTTTTATCATACAAATACGGAAAAGTAAATGCTTTCTCTTTTGCTTTTTGTTGCATTAACTCAAAAGTGTCATCAGGTTGTACCTCTGGATTGTTAGGGTTAATAGAAATAACTGGGTAGCCTTTTGATTTAAACTCAGCGTCTAATGCATTTATTCTATCTTCACTTGCCACTGAAAAAGGACACGTATTACAAGTAAAAATTACAATAAACCCTTTTGCTTTTGGATAATCTGAAAAGGAAACCATTTTATTATCTACGTTCAATAAGTTAACATCTGCTACTTCAGAACCATTTTGATAACCATCTACCACAGGTTGTGGTTCCTTAGTTATAAAACTACTTAATATGATTATGCTGCAAAAAGTAAAGGTCAATAAAGTTAAAAGTTGCTTCGTTTTCATCGTTATTTATTTAAAATTGATATTAATTCTGTTTCTATTTCTTCATAGGTAAAAGAACGTTCGTAAAAAGCTCTTTCGGTATCATTGTAAAGCAAAGTAGCTGGAATTGCTCCACTCCACTCTTTATCTATTTTTGGAATCCATCCGTTTGCATCTGGATCGTCTAATAAAACAACTTCAGATTTAATTTGACGATTCTTAACAAAAGGGATTAGTTTAGTTTTAAGCTGTCTTGGAAAATCTAAACTCACTAATAACACTTTTACTTTTTTAGAAGCATATTGTTCATTTATTTTTTCGAAAGCTGGTAATTCCTTAATACAAGGCTTACACCAAGTGGCCCAAAAATTAACTACATAAGTCGTATCGTTTTTTTGGTTCAGTAATGGCTCTAATTCGTTATAATTATAAGTAGGAATGTTTATTTCTGAAATAGTTTCACTTTCATTATTTTCTATAATTGCAGCATTATCTTTCTCAGTAGTACTTGGCGTCTTATCTAAACAAGAAACAAATAGTATTAAACCAATTCCAATTAATATTTTATTCATTTTATAAAACTATTATAATTTATAAAATTTTAAAAGCTTTTAACAAGAGATTAATATATCTGCAAATCTTAAACAAAAAGATCACTCTGTTTACTGTAACTAATTATTTACTAAATTAGGTGCTGAAACACACAACACAATCATAGCCAAAAAATTAGCAGTAATTAAAAAAACCAATTATGAAAAGAACATTGAGAAATGTAATATTATCTCTTGGATTACTTTCCAGCTTATTTATTAGTTGTCAGTCAAATCAAGAAAAAACTAATTTGACTGAAAAGATTACTGAAACACAAGAAGAAAAAATACTGAATCCAGAGGAACAAGAAATAAAAGCTATTGTTGAAAAATTATTGATGCTTGTAGGTAATTCTGACTTTCAGGCATTAGATACCATAATTTCAGACAAGGCAAACCTGGCAAGTGCAATAATTCGAGATGGGGTCTCTAAAAATTCCGTCATCACAATTGGCGAATATTTTGAAACACAAAAACATCGAGAACGGAAGCCCTTTTACGAACCCGTAAATGAATACAAAATCCTTATAAATAAAGGGCAAATCGCATTTGTTTGGGCTGATGCTATCTTACATTCATATGGTGTTCCACGGACAAATAACATCGACAATTTCACTTTAATCAAGGAAGAAGGTGAATGGAAATTTATTAGCATCTCATTCACAAATACACCCTTGCCAGAAGAGTTGAAGATATTTGATTTGGAAATTTTTGCCAAGAGTTATGCACAAGTGTGGTGCAGTCAAAGACCAAATTTTGTGTCATCCTTTTTTGCGGAAGATGGTGTTCTTCAAATAAATGATGGATCGCCAGCAAAAGGAACTGAAGCGATAACAAATGTCGTAAAAGGATTTATGGACTCTTTTCCAGATATGGTTGTTTCCATGGATAGCTTGACCACCAACTTAGATAAAACACGATTTTATTGGACACTAACTGGAACAAATGATGCCCCTAATGGAACTGGAAATAAAGTTAAAATTAGCGGATTTGAAGAATGGACTTTAAATCACGAAGGATTGATACAAGAATCGAAAGGTTATTTTGATGATAAAGAATATCAACGTCAACTTGAATTTGGAATAAACAAATAAAACTTTAGCCAACAACCTTATAAATCATTGAAATGGTTCATAGTCAAAACCGGTAAACAATTAATAAAAAAGTAATATGATTAAATACCTAATTCTGATCTTAACAGTTTTTACTTTCATTGCCTGTGGAAATGATGATGATGTTGATTGCACCAATGCAATACCTGCACCAAACTGGTTTGAGCTTGGATTCTTTGATTCACAAGGTCAGCCATTAATTGGAAATGTTTATCAACAAGATGCATTTAGAATATTTAATTCCAATAGCGAAACATTTATTTCCCCTACAGAATGGGATCCACATAGACTTCAAATATATTTCCCTGACTTCGTTTCAGATACACAGTATTATATAGAACTTACCACTGTTGATATCGATACTTTAAACTTTATATTTGAAACTACTCAAGGACCCTGTTTTTTGCAATATAATTTGGAGCATGTCATTTATAAAGGTGAAACAATCGAAGTTGAAAATAATTCAAACAGCGTCGATCTTATTAAATAAACATAACATAAAAAACAATCTAAAAAAATGCTCATTGTAATAATTGTTACAGTATAGGATATTTATAACTTTTAATATTGTACGGAACTAACAATTATTAAAAAAATGAACTCTAGCATCAAAACCATAGTATTTTTATTAATCGCTATTATTTCAGGTCAAACCTATTCTCAAACAGCTCCTTTTGAAATAAATTTAGAGCCTGTAAGCATCACAAACTTAGGAGGATTACAATCTTTCGCTTTAGGACAAAATAACGGAAAATGGTTAATCGTTGGAGGTAGATTAGATGGCCTGCATAGAAGACAACCTTGGGCTGCATTTGATGTTGCAGGTCATAACAATCAACTTATTGTAGTAGATCCTGTTACTCAACAAAAATGGTCTGCCCCACTCACTTCATTACCAATAGCAATCCAAGAACAACTAAGTTCTACCAATATGGAATTCTACCAAGAAGGAGATTATTTATATTGTCTAGGGGGTTATGGCTACAGTGCTACGGAAAATGATCACATTACCTATCCAAATCTTACCGCTATTAAAGTATCCGATGTAATTAATGCGGTAATTAACAACACTAGTTTTGCAAGTCATTTTAGACAGATTACTGATACTCAATTTCAAGTAACAGGAGGAAGGTTAAAAAAAATAGATGACACTTATTATTTAATGGGTGGTCAAAAATTTATTGGTAGATACAACCCAGTTGGTCCTGGTCACGGACCCGGGTTTATTCAAGAATATTCAGATTCCATACGAAAGTTCGAATTAGTTGATAATGGAACAACTATCACTATTAATCACCTTCCATCCTATACAGATAGTGAAAATTTACATAGAAGAGATTATAATGCAGAATCGCAAATATTACCTAACGGAAATGAAGGTATTACTATGTTTTCTGGAGTATTCCAACCCGTTATAGATTTACCTTATTTAAATTCTGTTACCATAGATGCTAATGGATACGCTGTAGATAACTCGTTTCAACAATTCTATAACCATTATCATTGCCCGGTTTTACCTCTTTATTCTGAAGAAAATAATGAAATGCATACTGTGTTTTTTGGTGGAATTGCTCAGTTTTATGACAATAATGGAACCTTAGTACAAGATGACAATGTGCCTTTTGTAAAAACAATTGCGAGAATAACCCGAGATAGTAATGGTATCATGGCAGAATACAAATTACCAATAGAAATGCCTGAATTACTAGGTGCTGGTGGAGAGTTTATACCTAATTTAGATTTCCCTCAATTTAATAACGGGGTTTATAAAATGGATAATTTAACCAATGATGATACGTTGATTGGTTATATTTTTGGAGGAATAAGTAGTTCTGCACCTAATATATTCTTTATAAATGATGGAACTCAAAGTAGTGCTAACAGTCAAATATTTAAAGTATATATAAAAAAGACCGAGACCTTATCAACAGATGATTTGAATAATTCTAGTAACAATAAATTAAACCTAAACATCTACCCTAACCCAAATGAGGGTGAAATCAATTTAACTTTTAATTTAGTTGAAAATGAAGATGTAAAAGTTTCCATATTAGACGCTAAAGGTAGTTTGATTACCAGATTAGACCTAACTGATTTAAATACCGGAGACAACCATTCCATAATAGAAGTTGATAACCTTTTAAATGGAGGTATCTACTTTATTACAATTGAAACTTCAAAAGCAAAAGAAATTCGTAAATTAATTGTAGAGAAATAAAATAATCAATTAACCTCCCTGTAATTTATCAGCTCCGTCTAATAAACCTACCAATTCTTGAGGGTTATGTATTAAAATAGGAATGTGCTGAGAGCAGATATAAAAATGGGTGTCCTTATGGTAAAATTTAGTAACCGGTGTTTCGTGTGAAGATTTATTGCAAACTAAACATTCTCTTGTAGTACTCATTTTTTAAAATTTTAATATTGTCCAAAACTAATTGTAATTTATCTCTAAAAATATTATGAATGTTATATTTTTAGAGATAAATAAATAAAACTTATTTTACTGGAATCTCCTTTAAGATCTCTAAAACAAATTTCCAAAACTTTTGAGTAGATGAGATACTAGCTCTCTCATCTGGAGAGTGTGCTCCTTTAATCGTAGGTCCAAAAGAAATCATATCCATACCAGGATAGTTAGTTCCTAAGATTCCACATTCTAACCCTGCGTGACAAGCCGCTACATTAGCTTTTTCGCCATTCATTTTTTCGTATAAACCATCCAATACTTTTAAAATAGCAGAATCCATATTGGGAGCCCAACCCGGATAATCACCTGATAAATTCACCTCAAAACCAGCCAATTCAAATACAGAGCTTAAGGTGTTAACCATATTTTCTTTTGAAGAATCTACAGATGACCGAGTTAAACATTCAATGGTAATGGTTCCATTATTTACATTAATCTTAGCAATATTATTTGAAGTTTCTACTAAATCTTCAATGGCTGGACTCATTCTAAAAACTCCATTATGTGCTCCATAAACAGCCTTAATAAATAAATCTTGATCTACAGAACTTAATACCGTTTCAGGTATAGTTTCTAATTTTTCAGCAGTAATTGATAAATCAGATTCTAAATGATGAAACTCATTTTCTAATTCTACTTTAATTTTATCAAAAGCCTTAAAAAAGTCGCTTTCATAATTATTTTCAACTACAATAGTAGCATTACTCTCTCTAGGAATTGCATTACGCAAACTTCCACCCAATAAAAAAGCTAGAGAAGAAGCGCCTTGAGTTGCTAGCAAAATACGGTTCATCATTTTATTAGCATTACCCAAACCTAAATGAATTTCCATACCACTATGTCCTCCTTGTAATCCTTTAACGCTAATTTTATATCCATTTGCGTTTGCTGGTGCAGCAACAGGTATATAAATTTTAGAAGCTGTTACATCTACTCCTCCTGCACAACCCACTCCTATTTCATCATCTTCTTCGGTATCTAAATTTAATAATATTTCACCTTCTAATATTCCTCCTTTTAATCCGATAGCTCCAGTCATTCCTGTTTCTTCATCGATGGTAAATAACGCATCGATAGCTGGATGCTCTATCGTATCACTTTCTAAAATAGCCATAATAGTAGCTACCCCTAGACCATTATCGGCTCCTAAAGTAGTTCCATTTGCACGTACCCAATCACCATCTACATACATTTCAATTCCTTGTGTTGCGAAATCAAAATCAGTATCATTATTTTTTTGATGCACCATATCTATATGAGACTGCAACACAATTCCTTTTCGGTTTTCCATCCCTGGTGTTGCTGGTTTACGAATGATTACATTACGCACATCATCCTCAAAAGTTTCTAGGCCTAGCTTATTCCCAAAATCTTTCATAAACTCAATTACCTGCTCTTCTTTTTTGGAAGCACGAGGTACTGCGTTTAAATCTGCAAAATTATTCCAAAGTCTTTTGGGTTCTAAATTTCTAATGGCTTCATTCATGGTATACGATTTATTTAAAAAATTCATGCAAAATTACAATTTACTTCCATGAGTAAAAATTATAAAAAGAATTATTTGTAAGTTTGATTTATGCAAAAAAAGACCAAACTAATTCTTGTAGCCTTACTACCTATTCAAATATTAGTTTTACAAATTCTAAAGAACTTTCCAACATTTATTGAATCCTTTTATAGTACTGGAATATTTCCAGTTATATCAAAAATATCTCGTTATTTATTTGGCTGGATCCCTTTTTCAGTTGGAGATATTTTTTACCTACTTTTTATTTTTTTATTAATCCGATGGATTTATAAAAATTTTAAACGAATTAAAACAGACACCAAAAATTTCTTTTTAGATATTTTTTCAAGCTTATCTTTAATTTATTTAATGTTTAATCTTTTCTGGGGTTTAAATTATTATCGAGTTCCACTTCACCAAACACTTTCATTAGATACTGAATACAATACCGAAGAACTAATTACAACCACAAAACGATTGATAAAAAAATCGAATGAAATGCATCGAAAACTAGGATTTCTTGATTCTGTAAAAATTGAGTCACCCTACAATCATAAACTAATCTTTAAAAAAACATTGAACGGTTATCATAATCTAGAAAGCAAACATCCAAATTTAATATATTCACCAATAAGCTTAAAAAAAAGTACTTGGAGTTTGGGTTTGACTTATATGGGTTATAGTGGTTATTACAATCCTTTAACTGGAGAAGCGCAAGTAAACAGTCTTATTAAGTTACATAAATTCCCTGTAGTTAGTTGCCATGAACAAGCACACCAATTGGGTTATGCTGCTGAAAACGAAGCCAATTTTATAGCTGCTTTAGCGACCATTAATAACGATGATGAGTTTATACAATACACTGGTTATATTTTCGCCTTACGTTATTGTGTAAATGAAATTGCTAGAAGAGATTTAGACACGTATCACGAATTATTAACTACCATTAATCCTGGTATTTTAAAAAGCTATAAAGAAATGCGTGATTTTTGGAGAAGTTATGAAAATCCTTTCGAAGTAATTTCAAAAATATTTTGGGATCAATTTCTAAAAGCAAACAACCAAACTAAGGGTATTAAAAGTTATAGCTATATGGTTGCACTCATAATAAATTATTATGAAGACCAATCATTTTAGTTATCTTTTATGTTAAAATCCTGAATAAAATGTTTTTATCCAACAGTATTTGCATTTTTAAAAACTTTATTGTTAATAAACCAACCCATGAAAAAAACAGTATTCCTATGCTTACTTCTGGTAAGTGTAACAAACTTAGTTGCTCAAGATTATTTTCCAACTAATTCCAAATTAAAACAAGAAAACAACAATTTTACCGCTTTTACAAATGCAGTAATCCATATTACTCCATCTGAAGAAGTTAAAAATGGAACCTTGTTAATTCAAGATGGTAAAGTTATTGCAAGCGGAAAGTCGGTTTCTATTCCAGAAAACACTATTGTTATCGATTTAAATGGTAAGCACATATACCCTTCTTTTATCGATCCTTATTCTAGTTTTGGTGTTGCTAAACCTGAAAAAGCAAAAAGAGAACAAAGCCCTCAATATGAAACAAATAGAGAAGGATTTTATTGGAACGACCATATCATGCCAGAAAATAATGCGATAGATAAATTTGAATATGCTAGTAAAAAAGCAGAAGAACTTCGTAAAGAAGGTTTTGGTGTAGTAAACACACATATCATGGACGGTATCGCTAGAGGTACAGGTGTATTAGTAACTTTAAATGATGAAGGAGATAATTCAGAAAGAATAATTAATGACATTTCTGGTCAATACTTTTCTTTTAAAAAATCGGTAGCGAGTAGGCAATCATATCCATCATCACCTATGGGTTCCTTTGCATTATTAAAACAAGTGTACCATGATGCAGAATGGTATGCTAACGATAATTCTAAAACCAAAGATTTATCTCTGGAAGCATTAAATGCAAACAAAAAACTCCCTTCATTTATAGAAAGTTTAGATAAAAGAAAAAACATTAATGCAGATCAAATTAGTGATCAATTCAATCTAAATTCTATTATTGTAGGTGCCGGAGATGAATATGAAGTTATTGAAAGTATCAAAGCTACTCAAGCTAAATATATCATTCCGATTAACTTCCCTGAAGCATATGATGTAAGCGACCCTTACTCTTTAAAATATTTAACTATTGAAGAAATGCGGAACTGGAACCAAGCTCCTACCAATCCAAAGGTTTTAGCAGAAAACCAGATAGAATTTGCTTTAACTACATTTAATTTAGATAAAGTTTCTCAATTTAATTCAAAATTAAAAAAGGCTATCAAATATGGTTTTGATAAAACTAAAGCTTTAGAAGCCTTAACAACAATACCAGCAGCAATGCTAGGTCAAAGTGATAAAATTGGAACCTTGAATAAAGGAAGTTATGCAAACTTTTTAATTACTTCAGGTGAAATTTTTGAAGAAGAAACAATATTGCATGAAAATTGGGTACAGGGATCTAAGAATGTAATCAATTCATTTAATCAAAAAGATATTCGTGGTGACTATACCATTTCAACAGCAGGAAAAAAATTCGATGTTTCTATTTCTGGTAAAATGGATAAATTAAAATCGGAAGTAAAGGTTGATACTTTAGAATACTCTTCAAAATTAAATTACAAAAATAATTGGATAACACTTTCAATTACAGATAAAGAGACAAAAGACGTTTATAACTCAACAGCACTAGTTGATAAAAATAAAGATAATTTCTCAGGAAAATTATTTTTACCAAGTGGCAAGGAAACCACATTCACTGCCATAAAGCAATCTTCATCAAACAAGAAAGAGGAAAAGAAAGAGGGCAAGAAAGAGGACAAAGAAATTGAAATAGTGCCACTCACCTACCCAAATGTTGGTTATGGCTTTACAGAAATTCCTAAACAACAGACCATTCTTTTTAAAAATGCAACAGTTTGGACAAATGAAGAGGAAGGAATAATAACAGAAGCAGATGTTTTAGTTAAAAATGGAAAAATTGAAAAAATAGGAAAAAACATTTCATCTGGAAATGCATTAAAGGTGGATGCTACTGGAAAACATTTAACTTCTGGAGTAATAGATGAGCATTCACATATAGCTGCTTTTTCAATAAATGAAGGAGGACAGAATTCATCTGCTGAAGTAACGATTGAAGATGTTTTAGATCCTGAGGATATAAACATTTATCACAACTTAGCAGGAGGAGTTACGACCATTCAAATACTACATGGATCTGCAAATCCAATTGGAGGAAGATCAGCAATCATAAAGCCTAGATGGGGAGCAGATGCTCAAGGGCTATTATATAAAGATGCAGCAAAATTTATAAAATTTGCATTGGGCGAAAATGTAAAACAATCTAATTGGCAAAGTTATAGTCGTTTTCCACAAACAAGAATGGGTGTTGAACAATTATATGTGAATTACTTTACAAGAGCACAAGAATATGAATCACTTAAGAAAAGTGGAAAGCCATATCGTTATGATGAAGAAATGGAAGTATTGGTTGAGATATTAAATGAGGAACGATTTATCTCTTGTCATTCCTATGTTCAAAGTGAAATTAATATGCTGATGAAAGTTGCAGAACGCTTTGATTTTAGAATTAACACGTTTACACACATTTTAGAAGGTTATAAAGTTGCCGATAAAATGAAAGAACACGGAGTAGGTGGTTCTACTTTTAGTGATTGGTGGGCTTATAAATACGAAGTTATTGATGCTATTCCTTATAATGCAACTATAATGACTAATGCAGGTGTTACAGTAGCTATTAATAGTGATGATGCAGAAATGTCAAGAAGATTAAATCAAGAAGCAGCAAAATCTGTTAAATACGGTGGAATGTCTGAGGAAGAGGCTTGGAAAATGGTCACTTTAAATCCAGCAAAATTATTACACTTGGATGATAAAGTAGGAAGTGTAAAAGTAGGTAAAGATGCTGATTTAGTATTGTGGAGTGATCATCCATTATCGATTTATGCAAAAGCAGAAAAAACATTAATTGAAGGTGTTGTTTATTTTGATATAGAAAAAGACAAGCAACAACGTAAAGCAATTAAAGATGAAAAAAATAAACTTGTTAAGTTAATGAGAAATGAAAAAGACGGAGGAGGTAAGAAAAAAAGACCTATGAAGAAGGAAAAGAAACATTTTACTTGCGAAAGTTTATAAACCAATTAAAGAAATCATTCAGTTATGAAGACAATAAAAAATAGTTTAGCAATTATAGTAATGAGCTTTAGTTTAATTGCTTTTGCACAACAAACACCAGCTCCTGTTCAAAAAGAAATAATCACTATTTCTGGAGCTACTGCACATATAGGAAATGGTACTGTTATTGAAAACAGTATTATTACATTTGAAAATGGAAAATTGGTAGCAGTTGCAGATGCTACAACATCCAAAATAGCATTGAGAGGAAAGGTTATAGATGCTTCAGGGAAACATGTATATCCAGGGTTTATAGCACCAAATACTACTTTAGGATTGGTTGAAATTGATGCAGTAAGACCTACTAGAGATCAAGATGAGTTAGGAGATTTAATTCCTAATGTACGTTCATTAATAGCATATAATGCAGAAAGTAAAGTGGTAGAATCAATGAGGCCTAATGGTATATTAATTGGGCAAATTACTCCTCGAGGCGGTACAATTTCTGGAACTTCTTCTATAGTTCAATTTGACGCTTGGAATTGGGAAGATGCAGCAATAAAAACAGATGATGGAATTCATTTAAATTGGCCAGACAGCTATGCTCAGGGTAGATGGTGGATGGGAGAATCCAGAGCTTATAAGCCGAATAAGAAATATCAAGAAAAAGTTGATCATATAAACAGTTTTATTTTAAATAGTAAAACTTATGGAAAATCAACCCCTAAAACCATTAATGAATCTTTTAAAGCAATGCAAGGTCTTTTTAACGGAAACCAAACCATGTATGTTCATGCACATGGTGAAAAAGAAATTATTGATGCTGTAACAAATCTTAAAAATAATGGAATTAAAAAGATTGTAATTGTGGGTGCCTATGAAGCTTATAAAATATCTGGTTTTTTAAAAGAAAATAATATATCCGTTTTAATTCAAAGAGTACATAGCACACCCGAAGGTGACGATGATGATTATGACTTACCTTATAAATTGGCAAAATTATTAGTAGATAATGGTGTTTTAGTTGCTCTGCAATCTAGTGGACAGATGGGTGGAATGAATACCAGAAACTTACCATTTTATGCTGGTCAAGTTGCTGGACAAGGGTTAGACAAAGAAAAGGCTTTACAATTAATTACAGGGAACTCAGCAAAAATATTAGGAATTGACAATTATTATGGAACATTGGAAACTGGTAAAAGTGCTACTTTATTTATTTGTGAAGGAGATGCATTGGATATGCGTACAAATATTTTAACCCATGCATTTATAGATGGTCGAGATGTTTCTTTAGAAACTCATCAAACCGAACTTTGGAAGCGGTACTCTGAAAAGTATAGTGAAAATTAATTTTTAAGTTTAATGAAATGAAATACTTATTATTTCTATTATTTATTGGTTCAATATTACCAGTAAATGCACAAACAAATTATAAGTATGAAAACTTTGGAAATAGATCTATTTTATTAAACGGGAATGTAACCGGTAGTGTAGATGACTTAGGTGCTACTTATTACAATCCAGCAAGATTAGCTTTAGTAAAGGACCCTATGTTTTCGATAAATGCAAAAATTTATCAGCTAACAGATATTAAAATAAATAATTATTTATTTGATGGCTCCAACCTATCAAATACCAATTTTGAAGGATTACCAAGCATGGTATCTGGAACTTTTAAATTAAAATCACTAGAAAATCATCAATTTGCTTATGCTATTTTAACTAGAAATAGATTCGAAACAAATTTAAATTACGGGACTGACCTTATTGAAAATGAATATACAAATGAACTTCCAGATGTTGAAAAGTATTTTGCTAATTCAGGACTTGAAAATAAAGTAAGAGAGAATTGGTTCGGTGTTTCTTGGGCAAAATCATTAACTCCCAACTTTAGTATAGGGGCTTCATTATTTGGTTCATATTATAATTATTCAACTAGTAATGTTGAGCAATTTACATCTATAAACGAATTAGATCAAGTAAATTCTTATTCTAGCAAAATTGGTATTAATCAAAAGTCATATGGTGCTTTTTTAAAAATTGGTGCAGCTTGGGTATTAAAAAGTATCGAATTCGGTTTAAATATTGATTTTCCTTATTTAGAAGTTTACAGTGAAGGATCCTTTTATAATGAAGAAATATTATCAGGTTCATTTAATAATAATGATATTTTTACTCTAAATAGATTCGACGATTTAAATGCTAAAAGAAAATATCCTTTAGGTGTTTCGATAGGTGCTGGAGTGCCTATTAAAAAAAACACATTACATCTAAATATGAGCTGGAATTCTGGAATCGATACATATAATAGAATCGATATACCAAAATTAGAAAGTGAAACTGAAAAAGATATTTATCAATATAAATTTGAAGAAAAGCTAAAATCAATTATCAATTTTGGGTTTGGAGCAGAAATATATATAAATCCACAACTAAATGCATACGGAAGCTTTTCAACAGATTTTTCACCATTTGAAATCAGTACCTCTATTATTGAATTAACAAATCAATCTGAAGACAGAGTGAATATAGATTCAGATTATTACCATTTTGGATTAGGAGTAAATTTTAAATATAAGAGAACTAATTTTATTTTAGGTACTGTTTATACTTATGGAAAATCTGATTTTAATAATTCTTATAATCAAGATATTTTTCCTGAATTTCCTATAGAACAGGAGTCTTATATAAGAATATCCAGATGGCGTTTTTTAATAGGTTTTGAATTTTTATTTTTAGATAGAAAAATAAATGTAGGCAGAAGTACAGAAATTACAAAACAAAAATCTAAAAGTGATTAATTTACTATGTTACTTCTACATTTTTAGAATTCTTTTAATAACCAAATTCTCACCAGATATAGTTTTTACAAAATAAATACCACTTAATAAATTAGACACTTCAACTTTTACTAAATTATTATTAGGAATTTTGTTTTTAGATATTATTACTTGTCCCTGCATATCAAATATTATTACCTCAATAGCTTCAGAAAAATAATCAGATTGTAAAAAGACAAACTCTTTTGTAGGGTTAGGATATAAATTTAACGTAGTTAAAGGGTTTATATTAACACCTAGGAAACCATCTGTTTCAATTTCAAAACTCGTAAGCACAAAATTTCCTGTAGCACTATTAGTAAGTCTCACAAAGATTGTTTGAGGGTTTACAATATTCTGAAAAGTATTGGGTGTTTCAATAGCATTTAAACCATTTTCAGAATCTTCTAAAGCAACATGATAAGTAAACAAAGCTACCAAGGGATCTTGACTACCTAACATTTGGTATTCATTAACTGTTAAATCGAATATTGCTAATCCATCATTATCTCCCTCATTTATAAATAAATCTTCCGGTTCTTCTTCTATTAAAACATCAGCTACTATCAAATTAAAACTACTTATAGCATAACAACCCGTTATTAAAGCCTCTAATCGGCAATAAATTACTTGAGGGTTGGTAGTATTAATATAAGATGTTGGGATTGCAATAGCATTTGTATTAGTATTAGCATCTTGCTGAGTTTCAAAAAAAACAACTTCTACATCGTTTTGCCCATTAAGAATTTCTGGGATCTTTATAGTAAGGTCAAATACTTCTTGACCATCTCCATTATCATCAAGTAATATATAATCTGAAACAGAAATAGTATCAGGAATAGGCTGCACAATTAGCTCCAAAGTAGTACTTGAAAAACACCCAGAAACAATACTTTCAGCTCTTACATAAACTGTTTGATTGAAAGGGATATTATTTGCAAAGGGACTTGCTAATGGATTGATTCCTAAATCAGCATCAATTTGAGTTATATGATAGGTTACATTAACATCTGGGTCTCCACCACTAACCTCATTATCTTTAGCTGTTAAATCGAAACTTGTGATTCCATCATAATCATCATCACACATTTCTAAAGGCGTAGGCAAAAAAACAATAGGAATATTAATTACTATAATATCAAAACTTGTAGTATCAAATTCTCCATTACTTATTCTTTCCAATCTAGCATAAATAGCTTGTGGGTTAATAGTATTAGCATAAGCATTGGGATTAATTATTGGATTAATTGCATTATCTGCATCTGCTTGTGACTGATAAAATGTAATTATAAATTCTACAGGATTTTGTCCACCAACTATTTCAGGTTCAGTAATTGTTAAATCAAATACCGCAAAATCATTCTCACTACATAAATGAATGTCTGAAGGTTGATTAGCTGTAACCTGTGCTATCACATTAGTTGTTGAAAGTAACCCTGTGATTGCATATACTAAAATAAGTAGGTTCTTTTTCATTATAAATATTTTACTGCAATTTAATAAAATAAAAGAGTAATTTTTCTATCAAATTGCTACAATTTAATAATGCTTACAAATACTCTAAAAAAGCTATATTTGCGGTATGCTAAAAACAATTTCTAGTCTTCAAAACTCACTTGTAAAAAAGGTGTTATTGCTTCAAGAAAAATCTAAAGAACGTAAAAAAACCGGTCTATTTATTATTGAAGGAAAACGTGAGATTGAATTGGCTATAAAAGGTAATTACCAATTAAATACTTTGCTTTTTTGTTCAGATATTATTTCAGAAAAAGAGGTTACTAGACTATTTACGAATGTTGACTATAAACTCATAGAGATCAGCTACGATGTTTATAAAAAAATCGCTTACCGCACATCTACTGAAGGAATTATAGCTATTACCAAAATAAAAGATTTAGCATTAAATAAATTAATTTTCAATAATCCAAACCCCTTAATTTTAATTGCTGAAGCGCCTGAAAAACCAGGTAATATCGGAGCAATTTTAAGAACAGCAGATGCTGCAAATATTGATGCTGTTATTATTGCAAATCCAAAAACAGATTTATACAACCCAAATATTATTAGAAGTAGTGTAGGATGTGTGTTTACAAATACAATTGCTTTTGGAAATAGTTCAGAAATTATATCATTTTTAAAAGAAAATAATATTTCTATCTATAGTGCTATTTTACAAGAATCAGATCCTTATTACACTTGCAATTTTAAAGAAAGTACTGCAATTGTCGTAGGAACAGAATCTACTGGTTTATCACAAGAATGGAGAACTGAAAGTAAAAAAAACATACACATTCCAATGCAAGGTGAAATTGACTCAATGAATGTTTCAGTAGCAGCAGGAATACTAATATTTGAAGCAAAAAAACAAAGGAACTTTAATTAAATTATGACAGCTACCACCCTTTTTTATATAATTATTGCCATCTTAATTATTAGCTTTATAATAGATAAAGTTTTAGACAATTTAAACGCAAAACATTATTACGACCCAATACCTAGTGAATTAAGCGATGTTTATGATCAAGAAGAATATCAAATTTCTCAAAACTATAAAAAAGTAAACGATCGTTTCAGCTCAATTACTTCCTTGATATCTTTAATCGCAACCTTAGCATTCTTCTTTTTAGATGGTTTTGCTTTTGTGGATGAATGGGCTCGAACATTTTCTAACAACAACATTATAATTGCTTTAATATTTTTTGGAATTATTATGTTTGCTAGTGATATACTAAGTACTCCGTTTAGTTACTACCACACCTTTGTAATTGAAGAAAAGTTTGGGTTTAACAAAACAACACAAAAAACATTTTTTCTAGACAAACTAAAAGGATGGGCAATGTCAGCAGTCCTAGGAGGCGTACTATTATCTTCAATCATTTGGTTTTATGAAACTACAGGAAGTAATTTCTGGTTATACTCTTGGGGAATTGTTGCTGCTTTTGCTTTCTTTATGAATATGTTTTACGCTCGTTTTATTGTTCCTTTATTTAATAAACAAACTCCATTAGAAGAAGGAACCTTAAAAACTAAAATTGAAAACTATGCCCAAAAGGTTGGATTTACTTTAGATAAAATATTTGTTATAGATGGATCTAAAAGAAGTACCAAAGCAAATGCATACTTTTCTGGATTTGGTAGAGAAAAAAGGGTAACTCTATACGATACATTAATAAATGATTTAGAAGAAGAAGAAATTGTAGCTGTGTTAGCTCATGAAGTTGGTCATTATAAAAGAAAACATATTGTTTTTAATTTAATTGCAAGTATACTAACTATGGGCTTTACTTTTTGGCTACTTTCATTATTTGTAGGGAGTTCTATTCTTTCTGAAGCACTGCAAGTATCAACACCTTCTTTTCATATAGGTTTAATCGCATTTGGAATTTTATACAGCCCTATTTCTGAAGTTACTGGGCTAATTATGAATTACATTTCAAGAAAGTTTGAATATCAAGCAGATGATTACGCAAAGGACACTTATAAAGCATTACCTTTAATATCAGGATTGAAAAAATTATCTAAAAACAGCTTAAGCAATCTTACCCCCCACCCAGCTTATGTATTTGCTCATTATTCTCACCCAACATTATTGCAACGCTATCATAATATGATGAAATAATTATCTTTTTTAATAATTGTTCTAGTTTAAAAAAAAGTCTATAAATAAGAATGTATTTTGTTGTTTATTTCAATCATTTATGTATTTTTAATTTATGACAGAAGAGGCTATTGAATTAGAAAATAAAGAGATTGCAAAGCAATATAAAAAGCTACTTAAAATTAGCTATAGAACGCTAACCAAGGAAGACAAAAAACTTATTAGGAGTGCTTTCGATTTAGCTGTTGACGCCCATAAAAATCAACGCAGGAAATCAGGTGAAGCTTATATTTTTCATCCAATTGCTGTTGCAAAAATAGTTGCTTCAGAAATTGGTTTAGATTCAACTTCAATTGCCGCTGCTCTTCTTCATGATGTTGTAGAAGATACCGATTATACTTTAGTAGATATTGAGCAAATGTTTGGTGAAGCTGTTGCTAGAATTGTTGATGGGTTAACAAAAATATCTCACCTTTCTTCAGATAAAGATATATCGCTACAAGCTGAAAATTTTCGAAAGATGTTGCTTACACTGAATGAAGATATTCGGGTAATCATTATTAAAATAGCAGATCGTTTGCACAATATGCAAACCATGGATTCAATGCCTGCTCATAAACAAGTGAAAATTGCTTCAGAAACTTTATATATATATGCTCCTTTAGCACACCGAATTGGAATGTACAATATAAAAACAGAGCTTGAAAATTTAAGTTTAAAATACACAGAACCGGAAGTATATAAGGATATTTTTAGCAAAATAAAGGACAGTAAAGAGCAACAAGACAAATACATAAAATCTTTTACAAGTATCATTAAAGATTCACTTGATAAAGAAAACTTAGAGTATGAAATAAAAGGAAGGCCAAAGTCAATTTTCTCAATTAGAAGGAAAATGATGGTTCAAAACGTTTCATTTGATGAAGTTTATGACAAGTTTGCTGTACGAATCGTATATAAAGGAAATGAGGAAAACGAAAAATTTATAGCCTGGAAAATTTATTCAATAGTTACCGATCATTTTAGGCCTAACCCCACTCGATTACGAGACTGGATTTCATCTCCAAAATCAACAGGGTATGAAGCCTTACACATTACAGTAATGGGACCAAAAGGTCGATGGGTTGAAGTTCAAATCAGATCAGAAAGAATGAATGAGATTGCTGAAAAAGGTTTTGCAGCGCATTATAAATACAAAAACAAAGAAAAAGATGATGTCGAATTAGATGATTGGTTAAATAAATTACAAGAAACACTCGGTAATTCTGAAATAAGTGCTGTTGATTTTGTTGAAGAATTTAAATTAAACCTATATGCTAAAGAAATTTTTGTTTTCTCACCCATGGGTGACTTATACTCACTTTCAAAAGGGTCTACTGCTTTAGACTTTGCATTCCATGTACATACTGAAGTTGGTTTGCATACTAGAGGTACTAGAGTGAATGGGAAATTAGTTCCATTAAGTCATAAGCTTAAAAGTGGAGATCAAGTTGAAATTATTACATCCGATAAAGCAAAACCAAATTCAAATTGGTTGGATTATGCTATAACAGGGAGAGCTATTTCAAAAATAAAATCTTCATTAAAAGAAGAAGAGAAACAATTAGCAAAAGAAGGGAAAGTAATTTTAGCAAGAAAACTGAAATCTTTAAAAATTACTTTAGACGAAAATACTGTAAACCAATTAGTCACTTATTTTAAAATAAAAACTAGTCTAGATCTATTTTATAGAGTAGGTGTTGGAATTATTGATAACAAAAAATTAAAAGAATTTGCAGCTTCAAGGAACAATGCCTTTGTAAGTTTCTTTAAAAATAGACTTCGGAAAAATACCAAACCAGAAGACATTAATAAAGATGAAATAACAGCAAAATATGATCAACTAGTATTTGGTAAGGAAGAAGAAAAATTAGATTATAAATTAGCTGCTTGTTGCAACCCTATTCCAGGAGATAAAGTGTTTGGTTTTATAACTGTATCTGAAGGTATTAAGGTTCATAAAAAAAATTGTCCTAACGCACTTCAACTTCAAAGTAATTTTAGCTATCGTATTATGACAGCTAAATGGATCGATTCTACACAAAGTGATTTTAAAGCCGAATTAGTAATTTCAGGAATCGATACCATTGGTCTAGTAAATGATGTAACAAAAATTATATCAAATACTCATAATACCAATATGGTAAGTGTTCATTTTGAAAGTGATGATGGTGTTTTTAATGGAAATATTAAAGTAGTAGTAAAGAATATTACCATTCTTAATAACCTTGTGAAAAACATTAAAAAAATTAATGGTATCGATAAAGTTACCAGAGTATAAATGAGTATTTTTGTGAAATTATGAACACTAAGTTAAATCCAAATAATCAAGCAATTGTAAAGAATGTATTTACTGCATTTTTAGGAGAAAAAGGACACCGAAAAACACCTGAACGCTTTGCGATACTTCAAGAAGTTTATGATCTTGATGATCATTTTGATATTGAATCATTATACATCAATATGAAAAACAAAAATTATCGTGTAAGTCGTGCCACTCTTTACAATACAATCGAATTACTTTTGGAATGTGGCTTGGTTCGTAAACATCAATTTGGTCAAAATCAGGCTCATTATGAAAAGTCTTATTTTGATAAACAACACGATCATTTAATATTATCTAATGGTGAAGTAATAGAGTTTTGTGATCCCAGAATCCAATCTATAAAAAAAACCATTGAAGATGTTTTTGATGTTGAAATATTTAATCATTCACTTTATTTTTACGGAAATAAAAAATCTCCTGATACTAAACAGGACAAAGAATAACTTATGGCAGTAGATTTATTACTAGGCTTACAATGGGGCGATGAAGGAAAAGGAAAAATTGTTGATGTACTAACTAAAGATTACAATATAATAGCACGATTTCAAGGAGGTCCAAATGCAGGTCACACTTTAGAATTTGATGGTATAAAACACGTTTTAAGAACCATCCCTTCTGGTATTTTCCATGAAGATTCTATGAATGTTATAGGTAACGGTGTTGTAATTGACCCTGTTGTTTTTGTAAAAGAATTAGAAGGGCTCGATCCTTATAATGTAGATTATAAAGCAAAGCTAATTATTTCAAGAAAAGCACATTTAATATTGCCTACCCATCGTTTATTAGATGCAGCTTCAGAAGCATCTAAAGGAAAAGCAAAAATCGGTTCTACATTAAAAGGTATTGGTCCAACATATATGGACAAAACTGGAAGAAACGGATTGAGAGTTGGTGAATTAGAACTTGAAAGCTTTAAACAAAAATATAGAGCATTAGCAGATAAGCATATTGCAATGATTAACTTTTATGACGTTGATATTCAGTACAACCTGGATGAAATGGAAGTTGAGTTTTTTGAAGCTATTGAAGAATTAAAGAAATTAACTTTTATTGATAGTGAAGAGTATTTACATCAAGCTATGAAGTCTGGTAAAACTATTCTTGCTGAAGGAGCTCAAGGTTCATTATTAGATATCGATTTTGGAACGTATCCATTTGTAACATCATCTAACACAACTGCAGCAGGAGCTTGTACAGGCTTAGGTGTTGCACCAAGTAAAATAAAAGAAGTATACGGTATTTTTAAAGCTTACACTACTAGAGTTGGTTCTGGTCCTTTTCCAACAGAATTATTTGATGATGTAGGAGCTGAAATGGCTAAAGTAGGTCGTGAATTTGGTGCAGTAACAGGAAGAGCTAGACGTTGTGGATGGTTAGATTTAGTAGCATTAAAATATACTTGCGAAATAAATGGTGTCACTCAATTAATGATGATGAAAAGTGATGTTTTAAGTGGTTTTGATAACCTTAAGGTTTGTACCGCTTATAACTACAAAGGAGAAACAATCAAACATTTACCTTATAATATTGAAGAGGAAAATGTAACTCCAATATATTCAACTTTTAAGTGTTGGAAAGAAGATTTAACTAAAATGTCAGATGCAAGTCAGTTACCAGCTGAATTAAACGAATACATTGATTTTCTGGAAAAGGAATTAGAAATTCCTATTAAAATTGTATCCGTAGGTCCGGATAGAAAACAAACCATACATAGGTAATACCAATTCTTTAGTATCTTCGTTAATTCAATATACAAAGGGATTTTTTATTTGAAACTTAACACTTACATTCTTTTATTATTTTTATTATTCTTCGGTAATATAATTTCCGCGCAAGAAGAGAACAACGATAATCAAGAAAAGAACACTCAAGTTACTATTAAGTCAGGATATTTAGAAAAAAAACCTGAATTTCCTGATGCTGTTATTTATACTCGGGACAATTCTGGTCAAGTATATATTGTACACGAAGGTGTAGAAATGTGGTGTGATCAAGCTTATGTTTACACAAAGGATAATTTCGTAAAAGCTTATGGATCTGTTAGGATTACTCAGGGAGATACCGTTTCTATGCGTAGTAAATACGGGGAATATAACGGAAACACCCAATTTGCATTTGCAAGTGGAGATGTAGCATTTAAGGATTCAAAAACTTCTTTAAAAACAGACACTCTTTATTTTGACCGTATAAAACAACAAGCATTTTATAGAAGCGGAGGAACTGTTAAAGATACAGCCAGTACATTAACAAGTAGAGTTGGGCGTTATTTTGCAGATTCCAAGAAATATCAGTTTTTGTCTAATGTGGTTATTAAAAATCCAAAGTATACCATAAATTCTGAGCAATTAGATTTTTATTCAGAATCTGGAATAGCGTATTTATACGGTAAATCTACTATTAAGGGTGAAACAACAACTGTTTATTGTGAAAGAGGATATTATAACACTCGAAATGATGTCGGATATTTTGTAAAAAACTCAAGAGTAGATTATGAAAATAGAACGATGTATGGTGATAGTATTTATTTTAATAGAAATAAAAACTTTGCTTCTGCTACTAATAACATTCGCATAATTGACACTTTAAATAACAGTTTTGTAAGAGGTCACTATGCCGAAGTTTTTAAAGAAAAAGATTCGGTTTTTATTACCAAAAGAGCTGTAGCTATTACTGTTAGAGAAAAAGATTCAATTTATGTTCATGCTGACACATTAAGAATTACAGGAAAACCTGACAATCGAATTTTAAGAGGATATTATAAAGCTCGTTTCTTCAAAAAAGGTCTTGAAGGCGAAGAACCTACTAGTGGAAAATGCGATTCTATTTTTGTAAATGAAAAAACTGGAATCACAAAACTTTTGAGAAAACCAATACTATGGACTGGTGAAAACCAAATGACAGGAGACACAATCCATATTCTTAGAAACATTAAAACAAACAAATTAGATACTTTAAAAGTTTTTAAAAATGCATTTATTATTCAAAAAGATAGTGCTGGATATAACCAAGTAAAAGGGGAAAGATTAATTGGTTTATTTACCAATAATGAATTAGACACTGTTAATATTGAAAAAAATACACAAGTAATTTTCTTTTCTCGAAATGAAGAACAAGAACTAGTTGGTATCAACAGTACTTCAAGTAGTTCTATACAAATGTATTTGGAAAATCAACAAATTAGAGGAATTAGATTTATTAAAAAAGTTAATGGAAAACTATACCCTCCTTCTCAATTCCCAGAAAACGCAAGAATTCTTCCTGGATTTAACTGGTATGGGGACGAACGATTATTTAAAGTAAACGATTTGTTTAAAGGGAAACCAGCTCCTATCCTTCCTAAAATTAAAGGAATTCCTATACCAAAGGAAGAAGAAGAGTTTTTTGATGAAAATTTAGATGACGAATCTATTATTCCTGAAGCTTCTAAGTTAACTCCCGAACATTTTAAAAATAAATCTAAAAAATCGGACTCAAAAGAAAGTGTAAAAGAAGATAAGTCTTAGATGTAGTTTAAATATTTTTTTAAACTTTTATTGTATTATTATAGTTATGAAAAATGATTTCTTCAAATACCAAGCACAAACAACTCCTCACCCGCTGGCCCTAGAAGTATCTCACGCTAAAGGAAGTTATATATACGACACCAACCAAAAAGAATACCTAGATTTTATAGCAGGAGTGTCAGCTTGCAGTTTAGGTCATTGCCACCCGAAAGTAACTGGAGCTATTAAAAAGCAGTTAGAGAAATACCTTCATGTAATGGTTTATGGAGAGTTTATTCTAGAGCCTGCAGTTGAGTTAACTAAACTTCTTTCAAAATATTTACCAAATAATTTAACAACAACTTATTTAACTAATAGCGGAACCGAAGCAATTGAAGGTTCCATAAAATTAGCAAGAAGGGCTACTGGAAGAAAAGAAATTATCTATGCAAAAAACGCTTATCATGGGAATACTATGGGTGCTTTGAGCATTATGGGACAGGAAGAACGAAAAGAAAAGTTTCAACCTTTACTACCCGATTGTAATTCTATTTTGTTTAATAATGAAAAAGATTTATTTAAAATCACCTCCAAAACCGCAGGCGTTGTATTAGAAACTATCCAAGGGGGTGCTGGATTTATAGTTCCTGAAAAAGATTATTTAAAAAAAGTTCGTCAACGCTGCGATGAAGTTGGAGCCTTGTTAATTCTAGATGAAATTCAGCCTGGTTTCGGTAGGACTGGAAAATTATTTGGATTTGAACATTATGATATTTCACCCGATATATTAGCCATAGGTAAAGGAATGGGTGGCGGACTGCCAATTGGAGCATTTACAGCATCTGAAGAGTTGATGTCTTTATTATCCAATAATCCAAAATTAGGTCATATAACAACCTTTGGAGGAAATCCAATTATTGCTGCAGCAGCCTTGGCTACATTAAAAGAGTTAATAGAATCAACATTGATTGAAGAAACACCTCAGAAAGAAAAATTAATTCGAAAACTTCTTGTACATCCATTAATTAAAGAGGTTCGTGGAATAGGTCTTATGCTCGCAATAATTGTTGAATCTTCAGAAATTGCTTCAGAAGTAATTTTAAAATGTAAAGAGCAAGGTTTGCTTCTTTTTTGGCTACTTTTTGAAACCAAAGCAATTCGTATAACCCCGCCTTTAACCATTTCTGAAGATGAAATTGTAAAAGGTTGTCAGATAATACTTGATGTATTAGATTCTATAAAAACGTCAAAATAATTATTTACTTTTCTAAACAACAACCAGTTAACCCTCATATTTCGGTGTTAATAAGTCCGTTAACAACAAAAGTGGTACAACATTTGAATATTGGCTTACATTAGTATCTTTAATTTATAGAAACATAAAACCTACTGGTCCCATAAAGATTGAAAGAGCATAACAACATATCACTTTCCCGTTTCGAATCCATGTTAAAAACAAATAATGTATTTTTCTTCGACTCCAACGAGTTTGAAGACATCATTCATTATTACTTAAATAATGGAAAAATAGCCCTTGCAAAAAAAGCTACAAAGCTAGGCTTAGAACAACATCCCTCTTCAACAAACCTTAAATTGTTTCAAGTAGAAATGTTCATCTTTGAAAACGAATTGGAAACTGCAGAAGAACTTTTAGAAAATATTTTTTTATTGGAACAATTCAATGAAGAAGTTTATATACAAAAAGCGAATATACTTTCAAGGCGTGATAATCATTTGGAAGCAATAAAAATGCTTGAAATTGCTCATAAACTTTCAACTGAACAATCTGACGTACTGTCATTAATTGGAATGGAGTATCTTTTCCTAGAAGATTTTGAAAATGCTAAAAAATATTTCATACAATGTTTAGCAGATGATCAAGAGGATTTTTCAGCTTTATATAATATCATTTATTGTTTTGAGTATTTAGATCAAACTGAAGAAGCTATCGATTATTTAAATGGTTTTCTAAATAAAAACCCATATTGTGAAGTAGCTTGGCACCAAGTTGGAAAACAATATTACATTTTAAAAGAATACAAAAAAGCACTAGCAGCTTATGATTTTGCTATTATTAGTGATGATCGGTTTATAGGAGCTTATTTAGAGAAAGGAAAAGTATTAGAGCAATTAAAAAGATATAATGAAGCTATCGAAAGTTATACGGTAACTTTAGGTTTGGATGACCCAACTTCATTTGCTTTATTACGAATAGGTAAATGTTATGAAAAGATAGGAAACACAGAACTATCACTTCAGTTTTTTAACAAATGTGTTGAAGAAGATGCCTTACTAGATAAAGGATGGATTGCAATTACAGATTATTATATAAGAAATAAGAATTACAAGAAAGCTCTTTATTATATTAATAAAGCAATTAATATTGATAGTGAGAATGTTTTATATTGGAAGCGTTATGGCAATATAAATTTTAGATTAAATTTATTTGAAGAGGCAGAAGTTGGATATAGAAAAACATTAGAACTAGGTAATTATGAACTTAATACTTGGTTAACACGTCATGATATTTTATTAAAATTGGGAGAGTTTGAAGCTGCAAGAAATAATCTTTTTCAAGCTACTGAGTTTTATCCTGAAAATGCTGAAATTGAATACCGTTTAGCCGGATTATTTTTTCGTAATTCAGAATACAGTAAAGGTGAATTTCATTTAAAAAATGCACTTAAAATAGATCCAGAATATTTAATTATAATCGAAGAATTATTTCCTTTGGTATATAATTTAAAAAAAGTACAAGAAATAATCAAAAGACACAAAAATCCTTCCCTGTAATTTGTGTATTTTTGATGCTATTACATAAAAAAGCATCAAATTTTAATGTCAAAACGTAGTTTTTTACAATACTTAACTATTACTTCAAAAGGCCTTGCCATGGGAGCAGCAGATGCTGTACCAGGTGTTTCTGGAGGTACAATTGCTTTTGTCTCTGGTATTTATGAAGAATTGATTTCAACGATAAGTAATGTAAACCTATCTCTATTTAAAACCTTAAAAAACAAGGGTCTAAAAGCTTTTTGGGAACAATTAAATGGTAATTTTTTAGTAGCTTTATTGGTAGGAATTGCTATTAGTTTTGTGAGTTTTATGAAGCTTGCCAAATTTTTAATTGAAAACCATCCAATATACATTTGGTCTTTCTTTTTTGGATTAATAATAGCGAGTATTTTATATATAGGAAAACAAATTAAAACCTGGAATCTAAAAATTATTATTGCACTAATTATAGGTGGTATGGTAGCGTATTATATTACTTCACTACCACCCTTAGCAAATAATGAAAACCCTTATTTTCTATTTATCGCTGGAGCAATAGCAATATGTGCTATGATTCTTCCAGGGATTTCGGGATCATTCATCCTTTTAATCTTAGGAGCCTATAAAACATTGAGTGATGCAATTAACGACTATAATTTTAAGAATATTTTTATTTTTATATGTGGAGCAATAGTTGGATTATTAAGCTTTAGCAAAGTATTAAAGTGGTTATTTAAGAATTATGAAAACACAACCTTAGCTATTCTCACCGGTTTTATTATTGGATCATTAAATGAAATTTGGCCTTGGAAACAATCCTTAACTGTTTTTTCAAAAGAAAAAGGTATTGAAATTCCTTTTAATCAAATTACAGATTTAGGGTCTCTTTCTGTTTATCAAATTAACACTAAAAACTTTGATAGTTATAAAATTATGACTGAAGAAAGTATTAATCCTTTTACTTATTCTGAAATTAATAATGGAGTTGACTCACATTTATTTCTAGCTATAATATTTATGGCTTTAGGGTTTATCACAATTTTAATGTTAGAATTAACTGCAAATAAAAAAAACAGTAATGGCTAGTATTCGCTCTTTCTCAGATAGAATTTGGCTTGTCCTAAAAGGATTAGCAATGGGAACTGCTAATAAAGTACCTGGAGTTTCTGGAGGTGTTGTTGCTTTTGTTGGAGGTTTTTATGAAGAATTTATTTATTCATTACAAAAAATTAATAGAAAAGCATTTTTATTATTATTTAATAGAGGTATAAAGCCATTTTTAGAATATACAAATGCACGTTTTTTAGGACTTCTTTTTCTAGGAATGATTATTAGTTATTTTAGTATATCTAAAATCCTTGATTATTTACTTGTTAATTACGAACTCTATGTTTGGAGCGCTTTCTTTGGAATGATCATAGGATCGCTATATTATATTGCAAAAGATTTTGGAGAATGGAAAAGGAAATTTGTTATTTTTTTATTGATAGGAATCAGTATAGGAATCAGTATTAGTTTTTTAGAACCCGCTAAAGAAAACAACAATCTATTTTTCGTTTTTATATGTGGAATCATTGGGGTCTCTGGAATGACATTACCAGGTCTTTCGGGATCTTTTATATTAATTCTTTTAGGAAATTATGTATTACTGCTTGTAGATTCTGTTAATGCTTTATACGATACTTTTTCTGAAGTGTTTCAAGGTGATTTTAGTTTTACAGGTAATTCTCAACGAGTTCACTTATTAAAAGTACTCCTTGTTTTTTCTCTGGGATCCATAGTTGGATTGGTTTCACTTTCTAATGTTTTAGCTTATTTATTGAAACATTATAAAAAAACTACTAATGCAATTATTATTGGATTTATAGCAGGCTCTTTAGGAGTTGTATGGCCTTGGAAAAACAAAATAGCAGAAAAAGATGCAATGGGAAATATTATTTACGATGCAAACGGTCGAGAGGTAATCACGGGTTATGAACGTTATTTTCCGTCAGAGTTTTCTTTCGAAATAATCATCGCAATTTTATTTATCATTGTAGGTATATTAATCTTACTGTTTTTGGACAGATATCATAAAATAAAACTAACATCGAATGGCTAAATACGGATTAATCGGTAAAAACATTGGCTATTCGTTTTCAAAAACATTTTTCAACTTTAAATTTGAACAAGAAAACAGAGATGATTGCTATGAAAATTTTGATATTCCTGTAGTAAGCCTATTATCAAAAATTATTGACGATAATAGCGACTTAAAAGGATTAAATGTTACAATTCCATATAAAGAAAGTATCATACAATTACTAGATAAAGTTGATAAAGAAGCCTGTAAAATTGGTGCTGTAAACACCATAAAAATAAACAAAGACGGAAAACTTATAGGCTATAACACAGATCATTATGGATTTGCAAAAGCATTGATGGAATTTTTACCATTTAAAGAAAAAAAAGCATTGGTTCTTGGTACTGGAGGTGCTAGTAAAGCAATATTGTATGTACTAGAAGCTATGAGCTTTGAAATTACTCAAGTTTCTAGATCAAACTGTGAAAATGCGATTTCATATTCTGATTTAAATAGAGAAATCATCTCTAAAAACTATCTCATTGTTAATTGTACTCCAGTAGGAACTTTTCCTAATGTTCAAGAATTTCCTGATATCCCTTATCAATATATTACTCAAGATCATCTAGTATTCGATCTAACTTATAATCCAAGAGAAACAAAATTTATGGCCTTAAGTAAAAAAGAAGGTGCAAGAGTTAGTAATGGGCTAAAAATGTTAGAATATCAAGCTAAAAAAGCTTGGTCCATCTGGAAATCATAAATTATCCCTAAATTCATTTAATTAATCAAAGCTTCCTTGGGTAATTAAACAGTTGTTAGTATCTTGACAAATTAATTAAACACTTAGAATATTTCCGAGTGAATTCGAACCTTAACATTGAAAAAAATGTCAGAAAAAGAAAAGAAAAATGAAATTGAAATTACTGAAACTCAAGTTTCAGAAATCTCAAAAAACACAACTCCAGAAAACACAAAATCAGAAGTAAAAAGCGAATCAATTGTAGCTGCTGAAACTGTAAATGAAGAAAAAACTGAAGATGTTATAGTTGATACTGAAGAAGTTGTAGAAGAAAAATCTGAAGTAACCATCGAAGCAGTCTCTACTGAAGATAACAAAAAAAGTAAAAGATCAAAAAGAAGTAAAGAAGGAGGAAAAGGAAGAGATTGTTGTAGAAGAAGAAAAAGATTATACTCTTTTATCTGAAGAAGAGTTAATTGCTGAATTAAATACGATTCTTGAAACTAAACCAGTACAAGAAATTAAAACAACTGTTGAAGCTATTAAAACTGAATTTAATTCTAAATTTAATAAAGAAATAGAAGAGAATAAAGAAGCTTTTTTAGCTGAAGGTGGAAATATTATAGATTTTTATTATACAACACCTATAAAAAAACAATTCGATTCTACATATTACAAGTATAAAGATAAGCGTAGTAATTATTACAAAAACCTTTTAAACGACCAAAAAACTAACCTTATTAAAAGAGAGGAATTAATTGAAGAATTAAAGAGTCTTTTTAATGCCAAGGAAAGCACTGGGGCAATTTACAAAAGGTTTAGAGATATACAAGAACGTTGGTTTGAAGCAGGTTCAATTCCACGTGACAAGAACAATACCGTTTGGAATAATTACCATCATCACGTTGAAAACTTTTATGACATTCTACATCTCGATAGAGAATTTAGAGATCGAAATTTCAAACAAAATCTTGAGCAAAAACTAAGATTGATTGGTAGAGCTGAAGAGCTTACCAATGAAGAAAACAATAATAAAGCATTTAGAGAACTACAAATGCTTCATAAAATGTGGAAAGAGGAAATTGGTCCTGTAGCTAAAGAATTTAGTGATGAAATTTGGGATAAATTTAGTGCTGCCACTAAAATAATTCATGATAAACGTCATGAATATTTAGAAGAGATTGAAAAGAAAGCAGAAGCAAACGTTGCTATTAAAAAGGAGTTTATTGATGAAATAAATTCTTTAACCGAGAAAGCTAAAAACAAAGGGCATCAAGCTTGGCAAAATACCATTAAAAAAGTTCAAGAGTTAAGAGATCAATTTTTTGAATCTGGAAAAGTTCCACGGTCAAAAAACAAAGAAGTTTGGGATTTGTTTAAAGAAGCAACAAGAAACTTTAATAAAGAGAAAAACGCATTTTATAAAGGACAAAAGAAGGAACAATTTGAAAATCTTGCCAAAAAAAGAGAATTAATAAAAATTGCTGAGGATAATAAGGATAGTGAAGATTTTGAAGCAATTACTCCCTTAATGAAAAAAATACAAAGCGATTGGAAGGGAATTGGTCATGTTCCAAGAAAAGACAGTGATAAAATCTGGAAGGAATTTAAAACCGTTTGTAACCATTATTTTGACCGTGTACATTCACAAAAAGATGAAGCTAACAAAGAAGAGTTTGCAAATTACGATTCAAAAAAAGAATTCTTAGAATCTATGGAAGGTCTTACTCTTGAAGGAGATCATAAAAAAGATATTGCAGCAATTACAGGTAAAATAGCAGAGTGGAAGAAACTTGGAAGAGTACCTTATAATAAAAGAAATATTGAACAACAGTTTAATAAAAAACTAGATAGTTTATTTGAAAAATTAGATTTAGATAAAAAACAAATGGAGCTTATCAAATTTGAGAATAAATTGAATTCTATTACTTCTGAAGAAGATGATAGAAAACTTAAAAATGAAGAATTCTTTATATCTAAAAAAGTAGGTGAAGTTAAAGATGAAATTAGACAATTGGAGAACAACCTATTGTTTTTCAAACATGTAAAAGATGACAATCCTTTAGTAATAGAGGTTCATAAAAACATTGATAGACAAAAAGAACAATTAGATACTTGGGTTGCAAAACTTAAGAAAGTTAGAAGCTTGCGTAAAGGAGAATAGTTTATAAACTTAATAGTAAAAAAGGTGTTGATAGATTAATCTTTCAACACCTTTTTTATTTATATTTTTTTTGCCTCTTCCCAAAAAACATCCATTTCGGACAAGCTCATATCCATTAGAGATTTGTTTAATTCTTTTGCCTTTTTTTCAAGAAATTGAAATCGCTTAATGAATTTTTTGTTGGTTCGTTCTAATGCATTTTCGGGGTTAACATTAAGGAAACGAGCATAATTAATCATAGAAAAAAGAACATCACCAAATTCAGCTTCTATTTTGTCTTTATTATCTTCGGTGATTTCGTGTTGTAACTCTTCTAGTTCTTCTTGAATTTTTTCAAAAACTTGTTGAGGCTCTTCCCAATCAAACCCTACTCCTGCTACTTTATCTTGTATTCGACTTGCTTTTACTAAAGCTGGAAGTGACTTTGGAACTCCTTCTAGAACACTGGTTTTACCTTCTTTTAACTTTAAGGCTTCCCAATTTTGTTTAACTTCTTCTTCGTCTTTTACTTTTACATCTCCATAAATATGAGGATGTCGAGAAATTAATTTTTCACAAATAGAATTAGCTACATCACCAATATCAAAATCATTGGTTTCACTTCCAATTTTTGCATAAAATACTATATGCAATAATAAATCGCCCAACTCGTTTTTTATTTCCTCTAAATCATTATCCAATATAGCATCACCTAACTCATAAGTTTCTTCAATGGTTAAATGACGTAAGGATTGTAATGTTTGCTTTTTATCCCAAGGACATTGATCTCTTAACTCATCCATAATAATGAGTAGCCTATCTATTGCTTTAAGCTGATCTTTCCTTAGATTCATTTTATTCTTCTTCGCTTGTAGCTTCTTCAGTTTCAGGTTTAAACTCTGTAATCCCGTTTTTAGTTAAAAGATTATACCACTGTACAATTTTCTTTATATCGCTAGGATATACTCTATCCTCATCGTAATCTGGTAATACTTCGAAAAAATACTCTTCTAATTCATCTTTAGAAACTTTGTGGTTAATTGCTTCTCCACCATTTTCTTTTTCAGATATTTTTGTAAATACCTCACTTAAAGGCAATTCTTCTGTTAAAGTGTAAATTGCTATTTCAGATAATATACTCACATTTTGTCTTGCGCTTACACTAATTTTTTTACCATCTAATAAAGAGGTAGCTAAAAAACCACTTCTAGTTTGATTTTGTAATTGATACAATCCTGGCTTTCCTGAAATTGTTAATATTTTTTCTAAACTCATTTTATAATTTTGTTATTATTTTAAAAATAAAAGACCGCAAATATCTTTGGATATAATCTATTTTCCAAGTTAGTTATCGTTTCTTTTTCATGTCTGGAAAACGCATTCGATAATCCACTTTTATTTTACCCTTAGATATGTTTGATAACTTTCCTTTGATTAAACGTTTTTTTAATGAAGAAAGTTTATCTGTGAATAAAACCCCTTCAATGTGATCGTACTCATGCTGTATTATTCGTGCAACAATACCTCCAAATTCTTTGGTATGTTTTTCAAAGTTTTCATCTAAATATTCAATTTTAATAGTTTCATTTCTGAAAACATCTTCTCTAATATCAGGAATACTCAAACATCCTTCGTTAAAAGCCCATTCATCTCCAGTCTCATCTATTATTTTTGCATTGATAAATACTTGCTTAAATGTACTTAAGAAAGCTCGTTCTTCTTCGGTAAGATCTTTATCTTCACCAAAAGGTGTAGCATCCACAATAAAAACACGAATGGGGAGAGCAATTTGAGGAGCTGCCAACCCTATTCCTTGAGCTTCGTACATAGTTTCAAACATATTTTCTAATAAAGCATCTAAATTTGGATACTCTTTAGTAATGTCTTTTCCCATTTTTCTTAAAATAGGATCTCCGTAGGCAATAATTGGTAATATCATTTCTTGTTATATAAATAATCTTGTAAAATAATTGTAGCACTAATTTCATCAATTAGCTCTTTATTTTGGCGCTGTTTTTTTTTCAATCCACTATCAATCATAGTTTGAAAAGCCATCTTACTTGTAAATCGTTCGTCCATTCTAGCGATTTTCATTTCAGAAAATTCTTCTGAAAACTTCTGAATAAACTTTTTAATCTCTTCTTCAACATTCGAATGAGAGCCATCTTTTTGTTTTGGTTCTCCAATAACAACAAGTTCTACTTTCTCCTCAATAAAATACTTTTTCAAAAACGAAATTAACTTTTCAGTTAAAACTGTGGTCAATCCAGATGCTATTAATTGCATTTCATCTGTAACTGCAATCCCAGTTCTTTTGGTTCCGTAATCTATTGCTAATAATCGTGCCATATTTTGCGCAAAAATAAGGGATTAATTAAAAGTGACTTCTATCTTTGTGAAATTATTAAATATTTATGATTCAATTACAACAAATTATAGAAAAAGCTTGGAATAACAGATCCTTATTAATTGATACTGTGTACATTAAAGCAATACGAGAAGTAATAAATTTACTAGATGAAGGAAAACTTCGCTGTGCAGAACCTACAAAATCTGGCTGGAAAGTAAATGAATGGGTGAAAAAAGCAGTGGTTTTATATTTTCCTATTCAAAAAATGGAAGTTTTAGAAGCTGGAATTTTTGAATATCACGATAAAATCCCTTTAAAAAGAGGCTATAAAGAAAAAGGAATTAGAGTAGTACCTCATGCAGTTGCAAGACATGGTGCTTATATTTCTAAGGGTGTAATTATGATGCCAAGCTATGTAAATATTGGTGCATATGTAGATGAAGGAACTATGGTTGATACTTGGGCAACTGTTGGTAGTTGTGCTCAAATTGGTAAAAATGTTCATTTAAGTGGTGGTGTAGGTATTGGTGGAGTTTTAGAACCATTACAAGCTGCACCCGTAATCATTGAAGACAATGCCTTTATTGGTTCACGCTGTATTGTTGTTGAAGGTGTTAAAGTTGAAAAAGAAGCGGTATTGGGAGCTAATGTTGTTTTAACTGCCTCTACAAAAATCATAGACGTTACTAAAAACACACCTATTGAAACTAAAGGTCTTGTACCTGCTCGATCGGTAGTCATTCCTGGTAGTTATACTAAAACTTTTCCAGCAGGTGATTTTCAAGTTCCTTGTGCATTAATTATTGGAAAAAGAAAAGAAAGTACCAATAAAAAAACATCTTTAAATGATGCTCTTAGAGAGTATGATGTTGCTGTATAATTCACATTTAAAAACAAAAAATGTTTTATCTTTCAAAAACAGTAAAGAGCCTCTTTTAATTAATGAAAATACTTGTAATACAGCAAAAAATGATTGGGGATGTGTTGGTAAGCACATTGTTATGCAATAATCTACGAAAAGCCTATCCAGACGCTCAAATAGATTATATGGTGTATAAAAGCACCCTTCCTGTTTTACAAGGCAATACCAGTATTGATAATTATATTTTATTTGAAAAAAAACATCGTAAAAGCAAGCTTAAATTTTTCAAACTCATTTTTGATGTTAGAAAAGAAAAGTATGACCTTATTATTGATGCATATTCAAAGTTAGAAAGTTGGTTAACAGTACTTTTTTCGAATGCTACCACTAAAATTTCCTATAAAAAGTTTGGAAGAACATTTTTGTACACTCATAATGTTCCTGTTTCCGATGAACCAAAATCTAGTATTGGACTTGTAATTGAAAGAAGACTGTCTTTATTAGACCCTTTAAATTTAGATATTGAAGTTGAAGTTGTACCAAATCTTTTAGTAACTGAAGAAGAAAAACAAATTGCTTCAGATATTTTTGACAAACACCATTTAGATCGTGCTAAAAAAACGGTTATGATATCTATTATTGGGAGTAGTGCCAATAAAACATACCCTTTAGAATACATGTCACAAGTTGTTGATTTTGTTTCAACAAAAATGGATGCTAATATTCTTTTTAATTACATACCAAATCAATTAGAATTAGCTCAAAAAGTATATGATAATTGTTTAGAAAAAACTAAAAAGAATATCTTTTTTAACTTACTAGGTGAAAACTTAAGGGAGTTTATTATTATCATGGATTCCTGTGATTTTATTATAGGAAATGATGGTGGAGCTATTAATATGGCGAAGGCCTTAAACAAACCTTCTTTTATCATATTTTCTCCTTGGATTGAAAAAAGAATGTGGTCAACATTTGAAGATGGGATTCTTCATGACTCAGTACATCTATTAGATTATTTGCCTAATTTAATCGAAGATAAAACTAAAAAACAGCTAAAAGAACAGTCTATAGCCTTATACCCCAATTTAAAACCTTCATTTTTTCTATCTAAATTATCGCAGTTTATTGATAATAATTTAACTGAAAACAATCAAAATATAGTGCATACAAACTTTAACAACCTGTATGCACAACATAAAATATTTCCTTTATCCGCTGTAATAATAACTTACAATGAAGAAGAGCATCTTGAAAAATGTCTAGCATCCTTAGTAGGTGTCGCTGATGAAATAATTGTTGTAGATTCTTTCTCAACTGATAGAACTGAAGAAATATGCCGAAAATTTAACGTAACATTTATCCAACATGAATTTGAAGGATATATAGAACAAAAAAACTATGCAATTCAACAATCTTCTCATAACTATTTACTATCACTAGATGGTGACGAAGCATTATCTGATGAATTGAAAGAATCTATATTAAGTGTAAAACCACATTGGGATCATGATGGGTATTATTCTAGTAGGCTAAATAATTATTGTGGACAGTGGATAAAACATTCAGACTGGTATCCAGATAAAAAACTTCGATTATTTAAAAAAGGAAGTGGAGAATGGAGAGGTATCAATCCTCATGATAGTTATACTTTAAAAAAGAATAAGAAGTTAGGAAGATTAGAAGGTGATCTTTACCATTGGATTTATAGAGATTATGATGAGCATTTAAATAAAGTGGAAACATTTTCAACCATAGCCTCAAAAGCATATTATAAATTAGGAATAAAATCTACTTATTTTAAAATTATTTTTAGACCTGCTTGGGCCTTTTTTAAATCTTATTTTTTAAGACTAGGAATATTGGATGGGAAGTTTGGATACCGAATTTGTAAACAAACCTACAGAGTAACTTTACTTAAATATAAAAAGTTATATAAACTCTGGCATCCGAATTAATTAGCAACTTCTATATCTTTTTTTCCAGAAAAACACATTTCTTTTAATGGCAGTTTTTTTATGATATTTTTTCTGAAAATTCTCAGTTAACCCCCACATTGTTGCAAATATTTCTTCTTCACTTTCGTTAACGTACTTAGAGTATTCATTCGACATTACCCTAACCATATCCTCTCTTGAAGTAAGCTTTGAAAAGTTCTTCATACGATCTTCAAAACTCATTTCTTGAAATTTCATTCTATTTAAATCGACTAAATAAAAATCATATTTACCAGTAATATCATTTTTTTTAATCAAGGTATTTCCTGGAGAGTGATCTAAAAAATTTACTCCTTTTTCGTGAAGATCAAATGTAAAACGTGCAAACTCCCTTAATATAGTGTCGTAATCAGGATAATTTAAATCTGTAGTTAGCTCTCTATAAGTCAAATCATAATTTAGCTGCTTACTCACATAAAAGCTTTTATTCAGTAAATTTAATTTATGATATTCAAAAAAAGCATAGGGTTTAGGAGTATTAATACCTTTTTTTATTAATTTATTTGCATACTCAAAAGAGCGATTTGCTTTAGATTTTCTAAAAAAAGAATAAGCAATTCTATTTACTAAATGAGGAACTTTAAAAGATTTAATATTCAAATCGAGGTTATCTACAGAAACATTTTTTATTGTATTTCTCTCACCATCTCCCCCATCAAATTCATCAAAATTTTCAATTACATCAGATATTAACTCGATAGACTTCTTATCTTGATCTTCACTAAAAACTTTATATTCTTTATTTTTCATTTAAAACCCTAAAAGGAAAAACACAGTGTTTTTCCTTTAATTTATATATTAAGAATTATATTCAAAAGTATTTAAACTTTCAATTTTTACATTGAAAATTGTAACTTTGCAAATATAAAGGTTCAATAATTAATACATATACTTTCGAGCTTTTTTAATTATTGTTTATAATGTTAACTCAAGCCAAAACTGTTTATATATTCCATAAAAATGGAAGTGATAGTCATTATATAGCTTTAGATTATTTACTTAAAGAATATGGAGATAATTTAAAGTATAGGGAGTTTTCAGTTATTAGTAATTTTTTTAAATCTATTTTTTCATTAAACTTTACATTGTTATGGAAACAATTTGTCAATTTAGGTTTTATTATAAACCTTTTATTTAGCAGCAAAAAAAAGATAGTTTTAGGGATAGCTCCATATGACTCTAAACTCATTCCTCTTTTGTTTATTTTAAAAAATCATCAAGTATATTATCATACCTCATGGACTTGTTGGGATAAAAGTTTTCATCCTAAACAAAAGAGAAATACTCTAAAGGTTTATGAAACTTGGCGGCTATTTCTTGAAGTAAAATGCAAACATATTTTTGCGGTAACACAACAAAGTAAAAACCAACTAATAGAGAACTATAAAATTGACCCAAAAAACATTAGTGTAGTTTATCATGCACTTGATAACATATATAGCACTCAATTTAAAACTGTTAAAGATCCTTTAAGTTTTATTTATTTTGGACGTTTAGTTCCTCAAAAAGGGCTAGAAGAGTTGCTTTATTTTTTTAGCAAACAAAAAAAAGCAAGTATTACAATTGTTGGAGATGGAAAAGAAAAAGAATTAGTAAATTCATTTGCAGATAGGTTCGATAATATTAAATACATCCCTCACACTGCTAATAAAGAAGCACTTGCTCATTTACTAAGTTCATTTCAGTACTTAGTATTAAACTCAAAACGAACGAATAAATGGGAAGAACTCTTTGGTTTAGCAATTATTGAATCTATGGCTCAAGGTCTTATTCCAATTGCAACCAATCACTCTGGTCCAAAAGAAATAATAACAAATGAAATTGGGTTTTTATGTAATGAAGGAGATATTACTTCACTACTTGAAAAAATAATTAAAGACAATTATTTTGACGAAAGTATGTCCGGAAATGCCAAACAAAAATCAAATCAGTATCTTGTAAAACCTATCGCACAAAGATGGCAAGCAATTTTAAATTAATATGATTGACGTAAGTTGTATAATTATTAATTATAACACTTCTAACTTTACTTATGAGGCTGTTAAATCTATTTTAGATAAAAATAATGACGAGATTTCTATTGAAATTATTGTTGTGGATAATGCATCAAAAAAAGAAGATTATCTTGCTTTAAAATCTAGTTTAAACACTTTAAATAATAATAAAGTAAAACTTATTAGAAGTAATATAAATACTGGATTTGGTGGTGGTAATATGCTGGGACTAGAAAATTCCTCACCTTGTAAATATTATGCTTTTATTAATAACGACACCCTTCAAGTAAGTGACAATTGTCTTAAGCATTTAAAAAGCTTTATGGAGTCTCATCCAGATGCTGGACTCTGCTCACCTCAAATGCTGGATGAACACAAAAAATTTAGGGTAACCATAGATCATTTTTCATCTTTACAACGTGAAATTTTAAGACGTCCTTTTTTAGAGACCTTTTTTTCTAAAACATATCTTGACCGTAAGATAGAATATACAGTGCCTACAAAAGTTCATTATGTACAAGGATCCTTTATGTTTATAGATGCTAAAGATTTTCTTGACATTGGAGGTTTTGACACTAATCTTTTTCTTTACTACGAAGAATCTGATATATCTAGACGCTTATTATTAGAAAAAGGGAAAAGCACATACCTAATTCCTTCACTTCAATACATACATTATAAAAGCGCAAGTATTAAAAAGAGTATCGATATTAAAATTGAACAAAAAATCTCTTTGCTGTATTATACTAAAAAACACTATGGTTGGGGACAACAAAAAATATTAAACCTGTACTACATCATTAGATATTTTTTTACATCAATACTAAAACCAAAATATTGGAGACTTTTTATGGCTCTTTTAAAAGGTGCTCCTTTATCTCTATCATTAAAAAATAAACAAAAAATTGATGAAGAATTTTAAAAATAGTATTGCTAACATCTTACGTTTTTTGTTTAGTAAAAAACCAAAAGACTTTAAAACCATCCCTATTTTTATTAATAATTACAATAGGTTAACCACAACATCATTACTAATAGATGCTTTAAAAAAAAGAGGATATAGTAATATTCATATTTTAGATAATCAATCAACATTCCCACCTTTATTAGAGTTTTATAAAACAACTGATTGCAAAGTCCATTATCTTAAAAAAAACTATGGCTCAAAAGCATTTTGGAAAAGTAATTTATGGCTTCAATTTTTAAATTCTTATTTTGTTTATACAGATTCTGATGTGGTTCCTATAAAATCTTGTCCCGATACAATTTTAGAACATTTTTATACCCTATTAAAAAAATATCCAGAAGCTCATAAAGTTGGGTTTTCATTAAAAATTGATGACTTACCCGATACTTTTGCCCTTAAAGACAAAGTTATTGAATGGGAAAGTAAGTATTTTACAAAAGAAATGGAACCTAATCTCTTTATTGCACCAATAGATACTACTTTTGCCTTATACAGACCATTCTCAAAAGCAGGTAAAAGAGATTACTCTACACTTGTTTTTAGAACAGGAGCACCTTATCAAGCTCAACATTTACCGTGGTATATCAATAACGACAATTTAGATGAAGAAGAAACCTACTATTTAAATTCTCTTGAAACAAGAACGCATTGGTCCCGACAAAACAATTAGTAATTTATTACTTTTGTTAAAACTTTACACAAGCACCAATAACAAAGTCATTATAACAAAAACAACTAATTAATTATGTTGAATAAAACTGACCATTTAACTACAGAAATAAACAATTGCCTAAATGTGCTTAAAAAGGGAGGTATTATTTTATACCCAACTGATACGGTATGGGGTATCGGATGCGATGCAACTAATTATGAGGCTGTCGAAAAAATATATCAACTTAAAAAGCGAGCAGATAATAAATCTATGATTTGCTTAGTGAATGATTTTAAAATGCTTAATCAATATATTGAAGATGTACCTGAAGTGACTTATGATATTATTAAATATGCCGTCACTCCTACTACTATTATATATGATCGTCCTTTGCATGTTGCAGAAAATTTAATTGCTGATGATAATTCACTAGCAATTAGAGTTGTAAGAGAAGGGTTTGCAAGTAAATTAATACGAAAATTAAAAAAGCCTATTGTATCAACTTCTGCAAATTTAAGTGGTAAGGCTGCTCCTAATAATTTTAAAGAAATAAATAAAACAATATTAGAGGGTGTTGATTATGTAGTGAATTTAGGTCAAAAAACGAATTCTCCTAAACCATCATCTATTATAAAAATAACCACAACGGGAGCAGTAAAAGTAATTCGAAAATAATTACTCGAACTTATTTTACTAACATTGTCAGAACAAAAAAACAAAAGTGTCAAATACTAAATACATAAAAGCTTTATCTCATCCGTTGTTTAATACGGTATCGAAAGCTTCTTCATCTCTAAATATAGATAGTTACGTAATTGGTGGTTACGTACGTGATTATATTCTTGAACGTGGAGACTCTAAAGATATCGATATTGTAGCCATTGGTAGCGGAATCAATTTAGCGCAAAAAGTTTCTAGTTTATTACCTGGAAATCCTACGGTTTCTGTTTTTAAAAACTATGGAACAGCCATGTTAAAATCTGAAGAAATTGAGCTAGAATTTGTAGGAGCTAGAAAGGAATCATATCAAGAAAACAGCAGAAATCCTGCGGTTGAAGAAGGAACTTTAGAAGACGACCAAAACCGAAGAGACTTTACCATAAATGCAATGGCTTTAAGTTTAAACGAAGGGACATTTGGTGATCTTTTAGATCCGTTTAATGGTATTGAAGATTTAAAAAATAAAATAATTCGAACTCCATTAGATCCAGATATAACATTCAGTGATGATCCATTACGAATGTTAAGAGCTATTCGTTTTGCCACACAGCTTCAATTTAGGATTGAAGAAAATTCATTTGAATCTATCACAAATAATGCAAAAAGAATAAAAATTATATCATCAGAACGTATCGTAGACGAGCTTCATAAAATTTTAGCTTCTCCTAAACCCTCTGTAGGTTTTGCAATTTTAAATAAAGTAGGTTTGCTACCCTATATTTTACCAGAATTATCAAGTTTAAAAGGAGTTGATAGCATTGAAGGTCAACGCCACAAGGATAATTTTTGGCATACCTTAGAAGTAGTAGATAACATTGCTAAAACCACAAATAATCTATGGTTACGATGGGCTGCCTTATTACACGATATTGGTAAAGCACCAACCAAAAAATTTGACAAAAAAGTAGGTTGGACTTTCCACGGACATGAATTTGTAGGCTCAAAAATGGTCTACAAATTGTTTAAACGCTTGAAAATGCCATTGAATGAAAAAATGAAATTTGTTCAGAAAATGGTTTATATGAGTTCAAGGCCTATTGTAATTGCTTCCGATGTAACCGATAGTGCTGTTCGAAGATTGGTATTTGATGCTGGTGACCATATTGATGATTTAATGACTCTCTGTGAAGCAGATATCACGACTAAGAACCCAATTAAGTTTCAAAAATACCATAACAACTTCAAGAAAGTAAGAGAAAAAATTACTGAAGTCGAAGAAAGGGACCATATTCGTAACTTTCAACCACCAATTTCTGGAGAGGAAATCATTAAAATTTTTAATTTAAAGCCTTCTAGAAAAATTGGAATAATAAAAGATGCAATTAAAGAAGCTATTTTAGAAGGAAAAATCCCTAATGAATATGAGGAAGCCAAACTTTTTATGCTTCAAAAAGGAAAAGATTTAGGACTAAAAATAAGTAACCATGATTGATTTACGCTTAGAATCAGACCGATTAATAATTCGACCATTTCAAATTGAAGATTTAGAAGCCATGTTCGAATTAAATTCAAATCCAATTGTTCAAAAATATACGGGAGATGTTTTAGTTGAATCGTTAGAACAGACTAAAGATATGCTAGAGAATGTTGTTTTTGAAGATTATAAAAAGCACGGTTATGGAAGATTAGCTGTTATTTATAAGCCAGAGAATAAACTTATTGGTTTTACAGGAATTAAATATTTGCCCGAAACCGGAGGTGATTCCGATTTAGGATATCGTTTTTTACCAGAATATTGGGGAAAAGGGATTGCTACAGAATCTTCTAAAATGTCTTTAGAACTAGGTTTTAAAAAACTTAATTTAAAGAAAATTATAGGTTTTACCGAAATTGAAAATCTTGCTTCTACTCGTGTTTTGGAGAAAATGGGGTTTAAAATAACAAAAGTAGACTTTTATCCTGGTGAAGAAAATACCCCAGGTAAAAAACCTGTTCAATGGTTTGAGTTAACAAATGAAGATTATGAAAGACAATAAAAAAGTTATTTATTGGCTTTTAACTGGTTGCCTATTAATCTTCATTATGGTTGTTGTAGGTGGTATAACAAGATTAACTCATTCTGGTTTGTCAATTTCTAATTATAAATTAATATCTGGTACAATACCTCCAATGAACGATGTTGAATGGCAAGAAGCATTTGATCTTTATAAACAATATCCAGAATATCAAAAATTAAATAATCATTTTACAATTCAAGATTTTAAAGACATCTTTTTCTGGGAATGGTTGCATCGATTTATTGGACGTTTTATAGGAATTGTCTTTATAATACCTTTTTTATATTTTCTAATAAAAAAACAACTAACCAAATCTACAATTAAAAAGTCCCTCCTACTTCTTACTCTAGGAGGTTTTCAGGGTTTTTTAGGCTGGTATATGGTAAAAAGTGGTTTAGTGGATATCCCTGATGTTAGCCATTATCGTTTAGCCTTGCATTTAACAACTGCTTTTATCACTTTTAGTTTTGCATTATGGATTGCATTAGATATTAATTTTCCTAAAAAGAAAACAATAAATAAACCCTTAAGAAATCTTATAAGGTTTTCATATGCATTATTGATAATTCAGATCATTTGGGGTGCTTTTGTAGCGGGATTAGATGCTGGTTTTTTACATAATCAATGGCCATTAATGAATGATGGTAAGTTAATTCACGAAACAGTTTATACAGAGCAAACTCCGTTCCTTAAAAACTTTGTAGAAGGTAAAAGTGGCGTTCAGTTTATACATCGTTATTTAGCTTATATAGTAGTAGGCTTGATGGTATTGATTTGGTTTAAAGCAAAAAAGATAACTTTAACTAGTCTTCAGACAAAATCCATAAACTCATTACTTTTAATAGTTTTACTTCAATTTATATTGGGAGTATTAACCTTAATGTTTCAAGTTCCTGTTCTTTTAGGCGTTCTACATCAAGTAGTTGCATTTTTCTTATTGGCAGTAATGACATTAGTTTTACATCGTTTTAGTAAATAAAAAAAACTTATTAACTCTTCCTATTTAAATCTTAACTCTTGTATATCTTTGCAGACTTAATTATTTTATCATGATTTATCGATTCAGAGTTATTTTAGATGCAAAAGAAGATGTTTTTCGAGATATCGAAATTGATTCAGAAAACACTTTAGAAGAATTTCACAATAGTATTACCCAATCTTTTGGTTTTGAAGGAAATGAAATGGCCTCCTTTTATGTAAGTAATGAACAATGGGAACAAGGCGAGGAAATTGCTTTATTTGATTTGAGTGAAGGAGTGGATAGCATTCGAATTATGAATGAAACATCAATAGATGATGTTACTCATAGGGAACAACCAAGACTTTTATATGTTTATGATTTTTTAAGTATGTGGACATTTTTGGTAGAATTGGCTGATACCGCTGATGCAGACCCTGATCAAACTTATCCAAATTTAATGTTTGCACATGGAGTTTTACCAGATGAAGCTCCAGATAAAGAATTTAAAGCTGAAAGAATGGAAGATGATGATGAGAATTTTGATGAGGATTTAGATCCTGAAGATTATGAGGATTTAGATTTTAATGAAAATTGGAATTAAGACCTCAAAAAAACTACAAATTAAATACCTAAAACTACTAAATGATTAACTTATTCGGTGCACACATTACTTCTCTTTCTATTCATAGAGTTGGAAATAAAATTAATAATGAACCAATTTTTCTTTCAGATGATATATATAAAGCAGATGATGAGTTAACTCCATTATTAAAAGAGTATTTTCTGAAACCATTTAGAGAAAAAGAAGAGAATTACTTTCAATTTACACACGAATCAGACTTAGAGTTTCATGAATTATTTTCAATTTCATCTAAAATATTTGATGCACCAAATATAATCCACGAGCAAAGTAAAATAATTGCTAAATATTTATACGATCAATCATTACATCCACATATTAAACCTGGAGAAGTATATATAGTCCATTTTGAAAACGTTCAAATTGATAATGAAAAAGTCGATGCAATAGGCATTTTTAAATCTGAAATAAAACAAGACTTCCTTCAATTTGCTGAAAAAGAAAATCAGTTAGAAGCTAATTTACAGCATGGTGTTAATTTAAATAAACTGGATAAAGGGTGTTTAATTTTTAATGCTAAAAAAGAAGAAGGTTATAAAATTTTATCGGTTGATAGTAATCGTTATGATACTCGTTATTGGTTAGAATCTTTTCTTGGAGTAGATGCATTTGAAGATGAAAATTTTTACACAAAAAAGTATTTAAAATTTTGTCAAGATTTTGCAAAAGATGTTGTTCTCCCTGCTGAAGACAAAAAAGAAGAAGTTCTTTTCATGAATCGTGCAGTAAATCATTTTGCTAAAAATGATGCTTTCGAAGAATCTCTTTTTATCAATGAAGTTATTGATAATCCAGATTTAGTTCCTGAATTCAATCATTACAAAACCGAACAAGCCCCTAAATACAAAATAGAGGATTTAACAGAATTTCCTATTGCAAATACTGCTGTAACAGCAGCTCGTAAGAAAATTAAAAATGTAATTAATTTGGATACGAATATTCAAATTAAATTAGATTTTATAAACCCTGAGAGTGCAGATAGATTTGTAGAAAAGGGATGGGACGAAGAAAAACAAATGTATTACTACTTGGTTTACTTTAATAAAGAACAAAAAACTTAGTACGTTTTATTTTTAAATATTTTAATCCAAAAATCTTTACAAAATACTATTAAGAAATAGATTGCGTTTTAAAAAGAACTAATCTCATTTCTTTATGAAAAACATTTTTCTTGCAATTATAGCTATTAGTATACTTTCTAGTAGTAAACCTAGTCTAACTATTTATGATTTAAAGACTGCCATTGAAAAAAACATGGTTTCTTGTGCTTTTAATGGAAATTTTGAAAGCCCTCATTATTACCAACCTTTAAATATTGAAATCACTAATCTTACCAATAAAGAGATTTCTATAAAGGTCCCAAATGGGTTAAAATTCATTTCAGATTCTACAGATATTCAAGATGTGATTATCACTCAAGAAGAACTCATTGCACTCACTCCTTCTCAAAAAGAAACAAAATCATTATTTGCAATGTGTATTCAACAAAACAATTCTGCACCCTTCGAAGGAGCAACTTATCATATTGGAAATTTAGCTACAGGAAATTTAAATAAACTCACCCATGAAATTGAAAAGAATAAAACTTTTAATACGCTTGGGCAATACTCTATATGGGCATTAACAAATAAACATCCGCTTGAAGAAATAGATGGTTTTGATAAAAAAGAAGCTACTCATTATCAAAAATATATTGCAAATCTTTTAAACATTAAACCTCCCGTTAAGCAACCAGAAAATTATAAAACTTATTATGAAAGAACTACAACAATATCTAGAAGTGTTGAAGGGAATTTTAAATACAAAATTCACAATCAATCCAATGTAACAATTGGATTGTTTAACGAGCAGGATATAATTGTAAGAGAATTATACAACAACCCGTCTAAAAAACCAGGCTATCATCATTTTAAATATGCTTTTGACCTTGAAACTTATCAAGATCCAAGATATTATGTTAGGTTAATAATTGATGGGAAAATTAAAGTCAATCTTAAAATAGAACCAAGAAAATCATAATTTCCATATTAAAATAAGATTCAAACTTTAGATTTCATTTAAATTTGAGATTGAGTTTCAATACATTGATCTTTCTCTTTTATGTACCTTTGCATTCGCTATGAAATTCAAAATTGAATCAGATTTTAAACCAACAGGAGATCAACCTGAAGCCATAAAACAATTGGTTGAGGGAATTAATTCTGGAGAAACTCACCAAACACTTTTAGGTGTTACGGGAAGTGGTAAAACTTTTTCTGTTGCCAATGTAATTGAGCAAGTAGAAAAACCCACACTAATTTTAGCTCATAACAAAACCCTTGCAGCACAGTTATTCTCAGAATTCAAACAGTTTTTTCCTAATAATGCAGTTGAATATTTTGTTTCCTATTACGATTATTATCAGCCAGAAGCTTATATCCCTTCAAGTGGATTATACATAGAAAAGGATCTTTCTATCAACGATGAGATAGAAAAAATGAGGCTAAGTACTACTTCTTCACTACTATCAGGTAGACGCGATGTGATTGTAGTTGCTTCAGTATCTTGTTTATATGGTATTGGAAATCCTACTGAATTTCAAAAAAACATCATAAAGCTTCGAAAAGGACAAATAATCACTCGAACAAAATTATTACACAATCTAGTACAAAGTCTTTATTCTAGAACTGAAGCGGAGTTTCATCATGGAAATTTCCGAATCAAAGGAGACACCGTTGATGTGTTCCCAAGTTATGCAGATGATGCATTCAGAATTCATTTTTTTGGAGATGAAATTGAAGAAATTGAAGTTTTCGATGCACAAACCAATGAGGTTTTAGAAAAATATGAATTATTAAATATTTATCCTGCTAATATGTTTGTGACCTCTCCAGACATACTACAAGAGGCTATCATTGATATACAAGATGATTTAACAAAACAATTAGCATATTTTAAAGAAATAGGAAAACATCTTGAAGCAAAAAGGTTGGAGGAACGAACCAATTTTGATTTAGAGATGATTCGGGAATTAGGATATTGTAGTGGAATTGAAAACTATTCAAGATATTTAGACAAACGTCAACCTGGAACTAGACCATTCTGTCTATTAGATTTTTTCCCTGACGATTATTTAATGATTGTTGATGAAAGTCATGTTTCCATCCCTCAAGTTTCTGCTATGTATGGAGGAGACCGTTCTCGAAAAGAAAATTTAGTGGAATATGGTTTTAGGTTACCTGCTGCAATGGATAATCGTCCATTAAAATTTGATGAATTTGCAATGATGCAAAATCAAGTTATTTATATTAGTGCAACTCCTGCAGATTACGAATTAGAAAAAAGTGGAGGAGTATATGTAGAGCAAATAATTCGCCCAACGGGTTTATTAGATCCTCCAATTGAAGTGCGACCAAGTTTAAATCAAATAGATGATTTATTAGAAGAAATTCAATTAAGGATTGAAAAAGATGAACGTGTTTTAGTTACAACGTTAACTAAAAGAATGGCAGAGGAACTTACCAAATACATGTCGAGAATTCAAATACGCTGTAGGTATATACATAGTGATGTAGATACATTGGAACGGGTTGAGATAATGCAAGATTTACGATTAGGTTTGTTTGATGTTTTGGTAGGAGTTAACCTATTAAGAGAAGGTTTGGATTTACCTGAAGTATCCCTAGTAGCCATATTAGATGCAGATAAAGAAGGTTTTTTACGTTCTGCAAGATCATTAACCCAGACTGTGGGTCGAGCTGCCAGAAACCTAAATGGTAAAGCAATCATGTATGCAGATAAAATTACTAAAAGCATGCAGGTTACTATTTATGCAACTAATTATAGGCGGGAAAAACAAATAGCATATAATACTAAACATAACATCACTCCTACCGCAATTAAAAAATCATTCGAAAATGCTTTAGTAAAATCAAAAGAGGAAGCATATACATTTGAACATTTCGATAATTTAGCTGCAGAATCTGAAAATGAATACTTAACAAAACCTCAGCTTGAAAAGAAAATTAGAGAATCTAGAAAAGCTATGGAAAAAGCTGCTAAAGAATTAGATTTTATGGCTGCTGCAAAATTAAGAGATGCTATTAAACGTTTTCAAAAAGAATTAGATTTATTAAAAAAATAAGATAATGGATTATCACCCAGATTCAAAAAGGTTAAACAAAGCAATCAGTGACAGTGGTTTTTGTTCTAGACGACAAGCAGATAAATATATTGAGCAAGGACGTGTATCTGTCAATGGAGAAGTTGCTACTTTAGGAGATAGAGTGATGCCAGACGATTCCATTAAAGTAAACGATCAATCCATTACAAAAAATGAAAACCTTGTTTATATAGCTTTAAATAAACCCGTAGGAATCACTTGTACCACAGATAGACGAATTGAAGGAAACGTAGTTGATTTCATTAATCATGAAGAACGGATTTTTCATATTGGAAGATTAGACAAACCAAGTGAAGGTTTATTATTAATGACCAATGATGGTGATATTGTAAATAAAATATTAAGAGCAGGGAATCAACACGAAAAAGAATACATCGTTAAGGTAGATCGAAGAATTACGGATGACTTTTTAAAAAGAATGAGTTCAGGAGTACCTATATTAGAAACGGTAACAAAAAAGTGTGAAGTAGAAAAAGTAGGTCGTTATGTATTTAAAATAACCTTAATTCAAGGTTTAAATCGTCAAATACGAAGAATGTGTGAGCATTTAGGCTACGAAGTTGTTACCTTAAAGCGTTTACGAATAATGAATATTCATTTAGGAAATTTACCTTTAGGAGAATGGCGTGATTTAACAGAAAAAGAATTGAATGATTTAAAATATTCTTTAGGAGATTCATTAAATATTTCTGAAAAACAAAGAGGAAAGTAAAGGATATAAAAAAACCACGTATCGATTGAGTAATACGTGGCTATATCAACTAACTAACCAAATTAAATTTCAATTATGAAATCTCAACCATTTTCTTTATATCTTCTGTGTATTATTTATTAAAACACACTTAAATGATTTCATATTTTTTATAAAGATAAAACCTTTATTTGAATGTGCAAATATATTATATTTTTATTATTCAAGCATACTATTTTATAATTATAACTATCACATTAACATATATTTACAAAACTTTAACATAATAATAAGTATACGAATTATATTTTCAGTATTCTATTACAAGCTTACAATGAGCTGATGATAATTACTTTATTATTAACATAAAAAACTCGTTTCCAAATTGTTGAAAACGAGTTTTTTTTTAATTGAGCTTGATTAATGCTAAACTAGATTTCTTTTTGAATTCGGATGGGAACTTTATATTCTACTCCTTTTTTTAATCCTGAATCAATCTTTTGATAATTCAATCTGCTTTTTATGTATTTACAGAATTGTTTAGTTTCACAATCTACAGAAAGTACAACTACTTCATTGTTCTTATTGACAACAAATGTTACAACAGCTCTGATGTCAGAATCAACTTCAAATCCAGGAGCTTTTAAAAGTTCTCCTATTTCTTTAGTTGGTTCTAATGGTAAAGTTACTGGGTCTACTCCTGCGTAAGAAGTTAAAGTTCCGATAAAAAGCGCTAACGCTACTAAAATTACATTTACTTTTTTCATTGTTATTCGTTTTAAATGATTGATATACAAAGAAGACGATACTTTGATAACAATTGTTACACGAATTCATATTTTTTAACGAATACTTAACGCAACCTACCTTTAAAACAAAAAAAAGCCTTAAATAAATAAGGCTTTCTAAATTATTTTATGATGAATTGGACTACACTAAGCCAAAACCTCTTGTACTTTATCTGCAGCTTCTTGAAATTCAATAACACTATAAACATCCAAACCGCTTTCGTCAATTAACTTTTTAGCAATATCTGCATTGGTCCCTTCTAAACGAACAATGATTGGAACTTCAATCGTTCCGATGTTTTTATATGCATCTATGATTCCTTGAGCAACACGATCACAACGAACGATTCCTCCGAAAATATTAACTAATATAGCTTTTACACTAGGATCTTTTAGGATTAAGTTAAAAGCAATTTCAACACGTTCAGCATCTGCAGTACCTCCAACATCTAAAAAGTTAGCAGGTTCACCACCAGCTTGCTTAATTAAATCCATGGTAGCCATTGCTAATCCAGCACCATTTACCATACAACCCACATTACCATCTAAGTCCACATAACTTAAGCCTACAGCTTTAGCTTCAACCTCTACTGGATTTTCTTCTCTTAAATCTCTTAAGGCAGCATAATCTTTATGGCGGAATAATGCATTATCATCTATAGTAACTTTAGCATCTACAGCTATTACTCGATCATCACTTGTTTTTAAAACTGGATTGATTTCGAATAATGAAGAATCTGATTTTACATATGCAGTATATAAAGCTGAAACAAACTTTGTCATTTCTTTAAATGCTTTTCCACTAAGCCCTAAATTGAAAGCTATTTTTCTAGCTTGAAAAGGAAGCAATCCCATCGTAGGGTCTATTTCTTCATTGAAAATTAAATGTGGTGTATTTTCAGCTACTGCTTCAATATCCATCCCTCCTTCTGTAGAATACATAATCATGTTTCTACCAGTTGCTCTATTCATAAGTACACTAATGTAATATTCACTAGGCTCAGATTCACCTGGATAATATACATCTTCAGCTACTAAAACTTGACTTACAAATTTACCTTCAGCACTCGTTTGAGGAGTTACCAAATGCATACCAATAATCTGATCTGCAATTTGTTCTACTTCCTCTAAACTTTTGGCTAATTTTACTCCACCACCTTTTCCACGGCCACCGGCATGAACTTGAGCTTTGATTACGTGCCAACCCGTTCCTGTATCTTCTGTTAATTTTTTAGCAGCAGCTACAGCTTCAGCTGGAGTTTGTGCAACAATTCCTCGTTGAATTTCAACTCCAAAACTGTTTAACATTTCTTTTCCTTGATATTCGTGTAAATTCATAATATGCTATTTTTCCGAATATATTCGGAATTAATTTTCAGATTGCAAAAATAACAAATGTTACGTTCATTTTGGATTTCTGACTCCTGTTTTTTTTAGTTTTTAAAAAAATAGTTAGACAAAAAAAGCCCAACATATAGTTGGGCTCAAAAAGTATTTTTTGATTAGTGAATCTATTTAATACTATTAAGACAATCCAGAAATTTTCCCATTATCATCTATATACATTCCTTCAGATGCTGGTACAGCAGGTAGTCCCGGCATACGCATCATATTACCTAAAATAGGAATTATGAATCCTGCCCCTGCAGCAATTTCAAATTCTCTAACTGTAACATTAAATCCGGTTGGTCTTCCTGTTAATTTATCATTGTCTGAAAAAGACTTTTGAGTTTTCGCCATACAAACTGCAAGTTTATCTAATCCTAAATTTTCAATTTTACGTAACCCTATTAATGCCTTTTTAGAATATTCAACTCCTTCGGCACCATATATTTCTTTTGCAATGGTTTCAATTTTTTCTTTAACGGGAGCATTCCAATCGTATAATTGTTTGAACTCGTTATTTCCATTTTCAATTTCGTTTACAACTGCAGCTGCTAATTCTGTAGTTCCTTCACCACCTTCAGCAAATCCTTTAGATACAACTGCTTTTACTCCTAGGGCTGCACAACGTTCTTGGATTAATGCTACTTCTTCATCACTATCTGAAAAGAAAGAATTAATTGCCACAACAGGATTCAATCCAAATTTTTTCATATTCTCAATATGTTTTTCAAGGTTTACAAAACCTTTACCAACACGTTCCACACTTGCATCATTATATTGTTCTTTAGTGGCACCACCATGGTGACGTAAAGCTCTAATTGTTGCTACTAATACCACTACTTTAGGTTTTAAATTACCAGAAACACATTTAATATCTAAGAATTTTTCAGCTCCTAAATCGGCTCCAAACCCTGCTTCAGTAACTACATAATCCGATAAAGTCATCCCCATTTTAGTTGCTAAAATAGTATTGGTTCCTTGCGCTATATTTGCAAAAGGACCTCCGTGAATGATAGCAGGATTTCCTTCTAATGTTTGCACTAAGTTAGGATTAATAGCATCTTTTAATAAGATAGCCATTGCATTTTCTGCATTTAAATCTCTAGCGTAAATAGGTTTTTTATCGAAAGTTTGCCCCACATAAATATTTCCTAAACGATCTTTTAAATCTGAAAAATCTTTAGCCATACATAGAATTGCCATTACTTCAGAAGCTGGTGTTATATTAAAACCATCTTCTCTTGGAATACCGTTTGCAGTTCCTCCTAAACCAATAACAATGTCACGTAAAGCTCTATCATTCATATCCATTACACGTTTCCAGGCAATGGTTCTTGGATCGATACCCAAACTTCTAGTTTTAGATTGTATATTATTATCAATTAATGCAGAAAGTAAATTATTTGCTTTTTCAATTGCAGAAAAATCTCCCGTAAAATGTAGATTGATATCTTCCATAGGTACAACTTGTGAGTAACCACCACCGGCTGCTCCACCTTTAATTCCAAAAACAGGACCTAATGAAGGCTCTCTTAAAACTACCGTTGCTTGTTTCCCTATTTTATTTAAACCTTCTGTTAACCCAATAGAAACAGTTGTTTTACCTTCTCCTGCCGGAGTTGGAGTTAGTGCAGTAACCAAAATTAAATTACTCTTTGCCACTTTTTCCTCATCGATTAAACGAATAGGTAGCTTCGCTTTGTATTTTCCATACATTTCTATATCATCTTCAGAAATATTTAGCTTACTTGCTATATCCTTAATATGAATCATTTTATTTCCTTGAGCAATTTCTATATCTGATAAAAATTTATTTTCTGGTGCACTCATAATATCTATATAATTTTTAAAACGGTTACAAATGTAATGATTTTAGAAAATAGACATTTATCTATTTTAATAAAACCATTTCTTTATAATTTATTTCTATTTGGAATCTATTATTAAAGGGATATTAGCTAGCTTAGCTTCTATAAATTAACACCCTATTTAATATGACTGAAAGTGATCAAATTTTTATGAGAAGAGCCATTGAATTGGCTGAAATTGGAATGAATTCTAATGAAGGAGGACCTTTTGGTGCTGTTGTTGTAAAAGATGGAAAGATTATCGCCGAAGGAAATAATGGAGTAACCTCAACCAATGATCCGACTGCTCACGCTGAAGTAGTAGCTATTCGAAGAGCTTGTGAAAAGCTTAATTCTTTTCAATTAAATGATTGTATTATTTATACTTCTTGCGAACCTTGCCCAATGTGTTTAGGAGCTATCTACTGGGCAAGACCCAAAAAAGTTTTTTATGCTTGTGATAAAAATGATGCTGCAAAAATCGATTTTGATGATCAATTTATTTATGATGAAATAGATATGCCTATAGAAAAAAGGACCATTCCATTTGTTAGAATCCTAAAAGAAGAAGGTGTGAATGTATTTAATCAATGGTCTAGTAAAATGGATAAGATCAAATATTAATTATTCTGTCAATAATTCTTCTATTGTTTGGTGTACCTTATTACTATTCCAACTAGCAGCTCCTACCTTTTTCATTACTATTTCACCATTTTTAGAGATTAAAAACGTTGTTGGTAAAGAAGATGACTCTAATACTTTGGGTTCATTTTCTAAAGATAAATAAATAGGTAACTCATAGCCTTCTTTCTTTAAAAATTTTTCAATTTTTTCTTGAGGGTCGTTTGTTATAAGGTAGAAGTCAACTTTACCTTTGTAATTGTTATACAATTCTTGAATTTCTGGCATTTCTGCTATACAAGGCGGGCACCAAGTAGCCCAATAGTTGATTAGTACTACTTTACCTTCTGATTGAATAAGGTTTTTGGTTTCAGATTTTGTAGTTCTTAAATTCCAATTATAATTTTTTAAAACAGATCTATCTTCTTTTTCAATTTCAGAAGGGCTAAAAGAAATAGTTCGTTGTAAAAAAACCTGAATTGGCATTCTTGTTTGTGGTATGATCATTAGGATGATAAACAATCCAAATAAAATATTACTCCAATGTTTTTTTATATAATCCATTCTTTTTTTAATAAAGTCAAAATTAACCATTAAAGCTTACTCTATTATTATAATTATTTTAAATTTGTTTACGAGCCATTACTATAAATCCAAAATATATACTATGAGTACACGAAGAAATTTTGTTAAACAAACTGCTACATTGGGTGCGGGGATTGCTTTAGCTCCTCAATTAACATTTGGAAATACCAGTTCTACTAAAGAAATACTTAATGTTGGACTTATTGGTGTTGGATTAAGAGGTACCAATCACTTAAATAATTTATTATCACGAGATGATTGTAATATTACCGCCATTTGTGATATTGATGATAAAAGAATTTCGATAGCTCAAGATCTAATTACTGAAAAAGGCCATAAAAAAGCTCAAGTATTTGGAAAATACGATTACGATTATAGGAACTTGTTGGCATTAAAAGAAATTGATGCTATTATTATTTCTACTCCTTGGTTGTGGCATACTAAAATGTCTAAAGATTCTATGAAAGCAGGAAAATATACTGCAGTAGAAGTTTCGGCTGCCAATACAATGGAAGAATGCTGGGATCTCGTAAATGTACATGAAGAAACAGGATCTCATTTAATGATTTTAGAAAATGTAAACTATCGTAGAGATATTTTAGCAGTTTTAAATATGGTAAAGCAAAATGTATTTGGAGAATTATTACATTTTAGATGTGGTTACCAACATGATTTGCGTTTTGTAAAATTTAATGATGGAAAAACTCCTTATGGTAAAGGAGCGGAATTTGGTGAAAAAGGAATCTCAGAATCTGCTTGGCGTACTCAACATTCTCTTTTACGAAATGCCGATGTATATCCTACTCATGGAGTTGGCCCAATTGCTACTATGTGTAATATCAACAGAGGAAACCGTTTTGTTTCTATGACTTCACATGCTACAAAAGGTGTTGGATTGAATAAGTATATAAAAGATGTTGGAGGAAAAGATCATCCCAATGCAAAACTAAAATTTAAACAAGGAGATATTATAACTTCTACTTTAGATACTGCAAACGGAGAAACTATTATAGTTACACATGATTGTAATTCACCACGCCCCTACTCACTAGGATTTAGAGTTCAAGGAAGTGAAGGATTGTGGGAAGTAGATGGAAACCGAATTTATATAGAAGGTAAAACTGAAAAATCTCACCGATGGGATGATGCTACTATATGGCTAGAACGATATGACCATCCTTTATGGAAACGATTTGGTGAACATGCTGAAGGCGCAGGACATGGGGGTATGGACTTTTTTGTAATCAATGCTTTTGTAGAATCTGCAAAACAAAATATTGCTCCGCCTTTAGACGCCTACGATGCTGCTGCTTGGAGTGCTATTACTCCACTTTCGGAAGTATCAATCGCTAATAATGGAGAACCGCAGGATTTTCCTGATTTTACTAGAGGTGATTGGGTAAAACGTACTCCTTATAACTGGGATAAAAACACCTATTAAAAATAGTCAATGAGTACTAAAATATCCCTCGCTACTCCTGCACGTATTTGTTTGTTTGGTGACCATCAAGATTATTTAGGCCTGCCAGTTATCGCTTGTGCTATTAATAAACATATTACACTTACTGCAACAGAAAATAATAGTAATCAATTAATTATATCATTACCAGATATTCAATCTCAACGAGAAATTGATGTCTCAGATACTTTCGAAACATTAGAAAAAGGAGATCATTTTGCCTCTGCAATTCGAGTTGTAAGAAGATATGGTGCCATCATTGATAATGGCTGGAATATTAATATAAGTGGTAATATTCCTATTAATGCAGGTGTTTCTAGTTCCTCTGCTGTATTAGTGTCATGGGTCCATTTTTTATTAAAAGCATTTGGAACTACAACTAAAATCACACCAGAATTTATTGCTCAATTGGCTTATGAAGCTGAAGTTGTAGAGCATAATTCACCAGGTGGAAAAATGGATCAATATTCAATAGCAATCGGGAATATAATATTTTTAGAAACCGGTGAACATTTTAATTGTGAAGTAATTGGTGATTCATTAGATGGAATGATTTTAGGGGAATCTGGAATTTTGAAAGATACCATTGGCCTATTGAGGAGTTCAAAATCAAATGCTTTAAAAGCAATAGTACTTATTAAAAAAGAAGAAACTGGTTTTGCCCTTGAAAAAGCAACTATTAAAGATTATGAAAAACATCAATCTCTTCTTCCTAAAGGGTTAAAACCCTATTTCTATGCAGCCATTAAAAATCATATCATAACTCAAAAGGCTTTAATAGAATTAAAGAAACCTATTAAAAATTACCAAGTAATAGGTGACTTAATGAATCAACATCATACTATTTTACGAGATAATTTAAAAATAACGGTACCTAGAATTGATGATATGATTAATGCAGCTTTGGAAGCTGGAGCTTACGGTGCAAAGATAATTGGATCTGGCGGGGGTGGTTGTGTCGTTGCCTTATCTCCTCCCCTTTTACATAACAAAATTAGTCAAGCAATTAAAACTGCGGGAGGCAAAGATGACTATCCTGTTTTAGTAGCAAAAGGTACTCAAATAATATCCAATGGCTAAAAATTTAGTAATATTAGCAGGAGGTGCTTCTTCTAGAATGAAAAAGTCTATGGCTTCCGAAAATCTTTCGAAAGAAGAATTGAACCATGCCAATTCGAGAAGTAAAGCCTTATTAGGATTTGGAAAAAACAATAGGCCTATACTGGACTTTTTATTACTAAATGCTGAAAAAGCAGGATATAAAAACATCTTTCTTATTATTAGTGAAAAAGGAGAGCTCTTTAAAGAATATTACGGCAAAAAACTGACTAATAATTCTTTTAAAAATCTTTCTGTTTCGTATGCTACTCAATACATCCCGAAAAACAGAATTAAGCCTTTTGGCACAGCAGATGCTCTTTTTCAAGCCTTAGAACAATATCCAATATTACAAAAAGAGTCTTTTACGGTTTGTAATAGCGACAACTTATATTCGGTAGAGGTTTTAAGTGCTTTATTAAATTGCCATGACCCAAATGCATTTATAAATTACGACCGAGATGGATTGCTTTTTCCTATGGAAAAGATAGAACGTTTTGCATTAACTTTAGTTAATAATCAAGATCAATTGACAGCTATTGTAGAAAAACCTTCCAAAGATAAAGTAGATTTTTATAAAGATTCAGAAGGTAAATTTAGAGTTAGTATGAATATCTTTAAGTTTACAGGAAATGAAATTTTTCCTTTTCTAAGAAATTGCCCTGTCGATCCTATCCGAAACGAAAAAGAACTCCCCACTGCTATTTTACATATGATTAAAGAAACTTCATTTTATATAAAAGGAATTCCATTTCATGAGCATGTACCCGATTTAACTTCAAAAGAGGATATTGCAATTATGAAATCGTATTTAGAGACCCATTATAAAGAGCTATTTTAAGACTGGCATCAGACATTAAAATGTAGTGATAAAAGAATTAGTATCTTAGTAAGATATTCTAGTTATAGATAATTTTTAATTGTTGTAGCTAATTAAAGGTAACTAAGATGATTAATAAATTAAAAGTAGCATCCGCTCAACTTTCACCGATTTTCTTAAACAAAGAAAAAACTGTAAATAAAGCTTGCAATGCAATATTGGAAGCTGGAGAAAAAGGAGCTAAACTAATTGTCTTTCCCGAAGCTTTTATTTCTGGATATCCAGACTGGATATGGCTTATCCCGAATAGTAAAGGAGCTGAATTAAATGATCTTTATTTAAAACTTATTGAAAATTCTGTTTCTGTACCTGATAGCTCAACAATTAAACTATGTAATGCTGCAAAAAAAGCAAATATTAATGTTGTAATTGGTATGCATGAGAGAAATTCTGAAACTAGCAACGCAAGTTTATTTAACAGCCTTCTATTTATAAATGATAAAGGTGTTATTTTAGGAAAACACAGAAAATTAATCCCAACTGGAGGAGAACGTCTGATATGGTCACAAGGTGATGGAAGTACTTTATGCTCTTATAATACTACAGCTGGAAAAATAGCAGGATTGATTTGCTGGGAAAATTTAATGCCATTAGCGAGAAATGCAATTTATGAATCTGGAACTCAAATATTAGCTTCTCCCACTTGGGACAAAAGTCCAAACTGGATACAATCAACACAGCATATAGCAAGAGAAGGTGGGTTATTTGTTATAAGTACTTGTATGGTTTTAAAAATGGATGATGTACCAGAGGAATATGAATTTAAAAAACTTTATCCAGAAGGAAAAGAGTGGATTAATGTTGGGAACAGTTCCATAATTGCTCCTAATGGTCAATTTTTAGCAGGTCCACTTGAGGCTGAAGAGGGAATTTTGTACGCAGATATTGATCTTAATCAGATTATAAAGGCAAAACGAATGTTTGATGTCGTTGGACATTACTCAAGGCCAGATATTTTTGGTTTCAACGTAAATATAACTAAGTAATTAAAAAAACGAAACCAAAATAAATGTGTATATACTCTTTTGCTGATAAATACCCAGATATACAACTAATAACTTTAAGTATTTAAAATATGTCAAAATTAAGAAAATCGTCAATCGAAATGAACAAGGAAGAATTTCGAAAAATTGGACACCAATTAATCGATGATATTTCAGATTTTATAGAAAACATAGACGATAAACCAATTACTCCCAATGAAAAACCAAGTCAAATACAAACTATATTAGGTAACTCATCATTTCCAGAAAATGGAACCCCTGCAAATGAATTGGTTTCCAAAACAACACAATTATTATTTAATCACTCCTTATTTAATGGTCATCCTAAATTTCTAGGATATATTACATCTTCTGCTGCTCCAATTGGTGCTTTGGCAGACTTATTAGCGGCATCCGTTAATCCAAATGTTGGTGCACATATTTTAAGCCCTATTGCTACTGAAATAGAAAAGCAAACCGTAAAATGGCTATCAGAATTTATTGGTGTTTCACCAGACTATGGAGGAATATTAGTTAGTGGAGGGAATATGGCAAATTTCACTGCATTTTTAGCAGCAAGAACAGCTAAAGCTCCAAAAAACATCAAAGTAAATGGTATACAAAACAAAACGGATAAATTAACTGTTTACTGTTCTAAAACTACCCATACTTGGATTGAAAAAGCTACTATTTTATTTGGTTTAGGAACTAATTCTATACGATGGATCCCCACTGATGAATACAATAAAATAGATACAGAAATTTTAGAAACGACTATTAAAAAAGATTTAGAAAATGGTTGTAAACCAATTATGGTAATTGGTACCGCTGGTGATGTAAGTACAGGAGTAGTAGATGATTTGAATGAATTATCTATTATATGTAAAAGGTACGATTTGTGGTTTCATATTGATGGTGCTTATGGAATACCAGCAGCGGTTATTCCAAACCTTAAAGATATGTTTAACGGAATTAAAGAAGCAGACTCAATCGCATTAGACCCTCATAAATGGTTATATAGCCCATTAGAAGCTGGTTGTACATTAGTTAAAAACCCTCAACATTTAATTGACACGTATAGCTCTCATCCTGAGTACTATAATTTTACTAATCAGGAAGGGGAAATGGCTCAAAACTATTATGAATACGGATTTCAAAATTCTCGTGGATTTAGAGCATTAAAAGTTTGGCTAGCTTTACAACAAGTAGGAAGAAGTGGTTACGAAAATTTAATTAGTGAAGATATTAAGCTCTCAAAAATGTTATTTGAGTTAGCAGATCAGCATTCAGAATTAGAAGCAGTTTCCCAAAATCTAAGTATTACAACATTCAGGTTTATCGCTTTAGGTAATGCTAATACCAATGAGTATTTAAATAAATTAAATGAAGAAATTGTAAATGAACTGCAGACAGGAGGAGAAGTTTTTCTGTCCAACGCCATAATCCAAGAAAATTATTGTTTAAGAGCTTGTATTGTAAATTTTAGAACTTCAAAAAAGGATATTGAAGAAATTATTGAAATAATTATTAGAGTGGGTAGGAAAGCTCATTTAAAACTATCGCAAATCTAAAAATAATAAAAAAGCATCAAGCAATGAAATCTAAATTTATTCTATCATTTATTCTCTTCTTATTCATATTAAATTCGAATATAGCTCAAGAAATAGTATTTGCTGGTGCTGATGAAAAAACACCTTCCAAAGCACAATATTTTTCTTGGATCAACAATACTAACGAAGGTACTACGGAAGCTCATACTCAAATTAATCTTGATTTTTTTGGATGGTTAAAAGAGGAATATGGAATGCAATTAGATATTTATGCTTTTGATGCTGGAGCCATTGATGGAAAACGTTTTTATGGTAGTTTAAATTCTGAAAGATTCAAAAATCAATTCCCCTATGGGTTTGATTCCATTTATAAAAAAACCAATCAATTGGACATTAGATTAGGAGTATGGGGAGGTCCTAATGGATTCGGCATTACACCAGAAGAAGAAAAAGAACGTACTGACCAAATGGTGAGCTTATGCAAAGATTATAATTTTGCCCTCTTTAAATTTGATGCAGTATGTGGAATTCTTGGACCTGAAAAAGAAGATGCTTTTATCAATATGATGATTGAATGCCGAAAACACAGTCCCGAATTAATATTGCTAAATCATCGATTAGGACTTGAAAAGGCAGGAGCTTATGCAACTACATTTTTATGGGGAGGAGCAGAAACCTATATCGATGTATTTATGACTAATAATACAACCGCTCCCCATCACAGAGCTGCTGCCCTTAACAGAGGTTTGGTTCCTGAGCTAAAAAGGTTAACTGAAGATCACGGCGTTTGTATTTCTTCTTGTTTAGATTATTGGGAGGATGATTTAATTTTGCAAGCTTTTAATAGAAGTTTAATTCTTTCCCCTCAAATCTATGGTAACCCATGGCTACTAAGAGATGACGAATTCCCAAAATTGGCAAGAATATATAATCTACATAGAAAGTATCGAGATATTTTAATCAATGGCAAAATTCTACCTGAAGACAATTACGGAAAACATTCTGTAGCAAGAGGAGATGAAAAAACTAGAATTATCACTTTAAGAAATAATTCTTGGAACCCTGTTGAGTACCAAATTAAATTAGGAGATGAAATTGGGCTGGAATACACTTCCAATAAAATTAAATTAGTACAATTACACCCTTCTGAAAATTATGAAGGCGAATATATCTATAATGACACTAAAAGGATTACTGTTTTACCTTTTCGATCTACATTATTAATTGCAACTTCTGAAGAATACGATGAACCATCTATTCAAGGGTCTCCATACAATATCATAAGTAATGTTGAAAACAAGCCTCTATTAATTGATATTTTAGGAATGCCAGGCACAACGAAAAGTTTTTCTATAAATAATATCGAAAACTATAAAGAAGCAAGATTAAATAATAAAGAAATTGATATCCAAAACAATATAAACATTACATTTCCAGGAAAAAAACTCACTTTACCGGTACATAGAAAGTTGACGCCATTTAAAGAAATTGACATTCCCGAAGATGCAGAGGCTTTATACGAAGCAACCATTTTTTCAGCTGATAATAATGCATTGGAAGTTCGTTCATTTTTTAGGTCTGGAGAAACTAATATCCCAGAAGTTAAGGCTGCCCGTGATGCTTTTTTTAATCAAAAAACTTTCAAAAATCGAGGCATCTGGGATAAAGATTTATTCGACGGTAATTTGAATACTGGTTTTTGGCCTTCAAAAAAATACGATAGAGATCAATTAGTAAAAAGAGGAACTTTCCGATTGGATTTAGGAGAAGAAACACAAATTGATGAACTGATTATAAAAGTTCCGAATTACTTTGCTTTACAGCCTCTTTTAGAACAGGAAGGTAATCATGCCGAGATTTCGTCCGATTTAAAATCTTGGGAAACAATCACCTATTTAGCAGATACCTTAAATGTCGTACCAATTCATAAAAAAACTCGTTACATACGCTTAAAATATCATCCACAACAGATAGTTGAAATAGAAGGTTATGCAGGCGGGAAAAAATTAAATAGCAATTCTTGGAGAGCATCTAACCTATTTGCACATGCTAGTAAAATGAAACCTGTTAAGGCTTGGACTACGTCGCTTACTTTAAGTGAATTAGCAGAAAACAGTTATTTAAGTATTGCTTTAAATGGCAAACATGGTATTGAAGGTGCTTACGTTGCTGCAAAAATAGACGGAGAATTAGTTGGAGCACCAGATAGAGCTTCCTCCTACCCTTCTAATACTTGGGAATATATTAATGCAAAAAGAGATTCAAATTACACCTATTACATTCCGTTGAAGGAAGAATATATTGAAAAAAAAATCGAGTTGTTTGTGATGGCTTATGAAAAGGATAACACTTCTATTCTACCTGAAGTATGGATTTCTTCTTATACAGATGGTAAACAAAGAATTAAGCTAGAATTAAAAAAACAAAAAATTAAATGAGAATAAAGAATATTTTTAAAACAGTTTTATCTAAGTTACATAACCACAAAAAATCAAGCCCGGATATTTTTATTTTCACATTACCAAGAGCAGGTTCAACATTGTTAGCTGAAATATTAAATTCTAATTTTCAGTCAAAATTAGCAAGTGAATCTTTTGCTTTAAACGAAGATAATTTAGTTGTTTTAAAGAAATATTTTAATAAAGATATATTAGCAGATCGATATGTAGACTTATCCAACGAAAATCTGAAAAAAGTAATTGATTACTATCAAGATTTATCAAAAGGAAAAACTTGGAACAGCTATTATTGGAGCGACTTTTTTAAAGTACATCATAAATTTATAACTTCAAGAACTGTTTTTAAAACTCATAAATTCACCTATTACTTTAATGATATTATGAATCATTTTAATAATGACTATGGTATATATTTATTGAGAAATCCTATCTCACATAGCCTTTCAAGAATTAGTAAAGGATGGAATGTTTATATTGATTTATATTACGAATCTGAAAAAATTAAAAATACACTTTCAGATAAAGCAATCAAAAAAATTAATCAAGTGAATAAAAATGGTACTACCTTAGAAAAATTTGTTGTTAGTTGGTGTTTAGAGAATTATGTGTTTATTAAAGATTATCAAAATAAAAATTTAGCTCCAAATGTATTTCCTGTATTTTATGAAGATTTAATTATAGATTCTGAAAAAACTATAAAAAGTATATGTTCAAAAATTAATATGGAATACAACGAAAAGATGTTAACTATTATAGATATACCTTCCAGTGGAATTGTTCATAGTACTAAAGAGACTGAAGAGCAAATTATATCTGGTAATAAGGATTATTTAGTAAATAGGTGGAAAGAAAAGGTTGATGAAACTAGTTTAAAAAAATCAAAAGATATATTACAAAGTTTTGATATTAAATTATATATTGATTGTTTGACCTAAAAAATCTATTTATTAATTTCCAACTTGTATCCTACTCCATGAACGTTGGTAATTTTAATAGTTTCATCATCTTTTATTTTCTTTCGTAATTTTGAAATATAAGTATCTAGACTTCTACCTACAATAACGCCATTATCCTCCCATACTCTTTTTGTTAACTCATCACGCTTAACAACCTGATTAGGACTAGCAACTAATATTGCTAATAGTTCACACTCTTTTTTTGATAAATTAATTTCAATTGCCTTTTTAACTAATTTATTTTGTTCTGGGTAAAATTGATAACTTCCAAGAGGTTCAAAAGTTGTAGAGCTTTCTCCAGCAATTTCAACTTGCTTCCTATTGTAGAAAAGAGAAAATAGAAGCGAAAACAAAACAATAACAAATAATGCTAAAAGAGTATTCTTGCTAAAAAAAGATGTTTTTGCATTAGTAAACTTAACTTCTATTATATAACATTCAGTTGGTAAATCTCTACTTTTACATGGTATGATATCTTTTTCAGTTTCATTTTTCACCTCATAACTATAAGCTACTTCTTGATCTTCACACTGAATAACTTCTACACGATAGTATTTCGAAAGGTCAGATTTCTGAAAACTACTTTTTATATTTTCAACGATTTCACCTGGCTTAATGGTTAAATCATTTTTAAAAGATAGTTGGAACTTATTATGTTTAATTCTTTTTATAGGTAAGATTAACGAAGTAGAATCGTTATTTGCTAATAATAAATCATTCCCAACATTTCGTAAAGATACTTTTACAATTTCTGGAAAATCCTCTTTTTTATCATTCGAATCTGTCATGATCCAAGCAATAAATAATAAAACCGAAAGGGCTCCTAAAACGTAATTAATTTTTCTTCTCATAATTAATGTAAATAACTTACAATTTCATGACATTTTACAATAGTTGACACTTCTTTTACATTCTTTTGACATATTTTTCCTTTTGTTACCCTAGTTTTACCCAAGAATAAAAATACAATACTTATTAATTAAATAAATATCAAAATGAAAAACGCAATTACATTTCTTCTTTTACTTCTATTTATAAGTTGTAATACTGATAATTCTGAACCCAATACAAAAAATGATATTGCATTTAATACCCAACCTTTGTCAGTTGAAAAAACATTCCCAATAGAAGAACCTTATACCATCAAATTTCTATTAGAAACCACAGAAAATAACGAGACATATTTAATAATAGATATGGAATTACGAAATGATAGTCATTATGTATCTCCTAATGCCAAAAGAGACTTTTTAGGAAAATTTACCGTAGCATTAAAGAATAACGAATATTTCTCTTTAGAAGGTGATCTTATTGAAACACCTCGATCAGTAGAAGAAATAGACCCACATCCTTTTGTAAACGGAACCGTTAATTGGGTTCGAGTGAATACTACTTACAGACAAAAAATAACTATTAAAACTCAAGAAGACTTCGAAGTAATCGGTACTGTTCAATTTACTATTGAACCACGATGTACTTTAGAAAAAGTTGAGTATATCATAAAATCCAGATCTGGAAATGTATATTTTGAAAAATATATGTGTTAAATCCTAAATAAAATCAAATCAAATTCTCTTTATTAAATTATAATAATCCAACCTTCATTAAAACGTGATTTCAATGACTAAGAATCTTTATTTGCCAATTATTTCGATACTAACCCTATTTGTTTTTCAATCTTGTGATAATAATGAAATAGCAATTAAAAACGAAAATAAACCACTTAATAAAGTTGAAAAAATAGATTCTTTAATAGGTCTTTATTCAAATTACCATGGGTTTAATGGCGCTGTTTTAGTATCACACGAAGGGGAAGTAATTTATAAAAAAGGATTTGGTTTCGCTAATAAGGAATGGGATATAGCAAATCAAACAACTACTAAATTTCAAATAGCATCTGTCACCAAACAATTTACAGCAATGCTCATTATGCAATTAGTTGCTGAAAACAAATTAGATTTGAATAAACCCATTTCTACTTATTTACCTTATTATCCTAAAGACGTAGCAAGCAAAGTAACCATTCATCAATTGCTTACTCATACCTCTGGAATACCGAATGCAAATAGTAAAGAAAAAGCATTTCGACCTCATGAAATGGTAAATCAATTTAAAAATGAGCCCTTACTTTTTAATCCAGGAGAAAAATTTGATTACAGCAATTCAGGATATACATTGTTAGGTTATATAATTGAAGTGATTACCGAAAAATCCTATGAAGAAAATTTACAGGAAAAAATATTCAAGCCATTGAATATGTTAAACTCAGGTTTTTATAAACACAGACCTATAAAAAAGAATATGGCATCTGGATATAATCGATGGTATGGAAACTATTACAACATTGATAACTCTGATGAATCATCTGCCTATTCAGCTGGAGGAATTTACGCCACGGTAGAGGATTTAAATCTCTGGGATCAAGCTTTATATACTGAGAAATTACTTCCAAAAAAATATATGGATATGATTTTCAGTAAGCATATTGCAGATCCAGATTATGGTGGCCATTATGGTTATGGGTGGGAGTTAATAAAAAAAGAATTAGGAAATACAGATACAACAATTGAAACCATAAGTCACGGTGGTTCTATTAATGGATTTCGATCTTCTTTTAAAAGAATACCTTCAACTAACTCAAGTATTATTTTACTGAATAATACCAATCGTGCATTTTTAAATTCTATTTCAAAAGCAGTTTTAGGAATTTTATACGATCAACCTTATGATTTCCCAAGAATACCTACAGCACAATTTATGGTTGAGGCTATAAAAAAAGATGGAATTGAAAATGGAATTCAGTTTTATAAGAAGCATAAAGATTTAGAAACCTATTTCTCTTCTGAGCAAGAATTAATTATTGAAGGATATCGTTATCTACACGCTGATAATGCAAAATATGCAGCTGAAGTATTTAAGTTAGCTACTGAGATTTTCCCAGATAAAGACAACCCTTATGATAGTTATGGAGAAGCGCTTTTAATATTAGGAGATACCCTACAAGCTATAAAAAATTATAAAAAATCGGTAGCATTAAACCCTAATAATCAAAACGGTATTAATGTTTTAAATGATTTAGGTGTTAAAACTGAAAGTAATACCAATTAATTAATAGTACATCGAACACCACCTCGATCCATTTCAACAATACATTCATTACATCGAGTGCATTCCGATTTAGTAATTTCTCCTGACTCTAATTTTAATAAAAAATTGGAATCATAAATTAAAGGTCGTGCCAAAGCTATAAATTCAAACCCAGCAGTTAGAATTTCTTCAATTCCTTCTTTAGAATCTACACCTCCTAGGTATGCTAAAGGCATAGAAACTTGGCTCCGAATATTTTTGGCTTGATCTAGAAAAAAATTGGGGCTAAATGAATATTTTTTAATGATTAAAGGACCAAATAATGCCATGGTTATTTTTTCGGCCCAAGAAGTTCCGTTTTTAATCATGCCCTTTAAAGGCACATCGCCACGCATTAAATAAAAAGGTGTTTTAGAGGTAAAACCTCCACTTAAAACTACCAACGAACAATTTCTTTTTTCTAATTCTTTGCATACATAACTTGATTCTTTTAATGTAAATCCTCCCTTAAATCCATCAGATAAATTTAATTTAACAATAATTGGAAAATCAACACCAACTGCTTTTTGCACTCTTTCGAAAACTTCTAAAGGAAATCGAGCACGATTTTCTATAGGTCCTCCGTATTCATCTTTCCGTTTATTGGTCCAAGGACTTAAAAACTGACTTAGTAAATAACCATGCCCCATATGCAATTCAATAGCATCAAAACCTATTTCTTTTAATCGTTTCGCTGAATTTGCAAAATCGTCTGCCACTCTGTTTAAATCTGCCAATGTCATTTCTTTAGAAAATATAATTCCTGAAAGAACTCCATATTCATTAAAAACCTTACTTGGAGCTAAAGGGCGTTTAAATTCGGTGTTTTTTGAAAAGTAGCCACAATGTGTTAATTGTATAGAAACTTTACCTTCCTCTTTATGTACTTGGTCAGCCAATACTTTTAATTGTACTAAACTTTCATCATTGATATACATCTGATATTTAAAAGTTCTTGCATCTTTAGAAACGGCTCCGTAAGATATGGTTGTTAAAGCTACTCCTCCTTTTGCCATAGAAACATGATGATCGATTAATTTTTGGTTGGGTACTCCGTGATCATACATCCCTTCAAAAGTTGCTGCCTTTATAAAGGAATTATTTATCCTTATTCCTGCTAATTCTCTGGACTGAAAAGCTTCTTTAAGTGGTTTCATTTAAGTAGTAGTTTTAGCTTTTGAGGTTTTTAATCGTCTTCGTTTTTTAATGGCCCAAACTGCTGTAGCGGGGATAATTGCTAATGTTGGTATTACGGATGCTAAGGGTTTTGGCGTCCCTTTCATTAAATGTAAACTATAGGTAAGTAATAATGTTACTGTAGTAGGAATCGCAATTGCTAATAGAATAGAAAGCAAATCACTTTTAAAATAAGTAGCTATGTATTCACAACCTTTCATTAAAAAACCGCCAAAAAAGAAGGTGTAAATCCCTTGTTTTAGTGCTGCAGTTATAGATTGAAAAATAAGATAAGTAGAAAAATAATTAATACAAAAAACGGCTATTCCCATAACTAAAGCACCCGCTATTGCTATTTTATAATCAAAATAACGGCTTGAGGAATGCTTCATGATTTATACTTTAGGATAAGTTTACTTTTATTAATTAATTTTATATAGTCGCAAAATGATTAAGTAATGTTATGATAAAAATAGTTAGAAATATTAGGAAAACACCATTAACAGAAGCAAAAACTGAAATTATTTAAAATACAAATTTGAAAAAAAACACGGATTGAAATTGGAACTTTTAAATATTTCACAGATAAATAACAGGATCGAAATCAGTTAAAGTGAAAAAAAAAAAAGAATTAATTATATTTGAGAATATATATAATAGAAATAAACTCCCTTAGGGAGTTTATTCAATTGTTAGCTACAATTGCGGAAACTCACTCAAACGCAAAAAAACTCAATCAAAAAATGCTGATTTTTTGCCAAACAAAACGCTGAAAAACTTACTCAATTGTTGAATTTCACTCTTGCGGAATTTTAGCCTCTTTGAAAAAAAACAATGATAAATGGATATTTAATTATTGAGTAAAAAATCGTTTAGTTTTCGGAATTTTTTTTGAGTTTTAAGACAGTAAAAACGAAAACACTCAACTGCGGAATTTTATTCAAACGGAAATTAATCTCTGATCTAAATAATTACGGAATTCCAACTGTCGTGCTGAAAATCACTCAAACGGAATTAAATTGTGCACGAAAAAAAGGCAACCGAAATATAACTGTAGCTAACACCGTATAAACAAAATTGCTATTTTTAGCCTACTTACGAAAGTCCTCACGGACTTTCTTATTTCGTAATTATTTACTACCTTTACTGCTAAATCATCGCAACTTTGCTTATACAATCACGATAAAAATTATGCGGCAGAATCAGCTGCTATTGTATCCTTACTAAGTGATTTAAAAGATAAAGAAGTGGCAGATGCAATTGATATGCTACAAGGAGTAACAGAAATTGTTGAAGCTTTAGAGAAAGCTCAAAAAGAGTTTGAAGCTATGGCCCTACAACAAGCCGAAACAAGGGCTGACGTATTTTTACTCCCCTTTTTGAGTGTTTATGGAATATATGCGAGTAACCATGGTAGTACAACAGTTAGTTTACAACCTGAATGGTATGATGATGATGGAAATTTAATTCTTTCATTACCGGAATTTGGTTCAAGTGTTGATTTTGATGCAAATTCTTTAGGTATTGGAACAACATTATCTTATGGAATAAAAAGTTACTTTATTAGCTATGATCTAAACTATACCAGTTCAACAACAGCTTTATTAAACCAACCCGTTCAATTAATAACTACATCAATGCGTGTTGGAACAAATATTAAATTTAAAAATCCAGAACGTAAAATTGCTGTTTATGTAGGTGCCATGTATAGAGGTTTTGTAGATGCTCAAGGAAACAGCGGTAGTATTAAATTAAATGAGGTATTTCCAGAATTAGGGAACAATGCATTTTCGGCTATAACTGACCGTACAGCAGGTAACAATGCTCAGATTACATCAAACAATGAGGCAATAAATGCTTTAAACCCAAACAGACCACAAGACCAACTTAGAATAACAGCGCTAGAAGCGTCTAACGATCTGTTAATAAAAAAGAATGAAGGACTATCTACCTTAGATAACTCTTTACAGACCCTAGTTGCACAAGATGTTAACTATAGTATTAAAAAAGAACTAATAGATAACTGGTCTGTTCAATTTGGTTTCAATTTTCAAATAAATAAACACTGGATGTATCGTGGAGAATTTGGACACCAAGCTGGCAATACTTTTATATTAACAGGGTTACAATATAGATTCGGGTTATAAACTAATAAATCATAAAAAAACAATATGGCACATTCATTAAAGATATTAATTATAACAGTACTTTTTTTTAATATTCAAATTAGTAAAATTTATGCTCAAAAAAGTGACAGTTTAACCCATAAAAAACAAAAAATTTCATTTAAAGATCCTATTGATGGTGCATTTGATATTAGTCAGTTTTTATTAAATCCAAAAGGATTTTATCCATTGCCAATAATGATAACTGAACCTGCTTTAGGTTATGGAGGAGGGGTGTCTCTTTTATTTTTTTCACCACAAAAAAAGAAACATAAAGTATATGTACCACCTAATATTACGGGAGTTATAGGTGCAGGAACATCCAATAAAACGTGGATGGCAGGTTTATTTCATTTTCATGTATTTGGTGCAGATAAAGTTAGATATCTCGGGTTTGTAGGTAAGCCAAGTATTAATATCAAATATTTTGGAAACAATAATGATTTTATAAGTAAAAATCCTGTTCAATTTAATTTAGATTCATGGACACTTATTCAACGTGTAAATGCTAGAGTTGGTGATTCTAGGTTATTTGTTGGAGGTACTTATATGTTTTTTCAAGGCGAAACAACATTTGATCCATTTCCTGACACTCCAGTACTAAATAATGTTATAAGTAAGTTAGATGGTAAATCAACTATTAGTATGTTAAAACCTATGGTTAATTGGGATAGTAGAAATAATATTTTTACTCCTGTAAAAGGGTTTAACGGAGGTTTAGAATTTACATATAGTGCAACTTGGTTGGGATCTGATGATAACTACTACCAAATAAGCCCTTTCTTTTACGGCTATAAAAAGATAAGTACTAAAATCCTCTCTTCTTGGAGGTTTGATGCTAACTTCTTGATTAATGATGCACCTTTTTACGCAAAACCTTTTATTCAATTACGTGGAGTTCCTATGATGAAATACCAAAGTAATAATACAGTAGTTGTTGAAACAGAGTGGAAGTTTAAAGTTCATAAACGTTGGTCTTTAGATGTTTTTGGAGGTACAGGTAAAGCATTTAAATCATTTAACGAAGTAGATAATGCTACATTGGTATATAATTATGGACTTGGTTTTAGGTATAATATTTCTAGATTATTTGGTATAGATGTTGGAGCTGATTTTGCATGGAGCAATGAACAAGAATTTGGATTTTATATTATTTTTGGTAGTGCATGGAATAGATAATTCATTTTAAAACAAATAATATTATGCGAAAAAATGAAAAATTTAATAATCTGCTCTCCCCCTACTCTTTCCTTTCTAAACTATTCATCCTAAAATAATTTTACAATATTGGCTTAAATTTTCAGAAAGAAACTAGCATTTATACCATTAAAAATTATTCAATTCAATTAATATTTCAGCAAAATTTGGACGAGATTTAACATCCGAAATTGAACAAATAGTTATTAGTTGCTTCCATTTATTATGGAGCTGTTTATCCAACTCATTTTCATTTACAAGGCTTAAAATATCCTCTACCAAACAAGCAAAAGCTCTTACTTCAACACGTTCAATATTATGAGCAATTAATGAACTTGCATCATACAATGATGCTGCGCCAAAATCGCCTAAAAGAGTATCTGTTGTTTTATTGACCAAAATATTATGGGCATACAAATCTCCATGGTTAATTCCTTTGTAGTGTAATTGAGCACTAACCGAGGCAATACTTTTTGCAATTTTCAACAACTCGGCTCCGTTAAAAGCACAAGCATCATCAAACACATCTCTAGTGCAAGATTCCATACTTGGTGGATTACCCAAGTTGATGTAGGCAGGAGAAATAAGTTCCATTATTAATCCACTTTTAGCCTCAGGATTATTTTTTATTTTCCCTAAAACAGGTATTAAGCTATTATGATTTCCTGCAGCAATAATGCCATTTTTTTCAAAGAATTTTAGATATACTGATAATTCAGTATATAGTGCACTACCTAAAGATTATACTAAATTAATAAACAATGAAGAGTTTCTGAATGTATTAAGTATAATAAAACGGACAAGAAGAAGAGGAATAGAAAGGTATAACGGTGATATAATACAATTAAAAGAAGTAATTGAGGATATAAAGACTGAATTAAATTCAAGCAATTAAAATAAATAACGAAAGCACAACAAAGTACTGTGGTAAAAAACAAGTAAAAATGTATTAATTATTCACCAAAGTGCTTCTATAAGTATCATCATATATTAATCCTGATTTTGCTATTGCAAAAGCCTGTTTTAATAACTTATTACAAACAGCAATAAGTGCTAGTTTTTTACTCTTGCCTTTAGCTACTATTCGCTCATAAATTTCTCTACATGCTTTGTTGTATTTACAAGCATTAAAACTGCACATAAATAATAAATTACGAAGCTTTTGATTCCCTATTTTACTAATGCGGGGTCGTCCTTTTACACTACTCCCACTTTGTCTAATTATTGGGGTTAGCCCTGCATAACTACATAATTCACTTCCGCTTGTAAAACGTTTGAACCCGTCTGTTAAAACAACCAACATAATGGCTGTTTTGTCACCAATTCCTGGTATACTTTTTAGGCGAGTTAAAACTTCTTGATGTACTTGTTTTACCAATATTAATAATTTTTCTTCTAAGGTTTTTATTTCTTTTTGAACCTGTTTCAAACTGCGATTTAAAGAACGTAATACATCTTTGCTCGGATTCCCCAAAACGTTTTCTCCATGTAGTTTGTTTTTTAGCATCGTGCTCTGCTTTGTATATACAGAAAGGAGTCTGGTTATTTGAAGGCATTCTATTTGATGCTTAGAATTGCCTTGCCATAGCTTCAACGCTACCTGTTTTGCATATTCACATATAAGTTTCGAATCGCTTTTATCTGTCTTTATCTTAGATAATTTCATCTGGATAAAACGCTTTACAGCCAATGGATTTTCTACTGATACTTTTATGCTGTTCTCTTGTAAATAATAAGCCAACTGGTAATGATAATAACCTGTGGCTTCCATCACACAATGACTATTAATATCTAAATGTTTTATAAACTTTTTAAACCCTGACACATTGTTTTTAAACTGATGGTAGTTCCCTTCAGAATCCGTAACATCAAAAACTAAATGACTGATGTCAATTCCAAAATATTTAATATCTTTATTCATAAGAAAATGCTTTATGAAAGGACAAGCTACGCGAGTTTCAACGACTTAAAATCGAGGTCTTAAAGCCTCATAGAACTGTACGAAATCTGTGTAGTAAAAGAGAGGGGATTTTCAATGTTGACGAAGTCTAAGCTTCTGCGTGTATAATAACCTTAATCCTCTCTTTTGTCTTTTCTGTTTATTTATCTAATTTAATAGATTGTAAACTTAAGACGTGTATAACCAATTGCCTGATTATCGCCTACTTGGAAATTCCTCCGGAATTTCCTCTGGTTCGGTTTTGTTTACTAACTTAGCCCTAGCCAACGCAACGAAATCATACACAAACACGTTAAAATTAATCAATTCAAAATCAAATAAAAATGAAAGTTACTGCCGATAAAAATGAAAAAGTTGCCAATATGATATTTGCATCTATTTACCCCCTTTACTGGAATAGGTTGGAAAAGCATGGTAGAACAAAAGAAGAGTACCATCAAGTATTAGAATGGTTTACTGGTTTTGATCAAAAGGCTTTACAAGTACTAATTGATGAAAAAGCAACTTTTAGAACATTTTTTCAAAAAGCAAAAATCCATCCCAATGCACACATGATTAAAGGAGTTGTTTGTGGCTATCGAATTGAAGAAATAGAAGATGAATTTGAAGTGTATAAACAATGTAGACAAATGGAAAAACTAATTGATGAATTGGCAAGAGGTCGTAAAATGGAGAAAATTTTACGAGAAGAAAAAAAATAGAAAACAAAAAATATGAAAAAAATAGTATTCCTACTTCTTAGTATTCAAATATCTTTCTATGCTATTGGACAGACTAAAAAACCAATTTCAGAACAACAAGCAAGTATCATTTTCGAAAAAACCAAAGGTTTTCCTGAAAACACAGAACTTTCAATAGCCTTTATTAAAAATGGGAAAGTATCATATTATGGTATTAAACGTATAAATGATACGCTAGAATTATCAAACAATTCTAAAAGTGTGTTTGAAATTGGTTCTATAAGTAAAGTCTTTACTTCTACCCTATTAGCAAATTTTGTTTTGGATAAAAAAATAAAACTGAGTGATCCTATACAAGATTATTTTAATTTTCCTTTAAAAAACAAACAAATTACTGTTTTACAATTGGCTAACCATACCTCTGGGCTACCTCGGTTACCATCAAATTTAAATTTAGATGAAGTAGACCAATCAAACCCTTATAAAGACTATAGTGTGGAGTATTTAAAAAAATATCTCACAGATGAAATGGAACTAGATAATATACCAGGTTCTACATACGAATACTCAAATCTTGGGGCTGGAATATTAGGATATCTTATGGAGCTTCATATTGATTTAACATATGAAGAATTACTCCAAAAATATATCTTTTCAAAATATAACATGACTGTTTCTTCATCAAATGCCAATATCATTAAATTTAAAATAGTTGATGGACTTAACAATGATGGAAATAAAACATCCAATTGGGATTTGAATGCTCTGGTCGGTGCTGGCGGTATTTTATCCAATGTTGAAGACCTTTCTAAATTTGTTTTAGCACAATACGACCCTCAAAACAAAGAACTTGAATTAACTAGACAAAGTTCTTTTGAAATACCTAAATACAAAATGAAAGTTGGCTTAGCTTGGAATATTATTGAACCAGATTCTGATCATTCTTGGTACATGCATAATGGTGGTACTGGTGGATATACTTCAATTATGGCTTTGGATGAGGAAAATAAAAATGGAATTATCATTCTATCAAATGTTTCAGCATTTAATAAGAGTTCAAGAAATATAGACCAACTTTGCTTGGAATTAATGAGAACACAATATTAAAGAATACCATACAACTATCAATGGTTATTAATAATTTTTAATATTGTTTTCTTCTTAAAATTACCTTGAATTTTCTATTCGGTTTGTATTTACTAAATTAGTTGTTCAAACATGCACCGTAATTATACACAAAACCGTTGTGTTTCATAATGAACAATCATAACCAATGATAAAATTCTTTAGAAAAATTAGACATAAACTGCTTTCAGAAGGAAAAACAGGAAAGTATTTTAAATATGCAATCGGAGAAATAGTGCTTGTTGTTATTGGTATCTTGATTGCTTTAAGTATCAATAATTGGAATGAAAATCGAAAAACCAAACTTAGTCAAAAAGCACTAATAGCTTCTTTAATTGAAGATTTTGAATATACATCTAACGATATTAATAATGATGAATTACCATATTTAAAATATCTCCAAAATGATATAAACAGATTTAAAGAACTCTCAAAAAGTAAATCACAATTGATTTCAGTAGATTCACTAAGGGTATTGGCAAGTTCCTATTTTAGGATTAATCATTTTAATCCGAACCTAACTACTTACAACGAGGCTGTTTCAAGTGGTAAGCTAGGGTTATTGAAAAATAAAGAATTAATGAGTCAATTTACTAGGTTTATGCAATATTTAAAAGTGTATAATAAAGTAGAAGACCAATCAAGTAACTCTTATTATAATGGAGCTTTTTGGGAATTAAGAAAAACAATTGAGCCCGAATTATTATACGGCAAATCCAAAAGTCATATAAACTATGAAGATTACCAAGAAATGATTAGTACAAAATTGGTAATAGCCACTTTTAATAACCATGAATCTTTAAATAGGCAGATGTATAATAGTTTAGGGAAAATGAGCGAAATTATCGACATAATTCTAGAGTTACTGAAAAACCAGAAGAAAAGTAAAAGTTAATTTAATTATTAAAGACAATGTAGAGGTATGGAAAAGTTGATTGATGAATTGGCAAGAAGTCATAAAATAGAAATTCAATGAAACAAAAAGGGTCTGTTATAATTACAACCATGAGATACAAAGATGCTCCAGCTGCTATTGAGTGGCTATGTGATGCATTTGGATTTGAAAAACATTTGGTTGTTTCTGGTGAAAATGAAACTATCGTTCATGCACAATTAAAATATGGCAATGCTATGATCATGCTAGGATCCGAAAAGGATAGTGAATATGATCAGTTTCTAAAGACACCTATAGACCTTAATGGAATTAATACGCAATCCCCGTATATCATTGTTGAAAAAATCGATGACCATTATAGTAGAGCAATTGCAGTGGGAGCAAAAATAGTATTAGATATAAAAGATGAAGACTATGGTGGTCGAGGATACAGTTGTCTGGATCCTGAAGGGTACTTATGGAATTTTGGTTCATACAACCCTTGGGCCTAATAAATATAATCACCGATAATATTAAACTTTTGTAAATATTTTGAATTAATGGATCAACAAAAAGTATATTCCTCAACCACATCTAATAAAAAAGGATTTCTGCTAGACTTAATTATTTATCTATCAGTTATGTTTTTAATTAGGGAAGTTTCTATCCCTAATGCAAGTTTCTTAGTTACTGGTATTTTTTGGTCAATAACTGCGTTAATTGTAGCATCTTGGAGAATGAAAGTAAGAGGTGTTACTTGGAAAGATATAGGCCTTATAAAGCCTAAAAATTTAAAGAAGACTTTTTTAATTTCAGTAATGATACTTATAGCAACCGTTATTAGTATAATTTTTTTTAATTTTCTAATGGATCAAGTTCCATTTTTAGCAGAATTATTATCAAGCACAGAAAGTTCCTCAGATACTAGTATCTCAAAATTTGGAGACCTAAAAGGGAATTGGTTACTATTCCTAAGTATAATGCCTTTGGTTTTATTGGAATCCTCTTTAGAAGAATTATTAGATAGAGGGTTTTTAATTAATTGGTTTGAAAAATTGTTTTCTTCAACCTCATTTGCAACTGTAATAGCGGTAGTACTACAAGCTGCAATATTTGGATTTAGACATTCTTACGATTTATCCGAACGATCGATAACTGTTGGAATAATAGGACTGATAATGGGTATAGCCTATATTGTTGGTGGTCGCAATTTATGGGCTTTAATTATTGCTCATTGTTTTTTAAATACCTTATCTATGGTTGAAAGAGTAGTTTGATTTATGAAAAAAACAATTAGCATATTAGGCTGTGGTTGGCTTGGTTTACCTTTAGCTATCAAGTTTATTAACCGAGGTTATTCTGTAAAAGGATCTACCACTTCAGAAACTAAAAAGGAACATTTAGAATTAATGGGAATCCCGCCTTTTGTTTTCAATTTAAACAATCGTGATTTTGAGTTAGGTAATTTTCTCTCTTCTGAAGTTTTGATTATAGCAATTCCTTCAAAAAATATTGATGATTTTAAATATTTAATATCTCATATTGAAGCTTCAAAAGTTAAAAAAGTAATCTTTATTAGCTCTACATCTGTTTATCCAAATTGCAATTCTATTGTTACAGAAGAAAGCCCTATAAAAAAAACTTCGCTTTCTGAAATAGAATTATTATTTAGCGCTAATTCCAGTTTTAAAACAACTATTTTACGGTTTGGAGGACTTATAGGTTACGATCGAAAGCCAGGAAATTTCTTTAAAAAAGGAAAAATAATTGAAAACCCTGAAGGATATGTAAATCTTATTCATCAAGATGACTGTATTCAAATTATAGAAGAGCTCATTGAAAAGGATATATGGAATGAGACTTTAAATGCTTGCACTGACACACATCCTAAAAGAAGAGAATTTTATATAAGAGAATTTAAAAAGGAAAGACGTAATCCACCTATTTTCAATGAGCAATCTTCAAATGAATACAAAATAGTAATCAGTAAAAAATTAAAGTCACTTTTGAATTATTGTTTTAAATATTCAGATTTAATGAAATATAATGAATAAAAAAAGCCTTCAAATTACTGAAGGCTTTCTTTTTACAATCTTATAATAATTAATTAAGCATTTTGCTTTTTAATTAAATTTAAGGCAGACCCTTCATCATACCATTCAATTTGAGATTCGTTATAGGTATGGTTTGCCATAATTATGTCTTTACTTCCATCACTATGAACCACCTCTATAGTTAAAGGTTTTCCAGGAGCAAATTCATTTAAATCTGTAAAGTTAAATGTGTCGTCCTCTTGTATCAAATCATAATCACTTTCATTAGCAAATGTCAATCCTAACATACCTTGCTTTTTAAGATTAGTTTCGTGGATTCTAGCAAATGATTTTACCAATACTGCTGCAACTCCTAAATGACGAGGTTCCATTGCTGCATGTTCTCTTGAAGAACCTTCTCCATAGTTATGATCTCCAACCACTATAGTTAAAACTCCAGAATCTTTGTAAGCTCTTTGTGTTTTAGGAACTGCATCATATTCACCATCCAACTGACTTTTTACAAAGTTAGTTTTCATATTATATGCATTAACTGCTCCAATCAAACAATTGTTCGAAATATTATCTAGATGGCCTCTAAAACGTAACCATGGTCCAGCCATAGAAATATGATCTGTTGTACATTTTCCGTGAGCTTTAATTAATAATTTAGCTCCCTCTATTTTATTTCCTAAAGGAACAAAAGGAGTTAGTAATTGTAAACGTTCAGAATCATCATTTACTGTTATCTGTACATGACTTCCATCGGCTTCAGGTGCTAGATATCCATTATCTTTTACCTCAAAACCTTTAGGAGGTAACTCCCATCCTGTTGGTTCGTCAAACATTACTTCTTCCCCATTCTCATTTTTCAGAGAATCTTTTAAAGGATTAAAATCCAATCGTCCTGCAATAGCAATCGCAGCCGTTATTTCTGGTGAAGCAACAAATGCATGGGTGTTAGGATTACCATCTGCACGTTTTGCAAAGTTTCTATTAAAAGAATGAACTATACTATTTTTAGGTGCATTTTTAGGATCACTATATCTAGCCCATTGTCCAATACATGGTCCACAAGCATTGGTAAATATTTTTGCATTTAAATTTTCAAAAACTTCTAGAATACCATCACGTTCAGCTGTAAAACGCACTTGTTCAGAACCTGGGTTAATACCTAATTCTGCTTTCATTTTTATTCCTTTATCTAATGCTTGTTGTGCAATTGAAGAGGCTCTAGATAAATCTTCGTAAGAAGAATTGGTACAAGAACCAATTAATCCCCATTCTACCTCTAATGGCCATCCATTTTCGGTAGCTCTTTCAGTCATATCTTTACCTACTTCAGTAGATAAATCTGGAGTAAAGGGCCCATTTAATAAAGGTCCTAATTTTGATAAATCTATTTCAATAACTTGATCAAAATATTGTTCTGGATTTGCATATACTTCTGCATCTCCTGTAAGATATTCTTTTACTTCATTTGCAGCATCTGCTACATCTTCTCTGTCTGTAGAACGTAAATAACGTTCCATAGATTCATCATAACCAAAAGTAGAAGTTGTAGCTCCTATTTCAGCTCCCATATTACAAATAGTTCCTTTTCCAGTACAAGAAAGTGAAATAGCACCATCACCAAAATACTCAACGATTGCTCCTGTTCCACCTTTAGCACTTACAATTCCTGCTACTTTTAATATCACATCTTTAGGTGCTGTCCAACCTGAAACTTTCCCAGTTAACTTAACACCAATTAATTTTGGAAATTTAAGTTCCCAAGGCATACCAGCCATTACATCTACTGCATCTGCTCCACCAACACCAATAGCTACCATACCTAACCCACCAGCATTTACGGTATGTGAATCGGTACCTATCATCATTCCGCCAGGGAATGCATAATTTTCTAATACTACTTGATGAATTATTCCAGCTCCTGGTTTCCAAAAACCAATTCCGTATTTGTTAGATACTGATTCTAAGAAGTTAAAAACCTCACTACTTACGCTATTTGCATGTTTTAAATCGGTAGCAGCTCCTTCTTTGGCTTGTATTAAGTGATCACAGTGTACCGTTGTTGGTACAGCAACTTTACTTTTACCTGCTTGCATAAATTGCAATAATGCCATTTGTGCTGTAGCATCTTGACAAGCAATACGATCTGGAGCAAAATCCACATAATCTTTACCTCTAGTAAATGCTTTAGAAGCATTACCATCCCAAAGGTGAGAGTATAATATTTTTTCTGAAAGAGTTAAAGGTTTTCCTGTTATCTCCCGTGCTTTGTCTACTCTTTCAACCATTTGAGAGTAAACTTTTTTAATCATATCAATATCGAATGCCATACTTTAAGTTTTATAATTTGAAGAACAAAGTTCAATTTTGTTTAAAATAAACTTTTGCAAAATTACAAAATCTAGAGAATATTAGCAAATATTGAATGATATTGCGTAATTGATAAATTATTATTATCAATTCTTACAATTTACTGAATATATTTTACAGAAATACCATTTTTTATTGCAATTATTTACGAATTACACAAATAAACCGTATTAGAATAGGCTTCTAATAATATCTTCAATACTTAAGCCTTCAGCTTCAGCTTTATAGTTTTTAATTAACCTATGACGAAGAATACCTATAGCAACTTTTTGAACATCTTCAATGTCTGGTGAAAACTTACCATGCAATACCGCATAGGTCTTTGCGCTTAAAATTAAATTTTGAGAAGCTCTAGGTCCTGCGCCCCAATCAATATATTTTTTAACCATTTCTGGTGCTGCAGAGCTTTTAGGTCGTGTTTTACCAACAAGTGTAACTGCATATTCGATAACGTTATCTGCAACAGGTATTTTTTGAATTAATGCTTGATACTTAATAATCTCTTCAGCAGAGAATAATGAGTTAATTGTTGGATTTGCGCCAACTGTGGTGCTTTTAACAATATCTACTTCCTCAGAAAATGAAGGATAATCCAAATTAATAGCAAACATAAAACGGTCCAATTGTGCTTCTGGTAATGGATAAGTTCCTTCTTGTTCTATTGGGTTTTGAGTTGCTAATACAAAATATGGCTTATCCAAGTTATAGCTATGTCCAGCAATTGTAACAGATCTTTCTTGCATTGCCTCTAATAAAGCTGCCTGTGTTTTGGGAGGAGTTCTATTAATTTCATCTGCTAAAATGATATTAGAAAATATAGGCCCCTTAATAAATTTAAATTGTCTGTTTTCATCTAACAATTCCGAGCCTAAAATATCACTAGGCATTAAATCGGGAGTAAACTGAATACGTTTAAAGTTTAATCCTAAAGCACTTGCTACAGTATGAACTAATAATGTTTTTGCTAGTCCTGGAACACCAATTAATAATGCATGACCTCCAGAAAAAATAGAAATTAAAACTTGTTCGACTATTTCATCTTGCCCAACTATTATTTTTTTAATTTCTTGTCGTAGCTCATTATATTTAGAAACAAGCTCTTTTATTGCTGCAACGTCTGACATATTAATTCTCTTTATTTACCCAATTGTTTGCAAAATTACAATCTTGATAATCTGAACTTACTTTAATATATGTCTCCTTAATTTTTTCTTCTTGCCATTCTTCAATTGCTCTTAATTGTTTTTCTTTAAGTGCAAGTTCGTGTACCTTTTCGTAATCTTTCACATAATCAGCGACATGTTCTTCATGTCTTGCGGTAACAGTTAATATTTTAAATATACTTTTACCTGTACGATCTGTATCTGTATATATTTTGGTTATTTCTCCTTTTTTAATGTTATAAACCTGAGCACTTAAAGTAGGATCCATTTTAGTTAATTCAAATCGAGTATCTAAAGTTTGAGGGTTTACTAACACACCACCATTATTTCTAGTTTCTTTATCGTCTGAATATAATCTTGCCGCTTCATAAAATGGTATTTTTTCATCAAGTATACTTTGACGAATTGTATCAATTTTTTTACGAGCTTCATTTACAATAGATGAAGGTACTTCAGGAAAAATAATAATATGCCTTACATCTACTTGCTGACCTCTTACTTTATCAACTTTCAATAAATGAAATCCAAATTCCGTTTCAAAAGGTTCACTAACTTCACCTTCTTGTAATGAAAAAGCCATATCTTTAAATTCCTTTGCCATTGGAGAATCTTTTCTAACTCCTTCAATTAATCCACCTTTAGCTCGGGTACCATCTTTAGAATACAAAACTGCTTTTGTTGCAAAAGAAGATCCATTATCCACTATATCTGTTCTTATAACTTTAAGACGATTGATAGCATCTTGTTTTGCTTTTTCAGTCACTTCTGGTTCGACTACCAATTGTGCAACCTCCAATTCTGCACCAAAAATAGGACGCTCATTAACTGGAATTGAAAAGAAAAAAGTTCTAACTTCTTCTGGAGTAATCGTAATATTTGAAACTATGTTTTCTTGCATTCTTTCAGTAAGTCTAATCTCCTTCCTTGCCTTTAACAAATCCGCTTTTAATTCAGCTACACTTGCTTTTCTATAATAACTTACTACTTTTTCTACACTTCCTACTTGTTCAACCATATAAGCCATAAGTTGTTCTACTTCAGGTTGAATTTCTGCATCGGAAATTATAATACTATCCTGAATTGCGTGATGAACATATAGTTTATCTTCCATTAGTTTTCCTATCATTTGACATCGGTCTATAGTACTAATATCTACACCGTTTTGTTCAAATTCAAGATAACTTTTATCAATATCAAATTCTAAAATAACAAAATCTCCAACAACTCCACTAACACCTTCAGCTTTAAACCTTTTAAAGGTATTTACGGTGTCTTTTTTTGTCACTTGTTGATTTTCAATTTCAGTATTTTTAGCTACACCCGTACTGTCAACAGTCACAACTTCCTGTGCTGCTATTTGGTTAACTAGGGTTAATAGCAACAATTGAAGAATGCTAATCTTTTGTATAAAGCTCAAAGTTTTTATTTTTAATTGCATCTATTGTAATGTCTTTTTCTATTTTTTTTAATAGCTCTTGCTTTCTTTTGTTTAATACAATCTGTTTAATTGTTGGTGTAACATAAGAAAAAGGTGCCATATCATTGGTATTTAATATTGCTTCAATTTTCACCAAATATACTCCTAATGAATCTTGTAATTGTGCAAAATTAGTTTTTTTTAACACTTGGTCATTTTCTCCCTTTAATACAGGTAGTGCGCCAATTAACACGTCGTTTCTAATCCAAATCGAATCGTTTAAATTAAATGCTTTAAACTTGATACTTAAATCTGTTAATTCTTCTTTATCTATGGAATCAAATCGTTTAAATTTTTCAATTAAATCTGAAGTATTTATGAAGTTTTCATCAATATGAATGTACCTTACTTTTAACAAATCATCATTAAGTTTAAAGTTCTCTTTATTTAAAGTATAGAACTCTTCAAGTTCAAATGTTGAGATAACACTATCTAATTGCTTCGTAACTATCGCACTTTTATAGGATTCTGTATAAAGATCAGTTTTATATTGATCAACTAAATCATTAAAAAAGTCTTGTTTTTCTTGAGGTAAATTAATAATAGCTTGATCTATTAATAATTGTTTAGTTGCCCATCTGTTTATAAAATTATTAATAATAAGAGTACTATCTTCTTTTGAAGTATTTTCAAAAATTAAACCTTTTATATCCTTTTGGTATAAATAACTATCATTAACTCTTGCTAAAGGTATCCCCAAAGTATCTTGCTTAAAGTAATCACAAGATACTACTATAGTAATACCAAAAAGAGCTAAAATTATTTTTCTCATTAATGATCTAATTGTTTTTTAACCTTTTTAAGAGCCTTTTGATTTATTTCCACCTTGTACTTGTCATGTAGGCTTTGCATCCATTTATTTTCAATATCACTTTGGTACTGACTTATCACATTACCTCTCACTTGATCAAATTCTTTGACAGATGGTTCAATAATTTCATTAACTTTAATTACCACATCAAAATTATCTCTTTTATAAATATCTGAAACTCCCATTTTAGCAACAAAATCTTCAGGAAATTCACTTTGGTTTACTTCATAAACACCACTAACAACAATAACGTTTACTTTACCGTCTGTATTGAGTTGCTCTTTAATTTTTTCAACATCTACTCCTTCTTTTAATAATTTCCTTGCCTTTATTGCAGTAGCTTCATCAGTTGCAGATAATATATCTGAATCTAAACGCTTTTTCCACATATACTCACTTTTTGTCTCTTCATAAAACTTTTTTAGCCCAAGAGTGTCTTCTTTTGCTACTTGCCAAATATTTCTATTCATTACCTCATAAACTAAAAGCCCATTTCTATATTCATTTATTATCGCTGCGTAATCTTCATTTTCATCTTCTAATTTAACTTTAAAATAATTTTCGTTAGTTAAATTCTGAAAATCATTATAAGCTTTTCTTAAAAAAGCATCCTTACTGGAATACTTTTTTGGAAATTTTTGCAGATCTCTAATATATATTGCAAAATCATTGAACGTCACGTTTTTATCTCCAATGGTATAAAGTGTTTTGTTATCCTCAGGTGAAATTGGCACGTATTCCCATTTATTTTTCAAAATACTATCAGTTATATATGTATTGAAAAAAGGAGAATAACTTACCCCTTCCTTATACCCATATTTACTAATTATTTTATTATTAACCGCTTGTGTAACTATATCAACACGTGCTCCTCCATTCACTTTTTTCTCTAATTCTTCTTTTTGTTCTTCAAAAGTTGGTAATGTGAATTTTTCATTTAACTTAATAATATGCCAGCCAAATGAACTTTGTATAGGTTCTGAAATTTGTCCTTTCTCGGTTAATTTATATGCTGCAACTTCAAATTTAGGAGCTTTTAAATCTCCAGGTCCAAAAGTTTTAATTTGGCCTCCTTTAACGCCGGTATTTCTATCTTCCGAAAACTGCTTCGCTACACTCTCGAAAGGCTCTCCTTGCATAATCATAGCATATAGTTCATTAATTTTTTCCTCAGGATTTTCTACCTTTTTATCTTTATTTGAAAAAATCATTATATGAGAAACATTAATTTTTGGCTTCATTTTTCTACGATCATTAATTTTAATAATATGATATCCAAATGAAGTTCTTGTAATTTTTGATATTTCTCCAACTTTAGTATTGTATGCTGCATTTTCAAAGGGATACACCATTTGAAACACTGTAAAATATCCTAACTTCCCTTTAGTGTTTTTTGTACCAGGTTCTTCTGAGTAAGTTTTTGCTAAAGCTTCAAAATCTTCACCATTTAACGCTTTATCGTATATTGTTTTTATTTTATTATATGCTTTTAAAGTGTCACTTGGTATTGCATTATTATTAACTTTAATTAATATATGATCAGCATTTAATTCATACAATCCTCTTTCATAGGCTTCTGTTACTAATTGTGATGTAATTCTTTTATCATAAAGATATTTTTTAGAAAGCTGATCTTGATATTTTTTAAACTCTTTAACATACTGCTCATCTTTATCTAAATTTTGAGCATATGCTTCTGTAATTTTTAACTTATAATCAATAAATAAATCTAAATAACCATCAACATTTTTCTGAGATTCTTCAATTACTAAATCAAGATTTTTATTAAATACTTTTTTGAACTCTGAATTATAAACAGGATCTGAATCAATAGTTAACAAAACATTTTTATTCTTTTGAGATATTCCAGTAAAACAAGTTACTAAAAGCAATATTAAAAGTAAATTTCTTTTATTCATTTTTATAAATTATAGTGAGTATTAAAACGGTGCAAATGTAACAAAAAGATGACTTTAAGCAAATACCTTTTTTGTTAAGCTTTACTTAAGAACCAGCTATTTTTAGTTTTATTTTTCATTAACTTGTATATTCGCAAAAATTAAAAATTTATTATGAAAAAGTTAAGTATTTTAATCATTGTTATTATTTCAAGTTTCCAATTAAATGCGCAATCAAAGGTTGGAACTATAGATGTAGAGTATATTTTATCTAACATGCCACAATTAGAAGAAGTTAGAGCAGATGTAAAAACTTATAATGATGATTTAGAAAATCAATCTAATGTTAAAATTGGCACTTATCAAACTTTGATACAAGCTTACCAACAAAACGAGAAATCATATACTGAAGAAGTATTGAAAGAAAAGCAAAATGAAATTATGACTTTGGAAAATGATATTAAGCAATTTCAACAAAACTCAAGTCAATTAGCACAATTAAAACAAAATGAATTATTACAACCTCTTTATCAATTGATAGGAGATGCTTTAATTATAGTTTCTGAAGAAGAAAAATTCACACAAGTGTTTACTATCAATAATGATATTGTTTATTTAGACCCAAAAATGGACCTTACTATTAAAGTAATGAAAAAAATGGGGATGTCAATTCCTGAAGAAGGAAAATAAACAACGATATTACCTAGAATAATTAGGAGCCTCCTTTGTAATGGTTACATTATGTGGGTGGCTTTCTTTTATACCTGAAGCTGTAATTTTCACAAATTTTGCTGATTCTTTAAGTGTCTCAACATTTTTAGCTCCACAGTATCCCATACCTGCTCTTAGGCCACCAATAAATTGTGTCATACTTTCTAATAGCTCTCCTTTGTAGGGTACTCTACCAACAATACCTTCAGGAACTAATTTTTTAATATCATCTTCGACATCTTGAAAATAACGATCTTTAGAGCCTTGCTTCATTGCTTCAACAGATCCCATTCCTCGATATGATTTAAATTTTCTTCCTTCGTAAATAATAGTTTCACCTGGAGATTCTTTAGTTCCAGCTAATAAAGACCCAAGCATTACACAATCTGCTCCAGCAGCAATTGCTTTTACGATATCACCTGTATAGCGAACCCCACCGTCTGCTATTACAGGAACTCCGGTTCCTTTTAAAGCTTCTGCAACTTCTAAAACTGCAGAAAATTGAGGGAATCCTACTCCAGCTATAATTCTTGTAGTACAAATAGATCCAGGACCAATCCCTACCTTTACAGCATCTGCTCCTGCTTCAACCAAGAATTTTGCAGCATCAGCTGTTGCAATATTTCCCACTACCACATCTAATTCTGGGAATCGTTTTTTAATATCCTGTAAAACTACAACTACTCCTTGAGTATGACCGTGAGCTGTATCAATAATCACCGCATCAACTTGAGCATTTACCAGGGCTTCAGTTCTTTCAATAGCATCGGCTGTAACTCCTATTGCTGCTGCAACTCTTAATCTACCATAGCTGTCTTTATTTGCAATAGGTTTTTGAGTAACTTTGGTAATATCTCTGAAAGTAATTAAACCTAATAACGTATTGTCATTACTAACAACAGGAAGTTTTTCAATTTTATTTTTTTGAAGAATAATTTCTGCTTCTCCTAAAGAAGTTCCTTTACTTACTGTAACTAAATTTTCAGTAGTCATTACTTCAGATAAAGATTTTTTATAGTTTTTCTCAAAACGTAAATCTCTATTAGTAACAATTCCAATTAATTTTTTATTATCATCTACAATCGGAATCCCACCAATACTATATTCCTTCATTGTATTTTGAGCATCACCAATAGTTGCGGATTTAGGTAAAGTAACTGGATCGATAATCATACCGCTTTCTGATCTTTTCACCTTTCTTACCTCAGCTGCTTGAGCCTCAATACTCATATTTTTATGCAAAACTCCAATACCTCCTTCACGAGCCATCGCCATCGCCATAGCGCTTTCGGTTACCGTATCCATTGCTGCAGATAATACAGGTACATTTAAAGTAATGTTACGGGTAAATTTTGTACTTATTGATACTTCACGTGGTAAAACTTCTGAATAAGCTGGTACTAACAACACATCGTCGTATGTTAATCCTTCTCCTAAAATCTTGTTATTGTGTGCGGTCATTGCAATTAAAATTATTTTCCTGTGGAAGAAATAGTTACTAATTAATTGCGTGCAAATGTACTACAAATAGTTGACTATTCTACTTTTTTTAATAATTGTAGTAAAATAGAAATTGAAGCTATTATAAATACACATGTCATTACAATTCCTGAAATCATTACAACATATTTCATCCATAAAACCCCTTTCCATAAAAAATAAATCCCTCCAAAAGTTAGTAAGATAGAAACAAAAGGTTCAATCATTAAAAATGATTTCAATCTTTTAGGCAGCGATGTTATTGCTAATATACTTCCTAAAAAAAAGAAAATAAAAGACATACTTAGAATATGTGAATGTAATGTAGTAAGCATTTCACGGTCACTTTTTTCAAACTTCATCACCTTAGCATCTTCATCATCTTCATTACCAAGATAATTTTCTTCAATCCCATTTGGTGAATTTGAATCCGTTTCACTTACAAACATTAATCCTGTTATATAACCGATACTTAAAACTAGTATGAATGCAGCTATAAATAGTTTTATTTGCTTTGGAAACGTATGAATTAAACCGTGTAACTGCATTAAATTACTTTTTGTTTTTTTAATTCTTTTAAACTAACTAACAATTCATTAATTGAATTATTCATAGATCGGACAGAAATAGTTGCACCACTAATAGGAATTATATGTTGACCATATATCAATTTATTAGAGTTAATTGACTCTCCATTATACTGTCTTAACCATCGTTTACTCCCAATTTCTCCACCATATTCTTCTCTGTAGATTAAAACTTTACTTTTAATAATAATTAAATCTGAATCAAATAAAATTAAATAATCAAAATCAGCTGTTTTGCTCGGTGCACTACCAATGTATCCATAACCTAATAATTGATTACCCTTATGAATACTAAAAAAATTACTTTTACCAAACTCTGAAGGTGTCATTGAATTTATTTTCTCAGAAACCTGAATGGTCTCTTTTGAAAATTCTTCAATTTCATAATACTTTTCAATTACCTTATCTGCCTTTTTAATTACTTTTTCTGGAATTATAAAAGCTGTAAAAAGAAGCACTATCAGTAAAAGATAAATATTTTTCATGATTGGTAAAAGTAACTATTATTAATAATATTTATTAAATACACTAAATTGTTAGAACCAAACTCCAATTCCAAAGTTTAATTGATTGTTAACTTCAGATCCATTTTCAGCATTATCTTTAAATTGGTAGTCTCCCTTAACAACAACACCATTTACAATATGATAAGACAAACCTACTGTTAAATCATTTCTATTATAAGCATCGTTTCTAGGAGTATTATCTTCTGTCGAAGCATGAGTATCATATTGTTCGTAACGTGCAAATGCAACTAATCGTTGTTTTGCTGCTATTGGTAATACATTATAGCCTCCCTCAATATAATACCCCATTAAGGCTGATCCTAAATCTCGACCCGTTAATTCATTATATAAATCGGTGTCATTTAAACCAGCATAAATAAATTGTCCACGAGCTTCAAATTTATTTAATTTATATCGCGCATCAAAGCCTACCATAGATACTCCAATAGTAGCTCCAGACAAATCTTTAATATCGTCTTCAGCTTGAGTTTTTCCAAAATAACCAGATAACCCCAAACGTAAACCCAAAATTCCGTAATAATCTAATTTAGCAGAAAAAGTTGGAGAACTTACAGTAGACTGGATTCCTTTTTGACGCCCTCCTCTTAATCCACTACTTCCTTTTAATAATCCATTTACCTCATCTCCATCAGATTCTGCTGATTTAAAACCATTAAAAATATAGGCTTGATAGCTTAATGAAGCGTCAGGAATCCTTCCATTAACACCAACTCCTATTTCTCTCCATGTAGTTGGCACTATTTTATTATCCACATTGGGTCTTTCAACTCCATTAAAAGTGGTTGGTTCATGATATTCATTAACTATACCCATTGGCACTAACATTAAACCACCACGTAAACTAATATTATCACCAACATTATAATTAATAAATGCTTGTTCTACAAACACTTCTTGTATGTGTTCAAATTCTATTTCTGTAAAAAACTGAACTTTATCACTAAATTTATAACCAAACATCATTACTAATCGTTGAACATCCAATTCACCATTTGAGCTTTCTGGTTGATTGTAAGTGATTTCACCATAACCACCTATTGTTAATTTTTTATCTATTTTATCCAACATTCTTTGTGAAGAGTTCACTTGGAGATCACCAACAATAGAATCATTTAGTGTTTGTGAAAATGCCATATTAGCAATAAATAAAGTGGCAATAAGTACTATTTTTTTCATTATTTTTATTTAGACTGTTTATAAATAAGTTAATTTAACAGCACAAAAGTATACTCTAAATAAGTACCAAGCAAGCTTATTTAGAATAATTTTAAATAACAATGAGATAATTTTATCTTTTTATCTGAATATCAGCTATTTCGAAGAAACTTTTAATTGATCTTGGTATTGCAACCTTGCTAAAACTGCCCATTGAACGAGTAATTCCTGGTCTTCTTTAGATAATTTACCATGCATCCAAGTATAAGAATCTAAAGGCATATTACCCTCTTCTACTTCCTCAATTAGTTCCTCTAATTTATGATCCTTTTTTTTAACAGAGTAAGATTCCCAAGCAGAAACATTAAAATCCCCTTTTCCATGTTTAACATGGTCTGCCAACCAAAAAGATACTGGAGCAATTTCAGCATACCAAGGGTATCTTGTCACATCTGAATGGCAATCAAAACAATTTTGTTTTAAAATCATAAAAACTTCATCGGTAGGTTTTGTGTCATTTTTAAATACTGTAATCCCTTCAAATCCTCCCTTATTTTTCTCAGGTCTAATAAATTGCATTATTAAAAATACTGCCAATAAAAACAAACCTATATACTTTAATATTTTCTTCATAATCAGATGTTTAAAATTATTTATTTAACGATTTCAAATATAATATTATTGCTTTACGAATATCATTAGCATTATCTTCTTCTGTAGGATTGTAAACATTAAATACTTCTTTGTTTTCTAGTGTTAAAAAAGGAATATCATACCCTTTCAATAAAAAATCACTAAAAGCTACTTTATAGGTTTTATTAACATCAATAGATTTATCAGCAATCATCCACTCTCCCTGTGCTCCTTCACTAATATTATATCGTTGCAGGTAAGCTCCAGTCCCTCTTTTAGACTTTCCGAAATCCAATACCTCCTTCAATAAAGAACCTTTTATATCTACTTTTAAAACTCCCCCACCAAAAGGTAATGCTCTAAAAACATCTAAACTTGATAAATTTTCAGGAAGCATATCATCAATTCTTATAGAGCCCCCATTAACTAAAGCAGCATCTACTTCGTTATTATACGACCAAGCCATAGCCTCAGTGATAATATCTCCCAAATTAGTTTGTATACTTCTATTAGCACTATCTGTACCATCTAGTGGTTGTTCTGCTGTATAAATAACCTCTGCTGGATCTTCAATAATGTCTTTTATTTTTAATTCTAAAATTCGAACCCATTTATTGACAATAACTTCCACTTCTGGTTTAGAAGCAACTTTATCATCAATAAAAAACAACTCAGAATCTATTTTTAATTCATTAGTAACAGTATTATAAACCAAGGTGTGAATATATATAGTTTTTGCATTGGCGTCTGCTTTTGTAATTTTAGAATTACCAACAGGAACCGACATAGCATTGTGCTCATGACCACCCATTACTAAAGGTATTTCAGGAATTCTTTTCAATAATTCTTCATCCTGCTCTACTTCTAAATGTGTTAAGCCAATAACAATATCTACATTTTCTTTTAACTCCTTATAAGCTCTTTCAGATTCTGAATACATATCACCATAAAAAACATAATCTTTAGGATTAGAAGGCAAAGTAACTCCCAAAAATCCAATTTTCATTTCTTTATGATTCACTCCTTTTACACTGATAATATGAGTATCTGAAACTGAAAGGGTGTCTTTTTCTTTTTGAATTTCAAAAAAAGATTTGTTTTCACCCACAACATGTCTTGTATTTGAAGACATCCAAGGAAAGTTTGATTCATTTAATCTTTTTTGTAAATCATTTTCTTTTAGATCGAATTCGTGATTTCCAAAAGTGACTAAATCAAAATCCATCGCATTCATAACTTCTATCATCTGCTTTCCATAAATACGCTCTCCATCAACTTTAATAGTACCCAATAATGAAGGATTCAAAAAATCTCCAGCCATAAATAAATATGTATTTGGATTTTCCATTTTTATAGAATCCCTAACGTGTGCAACTCTTGCCATACCTCCAAACTTACCTCCACTTAAGGGGGCAATTTCATACACATCGTTTACCTGAACAAACTTAAATGTTATTTCATTTTTTGCTGGGTCTTCTTTACAACTAAATATTGAAACCGTAATAATTAAAAGGAAAAGAATATAGTTTTTCATTAGATTATATTTTAAATTAATGATACTTATTAAATATTTTAGAAGCTTCGTTATAAGCACTTTCAAAAGACATTGGATTAATATTAGTGCTTACTTTTTCAGTTGTAAAATAACTTAGCATTTTTTCGGTAGGCATATTTCCAGTAAGATCATCTTTTGCCATTGGACAACCTCCAAAACCTTGAATTGCACCATCAAACCTTCTACAACCTGCTAAGTATGCAGCAGAAACTTTTTCATGCCATTTTGCGAGTGTAGTATGTAAATGAGCTCCAAACTCTATATTAGGATATTTTTGAATTAATTCTGAAAACAAATAAGTAATTATATCTGGAGTTGAAGATCCCACAGTATCACTTAATGAAATTATTTTGACTCCCATATGGGCTAATTTTTCTGTCCATTCTCCAACAATATCAACATTCCAAGGATCTCCATAGGGATTACCAAACCCCATTGATAGGTACGCGACTACTTCTTTATTTTTAGAATCTGCAAGGTTTAAAATTTCTCTCAAAGTTTCAATTGACTGAGCGATGGTTTTATGTGTATTTCGCATCTGAAAATTTTCAGATATAGAAAATGGATAACCTAAATAATCTATTTCATTATACTGAATCGCATCTTGAGCACCTCTAACATTAGCCACTATTGCTAGCAGTTTACTTTTGGTGCTGGACAAATCTAAAAGTGAAAGTAATTCTGAAGTGTCTTTCATTTGTGGAATTGCCTTTGGAGAAACAAAGCTTCCAAAGTCAATAGTGTCAAAACCACATCTCAATAACGATTGAATGAATTGTGCTTTTTCTTTTGTTGGAATCCAATCTCTAATTCCTTGCATTGCATCTCTTGGGCACTCTATGATTTTTACATTTTGCATTACTCAAAGATAAGGATTCCTTTATAGTCTTTTTTTATTTAATTCAATTATTAAGGAATTAAGATGAATACCGCAATCCCAACAAAAACAATAATTTGTAGCCATTTCAATAATATTGAAACTATTTTAAACTCATTTAATAAAGAAGAAAAATACCCAGCAAGAATAGCTAAAGAACTAAAAACAAAAAATGATATAACCATAAACAAAATACCCAAAACATAAAACTGAAAAACCGTATTTTGAGACTCATCCCATAAGAAACCTGGAAAAAAAGCAAGAAAAAATATTAGAATTTTAGGGTTCACTAAATTCATAATTACTCCTTGTTTAAAAAGCTGCAAATATGTTTTTTTTGTAGCTTTCTCTTTTAAATCTATATGAGCATCACTTTTAAATACTTGATATGCTAAATACAGTAAATACAAAGCTCCAATTAGTTTCAGTCCATAAAATAAGGAATCTGAAGCTGAAATGATTGCCGAAACACCAAATGCTAATAAGGTAGTATGCACAATACAACCACTCACTAATCCCAGCGTAGTAGCTATACCACTTTTTGTACCATTTGCTAAGGATTGTGCAATCACATAAAGGTTATCTGGTCCTGGAGAAAATGCTAGGAATAAAGTGGCTATAGAAAATGAAATTAAATTCTCTAGCATTCTTTTAAAATGGCCTTATTAATTCTTTTTACAAGACTAGGTCCTTCATAGATAAATCCAGTGTAAATCTGAATCAAACTTGCTCCAGCTTTTAATTTATCTAAGGCATCTTTTTCTGAATGAATTCCTCCTACTCCTATAATTGGAAAAGAGCCATTACTTCCTTTGTGCAAATATCTAATTACTTCTGTAGATTTTTCAGAAACAGGTTTTCCACTTAATCCACCCATTTCTTTTTTATTTTCTGAAACCAAGTTATCTCTTGTAATCGATGTGTTTGAAGCAATTACACCATCTATCTTGGTAAATTTTACCAAATCAATAATTTCATCTAATTGACTGTTATTTAAATCCGGTGCTATTTTTAAAAGTATTGGTTTCTGCTTTTCAAAAGTTTTATTTGCTTCTTGAACTGCCGTAATTAATTCTTCCAAATAATCTTTGTCATTTAGTTTTGCATGACTAGAAACATTAGGACAACTCACATTTAAAACAAAATAATCTACGAAAGGATGTAATCCATTAAAACATTCTAAGTAATCTTCTGTATAATTTTCTGGTAGAGTTTGTGTATTCTTACCAATATTTCCACCTATAATAATTGTAGTGTTAGATTTTAATTTTTCAATTGCAGCTTCTAACCCTCCATTATTAAAGCCCATTCTGTTTATAATCGCTTGATCTTGTTTTAAACGAAACAATCTCTTTTTTGGGTTACCAATTTGCCCTTTGGGTGTTACTGTTCCAATTTCAATAAAACCAAAACCAAAGTTAGTAAGTTCTTTATACAATACTGCGTTTTTGTCAAAACCAGCTGCAAGACCAACTGGGTTTGGAAATTTAATTCCAAATAATTCTCTCTCAAGTTTAGCATCTTTAATTTGAAAAAGATTACTAAATATTCCGCCAAAACCTAAATTATTTAAAATTCTAATCATTGAAAAAGAAAAGTAATGTACTTTTTCAGGGTCAAAAAGAAATAGAAAAGGTCTTATTAATAATTTATACATAGAATACTTTTGAAGTACAAAAATAGTATTTTTGTACTATAGAATTTAAGAATATTTGTAATGATTGAAAAACAACACTTAATAGATCGATTTGTAAGCTACATAACTATAGATACAGAAAGTGATCCAACTAGCGAAAGTACTCCAAGTACTGAAAAACAATGGAATTTAGCTAATGCCTTAGTTGATGAATTAAAGAAAATAGGAATGCAAGACGTTTCTATAGATGAGAACTCTTATGTTATGGCAACTTTGCCAAGTAACTCTGATAAAAAACTTCCAGTAATTGGTTTTATTTCTCACTTTGATACCTCTCCAGATTTTTCAGGTGCTAATGTAAAACCACAAATCATAGAAAACTATGATGGTAATGACATTGTATTAAATGAAGAAGAAGATATAATATTATCACCTTCTTATTTTGAAGATCTTTTACTTTATAAAGGTCAGACTTTAATTACTACAGACGGAACCACTCTTTTAGGAGCTGATGATAAAGCTGGTATAGCTGAAATTATTTCGGCAATGGAGTATTTAATAAATCATCCTGAAATTAAACACGGAACCATTAAAGTTGGTTTTACTCCTGATGAAGAAATAGGACGAGGAGCTCATAAATTCGATGTTAAAAAATTTGGTGCAGATTGGGCATATACCATGGATGGTAGTCAAGTTGGAGAATTAGAATATGAAAACTTTAATGCTGCTGGAGCTGTTGTTACAGTAAAAGGTAAGATAGTTCATCCTGGATACGCAAAAGGAAAGATGATTAACAGTATGTATATTGCTACTCAGTTTATAAATTCACTTCCTAAAATGGAAACTCCAGAACACACAGAAGGTAGAGAAGGATTTTTCCATTTACATAATATGAATGGCGCAGTTGAAGAAACAAAATTGCAATACATTATTAGAGATCACGATCTTTCACATTTTGAGGCAAGGAAACAAGTAATCAATAAACTTGCGGCAGAATTAAATTCGCAATACGGACGAGAAGTAATTTCAGTAGAAATTAAAGATCAATATTTTAATATGCGTGAGAAAATTGAACCTGTAATGCATATTGTAAAAATTGCTGAAGAAGCTATGGTTCAAGCTGGGATTAAACCTTTAGTTAAACCAATACGTGGTGGTACAGATGGTTCTCAATTAAGTTATATGGGACTACCTTGTCCAAATATTTTTGCTGGTGGCCATAATTTTCACGGAAGGTATGAATATGTTCCTGTAGAAAGTATGCAAAAAGCTATAGAAGTAATTGTTAATATAGCCCAATTGGTAGCTAAACAATAATTAAAAAAAGGTCAAAAAAAAACCTTCAGATAACTCTGAAGGTTTTTTTATTATAATATTAAAATTATTTCTTTTTTTCAGCTGGAGCATTAAGCTTGCGACTCATTTCCATTGAAATAGCAGATCTTTCAAATTTGATTTTTCCTGCAGCTGTTTCCAGAATACAAGTTCCATCATCATTTAACTCAAGCACTTTTGCGTGCATCCCACTTTTAGTAATAATCTTATCTCCTTTTTTAAGTTCACTTGCAAAACCTTTTTCTTGCTTTTGCTTTTTCATTTGTGGTCTTATCATAAATAGATAAATAACCATAAACAATAATATAAGTGGAAAAAAACTTTGTAACTGCTCCATAAGGATGTATTCTTTTTATTTTTAATTATTTAGAAGCTGAACCAGTTCCCTCTTTTGGATTAACAAAAGCTTTAATTTTAATAATTTCTTTTCCAGTTTCAGTATTTGCAGTAATAGTTACTGTTTTACTAACTTGGTTTTTACCACTACCGTTAAATTTAACTAACATTTCAGCAGAATCTCCTGGAGCAACTGGTGTCTTAGGATAAGTAGGTACTGTACATCCACAACTACTTTTAGCATCAACAATTACTAATGGAGCTTCTCCAGTATTTGTAAATTTAAAAACGTGTTCTACGTTTGTTCCTTGATCGATAGTTCCAAAGTCAAACTCAGTCTCTGTAAATATCATTTTTGGAAATTTTCCAGCATTAGCATCACGAGTTTCAGCTTCTGCTACTTTTTCTTTACTCACTTTAGCTGCAGCATCTTCTTTACATGACGTAAAACTAAATGCAGATATTACAGCAACAATTAAGATTAATTTTTTCATTTTATTTTGATTTATGTTTTAGCGAGGCTAAAATACTTAATTTTTTATATTTAATTAAGCCCCCGCCCTATTTTATTTAATTTATCTTCTGCCTTTAAGTCCTTTACCATTTTATCCAAAATACCATTAATAAAGATACTACTCTTAGGAGTTGAATATTCTTTTGAAACTTCAAGGTATTCGTTTATGGTAGCTCTAACTGGTATAGATGGAAAATATAAAAATTCTGAAATTCCCATTTTCAAGATAATCATGTCAATATCGGCAATTCTATCTTTATCCCAATTTGGGGTTTTTCCGTCTATAATTAAAGAAAGTTCCTCATCATTTAAAATTACTTTTTGCAATAATTGCAAAGCATATTCTCTATCTTCATTATTCTTATAAACTTCAGGAATTAATATCGAATCAATGTTTTTTACCGATAATTTCTGAAGCATTTTTAATATCAAAGTGTTTACTAAAGGGAAATCATCAAGCCAAGTTAATCGCTTGTCTTCTAGAAATTCGTATAATTTCTCATTGGGTGCAATGACTTCTTTAAAAATTCTAATCAAAAAATCTTTGTCTTCAGAAAAACTTGATTCTTTTTTAGAAAGAAAATTTACATGCCAGTCTTTTTCTTTTAATTCATTAAATAAGATGGTAACATACTCAGAGTTATTTTCCCAGTAATTTAGTTTTCTCTTTTTAATAATGTCAGCAAATCTTTCATTTGAATTAATTAATGAAATCACTTTATTATCAATAAATAATCTGCTTGGATCTTTTTCTAAATCGGTAGCTAAATGTTTTTTCTGAGATAAAACCAAATAATTTTCTGCTTGATCACGAAGAGAAATAAACAGTTGAAGCATTAATAAATACAAATCCTGCATTTGCTCCATATTATATTGCAAAAACTTTTCTTGCTTCTCTAGATTTTTAATTTCACTCTGATTGTAAGCATAAATAGATTGCAATACTTTTACTCTAATGTGTCTTCGTGTTAGCATAATTTATAAGAACGTTGTAATAAAAAAACAAAAGATAGTTTGTGTTTTTTTATATTATTAATTTAATTGACCATTATTGTTTTTTAATCTTCGAGCGTCTATTCTGGCTTTGGCAACTTCAAAAGCCGCTTGATGTGTTGTAACATCATTAGTATCCGCATTCTTAAGGATTTCCAATGTAGTGTTGTATAAATTTTCAGTTTTACGAATGATTTCTTTTCTACCGTAATTCTCTAATTCAGCATAAACATTAATAATTCCACCTGCATTAATTAAGAAATCAGGAGCATAAACAATCCCCTTTTCTTTTAGCAAAATGCCATGCCTATTTTCTTCTGCTAATTGATTATTCGCTGCACCTGCAATTACCTTTGCTTTTAGTTGTGGCAAAGTAATATCATTAATGGTAGCACCTAAAGCACAAGGAGCATAAATATCCATTTCTTCTGAGTAGATATTATTTCCCTCATAAATATTTACACTATATTTATCTCTTACTTCTTCTAATCTTTCTTGATTAATATCGGTTATATAAACTTTAGCTCCTTCATTTGATAAACTTTCAACTAAAGCCTCACCTACATTACCAATACCTTCAACATATACAACTTTATCTTCCAAAACATTGGTTCCAAATGCATGTTGAGCCGCAGCTTTCATCCCCATAAAAACGCCATAAGCAGTAATTGGAGAAGGGTTACCAGCACCTCCTTTATCTTCAGAAATACCAGTTACATAAGGAGTCACTGTTCTTACTAAGTCCATATCCGAAGTTGCCATTCCTACATCTTCAGCTGTAATATATCTTCCACCTAAAGAATGGACAAACTCCCCAAAACGCAGCATTAATTCTGGTGTTTTTTGAGTTTTAGCATCACCAATAATAACTGCTTTACCTCCACCTAAATTAAGGCCAGTAACAGCAGATTTATAAGTCATACCTCTAGATAAACGCAAAACATCGTTTAGTGCTTCCCATTCATTTTTATATTGCCACATTCGAGTGCCACCAAGTGCAGGCCCCATAACTGTATTATGAATACTAATTATTGCTTTTAAACCTGTATCTTTGTCGTTGCAAAAAACAACTTGTTCGTGATTATCAAATGAATTCTGTCCAAAAACAGGATTTAATTTATAAAGATCATTTTTGTTAACTACTTCAGTCTCCATATATTGAATTTTAATATCCTTAAAAAGGACGTGCAAAAGTAGTTGATTGCTAATAATCTCACAATAATATTAAGATTAAATTATGATATTGTTAATAAAAAGCAAATCGCTGTAAATGAAAGAACTTCAGTACCTTAACCTTTATTTTAAAAAATATAGTGGAAGATTAATTCTTGGCTTAATTATTACCATCGTTGCAACTGTATTTAAACTAATAGTTCCAAAAAAAATTGGAGATATTATCAATATCATTGAAAATTATATTAAGGGAGCTTCTACAGATCTTAGTGTAGTGAAATATGATTTATTTATTAGCATACTTATTATACTTGGAACTGCTTTATTAGCAGGTTTCTTTACATTTTTAATGCGACAAACTTTTATTGTCGTTTCTAGAAATATTGAATTCGATTTAAAAAATGAAATCTTTAAGCAATACGAACGTCTTTCGTTAGGGTTCTATAAACAAAACCGTACTGGAGATTTAATGAATAGAATTAGTGAGGATGTATCTAAGGTTAGAATGTACGCAGGTCCAGCATTAATGTACAGTGTTACTAATATAACGTTACTCTTTGTCACCTTAACTTATATGTTTTATAAAGCTCCTACTTTAACTTTATATGCCATAGCCCCTTTACCATTACTATCATTTACAATCTATAAATTAAGTGCAGCTATTCATAAAAAAAGTACCATTGTACAACAATACTTGTCCAAATTAACCTCATTTACTCAAGAAAGCTTTAGTGGAATTTCTGTGATAAAAGCTTATGGTATAGAAACTAGAATTAATAGTGATTTTGATGAATTAGCTGAAGGAAGTAAAGAAAAAAATGTAGACTTAGCTAAAGTCCAAGCACTATTTTTCCCTTTAATGATTCTATTAATTGGACTTAGTAATATCCTAGTTATTTACATAGGAGGAAACCAATATATAAATGGTGAAATTAAACACTTAGGAACTATTGTAGAGTTTCTAATTTATGTTAATATGCTTACTTGGCCGGTTGCAGTTGTTGGTTGGGTAACTTCTATGGTACAACAAGCCGAAGCGTCTCAAAAACGTATTAATGAGTTTTTAAATGAAAAGCCTGAAATAGAAAGTTTAAACCAATCTAGTACTCCAATTAATGGAACTATTGAGTTTAGAAATCTATCCTTTACTTATTCAGACACTAATATTAATGCTCTTAAAAACATATCATTTAAAGTAAATCCAGGAGAAACATTAGCTATATTAGGTAACACGGGATCTGGAAAATCTACAATTTTAGAATTAATTGGTAGACTTTATGATGTTGAGGATGGTCAACTTTTAATAGACAATAAAAACATTAAGGACCTAAACCTTTCAGACTTAAGAGGAAGCATAGGTTATGTACCTCAAGACGCATTCCTTTTTAGTGATACTCTTTTAAGCAATATTAAGTTTGGAAAAGAAAATGCTTCAGATGATGAAGTATATGAAGTTGCAAAAAAAGCATCGGTTCATAAAAATATAATTGGCTTTAAAAAGGAATACAGTACCATATTAGGAGAACGAGGAATCACATTAAGTGGAGGACAAAAGCAACGTGTTTCTATTGCTAGGGCAATTATTAAAAATCCACAAATATTATTACTAGACGATTGCCTTTCTGCTGTGGATACTGAAACCGAAGAAATAATATTAGGTAATATTGAATCCATTACAAAAAACAAAACAACAATTATTGTAAGTCATCGTATTTCATCGGCTAAAAATGCTTCTAAAATTATAATTCTTGAAGATGGTGAAATTATACAACAAGGAAATCATAATCAACTTGTAAATCAAGAAGGTTATTATAAGGAATTGTATTCAAAACAATTATTTGAAAAAGAAAATTAACTTTAATGTTGCCATAGTTGTATTTTTTTTAGATTTTTGACGAAACCTTTAAATAATAAATAATATTATGAGTGATAATTATATGATGGAGAGAGAAGAAATTCATTCTAAAGTAATGCGAGCTGGAAGACGTACTTATTTCTTCGACGTAAGAGCTACTAAAGCTGGAGATTATTATCTAACCATTACAGAGAGTAAAAAATTTACAAACGACGATGGTTCATTTCACTACAAGAAACACAAAATCTACCTTTATAAAGAAGATTTTTCAGAGTTTAAAGACAGTTTAAATGAAATGATTTCATTTGTAATCGAAGAAAAAGGTGAAGAAGTGATTAGTGATCGTCACCAAAGTGATTATAAAAGAGAAGAAAACGTTGAAACTCCTAAAGAAACAGAAGATAATTCTACATCAAATTTTACAGATGTAGATTTCGATGATATTTAATATTTTTATCCCCGCTTAACAGCAATAAACATCCTTTTAACAATATCTGTTTGAAAGGATGTTTTTTTATATATTTATGCGAAACAAAATACATCGCATGAAAAACTATACGTTCCTTTTTTTTTTATTTATATCGCTTAAAATTTTCTCTCAAGATTATCAAGTAAAACTAGATTATTTCCTTCCTAACGACATTTCATACGATCAAAACATTCCAACACCAGCTAATGTAATTGGTCATGAAATAGGTGATTGGCATATAACCCACGACAAGCTATTACAATATATGTATTCGCTAGCCAAATCTACAAATCGTATCACCATTGAAAATAGAGGAACAACATTCGAAGGAAGGCCCTTAGTATTACTTTATATCACTTCTCCAGATAACCATTCCAATCTTGAACAAATTAGAAAAGAACACATCGCCTTAACTGAAAAAGGTTCTGACAATATAGACGTTAACACAATGCCTATTGTAGTTTATCAAGGGTTTTCTATTCACGGTAACGAACCAAGTGGTTCAAATGCAGCACTAGCTGCAGCCTATCATTTAGCAGCAGCTCAAGGTCCTGAAATAGAGAAATTGCTAAATGAAACTGTTATATTATTTGATCCATCTTATAATCCTGATGGTTTGCAACGATTTGCTTATTGGGCAAATACTCATAAAAGTAAAAATGTTAATCCAGACCCCAACGATAGAGAATACAGTGAAATTTGGCCAGGAGGAAGAACCAATCATTATTGGTTTGATATGAATAGAGATTGGCTGCCGCTTCAACTTCCAGAAAGTCAAGCAAGAATTAAAACATTTCATGATTGGTCTCCTAATATATTAACCGATCATCACGAAATGGGGACCAATTCTACATTCTTTTTTCAACCAGGTATTCCTTCACGAACTAATCCATTAACACCTAATAAAAACCAAGAACTTACTGGATTAATAGGGAATTATCACGCAGAAGCCTTAAATAAAATTGGTAGCTTTTATTATAGTAAGGAAAGTTTTGATGATTTCTATTATGGAAAAGGATCTACATTTCCAGATATAAATGGTGGTATTGGAATCTTATTTGAACAAGCATCTTCTAGAGGTCATGCACAAGAAAGTGACAATGGGATCCTAACTTTTCCATTTACAATTCGCAATCAATTTACCGCAGCGCTTTCTACTTTAGACGCAGCTGTTGGAATGCGTGAAGAAATACTTAATTATCAAAAAGAATTTTATGCAAATGCAAGAAAAGAATCTGCTAATGCTGGAGTTATTGTTTTTGGTGATGAAAAAGATGCTACTAAAGTAAATAAATTAGCTGAAGTACTACTTCGCCATAAAATAGAAATTCATGAATTGAAAAAAGATTTTTCAAAAAACGGAAAGAACTATAAAAAAGGATTTAGTTATGTGATTCCGAAGAATCAAAAACAACATCGATTAATAAATGCAATGTTTCAAAAGCGGACTACTTTTCAAGATAGTTTGTTTTATGACATTAGCGCGTGGACATTTCCGCTTGCTTTTAATTTAGATTATGAAGAAAATGAATCTGCCAATAAACAAGGGGTAAAAGTTTCAGAAATAAAAAATAAAATACCAAATCCATCAAATTCGAATTATGCTTATTTAATGGAATGGAACGATTATAACACACCAAAAGTGTTAAACAAACTTCTTGAAAAAGGCTTAAGAGTTAAAGTAGGATTAAAGCCATTTAAATTAGAAAAGAAGAGATATGATTACGGGACTATATTAATTCCTGTTCAAAATCAAAAATTAAATAATCAAGAATTATCGAAATTTATTAATGAGCTTTCAAAAGATAACAATGTATTAATAAATGGAGTTTCTACAGGACTTACTGAAGGAATCGATTTAGGAAGTAGTAACTTTAGATTAATAGAACCTCAGAAAGTTGCGTTGATAGTTGGAAAAGGAATTACTCCTTATGATGCAGGTGAGATTTGGCATTTATTTGATCAGCGTTATGACATGCTAATATCAAAATTAGATACTCGTAACTTTAACAGAACAGATTTAAGCAAATACACCGACATTATTTTGCCTAATAGTTGGGGAAATGCCTTAACTAAAACGGATGCAGAAAAACTTAAAAAATGGGTTAAAGACGGAGGTACATTAATTGGATATAAAAATGCTGGTAAATGGTTTAACAGTAACGAAATATTAAAAATTGAATTTAAATCTAAAAAAGATACTGCTCAAAACATTTCTTTTGAACAAAAAAGAAATTATTTTGGAGCACAAGTAATTGGAGGAGCCATATTTGAAACAAAATTAGATCGTTCCCACCCTATTGCTTTTGGTTATAAAAACAATACACTTCCAGTATTTAGAAATTCAACACTTTTTATGAAACCAGATAAAAACAGTTTTAATAATCCTATTAATTACACTATAGACCCACTTTTAAGTGGTTATATTTCTGATAAAAACCTATTAGAATTAAAAAGCACTAGTATGTTTAAAGTAGGAAAATTAGGAAAAGGAAAAGTGGTTTACTTTACAGATAACACCAATTTTAGGGCTTTTTGGTATGGCACTAACAAACTATTAATGAATGCTATATTTTTCGGTAATGAAATGTAAGTCAGCCTGTTAAATTAAAGCAGAAGAAATACTTTTCTATTTATTATTTAAGTTTGGTTTTTACCATTAATTGCAATAAATTTATAACTATATAGCTTCGAATTATTTACAGCTATAAATTAATCCTAAATTTTTGGAATATGGGAGATCAAAAAATCAAGACTATAGCTAATAATAATTCACGTTCAAAATTTATTAGACATTTACTTAATGATATAAAATCACTTGAGTATATGCTTGAAAACGGTCTAGTAGAAAGTGGTATTACTAGAATTGGATCTGAACAAGAATTTTGTTTAGTTAAAAAAAACTGGAGACCTTCTAAAAAATCTGGAGAAATTTTAGTAGATATTAATGACCCTCATTTTACCACTGAAATAGCTTTATTTAATCTTGAGATTAATTTAGATCCTTTAGAGTTAGAAACAGATGCCTTCTCAAAAGTTGAAGATCAATTATCTACCCTATTAGAAAAAGCAAAAAAAATTGCTAAAAAATACAATAACAAAGTTATATTAACTGGTATACTCCCAACGATTAGTATAAAAGAACTTCAGTTTGATTATATGACCCCAAATCCAAGATATTGGATATTAAATGATATGCTGAAGGATTTAAGAGGTAAAGATTTTAGATTGCATATTCGAGGTGTAGATGAGTTATTTGTTAAACACGATTCCGTTTTGTTTGAAGGCTGTAATACAAGCTTTCAAATGCACCTTCAAGTAGATCCAGATGATTTTATTTCTAGTTACAATTGGGCACAAGCAATTTCCGGTCCATTATTAGGCTTATGTACCAACTCTCCATTATTATTGGGACGTGAATTATGGAGTGAAACACGAATTGCATTATTTCAACAAAGCATCGATACTAGAAATTCCTCTAAAGCCTTGATAGATAAACTATCTAGAGTTTCATTTACAAAAGAATGGGCACAAGGATCTATTATTGATATATTTAAAAATGATATAGCAAATCATAAAATAATTCTTTCCAAGGACATTGATAATGATTCTGAACTTGAATTAAAAAAAGGTAACACTCCAAATTTAGATGCATTATGCACTTTTAACGGTACTGTTTATAGATGGAACAGACCATGTTATGGGGTTGGAAATGGAAAAGCTCACCTTCGAATTGAAAACAGATATATACCTGCAGGACCTACAGTAATTGACGAAATTGCAAATTTTGCATTCTGGGTTGGACTTATGATGGGTAGACCATCAAAATATGATGATATGCTTAGTCAAATGGACTTTAAAGAAGCTAAGTCCAATTTTGTAAAAGCAGCTAGAACAGGAAAAGAATCTGTAATGGTTTGGATGGGCAAGAAAATATCTATAAGAGATTTAATTATTAATGAATTATTACCAATAGCAAAAGAAGGACTTAAAAAAGTAAATATAGATCAAAAGGATATGGATCGCCTATTAGGAGTTATAGAAGGTAGAGCTTTATCCTTAACAGGTTCTCAATGGAAACTAAAAAACTATAGGTATTTACGCAAACATTTAAAACAAGATGATGCGTTAATGGCTTTAACCAAAGCTATTTATAAAAACCAACAAGGAGATTTGGCAGTTCATGAATGGCCAATGATTAATAAGCTTCCAAAAACATATCAAGATGCTCATTTAGTAAGTCATGTAATGTCAACCAGATTACATACTATTTACGAAAACGATTTAGCAGATTTAGCAAGTGAAATAATGATATGGAAAAACATTCATCACCTTCCTGTAGAAAATCCAAATGGAGAATTAGCTGGCCTATTAACTTGGGAACAATTAGAAGAATGTAAGAATAATAAAACCTATAAAAATGATTGTACTGTTACAGATATTATGATGAAAAATGTTTACATTGTCCGACCGGACACTAAGATATTAGAGGCATTACATCTTATGAAAACTAACAATGTAACTTGCTTACCTGTAGTCCAAGAGAAAAATTTAGTAGGGATTATTACTATCAAAGATATTATCGCATAATGACTAAAGTTTTTAGTAAAGCATTAAATAAAACAATTGAGGTAGATCGCCTAATTGGAAAGATTAATGGATCACAACCTGGACCTACAATCATATTTACAGCAGGAATGCACGGAAATGAGCCTTCTGGAATTTTTGCACTTCATGATATTATAAATGAAATTAAAGAAAAAAACATTTCAATTAATGGAAACATTTATGCTATTAGTGGAAATCTTACTGCTTTAAAAGAGGGAACACGATATATAAAACAAGATTTAAATAGAATGTGGACTTCTGAAAGAATGGAATTAATTAATTCTGGAAATATTAAGAAAATTGGAGAAGAAACCATACAACAGTTAAATATTTACAATGTTATTAATAATATTCTAACTACTGAAGAGGGACCTTTTTATTTTATGGATCTTCATACTACATCCAGTGAAACTACTCCATTTTTAACAGTAAACGATAGTATAATTAATAGAAAATTTACTGAACAATTCCCTGTTCCCTTAATATTAGGAATTGAAGAATATTTAGATGGCCCACTTCTAAGTTATCTTAATGAATTAGGGTACGTTGCATTTGGTTTTGAAGGAGGACAACACGATAGTCTTTCATCTATAGAAAATCATAAAGCATTTATTTACCAATCACTTGTTTATACTGAAAGTATCACAAAAAACGAAATTGATTTTCAGCATTATTACGATGCTTTAGCAAAAACTTCTGTAGATACTCGTAATATTTATGAGATATATTACCACTATAGAATTAAAGAAGATGAATCATTTACTATGAAGCCTGGATTCTTAAACTTTCAAAGAATAAATAAGGGACAAGAATTAGCAGATAGTGATGGTGAAGTAATTCTAGCAAAAAAGCAAGGTAGGATTTTAATGCCTCAATATCAAAGTCAAGGAGATGATGGATATTTTTCTATCCGTAAAATTCCTCAAGTATTTTTAAATTTATCAAATTCTTTTAGAAAATTAAGAGTCGATAAATTATTACCTATAATGCCAGGCATAAGATGGCAATCAGATAAACACGAATCATTAATTGTAAATAGAAAAATTGCTTGGTTATTTGCTAAACAGTTATTTCATTTAATGGGTTATAGAAGTAAAAAGCTTGATAAGACTCATTTAATTATTAAAAATCGTGAATCAGTATCAAGAAAAGATGAGTATAAAGGAGTTTTATGGGCTAAATCTTAGTTAACTATTATTATATTTTTTTATTTTTTACTAAATGAATTTAATTAAAATAGAGACTCAAGAACAATCAAAGAAATTTATAAATTTCAATATTTTTCTTTATAAAAATGAACCATTTTGGATCAGACCTATTGATAAAGAAATAGAAGAAATATTCAATCCTCAAAAAAACAATCATTATAAAAATGGAGAATGCATAAGATGGATTCTTGAAAAAGACAACAAGGTAATTGGACGGATTGCAGCATTTGTAAATAATCACTCTTCACATTTAGACAACCAGCAACCTACTGGTGGTATTGGCTTTTTTGAATGTATAAATAATCAAGAAGCAGCAAATATACTTTTTGAAACTAGCAAGAAGTGGCTTATTGAAAAAGGAATGGAAGCTATGGACGGTCCCATTAATTTTGGTGAACGAGATAAATGGTGGGGATTATTGACAAAAGGGTTTGATCAAGAACCAAATTATCAATGCAATTATAATTTCTCTTATTACAAAGAATTATTTGAGAGCTATGGATTTCAAAATTATTTTGAACAATATACCTTCATTAGAAATATTATTGACCCTATTAATCATAGACTTCAATATAAAGCAGATATAATTAAAAAAGACCCTGACTATTCTTTTGAACATTTCAGCTTAAAAAAAGTCGAGAAGCATACTAAAGACATAATAACTATTTATAATAAAGCATGGGTAAATCATAGTGGAGTTCCTAAAATGACCAAAGAAAAAGGTGAAGCTATTATGAATCAATTAAAGCCCATTTTAGATGAAAAAATAATTTGGCTAGGATATTATAAAAATGAGCCCATTGCGTTTTATTTTAATATTCCAGATGTTAATCAACTAATTAAAAACATTAATGGCAAATTTAATTTTATAGGAATATTAAAATTTTTATGGAATAAAAGATTTAATAATAATCAAAAAATGTTAGGTATTATTTTTGGAGTTATTCCTGAATATCAGGGTAAAGGTGTAGATGGAGCTATAATATTAGCTTCTTTAAATACATTACATCAATTATCGAAAAAATATCCCAAAACAGAAATTAAAGGAATAGGTGATTTCAATAAAAAAATGATTTTAGTTATAAAACAAGTTGGCGGTGATATTAATAAAGTTCACACTACCTATCGTTATTTATTTGATAGAAACAAACCTTTTGAAAGAATGAAACAAATTTTATAATTAAGCCTTTATTGAAGGTAATAAAACTTAATTCTTCATTTTAGGAGGCATTGTTCCAAACACTTTGTCCCAAAACACATTTGAAACTCCAAAAGCTTTTTCAGGATACTTATAATGGTGTAATTGATGATGAAGCCAAAGATTTTCAAATCCTTTTGGTGCTTTCATTATATGAGTTGCTCTATGAACAAATGAATACATTAAATATCCGCTAAAAAACCCAGGAAAAAAACCAAAAGTAAGATTTGGTATTCCAAAAATGTAAAAGATTAAATAAAATATACAAAATAAGAAACCAGCCATTATAAAACCTGGTACTGGTGGCATTAGTAATCTTTCTTTATCTGTTGGGTATAAATGGTGTGCTCCATGCATTATAAAATGAAATCTTTGTGACCACTTTGCTTCTATTACCCAATGAAAAATATAACGATGAAGCATATACTCAGCAAAAGTCCAAAACAATACCCCAAATAAAAACAATCCAGAAAACGTTAATACAGATATACCAATATTATTTAAAGCATAATAAACAGCAAATACAATTGCTAAACCATAAATTATAATGTTTGATAAAGGAGTAGTTTTTGTAAGGCTCTCTAAAACTGGACTTTTAAAAATTTTTGCTTTACCCTTATTATGTTCTGTTGTTACTTTTGGATTCATAATAGTAACAAAATTAAAAAAATATTAAAAATTTAAAAATATTTAATATTTTTTTTTTCTATTTCAAATTCAGAAATCATATCCTTAATAATTTCTGAGGCTGGTTTAATATCGCTAATAAGTCCAGCTATTTGACCAATTTCTAATTCGCCTTCATCTAAATCTCCCTCAAACATTCCTTTTTTTGCTCTTGCTCTTCCTAAAAGTTTTAATAAATCTTCTTTAGAAGGGTTTGTTTTATAAAGTTCCAAAACATCATCAGCAAATTTATTCTTAAGTAATCGTACAGGAGCTAGTTCTTTTAAGGTTAAAAAAGTATCTCCATCTTTTGCTTCAGCAACTTTTTTCTTAAAGTTTATATGCGCACTCGACTCTTCACAAGCAACAAACCTACTCCCAACTTGTACACCATCAGCACCTAAAACCATAGCTGCTAACATTCCTCTTCCAGTAGCAATACCGCCAGCAGCAATTACCGGGATTTTAAGTTGAGCTTTTACCATTGGTATTAGTGTAAAAGTAGTGGTTTCTTCTCTTCCATTATGACCTCCAGCTTCAAATCCTTCAGCAACAATAGCGTCTACCCCAGCTTCCTGAGCTTTTAAAGCGAATTTTACGCTACTAACCACATGTACAACCGTTATATTATTACCTTTTAACCTTGCGGTATGTGTTTTTGGATTTCCTGCAGAAGTAAAAACAATTTTCACTCCTTCATCAATAATAATTTGAATGATTTCTTCAATATTTGGATATAACATTGGAACATTTACTCCAAATGGTTTGCTAGTGGCTTTCTTGCATTTTTGAATATGTTCTCTTAGAACTTCTGGATACATTGATCCCGCTCCTAACAGACCTAATCCTCCAGCATTACAAACAGCACTTGCTAACCTCCATCCACTATTCCAAATCATTCCTGCTTGAATAATTGGGTATTGAATATTAAAAAGTTGAGTGATTCTATTATGCACTATTCTTTAATTAACTTAAAGCTTATTTGTTTATTATTCGATCGGATTGAAGCAATATACATTCCTGAATTTAATTCTCCAATATTAATTGAATTTGAATTTTTTGATATGGTGGTATTTAATACTTCATTTCCTAAAACAGTATAAACTGTAAAAGTAGCATTACTGATACCTTCAGGGAAAGAAACATTTACTATTGAAGAAACAGGGTTTGGATATAATGCAAAATTCGACATTAAAAACTCCTCCTCAACTCCAAGTTGTTGAAGAGCTGCATAAGCATCTTCAAAATTTGGAATTCCATAACCCATTTGGTCTGTAGGGTTATTATATAGATGTGCTGATTCTCTAACAACTTGCATAAGGTGTCCATTGGGCACTTCTGGTCTAGATTCCCATAAACAAGCAATAACTCCTGCCATTATTGGTGAACTAAATGATGTTCCGCTACTAGATCCCACATTCCCATTAGTTTCAATAACTGCAGAACCGGAACCTTGAGCCATTACATCTGGTTTTATCCTTCCGTCTGCTGTTGGTCCATATGAACTGAAAGATGCATAACTCCCGTCAGAATTAACGGCTCCAATTGTTAAAACTCCAGGTGAATCTGCTGGGGTTCCAGGATATGGAGAACCTGTATTACCACTATTACCAGAAGAACACACAAGAATCATTCCTTTATCAAAAGCAATATTTCCTCCTCTTGCAGCAAAAGTTGTTTGACCATCTAAATCTTCATAAGAATGCGAATAACTGTTATCATCATAACCTTTATAACTTAATGAAGTGTTTACCACATCAACACCTAGACTATCTGATCTCTCAAGAGCCTCGACCCAATGAGCTTCTTCTAATGGTGTTTCTGAAGGGTTATATTCAGTAACAAATAAATAATAAGACGCATTTGGAGCTGTGCCTACAAATTGGTCTTGTAAAAAGCCTGCTATATCACTAGATGTATTGGTTCCATGCGAACCGGTTCCATCTGCATTAACTACTCTAGCTTGAAAATCGTAAGTACCTAATAATCTACCCTCGTTAACCATATTAGCAAATCCCGGATTAGTATTTACAGTAGGAAATCCATTATCCAAAACAGCAATAATCATATTCTCACCCGTGTAATCTAGTTCATGTAAATAATCTCCTGAAAGCATTTCAATTTGATTTGCTGCTGCTCCATAATTATAAGTAATACGTTGGCTTGCAGCTGTTATTTTTTCAATTTCAAACTTATTTATTACAGGTTCTCCTGGAAAAAGATTTAAACTTTTATTAGCGAATTCTATATCAATTACAAATGGTAAATCTAAAAGGGCTTCTATATTAGCTTGAGTTCCTTTAACATATACACAATTCATCCATTTAGATTTTGCAAATACATTAATTCCTGATGCGTTTTTTATTTCAGTAATATAAACTTCATTTACTGGGACATCTCTTTCATCAATTGGCGTTCCTTGTAAAGTTTTACGATCAATTGCTTCCTGTGTCATAATTAAAATTGGATCTGCTAAAGAAGCTTCTACATTTTCTTTGTCGGCAAAAAATACCCAAGCATCTTGAGATTGAGCAAAACTTTGTTGGATAAATAAAATTGCGAATACTAGTAATAATTTTTTCATAGTTTTTTTATTAAGATATAACCCCACTCCCTATTAATTCTTCACCTAAATACCAAGCTACAAATTGGCCTTCGGTAATTGCAGATTGTGGATTTTCAAAGATAACATATAGTCCTGAATTTGTGGAATGAATTGTTGCCTTTTCTAGACTTTGTCGATAACGAATCCTTGCCATTACATCTAAGGATTCTCCAAGGGCAATTTTCAAATCATTTCGTATCCAATGTGTTTCTTCAGGTAGCACTAACAAGCCATTTCTATACAAACCAGGATGATTTTTACCCAAGCCTACATAAATAATATTTTCATTAACATCGGTATCAATTACAAATAATGGTTCTGTGGTTCCACCCACTGCTAATCCTTTTCTTTGGCCTTTTGTAAAATAGTGAGCTCCTTGATGCTTGCCTACAACTTTTCCATCCTCTTTTGAATAATTTTGTTTTTCAGAAATAAATGCTAACTCCTCTTCTTTAGTTTTAAAACTAATAGCTTCTTTATGATAACCAGAGTAATTAGAAGATATTTCAATAATCTCCCCTTCTTTAGGTTTTAGTTTTTGCTGAAGGAAATCTGGAAGTCGAACCTTACCAATAAAACAAAGTCCTTGAGAGTCTCTCTTTTCAGCAGTTATCAGTTCTTGTTCTTTTGCTATTTCTCTTACTTCAGGCTTTAACAATTCTCCAATAGGAAATAATGTTTTAGAAAGTTGCTCTTGTGATAATTGGCATAAAAAATAAGATTGATCTTTATTAGGATCTTTTCCAGCCAGTAGTTGATAGGTTTCATTCTCATTTTTAACAAGTGTCCCTTTTCGACAATAATGACCTGTTGCAACAAAATCTGCTCCAAGGTCTAATGCAATTTTTAAAAAAACATCGAATTTTATTTCACGATTACATAGCACATCGGGGTTTGGAGTTCTACCCATTTCGTATTCCCGAAACATATAATCTACAATTTTTTCTTTATATTCTACACTAAGATCTACCGTTTGAAAAGGAATCCCCAACTTTTCGGCAACTAACATAGCATCATTACTATCATCTAACCAAGGACATTCATTAGAAATTGTAACCGAATCATCATGCCAATTTTTCATAAAAAGACCGATTACTTCATACCCTTGTTCCTTTAATAGATATGCAGCAACACTAGAATCAACACCTCCCGAAAGCCCTACTACTACTCGTTTTTTCATGTATTTTAATAAGAATGCAAAGATACATTTTTTGAAATACAAAATCATTTAATAATAGACATCTCTATAATAAATAAAAAAAATTAACATTTATTTATTATATTATGTTTAACTAATTACTATTTTTGTTAAACATTTTAAAACTAAAAAAAACAAACAATGAATTATTTAAAAAAAATTAAACGAATTACGTTAGCAATAGTAATTTTATTTTCAATAGCATCATGTAGTGATGATGATGATAACTCAGGAGCTATTCAGGAAAAAAATATTGTAGAATTAGCTCTTGAAACGCCAGAATTAAGTTCATTAGTGGCTGCATTATCAGCGGCTGATGGTGATTTAGTGAACGTTTTACAAGGAGAAGGGCCTTTCACGGTTTTAGCTCCAACTAATGCAGCATTTACAGCATTCTTAAATGCAAATGGATTTGACTCTCTAGATGATGTTCCAACAGATGTATTATCACAATTTTTATTAAACCATGTAATTATGGCAGATATTACTTCAAGTGACTTAATATCATCAGGTTCTGGTTACGCAGCAGGAAGTGCTTTAAGTGAATACGGAAATATTAGTATTTATTATAATACATCTAATGGGGTAAGGTTTAACAATACAGCAAGTGTATCAACTGCAGATATTGATGCTTCAAATGGTACAATACACATTATTGATGCTGTAATTGGATTACCAGATATTGTAGATCATGCGATAGCTAATCCAGATTTATCAAGTTTAGTTGCAGCATTAGGTGCAGCTGATGGAGATTTGGTTAATATTTTACAAGGAGATGGACCCTTTACTGTTCTTGCTCCTAATAATGATGCTTTTGAAACATTTTTAGATGGAGCTCCATTAGGCGGTATAGATACAGCAATACTATCACAAATACTATTAAACCATGTAATTGGAGGATCTGTAAATTCTGAATTCTTAATCAATGCTGGAGCTGGTTATACAAATACCTCTGCTACAGGAGCAGGGAATAATGCAATGAGTATTTATTATAATACATCTGATGGAGTAAAATTTAATGGAATATCATCAGTTTTTCAAGCAGATGTAATCGGTACTAACGGAATTATCCACGGAGTAGATACAGTAATAGATATTCCAACTGTTGTAACTTTTGCAGCTGCAGATCCTAATTTCTCAACATTAGTAACAGCATTAACTGACTTAACACCCAATACTGATTTTGTAAGTATACTATCTAGAACTGAAGTTGGTAGCCCAATTGATGGTATCAATCCAGATTTTACAATATTTGCTCCAACTAACGATGCTTTTGAAGCTTTAGAAACAATTCCAGCTGAAACAGTGTTAACACAAGTATTATTATATCATGTAATAAGTGAAGCAAATATTATTTCTGGAGATTTAAATAATCCAGGAGATACTACAGCTTCAACAATACAAGGAGATGTTATAACAATTACTTTACCAGGCAATGCAGGTAATATTGGAACTATTACAGATACATCTGGCGCAAATGATATTGGAATTATTGCTGTTGATGTTCAAGCAGGTAACGGTGTTATTCATGTTTTAAATAAGGTAATGTTACCTAATTTATAAAAGCTATGCGTTGTTGTTTTGATTGATTGATACGCTATAGTCGGAAAGAGTTCTTATTAACAATAAGAGCTCTTTTTTTTTTAATATTTACCCTTTGGAAATTTTTCTTCCTTAACAAATTCCCCATCTTTATAAGTTCTCCAAATTCCATCTTTTTTACCATTTTTATAATTCCCTTCAAGAACTGTTTTTCCTGATGCATCATAATAAATAGCTAATCCATCTAATTCGTCATTTGCATAGTTTAATTTTTTTAATACAATACCCGATGGAGAATAATAAATGTTAGCTCCTTCCTTTAATCCGTTACTATAATTAAGCTCTTCTGCTAAAGTATTATTTTTATAAAAAGTGGATTTATTACCATCCAGAACCCCTTCTTTATAATATTCTTTAGTCATTATCGTATTTGATTTTTCATGATAATAGACCCATTCTCCGACTCTTAATTTCCCTTTCATTTTTCCTTCACTAACCAGTTTACCTTTTTTAGTGAAATATTTCACCTCAGCAACCTTATTGTTATTATTAAATGTCTTGATTATAGTAGGTTGATCTTCGCAATCATTACAATAAAACTTAAAGGTTCCTATTTCTTTTCCGTGGTTAAATTCACCGGTGTATCTAGTTTGCTCTGAATCATCAAAAGTTTTTTTCCAAATACCATGTCGCTTCCCTTCACTATCAAACTGATTAATTTCTTCTTGAGAAATACCCGTGAATGATATTATAATAAAACCTATTAAAATTATATTATATTTTTTCATCATTAAGATTTTTAATAGTAACGAATAAAAATTAAAACTATTGAAATCATATTAATTATAGTTCAATTTTAAGCAAAAAAAACTCCCGATTGGGAGTTTTTTTAAAAAATATCTAACGTTTGTTTTTCTTTTTTTGCTCCTCAGCTTGTTCCATCATTTCAGACATTTTTTTCTGAAATTTATTTTGTTTTTTTGGTTTCTTTTTATTCTCCTGAATTTTAGCATGAATTTTATCATCGTCAATTATAAAATTCTTAATAACAAGCATTATACCAATGGTAATTAAATTAGATACAAAATAATATAATGAAAGACCCGAAGCATAATTATTAAAGAATACCAACATCATAAGTGGTGACAAGTACATTATAAATTTCATATTTGGCATCCCTTCTTGTTGTTGCATCGTTTGCCCAGTTGTCATCATCATATAAATAAAGATAGCTATAGATGCTAAAATTGGAAATAAACTTACGTGATCTCCATAAAATGGAATATAAAATGGTAATTCTGCTATTACATCAAAACTAGATAAATCGTCTGCCCAAAGGAAACTTTTTTGACGTAAATCAAAAGCGGTTGGGAAAAACGTAAATAACGCATAGAAGACAGGAATTTGCAATAAAGCTGGCAAACAACCTTTTAAAGGACTTGCTCCAGCAACTGTTTGAAGCTTCATTGTCTCTTGCTGAATCTTCATCTTATTTCCTTTAAACTTCTCTTTTATCTCATCCAATTCAGGTTTTAAAACCTTTAATTTTGCTTGAGATAAATACTGCTTGTATTGAACCGGTGATAATGCTAGTTTTATTAAAATCGTTAACATTATTATTGCGATACCAGCTGGCAAAAATCCACTTAAAAAAGCAAATAATGGAATAATCAAGAATTTATTTAAAAACCCGAAAATACCCCAACCCAATGGCATAGCCTCATCTAAGTTTCTTTCGTATGATTTAAAAACTTGATAATCCGTTGGACCGTAATACATATTCATATCATAAGAAAGGCCACCAGATTTAGGCTCAAGTAACATTCTTGCCCCATATTTTTTAGTATATAAAGTATCGACTTCTTCATCTTTTACTAAATCTATAGAACTTAAAGCTACTTCTTCAAAAGCAGTATCTGTTAATAACATAGAGCTAAAAAAGTGCTGACGAAAATTCATCCAAGTAACATCTTTTTCTAATTCGTCATCATCAGCAGCTGGAGAGAGCTTACTATGCTTTTCTCCATTTTCATATTCGTAGGTTAAACGAGAATATCTATTTTCATAAGAGATACTTTTTGCTTGACGATAACCAACAAAATTCCAATCTAAATAAATAGGTTGTGACGTGTTAATTACATTCTCCAGCCCTTGAGTTTTAATACTAAAACCTAACATATAATCATTAGGTAGCAACTCATAACGGTACTCTATATAGTTATTTCCTGAAGTTTTTAATTTCATAGAAAGCACTTTATTGTCCCCATTATTAGAAACACTCGGTTCAAAATATAAATCTTGTGAATTCAACAGCCGATTTTCAGCTGAAAATTGAAGATTAAATGTAGAATTTCCATCTCTAATTAAATAAACAGGGCTTCCATCATAAATGGTATGCTCTTTTAGTTTTGCTTCAACAATATATCCTCCTTTATTGCTAATCGTTAATTCTAAAACTTCGTTTTCTATAACGGTTGTAGCATCGGTTGCTGAAGGAAGTGTTCCCGAATAAGCAAATGAACCCAATCTGTTTTGAAGTTTTGCTACTCCTAATGAATCTTCAGAGCTTGCAGCTGCTAACTCTGTAGTTGCTTTTTCTAACGAAATATCTTTTTGACTTGAAACCTCTGCTTCTTTTTTATCGTTTTCTATTTGCTGGGTTCTTTCCTGTTCCGCTTTTTGAGCTTCTATCTCCTCAGGAGTTGGTTGATTTTGCCATAACATAAATAGCAGAATTCCCCCAATTAATAAAAAACCTATAATAGTATTTAAATCAAATTTCTTTTCTTCCATATGCTGGTCCTGAACATGTCACAGGATCTTATTAATTATTCTTTCTTATTTATTAGTATCTGAATACAATTCAGATTGACAAAATAGTTGACAAATATCCTACCTTTTTTTTAATATCGTCAAATTGTCGGATTAATTATTTTTTAAATGCTCATTGGCAGCTTTTACAAACGACACAAATAAAGGATGGGGATTTGCAACAGTACTCTTATATTCTGGGTGATATTGTACACCTATAAACCAAGGGTGGTCTTCAATTTCGATAATTTCTACCAATCCAGTATCGGGATTCACTCCTGTAGTTTTTAAACCAGCAGCTTCTAATTGCTCTCGATATTCATTATTATATTCAAAACGATGTCTATGACGTTCTTCAATTGTCTTTTCTTTATAGGTATTACCAACAATACTATTTGGTTCTAAATCACATTTCCAAGCACCTAATCGCATGGTTCCTCCTTTGTCGGTTATATGCTTTTGTTCATCCATTAATCCAATAACAGGATGCGGAGTATCTTTATTCATTTCAGTAGAGTTTGCATTTTTTAGCCCAAGAACATTTCTAGAATATTCTATCACTGCCATTTGCATTCCCAAGCAGATTCCTAAATAAGGAAGTTTATTTTCTCTTGCATATCGTACCGCATCAATCTTTCCTTCTATTCCTCTCTCACCAAAACCAGGTGCAACTAAAATACCGTGTAATCCTTCAAATTTTTCTTCAACATTAGAACCATCTATATGTTCTGAATGTATTGAAACCACTTTTACTTTTACTTCATTTTCAGCACCCGCATGAATAAAGGATTCCAAAATAGATTTATAAGAATCTTGTAATTCTACATATTTTCCAATCAATCCTATTTTTATTTCACTCTTAGGGTTTTTATGCCTTTTCAAAAAACTATTCCAATGCTCTAAATCTGGAGCGCCATGATCGTCTAAGTTTAATTTCTTTAAAGTGATGGTATCCAACCCTTCTTCCAACATTAAATTTGGCACATCATAAATTGTCGACGCATCAATAGATTCGATTACTGCTTCTTGTTGCACATTACAAAACAAAGCCAGTTTTCGTTTTAGATCAGTTGATAAATGATGTTCCGTTCTACAAACCAAAATATCTGCTTTTATACCACTCTCCATTAAAGTCTTAACAGAGTGTTGGGTAGGTTTGGTCTTTAATTCGCCAGCAGCTTTTAAATAAGGTATTAATGTTAAATGAATCACCAATGCGTTATCATCTCCTAATTCCCATTTTAATTGACGAACCGCTTCAATATAAGGTAATGACTCTATATCGCCAACAGTACCTCCTATTTCAGTTATAACAATATCATAATCTCCAGTATTCCCTAATAATTGTACCCTGTGTTTAATCTCATTAGTGATATGAGGAACAACTTGAACTGTTTTACCTAAAAATTCACCTCTACGTTCTTTTTCAATTACACTTTGGTAAATTCTTCCAGTAGTAACATTATTAGCCTGAGAAGTAGGAACATTTAAAAAACGCTCGTAATGTCCTAAATCTAAATCAGTTTCTGCACCATCATCGGTTACATAACATTCTCCATGTTCATATGGATTTAAGGTGCCAGGATCCACATTAATGTAGGGATCTAATTTTTGAATAGTTACTCTATATCCCCTAGCTTGTAGTAGTTTAGCTAAAGATGCTCCTATAATTCCTTTTCCTAATGAAGAAGAAACTCCGCCCGTAACGAATATGTACTTTGTAGTGTTCATTTGTCCTTATTATACGGGATGCAAATGTAAGGATTTATTGTTGAAGCAATGAGATAATTAATAAGAAACCTCTTTTAAATCGAAGAATTTATTTAAAGATTCTTATTCGTCTATTTACGAATGAGTTTTTTGATTAAGCCTTCCAATCCATTTATTTTAATTTCATCTATTTCTTGCATCATTCTACCTAATTTACCATCTGGGAATCCCTTTCGTTTATACCAGACATAATAATATTCTGGGATATTTACCAAATAATATCCTTTGTATTTACCAAAGGGCATCTTGTAATTAGCTAGTTCTATAAGATGATTGGGGTCGAATTTATTTCCAACGTTCATATTCTTGTAATTGATTAGCGACATAAGCTTCCCATTCCAATTCTTTTCCCTTATTTTTTGAATGGTCCGATTCGCTATCAAATTTTCGTTGCATAGCTATACGATCGTCTTCGGTTATATAGAACAGGCTTTCTAATTCTTCCTTCATACGATCCGAAAATTGAGTTTCTTCAATACGTTTATTAAATATACGTTTATGAAGTTCTGAAATATCAAAATGAGTTTGCTCATGCTTTAAGATATAATCACTCGCGTCTTTTTTACTATACCAAGATTTTTGTGGATAAAAATTACAATTTACAATTACTTTAATCTCTTTTTTCCCATTTACTTGTCTATAAGAATATGAATAAGAAATCCCAGAACTAGTACTTGCAACAAACCCACTTCCAGAAGCTGTGGTGGCTTTAAAATCTGACCATTGCAATTGATAATCTTCACTCCATTCTATTTTTTCTTCCACAATTACTGGAGAAAATAAGTGAATCGAAATAAATAAAATTAAAGAAAGTATTTTCATAATAATAGGAACGATAAAAAAAGATTAATATTGAAAGAGTAGTTATTCTACAACTTCTAATTTTAATTCATCGCTGTATTTTATAATATAAAATGCTTGATTTTTGAAGCCTGAATTTGTTTCAAAAGTATACTGAAATTTATTTTCAATATACTCTGTTTTAATTTCATTTACAGAAGCTTCAGCAAGTGTTTCTGCATTTGATAAACGTAAAATTACATCATAGGTAACATCAAACCCTCTAATAGCATACTTGTTTGGCATTACTCCATGTTTATTTTTATAACTCACTAAAAATGGACTCATCAACTCATAATCGTAATGCTTATTAGCTGATGGAAATGTGAAATTCAAATTTGCTAAATGCATATTAGAAACATCGTTATAATCAAATGCTTTTGATTTATTAATTGCAAATAGCCTTATGTCATTTTTCCCTACTTCTACTTCGTTTTCATTTAAAATAACATCAGGGAAACCGTTTAAAAGCCCAACAACATTGCTAACTAATATTGGATTGTCTGAATCCAAAATCACCCAATTTTCTTTAAACTTATCTAATTGCTTTTGAATATCTTCCACATAGAGATAATTCCCTTTAGTTGGCGCTATTGTTTTAGCAGTAGGGATTGCTTTCAAAATTGCCCCTTTCCTTTTTGTCCATTCTTTACCAGTAATTACAATTACATTTATTGAATCAATTCGTTTAGTAATGTAGTTTAACATCGCTTTTTCCATTAATTCGTTAGATGGCAAGGTTTGATATAAATTGGGATATTGTTTGAGTTTTACTTTACTCAAAGGGGAAAAAACTGGAATATTTTGAGATTGCAATGTAGAGGCTGCTTTTTCAATGTTTTTACTCAACAAAGGTCCTATTACTGCGTCAACATCATTAAAATTATTGGCATGAATAATTTGACCAACCTTAGCTACTTTACCTTCGGTATCAAAAATATTAATTTCTGTAGAAATCCCTTTATCTTTTGCAAACTCTGCTGCCATTAACACACCACTATAAAAATCTACAGCAGCTCTTAAAGTAGCATCCGATTTTAATAAATCGGTATTTAAATTTAAAGAATCTAAATCGATTCGATCCAATTTAAAAGGAAGCATTACTGCTAATTTCTTTTTTCTAGTATTAACAATGTGGTCTTCTAAATTAATAGCTTCAAATTTTTCTCCATTGATAACTTCCCTACTCGGTATTTTTAAAATCATTCCATCTTTTAATCCTTCACTTGCATAAGGATTTAAAGCTATGATTTCTTCTTCGGTTAGTCCTAATTTAACTTTTAATCTAAAGAATCCTTCTTTTGGTAGGACTTCATAATATTCAAATTCATCATCTTTATCTAGGATAGTAGAATCGGTTGAAATTATATTATTAGGTACAAATATTTCTTCACCTATTTGAAGACTCTCACCCATATTTGGATTTAGCTTCTCTAATTCTACTATGGTAATACCATATTTTCTAGCAATTCCGTACTTGGTTTCTTTTGGAAGTACTATATACTTTGTAATAGTATCATTTACTTGAGAAATTTCTTCAGTAGAAGTTGTATTTGAAGTACTGCTAGAAAAAACTGGGATATCTATTCGTTCTCCCTTTTTAACTTCTCTAGCATATAAATCCTTATTGTATTTTTTTAACTGATCTTCGGTTACTTTATATTTTGAAGCAATACTTTTTATAGTCTCTTTTCTTTTAACACGATGTTTTTTTGTAGTAACAGTTAACTCTTCCCCTTTAATTGGTAATATAATAACCAATCCAGTTTTTATTCCATGTTTTACATCAGGGTTTAATTGATAGATAGTTTCTTCAGAAATATTATATTTTTTTGAAATACTATAAACCGTCTCTCCTTTTTCTACAATATGACTTTGATATTTATCCTGAGCATTTGCTTGAAAAGCAAACAAGACAATAAATAGCACTAAAAATAAATTCTTCATTTGTTAATGGTTTTGGAAAACAACTAGTAATCAAAAATGATACCTTAATGTTGATTTATTCCCATTCAATAGTTGCAGGTGGTTTTGAGCTAATATCATATACTACTCTATTAACGCCTTTTACTCTGTTTATTATATGATTAGATGTTTCTTGTAAAAACTTATAAGGCAAATCTACCCAGTCTGCTGTCATTCCATCGGTTGACTCAACCGCTCTTAAAGCAACAACTTTTTCGTATGTTCGCTCATCTCCCATTACACCTACGCTATTAACAGGCAATAACATCGCTCCTGCTTGCCATACCTTGTCATACAACCCCCATTTTCTTAATCCATCAATAAAGATAGCATCTACCTCTTGTAAAATACGAACTTTTTCTGCTGTTATATCACCTAATATTCTAATTCCTAATCCAGGCCCCGGAAAAGGGTGTCTTCCTAATAAATTGGCGTCGATTCCCATTTGAGCTCCAACTCTTCTTACCTCATCTTTAAAAATCATTCGTAAAGGCTCTACCACTTTTAGTTTCATAAAATCTGGCAATCCACCAACATTATGATGAGATTTAATAGTTGCTGAAGGACCTCCAGTTGCCGAAACACTTTCGATTACATCTGGATAAATTGTTCCTTGAGCTAACCAATGCACATCTTCTACCAAATGAGCTTCATCATCAAACACTTCAATAAAAGATTTACCAATAGCTTTTCTTTTTAATTCTGGATCACTAATACCCTTCAAGGCATCTAAAAAACGACCAGAAGCATCTACTCCTTTTACGTTTAACCCCATATGTTCGTATTGATCTAATACACTCTGGAATTCGTTTTTACGAAGCAAACCGTTATTTACAAAAATGCAATACAGATTTTTACCAATCGCTTTATGCAATAAAACTGCTGCTACTGTTGAATCTACTCCTCCACTTAAACCAAGAACTACTTTATCGTTTCCTAATTTTTCTTTTAAATCTGAAACGGTAGTATCTACAAATGCTGCAGGTGTCCATGTCTGTTCTACTTTTGCAATTTTTACTAGAAAGTTTTCTAATACATTTTTACCAAAAGTGGTATGATAAACTTCTGGATGAAATTGAATTGCATAAGTTTCCTCTCCTTCAATTCTGTAAGCTGCATTAGCAACATCTTTAGTACTTGCTAACCTAACTGCATTTTCAGGAAGTTTTGCAATGGTATCACTATGGCTCATCCAAACTTGACTGTCTTTTTCTACACCTTCCAAAAATATTTCATTTTCTGAAACCTCTGAAAGATTCGCACGTCCATATTCTCTAATGTTAGAAGGTTCAACACTTCCGCCATTAAAATGAGCTAAGTATTGAGCTCCATAACACACTCCTAAAAGCGGTTTGTGTGATTTAATTTTAGATAAATCTGGATGTGGAGCATCTTCTGCTCTCACCGAAAAAGGACTTCCTGATAAAATCACCGCTTTAAAACTATCTAAATCGTTTGGAATTTTGTTGTATGGATGAATTTCACAGTAAATATTTAACTCTCTTACACGTCTTGCAATAAGCTGTGTATACTGTGAACCAAAATCTAAAATAAGGACGTTGTTTTGCATCCGCAAAAATAAGCTAAAAAATTATTTCATTAAACCTTTTATTTAATTTTTAAAAATAATTTTTAGATAAAATCTTAGGAAAAACATGCTTTCTTTAATAAAATCTTTTACTGAAAATTTTATTATCAAACCAACACACTTTCTAGTTTAGGTTTAATTATTTTAAATCCATTTAATAAGGCTTCTGATAATCGATCAATATCTTTTTGTTTTAGAGTTGTAGCAAACATACAAGCACCTGTATTTATCATAATAATATTTTCTTTTAGGAAAAGATAATCTAATAAATCATTAATTAAATCTTTCTTTTCGTTTGTATGATAAGCTTCTCGATATGATTTTGGAGCATTTTCTAATAAATGTATTCTAAACATTGAGCCAGCACCCGTTATTGATATAGGAACATCAGCAATACTAATAGCTTCTTCTATTTGACTGATTGCTTTATCTGTTAAATTATTTAACTTTAAAACAGCTTCTTTATCAAATAACTCCATAGCGACTCTTCCTGCAGTTGTCGAAATTGGATTTGCAGAAAAAGTACCTGAATGTGGATGTCTTAATATTTTACCACGAGGATCAAGTACTTCCATAATATCTGCTCTTCCAGCTAATGCCCCTATAGGAAAGCCACCACCTATCATTTTTCCCATTGCTGTTAAATCTGGTTTTACTGGGTAGTTTTCTTGAGCCCCTGCATAATTAACTCGAAATGTTACTACTTCATCAAATACTAAAAGCGTATTATGAATTCGAGTCCAATTGTATATTGCTTTTATAAATTTATCTGAAGCAGGAAAAAGACCTACACGATGAGGCACCGGGTCTATTAGTACACATGCAATATCATTAGCATGTTGATCTAAAATATGAAGGGTTCTTTCTATATCATTATATGGAAAAACAATCACATCATCTAAAACACCTTGAGGTGTTCCCTCAACAACTTGGTTTACATTAGGTTTATCAATATCACCCCAATTACTTGGGTTAGATGTTTGGCTCACTTCTGCATAATCATAAGTGCCATGATATGCCCCTTCGGCTTTTGCAACTTTAGGTTTTTTTGTAAATACTCTAGAGGTTTTAATCATAGTCATAACCGCTTCGGTACCAGAATTTACAAAACGAATTCTTTCAAATGTTCCTGAACGATCCTTTAATAACTCAGCAAACCTTACTTCTGCTTCTGTGCCCAAAGTAAAAGCAGTACCATTTTGCATTTGATTTGAAACAGCTTCTATAATTGCAGGGTGTGAATGTCCATGTATTAATGATGCCATATTATTTGCAAAATCAATTCGTTCTACACCTTCTATATCTGTTATATAGCTGCCTTTTGCTGTGGCTACATAGTAAGGATGAGGCTTTCTAAAAATTGTGTTTCTACTAACACCTCCTGTAAGTACATTACAAGCTCTATTGTAAATAGTCTTATTTGTTTTCATACAATAATTTAAAAATTCTTATTTAAAATAAAATTTAAACTTCAGCTATTAGATATTGTTTAAGTTCAGCTCCTGTATGCTTCTGTAAATACTCGAAGCTTACATTTGGTGCTGTTTCTATAACAAATAGTCCTTCTTTTTTAACTTCAAGTATTGCTAAATTTGTATAAATTCTTTCAACTACTTCTTTCCCAGTAAGAGGAAAATTACATTCCTCTATAATTTTAGGGTCTCCATTTTTTGTCACATGTTGGGTTATAACAAATATTCTTCTAACTCCAGCAACTAAATCCATAGCACCTCCAACGGCAGGTATTGCATTTTTTGCGCCCGTTGACCAGTTAGCCAAATCTCCTTTTTTAGAAACTTGCATAGCTCCAAGCACACAAACATCTATATGCCCGCCTCGAATCATTCCAAAACTGTCTGCATGATGAAAATAAGCAGCTCCCGGTATGGCAGTAACATATTTTTTTCCTGCGTTTACCAATTCACGATCCCCTTTTCCTTTTTCAGGAACAGGTCCCATTCCAAGTAAACCATTTTCAGTTTGATAGATAAGCTCTCTTCCTTCTGGCACAAAATCTGCTACCATTTCAGGAATACCAATTCCTAAGTTCACATAGGAACCATCTGGAATATCTAAAGCTACTTTTTGGGCCATTTCTGCACGGCTCCAACCTAAATTATTATCTGAATTTTTCATGGGTAACACATTTCTTCTTCTACCAATTGTGATTCATCGACAGGATTATTAATTTCTACAACTTTCTGAACAAATATTCCAGGAGTTACGACTGATTCTGGGTCAATCTGTCCAGGAACAACAATCTTTTTAGATTGTACAATAGCAACCTTGGATGCAGTACACATTATGGGTCCAAAGTTACGTGCAGTAGCATGATATAGCAAATTACCGTATCTGTCTGCTGTTTCAGCTTTAACTAATGCAAAATCTGCTTTTAAACCATGTTCCAAAACATATTCTTGCCCTTTAAAAAACCTAGATTCTTTACCCTCTGCAAGCGGCGTATTTACAGATGCTGGCGTATAAATTGCTGGAATACCTGCTCCTCCAGCTCTAATTCTTTCAGCTAAAGTTCCTTGTGGAACTAATTCTAATTCAATTTTACCTGCGTTGTATAGTTCAGGAAATACTTTTGAATTAGCCGTTCTAGGAAATGAACAAATAGTTTTTGCTACCTGTCCATTTTCGATAAGCGCAGCTAGTCCAACATGTCCACTACCTGTATTATTACTAATTACTGTTAGGTTTTTTGCGCCGTGATCAATTAATGCGTGAATTAATTCAATTGGGCTTCCTGCCTCACCGAATCCTCCAATCATTATTACTGCACCGTCTTGAATCTCACTTACAGCTTCTGCAGCAGATCCCACAATTTTATTAATCATACTTTTTTATTTAAATAAGCATTATAATTTCAATAAATATTATAACGATAAATCAAATTTATCTTTAAGATCCTTTTCTATACTTGCTAATTCATTTATATAGAAATACTCGCCACCTCCAAAAGGTTTTAGTTTCTCAATTGTATTTTCTTTTTCATCATATTCAGCTAAATACACCTTATCCATCCAATTCATATTTCTTGCTTCATTAAATTTTAATGCAAAAGCTTTTTTACCATTAACCTCAACGGTACCCATTAAAGAAGTTTTACCAGCCGAGGATGTCATTGTAATATATCTTGAAGGTCTACCTTCGGACGGAAGACTTCGATACACTTTGCTAAATACCTTATTCATATCTGCTAATGGCGCAGTGAAATAATCATGTTCACCCGTTGGTCTAGCACAATAAATAGAATGGAAATTCAAACCAAGCATCATTATTATATGGCCCAAATCTATCCAATTCTGTGCAGATTTATCAATATCTACTTTTCCATAATCATCCATAAATAAACTAACATGATTCATCATTGGACTCTGACTACGTATATTGATTCTGTTTGCACGTAATCTACGAATGGCTGATAACGTACTAATATTAAGAAATTCTTTAGGCGTTGAGAAATGTGCCATCCAAATTACTTGTATACCGTGATCAATAAGCTTTTTAAATAAATCAAGCGTACCATCATATTTAGAGCAAATTACCACACTAGGTTCATAGGTCAGTGCTCTTGAGGCAATTCTAATATTTCGAATATGCATTAAGCCAGGATCCTCCATAAGAGGAACTAGATACTCCTTAAGTCTAGAGGTTGGCATATATCCTGCATCACCACCAGTTATAAGTATATCGGTTATTTCTTTGTGTTTTCTAAGATAGTTGTGTACTTGTTCTACATCATTCTGAAAAAACATATCCTCATCTCCTCTAACCTGAGCATGACGGAAACAATACGTACAATATGCATAACATCCCTGTGTTGTTTTATCAAACAATAAAAATACTTGAGGATATTTATGTTGTCCACCATCTATGGCTTGCAAAGCACCATCTTCCAAATAAAATGAAGGGCGATTTAAAATTTGTTTGCCATCATGTGGGTTTGTCTGATCTCTATATTCAACGACCATTTTCATGCGCTCTTCATCATCTTCAATACTGCTATATTTCTCAACCACTTTTTTATCAATCATATTTGGTTGTGGAAAAACCAATTGGAACACAGGGTCTTCTTGGTAGTTATTCCAATCAATGGTATTTAAAATGTGTTTGGTTGCAAGGAATGCATACACTTCAATAAAAAGTTCGCGTTCTTTGATATCGCTCAATTCAATACCATGTTGCTTTAAAGTCTCACAAATCATTCTAAAGCCTGAAAGTCCAGTATACTTGTTCTTACCATCATTAAAAACAGGGAACGTATTTATTTTTAATAATGAATGTTGAGGGAAATTATTATGTAAACGAGAAAGTAAAGTTGGGGGTAATAAACTCTCTGTTCTAATAATATACTTTTCATTCTCATTAAGGTCCTGATGATCCATTAGTGTTTCAACATCAGATTGTTGAAACCTCACCAAATCTATTGTTTTATTTTTCGGTAATGTTTCTGTAAATGTGTTCATGATAATTAATTATTATTAGTTCTATATTCAATTATAAATGGGTGTAACACCCCATCAGATTTTTGTTTACTTAATTTTTCGTTTTCAATTGTTAATTTGTAAACAGCAGTATGTGAAGTGGTATAATTATTTTTTAGTGTGAAGTGAAAGGGAAACTTTTTTTCAAAAATTATTTGAGTGATAAAACTTGAAGCAATATCGATTTGAGTAGATAAACCGTTAATAAGAAAGCAAAAAAGAAAGCTTTTTGGCTTTATTCGTTCCCCAATTAGATCCATAGAATCGTAATTAAATCAGACCTTACAAAGTTAATTAATATTTAATCTATATTGTAATAAATACACTTGTTTTTAGAAGTTTATATAAACATTTAAAAGATTCATTTTTTATGTTTTTTTTCTTGTTTAATAAGTTGATTCTAATACCTTCGTTTATTAATAATTATTAATCACTAATTACTTTCTGAAGATGAAAATGAAAATTGGAATCGATGCAATTGATTATTACATACCACCAATTGCTTTAAGAATTAAAGACCTTGCAGAAGCAAGAAATATACCTCCTGCTAAATTAGAAAAAGGACTAGGTCTTGAAACAATGTCTTTAACAGATATTAACGAAGATACTGCCTCCATGGCAGCGAATGCTTTGTTGAATTTAATAGAGCATAATAACCTCGAACCAACTACAATTGGTAGAATATATTTAGGTACCGAAAGCGCTTTAGATGCTGCCAAACCTACAGCCACTTATGCTGTTGGAACAGTGGAAGAAAAACTAGCTGCTAAATTTGGAAATCGTTGTTTTAAAAATTGCGATGTAGTAGATTTAACTTTCGCCTGTATTGGGGCTATAGATGCTTTAGAAAGCTGTATGGATTGGGTTCGCGTTAACCCAGAGAGAAAAGCCATTGTAATCGCTTCAGATATTGCAAAATACGAGTTAGATTCTTCAGGAGAATATACTCAAGGAGCAGGTGCTGTTGCTATATTAATTACTAGTAATCCAAGCCTTATAGAAATTAACCAAATTATTGGAGTTGGAATGGAACATGTAGGTGATTTTTTTAAGCCTAGAAGAACGATTTGCAATCAAGATTTAAAAAACACTACTGTACAAGAAATCACCAATTCATCAAAAGAAAAAGTAGATCTATATTTTGAGGAACCCGTTTTTGACGGTTACTATTCTAACGAATGTTATCAAAACAGAATCTCAGAAGCATTAGAGCATTTTAATCAACAAAAACAGACCGATTTTTTAAATACATGGGATCATTTAATTTTTCACTTACCTTATGCCTTTCAAGGTAGAAGAATGATGTTGAATATTTGGTTGAAATGGATAAAGGAAACCGAATTACAAAAATTACTTGAAAAAGAAATTGGTGAACTAACAAATAGTAATAAAAAAGATTGGAAAAAAGCAGCATCCAAATCAAGCTATTATCAAAAATTTATAAGCTCTAAAATAGAAGCTGGAGAAAAAGCATCTATGCAAATTGGCAATATGTATACAGCATCTATATTTATGTCTTTAATTAGTTTATTAGAAGTTTCAAAAAATAAAGAAATAGAATTATCAGGAAATACCATTGGTTTTTTAAGTTATGGAAGTGGTTCTAAATCAAAAATATTAGAAGGAAAGATTAGTAATCATTGGAAAAACAAAGTCAATAGATTATCTATTTTTAATTCCCTAAAAGAAAGAAAATATATTAATTTTTTAACTTATGAAAAATTACATAATAATGTAATTGATAAGCCTATTTTCAAAAACAAAGCAATCGTTTTAAAGAAAATTGAAACCCAAGAAAATAAAGAAGGTTTTAGAATATATAATTAACTAAAAATGAAAAAAAACCTAGATTCTCAAATTATATTTCCTTGTGGAGCTGTAATGAAAAACAAATTCATGCTAGCACCATTAACCAATACACAAAGTCATGAAGACGGTCAATTATCAGAAGACGAATTTAATTGGCTAACAATGAGAGCAGAAGGTGGTTTTGGTTTGGTGATGACTTGTGCCTCTCATGTTCAAGAAATAGGCAAAGGATTCTCAGGGCAATTAGGCATATTTTCAGATAAGCATATACCAGGGCACCAAAGATTAACTGAAAGTATTAAATCGTATGGTAGCCTAGCAGTTATTCAATTGCATCATGCTGGAATGAGATCTCCTAAAGAAATTATATTACAGGATCCTGTGTGTCCTTCTAAAAATGAAAAACATGATGCTCGTGGATTATCTTTAAAAGAAGTATTAAAATTAAGAGATGATTTTATTGAAGCAGGGATTAGAGCAAAAAAAAGTGGTTATGATGGTGTTGAAGTTCACGGAGCTCATGGATATATAATATCCCAATTTTTAAGCTCTGAGACAAATAAAAGAACCGATGATTATGGTGGAAGTCTAACAAACAGATCTCGTTTGTTATTCGAAATTATTGAAGGCATAAGAAATTTTTGTGGAAAGGATTTTTTAATTGGAGTACGACTATCTCCAGAAAGGTTTGGAATGGATCTTTTGGAAGTTAAAGAGATTTGTGAAAAATTAGTAAATGATGATAAAATCGATTTCTTAGATATCTCACTATGGGATGTTTTTAAAAACCCAGAAGTAGAAAAATATAATAACAAATCATTATTAAATCATTTTTTAGAAATTGACTACAAAAAAGTAAAATTGACTATTGCAGGTAAAATTAAAAATGGTAGCGATGTAAAAAAAGTATTAGCAACAGGTGTTGATTTTGTAACCATTGGCCGTTCGGCAATATTACATCATGACTTCCCTCATAAAGTAATAGACAACACAAATTTTGAAGCTATCACTACCCCAGTTAGCACAGAATATTTAAGAAATGAAGGCCTCGGTGACAATTTTTTAAAATATATGGAAAGGTGGCCTGATTTTGTTAAAAAATAATGAAACTATTTTTTAGTATTTTTACAAAAATCTAATCAATTAAACTATGTGGAAAACAGTCCTTTTTCTAATTTTTACGCTAATCATTGTCCCTATTATAACTTTTAATTTTGATGTTCCTTTAACTGAACATCAATGGTATACTTTAAAAATATTATTATATGTTTACGGAATTACAGCAGGACTTTGTTTTATTGTTAGTACTATAACCAATAATTATAGTCAGGTAGATAAGGTATGGAGTATCATTCCCGCTCCTTATGCATGGATTATTGCTTATCAATCCGATTTTGAACCTCGTATGGTATTAATGGCAAGTTTAGTAACTTTTTGGGCCCTAAGATTGACTTTTAATTTTGCAAGAAGAGGTGGGTATTCATGGAAATTCTGGACAGGAGAAGAAGATTATAGATGGGCCATCTTACAAGCTAAACCAGAATTCCAAGCCAAATGGAAATGGACTGCATTTAATTTGTTTTTTATCTCTGGATATCAAATGGGGCTTATACTGTTATTTACACTACCCGCCTTAAAAGCAATGGGCAGCAATGTTCCAATAGGTGTAATAGATTATCTACTTGCTATTGTATTTGCATTATTTGTAATTATGGAATATATAGCAGATAATCAACAATACAATTACCAAGAAGAAAAATACCGTCAAATAAAAGCAGGAAAAGTGGACGATTTTCATAAAGTTGGATTTACACATACAGGTCTATGGGCTTATATGCGTCATCCAAATTATACCGCTGAACAAAGCGTTTGGATTGTTTTTTATTTTTTCTCTATAATCGCAACAGGGCTATGGCTAAACTGGTCCATCGCTGGTGCTTTATTATTGGTCTTATTATTTAAGGGGAGTTCTGATTTTAGTGAAGAAGAAACCGCAAAAAAATACCCGCTTTACAAAAAGTATCTAAAAGAAGTTGGTCGATTTTTACCCATCAAGAAAAAGTTTGAAATCTAAAATAATAGCGAACTATAAAATACACTTATAGTAAACTAATAAAAAATCAATAATACTTAAACTAACCTTAACAACAAATCTGTTATTTTTAAAAAAAAAATAAAAAAAACTATGAAAAAATTATTCATTCCTTTATTTACAATACTGTTGTTTGCAAGCTGTGCAAACAACACAAAAAAAGAACAAGCAGTTGCTCCAACTGAAACTGAGGACAATAGACCAAATATATTATTATTGGTAGGAGATGATATCGCCTTTGGAGATATCGGAGCATTTGGATCAGAAATTTCAACACCAAACATGAATCGTATAGCAGATGCAGGTGTTAGGTTTTCAAATTTTCATGCTTCACCGGTATGCAGTGTTACGCGTTCTATGCTAATGACGGGTTGTAATAATATAGAAATAGGTTTAGGATCCTTTGATTATTCTTTTTATCCTCCAACAAGAGGGGTTTCAGGATATGAAGGTTATTTAACTAAAAATACAGTGACCATTGCGCAACTTTTAAGAGATGCGGGTTACGAAACCTACAAATCTGGTAAATGGCATTTAGGCGGCGAAGCTGCTGGTGGTGAAGGTCCGCTATCTTGGGGATTTACTAAAGAATTTGGAATTCTATCTGGAGGCTCTAATCACTGGAACGATTTAGCAATGACTCCTGATTTTAGTGATCCCAACGGATTGAATGTAAAAAGAAAAGAGCATTTTACATTAAACGGAGAACATTTTGACAGACCTGAAGGGATTTACTCTGGTGAATTGTATACGGAGCATATGCTAAACTTTATCAAAGAAGGACATGCAGCCAACAAACCTTGGTTCGCTTATATGGCATTTACAACGGCTCACTTCCCTATTCAAGCTCCAGCTGATATGATCGAGAAGCATTACCAAAATTATTTAGAATTAGGATATGCAGGTCTTAAAAAATCGAGATACGAAAGTTTAAAAAGCAAAGGTTTAATTACAGAAACTGCTACAGAACCATTGTTTAACGAAATCACTCATAAATGGGAAAGTTTGTCAGATGATGAAAAGAAAATACAAGCAAAGGTTATGGCTACTTATGCTGCCATGATAGAAGACCAAGACAATAGAACTGGACAAATTTTAGATTACTTAAAAGAGTCTGGACAATTGGATAATACTTTAGTAATCTATGTTACAGATAATGGACCTGAAGGTTTTGAAGCTACACATCCAAAAACAGGAAACCCAGAAATGGCTAAATGGATTGAAACACAATTCGATCAAAGTTTTGAAGCGATAGGTACTGGAGAATCTGAACATACTATTGGAGTATCGTGGGCAAACGCTGCCACAGGAGGCTTAAATTGGTGGAAATGGTTTATAGGAGAAGGTGGAATTCGTGTTCCTATGATGATAGTTCCTCCAGGAGCATTTTCAGAAAATAATGATCGTTCTGGTCAAATATCTAATGCGGTGATGTCTGTTAAAGACCTACCTATGACCATTTTAGATTATGCTGGAGTTACACATCCGCAAACAAAATACAAAGATTTAGAAATCTCTAAACCTTCAGGTATTACAGCAAGACCGTTTTTAGAGGGAACATCTGATATTGTTAGAACAGAGAATGATTGGTATGCTTTTGAATTATTTGGAAATGGTTACCTAATGCAAGGTGATTTTAAAGTGATGAAAGTTCGTAAAGGTATGTTCGGTGATGGAAAATGGCATTTATACAATGTGGTGGCAGACCCTTCAGAAATGAATCCCTTAGAAACTGAAATGCCTGAAAAGTTTGAAGCAATGAAAACTCAATACTTGGCTTATGCAGAAGAGAATAATATCATGGAAGTAGACGAAGCATGGAATCCATTTAAAGCAGCAAGTGAATAAATATAAAAATCAATTATGAGTTATATAAAATCGATTAGCCTAATTATTTCATTGCTTTTTATGATTTCTTGTGGTGAAAATCAAAAAAAAGAAGTTGTAAAAGAAACTCCTAAAAAGGAAACCATTACTCAAAAAGTGGATCTGGCCATTAAGCAATTAGATGCTAATATTGGAGACTATAAAAAAATAACAACCTTAGATCATCATAGAATGGCAGCAGCAGTTGGCGTATATACACCCCCATCGATTGCTACTATTTTTTCAGATGCAAAAATAGATGTTGACTTAATAAAAGAAAATCAATTAGTAGCACTGGATTTACCTTTTAAGGTTTTATGTTATACGGAAGCAGATACGACAAATGTAAAGGTAGCCTATACCTCTTCAGAATTTATTCAGAAAAGACATCAATTAGAACCAAGTTTTCTAATGGATTACCAATCTAATATGGAGAAAGTATTAGCTACATTTCCAAAAGAAATGATTTCTAAAACAGATGTTACTAATGTTCAAGAAGGTTTTGGTATTGTTAACATCAAATCAGAATTCGATTATGCTACAACGGTTCAAAACCTAAGAGATATTGTGATGTCTCAAAGCGATACCAAATGGTTTGCAGAGGTCGATTACCAAAAAGAAGCAGCTGCAAATGAAGTATCAATAAGACCTACTATATTGCTTTTATTTGGCGGTCCTGCTCCTGGAGGAAAAGCTATGATGACGACTCCTAAAATTGGACTGGATGCATTTTGTCAAAAATTATTAGTTTTTGAAAATAACGATGGTGAAGTTTGGGTAGCTTATAATGATATTGTTGCTTTTTCAGAATTGTATTATAAAATTTCTACAAAACCGCAACAGTTGATCAATCAAAGATTAAAAATGACCTTTACAAAAGCTGTGACCAAACAGTAATTAAATTACATAGTTAGTTTCAATAGTTGTACTAACTTTATAAAATAAAAAAGCAATTGGATAGCTCTTAAAGCACCAATTGCTTTTTTTATTAATTCTACAATTCAAACTAGGCTTTTTTTAGCTATTAAAAATTAATTTAAATTTGATTATTAAACCAACCATCCTATGAAGTTTATAACAAATCAAAAATTACATCATATTTTGAGAAATCAATTAATAACCAAACTTTTTTTAATCCTCATTGCGATAACGATAGTATCTTGTAAATCAACTTCTAATTTAACAAGTCCTACACTCACTACCAACTCAAAAGCGTCACTAAAAAAACCATATGTTATTCTAATTTCGCTAGACGGATTTCGTTGGGATTATATAGAAAAATACCAACCACCACATTTAAGTAAGTTTGTAAATAATGGAGTAAAAGCCGAATCATTAATACCTTCATTTCCTACCAAAACATTTCCAAATCATTATACCATAGCTACCGGTATGTATCCGGACAATCACGGAATCATCGCAAATTCATTTTATAGTTATAAAAATAATGCAACCTATAAAATAAGAAATCGAGAAGTGGTGGAAGACGGATCTTTTTATGGCGGTACTCCTATTTGGGTACTGGCTGACAAAAACAATTTGGTGAGTGCCAGTTATTTTTTTGTGGGCTCCGAAGCTGATGTATAAGGCATACGTCCTACTTATTATAAAATATATGACGGAAGTATTAAAAACGATGCTCGTGTTGCACAGGCTTTAGATTGGCTAGCACTACCTAAAAAGGAAAGGCCACATTTGATTACCATGTATTTTTCAGATATGGATGATACCGGACATAAATACGGACCTAATAATGATGCTGAAATAAAGAAAGCTCTTTTTGAATTAGACGAAAGTTTAGGTGTTTTATTTGATAAAGCTAAGGCCATGGATCTTCCTATAAATATCATTATTGTTTCAGATCATGGAATGACAGAACAATTTACCTCTAAAGAAATACCTATTGAATCTGTAGAGAACGACCAACTATTCAAAACGATAAATAATGGAGCCATCGTTAATATTCACCCAAATGAAGGGATTGAAAATAAATCCGTTTATAACTATTTAAAAACAAAAGAAAATCATTTTAAAGTTTATAAAACAGAAAATACTCCTGGTTTTGAAATTCCTCCAAAAAACAGAGATTGGGGTACATATCAACTACTTCCAGATTATGGATATTACTTTTCATCTACAAGGCGAATTGAATATGCGAACAAAAATGATATGCCGATTTCAGGAATTCATGGTATAGACCCCAAATACAAAGATATGCATGGTATTTTTTATGCAAATGGCCCTGCATTTAAAAATAACTATGAGGTACCATCAGTTAAAAATATTCATATTTATCCATTAATGTGTGAATTATTAGATTTAGAAATTCCTAATAACATTGATGGAGATTTAAAGCCATTAAAAGATGTTTTAAATACCAATTAATTATAAAAAAATAACTATTATGATTTTACAAGTAATCAAACTTAAATCAAACCTTTCAGAAGAACAGTTGTTAATTAAAGCAAAAGAACGAGAGCCGTTGTTCAATAAGATTCCGGGGCTTTTACAAAAATATTATGTAAAAACAAAAGAACCTGGACAATATGGAGGAGTTTATATTTGGGATTCCACAGAATCGTTACAAACATTTCGGGCATCAGATTTAGCTAAAAGCATACCTGAAGCATATGAAATTTCTGAAGCACCAGATATTGAGATAATGAAAATTCTATTTCAATTAAGAGATTAACAAAAGCTAAACAATTACTGTTTGTTTTTCTTTGTCAATCTCTTTGCATCCTTTAAACTTTTATTAATCATCCATTCCAGTTGTCCATTCACACTTCTGAATTCATCATCTGCCCATTTCTCAATTAACTTGAAGGTTTCAGGGTCTATTCTAAGTGCAAATGACTTTCTCTTACTCACAAATTAAGAATTTAATGTTCCTGTATTTACTACTGGAATTGCCTCTTTATCGCCACATAATACGACCATAAGATTACTGACCATAGAAGCTTTTTTATCATCATCGAAATCGATAATACCGTCATCAGAAAGTTGTTTTAAAGCATCTTCTACCATACCTACGGCACCCTCAACAATTTTCTTTCTCGCTGCTACAATCGCAACCGCTTGTTGCCTTTTAAGCATGGCGCTTGCAATTTCTGGAGCATAGGCTAAATAACCAATCCTTGCCTCCATAACTCGAATACCCGCTATTGCTAAACGTTCTGTAATTTCATTTTCCAATGCTTCGTTTACCTCATCCATACCAGAACGTAAGGTTAATTCCGCACGCTCATCATCAAAATTATCGTAAGGGTAAGATCCTGCTAATTTTCTAACAGCAGCATCTGTTTGCACTCTTACAAATTCTTCGTAATTATCTACATCGAAAGCCGATTTATAAGTGTCGTTTACTTGCCAAACAAGAATCACATTAATCATGATTGGATTCCCAATTTTATCATTCACTTTTACACGTTCGCTATCAAAATTTCTAGCCCTAAGTGAAATTCTACGTCTTGTGTAAAATGGATTCGCCCAGAAAAAACCATTTTCTTTAACTGTTCCTTTATAAGCACCAAAAAGCACTAATACTTTGGATCCATTTGGGTTTACAATAAAAAAACCTCTCATGACAAGTAATAATATAGGTACCAATAATAAAAATTCTGGATTCTTGGTCATGGCAATCCCTGTTACCAAGATTATTATTAGTGCAAATAACACTAATAACATTGCATACCCACTTTTAGCTTTAACTGATTTTTCGTTTTTCATAATAATATCATTTTGATATCACAATAATACTACAAAATATTGAAATAAAAAAATATAAAGCAGCTAATCTTAGATGTTTGTGAATAAATAATGAGTTTATCCTTCTTGAATTTCACTCCCAAATAAAGTATCTTTGTTAATAGTAGATAAAGACATTTTAAAAAGGTTATTATCACGACTTAAGTAAAACTGCTCATCCTTATTATATTTTATATTGTGACCTATGTTACTGTATAAATAAAACAGGTTGAGTAACTTGCCTTTAGAAATTAAAACTTTATAGATATGAGTGATTCAAAAAGTGGAAAATGTCCCGTAATGCATGGCAGTAATACGGAAACACACAACAATGTAATGGACTGGTGGCCTAAAGCATTAAACCTTGATATTCTAAGTCAGCATGACACAAAAACAAACCCATTAGGTGAGACGTTTAATTATGCTGAAGAGTTTAAGAAGCTAGACCTTGAGGCACTTAAAAATGACTTAAAAGCATTGATGACCGACAGTCAAGATTGGTGGCCAGCCGATTGGGGACATTATGGTGGTTTAATGATTAGAATGGCATGGCACTCTGCAGGAACGTATAGAATATCGGATGGTCGAGGAGGAAGTAATACGGGTAACCAAAGATTTGCTCCTTTAAATAGTTGGCCAGATAATGTTAACCTAGATAAAGCTCGAAGATTACTATGGCCCATAAAAAAGAAATATGGAAACAAGGTTTCATGGGCAGATTTATTCATCTTGGCAGGAAATATGGCCTACGAATCCATGGGATTCAAAACTTTTGGATTTGCAGGAGGTCGTGAGGATATTTGGCATCCAGAAAAAGATATTTATTGGGGAGCTGAAAAAGATTGGCTTGCTAAAAGCCGTTATGAAAGTGAAGACAACAGTGAATCACTTGAAAATCCTCTTGCGGCTGTACAAATGGGATTGATATATGTAAATCCAGAAGGGGTAAATGGAAAACCAGATCCAATGAGAACTGTACAAGATGTGCGAACTACCTTCAAACGTATGGCTATGAATGATGAGGAAACTGTTGCACTAACAGCGGGTGGCCATACAGTTGGTAAAGCACATGGTAATGGTGATGCATCTAAACTTGGCGAAAACCCAGAAGGAGCAGCTCTTGAAACTCAAGGTTTCGGATGGATGAACCCTCAAGGAAAAGGGAATGCAGAAGACACCGTTTCAAGTGGATTGGAAGGTGCTTGGACATCTACCCCTGACAAATGGAACCACACTTATTTCCATTTATTATTGAATTACGAATGGGAATTGAAAAAAAGTCCTGCAGGCGCTTGGCAGTGGGAACCTATTAATATAAAAGAAGAGGATAAACCGCTGGATGCACATATTGCTGGAAAAAGACAAAATCCAATGATGACAGATGCAGATATGGCGATGAAAATTGATCCAGAATACCGAAAAATCTCTGAGCGCTTTCATAATGATCCAGAATACTTTGCGAATGTTTTTGCGAAAGCGTGGTTTAAACTAACGCATCGTGATCTTGGCCCAAAAACACGCTATCTTGGTAATGACGTACCTAATGAAGAGTTGATTTGGCAAGACCCTATCCCTGCTTCAAATTCGAATTTAAGCGATTCGGATATAGCAACTTTAAAAGAAAAATTACTGAATAGTGGATTGTCTAGAACTGAATTAATCAATACTGCTTGGGACAGTGCCAGAACGTTTAGAAGTTCTGATTTTAGAGGTGGAGCAAATGGTGCAAGAATTAGATTAGCACCCCAAAAAGATTGGGCAGGGAATGAACCTGAGCGTCTTCAAAAAGTAGTAGATACACTCTCTCAAATTCAAACAGATTTTTCAAAAGAAATTAGTATCGCAGACCTTATTGTTTTGGGTGGTAGTGCAGCTATCGAAAAAGCTGCTCAAGATGCTAACGTAACCATTAAAGTTCCTTTCAGTCCAGGGCGTGGAGATGCTACAGATGAGATGACGGACAAGGATTCATTTGATGTCCTTGAACCTATCCAGGATGGATTTAGAAACTGGCTTAAAAAAGACTATGCTGTTCAACCAGAAGAACTGATGTTGGATAGAACTCAGCTTATGGGATTAACCGCTCCAGAAATGACTGTTTTAGTTGGTGGTATGCGTGTTTTAGGAACTAATTACAACTCAACAAAGCATGGTGTTTTCACTGAACAAGTAGGTGTATTAAGCAATGATTTCTTTGTGAACATTACGGATATGAAGTATTCTTGGAAACCAGTTAGTGAAAATATATACCATATAGAAGAGCGAACAACAGGAAACGTAAAATGGACAGCTACGCGAGTGGACTTAATATTTGGTTCCAATTCTGTATTGCGATCTTATGCTGAAGTATACGCTCAGGATGACAATAAAGAGAAGTTTGTGAGGGACTTTGTGAACGCATGGACGAAAGTTATGAACGCTGATCGCTACGATTTAAAATAAAATGTAATGCTACCAAAGTATAAGCGGTTTTGAAAGACCGCTTATACTTGACCATTAAACGAATCTAAAAGAATTATAGCTCTAAAATCGTAAATTGATGAACTAAAGGATCCAACTCTTTTTTTAATTGGCTTAATAATTCATCTCCATATTCCAAATAAAACTCTGAGAAATTAACTGTACGTTCTTGCAAACTTTCTTTTGGGAATAAATACTCTTGGATAGCTGTTAAACGTTCTATCTGGTCTTTTAGTTTTCTTTTTTCTGCTTTTAACAATCTTTTTTCAAGCTTGTCCAATCCATTTAATTGCTTTTTTTCTTGGGCTCCTACTGCTCCAACAAAAGAAGCATCGGTTTGTTTTGCTAACTCATACAAATCTTTAAACTGTTGTTGTAAATGAACTCGTTGAGGTGAGAAATCAATTTTTAAAGTAGATAATTGTTGGGTATGTTTTTTCTCTAAATCGTAGGTATTTAAAAATAAGGCTTCAATAGTTTCATTGAGTTTTTCTATTTTTTTAGAAAGCTTTTGAGGAGCCAACAACACCGAATTTCGCAATAATAAAATAGGGAATGTCACTTCCACACTTTTAAAATAATCTTTTAACTGGAACCAATAGGCCAACTCTCCTCCTCCACCTACATAGCATAAATTAGGCAACACTACCTCTTGAAAAAGAGGTCGTAACAAGGCATTGGGAGAAAATCGTTCTGGGAAATTTTTAAGCTCTTCTAAAATTTCTTCTTTAGTAAAAACTAGCTCCGTATTATTAATTGTATAGTTTCTGCCTTCTTCAATAATCCGTTCTCGGATTCCCTTAATAATATAAAACAGATTGATTTCTCTTGGATGTACTTGTTTACTATATCCTATGGACTCTAATCGGTCGGTAGTTTGGTTAATGATGGTAAACGATTCTTTATCTAATAGTTCCTTTTTAGCAAAAGGAGCAAATTCTTCTTTAAGCTCCCGATGATTACCATCGATAATCACCAGTCCATATTCAGCAAATAATTGGTTAGCTAAATAACGAGTAGCATCACTTAGGTTGTTATGTTTGATATAGGCTTCAGAAAATAAATCAGTAAGTCTTTTTGCATTTTCACTGGCGCCAATTTCAGATTTTAAGGTTTCTAATAACTGTTCTAATCCATCAGTTTCTACTTCACCAACTGCTCCTCCGCTTTTATGATCCCACTCCACTTTTTCACCAAACAGATTAAAATAATTGATTTCATCGAAATCGTGATCTTCAGTAGCCATCCAATAAACAGGCACAAAATGATGCTGAGGATGTTTTTTATTTAAGCTTTCAGATAAATTTATAACTGAAAATATTTTATATAAAAAATACAAAGGCCCAGTAAACAAATTCAGCTGGTGTCCAGTAGTGATGGTAAAAGTATGCTCGTTTAAAAGAGAGTTGATATTGCTTTGAGTCGCTTCAGAACTATCAAAATCTTGATACTGCTTTTTCAGACTTGCTACTAACACTTCCCTGTTCTTCTTTTGAAAAGTGTTTCCTTTTTCCTTTAACTGATCTTCAAAATTTTCTATTCTAGGAAAACGATGGTAAAAAGACTGTAAGGCTTCCTTTTCAGCTAAATAGTCAATCATTAGTGATGAAAAGTATCCCGTATTTTTATAAGGTATCTGTTTTATTGGCATAAATACATTTGCAATATCTGTCGTAAAAATACAAAAACCTTAATTGCGATTTGCAAGAGAATGTTAATTTAAAAATAAATAGGATGTAATATAAAACATTTTTTAAATTGCAGGCTACTTATAAAAACCAACCATGATTCGTTACTTGACAATTCTATTTTTATTTATTTCTATTTCTTTAACTGCTCAAATTAAATCTCCTTCCGAATTTTTAGGATATGAAATTGGCACTCAATTTACACGCCATGCCGATGTGGTTAGTTATTTTGAGTATGTTGCCTCTAATAGCAATTTAGTCACTTACGACAATTATGGAAAGACCAACGAACGAAGAGCTTTAACCTATGCGATTGTATCGTCTAAAAACAATTTAGACAATATTGAAACCATTAGAACCAACAACCTTAAAAATGCTGGAATTATGGATGGCGATGCCCAACCAGAAACCGCCATTGTATGGTTAAGCTATAATGTACACGGTAATGAAGCATCGAGTACCGAAGCTTCTATGCAAACACTATATGAATTGATAACCAACAAACAATTATGGTTAGAAAATACGGTGGTAATCATAGACCCTTGTATTAACCCTGATGGTCGTGATCGATATGTAAATTGGTATAACCAAGTAAAAGCAACTCCTTATGATGTAAAACAAGTTGCTACAGAGCATAACGAGCCTTGGCCTGGAGGAAGACCTAACCATTATCTTTTCGATTTAAATAGGGATTGGGTTTGGGCTAGTCAAGTAGAAACACAACAACGATTAAAAATTTATAACCAGTGGATGCCACATGTGCATGTAGATTTTCACGAACAAGGAATTAACGAACCTTATTATTTTGCTCCAGCAGCAGAGCCATTTCATGAAATAATTTCGGATTGGCAACGAGATTTTCAAGTTCAGATAGGTAAAAATCACGCCAAGTATTTTGATCGTGAAGGGTGGTTATTTTTCACAAGAGAACGATTCGATTTATTATACCCAAGTTATGGAGACACCTACCCTACTTTTATGGGAGCTATTGGTATGACTTACGAGCAAGCTGGTCACGGTAGAGCTGGATTAGGTATTAATACCGATGAAGGTCAGGTTTTAACCCTAGTAGATCGTATGCAACACCATAACACAACTGGTTTATCTACTGTTGAAATTTCTTCGCAAAATGCAAAAAAACTAAATGATGAGTTTGGCACCTATTTTAAAAACGACCAATTAAAATACAAGAGTTACGTTTTAAGTGGTAATGAGGATAGAATTAAAAAACTAACTAACTTATTAGACAAGCACGAAATTAAATGGGGTTATTCCAATAGTAAAAATGCTTCAGGATATCATTATGGAATTCAAAAAAACGGTTCTATTGATGCTGAAAACGGAATTGTAATTAATACCAATCAACCTAAAGGAAAAATGGTGAAAGCTTTGTTTGAACCTGATGCTAAATTAAGTAATCCTTTAACCTACGATATCACTTCTTGGAGTTTACCTTATGCTTTTGGATTAGATGCAGTAGCTAGCACTAGCACTCTGCAAGCAAATGAAGTGAAAATCATGACCGCTATACATAACGAACCTGATCCAAAAAGTGCTGGATACATAAGCAAATGGAACAGTGTTGAGGATGCAACTTTTTTAACGGAATTACTAAAAAACGATATTAAAGTACGTTTTTCTGAAAAGGAGTTAAGTTTCAATAATACAATATTTAGCAGAGGGAGTTTAGTGATCACTAAAAGTGATAATAAAAGTAATTCTGAGTTCCATAAAACTGTTACGGGTATTGCCAACAATCACCAACGTAAATTATACGCTTCAACAACTAGTTTTTCTGATAATGGAACCGATTTTGGTTCTTCAGATATAAAATTAGTAAACAAACAACGTATTGCGATGCTTAAAGGAAATGGAGTTTCTTCATTAAGTTATGGTTCTTTATGGCACTTTTTTGAAACTCAGTTAAAATATCCTGTTACTTCGATAGATTCCAATAGTTTTAGAGGAAATACGTTAGATAATTTTGATGTATTAATTCTTCCTGAAACTTATTATTGGGAAGCTCTAAATGAAGAAGGAATTAAAGCACTAAAAAGTTGGATACAAAAAGGAGGTAAAATAATTGCTATGGGAAGGTCTGTAGGGTTATTTAATGAAAAAGAAGGCTTTGGAATTAACTTAAATAGTAATGATGAGGAAGAAAGTGAAGAAGAGGATTTGGATTCAAATTTAAAACCTTACGATCAAAGAGAACTAAATAATGTAAAAAACTTTATTACAGGTAGTATTTACAAAATTGCAATAGACAAAACTCATCCAATGGCTTTTGGATATTCGGACACTTATTACAGTTTAAAACTAGGTAATAAATCTTTTAAATTTTTAGAAAACGGTTATAATGTAGGCTATATAAAAGGTGATGCGTTTAGTGTAGCTGGATTTTCTGGAGAAGAAGCTAAAAAAGGATTAAAAAACTCTATGGTTTTTGCTGAAAAAAGAATTGGAAGAGGAAGTGCTATATATTTAGTGGATGATGTATTGTTCCGTTCTTTCTGGGAAAATGGAAAAATGTTTTTAGTGAACTCAATTTTCTTTGTGAATAATAATAAAGTTATTCTCTAACCATTTTAATAGATGTGGTATCAAATTAAATCATACCTCAGCTTTTTATTAAAATCATCTAATCAACATGGGGTTCATTCTCCTTTTGTTTATGATTTAATCACTAAATGTTTTTATGATAAAAAGAACTATTCTGATTATCAAAAATTAAAAGAGATTAGAACCGAATTATATCATAATCAAAGCTCGATTGAAATCACAGATTTTGGAGCGGGTTCTCGAGTTTTCAAATCCAATAATCGAAAAGTCTCGGACATTGCAAAAAATGCTGGAATTCCTTTTAAAAGGCAAAAGCTACTATATCGTATAACTGCTTATTTTAAACCCCAAACAGTTTTAGAAATAGGTACTTCTTTAGGGCTAGGAACAACCGCATTGGCATTTGCTAATAAAATAATTACGGTAGAAGGTTGTCCTAATACCGCAAAGGTTTCAGAAGCCATTTTTAGTAAAAACAAGTTCTCAAACATCCAATTAGAGGTAGCTACTTTTGAAGATTATTTTAAAAATAATTTATCTTTAAAATATGATTTAGTATATGTCGATGGAAATCATAATAAAAAGAAAACGCTTGAGTATTTTGAGAATTTATTAGATCGTATTTATGATGATACTGTTATAATTTTTGACGATATTTATTGGAGTAAAGAAATGACAGAAGCTTGGAATCAAATTATAAAAAATTCAAAGGTCACCGTTAGTATTGACACCTTTTATTGGGGCTTTGTATTTTTCAGAAAAGAACAACAAAAACAACATTTTACTATTAGATTGTAACAAGCATTAAGTAGATGCGTCTTATGAGGAAAACCATTATCTTGCAAAAGATAAATTTCACCAAAAAATAATGAGTTTAGTAATAAAAATTAGAGGAATTGTCAGAAATTTTCCATTAGGAAATGAGGTTGTAAAAGTTTTAAAAGGAATCGATTTAGATATTGAACGTGGTGAATACGTAGCTTTAATGGGACCTTCAGGTTCTGGAAAATCTACATTAATGAACCTTTTAGGATGTTTAGATACAGCAACTGCTGGTAGCTACGAATTAAATGGAAAAGATGTTAGTAATATGTCTCAAGACGAACTAGCAGAAATCCGAAATAAAGAAATTGGTTTTGTTTTTCAAACCTTTAATTTATTACCTAGGACTACTGCTTTAGATAATGTGGCATTACCTATGGTTTATGCTGGAGCTTCTAAAGATGAACGTAAAAAACGTGCAGAGCAAGTTTTAACAGATGTTGGATTGGCAGATAGAATGGACCATAAATCGAGTCAACTTTCTGGTGGACAACGACAACGTGTCGCTGTAGGTAGAGCATTGGTGAATAAACCTTCTATTATTTTAGCAGATGAACCTACGGGAAATTTAGATTCGGTAACTTCCTTAGAAATTATGGGTCTTTTTGATGAAATTCATAAAAACGGAAATACCGTAATTATTGTAACTCACGAAGAAGATATTGCTGAATATGCTCATCGTGTTATTCGTTTAGTAGATGGTCAGGTTTCAAGTGATGTTAAAAAACGATAAGCTTATAAATTTTCTATATTTGTAAGACTAAATTCCCATTATGGATTCTTTTAATCTTTCAAATCCAATTCTATTAATTGTTGGCGGTTTCGCATTACTTGCACTGCTATATTTTTGGAATAAGTATAACACCAACAAACGTCGTAGCAGGAATAGAAAAAGCTTCCGGAAAAGTTATTTCGACAAGAAAAAGGGCGACCAAAGATGAAAAAAGCCATTATTGTTGGAGCTACCTCTGGAATCGGAAAAGAATTAGCCAATATTCTTATTAAAAACAACTATAAGGTTGGAATCACCGGAAGAAGGAAAGAACTATTAGAAGAATTAAAAAACACTTCTCCTAATAACTTTTTTATCAAATCCTTTGATTGTACAACTGAATCTAATTCAGATAAATTATCAGCACTCACAAAAGAAATGGGTGGCTTAGATTTGCTAATTATGAGCTCTGGTACGGGTGATGCAAATGAAGAATTGGTTTTTGAAGAAGATAAAAAAACGGTAGATCTCAATGTTAAGGCCTTCACCGAAATTATGGATTGGTCCTTTAATTATTTTAGAAATCAAGGTAATGGCCATATCACAGCAATAAGCTCTGTTGCAGGATTAAGGGGTAGCAAGGTTGCTCCTGCTTATTTTGCTTCGAAAGCGTACCAAATTAATTATTTAGAAAGTCTACGGAAAATGGCAACAAAAAACATTCACATTACGGACATCCGTCCAGGATATGTAGATACAGCTATGGCTTTAGGCGATAATTTGTTTTGGGTTTCATCAAAGGAAAAAGCCGCTAAACAGATTTTTAATGATATAAAAAAGAAAAAAGATATTAGTTATGTTTCTAAAAGATGGCAATTAATAGCTATCGCTCTTAAGTTAGTTCCCAATTTTATTTACAAAAGAGTATAATTTATAGAAATAAGATTTAATTAATATCGTTAATTATACAAATTCATTGATTATGAAAATATATACAAAAACAGGAGATAAAGGGACCACAGCATTATATGGTGGAACCAGAGTTCCTAAACATCATATACGTATTGAAAGTTATGGAACCGTAGATGAATTAAATTCATATATAGGATTGGTAAGAGATCAAGAAATGGATGTTCACACTAAAGAATTACTTACTCAAATTCAAGAACGATTATTTACATTGGGAGCAATATTAGCAACCGATCCAGAAAAGGAAAAACTTAAAAGTGGAAAAGAACGGTTAAATATTCCGAGAATTGATGAAGATGATATTCAGCTATTAGAAACAGAAATGGATCGCATGAATGAAAGCCTCCCTCCTATGACACATTTCGTTTTACCTGGAGGTCATCCAACGGTGTCACATTGTCACATAGCACGATGTATATGTCGTCGAGCAGAGCGTTTAACTACATTATTAAATGAACAAGAGCCTATAGATAGTCTTGTTTTGAAGTATTTAAACAGGCTTTCTGATTATCTATTTGTGCTGGCACGAAAATTGACCTATGATTTACAAGTGGATGAGATAAAATGGGTTCCTAAGAAACTATAAATCTTAAAAAACTTTAATTGTAAATAACTGTTTTACTGTTACTTACAAACGTTCTTAAAAATAAAGCAGAAATAATTACGATTTTACTTGACTTTGTGATCAAAAAAATTATTTTTGCAGAAAATTAAAAAACTTTAAGTCTATGTACTGGACACTAGAATTAGCATCCTTTTTAAGTGATGCACCCTGGCCGGCAACGAAAGATGAATTGATAGATTATTCTATTAGAACTGGAGCGCCTTTAGAGGTTGTAGAAAACCTTCAAGCTATAGAAGATGAAGGTGATTCTTACGATTCGATAGAAGAAATTTGGCCAGATTATCCCACAGACGAAGATTATCTGTGGAATGAAGATGAATATTAAATAACTAATAACTAAAAAAAGTCTCTAAAAAGAGGCTTTTTTTTTGCTTAAAACTTTAAAACTAAAAACACCGTAACCTTTGGCTATGTTGTTTTTTTGCAGTTTTTTTGTAAAACGTTGAAAAGTGATTTTTCCTTTTCAATTTGAGTAAAAAACATACAATACAAAATGGGAATATTAGATAATGTTTTAAAACTATTTGTTGGAGACAAATCCAAGAAGGATATTGGAGACATACAACCAATAGTTGAAAAAATTAAAAAAGAAGAAGCAAGTATTTCAGCACTTTCAATCGATGAATTAAGAGAGAAAACTGTTGAATTTAAAAATAAAATTAAAGCTGATCAAAAAGAAATTCAAGATCAAATTGATGCTTTAGATATTAAATCTCATGAAATTGAAGACATCAATGAAAAGGAAGATATCTATAAAGAAATCGATCAGTTAAAGGATGATAGATATGCTGCTGAGGTTAAAACATTAAATGAGTTATTGCCCGAAGCTTTTGCGGTAATGAAAGAAACTGCAAAACGTTTTAAAGATAACGAAACACTTACGGTAAACGCTACACCTTTCGATAGAGAAATTTCTGCGACTAAAGAATATGTAACCTTAGATGGTGAAAAAGCAATTTGGCAAAACTCTTGGGATGCTGCTGGTAAAGAAGTAACCTGGGATATGGTACATTACGATGTACAATTAATTGGTGGTATTGCACTGCATCAAGGTAAGGCTGCAGAGATGCAAACGGGTGAAGGTAAAACATTGGTAGCGACATTACCTATGTATTTAAATGGTTTAGCAGGAAACGGAGTACACTTAGTTACTGTAAACGATTACTTAGCAAAACGTGATAGTGCTTGGATGGCACCTTTATTTCAATTTCATGGTTTAACAGTAGATTGTATTGATTACCACCAACCTAATTCTGAAGAAAGAAGAAAAGCTTATAATGCCGATATTACTTACGGTACTAACAATGAGTTTGGTTTTGATTATCTAAGAGATAATATGGCTCACGCTCCTGAAGATTTAGTGCAACGTCCTCACCATTATTCTATTGTGGATGAGGTGGATTCGGTTTTAATTGACGATGCTCGTACCCCATTAATTATTTCGGGACCAGTACCACAAGGTGACCGTCATGAATTTAATGAGTTAAAGCCTAAAATTGCTGATATTGTTGCTGTTCAGAAAAAATACTTAACAGGTGTTTTAGCAGATGCAAAAAGATTAATAAAAGAAGGTGACGAAAAAGAAGGTGGATTCCAACTTTTAAGAGTTTATAGAGGTATTCCGAAAAATAAAGCATTGATAAAATTTTTATCAGAAGAAGGAGTTCGACAAATACTTCAGAAAACTGAAAATCATTATATGTCCGACAATAACCGTGAAATGCCTAAGGTAGATGCGGAATTGTATTATGTAATTGATGAAAAAAATAATCAGATTGAATTAACCGATAAAGGAGTTGATTACCTTTCTGGTGCAGATGACCCAGAATTCTTTGTAATGCCAGAAATTGGTGTTGCCATTGCTCAAATTGAAGAGAAAGGACTTCCATCTGAAGAAGAAGCAAATTTAAAAGAAGAATTATTCCGTGAATTTGGTGTGAAAAGTGAACGTATTCATACCATGAACCAATTATTGAAAGCCTATTCATTATTTGAAAAGGATACGCAATATGTGGTAATGGAAAATAAAGTAATGATAGTTGATGAGTCTACTGGTCGTATTATGGACGGTAGACGTTATAGTGATGGGTTACATCAAGCAATTGAAGCTAAGGAAAATGTAAAAATTGAAGCAGCAACGCAAACTTTTGCTACCATTACACTGCAAAACTATTTTAGAATGTACCGTAAGCTTTCGGGTATGACAGGTACAGCAGTTACAGAAGCTGGTGAGCTTTGGGAAATCTATAAATTAGATGTTGTTGAAATTCCAACAAACAGACCGATACAAAGAGATGACCGTGAGGATAAAATTTACAAAACCAAGCGTGAAAAATACAATGCAGTTATTGAAGAGGTAACCCAACTTACAGAGGATGGCAGACCTGTTTTAATTGGTACTACATCGGTTGAAATTTCTGAACTACTAAGTCGTATGTTGAGCATTCGAAATGTAAGGCATAATGTACTTAATGCAAAACTTCATAAAAAAGAAGCCGATATTGTACAAGAAGCAGGACAAGCTGGAATGGTTACTATAGCAACCAATATGGCTGGTCGTGGTACCGATATTAAATTATCTGATGAAGTTAAAAGTGCAGGTGGTTTAGCAATTGTAGGTACAGAACGACACGATTCTCGTCGTGTAGACAGGCAGTTACGTGGACGTAGTGGTCGACAAGGTGATCCAGGAAGTTCACAGTTTTATGTTGCTTTGGATGATAACTTAATGCGTTTATTTGGTAGTGAACGAATTGCCAAAATGATGGATAAAATGGGATTAAAAGAAGGTGAAGTAATTCAGCATTCTATGATTTCAAAATCTATTGAGCGTGCTCAGAAAAAAGTAGAAGAAAACAACTTTGGTATTCGTAAGCGTCTATTAGAATATGATGATGTGATGAATGCTCAAAGAGAAGTAGTTTATAAACGTCGTTTCCATGCTTTATTTGGTGATCGACTTAGCGTGGATATCGCTAATATGATTTATGATACTGCTGAAGTTATTTCTGAAGATAACAAAGGAGCCCAAGATTATAAAAACTTTGAGTTTGAATTAATTCGTTATTTCTCAATTAGTTCACCAGTAAACCAAAGTGAGTTTGAGAATATGGGTACTCAAGAAATTGCAGGAATCGTTTATAAAGCTGCATTGGAGCATTATCAAAATAAAATGGTTCGTAATGCAGAAACTGCATTCCCTGTAATTAAAAATGTTTACGAAACTCAAAAAGATCAATACAAACGTATTTTGGTTCCTTTTACAGACGGCGTAAAAACTTTAAATGTTGCTACCGATCTTGAAAAAGCTTATGAGACTGAAGGAAAACAATTAATTCAGGATTTTGAAAAAAATATTTCATTAGCTATTATTGATGACGCTTGGAAAACACATCTTCGTAAAATGGATGAGTTAAAACAATCGGTTCAATTAGCAGTACATGAGCAAAAAGACCCATTATTAATTTACAAGTTTGAAGCTTTCGAATTGTTTAAAGAAATGATTGTTCAGGTAAATAAAGATGTTATTTCATTCTTGTTTAAAGGTGAATTACCTCAAGAAAACCAACAACAAATTAGAGAAGCTCGTCACGTAAAAGCTAATAAAAATTTAAAAGAACAAAAGGACGAAATTCAAAATTTAGATGAGCGCTCATCCGTATCTAGAGCTGCTGGACAAACACAAGGCCAGCAACAACAGGTAACTGAAACTATTGTTAGGGAACAACCAAAAATTGGACGTAATGATAAAGTTACTATCAAGCATGTAATGAGCGGTGAAAATAAAACACTTAAATATAAACAAGCTATTCCTCTTATAAACAAAGGAGAATGGGTGCTTGTAGACTAACTAGTATCTCGATAAAAATTAAAAAAGGAACCTCAGAAATGAAGTTCCTTTTTTTTTAAAATCATAAGAAAAAAATAATATTATAATTATTAAATAATATTTATCTTAGAGGCTTGTAATTAAAATTCATTTTATGAAAAAAAGAATCATCTTATATTCAATGCTTATTGCATTGATTATGACTTCTTGTAATTCTTCTAATGATGGTGAGTACGATACCAGAGCTGTAGAATCACTTGACAAATTGACTGGAACTATTGGCAATTTAGAGTCCCTTAGTTATACTATTGAATCCTATTTTTCGGATGAAGAAGCTAATGTAGTTGAAAAATTAAGTGACACCTATTTAAAGGGCCCTAACAAATTATTCATAGAGAATCGTGGAACAAAAGGAAGAAGAAGTTTTTGGTATAGTGAAGATAAGTTTTCATATTTCTTGTTCGATAAAAATGAATACGACATTCTTGATGCACCAGATAATACTTTGAAATTAATAGATAGCATCCATAGCACCTATGGATACTATTTTCCTGCAGCAGATTTTTTATATCCAACCTTAACAGATGATATTTTAGAAAACTATGATCAACTCTTATTTTTTGGAGATGAAAAAGTAGATGAGGTTGATTGTGTTTATTTAGAGGCTACCAATGAAGAAAATATTGTTGGAATATGGATAGAAAAGGAAAGTAATCTTCCTCATAAGATGACCATTGAATACTTAACTAGTGAAAATAAATATTTTGAGGCAGTTTATACCAATTGGAGAAAAGACCCAAAATTACCAGACATTATGTTTGAGTTTCAACCACCAAAAGGATCCGTACAAGTTAAATTTCAACCGATAAAAAAATAAGCACTATGAAAAAATATAATTATATCGTATTCGTAATAATGCTAGTTATTGGTTCATCTGCTAGTGACTTAATGGCACAACGTATGAGCAGAGGTGGCGGAGGAAGTCGTGGTGGCGGAGGCCATAGTATGAACCGAATTAGTTTTTCTCGTCCTTCAAGTGCAAACCGAAGTAGTTCTTCTAGACAATCTATTAATGGAGGTTCTAGAAAATCTACTACCAGACCAAGTACAAGTCAATACAATAGACCAAAAACAACAAGACCATCTACGAGTACAAGACCTTCTACTAGTAATAGAAAAGCAAATACCAACGTAAGGCCTAAGAACTCTAATAATAGAGCTAGTACCGGAAATAGAACCAATACTAATAACAGAGCTACTACTGGAAATAGAAATAACAATAATAGGAACAATGTAAATACAGGTAATCGTAATAATGTAAACAACAGTCGAGGACGTAATAATGTAAATGTAAATATTAATAACAATGTACGTGTCAATAATAGTCGACATTATTATAATGGACATCGAGGATATCATGGATATCATTATCATGGATATAGAGGTTATCATTATGGCCCTATGTGGCATCCTTGGGGGTTCTTTATAACCACTATGGCAGTGACTGCAGTTATTGTTTCAGTAAACAGTACTCCTTATTATTATGATAGTGGGGTTTATTATACGCAATCCTCTGGAGGATATACGGTGGTTAATGCTCCAACCAATATTGTAGTTAACACCCTTCCAGAAGGAATGGAAACTATAAAATTAAATGATGACACCTATTATTATTTTGGTGGTGCCTTCTATGTTAAAGAAAATGGAAAATACAGAGTAATTGAAGCACCCGATGGGGCGGTAGTAACTCATATTCCAGAAGGAGGAGAAGAAGTTGAAATTGAAGGAATAAAATATGTGGTATACAATACTACTTATTACCAACCTATAGCTCAAAATGGTAAAGACTTGTATCAAGTAGTTACTATGGAAACGGTTGAAGAATAATTTCAAATAAAGTGAAAGTAAAAAAGAACCTCGTAATCGAGGTTCTTTTTTTATATATCAATTTCTTAAATTCAAATCTAGTAGTTCTTTCGTAATAAAATAAAAAAAGGAATCACATTAAGTGATTCCTTTTTTTATTTTTAACAATTATAAATCTATTTTGATATTGCTGATTTTATTTTTGTTATTAATTTCCAAAGCAAAAAAGCAATTAATCCCACAATCAAGCCCATTATTAAATCAGAGATAATACTGGGTATTGCATGAAAGAAATCATGGACCTTAGGTATATTATGAACAAATAGCCCACCTCCTACTAGAAGCATTGCGATAGTGCCTATAACACCTATTAGTTTTATTAATTTAGGCAAAATCCACACCAAACCATTTCCTGTTTTATTATAGATTTTTTTTGCGGCCCCTTTTTTTGTTTCCGAAACCTCAATAAATCGAATTCCAACATCATCAATTCTCACCATTAAAGCTACAATACCATAAACACCAATAGTAGCAACAATTGCTACTAAAGAAACTACTGCTATTTGAATTAATAAACTAGATTCTGAAACAGTACCAAGAGCAATCATTATAATTTCTAGAGAAAGAATAAAATCGGTGATGACAGCAGATTTTATTTTAGATTTCTCCACTTTTAATAATTCTTCTTCGGTTTTTATTTCACTAAAATCAATTGCTTCATGTTCTTTATGAAAAAAGGTATGAATTATTTTTTCAACTCCCTCAAAGCTTAAGTAGCCTCCTCCTATTAATAATATAGGCACTATTAATTGAGGTAAAAATGCACTCATTAAAAAAACAAAAGGAAGTATTATTAATTTATTTATAAAAGAACCTTTTGTAATGGCCCAAATCACAGGTAATTCTCTAGAAGCTCTAAAACTAGATGCTTTCTCTGCTCCTACTGCTAAATCGTCTCCTAAAATTCCAGCTGTCTTTTTAGTAGCAACTTTGGTCATTGCTGCAACATCATCCATTAATGCTGCTATATCATCTAAAAGGGCAAAAAAACCTGACATAAATTTTTAATTTTTATCTTATAACAAAAGTATAAAAATCAAATTTCTAAAATCGTTGATCTATTTGCTTTTTTAAAAAAGGTATTTGAATTAAAAATAATGATAAGAATCCAATACCATAAATAGCTGTTTTTGAAAAATGAACTTCAGGAATATCAAAAGACAAAGTACTTAATGTAGGAAATTGAAAGAAAGAACTCGAATTAATTATAGGAAAGTTAAACAACAATACTATTGAAACAATTGTAATTGAAATTAGTAACAACCACATTTTAATTGAAATTAATGGTTTATAGACTATTGATTGACTTGCTTTTTGTATCTCAATCTTATCCATCACTTTACTCAAAAAATCTGCTGAAGGATTATCTAATCCTGCTTCGTTAATTAAGTTATGTGTTAATTTATCAATATTGTTAGATTGCTTGTCCATTGCTTTCGGTATAAGTGGGTATGATAAATTGTTTTAACAAAGAAAACAATTTTTTTCTACTTCTATATAATTTAACTTTTACATTATCTTCTGATAACATCGTAATTTTTGATATTTCTTTTATTGATAATTCTTCAAAATAAAAAAAAGTAATAATTGCAGCTTCCTTTTCAGGTAATTCCATGATACATTTCTGTATAACATCCTTTCTTTCTTTATCCTCTATATAGCTAAGAGCATTTTCTATGACTCCGCTATCATCTTCAGTAATTTCTTCAATAAGCTCTAAATTATGATGTTTATTACTCTTTCTAATGGCATCTAATGCTTTTCTATAAGCTATACTATATAACCAACTAGAAAATTTTGATTCCCCTCTAAAACTTGATAAAGACTCGTATGCTTTAATAAATGCATCTTGTGCAACTTCTTCCGCTTCTTCTCTTACTTTAACTATACGTATAACGATGGTAAATACAAATGACTGATATTTATTCACCAATTCTCCAAAGGCTTTCGAATTGCCTTTTAAAGTTTGTTCAATTAAATATGGGTCAGTGTTTGGTTGCATTTTAAAGTTAGACGTACAAAGGTTTAATTAGGTTACAATAAAACTTATTAAAAAATATATTGATATAAATGTAACCTATTTTTAATTGTTCACGTCTTAATACCAAACGAACAAATATTAATTTAAAACAAATCAATCATTATGGGACCAGAAATTATTATTGTACCAATTATATTCGGAGTAATTTTCGGAATATTTTATTTATTTATTTCAGCTAGAAATAAAGAACGTTTAGCGTTAATAGAAAAAGGAGCAGATGCTTCAATTTTTTATAGTAAAAATAAAAGAGCAACTCCAATGTGGAAAGTAATTGTAGTAAACCTTGCTTTATTACTTATGGGTATTGGGTTAGGAATTTTTATAGCAGGTATATTACATGAAGTAGTAGGAATTGAACAAGATATCGCTTATCCGGGGACTATATTTTTAATGGCAGGAGCTGGTTTATTTACTGGGTTTTACCTTACGAAAAAGTTAAACGAAGACGCTTAAGCTAATCAATTAGTGCTTCAAAGAGTCATTTTGAATATAATTATTTATTCGAAATGGCTTTTTTTTTAAAAAAATTGTTAGAGTTTCTTTTTTTCATATTCAATTAAAAACTTTTCTTCAACATTATAATCATTACTTAATAATTACATTGCTAAAAGAAGCATTTATATTTATAGATTTATCATTAGTATTTGAATAATTATATCCTTTCTGAATAATTAAATCTCCAACTACTGATTTATCTAACTGCAAGTTAGAAGAAACTGGAATTTCTAACCTTGTTTTTTTTCCGTTATAATAAAACGAATGGGCTGTTTCTGGTAATTTTAACACCGCATCTGTATTTTCTAAAACTATATGCAAATCTGAAAAGTTATTAGAAATTGAATTTATCTGTAAATCTCCAATCGCTCCAGAAAGCACAGCTGAATTGTTAATATTTCCAATATGAACATTACTAGAGATCGCTTGTAGGTTAATTGTTTCAATATTTTTAATACTACAATCTTCTACATAATTAACATTTATTGATCCATTTATCCAGTTTTCAATTAAAACTGGGGCATAGGCAGCATTGATGAGGGTTTGTCCCCCATCAATACTATTTGCCATAAAAGTTGAGTAATTTAATGTTGCATTTAAATTATAAGCATTTGCCATTTTTAACTCGCCGTGACGAACATTAACATCTGTTTTAGTGTTTTTAGGCATTTTAATAATAATGGTCTTATTAACTTTATTATACTTGCTATAGTTCTCTCTATTAGTTTTATACTTTCTACTTAATTCCTCAGCTTTCATTTCTATTTCCTCTATATGCTTTTCATATTCTTTAGCATGTTTTTCGTATTCCTTTGCATGTTTCTCGTATTCTTCAGAGTTTTCTTCAAATTGCCTAGCAAAATTCTCTCCCCATTCTTCCATTTCTTCTTCAAACTTCTCTCCCCAAGCTTCCATTTTAGCTTCCCATTCAGGGCCATGTTTTTCTTCCCATTCTTTGCCATACTTTTCACCCCAGGCTTCCATTTTAGCTTCAAATTCAGGCCCAAAATTCTTTTCCATCTGCTTTTCAAATTCTTTCAAATACTCTTCTTCATTTTCTTGAAATGCCTCATAATCAAAATGAATATTCCCAACACTTTCCATTAATTCACCAGGTATCTCTGGCATTTCGAAATCAGGCATTTCAGGGATATCTAAATTTTCAAGTAAAGGCCCTAAAAACTCCAAATTGAATTCCATTTCATCAAAGTTATAATCGTATTCATAATTACTCATATCCCCATGAGAATTTGAAGTAACCACTACTTTTTTACTGTTTCCTAATACATTAAATTTCCAAGTATCAAATACTTCTTTTTTTTCTGAATCAGATAAAGTATTGTCATCAATAAAAGCTTCCACTTCTACTTTGTTTTTATTCCATGTTTCAAAAATAATGTTGGTGTATGAAGTATTAACTTCCACCACCATATCTTCAGAGGCGTTAAAGGTTTCTACATATTTTGACTGACCATAAAATTGGATCGTTGTCAATAGTAATGCTATAACTAAACTATTTTTAAATGTTATTAATCGGTTCATTTTCTTGTGTTTTTAATTCGTTTAATTTGCTTTTAAGTTTGAACAGCAATTCCAAACGTAATTTTAAATTATCAATTAATGCAGTGATGGTTTCTTCTGTAGGGCCTACTGTATTTAACTCAAGGCTAAGGTTTTTATATTCTTTATCTAAAGCACTAAGCTGTTTCATATAGCTCTCTACTAGTTCTTTATTTTTATCATCAATTTTTAATGAAGCAAGCTGAACATTAATTCCAGCCAAATAATATTCTTCTACTTTTTTTAAATCTGGTGATAAATCTCCTAAAGTGATTTGATTTTCATCTGGTGTAGTTTCATCTTCTACTTTTACAATAGGATTGTTAGTTTTAATTGTATTATCTCCAGAAAAATTTGATAAATATTGGTATCCAAAAAATGTAATACTGATTAGCACCACAGCAATTGCTGCCACCTTTGTCCAAGAAAAAAAATCTTTTTCAATTGGCAATTCCTTCTCTAACATAGCTTCAAATCGATTCTCATGACCTCTTGATAGCTTTGTATCCTCAGGGTTTGCTCCCTTCAATAATTCTCTAAGATCCTGTGCCATAATGTAAATGTTTTAAGGTGTTTTTTAATATTGCTTTCCCTCGATGTAAATTAGTTCTTGATGCATTTTCTGAAATTGATAATATTTCTGAAATTTCTTGATGATCATATCCTTCTAATAAAAATAATTGTACAACAACTTGAAATTTCTCTGGCAAATTATTTATTGCCGATAATATTTCAGTTACGGTAGCTTCATCACTTACCTCCCAGTCATCATCATCTTGAACTATTTCAAAAACAGATTCTTCTATAGATTCCGTTTCTATTTTTTTACTTTTAATCGTATCCAAGCACCTATTAATTACTATTTTTTTTAACCAAGCTCCAAAGGTGACGTCCCCCTTAAATTGGTCAATCTTGCTAAAAGCCTTTACAAAAGCTTCTTGCATTGCATCTTCTGCTGCCGCAGTATCTTTAAAATACCGTTGAGCTACTATAAACATCCCATCACAATATTGGCGGTATATTGCCATTTGTGCTTTGCGATTATTATTTTTGCATTGTTCAACAAGTAATTTATCAGACAAAATTTGATGGTTTTTTGGTTGCTGTTCAGAGTAAAGACGACATAAAAATACGAATGTTTCAAAATTCAATATTTTTATTTCAGTATCTTTAACTTTTCTAAATATAAAGCTATGAGTAAGTTTAAAAAAAGATTTTTTTGGGTATTTGGTATCTTGTTAGTAATTGTTTTACTTTTTAGGTTTGTAATTGGTCCTTATGCTAAATCACAAACTAAAAAACATAGTCCAGAACAGCATATAACTCATCATCAAGGAGATCTAGAACTAAAAGCATTTTATTGTAGTCCCACTAAAAAAGGCCGCGTTATTTTTGGAGAATTAGTGCCTTATAATGAAGTTTGGCGTACTGGTGCTAATGAAGCTTCTACTTTCACAACTAACAAAGACCTTATCATTAATGGCATGGACCTTCCTAAAGGTACCTATTCCCTATGGACTATCCCAGCAAAAGAATCATGGCAGGTTATTTTTAATTCTGAAATGCATGAATGGGGTGTAAAATATACAGACCAAACTGCAGCCCGTGATCCTGAAAACGATGCTGTAATTGCTACAGTTCCTGTTTCAAATAGTCTAACAGTAACTGAAAATTTTACCATTTCATTTTCTGAAGCTGATAATGGTACCCTCATGATGTTTGCCTGGGACAACACGGTAGTTCCTGTTTTATTACAAGAAAAATAAAATGAATAAAAAAGAAAGTATTAAGTCTGCTTTACAAGAAAAAAAAGGAGTTAAACAACCTAAATCTATTAGTGATAAAGTTGCTTCTAGTCTAAAGAAAAAACGCAAAAAGGTACCTTCTTCAAAAGAATTAATCAAAGGGATTTTAAAAAGTGAAAAAACAGCATTAAGTAGAGCTATTACTCTAGTTGAAAGCACTAATCAAAAACATCAAACTCAAGCTAGAGAAATAATTGAAACTTGCTTACCCTATGCAAATAAATCGATAAGAGTTGGGATTACAGGAGTTCCAGGTGTAGGCAAAAGCACATTTATAGAACAGTTTGGTAAACTGCTTACTCAAAAAAATCACAAAGTTGCAGTTTTAGCAGTAGACCCAAGTAGTACGGTAAGTGGAGGAAGCATTTTAGGAGATAAAACAAGAATGGAAGAGTTGGTTAGAGAGCCCAAGGCTTTTATTCGTCCTTCTGCATCTGGAGATTCATTAGGCGGAGTTGCAAGAAACACAAGAGAAGCGGTTATACTTTGTGAAGCTGCTGGTTATGATGTTATTTTAATTGAAACTGTTGGAGTTGGACAAAGTGAAACCGTTGTTCATTCAATGACCGACTTTTTCCTTTTATTAAAACTTGCTGGTGCTGGAGATGAATTACAAGGCATTAAAAGAGGTATCATAGAAATGGCCGACAGTATTGTAATTAATAAAGCAGATGGAGATAATATAACTGCTGCTAAACTCGCAAAAACTGAATTTAACAGAGCTCTTCACTTGTATCCAGATAAAGATAATAATTGGACTCCAAAAACATTACTATGTAGTGCCATAAACAATAAAGGTGTAGCCGATATTTGGGATCTAATTCAAGAATACACATCTATTACAAAAGAAAACGGGTACTTTCAATTGAAAAGAAATGATCAAAATAAGTTTTGGCTACTACAAACCATAGAGTCCTCCTTAAAAAGTGATTTTTATAGTAACCCTAAAATAAAATCAGAACTTGATAAGCAACTACAATTATTAAGAGATAATAAAACATCTCCTTTTACTGCAGCTCAGTATTTACTTCAATTAAATAAGTGAAATAATTTCCTTAATTAAAATTCTCTTTAAACCAGTTTACTTGTGCTTCTAAACCTTTCCTTAAGCTGGTTTTTGGATTATAATCTAATACTTTTCTTGCTTTAGTAATATTTGCACAAGTTCTAGATTGATCACCGGGTCTTGGGGGATGCATTTCCATTTTTATTTTTACTCCTAAGATTTTCTCAACTGTTTGTATTCCAATAGCGGTTGAATTTTCTTCTTCGGTTCCCAAATTAAAAATCTCACCATTGCATTCTTCCTCTTTTCCTAAAACATTTACTATACCATCAATGATGTCTTGAACATAAGTAAAACTCCTTAAGTGCTTCTCACTCCCTTCATATAAAGGAAATGGCTTATTATTTAACCCACAATCTATTAACCGAGTATATAATTTATCTGGACGTTCTCTAGGGCCATAAACAGAATATAAGCGCAAGGATGTTCCCTTTAACAAATTTCTTCGTGTATATGCTAGTACTAATTGTTCCGCCGCTAATTTAGTAACTCCATACCAAGAAGCTGGCAATGGAGCCTGATCTTCAGTAAGTGTAGCTTCTAATCCGTAAATTGATGAAGTAGCAATATTGATAAAATAGGGTTTGTTTTTTAAAGATTCAATCCAAGAAAGTAATTGTTGAGTTGCTATAACATTATTTGTTAAATAATCTTGAAATGAAGAAGAAGCTGAAATACCTGGGTGTCCTGAGAAATGAATGATATAATCAATGTCTACAGGTAATTCTTTGTTTAAATCATCTGTGCGAAGATCTAATTTTAAAATCTTAATATTTTTTTCAGAAAGTGTTTTAGCATTTAATTTTTTTAATTCAACATCGTAATAAGGTGAATAATTATCTACACCTATTACTTCATATCCTAAATCATTAAATCTCTCAGCTGTATGGGAACCTATAAACCCTGCAGCACCTGTTATTAATACCTTCATATAAAATTTACTAAGAAACAAAAATACATTTTTTAAAGAGATTCTTTTAATTATATAGGTTTATTAAAAAAAAATATACTTTTGCAAAAACCCATTTTACTTTTAACATGTCCGAATTTACAATTATAATACCCGTATATAATGAAGAAGAAAATTTAGAACGTGTTGAAAAAGAAATGATTGACTATTTAAAGATTGCTACAAAAGCAACTGAAGTATTATTTGTTAATGATGGATCAGTTGACAATAGTCAAAATATAATAGATGTGATTTGCAATAGAAATGAAAAATTTCATTTTATAGAATTTGAAGAAAATAATGGCCTTAGTGCCGCTATAAAAGCTGGATTTGATGTTGTTAAAACACCCTTATTAGGTTATATAGATTCAGATTTACAAACCACTCCTAAAGACTTTAATTTGTTATTAGAAAATATTGAAGAATATGATTTAGTGACTGGGGTGCGATCCAATAGAAAAGATTCATTTATAAAAAATATGTCATCTAAATTAGCAAATATTATACGTAGATCATTTACTAAGGATGGAATGGATGACACGGGATGTCCATTAAAAGTTATTAAAACTGAATATGCAAAAAGAATTCCTATGTTTAAGGGTTTACATCGATTTTTACCAGCTATGATTTTATTACAAAAGGGAACTATAAAACAGGTACCTGTACAGCATTTTCCAAGAATCGCAGGCAAAGCTAAGTTTGGACTTTGGAACCGATTACTAGGTCCATTAACAGATTGTTTTGCATATTTATGGATGAAGAAAAAATATATTAATTATAAAATAAAAGATTGAAAACCTGGATCATTTACAGCATAGGGTTTTTAGCTCAAATTCTTTTTTCATTAAGACTTATTATTCAATGGTTAGCTTCTGAAAAGAACAAACGAATAATTACACCCTCTATTTTTTGGAAATTAAGCTTATTAGCATCTTTTCTACTTTTCATTTATGGTTATTTAAGAGAAGATTTTGCAATTATGCTTGGTCAAATTTTAACTTATTTTATTTATATCAGGAATTTACAAATAAATGGAGAGTGGTATAAATCACCTATATCATTAAGGTATTTTTTAATATTATTTCCAATAATCATTATTATTTATTCATTTAATAATGGTCAATACGATATCGATAAATTATTTAATAATGAAAATATCCCCTTCTGGTTATTAATCCTAGGAATTATTTCTCAATTAATTTTTACTTTTCGATTTGTTTATCAATGGATTGTTTCTGAAAAAACAAAATCTTCAAATCTCCCAATAGGATTTTGGCGATTGAGTATATTAGGAGCGTCTCTTATATTAATTTATGCCATAATTAGAAAAGACCCCGTTTTATTTATTGGTCATTTTGCGGGTTTAATCATTTATATTAGAAATACTGTAATATGGAAAAAACAAGAAGTTAATGTCGATTAAAAACAATTATATATTTTGGATTATTGTTGTTTGTATCTCAATATTTTTTACAAATCTAGATGCAATTATAGTAAATATCATGGAGGCACGTAATTTTATTACTGCTAGAGAAATGATTCAATACGACAACTGGATATTAACTACTTTAAACGGTGAACCTCGTTATCAAAAACCTCCACTTCCTACATGGCTAACTGCTTTTTCAGCATTTATCTTTGGTTTTAAAAATATCATCGCATTAAGAATTCCCGCAGCACTAATTACAACAATGCTAATTGTTTATTTTTTCAAATTAGGTGAAAAAATGACTTTAAATAAAAAATATGCTTTTATCAGTTCATTAATATTAGCAACTTCATTTTTTATTATATTTTCAGGAAGAAATGCACAATGGGATATCTTTACACACGGTTTTATGATCGTTTGTATTTACCAGTTATTTTTACTTTTTAGTGAGGATAATAAAAAATATCACAGAGCAATTTACGCTGCTATATTTTTTGGTTTTTCATTTATGAGTAAAGGACCTGTTTCATTATATGCATTATTGTTTCCTTTTATTATTGCATATGGAATCAGTTATAAATTTAATTCCTTAAAAAGCCGAATAGTTCCACTTATACTATTTATTATTATTGGTATAATTATTTCTGGATGGTGGCATTTATATACTTATTATTTTGATCCTTCAAATGTTTTGGAGATAACAAAAAAAGAATCTAATAATTGGAGCAGTTATGAAGTTAAACCGTTTTATTACTATTGGAGTTTCTTTACTCAAAGTGGAGTATGGACAATTCCTGCTTTTATTAGTCTATTATACCCGTATTTAAAAAACAAAGTTTCAAACAAAAAAGCGTATCAATTTTCTTTCATATGGACAATATCATCGGTAATATTACTTTCAATTATTCCTGAAAAAAAATCAAGATACTTATTACCAGTATTAATTCCATTGGCCTTAAATACAGGTTTTTATATTGAATATTTAATATTAAGATTTAAAGATTTAAAAGATAAAAGAGAAACCGTACCCGTATATTTTAATTTTGGTTTAATTGCATTAATTGGCATACTATTTCCGGTTGGAGGTTACTTATTTTTAAAAGATTCGATATCCGGTTATTTTCATTGGTATCTTCTTTTATCAATTGCATTATTTTGTATTGGAATTTTAATATTTAAATTTTTAAAGCTTAAAAATATTGAAAAGGTTTTCTATTTAACCATAAGCTTTATTATATCAGTTATGATTTTTGGGATGCCATTAGCTAAAACTTTTTATAATAATCCAAATTACTACAGTATATCAAATTTAAATACATGGCAATTAAAAACAAATCTAGAAGTTTACGAGTATGAAGGTTTTTGTCCTGAAATGATATTTGAGTTTGGCAAACCCATTAAAGCAATAACAAAAAACAATGCTGTTATAATACCTGAAAAGGAAAGCTTTGGTGTTTTAGTTTCATTAAATCAAAAAGAAAAATTTGAGAATACTTTTAAAAACTATTCAATTGAAAAAATTGAAAGATACGATATGAACCAAGGAAAACCAGGAAGCAGATCACATAGACCGAGGCTGTGGAGAGATTTTTATTTAGTTACTAAAAAATAAAAATATTATTTTATAAATTTTCTTTGAAGTATTAAGTTTAATCTATAGAATAACCAACCTATAATTCCTCCAAAAAACATTCCAGTAATAACATCTAAAGGATAATGTACACCAACATAAATTCTACTATATCCTACCATAAAAGCCCAAAATAATAGAATAAAAATCAGGTTTTTATATTTCTTAATTAAAATTAACCCTAAGAATACTGCCGTTGCCATAGAGTTTACAGCATGACCAGAAAAATACCCATAACGTCCACAATTTTTAACTACATGCCTCAAAAATTCTTGTAATTCCTCTTCTTGGCAAGGTCTTGGTCTTTTTAGTCCGTATTTAAAAAGATTTGCAAGTTGATCAGCAAAAGTTATCATTAATGCAGCTGAAACTATAATTATCAACATTCGCTTAAAACCAAAATTTTTATAAACTAAATATAAAAGAAAAGCGTATAAAGGAATAAATGTAAATTTATTTGTTATTACTTGCCAAAGTAAATCCCAAGGCTCACTTCCTAGACTATTTAAATAAACAAATAGTTCTGTATCATATTTTAATAATTCTTCAATCATTCTCGTACGTATCTACTTCTCTATCATAGAATTCACTTGCTTCTTTAATAGCATTTTCGGTTTCTTTTTCTAATTCTAATTGATCATCTTTATCAAATTCTTCTAACCATTCTACCTCATCATCTTGAAGATTTATAATAAAACGAGGAAATTCAGTATGGATAACAAATATTGCTTCTGGATAATCAGTGTTATCTCCTAATATGAATTTTGGAAGTGTCATGATTCTTGATTTAATTTAAGCACAAATCTACAAATTAAATATTGAGCAAAAACATAAGTCATCATAATCATTAATGGATAAAATGATTGTTTTTTATGAAATAAATTTAACGCCAGGATGGTATCAGATGAAATAAATATTAGAACACCTACAACTAATAATAAAGAGTTCTTTGTTTTAGATTGCAAAAACAAAATCAGGGAAACTACACCAAAAGATGAAATAGTTAAAGCATATACTATAACAGGAATGCGCATAGAGCCAAGTCCATCATATAAAACATTCATTAAAACAAAGAATAAAGTAATAAAGGGAACACTAGCTATAATTAATTCTTTTGGCCTTATTTTTTTAATAATTTTTAGTACCATAATTATGTAAAAAATATGCGCAATTAAAAAACAGATTAAGCCTAATATAAAATATAATTCTCCAGTTCCCAATAAAAAAACATCACCTAAAAAACTGAATAATAACCCTAAAACAAAATGCCTATTGAGTTTTTTAGTATTTGAATAATAATACCAAAACAAAGTCACCATTAACATTGGCTTTGCAAAATTAATCATTGTTTGCTTTTCTAAATAAATTCCAAAAAAATCTATTAAACAAAACAAGATAAAAGCAATAAGAGGTACTATTTTATTCATTTTGAATTGAAGTATTTTGAACAATTAATTTATTGGATAAGTAATTAAACCTTATAAATAGAAGTATTCCTGAAGCTGTAAGCCCAGCCAAGAGTCCTATCCATATACCAGCACTTTTATAATCGGTATATAAACTCAAATAATAAGAAATAGGAAAACCAATGACCCAATAGGAAATAAAAGTAATAAACGTAGGGATTTTAACATCTTGCATTCCTCTTAATGCACCTAGAGCAACCACTTGAATGGTATCTGAAATTTGAAAAACAGCCGCAATCAGCAATAGTTTTGTAGCAATACTAACAACTTCATAATTATCAACCATTTTTGTTGGGTCATTAAAATCTAAATACATTTTAGGGAAGACTCCACTAAAAACAAAAAATGAAATTGCAAAAATTACTGCAAATATAGTTGACATTAAAAAAATTGAAAATGCAATTCTTCTTAATTCTATAAATCGTTTTAATCCTTTTTGGTTTCCAACTCTAATCATAGCTGCCACACTTAAGCCCATTGCTACCATAAACGTCATTGAAGATAGGTTTAAAGCTATTTGATTCGCTGCTTGTGGGTTTTTACCTAAAATTCCAGAAAGCCAAATTGCAGCAGTAAAAATACCTACTTCAAAAAACATTTGCATTGCTGATGGAAATCCTAAGTTGTACAACTTTTTAATCATTTTCTTAGACAAGACAAATATCTTAATGTTTAAAACATATTCTCTTGTTTTATGATGTTGAGATAATAAATACCACAAATAGATAACCATTACCACCCTTGATACTAATGTCCCAATTGCTGCTCCAACTATTCCCAGTTCTGGGAAACCAAATTTTCCAAAAATGAATAAATAATTGAGTACTATATTAATAACATTAGCTATCAAGGTAGCATACATAGGATATTTTGTCATTGACATACCATCACTAAATTGCTTAAAAGCCTGAAAAACAACTAAGGGTATTAAAGAAGCAGCTACTAAATTTAAATATGGAATTGCTAATTCAACAACTTCTTCTGGTTGTTTCATTAAATGCAAAATTGGTTCTGCTAAAAAGACTCCTAAAAATAAAAGGATACTTATTACGGTACAAAGAAAAAGGCCATGCTTAAAAGTAGATTTACCAGCTTCAAAATTTCCTTCTCCATCTGCTTCTGCTATTAATGGAGTTATTGCCGTTGAGAAACCTATACCTAATGACATAGCAATGAACATAAAACTATTTGCTAGAGAAACAGCTGCTAATTCAGCTGTCCCTAATTGCCCCACCATAACATTATCTACAAAAGAAACCAAGGTATGACCTAACATTCCTAAAATTACAGGATATGCTAATTTTAAGTTATAGTTAAATTCTTTTGTATAATCTGTTAAAGTCAAATAACAATATTTAGCTGGCTAAGGTAAAAAACACATTTAATATAAAAGAAAATGTTTTCTATATTTAGGCATTAAATAATATAGTATGAAATATAAAGCTAATACAGTTGAAGAATATATAGCTCAATTACCAGAGGAAAGAATTATTCCATTTAATAAACTACGAAAAACAATCATAGATAATCTACCCGAAGGATTTGAGGAGGGTTTGGGATATGGTATGCCTGCCTATTTTGTACCTCATTCAAAATATCCTGATGGTTATCATTGTGATCCAAAATTGCCACTACCGTTTATTAATATTGCTTCTCAAAAGAATTTTATAGCATTATATCATTCCGGAATTTATAGTGATCCAAATTTATTAGATTGGTTCACAACAGAATACCCCAAACATGTAAAGACAAAATTAGATATAGGTAAAAGTTGTATTCGATTTAAAAAAATAGATCAAATCCCATTTGATTTATTAGGTGAATTGGTTACCAAAATGACAGCAGATCAATGGATAGAAATATATGAAAGAAATATTAAAAACTAAAGATATCTAAAATTAGAAGCCTTTAATCATAACATAACAACTATCATTAATCTTATTAATTAATAGTTTTTAAAACAACCAATAAAAGTTTCAATAAATTGAGAGCTTATTCTTAACAAAACAACTTTTATTTATGATGAAACAAAAATTAAGAATACTTATTAAAACTTAATTATTGATTGCGATATAAATAAACAAAAGATTATGAACATCAAAGTTAACACCCATAATCACTTATCACTCCCGATTAAAAATTACTCACAATAAAAAAGGCCATTTAGAATTAATTCTAAATGGCCTTTTTGGCAGATTAATTTAATTATTATTTATTAATCGTTAGTTTTCAACGCTATATTCATTCTTTGACCAGAAGCTATTTCTGAAGTTGATTCAAAAGCTAAAACTAAAGGAACATATTCGTTAGTAAGATTAATATTTAACGCTGTAAATACTAATACTCCAGAACGTTCATTTGCTGGTATAACAACTGATGCATCAAATGAATAACTCTCAGGAGAAAGTTCAGATTCCTCTTCTACAACTATTACTTGAAATGTTCTTTCAGATGAAGAAGCATTTGAAACATAATATGTCAAAGGAAAATTAATCTCAGGATTACTTGCTGATAATGGCAACTCTAAAGTAGCCGCTATTGTGAATCCAATTACATCTTTATGATCAGCATTAATATCATCATAATTAGTTGAACAAGATGCTACAACTATTATAGTAAATATTAATGTAACTATTTTATATATTTTTTTCATATTTCAAATTTTAAATTAATAACCTGCATTTTGCTGCAAGTTTGGATTTACATCTAATGATTCTTGAGCAATTGGAAGTTGGAATAAAAGACTTCCAGATTGTAACGTTAGTACATCAGAAGGAGTTCCAGAACCATCTGCAATATCTCCAGCAATAGTCCTATTTATAGTAAGCCCCCATCTTTTAAGATCGAAAAAACGTTGGTATTCAAAAGCAAACTCTAATCTTCTCTCTAGACGTATAGCATCTCTTAAAGCAATACCTGTTTCACCATTAGGAGGTGTAAGGTATCTATTTTCTCTAACCATATTTAATGCTGCTCTAGCTGGTATATCATTTCCTAAATTATAATATGCTTCCGCTTTATTTAAATATGCTTCAGCAGCTCGGAAAATCTTATAATCTACTTCACCATTAAATACACCAGGTCTACCAAATAGTTTTTTTATACCATTATATTGTGTTCCTCCGTTTGATCCTTCAAATGTATATGCTTCTTTTCTTATATCATCATCTGCAAATAAATTATATAATTGAAATGAAGTTACATATTCAGGTATTATTGATGTCATAGGCCCTTGACTCCATGTAACACCAATACTATTACCTAGAATTGGATCTACATTTGGGATATACATAAGTAACCCATCTTGGCTCGTATCTTCCCATACTCCTACTACATTATCTCTAGAAGCTACACTTATAGTAACATCATTAGCAGCATTAATAGCATTTTGCCATTGTCCCATATAAAGATAAACTCTAGATAATAAAACATTAACAGCATCTGCTCCCATTCTTCCTACAGGGTTTGAATCATTAATTTTAGATTTTGCATCTACTAAATCATCTAATATCAAATTATAAGATTCACCTACAGAAAGCCGTGCTGGCTCAATATTAGGATCTGGTTCTAAAACATAGGCAACTCCAAGGCTTGAATTAGCATCACTAGATTGTGTTGGAATTTGCCCAAAATAAGTTACTAGGTTAAAATGTGCTAATGCTCTCAAAGCTTTTGCTTCAGCTATGATATTATCTTTACTTTCACCTTCAAAATTCTGAACATAGTACAAAATTTGATTTGCTCTAAATATAAGTTCGTAAGCATTATTATAAGTTCCTAATAACGTTGAATTAGAATTGTACTCATAATCATGTAAAGTTCGTTTTGTAAAACGACCTGCTTGACATAAGGTCACATTATCAGAAAGTACGTCTGGGACACTTAATGAAGTATCTCCATATAATCCCCCTAAAGTTAGTGCAGAATAAACTCCACGTATACCGTTTTCAAAATCTTGAGCAGTTACATATGCGTTTTCAGTAGCGAATTCATCATATGGTAACTGATCTAATTCATCTTGACAGGATACAAACAATCCTGTAAAGAAAACTATGATTATTATTATTTTAAAGTATTTTTTCATTTTTCTTATTTTTTTGATTAGAAACTTAAATCTACTCCAAATGAAACAGATTTTGTATTTGGATAACTATATAGAGTTGCCTCTCCTGGAGCAACGGTACTTGCGAAATTAATGGTTTCACCCGATGAAATACCTACTTCAGGATCTCCATAAAACTCTGTAAAAGTCAATAAATTTTGTCCTTGAAGATATAGTCTTAGATTAGTAAAAGGTATTCTACTTAACGATTCGCTAGGGAATGTGTAAGAAAAAGTAAGGTTTCTCATTCTAATATAATCACCTTTTTCTAAGAATCTATCAGAATTTACTGAATTAGCTTCATTTTGATAAATTGGACTTGGCTGTACATCCGTATCTCCTGGGTTTTGCCAATAATTAAAAGCAGAAATTGCTTGATTATCATCAATATTAATACCATCTGAGTTTAAGTTTGAACGCACAAAGTTGTTAATCCAGTTTCCAGATTTAAAAATAAAATCGGCTCTTAATCCCCAACCTTTATAAGTTAAATCTGTAAAGAATCCTCCTTCTTTATCTGCTATGGTAGATTTTCCTTGTAAGACTCTATTTTCTCCTTCAGGAAGATCATCTGCTCTGTAAACTTCACCGTCAGCTCCATAATACAATGGCGCTCCATTGGATGGATCTACACCAGCATATCGAACTAAATAATGCTCATTAATCAATGCTCCTTCTCTAAATAAAATATTAAATGCATTACCAGGAATTACATCTTCACCATCTGGTAATGAAACAATTTCATGATCTAGGAAGAATATGTTTCCTCCAAGTGTCCATTTCCAATTTTCGTTTCTGATAACGTCTCCTTGTAATGAAAGTTCAAAACCTTTATTTTGAATTTCACCTAAATTTCCAAATACGGACCCTACTCCAGATTCACCGGATGCTGGTATAGCAAATAAAAGGTCTGTTGTATTTCTAATAAAATAATCGGCAACACCTCTTAATCTATTATCGAACATATTAAATTCTAATCCAAAGTTAGCTGTAGCGGTAGTTTCCCATTTAAGCTCTGGATTTCCAATATTAGATGGGATAGTTGCAGATCCACCAGGATACGAACCAAAAGCTACATTATCCTGTGCAGCATAACGGGATATACCATCGCGATTACCAACTGTACCATAAGATACTCTTGGCTTTAAAAGATTTATAAAATCTGCATTGAAGAAATCTTCTTTAGCTATATTCCAACCTAAACTTCCACTATAAAATAGTCCCCAACGATTATCTTTACCAAAATTTGAAGAACCGTCATAACGAACTGATGCTGATGCTAAATATTTTTCTTTAAAATCATAATCTGCAAATAATCCATACGATACTAATGTTAATACATTTTTAGTCGTACTACCTGCTGTAACTTGAGCAGCATTACTTTGAGTAGTTAATAATTCTGATGGGAATCCTATACTTCTTACTGAATAGCCATTATTTTCATTATAATTATATTCAAATAATCCCATAACATTTAAATTATTCGTGTCTGTTGAAAGATTATAATTTAGTCGATTACTCATAGTCATGTCAAATCGATAAGCTCCTGTATCCAATTTATTACCTGGATTATTTGGATCTCCAATAAGTGCATCTAATATTCCACCAGGTTTTGAATAACTTTCATTTCTTTGATTTAGACTGTTAATAGAAGTATTAAATCCATAACTCCAATTGTCTGAAAACAGTATCTCTGCATCGACACTTGATAATAAGTTATTTTTAATTTCCTCTGCTGGTTCAGATAATAAAGCTCCCCTTACATTAAATGATGTGTGGGTTGGACTATAAATTGGATCACCATTTTCGTCTAATTCTGGGTTTCCATTTTCATCTAATACAAATTCTGTCTCGTAAGGGTTATAATCGTACATTGCTCTAAAAGGATTTTGCACATTATTTCTATCACGAGGTTCGTCACTTGTAGATCTTGAATAACCAACATTTACTCCTAGTTTTAACCAATCTTTTGCATCAAAATTTAAGTTCAGTCTTGTATTAATTCTTTCAAAACCATCAATTTGATCAATAATTCCTGTATTTCTATCATATCCTACAGAAAAGAAATAATCCATTTTTTCTAAACCACCAGAGAATGATAAATTATTATTTTGCACGTAACCTTGCTTTAACATAAGGTCTTGCCAATCAGTTTCATTATCTAATAGAAATTGTCTTTCTGGGCTTCCGGGTTGAGTTGTAACTCCAGGTAAACTATTCGCAGCAGAAATTCCTAAGGCAGATAATTCTGCTTCATATTGCATTTTCTGTTGAGCATTCATCACATCGAAATTAGGGTTTATCCTTTCAGTAAAACCAAATCGAGAGCTAAATCTTACCTGAGCGTCCTTATTTCTATCACCAGATTTCGTTGTTATAACAACAACACCATTTGCACCTCTTGAACCGTACCTTGAAGTAGTAGCTGCATCTTTAAGTATCGATAAATTTGCAATATCTTGATTAGATATAGTTCCTAAATCTTCTTCTCGTACCACTGCTCCATCAACTATATATAATGGTGAAGATGCGCCGGAACTTAATGAACCCACACCTCTAATTCTTACAAAGGCTCCTTCTCCAGGCTTACCATTTGCTGCAGTTACTTGTACCCCTGCTGCTTTACCTTGTATTAAATTATCAATACTGGTAGACGGAGCAAGTTGTGCAATTTCCTCAGCAGAAATAGAAACAACGGCAGAAGTTTGAACAGTTTTGTTCCTTCTTGAATAACCAGTAATTACTACTTCTTCAAGTACTGCTGTATCTTCTTGCATTTGAATACTTAAACTTGTCATGTTAGCTAAAACTGTTCGTTCAATAGTTTGATATCCAACAAAACTAAATACAATAATTTTTGTTGCTTCTACATCTAGACTAAACATTCCGTCAAAATCTGTTTGTGTACCATTAGTTGTGCCTTTTTCAATAATGTTCACTCCCATTAGAACTTCACCTGAAGTATCTGTTACAACTCCCGAAATTGGGTTTTCTTGAGCCATCAGAATAGTGACATTAAAAAACATAAGCATTAACCATTTTAAATAGGTTTTTTTCATATTAAATAATTTAAGTTATTACATTTTTAGATTTATAATTTATTTAAAAACATCAAAAAAAGCCAGAAGCAAAAGTTTAGGCTAATTCAAAAAAAATTTAGTTCAATTAATAACAAAGCTAAAGGGTATTCCAAAAAAATTACTTCCAGCTGTTTTTAAATGCTAATTAATTGTTAAAAATACAACAAAATATTTTTTTAAAGTTATGATAATTATGATTTTTCTCGTTTTATACAAAAAAAAAAAAAAAGCCATTAGAACATCTTAAATATTTGATTGTACTCTAAGAAAATAAATATATGAATATCAATAGTTAACACCCATAATCATTAACTAAACCGATGAATACTTACTGAATATTTACTCGCTTAAGGACGCTATATATTGAGAAGGAGTCTGTGAAAGCAGCTTTTTAAAAGATTTATTAAAAGTTACCTTATTATTAAAGCCCACTTCGTAAGCAATATCGATGATATTCATATTCTTATTTGTATCCCTTTTAATTATATCTAAAGCCTCTTCTATTCTGTATTTATTAATTAATTCGAAAAAGTTTAAATTGAAATGCTCATTAATTACTTGAGAAGTATTGTGACGGTTGGTATCTAACTTTTGAGACAACAATTCTAAACTAATATTATTTTGTCTATAAATTTTTTCGCTTTCTAAAAGCCAAATTAATTGATCCTTTAGATCACTAGAAAAACTTGATGTTAAACCAGACTTTTTATATTTATTATTAACCTCATCAAAAAATCCTTGAGCAAACAATTTAGGTGTGAGATATGCTTTGTATCCCACATATAAAACCATTAATGCCATTGCAATAATTTGTAAGTGAAAAAGAAATTCAATTCTAGGAATGCTGTCATAAGCAATAATTAATCCATATATACAATAAAAAACCACATAAGATGAAACTAAATAAGCAATTCCTTTTAACCATTTATACTTGTCAATTAATATTTTATTATCCTTTCTTATCTTAAAAAGATATATTCTCACTATTAGAGTTGCATATATTAATAATGATGCAAATTTAAATATGATGGTAAAATCATGAATTTTTTTTAATGACAATGAACTAACATCAAGCATTATTTTTAGTTTTTCTTCTCCAGAAATGAAATAATAGGGTAAGACATTAAAAACTATTATTACAGTTGGAATTAAATGCAATAAATCTATTTTTCTAAACCTATAATTAAGAGCAATTTTTTTATAATAAAAATATATTAAAGGTCCATAAAGAAAGGAAAATGTAATTGACAATAAATAGATATGTGGATAGCTATATCTAAGGTTTGTTAAAAAGAAGAATAAATCTAAAATAAAAATAGAATGCATCAATACAAATAAACTTATTAATAAAGTTGAAGCATTATTACTTTTACTTTTTAGGATTAATACAGAAAAAATGAAAAACCCTATTAATGAAGTAAATAAATAAAATAGGTTGATAAAATTAAAATTTACTTTGTATTTAGATTGCAGCTCTTTATATTCTTTAGAATCAGCAATTTTTTCAAAAACATCATTATTTACGAAACCTACATGAAGTGATGATTTTATATATTTTTCAATAAATAAAGTTGAGTTTTCTACATCACCCTTTTGAGCATAATCAATTGCTTTCCATCTAAAGATCTGTATAGAATCATTGGAAAAAGATTGTTGTGTTATACTTTTATTGATAATAGTTGAGTAAATGGAAAGCTCTTCATTATTAAATGAATGCAAATTCCCGACACTTTCTTCCTTAAATTCCAGTAAACTTTCTTCGGCAAAAATGCTGTTGAAATTTGTATTTATCACCAAAACTATAAACAAGAAAGCTAATCGAAGTTTTATCGATATTTTAAATAGTGCTCTCAATTCTATTGTTAAATTTTATTAAATATACAATCAATACACTTATAAAAAAAAGAAAACAGTAGCACCCGATAAAAGTTTACTCCTATAATTATGAATAACTTGCAAAGTAAAACACATTAAGAAACATTAACTTTTCAACATTTACAAGCCTTTAAAACAATGATTTAGTTAATAATTGTGATTAATCTATTGAATTTATTCAATACAAAAAAACACATTAAAAGATTAAATTCATTATATGGTATATCTGAATTAACTTTCTATTAATAAAACCTAGAAGTGATTATTAATAAAAAAAAGCTCTTAATTACTTTGCCCCGTATTTATCCATTAAATAAATAAGACTTGTCATTGCAGCGGCACCTAATTCTAATTCACGTTTATTAACTTTATCAAAGGTATCATTAGATGCATGATGATAATCAAAATAGCGTTGCGAGTCTGGGCTTAGTCCAGCCAAAACTTTAATGACTCCTTCTTTTTTCAAAGGACCAATATCAGCACCACTCCCACCTTTTACAAATCTATTTGTTAAATAAGGCTCAAATAATTTATCCCAGGTTTTAATAAGATTAAAGTTTTCATCACTAGCATCAAAAGAGAAACCTCTAGGAGTAAATCCACCAGCATCACTTTCCAAAGCAAAAACATGCTGTTCGTTTTTACGTTTTGCTTCAGATGCATATTTATTACCTCCTCTCAATCCATTTTCTTCATTCATAAACATAACTGCTCTAATGGTATGCTTAGGTTGATAACCTATTTTCTTCAATATTCGTAAAACTTCCATAGACTGAACACAACCAGCTCCATCATCGTGTGAGCCATCACCCATATCCCAAGAATCTAGATGACCACCAACTACAATATATTCATTTGGTTTTTCACTCCCAGTGATTTCACCAATTACATTATAAGATTGAACATCAGGATATGTTTTACAATTTTGATTGTAGTAAAACAATAAATTAGGTTGTAATTTCAAAGTTGCACTTAAATAGTTTGCTCCATTAGTACTAATTGCACAGGCTGGAATACGTAGATGTTCTGGTGTATCTCCATAACTCATAGCTCCTGTATGAGGAAAATCATCTTGACGCAAACTCATAGATCTCACAACTACACCAACAGCACCATATTTTGCAGCCTCTGCAGCACCTGAATATCTTTGACCTACAGCTCCACCATAAGCACGCATAGTATGTATTAAGTTATCTTGCATAGGACGATTAAAGAAAACTATTTTTCCTTCAATTTTTTCTCTACCTAAACTTTCTAATTCCTCAAAACTTTTAACCTCAACCACCTGTTTTTTTAAACCTCCATAAGGAGTTGGAACCGAACCTCCTAACGCACAAATATCTGCTAATGAAGTAACACCTGGTGACGTTTCTATATATGAATACTCCTTAGCTCCTCGAGTCCATTTTGGAACCATAACTGGTTGTAACCACACTTTGTCTACTCCTAGTTCCTCCATTTGTTCTTTAGTATAGGTGACCGCTAATTCTGCACCTAATGAACCTGAAAGCCTACTTCCTATATTATTAGACATATAATCAAGCCAATCATAACTAGCGCCATCAGATAAGGATGTATTAAATATTTGTTTAATTAGAATTGAATCTTTCTTATTAACATTTTGAGAAAAACCTATGGTAGTAATAGAAATCAATAAAATAATTAGAAATAATTTTTTCATAGAGTAGTTTTTAATCGTTATTCGTTTTCAAGTTGCTTTCTGTATTCCGAAATATTAGCTTCAACTTTAGGGGCTAATTCTGGTTCTTTAATATCTTTATATTCTTTTAGTTCTTTATATAAAATTGATGCAACTATTAAACGAGCTGCAGGTTTATTATCTGCTGGAACAATATACCAAGGCGCATGCTTTTTTGAGGTACGGTTTATTGCATCTTGATAACAAACCATATAATTATCCCAAAGTTTTCTTTCTTTTAAATCACCTGCAGAAAATTTCCAATTTTTATTAGGTAGGTCCAATCTTCTTAATAATCGTCTTTTTTGTTCTTCTTTAGAAAGATTCAAATAAAACTTAAAAAATAAGTGTTCCATTATCAGATAGTGTTTTTTCAAATGCATTAATTTGATCAAAACGTCTATCCCAAAACGCTTCATTTACATCTTCTAAATTATTAATACCAGGTAATTTTTCTCCTAGTATATAACTAGGATGAACTCGAGTTACCAAAACATTTTCATAATGAGTCCTGTTAAAAACACCAAATTTTCCTCTTGCAGGAAGTGCTATATAATGCCTCCATAAATAGTCATGATTCTTTTCTAATTCTGTAGGTACTTTAAAACTAATTACATCTACTCCACTTACATTAAAATCTTTAAAGACCTCTCTAATCAAACTATCTTTCCCAGAAGTATCCATTCCCTGTAAACAAACTAGTACTGAATATTTCCCGTGAGCGTAAAGTGTATTTTGAAGCTTCCCTAATTTTTCTCTTCTCTTCTCAAGAGATTTTTCTATTTTTTTTTCTGGAGAATTAAAATCTTCAAAAGTATTTTTATTTCGAATTGAAATTGGCTGTTCTACCTTATAATCTGAAATCTGAATCTCTTCCATAGATATTATTTACTAGCGAATAATTTTACATCATTTTCGGAAACTTCTTCCCCTCCCAATATAATTAATCTTTCAATTACATTTCTAAGTTCTCGAATATTTCCTGTCCAATCATAATTTTGAAGCAATACAATTGCTTTTTTTGAAAATTCCTTATGGACTGTACCTTGCTCTTCTGCTATTTTTTTACTAAAGTGTTCAATTAATTGTGGTATATCTTCCCTTCTATCATTTAATGCGGGGACTTGTATCAAAATAACTGCCAATCTATGGTATAAATCTTCTCTAAAATTCCCTTCTGCAATTTCCTTTTTTAAGTTTTTATTTGTGGCAGCTAAGACTCTAACGTTTACCTTAATATCTTGATCACTACCTACCCTACTTATTTTGTTTTCCTGCAATGCCCTTAAAACTTTTGCTTGTGCAGACAAACTCATATCACCTATTTCATCTAGAAAAATAGTTCCATTGTTTGCTGCTTCAAATTTTCCAGCCCTGTCTTTTGCAGCTCCAGTAAAGCTTCCTTTTTTATGACCAAACAATTCACTTTCTATAAGCTCACTTGGGATTGCTGCACAATTCACTTCAACCATAGACCCTTTTGCACGATCGCTTTTTTCATGAAGCCAATGAGCAACTAACTCTTTTCCTGTTCCATTAGCCCCAGTAATTAATACTCGAGCTTCACTAGGAGCAACTTTTTCTATCATTTCTTTAATATGATTGATGGAATGTGAATCTCCAATCATCTCATATTTTTTGCTAACTTTTTTCTTTAAGCGTTTATTCTCTACCACCAATTCTTTACTGTCTAAAGCAATACGAACTGTATTTAATAATCTATTTAAATCGGGTGGTTTTGAAATATAATCGAATGCGCCTAATCTCATTGCATTAACTGCAGTATCTAAATCTCCATGTCCAGATATCATTACGATAGGTATTTCTGGCTTTATTTTTTTTGAAGCCGTTAATACTTCGATACCATCCATTTTAGGCATTTTAATGTCACATAAAATTAAATCAAAATCTTCTTTTTTAATTAATTCGATTCCTTGAAGTCCATCTTCAGATTCTGAAACCTTATATTTTGAATTTTCTTCAGAAAGTATTTTTACTAATACTCTTCTAATTGCCGCTTCATCTTCAATGATTAATATTTTTGACATATTTGAATTATAACGTGGGTTTAATTAAGATTTTTTATTAGTTTGATAAAGATGAACATCTCTTTGAGGAAAAGGAATAGTAATATTATTTTCCTTAAATATTTCATCAATATTAAATCTTATATCACTTTTGGTTCTAGGTGAATTAAAACTTTCATTAATGAAAAAATTAAGTTTAAAAATTAATGCAGAATCACCAAAGTCATCAAAAGCTACAAAAGCTGCTGGTTTTTTTAAAACGTTAGAATTTGAATTTGCACATTTTAATAATAATTCTTCTACTTTTCGGGTATTGCTACCATAAGCAACTCCAATATTTATAGATTCTCTTGTGGTATTACCGTTTTGAGTATAATTATAAATTGAGTTTCTAATTAATATATGGTTAGGAATAATTATAATTTTATCATCTCTAGTTATTGCCCTTGTTGTACGCAATTTAATTTCAATAACTCTTCCTACTTTATCGTCAACTTCAATTATATCACCTACTAATAAAGATTTATCTAAAATAATAAAGATTCCTCCTATAACATCCTGAAAAAGATCTTGCAGCGCCAATCCTAACCCTACTAGTAATGCTGCCGAAGCTGCTAATACTGGTGTTATATTTACACCTGAATGACTTAAAATAAAAAAGAAAACAATTATATAAGTTACATATCTAATAAATCTAAAAACACTAACAAACTTATTCTTATCGGATTCGTCCATTCTTCGGGTCGAAAACTTTCTTATCCACTGTAATATATACTTGGCTAGAACTAAAGAAATTACTAAAGCTAATATTAACCCAACCGTTAAATGAATTTTGTTTTCGCCATCTCCAAAATGAAATCCAAGATCTAAAAACTTTTGAATTGCGCCCCAAATATTTTCTGTAACAACTTCCTCTACCTCATTAGCTACCTCAACAGCTGTTTCTTCAATTTTATCTACTACTTCTTCTTGCATAATTAATACTTAAGCCACTTTATAATCTCTCTATAACTTGCTTTTTTACCATACATTAATATTCCTACTCTATAAATTTTTGAAGCAAACCATACTGTTGCCATAAATGTACCAAATAAAATCACTAATGAAAGAATTTGTTGCCATAAAGGTACTCCAAAGGGTATTCGCATTAACATAACAACTGGAGAAGTAAATGGAATATATGAAAAAACCTGCGAAACCATTCCATGTGGATTATCTATAACAGTAAAAAAACCAACATACATACCCAATATTAAAGGCATTAAAATTGGCAACATAAATTGTTGTGTATCTGTTTCACTATCTACTGCCGCGCCAATTGCAGCATAAAGTGAACTATATAATAAGTAACCTCCTATAAAAAAGAAGACAAACATAATTATTAAATTACCAATGGGTAAGTTGTTTAACTCCATAAAAACTTCTGTAATCATTTTTTGGGAACCAGAACTTTGACTTATAACTTCTTGTTGTTGAGATGATATTGCAGAAGTATCGATTCCAAAAATTGAAGAAATTACAGAACTTAATACTAACATTAGAACAATCCAAACCGCAAATTGTGTAACCCCTGCTAGTGTTGTCCCAAATATTTTACCCAATAATAATTTCATTGGTTTTACTGATGATATTATAACTTCAATGATTCTACTTGTTTTTTCTTCAATAACACTTCGCATAATCATATTACCATAAATAATGATAAACATAAACAGCAAATATCCAGCAATGCCACCAAATGCTAACTTTAAGCCCGACCCTAATTTTGAGGTTTTCTTACCTTCAAAAGTTTCTAATTTAGCATCGATATCGATTCTTAATTCTTCAATTTGTTTAGCATCAATTCCAGATTGATCTAATTTCAAAACATTTACTTTATCCTCAATTCTATTTTCAATACCTCTCATAATACTAATAGATGGAGAATCTTCAGAATAAAAAGTAATCGTTTCAGATAGATCATCTAATTCATTTGTTTTTGGAATATGCAAAAGCCCATATACCTCAGAGTTTTCAGTTAGCGTTTTAGCTTCATCCAATGAAACAAGTTTCAAGTTAGAATAATTTAAGGATTCAGAATCTTCAAAATAATCAGTAAATAATCCACTTTCATCAAGAATGTTGATGGTGTTAACGGTATCGTTATTTAGTTGAGATAAATATGCTACTAACGTAAAAATCCCAACCATAATAATAGGACTTAAAAAAGTCATTATGATAAACGATTTATTACGCACTTTATTTAGATATTCTCTTTTTATTATTATAGGAAGGTGATTCATAACGTAGCTTAATTATTTTGAATAGTTTCAATAAAAATATCACTTGCTGAAGGTATTACTTCCTCAAAATGTGTAAGTTGACCTAATGACGTTAGGTATGTCACCAATTCATTAATTGAATTAGAACTAGGTGTTTTTATATTAAACTGCATCTCATTATTGATACTTTTAAAATAAGTAGGTACTGCTTCAAATTTCTCGTTCAATACTTCCTGAATATTTTCAGGTTGATTAGCAATAACCCCAACTTTAAATGTATTTGATTTATATTCTCTTTTAATATCGATTAATTTTCCTTCTAATATTTTATTAGATTTATGAATCAATGCAATGTGATCACACATTTCTTCGACAGATTCCATACGGTGGGTAGAGAAAATAACTGTTGCTCCTTCGTCTTTTAAACGTAAGATTTCATCTTTTATCAAATTTGCATTAATAGGATCAAATCCACTAAAAGGCTCATCAAAAATTAGCAATTTTGGCTGATGCAATACTGTAACCACAAATTGTATTTTTTGAGCCATTCCTTTTGATAATTCTTGTATTTTTTTATTCCACCATCCATCTATCTCTAATCTTTCAAACCAGAATTTAAGTCTTTCTTTTGCTTCTGTTTTAGAAAGTCCTTTTAATTGTGCTAAATACATTGCTTGCTCACCAACTTTCATGGATTTATACAAACCTCTTTCCTCAGGTAAATAACCAATATTTTGTATATCATTGGGTTGCAATGGCTGTCCATCTAAAAGTACTTTACCAGAATCAGGCATGGTAATTTGATTGATAATCCTTATTAAAGTTGTTTTACCAGCACCGTTAGGACCTAACAATCCAAATACGCTCCCTTTAGGAACCTCAATACTTACATTATTTAATGCTTTAAATGCTCCAAAAGATTTTGAAACATCTTCAGCTACTAATAGGTTATTCATAGTTTTAGTTTCGAATTGGTAAATATATTGATTTGTCAATTAAGCTAATTAGCTATTAAGATTTATTTAAAAGGTTTGTTGAATATTCCATCGATTTGTTACAAGGAATCATATCATAAATTAATTGAAAGTGTCCTAAAAAACAAAACCCACCCTTTAAACTAATAAAGGATGGGAAAAAATTGCTATGAAAAAGAAAAATATCACTACTAATTTAATAGTGATTCTCAAATATAATAAAATTTTTTAATTAACATAAGTTTATGAAAACATATCTTTCACCTTTTCAAAAAAAGATTTGTCTTCTTTTTCTGGGTTTGGCTGAAAATTACCATCCTCACTCATTTTCTTAAAAAATTCTTTTTGCTCTTTATTTAATTCTTTTGGAGTCCAAACATTAATATGTACCAATAGATCTCCTGTTCCGTAACTATTAATACTTGGAATACCTTTATTACGAAGTCTCAGTATCTTACCACTTTGAACGCCTTGCTCAATTTTAATCCTCACTTTACCATTTACTGTATCAATTTCTTTTGAACTTCCTAAAACAGCATCCGAAATACTTATATATAAGTCATGATGCAGATTATCCCCTTCTCTTTGTAATGTAGGATGTGGCAATTCTTCAATTGCAACTAATAAATCACCAGAAATCCCATTTCCTGGAGCTTCATTTCCTTTACCAGATACCTTTAGCTGCATTCCTTCTACAACACCTGCAGGTATTTTAATAGAGACCGTTTCCTCTGATTGCAACAATCCATGAGCATCAGCATTTGTTGGTTTTTTATCTATTGTTTGCCCAGAACCACTACAAACACTACAAGGTGCAGAAGTTTGCATTCTACCTAAAATTGTGTTTTGTATTCTGGTAACTTGACCACTTCCATTACATGATGTACAGGTTTTATAGGTAGTCCCTTTTGCTACTTTTTTACGTTTTACTTTTATCTTTTTCTCAACACCGTTAGCGATTTCTTCCAGTGTTAGTTTAACTCTAATTCTTAAGTTACTACCTTTAACTTGAGCTCTTCTACCTCCGCCACCGAAACCACCAAAGCCGCCACCGCCGCCAAAAATATCTCCAAACTGACTGAATATATCATCCATATTCATGCCACCTCCGCCAAAACCTCCAAAGCCTCCGCCACCTCCACCTTCAAAGGCTTGGTGACCAAAACGATCGTATTTGGCTTTTTTGTCAGGATCACTTAAAATTTCGTAAGCCTCAGCAGCTTTCTTAAAATTCTCTTCAGCTTTTGCGTCTCCAGGATTTTTATCGGGATGAAATTCTATTGCTTTTTTACGATAAGCTTTTTTTATTTCTGAAGCAGAAGCTTCTTTTGAAACTTCTAATATTTTGTAAAAATCTTCTTTCACGTGATTTTGCTATTTGATAATTTAATTCTTTGGATTATTGTCCAATTACTACTTTAGGAAAACGAATTATTTTATCGCCTAAAGAATATCCCTTTTCAACAACATCAATCACTTTTCCTTTTAAATCGTTACTAGGGGCAGGAATTTGAGTAATTGCCTCATGGATATCTGCGTCAAAAGCATCACCTTGTTTGGTTTCAATAACTTTTAATCCTTTAGATTTTAAAGCTTCACGTAGTTTGTTATTTATTAAAACAATACCTTCTAAATTACCTGTGTCTTCAGATTTTTCTATTTCTAAAAGAGCTCTGTCAAAATCATCTAATACTGGAAGTAAAGAGGTCATTACACCTTCACTTGCAGTAGAAAACAATTCTATTCGTTCTTTACTAGTACGCTTTCTAAAATTTTCAAATTCTGCAAAAAGGCGTAAATTTCTATCTTTCTCTTTATCTAACTCCAATTGCAAAACCTCTAAAGGATCTTTACCTTCAGTCTCTTCTACATTCGCTGTTTCATTATCTGCAGTCAATATTTCATCTTCAACTACTTCCTTTTCTATTTTATTTTTATCGCTCATAAATGATGAGTTTTTAATGTTTATAAATTTCTGATTTTATAGTTTGCAAAAGTACTGCCATTTATTATTAAATGTCATAATGTCATTAAAAATTGGTATTAAAATTTTATACCTTTTTTAAAGCTCTCAGCATTTGAGAAAAACTCTCGAATGCTTTAAACTTTACTAGCTCTCAGCATTTGAGGAAAACTCTCGAATGCTTCAAACTTTACTAGCTCTCAGCATTTGAGGAAAACACTCGAATGCTTCAAACTTTACTAGCTCTCAGCATTTGAGGAAAACTCTCGAATGCTTCAAACTTTACTAGCTCTCAGCATTTCTCTTTTTCCAGGAGGACCAGGAAGTTTTTCAACAATAAAGCCAACAGATTGCATTGCACGACGTACACTTCCTTTTGCAGAATAGGTAACCAATACTCCATTTTTTTTTAATGCTTTAAACATTGTTTTAAAAATTTGCTCTGTCCATAACTCTGGTTGAACTCTTGCTCCAAAAGCGTCAAAATAAATAACATGAAACTTATTTTGATCTTTAATTTCTGAAAAGAATTGTTTCCTTTTTAAAATTGAAAAATGATTGGAAATTTTTGAAAGTTTATCCCATTCACTTAAATGCAATTCATTAAAATATTCCTCAGAACTATTTAACTGAAAAGGATAGTTTAATTTTTCAATTTCTGAAGAAGACACAGGATATGCTTCAACCCCAGTATAATTAACTGGCTGTTTCAATTTTTCAGCTTCTATTAAACTTATAAACGCATTAAGACCTGTACCAAATCCAATTTCTAATATTTCTAAAGGATTTGGCTGTTGCTGATTAAGAAAATAAGCGAAACCTGTATCAATAAAAACATGATAAGCTTCTTGAATAGCACCATGTGTTGAATGGTACTGCTCATTCCATTCTGGAATATGAATGGTAGTTGAACCATCATCCGTGATGATAATTTCGCGTTTCAAAAAACTAATCTATTAATAACTTTTTAATTCTTGGAATTGGTCCTACACATTCAGTAGTATGACACGAAATACAAGAATTTATAGCATTATTATAACGTTTTTCTATAGGTATGGTACTTGTAGTATCATAGATTGCTCTAACATTATCTATATACACTTTTGAATACGCTATAAAAGTATCGTTATAAGGTTTATTGTCTGTAAGTTTTGCTTTGAATATGTTTAGGAAGTCTTTTGGGAATTTATCAGGTGTATTTCCAGCAACTATAGTTTTTTTAATTTCCTCATTAACTTCATACATAGATCTCATAAGTAACGTCATTTCAGATGCTTCATACATATCAGGAACAAACTTTTCAGTTTTACTCTCTTTAGAATTAATATCTGATTCTGTAGTATCTGATGAATTACATGAAATCAAAAACGCCAAACAAATTATAATTAAATATCGCATCTTTATTCTATTAATAGAACACCATCTGCTTCAAATGACAATGTTTTTTCAACTTCAGTAATCGCTGCTATTTCCTCTTCACTTTTACCAGCATCTTCTGCATAATGACGTTGTTCTTCAACTGAAACTTCAGAAACAAATGCTTTACCGTGAATAATCACTTCTTTTTCAGCAATATTTTTAGGCATAAAGAAACCGTAATCTTTAAACTTAACCATTACCTCATCGTCTTCTAAATCTAAACGCATCCAACATCCTTTAGTTTGACAAACTTCGTTCACTTTTGTAGTGAATTTCACAATAGCTGTATCTCCCGCTTTTAAAGTATTGAAAGTTTCAATTATTTCTTTTTTTGAAAGTACATTTTCATCTGTAATTTTCTCTCCAAATGAAGAATATGTTACTTCAACTTCAGTTTTAACTTCTGCTGCACCAGCATTTTTAGCTTCTTTATCTTCAGATTTACAAGCAAATAAAACAAAAGGAATACTAAGTAATAAGATTAGTTTTTTCATAATAAATTGGTTTTTAATTTTTGCGAAATTAATGAATTTTTAAGTAAAAATAACCATGTTTTAACTACTTTTGCATAACGATAAATCACACTTATGAACACAAAAACTGATCACTTAATTTCAATTGAAAACATTGAAAAATCTCGCGTAAATCAAGTAGATTTTAACAATCTAGTATTTGGAAAAGAATTTACAGATTATATGTTTGAGTGTGATTATAAAAACGGTTCTTGGGAAAATCCTATTATAAAACCATTTGGAAATTTATCAATATCTCCAGCAGCCAAAGTTTTTCATTACGGGCAAGCAGTATTTGAAGGAATGAAAGCTTACAAAGATGATCAAGGGAAAATATGGCTATTTAGACCTGAAGATAATTTTAATAGAATCAATAAATCTTCAAAAAGATTAGCAATTCCTGAATTTCCAAAAGATATATTTTTTGAAGCTTTAGAGCGTATGCTTTTATTAGATAAAGAATGGATCAAACCTGGTTTTGGAAACTCACTTTATATCCGTCCGTTTGTAATTGCTTCTCAAGCAGGAGTTTCAGCTTCTCCATCAGATGAATATAAATTTATGATTTTATTTTCACCTGCTCAATCCTATTATACGGGTGATGTAAAAGTGGTTATTGCAGAACATTTTAGTAGAGCTGCAGATGGTGGTGTTGGAGCTGCAAAAGCTGCCGGTAATTATGGTGCTCAATTTTACCCAACAAATCTTGCTAAAGAAAAAGGATTTCAACAAGTAATCTGGACAGATTCTAATGAGCATAAATATTTAGAAGAAGCTGGAACCATGAATGTTTTTTTTAGAATAAACGATACCTTACTTACAGCACCAGTTAGTGACAGGATTCTTGATGGGATAACTAGAAAAAGTATCATTGCATTAGCAGAAAGAGACGGTATAAAAACTGAGGTTAGAAAAATAAAAGTAACCGAATTAATTGAAGCTGCTAATAATGGAAGTTTAAAAGAAATATTTGGTGCAGGAACAGCAGCAGTTATAAGTCCAGTTAGTGATTTTAGTCACAAACAAAAAATATATCAATTACCAAAGATAACCGATGGTTTTGCTAGTATGTTTAAAACTAAATTAATGGAAATACAGTATAATAAATCTGAAGACACATTTGGTTGGAGATATGCCGTTGAATAGTATTGATTTAACTATTATTTATCTAAAATAGATTGAATATCTGGTTTAAAGTAATTAGGCCCTTTTAGTACCTTACCATCTTCCCTATAAATTGGTTTTCCGTCAGCACCTAATTTACTCATATTACTTTTTTGAATTTCATTGAAGACTTCTTCAATTTTATGTTGCATACCATGTTCGATAATGGTTCCGCATAAAATATAAAGCATATCTCCAAGGGCATCTGCTACTTCTACTAGGTCTTTATTATTAGCTGCATCTAAGTATTCTTCATTTTCTTCACGCATTAATTTATAACGCAATAAATTTTTATTAGCATCTAAATTTGCAGTTGGTGAGTCTTTCATTCCTAATCCAAAAGCTTCATGAAAAGCTTGTACAGCGGCAATTTTATTTTTCATATGTATTTCCCGAAAAGTCGGTTAACTTATTAATTAATATTGTTCTTTACTATGCTAATTGTTCAATAATAAAAGAGATTCTAAAAATAATATAATAACTAAATTTAATGATTATTTTTACGCCTATAAATCTACATAATTATGTTTAGTTCTGGCCAATGGACTTTTGTTATTTTTTTTGTTATTGCATTTGTAATTGTGATATTCTTCAGTTACAGAAAAGATAAAGTATTACATAAAAAACATTACAAAGGAAGTTTATGGATATTGGTTGGATTTATTGCCTTTATCGTTTTCCTTTTCTATTTAAAAGATTGGATAAAGCAATAAAAAAAGCTTTTTGATTTAACAAAAAGCCTTTTTAATTAAAAAATTTATTTTTTTAATTTACTTCTGGTAAGAAATTATATTGTTTAGAATAATTTACCATTTGCTCTTTAAAAGTAGTAGGTTGCTCAATAGTAAAACCTACTATTTCTCCAGCATCATTCAACTTAGGAACAATTACAGGATTTACAAAACCACTATATGGAGCTGATGTAAACTGCTCATTGCGCTGTAATACCTCTTTATGTAATTCTTGATCTACTTTTACTCCGTAACCTTCTACTAAAGCTTCAACTGCACCAAAATCACCTTCAGATTTAATTCGTTGAGTTTCAAGTAATAATTGACCAAATATTTCGTGAAGTTTATCATAATCATTTATCTTGAAGTAAGTTTTTCCATCACGAGTCACTTTTTCAATAACATTATCTGGTGCCCCTTTTTCAAAAGCCCAAGCAGAAACCCATTGTCTGTTACGCATATGAGCTTCTTCAACATCATCACCTAAGTTTAGACGAATTAATTGTGTCATTAACCCATTACGAATATAACCATCATAAGCTGCCATACCTACACTTTTCCAATCGTCAACCAATCCTAATTCTTGTAACTTTGGGCTATATAAATAATATAATCCAACTAAATCTGCACGACCTTCTTCTAAAGTAGATGCATAGTTTTTAAGCGTTTCTTTAGTTTCACCAACACCGGGATTTAATTGTCCAGATGCATGACCAATAACTTCGTGTAATGCTGTATGTAATTTATCTGCTTTTTGTCCATATTCTTTTTCTAATTCATATTCCTCATCATCATGAACATATTCTTTTAAACGCCCTGTACTTCCAGCATTATTATATGCATGAATTATATTTCCCAATGAAACAGATTTAGATCCAACCTCAGCACGAATCCAGTTTGCATTTGGTAGGTTAACACCTATTGGAGTACTTGGCGAAGCATCACCTGCTTCTCCGGCTACATTTACAACTTTATAGGTAACCCCCACTACGTTTTTCTTTTTATGCTCTTCCATTAATGGTGAGTTATCTTCAAACCACTGAGCATTTTCAGATAATACAGCCATTTTTTCAGACATATCAAAATCTTTAATCTGAACAATAGTTTCATAAGAACCTTTGTAACCTAAAGGGTCATTATAAACTTCAATAAAGCTGTTAATATAATCGATATTTCCATCTGTTGCTCCTGTCCAAGCTACATTATAATCATCCCAAGTTTGTAGGTCTCCCGTTTTATAATAATCGATTAATAAACCTAAAGCTTTACCTTGAGCCTCATTTTCGGAAACATCTTTAGCTAATTCTAACCATTTTATAATTTCATCGATAGCTGATCCATATAATCCTCCAGATTTATAAATTCTTTCTTTTACTACACCATCTACTTTTATTAACTGTGTGTTTAAACCATAGGATAAAGGTTTTAATGAATCAGGTGATTTTAAGTTTCCATAAAAAAGGCCAACATCATAATTAGTTACATTAGGTCCGTAAAAATTAACAGCACTTTGAGAAACATTATCAGTATCTTTTGCTTGATTAACTTTTTTAGCATCTTTATCGTTAAAAATAACTTCAATAGCTTCACCTTCTAATATCGTATTAGTTGCAGTTAATAATTCATTTAAATAATCGGCTGAAAAGTTAGCTGGTAATTTTGCATTTGAATAATGGTGGTGTATTCCATTAGAAAACCAAACTCTTTTTAAATAAATCTCAAAATTTTTCCAATCCTCAGTAGATTTATCACCTTGATAGTTTGTATAAACATTTTCTAATGCTTTACGAATCGTTAAATTATGACGATAATTTTGATCCCAAATAATATCACGACCCGATAAACCAGCTTCTGTTAAATAGTATACTAATTTTTGCTCTTTTAAAGTTAAATCATCCCAACTTGGTATTTGATAACGCAAAACTTTAATATCTGCAAATTGCTCTACATTGTAATTAAAATCCTTTGCTTTTTTTACTTCTTTAGTTTCCGATGCAACTTCTGATTTTTTCTTTTCATCTGCGCATGAAAATAATAATACGGCTGCAACAAGCAAACCCATAAAATATTTAGTTTTCATATTGATAGTTTTTTATTTGAAGTTTACAAAAATAACAAATAATACTTAATATTTAGCACTAAACAAGTAAACAAAAGCCTATCAAACAAGCACTTATTTACCTAACTTATAACCACTTACTCATTACATTAATTATTTATTTTCAGTATATTAGCCTAATAATCAACAAAATCCCTAAATCATGAAAATTATAAAATACTTGCTAATTATTATTGTAGTACTTCTCATTGGTAGTTGGGCATATGTCGTTACACAACCCAATAGTTATGATGTAAAACGATTTAAAGTCATAAAAGCCCCAGCTAGTGTTATCTTCAAAAATTTAAATGATTTTAAAAATTGGGAAGAATGGGGACCCTGGCTGGAAGAAGATTCAACTATTGTTGCCACCTATTCAGAAATTACTAGTGGAGTTGGAGCATCTTATTCTTGGACAAGTAAAGATGGCCCAGGGAATATGAAAACCATTGCTTTGGTTGAAAATCAATCAATAGATCAAAAAATTCAGTTTGGTGATTACGAACCTACTGAAGTTTATTGGACTCTTGAAGAAGTAGAAGAAGGCACTAAGGTAACTTGGGGAATGAAAGCAGAAAAAACTCCATTTATGTTTAAGCTTTTTGCTGCTATTTCAGGAGGAATGGATGGAATGCTGGGACCTATGGAAGAAAAAGGATTAGAAAACTTAGATTATGTAATTATGAAAGAATTACCCAACTTACCTCCTAGCAATAACAACTATACCATTGGAGTGATCAGTCAAAAAGAAAATCCTGCACAAACATTTATAGGCTACTTCATTAAAGATAAAATTGAAAACTTACCTGCATTATTTGCTGAGTATATGCCACAAGCTGGCATGTATGCTGTTGAACAAAAATTAGCATATACAGATTATACACCAGGTGCAGTGTATACAAAATTTGATGAAGTAAAAGGAGAAACCGAACTTTATATTGGATTAATGCTTTCTAAAAAAATTGCTCCTAAAGAAGGTATGGATAGTATTGATATACCAGAAGGTGGTGTTGTAACAATATCCAAATTCGGAAATTATGGAGAAGGTGATATGGAAGCTCATACTAATATTGCAAATTATTTTAAAAACGAAAACTTAGAATATGGGGATCTAGTATGGGAATTATATGTTAATGATCCTACTACCGTAAAACCTGAAGAAATACAAACAGACATTTATTATCAAATAAAATAAATTATACTAACCATCAATTTAAAAATCCTCAGGGTAGCTTACTCGTGAGGATTTTTTATATTAGCTATATGAAACAATTGTTACTCGTTTTTTTAGGTGGAGGTATTGGAAGCTCTCTCCGTTATTGGATTGGCACTTTCCTTAATAGTGATAAAACGGGTATTCCTTACGGCACTTTTGCAGCAAATATTTTAGGAAGTTTACTTATTGGGATTATCTTGGGACTTGCCGTAAAAAATGAATCTCTTTCACAAAATACAATATTGTTTTTAGCTACTGGATTTTGTGGTGGATTTACCACATTTTCAGCTTTTGCTTACGAAAATCATATTTTTCTAAAATCGGGTGACTTTATGAGTTTTGCCCTCTATACGATTGCAAGTTTTATTCTTGGTTTTGCTGCAGTATTTTTTGGTATGTGGTTGGTGAAATTTTTTTAATGCTTACCATAATCTTTTACTCCAGCCTCTACCCTAACTAACAAATCATTTTCTTTTGGAGGAACAGGGCAGGAATATCTATGGCTATAAGAACAATAAGGGTTATAAGCCATGTTAAAATCTATAATCATAGTCTCTCCTTCAGGTACATCTAATTCTAAGTACCTTCCTCCTCCATACGATCCATCACCACTTGTTAAGTCTGTAAAAGGCAAGAAAACATAATCATCTTCTGGTTCTTCTACGGGTCTTGTACTTTTATAAATATTCAGTTTTAAATCTTTCCCAGAGATTGTAAACTCAGCAATTGCATATTGCACGTATTCAGGTAACCTATCTGTAGATGTTTTCATTAAGAAAGGTTTTGCATTTGGAGTTCTTGTTAATTTTGCTTCAACACGGTATTGTAAATCTATTTCGTAAAACTCTAAAGATGTAAATGTTAAAAGATCTAACGAATCCAAAATAGTTGTTTCTTTATTTCTGAATTTTTCATTTTCATCAGCTTGATATTTTTTAATACTTTCAATAATTTCTTCATTAGTTTGAGCAAATCCAATCACAGTAATCAACAAGAAAAAAGTAATATTTAAAAACTTCATAAGTATAATTTTCAGTAAAGATAAGAATTGAATGTAATTATAAAATGAGTATTTTAAAAAGAATTGTAGATTTGCAACTTATAAAATGAAAAACAACAATACAAATAAATGTCAAAAAACTGTCATTTCTTCACAGAAATATCAGAGGCGTGTGTATTGATTATATCTAAATAAATAAAAACAATATTAAAACGTCTCGATAATTATCGAGACGTTTTATTTTTATAACAATTTCAATTATGAAAAACATATACTATAACTATATAAGTTCCTTCAAAGGACTCTCCAAAGAAATTTGGTTTCTAGCATTTGTTACTTTTATTAACAGAGCTGGTACTATGATACTTCCTTTTTTAAGTAGGTACCTAAATGAGGAATTATCATTTAATCTTGAAGATGTTGGTATAATACTTTCATTTTTTGGAATTGGATCCCTTGTCGGACATTACTTAGGTGGAAAATTAACCGATAAAATAGGGTTTTATAATGTAATGGCTAGAAGCCTATTTACAACAGGAATTCTATTTATTGGACTTCAGTTTATAACCTCATTTTGGGCCTTATGTTTTAGTGTGTTTTTTATAATGAGTATTGCAGATATGTTTAGACCTGCATTATTTGTTTCACTTAAAGCCTATAGTAAGCCAGAAAATCAAACCCGTTCCTTAGCTTTGATAAGATTAGCGATCAATCTTGGTTTTATTTTCGGACCTATAGTTGGTGGTTTTTTAATCGTAAAAACAGGGTATGATACCTTATTTTGGATAGATGGAATTACTTGTATATTGTCTACAGTTTTATTTTTGTTTCTGGTAAAAAAGAAAGAACTACACAGTCATAAAGAGAAAAAAGAAGTATCAGATAGTAATTCTAAATTCAGATTAATCAGCGATAAACCTTATTTAGTATTCTTAGGAATTAGCTTTTTAATGGGAATGGTTTTTATGCAATTGTTTTTTACTATGCCAACTTATCATTATAAACAATTTGGATTATCTGAAGACTATACAGGCTTATTAATGCTATTTAATGGAATTTTAATTGTTCTATTTGAAATGCCACTAGTAAGTTGGATTGAAAATAAAAATACTTCTAAGCCAAAATTGTTTCTATATAGTTCATTTTTGATGGGCATTAGTTTTGTTTTTTTATTTTATGATATGTATTGGCAAGTATTGATATTGCATATGATCTTAATTACTTTTGGAGAAATGATATCGTTTCCCTTTACAAATTCATTTGCTATGGATAGAGCAAAAAAAGGGTATGAAGGAACTTATATGGCCTGGTATTCTATTTCATTTTCATTTGCACATATACTTTGTCCGATATTAAGTTTTAAAATTATCGAATTATTTGGGTATAAAACCAACTGGGCCTTAACTGCAATTTATGGACTTTTAGCAATGGGTTTATCTTACTGGTTATATCGTATTTTAAAAAAATCAACTAATTTTAAAACTTCTAAACCACAGATATGAAATACTTAGCAATACTATTTTTGACTTTAAGTTTGAATTCTTGTTTAAATAATTCTGAAGAAAAAACAAAAGCAACACCCAAAACCTTAAATACTGAATTGAAAGTTAAAAAGTTTCCAAAATTAGATAGCACTAGATATAATGTTGGATTTCTTATTATGGACGGAACTTTTAACACAGAACTTACTGCTCCTTTCGATATTTTTCAGCATACCATTTTCAGGAAAAACATAAAAGCCATGAATGTTTTTACCGTGGCAAATACAGATGAAGCTGTTACTACTTTTGAAGGAATGAAAATAATACCTGACTATAATTATTTAAAAGATTCAATACCTAAAATTGATATTCTGGTAGTTCCAAGTGCAGAACACCATTTAAATACCGATTTAGATGACGAAGAAATGATTCAATTTGTTAAGATGACGTCATCAAAAGCTTTGTTTACTACTTCACATTGCGATGGCGCTTTTGTATTAGCTAAAGCAGATTTATTAGACCAAACTGTATCGACGACTTTCCCAAGTGATATTGATCAAATGCGAGAAATGTTTCCAAATTTAGATATAAGGAAAGATGTATTATTTGTACATGACGGCAAATTTATAACTTCTGCAGGTGGAGCTAAAAGCTTCGAAGCAGCTCTTTATCTATGCGAATATTTGTATGGAAAAAAAATTGCTGAAGAATTAGCAGGTGGATTAGTAATCGATTGGGATTTAAATAAAATACCTCATATTGTTATTAACGATAAGTAGAAAATATGAAGGATTTGTAATATCTTTATACTATGAAAATAGATAATATCTGGTTTTTTGAAAAAGTTAATCTTTTTAATATGCTTTGTCCTCACAAATTCAAATCATATAAAAAATCTCATGAATTTAATAGTTATAAAAAACAAGAATATATTTATTTTGAAGAGGATAGTGCCAATAAAGTTTATTTAATAGAAAAAGGAAAAGTGAAAATTGGTTATTACACCGAAGCGGGTGATGAAGTAATAAAAGCAATTCTCGCAAAAGGCGAGTTATTTGGTGAAAAAGCTATTTTAGGTGAAGAACGAAGAGAAGAATTTGCTAAATCTGTAGATAACAGTACTTCAATTTGCCCTGTAGATGTTGATACGATGCTAGATCTAATGCGCGACAACAAACCTTTCAGCTTTAAAACTTATAAGCTTATAGGGTTTAGAATCAAACGACTTGAACGCAGGTTAGAATTAATCATGTTTAAAGATACTAAAACTCGATTATTAGAATTTTTAGATGAATTATGCGAAGATTACGGTTATGATTGTGAAGAAACTGGAAATAAAATAATTGATCACCCATATACTCAAAAAGAAATAGCTTCTTTAATTGGTACCTCAAGGCCTACTTTAAATGTCACTTTAAATGAACTTAAAGAAGAAAAGAAAATAGATTTCAACCGCAATCAAATCACTATTTTTAAAAATATTGCCTAATGTTAGCTAGCTAACATTTTAAAACATTACCATCATGTAGTTTTGTTGTATAATTTACTTTAAACAATAAAATGATGATTAGAAAAATGTTTTTTACCTTATTAACTATTGGCATATTCGCAACCTCTTGTAGTAGTGATGATGATAATTCAACAACTACAGCAAATTTGACACTTAACTTGAATGGTTTAGAAGAACTAGGAGATGATTTTGTATATGAAGGATGGATTATAGTAGATGGAAGTCCAGTTTCTACAGGTACTTTCTCAAGTGTAAACTTCCCTCAATCATTTTCTGTAAATTCAACTCAATTAAATGAAGCAACAACTTTCGTTTTATCAATTGAGCCAGCAATAGATCCTGATCCAGCACCAGCAGCTACAAAAATTTTAGCAGGTGATTTTTCTGGAAACTCTGCTACAGTAAATTCTAATGGATTAGTTGGTGATTTTAGTGCCTCAACCGGAAAATATATCCTTGCAACTCCTACTGATGGAAATGGAGATATAGATGAATCAAGCGGGGTTTGGTTTATAGATAATTCTTCAGGAAGTGCTATTGCAGGACTAGATTTACCTACTTTAGATGATGGTTGGAAATATGAAGGATGGGCAGTAATAGACGGCCAACCTGTTAGTACAGGAACTTTCAGTTCAACTTCAAGTGAAGATGATAATGCTAGTACATCCCCTTATAAAGGTGATGTAAATAATGGGCCTCCATTTCCAGGAGAAGATTATTTACAAAATGCCCCAAGTGGATTAACATTCCCTACAGATTTAAAAGGGATGACTATTGTAATATCTGTAGAACCTAATCCAGATAACAGCCCACTACCATTTACATTCAAACCTTTAGCTCATCAAGTTCCTACAAATGCTGAAAATCATACCGTAATAAATATGGGAACAGGCCCTGTTTCTAGTTTAACATGTACGGTTACAAAATAATAATTCATATTTATATTTATTTGAACAAAATAATTGGTGTAGTTTTTATCTATGAAAAAGACTGCGCCATTTTATTTTGTTTTAGTTACAGCAGCATCCTCAATTACATTAGAAAGTACAATTTGAGTTTTAGTTTCTCCATAGCTTATTAATTGATCTATAAATTGTTCTAAGTGTTTTTGATTTTTTAACATTACTTCCATTACTATATTTTCATTTCCAGTAATCCGATAGCAATTTAAAACCTCATCAAATGTTTTAACTTTAGCTAAAAAAGGCTTCAATTTCCCCATAAAAGCCCTTAAAGTTATAAAAGCTTTTAATTGATAACCTACTTCATAAGGAGAAACCATCGTTTTATACCCATTAATAATTCCAACATCTTCCATTTTTTTTATTCTTTCAGATATTGCTGGAGAACTAATACCTACAACCCTTCCTATTTCAGCATTGGATTGTCTAGCATTTGCCTGTAAGCATTTTAATATTTTCCAATTTAAAGCATCCATTAACATATTAAAGTGTTTTAACTAAAATAACATTTTATTTAAAGCAAATATACATAATTGCTTTAAATATTAAAGTGCAAAAATATGTGTTCTTAATTAATTTTGTAAGAAACATTGTTATAATAAATTGAAAATGAACCCTGTTACCCCAAATAACAATCATATTTCGCCTATTCACAAAAAGGCTTTAGATATATTTACGCTTTCAAATCAGATTTCAAAATATCTAGTTCCTGATTTAGCAAAATTACAGCCTGATGGGTTTGAAGATCCTTATATTTATTTTACAGGAGATATTGTTCAACAATCAAATTCATTAGTTCCAGAAATTGTTCAAGCAGAAAGTAAAACCTTTTCGGAAGAAAGGCACCAACATATTTTATCACTTTCTCATTTAACTAACGTATTAGATAAGAACTGCGAACGATTGGAACGAATTAATAGTAACGGAAAGGAATTTTTACCTCTTTTACGAAAAGAACTTAAAAAATTCAGAAAATTACAGCACATTTGGATGTTGACACTTTAAAAACACCTAACAGCTTTATAGTTCATTTATAAATAATTTAAATTTTTCAAAATTCATATATTTCTGAAACTCTTTAGTATTTAGCAATAATTCTTTATCATTAAACCCTTTTTCTTTAGCAAACTGAAGGTTTCTAATTAACTCTTCTTTATTATTAAGCATTGCATAATCTTTAGCTATTAAAAAATATATAAAAGCACTATTTGGCAACATAATTGCAACAATTTCATGACAATAAAGAGCTTTATTAAAATTTTCTTTTCTTAATTGAGAATACGATGATTCTATTGCCATAGCATACAAAGCATAATTAATTCGCTTTCTCATTTTTATATAACTACTATCATTAGAATTTTTATTCTCGTCATTAAACTTTTTTAATTCTTTATTCCACCATTTATAGTTAACTCTAATGTTCTTCGAATCTAATTCATTATTAAATCTTTCAATAAATTTTTTTCGAATTTTTGATTCTTCATTTTTTATGAATTGATATTGATTTTTCTCGGTAGTATATTCTCTTCTATTTTTTATCTGAATGTTCTTTTTTTTAATACTATCCAAATCAAAATATCTAGAAAAATTTCTAACTATTCTTTCATTTTCCCATACAGAATAAACTAATTGATTTTTAACTTCTAAATTTTTAGCAACATTATATGAATCTAAATAAAATTCATTTATTATCGAATCATTCTTTTGTCTAAACTGTTTCTTATATAATTGCAGTTCTAACCAAAAAAAAGCTTTAAGTATTTGTTTTGAGGGAGGCCATCTATGGTCATCTTCATAAATATATAGTTCATTATCAATTTGGAATTTATTTAACCATTCTCTTACCTTTAACATTTCTTGATAATTCATATCCCTATCACCTATTAATCCAACATATGAAAAATTTTCTTTGGTAATTGGAATATGTGGATTATTTGGTGAAAAGCCTGCTCCACATGCTATAACTCCTTGAATTTGCTTCGTTAAAACAGCAACAGTTGTTGCTAATCTTGATCCACCTGAAAAACCTGCGGTGTAAACTAAATTTTTATCAATATTAAAAGAATCAAATACTGAATCAAACAATCTATTTATTATTTTGAAATTATTCTCTAATGGTCCATTTCTATTATTATTGGAACAAATTAAAATATGATTAAACTTTTCTGAAGATTCAATAAATGGTTGAATACCTATTTTACCTCTTGCTGCTGGTTCAAAAATAAAAACTATAGAAGATAACTTATTCTTACCAAATTTTTCAGGAAGATATAATGCGTAGGTCTCATTAGTATTTAAGACCTCAACTGAATCAATAATAACTCCTTTTGTATAAATATGATTTTGACTAAAAGAACTAAAACATATTGCAAATAAAAGCAACGTTAATCTGTGAATTAAAAATTTCACTTTTCCTTTTTTAGTCATTTGTAATTTATAATCAATTACAATAAAGGTACAAAAAGTTACATATTTCTTCGATACTGACCTCCCACTTCAAATAAAGCCTTTGTAATTTCACCTAAAGTACAAGTTTTACAAACTTCCATTAAAGCTTCAAAAATATTTTCATTATGAATGGCTCTATTTTGTAAATCAGCTAATATTATTGCAGATTCTTTTTTATTAGATTTATGTAAGTCATCAATAACACTTATTTGATATTGTTTTTCTTCTTCGGTAGCTCTAATTACTTCTCCTGGAATAACAGTTGGAGAACCTTTACTACTTAAAAAAGTATTTACACCAATAATTGGAAACTCTCCATTGTGCTTTAAAGTTTCATAATACAGACTTTCTTCTTGTATCATACTACGTTGGTACATCGTTTCCATGGCACCTAATACTCCACCCCTTTCGGTAATTCTATCAAACTCATTTAAAACTGCTTCCTCAACTAGATCGGTAAGTTCTTCTATAATAAATGAACCTTGAATTGGATTTTCGTTTTTTGTCAACCCTAATTCTTTATTGATTATTAATTGAATTGCCATAGCTCTACGAACACTTTCTTCGGTAGGAGTTGTTATTGCTTCATCATAAGCGTTGGTGTGCAATGAGTTACAGTTATCATTGATAGCATATAGTGCTTGAAGAGTGGTTCTAATGTCATTAAAATCAATCTCTTGAGCGTGTAATGATCTTCCTGAAGTCTGAATATGATACTTCAACATTTGAGCTCTAGGATTTGCACCGTATTTAAGTTTTAATGCTTTCGACCAAATTTTACGAGCGACACGACCAATTACTGAATATTCAGGGTCAATACCGTTACTAAAAAAGAATGATAGATTCGGACCAAACTTATTAATGTCCATACCTCTTGAAAGATAATACTCTACATAAGTAAAACCATTTGCTAAAGTAAATGCTAATTGAGTTATTGGATTAGCTCCTGCCTCAGCAATATGATACCCTGAAATAGAAACTGAATAAAAATTACGTACTTCTTTTTCAATAAAATATTCCTGAACATCACCCATTAATCGAAGTGCAAACTCAGTTGAAAAAATACAGGTATTTTGTGCTTGATCTTCTTTTAATATATCTGCTTGTACCGTTCCTCTAACTTGTTTAAGTGTTTCGTATTTAATTTTAGTATAAACGTTTTCGGGCAACACTTGATCTCCGGTAACACCTAATAGCATCAACCCTAAACCATCATTCCCTTTAGGAATCTCACCTTGATAACTTGGTTGTTTGATTCCTTTTTCTTTATATATTTCTTTTATTTTCTTTTCAACCTCTTCTTCAAGATTATTCTCTTTTATGTACTTCTCACAATTCTGATCAATAGCAGCATTCATAAAAAACCCTAGAAGCATAGGTGCTGGTCCATTGATTGTCATACTAACCGAAGTCATAGCATGACTTAAATCGAAACCAGAATATAGTTTCTTTGCATCGTCTAAACAACAAATTGAAACTCCTGCATTACCAATTTTACCATAAATATCTGGGCGTTTATCAGGATCGTTCCCATAAAGAGTAACACTATCAAATGCCGTTGAAAGTCTTTTAGCAGGCATTCCTAAACTTACATAATGAAAACGTCTATTCGTTCTTTCTGGACCTCCTTCACCGGCAAACATTCTTGTTGGATCTTCTCCAGTTCTTTTAAAAGGATATAATCCTGAAGTATAAGGAAATTCACCTGGAACATTTTCTTGTAATACCCATTTTAAGATATCTCCCCAAGCTTCATATTTTGGCAATGCTACTTTTGGAATTTGCAAATGAGATAAAGACTCTGTATGCGTTTGAATATTGATTTCTTTATCTCTTACTTTAAAAGAATATACAGGCTCTTTATAACGATTTACCTTTTCTGACCATCCCAAAATCACTTCCCAATTATAGGGATCGAAATCCATTTTAATTTTGTCAAATTCTTTTATAAGTAACTCTAATAAAATAATATTACTTTCATTGGTAATACTAGTTTTTAATTCTTCTTCGTTTAATCCATTTTTAGTAAAATGCGATTGTTTTATATTACAACCAATTACAGAAGTTATAGTTTTATAAATTCCGTATAGTTTCTGTGCTACTTCAACTTGATCTAAAACTTTAGCATCATAATTTCTATTATTCTCTGAAATTTCAGATAAATATCGAACTCTAGAAGGAGGAATTACAAATATTTTTTCAGACATTTCTTCTGAAATCTCATACTTTGAAATTAACTTTGTATTTGTTTTCTTCACCAACTCATCCATGATTGCTTTATAAAGCTTGTTCATTCCTGGGTCGTTAAATTGTGAAGCTATGGTTCCATATACAGGCAAATCTTCTTGAGATATATCCCACAAGTTATTATTACGCATGTATTGTTTTTTAACATCACGTAAAGCATCTAAAGCCCCTCTTTTATCAAATTTATTGATGGCGACTAAATCGGCAAAATCTAACATGTCAATTTTTTCTAACTGAGTAGCTGCACCAAATTCTGGAGTCATTACATATAATGAAACATCACTATGTTCTATTATTTCAGTATCACTTTGTCCAATTCCAGAAGTTTCTAAAATTATAATATCATACTCTGAAGCCTTTAAAACTTCAATAGCTTGAGAAACATATTTTGATAAAGCTAAATTACTTTGACGAGTTGCTAAAGAACGCATATAAACACGATCTGAATTAATTGCATTCATTCGAATACGATCACCCAGTAAAGCACCTCCAGTTTTTCTTTTTGAAGGATCTACAGATATAATTCCAATAGTTTTTTCTGGAAAATCTATTAAGAATCGTCTAACCAATTCGTCTACTAAAGAAGATTTTCCTGCACCACCTGTACCGGTAATTCCTAATACAGGAATTTTTGAGGTTTTATTTTTTTTATGAATAGCTTCTAGGGCTTCTTTTGCAATTTCAGGGAAATTTTCGGCAGCTGAAATAACTCTTGCAATTGCTCCCGGTTTCTTTTCTGACAGCAATGAAACTTCATTTGTTAATGTGTTTCCAATAGGAAAATCAGATCTTTTAACCAAATCATTGATCATTCCTTGAAGCCCCATTTCTCTTCCATCATCTGGAGAATAAATTCTTTCAATACCATAATTTTGTAATTCCTCAATTTCTGAAGGAAGAATTACACCTCCACCTCCACCAAAAATCTTTATTTGGGAAGCTCCTCTTTCTTTAAGTAAATCATACATATACTTAAAATACTCATTGTGCCCTCCTTGGTAAGAAGTTAAAGCAATGGCATTTGCATCTTCTTGTATAGCGGTATTAACAACTTCTTCTACGCTTCTATCGTGACCTAAATGGATTACCTCAACACCTGTTGCTTGTATAATTCGACGCATAATATTTATAGAAGCATCATGACCATCAAATAATGAAGCGGCAGTTACTATTCGAACTTTATTTTTAGGTTGATATATCGGTGTTTGTTGCATGAAATTATTGTATTGTTTTCAGGCTGCAAATTTACAAAAAAGCGCGTACATATTTCAGATATATTATTTCATTAAAAAATCATTGATTAAAAGATGCTTATGCCTATTTTTTCTTTTAAATAATTTACATCTTTGCAAAAAATAAACTACTATGTATTTTAAAAAACTATCATTAATTTGCTTATCTATATTTACCATTTCTTGTGCAGAATTACAAGATGTAGTTAATTCTTTACCTACCGATACTACTAACGGAACCCTAGACATAGCTGGAGGTTTACGTCAAGCATTGGATTTGGGAATTGATAAACAAGTAACTAAACTAACTCAAAAAGATGGTTTTTATAAAAACAATTTAGTTAAAATTGTAATGCCTGATGAACTTAAAAAAGTAGACGAAGCATTACGAGCTATTGGTTTAGGAAGTTTAGCAGATGAAGGAATTAAAGCCTTAAATCGTACTGCAGAAGATGCTGTAAAAGAAGCAACACCTATTTTTGTAAGCGCTGTAAAAGACATTACTTTTACAGATGCTAAAAACATTTTATTAGGCTCAGACAATGCCGCTACCAATTATTTACAAGCAAAAACAAATAGTGCTCTTTATAATAAATTTCACCCTGTGATTAATAATTCGTTTGCAAAAGTAGGTGCAGATCAAATCTGGACAAACCTTATAACTAAGTACAATACAATTCCTTTTGTAAACAAAGTAAACCCTGATCTAACAGATTACGTAACAACTGAAGCATTAAAAGGAGTTTACAAAATGATTTCTGTTGAAGAAAAAGAAATTAGAACCAATATTAGTTCTAGAACTACTTCACTACTGCAACAAGTATTTGCTTTGCAAGATTAATTTATTGGTTGTTTAAAACAACCTCCATTTGTTGTTGAATATTTTTAGCTTCTAGAGCTGAAGCTTCTGCAAAATCAGAATGATTAGATGCATAAATAATCCCTCTTGAAGAATTAATTAGTAATCCAACATTATCATTCATTCCATATTTACAAACATCTTGTAGGTTTCCACCCTGAGCACCTACCCCAGGAACTAAAAGAAAACTATTAGGGACAATCTCTCTAATTTCTTTAAAGTATTCAGCTTTTGTAGCACCTACAACATACATTAACTGATCACTATTCTTCCAAGATTTCGATATTTTTAAAACTTTTTTATAAAGCTCTTCTTCTTTAATTATTTGTGTTTGAAAATCGAAAGCTCCTAAATTAGAGGTTAATGCTAATAAAATAGTGTGTTTATCTTTAAAAGTTAAAAAAGGCTCTACTGAATCTTTCCCCATATAAGGGGCAACAGTTACAGAATTAAAACCTAAGTCTTCTAGAAAAGCTTTCGCATACATACTAGAAGTATTTCCGATATCTCCCCTTTTTGCATCAGCAATAGTAAAAATCTCAGGGTGATTTTGGTTTAAGTAGTTGATCGTTTTTTCTAAAGCTTCCCAACCTTTAATACCATATGCTTCGTAGAAAGCAGTATTGGGTTTATAAGCAACAGCCAAATGATGAGTGGCATCTATAATTGCTTTATTAAAAGCAAAAATAGGATCTTCTTCTTTTAATAAATGCTTTGGAATTTTATTTAAATCAACATCCAAACCTATACAAAGGAAGGATTTCTTATTATAGATTTGAGTAGTTAATTGCTCCGTCGTCATTTTAAAAAGTATCGCCTGATTCTTTAAGTTTTTCGGTATTGTTTACCAACTGTAATTCATCAATAATTTTCTGAATATCACCATTTATAATATTACTTAAATCATATAATGTTAAATTAATTCTATGGTCGGTAACTCTTCCTTGTGAATAATTATAGGTTCTAATTTTAGCACTTCGGTCACCACTAGTAACCATAGATCCTCTTTTTAAAGCATCTTCAGCTTGTTTTTTAGCCAATTCTAAATCGTATAATCTAGATCGTAAAACTTTAAAAGCCTTCTCTTTATTTTTATGCTGAGATTTTTGATCTTGACATTGTGCAACCAATCCGGTTGGAACGTGTGTTAAACGTACAGCAGAATAGGTCGTGTTTACAGATTGACCACCTGGTCCTGAAGAACAGAAGTAATCAATGCGAACATCTTTCATTTCTATTTGCACATCAAATTCTTCTGCTTCTGGAAATACCATAACGGTTGCAGCACTCGTATGAACCCTACCCTGTGTTTCTGTTTGTGGTACTCTTTGTACACGATGAACACCTGCTTCAAATTTTAAAACTCCATAAACATCGTCACCTGTTATTTCAAATTGAATTTCCTTAAAACCACCACTGGTTCCTTCACTAAAGTCTACTACACTTGTTTTCCATCCTCTACCTTCACAATATTTAGTATACATTCTAAAAAGATCTCCTGCAAAGATACTAGCCTCATCTCCACCAGTACCTGCTCTAATTTCCATCACTGCATTTTTTGCATCTTCTGGATCTTTAGGAATCAATAAAAATTTAATTTCTTCTTCTAATAACGGAATTCTTGTTTTAGCTTCATCCATTTCCATTTTAGCCATTTCAACCATTTCGGCATCACTTCCGTCAGAAATAATTTCTTCAGCTTCAGTTATGTTATCAGTTAAAGAAAGGTATTCCCCACGCTTATCCATTAATAATCTTAGATCCTTATATTCTTTATTTAACTGAACATACCTTTTTTGATCTGTAATAATATCTGGCTGAATGATTAAATCACTCACCTCATCAAAGCGCTGTTTTACTATTTGAAGTTTTTCTAGCATAAAATTTTATTGTCGAACAAATTTACAATCTTTATAATTAATCAGTAAGTAGAAATGAAAAAACTGAATTAATAATGAAATTCTCCAAATTCACTTTTAATCGTTAATTTTTTATCATCTGAGGCCTCTACGCTACCAATAATTTGAGCATTCACATTAAAAGATTTTGAAATTTCTATAATATCATTTGCAATTTCTTTAGGAACATAAATTTCCATACGATGTCCCATATTAAACACTTGGTACATTTCTTTCCAATCGGTATTACTTTCTTTTTGAATTAATTTAAACAAAGGTGGTACTTCAAATAAATTATCCTTAATAATATGAAGCCCTTTTACAAAATGAAGAATTTTAGTTTGAGCCCCACCACTACAATGAACCATTCCATGAATATCTTTATTTGTATATTTTGAAAGAATTTTTTTAATAATAGGAGCATAGGTCCTTGTTGGTGACAACACCAATTTTCCTGCATCCAATTCAGTATTTTTAACTAAATCTGTCAATTTCTTTGACCCAGAATACACCAATTCATCAGGCACTTCTTGATCAAAACTTTCTGGGTATTTTTCAGCTAAATATTTTTCAAAAACATCGTGACGAGCAGAAGTAAGACCATTACTTCCCATACCTCCATTGTATTCAGTTTCATAGGAAGCTTGTCCAAATGATTCCAACCCAACTATTACATCTCCTGTTTTTATATTAGAATTATCAATAACATCACTTCGTTTTATTCGAGCAGTTACTGTAGAATCTACAATAATGGTTCGTACCAAATCACCAACGTCAGCGGTTTCTCCTCCAGTTGAATGTATGGTGACGCCAAACGAATTTAAATCTTTAAGCAATTCTTCAGATCCATTTATTATTGCCGAAATAACTTCTCCTGGAATTTTATTTTTATTACGACCAATGGTAGAAGACAACATAATATTATCTGTAGCACCTACACATAATAAATCGTCAATATTCATTATCAAAGCATCTTGAGCTATTCCTTTCCAAACAGATAAATCTCCTGTTTCCTTCCAATACATATAGGCTAAGGAAGATTTTGTTCCTGCACCATCTGCATGCATTACTAAGCAATAATCATTATCTCCAGTAAGGTAATCGGGAACTATTTTACAAAATGCTTGAGGAAACAATCCTTTATCTACATTTTTAATAGCATTGTGTACATCTTCTTTTGAAGCAGAAACACCTCTTTGGGCATATCTTTTTGAAATTTCTTGATCCATTCTATTAGCTTAGTTTGCAAAAGTAAGCAATAAAAAAAGCTCACAAAAGTGAGCTTTTAAGTATTTGTATAATTTTTATTTATTTCCAGTCTGGCATAAAAGCTTCATTAAAGAGTAATTTATCAATAGTCCCTTGATCAAAATCAACTTTAAATATTTTTGGAATTGCACCATTATTAGATCCTACTCTTGTAAAAATAACCCCTCCCTCAGAAGGTGAGAACTTAACATCAATATCATTTTCACCTAATACAACTTCTGTTTCAACTTCTTCCAAAGTATCATCTGGAATGTTATACATAAATATTCTATTTTCAAACCTCCTATAGTCAGTGTTTTGAGAGCCAGAAAGATCTTTTGTATACAATACTTTATCTGCATTTGCTGAAAAACTAATACCTCCAGACGCTCCTAACTCGCCTTCATGAACAATAGTTACTTCGCTACCACTAAGTAATTTCACTGTATATATCCTAGTGTTATATCCTTGACTATTGTTTGTTTTTAACAATACCAAATTAGAATCATAATCTGCAACATCCATTTCAGATATTATCGATCCGTCAAGTGTTTCATATAATAAGGTAGCTCCTCCACCATCAGGGTTTATAGAATACAATCTATCAAAATTTGCATAATAAATTAATTGCCCATTATTAGCCCAGGTTATGTCTAATTCGTCATTTCTAAAACCTGCAACAGGAATACTAGAGGTAACTTGTGCAACATCCGTACCATCCAAATTCATTGTAAATATTTGAACATCTCCTCCAACTGTTCTTAAAAAAGCAACTTTATTAACAACACTATTTCTTCTTGGTCTAAAACTGTTTGTATTTTCGTCGGTTATTTGCAACAGATTAATATCTGGTTCTCCATCTGGGTTAAAATCTTCATTTCCAGAAAAAATAACATTATTGCCATTAATCTTTTTTACTAGTAAATATGGATTATCTGGTGAAGTCATGGTTCTAAAATCACTTAAAGAAGAGCTTATTGAATCATTAACTCCATCAGTAACGGTAACTTGCCAAAAATAATTAGTTGCTAATTGAAGATTACTTACTGTATATGTTGTGTCTTGACCAACTTCAAAAAATAAAATCTCATTAGTTGAACCATTTCTAACATCTAGTGTATAGGATAAATCGTCTCCATTTGCATCTGATGATGACCATATAAATTCAACTTCTAGCGACACATCTTCAGAACCGTTTTCCGGAAAAATCAATACAGGAGTTGAAGGCGGAACATTTATTACATCTGATAGTTCAATCTCTAAAGCTACAGTAGATGTTAAACCTTCTAATACCGTGACAGACTCAAAACCTGTAGTATAATCATCTAGATCTGCTTGTACCGAATAGTCATCTACCAATATATTTGAAAGCAAAAATTCTCCCAATGCATCTGTAAATACTGTACTAGACCCTGGGTTCGTGGTTATCTTAGCATTTTCTAATGGGTCACCTGTCTCTTTATCAATAACGGTCCCAGATATGGAACCTGTAACAGGTACACTTACGGTATCTTCGCTACAACTCCCTAATGCAATTAAAATAAATAAAATTGCTAATATTTTAAAATTTTTCATTTTCAAAATTGTTAAATGTTATTGTTTTTTAAAATTAAAATAATAATTAATACCTATACCAAAATTATAATATTGATCATCTCTTTTTCCATTAACTAGATAATCTACATCATCACTAAAAACAAAGTCGTATTCAGCAAAAGCCTTTAATCCCCATCGTTTTGAAATAAAATACAATACTCCTGCACCTATTTGAGCTTTAAAAAAAGTGTCATTATTACCTTCATTTGAATTTCTATATATCGCTCCTGGTCCAAAATAAACATATGGTGAGACTTCATCATTAGGCAATATATTAAAGCTACCATTTAAATCTACTCCTATAAATGATTCATTGAATACTTCACCATTATTAAGTTTAAAATAGGAGCCTGAAATCCCTACTTTAAACGAAGGTGTTATTTTTCTTTGATATTGCAGGCTAGTAAAGTAATCCCAATTAGATTGAGTATAATCACCCATTATTTGTCCAATAGCACCAGTTGCATTTAAACTATTCTTAAACTCTCTGGTAACAAATTTTCTATCATACAATTCTGTATTCTCATCTTCTTCTTTAATTCTTAAATATTCTGCAACCATTTCTTTATCCTTTTCAGCTCCTTCTGCAGTTCCCCAATATTGATCTTTAACACCTTCAATTATAAGGTCATGAACTGCTTTTTCTATCGCATCTTTCACTGCTAATTGCATCGGCTCATTTTGCGTAATTCCCATTTCAACCTCTAATAATCTTTGAAATTTCACAAAACGGAATAAACTAGCATCAAGCGCTTGAGATAAAATTGTTTTTGAAACATAAACGGTTTTCAAAATTTGTCCATTGCTTGTTGAGACTGCACGCAAATAAACAGTTATTCTATCTTGTCTATATTGAGTAGAGCCTCCAATTCCAAAATATCTAGCTCCAACACCGCCAGTTATTATATTGGTATCGTATGAAATAATTCCACCCTCTAGTAATAAACCAGCATAAAGTAATGGTGGTAATGGTGGTTCATTTGGATTTAAATTTTTAATATATTCTTGTTTTGTATTTCTAATAATATTTCGTTCTGTAGAAAGGTTACTTAAATTTTCCCTTTCAATGGGTATAAACCAGCCAGAATCTTCTAATGCCTTAATTAATATGGTAGTTGCTCCTTGTGACACAGCAGTACTAAAGGTACTACCATTTTCAACAGCCTTATATTGTCCAGTTTGATCACTAAAATTATAAACAGCAACTTCAACTGGGCTTTGTGCTTTAGGTAAATCTAATAGTATTTTTGTTGACGGGGCTAACTCACCAGTTTGAGAAGGCTTTTGTTTAATAGGCTGGTTAAACATTCCAGCACAAGAGCCTAAAATCAATATAGGAATAACTAATAATAATTTGTAAAATATCTGCATGATTTTTTTTTAATTTGGAACAATTATTTGAGTTTGTTCTCCATTTGAAGTATCTAAAATATTAATAATTAACCCTTCACCTGTTTCTGTAATTTCAATGTTTAAGGATCCATAAACAAAAGAACCTTCTTGGGTAAAATCAAAATCACCTAGTTGTTGTTCTAACAATGCTCTGGAAATTTGACTCAATATCTGGCTGTTAATATTTTCTCCAAATCGATCTAGGTCTGTTTCTTCTTCTCTTGCATCACGATCTGCAGTAAAAGAGTTTTGTGCAGTTGCAGAGCTTAGTAGCCAGTTATAATTAAATGTGTTTCCTCCAAAAGCAGGGTTTTTAGGTTGATAACTAAATTGTTGAGCATAACAACTTGAACCAAAAATAAATATCACTGCTATAAAAAATATCTTTTTCATCTTAATAATGTATAAAATTATCTTTTTGTTTTTCTATTTGTTGAAGCTTTGCTATTGAGCGATACAAAGCAGTACTTGCCATTTTTTTTAAAAAATCTTTTCTAGGTTGAGCAAAAAACTGCCATACTAATTGATTATCTACTTTTACAGAAATTTTAGAGCTACGCACACTAAAACCCGCTAGCACTTCTTCTACTAAAATATTTTTATCTGTTTTTATTTGTTTATTTCTATACTCTGTATAAAAATACCTATAAAAATCTCGTCCGACTTTAGTTATCGTGTTTTCTATAACTAAGCCATTTATTTCATACCCATCTTGAGGTTTTGATTGATCAGATTCTACAATTCTTATGGTTTCGGGATTATATAATGCAAAAAGTCGTTCAACTACAGTTAAACGACCTTTTATTTAAAATGTTAAAGTTTTGTTAAATTTATTTCAGCATAATCATTTCACGATATTTTGAAAGTGGCCAAAGTTCATCATCAACTAACAATTCTAATTTGTCACAATGATATCTAATCTCATCAAAATAAGGCTTAACCTTGTTACAGTAAGCTGTAGCGCGTTTTTCTGCTGAACTAATCTTATTAGCTTTTTTACGTTCATCAATCATATCGGTAATTCCTAAATTAATTTTTTCAATATGTTCAGATATTTTTTCAATTAACTTCAATTGCTCTTTTGACAGTTTTTTAAAGCCACTGCCATAAATATCCTTTAATCCTTGAACATTTTTAATCAACCTATTTTGATATTTAATAGCTGTAGGAATTACATGGTTTCTTGCAATATCACCCAATACTCTTCCTTCAATTTGAATACGCATCGTATACTCTTCCACTTTAATTTCATATCGAGCTTCTATTTCTACTCTACTCATGATATTAAGCTCTTCATATAAAGCAATTGTTTTTTCAGCAACTTTTGCTTTTAAAGCTTCTGGAGTACTTTTATTGTTACTAAGTCCTCTCTTTTTTGCTTCTTTTTCCCAAGCTTCACCGTAACCATCCCCTTCAAATCGAATACGTTTAGAGTCTTTAACATACTCTCTTAGAATATTAAATATAGCATCGTCTTTTTTCATTTTCTTTTCTTCAATCAAAGAATCCACACTTTTCTTAAATTCAATTAACTGTTTTGCAACAATAGAATTTAAAACGGTCATGGGTGTTGCACAATTTGCTGTTGATCCTACTGCTCTAAATTCAAATTTATTTCCAGTAAAAGCAAAAGGTGAAGTTCTATTACGATCTGTATTATCTAACAAAATCTCAGGGATTTTCCCTACAACATTTAGCTTAAGGTCGGTCTTTTCTTCTGGAGATAATTTTCCGTTGGTAACTTTCTCTAATTCATCTAAAGCTTTAGTAAGTTGAGAACCTATAAATACTGAAATAATTGCAGGTGGAGCTTCATTAGCACCTAAACGATGATCGTTATTAGCACTTGCAATAGATGAACGCATTAATTCTTCATAATCATTAACTGCTTTTATAGTATTTACAAAGAAGGTTAAAAACTGAAGGTTGCGTTTTGGAGTTTTACTAGGACTTAATAAATTAATTCCAGTATTAGTGCTTAATGACCAGTTATTATGCTTACCGCTTCCATTAATTCCTTTAAATGGTTTTTCATGAAACAACACTTTAAAGTGATGTCTTTCAGCAACTTTTTCCATAATATCCATTAATAAGGAATTATGATCTACTGCTAAGTTTGCTTCTTCAAAAATAGGTGCCAACTCAAACTGATTGGGCGCCACCTCATTATGACGTGTTTTAACTGGAATACCTAATAACATACATTCAGTTTCTAAATCACGCATATAATCCAATGCTCTTGTAGGAATGGATCCAAAGTAATGATCATCTAATTGCTGTCCTTTTGCTACTTCATGACCTAAAAGGGTTCTTCCAGTTAAGGTAATGTCTGGTCTTGATGCAGCTAAAGCTTTATCAACTAAAAAATACTCTTGTTCCCAACCCAATGTTGCAATTGTTTTTGTTACATTTTTATCAAAATATTTTGCTACTGAAGTTGCTGCATTATCTAATACTTGAAGAGATCTTAATAATGGCGTTTTATTGTCTAAAGCCTCGCCTGTATAAGAAACAAATACTGTTGGAATACAAAGTGTAGTACCATAAATAAAAGCTGGAGAAGTTGGGTCCCAAGCAGTATATCCTCTTGCTTCAAAAGTATTCCTAATTCCTCCATTTGGAAAACTTGAAGCATCTGGTTCTTGCTGTACTAATTGTCCACCTCCAAACTTTTCGATTGCACTTCCGTCACTAGTTGTTTCAAAAAAAGCATCATGCTTTTCAGCAGTAGATCCTGTTAAAGGTTGAAACCAGTGTGTATAGTGAGTAGCTCCATTGTTGATAGCCCATTCTTTCATTCCTGTTGAAATATGATCGGCTATATTTCGGTTAATTTTTGAACCATTAATAGTGGCATCAACTACACTATTATAAGATTCTTTTGTTAAATACTGACGCATTGCTGCCTCATTAAAAACGTTTTTACCAAAAATAGTAGAACGTCTAGCTGGCTCTTCTACTGAGATTGGTTTTCTACTTAATGTTTCTTTGATTGCTTCAAATCTAAGGGTAGACATAATAATGTGCTTTAAATTAATAAAATTAAAGTCACAAAATTAACTATATTTTAATTTACCCCCTATTTTTTTTATAACTTAATTAAATAAAAGTATATTTCTTATCAACAACCCCCTTAAAAAAAGTTAATAACCTAAAATAAATATTAATTTATTCGAAATTTACAAAAATCAATCCCATGAAAATTGCATAAGCCACAAAGAGGATAATTCCTTTATATCTAGTTAAGATAAAACGTTTTGGCAAATGAGCTAAAATATAAATAGCTGCAGAAAAACCTAACATCCAAATAACATCAGTTAAAACAACAGATATACTAGATTCCATAACAGAAATTGGGTGTATTATTGCTGTGATTCCTAAAACCGATGCAATATTAAAAATATTAGATCCTATAATATTTCCTATTAATAAAGCTTTTTCTTGCCTTAAAGCCGCAACAACAGATGCCGCTAACTCAGGTACACTAGTACCAATAGCAATCATAGTAACCGCAATAACTCTATTACTCACTTCAAAATATCGAGCAACATTAACTGCTCCTTTAACTAATAACTCACTTCCTCCCCACAAAGCAGCACCACCAATCAATAACCAAACTAGTATTTTAAAATTTGATGTTATTTCAGTATCTATCTGAATTGGATCCTTAGCTTTTTTTATTTTTCTGTTTTTTTGAGCTTTTTTTATTAATATCCATAAATAAACAAACAATGCTAATACTAAACAGAAACCTTCTAAACTACCTATATCACTACCAAATTTCAAGAAAAAATATAAGGCTCCAGAAAACAACATCATTACAGGCCAGTTAAATTTATAAAAATCTCTGTCCAGAAAAAGCGGAGATATAATTGCTGTCACCCCTAGCACCAATCCAATATTAGCTATGTTGGAACCAATTACATTTCCTAAAGCAATAAAAGGATAACCATCGATTGCTGCTTGAACACTTACAAAAAGTTCTGGAGCAGAAGTAGCAAAGGACACCACTGTTAAACCAATTACCATTCTTGACAGGTGAAATTTTAAGGAAAGTGCTACAGAGGAACGAACCAAAAACTCACCTCCTACTACTAACAATGTCAATCCTAACAAGATGAAAACAATATCCATATACCTTACTATTAAGTTGCGAAGATACTATTTTATACACATTTTAAGATTCTTGCTCCTTTATATAATTTTCACATTTTATTAACTAAAACTACTTTTTTAGTTAAATTACTACAAATATAGTTGTATAACTATTTTTATAGTTATATGTTTGTTGAGAGTTACAAATCATTTAAATATAAATTATAAATGGAAAGAATTACCAACAAAGAAGAAGAAGTAATGCAAGCACTTTGGGACCTAAAAAAATGTTTTATAAAAGATATACTTGCTAAACTTCCTGAGGGTAATCACTATAACACAGTTTCTACAATTGTTAGAAATCTAGAAGACAAGGGCTATGTTTCTCATCAAGCCTTTGGAAAAACTCACCAATACTTCCCTATTATAACTAAAGAAGCCTACAGCAAACAATTTATGAATATAGCTTCACAACGATTCTTTAATAATAGTTATAAGAACATGGTTTCTTTTTTTGCTAAAGAAGAAAAAATTAGCGCTAAAGAATTACGTGAAATTTTAGAACTAATTGAAAATAAAAAATAATATGGAAACTTATATATTAAAATCTGCGGCTATTCTTACTTTATTCTATTTTGTTTATTTATTAGTATTAAGGAAGGACACTTTTTTTTCAGCAAATAGACATTATTTATTTGGAGGAATTATAGCATCAATAGTTTTACCATTTGTAATTTTTACGAATACTATTTATATAGATGCTCCATTAATTAATGAATTATCTAAAAGCCCTAATGAATCTGTTATAATTCCTATGGTTAATACAAACACCAATTCTATAGATTGGTTAACCATCATAACTATAATCTATTTATTAGGAATCTTGATAATGAGTATACGGTTTCTCAAACAATTCATTTCTTTATATTTATTAATTGCAAATCATCCTCAAAAAAAGTCAAATGGTTTTAGATTCGTTAAAGTAACTGAAAACATTACCCCTTTTTCATTTTTTAAATACATTGTTTATAACCCTAAAAAGCATACCGAAAGTGATTTAAAAATGATATTAAAACATGAGCAATCTCATGCTTCACAACATCATTCAGTTGACATTTTACTTTCTAATCTATTACTTATTGTACAATGGATGAATCCAGTTGCTTGGCTTTACAAAAAAAGTATAGAAGAAAACTTAGAGTTTATAGCAGATAGTGAAACAGTACAACAAATACCAAAAACAGAATACCAACTCACTTTATTGAAAACTATTTCAATAGATAGTTTACAACCCATATTAGCAAATAACTTTTATCAATCATTAATTAAAAAACGAATTATTATGTTACACAAAAATCAATCATCAAGTAAAAAACAATGGAAATTATTAATCATTTTACCATTATTAGGAGTCTTTCTTTGGAGTTTTAATATAGAAGAAGAAATTAAATACAATGATTATTCTACTTCAGAAAATTTGGAAACTGTATCTTCTACTGTAAATATTACAAAAGAGGAAAAACCAATATTAGATATCTCTGAAAACAGTTTTTCAAAAAAAGTAAAATCTGAAAACCCAAAATCTGGTTCTAATGTTATTTCTAAAAAGAATGAAAAAGCAATTATAGACAACAAAATAACTGTTACTGTCGACAAAAACACAACCGATGAAGAATTAGAGAGCCTTAAAAAAATGTTTAAGGATGTTTATAAGGTAACCTTAAATTTCACAAATGTAAATAGAAATAGTTCTGGAGAAATTACTTCAATAAATGTAACTATGACTTCTAAAAAATCCAATGCAAATTTTAATCAAAATGATGCGGAGGGAATTCACGAATTTATGATTTCCTATGATCAAAAGAAAGGGTCCATTGAAATTGGAAATTTCAAATCTCACGACATACATTACAAAACTAAAAGTGGAAATGAAGTTATTTACGAATTTGAGGATAACAACGGAGAAGTAAGTACTTGGACCTCTAAAGATGGAAAAACTGTAAAAAAAGGTAAAGGCAATTATGTTATCCATGAAGAGCATAGTGATGGTGAAGGAAATCATGAAATTAGAGTAATTTCTAGTTCTAATTCAGATTCAAATGTATGGGTTACGGATGAAGGAAATGTGATAAAGAAAGGATCTAAAACTATAATAGTTGAAAGAGATGAAGATCATGATGGAGACCAGGATGAAGAAAGCATGCTATTTATTAACAGGAATGCTGATCCAGATAAAGATTCTATTTTTATAGTAAAGGAATCTGAAGACTCTATATTTCTTTCGGGTGATAAAGATAAAAAGCCAATAATTTTTATTGATGGAAAAAAATCTAACAGTAAAAAAATGGAAAAATTAGGAGGTAATTCCATTGAAAAAGTCGAAATAATTAAAGGTGACAAAGCCATTGAGAAATATGGTGAAAAAGCAAAAAATGGTGTTATTTTAATTACAACAAAGAAGAATTAACACAACCAAAATTAGAAAAGTCTCATTCTTTATTTATTAGAATGGGACTTTTTTTATTTGTATTTTTAAAAAATGAAATCATTTTACAAATCTTTAGCTAAAATCAACAAGGCAATACTTCCTAGCTTTACCAAACAACGATTGGATTTAAGTAAAGCAAAAAAATGGCAAATGGCTTTATTTGGCTATCGCATTTGGGTTACTAAAAGAGCTTTGGATTGCAAATAATTTTTTATTTTTACCAAAAAAATATTAAACAATGAACAAGAATTTAATATTATTATTATTACCCATATTTCTAATTGGATGTAAACAAAAGGAAGAAAAGCCGAATAATACTAGTGATGTTACAATAAACAATAAATCATTATTTACAATTGATTCTACTACTTCAAATAACTCATATAATTATGATGAAATTATGAGCATTAACAAATTAGTATATCTTAAAAAAGATTCAACTTTAGTTACTGGAAAAATAAATAATTATTATGATAATGGTCAAGTTAAACAATTAAAAACTTTCAAGGATGGAAAATTAGATGGGCTTCGCAAAGTATGGTATGAAAATGGACAATTAATGCAAGAAGGAACATTTAAAAATGGGAAAATTGAAGGAACAAGAAGCCTCTGGTTCGATACTGGTGAATTAAAAGCAGAAGGAACCTATAAGGATGGTAATTTAGATGGCTACAAAAAACAATGGTATAAAAACGGTCAACTAAAGTCTGAAACTAACTACAAACAAGGTAAGCTTAACGGTGTTACCAAACAATATACTGAAGACGGTCAATTAAAAGAAGAAAAATAAAATAAAAAAACGGTAAAATCATTAATATTGATTTATTCTTCTAATTCCAAAATAAAAAAAGGAGTTACATAAATGTAACTCCTTTTTGTTAATGTGACCACGGCAGGATTCAAACCTGCAACCTCCTGAGCCGTAATCAGGTGCGCTATTCAGTTGCGCCACGTGGCCGTTATTGGGCTGCAAATATAAAAATATATTGTTGATAATCTAATTAAAAAACTTAAAATTTTACTTTAGAAATTAGACAATTTCAGCACTTAAATCTGCTTGAAGTAATTGAGTACACCGTGGTTTTAAATCTTCGTATGAACCAGTTTTAACAGTACACTTTCCTTTATAGTGCACTATTATCGAACATTGTTCAGCTTGCTCTAAAGTATGACCACAAACATGTATTAATGTTTCTACTACATGATCAAAGGTATTTACGTCGTCGTTAAAGAGAACTATTTGATGTTCGTTAGCTTCCTTTTCAGCAACATCTGTTTCTTCTTGTATTTTTTCTTTTATTCCCATAAAAAATAAACCTTCTTCTATTTTATTTTCTAAATTTTGCCGCAATCCAGTTATTGCGTTCTTTATTTTCAACGAAAGTTAATCCCAAATTATTACAAGTATCGGTTATTAAATGCAAATCTTCTTTATAAAACCCACTTAAATATAAGGTTCCATTTTCATTTAAGCTATTTGAATAAATTTCCATATCCTGCAACAGAATATTCCTATTGATATTTGCAATGATAACATCGTATGTTTTTCCATCAAAAAATGAAGCATCTCCTTTATAAACTGAAATATTTTCACATTGGTTTCGCTCTACATTTTCTACTGAATTTTCATAACACCATTCATCGATATCAACTGCGTCCAAATTTTCAGCTCCATTCATTTCAGCTAAAATTGCTAAAACTGCTGTACCACAGCCCATATCCATTACCGATTTACCTTTAAAATCATTCTCTAATATATACTGAAGCATCATAAAAGTAGTTTCATGATGGCCTGTTCCAAAAGACATTTTTGGTTCTATTATAATTTCATATTTCACATTAAAAGGTGGGTGAAATGGAGCTCGTAAAGCACACTCTCCATTAACTTCAATAGGGTTAAAATTCTTTTCCCATTCTGAATTCCAATTCACTTGTGGAATTTCAGTAACGACATATGTAATTTTAAATTCTGAAGAATTTAATATTTGAACCTCATCTATTAATTTTGAATTGAGTTCTTCTTTTTGAATATATGCTTTTAGTCCAGTATCCGTTTCTGTAAAACTTTCAAAATTTAATTCCCCTAATTGCGCTATTAAAATTTCGGAAGCGGGTTGTAAAGGTGTTATCGTAAAGTGATATTCGATATAAATTTGTGACATATTAAAACGCGTTCACTATTGCCATAAAATTATCTGCATTTAAAGCAGCTCCTCCAATTAGTCCTCCATCTACATCTTTCTTTCCAAATATCTCTTTAGCATTATCAGGCTTTACACTTCCTCCATAAAGGATTGACACTTCTTCTGAAATAAATGAGTTGTAATGTTTTTCAACCAACCCACGGATAAAAGCATGCATTTCTTGTGCTTGTTCTGGACTTGCTGTTTGTCCTGTGCCTATTGCCCAAACAGGCTCGTAAGCTAAAACCATTGTATTCCAATTCTCTTTTTCTAAATGAAACAATGCATTTTTTATCTGTCTTTCAACTACCTTAAAATGATTATCAGTACTTCTATCTTCCCATTTTTCGCCAAAGCAAAAAATTATTCTCATATTCACTTCTAAAGCCTTATCAACTTTTTGTTTTAATAATTCATCATCTTCATTAAAATATTCACGGCGTTCACTATGTCCTAAAATTACCGTATTAACTCCTACACTCTTTAACATTGCTGCCGAAATCTCACCTGTATATGCTCCATCATCTGCAAAATGCATGTTTTGAGCGGCCACTTTAATACTGGATTCTTTTAATAATTTTGATGCTTCCAACAAATTAACAAATGTAGGAGCAACTATTACCTCAGCACTCGAGGTTTGTTTCTTTTCTATTAGTTCGGTAATCAATGTCTTTGTTGCTGCCAAATCATTGTTCATTTTCCAATTTCCCGCTACTATATTTTTTCTCATATTTATTTTTCTTATATGATTTTAATAAAATTTAAATCAAACTCTAATTTTTGGATCTAGCCATCCATAAATAACATCTACAAAAATATTAATTATAATAAATAACGAAGCTATTACAATTACAGCTCCCATTATTACAGGTAAATCTAATGTATTTAAAGCATCTACAATTTCTTTCCCTAAACCGTTCCATCCAAAAATAAACTCTACGAAAACTGCACCAGCAAGCATCGAAGCAAACCATCCAGACACCGCTGTCACTACTGGATTCATTGCATTTTTTAAGGCATGTTTTCTAATAATTGTGAACTCACTTAATCCCTTTGCTTTTGCAGTTCTAATATAATCGGTACTTAAAACTTCTAATAACGAGTTTCTCATTAACTGACTCACTACAGCTAAGGGTCTAATTCCTAAAACCACAGCTGGAAGTATTAAATTTTTCCATTGAATATAGGCCCCATTACCAAAATCATCAACTTCATATAAACTTCCTGTCATATTTAATCCCGTGTAATTATGAAGTAAAAAACCAAATATCCATGCAAACAAAATTGCACTAAAAAAGGAAGGGACACTCATCCCAAAAGTACTTATTAATTGTATTAATTTATCAATCCAAGTATCTTTATATTTTGCAGAAATGATTCCTAAAAAAATTCCAAAAACCATAGCAATAGTTATGGATGAAACTGCTAATACAAATGTATTGGGTAACGTTTCTGAAATTACAGTACTCACCTTCTTTCCGTTTTTCTGAAAAGATTCTCTTAAATAGGGTGCTTTTAAAACTATTTTTCTTTCTGAAACAGTGAACAAAACAATTCCATTATATTTTTTTTCTGAATAAAATGTATAATCATCTTCGTTTACACTATGTATCGACAAAGGAGAAAGGTCATTTAAATAATAAACATATTGTTTCCCAAGTGGCTGATCAAAACCATATTTCTTTTTTACAATAGCAACTTGTTCTGCGGTTTCATTTTGACCTAACATCATTCTGGCTGGATCACCAGGTAGGATATTAAACAATAAAAAAATAACAGTTACAACTCCAAAAAGTGTAAGAAAAGCATATCCTATTTTTTGAAGCAAATAACCAATCACTATTTATTATTTGTTAGCTTTAAATTAGATGCATCGTTCCAATGCAGTTTTTGCATGACAGTTCCACTTTGTAACTCCATTAATGATGGATTGCTACGTATAATTGTTTTCAAGGCAGTTTCATCACAAAAGTAGAAATCAAAATTAAGATTATGTTCTTTTGTAAGAGCTTCAGTTACTTCTGGACTAGAAGCTGAAAGACCAATAACCTTATAACCGTTTTCTAAAGCCTTATCTGTAGCGGTTTTAATATTTGCAAACCCTTCTGTTTCAGAATTACTAATACTATATGCTACTACTACAATAAGGTTTTTTTCATTTAAAAGGTCTGAAGAAAAATCCTCTCCATCGCGTTCCATAGTAAAATCATGGATTGGAGGTTCATACCCTTCTTGAATCATTATAGTCTCTACCGTATACTCACCTTCTTCCTTAGGGAAATCTCCATTAGTCACTACTACTTTTTCAGCTCCATTATGTGTAAAAGTCCAATGGTATTCAAAAATAGGCTGTGCAGCATTTGGTGGATAAGACATACCTTCTGTAATATTAGCACCTATTTTATAAGGTCTAAAATCTACAACTGGCAAGTGTTGTAACACATAATAACCAAACGCCATACAAGCTATAAAAGAAGCGTATACTACTATTTTACGGCCGTTTGAGGTAAAAATGGGTTTTATATAATCTCTTCCAAAATATATTACCGCCAAAAATACTAATAACACGATATCTTTTGTAAATGATCCCCAAGGTGTTAGTTTAATAGCGTCTCCAAAACAACCACAATCGGTTACTTTATTAAAATATGCAGAATAAAAAGTTAAGAATGTAAAAAAGACGATCATTAATATAGAACTCCAAATTGTAAACCTTTTTGCATATCCTAGAAGAAGCATCACTCCTAGCATTACTTCAAATATTACAACAAAAATGGCAATTAATAAAGCAAATGGAATAAACACTTCAAGGTTTAAAACATCTGGAGCAAAGTAATCTTTAAGTTTAAACGAAAAACCAACGGGGTCATTAAGTTTTATTAATCCACTAATAATAAATAATACACCTACTAAAATCCTGGAAAGGTTGACTATTTGTTTCATAATTTATTTTTTTTATCAGCTTTATTTTTCTTCCTCTAAAAGTATTAGAGCAAAAATTGCATAATTAATCATATCCTGATAATTGGCATCAATACCTTCAGATACTAATGTTTTTCCCATATTATCTTCAATCTGTTTTACTCTTAGCAGTTTTTGTAAAATTAAATCGGTAAGAGAACTTACCCTCATATCTCTCCAAGCCTCGCCATAATCATGGTTTTTATCCATCATTAATTGCTTGGTTATATTCACGTTTTTATCATATTCTTCAACAGATTGTTCCAAATTAATATCTGGTTGTTCTACAACGCCTAATTCTAATTGAATCAATGCCATTATAGAATAGTTAATTATACCAATAAACTCACTTACCTGGCCTTCATCTACTTTTTGCACCTCATTTTGCTGTAATCCTCTAATCCGTTGTGTTTTAATAAATATTTGATCGGTTAAAGATGGCAAACGAAGTATTCTCCAAGCACTACCGTAGTCTTTCATTTTATTGATAAACAAGCTTCTACAAGTTTCTATAATTTTATCGTATTGTTTTGATGTATCTGCCATTAGGTCTGTAAGATTTTCCGTAAATTTCGCTTAAATAAATCAATTTAAAAAATTGAAAACAATTAATTGTAAAGGAAACCTCATCGATTTATCAACACCCAAAGTAATGGGTATTATAAATTTAACTCCAGATTCGTTTTATGACGGTGGAAAATTAACTTCAGAAAAACAAATGCTACAACAAGCTGAAAAAATGCTTACCGATGGCGCAACGTTTTTAGATTTAGGCGGATACAGCTCCAGACCAGGCGCTAAATTTGTTTCTACTAAAGAAGAATTAGATCGAGTATTACCCGTAGTCTCAATTTTAATGAAGGAGTTTCCTAAAGCACTTTTATCTATTGACACTTTTAGAAGTGAAGTAGCAAATGAATGTATAAATGCTGGAGCTTCAATAATTAATGATATCTCTGCTGGAAAATTGGACGAGCAGATGTTTAAAATTATTGCTCATCATCAAGTTCCTTACATTATGATGCATATGCGAGGAACTCCTGAAACTATGATGCAAGACACTCATTACAATAATTTAACAAAAGAAATTATTTATTATTTTTCTGAAAGAATTGCAGAAGCTAGATCTTTTGGAATTAACGATGTAATTGTTGATCCTGGTTTTGGATTTTCAAAAACGATGGAACAAAATTATGAGCTATTTAACGATTTAGATTTTTTAAAAACCTTAAACTTTCCATTTTTAGTTGGAATATCTAGAAAGTCGATGATTCAGAAAAAATTACAAGTCTCAGCTGAAGATTCATTAAACGGATCCACAGCATTGCATGCAATAGCCATTCAAAAAGGAGCATCCATACTTCGTGTACATGATGTAAAAGAAGCTTTTGAGACGATTAGTCTATTACAAAATTTGAAGTTTCATTAATTAAAACTATTTTTACAAAAAGCACAAACCCATTGGAATTATTAGACATTAGAATCATAGACATCGTTGATATTGTCCTCGTTGCATTTCTTTTATATTACACCTACAAATTAATAAAAGGAACCGTTGCCATTAATATTTTTATTGGAATTGTAATAATTTATGCCATCTGGAAGGTTACTGAACTTTTAGAAATGGAAATGCTAAGTAAAATCCTAGGAGGTTTTCTAGGAGTTGGAATGGTAGCTTTGGTGGTGGTTTTTCAACAAGAAATCAGACGGTTTCTATTAATGTTAGGGTCAACAAATTTTAGAGCTCGAAAAAAATTCTTCAAACAATTTCGAAATTCTACCGATTCAAAATTAATACCAACTATTGAGGCGGTTACACTTGCTTGTAAAAGAATGAGTAAAACCAAAACAGGAGCTCTAATTGTTTTTAAAAGAAATAATAGCTTGGATTTTGTTAAAAGTACTGGTGATGTAATGAATATTGAAGTAAACCAACCCATTATAGAAAGTATTTTTTATAAAAACAGTCCATTGCATGATGGCGCTACATTAATAGAAGAAAATATTATTACTGCCACTCGAGTAGTTTTACCAGTAACTAATGACAACGATATTCCTGAGCGATTTGGTCTAAGACATAGAGCTGCCGTAAGCATCACAGAAAAAACCGATGCCGTTTGTATTACTGTTTCTGAAGAAAGTGGTCAAATTTCATATATAAAAGATGGAAACTTTGTATTGTTTGATGACACAGAAGATTTAAATGAATTACTAGAAAAGGACTTACACGACTAAATAACTTCTTTATCTAAAAACTGAACTTCATAAAGGTTTTTATAATGTCCATTTTCTTTTAAAATTAATTCTTTATGTGAACCTATTTCAACTATTTTACCAGCTTCCATTACAATTATTTTATCAGCTTTTTTAATGGTCGCCAATCGGTGAGCAATAATAATTGAAGTTCTTCCTTTGGTGATTTTTCCTGTAGCTACTTGTATCATTTCTTCTGAATATGAATCTACAGAAGAGGTTGCTTCATCTAAAATTAAAATACTCGGATTGCTAACATATGCTCTTAAAAATGCTAGCAACTGTCTTTGCCCTGAGGACAACATTACTCCTCTTTCTTTGACATTATAATGGTAACCATCTGGCAAAGAATTAATAAACTTATCTACTCCTATTTCTTTTGCAGCATTAATAACGTCTTCTTCAGTAATATCATTATCGTTTAAAGTAATGTTATTTAAAATAGAATCTGCAAACAAGAAAACATCTTGTAACACCACAGCAATGTGGCTCCTTAATGATTTTAAAGTATAATCTTTAATCGATTTATTATCCACTAAAATCTCCCCACTATTGATTTCATAAAAACGAGACAATAAATTTATAATTGTTGATTTTCCAGCACCAGTTGCCCCTACAATTGCAACGGTTTCACCGGGAGCAACTTTAAACGAAATATCTTTAATTACTTCTTCTTCATCTATATAACTAAATCGAACGTTTTTAAATTCAATAGAACCATTTGTGTCTGCTAATAATAGAGTCCCTGAATCATCTATTTGAGATTTAGTATCTAACACGTCAAACACTCTACGAGCAGCAACCATACCCATTTGCAAGGTATTAAATTTATCAGCTATTTGACGTAATGGTCTAAACAACATTTGTGATAATTCGATAAAAGCAACAATTACACCTAGCGTAATAACTCCACCTTCAGCAGCATTAAGTCCACCATACCATACTACTAAACCTATTGCTACCGATGATGCCATTTCAGCAATTGGAAAAAATATTGAATTATACCAAACCGTTTTTATCCATGCCTTTTTATGTTTTTCATTAATTTCTTTAAACTCCTTATATTCTGTTTTTTCACGAGTAAATACCTGAACGATTTTCATTCCTGTAATTCGTTCTTGAACAAAGGAATTTAAATTAGCAACTTGAGCTCTCACTTCTTCAAAAGCAACTTTCATTGCCCTTTGAAAAACTCGAGTCGCATATAATATTATTGGTAATATTGAAAATACTATAAGTGTTAATTGCCAGCTTTTATAAAGCATAACTCCTAGAATAACTCCCATTTTAAGCAAGTCACTTATAATCATAAATAATCCTTGACTAAAAATACTAGATATGGTTTCTATATCATTAACCGCCCTCGTAGTCAATCTTCCAACAGCACTGGTATCATAATATTTAAGTTTAAAACTTAGCATTAATTTAAAAAGATTTTTACGAATATCCCTTATAACACTTTGACCTAACCAATTGGTATAAAATATAAATGTTAGCATAAAAATGACTTCTAACATTAAAACCCCAATCATTAATGAAATATAAAAGACAAGGTTTTCGATATCCTTAGGAACGATAGATTCGTCAATCGTTTTTTGCATAATCAATGGCCGAACTACACCTAAAACAGACATCAATATTGCCGCCAATCCTACATAAAGGAAAGTTCCTCGATAGTTATTGGTGTATCCCAATAATCGTTTAAATAGTTTTAAATCGAATGCTTTACCCGAATCTGCCATAAATTATTCTGCTTAACAGAAATTTTTAATTAATTTTTATCCCTTTAGGATATATGACCTTTGTTAAATATAACCCTTTTGCTGGAGCAGAAGAGCCTGCTTCACTCCTATCTTTACTTTTTAATATTTCATGAAATTGTGAAATAGTTGTCTTTTCAAACCCAACATCCAATAAAGTCCCAACGATTGCTCTTACCATATTTCTTAAAAAACGATCTGCTTTTATGGTAAATTTCAATTGTGAATCTTTAATCTCCCAATACGCTTCTTTAACATCACAATAATACGTTTTTACATCGGAGTTAGTCCTTGAAAAGCATTGAAAATCTTTATAGTTCAATAACTCGTTTGCAGCTTCATTCATTAAATTGATATTAGGCTTATAATGAATTAGATGTGAAAAATCATCTGTAAATGGGTTTTTTCGAAATGAAATTAAATATTCATATTCTCTTTCAGTGGCATCAAAACGAGCATGAGTATTTTCTTCTACTAAAAAAAGATCCTGTATAGAAATATCTTTAGGTAAAAAAGAATTTAATTTAAAAATCAAGTCAGGAATTGAATCAATCGATTGAAAATCAAAATGAGCAAATAATTGCTTTGCGTGAACACCAGCATCTGTTCTTCCCGCACCCATGACTTGAATTTTTGAACGCAAAATAACAGACAGAGCGCTCTCTAAAACTTCTTGTACGGTAATAGCATCCGGTTGTTGTTGCCAACCATGATAGTTTTTCCCATTATATGCAAGCTCAATAAAATATCTCAAGGATTCTTGTATTTTTGAAAAATCAAAGATACATAAAGTCATAACTTTCAAGCTTACGTTTAGCTTCTCTTAACATTATTATTTTAATAATTGAATGAAAAAAATTCTTTTACTTTCCGATACTCATAGTTATCTGGATGAAACTATTTTAAAATATGTAAAACAAGCAGATGAAATCTGGCATGCTGGAGACATAGGAGATTTAAAAGTAACCGACACTTTAAAAAGTCTTAAACCTTTAAGAGCCGTTTATGGTAATATTGATAACGCAAATGCTCGTACAGAATTTCCATTACATAATCGGTTTATGTGTGAAAAAGTAGATGTTTGGATAACTCACATTGGCGGATATCCTGGTAGATATAATCCAAGTATTAAAGAAGAAATAAATAACAATCCACCATCTTTATTTATTACTGGGCATTCTCATATTTTAAAAGTAATGAATGATAAAAAACTAGGAATCTTACATATGAATCCTGGTGCCATAGGAACTCATGGCTTTCACAAAGTAAGAACTATGCTGCGTTTTGAAATTGAAGGAGATAAAATTCAAAACTTAGAAGTAATAGAAATTAAACGTTAAGCAATATCGTACCAATTTAATAAAAAAACAAAAACCCTAAAAGATGGCATTCTTTTAGGGTTTTGCACTAATATACTAAGATTTGCGGTTTAGCGTAACCGATCCACAGATTTTACGAGGTCTTCATCCTTTTTTATGGCCTTATTGGCCATGACTAAAAAAACGATAGAAATGATAGGAAGTAAAACCCCAATACCCTTCTCAGAAACTAATGTTTCTCCGGATAGCGTTAGTGATCTGTAAACGAAAACTCCCAGTAATAAAAAATTTAATATGATATTTAAACGATTAATCACAAATTGTAATTGACGTTTTTTAAAATTGAAAATGGAAATCAAAGCCATTAAAATTGACCCAAATATAAGTCCCATAATTAAAGGCTCGCTGTTACTAATAATTTCCAAACCGTCTTCAGATTTAATTACCGGAAACCATACATACAGGCCTCCCATAATTAAAGCAGAAATTAATAAATAAACGGTTTGAATCCTTTGTAACATAAATTTAATCTAAAATCGAATGCAAAAATACACTATCTTTTTATAAAAATTAAACGCAATTACTAAATTATTGTTGTATAATTGCAATATCAATACGTAACCAATTCAATAGAGGTTACTTAGTCTTCGATAAAATTTTCAAAAAAAATTACTTCAAGTAATACTCAATAGTATCAAATAAATCATATAAATTTTTAAATGTTTGAAATTTCAGAATTAAAAGCAAAGAAATTACCTGAACTTCAGGAAATTGCTAAAGCTTCAGGAGTACCAAAATTCCGTAGCTTAAAAAAATTAGATTTGGTGTATAAAATATTAGACCACCAAGCCGCAAATCCTTCAGCAGTCAAAGCTGTTATAAAAGAAGTGAAATCTGAAGCTCCTGCTCCAAAACAGGTTACTCCAGAAAAAAAAGAAACTGCCAATACTAAACAAGAGCAAAAACCAAGAGCTCCTCAAAAAAGGGAATCTAGACCTCGTACTCCAAGAGACGATAGTCGTAATCAAAAAAATCAAGCTCAAAAACCTAATCACCCACAGCAAAATAATCCTGCTGAAGATGATAAGCGAAAAACAAATGAGCAGAAACCAAGACATCCTCAACAAAATAAAAATACGGAAGGTGATAAGCTTCAAAAAACTGAGCAAAAGCCAAGACACCCTCAACAAAACAAAAAAACTGAGGGAGACAAGTCGCAAAGACCAGAACATAAACCAAGGCATCCTCAGCAAAATAAAAGAGATAACAACAACCCTAATCAACACCGAGGAAAAGACGGAAATAAAGACACCCGTAATAGGTATAAACAACCCGATTTTGAATTTGATGGTATCATAGAAAGTGAAGGTGTTTTAGACATCATGCAAGATGGATATGGTTTTTTACGTTCTAGTGATTATAATTATTTATCATCTCCTGATGATATTTATGTTTCACAATCTCAAATTAGATTATTTGGTTTAAAAACTGGAGATACTGTCTTAGGACAAGTAAGACCTCCTAAAGAAGGTGAAAAATATTTTCCACTTATTAAAGTGAATAAAATTAATGGTCAAAGTCCAAATGTAGTTCGTGATCGAGTTGCCTTTGAACATCTAACTCCACTTTTTCCTCAAGAAAAATTTAATTTAGCAGATAGACAATCGAGTATTTCGACTCGTATTATCGATATGTTTGCTCCTATTGGTAAAGGTCAACGTGGTATGATTGTATCACAACCGAAAACTGGTAAGACCATGTTGTTAAAGGATGTTGCCAATGCAATAGCAGCAAATCATCCTGAAGTCTATCAAATAATACTTTTAATTGACGAACGTCCTGAAGAGGTAACAGATATGCAACGTAATGTTCGTGGTGAAGTAGTTGCATCAACTTTTGATAAAGAAGCTACAGAACACGTTAGAATTGCAAATCTTGTTCTAGAAAAAGCAAAACGATTGGTGGAATGCGGACATGATGTTGTTATTTTATTAGACTCAATTACACGTTTAGCTAGAGCATACAATACTGTACAACCTGCTAGTGGTAAAATATTAAGTGGTGGTGTAGATGCTAATGCATTACACAAACCTAAACGTTTCTTTGGAGCAGCTCGTAATATTGAAAACGGTGGTTCTTTAAGTATCATTGCAACGGCACTTACAGAAACAGGTTCTAAAATGGATGAAGTAATTTTTGAAGAATTCAAAGGAACTGGTAACATGGAACTTCAATTGGATAGAAAAATATCTAATAGAAGAATTTTCCCAGCAATCGATCTTACATCTTCAAGCACAAGAAGAGATGATCTATTATTAGGAGAAAACGTAATTCAACGTATGTGGGTGTTGCGTAAATATCTTGCAGATATGAATCCTGTAGAAGCTATGGAATTTATTAACGACAGAATTAAAAACACTCGAAACAATGAAGAGTTTTTAATTTCTATGAATAGTTAAATAATATACACATTAATTTTAAAAATCCTGTTATAAATTATAACAGGATTTTTTTATCATTACGTTTTAGTTAAACAAAAAAATCCCTTCCGTTTTCACGGAAGGGATTTTATATTTATAAAAAGTGCTTAATGCTTACTCTTTGATCAAACGTTTTACAACACTTGATTGCTCACCTGTAATATATACCATATATACACCCGTTGCGAATCCAGAAACATTGATCACTTGTTCGCTTTGCATATCTTGCAAGTTGATTTGTGATACTAATTTTCCGTTAAGATCGTAAATCATAGCAGTTTCTAATGCAATATTAGAGCTGTTAGAGATCGTCACTTGTTCGTTAGCTGGGTTTGGATATAAAGCGATAGCGTTGTTTAGTTCGTTATCTTGAGTTCCAAGGATAGTTAAGTCTAATGTCATTTCACAAGTTGAAACGTTACCATACTCATCCGTAGCTGTAAAAGTAATAATATGTGTACCTACACCTAAGATGGTACCTGGCGCTGGAGACTGAGTGAAATCAGATACAGGATCTGTACAGTTATCAGTAGCAGTAGCTGCACCGTCACCGATGTAGTCAGCTAAAGTATGAGAACCATCAGGATCAACCATTACAGACTCATCTTCTGGACAAGTAAGTACTGGTGCCATAGTATCAACAACTAGAACTTCAACTGAACAACTAGCAACATTTCCTGAAGCATCTGTAGCAAATACAGTTACTGTAATAGGAGCTCCTATGTCATCACAAGTTACCATTTCTAAATCAGCAATTAATACATCGATACCACAAGCATCATAAGCTTCGCTTAAGAAATCCATAGGATCTAACGTAGTCGTTCCATCTTCACCTAATTCTACAATTACTTCCGTAGTAGTTGGTGGAATAGCGTAATCTAATTGGAAGTTATCAACTCCTGCTCCCCATGCCCAAGCACCTGAATCATCATCATAAGTGAAACGTACTTGGAAATCTGCATTTGCATAAGCTAATACATCCATAGCTCCAGAGTTTGTTGGAGGAATAACATCAGCATCATAAAGTGCAATTTGTTGCCAAGCTGTTCCGTCATATACTTCTACAGCTAAAGTTTCACCTCCACCTGTTAAGATATCTAAAGAATAATCATATGATACAGACGCTGTAGTAACCCCACCTGTAAGGTCATACATTGGAGATAATAATGTAACATTATTAAGCTCAGCTGGATCAGCAGCATCATCATCAAATATAACCGCATTAGTTGGGAAAGGATCTGAGTTAGGCATAGTACCTGAACCAAATGTCCAATCTGAAGTTCCTGAATTTATTACTGTAGACCATCCTGTTGGTACTGAAGAACCTTCAAACTCTTCTAATACAGAAACAGCTCCGTCTCCAGGACCACAAACAATTACCGGTGCAGTTACATCTGATACAACAACAGTTGCAAAACAAGAACTTGAGTTACCAGAGTTATCTGTTACAATAATTTCAACAATATTTTCTCCTAAGTTAGAACAGTCTAATAATAATTCTGGTCCACTTCCTGTAGCCCCACCTGAATAATGAAGCGCTCCATTAAATATACGTGGTGAGAATGGTGAACCATCAAAAGGTACGTTAGAAGCAGCTCCTAATGCCATAGAAAGGTCTGCATTAGAGAAAGCTTCGTTTGATCCATCTCCATTTGTATAGAAATGTCCAGCAGTAGCATCCATAACAACAGCCATTGCATAAGTTGTGTTTGCGCTTAATGTTATAGCAGCATCTAAAACAACGTTAGAAGGCATATCTACTCCAGCTCCAGTTCCAGTACCATTTGTTGGTGTTCCCCAAGCTGCCATATCTCCTTCATTACCTACGTAAGTTCCTTCAAAAGCATATACATCTGCAGTAAATGAAGCAGCGTCAGTATTAACATCTATAGACTCTAAACTTAACTCGTTGTCTCCAACAGTTACATCAAAATATACAGCTCCACCTGCAGCACCATTATTGTTGGTACCGAAAATTGTAGCTAAAGATGTAGCAGCAGCCTCACCTGGAACAGTTACTGTGTAACCACAAGCTTCATCAACACCTGAAATAAGGTCTGAAGCTAAAACAGAAACAGTACCGTCAGCATTTAAATCTACCTCGAAAGGAGGTACAATAACTGGATCAACAATAGTTTGACCAACATTTAAATCTCCAGGAGTAGAAGCCATAGGTGCATTCCAGCTAAATTCAGCATATGTAGCACCTGTTCCTGTTAACTGTAAAGACATTCCTATTGGAGTGCTATTTGGTTCAGAAACCCCAATATCTGTTGATGTCATTCCATTAGCAACCCCATCAGTAGCAGTAAGACTGCCTTCATAACTGATAAATTGAACAATAGATCCATTATTCACTAATACAATTCCATCTGGTGATCCGTTTTGAATGCTTCCTCCAGTTGGTAAAAAGTTTACAGCACCATATCCAGCTCCTTCATCATCTATTATTCCAGAAAGTGAAATAGTATCATACTCTTCTCCATTAGAGCCATTATAAAGAACTAATGACCATCCAGATAAATCGGTTCCTGCAGGGCCTGCAATTTCAATTGCTTCGTCCTCATCCGCTCCAGTATTGTCATAATGTATTTCATTTATAAAAACAGAAGGTCCTGCTGAACCTCCAATACATTCAATTACGGGTGCAATATCATCCACTACAGTCACAATGGCTTCACAAGTCGTAGAGTTACCAGCAGCATCAAATACTTCTAAAGTAACAGTTACTTCTCCTACATCACTACAATCAAAGGTGTTTTGACTAAGAGACCAACCATTTACATCACAATTGTCTGTTGAACCACCGTCTAACTCAATATTACCTATTGAAGCATTACCCGAAGCATCTAATATCACAGTAATATCTTGACATACTGCCATAGGTGCCTCAGCATCTAATACAGAAATTACAAACGTACAAGAAGTCTCATTTCCATGAGAATCTGTAGCTGTAAAAGTAACGTCGTTATCTCCTACTGGGAATTCACTTCCTGTTGGAAGACCTCCAGTTTGAACTACATTCATTGGATCTAATACTCCATCTTCTGCATCGATAGCAATTGGTGATGCAAAGTTTACAACTGCTCCACAAACTCCTTCATCGTTATCTGCAGCAAAATCTGCTGGACAGAAAATCTCTGGTGCCATTCCTACTGACATTTCAAAAGTAAGACAGAAGCTATTTACGGTACCTCCAGCTTGATTTCCTGGATTTGAATCTACGATTAAAAACCAATCTCCATCAATAGACTCTCCTGCAAATGTAGAAGCAAAATCTCCTCCTTCTGGCATGTAATCAGCTAAAGGTGCTCCACCTGCCCATCCTGTGATGTCATTAGCAGAAGCATCTGTAAATACCAAATCGGCAGCTACATCTAAACCTGTTGTTCCTCCATTAGCGTCATCAAGCAGTAATATTGTTCCGTTTGGTGATTGTAATAAGTATGCTCTATCTTGAGCAGAATCAGTAATTGAATTAATAGTTACATTAGCAAGTGTGTACTCACCTAATCCTGTTCCAATTATTCCTGTATCTCCTGGGTTAGCAGTACTCATAACCGCAGAAGTAGAAGATGTTGTCACCGGTGGTGCAAAATCTAATGGAGTATCTGTTGCACAGAAAGTAAAATCTGTAGTTGGTCCAGGAGCTACAAATGTTTGTCCAACATTAATATCTCCAGGTGAATCAGGTAATGGAGAGTTCCAACCAAAGTCTGAATATTCAGTCCCTGTTCCAGTAAGTTGTAATGAGTTTCCAATAGGAGTACTACCTGGTTCAGAAACTCCTACATCTGTTGAAGTCATCCCATTAGCAAATCCATCAGTAGCAGTAAAACTCCCTTCATAACTTAAAAATTGAACCACATTATCTGAAGGGTCAATTAATGCAAAACCATCAGGTGCCCCATTTTGTAAAGACCCTGTTAATACAAAAACAGCTCCAAAGCCATTTCCTTCATCATCAATAGATCCAGAAAAAGAGACAATTCCATACTCTCCTCCCCCATTTCCATTGTAATTTTGAATTCTCCAGCCTGTTAAATCAGTGCCTGCTGGTCCAGCAATTTCAATAAATTCATTGACATCTCCTCCTGAGTTGTCATAATGAAATTCATTTACAAAAACAGATTGCCCAAATGAAATTATTCCACTTAAAAGAGCAAATGTTAAAAATAAAATTTTCTTCATAATTGTAACTTTTTTTAGTTTAAAAATTAAGTTGCAAATTTACGAAGTGTAGGAATAATAATATCAAATAATCTTAATATTTCATCAAATAATAATGTTAAATTAACACTACTAATTCAATTACAAAGCAAAAGATTTATCTAATAAAAATAGGCTCGTTTTTATTTATAGTATGCTCTTCGCTAAAACCATAAGAGTCAACATTAAAACCTTTTAATTCTTCTAAAGTGTTAACATTGTTATCCAAGATATAACGAACCATAGACCCTCTTGCTTTTTTAGCAAAAAAAGAAATTATTTTAAGTTTGCCATTTTTAAAATCTTTAAAAACTGGAGTAACAATTGTTGCCTTTATTTCTTTAGGCTTAATTACTTTAAAATACTCTTGACTTGCTAAATTTACAAACAATTCGCCATCTTCTAATTCTTCATTTAATTTATTTGTAATGGTTTTTCCCCAGAAATCATATAAATTTTTCTTTCTATTTATTTTTAATTGTGTTCCCATTTCTAGACGATAAGGCTGCATTAAATCTAAAGGCTTTAAAACACCATACAAACCAGATAAAATTCTAAGTTGTTTTTGCATTAATGCTATTTTTTCTTCAGGTAAAGAATAAACATCTAATCCAACATACACATCTCCTGAAAAAGAGTAAACAGCCTGTCTTGAGTTCTCCTTCGTAAATGGAATAGAAAATTCTTGATAACGTTGATAATTTAATTCAGCTAAATTATCACTGATTCCCATTAATTTTTTAATAACATTTTTAGATTTTGTTGCCATTTTAGCATTTAACACACCTGCTTGATTTAGAAAAACTGGCTGTGTGTAATGATTTGCTGGGATTTTACTTTCAGTATCAAGGCTTTTAGCTGGAGAAATAACCATTTTCATAAAAAGAAGATTTTATTGATTTGTTGAATTTTTAGAATAATTACGCCATTTTTGAATACACAGCTCTATATCTTCAGGAATTGGAGACTCAAATCGCATCATTTTTCCTGTAGTAGGATGAACAAATCCAAGAGTTTTAGCATGCAAGGCCTGTCGAGGCAACACAGAAAAACAATTATCTACAAATTGTTTGTATTTACTAAAACTGGTTCCTTTTAAAATACGGTCTCCTCCATAACGTTCATCATTAAAAAGGGTGTGACCAATATGTTTAAGATGCACTCTTATTTGATGTGTTCTTCCTGTTTCTAATTTACAAGAAAGCAAAGTCACATAACCCAAGGGCTCAATAACTTTATAATGGGTTACTGCTGGCTTTCCTTTATTTTCATCATCACCTTCAAATACTGTGTTTTGCAATCTGTTTTTTGGATGACGACCTATATTTCCTTCAATGGTCCCTTCATTTTCTTTTACATCTCCCCAAACTAAAGCTATGTATTCTCTTTCAGAAGTTTTATTAAAAAACTGCTTAGCAAGATGTGTCATTGCTTCTTCAGTTTTTGCAACTACTAACAAACCACTGGTATCTTTATCTATTCTATGCACTAAACCTGGACGGTTACTACTATTATTCGGAAGATTATCAAAATGAAAAGTTAAGGCGTTTATTAAAGTTCCACTATAATTTCCGTGTCCTGGATGTACCACCATTCCTGCAGGTTTATTTACAACTAAAACCGCATCATCTTCATAAACAATATCTAAAGGAATATCCTCAGGAACTAATAAAAATTCATAAGGTGGGTGCTTGAAAAGTACTGTAACTACATCATGTGGCTTTACTTTGTAATTAGATTTTACTATAACATCATTTACATATATATTACCATCTTTTGCAGCTTGCTGAATTTTACTTCGAGTAGCATTTTCAATGTAATTCATTAAATATTTATCTACCCTAAGGGGCTGTTGACCTTTTTGTGCTTCAAAACGAAAATGTTCATATAGATCATTGTTTTCATTTTCTGGACCTTCAGTTTTATTCTCCTCCATCAACTTCTTGAATTTCGTTTTTTAAATCTTCTTCTGTTCTTTTTAATCCGCCTTCCCCATCACCTAAAACCAAATCAATTACTGAAGTTTTTTGAAGCTCATCTCCAGGCTCTAATTTTTTACCCTTATGGCTCATTTCTAAAACTTCATCAAAAGCGATATAAGACCTATAGGTTATCTTTCCAATAACAAAACCCATGGACACTAAAGTAGGTGCTGCTTGTCTCTTTGTTTTTCCAACAACTTCTGGAATTTTTAAATAAACATAGCCCGATCTATTTAAGGTAAGGTATATTTTACGGTTTTCTTTTACAAATTCTCCTGCTTTTGGAATTTGATCTATCACTGAATATTTTGGAAAATCAGGATTATAATTTGAAGAATCTAAAACTTCAAAACGTAAATCCAATTCATCCAGTTTGTCTTCTGCAATATCCAAGCTCAATTTTGCTAAACTTGGCACTTCTATCTTTTGATTATGGTTAGTGGTAGATTTTAACCAAAATAAAGTCACAAAAGCAACTCCCATTAAAACAATAACTGCAATTAATAATTGTTTTAAAAATACTTTGGTAAATAAAAATTTAATAAATGTCATAGGGTGTTGTTATTTTACAAAAATATAAAACCTAAAGTTAGTATCTTTATAAATGAATAATGATATTTTTGTTAAACGTAGCTTTTAATAATTTGTTATGAATAAAAAACATATTGCTGTCGTAATGGGAGGTTACTCCAGTGAATTTGAAATTTCCTTAGGTAGCGGAAGTGTTGTTTGTGAATTTTTAGATTCAAATAAATATTTCATCTATCCTGTTCACCTATTAAAAGAAGGCTGGAATTATGTATCTCCTGAAGGAGAAAAGTACCTTATTAATAAAGCAGATTTTAGTTTTTCTAACGGAGACAAAATTATTAAACCAGATGCTGTTTTTAATACCATTCATGGAACACCAGGAGAAGATGGTTACCTTCAAGCTTATTTATCTTTAATAGGAATACCTCAAACAAGTTCTGAATTTTATCAAGCAGCGCTAAGTTTTAACAAAAGAGATTGCTTATCTGTATTAAAAGGGTTTGGCATTAAATGCGCTACTTCATACTATATAAATAAAGGAGAGAATATTTCAGAAACCGAAATTATAAATACAGTAGGTCTACCATGTTTTGTAAAACCCAATAGAGCAGGTTCTAGTTTTGGAATTAGCAAAGTCTCAAAAAAAGAAGATTTAAAAAACGCTATCAACGAAGCATTTGATGAAGACTCTGAAATTATTATTGAAAAAGCAATTAAGGGAGTTGAAGTATCCGTAGGAGTATTTAACAACCAAGAAGAGGTTATCGTATTACCCATTACTGAAATTGTTTCTGAAACAGATTTTTTTGATTATGAAGCTAAGTATTTAGGAAAGTCAGATGAAATTACACCCGCAAGAATTTCAGAATCTGAAGCTGATAAAATTAGAACTGAAATAAAGAAGATTTACAAAGTATTAAATATGACGGGAGTTACCAGAGGTGAATTTATTATTCAAGACGGAACCCCATATTTTTTAGAAATAAATACCAATCCTGGAATTTCAAAAGAAAGTATTATTCCAAAACAAGTAAAAGAATATGGTTTAACTTTAACCGAGTTTTTTGATATTCTCATTCAAAATGTACTAAAATAAATTAAATACATTTAAAATATGAAAAAAGCAGTATTTCCAGGTTCGTTTGACCCAATCACTTTAGGGCATATTGATATTATAAAAAGAGGTCTTATTCTTTTTGATGAAATTATAATAGCTATTGGTGTTAATGCAGATAAGAAGTATATGTTTTCATTGGAAGACAGAAAAATTCAAATAGAAGAAGCATTTAAAAACGAATCGCGTGTTAAAGTAACAACCTATACTGGGTTAACTGTAGATTATTGTAAAACCATAAATGCTAAATTTATTCTTCGAGGATTAAGGAATTCTACAGATTTTACTTATGAACAATCTATCGCTCAAACCAACGCTACTTTAGCAGAAATTGAAAGTGTTTTTTTAGTTTGCACTCCTAAAGTTTCTAATATATCTTCTTCTATTGTAAGAGATGTTATAAGAAATGGAGGCGATTACAGGAGTTTGGTCCCAAGAAGTGTATTATTATAATAAAAAATGATTATTTATTTTTAATAAGTGGCATAATCCATTCATTATTTGCAAAAGGACTTTCACTTAATTTTACTAAATCTGCTTCTGTTGATATCAAATTTTGAGTATCGAACCCATTAAACTTAACTTTTAAATCCACAGTTATTTTTGGGTCCAAAATATTATATTTTTTTTCAATTAAGGGCTGTAAATATTTTGCTAAATGAATAATATTATAGGGATCTTCTGCAATATGTGTCATTTGATTTTTTGATAAAAAAGAAGCTACCGTTATATCACCACTAGCATTATTACCTCTATCAATTAAAGTCATATTAAATTCTGTAATTTCTTTAGACTGCATTTTCATTCGCCAAGCAAAACGCGACCCTAATCCAGTCCATTCTGGATTATTAGTTAATAAAAAATGTCTAAAAGGAAAAATTAAATGAAATAGTATAAAAACACCAATGCAAATCGTTGTTATTTTCCTACTTTTTGTCCAAGCTATATTTTGATTTAAAAAGTTTAAGCTATTAGAATGTTTACTTACTAATTCCTTTTTCTTTCTTTTTTTATCTAATTTAAGTTCTCGCTTACTTAATTTTTTCGTTGGCCTTTTAGGCATTAAATCACTAATAAACTCACCAACTTTTGAGGAATCAAAAAACAGAATTGTAGAACATATCATTAATAAAGGAAAGATTCCTATATCATTAAATAATAAATTGCTGTTTGTTAGATTGAAAATCAATAAAAGAATAATGCCATATTTTCTAGTTTTTTTATTTAATAATAAAAAGACAATTATCAAATCATATATCAACCCCCCATATTTTATTAAAAAAATAAAAATATTTTCTGGCAATAGATTATATAACACACTCCCATTAGTTTGATTATAAATAACTTTAGCCAAATCAGTATTTAACCAATTAAAAGAAAGTTTTGCAATACCTCCAAAAAAATATGGTAAGGATATTAAAAAAATCAAAATATATTGATTCCAAGCTGGAATTACATTTTTTATAATTTGCTTAGATCTTTTGTATCGTATACTGTAATTTGTATCCGCATTTAAGAAAATCATTACAAAAGCAATTAAAGAAAATAAATATATGTGATTATTATAAAGTGTCTTATCTATAAATGAAAAGTAAGAAAACCCAATAAAAAAGAATATGACAGCATAACGATACCAAAGTCCTAGTGTAATTAATACCGTTGAAATTAATAATAAAAAATGAATTACTTTAAGTATCTCAATTGGTAATGGTTGCAAAAACTCAAACCCCCGATAAGGAAACAACACCTCTGGTCCTGCCATAAATTGATAGGTGTAATCCAAATCATAATAATACATCATTTGGTAAAACATAAAACATCCAAAAACTATTCTGTAGATGTTCACTACTGAAGGATTAATAGGCTTAAATAAAAAATGTAATAATTTAGTAAGCATGGAAAGTTTTATCTTAAAAATAATCAAAGGTAAAAATCCAAATATACATTTTATTTAATAATCTATTTTTCGAGAATTATTTTAAATAAAAAACTCCTTTAGGTTATCCTAAAGGAGTTCAATAATTTAATAAGAAAAAATAGGCTCTACAAAGAAGCTAAATGCTTAGTCATATTAGACTTTAAGTTAGAAGCTTTGTTATTATGAATAACATTGTTTTTAGCTAACTTGTCTATCATAGAAATCACACCAGAATACATTTTCTCTGCTTCCTTCTTATTTGAAGTTTCAACAAATTTCTTCATTGCGTTACGAGTCGTTTTATGTTGGTGACGGTTACGTAAACGTTTAACTTCGCTATTTCTAATTCTCTTTAATGCTGACTTATGATTCGCCATTGTGTTGTTTTTAATTCTTATTTTTTGTAGTCCGTAGGGGAATCGAACCCCTGTTACCAGGATGAAAACCTGGCGTCCTAACCCCTAGACGAACGGACCATTTATTTTTAAATGCGGATGCAAAAATACAACTATTTTTCAATGCTGCAAGCGCAAGTAATATTTTTTTGAAAAAATTTAATAAGCCTTTGCAAAAAGTACTTTTTTATTAGATAGTTTCCCTGTTACCATACATTTTCCTTCTTCTTCTCTTGCATCTAAAGGAATACATCTAATTGTTGCTTTAGTTTCATTTTTTATACGCTCTTCAGTTTCAACAGTACCATCCCAATGAGCTAACACAAATCCTCCTTTTGTATCTAAGACTTCTTTAAACTCATCATAATTACTTACTTCAGTTGTATTTTCAGTTCTATAATTCGCTGCCTTATTATATAAGTTTTTTTGGATTTCATCCATTAAATCAACTACAACAGAAACTACATCGTCCCTAGAAATAGATTCCTTTGTTAATGTATCTCTTCTTGCAAGTTCCAAAGTTCCATTTTCAACATCACGAGGCCCAATAGCTAATCTTACTGGCACTCCTTTTAACTCATACTCATTAAATTTCCAGCCTGGCTTAAAAGTATCTCTATTGTCAAATTTAACACGAATACCTTTGGATCTCAATTCTTTCATTACTTCTTTAGCAACATCACTAACAGCATCAAATTGCTCGTCACTTCTATAAATAGGAACAATCACTACTTGATCTGGAGCCAGTTTTGGAGGTAAAACCAATCCTTTATCGTCACTATGCGTCATAATTAATGCTCCCATTAACCTTGTAGAAACTCCCCAAGAAGTTGCCCAAACAAAATCCTGTTTTCCATCCTTAGCTGTAAACTTAACATCAAATGCTTTTGCAAAATTCTGACCTAAAAAATGAGAAGTTCCAGCCTGTAAAGCCTTACCATCTTGCATTAAAGCCTCTATACAATAAGTTTCTTCAGCACCAGCAAATCGTTCACTTTCAGTTTTTAAACCTTTAATAACTGGTACCGCCATAAACTCTTCAACAAAATCGGCATATACATTTACCATTTGTTCCGTTTCTTCAATTGCTTCTTGCTTTGTAGCATGTGCCGTATGACCTTCTTGCCATAAAAATTCAGCAGTACGTAAAAACAACCTGGTTCTCATTTCCCAACGAACAACATTAGCCCATTGATTAATTAATAAAGGTAAATCTCTGTAGGATTGAATCCATTTTCTATAGGTATCCCAAATTATAGTTTCAGAAGTTGGTCGTACTATTAATTCTTCTTCTAATTTAGCATCAGGATCAACAACAACCCCTCCTTTTCCGTCTTCTTTTAATCTATAATGGGTTACAACTGCACACTCTTTAGCAAAACCATCTACATGACTTGCTTCTTTACTAAAGTAAGATTTTGGTATAAATAATGGAAAATAAGCATTCTGATGTCCTGTTTCTTTAAACATTCTATCTAGTTCAGCTTGCATTTTTTCCCAAATAGAAAAACCATAAGGTTTAATAACCATACAGCCTCTCACTCCAGAATTCTCTGCTAGATCTGCATTGATAACCAGTTCGTTATACCATTTTGAGTAATCTTCCGTTCTTTTTGTTAGATTTTTAGCCATAGCATTGGGTTTGGCACAAATATTGTATTTATTGTTAAAAATGTTTTAGTTCTCGGCAAAACTAACTAAATTTATAATGTCCAACAATTAAATTGCTATTGTTATGAAAACCTTTATTCTTTCTTTTAAAAACTTCAAACCTTTATTACTTATCGGGTTTGTTTCTATATTAATATCTTCTTGTGGATCACATAATAACAATGATTATGATGAAGCAGATGGAATCTATTCTTCAAACCAAACAAAAGTTGTAAATGAAGAAACCACAGCCGAAGAAGATAAAAACAATTATTACAAACAATATTTTAAAACTAAGGAATTAACCTATCAAGATGTTCCAGAAGACGATGCTATTTTAACAGATGTAGAAGCTTATCATACTACAGAAACTCTGGATGAAGATGGATATGTTGTTACCGAACAAAGTGAATACGGCAACGAATACAATGAAGGTAATGGAGCCTGGGGAACTAATGCTACTGAAGTTTCTATAAATGTATACGGTGGTTATGGCTACGCTCCTTATTACGGTGGATGGGGTATAGGATTTGGATGGGGATACCCTTACTATGGTTATGGATGGGGTTATCCTTATTATGGCTACGGATGGGGATATTGTTATCCCTACTATAGATATGGTTATGGTGGATATTATGGCTACGGAGGGTATTATGGAGGTGGATACTATGGAGGTGGATATGGCTATGCATATAATAGAGGGAGAAGAAACTCAGATTATTTAGCCGCAAGATCATCCTCAAGAGGAGCAAGTAACAGCTATTCTAGAAGAGGACGTACATCAACTGAAACTAGTTCAAGAAGAGGTTACACAAGTAGTTTTGGAACTACAAATTCAAGAAGGGGTGGTTCATATTCTAACGCAGAGTCTACTAGAAGATCTGGATCTAACAATAGTAGTACAGTAAGACGATCAACAAGACCAAGTTATCAAGGAAATACTTCAGCAAAAAGAAGCACAACTCGAAGATCAAACAACGCAACAAGACCAAGCTCTAACTCACGCCCTAGCAGCTCTTACCGAGGCTCAAGTAGTGGATCTCGAGGAGGAAGCAGTTATGGAGGAGGTTCTCGTGGCGGCAGTGGAAGTTCTCGTGGTGGAGGCGGAAGACGAGGTGGTCAATAAACACTATTTCTAATTAGTTTTTAATTACTAGGATATTATTATGAAAAGATTTTTTTTCTTATTTATAACACTCATTTCTTATTCAAATTTTAGTGCACAAAATATAAATGATGCTCTTAGGTATTCAACAGAAACTTTAAGTGGTACGGCACGTTTTGATGCTTTAAGCGGAGCTTTTGGAGCTTTAGGGGCAGACATCTCATCAATTGCTATTAATCCTGCAGGAAGTGCGATCTTTATGAAAAGTTCTGGATCTGCAACAATTTCAGTTGTAGACAAAAAAAATAAATCTAATTATTTTGGAACAAATACCGAAGCATCTTATACCAACTTAAAATTTAATCAAGCTGGTTTTGTTTTTGCTTCTAATAATCGCAATCAAGGATCAGCCTTTAACAAATTCTCAGTAGGGTTTAATTATTTGTCTACTAATAATTTTGATGATGATGTTTTCATAGCAGGAACTGGCAATACATCAATTGCTGAGTTTTTTATTGCACAAGCTAATGGAGTTCCCTTAGATCTATTACAATTACAAGGAAACGAAACTATTTCTAGTTTATACGCATATTTAGGAGTTAATGAAGGTGTGTCTGCTCAAAATGCTTTTTTGGGATATCAAGGATATATTATTGACCCTGTTGATCCAGAAAACCCAGAAAACACACAATATTATTCAAATATAGCCCCAGGAAATTTTAATCAAAACTATTATTATAGCTCTGGTGGTTATAGTGGAAAATATACTTTTAATTTCGCTACAGAAATCAATCATAGATTTTCTATAGGTATCAACTTAAATAGTAATAATTTTAATTATAGACAAAGTACTTTTTTAAACGAAACCAACTTCAATCAGGGAAGTTCAGTGAATTACGTCGGTTTTGAAAATAACTTATACGCATATGGAGGTGGCTTTTCGGGTCAAATAGGCACCATAGCTAAAGTAACCAACTCTTTAAGACTAGGTTTCACTTATGACACTCCTATTTGGTATAATATTTATGAAGAAACGACTCAATACTTAGAATCTTCAAGAGAAGTAGATGGAGTTATTTACAACGAATACATAAACCCACAAATAGTTAATGTTTTTCAAAAGTATCAATTAACTACTCCATGGAAAATAGCAGCTAGTGGAGCTTATATTATCGGAAAACGAGGATTGATAAGCGTTGATTATTCTTATAAAGATTACGCTAAAACTAGATTTAGTTCATCATACGATCCTTATTTTTCTGATCAAAATGAAATTATTAAAAATGAATTAAAAGGTTCATCTGCAATTAAAATTGGTGGAGAATACCGAATTAAAAGTTTCAGTCTTAGAGGCGGATATCAATTTGAAGAAAGTCCATACAAAAACAATGTATCTAGAGGAGATGTAAACGGTTTTTCTGGAGGATTTGGACTTTATTTAGGCAGTTATAGTCTAGACTTTTCATATTCAAGAATTCAACAAAAAGGAGAGCTTCAGCTTTATGATGTTGGACTGACAGATACTGCTTCCTTAGAAAATATTAGAAACAATTTTGTATTTACCGTTATCTATGAAATTTATTAATTCCAAATAACAAAATAATATTCTAACAAATTTGTTAGAATATTATTTTGTTATTATTTTCTAGATACTTTTTTAGTAATTGATCCAGCAGAAGTTTCAATATTTAATAAATAAACTCCAGTAGATAAACTAGAAATATTTATTTGACTACTGTTTCCTTTAGCAACAACATTCCCTAAAACATCATATAATTCAGTAGAAATAACTTCTACGCTTGAAGGTGCATTAATATTAATTACATCAGAAGAAGGATTAGGATAAATTGATAATTGAGATAATACATTATCGTTTACAGATAAAGCATCGCACACAGCGCCAAAATAAAAATTACCAATTAACTCACCACTATCTTGTTCTCCTTGAACTTCGATTCTAGAAATAGGCTCATCAGCAATTAAACCAAAAAACACTTGAATTCCTACTGGAACATCAATTGTTAATGTTTCAATTAAATCTCCACTTTCACCAAAAACTCTAACATCAGTCATTGGAGCACTATTTTCCCAAATATCCATAGCTACAGCATAAACATTAGGAGTAAAATCAACAACTGTAAATTCTGCAAAAGTTATAGCTCCAGCTAAAGGATCTGTATTTCCAATTGCGCCAGCAGGAATACTTACCGTATTAGTAGCATTTGAAGCTGAAATTACAAATCCAACTTCCAATTCTCCTGCAGCATAACATCCATCCCCGGCGTTACTCATCGTAGAACCACAATCTGTTATATCACTTGGACCTCCAATAAAATCTTCAAATGATAAAGTTGGATCTGAACAGTTAGCAGTTACTGCATTTTCAAAAAGTGGCAAAGCTACATACGTATCAATAATACCTTGACTACCGTTATTAATTATTGTTACTGTTTGCCCAGTATTTTCATTCGATTGGTTTTGATTAGATAATTCTGAATAAGATTGAGGCTATTGTGCAAACAATAAACCGCCAATAAAAAATGATAATAAAGTAATTTTTTTCATGTTGTAAAAGTTTAAATTAGTTAATAATACGCAATATATAAAATTAATTAGCACCCCACCTCACTATATCACCTTTTTCTACCCCCCAAGAATCTGAAAGGCCACCCTTAATTTCAAGAACATATAACACTGGAACACCTGAAGGCAGTGAAGTATTATCTAAGGGTTTTGCATTTTTTTGAATACTAACTATCTCTTTATCACTGTTAATGTAAATTATATCTAATGAAAATTCTGTGTTTTTCATATAGAACGATTTAGGCTGTTCTTTATCGAAAACAAATAGCATTGCTTGATTATCTTCCATAGATTTTCTATACATCAAGCCTGTTTGAGTTTCATACTCAGTTTCTGCTATTTCTATATCCAATATTTTAATTACCGAATCAGATTTACCTTTTAGTAGCTTCAACTCACCTTCCTTCTTAAAGGTGATTTCTTTTGTAATTGATATAGTATTTTTTTTTGCTTCCTTACAAGATTGAAAAAACAATGAGAAAACTGCTAATACGAGAATTAATTTATTCATTTAAAACAGGTCTTTTAGCTGATGAAATCATTAAATAAACTCCTACTAATATAAAAGGAATACTTAACCATTGCCCTGTGTTTAATATCCATTCAGACCGCTCATCTACTTGAGCTTCTTTCACAAATTCAACGAAAAAACGTACAGTCCAAAGTAAAACCAAAAACATACCTAGTAGATACCCCATTTGATTGCTCTTATTGGTTTTCCAATAAATATAATAGAGTGCAGCAAAAACAAAAATATAACCAAAAGATTCATATAGCTGAGCTGGATGTCTAGGAAAATCCTCTCCTAATTGCTTAAACACAACACCAAAATCACTATTAGTTGCTTTACCAATTATTTCTGAGTTAATAAAATTCCCTATTCTAACAAAAATAGCCCCACAAGCAACTGCTATCACAATTCTGTCAAGTACCCAAAGGATTGGCTTTTTAATAACTTTTTTACTGTAAAAATACATTGCAATAATAATTCCTATAGCTGCTCCGTGACTTGCTAAACCTCTAAATCCTGTAAATTCAAAACCATTTTTAAAACTGAAAGGAAGGAAGACTGAAAGAAAATCATCTTTTAATAATTCTGGTTGATAAAAAAACACATGACCCAAACGAGCTCCTACTAAAGTTGCAAGAACAACATAAATAAAAAGGCTATCCATTTTATCATCAGTTTGCCCTTCATTTTTGAATATTTTTTTTGTCAAAAACCAACCAATAGTAAAAGCAATAACAAACATTAAGCTATAATACCTAATCATAAAAAAACCTAAATCAATTCCTGGAGATGGATCCCAAACAAAACTTAATACTTGCATAAATTATTATATAAAATTATAATTGTAAATATAAGTAAAGCAACATTTACTTAGGTTTACTTTTTATTTTTTTCTGGAACTGGATCATAACCAGACCCACCCCAGGGATGACAACTCCCTATACGTTTTATTGCTAACCAACCTCCTTTCAATAATCCATGTTTTTGAAGCGCCTCTATTGAATAATGAGAACAAGTTGGATTATATCTGCAAGTAGATGGTAGTATTGGAGAAATTAACAATTGGTATCCTCTAATTAATAAAACAAAAGGAAACGTAAGTATATTTCTCATTATAATTTTAATATATAAACTTTCTGCTAAACTTAAACAACGATTAATTTAATGAAAAAGTTGTTCCGTCTTTTCCGTCTTTCAAGTTAATTCCTGCTTCTTTCAATTGATCTCGAATTAAATCACTTGTTGAAAAATCCTTATTAGCCCGAGCTTGATTTCTAAGTTCAATTAAAATATTAACAGCTTCTGCTAATTTATTGTCATCACCAGAATTTTCCACCTGAGAGTTTTCTAATCCCAAAACTTCAAAAACAAAATCATACATTGTTGTTTTTAGGATCTCAATATCATTTTTGTTTAACTTGACTTTTCCTTCTTTAGCTGAATAAATAACTTTAACAGCTTCAAATAATTGAGCTATTAAAATAGGACTATTAAAATCATCGTTCATAGCATCATAACAAGATTGCCTCCAAACTGAAGAATCAAAATCACTTTTTTCTGAAGGCTGAATTTCAGAAATCAATTTATAAGCTTCCATCAATCTATTAAAACCTTTTTCTGAAGCCAATAAGGCCTCGTTTGAAAAATCAAGAATGCTTCTATAGTTTGCTTGAAACATAAAAAACTTAGTAACCGATGGCGAAAAAGCCTTGCTCAATTTTGTATTTTCTCCTGAAAATATTTCGTGTGGTAAAATATTATTCCCAGTAGATTTCGCCATTTTTTTACCGTTAAGTGTAAGCATATTGGCATGCATCCAATAATTAACTGGGTTGGATTTTAAAGCAGCTTCAGATTGAGCAATCTCACATTCGTGATGTGGGAATTTTAAATCCATTCCACCACCATGGATATCAAAATGTTTTCCCAAATATTTTGTACTCATCGCTGTACACTCAAGATGCCATCCTGGAAAACCAACACTCCAGGGTGATGGCCAACGCATAATGTGTACAGGTTCGGCTTTTTTCCAAAGCGCAAAATCTTGTGGATTCTTTTTATCTGTTTGAGCTAATAAATCACGAGTATTAGCAATCATATCCTCTAAATTTCTTCCACTTAATTTACCATAATCATGAGATTCATTAAATTTATGAACATCGAAATAAACCGATCCATTAACCTCATAAGCAAATCCTTCAGAAATAATTTTTTCAATAATTTCAATTTGTTCAATAATATGTCCTGTAGCAGTAGGCTCGATACTTGGGGGTAATGAATTAAATTGCGCCATAGTGTTATGAAAATCCAAAGTATAACGCTGTACAATCTCCATAGGCTCCACCATTTCGATTCTTGCCTTTTTTGCAATCCGATCTTCACCACTATCAGCATCATTCTCTAAATGGCCTGCATCAGTAATGTTACGAACATAACGAACTTTATAACCCAAGTGCTTTAAATAACGAAACACTAAATCGAAAGACAAAAAAGTACGGCAATTACCTAAATGTACATTACTGTAAACTGTTGGTCCACAAACATACATCCCAACACTATTTTCATTTATTGGAATAAATTTTTCTTTTGTCTTTGAAATTGAATTATAGATTAATAATTCTTGTTGCTCGTAAAGTTTCATTAATTAAAAGGGTTCTATTTAATATTTCACTAATAAGATGGATTCTATTGAAAAGGGCAAAGATTATTTAAATTCAGTATTGAGATTTATATAATCTAAAAACTCTCTACGTGTTTCTGGTTCTTTAAACTTCCCACCAAATTCACTTGTAACAGTACTACTGTCAATATCACGAATTCCTCTAGAATTAACACATAAATGCTTTGCGTCTATAACACATGCAACATCATCGGTATTTAATATTAACTGTAATTCTTTTACAATTTGAATAGTTAACCGTTCTTGTACTTGTGGTCTTTTAGCAAAATAATCAACAATTCTATTCATTTTTGAAAGTCCAACAACAGTCCCATTAGAGATATAAGCTATATGTGCTTTTCCAACTATAGGGAGTAAATGATGCTCACAAGTAGAATAAAGTGTAATGTTTTTTTCAACCAACATTTCACCATATTTGTATTTATTCTCAAAAGTTGATGCCTTAGGAAGTTTCTTTGGATTTAAGCCTCCAAAAATCTCATTAACAAACATCTTTGCAACTCTTTTTGGAGTACCTTTTAGACTATCATCTGTTAGGTCCATACCGAGAGTATGAAGAATACTTTTAACATTTTCTTTAATTGATTCAATTTTATCGGTATCACTCAAAAGAAAAGCATCTTTTCTTAATGGAGTATCACCTGAAGTACCAATATGCTCTTCACTTAATTCTTCAATAATCTTATTGTTATTTTCTATATTCATAGATGTTTTTTGAAATACAATGCGCAAAGATACAAATTCAAATATTGCAATTTAAAAATGACAATTAAATTTTAAGAAAATGAACCTCAATAATATCATAAAAATTCCTTAAATTTCGCAGCACAATCAATATTTGTTATGAAATTCCCTAAATATATTTATGTATTAACACTTTTTTTGTGGTTAATACCTAACAAAAGTTATTCTCAATTATCTTGTCTTGTATTAGATGCAGGAGCAGATGTAAGTATAGACTGTACTACACCTTGTGTTGATTTAACTGCTTCAATAATTGGGTTACCTTCAACAAACACATCATCATATGTAATTGCTGACCCTATTTGCCCCTTACCTCCTATTTCTGGAGGAGCTGTTACTAGCATTGATGCAGATGATGAATGGAGTGATTTAATTAATTTACCTTTTGACTTTACATATTATGAAAACACTTACAATCAAATTGTAGTTGGTGGTAATGGACAAGTAAGTTTTGACGCTTCTTTAGCAGGGCAATTCAATGGTTGGAATATAGACCCAACCGATATCATTCCGGTAACTAATGCTAATTTTCCATTAAATACCATATATGGAGCATTTCATGATTTGGATGTTTCAGTAACTGGAGATCCAACCCAAATTAATTATTTTGAATCAGGAACAGCTCCTTATAGAGTTTTTGTAGTTAATTTTGATAATGTATCACATTTTAGTTGTAATAACCTACAAACTTCTCAACAGATTGTACTATACGAATCTTTAAATGTAATTGAAGTCAATATTATTGACAAACCTACTTGTACTGCATGGAATGACGGTTTGGCTACATTAGCAATTATGGGTAATGATTTAACTCAATTTACAGTACCTCCTGGAAGAAATACCAGTGTATGGACAGCAGCAGATGAAACTTGGCGTTTTTTACCTGATGGTCCTCAAGATCCAAATACAGTTATTGAATGGTTAGATCCTACTGGAGCTGTAGTTGGAAACAACCTAACTGTTAATGTTTGCCCTACTGCAGGAAGTACCACATATACAGTACAAATAACTTTTCAATTACCTGACGGTACTTTTCATACAATTTCAGACGATGTCATTGTTAATTCCACTGCCGCATTTACAGTTGATTTAGGACCCGACATAGATTCTTGTTCAACAATTCCTATTGTTTTAGATGCTAGTGCAGATGCTCCAGCAGGTGCTGAATACCAATGGTTTATTGACGGGGTACCACAGGGACCTTTCTCTCCTTTAAACCCTACTTTTACAGCAACTTTTCCTAACTCAGGAACTTATTCAGTTGATGTTATTGACCCAACTGATCCTACTTGTACAGCAAGTGACTCAGTAATAATCAATTTTACTGCACCTCCTCAAATCGCTAGTCCTCCAACAGATATATATCAATGTGATAATGGGACTAATACTGGAATATTTGACCTTACGGTAAACACTCCTATTGTTTTAGGAACTCAAGACCCATTAATATATGAAGTAAAATATTACACTACTTTTCTTGATAGTCAAAATGATACTAATGAAATTGCTAATCCTGCCACATATCTAATTGCAACTCCACCACAACAAACAATTTATGTAAGAATTCATGATATTGCTGCTGGAACTTGTTTTTCTTTAAGTGATTTTATTATAGATTTTTCTCCTGTTTCTATAGGAATTTTAACTGATTACAATGCTTGTGATGCAGATGCAGATGGATTTGTTGATATAAATCTACCCTTAATTAAAGATGCTGAAGCTTTAAATGGATTGGATCCTTTACAGTTTACTGTTACTTATCATGGATCTCAAGCTGATGCTGATAATAACGTTGGTGCTTATCCAAATCCTTACACTGCTACTGCTCCTTCAGAAATTATTTTTGTTAGAGTTGAAAACAATGCTACTCCTACCTGTTTTGCAACAGATAGTTTTGAGGTTTTTGTAACTTTAACATCAACTGCAATTGATCCAACTCCTTATATTCTTTGTGATGAGTTTCCTAATGATGGATTTGCAGAATTTGATTTAACTACAAAAGATATAGAAATTACTGGTGGGGATCCAAATGCTGTCATTACTTATCATTTAAGTTTTGTAGAAGCTCAAGCTAACGTGAACCCTATATTAACTCCTGCAACATTCATTAATACAATTCCTAGCTTCCAAATAATATACCCTAGAGTTGAGAATGTAAACAATCCAGTTTGTTTTGATACAACTGAATTAATTCTCCAAGTCGATCAGGCTCCAGCATTAACGGATCCTATTTCGGATTATTTTTTATGTGATGATATTTCTGGAGATGGAGTAGAAGTTTTTGATTTATTATCAAAAGACGCTGAGATATTAAACACTTTATTAGGAGTAACTTTAGGATATTATACAACCGAGGCAGATGCTTTGGCTGGCACTAACATTATTCCTAATCCGGGAACTTATAGTAATGTAACCAATCCACAAACGATATGGGTGCGCGCTGAGAATTCAGCAGGCTGTATAACGGTTCTAAGTTTCGATTTAATTGTGGGAGGTGTTCCTGCCTATACGGTGGTTCCCACCTTTGAGCAGTGTGATGATTTAGTTTTAGATGGCTTTACGGAGTTTGATTTAAATTCACAAGATGTTTTAATTACGGGAGGTAATCCGGTTTTAAGTGTAAGTTATCACCCAACACTGGTTGATGCAGATGCTAACACTAATCCTTTAGCAAACCCTCATACCAATGCGGTCAATCCAGAAACTATTTTTGTACGAGTAGAAGATAACACTACGGGATGTTACGAGACCTTTACTATGGATTTAGTGGTGGTTCCACCACCAGATATTTTCCTGCCAGATCCTTTAGAGTATTGTGATCCAGACAATGATGGTTTTGGAGAGTTTACCCTTACCGATGCCGATAGCCAAGTTACAGGAGGAGTTCCTACGGGGAATTTGATGGTGACCTATCATTACCTGCAGGCAGATGCAGATAATGGTGTCAACCCTTTAGCAAGTCCTTATTTTAATGACGTTCCTTATCTTCAGACTGTTTATGTACGCCTTTTAGATCAATCTACAGGATGTTATAGTACTACAACCTTAGACTTGGTTGTATTAGATAGCCCACAAATCATTCAGCCTAGTGATTTGGTACTTTGTGATGATGATGGAGATGGCGTTACGATATTTGATTTAACGGTAAGTGAGCCAGAACTATTAAATGGACTGGACCCTACCCTTTATACCATTACCTATTATGAAGATGCTGGACTGACCATTCCTATTGGTAATCCAATGGCTTATGCCAATACACCACCGAGTCCACAGACCATTTATATTGTGGTGGAGGATATTGCCAATGAATGTCAAAGCCAGACTACCTTACTACTTTGGGTAAACATTCCTCCGGTACTAATTGCTCCTACTCCTTACGAGTTATGTGATGTAACAGAGATTACTGGACCTGATGATGAATTAGAGCCTTTTGATTTAGATAGCAAGACTAGTGAGATTACGGGAGGTAATACTATAATTAACATTACCTATCACGAAACACAGGCCGATGCCGATGCAGGTACCAACCCACTGGTGAGTCCATATACCAATCTAACCAATCCACAAACGATCTTTATTCGCGCAGAAGACTCTAACACCTTATGTACGGTTAGTCTTGGAATCACGTTGGATCTAGTTGTTAATCCACTGCCCTCTCCAGTAACCCCAACACCTTTGGAAGTTTGTGATGATGATAATGATGGGATTGCTCAGTTTATGCTAACCGACAAAGATATAGAGATCATTGGTGGAGAGCCAGGTGTGGTAGTAAGTTACCACGAAACCTTATTAGATGCAGAAGCAGGTGTTTTTGCACTGACAAGTCCTTATACCAATACCACTACCTATGTTCAGATTATTTTTGCACGTGCAGAGTATCCTGTCGCATTAGGCGGAACGGGTTGTTTCCGTATTGTAGAGTTGGAGCTTAGAACCAATCCAACGCCTATTATTCCTATAGACATCCCCGATTTAGTGCTATGTGATGACGATGGGTTTACAATATTTGATTTGACCCAGCGTGCTGGTGATATTTATGGAACTCAAGATCCAGCCAATTATACACTTACCTATTACCTAACACAGGCAGATGCAGAGGCAGGAATTAACACCATTGCCAACCCTACTGCTTTTCCAAATACGACCAATCCACAAACCATATGGGTTCGATTGGAAGACAATACCACAGCCTGTATTAAAGTAGGAAGTTTTGAATTGGTAGTCGAACTAATCCCTACCTTCATTGCAGTAACTCCATTTGAGCAGTGTGATGACGAGGTTCAAGATGGCTTTACAGAATTTGATTTAAACCTGCAAAATGCAACCATTACAGGAGGCGATCCTACCTTAGGAGTTACCTATTATAACAATCAAGTGGATGCAGATGCTGCAACCAACCCACTTGTAATTCCATATACCAATACGGTTAACCCAGAGACGATTTATGTTCGGATAGAGAGTAATGTTACAGGGTGTTATGGAAGCTATGCCATGGAACTAGTAGTCGTACCTGCACCATCCATATTTCAACCTACGCCACTGGAGTTTTGTGACCCAGACAATGATGGATTTGGAGAGTTTATGCTAACCGATGCAGATTTAGAGGTTACCGGAGGAGTTCCAACTGGAAACCTTCAGGTAAGCTATCATTATTTATTAGAAGATGCCGTTAACAATGTATTGCCATTACCAACAGCAGTTCCTTACCTGAACGACGTACCTTACTTACAAACGGTTTATGTACGATTGGTAGATCAAACTACCGGATGTTATAGTATTATTACTTTAGACTTAGTTGTTTTAGATAGCCCGCAGATTATACAACCTACTGATATGATCTTGTGTGATGACGATGGAGATGGAATCGAAGTTTTCGATTTAACTCTGAGTGAACCAGAATTATTAAACGGATTGGATCCAGCGCTTTATACCATTACCTATTATGAAGATGCTGCATTAACCGTTGCTATTGCAAATCCAACGGCTTACTCTAACACACCGCCAAGTCCACAAACCATTTATGTGGTAGTAGAAGACATTGCCAATGGATGTAGAAGTCAGACAATCTTACTGCTTTGGGTAGTAGATGCACCTACTTTAATAGCACCTACGGCATTAGAGCTATGTGATATGACAGAGATCACAGGTCCAGACGATGAGACAGAGCCTTTTGATTTGGAAAGTAAAACCGATGAAATTACAGGAGGAAATCCAACCGTTGGAATTACCTATTATGAAACACAGGCCGATGCCGATGCAGGAATTAATGCGCTGACAAGTCCGTATATCAATACCAGTAACCCACAAACCATATTTATACGCGCAGAAGATCAAGATACCAACTGTGTAATCAGTCAGGGAATTACTTTAAGCTTGGTAGTTAATCCGTTGCCTTCACCGGTAACTCCTACACCACTGGAAGTATGTGATGTAGATAATGATGGGTTTGCTTCCTTTACACTGACTGATAAAGACGCGGAGATCATAGGAGGAGAGCCTGGAGTCGTGGTAAGTTATTACGAAACCTTATTAGATGCAGAGGCTGCTGTTTTTGCACTAACGAGTCCTTATACAAACATCGTGACTCCAAGTCAGATTATTTATGCACGTGCGGAATTCCCATTACCTCCAGTAGGAACAGGAACGGGATGTTACCGAATTGTAGAGTTGGAATTAATTGTGAACCCAACCCCTATTATCCCATTAGAAATTGAGGACTTAGTGATTTGTGATGATGATGGAGATGGTTTTTCTATTTTTGATTTAACAGATCGTGCAGATGATATTTACGGCTTGCAAGATCCGGCAGATTACACCCTTACTTATCATACCGATCAGGTAGATGCACAGACGGGTGCCAATCCAATAGCCAATCCTACGGCTTTTCCAAATACGGTGAATCCACAAATTATATGGGTACGATTGGAAGATAACCTAACCGGATGTTCGAAGATTGGAAGTTTTGAAATCCGTTCAGAGTTAGGACCTTCAGTAATCCAACCTACGCCACTTACCTTATGTGATGATTTAGGAGAGCCGAATGATGGAGTGACACTTTTTGACTTAACGGTTAAAAATGCAGAGATTACGGGAGGTGCCTTAGGAGTAACGGTACATTATTATGAGACTCAGGCGGATGCCCAGGCAGATATTAATGTAATCGATCCTGATACGGCTTACCAAAACACGAGTAATCCACAAATTATATGGGCACGAGTATCGGATGTAAATACCTTATGTTTTGACACTACGGTTCATCTAACACTTCGAGTAGAGGCCAATCCAGATCCAGAAGATCCAGATCCTATTATTCTTTGTGATGTAACCGATATTACAGGGCCTAATGATTTAACAGAGGTTTTTGATTTAACGATTCGCGAAGCGCAGATTTTAGATGGAGAAACTTGGGATGTAAGTTATTATAATAGCTACCAAGATGCAGTAGATGACAATGCTCCGATATTGGTACCAACGGCTTATACCAATGTGAGTACTCCAGAGATTGTATATGTACGGGTTTCTATAGATCTTTTAGATGCTGCTGCTTGTTTTGAAATTGTAGCGTTAGAACTAATTGTGGACCCAATTCCAGATGACAGTGTGGTGGTTACAGACTACATTATTTGTGAGATTCCAGGAGATGGACAAGCAGTCTTTGATTTAACCTCTAAGATTGATGAAATCTTAAACGGGCAAGATCCAACGATTTTTCAAGTGATTTTCTATGAAAGTCAGGCAGAGGCAGATGCGATGATTAATGCCATACAAAATCCTGCAACCTATACCAACATGACTAACCCACAAACTATTTATGTGGTTATTTCAAATATGGATACGGGATGTTTTGTATCCACTCAGAATTTTGAAATAGAAGAGCGAGAAGGAGCAGTTGCTAATACACCACTAGAACCGTATGCTATTTGTGACTACTATAATGAGAACGATGGTATTGCAGAATTTGATTTATTAAATCAAGAGTTATTAGATGAAATATTAGGAGGTCAAGATCCTTTGGTATATCAATTGGATTTTTATGGAACCTTAGAAAATGCAGAATTAGAAAATTCTCCATTACCAACTACTTATGTAAATGTGATTAACCCTCAGGTAATTTACGTAAGGGTTACCAATATCAATACCGAATGTTACGATATAGCAGAGGTAATCTTAAAGGTAGAGATTATCCCAGAGGTAGCTTTGGATGAATTCTATAGATTATGTGTCGATGCATTGGGCAATCCAATACCGGCAGAAGAAGGTAGTGCTTCACCACCTGTAATTGATACTGGATTGGATCCAAGTATTTATATATTTGAATGGCAATTAAATTCAGAGGTATTACTAGGTGAGATTGGAGCATCCATCACGGCTTTGCAAGAAGGCACCTATACCGTAACAGTAACCGAAATACTAACGGGTTGTATGGCTAGTACCTCTACAACGGTAGTGACATCATCACCGCCAATTGATTATACGGTAGAGGTAACGGATGCTTTTTCTTCAAATCATAATATTGTAGCTACGGTAATGGATGAAGGAGAATTTGTGTTTCAATTAGATGATAACCCTTTCCAAGAAAGTGGCACTTTTGTTAATGTCCTTCCAGGAAATCACACCGTTACCATAAAAGATGTAAATGGTTGTGGAAGTGTAACTATTGATGTGGGAGTGATTGACTATCCACAGTTTATGACACCGAATCAAGATGGGTATCACGATACTTGGAATATCATTGGTATTGCAAATGGGGACCCTACCGCAAAAATTTATATATTTGATCGTTTTGGTAAACTCCTAAAACAATTAAGCCCACTCTCTGAAGGTTGGGATGGTTCCTATAACGGAAACCCGATGCCTTCTAGCGATTACTGGTTTAGAGTAGAGTATACCGAAAACAATACTAAAAAAGAATTTAGAGGACATTTTACCCTTAAAAGATAGAAATAAATAGGTTTATTTATAATTTAAAAATCCCTTTCATAAATATGAAAGGGATTTTATTTTTGTCAAGAGTATTGATAACAAATCACATTTATTTAAAAGTTAACACCTCATTATATAACTTGTTTAACAATTAAAACAAGGTGATACTAAATTACGTTTTAGCTATTAATTATATTTTAACCTGCTCCTTATACTCTAATTTTTATAAATTATAAAAATCCATAGTATAAAAAACTAAAGCTAAACTCATCAAACCCTTTTAATTGTTTAGGTTCTTAATAATTAATTAAAATTTTGAAAATCAAATTTCTTTTTTTGATGATTTATAATTAACAACTCATTCTCGAATAATTAATTATAAAGGTCAAGTTTACATAAGCTTGTTTATTACTAAATAAATACAATGAATAAAAGTAGTATACTTAATTTTAAACAGCTATATAAACAAATATACCAAGTTTCAAATAATAAATTCAATACTATAGTTTATAGAATAAGAAATCATAAATAATTGAGGTTATATTAAATAAACGAAGATCTTATTTAATAATATCGGAATAGTTTAATTTTTATAAATACAATTCACTAATCTATTTAAGGATATTACATATGCTATAACTAATCTAGGGAATGCTTAGAACAATAAGGTAACGATATTGTCTAAAAGTTGTATAGAGTTAACAAATCAAAGAGAAAACAACTAAATAACAAATATTAAGTCTTAGATAAAATTAATAATACATAATCTAATAGTATTATTTAGTAATTCTACAATTATTATATATGGTAGTAACAAGAAGTAAAATTTTTCAATTATACTTTAATTGCAAATCATTTACTAGTCTACCTATACATAACAATAACTTTGCAGTATCTATTTTCAAGACATTTATATTTGAATAATAAAAAACGGTCATAATACAAATTAAACTTTGCATAAAAAAAAATCCCTTCCGTTTTCACGGAAGGGATTTTATATTTATAAAGAGTGCTTAATGCTTACTCTTTGATCAAACGTTTTACAACACTTGATTGCTCACCTGTAATATATACCATATATACTCCAGTTGCGAATCCAGAAACATTGATCACTTGTTCACTTTGCATATCTTGCAAGTTGATTTGTGATACTAATTTTCCGTTAAGATCATAAATCATAGCAGTTTCTAATGCAATATTAGAGCTGTTAGAGATCGTCACTTGTTCGTTAGCTGGGTTTGGATATAAAGCGATAGCGTTGTTTAGTTCGTTATCTTGAGTTCCAAGGATTGTTAAGTCTAATTCCATTTCACAAGTTGAAACGTTACCATACTCATCCGTAGCTGTAAAAGTAATAATATGTACACCTACACCTAAGATAGTACCTGGCGCTGGAGACTGAGTGAAATCAGATACAGGATCTGTACAGTTATCAGTAGCAGTAGCTGCACCGTCACCGATGTAGTCAGCTAAAGTATGAGAACCATCAGGATCAACCATTACAGACTCATCAGCAGGACAAGTAAGTACTGGTGCCATAGTATCAACAACTAGAACTTCAACTGAACAACTAGCAACATTTCCTGAAGCATCTGTAGCAAATACAGTTACTGTAATAGGAGCTCCTATGTCATCACAAGTTACCATTTCTAAATCAGCAATTAATACATCGATACCACAAGCATCATAAGCTTCGCTTAAGAAATCCATAGGATCTAACGTAGTCGTTCCATCTTCACCTAATTCTACAATTACTTCCGTAGTAGTTGGTGGAATAGCGTAATCTAATTGGAAGTTATCAACTCCTGCTCCCCATGCCCAAGCACCTGAATCATCATCATAAGTGAAACGTACTTGGAAATCTGCATTTGCATAAGCTAATACATCCATAGCTCCAGAGTTTGTTGGAGGAATAACATCAGCATCATAAAGTGCAATTTGTTGCCAAGCTGTTCCGTCATATACTTCTACAGCTAAAGTTTCACCTCCACCTGTTAAGATATCTAAAGAATAATCGTATGATACAGACGCTGTAGTAACCCCACCTGTAAGGTCATACATTGGAGATAATAATGTAACATTATTAAGCTCAGCTGGATCAGCAGCATCATCATCAAATATAACCGCATTAGTTGGGAAAGGATCTGAGTTAGGCATAGTACCTGAACCAAATGTCCAATCTGAAGTTCCTGAATTTATTACTGTAGACCATCCTGTTGGTACTGAAGAACCTTCAAACTCTTCTAATACAGAAACAGCTCCGTCTCCAGGACCACAAACAATTACCGGTGCAGTTACATCAGTAATTATTACAGTTGCTAAACAAGAACTTACGTTTCCTGAATCATCAGTTACAAATACCTCTACTTCGTTCTCACCTAAGTTTGAACAATCAAAGTTAAAGTTTGCTGGATCAGAAGTTCCACACACTCCTGAGAATGTATAAACACCGTCAGCAGTTCCAGGAGTCCAAACAGTTCCATCAGATGTAGATGATTGACTTCCTACAGATGATGCCGTAGTGTTTTCCCATCCTAATACATCTCCATCAGAGGCAGCTCCAACAGTTCCTATCCAGTAAGTACCAGTAGAAAATGAAATTGGTGTAACATCATATACTACTTCACTAGCTTCAAAGGCTCCAGCAAATGGACTTCCTACTACTGCTTGTGAAGTTGGTGATACCGTCTCTGTTGAAATAACAGCTCCTGGTAACCCCGCATCGTCTTCATAAAATGTAAATGTCATATCTTCAACAGTTGCTCCAACATTATGCCATAAGTTCATTGTAACTTGTGTTAATGTGAAATCTCCATCAGCTATAAAATCATTTGCTGTTGTAAATGGTGCTCCGTTATTAAACGTTGCTCCTTCAAAATTATTTCCAGGATTAGATTGACTACATGGTTGAGAACCTCCTGAAGTTACTGTGTAACCACAAGCTTCGTCAACATTCATTATTAAATCTCCAGCTGGAATAGAAACTGTTCCATCTGCATTTAATTCTAATTCTAACGGTGGTGCTGGTGGTGTATCAACAGTTAACATAAAGTTGTCAACTCCTGCATCCCAAGACCAATTAGCTGCATCAGAATATGTGAAACGTACTTGGAAATCTGCATTTGCATAAGCAAGTACATCATTAGCTCCAGAATTAACTGGTACAAGTTCATTTGTATCATAAAGTGCTACTTGTTGCCAAGCAGAACCATCCCAAGCTTCAACTGTTAAAGATTCTCCTCCAAATCCATTAAAAGTATAGTCGTATGAAACTGATGCTCCAGTTACTCCACCTGTAAGATCGTACATAGGTGATACTAAAGAAGAAACATTTGTTTCACCAAGTCCTGCTGCATCATCATTAAAGATAGCTGCGTTTGTTGGGTAAGGTGTAGTTCCACTTGCTGGGTTACCTTCAGAAGCTCCAAATGTCCAATCATGAGTTCCTACAGTAGTATCTACAGACCATCCTGCTGGAATTGTAGCTCCATCAAAACTTTCCATATATTCTGTTGTTCCTGGTGCTCCTATACAAGTTACTACTGGTGCAATATCATCTACTACGGTTACAGTAGCATCACAAAATGTTGAGTTACCAGCTTCATCAATTACTTCTAAAGAAACAATTACTTCACCTACATCAGCACAAGTAAAGTCTACTTGAGATGCGTCTAAAGCAAATACTGCACAGTTGTCGGTAGAACCTCCATCTAAATCTGCAGCTACTATAGATCCCATTCCCATAGCATCTAATGTTACTGTTACATCTTGACAAACTGCCATAGGTGCCTCAGCATCATTAACTGTAATTACAAACGTACAAGAAGTCTCATTTCCATGAAAATCTGTAGCTGTAAAAGTAACGTCGTTATCTCCTACTGGGAATTCACTTCCTGTTGGAAGACCTCCAGTTTGTACAACATTCATTGGATCTAATACTCCATCTTCTGCATCGATAGCAATTGGTGGTGCAAAGTTTACAACTGCTCCACAAACTCCTTCATCGTTATCTGCAGCAAAATCTGCTGGACAGAAAATCTCTGGTGAAGCTCCTACTTGCTGTTCGAAAGTAATACAGTAGCTGTTAACAAAACCACCTACTTGATTTCCAGGATTAGAATCTACTATAAGAAACCAATCTCCATCGATAGGCTCACCTGCAAAAGCAGAAGCAAAATCACCACCTTGTGGCATATAATCTGCCATAGGTGCTCCGCCTGTCCATCCAGTAATATCATTTGCAGATGCATCTGTAAACACTAAGTCTGCAGCAGTAACTAAACCATCAGTTCCACCGTTGGCTATATCAAGATCTAAAATAGTTCCTGAAGGTGATTGAAGTCTAAACAATCTATCCTGAGCAGAATCTGTAATTGCATTTATATTTACACTTTTAACAGCGTAATCTCCTAAACCAGTTCCAATTACACCTGTATCTCCAGGGTTAGCAGTACTTGTTACAGCGTTAACTGAAGAAGAACTCACTGGTGGTGCAAAAGCTAAAGGCGTATCTGTAGCACAGAAAGTATAGTCTACCACTGGTGGTGGTGCTGGGCAAGCTGCTCCTCCTATTGTAAGGTTAGCAGTCCATCCCTCTTTTACAACTGAAGCATCTGAATTAAAAGAAAAACTTAAAGATCCTCCTACAGCAGATGTAAAAGGTCCTAAAGTTGGGTTACCAGAAGCATCTGTAGCATCTGTACAAGCTAAACCAGCACCACCATCAACGTCATCTCCTGAATAAGTAGCATCAAAACCACCCGTATCACCAGTTACAGCTAATGTGTCCCAACAATTAGAAGAAGCAGCTTCAACTTCAAAAGATGTAAAGTCAACAGTAATTGTCTGTCCTGGTTGAGCTTGAAAAACCATTGTAGAGCCCTCACTAGTGCTATAATCAGCACCGGATCCGCCTGAATCTACATAGATGTCTCCATCTTGAAAATCTACACAAGCAGTTAACGTTCCGTCAGCCTGTGGAATTTCGGTTTGCGCTTGTACTTGCCATAAGCTGCAAGTTACCAAAAACGCTAAAAAAGTTAATGTAATTTTTTTCATTGAAAAATAATTTAAGTTAATATTTAAGGTATATTCTAGCTGCAAACATAATAAAAAAAAAATACATGCAAAAGATACTTTATATAAAATAAAATGATTTTTTATTTTATTTCTATATCCTACTTGAATTTATGCAACATATTTATATTTTTTTAAAAAACTGAATGAACCCATTGTTATTTACAACTGCAAAGTGAGTTATTCTGTTAACAGTTATAGTGTTTAGTCCTTTTACATCTCCTGAGGCAAAGAAACCAGATTTTATAAAAGGTAATGAATTAAAGTCTCCCTTTCCATTTCCTTTTAACAAAAGACCATTTGCAGCATCGTTTCGAGGCGTTTCAACTTCTGAATTATACATATTTCCAGCAATTATGATATCCAAAGAGCCATCTTCATCAAAATCCTCTATTACAATTCCATTTGTAGATGATAATTGAGCCATATTCGGTAAAGGGGTCATCTTCCACTTTTCGTTTAAGTTATTTTCGATATAGGATGTCGCAAAAGTGGAAGCTTCTAAATGTAAAGCATTTTGCAATTTTTCTTCACCAAAAACATCAACCATATTTGCTTTAGCAAATTCGTCATAAGTACCAAATTTTTCTTTAATAAATGGCATTTGCTCAGACGAACACTGTCTTCCTCTTAACGGGTAATCCACGCCATCCTCATTAAAAGTAAGCACAATATCACCTGTATTATTATTATCAAAATCATCAAAAAACACATTAAATTTTTTCTCTGGACTTGCTTTATACTTATAATTTAATCCTAAATTACCTACAACAAAATCTACATCTCCGTCCTTATCAAAATCGGCAGCTTTTACAACATTCCACCAACCATTTGTATTATCTAAACCAAGTGTTTCTGTAATATTAACAAATGAATTTCCATTGTTTTTAAAAACAGAAATTGGCATCCATTCTCCAACAACAACTAAATCCTTCTTTTGATCGTTATCTATATCTACCCAAACACTACTTGTAACTAACCCTGGATTTAGTAAATCAGGAATGACTTCAGAAGTTACATCTTCAAATTTTCCATTTGTATTTTTCAACAAATAGCTTCTAGGTGACTTTGGATAAGTTCCCGGGACTACTCTTCCACCAACAAACAAATCTAAATCCCCATCATTATCATAATCCTCTGCAGATATACTTCCTCCACTTGTATACATTATAGGTAGCGCATCGTTTGCTTTATTATAATTTCCCTTTCCATCATTTATATACAATCGATCTTGTAATTGCTTTGAATTAACCTTAAAATCATAACCACCACTTACTACATACAAATCTTGATCGCCATCTGAGTCTGCATCAAAAAACAATGACGATACATCTTCACTATTTTTATCTTTTTGCAAAACATTTTGAACACTTTCTGAAAAAAGCCCTTTTGTGTTTTGAAAGTATAATTTTCCACTACTCCCTTTTGCACCTCCTATATAAAAATCATCAAGTCCATCATCATTAACATCTGCAACAGACATGCCTGGCCCTAATGTGGACATTTTGTGAGGCAATAATGATTCTTTTTCAAAATCATTAAAGTCGTTTTCTAAATGCTTATAACCAACATTTAATTGATCACTCACTTCTTCGAATATTTTTTTATTGGATTTTTGATATAAACCAGAAACATAATCTATATTATTTTTCTCATAGGTTATATTAATTGTTTTATTAGCACTGACATTTGTCAACACTTGCGTATTACCATCTGGCCACTTAACCCATAAAGAATCAATTTGTGATTTTTCTTTAACTCCAAAATGCACCACATCTTCTACAGAGGATAAGTACCCTCTATTTAAATAATGTTCTTTCATTTGGTAAGAATCTCCAGTTTTTATAACAATTCTAGTACCTAAACCAGATTGGTTACTTAATTCACCTTTCAATTTAACTTTTAGGTAATTACGATTATTTATTTTTTCACTATTATTTTCATAAACAAAAGCTGCTTCATCAATGTTAGACATGATGATATCTAAATCTCCATCATTATCTAAATCTGCATAGGCAGCTCCATTAGAAAAAGAAGCTTCATTTAAACCCCATTCGTCTCTTTTATTAGTAAAACTTAATTCTCCTTCATTTTTAAAAATATAGTTTTTAACAGGATTAACCGGAATAGCATCTAATATTTCTTTTAAATACTTGTTACCATTTTCAGGATCATCCACCAACATTTGCATTCCCTTTTGTTTCTTTTTTTGAAAATCATTATTTCTAACATCTTTCCTAAGGCCATTGGTTACTAATAAATCTTTTAATCCATCATTATCAAAATCTGCAAATAATGGAGCCCAACTCCAATCTGTACTAGAAATACCAGCTAGTTGAGCAACATCACTAAAAGTTCCATTGCCATTATTCATCTGCAAAGTATTCATCATATACTGATAATGATAACCATCACTAACCGCTTTATTGAAGGCTTCAGGATTCATACCAGACATATTGGTTTTTATTCTGTAAATGTCTTCTGCCACCATATCCACCATCATGATATCTAACAATCCATCATTGTTAAAATCTGCCATGTCTGATCCCATTGAAAATGTAGAAGTATGCTTTACGCTTTCTTTTAGTTTTTCCGAAAAGGTTCCATCTTGATTATTGTAATATAAATAATCATGCTCTATATAATCATTACATACATATAGGTCTGGCCAACCATCATTATTTAAATCACCAATAGAAGCACTTAAACCATACCCTATTCCATTGCCTACTAAACCAGCTTGCTCACTTACATCTACAAAATTTCCATTATCATTCCTAAATAACTTATCAGATGTTTCAGGATTTCTTTTTATTAAAGCATCTTTTACAGCATCACCAATTACAGGTTTTATAGGCGCATTAAGAAGGTACATATCTAAATCACCATCCTTGTCATAATCAAAAAACACTGATTGTGAAGCATATCCAGCATCATCAATACCGTAATCTGCAGCTTTTTCAACAAAAGTTAAATTTCCTTGATTAATATACAATTCATTTTTTCTTCTTTCTGGCTGCACATCTCCAGATTTCGACAAATAAATATCAAGTAGACCATCTCCATTAATATCTACCATGGTACTCCCTGTAGCCCAGCCATATTTCCCTATAACACCAGCTTGTTTTCCTATTTCCTCAAAAACTAAATTTCCTTTATTTAGATAAAGCTGATTATCTCCAAAATTTTTAGTGAAAAATATATCTGGCAACCCATCATTATTTATGTCTCCAACTGAAACTCCTGCTCCTGCATAAATAGAAGGATAGACTATTATATTCATTCTAGGATTTTCTGGCACTTCATTTATAAAGTTTATTTTTGACTGTTCCTTTGAAAGTAATGTAAATAATGGTCCATTATAATCTTTCTTTTCTTCAACATTCTCTGAACAACTTTGAAACAAACTAATACTTGTAAAAAAAATTAGCAGAAAAATAAATCTGAAGCTTTTAATTTCAACTTGTAATAATCTTGATGTGTGTGTTTTATATTTCATTTTGCTGTTAATCTTTTAATTTAACAAGGGATTTAATTTACTTAGCAAATATAATTATATTCGGCTTAATTTATTAAAATCATAAATTTATTAATGTGCCTCTACTAAATTCAAAACTTATTCTATTTAATAAATAAGAAAATAAAAAAACCACTTTCAAAATTGAAAGTGGTTTTTTTATTAATGAAATTAAGAGAAATATTAAGCCTTAACTTCTTCCTCTTCTTTTTTGTTTGATAAATCGATACCTTTTTTCTTTACTGTATCATAGAACACTGGTGTTGCAATAAATAAAGACGAATACGTACCTACTATAACACCAATTATTAATGCAAAGATTAATCCTCTAATAGATTCTGCTCCAAAAATAAAGATCGAGAACAATACTATTAATGTAGTTAAAGAGGTATTTAACGTACGGCTTAATGTACTATTTAATGAATGGTCAATTACTTTAGACATTTTCCAAGATGGATGATCATTAAAGTATTCACGAATTCTATCGAACACTACCACGGTATCATTTAATGAATAACCAATTACCGTTAGTATAGCCGCAATAAACGATTGACCAATCTCCATATTAAAAGGCATAAACTTATACGTTAATGAGAAAACACCTAATACTATTAATACATCATGGAAAACTGCCGCTACCGCACCTAAACTAAATTGCCATCTTCTAAAACGCAATAATATATAAAGGAATACAACAACTAAAGAACCAAGTACTACCCAAAAAGATGCCTTTTTAATATCATCTGCAATGGTCGGACTTACTTTGTAAGATTCCATTCTACCTGCAATTTTGTTTTCAGAATCACCAATATATTGATCATATGTAAAGCCATCAGGAAGGTTAGGTTTTAACCCTTCAAACATCATGTGTTCTATTTCTTCATCAACCTCTGTTCCAGCTTCATCTACTTTATATTTAGTAGTAATTTTTAACTGGTTACTACCTCCATATGTTTTTGCTTCAGCTGATCCAAAAACTGCTATCATATCTGCTTCAACCTGACTAGAATTTACATCTTTATCAAAACGAACAGTATATGTTCTACCTCCGACAAAATCAACACCTTGATTTAGACCATTAGTAAATAAAGAACCTAAACTAATCGCGATTAATATTCCTGATAATACATAAGAAATTTTTCTTTTATTTAAGAATTCAAAAGTATTATTAGTTAGGAAATTTTTAGTTAATGGAGTTGTACAAGGTAAAGGTTTACCATTTTTAGTATAAGAATCTATAAACAATCTTGTAATAAAAATTGCAGTAAATAATGAAGTTGCAATACCTATTAATAAGGTAGTTGCGAATCCTTGAATAGGACCAGTTCCAAACATTAATAAAATAAATCCTGTTAAACCAGTTGTAATGTTCGCATCTAAAATTGAAGATAATGCATTACTAAAACCATCATTGATTGCATCTTTTTGAGCCTTCCCTTTGGCAAGCTCCTCTTTAATACGCTCAAAAATAAGTACGTTCGCATCTACCGACATACCAACTGTTAAGATAATACCGGCAATTCCAGGAAGTGTTAATACAGCTCCTAATCCAGCTAATATTCCGAATATAAAAATAATATTTACTACTAAGGCAACATCTGCAAAAGCACCGGCTTTTCCGTAATAAAAAATCATCCAAACTAATACAAAAGCAAGAGCTAACACAAATGAGAATATCCCACTATCAATTGCCTCTTGACCTAATGTTGGCCCAACAACTTCACCTTGAATTATTTCTGCAGATGCAGGTAATTTACCAGCTCTTAATACATTTGCTAAATCTTGTCCTTCAGTAATATTAAAGTCACCTGATATCTGACTTCTTCCTCCTGCAATAGGTCCACTAGTTACACCTGGCGCAGAATAAACAATATCATCTAAAACAATTGCAATTTGTGTTTGATTGTTATAAGCCTCACCTGTCATTTGTTCCCAAACTCTAGCTCCTCTTGCATTCATTTGCATACTAACTACTACTCTACCAAGTTGGTCGTAGGTTTGTACAGCATCTACAACAACTCCTCCTGCTAATGGTGGAGTTTGATCTCTATTAGATTTTATAGCATAAAGTGTAATTACTTCTTCTTCTAACTCTTTATTATCTGTAGCGATTCCCCATACAAATTTTGCATAACGTTGCTCTTCTGTCAATAAAGATCTTACTTGAGGAGTTTTTAAATAACCGTTAATTGCTGATGTATCCTTAAGCATAAAAGTACCAAGTTCTGGCCTTCCAGCTTGTCCAGGGTAAAGCATTTTGCTTAATAATGGTCTTTCTTTTAATGCATCGGCTATTGAGTCGTTTACATCTTCTCCACCAATTAAATCATCAACCACACTACTTTCTGTATCTGTAGAATCTTTAACTACCTCTTCTACTTCTGGTTCGTTAGCTTTATATATTTCAGCTAATTTTGCATCAGCAGCTACGATAAATCCTTGTAATTCGTCAATCTTATATACACTCCAAAACTCTAATTGAGCTGTACTTTGAAGTAATTTTTTAACACGCTCTACATCTTTAGCTCCTGGTAATTCAACTAAGATACGGGCAGACTTCCCAATACGCTGAATGTTTGGTTGAGTTACACCAAATTTATCGATACGTTTTCTCAATACCTCAAAAGCAGCGGTAATTGATTCGTCAATTTTTCTTTCAATAACTGGATATACATCATCATTAGTCATTGACGCATTAATATCGTCTTCTAAATTTTTATTGAAGAAAATATCTGGAGATGCTAATAAGTTTTCACCTGGCAAAGCATCAAAAGCTACAAAGAAAGACTCTAAATAAGTGTCCTGAGATTCTTTTTGAAGTACAAAGGCATCATTCAATGCTTGATTAAAAGCAGCATCTTTAGTATTGTTTGCCAATCCTTTTAAGATGTCTTTTACTGAAACCTGAAGAATTACATTAATACCTCCTTTTAAATCTAAACCTTTGTTAAGTTCTTTTCCTTTTGCAGTATTGTAGTCTATTACAACAGGCCCTACTGAAACTACAGGTATATTACCTATTGAATCTAAATAACTAGCTTCTGCTGAGTTTCTTTTTTCTGGCTCACTTGCAGAAAACTTAGTGTTTGCAAACGCTTTTGCGTCATCTTCTACACCGTTAGCAATATATGTGAATGATAATTGGTACAAACTTACCAAACCAAACAATATTGCAAATACTTTAATTAATCCTTTATTTTGCATTATGTTATTTTTTAGGTCAAATTTTAAAACGGGCAAATATAGAATTTACCACCTAATCTGACAATTATTTTTTACTGATATTAAATTTGAATTGGAAAAGCCTTCATATACTAATATTGAAAGCTTTTAAGGAATTAAGCTAGAACAGGTCCTGCTCTAACTTCTGGTATTTTATGTGAAGTGTGATCTATTTCAATTGAAATATGACTATAAATTTTATAGGCTAATTTTTCAATTTCATTTTTTATTTTAACATCATTCTTTTTGAATGAAAAATACAGATCTGGGTTAAAAAAACGTTCGTTTTCAGGAAGTAATTCAATAACCAATCCATTAAAATCACCTTCACTTTCATTACTTTTTTGGATTTCAAAAACATCTAATTGATATTTACTTGAATTATTATCGGAAGGTAACTGAGAAGGCTCTCCTTTAGGGTTTAAAGAAGAATAACTAAGTTTAAGATCTTTTTCTTCAGAAAGGATTTTTTTTATGGAAGCTACATCAACATTACTGAAATAGGTGATTTTTAATTTTCCGTTTTCACCTTTAAAAATCTGAATTTTATCTACTCCTATGTTTTGTAATTGTTTTTTTACAATTGCAATTGTATTCTGAGTATCATGTAATGTTATTTCCTCATTATCAAACTGAACTACAATCTCCTGATTGGGTACAGAGAATTGCTGAAGACTTGCTCCTAATAATATGAGGGTTGCTATGAAAGTACCTAAGTACCATTTTGCTTTCATTCGCCAAATATAAAAAATAAAGACCGCATTTCTGCAGTCTTTATAAATTTATCTTAATAATGAATTAGTTACTAAACATTTAATAAACCATTTGTTTTTCTTACTCCATCAGCACTTTTAGTCATATGTGCTTTTTCAGCTTCTGTTAGATCTAGCTCAACAATTTTCTCAATACCATTACGTCCAAGAATAACAGGAACTCCAATACAAATGTCACTTAAACCGTATTCTCCATCTAATAAAGTAGAGCAAGGAAACATTTTTTTCTGGTCACAAGCAATTGCTTGCACTAATCCTGATACTGCTGCACCTGGAGCATACCAAGCAGAAGTTCCTAATAATTTTGTTAAAGTACCACCACCAACTTTAGTGTCTTCCATTACTTGGTTTAATCTATCTTCAGATATAAATCTAGATACAGGAACACTATTTCTAGTGGCTAAACTTGTTAATGGAACCATACCAACATCACTGTGTCCACCAATCACCATTCCATCAACATCACTTATAGGAGCTTCTAATGCTTCTGCTAATCTATATTTGAAACGAGCACTATCTAAAGCGCCACCCATTCCAATAATTCTATGCTTTGGCAATCCTGAAGTTTTATGTACTAAATATGTCATTGTATCCATTGGGTTACTAACAACAATAATAATTGCATCTGGAGATTGCGCTATTAAATTTGAAGAAACTGTTTTTACGATTCCAGCATTAATACCAATTAATTCCTCACGTGTCATTCCTGGTTTTCTTGGAATTCCACTTGTTATAACTACGACATCACTACCTGCTGTTTTTGAATAATCGTTAGTTACTCCAACAATTTTTGTATCAAATCCATTTAGAGATGCTGTCTGCATTAAATCCATCGCTTTACCTTCAGCAAAACCTTCTTTAATATCTAAAATAACAACTTCGCTTGCAAAATCTTTAATAGCAATGTAATCTGCACAACTTGCGCCAACCGCACCTGCTCCAACAATAGTAACTTTCATAGTAATCTGTTTTTTTTTAATAATTAATTATAATAATTCTACCTTATTAATAGAACGGCGCAAAAGTACAATTATCTAATAAAAAAATAGTTATGAAAATACTAAAAACAAAAAGCCCTACTTATTTTTTTACAAGTAGGGCTTTTGTTAAACAGTAATTAACAAATTAATCACCTATCAAAATTGAATTTTAAACATCAATATTAGCATATACTGCATTCTTTTCAATAAATTCTCTACGTGGTGGAACCTCATCTCCCATTAACATAGAAAACACTCTATCTGCTTCAACTCCGTTAACAATATCTATTCTACGTAATGTTCTTTGAGATGGCTTCATTGTAGTATCCCAAAGTTGTTCTGCATTCATTTCCCCAAGACCTTTATAACGTTGTATTTTACATCCATCTCCATATTCTTTTTGAATTTCATCTCGTTCTTCATCAGACCAAGCGTATTTTTTCTTAGCACCTTTTTTAATTAAATACAAAGGAGGTGTTGCAATATAAATATGTCCAGCCTCTATTAATTCTTTCATATATCTAAAAAAGAACGTCAATATTAAAGTAGCAATATGGCTACCATCTACATCGGCATCACACATAATCACTACTTTATGGTAACGTAATTTATCCATATTTAAGGCTTTACTATCTTCTTCAGTACCAATAGAAACCCCTAAAGCAGTATAAATATTTCTAATTTCCTCGTTTTCAAACACCTTATGCTGCATCGCTTTTTCAACATTTAAAATCTTACCTCTTAATGGTAAAATTGCTTGAAAATTACGATCTCGTCCTTGTTTTGCTGTTCCACCTGCCGAATCTCCCTCAACTAAAAACACCTCACATTTTTCTGGATCTTGCTCGGAACAATCAGATAATTTACCTGGTAATCCCATACCACCCATAACAGTTTTACGCTGAACCATTTCACGGGCTTTTCTAGCTGCATTTCTTGCCTGTGCAGCAAGAATTACTTTTTGTACTATGGTTTTTGCATCATTAGGGTTTTCTTCTAAGTAATTTTCTAGCATTTCAGAAACTGCCTGACTAACAGCTGAACTCACTTCCCTATTTCCTAATTTGGTTTTTGTTTGCCCTTCAAATTGAGGTTCAGCAACTTTTACAGAAATAATAGCTGTTAATCCTTCTCTAAAATCATCACCAGCAATATCAAACTTTAATTTGTCTAACATTCCTGAAGCATCTGCATATTTCTTCAGGGTATTAGTAAGCCCTCTTCTAAATCCAGCAAGGTGCGTTCCTCCTTCGTGAGTGTTAATATTATTTACATAAGAATGTAAATTTTCACTATATGAAGTATTATAAATCATTGCTACTTCTACAGGAATATCTTTTTTCTCTCCTTCCATAGAAATTACATGACTAATAATCGGCTCACGAGTATCATCCAAAAAACGAATAAATTCCTTTAATCCTTCGGTACTATGAAATGAATCGGCAATAAACTCACCTTTTTCATCTTTATGCCTTTTATCAACTATTGTAATAGTAATACCCTTATTCAAAAAAGATAACTCTCTTAATCTATTAGCAAGCGTTTCGTAATTATACTCTGTTGTTTGCTTAAATATTTCTGGGTCAGGACTGAAAGTCACTACAGTTCCTCTAAAATCTGTATCTCCCACAAATTTTACAGGATACATTGTTTTACCACGTTCATATTCTTGCTCCCAAATTTTCCCTTCTCTATGAACTACAGCCTTTAAGTTCCCTGACAATGCATTTACAACGGAAACACCTACACCGTGTAATCCACCAGATACTTTATAAGAATCTTTATCAAACTTACCACCAGCACCAATTTTAGTCATTACGACCTCTAAGGCAGAAACCCCTTCTTTTTTATGTAGATCAACAGGAATTCCACGACCATTATCTTTAACTGAAATGGAATTATCCTCATTAATGATTACATCAATAGCATCACAATGACCTCCCATTGCTTCATCGATAGAATTATCCACAACTTCATATACCAAATGGTGCAATCCTCGTACTCCAACATCACCAATATACATGGAAGGACGCATACGCACATGCTCCATTCCTTCTAATGCCTGAATACTATCAGCACCATAACTGCCTTTTTTTTGCTCTTCGCTCATAAATAATAATTAAATATTGTTAATTTTAAAAAATCGAAGAAGTAAATAAATTCTTCCCTGATTTCAAACAAATATACTCTTTCCCATACTTTATTTAAAGCTTCTAAAAGCAATTATAATGTATTTATTAACTTTTTGTTGAAATCTTAAAACGCTCTTAAAAAGCTTAAAAAGGACTTTAAAATCAATTTTCTGTTTTTTTTACTTACCAGCATTTAAAAAAACTTACGAAAGGCGCTTAAAAGAGAAATTTCAAATTTATTTTTTCAATCTAATTCAATAAAAAACGTAAGTTTTAATGATATTCACGACTTAGCAATTATTATTTTAACAAATCTTTTTCAATATTTAAATAAATGGAAAGTATTTTTAACAACACTAAAAAAACAAACAACATGAAAAAAAGTAACACCATCTCAACATTGCTATTTGCATTATTAATGATCGTAGGTAGTTCTGTTAACGCACAAGAATTTAGTAAATTGGACAAAAGCCCAATGGACATCGCTTCATTCCCAACTAGTTATAAAGAAGCTAACAAGCAAATGAAGATAATTTACAGCAGACCTCAACTTAAAGGCAGAAAGCTAAGTAAACTAGCCCCAAATGGAGAAGTTTGGAGAACAGGTGCCAATGAAGCTCCGGAATTAGTATTATACAAAGATTTTAACTTTGGAGGTACTACTTTAAAAGCTGGAAGCTATGCTTTATTAACGATTCCTGGCGAAAAAGAATGGACGATTATTTTAAATTCTGACTTAAACGCATGGGGTTCTTACTACTACAATGAAAAAAATGATGTAGCTCGTATGACAGTTCCTGTAAGAATAGGTGGTGATTCTCTTGAAGCTTTTTCTATAGGTTTTAATGAAGAAGACGGTGATATCGTTATGCATATGGGTTGGGATACTGTTAGAGTATCTGTGCCTTTTACAAAATAAAAAAAAATGTTTTGAATTAAAAAAAGCCTTGATAAATCAAGGCTTTTTTTATTTATGAGTTAGTTTATTATTCTACAATAAGCTGCTTTGTTGTAACACCTTTAGCTCCATTAATTATTAGCATATAGGTAGCACTTGCAAAATTAGAAACATCGATTTTTACTTCTTCTCCCATATTACTTAGATCTATCTTATTAATTAATCTACCTGTTACATCATAGATAGAAACATCATACAATTCTAAATGATTAGGATTACTTAAATTCACGTAATTATCAGTAGGGTTTGGATACAGTATCAGTGAGCCTAATTCTAAATCGTTGCTACCTAATATTCCCTGAACATCAAGATCAAAACTACAAGTAGATACGTTTCCATATTCATCTTCTGCAGTAAAGGTAATGACCTGTACACCAAAACCAAGTAAGGTTCCAGCTGCAGGATCTTGCGAGAATATTGTTACAGGATCGGTACAGTTATCACTAACTGTTGCAATACCATCACCAATATAATCACCCAGTGTATAAGTTCCATTAGGATCAAGATTTACTGTCTCGTTTGGAGGACAAACAATCTGTGGCCCTAAAGTATCTACTACTGTTACGGTAGCAGAACAGAAAGAAGAATTGCCATTACCATCATTGGCAAAGACATTCACTGTTAGGGGTGTTCCTATATCTGCACAAGAAACCTCATCTACGTCAATAGTAACAACTCCAGTACCACAATTATCGATAATATCTGCTACTAAAGCAGGTGTGATAAATGCTACTCCATCTTCATTAAGTTCTAGGGTTACATCCATACAAACTAATACAGGAGCCGTATTGTCTTCTACTGTTACCGTAGCAGAACAAGAGCTCTGGTTTCCATTTACATCAGTTACCGTCAGGATCACTGTTGAATTACCAACATCTAAACAACTAAAAGTGTCAATGTTTAATTCATAGGTAGCAATACCACAAGCATCACTTGAACCAGCACCCACATCCATAGGGTCGATAGTAACGCTGCCATTAGCATCTAATTGTACCGTAATATCATTACATACTACCTCAGGAGCCGTTACATCTTCCACCGTTACTATTGACATACAAGTAGAGGCGTTACCATTAACATCGGTTACGGTTAAAATAACTGTATTCTCACCCACATTTGAACAATCAAAAGTATCGATATCTAAATCTAAAGTATCCACACCACAGTTATCAGAAGAACCGAAATTTATTTGACCGGCTGTAATGGTAGCATTACCCATATCATCTAATTGTACCGTAATATTTTGACAAATAGCATCAGGAGCATCGTCATCTTCAACGGTTATTGTAAAAGTACAGGTTGATAAATTACCATTATCATCTTGAGCCGTAAACTCAATTAGCGTATCTCCAACAGGGAATACAGAACCACTAGCAAAACCTGCAGTTTGAGAAACAATTGTGGATCCACAATTATCAATAGCAATTGCATTTTGGAAGTTGACAATAGCACCACAATCACCATCTTCGGTGGTAGCAGTTATATCACCTGGGCATCCTATTACAGCAGGTAAGGTGTCTTCAACAGTAACAACTGCTGTACAGGTAGCTGTACTATTTGGACTATCATTATTCGTAACCGTTAAAGTCACCGTATTAGGACCAATGTCTGCACAAGTAAATGTATCATTATCCAATGATAAGGTTACTGATCCTCCATCTGGATCAGAAGAACCACCATCCACATCAGAGGGATTAATAGTTACCGTACCATTTGCATCTAGCTCAGCTGTAAATGGTTGACATAAAGCAATAGGAAGAGCATCTGGTGTGGCACTTGCAGTACCAGAAGGACTCGTGTCTTCCGAGGCTCTTGCTGTTATTATGAAATCATAGGTGGTACCATTGGTAAGTCCAGTTACCGTATAAGTGATTTCATTAGGGTCAAAAACCTGATGAAAATCTACAAAATTTCCTGAAACTTGTTCATACCATAGAATATTGTATTGTTGAAAAGTACGACCGCCTAAATCTGATACATTCCAGGAAAGGGCTACCTCCGTATTACCCGGTGTAGCGGTTACTGCAGGAGCGGTCATGGTACCAAATGGTGTAGCCGACACAGTATTACTCGGTGGCCCAAGGTCCCCCGGAAGCATAGCACCATAAATTGCCTGTACCGAAAATTCATATTCAACTCCATTGGTCAGGCCAGTAATTGTTGTAGTCAAATTAATTGAAGGAACATCTACAAAATCACCGAAACCTCCTACTTCACTATATGTTATCCGATAATTAAGAATAGCAATCCCAGCATGATGAAGAGGTTCAGTCCAACTTAAGCCTACAGATCCATCTGTAATTGTTCCAAGACTTAACGCTGAAGCTAGACCTAACTGAAAAGCACCAATATCGCGCAAACCGTTGGCATCATTTCTAGCATTACCAAATACATCCATAGTAATAGGAGTACTATTTATGGGATTTGTTAAAACAGATGCCGCAGGGATTATATCTATCAACTCACCTGGAAAGGCCGGTGTCACCATTTCTGCATCAAAATAAAGAGTAGAAGGAACAACAGGGCTATTGAAAGCAGTTCCATTTGAACGCAGAACAGGTTGAAATGTAATGGCTCTTAGTGCAGCCACATCTTGATTAGTAGTTGGTTGTATCCAGGTTTCTGTATCGGCACTAAATCCAGCACCAGTACCTGTATTACCTAGTGTATTCAGAAGCGTAGCTAAGCCACTTGTATTATTTAAACCGATAGCCGACTCCTTAAAATTTATTTTACCAGCTCCTCTACGCTCAATGAGCGATTCTGAAAGCTGAGACTGGCATAGACCATCACAGTAATTATTATTCCACATCAATGAGGATGCCGTAATATTCATGTCTCCACTCGCGCTATTGATAATTCGGTCACCAGACTCTGGATTTTCAGTATCTTTATTTACCCATATTGAGTTCACAAAATTACTAACACTTATGCTTCCTGATAAAAATATACCACCGGATAGCATAAATCTAGAACTTACAATATTTACTTCAGAGCCACTTGCACCATCCCAACTGATGGCAAATTGTTCTCCTCCATTATTATTATAAAACAGTGTGTTTTCTATCGTTAAATCACCTGCATTAGAACTACTAATTTCAGAAGTAGTAGCTGGATCTCCCCAGTTTACGGTATTAATAAATTGTGAGTTTTTAATAGAAATTGAGGCACCAGCATCTGCACTTAACAGACCTCTAGAATTACAAAAAAGAGTTGACCATATTTTATCGGCATTAAAATTTTCAAATTCTAAAGTGGCATTATCTCTTACCTTAGCGATAGAATTAAATTGTTCTATAGATAAATTTTTAACGGTTACAGTAATAGCCGCGTTATCTACATCAATAATCCCAACCTGCATAAAATTCGGCATCCTCGCAAGAATATTCCCATTCGGGACATTACCAGGGCACTCGTCTAGAGAATTCCATTCACCACTAGGATTTATCCATCTTTGCGAACCAATTAAGGCACCCCCTTTCCCGTCTATTGTAACGGATTCCGTAATGTTAAGCATATAATCGGTTTGCCCCCCCGGTATATAGAAAGGATGAGTTGCGTTTATTTGTAATCCAGGTGTAAATTCAATGATGTCTACCCCTGCAGTGCTGTTAGCAAAACCTATAGCTTCATTAATTGAACCAGGACCATCTTTAGCAGTAGAGGTTACTGTAAATGTTGTTTGAGAATATCCTATGTGGATACAAAAAATAGATGCTAATATGAGTAATTGTTTTTTCATAATGTAAATTTTTTAATGTTTAATAAAACACGTTTTTATTTAAACAAAAATAAGATAAGTATTTTTATTAAAATAATTTTATTTAGAATTAAATAAGTTTTTTTTCAAAAATCATTAATCTTCTGAAAGGTTCGAAATATTTGATTAACTTTAATGACTCTAATATTATTTTATTTTGGGAAAAGAGAAATATTATCTTTTTTGGAGAATTATTATCATATGTTTTTTTCTGTCTCAGACAGTTAATGCAAATGATACAATATTAACACAAGTTTATTCAAAAAGTGTTTTCTACAATTTCTTTGAACATATGGATGGCACTTTGTATGTTGGTGCAAGTGATGGGCTCTACAAAATAATAGATAATTCTTTAGAAAAGGTAAATAATGAATCTGGTTATATTGAATTTAAAAATAATCAAATCACAAGAAGCATCTATTTTGGTGTTGAATTAACGCATAGGTATAAAAATATCTTGCCTGCTCACTATGGTGAATTCCTTCATCAATCTATAGATAGAAAAAATAATATATACTTAATATGCAGGGGTACATTATTAATGTATGAAGTAAAACCTTATGAATTTAAGTTTAAAGGCAAAAGCATCCGAAGCTTCTCTGAGAATAGCATAGGCTCATACGAAGGTGTTTTTATATACGGGAACCCCATAAAGATTCCAGGTTATACTTCAGGAGAAATTTTCGAGAGAGATTCCACTTTTTACATTTGCTATGACGGTTTGGCTATTCATTCTCCAAAAAGGGGCACTAAATTGTTTAAACGTGAAAATACTAATGAAACCCAAATAGAGAATATTAATTTGGGGTTTTCCAGGGAAATTTTCCAATTCCAAGATCGTAGCTTTCTATTATCCACATCAACAGGCTTGCATTTAATTGATTCAACATTTGTTAAGATAAAAACTATTTTTGAAACTAAGAATAACGTTGCTCCAATCATAATTGATGTCCTAGATGTAGATCATGAAAAAATAATTTCATTTGGAACTGCCAATAAATTTTATAATTATAGTGTGAATCAAGAAGAGTTGATTTTAAAAACTACTTTTAAAAATTCAATCGAGGATGGGTATAAACTGCAAAGCCATATAGCAAATAAATATGTTCTACTATTGAATGATGAAGTGATTGTTTATAATAATTATGTTGATTCTCAAGAGAGGATTACGGGTTTAAACGAAGCACATTCTATGATTTCAATTGGAAAAGATACAGCATTAATTAGTACTCAAAACGGAGCCCATTTGTTGTTATTAAAATCTAAGGAAATCTCACCATTATTTTTTGAAGGAATCGAATTCAATAAAAGAGCATTATGGAAAAAAGGGAATACTTTAAAATTAGGATCAACAGACGGCTATATTGAGATTAGCAAAATTGATTTGATAAAAGCATACAATGATTTAATTAATAATATAGAAAAGAAAAAGCTGACAAATTACAGCATTTGGTTTTTTGCACTTTTTATGATAATTATTTTACTTCTTGGGGTGTTGGTTTATGTACGTAATAAACCTAAATTATTAAATAATGATGTTGAAAAAGAAATAACACGTATAGATATTGAAGAGTATATTCAATCAAATTTAAAAAACGTAAGTATAAAAAACATTAAGGATTATTTTAATATCAGTAATAAGAGTTTGTATAAAATCATAGCTCCCGAAAAACCAGGAGTCATTATTTCAAATTTTAGAAAAATGAAAGTAAAAGAGCTTATTTCAAAAGGGGAGTCTTTAAAAAACATCTCTGAAAAAACAGGTTTTTCTATTAGTTACTTACGAAAGCTTAAAGAGTAGTGTATATAAATTTTAGAAAATTCTTAAAACTAAAGTTCATATTGAAGTTTTAAGCCTGTTTCTTTATTAGTTTTTGTGAAAAAGTATGAGGATAATTAAATATTAAAAAAAACCTTGATTTCTCAAGGCTTTTTTTACTATGGAATATTTAAATATTTATGAGTTTGAAGTGAAACTTTCCATTTAGGGTTTTTCATTACATAGTCAACAATCATAGGAATCATTTTATCTCTTTTACTCCATTCGGGTTGTAAATATAAAATGCAATCTTTATTTACTTTGGCTGCTTGTTCTTCAGCAAATTTAAAATCCGCTTTATTATAAACAATCATTTTTAGTTCGTTTGCAACTTGATAAACTTCTTCTTTAGGGAGTTTTATTTTTTTAGGAGATAAACAAATCCAATCCCAATCCCCAGATAAATTATAAGCGCCAGAAGTTTCAATATGCACTTGCATTTTCTTCTTTTTAAACAATGCTGTTAATGGGCCCATATTCCATGTTAAAGGCTCTCCTCCGGTTACTACCACCGTTTTAGAATATTTTGCAGCATTTTCAACAATGACTTCAGTATTTGTAGGAGGATGCAAATCTGCATTCCAACTTTCTTTAACATCGCACCAATGACAACCCACATCGCAACCTCCAATTCTCACAAAATAAGCGGCTGTACCTTTATGATACCCTTCACCTTGAATGGTATAAAATTCTTCCATTAAGGGAAGCATCTCACCTTTATTTACTAATTCTTTAATTTCTTTTTGCATCGAGGCAAATATAATTTTTAAAGACAGAAAAACTAGTTACTTACAGAATTAAAATTTATGTTTAATTAGTCCTAGACAATTCCTATTTTTACATAAAATTTAATTCATGGCAGATAATACCGTTTTTTTCGATTATATAAATGAAGGTAATAAGACCAAAGGTGATTTTATAACCCTAGGCGCAGCAATGCTAGAAGGAGAAACTATTACTGATGCATTGGTAAAGATACCCTTAAAAACCTTGAATCGACACGGATTAATTGCAGGTGCTACAGGTACTGGAAAAACCAAAACACTACAAGTTCTTGCTGAAAACCTTTCGGATAAAGGAATACCTGTTTTATTAATGGATATGAAAGGAGATTTGAGTGGAATTGCTCAACCAAGTCCGGGTCATCCTAAAATAGATGAGCGTCATGAAAAAATAGGGATTCCATTTGAAGCAAAAAGCTTTCCTGTTGAAATACTATCGCTTTCAAAACAAGGCGGGGTACGTTTAAGAGCTACTGTGAGTGAATTTGGACCTGTACTTCTATCAAGAATTCTAGATGTATCTGAAACACAAGCAGGAATCATTTCTGTTTTATTTAAATATTGTGATGATAATAAATTACCTCTTTTAGATTTAAAAGATTTTAAAAAGGTGCTACAATATGCCACAGGAGATGGTAAAAAAGAAATAGCTGAAGATTATGGTAGAATTTCCTCTTCTTCTACAGGAGCAATTTTAAGAAAAATAGTTGCATTAGAACAACAAGGAGGAGATTTATTTTTTGGCGAAAAATCATTTGACACAGATGATTTATTAAGAATTGATGAAAACGGAAGAGGGTATATTAACATTGTTCGGTTAACAGATATTCAAGACAGACCTCAGTTATTTTCTACTTTTATGCTTTCGCTTTTAGCTGAAATATATTCAGTTTTTCCAGAACAAGGAGATAGCGGTAGACCTGAATTAGTAATTTTTATTGATGAGGCACATTTAATATTTAATGAAGCGAGTAAAGCATTACTTAATCAAATTGAGAGTATTGTAAAATTAATTCGTTCAAAAGGTGTCGGCATTTATTTTGTTACCCAAAATCCTACCGATGTTCCCGATGCTGTATTGAGTCAGTTGGGTTTAAAAATCCAACATGCCCTAAGAGCTTTTACAGCTAAAGATAGAAAAGCAATAAAATTAACAGCAGAAAATTATCCACTTTCCGATTATTATAAAACTGATGAGGTCCTAACAAAACTAGGTATTGGAGAAGCTTTGGTAACTGCTTTAAATGAAAAAGGAATCCCAACTCCTTTAGCTGCGACATTGTTACGAGCTCCTATGAGTAGAATGGATATTTTAAAAGATGAAGAATTAACTGGTTTACTTGAAGCTTCAGATTTAATTCCTCAGTACAATAAAGAAATAGATCGTGAAAGTGCATATGAGTTATTAGTACAGAAAATTGAAATTGCAGAGCTAAAAGAAACCAAAGAAAAAGCTAGAAGAGAACAAGAAGAACTTGAGGAAGAAGAAGCTAGAAGAAGTACAAGAAAGTCATCTTCAAAAAGAAGAAGTACCGCACAAAACCCATTTATAAAGGTTTTAACTAGTGCAACTGTTATACGAGGTGTATTCGGGATTTTAGGGAAGTTGTTAAAATAATTTTTTTAATCAATATTTAATACAATCCAATTTCAATTTTAGTAGTTTTGACAACCAATTAAAATAACAATTACATGTTTAAAAAAGTATTATTTATAGCTATTGCAACTTTATTATTTGTGCAATGTGCAGAAGAAAAAGATCCTTACCTTATTTCTAACAACTCAGTTGGGGAATTAACTTTAGGAATGAAAATAAAACAAGTGGATTCTATTTTTGCTCAAGATTCTATTGTGAAATTATATTCTAGAAACGATGAGTTTTCAACTCAAGGAGAAGTAGAAATATATGAAAAGGGAGGAAATAAATTGATGTTAATTTCTCCAAGAGGTAATAACGACCCTGAGGCATTAATATCTAACTTTCAATTTTACGATGTACGTTATAAAACAGATAAAGGGTTAAATTTAAATAGCACATTTAAAGATGTTAAAGCTAACTATACCATTGCTAATATCGAAACTACATTGAGCACAGTTGTTGTATTTTTACAAGACAGTGATATATTCATCAATATTGACAAAAAAGAACTTCCTGAAAATTTACGCTACAATCCAAGCCTTGTAATTGAAGCGTCAAACATCCCAGACGAAGCAAAAATTAAATACTTTATGTTGTCATGGAAAATTGATGATTTAGAAGACAAAGAATAAATACCAATATTTATTAATTAACAAAAAACCTTCAGGAATGAAGGTTTTTTGTTTTTTATATACTTTCTGTTTTGGTATATTTTTTTTCTCTACATTTACAAGAACTATCTAACATTACTTCTAATTAATGCTTACAAAAGAAGAAAAAAACAAGTACCGTGAAGAATTGTTTCGACATCTTGATGGAATAGCAATTGCTCCTATTGCACATTCACTTGAAGAAAAGGGAGTATTAAAATTTATTTTAACAAAAAAACAATTTCTTATTTCAGAAATCAACCAACATTTCAATGCAAATGAGGGGTATCTTAATGTGGGTCTTAGATTACTAGCTTCACAAGGTTGGTTAAATTACGAAGTAGATAATTTAGAAAACACTGTTATAATTTCTCAAAATGAGAAAAGTAAAATTGCTTTTGAACATATAAAGCATTACCAAGATGTAGCTTATTTTTTAAAAACTTCTGAAGAGTTTCATCCAAGAAGTTTAAATAAAGAGCAATTTTCTATCATTAATAGGATATTTATAAATTATAAAAGCGGAAAATACCAACCAACTTCAACAAATGAAGTTACTCTGGAAATTCAACAACAAATCGAAAGACATATTGAAGGTGTATTAGTTGGGCCATTAATTGTTTTTCTGGGTATGGATGGTATGTTTCATAAGTATTTTATGGAAGCTTCATTTAGTGCTGAAGAATTTCATGAAGATCCAGAAAGTTTTTCAAAAATATTAGATTTCTTACATTATTTAGGTTGGTTTACAAAAAGCAACGAACATTATAAATTTACTAATAAAGGATTCTTTTTCGCAAGAAGATCCTCTGCTTATGGGGTGACAGTTTCATATATCCCAACCTTTAGAAGAGCTGAAGAGCTTATTTTTGGAAATGCTAATATGTTACGAAGTTCAATTCCTAATACGGTTGAAATTCATGTGGATAGAGAAATGAATGTATGGGGATCTGGAGGTGCACATTCTGCTTATTTTAAAAAAATAGATGAAATCATTATTACTTTATTTAATAAACCTATAGAGGAGCAGCCTAAAGGAATCCTGGATATGGGTTGTGGTAATGGTGCTTTTTTAATTCATTTATTTGAAGTTATAGAACAACGCACTAAACGAGGACCATTATTAGAAGAATACCCTTTGTTTTTAGTGGGTGTTGATTATAATAAAGCTGCTTTAAAAGTTACACGTTCAAATCTTGTAAAAGCTGATATTTGGGCTAAAGTAATCTGGGGAGACATCGGAAATCCCAAGCAACTACAAGAAGACATTCTTGAAAATTATGATATTAGACTAAGTGACTTATTAAATGTAAGAACATTTTTAGATCATAACCGTCCTTGGGCTCAACCTACCAAATTAGACTCAAAAAGAATAAGCACATCGACAGGAGCATTTGCTTTTAGAGGTAAAAGACTGAATAACTCTGTGGTAGAACAAAATTTAAAAGAACATTTTGAGAAATGGGCTCCATATATTAAAAAGTTTGGGTTATTATTAATCGAGTTACACACCATAAATCCTAAGATTACTGCTGCTAATTTAGGTTTAACAGCAGCAACAGCATATGATGCTACTCATGGGTTTTCAGATCAATATATTTTAGAATTAGATGTATTTCAAAAAGTAATTAATGAAATAGGGATGAACATAGATCATAACCATTTTTCAAAATTTCCTAATAATGAACTAGCAACTGTAAGTATTAACTATTTAAAAGGTTAAAATGGATATTATACCATCAAAAAAAGTAAGGCAAATTATTATTCTTCTAGGGTTAGGATTTGTAGGTTATTTAATAATTTATGAATTACTACCCTACCTATCTGGAGTATTGGGAGCAATAACATTATATGTGTTACTTAAAAAACCAATGAATATACTTTTAGCTAAAGGGTGGAAATCTTATTTAGCTGCATCATTATTAATGCTTCTTTCGTTTATAGGAATATTAATTCCTATTATTGGAATTACATTAATGCTAAGTAATAAAGTAGAACATGCTGTTTCAAATTCTGAAAAATTATTTACGGCATTACAGGGTTATGTGTTAAAGTTTGAAGAAGCTTTAGGATATGATTTTTATAAAGATTTGGATGTTTCTGCAGGAACTTCTTGGGTTGGAGAAAATGCAAGTGTTTTAATCGGAAATACATTTGAACTTTTTATTGCTATTTCAATAATGTACTTCCTTCTTTACTTTATGCTTACAAAGCCACAAAAATTAAAAAAAAGCATTTATAATTACGCCCCTTTTTCGGAGCAACACATACAAATATTAACTAAAGAAAGCACTAAAATGATACGTTCTAATGCAATTGGAATTCCAATTGTAGCAATCGCTCAGGGAATAGTAGCATTAATTGGATTTTTAATTTTTGGAATTGAAAACCCTTTCTTTTGGTTTGTTATTATTATAATTGGATCTATGATACCTTTTGTTGGAACTCTCGTTGGAATTTTACCTGTATTTTTAATAACCTTGGCGAGTGGAAATGACTATGCTGCTTTTGGGATTCTTATATATGGTTTTGTTGTAGTTGGATCAACAGATAATATAATAAGACTTTATGTTCTTAAAAAATTAGACAATGTTCATCCATTAATAACATTAATTGGGGTAATAATAGGAATTCCTCTTTTTGGTTTTATTGGACTTATCTTTGGACCAATAACTATTTCATTATTTATTATTGTACTAAAAATGTACAAAATGGAGTATATAGATAAAAAGTTTTAAGCGTTTCGCTCACGAGCTATCAATGTGTTTTTTAACAGCATTGCAATGGTCATAGGACCTACACCTCCAGGAACTGGAGTAATATAAGAAGATTTCTTACTTACTTCATCAAAAGCTACATCTCCTTTAATTGCATAACCTCTTGGCTTTGTTTCATCTGGAACCCTGCTAATTCCTACATCAACTATTACAACACCTTCTTTTACCATATCTGCTTTTAAAAACTCTGGAACCCCTAAAGCAACGATGATAATATCTGCTTGTTTAGTGAAATCTGAGAGGTTTTTAGTATGACTATGAGTTAATGTTACCGTACTATTTCCAGCAGGCCCTTTTTGACTCATTAAAATACTCATTGGCCTTCCTACAATGTGACTTCTCCCAATTACAACTGTATGTTTTCCTTTTGTTTCTACTTGATGTCTTTCTAATAATTGCAATATTCCATATGGAGTAGCTGGTATAAAACTTTCCATATCTAATGCCATTTTTCCAAAATTTTCAGGATGAAATCCATCCACATCTTTATCTGGATCAACAGCAAGTAATACCTTTTGCTCATCAATATGTTTAGGTAATGGCAATTGAACTATAAACCCATCGATATCATTGTTTTCATTTAGACCTTGAATCGTTTTCAACAATTCTTCTTCTGAAGTTGTTTCTGGTAATTCTACTAACGTGGAATCAAACCCAACACGTTCACAAGCTCTAACTTTTGAACCTACATAGGTTAAACTTGCTCCATCAGAACCAACTAAAACTGCAGCCAAATGAGGAACTTTCTCTCCATTCTCCTTCATTTTATTTACCGAAATAGTAATCTCATCTTTAATGTCGTTGGAAGTTTTTTTACCGTCTAGTAGAATCATATTGATAGATATTTATAAAATTTAATTTTAGAATACTATTGCATTCCTTTCATTGCCTGCATCATTTTACGGCCACCACCACCTTGCATCATCTTCATCATTTTACTCATTTGGTTGAATTGCTTCATTAATTGGTTAACTTCTTGTACCGAAGTTCCACTTCCTTTACCAATTCTTTTTTTACGGCTTGCATTTATAATTGCTGGCTGACTTCTTTCCTCTGGTGTCATTGAATGAATAATAGCTTCTATTCCTTTAAATGCATCGTCATCAATATCAACATCTTTCATGGCTTTTCCGGCTCCTGGAATCATTCCGATAAGATCCTTCATATTACCCATTTTCTTAACTTGTTGAATTTGCTTTAAGAAATCATCAAATCCAAACTGATTTTTTGCAATTTTTTTCTGAAGTTTTCTAGCTTCAACTTCATCAAACTGTTCTTGCGCTCTTTCAACTAAAGAAACAACATCTCCCATTCCAAGGATACGTTCTGCCATTCTAGAAGGGTGAAAAACATCGATCGCTTCCATCTTCTCTCCGGTACCAATAAATTTAATTGGCTTATTTACTACACTTTTAATTGAAATTGCAGCACCACCTCGAGTATCACCATCTAATTTAGTTAAAATAACACCGTCAAAATTAAGACGATCATTAAATGTTTTTGCAGTATTCACAGCATCCTGACCCGTCATAGAATCCACAACAAATAAAGTCTCCTCAGGCTTTATAGCTTTATGAATATTTTCAATTTCGGTCATCATCGTTTCATCTACTGCAAGACGACCCGCAGTATCCACAATAACTACATTAAATCCATTTTGCTTAGCATAGGCTACTGCATTTTGAGCAATTTCTATTGGATTATTATTCCCAACATCACTAAAAACCTCAACACCAATCTGGCCACCTACTACATGCAATTGATCTATTGCTGCTGGACGGTAAACATCACAAGCAACTAATAATGGGTTCTTTGATTTTTTTGTTTTTAGATAATTTGCCAGTTTTCCAGAAAAAGTAGTTTTACCACTACCCTGTAAACCCGACATTAAAATAACTGAAGGGTTTCCGCTTAAATTAATTCCAGCGGTATCTCCTCCCATTAACTCGGTAAGCTCGTCTTTTACCAACTTCACCATTAATTGACCTGGCTGAAGAGAAGTAAGTACATTTTGACCTAAGGCATTTTGCTTAACTCTATTGGTAAATTCTTTTGCAATTTTAAAGTTAACATCGGCATCTAATAATGCACGTCTTACTTCCTTTAAAGTTTCTGCTACGTTTACTTCTGTTATACTTCCTTGTCCTTTAAGAACGTGAAGTGCTTTATCTAATTTTTCGCTTAAATTATCGAACATAATCTTACTACAATTTTATTTTCTTACCCTGTTTGGTAAAAGATTTGCAAAGATAGCAAATGAGAAAGTAGTAGCAAATTATTTTATATCACAAGTTAATCAATTGTTTAAACTCAAAATATTCATATTTTTTGTACCTTTAGAGATACAACATATAAATATAAAAAATATGAGAGCAATTTTTTATTGGTTACTGCTTATCCCTTTTTTAGCACTATCCCAAAGTAACGGTAACTATACCATTACTGAAAACGGCATGATGACTGCTAACCCTAAGTTTATTAGTGAATTTGAAACTGGAGTCGCTAATCATAATAACAAATATCACACAGATGGTCAATTTGGTTCTCGAATCTATCAAATTAATAACGGTCCAGATTACGGTAAGTATTTATGGGTAATGGGACCCATCCCGTGGGGAGCAATTGATGACAGGCCTCAACAAGATGGCCATGAAGAAGATTGGAACAAAAACATAGAACCTTATACAATAGCTGACAATGACCAACATTATTGGCGATTTTATCCAGATTTATCAAATTTTCCAAAAGACTTTTCTATTAAAAAAGCTAAAGTTGATATAATCGACGTGAAACGTTTTAAGAAAAAAGAAATTCTTGCATTAATGAATAAAGTAAAAAAAGTTATGCGAGAAAAATACTTGGATGATTCCTATGGAGTTTATTACAATGAATTCACTAGTGAAAAAGATGGAAAGGATTTAATGATTGTCTCATTTTATCAAGATTCTGGATGGTTAGGAAGAGCCAATGAATTTTCAACAAAATATGAGGAGGTTTTCGGTAAAGGAACTTTTGATAAATTTTTAAAAGAATGGGAATCCCTTACTCATGGAAAACAAACAGAACTTTGGAGTTTTAGAGAAGATCTTAGTGGTATTGACGGAGAATTGAAATCTTCAAAAAATTAGTTAAACTCTAAAATATTTATATAAAAAGAGCGGTAATGAATTATTACCGCTCTTTTTATATTCAATCAGAATTTATTACATTATTTAACTTGTTGATTTCTTAATTCTATCTTCCTCCTGGAGGACAGTTTTCTTTTAAATAGTTAGTAAATAACGTCATTAAATGTCTAAATGTACCTTCCCCTTCACTTAATCCATGGGACCTGTTAGGGTAAGGCATAAACTGAAACTGCTTGTTGTGCTTAATCAATTCATTTAATAACAGTTCTGCATTTTGATAATGTACATTATCATCACCAGTACCGTGGATATATAGAAGGTTTCCTTCTAAGTTTTTTGCATGAGTAATAGGAGAGCCTTTTACAAAATCTTCCATATTTTCTTGAGGCAAGCCCATATAACGTTCTTGATAAATATTATCGTAGGTTAATTGATTACCAACCGCAGCAATAGAAATTCCTGTTTTATAAATCTCTGGATATCGAAACATTAAATTTAAGGTAGCAGATCCTCCACCACTCCAGCCCCAAACAGCAATTCTGTCTGGATCAACAAAATCCCATTTTAAAATTTCTTTAGCAGCATTTGCTTGATCATCTATATTAATTACTCCAATATTTCTATAAATAGATTTTCTCCATTCTCTTCCTTTCGGGGCTGGAGTACCTCTATTATCAACAGAAATATAGATGTATCCATCATCTGCCATATTACCATTATAAATACTTCCACCTACATTATAAGTGTCTGTTACTGTCGTGCCTGCAGGTTCTGTATAAACATAAAACACAACAGGATATTTTTTACTTGGATCGAAATTAGTTGGTTTTACCATCCAACCATCCATTTCTACATTATCTTCTGTTGTAATTTTAAAAAACTCGGCTTTAGGTTTTTCTTCTAACTCCTTTAATCGATTTATTATACTCTCTTTTTCTGTTAATGCCTTGTGGGAATCAACCTTTATAAATTCTTTAGCATTTTTAGTGAAATGGTTAGAGAATCGATGTTCTGCATAGGTTCCATTAGAAGAAAATGAGTAATCATGAGTACCTTTTAAAAGGCCTGGGCTTAATAACTCATTTTTACCTTTTCCGTTTAACTTGGTTCTATATAAATATTTTTGGGTGGCGTTATCTGGAGAAGCTAAATAATATACATACCCTTCTTTAGTGTTTATGTGTTTTAAATCGATCACATCATAATCACCTTTTGTAATTAAAACTTCGGGGCTTCCATCGAGTGAAAGTTCATATAAATGACGCCATCCATCTTTTTCTGATGCCCAAAGAATGCTATTTGTTTCATTTAAAAAACTAAATCCATTTGTGTAATCAATTGCATACGGACTACCTAATTGAAATAAATCAACCCATGCATCATCTTTCTCCTCAAAAATAACTTTGGCAGTATTTTCATTAGTATCTACTTTATATATTTTGCTGTGATTTTGCTTTCTGTTTAATTGTTGAATTAAAATATTGTTGCTATTAGGAATAAACTCCATTCTTACCAAATAATTTTGTGAGGCGTTACCTGGAACATCCATCCACGTAGTTTTAGCATCAGAAATATTCACTACTCCAACTCTACAAGCCGAAGGAGTTTCACCAACTTTAGGATACTCTAATGGCACTAATTGCGAGTAGATGGAATCAGTATTGTTAATCATATAAAACTTCTTGATATCACTTGCGTCGATTTGCCAATAGGCAATAGATTTACTATCTGGACTCCAACGGAATCCGTCTCTACAAGCAAATTCTTCTTCATAAGCCCAATCAAAAGTTCCATTTATTAAAGAAACGGTACCATTGGTTGTTAAGGGTTTTATGGTTCCGGTTGCATATTCCTCACTATATAAATTATTTTCAGAAACATAGGCAATGAAATTTCCATCGGGAGAGAATTTTGCAAACATTAAAGAGGAAGAAGGAAGATTTTTTCCTATTTGGGTTAGTGTATTTGTTTTAAAATTAAAAACCCAATAGTCTCCTTTTGTATTTAGTCTCCAAACTTTTTTAGTATTGGTAAATAATAACACTTTTTGCTGGTCTTTAGAGAATGAAAAATGAGCTACTTCTAAAGGTTCCGATTTCCCTCCTGGGGTAAGTTGTTCTTTTGAAATAACTGTTTTTATATCATGATTAGGAAGCGTATAGGTGACCAATTGGTTTTCTTCTAATTTAAAATAAGAATCACCATCGTTGGTCCAATTTACTTGTGCTTCTCCTGTATAATTAAAAGAGAAAAAACAAATAAATATTAAAATTTTAATGTTACTTGTATTGATGGTTAATGTGTTTTTTATTTTTTTCATTCGTTGAGGTTTATTATTTTTTTATTCTGGTTTATATACTTCTAATTCAATTTCTATCATAAATTCTGGAATGGCTAATTCCTTTACACCTAGCCAAGATCCTGTTGGAAATTGTTTGGTATAAATTGTATTTCTATAAGCTGCGTTTTCTAAAAACAAGGGCATATTGGTAGTGAAAATGTTTTCTACAATAACATCATCAAAGGTACAACCATAATGCTTTAATATTTTTTCTAAATCAGCATAACAATTCTTCATTTGTTGTCCTAAATCACCAATTGCAGTTGGATTTCCTTCATTATCCATACTTACTGCGCCAGAAACTTTAATATCATTCCCAATTTTTACAGCGTGTGAATATCCGTATGCTTTTTCTACCTCTGGTCGAAGTAGAAAATATTCAGGTTTTTCAGTTTCTTCAATTACAACTTCTTCAACTTCTTTAGTAGTTTCTTTTTCCTTTTGTTCGCAACTTTGAGTTGCAAATGTTAAGGAGAAAATTAAAATCAATAAGGTTAATCGGTTTACGATGTTGGTTGGTTTTTTCATAATGGTTGATATTTAGTTTATTAAAGTTCATTATTATATGATTTTCTAATCAGTTCTGCTTTACAATTAATTTCTAATGTTTTATAAATGTTCTTAATATGACTCCGAACTGTATCTATTGAAACAAATAAATCTTCAGCAATCATTTTATAGCTTTTTCCTGAAACGATTCCTTCAACAATTTCCATTTGCCTAGCTGTTAATTGTTGTTTCTTTTTAGGCGCATAAAAATTGGCGATTTTCCTTGCAATTGCAGGTGACATATAAGAACCTCCTTTACTTACAATTTCAATTGCTTCTAATATTTTTTGCAATGATATTCTCTTAGACATATAAGAACAAGCCCCGCAAGAGAGTGCTTCAAATATCTTATCGGTTTCATCAAATGTAGTAAGCATCATTACATCAAGTTCGGGGATTTCCTTTTTAATTAGTGGAAGTCCTTCAAGACCAGAAATTCCAGGTAGGTTGATATCTAGCAATAAGATGTTAGGTTGTTTTTCAGAATTTTTCAATAACTCAAAAAAGCCTTCAACAGAATTTGAGACAATTACCGTTTCAATATTCACTTGCATACCAATAAACTCCACTAAGCTTTCTTGTACTACTAGGTCATCTTCTATTATAGCTAAATTGATAGGGTTCATTTTTAAACTTTTTCAGTTAATAAAATTACTTTGGTTTTTACTTATAAACAATAACATAAAAATGTGGTTTCTTTTAAAATGCAAAAGGAAGTCTAATACTTATTGTAAAACCATCTTTATTGTAAAACCGAATGGTAGAATCTAGTTTTTCGGCTCTCATTTTCATGTTATCTAAACCTAATCCTGTAGATTTATTTTCTAATTTTTTTGTTCCATTATCTTTAATTATCATATACCCATTTCCCCTTTTATTTTTAAAGTCTACGGTAACCATTGTCGCATTAGAATGTCGTAAAATATTAGTAATAGCCTCTTTATAGATATAAAACAAATGTTGTTTAACTGCAAAAGGAAGTTTTTTATTGATATTTAATCTTCTATTATTTATCTGGTATTTAATACTTTTTGGCAATAACATTTCATCTGCCAATTCATTCATACGTTCTATTAAATCAACAATACGCTCCCTCCTATTATCGATACTCCATACTAAATCCCTCATTTTGGAAATTGCTTCTCTACTGATTTCTGTTATTTTTTTGAGTTTTGGTTTATCTTTTTCATTTGCTTTTAATTCTAACATTTCGGTTTGCATAGCCAAGCCAGATAAAAGGGAACCAACATCATCGTGCAAATCACTTGATATTTTAGTTCGTAAACTTTCTATCGCTTTTATTTGTTGTAACCTATAATTGAAAACTGCATACACGACACCTAACATAAACAGACACACTAAGCCTATAAACCACCATCTTTTGTAAAATATCTGACGTACATAAATGGGCATTTCTAATTCGGTTCTACTAAAATTACCGTTAGAATCAGCTCCACGTACCCTTAAAATATAATCACCAGCAGGTAATTTATTATAACGTATTGAGGCGGAATTGTCTTGAAAAAACCATTGATCTTCAAAACCCTCTAATTTTGTATAATATTGATTTTTTGAATTCTGAAAATAATTAGGCATCGTCCAATTAACAATAAAGTACTGATTATAAGGCGAAATATTTATTTCTGAAGCGATGTTTTGAGACCAATCAACTGTAATAGTTTGATTGTTTTGACTACTAAATTTTGAATAGGTTGTAAATCGTAATGGAGGTTGCTCTGTTTTTTGTAGAATAGGCTGCGGGTCAAATTTAGTGATGCCGTTCATTCCTCCAAAATAATATTTACCCTTACTATCTATAAAAAAAGAAGTGTAATTAAACTCATTGTGCGTAAGTCCATCTTCCACAAAAAAGTTTTGAAAATCTTTTGATTTCGTGTTATAAAGCGACAAACCGTTATAGGTACTTAACCATAGAAAATCATTTTGATAAGGAAGAATACCAACTACATTATTATCTGATAGTCCCTGCTCTTTTTTAAATGAAGTCGTTTTATTTTCATTAATTAACAAACAGTCTAACCCACCTCCATAGGTACCAATCCATAATTTATTTTCATCCTCATATAGTACTAATATGGTATTATTTGTTAGGGCTGGAAGAGTTTGTGTATTATATTTTGCTTCGACAGTTCCATTTAAATTAATTTTTAAAACTCCATCGTTTTGGGTTCCTACCCAAACAATATTAGGGTCATTACTTTCAAGAAAATAACGAAGTTCTGAAATATTATCAGCTTTTTGTAAATCTGGAAAAACTAAATAATTTTCATTTGTTTCAGGATTAAAAATAGTGAGTTTAGATAATGAATAACCAAATAGTAGATTCCCATTTTTTAATCCCAATAAAGGGTTCCCACTCGTTATATTTAATCTCGAATTAAATTCTGGAAACATCGTTGTTAAACCATCTTCCAGTTGAATTCTTATTAAATTATCGTTTACTGAATATACAGCAGTAGTATCCTTGTTAAAAGCAAAAAACCTAGAGGCTGCCATAGGAGTAGGCGTATTTTTAATGGTATGCTTAACGGGTATTTCAAATTCATTACCAAGAGAATCAACACCAACTAGTTTATATTGATTTTCACACATTGCTATGATACTCCCTTCCTTTGTTTCAAAAATGCCTCTAAATGTATTTCCCCAACCCTCTTTATCCGATTTAAACAACTGACTAAACAAATGCTTTTTTATTCTAATTTTAAACAATCCATTGTCGGTTGCTACCCATAATAAATTATTAGAATCCTGAAAAAGATCGTTAATACGTGAAAAATCAAAATGTGCTTTTAATTCTTTTGTAAAATTTTGTAACTTCCCTTCAGTGTCTATTCTATATAAATTTTGTTGACCTGCAAACCATAAATTCCCTTGATTGTCTTCTATTGCATGATAAATAACTTCTTGAAAATTATAATACTCATTGTAAGACTGAGTAGAATCGTTATATTTTACAACCCCTTTTTTCCTTTTTCTAAAATAATAATGATTGTTTTCCTCATCGAAAAAAGATTGTCCAAAATACATTTCGGTTCCATACCAATTAAAGCTATCTAATTTTTGTTCGCTTAGCAATCTACCATCAGGAGCATATTTTAAAACTCCATTTAATATCGTTCCCCAATACACATTCTGGTCTTTATCGGTGGTTACATGTGTAAATTCTCTAGAAGCTCGTTTGGTTTCGGCAAATACAGTAAACTTATTTTTACCATCATATTTCTGAAGGAATTGTTTTGCACTTCCCTCTGGAGCCTTCCAATAATCATCTGTAATGATCCAAATTTGATCTAAATCATCTTTATGTAAGAATAGTACTTCTCCTTTTATCCCATTTTCTTCATTGAAATCGGTTACGTAATCTGTTTGAAGATTTAACCTGAATATTTTTTCATTAGCTACATACCAAAGATTATTGGTTTTTGATTCTACTTTAATATTGGCAGTAATTTTATCATTTTCAATAAAATTTGGATTATCCTTATTGCTATTAAAAACCTTGAATTCATAACCATCATAGCGATTTAAGCCTTGCTGAGTCCCAAACCACATAAAACCCAAGGTGTCTTGTGTAACTGCACGAACATCTCTAAAAGTAAGACCCTCTTCGGTTGTTAATGCTTCAATTTGTGGTGTGTTCTGAGAGAATATAGACCATGAGAATAATAATATTATATAAGTAATTTGAAGAGAAAATATAGTATTGTTTTGTCTCAAAAGCGTTGGTTTTATTAGTGATTATAAGCTAACATTTCAAATATACAAAAACTTAGCGGCTTCAATATCACATTAATATGTGGTTGACAAAACACCTTTCTGCCATTACTTTAGCATCAAAGTTAATAAATTATACAGCCTAAATAGTTTAAAAATTTACAGGTCCCCATTTTAACAAATAAGAAAAATTAAAAACAGTTAAAATAAATACTAACCAATTAAATTTAAAATTATGAAAACTATTAAAACATCAATTCTTTTAACTTTTATCTTACTATTAAGTACGAGTATTTCTAAAGCTCAAGAATCTACATTAGAATTTGAAAATGCAAAACCTGCAACTGATCTTGTTAAAAATTATGTAGAAGCTCTACAGAATGGAGATGTTGATAAAATGAATGCACAATTAGCTGACAATGTTTTTATACAAGGTCTAGGAGGAGGCACTGATACTTTAAACTTAAAACAACATACTGTTTATTATAAAGAAAGCACCTCTAAATACACACACAAAATTTCTAGAGAACTTTACCTACCCGTAAAAGTAACTAATAACTGGAACGAAGGAGAATGGGTTTTATCGTGGGGAACAAACACAATTACCAATAAAGAAACAAATAACGTAATAACAGTACCTTATCATACTGCATCCATGGTGGAGAATGGTAAAATCATAAGATTGTTTTATTTCTATGATATGCTAAACATTTTAGCAAAAGAAGGATGGGCAATGGCACCTCCAAAATAACAAACTAACCAACCCTAGAGCTAACATTCAATTAAAACGGAATGTTAGTTCTTTTTTAACAAATTATATATGAAAAAAATTGGAATCATTGGAGGTTCTGGCTTTATAGGAAGCCACATCACAAAATCATTTCTTGACAATGGATATCAAGTAAAAGTATCGGCAACAGACATTTCTAAAGAAGATAAATACCAACATTTATGGAATTTAAAAAACACTGACAACCTTCAAATAAAACAACTTGATGTCACTAATAAAGATCAATTAGTAGATTTTGTTGAAGATTGTAATATTGTAATTCACGGAGGAACTCCTTTTAAATTAGATGTAGAAAATCCAAAATCTGAATTATTTGATCCTACTGTTAAAGGAACCGAAAATTTTTTAGAAGTAATTTCTGAAACTCCATCTATTGATAAAGTAGTTTTTATTGCTTCAGTTGCAGCATACAATACAAATTTCCCAATGCCTGCAGGAGATAAAACCCCTTTCGATACTTTTAATGAAAAAAGCTCTCCATTTATAAGTGAAGAAAGTCATCCTTATGCACAAGCTAAATTTATAGCAAATCAAACGGTTTCCAAATTTATAGATGAAAACCCTAAGGTGAAATTTGAAATTTCAAGTGTATCTCCAGTCGCGGTTATGGGTAATTCACTTTCAAAAAGAGAGGATTCTACCTCATCAGGATTACAATTCTTATTTAAAAATAAAATGGCACCTAATCCTTTTATACAAATGATGTATGATTTAGATGCTGAGTTTGCGATGGTGGATGTTAGAGATGTTGCAAATAGTGTATATAAAACTGCAATAAAATCTGGACTACACGGAAAAAATTATCTATTAAGCAGTGAAACCTACCCAGTTTCGGATATAACAAAAATGCTTAACAATCAATTCCCTGTTAATCAACCTAAAGTCATTTACAAGAACGATTTAGCAAAACAAGATTTGGGAGTTCAATTTAGGCCTGCCGAACAAACTTTAAATGAATTTGAATAAAATAACACTAAAATCATGAACAAAATAACACTACTATTCAGTCTAACAATTGCTCTTTTATTTGTCTCTTGTGCAGACCAACAAACTAATAAAGATATTGAATTATATACGACTACTTGGGATGAAATATTCAATAATAGAGATTTAGACTATTATAATGAAGACAATTTCGATAAAAACGTTACACTCTTAATGGAGCCTGAAAATGTAGTTGGGATTGAAGCTGTTAAGGATTATTATAATAATTACCTCAATGGATTTTCTGATATAGAATTTACTATGAAAAAAGTATTTGGACAAAATGAAAACCTTGTAAAACATTGGAATTTTAAAGGGACCCATACTGGTGATTTTTTTGGTATTCCAGCTACAGGAAAAAAAGTAGATTTAGATGGAACCACTATTATAAAAATGAAAGATGGTAAGATAGCTCAAGAACAAGATTTCTTTGATAATATGGCTTTTTTGTCTCAATTAGGGTTGGTTTCAGATCCTAATAATTTAGCAGTAATACAAAATATCTACTCAGATTTTGCTAAAGGAGATATAGAAAAAGTTTTAGCTGCCTTAGATCCCAATGTTGTTTGGAATGAAGCAGAAGGTAATGAATATGCAGACGGAAACCCATACATAGGACCTGATGCTGTATTAAATGGAGTATTTGCTCGTGTTGGAGCCGATAACGAATACTTTAACCTAGCAGACATACAACTACATGAAATGTCTAATAACCAAGTATTAGCAACTTTACGTTATCAAGCTAAAGTAAAGAAAACAGGAAAAGTTATGGATACTCAAGCTGCTCACTTTTGGACTCTAAAAGATGGAAAAGTAATTGCATTTCAGCAATATGTAGATACTAAAAAACTACATGACACAAATCATTAATGTCATGAAATATTTAATTTACACTTTTATTCTTTTTGCTTTTACATTTATTTCCTGTGATAGTCCGAAAACAAATAATCAAAATATTTCTATAGAAAAATCAATAGAACAACTACCATATTTCACTTATCAAAAGGAAAATTTATTTCCGGGTGATGGTAGTTTATTAAGAGCAGAAGACGGCGTTTCTTTAAAAGATGGTCGTATTATAGTAGTAGATCAAGCCAATGGCTTACGAATAATCGAAAAAGACGGTTCTAATCGTCCGTTTGGTGATTTTACAGCTGCTGGTTTTATACATCTTCCACCTGATCAAATTGCATCTCCAAATGGGATGATATTAGAACATGACGGCACACATGTTTTAATGTCTGATGTTGCAGATGGTAAAATATATCGAGTAAATGTCGCCACTGAAGATGTAGAAATGATATACGATCATCCTTATGGTGTGAATACCATTTACAGAGACAAAACAGGAGCTATTTGGTTTTCCCAATCTGCTGAGAGTACTAATTTGGGCGAAATGTTTCAAGCTGCAAATTTACCAGTTCCTACGGGTGCTGTTTTTAGAATGACCAATATGAATAGTACTCCTGTTAAAATTTTGGATAGTCTATATTTTGCAAATGGAATTACAATGGATAAAGATGAAAAACATCTTTTTGTAGCTGAAACCATGATGGATAGGGTTCATAAACTAGAAGTTGATATTAATACTGGTTCAGCAAAATATTTAGGAGTAGCCGCCAATGTTGGAACACCTGACAATTTATTGATTGATAAAGAAGGTCGCTTAATTGTTGCTTCACCATTATACAATCAAGTGATAGCAATAAATTTTAAGAACCATTCGCAACAAATACTGTTTAATGGTTCTACTAAAGATAATTTAAAAATATCAAATGAATGGAAAAAAAGAAGTCATTTAGGTTTGGAGCGCCTTGAAATGCTTTCTCCAGATTTGTTTAAACCCCTACCAGGGTTACTAACAGGTATGTTCTTTTCAAATAACGGACAAACACTTTATATAACAAATTTAGGAAATGATCTTTTAAAATTTGACTTCTAAATAAAACTAATCAATATGAAATCAGTAATCATCACAGGAACAAGTAAAGGAATTGGTCTAGAAACAGCTCTTGCTTTTGGAAGAGCCGGCTATAAAGTATATGCAACAATGCGTAATCCAGAAGGAGCGCAAGATTTTAAAAAACAAATTGAAAAAGAATCTTTACCAATAACAATCTCTAAAATGGATGTTGATTGTGATGATTCCGTAAATCAATGTATTGATGCCATACATCAAAAAGTTGGAAGTATTGATGTATTAGTTAATAATGCGGGTATAGAACGACATGGATCTGTTGAAGAAATGCCAATTTCAGATTTTAAAGAGATTATGGAAACTAACTATTTAGGCCCCATTCGTTGCACTAAAAAAGTGCTTTCTAAAATGAGAACTAATCAAAAAGGATGTATTATAAATGTGGCATCCGTTGCAGGACATATTTCAAACAGTCCTTTAGGTGGCTATGCTGCAAGCAAACATGCATTAGAAGCTCTAAGTGAAGCATTAGCTCAGGAAGTAAAATCCTTTAATATTAAAGTTAAAATTGTTGAACCAGGAATTATAAACACGAAAATGGCACAAGATATTCGTGAAACCGGTGGCTCATTATATCCACAAGTAAACCGTTTTGGAGGTTTATTTTCTGCTTCTTTAAATACTCCTACTCCTCCTAGTTTGGTAGCTGACAAAATTTTAGAAGTTGCTGAAGAAAATAATTGGCAATTAAGACATCCTGTAGGTCCAGATGCAGCACCATTTATTGATTGGAGAGCATCGATGACAGATGAAGAATGGGTGGATTGGAGTGCTGCTAGTGATGAAGATTGGTATGCATCCGTTGAAAGAGATTTTGGATTGAATGCAAGAAAATAATCAAAGTTAAAGAACCATTATTATGAAACTCAAACAAACTTTATTAGTAGCTCTAATTTTGAGTATAGTTGCGATTATAGCATGGGAAGCCTATTGGCGTTCACAAGGTTATTATCCAACTTTAAACGATGAAAAGGCTTTATGGGCAAAAGAGCGAGCTAAACTTGAAAATGCAACAGATAAGGATGTTGTAATTATTGGATCATCAAGAGCTTATTTTGATATTCAAAAAGAAATATGGCAAGAAGAAACAGGCATAAAACCAATTCAGTTATCCTCTACGGGTTCTTCTCCCTTACCCGCTTTACATGATATAGTTGAAAATACTACTTTCAAAGGAACTTTAATTGTTGGAGTTACTCCAGGTTTACTTTTTTCTACTACCTATCCTAAAGCACCTCCCATAAATAGAATTCAATCTAAAATAGATTATTATAATGATATGACTTATGCTCAGAAGTCAAATTATTTTTTATCAGTACCTCTTCAAAAAAACCTGGTATTAATGTCTGGTGATGAAGAAGAATGGGCAGGTGATATAGACTTAAAGTCTTTATTAAGACGATTAAATTTTGGAAATAGAACCAAAGAACCTAAAGCACCTCCCTTCTATAATTTTGGAGATATATCATCCGATAGAAATATAGTAATGTCTAATAGAGCAGCAAATGATACTGCATTTGCTAATTCAATTATTAAAGTTTGGAATTTCTTTGGAAAAGCAGCACCTCCACCAGATAAAGATGCAACTACTGCATATTTTGTAAATGATGCTAAAGAATTTATTGAACGTGGCGGCAATTTAATATTAGTCCGATGCCCTTCAAGTGGTGGAACAAGAATGGCAGAAAACATGTTTTTATCAAGAGAAAAATACTGGGACTCTTTAGTTGGTTTATTGCCTTCAAAAAATTATCATTTTGAAGATTATAGTCAGTTAAAAAACTTGACTTGTCCTGAAGAATCACATTTAAGTAAAGAAGACGCGGATTATTATACAACCGAGTTGGTGAAAATAATGATAGAAGATAATGCTTTCAAAACCTCTAAAACCAACTAGTTATGTTATTTAATTCATTAAGTTTTTTCGTGTTTTTTATAGTAGTTTTAGTATGCTATTATTCTAACTTTTTAAATTGGAAATCTAAAAAGGGTTTACTCTTATTAGCAAGTTATATATTCTATGGAATGTGGAATCCACCATTGGTAATCTTACTTTGGATTTCAACTATGATTGATTGGACAGCAGGTAAAAAGCTAGCCATTGAAGAAAATAAACACAAAAGAAAGCTATGGTTATTTATAAGTATGGCCGTTAATTTAGGTTTTTTAGGATTCTTTAAATATGGTGATTTTTTATTAGAAAATTTTACTTTTCTTATGAATTCAATAGGAGTAGAATACCAAGCAAGACCTATGGATATAATTCTTCCTATGGGAATATCATTCTATACATTTCAAACCATGTCCTATACAATAGACATGTATCATAAAAAAATAGAAAGAGCCAGAACATTTTTAGATTTTGCATTGTATGTTACATTTTTCCCGCAATTAGTTGCAGGTCCAATTGTTAGAGCAAAGGACTTAATAACTCAGTTTTACGAGCCAAAAAAAGCAACCATAAAACAGTTTATTTGGGGAATGTTTTTATTAACCTTAGGCCTTTTTCAAAAAGTGGTACTTGCAGATACTTTATTATCAAATACTGCAGATACCGTATTTAAACCTGGACAAATATTAAACTTTTGGGATGCTTGGAGTGGCACATTAGCATTTTCAGGTCAAATCTTTTTCGATTTTGCAGGATACTCTACCTGTGCGATAGGTATTGCCTTAATGCTGGGTATCATACTACCTGATAACTTTAGATATCCCTATGCTTCATTGGGTTTTTCAGATTTATGGAATCGATGGCATATATCATTATCAAGTTGGTTAAGAGATTATTTATATATACCTCTTGGCGGAAATCGTCATGGTATTACAAGAATGTACGTAGCTCTTATGTTAACGATGCTTTTAGGTGGGCTTTGGCATGGAGCTGCTTGGACATTTATGGTATGGGGAGGTCTTCATGGCACCTATCTAATTTTAGAAAAATTACAAAAAAAATACATTCCTTTTAAAATTTCTGCTTGGAATGGCTTATTTTTAGCAATGACAACATTCACTTGTGTCAATTTTACATGGGTGTTTTTTAGAGCAAGAGAGTTTGATACAGCTTGGAATATGATTAAATCCATGCTATTTTTAAATCCTGATGGAATAAAAATATTATCCTCTTTTGACATCATTAAAGTATGTATATTAATTGGAATTTTATTTATCACACATTGGTTAATGAGAAATACATCGGTTAAAGAAGTTTCAGAAAAATTATCACCTATTACCTTAGGAGTTCTATGGTCTGTAATGATTGTATTGTTAGTAATTGCACAAGGTAGTGGTGAACAGTTTATATATTTTCAATTTTAATTAATGCCATTATTCCTGTCTCCATTAGAAGCATTTTTGTATTGGGAAAAAGAAACCCCAGATCATACGTTTTTGCTACAGCCTATTAATGGAAAACTATTTAAGTATACGTATAAAGATGCAGGAATTGAAATAAGAAAAATTGCTTCAAAATTGCTGGATTTAGGACTTGAAAAGAAAAGTCATATAGCACTTCTTTCAAAAAACTGTGCTCATTGGATGATGTCTGATATTGCTATTATGATGGCAGGGTATGTATCAATTCCCATATATACTTCTTTAACTGCGAAAACAATTAAGCAAGTTTTAATACACAGTGAAGCTAAAGCAATTATTATAGGTAAATTGGATGATTATTTATCCCAAAAAAAAGGAATACCTGATATTCCGAAAATTGGGGTTGAATTATATGGAATTAAGGAGCAATATAGCTGGGAAACAATAATTGCTACAAAATATCCAGAAATAACCATCAAGTTTCCTAAACTAATAGATTATCATACGATTATTTATACTTCGGGTACTTCAGGGAACCCAAAAGGAGTTGTTCATACCGTTGAAAATTTTATAAATAGTATTAATACTATTCAGAAGTTTATTCAATTACCTAAACATCCTAGATTTTTCTCCTACTTACCACTGGTTCATGTTGCAGAAAGAGTAATTTGGAGTTATGGCCTTAGTATAGGAGCTCAATTTAGATACCCAGATTCGTTAGCAACTTTTGCAAAAGATTTAGAAGCAACACAACCTCATGCTTTTTTTGCAGTACCTCGAATTTGGACAAAATTTCAAGAAACAATCCTTTCTAAAATTCCTCAAAAGAGGTTAACTAAACTATTAAAGATTCCTATTATAAGTAATATTGTTAAGTCTAGAATAAAAACAAAATTAGGATTAAAATATAGTGAAGTTACTATATCGGGAGCAGCCCCATTATCAAAAGATGTTATTAATTGGTATAAAACGCTTGATATTGATATTTATCAAATTTATGGAATGACGGAAGATTGCTGTATATCTCATTTTAATATCCCACCTAATAACAAAGTTGGAAGCGTTGGTAAACCATTGCCAGGTGTTAAAACTAAAATAACAGATGATGGTGAAATTTGTATCAAAAATAATTGCCTAATGAAAGGCTATTACAAAGACCCAGAATTAACAGTAAAAACTTTTGATAACGAAGGCTATTTAAAAACCGGTGATAAAGGAGAATATGATTCTGAAGGAAATTTAACTATTACTGGAAGAATTAAAGACCAATTTAAAACCGATAAAGGTAAATATATATCTCCTTCACCCATAGAACTGGAATTTTCTAAAAATTCAAATATAGAACAAGTATGTGTTGTAGGTTCTGGTCTTCCCCACCCTATAGCACTGGTAACACTTTCAGAAATTGGAAAATCCAACACCTCCTTTATTTTAAGTAATAGTTTTATTGACACTATTAACTCCATTAATTTATCCTTAGAAAAACATGAAAAAGTTAAAAAATTAGTTGTTTTTAAAAACCAATGGACTATCGAAAATAACTTCTTAACTCCTACTTTAAAGTTAAAGAGAAATTTAATAGAACTTGAAAATCAAGATAATTATCTTAATTGGTATAATAATAAAGAAACCGTTCTATATATTTAAATTTCAACCTATAAGTAAAAGTTTTTCATGATTAACTTCTTCAGAAAAAAACGCAAAAAAATGGCAGAAGAAAATAAGGCAATTAAATATGCACGCTATGCATTTGGTGAAATTGCATTAGTAGTGATTGGTATTTTAATAGCATTGAGCATTAATAATTGGAATGAAAGTAAGAAAGCAAAGAATTCGCTTCATACTACTTATTCAATCGTTTTAAAAGATTTACAAAACGACATTAATGATATTGAGACTATTCTTGAATATTACGACTCTATAAAACCATGTTATAACAAAATATTAGATGGTGTTATGTCAAAAGAAGACTTTATTCAAAATAAAAATTGTTCAAGAATTTTAATGGGATATCCTGATTTTTCAATGGATTTAAGAGGTTATAATTTATTAAAAAATTCAAATAATAAATCTAATAAGGATAGTTTAACAATAGAGATTGTACAGTTTTACACAAAAAATATATATGAAATAAATGGAAATGAAAAAATGAAAAATGAACACTTTAATGATAATTATAAGTATTGGAAAGATAACAGTCAATGGTTTTCAGATTTTATAAAAAATAGGTATTCAGATAGTTTAAATGAAGGGTTTTTGGAGTACACCATCAATTCTCAAGATTATAAAAATCGAGTTGCCGTATTTTATTTATTAAATTATGAAGTTTTAAATATTCAGTATGTAAAATTTAGTGACCAAGCTAAAGGGCTCATTAAAAAAATTGAAGATTTTAATTCAAAAATGTAATAATGATCAACTTCTTCCGAAAAAAACGCAAAAAAATGGCAGAGGACAATAAATCTTTAAAATATGCTCGATATGCTTTTGGTGAAATTGTATTAGTCGTCATAGGAATTTTAATAGCCTTGAGTATTAATAACTGGAATGAAAATAAAAAAACAAATATTAAAGAGAAACTATTACTCAATGAAATGGTTAACTCTTTAGAAAAAGATATCGCTTTTTTTAATAATATTTATAAATACAGATTAGGTTTAAAAAAAAATGCAATAGACAGCCTTTTATTTTACAGCGGAAACAACTTACGATTTGATAATAATGAGGGTTTTATTAATTTACTTAATAACACTAAGATAGATATTGGTGCAAGTTTTGACTCTGCTGCTTATGAAGCTTTGTTATCAAATGGTTTTAATATTATAAAAAATGATACCCTTAGAACTTTAATAATTAGAACTTACCAAACAGACCTTCCATTATATAAAGAATTCTCTTACAATGTAGCCTATGATAATAATCCAATTATTAATCAACTAAAGCTTGCTATTTTAGAAAATAAAATAAGTCAAAATAAAAACAAGGAATGGCGTATAAGCAAACAACCCAAAGTAAAAGATATATTATCTAATTCAGATTTTTTGGAAATATTAAGTTTAGAAAAGCAGAAGTATCTTAATTACAAAAATAGAACTGAGAGAATGAAAAAATTGATGATTGAACTTAAAACTGAAATTCTCAAAGAATTAAATAAAACAAATGATTAATTTCTTCCGAAAAAAACGCAAAAAAATGGCAGAGGACAATAAATCTTTAAAATATGCTCGCTACGCAATAGGGGAAATAATTTTAGTAGTAATAGGAATTTTGATAGCATTAAGTATCAATAATTGGAACGATCATCGAAAAGATAGAAAATACGAAAAAGAAATATTACTATTAATTAATCAAAACCTAATAAGCGATTCTATTAGTTTAACTAAAGAGCTTAACATAGCAAAACAAGCAAATTTAGCCTCTGAAAGATTAATTGAACAAGTTAATTCAGGAAATATTAATGATAGTTTAAACTATTTGATGGGAAAAATCATAACCTTCGAGCGTTTTAAATCAACGTCTAGTGCTTTTGAAGTATTAAAAGCAAAAGGAATTGAAACTATTTCAGACAACGAACTTCAACTGGCATTAATATCGTATTATGACGAAAACTTATTTAAAGTTTATCAAAGTCTAAGTGATGTTGAACTATCATTTAAAACAGACTGGATGCCAATTATCAGGCATAATTTCAAGGATTTTAAATGGAGAAATTATAGCATACCTGTTGATTCGGAAAAGTTTTTCACAAATCCCTCTACCATTACTCTTTTTAAAATATTTAAAGATAATAGGCTAGGATCAATTAGGAATATTGAATTAGCTCTTTTAAAAATTTCTGAAGTTAGAGTACTTTCTAAAAAAACACAAAATGATTAACATTATGTTTTAATAGGAATTTAAATTGATTAGCTATTTTAGTAAAAAAATTGCAATCAAACTTTTAAACTTTAAATAATGGATTCATTCAGTATTGTCATGACCATTGCCATTATCCTTTTCGCAAGATTAGGAGTTCGTTTAGTTACTAGGTATATTCAAATGAAAAAAGAAGAAAAAGACGAAAAAAACAAAAAAACATGAAACATATTATAATAGTAATTTTCAGCATATTTCTATTCACAGCTTGTAAAAACAACCAACAGCAAGAAAAGGGAGAAATTAATGTAGCACCCCAGGCTGAAAAACCAGTAAAAAAGAAACGACCAATAGCTAAAGAAAATGGAAAATTTTTTACTGTAAATGAAAAGAAAATGCTGTTTGGAGGAAAAGACAGCACACAACATTTTGATATTACAGATTATACTTTAAAAGATGAACAATTCCATTATGGAATTGGTCGAGAAGCATTTCCCGCTTTATTAAAACCTGAGTTTATTTCAGTTCAGGAAGCCGATTCAACTTGGGCTGATAGCACTCGATTTATTGTTGCTTATTCTGGAAATGAAGTGAAAGCATATTCTGTAAAAGATTTAACCAGACACGAAGTGGTAAACGACGAATTAAATGGAGAACCTATTATGGCTGTTTATTGTATTCTTGCAGATTTAGGAGCTATTTATGATAGACAATATGGAGACAAAGAACTAACTTTTGCTTTAAGTGGTTATACTTATTATGATGAAGAAGTTTGGGATGGATTGGATGGGTTTGTATTGTGGGATAGAGAGACTGAAAGCCTATGGTGGCCCTTAATAGATAAAGCTGTTTCTGGGCCTTTAAAAGGAGTAGAATTATTAGAAAAAGACAAAGCTAATTGGGAAGACACTTCTTGGAAAGTTATTAAAGAAAAATATCCAAATGCTCAAGTTTTAAAATCCAATCAAGATTTTGAAAGACCAAATTCTTGGAATAAAATTGACAATGTAACTTCTATTATAGAAAACTATTCAACTAAAAACTAAAAATATATTTTATGAAACTATTTACTTATTTATTATTATTTGTTTTTACAACCTCAGCATTATTCTCACAAACAGAAAAGGAAAAAGTGGTAAGTACCGTCGATAAAAATCAAATCGAAGGTCATATTTATTTTCTTGCAGATGATTTATTAAAAGGGAGAGCAACGGGTACGCAAGAAAATAAAATTGCTGCCTCTTATTTAGCAAATGCCTTGAGAGGTTATGGAGTAAAACCAAATCCAAAAACAGGAAATTATTATCAAGAAGTAAATCTTCAGAAAAAAACTCCTCCTTTAGAAAGTTCATTAACCATAAACAAAATAAGTTACGATAAAGTAGCAATTTTAAATGCAAGCCCTATAGATTTTAAAGGCAAAGCTATCCCTTTAGGTTATGGTTTAGAAAGTGATTACGAGGGGAAAAAAGTTTCAGGAAAAATAATCTTAATAAAGGGAGGTAGCCCTGAAAGTGGAGAAGCAAGAGCTGCTTTTGGTATGAGAAAAGATAAAATTGCTTTAGCTAAAGAAAATGGTGTGCTTGGGATAGTAGAGCTAATTAATACCAATGAACGTACCTGGGGGTTTATTGATCATAATTTTAATGAAGAAAGCATTTCGGTAGCTTCTACTGAAGATGAAAATAACAATGAGAGTTTTACTTATACTTGGGTATATGATGAAAATGGAACTATTGGTTCTAGTATCGAGTCTAAAAAAGAAATTCCATTATCAATTATGATGACCAAAGAAGCTACTTCACCAGTCATATCATATAATGTAATAGGTGTAGTTGAAGGTACCGATCCAAAATTAAAAAATGAATACATTATCTATTCTGCACATTATGACCACGTTGGTATTGGTACGGCAGATAAAACAGGAGACACCATCTATAATGGAGCTAGAGATAACGCTGTAGGTACTACAACGGTATTAAGTATGGCTGAAAACTTAGCGAAATATCCAACAAAACGTTCAGCTTTATTTATATTATTCACTGGAGAGGAAAAAGGATTGTTAGGGAGTGAATATTATGTTGAACATCCAGTATTACCATTAGACCAAATGGTCTATTGTTTTAACAGTGATAATGGTGGTTATAATGACACCTCATTAACAACCATAATTGGGCTAGATAGAACAACAGCTGCTCAAAACATTAAAGATGCTGCGACAGAATTTGGGCTTAAAGCAATTGATGATCCAGCGCCAGAGCAAGGTCTTTTTGATAGAAGTGACAATGTACATTTTGCTAAAAAAGGTATCCCCGCTCCTACTTATTCGATGGGTTTCTCATCATTTGATGGTGAAGTTACTAAGTATTATCATCAACCAGGTGACGAAGCACATACTCTGGATTATGATTATTTATTAAAATTCTTTCAATCTTATGTTTTATCTGGAAGAAAAATTGCCAATGACCCTCAAACTCCATTTTGGACCATAGGAGATAAATATGAAGAAAAAGGAAAAGAGTTATACCAAATAGAAGAAATAAAAAATTAATATGCCACTTGGAAGTATCGTAGCAATAGCTATTGGGTCTGCTGTAGCTATTGGAATAGCATTATGGCTCACCCTTGGAAATAAGAAAAAATAGTTTGATTTTTTAAACTTACATTCTTTCAGGAACCTGAATACCTAACAAACCAAAAGCCGTTTTAATTACATCTGAAACTGCTTGGGAAAGTTGTATTCTAAAACTTTTTTCTTCTTCATTATCTGCTCCTAATATGGATACGTTTTGATAAAATGAATTAAATGATTTCACTAATTCATAGGTGTAATTTGCAATAAGCGCTGGACTGTATTGAGTTCCTGCTTGCTGTACTATTTCAGGAAACAATTGCAATTGCTTAATTAATTCTTTTTCCTTCGGATGTAATTCTAATGAACTACTTATTTCTGTAGCATTCCCTGCTTTTCTTAAAATTGATTGAATACGAGCGTAGGTATACTGTATAAACGGTCCTGTATTTCCTTGAAAATCGACGCTCTCTTCTGGATTAAAAAGAATTCGTTTTTTAGGATCTACTTTTAAAATATAATACTTCAAGGCTCCTAAACCAATAGTTTTATATAAACTTTCTTTTTCCTTTTCAGAGAAATCATCAATCTTCCCTAACTCTTCGCTAATTTTTTTAGCAGTTTGAGTCATATCATCAATTAAATCATCGGCATCAACAACTGTTCCTTCACGACTTTTCATTTTCCCTGAGGGTAAATCAACCATCCCATAACTTAAATGATATAAATGTTCAGCCCATTGATACCCTAATTTCTTCAAGATTAAAAACAACACTTTAAAATGATAGTCTTGCTCATTACCTACGGTGTAAATCATCCCAGTAATTGCAGGAAAATCTTTAACACGTTGTATTGCAGTACCAATATCCTGCGTCATATAAACAGCAGTTCCATCACTACGTTGCACGATTTTCTCATCCAATCCGTCTTCGGTTAAATCACACCATATAGACCCATCTTCTTTTTGAAAAAATACGTTTTTAGCTAAGCCTTCTTTAATAACTTCCTTACCTAATAAGTAGGTATTGCTTTCGTAATAGAGCGTATCGAAATCTACGCCAAGAGAATCATAGGTTTTATTAAAACCATCATACACCCATCCGTTCATTGTTTTCCAAAGTGACACTGTTTCTTCATCTCCTGCTTCCCACTTACGAAGCATATCTTGAGCTTCTAATAAAGAAGGAGCTTGTTCTTTTGCTTCTTTTTCAGTAAGTCCTTTCGAAATTAAATCGGCTATTTCTTTTTTATATTCTTGGTCAAATTTCACATAATAATTCCCAACTAATTTATCTCCTTTTAGCCCAGAACTTTCTGGTGTTTCTTCATTTCCAAACTTCTTCCAAGCCAACATACTCTTACAAATATGTATGCCACGATCATTAATGATTTGTGTTTTATAGGCTTTATTACCCGATGCTTTTAATATTTCAGCCACCGAATAACCCAATAAAATATTACGAATATGTCCTAAATGCAGCGGTTTATTAGTGTTGGGCGAAGAATACTCAACCATGATAGTTTCTTCACTTCCTGAAACTTTCCCAAAACTTGAAAAATTTCCAACTTCTTTAAAAAAGTCTAAAAAATAAGCGTCATTAAAAACTAAATTTAAGAATCCCTTTACGACATTAAAGCGAATAACTTCAGATACATTTTCAACTAAATATTCGCCAATAGATTGACCAATTTGCACAGGGTTCCCTTTCACAACTCTTAACATTGGAAAAACAACTACGGTAATATCTCCTTCAAACTCTTTACGAGTCGCTTGAAATTCTACAGTTTCTAAATCAGCATTATATAACTGTTTTATTGCTTTTTTTATTTCTATATCCAGTGTTTCCTGAAGTGTCATGGGTCTTATTTTAAGAATGCAAAGATAGAAGAAATTAGTTTTGTTTATTATATGATTTACTAGCTATAAAATAACTATTTCGGAACTATAACGTAACCCTAACTTAATCTGTAAAATAGCTATGAAAACTTTATTTGCAGAAAAAAACATGGAATTATTTTTATTTGCGTTTGCCTCTTTATTTTCAATTATTAATCCTCTAGGTACCGTACCCGTTTTTGTGGGATTAACTAGTGACGAAAGTTCTATAGAACGAAACAACACCTCTTTATTAACAGCCATAAATGTGATTGTTATTTTAATTATCTCATTTTTTGCAGGAACCTATATGCTAGCTTTTTTTGGAATTAGCCTAAATGCATTAAGGATAGCAGGAGGTTTAATTATTGCTACTTCAGGTTTTGCTTTATTAAAAGGAGAATTTTCTAAACATAAGGGAATGAAAAACCGAAGAGTAAAAAACGACCTTAAGACTCGTGAAAAATTCTCGTTAACACCTCTAGCAATTCCTATGCTTGCAGGACCAGGATCCATATCCTTACTTATTACCTTCAGTCAAGAATATCAAACTACCAAAGCAATTTTGATAATTGTATCTGCAATTATTGTGGTAGGTATAGCTACCTATTTTATTTTGCGTAGCTCCTTTTTAATTACAAAACTTTTAGGTGCCTCAGGAATCAATGCAATTTCAAGAATCGTAGGCTTTATTGTAATTGCAATTGGTGTAGAATATATTATTGGCTCTGTACTAAATATTTTTACATTGATTAATATTTAAACTCTAGGTAAAAATACCTCAGCCATCATACAACGTGCACTACCTCCTCCACAAGTTTCGATGGTAGTTAAATCGCTATGGATTATTGGGCCATGATTTTCGATAACAGCAATCTGTTCTGGTGTTAAACTACGATAGGCAGCAGAACTCATCACCATATATTTTTGATCATTGGCACCTTTTACTTGAAGCATGTTACCAGCAAATTGTTGCATTTGAGATTCGGAGATTTTTACTATTTCCTTACCATCTTCTTTCAAGTTTTGAATGACCATTTTCTTTTCAGATTTACTGTCAATAGAATTCAAACAAACAATCGCTATATCTTCTCCAAGAGCCATTAAGACATTGGTATGATAAATAGGCAAGCGTTCTCCGTTTACGGTTTGATTGGCATTAAAAATAACTGGAGTAAATTCAAAATCTTCACAAAACTCGATGACCAAATCTTCATCTGCACGAGGAGATAAAGCACAATACGCTTTTTGGTTTACACGATCTAAGATTAAACTTCCGGTTCCTTCTAAAAAGAGCCCTTCTTCTTCTGCGGTGGTATAATCAATTAAACTTTCTATTCTAAAACCTTCTTTTTCCAATCTAATAAGAATCTCTTCTCTTCGTTCTCTTCGTCTATTTTCTGCAAACATAGGATACAAGCCTACATCACCATTTTCGTGAAAGCTCACCCAGTTATTAGGAAAAATAGAATCTGGGGTTTCTAATTCTAATACATCATCTTCAACTATCACCTCTACACCTGCTTCCCGTAGCTTAGAAACAAAATTATCAAACTCTTCTTGAGCTTTCTCATTAATTTCGTGATTACTTAAACTCAAATTTTCTTGAAAATAATTGTTTACAGCTGTCTGTTCGTTCATTCGGTACGCAACCGGACGAATCATTAAAAGGGTATTGGTAATTTGTTGCATCGCTAAGTATTAATGTACAAAAATAAACATTTTATGATATGAAAAAGGAGCTTTTTCTCCTTGACTCCAATTTTAAAAACATGCACCTTTGTTTACAGTTGATAAAGACAATTAAAAATGGCTTTATCATTACATAAAATGAAAAAAAACCTAAGGAAAATCCTTAGGTCTTTTTTATGTATAAAAACTATGATGCTATTTATTAAAAGCGGCCCATCTACTATTTACAGCTTGTTCTGCATCTAATAAGGCTAATACTTCGTCAGCTATATTCTCACTTAATTCTAAAAAAGTTGTAAAGCCAACACAAGAAGCGTTAATTTCGCCCAATACGTAGATATCTTTTCCATTCTTATCGTAATCTAAAATAAAATCTGCCGTCCAAATTAATGGTAAATCGTAGTTTCCCAATCTACTTTGAATCAATGGTAATGTTTTTTTAATAGTTTTCACTAAATCAGGCCATTGTTCAGGCTTGTCGTAACGATATTTCGCTCCAGAGAATAAGGTTGCAGAAAAGGCATCTTTGGTATCTGCTGGTTTCTTATGTACAATATTAACCACATTATCTCTCAACATTAACACACGGATTTCTCCTTCTTTAATTCTTTCTAAAAATGGCATATCCAATAACATTCCATTATTTCCTTCTAAGTATTGAATACAAAACTCTAAAAACTCTTGTAAGCTTTTCTCTTCGGTATGATTATCCTTTGCTTCTGTTAATTTTAATCGTGCGTCTAAAGGAATTACTTTTTTGTATTTTTCAGGCTCTAATAATTCAACCCTCCAAATACCTTCTCCTGTAGACCCTCTGTTTTGTTTTAAAACACGTACTCCATTTTTTAGGCTTTTAGGAAATTTTTCTTTTAAAACATCAAAATCATAATAGGTATAAACATCATCTGGAACTAAGGGAGTTCCTTTTAATTTTTCTACAGAATTTTTTGCACCGTAAGCATTCATTGCATCTGGATGTGGTAATCCTTCTACACCATTATTTACCAATTCGCGAAGCATTTGAAAGTACCCTGTTTCATCTACTAAATTTCCAGGATTAACCCGACTAATATAAGCATCTGCCTTCTCAATGGTATACCTATAAATCTCGCCTCTATCTGCATCGGAGTAAAAGATAATCTCGGCAGTCCAGCCTCTTGTTTTCAAGGAATCTATTATAGGTTTCGAATCTCTTCTAAATCCATATTTACCTTTATCTGAGCCTCCCCGAGCCTCAAATATCACTACATGTTTTTTCATAAATTTATCCATTAAATATACCTTAAAGTTACTTCTGACATTTAAAAAAAAAAATGATATTTGTCAGAAAGGTGAAAAAAATTGGATGCAAATATAAAAATGTTTTTAAATAAATTTTACACCTAATATTAATAAATAGTTATGAAATTAAATATAAATTTAACAATAATAAATACCATATAATCAGTTTTATAAAATACAAAAAGGCAGTAAACTAATAGTTTACTGCCTTTTTTAATAGGTAATAATTTCTTTCTTATTTTAATTGTTTGGTAACAGCATCCAATACTTCGAAAGCGGTTTCTGCCATTTTATTTCCTTTAAAGTCTAACAAAGGGTTTACCTCCACAAATTCTATTGCCATTACTTTTTGAGAAGCAATAATTTGATTGATAATATCGATGATTTCAAATTGGTCGAATCCTTTTGGAACTGGAGTACCCGTTCCATAAGATATTAAATCGCAATCCATACTGTCTACATCAAAAGAAATGTAGATAAAATCACAATTAGATAGTGTTTCTAAAGTTTCATTTACACAGGTCTCTAATCCTCTGTAACGAACTTCGTCTACCATATAATTTTTAATCCCAAGCTTTTCAATTTGATGATCTTCGGGTGCTTCTGTATCACGAACGCCAAAATAAACAACATCGTCTGCTGAAACTTTTGCTCCATCACAACCAATGTTTTTCATTCCTTCCCAAGATGCTTTTACTTCATTTGACACCTCGTTCACTTGACAATCTAAATTATCGTTTGCTAAAGCGGCTGCTAAAGGCATTCCGTGTACATTTCCTGAAGGAGAAGTATAAGGTGAGTGAATGTCTGCATGTGCATCGATCCAAACCACTCCAATGCGTTTAGAAGGATATGCAGCTTTAATTCCTGAAATAGTACCTAAAGCTGAAGAATGATCCCCAGAAAGCACTAATGGAAACTCATTATTATCTAAGGTCTTTTTAACGGTATCACTCAAACGTGTACATTGTTCTAAAACATATTTAATACGTTTCCCGAAAGGATTCTTAACTTTATTATAAATAGATTCGTTTTCAGTTTCTACATCTTCAAATTCAAACAAACTAAAATAATCGTTTTTGTTATTGATAGCTGCTATTTCTATGGCATCAATCCCCATATCAGAACCTCTTGTTCCTGCTCCAATATCCGATCGGTTTTTAATTATTCTAATTGCTTTTTTCATAGGTATTTGAATTAAAAAAGGCGCGTTCCTTTTAAAGAACACGCCTTGATAGTCTTATTTTAATTTTATCTGTCTTCTGTTTTTACAAATGGTCTATATGTTTCACCAATATAAACTTGTCTTGGTCTACCAATAGGCTCTTTACCTAAACGCATTTCTCTCCATTGTGCAATCCAACCAGGTAATCTTCCTAATGCAAACATTGGAGTAAACATATCGGTAGGAATACCTAGAGCTCTATATATGATTCCTGAATAAAAATCTACGTTTGGATATAGTTTTCTGTCAACAAAATATTGATCTTCTAAAGCTTCTTTTTCTAAACCTTTAGCAATATCTAAAATAGGGTCTTCAACTCCTAGCTCTTCTAAAAGTTCATCAGCAGCAACTTTAATAATCTTTGCTCTTGGATCAAAATTTTTATATACACGGTGTCCAAAGCCCATTAAACGGAATGGATCTTCCTTGTCTTTGGCTTTTGCCATATATTTTTTAGTATCTCCTCCATCTTCTTTTATAGCTTCCAACATTTCGATTACTGCTTGATTGGCACCTCCATGAAGTGGTCCCCATAAAGCATTAATACCAGCAGAAAGAGAAACAAATAATCCAGCATTAGACGAACCAACAATTCGCACTGTTGAAGTAGAACAGTTTTGTTCGTGATCTGCATGAAGGATTAATAACTTATCTAATGCATCTTTTACAACCTCATTTGGTTCGTATTCTGCAGTAGGTTTTTTGAACATCATTTTTAAGAAGTTCTCTACATATCCCAATGAATTATCACCATAATCTAGAGGTAGTCCAGCTTGCTTACGATAAGCCCAAGCAGTTAACACTGGAAATTTTCCTAATATTCTAACAATTGCATTGTACATTTCTTCATCAGAGTCTACATTTACTGAAGCAGGATTAAAAGCAACTAAAGCACTTGTTAAAGATGACAATACACCCATAGGGTGAGCAGTCTTAGGAAAACCATCTATTATTTTCTTAACATCCTCATCTACGTGTGCTTGTTCTTTGATATCCTCATGAAATTTCTCTAATTCATCAGCGGTAGGTAATTCACCAAAAATTAACAAGTAAGCAACTTCTAAAAAATCAGCTTTTTCAGCTAATTCCTCTATAGAATATCCTCTATATCTAAGAATTCCCTTTTCTCCATCTAAAAAAGTAATTGCACTTTCACAAGACCCCGTGTTTTTAAAACCAGGATCTATAGTAGTAACACCACCAGTGATTCCTCTAAGAGTTTTGATATCGATTGCTAATTCATTTTCAGTTCCTTCGATAATTGGAAATTCGTATTTTTTACCGTCTATTTCGATGGTTGCTTTTCTTGACATTTACTATGTTTTATATTAATTTTTGAGAGTACGCGAAGTTACAAAAAAACGTTGATTTTAAGGCAGCATTTATCAATAAAATGGCGTCTATTATTTTTATAATAGACGCCATTTCTTATTATTAAATACTAAAAAAACCTAATGAGAAGTAATAAATTTATAGTCTTACTCTTTAGTAATTCCTACCATTTCCTCTAGCATATCTGTTGTGATAGATTTTGGCCTTTCTAAGGAATAACCCAAAGCTCTATCCCAAATAATGTTAGAAAGCACACCAAAGGATCGTCCAATAGAGAATAAAACAGTATAAAAATCAAATTCTTTAATTCCATAATGCCATTGTACAACACCCGATTGCGCATCTACATTTGGCCAGGGATTTTTCGCTTTTCCGTGTTCTCTTAAAATATCAGGCACTACTTTATAAAGTGCATCTACATATTTAAATAATTCGTCATCCTTCATATGTGTTAAACAAAATTCTCTTTGTACAGTATAACGAGGATCTGTTTTTCTTAATACCGCATGACCATAACCTGGAATTACTTGTCCACGTTTTAAAGTTCCCCAAACATATTTTTTTAATTCATCTTCCGTTGGAAAATTATCTCCCATTCTCTTTTTTAAACCTTGTAACCAACGTAATACTTCTTGATTTGCTAATCCATGTAATGGTCCTGCTAATCCGTTAATCATTGCTGATGTTGCATAATACACATCAGATAATGAACTTGCTACTAAATGCCCAGTATGAGCACTTACATTTCCACTTTCGTGATCTGCGTGAATAATGAAATACATTCGTGAAACATCATCATAGGGTTTGTCTTTTCCCATCATATAAGCAAAGTTAGCTCCTAAATCTAAAGTTGGATCTGGATATAATTGCCCACCTTCTGGATTATATAATTTATTATAAATATAAGCTCCAATTAATGGCATTTTTGCAACTAAATTTGTTGCATCTTCATAAGTAGGATCCCAATAATCCATTTTACTCATTCCCTTTTTATACAACTTGTTAAAATGTGATTCTTTTTCAAGACTCATTACCGCTGCAGATAAAATTGCCATTGGATGACTTCCTTTTGGAAAGGAATCAATTACATCCCATACATATTTTGGTATAGCTCTTCTATTATTAAAATCGATGATTAATTCTTCTACTTCCTCACTAGTTGGAATTTCTCCTGTTAACAATAAATGATATAAACCTTCAACATAAGGCATTTCTGCTCCTTTTGGCTTTGGTAATTTCTCTAAAACTTCAGGGAGTGTGTACCCTCTATATCTAATTCCTTCTTCAGGATCTAAATAAGAAATATCTGTTACAAGACTTTTAATACCCCTCATACCCCCAATAACTTGTGATGCTTTTACTTGGTCCACAATCACATCTCCAAACTCCTTAATTATTCTAGTAGTTCTTGGCCTATGTTCTACAATTTTCTCTAAAAGCTTGTCTTTTAATGCACTCATTTTTGAAATTTTTGAAATTAAAATATATTATAATTATTTATTAAATAAAAATACAATACAAACCCTTAATAATAAGTAACAATTGTAACAATCAAAAAAACCCAATCTTTAGAAAAAAATTGAGCTCTTAATTATTTTAAAAACGTTGCTATCTATATTTTGAAAGCTTTTTTCTTTGGATAATAAGCTACTTCACCTAGTTGTTCTTCTATTCGTAATAGCTGATTGTATTTGGCCATACGGTCACTACGAGACATAGATCCTGTTTTAATTTGACCACAATTAAGTGCCACGGCTAAATCTGCAATGGTATTATCTTCCGTTTCTCCAGATCTATGAGACATTACAGAAGTATAACCAGCATTATGAGCCATATTTACAGCTGCTATGGTTTCTGATAAAGTTCCAATTTGATTTACTTTAATCAAGATCGAATTTGAAATTCCTTCATTAATTCCTCTTGACAAACGGTCCACATTGGTTACAAAAAGGTCATCGCCCACTAATTGTGTTTTATCACCAATTAATTCAGTTAAATATTTCCAACCTTCCCAATCATCTTCATCCATTCCATCTTCAATAGAAATAATTGGATATTTTGAAGCTAATTCAGCTAAATATTCAGCTTGTTCTTTTGAAGTTCTAATTTTTCCAGTTGTACCTTCAAATTTACTGTAATCGTATTTTCCATCAACATAAAATTCTGCCGCAGCACAATCCAAAGCAATCATAATTTCATCACCAATCTTATAACCAGCATTAGTTACTGCTTTTGCAATAGTATCTAACGCATCTTCAGTCCCTCCTAATGTTGGAGCAAAACCACCTTCATCACCTACCGCAGTACTTAAATCTCTGTCGTGCAATACCTTTTTTAAATGATGAAATATTTCACTTCCCATTTTAATTGCCTCCGTAAAGTTTTTAGCTTTTACTGGCATAATCATAAATTCCTGAAAAGCAATAGGTGCATCACTGTGAGATCCTCCGTTAATAATATTCATCATAGGAACTGGTAATGTTTTTGCACTTACACCACCTACATAACGATATAAAGGCATTCCCAATTCTAAAGCAGCAGCATGTGCAGCAGCTAAAGAAACTCCTAAAATTGCATTAGCTCCCAAAATAGATTTGTTTGGTGTCCCATCTAAATCTATCATTATTTTATCGATGGTTTCTTGTTCAAAAACAGATACTCCCAATAAAGTTCCAGCAATTTTTCCATTTACATTTTCAACAGCATTCAATACTCCTTTTCCCATGTAGTCTTTTCCTCCATCACGCAATTCTACTGCTTCATGAACTCCTGTTGATGCTCCTGAAGGGACTGCTGCTCTTCCTAGAAACCCATTTTCTGTAATTACATCTACTTCAATAGTAGGATTACCTCTAGAATCAAATATTTGTCTAGCATGTATATCTATTATTATACTCATACCAATTAGTTTTTGTGATTTTTAATATTATTTATGAATTCATCAAAAAGATACCAAGAATCATGTGGCCCTGGACTTGCTTCTGGGTGATATTGCACAGAAAAAACAGGTTTACTTTTCATTTTTATTCCTGCAACTGTATGATCATTTAAATGAACATGAGTAATCTCTATTTCTGAATTATTCTCGGTTTCTTCTCTATTAATGGCAAAACCATGATTTTGAGAAGTAATTTCTCCTTTACCTGTTAGAAGGTTTTTAATTGGATGATTAATTCCTCTATGACCATTGTGCATCTTATAGGTAGATATACCATTTGCTAAGGCTAATACTTGATGGCCCAAGCAAATACCAAATATTGGTTTTCCAGTTTCTATAGCTTCTTTTGCTGTTTTTATAGATTGAGTTAAAGGTTCTGGATCTCCAGGACCATTTGACAAGAAATAACCATCAGGATTAAAAGAATCCAGTTCTTCTAAAGTTGAATCGTATGGAAATACCTTTATATAACAATCCCTTTGAGATAAGTTTCTTAATATATTCTTTTTTATACCTATATCTAAAGCAGAAACCTTGAAAGTGGCATTTTCATCACCAAAACAATAAGGTTCTTTAGTTGAAACTTTAGATGCTAATTCCATTCCTTTCATATTAGGAATTTCAGCTAATTGTTCTTTTAATTTTTCAAGTTGATCAACCTCTGTAGATATAACTGCATTCATAGCTCCATTATCACGAATGTAAGCAACTAATGCTCTTGTATCAACATCACTAATAGCTAAGAGATTGTTTTTATCTAAAAATGACTCTAAGGAATCGTTTGCTTGATCTCTAGAATAATCATAACTAAAGTTTCGGCAAATTAATCCTGATATTTTTATAGAATCAGATTCAACTTCATTTTCTGCAACCCCATAATTACCAATGTGAGCATTGGTAGTCACCATTAGCTGACCAAAATAGGACGGATCTGTAAATATTTCTTGATAACCGGTCATACCCGTATTAAAACAAACTTCTCCAAAAGCAGTTCCTTCTTTCCCTCCTACTGCTTTACCATAAAATATAGTTCCATCTGCTAATAGGATTAAGGCGTTTTTTCTTTTTTGATATTTCATAATTAAATAATCTTTTGCAAAAATACTTTAAATGATAATCTTAAAATAATTTCGTTTTTAGAATTTGTAAACAAAATATTTAAATAAAAAAAAGGGATAAACTATTAAAGCTTATCCCTTTTTTATTTAAAAATAAATTTTCATTTATTCTTCTTCTTTTTTAGCTTCAGTTGGAGCTACTGCTGGAGCTGCTGCTTTAGAGCCACCACGACGACTACGACGAGTTGATTTCTTTTTAACTGCTTTTCCTGCATTATAAATTTCGTTATAATCAACCAATTCGATCATTGCCATATCAGCATTATCTCCTAAACGATTACCTAATTTAATAATACGAGTATAACCTCCTGGACGATCCCCAACTTTTACAGAAACTTCTTTAAAAAGTTCAGTTACTGCATCTTTTTGGCGAAGTCTACTAAATACGATACGACGGTTATGTGTAGTATCTTCTTTAGACTTAGTTACTAAAGGCTCAACAAATTGCTTTAAAGCTTTTGCTTTTGCAACTGTAGTATTTATTCTTTTGTGCTCAATTAGGGAACAAGCCATATTTGCAAGCATAGCTTTTCTATGCGCTGTTTGTCTACCTAAATGATTTACTTTTTTTCCGTGTCTCATGACATTTTGTTTTAATCACCATCTTGCTACAACCCATTTTGAGGAGCAAAATATGATGTATTAATCTTTATCTAATTTATATTTTGAAAGGTCCATTCCGAAGTTTAATCCTTTTACATCAACTAATTCTTCTAGTTCAGTAAGTGATTTCTTTCCGAAATTTCTAAATTTCATTAAATCGTTTTTGTTAAATGAAACTAAATCTCCAAGAGTATCAACTTCAGCAGCTTTTAAACAATTTAAAGCTCTTACTGAAAGATCCATATCAATCAATTTAGTTTTTAACAACTGCCTCATATGAAGTGATTCTTCATCATAAGTTTCAGTTTGTGCAATTTCATCAGCTTCTAAAGTAATTCTTTCATCACTAAATAACATAAAGTGGTGAATTAATGTTTTAGCTGCTTCAGTTAAAGCGTCTTTAGGATTAATAGATCCATCAGTAACAATTTCGAAAACTAATTTTTCGTAATCTGTTTTTTGCTCTACACGGAAATTTTCAATGCTATACTTAACATTTTTAATTGGTGTGTAAATAGAATCTATAAATACAGTTCCGAAAGGAACTCCTCCTTTTTTATTCTCTTCAGCAGGAACGTAACCTCTACCTTTTTCGATAGTGATTTCCATATTGAAATTAACCTTAGGATCCATATTACAAATTACCATTTCTGGATTCAATACTTGAAAACCAGAGATGAATTTTTGAAAATCTCCTGCTGTTAATTTTTCTGCTCCAGAAACTGAAATAGTAACGGTTTCGTTATCTACTTCATCAATTTGTCTTTTAAAACATACTTGTTTTAAGTTTAAGATTATTTCTGTAACATCCTCAACAACTCCTGCAATAGTAGAAAACTCATGATCTACTCCTTCAATTCTAATTGAAGTAATTGCAAAACCTTCTAAAGATGAAAGTAATACTCTTCTTAAAGCGTTACCAACTGTTAATCCATAACCAGGCTCTAAAGGACGGAATTCGAATTTTCCTTCGAAATCTGTCGAGTCGATCATAATAACTTTATCGGGCTTTTGAAAACTAAATACTGCCATAATGTAACTGTGTGTTTTTATTATTTAGAATATAATTCAACAATAAACTGTTCGTTTATGTTTTCTGGGATTTGAATACGCTCAGGTCTAGAAACAAAAGTTCCTCTTTTTATTGCGTTATCCCATGTAATCCACTCGTATACATGACTTGCGTTTGCTAACGAGTTCTCAATAGCTTCTAAAGATTTAGATTTTTCTCTAACACCTACAGTGTCACCAGGTTTAACTTGGTAAGAAGGGATATTAACTTTTTCCCCATTTACTAATATGTGACGGTGAGAAACTAATTGTCTTGCTGCACTACGACTAGGTGCTATTCCCATACGGAAAACAACATTATCTAAACGAGATTCACATAATTGTAATAAAATTGCACCTGTAATTCCTTTTGAAGCAGTTGCTCTTTTAAACATGTTTCTAAATTGACGCTCTAAAATACCATAGGTATATTTAGCTTTTTGCTTTTCAGCTAATTGGATAGCGTATTCAGATTTTTTTCCTCTACGACGGTTATTACCGTGTTGCCCAGGAGGGTAATTTCTCTTTTCGAAGTTTTTATCATCTCCGAAAATAGCTTCACCGAACTTACGAGCGATTTTAGTTTTTGGACCAGTATATCTTGCCATTTCTAATTGTTTTTGAAGGGATTCCTAAATTAAGGTCTTATGCTTATCCTTTAGAAATCTAAATCCTTCAGTTTATACTTATTAATTTATATTGAAGTTTCTGAAATTATTTCAGAATTAAACTCTTCTTCTTTTTGGAGGTCTACATCCGTTATGTGGCATTGGAGTAACATCAATGATTTCAGTTACTTCAATTCCTGCATTATGTATAGATCTAATAGCAGATTCTCTACCATTTCCTGGACCTTTTACATATACTTTTACTTTACGTAAACCTTCTGCATGTGCAGTTGCTGCACAATCTTCTGCTGCTAATTGAGCTGCGTAAGGAGTATTCTTTTTAGAACCTCTAAAGCCCATTTTTCCAGCTGATGACCAAGAGATTACATCTCCTTTTTTGTTTGTTAACGAAATAATAATATTGTTAAATGAAGCGGTAACGTGAGCTTGACCCACTGCTTCAACATTAACTTTACGTTTTTTCGTACTAGTTTTTGCCTTTGCCATATCTCTAGTGATTATTTAGTTGCTTTTTTCTTGTTAGCAACAGTTTTACGTTTTCCTTTTCTCGTTCTTGAGTTATTCTTAGTACGTTGACCTCTTAATGGAAGTCCCGTTCTATGACGAATACCTCTGTAACATCCAATATCCATTAATCGCTTAATGTTTAATTGAATTTCACTACGTAACTCACCTTCGATGGTAATTGCTCCAACAGTATCACGAATATTCCCGATTTCATCATCAGTCCATTCGTTTACTTTTTTGTTTTCGTCTACACCAGCATTTTTTAGTATTTCTTTAGCACGGCTATCACCAATACCAAAGATATACGTTAACGCGATTACACCCCTTTTTTGTTTTGGGATATCTACACCTGCGATTCTTGCCATAACTTATCCTTGTCTTTGTTTGAACCTAGGGTTCTTTTTGTTAATAACATATAATCTGCCTTTTCTGCGAACTATTTTGCATTCGGCACTTCTCTTTTTAATAGATGCTCTTACTTTCATAATAACTTAATATCTATAAGTGATACGAGCCTTTGATAAATCGTAAGGGCTCATTTCTAATTTAACTTTATCTCCTGGTAATAACTTTATATAGTGCATACGCATTTTACCAGATATATGCGCTGTTACAATATGTGCGTTTTCTAACTCTACTCGAAACATTGCGTTTGATAATGCTTCAGTAATTGTTCCGTCTTGTTCTATTGCGGGTTGCTTTGCCATTATGCTACTGCTTTTCTATTCTTTCCTGTTTTCATTAAACCATCGTAATGACGATTCAATAAATATGAGTTGATTTGTTGCATAGTATCGATAGCAACACCCACCATAATTAATAGTGAAGTACCACCGTAAAATAATGCCCATCCTTGCTGAATACCAAATAATTTCACAGCTATTCCAGGGAATATTGCAACACCTGCTAAAAATATAGATCCTGGAAGTGTTATTTGTGACATTATTCTATCTAACAATTCTGCAGTGTCAGTTCCAGGCTTTATACCAGGAATAAATCCTCCACTACGTTTTAAATCATCAGCCATTTTATTTGTTGGAACTGTAATTGCTGTATAGAAATATGTGAAAATAATAATTAACACAGCAAACAGTACATTGTACCAAAGTCCAAAAATATCACTAAAATTAACTTGCATCCACTGTCCAACGTTAGTGTCTTTCATAAAAGATGCTCCTCCAATTAATCCAGGAACAAACATAATAGCTTGTGCAAAGATAATAGGCATTACACCAGATGCGTTTAATTTTAATGGAATAAATTGTCTAGCCCCAAAGATGTTCTTTTCATAACCTCCACTTGCAGTTCTTCTTGCGTATTGTACAGGTATTTTTCGAACAGCCATTACTAACATTATTGATGCTAGAATAATAACAAACCATATAACTAATTCAATAAGTATCATAATCATACCACCATTTGATTCCATCACTCTAGAAGCAAATTCTTGAGCAAATGATTGTGGTAATCTAGCGATAATACCTACCATAATTAATATAGAGATACCGTTTCCAATACCCTTATCTGTAATTTTCTCTCCTAACCACATTGCAAATACACAACCGGTTACAAGTATAATTGTTGATGAAACGTAGAACATTGTTGTTTGTCCTAATATGAATGCTTCAACTGGTACCCCTAAAGCAGGTAACCCAATTAAGTAAGTTGGTGCTTGAACTAAACAAATACCGATGGTTAACCATCTTGTTATCTGATTAATTTTCTTTCTACCACTTTCTCCTTCTTTTTGTAATTTTTGTAAATATGGAATTGCTATTTGCATTAATTGTACAACAATCGATGCAGAGATATAAGGCATAATACCCAATGCAAAAACAGAAGCATTAGCAAATGCTCCACCAGTAAAGGCATTTAGTAAACCACCTAATCCACCATCATCAAACTTACCTGCAAACTCTGCTAGTTTTGAAGCATCGATACCTGGCAACACAACTTGTGCTCCAAATCGATAAACTAACAATAGCCCTAACGTAAGAAGAATACGGTTACGTAGCTCTTCAATTTTCCAAACGTTTTTTAAGGTTTCAATAAATTTCATCCTTATAAAAAATTACAATGTTATTACTTCACCTCCAGCTTTTTCAATTGCTTCTTTTGCAGTAGCTGAAAATTTATGTGCTGTAACTGTTAATTTTGCTGTTAACTCTCCTCTACCTAATACTTTTAGAAGTTCTTTTGAACCAACAAGTCCTAAATCAACTAGAGTTTCAAAATCAATAGCTCCTTTAATTTTTTTGTCGTCAACTAATTGTTGAAGTGTATCAAGATTTACTGCTTGGTATTCTTTTCGGTTTATATTAGTAAAACCAAATTTAGGAACACGACGTTGCAATGGCATTTGCCCACCTTCAAATCCTAATTTCTTAGAATATCCTGAACGTGACTTTGCACCTTTATGCCCACGTGTTGCAGTTCCACCTTTTCCTGAACCTTGTCCGCGACCTACTCGCTTGCCTTGTGTTTTTACCGAACCTGCTGCCGGTCGTAAGTTACTTAAATTCATAATTTTAAAATTTCTTATTTAGTTTCAACAGAAACTAAGTGATTTACTTTTCTTATCATTCCCAAAATATTTGGCGAATCTTCATGTTCAACAGTTTGACCCATTTTATGAAGCCCCAAAGACTCAAGTACTCTTTTTTGGTTTTGAGTACGATTAATCGCACTACGAACCTTTGTTACTTTAATTTTTGCCATCTTGCTTTGTTTATCCTTTAAATAATTTTTCTAAAGAAATTCCTCTTTGTTTTGCAACAGTTTGAGCGCTTCTCATTTGTAATAAAGCATCAAAAGTTGCTTTCACTACATTATGTGGATTTGAAGATCCTTGAGATTTTGACAATACATCATGTACACCAACTGCCTCTAATACCGCACGTACAGCTCCACCAGCAATAACTCCTGTACCGGCTGATGCTGGTAATAAGTTAACTCTAGCTCCACCGTATTTACCTTTTTGTTCATGAGGTAAAGTAGTTTTATTTAAAGGAATACGAACTAAGTTTTTCTTAGCATCTTCAATTGCTTTTGCAATTGCACTTGCAACATCTTTCGATTTTCCAAGTCCTTGACCTACTACACCGTTTTCATCACCTACTACAACAATAGCTGAAAATCCAAAGGTTCTACCCCCTTTTGTTACTTTAGTTACACGTTGAACCCCTACTAAACGATCTTTTAATTCTAGACCTCCTGGTTTAACTAACTCTACGTTTTTATAATCTTGATACATATTTCTTAGAATTTTAGTCCGCCTTCGCGAGCTCCTTCAGCTAATGATTTAACTCTTCCATGGTAAATATAACCGCCTCTATCGAAAGTAATACTTTCAAAACCAGCTTTAATTGCTTTTTCAGCAATTGCTTTACCTACTAAATTAGCAGCATCTACTTTATTTGCTTTAGATGCGTCTATATCTTTGTCTCTTGAAGATGCAGCAGTAATGGTAACTCCATTTACATCGTCAATTAGTTGAGCATAGATTTCTTTATTACTTCTGAAAACTGCCAAACGAGGACGTTGTGTTGTTCCAGAAACAGTTTTTCTGATTCTAAAACGTAATCGTTCTCTTCTATCTGTTTTTGATAATGCCATAACTTTATTTGTTATGCAGATTTACCTGCTTTTCTTCTTAATATTTCTCCTACAAACTTAATCCCTTTTCCTTTATAAGGCTCTGGCTTACGATAACCACGAATTTTCGCAGCTACTTGTCCAACCAATTGTTTATCGTGAGAAGTTAATTTTACTATTGGATTTTTTCCTTTATCAGAAACTGTTTCAACTTTAACTTCTGGAGCTATATTCATCACTATATTGTGAGAATATCCAATTGCTAAATCTAATTTCTGACCTTGATTAGAAGCACGGTAACCCACACCTACTAATTCTAGTTCTTTTGTCCATCCTTTGCTTACACCTTCAATCATATTATTGATTAAAGATCTGTATAAACCATGTTTAGACCTATCATCTTTAGAATCCGACAAACGTTCTACTATAACATTTCCTTCATCTACCTTTACTGTAACTCCCGAAAAATCTTGTGTTAATTCACCTAATTTTCCTTTAACAGTGACTACATTATCTTTAACATCTAATGTAACTCCATCTGGGATTGCTACCGGGCTTTTACCTATTCTTGACATCTTTAGTCTTTATTTTAGTATACGTAACATAATACTTCACCACCTACATTCTGAGCTTGAGCTTGCTTACCTGTCATTACCCCGTGAGAAGTAGAAACAATCGCAATTCCCAATCCGTTTAGAATTCTTGGTAGTTCTGAAGAACTAGAATACTTACGTAAACCTGGTTTACTAATTCGTTGTATTTCCTTAATTACAGGATCTTTTGTAAGTTTATCGTACTTTAAAGCGATCTTGATAGTTCCCTGAGGCCCTTTATCATCTTCAAATTTATAACTTAAAACAAATCCTTGATCAAATAAGATCTTTGTAATTTCTTTTTTAACATTAGACGCAGGGATCTCTACTACTCTGTGTCCTGCTTTTACTGCATTTCTAACTCTAGTTAGATAATCTGCTATTGGATCTATATTCATATTTTAATTTTGCGGATGTGGTTTTTACTTAAAGTTTCAGAAGTAAACCTTCAACCAATTAATTATATATTACCAAGATGCTTTTCTAACACCTGGAATTAAACCTTGATTAGCCATTTCACGGAATGTAACACGTGAAATACCAAACGTTCTCATATACCCTTTTGGTCTACCAGTAAGTTTGCAACGATTGTGCATACGTATTGGTGAAGCGTCTTTTGGCAACTTTTGTAATGCTTCGTAATCTCCAGCTTCTTTTAAAGCTTTACGTTTAGCCGCATACTTTGCTACCATTTTTTTTCTTTTAACCTCACGGGCTTTCATTGATTCTTTAGCCATCTTAGTTCTTTTTAAAAGGTAAACCTAATTCAGTTAATAATGATTTTGCTTCTTTATCAGTACCAGCTGAAGTAACAAAAGTGATGTTCATACCATCAATTTTCTTAATCTTATCGATATTGATTTCAGGAAATATGATTTGTTCAGTAACACCCAAAGAGTAATTACCTCTACCGTCAAATCCTGTTGCTTTGATACCATTAAAATCTCTTACTCGAGGCAATGCACTAGTAACAAGTCTATCTAAAAACTCATACATACGCTCTCCACGTAAAGTTACTTTTGCCCCAATTGGCATCCCTCTACGTAATTTAAAGTTTGCAACATCCTTTTTAGAAATAGTTGCAACAGCTTTTTGCCCTGTTATATTTGTAAGCTCATCAACAGCATACTCTATTAGTTTCTTGTCTGCTACTGCAGATCCAACACCACGAGACACAACGATGCGCTCTAATTTTGGAACTTGCATTACATTCGAGTAACCAAACTCTTCTTTAAGAGCTTCAATTACTCTGCTCTTATATTCCTCTTTAAGTCTTGGTAAATATCCCATAACTATAATACTTGATTCGATTTTTTAGTAAAACGTACTTTTTTTCCATCTTCCATTCTGTAACCTACCCTTGTTGCAGTTCCTGTTTTAGGATCTACTAAAGAAAGGTTAGAGATATGTATAGCAGCTTCCTTTTTTACAATTCCACCTTGAGGATTATTGGCACTTGGCTTCTCATGTTTAGAAACCATATTTACTCCTTCTACTATTGCTTTGTTCTTTTCAAGAATTACTTTCATTACTTTACCTTCAGACCCTTTATTGTCTCCGGCAGTAACTACTACTGTATCTCCTGATTTTATTTTAAGCTTTGCCATCTTTGTTTTCAATTTAAAGCACTTCTGGTGCTAATGATACAATTTTCATAAATTGCTTGTCACGAAGCTCTCTTGCAACAGGTCCAAATACACGTGTTCCAATCATTTCTCCTTGTGGGTTTAAAAGCACACAAGCATTATCATCGAAACGAATATATGATCCGTCTGGTCTTCTTACTTCTTTCTTAGTACGCACAACTACCGCAGTAGATACAGCACCTTTTTTAATAGTCCCATTAGGAGTAGCGTCTTTAACAGCAACTACAATTTTATCACCTATTGAAGCATATCTTTTTTTGGTTCCACCTAACACACGAATTGTTAGTACTTCCTTAGCTCCAGTATTATCTGCAACTTTTAGTCTTGACTCTTGTTGTAACATACCTACTTAGCTCTATCAATTATTTCTACTAATCTCCAACATTTGGTTTTGCTTAAAGGACGTGTTTCCATTATCCTTACTTTATCACCTTCGTTGCAGTCATTGGTCTCATCGTGTGCAACATATTTCTTAGTCTTTAACACGAACTTTCCATACATTGGGTGCTTTACTTTTTTTACTTCTGCAACAACTATGGACTTGTCCATTTTGCTACTAGTAACTACACCAATACGTTCTTTTCTTAAATTTCTTTTTTCCATCTTTCAGCTTGGTACTATTGTACTTCTCTTTTAGTTAGTTCTGTCGCAATTCTAGCGATAGCTCTTCTTTGCTCTCTTAATTGAATTGGATTTTCCAACGGTGTAATAGCATGTGCCATTTTAAGATCAGAAAACGCCTTTCTAGAATCAGAAATTCTTTCCTGTAATTCCGCTGTTGATGCTTCTTTTATTTCAGATTGTTTCATAATAAATTAAGCTTGAAATGTTCTAGATACAATGAATTTTGTTTTTACTGGTAACTTTTGAGCTGCAAGACGTAATGCCTCTTTTGCAGTTTCAATAGGAACACCAGATATTTCAAACAATACTCTTCCTGGTTTAACAACAGCTGCCCAATATTCTACAGCACCTTTACCTTTACCCATACGTACTTCAAGAGGTTTCTTTGTAATTGGCTTATCTGGAAATATCATTATCCAGATAGAACCTTCTCTCTTCATAAAACGAGTAGCAGCAATACGTGCAGCTTCTATTTGACGTGATGTTAAGAAATTTGAATCTAAAGATTTTATACCAAAAGTTCCAAACGCAAGTTGGTTTCCACGTCCGGCATTACCTTTCATTCTACCTTTTTGCTGTTTACGAAACTTTGTTCTTTTTGGTTGTAACATTTTATTCTATTTAAAAATTACTTTCTACGACGTGGTTTATTAGCACCACCTCGCTTGTTGTTACCAGCTTTTCCACCTTTTTTGGCTAAACCAACTAAAGGAGAAAGCTCTCTTTTTCCGTACACTTCACCTTTCATGATCCATACTTTTACACCCAATCTACCATAAGTAGTGTGTGACTCAACCAAAGCATAATCAATATCGGCTCTAAATGTTGATAAAGGAATACGTCCATCTTTATAAGACTCAGAACGTGCCATTTCAGCTCCGTTTAAACGACCTGAAATTTGCACTTTAATACCTTCAGCATTCATACGCATTGCAGCAGTTATTGCCATTTTTATTGCACGACGGTATGAAATTCTGTTTTCAATTTGTCTTGCAATACTAGCTCCTACTAGGTGCGCATCCATTTCCGGTCTCTTAATCTCGTGGATGTTTATCTGTACATCTTTACCAGTAATTTTCTTAAGCTCTTCTTTCAGCTTGTCTACCTCTTGTCCACCTTTCCCAATAATAATACCAGGTCTAGCAGTAGTGATAGTAACGGTTACAAGCTTAAGGGTACGCTCAATAATTACCCTAGACACACTAGCTTTTTGTAAACGAGCATGAACATATTTTCTAATCTTGTCGTCTTCAGCTAATTTATCGCCGTAGTCGTTGCCTCCGTACCAGTTGGATTCCCATCCTCTGATGATACCTAAGCGATTTCCGATTGGATTTGTTTTTTGTCCCATTTATTAATTGCTTTGTGTGTTATCGTTAGCTGCAAGCACGAGTGTTACGTGATTGGAGCGTTTTCTAATTCTGTGCGCACGTCCTTGTGGTGCAGGTCTAAGTCTTTTTAACATAGCTCCTCCATCTACACGGATTTCTTTTACAAAAAGATCTGCATCTTCTATTGAAGCTTCTTCATTTTTTGCTTGCCAATTTGCAATAGCAGACAATAATAACGTCTCTAAACGACGTGAAGCTTCTTTAGGGCTAAACTTTAAAATATTAAGCGCTTTATCTATTTTCTCACCACGAACTAAATCTGCAACTAATCGCATTTTTCTAGGTGACGTTGGGCAATTGTTCAATTTTGCAAAGTACATTGTTTTCTTTGCATCCTTGATTTGCTCCGCTCTTTCTCTTTTACGAACTCCCATGGCTTATTTTTTACCTTTGTTTTTTGCACCTGCATGACCACGGAATGATCTTGTTGGTGAAAATTCTCCTAATTTATGTCCTACCATATTTTCAGTTACATATACTGGAATAAATTGTTTTCCGTTATGAACTGCAATGGTTTGTCCAACAAAATCCGGAGTAATCATAGATGCTCTTGACCAAGTTTTGATCACAGTCTTTTTACTCGAATCAACATTAAGTTGAACTTTCTTATCTAATTTGTAGTGAACGTAAGGTCCCTTTTTTAATGATCGTGCCATATCTTATTTCTTTCTACGTTCGATTATATATTTATTACTTGCTTTAGTTTTAGAACGGGTTCTAAATCCTTTTGCAGGAATACCGTTTCTAGAACGTGGATGTCCACCAGACGATTTTCCTTCTCCACCACCCATTGGATGATCAACAGGATTCATAACTACTGGTCTTGTACGAGGTCTTCTACCTAACCATCTTGTTCTACCTGCTTTACCAGATACTAACAATTGATGATCACTATTAGAAATAGCCCCTACAGTTGCTGAACACGTTATTAATATTAAACGTGTTTCACCTGAAGGCAATTTAACGGTAGCAAATTTCCCATCACGTGCCATTAATTGAGCAAATGCTCCAGCACTACGTGCTAAAACAGCTCCCTGACCAGGGTGTAATTCTATACAAGATATGATAGTTCCTAATGGAATATTTTCTAAAAGCATACAATTTCCAACTTCCGGAGCTACTTTATCTCCAGAAACTATATTTTGTCCTACCTTTAATCCACTTTGTGCAACAACATAACGCTTTTCACCATCTTGATAGTTTAATAAAGCGATAAAAGCAGTACGATTTGGATCATACTCTATTGATGCAACTGTTGCAGGAACTCCTGCTTTGTTACGTTTAAAATCGATAATTCGATAACGTCTTTTATGACCACCACCTTTATAGCGCATAGTCATTTTTCCTTGACTGTTTCTTCCCCCAGTTCTTTTAATCGGAGCTAATAAACTTTTCTCCGGCTTATCAGTTGTAATGGCGTCAAATCCATTTACAACTCTAAATCGCTGTCCTGGGGTGATTGGTTTTAATTTTCTTACTGACATTTTTTGTCTAATTTATCTAAGCTTTACTTAGATGTTACTGTAAAAATCTATTGTATCACCTTCCGCCAACTGTACTATTGCTTTTTTAACTGCATTAGTTTTACCAGTTTGAATACCCGTTTTTGTATGACGAGTTTTTCTATCTGGGCGGACATTTATAGTACGAACTTTAGTAACTGAAACTTCATAAGCAGCTTCCACCGCTTTTTTAATTTCTACCTTATTCGCCTTAGGATTTACTACAAAAGTATATCTGTTGAAAGTTTCAACATCTGTCGTAGCTTTTTCTGTTATTATAGGTTTAATTAAGATATTCATTATTTCTAATTACTTAAGTTTGACTCAATTCCTTCCAATGAACTCTCAAACAACACAAGGCTGTTTGCATTCATAATTTTATAAGTACTTAAGTGTGAGTTAGTTAACACTTCAGTGCTTTTCAAATTACGAGACGACAAATATAGATTATTATTTGACTCTCCCAACACAAATAAAGATTTTTTAGCATCTAAGCCTAAAGACTTTAAAACCGAAGTAAATTCTTTAGTCTTTGGTGTATCAAAATTAAGGTCTTCCAAAACGATTATTGCTTTTTCATTTGCCTTAATACTCAAAGCAGAACGACGCGCTAATCTTTTTAAGTTTTTGTTTAATTTAAAAGAATAATTTCTTGGTCTTGGACCAAACATTCTACCACCACCTCTAAAAACACCAGACTTGATACTACCCGCACGAGCTGTACCAGTTCCTTTTTGTTTCTTTATTTTTCTTGTACTACCAGTAATCTCTGCACGTTCTTTTGATTTATGCGTACCTTGTCTTTGATTAGCAAGATATTGCTTTACATCAAGATAAAGGGCGTGATTATTAGGCTCAATTCCATACACATCTTTAGAAAGGTCTACCTTTCTACCTGTGTCTTTTCCGTTTTTATCTAATACTGCTACCTTCATTATTTCTGAATAGTTACATAAGCATTTTTAGCTCCAGGAATACATCCTTTTACTACAAGTAGATTCTTTTCAGCAACCACTTTCAACACTCTTAGGTTTTGTACTTTTACTTTTTCATTACCCATTTGTCCAGCCATACGCATACCCTTAAATACTCTTGCAGGGTATGATGCTGCACCAATAGATCCAGGAGCTCTTAATCTGTTATGCTGACCGTGAGTCGCTTGACCTACACCAGCAAAACCATGACGCTTTACAACACCTTGAAATCCTTTTCCTTTTGAAGTTCCTGAAATATCCACAAACTCACCTTCAACAAAATGCTCCACTGTAATAGTGTCGCCTAATTTGTAATCTTCTTCATAACCTTGGAATTCAACAACTTTACGCTTTACAGCGGTCCCTGCTTTTTTAGCATGCCCTTGAGCAGCTTTTGTAGCAGTCTTTTTGTCATCGAAACCAAGTTGAAGAGCTTCGTACCCGTCAGCTTCTTTAGTTCTGACTTGGGTAACAACACAGGGACCTGCTTCGATAACGGTACATGGAATGTTTTTTCCATTTTCGTCAAAGATGCTGGTCATACCTATCTTTTTTCCAATTAACCCAGACATATTTATTATTTATTTATTATTAATTAATTATTCTCTAATTCTAAAACTTCAGTTAAAAAAAACAGGATCAAAATAAATTCAATCCTGAATATTATTTTGTTTCCGTTTTTCCTTTGCATTCAAGCTCCAGACATGTTTTAAGCACTTAGCTTATTTTGTAAGATTCATTTATTTAATAAACACTTACTTAATAAACTTAAACTTTAATCTCTACTTCAACACCACTTGGCAATTCTAGCTTCATTAAAGCATCGATTGTTTTTGATGATGAACTATAGATATCTAAAAGTCTTTTATAAGAACTTAATTGAAATTGCTCTCTACTTTTCTTATTTACGTGCGGAGAACGCAATACTGTAAATATTTTTTTATGAGTTGGTAATGGGATTGGCCCCGTTACTACTGCTCCTGTGCTTTTTACGGTCTTAACTATTTTTTCAGCAGATTTGTCCACTAAGTTATGATCGTAAGATTTTAGCTTTATTCTAATTTTTTGACTCATTGCCTTCTTATTAAGCGTTAACAGTTCCTCTTGCTGCTGCAATTACTTCTTCTGAAATATTAGAAGGAGTTTCTGCATAATGTGAAAATTCCATAGTAGAAGTTGCTCTACCCGATGATAAAGTTCTCAAAGTAGTAACATATCCAAACATTTCAGATAATGGCACTGTAGCTTTAATTACTTTTGATCCAGAACGATCACCCATGTCACTTAATTGACCACGACGACGGTTAAGATCTCCAACGATATCTCCCATATTTTCTTCAGGAGTAAGAACTTCTAACTTCATTATTGGCTCTAAAATAACAGCTCCTGCTTTTTTAGCAGCTGCCTTAAATCCAAGTTTTGCAGCTAACTCAAAAGATAATTGATCAGAATCCACATCGTGGTAAGATCCATCTTTTAAAGTTACTTTCATACTATCTACTTCGAATCCAGCTAAAGGACCATTTACCATAGCCATTTTAAATCCTTTTTCAACAGAAGGAATAAATTCCTTAGGGATGTTACCACCCTTAATTACATTTACAAATTCTAATCCAGTTTTCCCTTCTTCAGCAGGCTCTAATGTAAATACAATATCACCAAACTTACCACGACCACCAGATTGCTTTTTATATGTTTCTCTATGATCCGCAACACGTGTAATAGTCTCTTTGTATTCAACCTGAGGTTTCCCTTGGTTAACTTCAACTTTAAACTCACGCTTTAAACGATCTACAATAATATCTAAGTGAAGCTCACCCATTCCAGAAATAATAGTCTGTCCTGAAGCTTCATCTGTTCTAACAGTAAATGTTGGATCTTCTTCAGCAAGTTTTGCTAAAGCCATACCTAATTTATCAACATCCGCTTTAGTTTTAGGCTCCACAGCAATACCAATTACTGGATCTGGGAAGTCCATACTTTCTAAAATAATAGGATGCTTTTCGTCTGATAGTGTATCTCCAGTTTTTATACTTTTAAAACCTACAGCAGCTCCAATATCTCCAGCTTCAATAAAATCAATAGCATTTTGCTTATTTGCATGCATTTGATAAATACGAGAGATACGTTCCTTTTTACCAGAACGATTATTTAACACATAAGAACCAGCATCTAATCTTCCTGAATATGCACGGAAAAAAGCTAACCTTCCAACAAAAGGATCGGTAGCAATTTTAAAAGCTAATGCAGAAAACGGTTCAGTTACATCTGGTTTTCTTTCTATTTCTTCACCATTATCAGGATCCGTCCCAACAATAGCATCTTTATCTAATGGTGATGGCAAATATCTACAAACCGCATCCAATAAAAATTGAACACCTTTATTTTTAAACGCCGAACCACAAATCATAGGAATGATTGCCATATCCATTACAGCAGCTCTAAGCGCAGCATGCACTTCGTCTTCTGTAATTGAATCTTCATCTTCCATGAATTTTTCCAATAAGTTTTCATCATAAGAAGCAACTTCTTCAATAAGTAAAGCTCTATATTTTGAAGCCTCTTCTTTAAGTTCTTCAGGAATTTCGATAACATCAAAAGTAGCTCCCATGTTTTCTTCATGCCAAACAATAGCACGATTCTTAACAAGATCCACGATTCCTTTGAAATCCATCTCTTCACCAATAGGAAGAACAATAGGAACTGCATTAGAACCTAACATTTCTTTTACTTGCTTATTTACATTTAAGAAATCAGATCCTTGACGGTCCATTTTATTAACGAATCCTATACGAGGCACTTTATAATTATCTGCTAATCTCCAGTTAGTTTCAGATTGAGGCTCTACACCATCAACTGCACTAAATAAGAAAACCAAACCATCAAGTACACGTAATGAACGATTTACTTCAACAGTAAAATCTACGTGACCTGGTGTATCGATAATATTGAAGTGATATCCTTTTGCATCAGCAGAAAGTTCACCATCTGCACTTGGAAACTGCCAAGTACAAGTTGTAGCAGCAGAAGTAATTGTAATACCTCTTTCCTGCTCTTGTTCCATCCAGTCCATGGTAGCAGCACCATCATGAACTTCTCCAATTTTATGACTTACTCCCGTATAATAAAGTACACGTTCAGTAGTAGTGGTTTTCCCAGCATCAATATGCGCAGCAATACCAATATTTCTTGTATATTTTAAATCTCTTTGTGCCATTTTTTAGAATCTGAAGTGTGAGAATGCTTTATTAGCGTCTGCCATTTTGTGTGTATCCACACGTTTTTTAACGGCTGCTCCTTCTTCTTTAGCAGCAGCTAATACTTCTGCAGCTAATTTTTGCGCCATCGATTTTTCGTTTCTTTTTCTAGCAAAAAGGATTAACCACTTCATTGCTGTTGAAACTTTTCTATCTGGGCGTATTTGCCTTGGAATTTGAAAAGTTGCCCCTCCAATTCTACGACTACGAACCTCTACGTGAGGCATCACATTAGACAAAGCGTCTTTCCACAACTCAAGTGCAGTTTTTTCTTCGTCTTGGTTTTTTTCTTCTACAATTGCTATTGCATCGTAAAATACTTTGAAAGCCACCGATTTTTTTCCGTCCCACATTAAGTTATTAACGAAACGAGTTACTAACTGGTCGTTAAACTTTGGATCCGGTAAAAGCGGTCTTTTTTTGGCTGCTCTTTTTCTCATGTCTTGTCTTTAAAACTTTTAAATTTTACTTTTTAGGGCGTTTTGCACCATACTTAGATCTACGTTGCGTTCTACCTTCTACACCTGCGGTGTCTAAAGCTCCACGAACGATATGATATCTAACTCCTGGCAAATCCTTTACCCTTCCACCTCTAACCAATACTATCGAGTGCTCTTGTAAATTGTGACCCTCACCTGGGATGTACGCGTTTACTTCTTTACCGTTAGTCAACCTTACCCTTGCAACTTTTCGCATTGCAGAGTTTGGTTTCTTAGGCGTAGTAGTATACACACGTGTACACACCCCTCTTCTTTGAGGACACGAATCTAAAGCAGCCGATTTACTCTTCTTGGTTATTTTGGCTCTTCCTTTTCGTACTAATTGTGAAATTGTTGGCATATAAACTTTTTATATAATAAAATACCCTTTTTTAAGGGTCTGCAAATGTAGAAATAATTTTAAGTATAAACAACCCTAATAAATTAATTTTTTTAAGTAATTAAATTCTGTGTTTAAAATCACAAAACACCTTAAACACAATCAGATTCACTTGACTTTAAAAACGATTAACATTTCCAAATAAATACAAACAAAAAATTAGTTAATCAAAATATATGAAATAACATAAAGGTACGTTAGTTTTACAAGCCTAATATTAACCATTTTTGAAGCTACTAATTTATATTTTTTTATACCTTAATATATATACCGCATTTATCTGTGATCTTAATGCTCAAAATTTATATTTAACAATCAATGCCAAAGACTCCATTTCACAACCTATATTAGATTCATTAAACATCAACACATCTTTTAAAAATTACTTATCATTAAAAAACGAAGTTGATTCACTTCACTTTTCATTAAACAGATTTGGATATATTGAAAACGAGCTGCTTTCTATTCAAAAAAAAGACGACAGTAGTTATACCGCTTTGTATTATATAGGTTCAAAATACGAGTCTATAACAATATATTACTCAAAATACGATTTCAGTAAAAAAGAACTTTTACAAATATCCAACAAAGTAAACGATTCTGTTTTTACACTACCATTTCACAATATTGAAACCTCCATTAAAAAATTAAATACATTTAAAACTAAAGATGGAAATGCATTTGCTAGAATTCATTTAGAGGATATTTCAAAAAAAGACAACAATTCTTTGACTGCAAAAATCACAGTTTCCAAAGGCAAATCTAGAACGATAGATAGCATAACCGTAAAAGGATACGAAAAGTTTCCAAAATCATTCATCAAGCATTACGCTGGAATAAAAACAGCAAAAACATTTGACAAATCAAAATTGATTGAAAAAAGCAACATTCTAAACTCTTTAGGTTTTGCATCTGTAACAAAACCTCCAGAAGTATTATTTAAAAAGGACACAACAATTGTTTATCTTTATTTAAAAAAAGAAAAAAATAATGTTTTTGATGGAATTTTAGGTTTTGCTTCAGATGAAGAAAATCAAAAATTAATTTTCAATGGCTATCTAAATCTTGAACTAAACAACAATCTTAATTTTGGCGAACAATTTCTATTAAATTACAAAGCTGACGGGAATGATCAGCAAAACTTTAGAGCAAAATTAACCCTACCTTATTTATTTAAAACTCCATTTGGAATCACAACAGAATTAAAAATATTTAAACGAGACAGCACTTTTTCTACATCAGATCAATTAATTAAAGTAAGATATCAAATCAATCCGACATCTAAAACTTATGCCGGATACAAAGCTTACGAGTCAAGTAATTTAAGAAATGACAACTCAGTTTCCATATCTGTAGAAGACTACAAGTCAAAATTTTTTCTCGCAGGCTTCTCTTACACTAAAACACAAGAAAATGATTTGTTTCCTATAAAATCAAATTTTAATTTAGAAACAGAATTTGGATCAAAGGAAACTGGCATTAATAATGAGTCGCAAATAAGAGGCTCTGTTTTTATGCATTATATATTTAACTTAAACTACAAAAACTCTATATACCTAAACAACAGCACCGAGCTATTAAGTAGCGACACTTATTTAGCAAATGAACTTTTCAGGTTTGGAGGTATTAAAAGCATCAGAGGGTTTAACGAAAACAGTATCGATGCTTCCTTTTATTCTGTTTTAAATTCAGAATACAGATATCAATTCAATCAAAATTTATACCTACACAGCATTATTGACTTTGCCTATTTTGAAAACCAAATCATAAATTTAAATCAAAAACTTTATAGCTTTGGTGTCGGCATAGGACTACAAACTACTCCCGGAATTATAAAATTTAGTATCGCTAATGGAAATGCTGAAAATCAAGATTTTAATTTTTCTAACACAAAAATTCATATTAGCATTTTATCTATATTTTAACAAATAATCAAGAATAGTAATAGATTACAGTTAAAAAAAACCAAAATTTAAGTTTAAAAAGTTGTGTATTTAACTTTTTATTGTGATTTTTGCGATTGGTTAATTCAAATAAATCATAAAAATGAGAACAAAGTTTAGTGGAATTTTGACGCTATTATTAGCGTTTGTAGTGCAACTTACGTTCGCACAAGAAAAAACAATCTCCGGTACAATATCCGATAATAGCGGGTTACCCTTGCCAGGAGTAAACATTATTGTTAAAGGCACAAGCAATGGAACCCAATCCGATTTTGACGGTAATTATACTGTCAATGCGAATGTTGGGCAAACTATTGTGTTTAGCTATGTAGGTTTTATTACTACTGAAAGAGCTGTAACTGCCGCAACTAATTCAGTGAGTCTTCAAATGGAAGAGGATGCTGCTGTTTTAGAAGAAGTGGTTGTAACAGCCTTAGGTATTAAAAAAGAAAAGAAAGCACTTGGTTATGCCATTTCTTCGATTAAAGAAGAAGAAATAGCGAATAACCCTGAATCTGATCTTACTCGTGTACTACAAGGAAAAACAGCCGGTATAAACATTACTACTCAAAATGGTCTGTCTGGTTCTGCCAACAAGGTAGTTATTAGAGGGATGAATTCATTCTCTGGTGACAACAACGCTCTTTATGTGATAGATGGTGTTCCTTATAGTAATGATACTAACGAATCAGGAGATTTCTTTGATGGTAATATGGGGTCAAGTAGATCTTTTGATATTGATCCTAATAACATTGAAAATATTGATGTTTTAAAAGGTTTAGCTGCAACAACATTGTATGGTACTCAAGGTAGAAATGGTGTAATACTTATTACTACTAAAACAGGAAGTACTAAAACATTAAACGCTAAACAAGAAATTCAAATATCTTCATCTTACTTTTTCAATAAAGTAGCTTCATTACCTGATTATCAAGATAAATTTGGTGGAGGATTTAATCAAGCTGATGCTGATGGATGGTTCTATAGTAACTGGGGACCTGGATTTTATGAAGATGGCTTAGGAGGCTGGGGTGCTTTTGTTGACGATGAAAATCCAAATGCTGGATTTAATTCTGATGGAACTTTAGCACATCCATATTCTACTTCTTCTTGGTTAACTGCAAGACCAGAGTATGCTGACTTTCAATCACAATTTGAAGGTGCTAGATACGATTGGTCACCAAGAAACAGTGTGAAAGACTTTTTTAAAACTGGTGCAGTAGCAACAGTTTCATTAAATGTTAAGGGAAGAAGTGAAGATGGAAAAGTTAATTACGGAGTTGCTTATAGTTATTTAAATGACAAAGGATTTACTCCTGGTAACGAAGTTACAAGAAATAATTTTACAGTATCTGGTAGTTCTCAATTAAGTAATAAGTTTACCGCTAGAGGTTCTATGACGTATACAAAAACCAATTTAAAAACTCCTCCTATTGCTTATAGTGGTGGTAGTAGTGTGAATGGTTCTGGTTCTTCAATATTTGGAGATTTGTTATATACTCCAAGAGGTATTGATATTTTTGAACTACCTTATGAACTGCCTGATGGTGGAAGTATTTACTATAGAGATGATAATGCTATTCAGCACCCTTTATGGACTGCAGAAAATGCACAGTTTAGACAATTAACACATCGTCTTAATGGTTTTGGAGCTCTTTCTTATACAATAGATGAGCATTTATCAATAAATTTCCAAGGAAGTATTGATACTTATTCTGAAGCTAATGTTAATTTACAAAACAAAGGTGGTGTAACTGGTAATGTTTCAACTGATAGTGGTTTTTATGACACTTATAATAACACAAACACTATATATGATTATCTTCTTACATTTGGTGGAAATAATTATTCATTCGCGAATGAAAATTTAAATCTTAGTTTCTTAATTGGAGCCACTTCAAGATCTACTCAATATGATAGAGTTGGTGTTTCCAGTAATGGTCAACAAGTATTTGACTTTTTTGACCATAGTGGTTTTGTAAATAGTAATCCTATTGAGTTTCATGAATTACGTAATATATTAGGGCTTTACGGAAGTGCTTCTTTAGATTTTAAAAATATTGTGTTTTTAAATTTATCAGGAAGAAATGACTGGGTTTCTAATGCAAATAATAATTCATTATTTTACCCATCTGCTAGTGTTTCATTCATTCCAACTACTGCTTGGGAAGGTATGAAATCTGAAAATGGAATTAACTATTTAAAATTAAGAGCTGGTTACGGAACCTCTGCAAACTTTGCAACAGGTTATCCTACTGTAACTCTTGTAAATTTAGACACTCAAGCTTGGGTTGATGATGCAGGTAATTTAATTACTAGTAACTCAACTTCTAGTAGAGTTGGTAATCCTGACATTAAACCAGAACTTTTTGAAGAGTTAGAATTTGGTTTAGAGGCTAAATTATTTAGTAGATTAAATTTAGATTTCTCATATTACACGAGAAAAACTACAGATTTAATTGTTAATGATCGTCCTGTACCTCCAAGTAGTGGTGCTACAATTACTGCTTCTAATATTGGTGGAATTGAATCTTGGGGTCTTGAAGGTGATTTAAATATTGACATTATCAGAAACCCTGATGGATTTAATTGGAATTTTGGTGTTAATTATACCCAATACGAAAGTGAAGTTACTGAGTTAAGTGATGATTTAGATTTAGTTATCTATTCAGGTTTTACTAACTTAGGTAATGGTGCAAGAGTTGGATATCCTTTAGGGGCAATGTTTGGTTCACGTGTTTCTAGAGATGAAAATGGAAATGCTTTAATTGACGGAATTGGTAATTATGTATCTGAAGATTTAGATAGCGAAGGTTTATTACCTTTTATTGGTGATCCAAATCCTGATTTTATAATGAACTACACAAATACTTTCTCTTATAAAGGTTTTGCATTAAATGTTGCAATTGGTCATACTTCTGGAGGAGATATTTACTCTGTAACTGTTGCTTCATTAATTGGTAGAGGATTAACTACTGATACTGAAGATAGATTAGGTACTTATATATTACCTGGTGTAAGTAGTGAAACTGGCTTGCCAAATGAAATTCAAATTAACAATTCAGATTTCTACTTTGATAATGGATTTGCTAGTCCAGCTAATGATTTATCTGTTTATGATGGCTCTGTAGTTAGACTACAAGAAGTAGCTTTATCTTATACTATACCAAGTAAATTATTAGATAAAACTCCATTCGGTGGTATTTTTATTAAAGCAAGTGCTAATAATCTTTGGTACAACGCATACAATACTCCTGAAGGAATCAATTTTGACCCTAACGTAACTGGTTTAGGTGCTGGTAATGGTCAAGGTTTTGAATTCTTAACTGGACCTAGTAGTAAAAGATACGGTCTTAGTATAAACGCATCATTCTAAAATTAAAAAAATAATTAAAATGAAAAAAATATTTAAAATACAGTTTCTTTTAATTCTATTTCTAGGAATCACTTTTACTTCTTGTGAAACAACAGATTTAGATTTATTAGACGATCCAAATAATGTAACTTTAGATAAAGCCGATTTAGATCGCTATTTAGTTGCAGTACAACTTGACTTTACAGACTTTGTTCAAGCTATGGGAACAAATGGAGCTCAATTAACTAGAATTGAATATATGTTCGGAAGAATATATGAGAATAACTATGCTGCGGCAAACACTAATTTTGAATGGAATCTTGCCTATCAAGGTATGTTTTCTGATATTAAAGGTGCTGAGTTATTAGCTAATGAATTAGGTGCTAACAAACACCTTGGTGCAATGAATGTTATGAAGGCTTTTACTTTAATGACATTAGTAGATTTTTACGGTGATGTTCCTTATACTGAAGCAACTAATCCTTCTGAATTTCCTTTCCCTATGGCAGATAGTGGATCATCAGTATATGCTGCTGCTATCGATTTATTAGATCAAGCTATAGCACAATTTAGTGCTGAAGGCGATAATTTAGGGACAGATTTTTTCTATGGAAATGATTTTACTAAATGGGTAAAAGCTGCAAATACAATGAAGATGAGAGCTTACCTAAACACTAGATTAGTTGACTCTGATGCTGTAAATAAATTTAATACAATAGTAGCTTCAGGAAATTATATTTCTAGCTCTGCTGACGATTTACAATTTACTTATGGTACTAGCCTAGTAGATCCAGATACAAGACACCCTGGTTATGCTTCTGATTATAACGTTGGTGGTGTAGGTGGATATAGATCTAACTGGTTAATGGATGTTATGGTACAATCTAATGATCCAAGAAGATTTTCTTACTTTTTTAGACAAGTTCCTTGTACTCCAGGATATGGTGACTGTCCAGCAAATAGCTCTCAATTATTCTGTTCTACTCAACCTTCTCCACAACATTATCCATCAGATATGGTATATTGTAATGTAGATAAAGGTTATTGGGGTAGAGATCACGGAAATGGAGAAGGGATTCCACCAGATTCATTTAAAAGAACTGCTCGTGGTGCTTATCCTGTAGGTGGCGGTTATGATTTTGGTACTAACAGAGATGGTACTATAGTTGAACAAAACGACGGAACTTTTGCTTTTGAATATACTAATGACAATGATGCTGCCGGTGAAGGAAGAGGGCTTTTCGGAAAAGGAATTACTCCTATTTTATTAGCTTCTAATGTTGACTTCTGGAGAGCAGAAATTGCATTAGCTAATGGTTCTGCTGGAGTTGCTAGAAATTTTGTAAGAGCTGGTATGGAAAAATCGATTGCGAAAGTAAATGGATTTTTAGGAACAGCTGATCCTGCTTATGATGGTACATTATTATTAGACGATACTGAATTTGATACAGCTACAGGTACGATTACTAACGCTTCATTATCTGGAGATTTAGTTCCTACTGCTACTGAAATTGCTGATTTTGTTAATTCACAAGTTGGATTAATTACCGATACATCAGACGCTTCTTGGAATGTATTATCTGAACAATTATTTGTAAATTTATATGGTAATGGAATTGATGCTTATAACTTCTATAGAAGAACTGGATTTCCAAAATCATTACAGTTTAATGTAGAGGAAGCTTCAGGGAATTTTGTAAGATCATTTTTCTATGCAGCAAGTGAAGCTAATACTAATAGTAATATTACACAAAAACCAAATGTAGATCAACAGGTATTTTGGGACAATAACGCTCCTTCACCAGGATTTCCATTTGCTAATTAATTTTAAAACAAAAGAAACATGAAAAAAATAATTAAAATATTCACACTTTGTATATTGACAATCGTTGCTTTCTCTTGTTCTGAGAGTGATTTAATAATTGATGATGTATACGAAAACGTTGACAATAGTGGAGCTATTATTAGAACTTTAGTATCTCCAAGTACAGGACCTCATAATATTTCAGGTGGAAGTTTTCCGAATGCAATAGAGATGACTTTAGAAATTCAAGAAGGTAATGGATCTGTTCAGCCTGACTTTAAAGAAGTTAGAGTTTATATGAGCCCATTTAATGATCAAGATCAAGAATTTCCAACTTTAGATGCGAACGATAATGAAATTGGTGAGACTTTATTAGATATTTTAGTTCCTTCTCAATTTGAGTTAAGTGAAGTTAATAATTTGCCTAGTACTGAAGTTTCTATACCACTACAACAAGTAGTAGATATATTAGAAGGTGCTCAATTTACAACTCCAACTTTTATCTATGTTAGATTAGAATTAGAGATGAATGACGGTAGAATTTTTACTGTTGGAAGCGTTGGACCTAATGTTGAAACTGGTAATTTTTATTTAACACCATTTTACTATAATATTATTTTCTTAAATATCTAAGTAAATAATTAACAAAAAAAAGCTTGATATCAATTATGATATCAAGCTTTTTTATTTTTTTAATTAAATATTTAACATACAAATTAAATTAATTTTATTTATATTTGTAATTCATTAACTTTTTAAAAACAAAATATCATGAAAAAAAATTATTTTTTAGTAGCTATCTTATCATTTGTAATGGTAACGATGAACGCTCAATTTACAGATGACATGGAATCTTATACTGACGGACAACCTATATCTGGAGCCTGGTGGACCGATTGGGGTTGTGGTGGTGGTGCTGGTTGTGCTATTATGGCATCTTCGGCTCAAGCACATGGTGGTGCTTTATCAGGATTAATCCCTGGTGATGGAACTACTGATGCAGTATTAGATTTAGGAAATAAAATATTTGGACAATGGGGTCTAGAATTTTGGATGTATATTCCTGCAGGTAAAGAAGGTTATATGAACTTTCAAGGAACTGTGCCAATTGCTAGTGGAACATTCCCAGTTGGAAACATTTATTTTTACGAAGCTGAACTTGGAGCTCCAGGTGAAGGTTATATAGATTACAGTAATACTGATGAAACTACATGGTCAACATTTACTTACCCAGAAGATCAATGGTTTAAAGTTATAACTAATTTTGATGTTTCTTTAGGAGTAGGTGCTGCTACATTTGAAATGTTTATTGATGGTGTTGAAGTTGTTGCTGCTGGACATCCTTTCGCAAGTTGGGATCCTAATAACATGGTTTGGGATTATACTGATACTATTTCTATTGGTGGTATGGATTTATATTCTATTACAACTAATAATGAGTACTATATGGATGATTTCAACTACCAAGAAGGTTTTATTTTAGCAAATTCAGATATCGAATCTAAAGGGTTCAGATCTGCTATGAGTAATGGTACTTTAACATTAAGAGCTCAAGAAAACATTAACTCTGTTGCTATTTACAATATGTTAGGTCAACAAGTTTATAACTCTAAAGTAAACTCAATGAATTCTACTGTTGATATGTCAAACATGGCTAACGGTACTTACATTGTAAAAGTTAACATTAACGGAACAGAAGGTTCAGTTAAAGTTATCAGATAATACATTAGATTTTTTAAAATCTAAAAAAGACTGTCTTTTAAAGACAGTCTTTTTTTTTATCTTTATATCAAAAAATGGCAAATAAACAAAATACAATTTTTGGAATACATCCTATAGAAGAGGCATTAAATTCAGATGTGGTTATTGACAAACTGTTTATTCAAAAAGATTCAATGAATCAAAAGATTGAAGCAATAGTTAAAAAATTAGAGTCCAGTGATGTAACCATTAATTTTGTTCCAAATGAAAAGCTAAACAGACTTACAAATGGAAATCATCAAGGAATTATAGCAATCACTTCTCCTATTCCTTTCTACTCTCTTGAAGAAGTTGTAGAAAAAACACTTTCTGAAAAAGAAAAGCCATTATTTATAATTTTAGATCAGATTAGTGATGTACGAAATTTTGGAGCCATAATTAGAACTGCTGAATGTACGGGCGTAGATGCAATCATTATTCAGAAAAAAGGAGGAGCTCCAGTAACTGGTGATACTGTTAAAACATCTGCAGGTGCTATCTTTAAAATTCCTATTTGTAAAGTAGATCATATTAAAGATGCCATCTTTTATTTAAAAGCATCTAATATTGTTACTATTGCTGCAACAGAAAAAACAAAAGAAAGTATTTATTCTTTAGATTTAAATCAGCCAGTTGCTTTTATTATGGGCTCTGAAGGAACGGGAGTTTCTAAATCAGTTTTAAATATTGTTGATTACAAAGCCGCTTTACCATTATTAGGTGAAGTAAATTCTTTAAATGTATCTGTAGCTTGTGGAGCATTTTTATATGAAACAACAAGACAAAGGTCGTTATAGGTCTTCTTTATCTTCAGCTTTAGATTGTTTAAAAACGTATTTTATTGTTCTTTTTGTTAGAGTTTTTTGCTGAATTTCCTCATCTATTTCTGTTGGCTTATATTCTATAAAATTACCATCCTCATCAAAATTTTTCATAAAAGGATCTTCATCTGGGTTATAACCCTCCTTTTCCCAATTAAATTTTTTAATTGGTAATGTTTGCTTATTAAATATAAAAGCGAAAAGTATACCAACTAAAAAGCCAGATAAATGTCCTTCCCAAGATATCTTTGGATCTGTTGGAAATATATACCAAATAAAACTTCCATATAGAAATATAACACTAAAAGACAAAGCTGTTAATTGATATTGTTTTGACAAGATACCTCTAAACATTAAAAAGGCTGTTAACATATAGATGACACCACTGACCCCAATATGATTAGAAGGTCTACCAATTAGCCAAGTAAATAATCCTGTTAAAAGCAACCCATAAATCAAAACCTTCCATCTTACATTTCTATAAAAATAAAATAAAGCAGATGTCAACACTAATAATGGAATTGAATTATTAAACAAATGTTTAACATCACCATGTATAAAAGGTCCAAAAATAATTCCTCTTAATCCTTCAATTTTTCTTGGGTAAATTCCTAAATAATTAAAATTAAAATTGAAACGAGATTCTATCCAAAATACAATTACAATAATTAGTAAAAAAATTAATGGATAAGTTATAACATCATTAGAAAAATATAATTCCTTTTTTTTATTCATATTATTTTTAATTTCAAAAAACACTCCCTTTTTCAAATTTCGGCTAAATTGTCAGTAATACCCTTTTAATAATATTGTATTTTTACACCTATGAGTATTCCATTAGCAGAACGTATAAGACCAAAATCCTTAAATGATTATTTAAGTCAAAAGCATTTAGTTGGAGAACATGGGTCTATCAAAGCTCAATTAAATACAAATATGCTAACTTCAATGATATTCTGGGGTCCTCCTGGTACAGGAAAAACAACCCTAGCTACAATTCTAGCTAAAGAATCAGATAGACCTTTTTATATGTTGAGTGCTATTGATAGTGGTGTAGCTGCAATTAGAGAGGTTATTGAAAAAGCTAAAAAAAGTGACTCTCTTTTTAGTACCAAAAACCCTATTTTATTTATTGATGAAATACACCGATTTAGCAAATCACAACAAGATTCACTTTTAAAAGCGGTGGAAAAAGGATGGGTGACTTTATTTGGAGCAACAACCGAAAATCCAAGTTTTGAAGTTATACCAGCCCTATTATCTCGTTGTCAGGTGTATATTTTAGAATCTTTTAGTAAAAACGATTTAGAAGCGTTATTAAAGCGTGCTATACAAAAAGATGAGCTGTTAGCTAAAAAGAAGATAAAGCTAAAGGAAACAGAAGCTATAATTAGACTATCGGGTGGAGATGCAAGGAAATTATTAAATATATTAGAACTTGTTGTCCTTTCTGAAAATTCTGAAACTGTGATTGTTACCAATGATATGGTATTACAAAAAGCCCAAAAAAACACGGTATTATATGATAAGACTGGAGAGCAACATTATGATATTATTTCTGCCTTTATAAAATCTATAAGAGGTAGTGATCCAAATGCTGCAGTTTATTGGCTTGCAAGAATGATAGAAGGCGGAGAAGATTTAAAATTTATAGCAAGAAGACTTGTAATTTTAGCTTCAGAAGATGTTGGAAATGCAAACCCTACTGCCTTAGTTCTTGCTAATACAACTTTTCAAGCCGTAAACACAATAGGATATCCTGAAGCAAGAATTATTTTAAGCCAATGTGTGATATATCTAGCAACATCTCCAAAAAGTAATGCCTCTTATCTTGCAATTAAGGAAGCTCAAAAAATCGTAAAACAAACTGGAGATTTATCAGTACCGCTTCCTATTAGAAATGCACCAACTAAACTCATGAAGGAATTAGGATATGGTAAAGAATATCAATATGCTCATGATTATAAAGATAATTTTATAACTCAAGAATTTTTACCTGATGAAATAAAAGGAACAAAATTTTATTCCCCAGGAAATAACACAAAAGAAAATAGTTTTAGAAGCTATTTAAAAAATCTTTGGAAAGATAAATACGGGTATTAGTTTTCAAAAATATATTCAATTTTATTTTTCCCTTCACCTATTATCAAGTTTTTTGATTCATTGAAAAAAGCACTTGTTTTTTCATTTTTAACATTCTCAAAAATTAGATTTGAATCCTCAATGGTTATTTTTCCAATTAATAATAAATCTTCTTCTGCACCAATTAATTCCTGGTAAAGTGAGTATCCTTTGGATGTTTTTTGTAATAATATATTTTCTCCTTTATAGCTAAAGGTAGTATATTTAGCTTTCGGCAGTGTATTCAATAACTCCTGATTTACTACTTCAGTTTCTTCACTTTTCTTTACTGGTTCAATTCTTAAAGCTGCATCTGTACTAACAACAACGACTTCCTCTTTTTTTACTTCACTATTATCTGATGATTTTAACAAGGTTATTTCTTCAATATCTTTTTGCTTTATATCCATCGTTTCTATTTCAGAAAACGCTTCCCTCATCGCTTCGTAATAAGCTTTTTTATAATCTTTCACTTTACTACTCCCAAATTGAGTACGATATACTTCCGAGCCATAACAATCTCTTAAAACTAATTGAACTTTTGTAATTATAAAACCTGGAGTCCCTTCTGCTTCTACCCATAGGCCATCACACCTTTTCAAGTTAATAGGTAACTCTCTATCAAAATAAGCATGAAAGCCATGCTTATTAAACAAAAATTTAGTGAGTGAGTTTAATTGATATTTATCTTTTTCTTTTTGAAATTCAAATTGTTCTGAAACAACAACATAACTATAATCACTTAATGATTTTTGGGAAATACTAGTGGAAATTACTCCAAAAAAAAGAAATACAATTAAAAATAACTTATTCATTTTTATCAATTATAATATTAAAACCGAATTGTAAAGATACACTTTTTGCTTTGGCAATATTACTGTACCACTGCAGATTATCGGCTACAATATAAAAATTAACCTTCTTTATATTAGTTACTAAACCTAATCCAATATTATTGTAAGAATATGAATCTGCTGTATAAGTTGCTTTAATAGAAAAATAGTCTGAAATTCGTCTATAATAAAATAAAGTGGCTGCCATTTGTGGTCCTTTAGGCCTAAACATATTAAAATATTGGAAACCTACAGATTGATTGTATTGCTGATTTTCTCCCATTTTCAAACAATTACAAGCCTCATCTCCTCCAATTGGTTTTCCAAAATGATAATTTACTGAAGCGTACATTTTTACTGGACGCATTTGAGAATAGGAATCATAAATTGTATCTACAGGAAAAGCTGCTTCAATATCATCAATTAAATCTTCGTAATAAGGTGGAGAAGGTTCCCCCTGTCCTAATGGCGGAAATAACAACTCTATTCCTTCCAAATTATATTCTCCATTCACATTATAAGATTCAACATCTTTTTTATGAAATATAGCACCTAAATCAAGAACACTAGCGCTTGCAGTCCATTTTTCATTTATTTCATACGTTGCCCCCAAATCCAATCCAATACCCAAATTCCCTCCAAAAAATGCACTACTCAAAATTTTTCCAGTTGCTTCAGAGCTATTTTCTATATCACTTAACGAGGCTATACCAGAAGTATTAACTGTTATATTACCATTATTTACTATATGCTCATATATATTATTTCCAGACTCACTAAGTCTGGTAACAAAAGTTCCTGAATTATTTGTACTTCTAAAACTCAACATACTAGAATATATTTTTGCTCTAGCACCTACTGTAATTTTTTCATTAAGTTTTTTATTAGCTCCAAAATGATATACCATTAGTAAATCCCCTGCTGTATTTACTTCTCCTAAATCAAACTCTTTACCAATGTAATTAGCATTTCCTTCCCAAGCTAAAATCGCTAAATCCTTCGGAAAATAGAATACAAAATCAAACTCTTGATAAACTCCCCCAGAAAAATAAAAGTCCTTTTTATTCTTCCAACCAAAATTTAATATTTCCAATTGTTGAGTTGCTGTAAAGAAATCTGTGTTTTCTAACTCAAATATTTTATTTCGTATCCTAGTATTGATATCTACACTAGATTCTTGAAATATATCATAAGCCGAAACTCCCGAAGACCCACCATTTACATGTACTTGAGATAAAAACGGAATTCCAAAATGATAATCATAAGAGACCCTACTTCCAGGATTTAACATCAATGCCTGAGGAGTTTCTTCTAATCCATATAGTATTTCTTTGTTTTGTGACCATAATGAAACCACCACAAACATGAATACCCAAGTTGTAAAGTGCTTCATTGTTCTATTCTTAAATAATAGGTTGTTTTAGATTGTAAATTAAGATTCCCTTCAAGATCGTCTACAGGTGAAGATGCTACTATATTTATCACCACTTTCTCTGCCATTGTTAAGTTTAGTATCCCATCTCCTTCTATAATTTCACTATGCTCAGTTATAACAGGGTTGTTTATTGTTCCATCGTTCACTGGAATTAAAATCTCATAGTGCAACTCATTATTTTCATCTAAAAATTGATATTGGGTTGTAAACTGAATTGGAAAACTATTCGTGTATTTAAAATAAAAATCTGCGCGAATCAAATTATCAACGGCTATATCGTCATTTAAAAAACTAAATTCAGTAGTATCTGTTATAACTAAATTATTGACTCCTAAATCAGAGAAGCTTTCAGAATTAACATTGAAAAACACAAAATCAAGTTCTAAGGTTGGGGCAACAATTATATCATCAGTTTGATTAAAATCGGTATCTTTTACACATGCCGCAAATAATGATATAACAGCTATGAATAAGAAAAGTAGGTATAGATTCTTTTTCATTGATAGGGGAATTTAGTATGTAACGTAATATAACTTGGGAATATTATCACTATAAGTGAGATTTAATCTCTTTAAGAGCATTAACTTTTCTAAAATTATTAGGAATACTTTCATTTCTATAATTATAAAAAATGGTTTCCATGCCTAAATTATCAGCACCAAGAATATCTGCTTCAAACGAATCTCCAATCATTACACTTAGATATGGGCTCGCATTTGCTTTTTTCATCGCTTTTTCAAAAACTAATGGATTAGGCTTTTTTAACCCAACTTCTTCTGAGGTAGTTATCGTTGAAAAATAATGAAATATTCCACTGTTTTTCAATTTTTTGTATTGCACTTCTTCAAAGCCATTTGTAATTATATGTAGCTGATATTTTTCAGTTAAGTAGTCTAATATATGTAGAGTTCCGTCAAATAGATGGTTGTCCAAAGGCAACTCATCAATATAAGCTTCTGCCATATCATCTATAAAATGAACTGGGTATTCTTTATTAAATTCTTTAAATGAATCAATTAATCTTCCTCTACGTAACGCTTCTTTTGTCACTCTTTCCTCTCTATATTTTTTCCAATACGCTAAATTTATTGGTTCATAAATTTTTATAAAATCATCAAATTCAACTTCTATTTTAAATTTTACAAAAACTCTTTTAAAAGCAAGCATCGAGTTTTTATCAAAATCCCATAAGGTATGATCTAAATCAAAAAATACATCTTTTACTAATAATCTGTTTTCCATCAATTTTCTAATTTATAAAATTCAGAAAAGAGAGATTTCCAAATAGTGTTACTTTTTCCATTCATAAAGTTATAATTATAAAAAATCATTGTAAAGGTTCCGTTTACCTTCTCAACTGAATTTCTAACTCCTTCTATTATATCCATTTTTTTGGATGTAGCAATTTTTTCAAGCCCCTTTGTTGTCATTGCAATTGGATGAATTAATAATGGTGTTACTATCTCGTAATCCAAATCGTAAAACAAAAAAGGAGTACAAGTACTTGCTCTAAACCCTATTACATTTTCATAAACCATCGTGTAATCATTAAGAATTTCTAACTCGATTAAATTACGGTAGTTATTAGGCAAACTAACCAGATAATCATCATACAAAGAACAAGTTAAGGTTCTATTTGTAATAGCTTCCATTTTTTCTTTTTCTCCTTTTAAAATTTTCATTTCTTTTAATGAGTCATAAGAAAATATCAAACCTATTTCTTTATAATCCGCTACATTTTTAATTAGTAGTTTAAAAGGTTCTCTTTGTGAGTTAGTACTATTTTCAAAATTTTGAGAATCTCCTAATAAAAAGAAGACAGTTAATTTATTCTTGCTTTTTTTAACTGTATTTATCATCCAGTTAAACGTATTAAATGGATCCTTTCTAAACCCAAATAAAACGCCACTTCTTTTAAATATATTTTTTAAATTAAAGCTAAATAAGTCGTTAAAGTATCCTAAAGTAGACCTTAAAAGTCCTTTGTTTTTATATAATGATGGATGGCTTGCATTAACAATTGAATGATAGGTAGTTTCCCTCAATGGGAACTTCAAATCAGGAAAACTTTGCATTAAAACGTCTTTAAATTTATGAGCCCAAATATCAACTACAGGTTTTTGCAAAAACTGTGATTTAAATGCAATGCTTTCTGAAGCCAAAAAACGTCCTTTTTCATCTTTTACATGAGGTAAGTATTCTTCATATCTAGATAACAAATAAAAACTAGCTGAAAAAATATCAAAGGGTAAAGCACTATTTTTTCCAACCCCAAAAAAACATTTTGTATCCTCCCAGTCCTTTACTGAAATATCAATACTTTCAAAGCCTTCTTGCAATAATAACTCTGAACTTTGTATAAACAATTCATTACCCAATTCCTTTTTTCCGTAGGATAATTTTGGACCAGAATAAGCTATAAACTCCTCAATTACAGAGGTAAACTCTACTTTAACGCCTAATATTCTAACACAAATGTGCTTAAAAATGTAGGTAATCCTTTGAGTGTTTTTAAGAGTATATATTAATAACATAAACTGTTCTAAAGTAGATTTTCATCAGCAAAGCTAAAATACGCTTTTTCAGTAATAATAAGATGATCCAATACTTTTATGTCTACACTTTCTGCAGCAATTTTTAACTTTTGAGTAATATTTTTATCTGCTTGACTTGGTTTTAATGTTCCTGAAGGGTGATTATGCGTTAAAATGATGCCTACTGCCCCAATTTGCAAAGCTGTTTTTAGCACCAATCTAACATCAACTAACGTCCCAGTGATACCTCCTTTACTCAACTGTAACTTCTCTATTACTTTATTAGAATTATTTAAATAGATAATCCAAAATTCTTCATGAGGTAATTCCCCAATTATGGGTAGCATAAATTCGAAAACAGAAGAACTAGATGTTATTTTCTTTTTCTCTAATGCTTCTTCACCTCTTCTTCTTCTGCCTAATTCTAAAGCGGCAACTATAGTTATAGCTTTTGCTTCCCCAATACCTTTAAATTTCATTAAATCTTTAACAGATAATTTCCCTAGTTCATTTAAGTTGATATTTACTGAAGCTAATATTCGTTTACTTAATGCCACAGCACTTTCGTCTCTACTACCAGACCCTATAAGTATTGCTACAAGTTCTGCGTGGCTTAAAGCATTTTTTCCTTTTAGTATTAACTTTTCTCTTGGACGGTCGTCTTCACTCCATTGTTTAATGGAAAAAGAAGAATTGTAATCTTTCAAAATGTATGATTTTTTATTACCGGGGAGTCATTAAAGATAATGATGTATATTTAAACTGAAAAAATATTTTATATGAAATCTCTATTTGAACAAGATTCTTTTCAAGAAATTAAAGACAGAATTAATTTATTAACGGAAACATCCACTCCAAAATGGGGAAAAATGAATGTTGCCCAAATGACTAAACATTGTCAAGTACCATTTGAAGTTATAAACGGAACTATTAAACCAAGTTTTAAGGTTGGTTTTTTTAAGAAATTATTGTTTTCTATGATGAAGCCTATGATGTATAATGATAAATTATGGAAACCAAATGTTCCTACCGGAAAAGATTTTATCATTGATTATGACGTAGATTTTAATAAAGAAAAAACAAATTTACTTACAATGTTGAATCAATTTCATGAAAGAAAAAACCAAGAAAAATGGGAACCACATCCAATTTTTAGTTCTTTTAATAAAGTACAATGGGGTAAAATGAATTATAAACATCTAGACCATCATTTAAGGCAGTTTGGTGTTTGATTTTATTAAGTACATAATAAGCCCATTGAAGGGATGGTGAGTTTTCATAAAATTTGTATTTTTTTTATTCAAATTTTTGAAAACTTACCGTTAATTAAAACTAAGAAAAATCTAGACCATCACTTACGGAAATTTAGAGTTTAATAAATTTAAGAATGTATCCACCTAAGCATCATCTATCTAACGATCGACAAAAAATGATTACTGTAATGAAACAGTATCCTTTTGCAATGTTAGTTTCTGTAATTAAAGGAAAACCTATAATAACTCATATTCCCATAATATATAATGATAAAACGGGTAAGTTAGTAGCACATATCGACAAATACAATCCGCAAGTAGCTACATTAAAAGAAGGAGCTGAAGTAACTGTTGCATTTAGAGGTCCAGACACCTATATTTCTCCAAGTGTTTACACTACAAAACAATTACCAACTTGGAATTATATTATTGTACATATAATAGGAATTATAAGCTTAATTAATGATCCTGAAGAGGCAAAGGATACTATGATTGCTATGACAGAATTTTTAGAAGGAAAAGCTCAAAAGTTTGTTTTAGAAAAAGACAATCGGGGTATGCGAAATTCGATAAATTATATTCAAGCTTTTGAAATTGAAATTACTGACTGGGAAGGAAAGTTTAAACTTTCTCAAGATAAAAAACAACAAGATCAAGAAAATGCAAAACAGGAACTTATAAAAAATTCAAAAAAAGATATTACAAGGCTTGTTAATCATATAGTATAATCTACTCAAAATATTAAACATACTATATAATCTTCAACTTATTCTTATTATGACAATTAAAACCTTTTGAGTTATAATAATTTGTCAGAAAAAAAGAATTAACTTTACGATTATTTATTTTTAAAAAAATTAATTATGATTAAAAAATTACTATTTACATTAGCTTTATCCTTTTCAACCCTAGGATTATTAGCTCAAACTATTGTTAGTACAACCCCTGAAAATCGTAAAGTTGTTTTAGAAGAATTCACAGGAATTTATTGTGGTTTTTGCCCAGATGGTCATGCTATAGGACAAGCATTACAAGATAATAATCCTGGAGATGTGTTTTTAATTAATATTCATCAAGGAGGATACGCAAACCCAACTGGAAATGACCCAGACTTTAGAACTCCTTGGGGAGATGCTATTGCTGGACAAACTGATTTACAAGGATATCCTGCAGGAACAATTAACAGAGCCAATTTTCCAGGATTAGAAATGGGAGCTGCAGGAACTACTGCATTAGGAAGATTTGAATGGGAAGAAGCAGCTAACATAATCATGGCTGAGAATTCTTATGTTAATCTTGCTGTTGAAGCAACTGTAGACATTCCAACAAATTCTATTAATATTCATGTAGAAGGGTATTATACAGCAGATAGTCCTGTAGCTACTAATTTTTTAAATGTTGCAGTACTACAAAACAATACTTTAGGACCTCAATCTGGAGGTGGTCAAGGAAATAACTACAATCATCAACATAGACTAATTGACTTAGCTACTGGTCAATGGGGTGAAGAAATTACTACTACTACACAAACCTCTTTTATCGACAGAAACTACCAATACACCCTTCCAGGAAGTATTAACGGAGTTTATATTGATCATAGTGAATTAGATATTGTTGTATATATGACAGAGGACAGTCAAGGTATAATTAGTGGAAATGAAGTAACTCCTGAAGTGAATCCACTTGTTTCAAATAATGATACAAGTTTATTAGCAATCTCTGAACTTTTTAGCGAATGTAATGCTACAAATGTTGCACCTGAGGTTACTATTTTAAATTCAGGATTTGACCCAATTACAAATTTAGATTTCACTTATTCTGTAAATGGAGGAGCTTCTCAAAACTATAATTGGACTGGTAATTTAGCATCTTTAGAGACTGCTGTAATTCAATTAGATGATATTGACTATACATTACAAGCCGTAAATACAGTTGATGTTAGTATTGAAAATGATGATTTTAATGATAATAATGTTGTTTCAACAACTTTTGATGGTATTATTGAATCTGAAAACACTGTAGAGTTAACTATAACGACAGATCAATATGCTAATGAAATATCATGGGAATTTTTAGCATCAGATGGAACAATCTTAGAATCTGAACAACTAACTGCTGCAAATAATAATGAAACCCTTGTTTTTAATTATAACTTCCCTGATGACTGTATCACTTTTAACTTAGTTGATGACTATGGCGATGGAATACTTGGAGGTGGTGGAGTATCAGTCATTGATACTAATGGAGTTGAAATTTTCCCTTTCTACGGAAATTATGGCGAAGGTGCTACAACACCTTTTAATACAGAAGTTATTTTAGAAATTGGTGATAGTGATTTCAGTTCAGTTTCTTTATATCCAAATCCAGCAAATGATCGTTTAATCATAGCTAATGCTGAAAATTCAACAATTGAGATTTATGATATATTAGGTAAGCTATTGATTTCTTTAGAAAATATTAGTTCTCAAGAGCAATTAAATATTGCACAATTACAAACAGGAGCTTATTTTGTTAAGATTAATAATGGATCTCAATCAGTTACTAAAAAACTGATTAAACATTAACTTATTACCGCAGAACAAAAACCTCCTAAATTAACTTTTAGGAGGTTTTTTTTATATCTTGTTTCATGCTTTTAAAAGATCAATTCAATAAATTAAAAGTTATAAGTCGTTTCTCCCAAAAATGTTCTGGATTTTTAGCACCAGAAATTTTATAATAGTTTACTCAATCAAATTCTTAACCTCATTGAAATCCAATCCCCCATAATTACCACTACTCATCAATAATAATGATGTATTATTAAATTGTTGAGAAAATAAAAAATCTTTAAATTCACTTGGGTTTGTATAGATGATTAAATCATCTCTCTGAAAAGCTTCTGCAATTTGTTCTTTCGTAATGGCCTCCAGCTTTTTAATTTCAACCGCGTGAGGTGAATAAAAAACTACTGCTACATCAGCAGCATCTAATGCTCCTTTATATTCGGTTAAAAATTCTGGATTCAAACTACTATAGGTATGTAGTTCTAAACAAGCAATTAATCTTCTTTCTGGGTACTGGTTTTTTAAAGCATTGGTCGTTGCTAATACTTTGGAAGGAGAATGAGCAAAATCTTTATAAGCAACACAATCTTTTGTTTCTGCTATTTTCTCTAAGCGTTTACTTGCTCCTTGAAATGTAGATATTGCTTCGTAAAAATCGCTTTCATCAATTCCCATTTGCTGGCAAATCCATTTTGCTCCTGCTAAATTATTTAAGTTATGTTTACCAAATATTTCTATTGGCATAGACCCTTCTTCAGTTTCTAAAATGGTTATTCCATTTTCAACTTGATACTCTGGAGTTTGATAAGGGAATTTTCTAATAGTATTTTCAGATTCTTCAACAACCTTTTTAACCTCAACGTCTTCTATATTAAAGGTGATACTTCCTCCCTCCACAATAGAGTCTACAAATATTGAAAACTGCTCCACATACCCTTTATAGGTTGGAAACACATTGATATGATCCCAAGCAATTCCACTAATTAAAGCAATATTGGGTTTGTATAAATGAAACTTTGGTCGTCTGTCTATAGGAGAACTCAAATATTCATCACCTTCTAGAATAATAAAGTCATTATCATCTGTAAGCTTAACCATCACATCAAACCCTTCTAATTGAGCACCCACCATATAATCTACTTCTCGATCGAAATAATGCATCACATGCAAAATCATTGAAGTAATGGTAGTCTTACCATGACTACCACCAATAACTACTCTAGTTTTAAATTTGGATTGTTCGTATAAGAACTCTGGATATGAATAAATTTTTATTCCTAATTCTTGGGCTTTTAATAATTCTGGATTTTCAGCTTTGGCATGCATTCCTAAAACAACAGCATCTAATTGCGAAGTAATTTTTTCTGGGAACCAACCAAACTGTTCTGGTAGTATTCCTCTAGCTTCTAACCTACTTTTTGAAGGATCAAATATTTCGTCATCACTTCCTGTAATTGTATCCCCTTTTAAGTGTAATGCCAATGCTAAATTGTGCATTGCAGCTCCGCCAATAGCTATAAAATGTATATTCATAAATATGTTTCCAGATTAGGAAATATTTTAAATTATTAATGATTTGAAAGATTAAGCAAACGTTAGTAAAGATACATATTGATTTTTTTAAATCACATTTTCAATATTATTTTTTCTTCTTTTATAGCGTCCTCAAAAGTTGGATTTTCTTTTAATGATTTATGAATCCAATTAAGTGCATTCGATTTGTCATTTGTATAACGATAAATTTGAGCTAAAAATAAGTAAGCCCATTCTAGAGGTTCATTATCAATTAAAGAATAGTTATTTAAATACCTTGTCAAACTATCTTTTCCCTTCTCTAATTCTATTTTATTTAAAGCTGAAACTTTCCCGATTTGAAAATTAAAATAGTTTAATTGATGTTTTTTATTTGCCAATTCTAAAAATTCAATAGCTTTAAGGTATTGTTTTTCATTTTCATAAAGAGTTATTAACTTGTTATAACATGTAATAGACTCACCTACATTAACAGCTTGTAAGTAATTTTTTTCTGCTAAAGCAAAGTCATTTCCTTCTTCATATATATAACCTTTTGCAAGGAAATAGTCTACTTCGGATAATTGTTTAAATTCATCAGCATAAAACAACGCCTTTTTCGTACTTCCTCCTAATATCCCAGGGATTTCTGTATAATAAACAATCAATGCCCATTTAGCATCTATATGGTTTTTATCTAACTCAACTGCCTTTAAAAATTCATTTTCTACATTATCTAATAACATAAAAGCTGAAATAAAATTACTTTTTGTAGCTTTCATTCCCATAGCTTTTCCATAATGATAATGATAGGAAGCATTAGATGAGTCTATATACACCAATTTCTTATAAAGCAACGTGGCGTCTTCCCAATTTTCTTGTCTATCGTAAACAGCTCCTAAAAGTTCTAGTGATTTAATATCGTTAGGGCTATCAATTAAACTAGATTTTAAAATATTTTCTGATACCGAAAACTCTTGATTATTAAATAAGGTTTTTGCCTCTAAATAGGTAGATTGCCCAATGCAGACAAAAGGCAAAAACAATACTATTCTCACTAAATATTTCATAATCATAAAAAAATGATTAGTTCTATTTCTTTGGTGGATATCCCTTTATCATTTTACTAACCATAGCATAATAATAAGCATCTTTTTGTTGAGAAGTTGATTTTACTTTTAACTCATCATTTCCAACTGCTTGCCAAATAAGTTTATCTTCTTTATTATCTATGAAGTCAAGAGTAATTTTTTGTTTAACAATATCACCTCCAACAGGAACACTTCCACTTACTCCAACTCCACCATTATAACCGCCTGTACCTACTCCAATTCCAATGGAAGTATTTGATTGTGTTAAATATTCACTAGCAAAAAAATTAATTAAAAATTGAGGTGATTCTGTTTTTAAATATCCTCTTGATAATAATATACTATCCGTAGATTTTATAATACGAGCATTATCTAGATTACTTAAATTGGACTCTATATTAGGGTAGTAATTATAGGTCTTATAGGTATAAAAATCTGTTTTTGTATCATAATCATAAACCACAGAAGTCCCACAAGAAACTAATATAATAGCCGTAAAAAGGATTAATAAATATTTCATTGCTTTTTTTTATAAAAATAAGCAATTCTTAAAAACCAGTTTAATCTTTATTAATTCTTTTCAAAACAACAGAACAAATGATCTTAAAACAGTTAGTTATTTAACATTTTCCAAAGCTCATCTTTTAGCTCAATTAAGCCTTGTTGAGCTACTGATGAGAAAAACAGATAAGGAATTCCTTTAAAATCTTTATCCAATTCTTGTTTCATTTCTGACTGCAATTCATCATCCAACATATCGCATTTAGAAATTGCAATCAATCGATCTTTATCTAACATTTCTGGATTGTAACGTCTTAATTCATCTAAAAGAATTTCATATTGTTTTTTAATATCATCTGCATCAGCAGGAATTAAAAACAATAAAGTAGAATTACGCTCAATATGTCTTAAAAAATAATGTCCAAGTCCTTTTCCTTCTGCTGCACCCTCAATAATTCCAGGAATATCTGCCATTACAAAAGTTTGGTGATCACGATACTTTACTATTCCCAAATTTGGCTTTAACGTTGTAAACTCATAGTTTGCAATTTTTGGTTTTGCAGCAGTAACCACCGAAAGCAATGTAGATTTACCAGCATTTGGGAAACCAACTAGTCCAACATCTGCAAGTACTTTTAACTCTAATGTTATATCTACTTCTACACCATCTAATCCAGGTTGAGCATAACGTGGTGTTTGATTAGTAGAACTTTTAAAATGATCATTACCAAGTCCTCCTTTTCCACCTTTAGCGATAATTACTTCTTGGCCAATTTCTGTTATTTCTAGAATAATATTTTGAGATTCAGTATCTCTAACAACAGTTCCTAATGGTACTTCAATTATAACATCTTCTCCATCTACTCCAGTACTGGTTTGTTTACTACCAGCTCCACCATGACCAGCTTTATAATGTCTTTTAAATTTTAAATGATAAAGTGTCCATAGGTTTGGATTGGCACGTAAAATAACATGTCCTCCACGACCACCATCACCACCATCTGGGCCTCCCTTAGGGATGTACTTTTCACGTCGTAAATGTGCACTTCCTTGGCCTCCTTTACCAGAAGTTAGGTGCATTTTTACATAATCAACAAAATTTCCTTCAGTCATATTTAATACCGTGAATTTGTACTCTAATTAATTATTAATGTGAATGATTATTAAAGCTTATCAATAACCTCACATAAACTATCTGTGATCTCCTCAATACTACCTACTCCATTAACACCAAAATATTTACTTTGATCTTGATAATAATCTTTCAATATTGACGTCTTAGTTTCGTATTCATTAAAACGGTTTCTAATCTTACTTTCATCTTGATCGTCTGACCTTCCACTAGTTTCACCTCTTTTTAATAAACGTGCAACCAATAAGTCTTCATCTACTTCTAAAGCAACCATACCATTAATCCCTTCTCCTTTTTCAGCTAAAAAAGCATCTAAAGCTGCAGCTTGTGAATGGGTTCTTGGGAAACCATCAAAAATAAATCCTTTTGCATCGGTATTTTTATCTACTTCAGCTTTAAGCATATCTATGGTAACTTCATCAGGAACTAAATCACCTTTATCCATATAGGATTTTGCTAACATTCCCAATTCCGTTTCATTTTTAATATTATATCTAAATACATCTCCTGTAGAAATGTGTATAAGATTGTATTTAACTTTTAAGTATTCAGCTTGAGTTCCTTTTCCAGCACCTGGAGGGCCAAATAATACGATGTTTTTCATTTTTCGGGGTTTTAACTTATATATAGTATTCAAATTTCTTCCTAATCCATCATAATCTAAACCGTAACCAACTATAAAATCGTTTTCGATTTCCATTCCTACATAATCAACATTATAGTTTTTAGTAAACGCAAGTGGTTTATAAAACATAGTTGCAATTTTATAGCTATTAACTTCCTCTTGTTTTAGAATTTCTAAAATCGCTTCGATAGTGTTTCCAGAATCTACAATATCTTCTACAATAATAACATCACGGCCTTTTAATGAAGGTTCTACTCCCATAACCGTAGAAACATTCCCAGTTGATTCTGTGCCTTTATAAGAGGCAACTTTTATAAAGCTCATTTCACAATGACCATCAAATTTTTTTATGATATCTGCTCCAAAAAAGAAAGCTCCATTTAGTACTATTAAAAATACTGGAGACTTCCCTTTAAAATCATCATTTATCTTTACAGCAACTCCATTAACAGCCTGACTAATTTGAGTTTTTGTTATAAATTCTTCGAAAAATAAATCGTGTAATTGAATCATTTTATTGGACTAAATATTATTAAATAATTGCATTCATAAATAAAGATGCAAAGATACGTATTAACTTATTATTTCTTGTAAACTTCTCTATATGATTAGAATGATTTATTTTTGCATTTAATAAAAAACCTATGACTCATTATTTCTCTTCAGATTTCACATTAGGCATTTTAGGTGGCGGTCAATTAGGAAAGATGCTTTTATATGAAACTAGAAAATTTGATATAAAAACTAGTGTACTTGATCCAAGTAAAGAAGCACCTTGTAAAATAGCTTGTGATTATTTTGAAGTTGGAGATTTAATGGACTTTGACACTGTTTATAATTTCGGAAAAAAAGTAGATGTTCTTACTTTTGAAATTGAACACGTAAATATAGGTGCTTTAGAAAAATTAGAAAATGAAGGAGTTAAAGTATATCCTTCAGCAAAAACGCTAAGAAACATCAATGATAAAATTACTCAAAAAATATTTTATCAAAACCATCAAATACCTACATCACCTTTTCAGGTATTTAATTCTAAAAATAGTTTACTAGAAGCTGTTTCAAATAATCAAATAAACTTTCCTTTTGTTTGGAAACAAAGTACTGGGGGTTATGACGGCATGGGTGTTAATATTATCCGAAAGAATGAAGACATTAATACCTTGCCTGACGTTCCTTGCATAGCTGAAAAACTAATTCCGTTTAAAAATGAATTAGCAGTTATTGTAACTCGTAATCCCAATGGGGAAATTAAAACTTATCCTGTTGTCGAAATGGAATTTCATCCAGAAGCCAACCAAGTAGAATATGTAATTTGCCCTGCTCGAATCGGTGCTAATGTAGCTGAAAAAGCTAGAGCAATTGCTGTTAAAGTTTCTGAAGCTTTTGAACATGTAGGATTATTGGCGGTAGAATTATTTCAGACAGAAGACGATGAGATTATAGTAAACGAAGTAGCTCCAAGGCCTCATAACAGTGGTCATTACAGTATTGAAGGAAGCGTTACCAATCAATTTGAACAACATTTAAGAGCTATTTTAAATCTACCATTGGGAGAAACTTACAGTAAACTTGCCGCTATTATGGTGAACCTTGTTGGTGAAGAAGGACATACTGGCAATGTTCAATACAAAAACATTGAAAACATTTTAAGTTTAGAAGGGGTTACTCCTCATATTTACGGAAAAAAACAAACGAGACCTTTTAGAAAAATGGGCCATGTAACGATTGTAAATAAAGATATAGACAATGCTCATAAAATAGCTGAAGAGGTTAAAAAAACTATTAAGGTTATTAGCAATTAAAAACAATAATCAAATCCGTTTATAGGATTTTAAAAATAAGAATATGAACAAAGTAGGAATTATTATGGGAAGCACTAGTGATCTTCCTATTATGCAAGAAGCCATCGATATTTTAAAAGGATTTGATATAGAAATTGAAGTGGATATTGTTTCTGCTCATCGCACTCCAGAAAAATTATTCGATTATGGAAAAAATGCTCATACTAGAGGTTTTTCTTTAATTATTGCTGGAGCGGGTGGCGCTGCTCACCTTCCGGGTATGATCGCATCTCTTTCTCCATTACCTGTGATTGGAGTTCCTGTAAAGTCCAGAAACTCTATTGATGGATGGGATTCTGTTTTATCCATACTACAAATGCCAGGAGGTGTACCAGTAGCAACTGTAGCATTAGATGGAGCAAAAAATGCAGGTATATTAGCTGCGCAAATTATCGGAACCAGTGACAAATGCGTTTTAGATAAAGTTATCACCTATAAAGAAGGATTAAAATTTAAAGTTGAAGAAGGCGCAAAAAGCATCAAACAGTAAATCTTTTTAAACAATTCTTTTATTACTTACTCAAAATAAGATCTCATAAAATCTAAGGAATCACCCATGAACAATCCATTAATATTACCTTTTGATACTGCTCCTTTTTCTAAAATTAAAAACGACCATTTTTCACCAGCTATAAAACACTTTATTGAAATTACAAAAGCAGAAATCGATGAAGTTGCAAACAATAACGATGCTCCAACATTTAAAAATACCGTTGAAGCTTTAGATAATACTGGAAAAGAATTAGACAGGGTTACTAGCATCTTTTTTAATCTGAATAGTGCTGAAACCAATGATGAAATTCAAAAAATAGCACAAGAAGTATCACCATTACTGTCCGATTTTAAAAACGATTTACTTTTAAATGAAAAACTATTCAAAAGAGTAAAACTAGTTTATGACAACAGAGAATCATTTTCACTTACTGGAGAGCAAGAAATGTTACTTGAAAAACAGTATAAAGGGTTTTCTAGAAATGGTGCTAATTTATCTGAAACTGATAAAGACACCCTTCGTAAAATAGATAGTCAACTTTCTCAACTTAAGTTAAAATTTGGAGAAAATGTATTAGCTGAGACTAATGCATTTTTGATGCGAATCACCAACGAAGAAGATCTTTCTGGATTACCTGAAGACGTAATTGAAATGGCCGCTCAAACTGCAAAAGAAAAAGAATTAGAAGGTTGGGTATTCACCCTTGACTACCCAAGTTATGTCCCTTTTGTCACGTATGCAGATAATCGAAACCTAAGAAAAAAAATCGCAATAGCATTTGGTGAAAGAGCTTTTAAAAATAATGAATTTGACAATCAAGCAACTATTTTAGAAATAGTAAACCTTCGCTATAAAAGAGCTCAATTACTTGGATATTCCTCACACGCACATTTTGTTTTAGAAGAACGAATGGCGAAAACTCCAGAAAAAGTATTTGAATTTTTAAATGAATTACTGGAAAAAGCAAAACCAGCTGCTCAAGAAGAATTTAAAAACCTTGAAGCTTATGCTAAAGATTTAGATGGAATCAACCATCTAGAAAAATGGGATGGTGCTTATTATTCAGAAAAATTAAAACAAAAACTTTTCGATTTAGATGACGAACAATTAAAGCCTTATTTTAAATTAGAGAATGTTATAGAAGGTGTATTTACAGTTGCTCATAAATTATACGATCTTAATTTTGAAGAAATTTCAGATATCGACATCTATCATGAAGATGTAAAAACCTATAAAGTAACGGATAGTAACAATCAGTTTATTGCATTGTTTTACACAGACTTTCACCCAAGATCTGGAAAAAGAGGTGGTGCCTGGATGACTTCATTTAAACCTCAATATAAAGAAGACGATTTAAATGTTCGACCTCATATTTCTAATGTGTGTAACTTCACTAAACCAACAAAAAGCAAACCTTCTTTATTAACTTTTAACGAAGTTACCACATTGTTTCATGAGTTTGGTCATGGCTTACATGGTATGCTAGCTAATACAAATTACAAAGGGTTATCTGGAACCAATGTTTCATGGGATTTTGTAGAACTACCTAGCCAAGTTTTAGAGAATTGGTGTTACGAAAAAGAGGCATTAGAACTTTTCGCAAAGCATTATGAAACAGGAGAGCTTATCCCAATGGAACTGATTGATAAAATTAAAGCCTCTGCTACTTTTCATGAAGGCATGCAAACGCTTCGTCAATTAAGTTTTGGTCTTTTGGATATGGCTTGGCATGGGACAGACCCCTCTGATATAAATGATGTTAAAGAATTTGAAGCTAATTCATTTTCAAATACTCAATTATATCCCGATGTTAAGGAAAATTGTATGAGTACTGCTTTTTCTCATATTTTTCAAGGAGGTTATTCTGCTGGTTATTACAGCTATAAATGGGCTGAAGTTTTAGATGCTGATGCATTTGCATATTTTAAAGAAAAAGGAATTTTCAATAAAGAAGTAGCTTCTAAATTTAAAAATACGGTATTATCAAAAGGAGGAACTCAAGAACCAATGGACTTATATGTAAAGTTTAGTGGAAAAAAACCAAACCCGGAAGCATTACTAAAGCGAGCAGGGTTGTTATAATTAAAGTTTTAAAAATCTTTCCTATTTTTGTAAAAAAGCCTCTATGACAAATAATCTTCTTAATCCTGAAAAATGGGTGGATAAATATTCTGATTATTTGTTCAATTTTACTATTGTCCGAGTTAATGATAGTGAAATTGCTAAGGATTTAATTTCTGAAACATTTCTAGCTGGTTTAAAATCCAAAGATAATTTTAAAGGAGAAGCAACCGAACGTACTTGGTTGATTTCAATATTAAAAAGAAAAATAATTGATCATTACCGAAAAATAAATTCCAACAAAGGAAAAGCAGAAATTAGAATAAATTATAAAGATGATGAATCTGAAGGTGATTGGCTAGAAGAAAGAGTAAGCGATCCCTATGGTAAAAATGCAGAAGACAATATTCAAAACACTGAATTAGGAAGTGCTATATATAATTGCTTAGATAATTTAAATGAAAAACAAGCACTCATTTTTAAGATGAAAACAATAGATAATTTTGATACAGAAGCTATCTGTAAAGAATTTGATATTTCTCCGTCTAATTTATGGGTAATTATTCATCGAGCAAGAAAAGCTATGGCAGACTGTTTAAAGGAAAACTGGTTTTAAATATATATTATGAAATGTGAAGAAGCTGGTCACGTATGTGACAAAAGTCAATATAAGGAAGCTTCCTTTTGGGAAAAGGTAAAGCTAAACATTCATTTAATATATTGTAGAGCGTGTAGGGAGTACACAAAAAACAACACCAAACTGTCTAAGGCATTTAAAAAATCGGATGTAAAAACTATGCCTTTGAATGATAAAAAAGAAATCAAAGAGAAGTTATATCAAGAAATATCAAAATAAAACTGGAATAAACTAAAAATTCCAAACCACAAAATTGGTATACTTTCTACCCAAAAAGAAGAAAAATAGTTAGATTGTTTTTTTTCTGAATTCAATAAAAACAATACCAATACTAAACTAATAATTCCGAAGCTAACTATATAATTTAAAGAGATATCGTCTTTAAATAATTCTATTAAACTAGCTACAATTAGCAAAATCACTCCAATTGTTTTTGTTTTTTTTATTCCGACTCTTTGTGGTAAAGTTCCTAATGTTAAATCATCAATTTGAAGATCACGTATTTCAAATGGTAGCGTTAATACAAACACAAATAAAAATCTCTGTATAAAAGACAACCAATTATCCAAATCAAGTTCTACACTTTCATTAATTAAAGGAATTAAAACAGTAACTCCGGCCCATACAACAGCAACTATTGCTATTTTTAATCCAGTAAAATTTCTTAAATTTTTGTTTTTCAAAATAGGAATTGCATATAAAAAAGTTAATAATGCAAATAACCCAATAACAACTAAGGAACTATTTGAAAGTTGCATTGCAAAAAAAATCATTGCAAAAAATGAAACTATTTGAATGATTTTTAAATTCACATTCATTGCATTAAATCGTAATCTATAATTTGAAGCATTTTTAACAAAATTGTAACCAGTTATTGATCCAAAAAATACGAACCCAAAAAGGGTTTTAGAAAAATCAATATTAAATTCTAAACAAGTAATTCCTACTAAAGAGCAAACAGCTAAAGCAACATGAATACTACTGTTAATGTATAAATTAAACAAGTATTTAAGAAATTTCATAAAACAAAAATAATCAATGTAAGTTCAATCACAATTATTCGTTAAAAATCAATTTGTTTTTTAGGTAATAATCAACATTTATTGTTAAAAATCGTAAATTCGCATTTCAATTTTTTAATTACGAAAAATGAACACAGATTCTTTCGCTCAAAGACATATAGGTCCTAGGAAAAGTGACCTAAATAAAATGTTTAAAACTATTGGTGTAAATTCAATGAATGAACTTGTAGAACAAACTATTCCTGATGATATTTTATTAAAAGAAAAACTATCTCTTAAGCCAGCAATGTCTGAACAAGAGTATCAAGAACACAATAATCACCTTAGCTCAAAAAACAAGCTTTATAAAACCTATATAGGTTTAGGTTATCACAATACCTTCTTACCTCCAGTAATTCAAAGAAATATTCTTGAAAATCCAGGATGGTACACTGCATATACACCTTATCAAGCTGAAATTGCTCAAGGAAGATTAGAAGCTCTGATTAATTTCCAAACCATGGTTTGTGACTTAACAGGAATGGAACTAGCAAATGCATCTTTATTAGATGAATCAACAGCTGCAGCTGAAGCTATGGCATTACTTTTTGCAGTAAGAGATCGCTCTCAAAAAAAGAATAATGTTTCAAAGTTTTTTGTTTCTGAAGAAGTATTACCACAAACCATATCTTTACTACAAACTAGAGCAATACCACTTAATATTGAATTGGTTATAGGCAATCATGAAGAATTTGATTTTTCTTCAGAATTTTTTGGAGTAATCCTTCAGTATCCTGGAAAATTTGGAAAAATTTTCAACTATAAATCATTTGTTAAAAAGGCTCAAGAGTCATCAATTAAAGTAGCAGTAGCTGCCGATATATTAAGCTTAGTAAAACTAGAATCACCAGGAAGTTTTGGAGTTGATGTTGTTGTTGGAACTACACAACGTTTTGGAATTCCATTAGGGTATGGAGGACCACACGCTGGATTTTTTGCTACAAAAGAAGCTTATAAAAGAAGCATCCCAGGAAGAATTATTGGTGTAACTAAAGATATGGACAACAACATGTCTTTCCGTATGGCTCTTCAAACAAGAGAACAACATATAAAAAGAGATCGAGCAACATCTAATATCTGTACTGCACAAGTGCTATTAGCTGTAATGGCTGGTATGTATGCTGTATATCATGGGCCTGAAGGTTTAAAAAACATAGCAACTAACGTTCATTATTCTGCAACAACCTTAGCTTCAGCACTAGAAAACCTTGGTTATACTCAATCTAACGATACTTTTTTCGATACGATTGTTATAAAAGCTGATAAGCAAGACATTAAACCTATAGCTGAAAAACACGAAATTAATTTTTATTATTTAGATGATCATAATATCAGTATTTCTATAAACGAAACAACGTCATTAAAAGATTTAAATGCTATCATAGCTGTTTTCGGAGAAGCTGTAAATAGTGATTCTTTAACAATTGATTCATTAATAGAATCTTCAACAATCCCTACAGAATTAAAAAGAAAAACATCATTTTTAACAGACGACATCTTTAATACATTTCATTCTGAAACTGAAATGATGCGTTATATTAAAAAACTAGAACGTAAAGATTTATCTTTAAATCATTCGATGATATCTTTAGGGTCTTGTACCATGAAACTAAATGCAGCTTCAGAAATGCTTCCTTTAAGTAACCCAAATTGGTCAAGTATTCACCCATTTGTACCAAAAGAACAAGCTCAAGGATATCAAGAAATGCTAACCAATCTTGAAGATCAATTAACAGAAATCACAGGGTTTGCAGCAACATCATTACAACCAAATTCTGGAGCACAAGGTGAATTTGCAGGTTTAATGGTAATAAGAGCTTATCACGAATCTAGAGGTGATCACCATAGAAACATTTGTTTAATTCCTTCATCTGCACACGGCACAAATCCAGCAAGTGCAGTTATGGCAGGAATGAAAGTAATTGTTACTAAAGCCACTGAAGAAGGTAATATTGATGTTGATGATTTACGTGAAAAAGCAATTTTGCATAAAGATAACCTTTCAGCCTTAATGGTAACTTATCCATCTACACATGGAGTTTACGAAGCCTCAATAATAGAAATAACAAGTATTATTCATGAAAATGGAGGGCAAGTATATATGGATGGAGCAAATATGAATGCTCAAGTTGCTCTTACAAATCCAGGAGCAATTGGTGCTGATGTTTGTCATTTAAATTTACATAAAACTTTCGCCATACCTCATGGTGGTGGAGGTCCTGGTGTAGGACCAATTTGTGTTGCCGAACAATTGAAACCATTTTTACCTAGTAATCCAATTATTAAAACTGGAGGAGAAAAAGGAATTACTGCAATTTCTGCAGCTCCTTGGGGTTCTGCTTTGGTATGTTTAATTTCTTATGCATATATCTGTATGCTAGGAGAAAAAGGCCTTAAAAAATCTACTGAGTATGCTATTTTAAATGCCAATTATTTAAAAGAAAGATTACACGGCTCCTATGAAGTACTTTATTCTGGAGAAAATGGTCGTGCTGCACACGAAATGATTGTAGATTGTCGACCTTTTAAAGCAAATGGTATAGAAGTTACGGATATCGCAAAAAGATTGATGGATTATGGATTTCATGCTCCTACTGTATCTTTCCCAGTTGCTGGAACATTGATGATTGAACCTACAGAAAGTGAAAGTTTAGAAGAATTAGATCGTTTTTGTGAAGCCATGATATCAATTAGAAAAGAAATAGACGAGGCATCTATAGACGAACCAAATAATGCTTTAAGAAACTCACCTCACACACAAGAAATGGTTACCAATGATTCTTGGGAATTTCCTTATACAAGAAAGCAAGCGGCTTTTCCTTTACCATATATAAAAGAAAATAAGTTTTGGCCAACAGTAAGAAGAGTTGATGACGCTTATGGAGACAGAAATTTAATTTGTACTTGTACTCCTATTGAAGACTTTATGACTGAGTAACAAATTTTAAAATAAAATGAATAAAAAGCTTTTCTTCGGAAAAGCTTTTCTATTTTTACCAATCACAACAAATCTAATAGCTAATGGCTATAAAAATAACTGGAGTCGGAAGTTATATCCCCAATCTAATAACTACCAATCAATCATTTGAAAAAAATGAATTTTATAATGAGGACGGAACTCGGTTCAATGCTGAAAACAAAGTCATTATTGAAAAATTTAAGTCCATTACAGGTATTTCTGAAAGAAGATATGTTGAGGATAATTTAAATAATTCTGACATAGGAGCATTTGCATCTGAAATTGCAATAAAAGATTCTAAAATAAACCCTGAAGAATTAGATTATATTATTGTTGCTCATAATTACGGAGATATTAGTAGTGACTCTAAACAATGTGATACGGTTCCAAGTATTGCATCAAGAATTAAACAGAGATTAAAAATTCAGAATCCAAGTTGTGTAGCTTATGATATCCTATTTGGGTGTCCAGGATGGATTGAAGGAATGATACAAGCAAATGCTTTTATAAAAGCAGGAATTGCAAAAAAATGCTTAGTTATTGGTACAGAAACATTGTCTAGAATCATTGATGTAAACGATAGAGACTCAATGATTTTTAGTGATGGTGCAGCTGCTGTTATTTTAGAAGAAACACAAGAAAGTGGTGGAGTACTAGCACATGAATCCGCTACTTATGCAATTGAAGAAGCAAATTATATCTATTTTGGAGAATCATTTAATCCAAATGCAACAAATAATAATAAATACATAAAAATGTTAGGTCGTAAAATTTACGAGTTTGCATTAAATAATGTTCCAGCTGCCATGAAAGTTTGTCTTGACAAATCAAAGGTAGAAATCTCAAATATTAAAAAAATATTGATTCATCAGGCAAATGAAAAAATGGATGAGGCAATCATAAAACGGTTTTATAAGCTATATGGGCTAGAAATGCCAGAAAACATAATGCCAATGTCTATAGATACATTAGGAAACTCTAGTGTTGCTACGGTTCCTACATTATATGATTTAATATTAAAAGGGAATTTAGGCAATCATAATATTAATAAAGGTGATGTAATTATTTTTGCTAGTGTTGGTGCCGGTATGAATATTAATGCAATGGTATATCAAGTATAATTTTTTAATCTTTAATTTCATTGTACGAAAATAATTTCCCAAATAAAAGATTCAGAATAACATTAGACTTTTTAAAACAATTTGTTTCAAAAGATGAGCAAATATTAGATTTAGGAATCACCAATCCATTTTCTGATATTTTAGAAAAAGAAGGGTTTAAAGTAACCAATACGAAAGGTGAAGATTTAGATTTAGACACCTCGATAGTTAAAAAAGATAATTTTGATGTCATCACCGCTTTTCAAATTTTTGAACATATGGTTTCTCCTTTTAATGTTCTTAATGACATAAAAGCTAATAAACTAATAGCTTCAGTTCCTCTTAAATTATGGTTTTCTTCTGCATATAGAAGTAAAACTGATAAATGGGATCGGCACTATCATGAATTTGAAGATTGGCAATTTGATTGGCTCTTGGAAAAAGCTGGATGGGAAATAAAAAAGAGTGTTCAGTTTACTAGTCCTGTGAAAAAAATTGGAATAAGGCCTATTTTAAGACGTTTTACACCTCGTTTTTATTTAGTATACGCTGAAAAAAAGGTAGAATCATAATATTAGAATTTTGTACATTAGTACTATAAAATGGATATTTACATTATCATACCTTCATATAATGAAGAAGAAAATATTGCTAACACTCTTCAATCTTTATTATATCAAACTTATTCTATAAAAAAGATTGTAGTAGTTAATGATAATTCTACAGATAATACCCAAAACATAATCGATTCATTTTCTGAAAAACATTCACTTATTGAAAGCATTTCTACTAATTCTAAAACTATTCACAATCCTGGTAGTAAAGTAATTAATGCCTTCCAAAAAGGGTATGAGTATCTCGATAAGGAATATGATTTCATTTGTAAATTAGATGCAGACTTGATTTTTCCTTCAAATTATTTTGAGGAGATAATTAAGATTTTCAAAAACAATCCGCTTTGTGGAATGGCAGGTGGATTTTGTTATATAGAAAAGAAGGACACTTGGATTTTAGAAAACTTAACAAACAAAGACCATATTCGAGGAGCCCTAAAAACTTATAGAAAAGAATGCTTTACAGATATCGGTGGTCTTAAAAATACCATGGGCTGGGATACCGTAGATGAGCTTTTAGCACAATATCACGGATGGAAAATAATTACCGATGAAAGTCTACACGTAAAACATTTAAAACCTACTGGAGCAAATTATTCTAAAGAAGCTAAGTATAAACAAGGAGAAGCTTTTTATAAAATGCGATATGGTTTTTTATTGTGTTTTATTGCTTCTGCCAAATTAGCTTATAACAAAAAAAGTTTTTCTTTTTTCACTAATACAGTACTTGGTTTTTTAAAGGCTAAAAGGGAAAGTTTAAATTTCATAGTTTCAAAAAAAGAAGGTGTATTTATTCGAAAATTAAGATGGAAAGGAATAAAGAGAAAACTATTTTAAGAAAACAGTAAACAAATCTTTTTAAGGATACATTTTTAATAATCAGTTTATATGTATTTTTGAATATTAAATTCATAACATGAAACTTTCACACAAATCATTCATAATTATAGTATTATTTATAGGGATACTATTTTCTTGTAAAACTCAAAAAGATATTACAGAATCAACAACTACTGCCACAATAACAAGTAGCTCAAAAGTTACTTCAACAAAAAAAGTGAAAAATATAATTCTACTTATTGGAGACGGCATGGGATTAAGTCAAGTTTCAGCAAGCCAATTCTATAATAAGAAAAAATCAAACTTTGAAAGATTTCCTATTATAGGTCTAAGCAAGACTTCTTCTGCTTCTGAGTTAATAACAGATTCTGCTGCTGGTGCAACTGCTTTCGCTAGTGGAATTAAAACTTACAATGGTGCTTTAGGTGTAAATACAGATACTATAGCTGTTAAAAATATAGTTGAAGAAATTTCAAAAATTGGACTTTCTACAGGTATTATTTCAACTTCATCAATTGTCCATGCTACTCCTGCAGCATTTTACACACATACCAAACAAAGGAGAATGTACGAAGATATTGCCTCACAGTTGGTAACATCAGATATTGATTTTTTTGCCGGTGGTGGAACTAAATTTTTTAATGATCGTGAAGACAAAAGAGATTTAATTTCAGAATTAGAAAAAAATGGGTTTTCAGTAAAAACAGAATCTCTACCAAAAAATACAAAACCGGTATTTTCAAATAAGCAAGGGTATTTGTTAGCTCCAAACGGAATGCCAAAAATGTTAGAAGGTAGAGGTGATTTTTTACCTGATGCAACAAAACTAGCTTTAGAATGTCTTTCTGCAAACGACGAAGGTTTCTTTTTAATGATTGAAGGGTCTCAAATTGATTGGGGAGGTCATGATAATGATGCAGATTATTTGATCAGTGAATTAATCGATTTTGATGAAACCATCGGTGTTGCACTGGATTATGCAGCATTAAATGAAGACACACTAGTAATTGTTACTGCAGACCATGAAACAGGTGGATTTACATTAGCATCAGATGAGAGAGGAGATTATAATAAAATACAACCTGTTTTTTCAACAGATGGCCATTCTGCAACTATGGTTCCCGTTTTTGCTAAAGGACCAAAATCTGAAGAGTTTGGCGGTATTTATGAAAACACTTCTATTTACGATAAAATGAAATCCTTATTTTTCGAGAATATTAAAAATTAAATCTTTAGGATTTATTTGATACTTTAGCATAAGTGAAAAAACCGATTAAGTACATACACGATATAGGCTCCTACTTCTTAATGCTAAAAAAAGTATTTAGCAGCCCAACAAAAAGATCGGTGATGAAAGAGTTGATTCTAAAAGATATAGATGACTTGATTATCAGTTCTTTAGGAATCGTTTCATTTGTATCTTTCTTTGTAGGAGGCGTAATATCAATTCAAACTGCACTTAACCTTGAAAACCCTTTAATTCCGAAGTCTTTAATTGGCTTCGCAACAAGGCAATCAATTATATTAGAATTTGCTCCAACTTTTATGTCTATTATTATGGCGGGGAAAGTAGGATCTTTTATTACTTCAACGATAGGCTCTATGCGTGTAACCGAACAAATTGACGCATTAGAAGTGATGGGTATCAACTCTTTAAACTATTTAGTTTTTCCTAAAATAATAGCTATGCTGTTTTACCCTTTTATTATTGCAATTGCAATGTTTCTAGGGATTTTCGGAGGATTTTTAGCTGGAGTTTACGGAGGATTTACAACAGCTGCTGACTTTACAGTGGGACTACAAGACACTTTTTATCCATTTCATTTAACATACGCATTTATAAAAACATTTTTATTTGCTTTTATTTTAGCAACTGTACCTTCCTGGCAAGGGTATTATATGAAAGGTGGTGCTTTAGAGGTCGGTAAAGCAAGTACAAACTCTTTTGTTTGGACAAGTATTATAATAATATTAACCAACTATATTGTTACACAATTACTTTTAAGTTAATGATTAAAGTAGATAACATCACAAAAAGTTTTGGAAAAGATGAAGTATTAAAAGGTATTTCTGCAACTTTTGAAAAAGGAAAAACCAATTTAGTAATTGGCAGAAGTGGTAGTGGTAAAACGGTGATGCTTAAATGTATGGTAGGTCTTTTTACTCCAAATTCAGGAGAAGTATTTTTTAAAGACAAAGCTATTAGTAAAATGAATTCTGAAGAACATAGAATTCTAAGAGAAGATACAGGAATGCTTTTTCAAGGAGGTGCATTATTTGACTCGATGAATATTGAAGAAAATGTAATGTTTCCATTACGAATGTTTTCTTCAAAAAAAAGGCCTGAAATGCTTAATCGAGTAAACGAAGTATTAAAACGTGTTGATTTAGAAAATGTAAATAAAAAATTTCCGTCAGAAATATCAGGTGGAATGAAAAAAAGAGTTTCTATTGCAAGAGCTATAGTTAACAATCCTAAATATCTATTTTGTGATGAACCAAATTCTGGTTTAGATCCAAAAACCGCAACGTTAATAGATCAATTAATCCAAGACATTACAAAAGAAAATAATATCACAACTGTTGTTGTTACCCATGATATGAACTCTGTAATGGAAATTGGAGAAAAAATTGTATTTCTTAAAAATGGAAAATTAGTTTGGCAAGGCTCTAATCTTGAAATATTTAAAACAGACAATGAAGATGTAACCGATTTTGTTTATTCTTCAGATTTATTTAAAAAAATAAGAGATATTCAGATTAATGAACAATAATTTTTTATAATTTAACACTATTTATAAATAATTACTTTATTTTTAGGCTCTTAATTCAATAAAAAACAATCAAAATGAAGAAAATCCTACTTTGTAGTTTCGCTATTTTTAGCGTAACTTCTTTAATTGCTCAAGTAACATTTACAAACCGCAATGACTTAATCGAAAATTACGATGGGTATCAATCTATTACTGTTGATATGAATGGTGATTTTTTAGATGATTTTGTACGAGTATCTGACAATGGTATTGGAATTGATTATCAACAAGCTGATGGAACATTTAATTCAGTTTTTATGTCTATGCCAATACAACATGTACCCAATTGGAGCGTTGCTGCTGGTGATATCGATGGAAATGGATACACGGATTTAGTTTTAGGAAATGGACAAAGAGTTTCTTTCTTATTTGCAAATAACGACGGAACTGCTTATGTAGAACAACTACACGGTGAATATATATTTTCACAACGTTCAAATATTGTAGATATTGACAACGATGGTGATTTAGATGCGTTTGTTTGTCACGATGTAGACGAAAGTCATCCTTATAGAAACGATGGAAATCAAGATATGGTTTTGGATCAAAATTTAATTGAAACACTAGATCTTGCAGGGAACTATCAATCTCTATGGGTAGATTATGACAATGATGGAGATACCGATATGTATTTAACAAAATGTCGTCAAGGGTCAACTCCTGGGGATCCAGAACGCACAAATGCTATGTATCGTAATAATGGAGACGGGACTTATTCTGAAGTTGCAGCTTCAATAAATATGGATGATAACGAACAATCTTGGGCTTCAGTATTTCAAGATTTTGATAATGATGGAGATTTCGATGCTTTTTGTGTGAACCATAGTGATGCTAATAGGTTTTACGAAAATGATGGGAATGGAGTATACACAGACATTATTGGGTCTACAGGAATAAACGCTACAGATTTAGGTGCTTGGGAAAACCAAGCGGTAGATTTTAACAATGATGGTTTTGTCGATATTTTTTCAGAATTATCTAAAGAATTATACATCAATAATGGAGATATGACTTTTACTGGTTATGACCTCCCTTTTGATGAAGGTGCTATTGGAGATTTTAACGGTGACGGATATCTTGATGTTGGTAAAAGTGGAAATCTATGGATGAATGACGGAGGATCTAATAACTGGGTTAAATTTGGATTAGTTGGTGTTGAAAGTAACCCTAATGGAATAGGAGCACGTATTACAATTAATGGGGATTGGGGAATGCAAATACGTGAAGTACGTTCAGGAACTGGGTTTAGCCATATGAGTTCATTAATCGCTCATTTTGGATTAGGAACTAGTACAGAAATTGAATCTGTATTGATTGAATGGCCTTCTGGAACTGTTGATTTTATAGAAAACGTAGACATTAATTCTCAACACATTTTTGTAGAAGGAGATAATATTCTTGGAACTTCGGATTTTGCAGTGAATGGTATAAGTTTATACCCTAACCCAACTACTTCATTAATTAATTTTTCTTTAAATGGAATTGAAGGTACATCTGTTAAAGTAATTGACATTAACGGCAGAACAGTTTTAAATACTAACATTTCTACAAATAACAATATTAATGTAGAAGCATTAACTACAGGTGTTTATTTTGTTCAACTACAAGTAGAAAACACAGATGTTAGTTATAAGTTTGTGAAAAAATAATAATTATATAGATTTTTATATATTAAAAAAAAGCTGTCCTTAGGACAGCTTTTTTTTTAATATATTATTTGAAGTGTATCTAATTTCAACTTAAACTTCAACCAGTTATTTAATCTTTCAGCATCTTTTTTCCTGTCTTTTTTAGAATATTTCTTTTCCCAAGAAATGGATAGTACCGGAATTGTATCTGTAGTTTCAAAATTGGTAGTTACTTTATTATAATAGCTTATTGTTTCAATTTCACTATAATTCATTTTCACTTCTTTACTTATTTCATCAAATTTTAATTCTTTTACTTTTAAGTCAGTAATTTGATTTTCTAAAAAAAGGATTTTAGCTTCTTTGTCTTTTAATAAAGCTTCATTTTTTTCATATAATTCATCTAAAATGTCAAATTTTAATTTTCCAGATAGTTCTTGAGCCATTTGATCACTTTGATCAGCAGCTTGGTAAATCTGAAGGTTAACATCTTTTAAGATACCTTTTTCATTTAATTCTTCTTTCCATCTTTCAATTATTGAATTAGAAACTAATCGACCAATTAAATAAACTTCTATCTTTTGATTTTCATAATCTTGATTTGATTTTAAAACAACTGTTCCATCATTTTTAATATTTGTAGTAACAAATTCTTTAGCTTTATTTTCAAAAACTTGAACTTTCAGAAGATTTAAAAACAATATAACACTCGGAACAATTACAATTACTGCAATAATGGAAGCAATTTGAGCAATTCTTTTTCTGCGTTTTGAATTGGCATATTTCACCATTGGAAAACGTAAAATCTTTGCGATTAAAAAGGAAGTTAATGCTATAAAAACAGCATTTATTGAAAATAAATATAAGGCTCCTCCTGCATAATTTAAATTACCAACTGCCAATCCATATCCAACGGTGCATAAAGGAGGCATTAAGGCTGTAGCAATTGCAACTCCAAATATGACACTTGCCATGGTTCCTTTTTTGGTTACAGCAACAATTAATGCCAACCCACCAAATATTGCTATCAAAACATCTAATATTGTTGGGTAAGTTCTTGCTAAAAGTTCTGGTGTTTCTTTTGTTAATGGTGAAATCGTAAAATATAAATAAGCAGTAATAACACTTAAGGCAACCATAACCCCTAAGTTAATTAGAGATTTTTTTAATGTCTCCACATCATTAATCGCAACCGAAAGCCCTAAACCAACAATCGGTCCCATTAGTGGTGAAATTAACATAGCACCTATTACAACAGCTGTACTACTAACATTTAAACCTATCGAAGCAACAAAAATGGAGAATATTAAAATCCATGCATTATGTCCTTTAAAGGAGATATCCTTTTTAACAATTTCAATAGTTGTTTCTCTATCTGTATCATCTCTAATATCTAATAGTTCTTTAAAGAAATTTTTTAATCCTTGCCAAGCAGTCTCCTTTACTTGATTAAACTCTTTTTCGTTTGAAGTAGGATTCGAACTCTCAACCTTATTATCGTTATTTTCCATTATAAGTATTTATTAGTATACTTTTTATTAATATCTGTAAGCAAACTTTTTATTTCTTGTTCTTTCTCTTTGGGATAAATCATTAACACATCATCCTTATCAACTACAATAAAATCTTTTATACTATCTAAAACTACTAACTTTTCTTTAGATGTAAATATCATATTTCCAGAAGAATCTTTTAAATGAGTTTTCGCCCTAACTATTGCATTATTATTTTCATCTTTTTCTAATTTATCATGTAATGCTCCCCAAGTACCCAAATCATTCCAATCAAAAGAGGCCTTCTTTACAAAAACATCATCCGATTTTTCTAGAATACCATAATCTATTGAAGTGTTTTCTGATTTCTCATAATTTTCCAGCACAAAACTTCTTTCATCAGATGTGTTTAAATTTTCAAAACCTGAAGAAAACAATTCATACATTTCTGGTAAATATTTTTTAAACGAATTGATTATACTATCTACACTCCAAATAAAGATACCAGCATTCCAAAGAAAATTACCGTTTTCAATAAAATGTTTTGCAGTGTTATAATCTGGCTTTTCTCTAAATTGTTTTACCCTTTTAACAGTTTCAACATCATTTTTATCATATTCAATATAACCAAACCCAGTATTTGGGAAAGTAGGTTTAATTCCTAAAGTCAATAGTTTATTCTCATTAAAACAAGACTTAAATCCTGATTCCACATCTTTTAAAAAAGAAACTTCATCCTCTATCCAATGATCACTTGGTGCAACTAACATCATTGCATTTGGATCAATTTTTTGAATTTTCAAAGCAGAAAGTAAAATACAAGGAGCTGTATTTCGCATTGCTGGCTCTAACACAACTTGATTAGATTTAATGCTAGGTAATTGTTCTAATACAATATCAATATATCTATCATTAGTAAGTATATTAATATTGTTAGCAGGAATTAGTTGTTCTAATCTAGAAAATGTTTTTTGCAACAAAGTCTGTCCACTTCCCAACATATCATGAAACTGCTTTGGGAATTCTGTTGTACTCACTGGCCAGAAACGAGAACCAATACCACCTGCCATTATCACTGCATAATAATTCTTACTATCTAATTGGTGCATTTTTTGTTTGTTTTATAATCTATACTAATAGATAAATGAAATCAACCCTTCAATTTATCTTTGAAATCCTCTAAAGAAATTCAACTTCAGCATTTGGGTTAAATAAGTAGATTTTACCGGTAGCAATTTCTAAACATTCATACCTTTTAACGCGCTTTTTACCTCTTTTAAATACTTTCCCGTTATAAAGTCTAAATCTTCCACCCAAAGGTATTTCAAAGATATAATTTTTATCATTGGGAGCATCATATTCTTTTAAAGCTAAAGAAAGTTTTTCATCGGTATCACTACTTGCTCTTGGATTTTTAAAATGTACTGCCAAAAAAGGCAATAATTGCATTGGAAATATTTCCGGTCTCAAATAGGGCAACATCAATTGTTGAAAAGTATGTTTCCATTCTAAACCGTGAGGTTTTATCATCCTTCCATATTTTTTAAAAGCAATTAAATGTGCTATTTCATGGATCAATGTAATTAAAAAACGGTAGGAATTTAAATTTGAATTAACGGTTATTTGATGCTGACCATTAGGCATTTTACGATAATCCCCATGACGCGTAACTCGTTCGTTTACAATTTTAAGGTAAATATTATGTGAAGTAATTAATTGAAAAACAGAAGCAACAGAAGCTGGTGGTATATATTTTTCAAGAGTTTTGGGCATTGCTTACATTATGGAGTCGAACTAGAAACTTGCAATACCTTCCCATTATACATTTTTTGTCCTGAAAGTGAAAATTGCATAATATATTCGGCCATTTCTTCAGCTGTAACATTCGCCTTATATCCAGGAAAAGCTTCTTCTAACATTTCTGTTTGAACTGCTCCCAATGCTAAAACATTAAATGAAGGACCTGTATCTTTATATTCTTCTGCAAGTAATTCTGTTAACGTAATTAAAGCTCCTTTACTACTACTATAAGCACTTAACCCTGGAAACTTCATGCTTCCTTGAATTCCGCCCATACTACTAATATTAACTACATGTCCTTCTTTTTTCATAAAAGGAAGTATAGCCTTAGTTAAAGCCGCAGCTCCAAAAACATTTACATCATAAACACTAATAAAATCATCTATGGATGTTTTAGCAAAAGGTTTATTTATAAGAGAACCAGAATTATTAATTAAGACATCTACTTGTTTCCAATTTTCTTTTACAAATTTGGAAACCGTTTTAATGTCTTTAGAATCTGTTATATCAAAAGGAAAAATAGTACAACCCTCAAGATTTATACTTGAAATAGGTGCAGAATTTCTAGAAAGTGATAATACATTATAACCAGCATCTGTAAATAACTGAACCAACTCATATCCTATTCCTCTACTCGTCCCAGTAATTATAACATTCTTCATCTATACAAACATGGTTACTGGATTTTCTACATATTTTCTAAACGTCTGTAAAAATGCAGCTCCAGTAGCTCCATCTACAGTTCTATGATCACAAGCCAATGTAACCGTCATAGTATTTCCAACAGCAATCTGACCATTTTTAACAACAGGTTTTTGAACAATTGCTCCCACTGACAATATTGCAGAATTTGGTTGATTAATTATGGAAGTAAACTCTTTAATACCAAACATTCCTAGATTAGAAACGGTAAAAGTACTTCCTTCCATTTCTTGTGGAGTTAACTTTTTATTTCTAGCTTTTCCAGCAAGATCTTTAACATTTGACCCTATTTGACTGTAAGTCATCTGATCCGCAAATTTTAAAACAGGAACTAAAAGACCATCATCAACTGCAACAGCAACTCCAATATGTATATGTTTAGCAATTAATGTAGAAGTATCTGTCCAATGAGAGTTAACCTTAGGATGTTTACGTAATGCCATTGCACTTGCTTTAACAACCATATCATTATAGGAAACTTTCACATCTGGATCTGAATTAATTGCTGCTCTAGCAGAAATAGCATTATCCATATCCAACTCGATGGTTAAATAATAATGAGGTGCCATAAATTTCGATTCGCCTAAACGCTTAGCAATTACCTTACGCATTTGCGAATTTTTCACCTCTTCAAAACTTTCTTCTCCTACAGGAGCATACGCTTGAACAACTGTTGAAACGGGTTGATAATTCTCAATATCACGTTTTATAATCCGACCGTTTTCTCCAGACCCTCTTACCTGTGAAAGATTAATTCCTTTTTCTTCAGCAAGTTTTTTTGCTAAAGGTGAAATAAATATTCTAACATTATCAGAAGTTGAAATAGTCGTTAATGCTTTTGGGGTTTCAATTTTAGGTTCAACCAATAATGGAGCTACTTTTTCAACTTCTACCTTTTCAACTGAAGTATTTCCTCCAGAAGAATAACTATCTAGAATTCCTGTAACATCTGTTCCTTTGGGTCCTATTATTGCAAGAACCGAGTCTACTAAGGCAGTTTCTCCCTCTTTTATTCCTATCTCTAAAAGAACACCAGAATAAAAAGATTCGAACTCCATAGTAGCCTTATCGGTTTCTATTTCAGCTAAAATATCTCCTTCCTCTACAGTATCTCCTTCTTTTTTATTCCAAGTTGCAACAGTCCCTTCTTCCATGGTATCACTTAAGCGAGGCATCGTTATAACCTCAACACCATCAGGAATTGTTATAGAATTACTTTTAGTTTCAACTTCAGGTTCACTCACTGTCTCTTTTTTACTATCAACTGAAATAGGATTATCATTCCCTTTTAAAAATGAAGAAATGTCTTCATCTTTATCACCAATGATTGCCAAAAGCACATCAACAGGAGCAGTTTCTCCTTCTTGAATCCCAATATGAAGTAACGTACCTTCATTAAAAGATTCAAACTCCATAGTTGCTTTATCGGTTTCAATTTCAGCTAAAATATCACCTTCAGATACTTTATCGCCAACTTTAAAAAGCCATTTTGCAACAGTTCCTTCCTCCATGGTGTCGCTTAAACGCGGCATATTAATCACTTCTGCCATATCAATTATAATTTATGTGATAAAAAAGGATAATCTTCTTGTTCATATACTGCATCGTACATGACATTTTTTTTTGGATAAGGAGAATCTTCAGCAAATTGTTCACATTCACTAACCAATTCTTTAACTCTCTTATCTATAATATCTAACTGCTTTTGAGTTGCATATTTTTTATCTAAAATCACCTTTTTCACATACGATATTGGATCATCTTCTTGCTTTTCAGCAACCTCTTCTTTTGTACGATAATGCTGTGCATCACTCATAGAGTGACCTCTAAAACGATAGGTTCTTAATTCTAAAAACGTAGGACCGTTTCCTTTTCTAGCTCTTTGTATTGCTTCATCTAAAGCTTCTGCAACTTCTTCTGGTTTCATTCCATCTACAGCTTTACAAGGCATATCATAGGCTAATCCCATTTTCCATATCTCAGAATGATTTGCTGTTCTTTCAACAGAAGTTCCCATTGCATACCCATTGTTTTCAACACAAAAAACTACTGGTAAATTCCAAAGCATTGCTAAATTCATAGTTTCATGAAGCGAACCTTGACGCATAGCTCCATCACCCATAAAAGTTAATGTAACCGCATCACTATTAAAATATTTATCAGCAAATGCTAATCCTGCTCCTAATGGAATTTGGCCTCCAACAATTCCATGACCTCCATAAAAACGATGTTCTTTTGAAAATATATGCATAGAACCTCCTAAGCCTTTAGATGTCCCTGTACTTTTACCATACAATTCTGCCATTACTCTTTTAGGATCTACTCCCATACCAATAGGTTGGACATGGTTTCTATAAGCAGTAATCATCTTATCCTTGGTAAGATCCATCACATGAAGTGCACCAGCTAAAATAGCTTCTTGGCCATTATATAAATGAAGAAATCCTCTGACTTTTTGTTTTATATAAACTTGAGCAAGCTTATCTTCAAACTTTCTCCAGAAGTACATGTTCTCGTACCAATCTAAATATGTTTTTTTTGTAATTCTTTTCATAATGTTTACACTATTACAGGTTTAGGTAAATTTATTGCATAGCTGACAAAAATACTATATTATTAGGTTCTACAAAACTATAAATCTGAAAAGAATAGGATTTACTCAAACCTATTAATCGCAGGTTATCAAACTATTACAATTTGTAAGAGATAATATCTAAAATAGAAGAATAAAATAGAATTACAAAAATGAGCTATCAAAGATAAGTGGTAATAAATCTTTAACTGAATTTGCCTTAACCACTTTTCCAGTTTCACCCATAAAATAAATTTCAATAGAAGGCTCTTGTTTCACTTCGTATTCTGCCAAAACCTGTCTACAAGCTCCACAAGGCGGAACAGGAGTAGTCATTTTATTTTTTAAAGATCTAGCCGTAATTGCCATAGAAACAATAGTAGCATTTGGTTGTTGAGAACCTACATGAAATACTGCAACTCGTTCTGCACACAAACCTGAGGGATAAGCAGCATTTTCTTGATTATTACCAGTAATTATTTCTCCAGAATCTAATTTTAGAGCTGCACCAACCTTAAAAAGTGAATAAGGCGCATAAGCATTTTCACGTGCTTCATGCGCCTTATTCATTAATTCTTGAATCGAAATAGGAAGCTCTGAAACAGAATCAAAGACTTCTAAATTAATTTCGATTTTAATATTTTTCACTAGCTTCTAGTATTCATCATATTCATCTCCAAAACTAAACGTTAAACCAAAACGAAGTGTACCTTCTAATGGGCTAATTACATTAGATGTAGAGATTAAATAAGAAATATCAATATTAATAGTTGTATACTTAAATCCAGCTCCTAAAGAGAAATATTGTCTTGCTCCTTTAGTTGGGTTTTCATTAAAATAACCTGTTCTAAAAGCAAATACATCTCTAAACCAATACTCAGCACCTATAGCCCAAGTGAACTCTTGAAGTTCTTCACTAAAACCATTAGGAGCATCTCCAAATGATTGAAACATTCCTTTAAAGAAACTAACATCATTTTCTTTTCCTAAATATACCGCATCACTGTTGATTGCAACTTCACCATCTTCAGGATCAAACTCACCATTTCCGTTTTCATCTATAAATTCTGTTCCTCTAATAGGTGGAGTTGGCACTAATAATTTATTGAATTCTACATTTAAACCAATTTTATTATATTCATCTAAAATAAAATCAAATCCACCTCCAAAAGCAAGGTTTGTAGGTAAATTACTTTCTTGACCTACTTCATCATATTTTAATTTTGGTCCAATATTAGATATATTTATACCTGCTCTCCAACGTCCGTCAAAACTACTCATAGGAATTTCTTCACTTTGATAATATGCAGAAACATCAACCGCAAATGAACTTGCTGCTGTTGCATCTTCTATAGCTGTTTGTAGTTTTAAATCTGATCTTATATACCTACCAGTAACCCCCATTGCAAATCGATCACTTAATCTTAAAGAATAAGTAACATCAAATAACATTTCATTTGGTTTTACAATTAATGGCTCCTGCTCAATTGTTTCTCTTAGTTCTATCTCTCCACTACTAAAATATCTAAAACTTGCTGCAACTGCACTACGTTCATTCAACCTATTATAATAGGTTAGGTTTCCTAAAAACACATCATTTACTAATTTTCCTAAATAAGGAGTATAAGTAACTCCAATTCCTTGTTTAACTAGTGCAAAAGCAGATTTGGACGGATTCCATTGTTGTGAAAAAGCATCTGCTGAAGTAGCTACTCCAATATCTGCCATACCAGCAGCTCTGGCATCTGCTCCAATTAATATAAATGGAACACCGGTTGTAATTGGATTTAAATATGGGTTGTCCCAGTTTGGATTATTAGGTACTATAATTGTCTCTTGTGCATTGATATTAAAGGCAATCATCCCCAATAATGCTAATAATAATATTTTTTTCATTTAGTAAAAATTTTTACAAATATAAATTTAATTTTTATAGAATAACGAGTTTTTCAAACTTTTCAACTCGTTTGTTAGTTAACGTTGAAATTACAGTTATCTTATATACATAGACTCCTTTTCCTATTCGATCCCCAAAATCATCCTTTCCATCCCAAACGATATCTCTAGATAAGAATCCATCAGTGTTTATCAGTTGATTTTTAGTCCAAACTACTTTTCCAGTTACAGTAAATACTTGGATTTGAACCTCTAAAGGTTCAAAAGGACGATTGTGATTAAACCAGAACTCTGTGTAATTAACAAAGGGGTTTGGATAGTTTAATACATTATTTATTTCTAACTCATCGTTTCCAGCAACCATAAATTGTATTTCTGAAGTAGAAGAATTATTATAAACATCCCATGCTTTAAATGTTAAGGTATGTAACCCCTCTTCTAAATCTCTGAAAGTAAATGAAGCTTTTCCGGTTGAGTAATCATCAACATTTGCTTGATAGTATTCGTTTATCACAAAAGGATTAGATTCATCACCATCTAAAATTGCAATCATATCGTGTCCAATTCCACTAGCGGTGTTGATTCCGTTTTCATCAGATAATTTTGCAATTAATATTGGAGAGTCGTTAGTTATTCCACCAGATACAAAACTTTCATCATTCATAAACAAATTGATTAAAGGTCCCTGATTATCTTCTGGAGCATTTTCATTTAGCCCACCAATTTGTACATCTAAATTGTAGCCTGTTTGGTTTTTTAATGAATTATCTTCTTGAGCATAAAAACTAATCCGTCCTGTACCAACTGGAATCTGTGTATCCCTTGGCATTATAAATTCAAACTCAAACTTACCATCTAAAACCGTTGCCTTGCCGTTAAACAACACTTCTCCTAATGTTATAAAGTCTAAAATTAACAAAGACCCATTCTCTGTTACACCATCATTACCTAATGTACTTCTTTCAACATTTTTATCAAAAAGCTTAGCTTCTAAAACTCCTTTATAATCGGTTAACAAATTTCCATTAATATCTTGTATTTCTCCTCCTAAAGTAACTTTATCCAAAGCTTTAAGCACTTCTGTAGATCCTGCAACAGGAATGCTATTTATCGTCGTTAAGGCTATATTTTGTCTTGGAAAAGCAAGATGCATTGAAGGGTCCCCAATATAAAACACCACTCTCCTGTTTTCATTAGAAACTTCATTTTTTGCCCTTCGTACTGATTCAGCAGGGGTATTAGGAATATCTAATCCATACCCAAATAATTCAGGAGCTAAATATTGATTAAACAATACACCGACTCCTGCAGAAATAGATCGAGTTGTGGTTATTAACGAGATAGCTCCTCCTTCTTTATTCCAATAGGTAAGTTCTCCTGCAGTAATTCGTTGAGGATTATCAAACTTTGTAAACTCACAAGTAACCGTAACTATACACGGATATCGATTTTTATTTTTTAAATCCTCACCAGTTTCTTTGGTGTAAACAAATTCAGATGCTAAACCATCTTCCCCTCCGTGCCCAAAATAATTAACAATAAGCGCTCCTACTTCAATAGCATTTTCTATTTCATCATTAACATCTGGATATCTATCTCCACCTGCCGAAGCTACTTGTTGATATGAATCTGAGTGAATTTTTTTAACATTTGTTGTTGGTTTTTCTACAGAAACTTCATTTCCTAAATTATCTAAATTCACTTCTAAAGTTTCATATTCCCAAGCTTCATCTACATCATCTGAAATCAAAACGAAGTCATTTCTCCAATTCCCATAAGATTCTTTTGAATCATAGCCTATAATCTTATCAACCATTGCGTTTGCCAATACCACGTCATCTACTAATATTCTACCCACCGCAATATCTAATTTTTCAGACCCTACCATCAACCCTTCTTCTGGATCCATATTTCCGAAAAAATCATCAGACATAAAGGCCCCAAATGTACTATCACTCCTATAAGTATGATAAGTGGGTACTATATTATTGTTATTAGGAATTCTATCTTTATAATCTACTGATGTATCTCCAAATAAACAGACATATTTTATACGTTTTTCTTCAGATGAAGCATTTTCATATATGTAACGCACAAAATTTCGGATTGCTCCTATATCCTGTTTTCCTGAGCTAAATTCCTCATAAATTTTATCTGTAGTAATCACTTTTACATTAATTCCATCTACAGCTCTTCTATGATTTGCTAAACTTAATGCAGGTTGCAATAAAAATGGAGGAGCAACGATCAAGAAATCTAAATCTTTAAAATTACCTGACTCATCATTAAATATAGTTCCTTTTAAATTTTGATTTGGAACATATGATTTATTTATTTCAATTGGAGTATAATAATCATTTGGATTTACTGCTACATATTCTTTCAACTCTCCTAATGCAGCTTTAAATGAAAAAGATGAAGAGTTACCTTCATTGGTTTTTGCAACTATAAAATTCGGATTTGTTACATCCCAAACTTGAGAAAATTGTGCAGCATCACTTATTTGATACTCACCTATTCCAGGAATAGTTTCTGCTTCATTCCATCGAAAGTCTAATTGACCACTTACACTTTTTAACTGAACAAGAGCATCTACACTTATATAATCTAAGTAACCAATACTAGATGGGTTTCCACCATTATTGTAAGTTAAATCAAAAACAACATTTTCACTACCTGATGGAATATCATCCACAAACTGTTTAGAATCTAATAAAAAGGGATCATTAATAGGTGAAAAAGTTAGTGGATTTAAACTAGTTCCATTTACAGATATTGCCATAGAAGTAGTTGTTTCTGAAGCTGATGCTACTTTAACCTTTACAAACATTGGTTGTCCAGGCACAATATTTGGAAAATCAAATGTAAAAGTCTGCTCACTTTCTATATCAAATCGATTGCTAAACCATCTTCTTCCTACTTTAACAGGGCTTTCTTCGTCACTTTCAATAAACTGATACCTATTGTATTGAGTAATAACATTTGTTGGATTACCTGTTGGCTCTACCATTTCTTGCACTCTATTTCCTAAACCTCCATTAACAGTCACATAATAATATGATTCATCACTATACGGATTTATGTTAGTATCATAATTATCTCCTTGATATCCCCTAGAATGGATTCCATAAAACAAAATAAAGTCATTACCATCAAAACTACCATCTGCTTCTCCAACAACTTGGATTGAATTTTCAGTTAAATCAAAAACAGTATTATCAATATTTTTAAAAGGAAGAGCTTTTCCTCCATTTCCATAAACTTTAATATTTCTTGGATCAATACCATCTGTATTCATTCCAATACTATTTAGAAAATCTTTATTAATAATATGAACTCCTGTTTTTTCAATTCTAAACTTATACCAATCACCTGTAGCTAATACGGAATTGCTTATCGGAATTACTTGTTGAACCCTAGATTGGGTTTTATACTCATAAGAGACATTAAAAGAAAGTACTTTTTTAAAAGCACCATTTATTTTTATTATGGGTGTAATTGAAATCGAGGTATAAAAAACATCTCTTGCTTTTCCACTTCCCAAAGAATAAATATGCTGATCGCTAATTACATTTTTATCAATTTTATTTAATTCATAAGAAGTTAAATCCCCATAAACTAAATCTGAAACCACTAAAGATTCTTCATCAGCATAGTTATTATCTTGCCATTGCTTAAAAAAACGCAGCTCCTGTTCTATAATAAGATCTATTAAAGGCGTTGTAGATTTTTTTATCGTTTTTGTAGGTGTTTTATCGTTTTTACTGACTTGCTTATTGAATTGATTCGTTTCCCCCCAATCAATTTCGATTGTTTTATCCTGTGCAGACAAAGCAATTGGCAATAATATCAAGCTAATAAATAATATAAAATTTTTCATCATTATAAGTAACGCATCAAATATACACTTAGTATAGTTGATTTTTTATTAATTTTTTTTCAAAATTGGAATAATTTGAAATAAATTAAAAATATATTCGTTACCTAAAGAATCGGCACTAAATTCATAATCTTTAATGCTGGTCAATATATTTTAAAATATTATTGAATTATTATCGTTAATTACTATATTGCGAACCCAATTTTTTCATAACTGAAAACTATGAACTTTAAAAACAACCTAGCGTTAAAGCTTTTTATTTTATTAATTTCAACTACATTATTTGTAAGTTGTAACAAATCCAGGAGTTACAAAGATAGCTCCAGAGCAACTGGATGGAAAGTGAATGCCAAAGAAGGTGGCTTTCAATACAATCCAGATGCTAAAGAACAAGAAACAGGTCCAGGACTTGTTTTTATTGAAGGTGGTACATTTACTATGGGTAAAGTACAGGATGATCCGATGCACGATTGGAACAATAGTCCTAACCAACAACACGTTCAATCATTTTATATGGATGAAACAGAAGTTACCAACCTAATGTATTCTGAATATTTAGATTGGATAAAGAAATTGTTCCCTCCAACAGATGAAAATTACAAAAATATTTATCCTGGCGCTATCCCAGATACCTTGGTTTGGAGAAATAGACTTGGTTATAATGAAGTTATGACCAATAACTATTTACGTCATCCAGCCTATGCAGATTACCCAGTAGTAGGTGTTAGTTGGATTCAAGCAGTAGAGTTTAGTAACTGGAGAACAGATCGTGTAAATGAATTAATTTTAGAGGAAGAAGGATTCACAACTAGAAATGCACGTTATGATGTTGAAGCTGGAGAAACTTTTAATACTCAAACTTATTTAAGTTCACCAACAGAAACGTATGGCGGAAATGATTCTATCACAAAAAATGGTAAATCTACTCAAGCTAGAATGAAAAGAAATAAGGATAGTTCGAATATTTATGTTCAAAGAAAAGACGGTATCCTATTACCTGGATATAGACTTCCTACTGAAGCAGAATGGGAATATGCTGCTCTTGGTTTAGTTGGACTAAGAAATTATAACGTATATAGAGGAAGAAAAAAATACCCTTGGGAAGGTCAATACACTCGTTCTGGGAAAAGAAAATCTAGAGGAGATCAATTAGCTAACTTTAAACAAGGAGATGGTGATTATGGTGGTATTGCAGGATGGAGTGATGATGGAGCAGATATTACTGCTGAGGTAAAATCATATGAAGCTAATGACTATGGATTATATGATATGGCAGGAAATGTAGCTGAATGGGTTGCCGATGTCTACAGACCTATAGTTGATGATGAGTTTAGTGACTTTAACTATTTCCGTGGAAATGTTTATACTAAAGATTATATTGGTGAAGACGGAAAAGTAAAAATAGTTACTGCAGATTCAATTGTATACGATACTTTAAGTAACGGTAAAATAATAGCCAGAAATTTACCTGGTGAAATTTATCAAGTCCCTGTTGATGAACAAGAAACGTACTTAAGAACTAACTTCTCTAAAAGTGATCAAATCAACTATCGTGATGGTGATAAAGAATCAACAAGATACTACCAATCTTTTAATGACGATGAAAATGATGATGACAGTAAACTAATGTATAACTCGCCTGAGCAATCTGTAACAGCTGACAGTTCAGGAACTCTAGATCGTCAATATGACAAAACATCTACTAGAACTACATTAATTAATGATGAGGTACGTGTTTACAAAGGAGGATCTTGGAGAGATGGAGACTACTGGTTAGATCCTGCTCAAAGAAGATATTTCCCTCAAGATATGGCAACAGATTATATAGGATTTAGATGTGCTATGTCACGTGTAGGTTCTAAATCTAAACAAGGAAAAACACCAAGAAATTAAAAATTACTTTCAATAATTTTAAAAACCTCTTCCGTTATCTGAAGAGGTTTTTTTGTACCTTTATTTTATGGAAATAGAAAAACTTCACCAATTATTTTTAAACTCTTCAGGTATTTGTACAGACACTAGAGCTATCAAAAAAAAATGTCTGTTTTTTGCTTTAAAGGGTGATAATTTCAATGGGAATACATTTGCTAATTCTGCTATTGAAAAAGGAGCATATAAAGTGATTATTGATGAAGAAAAGTATCAAAATGACAATTCAATTTTGGTTACAGATGTTTTAGAAACACTTCAAGAACTTGCTTCATTTCATAGGTTATTTTTAGGCATTCCTATTATAGCATTAACAGGAAGTAATGGTAAAACAACAACAAAAGAACTTATTAATGCGGTTCTTTCAAAAAAACACAAGATCACTGCAACAATAGGCAATCTAAATAACCACATCGGAGTACCTCTTACCTTACTTTCTATGAATTCGGATACCGAAATAGGTATAATAGAAATGGGAGCTAACCACCATAATGAAATTGATTTTTTATGTGAAATAGCTAAGCCCGATTATGGTTACATTACTAATTTCGGAAAAGCACATCTAGAAGGGTTTGGTAGTCTTGAAGGTGTTGTTGAAGCAAAAACAGAATTGTATCGATATTTAAAAAGAAACAACAAAACTGTTTTTGTGAATTTTAATGATAAAAAACAAATAGAATATTCTGAAGGAATTAAAAAACACACCTTTGGAAACACAGAACAAGATTGCAATATAGATTTAGTAGATAGTTCCAATAAACTTTTGCTTAGTTATCAAAATGAGTTTATACAAAGTAATTTAATAGGCCTTTATAACATTAATAATATCGCTGCAGCTATCACTATCGGAAAATATTTTAATGTTTCAACAGAAGATATCAAGTCTGCAATAGAGGAATACACACCCACTAACAACAGATCTCAGTTATTAGAGAAAGGAAGCAATAAAATTATTTTAGATGCGTACAACGCTAACCCATCAAGTATGATGGCTGCCTTAGAAAATTTTACACAATCTGAAGGCGCTAACAAAGTAGCTTTTCTTGGTGATATGTTTGAATTAGGGCCTGAAGCTGAAGAAGAACATCAAAACATTGTTAACTATTTGGAGAACCATTTTAAAGGCACTTGTTATCTGATTGGAGAAAATTTCAACAACACAATTATTTGTGTACCAAACATTCACAAATTCAATGATTTTAAAACATTTAAATCAATATTTAAAAGTCAAGAAATTTCAAATAATCACATTCTAATAAAGGCTTCTAGAGGAATGGCCATGGAAAGAATTCTAGATATTTTATAATAGCATTTTTTTACATCCTGTAATTTAATATTACCTAATTAATAAAAACAGAATTAATAAGTGTTATAAGATGTTTCTTTAATAAGAGATTTAACTGTTAAACGACAAAAAATCGTTACAAATTGAGACAAATAAATCTTTATTGTCAGTATATTTGTTTTAAATTAACTGTAATTAAAAAACACATATTATTATGAAAAAAACAATTATTACTTTATTCTTATCTATTATTTCAATGAGTCTTTATGCTCAAGCAGATAATGATTATATCGAGGTTGTTCGATCTCTATTAAAAACAGAGAAAAAAGCAGTTATTACTGAAGTTATGGAATTAACTGAAGCAGAATCTGCTCCATTTTGGGAACTATATAATGAATACGAATTTGAATTAAATTCAGTACAAAATATCAGATTAAATGCTATAAAAGAATATGCAGAAGAGTATGGTATATTAACTGATGATAAAGCAGATAAAATAATGAATGAAGTTTTGGATTTTAAAACAGCATCTCTTAAACTTGAAAAGAAATACTATAAAAAATTCAAGAAAATATTACCTACAGCTAAAGCTGCAAAATATTTCCAAGCAGAAAACAAAATACAAGCTATGGTTGCTGCTAGTATAGCAGAGGAAATTCCAATGATTATTGAAGATTAAAATCTTTATTAGGTTTTAAATAATATAAGTGAGGTGAAAATTAATATAATTTTCACCTTCTTTTTTTGTTCTAAATTGAATATAAACTCAGAAGAATAAAGGAATCAAATACTAAAATAATAAGTTTAGAAAGGATTATTAATATGATTTATAACATATTAATCACTTAGCATCACCAAAAAGAATTTATAAAAAAAACCCAACACATTTCTGTATTGGGATTCTAATTGAAGTGGGCAATGAGGGATTCGAACCCCCGACCCCCTCGGTGTAAACGAGGTGCTCTGAACCAACTGAGCTAATTGCCCTTCTTGTTAGCGGTGGCAAATATAAGGCAGTTTTTATTTACCACAAACATTTATTTAAAAAATATTATAAAACTTCTGCTACAACAAAAGTACTTCCACCTATATAAATTAAATCGTTTGCATTAGCTTCAGATTTTGCTTTATTATAAGCCTCAGTTACAGTTTTATAGGCCTCTCCTATTAAATTATATTTTTTTGCTTTATGTATTAAGTCAGATTCTTTTAAGCCGCGAATAACATTAGGCCTACAAAAATAATAAATCGCATCTTTAGGAAATAGTGGTAAAACTATATCTAAATTTTTATCATCAACAACTCCTAATACAATATGTAATTTACGGAACGCTTCTTTTTTTAATTGATTTAAAACTATGGAAAGCCCTTCTTTGTTATGAGCAGTATCACAAATCACCTTTGGGTTGTTATCAATAATTTGCCACCTCCCTTGCAGGCTTGTATTTCCAAAAACATTCAACAATCCTTCTTCAATATTTTTATTTGAAATATTCCAATTTTGTTGTCTTAGTACCTCAAAAACTACATAAGCTGTTTTGCTATTTTTCAATTGATAATTCCCTAAAAGATCTAAGTCTAATTCTGGCACATTCTCATCTTCAACAAAGGTTATTGGGCTGTTTTCTTTTTTTGCTTTATTAATAAAAACGGTTTTTGTTTCTGGTAAAACTTCACCAACCACAACAGGTATATTAGGTTTAATTATCCCAGCTTTTTCTGAAGCTATTTCTGCTAAAGTTTCTCCTAAAAAACGAGTATGATCCAAACCAATATTCGTAATTACAGAAACTTCTGGAAGTATAACATTGGTACTATCTAACCTCCCTCCTAGTCCAACTTCAATAATTGCGATATCTACTTTTTCAGTTTTAAAAAAATCAAAAGCCAATCCTACGGTCATTTCAAAAAAGGATAATTGATTCTCTTCAAAAAACAGCTGGTGGTTTTTCACAAAACCAACAACATTTTTTTCAGGAATCATTTTACCATTGACCCTTATTCGTTCCCGAAAATCTTTTAAATGAGGAGAAGTATATAAACCTACTTTATAACCTGCCTCTTGCAATACAGAAGCCAACATATGGCTTGTAGAGCCTTTACCATTAGTTCCAGCAACATGAACAGATTTAAAACTCTTTTGTGGCTCACCTAAATACTCAATAAGTTTTAGGGTATTCGACAAATCTACCTTATATGCAGCAGCGCCTATACGCTGATACATGGGTAATTGATTAAAAAGCCAGGATATGGTTTCAGGGTAATTAATAACTAATTATTTTATAATTAATTTTTTTGTTGCTTTTGAAGTTTCCGAAGTAAATTGAACATAATAAACACCCTTATTTAATCCATTTAATGGGATTTGAAGGATAGTTCCATTATTTTCAAAATCTTGATTCATAACTCTTCTTCCTAATTGATCATATATAAATATTGAAATATTTTCAATTGGTTTTTCAAAAGAAATATTCACAAAACTTGATGCAGGATTAGGATGCAAACTAATTTCTGAAACAAGCAAATTACTATCATTTCCTAATACATTTTCACTTATATCCAATTTATAACTTGATCTACCATAGGTTGCCGCATAAAGATATTCTGTACCTTCATGAATAAACAAATCGTTTACAACTACAGAAGGCATATTTCCTCCAAACGGATTCCAGTTTTCACCATCATCTAACGATGCTAAAACCCCAATATCAGTTCCTAAAAATAAATTTCCATATCTATCTTGTACGATATCGTTAATTGGAATATCTGGTAATGTAGTTGATAAATTTGTCCAATTTAACCCTGAATCTGAACTTTTATAAACATGACCATTATCTTCACCATATCGATATCCAGAAAAGGTAACATAAACAACATTCACATCTTCTCTGGATGCCAATACTTTGGTTACCCATCTAACAGGTAAAGCATCAGATAATTTATTCCAATTCGTTCCTCCATCATTGGTTCCCCATACATTTCCATCATCAGTTCCTGCATAAATCACATTATTGTTTAAAGAGGAAACACTAATTGTAGTAACTGTTCCAAAATCTAAATTACCTGCATAAGGACCATCGCTTAAATCTGGGCTTATAGCCGTCCAATTTCCAGCTGCATTGGTAGTTTTATAAACTTTTTGCGTCCCATAATATAATGTTTGAGAGTCATTAGGATCCAACTCTAAAGCAGTATCCCAGTTATTAGTATCACTTGAAGGTATTCCGTTTAATGCGCTATTAAAACTTGCTCCATTATTAGTTGATTTCCCTAGGTTTCCTCTTTGTGATAATGCGTATATAACATTCGTATTTGTTGGATCTACTATGGGTTGAAATCCATCACCACCATAAATTGCTTGCCAATCACTTAATCCTCCTGTTTGAGTCCTAATAGTATTATTATCTTGTGCTCCACCATATACTTTGTCAGGGTTTTGGGCATCTACATAAAAACGATAAAACTGTGTAATAGGCAAGGTATTATTTTTAACAGAAGTGTTACCATCATTAGTACTCACATATAATCCACCATCGTTACCAATTAAAACTTCTCCAGGAACTAAGGTATTAAAAGCCATTGCATGTTGGTCTACATGAACATTTGGAAAAGTAGAACCCCAAGTCATACCTCCATCTGTAGATTTATCCATAACAAAACCTGAGTTATATATTACATTTTCATCTGTTGGATCAACAAATATTCCTCCAAACCACCAATGGTAGGATGTTCCGTTACTTATGGAATTTACTTCAACCCACGAATCACCACCATCAATCGTTTTAAAAGTTCCTTCTACATTTCCAACTTTATCTGTATAAAAAGCATATAGCACATCTGGATTAGATTGTGAGATATCGATACTAATTCTTCCTTTAGAGTTTGGATCACTTGGCAATCCGTTTGTAAGTTCATTCCAAGAATCACCCCCATCTTGTGTTCTATAAATTCTTGAAGTTTCACCCCCATATTGTCTATTGTTTAGGCGACGTATACGCTCCCAACTTGCTGCATAAACAATATCACCATTACTAGGATGTATCGCCATATCAATTATCCCTGTTGAATCACTTACTAATAATTGTTGTTCCCAATTTTCTCCGCCGTCTGTTGATTTATATACTCCTCTATTAGTGTCTTTTCTAAACAGTGGTCCCATTGCTCCAACAAAAATAGTTTCATCATCATTAGGGTCTATTAACACTTTCCCAATACTACCTGCTGCAGGCAATCCCCTGGCTGTCCAGGTTAAACCAGCATCTTCACTTTTATAAATTCCATTACCATCATAAGCTAAAGAACCTCCTCCTGCATTTACTTCACCTGTACCAACCCATATTATATCCGTGTTGTTTTTTGAAATCTCAATATCACCAATAGATAACATTTCTTGCTCATCAAAAATAGGGATCCAAGTTGCCCCAGCATCTATAGTCTTAAAAATACCACCTGAAGCAGCTCCAATATAATAGGTTTCCGCATCATCAATAGGAATTTCTATATCTGAAATACGACCACCTACATTTAAAGGCCCTGAAAACTCCCAAAGAGAAATTGATGAACTATTTCTATTAACTTGTTGTTTTTTCCATTGAATGGCATTTGAATATGCATCAGTTTTAATTTCACCAGTTGGATATGCACGCTGAGTAAACATAAAATCGTGAGGTGAATGTTCAAGTTTTTCAACTTTCAGTTTACTTGACTCAGGAGAATTTGTACAACTAATTATTGAAATTGATGCAATTAAGGATAATAATTTTAAAGGATTCATAGCATTTTTTTAATTGCCATAAAGATATTGAAAAGGAATGAAAAATCGTTTTTTATTTTTATTCTGAAAGACTAAATCGGTAGATGATTTTTCCTATTTGTTTAGAAGGCGCATTGCCGTCTTTATTAAACTTAGTAGCTAAAGCTGCCCTTTTTGCTGGTTCTAATAAGCATTTAGAATTATTAGTAGTTCCTCTAACTCCAGGAGTTGCACTGATTACGTTTCCGTTTCGATCTACTTCTATACTTACCACAACGGTACCAGCTTCATTACAATCTTGAACAAACTTCTTTTTATTTAAAGCCTTACGTCCACCAAGTAAATAATTTCCATCCCCATCTAATCCTTTTCCATTTCCATAATAACTTTTTGCATTGGGATCCCCATTAGGGTCTCCTTTATCACCAGGCTTTTGATCGTCTCCTTCTCCTGATGCTTCGATTCCATCTGATTTTGGCCCGTTGATTAAACTTGACAGCGCATCTGAAGTAGATTTATCGGGTACTGGGTCTGGTTTTTTTTCTACTTCTTTCTTAGGCTCCTTTTTAGGGATTTCTTTAACCACTTCTTTTACCTCTTCCTTCTTCTCTTCTTTTTTTATTATTGGAGCTTCTTCGTTATCTTGAGTTACAACTTCTTCTTTAATTTCAGATTTTTGTTGTTCCACTGGTTCTGGAGTTGTTTGTTTAGGAGCAGTTTTTATTTTTTCTTTTGGTTGAATATTTCCACTACCCGTATCCATAGTACCAAAATTAACAGCGATACCGTTTTCTGGTGGTGGATCTAAATAGGTTAATCCCACATAAAACAATAAAAATAGTATAATCACATGTAAAACTACAGTGATTGCCATACTCTTCTTTTTATGTTTAGTATCTAAAACGCTCATTATTATTTAAGTGACAAAAACTATGCTACAATTAAAAGTAGATTTAATTAGGCCGTACAGCTAACACTACTTTATAATTATTTTTATTAGCAATATCCATTACAAATACTGCATCTTCAATTGGGACTCCTTCTTCTGCTCGTAAAATTAAAGTGGGTTTTTCTTGACCTGCAAAAACTTTTTTTAATTCAGTTTCAATATTAAATTCAGATACTCGCTCTTTATTTACATAATAAGCTCCATCTTTAGTAATACTAACTGAAGCGTTTTGTTTATTCGTAGACTTTCCTTTTGCTTTTGGCAAAATTAAATCCAAAGCATCTGGAGTAATTGAAGGCGATGTTAAAAGAAAAAACACCAACAATAGGAAAACGATATCCGTCATAGAGCTCATACTAAACTCTGCACTTACTTTATTTCTTCCTCTTAAATTCATTAAGATGGTTCGTTTAAAAGGTCTAAAAAGTCAACAGCAGTAGCCTCCATTTGATGCACTACTTTGTCTGTTTTTACAACGATATGATTATATCCAATATAAGCTATAATCCCAACAATTAAACCTGCTACAGTGGTTGTCATAGCTGTATATATACCCTGAGCTAAAGTTCCCATTTCAGCTTGTCCACTACTTGTTGCTAAAGTATGAAACGCCAAAACCATTCCTATTACAGTCCCTAAAAACCCAATCATAGGTGCTGCACCTGCTATGGTAGCAAGTATACTAACATTCTTTTCTAGTTTGTAAACCTCTAATCTTCCAGCATTTTCAATTGCAGTATTTATATCTTCCAACGGACTCCCAATTCTTGAAATTCCTTTTTCTGTTAATCTAGCAACCGGTGTGTTCTTTTGAGCACACAACACTTTTGCCGCTTCAATATTACCACTACTAACATTTGTCCTAATCTGATTCATAAAGTTCGCGTCATAATCAGTAGCGGCTTTTATAGCGAATAATCTTTCAAAATAAAGATATACAGCAACAAACAGGAGTATAAAGAGTACTCCAATAATAATCTGCCCAGCCATACCACCATCCATTAATAATTCCATGATGGATAAGGTTTTTTCTTCAACTATAGGTTCTAGGTTCTCTGCAGCTTCAGAACCATCTTGAATAAATATATTTAACATGTATAAATTGGTTTAATTTGAATAACGGCTATATGCCATTAGAAATTGCTCATTAATAACAATTAAAAAGAATAATCTGTTTAATTTACTGATTTACAAAAAGTAAATAACTCCTAAAAGACCTACACCCCCCAATACAATAGTATAAGGAAATGCCATTTTTACCATTTTAAAATAATCCAATTTGATTAAAGGGGCCAATGCAGAAGTCAATAAAAATAAAAACGCTGCTTGTCCATTTGGAGTTGCCACAGATGGAAGGTTTGTTCCAGTATTAATTGCTACAGCTAATTTTTCGAATTGAGTTAAATCAATCAAACCAGCTTTAAAAGCATCATCAACTTCTCCAATATATACTGTTGCAACAAATACATTATCGCTAATCATAGATAGTAAGCCATTAGCAGCATAAAACATACTTGGTTGTACATCTGGATCTAAACTCAGTGCCCAACTAATGATAGGTGTAAATAAATGTTGATCATGTATCATTGCTACAATAACAAAAAACACAACTAACAAACCTGTAAAAGGTAATGCTTCTTCAAAAGCTTTCCCCAAATGGTGTTCTTCAGTGATGCCCATAAAAGCAGTTTGTATAATTATAAGTCCCAATCCAATAAAACCAACAGGAGCTAAATGTAAAGCCAATCCTAAAATTAATAAAACCGCAGAAACTGCTTGTACTTTTAATCCCCATTTTTGTTTGTCAGTTCTTTTTGCATCATCTTCCTTTGTATAATTCTCAATGATATTTCTAGCTACATCTGGTAATTTTTGACCAAATCCAAAAGTACCTGTTGTCTCTAATACTACAGTAGTAAGTAATCCTGCTGCTAATACCGGAAGAGTTATAGGAGCCATTTTCAAGAAAAACTCTATAAAATCCCAACCCATTATCTCTCCAATAAGTAAGTTTTGAGGCTCTCCAACTAAGGTACAGACACCTCCTAATGCAGTACCTACTATACCGTGCATAATTAAACTTCTTAAAAAGCTTCGGAAATTCTCTAAAGTCTCACCACTTAATTCAGACTTATCTTTAACACCACTTTTATCATAATCACTATCTCCAGAATGAATTTTATGATATACCCCATAAAATCCAACAGCAACACTAATTAAAACAGCTGTTACTGTTAATGCATCTAAGAAGGCAGAAAGCACAGCAGATAAAAACACAAACAGAAGTGATAAAACAAGTTTCGACTTAATTTTTGTAAAAACTTTACTAAAAATAAACATTAATAGGGGTTTCATAAAATAGATACCCGCAACCATAAATACCAGTAATAATATTACTTCTAAGTTTTGGTCAACCTCATGATATGCATTTTCTGGTGTTGTTAACTTAAGTGCTAATGCTTCTATAGCTAAAATACCACCCGATTGAAGCGGGTAACATTTTAAAGCCATAGCTAGTGTAAAAATAAATTCTCCTATAAAAATCCAAGCTGTAACAGTAGGTCCGAGTATGTAGTAAGAAAATACATTAAATATTAAAAAAATTATCATGGTTAGCTTAAACCACTTTGGACTATTTCCTAAAAAATACTTGAACATTGCTTTATTTTATTAAGGTTAGAAAAATTTTGAATATCTTTTTTGAAAGTAGAAATACTTTCCTTTAGAAATAATAATACTGAAATTAGAGAAATATTAATTTTGATTATTGGGTCTTTGAAATCGTACAACTGAAGTGCTTTATTAATCAAAATTTAATAGTTAGTTTGAAAGAATACAAATATAAAAAAACATCTATTGATAGAAACACAAATAAACTTATTTTATTCTGAATATTTTCCCTGAAGAATGATCTTCTTTTGCTCCTGTCACACTCATCAAACAATTATTTTCTCCTCGAATTTTTAACACTCCTAACAAACCAAAAATTAAAGCTTCTTTATACTCAATTAATTCTTTAGAAAGTATGACCAAGTTTATTTTATTATAAAAGCTTAACCGTTCCAATAGATAGATATTATAAGCTCCTCCTCCTGTAACCAAAACACTTGAATTTTCGTAAAATTGTCTTGACAATTGAATAGCAATATGCTCTGTTACAGTTTTTAACTGGTCGTTTATTGAAATATTTGATTTCTCTAAAATTGGGAACACATGTTTTTTAACCCATTCTAGTCCTAAGGATTTTGGTGGTGAAGCTTTATAAAAAGACAACTCATTTAATTCTTTAAATAACTTTTGAGACAACTCTCCTTTTCTAGCTAAATTTCCACTTTCATCAAAAGGAAAACCAAGCTTTTCTGCTAAATTATTAAGCACAATATTAACTGGACAAACATCGTAGGCGATTCTTTTTAATATAGGTTGTTTTTCATTCTTTAATTCATAGGAAACATTTGCAAACCCACCTAGGTTTAAACAGTAATCATATTCACTAAACAACAATCTATCGCCAATTGGAACCAAAGGAGCTCCATTTCCACCTAAAGCAACATCTTGAACTCTAAAATCACAAACTACTTTTTGATTTATCAGAGTGGCAATTTTAGATAAATTACCTATTTGCAAAGTATACCCTTTTTTGGGTTGATGTAAAATTGTATGCCCATGACTACAAACTGCATCTATTTTTGTAATCTGATTTCTTGATATGAAATCTGAAATTACTTTAGCTAAATATATCGTGTATTCAGAATTGATTTTTTTTAATTCATCTGGAGAAAAAGATATTGCTTTCTGTAATTTATCTTTCCAATCTTTAGGATAAGGAATAGTTTCTGAATTCACTATTTTATAATCCCAAACATCATTTAAGCTTATAGAAAAATTGATCTCTGCTAAGTCTATTCCATCCAATGAGGTTCCACTCATTACCCCAAGAACATGATAATTTGTTTTTTTCAAAATTGATAATTAAATAGACTTTAAATATACAAGACACTTTTGGCTTCATCAAAACTAATAGCTTTAAATTTCTTCAATAATCGAAACCATTTCAAATTTGACTATTGGAATTTAAAAAGGTATCTTTGCATCCTATTTTTTAAACAATTTAACACCGTTTTCAATGGATTTTAAGCTTACCGAAGAACACATCATGATTCGCGACGCAGCTCGTGATTTTGCAAAAACTGAATTATTACCAGGAGTTATTGAACGTGACAACAAACAAGAATTTCCTACTCAACAAATTAAAATGATGGGTGAAATGGGTTTTCTTGGGATGATGGTAGACCCTAAATATGGTGGTGGCGGAATGGACACTCTTTCTTATTCTTTGGCAATGGAGGAGATTTCAAAAATTGATGCTTCAGCAAGTGTGGTTATGTCCGTTAACAACTCTTTAGTTTGTTATGGTCTTGAAAAATATGCAAATGAAGATCAAAAGCAAAAATATCTTACCAAATTAGCAACTGGTGAAAAACTAGGAGCTTTTTGTTTAAGTGAGCCCGAAGCAGGATCTGATGCTACATCACAAAAAACAACAGCTATAGACAATGGTGACCATTATTTGTTAAATGGTACTAAAAACTGGATTACCAACGGAAATTCAGCAGATTACTATATTGTAATCGCTCAAACTGATAAAGATAAAAGACATAAAGGAATTAATGCTTTTATCGTAGAAAAAGGCTGGGAAGGTTTTGAGGTAGGTGCAAAAGAAGATAAACTAGGGATTAGAGGTAGTGACACCCATTCTTTAATGTTTACAGATGTAAAAGTTCCTAAAGAAAATAGAATTGGTGAGGATGGTTTTGGGTTTACATTTGCAATGAAAACACTATCTGGAGGAAGAATAGGTATTGCATCTCAGGCATTAGGTATTGCAGCTGGAGCTTATGAATTAGCTAGAGATTATTCTAAAGTTAGGAAAGCGTTTGGAACAGAAATCTGTAACCATCAAGCAATTGCTTTTAAACTTGCCGATATGCATACTAATATTGAAGCTGCTAGATTATTAGTACATAAATCTGCTTGGGATAAAGATCAAGGCAACAACTACGATATGAGTAGTGCAATGGCAAAAGTATTTGCTTCACAAGTTGCTATGGAGGTTACTGTAGAAGCTGTTCAAGTTCACGGTGGTAATGGGTATGTAAAAGAATATCACGTAGAACGATTAATGAGAGATGCAAAAATAACTCAGATTTATGAAGGCACTTCTGAAATACAAAAAATAGTAATCTCAAGAGGGTTATTAAAAGAATAATATAAAAAAACACTATGAAAAGAAACCATTATTTAATTTTAGCAGTATTACTTTTAATTTTTACTGGATGTAGTAATAATACTGTAAAAGTATTAAGTGCCTGGAAAAGTAAGGATATTAACAAAATGAGCGAAAGAAATATTTTGGTGATAGCTAGAACAGCAGATCCTGGAGTACGTGCTGATTTTGAAAGCAGTATTGCTAATAAATTAAGAGGTGCTGGATACAAAGCTACTGAAAGCTTTACCAGATTCCCTAAAATGGACCCAGATAAAAAAAGGACAGAAGAACAACAAAAACTTACCCTTGAAATTTTTGGTTATGAAGGGTATGATGCAGTATGTATAAGCGTACTTAAAGATTATTCAGAAACTGAAAGCACTCATTATTATAATGATTATTATGCTGGTGGAATGGGCATGATGGGACCATATTCTGCATACTACCCAAGTTATTATGGAGGGTTTAATAGTTATTATATGCACCCTTATTCTTATTCTACGTTTGGTAATTATTATGGTTATGGAGGGTCTTACACTACTGTAGATAAAAAATATGTACTTGAAACTTTATTCTATAATCTAAATAATGAAGATGGCGAGCAACTTTTAGCAGCTACTACAACAGAAATAGGAAACCCTAAAGATGCTGTAAAAGCAGCAGACAAATACACTGAAAAAATTGCTGAAAGTTTAAAAAAGCTAGATAAATAATTTTTTTTTTGACAAAAACTAAATCCTTAAAACCTGATAGTAAAACTGTCAGGTTTTTTTTATCAAAACGGCATACTAAATTATTTCAATAGATAAAGAGCCTACTACATCAAGAAATTCCAAACGATACCAAATCGAACTACTGCATCCCGATAGGGATAATTTGGTGCAGAAAAATAATCATTTGTACTTGAAAATAATGCATTAAAATTTTCATATTTAAAATAAAAACGAATTTGCTGAACTCTTGCATTGAAGAAAATATCAAATTGAGGATAACCTCCTAATTCAACATCATCCTGAACATAAAACTCTGCTAAAACCGGATCATAACCATTCATAGTATAATTTGAGTAATACTTAAAAGTTACACCCGTCTGCATAAACAATGCTTTTTTAAACCACTGATCTTCAAAATACAAAGTATTTCTTGTTATAAACTGAGGAAGTTTTAGCACTTCTTCTCCATTTAAAGCATTTTGATAAAGAAGTGTGTTTTCAAGGCCAAACTTTTTATACTTAAATTCCTTTTGTAGTTTTACTTTTACATAATCTACACGATCACCATATTGATGAGGAGTTGGAGTGGAATCATTTTCCTTAATTGCAAAATAAGTATATTTATCAATACCAGTATAGCTTAATGAAACATTCGCAATTTTATTAGACTCAAAATCAACTATTAACTGCTGTGTCTTAACATTATCAAAATTATTCTGCCAGTTATAGTTAATATAATCGCTTTGATTTAATAAGAAATTAAAGTTAGGAGCTACAGAATGAGTTTTGATTTCAGCACTAACTCTATGTTCATTTTTTATAAGATATGAAGCTCCTGCTTTTAAAAAATTACCATCAACATCCCCAGAAATATTTATAGCACCTTCTCCATATATTTCAAACCCTTTATATGTTTTTTTGTAAACAGCTCCAGCTTGCACTAAATTACTTTTTAAACGATTTGTAATTCTACCTTCATCAAAAATAATAACACTATTATAACCGTAATTATAATCTGTATAACCAATAGAAGCACTTAAACTACCTATATAATTGTTTTCAAACCGTGCATATCCTTGAACATTAAAATCTTCAAGAGTTCCTTTTTTAGACAAACCATTTGTTTCATAGGACTCTCCAAAACCACTATATGCCTCATCTTGTTGATAAACATACGATTTATCTTCAAAACTAATTATATTACCTAATACCAGCTTGTTTTGATCAGTACTGTCTTTTTTGGTAATCAATTCAAATTCTTGCTTCCCATAAACACGAAACCCTTTCAGTTCATTTTCTGCATCTTGAAAATTAACATCAAGCCTCCCTCGGTCTCTAAAATCACTATCATTACTTTGAAATAAATTAACAGACTCATCGGTTAATCCTCCATTTTCTTCATTAACAAGATCTAGAGCCGTAACATGTGCCAATATCTGATACCTGTTATTTTTTGTATGGTAATTAGTAGTAAATCTAAAATCACTTGTACTGGTTAAACTATGTTGATAAGCGCCTAGTGAACGAACTCCTTTGTATGCAATTGAAAAATTAAACTGTTCTGATGTATTCAATGAAAAAAACGCATCCAATTGTTGACCTTGTTTGAATGCTGTTTTAAAATACAATTCAGTTAATGGAGTAGGCAAATTAAAATACTCCATATCTTCAATTTCATGATAATTAAAATGATGAGATTGAGCAACAAACAAAGGTTTTAAATTAACATTATCAAATTCATAAGCTAAACTATTATAGGGCTGACCTACATTTGCAAATTCTTGCAATTCAAAATTATCCTTTCTTAAATAATTAAATTTATAATCCCTCTGTATGGTTAGCGAAGTATCTAAAAAAGTAGTATCTCTTTTTGCAGAAATAATTTTATATAAGGTTATAGAAGGTTTTTCCTTCTTCTTCTTTTTAGGTTTCCCTCCTTCATTTTGAGAAAACACTAATGCTGAAGAGCATAATAGAAGAAATAAAAAAAACGTTTTGCGCATCTATTTTTAACTTACCGAGCAAAGGTATACTTTTGAATGGAATATTTAAATATTGAATTTCGAATAATGTGTTAAAACTAAAAATCAATAAATCTTTATTAGAATGTGGCACCGATGAAGCTGGGCGGGGCTGTCTTGCAGGCCCTGTAACTGCTGCTGCTGTAATCTTACCTGATTCTTTTAAGAATTCAATTTTAACAGATTCTAAACAACTATCAGAGAAAAAAAGAGAATTATTAAAGCCTATAATCGAGGAACAAGCTCTTTGTTTTGGAGTTTCACATATTATGGAAAAAGAAATTGATACAATTAATATTCTTAATGCATCTATTTTGGCAATGCAAAAATCCATAGAAAAGTTATCGAAAAAACCACAATTAATTGCAGTTGACGGTAACCGATTTAAACCTTATTTAGATATTCCACACCAATGCATTATTAAAGGAGATGGTAAATACTTGCATATAGCAGCTGCTTCTATTTTAGCTAAAACTTATCGCGATGCTTATATGGAAAAAATCCACGAGGAATTTCCTATGTATAATTGGAAAAAAAATAAAGGGTATCCAACTAAAGAGCATCGAGAAGCAATTCGGAAATATGGTATTACCAAATACCATCGAATCAGTTTTCAACTGTTACCCGAACAATATTCATTAGATCTCGACATTTAATTTTCATTGTTAAAAACACGTCAATAAACTTTTTAAAAACAATAGAATTCCTTTTAATTCCTTACTATTTTTGTGATATGAAGGTTTTAATTCAAACATTTATTTCAATACTATTAATCAGTTTGTTTTTTAGTTGTGAATCTAACACAAACAAACTAAAAGGCATTAACGACTTTATTCCAGAAAACGCGTCAGTTGTATTAAAAATTAATGATTTTGAAACTTTAAAATCTGATATTAATAACAATAGTTTCCTCTCTAAATTAAAGGGTTCTCAACCTTATCTTTTTTTTAAACAAAAAGAAGTTTTCAAACATTTAAACCCTTCTTCACCAAGTTTAGTTTGTATAACAGAAACGGATAACAAATCATCATTTACTTTTATCACTAAACTAACAAAAGGTCTTTTTAATATAGATTCAATACCTAATAAATCTTTTGAAAAACTTTCTATAAAAAAGAAATCCTATCAAAAAGTAATCATCAACAAACAAGACTATTTCACATTTACAGAAGATAGCGTTTTTGTAGTTTCAAGCTCACAAAATGTGATAGAACAATTAATTGGCGGAAAATCTGAAAAGGATATTGTATTTAATAAAATTAACAAACTTAGTAACACACAAGATTTAACAGCTATTATTCCTGCTAACGAAATATTAGTTAATCAATCCTTACTTTTTAATTTTGCTTCCTGGGCTTCATTAGATATTGAAGTATTACCAGATGCAATTACAGCGTCAGGTGTGGTTTTAGCTAACGATTCGGTTCCACAATTAATTTCTGTATTTAAAGGATTAAATCCTCAACAAAATGATATCGCAAAAGTAACTCCTACTAATGCCGAAACTGTAGTTTCATTAACTTTCGATGATTTTTCAATATTTCAAAATAACCTTCAACATTTTAGAGGAATTAAAAACATCAATCATGAAGAAACAGTTTTGTTTGACGCCATTAGTGAAGTAAGTAAAATTAGCCTACCTGAAGGAAATGCTATTGTCTTAAAAAGTATAGATCCTGAACTTACAAATGAAGCTTTAGCAAACTTTAGTAACCCTAAAGAACCTTTTAAAGGTATTTTGATTTCAGATTTTACGAACTCGACTATTTTTTCTAATCAGTTTTTAACTTTTACAAATAAAACAACACCTAGTATTGTATTTAAATTAGGTAACTTTTTTGTTTTTACTGAAAATGAAGCAGTAACACAAAACATTATTAATTCATATTTAACAAATAATTGTCTTTCTAACACTTCCTATTATAAAGAAGCGCTTTCACAGTTGAGTGATGAATCTTCTTTACTAATTATGAAACTAAATGGAAAGTATTCAGGAACCCTTTCTAATTTACTGAAAAATGAAATTGAGGATGTTTCATTTAAAAAATATCCATTAGCAATCATGCAGTTTAATTATGATCGTGATTTTGCTCATATTAATTTAGTATGTAAAGAAGCAAATACCACTACTAGTAGTGGTGTAACTGGAAAAGTATCTCAAGTTAAAAACATTAAATTAGAAAACGATTTACTAAACAACCCTACATTTTTTAGTAATCATAGAACCGGCGGAAAAGATATTGTGGTACAAGATGTCACCAACAAACTACATTTTATTTCTTCAGGAGGTAAAATTTTATGGTCAAAGAAACTTAAAAGTCCAATTCTTGGAAAAGTTCAAGAAGTTGATTTATTACGAAATGGAAAAAAGCAATTAGCTTTTACAACCAAAAACAATTTTTACATTTTAGATAGAACAGGTAGGAATGTAGCTCCATTTCCTATAAAATTTAGAGATGACATCACACAACCTCTTTCTGTTTTTGATTATGATAATAATCGTAAATATCGATTTTTAATAACGCAGGGAAGAGAAGTACTAATGCTTGACAGCAAAGGAAAAACAGTAAAAGGATTTAAGTTTAAAAAAACAAAATCGAACATTGTTTTTTCACCTCAACATTTTAGAATCGAGGGTAAAGATTTTATTGTAATTGCAGAGGAAAACGGAAAACTAAATATGCTTAGCAGAGTTGGCAAATCAAGAGTTTCTGTCTCTAAAACATTTGACTATTCAAAAACACCAGTTACATTAGAAAACACAAAATTAGTTGTTATTAATAAAGACAACTCAAAAAACAGTGTAGGAATTGATGGAAAAACTACAACAAAAAAATTGGATGTAACTAGTTATTATTTTACAGTAAAAGATAAAACTAAAGTAACTTTAGATGACAATTTAATGCGCATCAATGGAGTTTTAAATGAGTTACCTTTTGGTATTTATTCAGAGCCAAACATAAGTATTGTTAACCGTAAGCTGTATGTTTCTATAACAGAAACACAGGAAAACAAAGTATATGTTTATAATAAGTCTGGAAACCTTCTACCAGGATTTCCAGTATTCGCAACTTCAATTATTGATCTTGGTGATGCAACAAAAAATGGAAAAACTAATATAGTTGTAAAAGGAGATTCTAAGAATATATTGCTATACGAAATACAATAAAATATTTTTGTAACTTAGGCTCAACTAACTAATTACAGAATTATGAAATTATTATTTACAACCCTAATCACTTTTTGTTTATTTACTTTTTATGCATTTTCTCAAAATACATGCAGCAAATATTATCCCATGGAGGAAGGGACTACTTTTCAATATACTAATTACTCTAAAAAAGGAAAGGTTTCTGGAATTATCGATCATTCAATAATAAATAGTCGAACCGAAAACAATAATGAGGTAGTAACCATGACATCTAAAATGTCTGATAAAAAAGGAGAGTTAGTAGTAGAATCTTCCCATGACATTACTTGTTCAGGAGATGGTGTTTCTATCGATTTTAAATCAATGGTAAGCCCACAAATGATGAGTCAATTCCAAACATTTGATTATGAAATAACAGGAGAAGACTTAGAATTGCCAAATGACCTTACTATTGGACTTGAACTACCTGATGCTTCTATGAAAATGGTTGTAAATATGGGAGTGGTCATGAATATAAAAGTAACTATTAAAAACAGAAAAGTTATCGGGCAAGAATCTATCACCACTCCATCAGGCACATATAATTGTTATGTTCTAACCTCAACATTAGATATGGACATGATGATGAATATTGAAGGAAGTTCTAAACAATGGATTGCTGAAGGTGTTGGGATGGTGAAACAGGAATCTTATGATGACAATGGAAACCTATCTGGTTATAGTGAGTTAACAAAATTTGAAAACTAGCTTAAATTAAGATTAATATTTTAATAATTTATTTGAATTCAGCTTCAAAAAGAATTTTAAAATGATGAAGTAATTTTTCTTTTACTTCTTCAATAGAGATTTCCTTTTTCCCTAATTCTACATTTAAAGAGGTAACCGCTTTTCCTTTAATTCCACAAGGAATCATGTGATCAAAATAACCCAAATCTGCATTTACATTCAAAGCGAAACCGTGCATCGTTACCCATCTGCTTGCTCGTACCCCAAAAGCACATATTTTTCTTGCAAAAGGAGTTCCTACATCAAACCAAACTCCAGTTTCTCCTTTAGATCGCTCCCCATTTAAACCATATTCAGCTAAAGTTCTAATAACCATTTCTTCAAGGAAACGAAGGTATTTATGTATATCTGAAAAAAAATTTTCTAAATCCAAAATAGGATAACCCACAATTTGTCCTGGTCCGTGGTAGGTGATGTCTCCCCCTCTATTATTCTTATAAAAGGTAGCTCCTATTTCTTTTAATTTTTCTTCAGAAACTAGTAGATTGGATATATCTCCACTTTTACCTAAAGTATAAACGTGTGGATGTTCTACATATAAAAAGTAATTGGGGGTCTCCAATGACAAATCTTGCCTTCGGTTTTTAATTTTTATATCAATGATATCTTTAAAAAGCTGTTCTTGGTATTCCCAAGTCTCTTTATAATCTTTAATACCTAATTCCTGTATTTCTACTTGTTTGTTCAATAGATTATTTCTCTAATTCAACTTCTAAGTCTAATACATCTGGATCCTTCATATATTCTAAAAAGGACCTTTCTAATTCAAGTGTTTTTCCATCTAAAGATAAGGTTGCATCTTCAGCAGAAGCATTTTTCACCCTTTTAGGAAATGTATATTTAAGTTTATAAATTATTCCACCCATAAACGATTCAGTTTCCTTTAAACTATCTAGTTGTTGTTGATGAGCAGCTTCATCTTTAATGAAAGCATCTCTTTTAAAAACACCCTTTTTAAAAGAATATTCAACTCCAACAGCATCATTATCTGTTGACGAATCATCACTAGAGCTTGTTCCATTGGCCATTCCAGAAATCATTTCTCCAGAATGATTAAGCCCCGCCATTAAATCATTAGCTTCAGAAACATTTTTAAAATCTGTAAACACCTCAATAACAGACATCTTTTTATCTGGATCTAATTCAACATGGATTTTATAATTCTCCATGGCTTTTAACCTTTCTTGTTCTTTCTTAGGAAGTTGAGCTATACTATCTTTTTGCTCTTCTAAAATACTTTTAAATTCAATGATGGTATCTGTTTTTACCATCGTTGTGTCATTGCTCATATCTCCCATCATATTCATCATTTCACTTAAATCTATAGAAAGTGACATCGTCCCATGACCTTTTTCATCTATTATCATCGTTTCAGTAAACTGACAACTTACTAGGGTAAAAGCTAAAACTAAAAAAGAAATTACTTTGTGTAACATGCACATATTTATTTTGGATTATTAATAATAATTAGAGCAGCAATAACACCAGGAATCCATCCACATAAAGTTAAAATTAAAACGATGATTATAGACCCACAACCTTTGTCCAATACAGCTAAAGGCGGAAATATGATTGATAAAATTACTCTCCAAATACTCATGTATGCAAATTTACGATTATTAATTAACGTATGAGTCCACATAAATTTCCTTTTGTTACATCAATATAGTAATAGAAAAATACACGCAAAATTAATTATCTTTGTTATTAATCTTTAAAAAAACTATGCAATGAAAAGAATTAGCTTAAAACTATTATTTATATTTCCATTACTATTTGTGTGGTTTGGAATAAATGCTCAAGAAAACTTAAAGGTATGGGAACCTGCAACTATATCTGAAACCGCTTCTAAAGAAAAGGTTTTTAGAAACGCCGTTCCTCAAGATTTTACCCTTTTTACAATTAACACTAATAATCTAACAAGTTTATTAGAAAACGCACCACTAAGATTCTCAACTCATTCCAATGTTGTCATTGAGTTTCCAACAAAAAATGGAAAAATTGAAGAATTTCGTGTTTATGAAGCACCTGTATTAGCTTCTTCATTACAAGCTCAACACCCAAACATTAGATCTTATGTAGCACAAGGTATAGATGATCCTACAGCTATTGCAAGATTTAGTGTTTCAAACCAAGGACTTAATTTAATGTTATCATCTGTTAATTATAGTACTATTTACATGGATCCATACACAAGTGATTTAAACCAATACATCAGCTATTCTAAAAGGTCACTGCCTGCAGATACAAGAACCTTTGAATGTTTATTTGAAGAAACTTTAGGAAATGAGATTGAAACATCTTCAAGAAATGCCGATGATGGAAAATTAAGAACTTACAGACTTGCATTAGCTTGTACAGGTGAGTATGCCCAATATCATTTAAATAATCAAGGAATTGATCCAGGAGCAAGTGATGAAGTAAAAAAAGCAGCAGTTTTAACTGCTATGAATACAGCAATGACAAGAGTTAATGGTATTTATGAAAAAGATGCAGCTGTTACTATGGTTATTATAGGTAATAATACAGATATTATATTTTTAAATGCTGCTACAGATCCTTATACAAATAACAATGGAGGAACAATGCTTGGTGAAAACCAAACTACTTGCGACAATATTATTGGCAGTGCAAATTACGACATTGGACACGTATTTAGTACAGGTGGTGGTGGTATTGCTCAACTACAATCTCCTTGTAACAATGGACAAAAAGCTAGGGGAGTTACAGGATTATCGCAACCTATTGGTGATGGATTTTATGTTGATTATGTATCACACGAAATGGGACATCAATTTGGAGCAAACCATACTCAAAACAATAACTGTCAAAGAAATAATGCAACAGCAATGGAACCAGGAAGTGCTTCAACCATTATGGGGTATGCCGGTATTTGCCCTCCAAATGTTCAAAATGTGAGTGATGATTATTTTCATGCAATTAGTATTCAAGAAATTTGGAATTTTATTTCAAATGGTAGCGGACAGTGTGGAGTTCAAACAGATACAGGAAATTTACCTCCTACAGCAGATGCAGGTCCAGATTACTTTATTCCAAAATCAACTCCTTTTATATTAAAAGGTATCGCAACAGATCCTGATAATGAAGAAGCTCTATCACATAACTGGGAACAAATGAATCCACAACCAAGTGCAATGCCACCTGTAAACACATCTATTACTGGACCTATGTTTAGATCTGATGATGCATTATCAACTCCTGACAGGTATATGCCAAAATTAACAACAGTTTTAGGAGGTCAAACGCAAACTACTTGGGAAGTTGTTCCTTCAGTAACTAGAACTATGAATTTTAGATATACTGTTAGAGATAATACCGCAGGTGGAGCTTCTTCAGCAAGTGACAATATGGTTGTTACCGTTATTGGAGATTCTGGCCCATTTATTATTACTTCTCAAGATACTCCAACAACTTGGCAAACTCAAACAACAGAAACGATTACTTGGGATGTTGCTGACACAGATTTAACACCTGTTGATTGTCAAAATGTAGACATCTTATTTTCTACAGATGGAGGACAAACATACGATGTAATTGTAGCAAATGATATACCTAACAATGGAAGTGCAGATGTAAATGTTCCTAACTTAAATACGTCTACAGGAAGATTTATGGTAATATCTTCTAATAATATTTTTTATGATATAAATGGTGGAGAAATTACTGTGGAAGGAGAAATTTTAAATGTTAATGAAACAACTTTTGATAATTTTGCAATATGGCCAAACCCATCAAATGGTTCTGTTAATATTTCACTAACACCATCTTCAACAGATGACATAGAATTGATTCTATATGATATTAGAGGAAGCCTTGTTTATAAAAATGATTTTGAAACAAATGGCAACTTATTTGAAAAGGCAATTACTTTTAATGGTTTAAATTCTGGCATCTACTTTATTAAAGTAAGTAACAATGGTATTAATAAAACGACTAAATTGATAATTAAATAATTTACAATTGTCTTATAAAAAAAGCGGGATTTTAATCCCGCTTTTTTTATTTCTAATTTTTTTATATTCTACAATTCTAGATATTTACTAACTTGCACTAACTTCGTTGAAGTTTCATCTATTGTAAAACTAATTTCAAAGAAAAGGTCTTTATCAGTTTTTACAATTTTTAACTTACCATTCTTAACTTGATAATAACCAGCTTCACCTTTACAAAAACAATGTTTGCCATAAAGTAATTTAACATCAGATAAATTAGAATCATTTAAAGTTAATACCGTTGTGTTTTTTGGCACAATGAAATGTAATGTTTCAGAATAATTACCATCTGCAATTCCTTCTTCTGCCTTTTCTTCATATTTATATTCTATAACAATATTATCTCCAGATTCAATAACTGGGTAAATTTCTCCAATAGTATCTTCATTTAATTCCAATGAAGAATTTTTAGACATATTTACAGAAACCTCTCCGTTTTTATCACTTATACCTTCCGTTAAAATAATTACTTCTTTTTCTTTTTTCGACACGACTGTTTTATTATTTCCGCAAGAACCAAATAAAACTACAATACTCAATAAAGCAATTACTTTCATAATTTTAGATTTATTATTAATGATTATTACAAATTTACGATTATTAATTAACGTTTGAGTCCTCATTATTTTCCTTTTGTTACACCATGCTTTTGTATATCTTAGCCTTTATAATGAAGGTATATTTATATTTTATTTTTCTACTTATAAGTCAGGTTGCTATTTCACAATATCAATTTGATGGATATGCAACCAAGGACTCTCATAATAACTCGGTTTATTTATCGGTTATTGAAGATTTTAGAAAAATCTCAGGCGTTTTCCCTGAGCAGATTTTAGCAAAAGCTTCGTTAGACTCAACTGGTTATTTTATTTTTAATGGAGACAATCTTCCGTTACAAAACAGAATATATCGAATTCATATTGACACCTGTGAAGAAAGCGAACAAAACACTTCTCATTTTTCAGGACATTGTGTAAATAGTAAAGAAATCGTTTTTATTGCCAACAACAATACCCAACTATCCTTTCCTGTTTCATTTGAAAAAGAAATATTTTGCAAAGTAGATTCCAACAACGAAAAAGCTAATGTTTTTCTAAAAATAGATTCTTTAAAAAACGATATGCGTTTTGCCTTTGGCACATATAGAAGTGAGGCAAATCGTAAAATAAATTCAAAAAAATGGTTTTCTACTTTGCAAAACTTTGGTGAATCCTTAGATGAACCTTTAGCGGAGCTTTATATTTATTCATTTTTAAGCAATCGGAGTAATAACCTATATTCATATTACTTAAAAGATTTAAAAGAAAACGACTATTACCCAAATTTACTAGTTCGATTAAAAGAAAAGTATCCAAACTCTCAATATGCTGTTCAATATGAAAATGAATTAGAAGCTGATTTATTTATAGTGAATAATGACAAACCTAATTTATTCCCTTGGTGGGCTTACTTCTTAATTTTTATTCTAACCCTTTCAGTTTTCATTAATTTCTTTCTTTTTAAAAAGAATAAAAGCCTAAAAAGCCATCAATCTGGAATAAAAAAGCTAACTAAACAGGAACAAAATATTTTGAATCTCATTTTACAAGATAAAAGCAATAAAGAAATTGCTTCCGAAATGTTTGTAAGCTTAAGCACTGTAAAGACACACATTAACAACCTTTACAAAAAACTGAATGTATCCTCTAGAGAAGAAGTTGAAAACTTAAAAGGATAATTCAACTAGGGACTAGTACCTATTTCAACCACCAATATCATTCAATCTTTCACAAATTCTTAGATGTTTGCATCATTAATAACTAAAAACATTTAATTATGAAAAAAACAGTAAACACAAAACTAAGTACAATGAAAGTAATTCTTTTTATGTGCTTAATTGGATTAACCTCATTACAAGCACAAAATGTAGAAACTGCTAGAGCAACAGCTAGTATCGATTTTGAAACTGAAGTTATAGACTTTGGTACGATTGAAAAAAACTCAGATGGAGTAAGAGTATTTTCATTTTCTAATACCGGAAATGGACCGCTAATTATTTCTGATGTAAAAACAAGTTGTGGTTGTACCGTACCAACGTACTCTAAGCAAGCTATTATGCCTGGAGAAGATGGTGAAATTGAAGTTAAATATGATACTAAGAGATTAGGATCATTTTCAAAAACAATTACGGTTTATTCCAACGCTAACCTATCAAAAAAATCCCTTAAAATAAAAGGAGAAATAGTAGCAGCAAAATAAACTTTGTTCTCAATTTAAAAGGCTTTTAGATCTAAAAAATCTAGAAGCCTTTTTTATTTATTATACTTTCTTTTAATAATATTCGACAATTCTAAGTAATAGGTAATTATTTCTTCTAAAAAATGTAATTTTGCAATTCTAAAAAATTATTAAAATGCAATTATCTGAACAGGAACAAGTACGTAGAGAAAAGCTCACTCAACTAAGAGCCTTAGGTATTAATCCCTATCCAGCAGATTTATTTCCGGTGGATACGATGACAACGGATATTAAACAGCAATTTGAAGAAGGTAAAAAAGTAATCATTGCAGGGCGTTTAATGTCTCGTCGAATCCAAGGAAAAGCATCTTTTGCAGAGCTTCAAGATACCGATGGAAGAATACAAGTGTATTTTAATAGAGATGAAATTTGTCCTGGAGAAGATAAAGTTCTTTATAATGATGTTTATAAAAAATTACTAGACATCGGTGACTTTATTGGTATCGAAGGGGAATTATTTACCACCAAAGTAGGTGAAAAAACGGTAATGGTGAAGAATTTTAAACTGCTTTCAAAAGCTTTAAAACCACTACCCTTACCAAAAACAGATAGTGAAGGAAATACTTTTGATGAATTTAACAATCCAGAATTGCGATACCGTCAACGGTATGCAGATTTGGTAGTAAATCCTCATGTAAAAGAAGTATTTATTAAGCGTACCAAATTGTTTACGGCTATGCGTACTTTCTTTAATAATAGCGGTTACTTTGAAGTAGAAACTCCTATCCTTCAATCGATTCCTGGAGGTGCAGCAGCAAGACCATTTAAAACACACCACAATTCTTTAGATATTCCTATGTATATGCGAATCGCATGTGAATTGTATTTAAAAAAACTAATTGTTGGTGGATTTGATGGTGTTTATGAGTTTGCTAAAACGTTCAGAAATGAAGGTATGGACCGTACTCACAATCCAGAGTTTACGATGATGGAAATCTATGTAGCTTACAAAGACTATAATTGGATGATGGATTTCACAGAAAGATTATTAGAATTCTGTGCTACGGAAGTTAATGGAAGTTCAAAAACTACGTTTGGAGAACACGAAATTAATTTTAAAGCTCCTTATGCAAGAGTTACCATGGCAGAATCTATCCAACATTTCACAGGATTTGACATTAATGGAAAATCGGAAGATGAAATTAGAGATGCTGCTCAAGGAATGGGAATCGAAGTAGATGACACGATGGGGAAAGGAAAATTGATCGATGAGATTTTTGGAGAAAAATGTGAAGCTAATTATATACAACCAACATTTATTACGGACTATCCAAAAGAAATGAGTCCTTTAACAAAAGAACATCGTTCTAACCCAGATTTAACAGAACGTTTTGAGTTAATTATTTGTGGTAAAGAATTAGCCAATGCTTATTCGGAGTTAAATGATCCTATTGACCAAAGAGAACGTTTTGAAGATCAGGTAAAATTAGCAGGTCGTGGAGATGATGAAGCTACCGAATTTATAGATCAAGATTTTTTAAGAGCTTTAGAATACGGAATGCCACCAACTTCAGGAATGGGAATTGGAATGGACCGTTTTATTATGTTTTTAACAAATAATTCATCCATCCAAGAAGTATTATTCTTTCCTCAAATGAAACCTGAAGTTAAGCAAGTTGCTATGACCGATGACGAAAAGGTGGTTTTTAATATTCTAAAAGACAATTCTCCTATCCTATTAAACGACTTAAAAACACAATCTGGTCTCTCTAATAAAAAATGGGATAAGACCATTAAAGGTTTAACAAAGAATAGCTTGGCAAAGGTTACTAAAAGTGACGAAGGTTTGTTTGTTGAGGTGGCTTAATCATTAAATCATCATTCTGAACTTGATTAGCTACGCTGAATCTTCGATTTCAGAATCCATAATATAGGAAAGGGTTTACTTAATAGTGAATCCTTTTTTTTGTAATTTCACTTAAAATTAAAAAAATTTAATGAAAAGAATAGCTTTAATTTTATCCATAATATTTATTAATTACGCTTCTTCTCAAGAACGTGATTTACTTTGGCAAAACTCCTTGGGTGGGTCAGAGGATGATGCAGCTACCACAATAAAAAGAACAATAGACGGAGGTTATATTTTAACAGGAGGAACTAACTCTAATAATGGAGATGTTTCTGGAAATCATGGAAGTAGTGATGTTTGGGTTATTAAATTATCTGAAAGTGGGGAAATTCAATGGCAAAAATGTTTGGGAGGCTCTAATGGAGAAATTGCTCACTCTATTATATTAACAAATGATGAAGGTTATATGGTGGTTGGACAATCTAATTCTAATGATGGAGATGTCTCTGACAATCATGGAGAGTTTGATGCATGGATTGTAAAACTCTCCAGTTTAGGAGAAATTCAATGGCAAAAAAGTTTAGGAGGATCTGAACGGGATATAGGTTATTCTATTATTCAAACTTTAGATGAAGGTTATATTATGGGAGGCATAACGGAATCAAACGATGGTGATGTTTCTGGGAATCATGGATTTTATGATGTATGGGTAGTTAAGTTAACTATTAATGGTGAAATTGAATGGCAAAAATGTTTAGGAGGAACAGAATGGGAGGATGCTTATACTGTTTTACAAACAACTGATGGTGGCTATATTTTAGCCGGTGACACTATATCTACTGATGGTGATATAACTAATAACCAAGGGTATGTTGATGTATGGGTTATTAAATTATCTTCAAATGGAGTATTAGAATGGCAAAAAACTTATGGCGGAAGTGGATCAGATGTTGCTCGTTCGGCAATTCAAACTACTGATGGGGGTTACATTTTATCTTGTGATTCATGGTCTTGGGATGGGGATATAACAGAATTTTATGCTTTAAGAGATGTATGGATTTTAAAAATTTCAGAATTAGGTGAAATTGAGTGGCAAAAAACATATGGAGGATCTAAATATGAATATGCCTACTCAATTATACAAACTCAAGATGGAGGGTATGCGTTTGCAGGTGCTACTAATTCTAACGATTTTGATGTTTCAGGAAATCACAGTGATGAAGATGACGTTTGGGTTGTAAAAATTAATCAAGAGGGGCAAATTGAATGGCAACAATGTTTAGGAGGAACTAAATGGGAATCTGGAAATTCAATAATTGAAATATCAGAAAACAATTTTGTTGTTGCTGGTTACACTCACTCAAATGATGGAGATGTGTCTGGGAATCATAGTGACGAATTAGATGCATGGGTTGTAAAAATTGACAACTTATTGAATACAGAGACTTTATTAATTGATAATTCAATAATTATTTATCCAAACCCAGTAACCAATACACTAAAATTTAATTCAAACTCCAACCTACTTAATACTGAATTTATTATTTATGACAATAATGGAAAGAATGTATTAAAAGGAATAATAGATAGAGAAAACATAAGTATTAGTATAGCTCATTTCACGAAAGGAATTTATTATTTGAAAATAAAGAATAATAAAGCAGTTAAGTTTATTAAAAACTAAAAAAAGGATTTACTTAATTGTAAATCCTTTTTTATTTAAAAATATTTTTTTAATTAAAGCTTTATAAGCTTATTTATACTTTCAGCATTATTTGAATAAACCTTTAAAATATAGTTACCACTTTGTAATTTAGATAGGTCAATTTGTGTGCTTGCTGCGTCTATATTTTGTTTTAACACCACTTGCCCCAACATTGAAAATAGTTCAACGTATTCAATTTTATTAGTTGCTTCTATGGTTATTTTATTGGTGGCTGGATTTGGATAAAAACTGAATCCTACAATTTGAGAATCTAAAGTACTTAAATCGTCTCTATCATAGTAACTTCCCCAACCAAATTGTTGTACAGTTCCAGGTTGAATGGTTCCTAAACTAACAGATAATCCTGTCATATAATTTATTGTACGAATTTCCGAATCTCCTATTACGGAATTATAAGCTAAATTCATTATCTGTCCTGAGGATTCATCATAAAACATCCCTTGTCCAAAATTAGCATCATATCCAAGGTCACCAACAAGTGTAGCAGCTCCAGTAATTTTATCCAACTGGTAAAATTTGTCATCATCAATATCTGCAGTATAAATGTTATTGTCTCCATCACGAGCTAATGCAATTGGAAGTATAAGCCCATTATTACCGCCAACAGGAGTTACTGTTAATTCTTCTAGGTTTATTCTAACGAGTAAAGTATTATTGGCTCCATTTGTACTCACACAAAAAATAGCATCATCTGCTTTTTCGATCCCTGTAATAGAATGACCTGCAGGTACACCAGTAAGCCCACCCAAATCTGTAAATGTTATTGGTTCACCATAAGGAGTTCTTTCATAAACTTGGCCATTATTATCAATTACTATAATACGTGGAGAACTTGGAGGGTTTGAAGTCCCTCTAATATGTATTCCAGCTCCAGGAAATGCAGGTATAGATGAATTACCTAGATTTTGAACGTTTGCAAGATCATTAGGATCAATATCGACTGCTTGAAATGGAGTTGCTACAGATTCTGTAGAAGAATACCTTTTATTAACTAATACGGTTTCATTATTTGAAGGAAAAGTACTTTCCGAAAAATGATTCTTAATAATTTGAATTTCTTCTAATGTAAATACATCCGTAACACTACCCATGTGATTTTGAGATAATACTTCTAATAATTCTTCTATTGATCGTTCATTCTGAGATGTAACAACCCCTGTTGCCATTATTAATAAAAATAAAATAGTTGTAATTTTTTTCATAATTCAAAAATTTTAAAATGTTAGTAATGTGTAATTTACATTAATTTTTTTGACAAATTCAATTTTTAAAAAAAATGATAAAATCAAGAATAAATGCAAATAATCATTTTTGTTTAACTATATTTGTATTTTATTAAACACTTTGTTATGTATTACTTATTTTTACTTTTAATAATCAATGCTCCAATAAGCACTATTAAAATATTCAATTTTAATAAAAATTCAAATATTTATAGTTGGAGAATTATTGATGATGTAGTTATGGGAGGCAGGTCTTCTAGTACCATAACTATAAATGAAAACGGTCACGGAGTATTTTCGGGTAATGTATCACTAGATAATTATGGAGGGTTTGCTTCTGTACGACATGTTTTTAAACCTATTTCGGTTAAAAAATTCAATAATATTTACTTAAAAATAAAAGGGGATGGTAAAGAGTATCAATTAAGAGTTAAAGACAAATCAAGTAATTATTACTCCTATATAAAAACATTTTCAACTTCCGGTAAATGGCAAGAAATTGAGGTTCCTTTAAGTGAAATGTATCCATCATTTAGAGGGAGGAAACTAAATAGCCCTAATTTTTCACATGAATCTATTGAAGAGATTACTTTCTTAATTGCAAATAAGAAAAATGAAAACTTTCAATTAATTATTGATAAAATTGAATTGAATTAATTATGAAAATTTTACTTACAGGTGCAACAGGATATATTGGGAAAAGACTTTTACCAAAGTTAATTGATGATGGTCATGAGGTTGTTTGTTGTGTAAGAGATAAAGATCGATTTAATCCCCCCAGTTCATTAAAATCAAAAATAACAATCATTGAAATAGATCTTTTAGATAAAAAATCATTAAAAAACATTCCAAAAGATATAGATGGCGCTTACTATTTAGTACATTCTATGTCAGCTTCCACAGATTATCAAATCCTAGAACAAGAATCTGCAGTTAATTTTCGAGAAGCTATAAATATTACTAATGTTAAACATGTAGTCTATTTAAGTGGAATTATTAATGAATCAGAATTATCTAAACATCTTTCTTCTAGAAAAACTGTCGAAATAGAGCTAAATAAAGGTAATTATAACTTTACAACTTTAAGAGCAGGTATCATAATTGGTTCTGGAAGTGCTTCCTTTGAAATCATAAGAGATTTAGTTGAAAAGCTTCCTATTATGGTAACTCCAAAATGGTTAAACACCAAATGTCAACCTATCGGAATTGGAGATGTAATTGCATTTTTATCAAAAACATTGTTTAATTCAAAAACATACAATAAAGATTTTGATATTGGAGGACCAGATATTCTTTCATATAAAGAAATGTTATTAGAATTTGGCAGAAGTAGAAATTTGAAACGAAGAATAATTATTGTTCCAGTAATGACTCCAAAGCTTTCATCCTATTGGCTTTATTTTGTAACATCTACCTCTTATAAATTAGCTGTGGCTTTAGTTAACAGTATGAAGATTGAAGTTATTTGTCGAAATAATAGAATAAATGAATTACTAAATGTAACTCCATTAAATTACAAAGAATCCTTAGCTAAAGCATTTAATAAAATAGAAAACAATGAGATCATCTCAAGTTGGAAAGATGCTTATGCTAGTAGTGGTATAAACAGTCACATTTCCGATTTTATTCAAATTCCCACTTATGGATGTTTTAAGGATCAAAGAAAAATGTCCTTTGATAGTAGAGAAATATGTATTGATAGGGTATGGCAAATCGGTGGTAAAAATGGATGGTATTATGGTGATTGGCTATGGAAATTAAGAGGTTTTTTTGATAAATTAGTTGGAGGTGTTGGATTAAGAAGAGGACGAACAAATCCTAACCATATTGATGCAGGAGACGCCCTAGACTTTTGGAGGGTATTGTATGCGAATAAAGAAGAAGGACGGCTTTTATTATTTGCAGAAATGAAATTGCCAGGTGAAGCTTGGTTAGAATTTAAAATTCAGGATAACTTACTTAACCAAACCGCAACATTTAGACCTTTGGGACTTTTAGGAAGGGTTTATTGGTATTTAGTTTTACCATTTCATGGAGCTATTTTTAATGGAATGTTGAAAAAGATTACAAAAAATAAATAATGAAAACTTCAATTTTTTGGTTTAGAAGAGATTTAAGATTAGAAGATAATATTGGTTTGTATCATGCTTTGAATGAAACTGAAAATGTGCTCCCAATCTTTATTTTTGACGATTCAATAATAAAGGAATTAACCAAAAATGATCCTAGGCTTAACTTTATTTATAACACCCTTACAACTATAAATAAGCAGCTTCAAGAGCATAATTCTTCTTTATTATTGTTAAAAGGCACTATTGACGAAGTTTGGAATAACTTACTTTCAAGATACAATATTGAAAAAGTATTTGTAAACAAAGATTATGAGCCTTATGCTATTCAAAGAGATCAAAAAATAGCAAACTTATTAAAGTCAAAAGGAATACAATTTAAATCTTACAAAGATCAAGTTATTTTTGAAGAATCTGAAATAGTAAAAGCAGATGGAAAACCATATACAGTTTTTACCCCCTTTAAAAGAAAATGGTTAGAAAAATTTAAACCTGTTTCTTTAAAACCGATGGTTAATTTTGACAACTTTCATCATCAAATAATTTCATTCCCGTCATTAGCATCACTTGGATTTAAAACATCAAATATTAAAGTAAAGGAATATAATTTACAAAATATTAGTAGCTACCTTGAAACAAGAAATTTCCCAAGCCTAGATTCTACCAGTTATTTAAGTCCGCATTTAAGATTTGGGACCATAAGTGTACGACAAGTTATCATTGAACTTAATAACAAAAGCGAAACCTTTTTAAGCGAATTAATATGGAGAGAATTTTTTATGCAGATTCTTTATTACTTTCCCTATGTTGTCACCAATAATTTTAGACCTAAATACGATGGTGTAAAATGGTTAAACAAAGAAGAGGATTATCTAAAATGGTGTAGAGGAGAAACCGGATATCCTTTAGTTGATGCAGGTATGAGGCAATTAAACGCAACAGGTTATATGCACAATCGTGTACGTATGGTAACAGCTGGTTTTTTATGTAAACATCTATTAATTGATTGGCGTTATGGCGAAGCCTATTTTGCAAAGAAACTATTAGACTTTGAACTATCTTCAAACAATGGCAACTGGCAATGGGCTGCTGGTACAGGTTGCGATGCTGCTCCTTATTTTAGAATCTTTAATCCAATAGAACAGTTAAAAAAGTTTGATAAATCGCTTTCATATACTAAGAAATGGGTAGTTGATTTAGATTCTAATAATTATCCTGAACCAATGATTGATCATAAGTTCGCAAGAAACAGAGCTTTAGAAACGTATAAAAAAGGAATAATTAATTTAGTTTAAAAGTTGAAAAAATGAATAAAACATATGTTGTAATAGGAGGCTCTTCAGGTATTGGTAAAGAGTTAGTACAATTACTTGATGTAGAAGAAAACAATGTCTTCTCAACCTATAATGAAAATAAAATTGAAAGCTTTGGAAAAGTACATTATCAAAAATATGATGTGTTAAATGACATATTAGATATTACTGCATTACCCGATGAAATCGATGGGTTAGTATATTGTCCAGGTAGTATCAATTTAAAACCCTTTAAACGATTTAACGATGAAGATTTTATTAACGATTTTAAATTACAAGTGGTAGGTGCTACTAAAGTCATTAAAATACTATTACCAAAATTAATTAAAGGTGAAAATTCATCAATTGTTTTATTTTCAACAATCGCAGTACAAAATGGATTTAATTTTCATTCTCAAGTTTCTATATCTAAAGGAGCTATAGAAGGTTTAACTAGATCGTTATCTGCAGAGTTTGCTCCTAAGATTAGAGTTAACGCAATTGCTCCATCACTAACAGACACCTCATTGGCAAGTAAATTTTTAAATACTCCACAAAAAATTGAAGCACAAGCTGAAAAAAATCCATTAAAGAAAATAGGAACCGCAAAAGATATTGCAGAAGCAGCAGCTTACCTATTAACAAATAAATCATCTTGGATAACGGGTCAAATAATTCACGTGGACGGAGGTTATTCAACTATTAAATAAATTAAAAAAAAGCTATGTTTAAACTGTTTAAAAAGAAAAGTGAACTTGAAAGACTCAAAATAAAGTATCAAAAACTTCTAGAAGAATCATATAAATATTCAAATATTAATAGAAAATTAAGTGACGAAAAAATTGCTGAGGCAACTATTATTTTAAATAAGATTGAAAAAATAAAAAAAAATGAAATTGATTAATTTCAAAAAAAAACTTTTCAAATTCATAATTTAGATGATATACAATGAAATGAAATTTTTTATCGTTATCTATTAAAACACCCTTTTATGAAAAATTACACAAGTGCCATCATATTTGGAATCGCAATCATCGTTTCTTCAATTTTTCTAGGAAAATCATATGTAGATAGAAAAAAAATAGATGGTACCATACAAGTTACCGGATTGGGAAAAGTAAATTTTAGTTCCGATTTAATAGTTTGGGAAGGTCGTTTTGGTGAAGAAAACTGGGATTTGCAACAAGCTTATATTGCTTTAAAGAAAGAAAAGGAAATCATAGAAAATTATTTAGTTGATAAAGGAGTCGATGCTAAAAACATCGTATTTAGTGCTGTAAACACCAACCAGAAGGTAAAAACAAATTATTCTTCAAGCGGTAAATATATGGGAGAAGAATTTGATGGGTACGAATTAAATCAATCCATAAAAATTGAATCCAACGATGTAGAAAAAATTGAAAGTATTTCAAGAGAAATTACGGAGTTGTTAAATAACGGAGTTCAGTTTTATTCTGAAAACCCAAGATATTACTATACGCAACTTGCTGATTTAAAAATTGAAATGATTTCGAAAGCTACCGAAGATGCTAGAATTAGAGCAGAAAAAATTGCAGAATTTTCTGGAGGTCAACTAGGAGATTTAGTTTCAGCTAAAATGGGAATCTTTCAAATTACGGGTCAAAACTCAAAAGAAGATTATTCATGGGGAGGCACTTTTAACACGAGTTCAAAAGAAAAAACTGCCTCCATTACTATGAAGTTGGTTTATAAAGCAGATTAATATTTTGCTGCTTTTCCGTTAGCTGATGACTTTTTAATAAAATCTCTTAAATCGTCATTTGCTTTAATTAAATCTTCATTTCGTAAATACATCATATGTCCACTACGGTACCCTTTAAAAGTCATACGGTGTTTCATTTTTCCACTAGGATCAATTTGTGATAAAGTATATTTAGCTGCAAAGTACGTAGTAGCACCATCATAATACCCCGACTGATTTAATACTTGCAGATAAGGATTGGTAGCCATGGCTTTTCGTAACCCTTCTCTAGTATTGTTGTTTTCTCGATCCCAAGGATGAACATCACCAAACATATTATACTTTACATCGGTAGAAAAATTAAGTTCCTTTTTTATATAATGATTTATAGCAGGTGTAAATGAATGCAACCAAGAAGTAAGTTCTGGGCTGTAATCGGGTCTTGTTCCTGCCTCTATTTTATCCAAACCTAAATATCTAGAATCCAATCGGCCAATAGTTTGTCCTGAATTATCACGCAATAGTTCTTTCCAGAAAAAACTTGTAGGCACATCTAGATTATGTTGTAAAATTACCTTCTTACTAAGCCCTGAATAGTAGGACATTTTTTCAGCAACTTCATTTCTTTCTTGATCACTAATAAAACCTCCTTTAGCAATAGCAGGCATTAAAGTATTGATTGCATAATCTTCAGCCTCAGGAAGTATTTCTAATAAATCTTTATTTTGTAATTCAGAAGGCAGTGCTTTATGATACCAAGCTGCAGCCGTAAAATAAGGTAAATTAATTGCTGAATAAATTGGCTGACTTGTACTATATAGTTTATAATCTGCAGGAGAAACTAAAATCACACCATTTAAGTACATCCATTGTGAGCTTTGCAATTCATTGGCAAGACCCATAACTCGAGTACCACCATAGCTTTCTCCAATAATATATTTTGGGGATTCCCAACGATTATGCCTGCTTACAAACGTATTTACCCATTCAGCCAAATATTTAATATCTGCATTGATACCAAAAAACAATTCTTTGTTTGGCATTTTACCTTCTTTATCAGGAACCCTTCTAGAGTAACCCGTATTCACAGGATTTACAAAAACAATATCAGCTTCATCTAAAATAGAGTTGGGGTTACTTCTAAACCCATAAGGCTGTACTGGATAACCTTCTTCATCAATATTTAATATTCTTGGTCCTGTATAAGCAATGTGCATCCAAACAGATGCAGAACCTGGACCACCATTAAAGGATATAATTAAAGGTCTACTCGCTCTATCTTTTATATTATTTCTAGTATAATAGGTATAAAAAAGAGTTGCCATAGGGTCACCATTTTTATCCCAAACAGGTTGAGTTCCAGTTTCGGCAGTATATGCAAAACTTAGCCCTTTTACAGTAGTGTTATGAGTGGTTTTAACTAGAGTGTCTAAAGGAATCGTTCTGCTTTGGGAGAAAATTAAACTCGTTCCAAAGAATAAAAATAATGCAAAGTAATATTTCATGATAGAAGTAATTTGTTGGTTTTAAGGCTTAAATATAGGGAATGCCAATAACTAACTATGTTAAAAAGAATATTAGTTAATTCAATTGATAATTGTTAAACAGTACTGTTTAGAATTGTTTTAAAATACTGTTAAACTATTTTATAATAAAATCAAAATTGTATTTTAGGCAAAAATTTTATAATGAAAAAGTATTTTATTTTTGGGTTCACATTAGTATCCTTATTAATAGTCTCATGTAAAAGTGATGACAATGGATTTGTTCCAGTTGATGATGGGGATCCTGACCCAGTAGCTCCTTTGGTTTTTGAAACTAATTTATCTGAAATGGGATTATATAGTGGTGATTTATCTAATTTAAATCCTGCAGCAGATGTACATCTTTTCGATTTAAACAGTCGTTTATTTACAGATTATGCACACAAACAACGACTTATTAGAATGCCTGAAGGTGAAGCTATGCAATATAATGGCAACAGTTTATTGCCAGTTTATCCTGACAATACTATTATTTCAAAAACATTTTATTATTATGAAGATGAAAGCAACACCGCTTCAAATAAAATAATTATTGAAACTCGTGTATTAATTAAAACAGAAGGAACTTGGAAACTTGGTAATTATGTTTGGAATAGTGGCATGACAGATGCAGTTTATTCAAATGATGAAGTTATAGTCCCGGTTAGTTACTTAGATGCAGAAGGAATTAATCAAGACATTCAATATGTAATACCTTCTAACGAAGATTGTATAACCTGTCATCATATATATGAAGTAATTGTACCTATTGGCCCTAAATTAAGAGCCATGAACTTTAATCCTCAAAACGAAGAAACTAACATCAATCAACTTCAACACTTTATCAATATTGGTTTACTAGAAGGTGTAACCGATGTTTCAGATATCGATGTTTTAGCAGATTGGGAAGATGAAGTTAGTTTCGATATTTTTGATAGAGGAAGAAGCTATATAGATATTAACTGTGCGCATTGTCATCAACCTGGAGGTTATGTTCCAACTGGATTCTTATTAGATTTCAGATTAGAAACAGAGTTTTCTGAAACAGGTATTTATGCTCGTAGAGGGCAAATAGAGGATCGCGTTCAAAGTAGCACTCCAGTTTATATGATGCCACAAATTGGCAGGTCTTTAGTACACGACGAAGGAGTAGCTATGCTTATAGAATATTTAGAAGCAATTGAAGAATAATATTCTTTTTTGGCTTAATTCTTGGTATATAAAAAGTAATTATTAAATTAGTAACCTAAATTATTTAAAAAAATAAAAATGAAAAACCTATTCTCAATAATTGCATTTGCATTTGTAATGATGCTAAGTGTACAACAAGTTTCAGCACAAAATGTATCTCAAAATCAAGATAGACCAGAAGTTATTGCTAAAACTCAATTACTAGAATTAACGAACCAATTAGAATTATCTGGAGAACAAAACAGAACATTATACAGAGCTCTAGTTACTCAAGAAGTTAGTTTAAGAAAAGCAAATGAAAACAAAGCAACCATGGAAGCTGATAAGAAAAAAGCCAACAAAGTGTTTTACGATCAAATGAAGAAGACCTTAACTCCTGAGCAATTTAAAAAATGGGAAAGCTCTTCTAAAAATTAGTGCTTTCAAATTATTATAAAAAGTATAAAAAAAGCCTCTTCAAATCGAAGAGGCTTTTTTTTATACAATAAATCTAAACTAATCATTAACTTTATGGACATACAACACTTGTCCAATATGTATTGAATTGTTTTCTAAACCATTATACCTTTTTAAAGCATCGACCGTGATATTGTACTTTCTTGAGATGCTATAAAGCGTATCTCCTTTTTCTACGGTATAGGTTTTAACTTGAGTTGGTTTCTCTTTTTTCTTTTTAGATTTCTTCCCTAAAACTTCTTCATCATAAGTATAAAGCTCATACTTTTCAATTATTCTTATTAATTTTTGAGGATATTTTGGATCGGTTGCGTAACCTGCTTTTCGTAGCCCCTTTGCCCAAGATTCATAATCGTCTTTTCTATAGGTAAACAAATCTGCATATCTAGAACGCTGAGTTAAAAATAAAGAATGATCTCTATAGGAATATTTAGGGTCATTATATTTTCTAAAACACTCTTGTAATTCGTCGTCGTCATGATAAACTCGTCCACCGGTCCATCCTTTATGACACTTAATACCAAAATGATTATTAGATTTTTTACTCAATTCTGCCCTTCCAGCTCCACTTTCTAATATACCTTGTGCAAGTGTAATACTAGCAGGAATACCATATTGCACCATTTCTTCTTTTGCAATACCACTATAATTATCAATATATATAGTAACTACTTCTTCATAAGAAGCGTTTTTTGGAGTAGGTTTAATGATGGTTTTTTCTGGAACTTCTTTTGGAGTTTCAACAGGTGGTTTTTTTTGCACCCGCTCTGTCTTCACATACTTTTTACTTGAGGTTGAAACTGTTTTCTTTTTAGACTTACAGCCAACTAAAAGTAATAAACAGACACATACTAATTTTATAGTTTTTAAAAACATATACTTACAAATGATTTACTTTAATAGTTTTCACACTATCAAAAAAAGTTTCACTAAAAATGCTAATTTAAATCACTTAAACGAAAATTATTCTTTTAAAATTACTTTTAAAAGAATAATATTAACAATTCACTTTAATAAATTTAATTATTAACACTCCTAATCCACTTGATTAATTGTATTTTTGCGTATATTTATAACTTAATCAATTTTTAAAAATTATGAAAAAACTTACTTTTTTAACTTTTATGTTTGCCTTTTTAACAGTACCGCTGTTATATGGACAAACTAATTCGTTTTCATCTGGGAATGAATATGCCAATGAAACTGGGCAAACAGGACTTCAATCTATTGAATTGAACAACCCGCCACTTAATGCTCCAACGAGCAATACTGGTAATTTTCAAAACAACGCAATTACTGTAATTTCACACAATTCTTCAAACGCTATCTCAAATTTATTTACAGGATGTGCATCAACAGATACCCCAAGCTTTTCAAGAGTTTTTGATTTAGCTGGAGATTTTGGAATAGTTGAAGATTTTGATGTATTAGCTGTTGAGTTTTCTACTTTTTATTTTTCTGGAGGCCCTAACACAGTAATTGTTGATATTTATTCAACTCCTACTGGTACATATCCTGGTGGAACTTTAACTTTGCTAGGAACTAACACAACTACTGCTTCAATAGCAGATAATTCCACAATACAAACTGTTCCTGTTACGGCAACTATTCCTGCAGGAGAATCATTAGTATATGTGGTTACTTTTGTTGGTGATGGCACTCAAGATGGTGGTATGGCTGGAAATACAGCTCCACAAACTGATATCACTTGGGTAAATAATACTTGCGGTTTAACAAGTCCAGTAGATTTTGGAGGTGCTTTTAGTGTTATTATGAATGTTTTAGGAGAAGAAGTTTTACCTCCTCCTCCAGGAGAACTAACATATTGCGCAACAGATACTCCCTTAGATTTTGCACCACCGGTGTCAACATCTTCTTTAAATGCAGTTTCAAGTACTGCTAACCCTGGAGATACAGGTGTAATTGGAATTGGTTTAGGAGATTATAGTATTAGTGATGTAACTATTAATTCAATTACTGATTCTGCTCAAGATAGAGCATATTCTTTACAGTCACCAAGTGGATCTATTTTGGCCCTTGATTTGGGTAATGGAGGAACTGATGGTTTAGTTACTGCTGCAGATTTAATATTTAGAGATTCATCTCCAGTCAACATTTCTTCATGGACAGGTGGGTCACCTAATGCTTTAGGCTACACACCACAAGGAGGCATCCTTTTAAATACATTTTTTGCAGGCGAATCAATTGATGGAGATTGGTATCTTATAGTAGATTCTAACCCTGGAAATCAAGTAGGTGGTACTGTAAACAGCTACTGTATTACTTTCCAAATGGTAGTAGGAACTGCACCAGAGATTTTCTGTCCAGCAGATTTTGCTGCAGATAACGATGAAGGAGTTTGTGGAGCAGTTGTAAACTTTGCATCACCAATTGCTATCGATGCAGAAGATGGAGTTTTAGATCCAATGAATGTAGTTCAAACTGGAGGTCTTCCAACAGGAAGTGAATTCCCAGTTGGAGATAACGACGTTACTTTTACAGCTACAGATTCTCAGGGAAATGAGACTTCTTGTACGTTTGTAATTACAGTTAATGATGCTGAGGCGCCTATGGCAGTTTGTCAAGATGTTACCGTAACACTTAATGCTATGGGAATGGGATCTATAGTAGCTGCAGATTTAGATGGAGGTTCTACCGACAACTGTGCAGTATTTGCTTTAGACGCATCTCAAGTAGACTTTACTTGTGCTGATACAGGTGAGGTAACCGTTACTTTAGAAGTATTTGATGAAGCTGGTAACTCTACAACTTGCGAAGCTACGGTAACCGTAGTAGATGATACTGCACCAGTAATTACTTGTATTGGTGAGCCATCAAACGTACAATTATCACACAATACTGATAATATAATTACAGCATCAAATAGTGTTGCCTGTCCTAATGGAGATAATTTATTTGCTAGACATTTTGTGTTAGCAGATTTTGGTATCACAGATGAGTTTTCTATTTCTTCAGGGCAATTTGGTGTACAAGAAAACCCTGCTGCTCTTGATGTAACTGTAAATGTTTGGGATGTGAGTGCTGGTTTCCCAGCAGGACACCCTGGAACTTCTACATTATTAGGATCTGAACCTGTAAATATTCCTGCATTATCAGATGGAACTATTATTAACTATTCTTTTGCTACACCAGTTGTAGTTCCTAATGGAGCAACAGCAATTTTAGTAGAAGTATCACAAGATGCAGGATCAACATTCTTTATAGGAGGTACAGCAGGAGAAACTGATGATTCTTGGCTTTCTTCTGTAGTATGTGGTCTTCCAGAATATGACACTGCTACAAGTATTGGTTTCCCAGATGCTCATTATTACATTACTGTTACTGGAAGCACAGGATCAGCAGGACCTCCTTTCGAGGTAGATTTAAATGCTGACGGTACTGTTTCTGTTTTAGCTTCAGACCTTATTTCAGGTGTTGATGAAGCTTGTGGTTACACAGTAACTGTTCCAGGTGAGGCTGCTGCTACATCTTTAGCTACAATTTTCGGTACCAACAATAATGGTGCTGCAGGTGGAGCTGTATATTTTGATGTAACTGTTGGAGACAACGAGTTAAGTTTAGAGTCTATAGATGTTAATACTGACGCTGCTTCATTTACTGCAGATGTATATGCTTTTGAAGGAACTTACGTAGGTAATGAAGGAGATATGGCAGCTTGGGGAACACCAACAAATGGTACTGGAACTGGAGCTGGAGTAGATATGCCTTCTAACGTTGTTTTAGATGCTGCTATAACATTAAGCGCAAACACAACTTATGCAATGGCTGTTGTTATGGATGCTACTGCTGGACATTTCTATACAAATGGAGATGGATCAAACGAAGCTTTCTCTAATGCAGACCTTTCTATGGCATTAGGAGCTGCTTCTAACGTACCTTTTGATGGTTCACCATTCTCACCACGTATATTTAATGGAGCGCTTCATTATTCAGGTGGGGCTACAGGAAGTGGACCAGAATTATTATTAGACTGTTCTAACTTAGGAGAAAATATTGTTGAAATTATTGTAACAGATAACTCTGGTAACTCAAGTTCTTGTTTTGCAACTGTTGTTGTATCAGATGTAACTGCACCGGTAATTGTTTGTGGTCCTGGAGACGGAGCTGTTTCTGTATTAGAAGAGTTTGAAGGTTCTTCAGTACCAACAGGATGGTCTACAGTAATAAATTCAGGAACTTCAGATTGGACATTTGGTTCAGGTACTATGCCTAACTCAGATCCTTTCCCAACTAATGCGGTTATATTTGATGATGATGCTGCTGATCCAGCTGAGCTTAATAATGTTACATTATTATCTCCAATGTATGACCTTACAGGTGGGGTTACTACAGCGTCTGTATCATATGATTATTCTTTAGATATCTTAACAGGTGGAGGTGAAACTTTAGCTGTAGAAGTATATGACGGAACAGCTTGGCAACAAATTGCACTTTATGATGCTGATGTTATTCCTCCAACAAACTCTGGAGCTATGGATGTATTAGCTTATGCAAATGCAGATTTCCAAGTACGTTTCACTTATGATGATGATTCAGGTGCTTGGGCATGGGGAGCAGGAGTTGATAACTTCCAATTAGATTACGCTATTCCACCAACTAATACGGAAGTAATTATAGAATTAGGTGAAGATGGAACGACTACGTTAGATCCTATGGATTTCTTAAGCGAAGCTTATGATGCTTGTGGTATCGATGTATTAATTGCTGATTTAGAAATGGTAACTTGTGATGACATAGGAGCTCCTATTACAGTAACTGTATTTGCTACAGATGCTTCAGGAAATGTTGCTAGTTGTTCAGTTGAAGTTCTAGTTGTTGATACTATGGCACCAGTACTTACTTGTCCAGAAGATGAGTCTGTAATGGTTGATCCTGATGGTTCTCATACTTTAGCTGACTACATCGGTGACGGTGCAGCTACTGCTACTGATAACTGTACAGATCCTGTATCTGATTTCACTCAGTCTCCAGCGCCAGGTACCATCTTAGGTGTAGGTACACATATTATTACTTTTACAGCTACGGATGAGTATGGTAACGTTTCAACTTGTGAAATGACATTAGACTTAACTATCCTTGGAACTCAAGATAACGAACTAAACAACGCTATCGCTTTATATCCAAACCCAGCTAACGAACAAGTGACGATCTCTAACAGCTCTAATATTGCATTAGAAACTGCTATGATTTACGATCTTAACGGAAAATTAGTATCACAAATCAACTTGCAAGATATGCAAAGCGAACAAGTGATCAATGTTTCTGGATTCGCAACGGGTGTATATATGGTATATATTACAGGTGAACAATCAAGTGTTGTAAAACGTTTGATCAAAAAATAGGTATATTTTAATAATTTTAGTTAATTAAAATCCCCTCAGTGTTTTATGCTGAGGGGATTTTTTTATGAATTGACGAACAGAACGTTACCTTTATTTTATTAAAGATTTTTTGCTCTTATTTTTTTGTATAAATAACTTCCTGATGTATCTTTACAAGTATATTAATTAAACCTTAAAATTATGAAAAAAATTACTTTAGTATTTTTAACATTTTTCATTGGGCTTTTATTTAGTCCCAATGTAAATTCACAATGTACATCTACAGATTTTGATGAATTTTGTATCACATCTACAGATGTTGACACTTATCGAAGCTCAGACCCTAATGATGCTTCTTACAATCTAGCTGCTGCTGGAGACACTTATTATATTCGTTCGACAACCGAGAACCCTTGGGGTCAAACAACAAACCAAGCCTCTATGGATACAGCTTTTGGTGTTGGTAATTGGACTGAAACTTTTTTCGAAACATTAGATCCAGGTATTGTATTCTCAAACGCAACTGAATTTGTTTTTATTGACGGAAGTGATGACAGCGCAAATGAACTTAATACTTTTTTAATAGCAAATTTACCAGCTATTGAGAATTGGGTTAGTAGCGGAGGAAGATTATTATTAAATTCTGCACCTAATGAAGGCGCGAATATTAATTTTGGGTTTGGTGGCTCTACTCTTAATTATAACAATTCTGCACAAAGCGTAACAGTAGTAGATGTTTTACATCCAGCATTTATTGGACCTAATATACCAACTTCTAGCGTAATGACTGGTGGTTCTTATTCTCATTCTCATGTAACTGGAACAGATTTTACAGTAGTATTAGAAAATACATCAAACCCTTCAATAGCTGTATTAGTTGAAAAAGAATGGGGTTCTGGACATGTTATGATGGGTGGAATGACAACTACAAATTTTCATAGCCCTTCACCTCATGGCACTAATTGGAGATCTAATTTATTTGTATACTTAGAATCTTTAGCTACTGATACTGTAAACACCACTTTCTGTGCTACAGATACCCCTTTACCTTTTGCACCACCAGTGAGTGCTTCTTCAGTTAACGCTGTAACAAGTACTGCTAACCCTGGAGATACAGGTGTAATCGGAACTGGTTTAGGAGATTATGCTGTTAAAAGCGTAAATATAAATGCAATTACGGATTCTGCTGAAGACAGGTTGTTTATGTTACAATCACCTTCTGGAACTGTTTTAATGCTTGATGATGCTAATGGTGGAACTGATGGTTTAGATGTTGCTGCAGACTTAGTGTTTACAGATGCATCTGTAAATAATATCACAGGATGGATGGGAGGGCCACCTATGGCTAATTACATGCCAGAAGGAGGAGACTTTGCAACTGCATTTTTAGGTGAGCCTATTACTGGAGATTGGTTTCTTATAGTGGATTCTAATCCTGGAAATCAAGTAGGTGGTTTTGTTAACAGCTACTGTATTACTTTTGAACAACAAGTAGGAACTGCACCAGAGATTTTCTGTCCAGCAGATTTTGCTCAAGATAACGACGAAGGAGTTTGTGGAGCAGTTGTAAACTTTGCACCACCAATTGCTATCGATGCAGAAGATGGAGTATTAGATCCAATGAATGTAGTTCAAACTGGAGGTCTTCCAACAGGAAGTGAATTCCCAGTAGGAGATAACGACGTTACTTTTACAGCTACAGATTCTCATGGAAATGAGACTTCTTGTACGTTTGTAATTACAGTTAATGATGCTGAGGCGCCTATGGCAGTTTGTCAAGATGTTACCGTAACACTTAATGCTATGGGAATGGGATCTATAGTAGCTGCAGATTTAGATGGAGGTTCTACCGACAACTGTGCAGTATTTGCTTTAGATGCATCTCAAGTAGACTTTACTTGTGCTGATACAGGTGAGGTAACCGTTACTTTAGAAGTATTTGATGAAGCTGGTAACTCTACAACTTGCGAAGCCATTGTGACTGTAGTAGATGACATTGCACCCGTTATAACTTGTATAGGGGCACCTGGAGTAACTACTTATACTGAAGATTTTGAAGCTGCTTCAATGCCAGCTGGATGGTCTTCTACCCTTATCGTAGGTACTGATGATTGGACATTTGGATCAGGTATATTACCTTTTGGTGATCCGTTCCCAACTAATGCAGCTATATTTGATGATGATGCAGCAGGACCTGGAACAGCAAACGTTTTAAGCTTAAATTCTCCAGTATATGATATGACAGGAGCAACTGGAGCAACTTTAAATTACGATGTTGCTTTTCAAGATGCTGTAGTTGGTGAAACTTTTACTGTAGAAGTATGGGATGGAACTGCTTGGCAAGAAATTGCTCTTTATGATGGATCAAATGCAGTAAATCCTCCTGCAAACTCAGGAGATTTTGATGTATTTGTCTATGCAAATTCTGCTTTCCAAGTACGTTATACTTATGATGATAATGCAGATTGGGGATGGCATGCAGGAGTAGATAATTTCTCTCTAACAGTTGAAACTCCACCAGCACCTCCTTTCGAGGTAGATTTAAATGCTGACGGTACTGTTTCTGTTTTAGCTTCAGACCTTATTTCAGGTGTTGATGAAGCTTGTGGTTACACAGTAACTGTTCCAGGTGAGGCTGCTGCTACATCTTTAGCTACAATTTTCGGTACCAACAATAATGGTGCTGTAGGTGGAGCTGTATATTTTGATGTAACTGTTGGAGACAACGAGTTAAGTTTAGAGTCTATAGATGTTAATACTGACGCTGCTTCATTTACTGCAGATGTATATGCTTTTGAAGGAACTTACGTAGGTAATGAAGGAGATATGGCAGCTTGGGGAACACCAACAAATGGTACTGGAACTGGAGCTGGAGTAGATATGCCTTCTAACGTTGTTTTAGATGCTGCTATAACATTAAGCGCAAACACAACTTATGCAATGGCTGTTGTTATGGATGCTACTGCTGGACATTTCTACACAAATGGAGATGGATCAAACGAGGCTTTCTCTAATGCAGACCTTTCTATGGCATTAGGAGCTGCTTCTAACGTACCTTTTGACGGTTCACCATTCTCACCACGTATATTTAATGGAGCGCTTCATTATTCAGGTGGAGCTACAGGAAGTGGACCAGAATTATTGTTAGACTGTTCTAACTTAGGAGAAAATATTGTTGAAATTATTGTAACAGATAACTCTGGTAACTCAAGTTCTTGTTTTGCAACTGTTGTTGTATCAGATGTAACTGCACCGGTAATTGTTTGTGGTCCTGGAGACGGAGCTGTTTCTGTATTAGAAGAGTTTGAAGGTTCTTCAGCACCAGCAGGATGGTCTACAGTAATAAATTCAGGAACTTCAGATTGGACATTTGGTTCAGGTACTATGCCTAACTCAGATCCTTTCCCAACTAATGCGGTTATATTTGATGATGATGCTGCTGATCCAGCTGAGCTTAATAATGTTACATTATTATCTCCAATGTATGACCTTACAGGTGGGGTTACTACAGCGTCTGTATCATACGATTATTCTTTAGATATCTTAACAGGTGGAGGTGAAACTTTAGCTGTAGAAGTATATGACGGAACAGCTTGGCAACAAATTGCACTTTATGATGCTGATGTTATTCCTCCAACAAACTCTGGAGCTATGGATGTATTAGCTTATGCAAATGCAGATTTCCAAGTACGTTTCACTTATGATGATGATTCAGGTGCTTGGGCATGGGGAGCAGGAGTTGATAACTTCCAATTAGATTACGCTATTCCACCAACTACTACGGAAGTAATTGTAGAATTAGGTGAAGATGGAACGACTACGTTAGATCCTATGGATTTCTTAAGCGAAGCTTATGATGCTTGTGGTATCGATGTATTAATTGCTGATTTAGAAATGGTAACTTGTGATGACATAGGAGCTCCTATTACAGTAACTGTATTTGCTACAGATGCTTCAGGAAATGTTGCTAGTTGTTCAGTTGAAGTTCTAGTTGTTGATACTATGGCACCAGTACTTACTTGTCCAGAAGATGAGTCTGTAATGGTTGATCTTGATGGTTCTCATACTTTAGCTGACTACATCGGTGACGGTGCAGCTACTGCTACTGATAACTGTACAGATCCTGTATCTGATTTCACTCAGTCTCCAGCGCCAGGTACCATCTTAGGTGTAGGTGTACATATTATTACTTTTACAGCTACGGATGAGTATGGTAACGTTTCAACTTGTGAAATGGAATTAGACTTAACTATCCTTGGAACTCAAGATAACGAATTAAACAACGCTATCGCTTTATATCCAAACCCAGCTAACGAACAAGTGACGATCTCTAACAGCTCTAATATTGCATTAGAAACTGCTATGATTTACGATCTTAACGGAAAATTAGTATCACAAATCAACTTGCAAGATATGCAAAGCGAACAAGTGATCAATGTTTCTGGATTCGCAACGGGTGTATATATGGTATATATTAACGGTGAGCAATCAAGTGTTGTAAAACGTTTGATCAAAGAGTAGGTATATTCTAATAATTTAAGGTAATTAAAATCCCCTCAGTAGTTTATACTGAGGGGATTTTTTATTAAAAACATTTTTTAAATAATTATATGTCTACAAAATAAGAGGGAGGTTTTTTTTACTTAATAACTCATTCATTCCTTTTATTCCTTGAAGACCACCCGTATGAATTGCTAAAACACTACTACCCTCTTTGAAATAACCCTTCTTAAACAAATCAAATATTCCAAATATCATTTTACCTGTATAAATAGGGTCTAATTGGATGTTTGTTTTTTCTTTAAAATCATTAATAAATTCAATTAATTCAAGATTTACCTTAGCGTAACCACCAATACAATAATCATCTAAAATTCTATAATTTGATTTATCTGTGTATTTTTTTATATCAGAACTATGATAAGTTCCTTTTAACGCAGAAAATCCTAAAACTGTTTGGTTCTTATTTGAGGATTCAATAATGCCAGCTATAGTACCTCCAGTGCCAACTGGTGTACATATATAATCAAAATCATTATCTTGTTTAGTTAAAATTTCTTTACAGCCTTTTATTGCAAATTCATTGGTACCGCCTTCAGGAATTAAGTAGAAGTCAGAAAATTGAGTTTTTAATTTTTCAATAAATTCTAATTCATTTTTTTTTCGATATTCTTCTCTTGTTATAAAATGAAATTTCATTCCACATTCTTTAGCAAATAATAAAGTAGGGTTTGTATCAACTTTATCGATTAGCTCCTCTCCTCTTATGATACCAATTGATTTAAATCCAAATTCTTTTCCTGCTGCTGCAACAGCAGCAATATGGTTAGAATAAGCACCGCCAAAGGTTAAAAGCGTTTTATAGCCTTGATTTTTTGCATTGATAAGATTGTATTTTAGTTTCCGGTATTTATTTCCAGAAATGTGTGGATGTAACTTATCTTCTCTTTTTAATACTAGAGAATAATTAGAAATATTAAATATCTCTAAGGGGATAATTTGATTATTAGATTGAGCCTTTTCTTTCAAAACATTCTTTTCACAAATTAAAGAACAATCTACTACAAACTAAAAATTAACTTGAAATTTAAATAATTTTTATTGTAAAGTTAAAAAACACAAATATTTCATTTATAATACTAGAAATAGTATAAATAACGATATTTATATTTTTAATTTTTAGCGTGTTTTATTGATATATTTTGTGTGTTTTATCGATATATATTGCATTTTACGGAATATTTAGTTAATATTGTTTCACGAAATTTAAAAATATATTATTAATGAAATTTCTTTTTGCCCCAAAACCTATCTATTTAGTATTGGTTTTTATTGCCTTTTTTTTATAATAACAGCTATGCACAAGTTGGTATTGGAACGGTAACGCCTCAAGGTTCACTCGATATAACGAGTACTAATCAAGGAGTTGTTTTACCTCGTGTAATTTTATCACGTACTGATACCCAGACTATCAGCAACCCGCAAACAGGCGTAATTCCAGACGGAACAGTAGTTTATAACACCGTTACAACAGTAGATGGTAATTACTCTGTCTATCCAGGCATCTATGTTTGGATAGTTGATAAATGGGTGCCTCAATTTTCCCAAAAACAGTCAATTCTTATTAGACAGGATGGTACCGACTTTAGAGCAACTAATTCGGAACAAAACATTCCCTTAACCGCAAGTACATTTACACCAGAGTTTAGTGGTACTTATAGAATTGAACTAAGTGTTAATTTTGGCGGCGGATATATGAGAAATCCCTCAAATGCTGATCGTTTAAATGTTGGCTCTCAAACGGGTAATTTTAAACTTACATATAATAATGGATCCGATGTGGATTATTTAATACCTATTAAATCTTATTCTGCCAGATATAGATCAGGAAGCAATTATTATGCTATTTGGAAACAACAATCTATTGTTTTTTATGTAGTTATAAATCGTGGGGACACTCCTACTTTTAATTTGAGTATTCAACAAACTACTGACACTCAATTTGAGAATAATGGTAATTCGAGAAACGGAAGAGGTAATGTAGGAGATGATATCCCTTGTACGATAGAAATTGATTTTGTAGGAGGAGCCTAATAAAAATTAAAATTATGAGTATAAAATATAATTATATAGCACTTCTTCTTCTAGTTTCTCTAACAGGAATAGCACAAGTTGGTATTAATACGACCACACCTAGAGGAGCATTAGACATTAACACCACCACCACCGGTTTTGTTTACCCGGTAGTGAGTCTTGTAAATACCACAACTGAAACAGTTACAAATCCAAATGCAGCAAATATTATAGCTGGTACAACCGTATATAATAATGCCAGCCCGGCAGGTCATGGAGCTAATAGCGTATATCCAGGAATATATTTTTGGAATGGATCAAAATGGGTACCACAATTTAATAAAAGAGAGATTGCGTATTTTGAACAAAATGCAGATGTTAGAACTTTATCCAGCGGTGGTGCTGTGTCAATTCCTTTTGACGATGTAACTGGGAGTCCAGCAAGCACTTTTACACCTACCTATTCTGGAAACTATTTAGTGGAGGTAAAAATACACTTTGGCGCTGGAGCAGTAGATACTCCAGGGACAGGTAGTTCTGGCCTCAATTTTAATGTTCAAGAGGGAGATTTTGATTTCACTTTTAATGGCAATACAAAATCCGTCGACATTCGTTCCTATTCAGCAGATAATAATTATTATTCGGCGTATGACAATAGTGCATCTCAAGTTAGGTTTGTAGTGACTGAGAACTTAACCCACGCAACATCATATGCATTTGCCATTACTTGTAACCAAGAAGATGCAGTAGGATTTGTAGGCAACGGGAATACTGGTACAGGTCAAGGTTACATTACCATCAATGATAACGTTAAATGTACTATAGAATTTACTTATATTGATGAGTAAAAATTCATTTATTAAAATTTTGATATGAATAATAAAAATATTAAAAAATTCTTTTACATACTCACTTTTATAGTTTGTGTATCTCAGACTTCATTTGCTCAAGTTGGAATTAATGTTTCCAATCCTGAAGGGGCATTGGATTTATCAGCGTCTACTTATGGAATCGTGTACCCTAGAGTTGCATTAACAGGTACGGGTGATGTAACAACTGTTATTAACCCAGAGCCAGGCGGTTTAGTATCTGGAACAGTAGTATATAATACAAGTGATGCTGCTTCAGACCCTAACGATGCTATTACCGATGTTTACCCAGGACTATATGTTTGGGATGGGACTTTGTGGGGCCCTCAATATATTCAAGAAGAATATGTGAGATTTGAACAAGACCCAGGGTGTTTAAGAGTACCTTTTGACGTTCGAACCGAAATTGATGGTTTAGAAACCGGTAGCTCATTTACTCCAAAATATTCAGGAAACTATAAAATCAAAGTTACCACCAGTTTTGGTGCCGGAGAAATCAAAAATTTAAGTGGATCCACTGGAAATAATCTTACTACTGGTACAGTAGAAGGTAATTTTTTGTTTTGGTGCATTGGACCAGGGCCTACAACACTAGTCGATGGTACATACATGGGATCTAATGGTGCTGTTTATTGTCATTCTTATTCAACGATTAACGAAAACAATACTCCTGACCAACAATATGAAACCGTAATGCTTGATGCCTCTAGGGTTTATTTAAGAGAATTGGAAGCTGGAGCCACGTATACATTCAATTTAGATGTTTGGATAGACCAACTCGACGAAACAAATTTTGTGGGTGATATGGCCCCAGGTACAGATGGCGAAACTCATATTGGTCATGAAACTCCATGTACTGTAGAATTTATATATGTTGGCAATTAATTAAAATACTTAATAAACTTCCAAAAAGGCCTCTTTTTTAAATAATTGAGGTTTTTTTCGTTTTGATAAGCTTCTCTTTCAAAACAAATATTTCGATATGCTTGGTAGCGATCTTTATAGATAGCCAACCGTATTAAAAACTCCAATCCATACCAAATATAAAATGGGATAATGAGCATTTCTAATTGTTGCCGTATGTGTATTTTCTCATGATTTATAAAAACCGCATCTCTCTTATAACCTTTATTTTTCACTAAAATAAAAGGCCATAAAGCAATACCATTAAACTTTTTACTAAAGAACCAGCGATTAACTAAAACAAACATGCAAACAAGATAAGAAAATGTTATTTTTGTAGGGTGACCAATTTTAAAAAATACATACCCTTAGAAGAAGGAGATTTTTATTTAACTACTGAGGGATATCGATGTTTTACCGAGCAATATCATTTAAAACGTGGTTATTGCTGTGAGAGTGGTTGTCGACATTGCCCTTATGGTTTTGATGCAAGAAAAGGCGTAAGCAGTAAGCAGTAAGCAGTAAGCAGTAAGCAGTAAGCAGTAAGCAGTAAGCAGTAAGCAGTAAGCAGTAAGCAGTAAGCAGTAAGCAGTAAGCAGTAAGCAGTAAGCAGTAAGCAGTAAGCAGTAAGCAGTAAGCAGTAAGCAAAATGAAATTTTTCGCGCTAATTAGTGAAATTAGTGTCTAAAAAACACAACAAGTTATGAACTTCAAAGAAGAAATACAACAAGGGATTCCTAGTGAGCTTCCTTCACCAAAAGCATACGACCCTAACATTAATCACGCTCCAAAAAGAAAAGATATTCTTTCTGTAGATGAAAAAAAGCTAGCATTGCAAAATGCACTTCGTTATTTTGATGCAAAACATCACGCTATACTATTACCTGAGTTTCAAAAGGAATTAGAAGCCTATGGTCGTATTTATATGTACCGCCTCCGTCCAGATTACAAAATGTATGCGAGACCAATTTCAGAATATCCTGGAAAATGTGAGCAGGCAAAAGCTATTATGCTGATGATTCAAAACAACCTAGATTACGCAGTTGCGCAACATCCCCACGAGTTAATTACGTATGGAGGAAATGGTGCAGTTTTTCAGAATTGGGCTCAGTACTTACTAACTATGAAGTATTTATCCGAAATGACCGAAGAACAAACCCTAGTAATGTATTCGGGTCATCCACAAGGATTATTTCCTTCTCATAAAGATGCTCCAAGAGTGGTGGTAACTAACGGAATGATGATTCCTAATTATTCTTCACAAGACGATTGGGAAAAATTTAATGCATTGGGGGTTACTCAATATGGACAAATGACGGCTGGAAGCTATATGTATATTGGTCCTCAAGGAATTGTTCACGGAACTACCATAACCGTTTTAAATGGTTTTAGAAAAATAAATAAAAGTCCGTTTGGAGGATTGTTTGTAACATCAGGTTTAGGTGGAATGAGTGGAGCACAGCCAAAAGCAGGTAATATTGCAGGTTGTGTAACCGTTTGTGCTGAAGTTAATAAAAAAGCTACCGAAACAAGGCACTCACAAGGCTGGGTAGATGAAGTATATTCAGATATATTAGAATTAACCAATCGTGTGAAAGCGGCTGTTGAAAATAAAGAAACTGTTTCTATAGCTTATGATGGAAATGTGGTGGATGTATGGGAAACATTTGATAAGGAAAATTTACATATCGATTTAGGAAGTGATCAAACTTCTCTTCATAATCCCTGGGCAGGAGGCTATTACCCTGTTGGATTATCGTATGAGGAATCAAATGAAATGATGGCTAATCAACCGGAAGCTTTTAAAGAAGAAGTACAGAAAAGTTTACGCAGGCAAGCAGATGCTATCAATAAGCATACTGCAAAAGGCACCTACTTTTTCGATTATGGTAACGCATTCTTATTAGAAGCCTCAAGAGCGGGAGCCGATGTATTAGACACTAAAAATCCGTTAAGAGAATTTAGATATCCTAGTTATGTACAAGATATCATGGGGCCCATGTGTTTTGATTATGGTTTTGGTCCATTTCGTTGGGTATGTACTTCTGGAAAACCTAAAGATTTAGAAAAAACAGATTTGATTGCTTGTGAAGTTTTAGAAGAAATGATAAAAACCTCTCCTCCTGAAATTCAGCAACAAATGCAAGACAATATTCAATGGATCAAAGGAGCTCAAGAGAATAAATTAGTAGTAGGTTCTCAAGCAAGAATACTTTACGCTGATGCTGAAGGAAGAATGAAAATAGCTTCGGCTTTTAATAAGGCTATTGCTGATGGTAAAATTGGTTTCGTAGTATTAGGAAGAGACCATCATGATGTTTCTGGAACCGATTCTCCTTACCGTGAAACTTCCAACATCTATGATGGTAGTCAGTTTACAGCAGATATGGCCATACATAATGTAATCGGAGATAGTTTTAGAGGAGCCACATGGGTAAGCATCCATAACGGTGGTGGTGTAGGCTGGGGCGAAGTTATTAATGGGGGCTTTGGTATGGTTCTTGATGGTAGTAATGATGCACAAAGACGACTAGAATCAATGCTTTATTGGGATGTAAATAATGGTATTTCTAGAAGAAGTTGGGCAAGAAATAAAGAAGCTATATTTGCTATTAAAAGAGCTATGGATAACAATCCAAATTTAAAAGTTACGCTTCCTAATTTTGTTGATGATTCTTTATTTAATATATAATAAACGCTACGAAACGAGCGGACTAAAATATTTATCGGCCAAAAAAATGACTAATAGCGAACAGCAGGTGACCTATTTAATATAATACTATAAACACATGAAATATTTAAAATTTACCCCCTTATTATTATTGTTTGTATTTACTTCTTGTTCTACGGTTAGAGTAGTTTCAGATTATGATTCAGTAACCGATTTCACTAAATACAAAACTTTTGCTTTCTATAAACCTGGAATTGATAAAGCACAAATTTCAGATTTAGATAAAAAAAGAATTATGCGCGAAATTGAAGCTAATTTAAAAGCTAAAGGAATGACCGTTTCAGCTGAACCAGATATGTTGGTAAGTTTATTTACTAAAGAACGTGAACGAATCGATGTTTATAATAATTACTATGGATATTATGGGTATGGTTATGGTGCTTGGTATGGAGGTGGTCAATCTGTTTCTTCTACCCCAGAAGGCACATTATATATCGATTTAATTGATCGAAGTAAAAATGAATTGGTTTGGCAAGGAATTGGCAAAGGAGATTTAGTGATGAGTAGTGTTGAAAAGAAAGAAGCTAGAATTAAAGAGATTGTTACCAAAATATTAGCACAATACCCGCCAGTTGTTAAAACTGAAGAATAGTGTAATTCAATATAAAAACTATAAATTAAAAATAAATGAAATCATTTTATACGCTTATTATATTAAGTTTTTTCACTATTAATATTGCTTTAGCACAAAATTACCAAACTGGTTCTATTACAACGAAAGACCAACAATCTGTTGAGGGAAGAGTTGCTATAGACAACTCATCAAAAAAAGTTTTTTTTAAAAAGAATGGGGAATCTAATGTTTATAGTTTTTCAAACATAGAAAAAGTAGAGATTGTTGGTACTAACTATTCTAAGATTAAATTCAATAATGAAGAACTTTTAGCTAATTCATTAACAACCGGAAAAGCGACTTTATATTCACTTTCCAATGATGATATACTTATTATCAAAGAGAATAATGATGGTCATCAGTTTAATTTAAAAAATGATAAAGCGCAAATTCCTGGCTTACTTTCTTTATTTTTTAATGATTGTAATTCACTAAGAGAAGTAATTAATAAAACTGATTATTTTACTGAGAAGTCTTTAAAAAGCTTAACCGATACTTATAATAATTGTGAATTTGGAGCATATACTCCTTCAGAAAATGAGATTAGTAAAGCAAGTGCTTATAACACAGATTATTTTAGGTTCTACGGAGGTTTATTATCTACTTTTAACAAAACTACAGTAAATGATTTTGATCCAACAAATACTAGTGGATTTGGTATTGGAGTTGGATTAGCGTCTTCTCCTGCTTTTATGGGTAATTTAAAAGGAAATCTTTATTTTAATTTTGATGTAAATATGCTTTTTAATGGAAGTCAAGATTTTAAAAATGGTAGCACCCCTCTTAATTATAAACTAAATACGTATCGTTTTTCTATTGGAATGGAATATGTTTTTAACAAAAACGGAAATGTTCAACCTTTTATAGGTATTGGCTATGCCTTTTCATTAGATCATTATGATGGTGAATTAGGCACCATATCCTTTAAGGATGATTCCAGAAAGTTTTTCTTTACACCAAAAGCAGGTGTGTTATTTCAACTAAATAATGAAAACCATATAGGATTAACGGTGAGTTATATTCCAAAGTATGAATCTGATTTAAGTTTTTATTTCAATGAAGAATTAAATCCTTTAGTTATTGATACTGAATCTATAACCATAGGGGTAAATTATTATTTTTAATATAATTAGTATTAAAAAAAGGAGTCTTTAATTAATTAAAGACTCCTTTTTTTATATAAAATTATTTGATTTTAGTTTTTAATAACCCTCTTTGTAATTTTACCATTTACTGTAATTACATCTATAACATAAACTCCAGTTTTCCAACTTTGAGTATTTATTGATAATGTTTTAGAGAATACATTATTATTTCTTAAAACATTTTGACCTAATATATTGAAAATTGAAATTGATTCAATAACAGCATCACTTTTCACTTCCCAATTGTTAGATACTGGGTTGATAAAAAAGAAACTATTTTCTAAATCGTTATCATTTACATTTAATATTTCTTCGATAAAATTTTGAGCATAAATCTTAGAGCCATCACCCTTATCTTCAACAAAAATAGTAACACTTTGATCGTTTACAGGACTTGTAAACTGAATTCGACTTTTATTAGCAGGATAGGTTGCTAGAGGCTTCATTTCTTCTGGCCAAACAAATTCTCCATTTTCATCTAAAAGCATGGCATGTAGAGTAGTAGGTGTTGCTCCATTATCTACACCCTCTTTAATTTGAATTAAAGGAGTCCCTCCTAGCAAATGCATTGGGCCTGCATGTACTTTTTCGTTTCCGATAGGAAAAACTTCTTTTGCATTATCTGTAAATAATCTTGCCCCCGATTCTTTATTAAACTTTTGAATATACTCCCCTTTTTCACTTTGATTAGTGTTTGTATAAGTACAAGTAGCCCATACAAATTGTGATCCTTCTTCAAAAGCAATTCTAGTCTCCATCTCAAAATTAGTTTGATTAGTGTCAAAATCAGAACCATTTATACCCCATGGTAATGTTCCGTCAGAATTTACACGTTGCAAATAAGAATCAAATCGATTATCATGATTTCCTTTGTATCCTAAATATACTGTATCTCCATCTTGCAATCCAAAATAAGGTATATTCCATTGTACTACATCACTTGACAATTGAGTAGGATTTGTCCATAGAGATTCTCCATCAGCATTGTAACGCTGACCGTAAAAAATAGAATTAATTCCAAATGTGAGACTATGAAAAATCATCACATAATCTCCATTAGACATCTCAAATAAATTTGAAGGCATCGTATCATTTCCTCCTTCTTCAACGTTTTGTGTTGTCCCCCATATAGCATTTCCAGATGCATCATATTTTTGCATCACACTCTCGCCTCCTGGATTCCAAGATACAATAGCCTCTCCAGAAGATAAAGGCAATACAGTTACTAAGTATCCAGAACCTACTTGCACACCATTAGCCCCCCATAAATGATTTCCCTCATCATCTAATTTGAAAACATAAGCAGGGTCACCTCCCCCAGTTCCAGTAGCTCCAATATATAGATTATCATCTGCATCTTTAGCAATACTCCAGATAACTGTAAAAGTACTCATTGGAATTTGATCACTTACCAACATTCCATTAGGACCTAATAATTGAGATCCATCTATATCTAAAATTTGTAACCTTAATTCATAATTTGATGGTGCTGCAACAGATTCCCAGAATACTACATATGTTTTTCCATCTGAAGTTCCTATTGCTTGCATATCTCCACCCTCCGAAGTTGCAACTAATGTATTTAAATCAGTATCTAATACCCATTGTGCATTAATATTTAAAAAAGTAAATAAGATAACTAGTTTTAATATTGCTTTCATAAACTTGGTTTAATAGTTCAAAATTTCTTTAATTTTTACTTTCACTTTTTCTGTAGAAGGAATCATGGTTTGCTCAAGAGTAGAATTTAAAGGAATAGCCGGCATATTTTCACTTCCAATGATCATTACTGGCGCATCTAATTCTCTAAAACATTCTTCTTGTATTCTACCTTGTAAAGCTCTTGAAAAACTATTTTCTGATGGCTCTTCGGTCACTACTAAACATTTGCCACACTTCTTTACTGAATTAAATACCGTTTCATAATCTAATGGATGCAATGTTCTTAAATCGACTATTTCAATTTTATTTTGCATCCCTAATTCTTCAGATGCATTCATAGCCCAATGCACTCCCATACCGTAAGTTATAATAGCTAATGTTTCTTCTTCCTCTTGTTTCCATATTTCTTGTAACACCCAAGCTTTTCCAAAAGGTAAGACATAGTCTTCCGCAGGTTCTACTGAGGTTGCTCCTTTTGTCCCAGGAACCTTACTCCAATACAAACCTTTATGCTCCAAAATCACTACAGGATTTGGATCGTAATAAGCAGCTTTCATTAACCCTTTTAAGTCAGCTCCATTGCTTGGATACGCAATTTTAATTCCTCTAATATTAGCTACAACACTTTCTACAGATGATGAATGATAAGGACCACCACTTCCATAAGCACCAATAGGCACTCTTAAAATCATAGATACTGGCCATTTTCCATTGGATAAATAACAAGACCTACTAACTTCGGTAAATAATTGATTTAAGCCTGGCCAAATATAATCTGCAAACTGAACCTCAACAATTGGTTTTAATCCTACTGCACTCATCCCTACTGTGCTTCCAACAATAAATGCTTCTTGTATAGCGGTGTTAAAAACACGATGATCACCAAATTTTTGAGCCAAAGTTGCTGCTTCTCTAAAAACTCCACCTAATCTTCCCCCTACATCTTGACCATACACTAAACATTCCTTGTGTTTAGCCATTAATTCTTCTATGGCAAATAAAGCGCAATCTACCATCACCACTTTATCAGCATTTTTGGGTGTTCTTTCTCCTACTTCTTCTAAAATAGTAGTAGGCTCAAAATCATGGGTAAATAAATCTTCAGGTTTTGGGTCTTCAGCCTTTAAAGCTTTTATTAAATCCTTTTTTACTGTTTCAATAGCCGAAGCCTCTATTTCATCTATTTCATTTTTAGAAAAACCATTATCCAATAATAGTTGTTTCATTTTTGGATAAGGATCTCTACTTTTTGCTTCATCTAAATCATCACGATACCACTCCATTCGAACACCAGAGGTGTGGTGGTTTAATAATGGTACTTTTGCATGAACTAAAAAAGGTCGTCTTTCAGTTCTGATAGTATCTATAACCTTTTTTAAAATATCATAAGATTCTTCAAAATTGGTTCCATCTATAGATATTGCCTCTAGTCCTTTAAAACCTTTGGCGTATTCATAAGCATCTTGTGCTCGTGTCTCTTCTGCGGTTGCCGAAATATCCCAACCATTATCTTGAACTAAATATAATATAGGAAGTTGCTTTAAAGCTGCCATTTGAAAAGCTTCAGCTATTTCCCCTTCAGTTACAGAGGCATCACCTAAAGAACAAACTGTAATAGGTCGGTTTTCATCTAACGTATTAAATATTTTAGTATCTGACTTTGAATCTACCAATTCTTTATACTGCATTCCCATTGCAACACCCGTAGCAGGAATGGTTTGCATACCTGTAGCAGAACTTTGATGAGGAATTTTAGGCTTATCATCATCTTTCAAACTAGGGTGACTATAATAGGTTCTACCTCCTGAAAATGGATCTTCCTTTTTTGCTAATACTTGAAGCATTAACTCATAAGGAGTCATTCCAAAAGCCAAAAGCATCGAATCGTCTCGATAATAGGGAAATGCATAATCTTGAGGTAATAATTGCATTCCTAAAGCAGTCTGAATTACCTCATGACCTCTTGAGGTTGCATGTACATACTTAGAAACTTCTTTAAAATTAGCTTCATATTCCTCTGTCATCGCTTTAGCTGTACAAAGGTTTGAAAACCCCTTTTTTAAAATTATTTTATCTATAGAACTCTTTTTCAATGAATTTTATTTTTGACTAACTTCTTTAATAATATTACTAAACAACTGGAACCATCCAACCAAAAGGATCTTCAACTTCTCCAATTTTAATTCCATTCAAGGTATTATTAACATCTTCTGCAACAGGACTATTATTAGAAACATGAATAACTCCTTCATCAGTTCCTATTTCTTGAATATAAGCAATACCCACTGCTGTCCCTGTACCAAATGCTTCTTCTAAAGAGCCATTTTCTGAGGCTTCTTTTACTTCATCTATCGTAATAGGTCTTTCAGTAACTTCAAATTCTTTATGTCTTAATAAATCAATGACACTCATTCTAGTAATACCATCTAAAATAGATCCATCTCTTTTTGGAGTAATTATTTTCCCATTAATCTTAAAAAAGATGTTCATGGTACCTACTTCTTCAATGTATTTATGCTCAGCAGCATCTAACCAAAGAACTTGGTTATATCCTTTTGCTTTTGCTTTTTCTGTTGGTAAAATAGCCGCTGCATAATTTCCAGCTGCTTTAGCTTCACCCGTTCCTCCATGGGCAGCTCTAATAAATTTTTTCTCAGCAAAAAGTTTAATTCTTTCACTAAAATAAGGTCCTGCTGGAGAACAGATAATGATAAACTTATAGCTAGTTGCAGCTCTCATTCCTATAAAATGCTCGTCTGCATACATAAATGGACGTAAGTACATCGCACTTCCTTTTTTCTTAGGTATCCATTCTTTATCAAGATTTACCAATTGCTTTAATCCTTCAGAAAATATTTCTTCTGGAAGTTCAGGCATTCCCATTCTTACTGCACTTGTATTTAACCTTGCAGCATTTTTTGCAGGCCTAAATAACAATGGTTCTCCTTTATCGTTTAATGTTGCCTTCATACCTTCAAATATGGCTTGGCCATAATGCAATGCCATCGTAGCAGGATGAGTTGGCATATATTGCATGGGAATAATTCGAGGGTTATTCCAGGTACCATTTTCATAATCACATATAAACATATGATCAGTAAAAATTTTTCCTAAGGGAATATTATCAAAATCTAATTCACTTAGTTTTGAATTCTCTGTTTTTGTAATTTTTATAGTTTCCATTGCTTTTATTTTATCTTAATACAAGATTTATATAGTTATAATTTTCTTTTTGTGTCGAAATTCTCAAGATTATCTGCAATTCTTTTTAAGAAAGAACCTGCTAAAAATCCATCTACAATTCGATGGTCAAATGAAAGAGAAAGGTACATCATATGACGTATTTCAATAGTATCCCCTTCTGGTCGTTCCATTACTTCAGCTCTTTTCTTTATAATACCTGTGGCTAAAATTGCTGCTTCTGGCTGATTAATAATTGGAGTCCCCATTACTGAACCAAAAGTTCCAACATTCGATATAGTGAAGGTACTACCCATCATATCATCTGCTTTTAACTTATTTTCTCTTGCTTTTAAAGAAAGAGAATTAATGTCTGAAGCTAATTCTTTTAAATTCTTTTTATCAGCATTTTTTACTACAGGAACTATTAAGTTTCCAGACGGTAAAGCTGTTGCCATACCCACATTTATTTCTTCTTTTACAATAATATTTTTTCCATCTAATGAAGAATTAATCATTGGAAAATCTACAATTGCTTTAGCAACTGCTTCAATAAATAAGGGTGTAAACGTTAATTTTTGATTGTGTTTTTTATGAAACTCAATTTTAGCTTGATTTCTCCATTGCACCATTTCAGTTAAATCTGCTTCCACATATGCAGTAACGTGAGGAGAAGTATGCTTACTAAAAACCATTCGATCTGCAATCATTTGGCGCATACGATCCATTTCAACAATCTTCCCAGTCCCTTTATCAAATTTTAAATCAGGAACTTTAAAACCACTGTCTGATGAAACTGGTTGTGCATATTTAAAAGGTCGGCCTTCCTCTATATAACTCATTAAGTCACTTTTTCTTAGACGACCTTCATTTCCTGTAACAGGAATTCGAGCTAATTCTTCGAAACTAATATGGTTTTCTTTTGCTATGCTTACAACAAGAGGAGAAAAGAACAAATTTGAGTTGGCTACTTTAAATTCTCCTTGTTGAATTTTTCTAGTCGGTTTTTTTGTTGTTTTACTTTTGCTTTTTGAAGAATCTTTTTTCTGAATCTTTTTATCTTTAGGAATTGAAACTTTCCCATCAGTTTTTATAATCGCAATCGTTTCACCAATATTGATGACATCGTTTTGCTTAAATAATATTTCAGAAACAACACCCGAAACCAATGAAGGAACTTCAGAGTCTACTTTATCAGTAGCGACTTCTAATAAAATCTCATCTTCTTCAATGGCATCACCAACATTTTTAAACCATTTAATAATAGCTGCTTCGGTAATACTTTCGCCAAGTTTTGGCATTTTAAATTTATATTCGGACATTCTTTATTGTCTTTCTACTTTATTATTTTTTATCTCAGCTAGAGTTTTATAAAAATCCTCTTGAATAGGTCTGTTTTTAGGAATTTCTCTAAGTGGTTCTACTTCTTGCATGCTTTCATGGCAATCTTTTGGCAATTGCTGATACAACTTAGTTCCTGCTGATTTCCAATTAATCATTTCATCTGAAACTTCTTTAATCACTTTTGCAGGATTTCCTACTATTAAACTTCTATATGGAAATACAGATTCAGCCTTTACAAAAGCCATAGCTCCTACTATACATTCATCTCCAATAGTGGCGTCATCCATAATCACACTATTCATTCCAACTAAACAATTTCTTCCCAAGTTCGCTCCATGAATAATAGCTCCATGACCTATATGTGACCCCTCTTTTAAAACTATAGTTTTACCAGGGAACATATGAACGGTACAGTTTTCCTGTACGTTAACACCATCTTCCAGAATAATCTCTCCCCAATCTCCTCTAATTGCAGCTCCAGGCCCTATGTAACAGTTTTTTCCAATAATTACATTACCTGTAACAGCTGCTAATGGGTGTACAAAACTACTTTTATGTACAACTGGAATATGTCCTTTGAAGCTATAAAACATTTATTTAAATTTCTTTAAAGTATCTTTTGTAAAATCTGACAAAACTAATCTTCCACTAATGGCAGCACGTTCTGCTAACAATTCATCCCAATCTTCTGTTCCTCTCCAAAAAACCTTTTTCATTTCTTTCATTGCTTCAGTATTGTACTTACATAGGTTTTTAGCAAAAAGTTCTATCGCATCATCCATATCATTAGTACTTTCAAATATTTGAGCAAATAATCCTTTTTGTTTTGCCCATTCTGCACTGTAAAATGAATTGGCATCGATAGCTATTTGTGACATACCGCTCAATCCTAGTTTTCTTTCAACAGCAGGTCCTACAACAAATGGACCTATACCTACATTTAATTCACTCAATTTTATTGAAGCAAATTTGGTTGCCATACAATAATCGGTAGCTGAAGCTATACCAACTCCACCACCTACTGTTTTTCCTTGTATTCTTCCAATAATAAATTTTGGGCATTTTCGCATTGCATTAATCACATTTGCAAAACCTGAAAAGAATACTTTCCCTGTTTTAGCATCATTAATGCTAATTAGCTCCTCAAAACTGGCACCTGCACAAAAAGTACGTTCCCCTCCACTTTTTAAAACAATTACTTTTACCTCTTCATTTTCTCCAGCTTCTTTAATTGTATTAGCTAGGTTTGCTAATATTTCTCCAGGCAAGCTATTATGTGAAGGGTGAAAAAACTCGATAGTTTCAACACCTTGGTTGATTGTATTTTTTACGTATGCTTCTTTCATAATTATAGTAATCCAAATTGTTTGAAGTGATGATTTAAGTGCTTACGCTCTAATAAGTACCAATCATATTTTTCTAATTTTCCAAATACTACATTTTTCAATAATGCATCTGGGTTTTCTTTATAAAAGTTTAAATATTGCTCTCTGGCTTCTAAAAATTTCAACTTTGCTATTTGTAAATTTTCATGTTTTAAATCCTCTAACTGACCTTTTTTATGCATAGGAAAATCATATCCAGGTTCCATTGGAACATAATTATATAATGAGTCTTGAACTTTTTCAATGTATTTTTCAGGAGTAGCAATTTCAAAATCTTGAATTTCTCCTGAGGCTATTCGATAGGTCAATTCTATATGTTCCAACATATGTTGTGGGCTTAAAATTCCCCATTTTGGTTTTGAATCTTCTTTTAATTTATTCAAACATTCTGAAATTTTTTCTGAAGTCATTTCAACAAAAACCGTTTGCTTTTTCTGAACCATTGTTAAAATAGTGGCAATAGCAACCAATTCATCTTCAACATCAAAAACCTCAACATACCATTTTACAATACCACTAGGGTGCTCTTTTCCGCGTTCATCACGATCTATTTTTTGCTTACAGGTTAATCGAACATAAATAGTATCATTATGATATATAGGTCTTAGAAAACGACAATCTTCTAATCCGTAATTTGCAGCAACAGGACCTTTATTAGGGTATACAAACAAACCAGCTGCAGCAGCTATAATAAAGTAACCGTGAGCAGTACGTTTTTCGAAAATACTTCCATCCAGTGATGTAATATCAGTATGTGCATAAAAATGATCCCAAGTAAGGTTTGCAAAGTTCACAATATCGCCATCGGTGATAGTCCTCTTATGTGTTTTAAGTGACATTCCTGGTTCTATATCTTCCCAATGATATGCGAATGGGTGCTTGTCAATTTCTTTATAAGCTCCTTTTGGCTGATAAATACCTGTGATTTCTGTTAAAGTAGTAGGCGAACCTTGAATTGCACAACGTTGTAAATAATGTTTAACACCTCGCATACCTCCCATTTCTTCGCCTCCACCTGCTCTACCTGGACCTCCGTGTACTAAGGTTGGTAATGGAGAACCATGACCAGTACTTTCTTTTGCATTTTCACGATTTAAAACTAATATTCTTCCGTGATGAGTTGCTGCTTCAACAACATATTCCTTCGCTACTTTATCACTATTAGTTACAATTGAAGATACTAACGACCCTTTCCCTAGGTGAGCTAAATGAATAGCTTCATCTAAAGATTTATATGGCATTAAGGTACTTACAGGCCCAAATGCTTCAATATCATGAATTCCTGTATTTGTAAATGGATGGTTCTCTCTTAATAAAATAGGAGCAAGAAAAGCTCCATCTTCTGCGTTTGCTCCTATTGTAGAAACCTCATCTAAATCACCATAAACTATTTGAGCCGTTTTTGTTAACTCTCCAACACGTTCTTTTACTTCTTCTACTTGATCTTTACTTACCAAAGCACCCATTCTCACTTCTTTTAATCTTGGGTCTCCAATGGTTACTTTTTCTAATTGTTGTCCTATTGCAATTTGAACATTATCTATTAATTTTTCTGGTACAATTATTCTTCGGATTGCGGTACATTTTTGACCACATTTAACGGTCATTTCTTTACGCACTTCTTTTATGAATATGTCAAATTCTGGTGTCCCTGGAACTCCATCTTCACCTAATATACATGCATTTAAAGAATCTGCTTCCATATTAAAAGGTACCGATTCATTTATTACTCTAGGATGAGATTTTAGCATTCTACCTGTATCAGCAGAACCTGTAAAAGTTACTACATCTTGAGATTCAACTGAGTCTAAAATACTCCTAGCCGAACCCGATATTAATTGCAAAGATCCTTCTGGTAATATATTAGAAGCGATGATCTCTCTTACTACTGCTTCTGTTAAAAAAGAAGTGTTGGTTGCGGGTTTTACAATTGCTGGAACTCCAGCCATCCAATTAACTGCACATTTTTCTAACATTCCCCAAACTGGAAAGTTAAAAGCATTGATATGAATAGCTACTCCTCTTTTTGGAACCAAAATATGATGAGCCATAAAACGTCCACCTCTTGACAAGTCTATTGGTTCCCCTTCCACATGATACGATTGATTTGGGAATAATTTTCTTAAAGATGCATTTGCAAATAAATTACCAAAACCACCTTCAATATCAATCCAACTATCCACTTTCGTAGCACCCGTTCGATAACTAATATCATAAAAATGTTGTTTCTTTTTAATTAAATAAAAAGCTAATTTTTTGAGCATATTTCCACGCTCTTGAAAAGTCATTTTACGTAAAGCTTCTCCTTTAACTCTTCCATAATGTAGTACTTCTGACAAGTCAAATCCCGAGGTATCAGATAAGGCTACAATTTCACCTGTAACGGCATCATACATAGGAACTCCTTCTCCCTTACCATACACCCATTGTCCATTAATATAACTTTCTAATTTTTTCATAACTAAAGACTTATTTTATATTTTCAATTATAGCTGCATAGCCCTGTCCAACTCCAATACACATGGTAACTAATGCATATCTTTTATTCTGTTCTTTTAATTCTAATGCAGCCGAGTAAGCTATTCTTGCACCGGTAACTCCTAGTGGGTGTCCAATAGCTATAGATCCTCCATTAGGATTAATTCGAGAATCGTCATCTGCTAATCCCCAAGCTCTCGTACATGCTAATGCTTGTGCAGCAAAAGCTTCATTAAGCTCAATAATATCCATATCTTCCATCGATAATCCAGCCTTTGCCAATGCTTTATTAGATGCTTCAACAGGACCTATTCCCATGATTCTAGGCTCTACACCTACTACAGCAGAACTTACTATTCTTGCTAATGGTGTTAATTTGTATTTTTTTACTGCATCTTCTGAAGCAATTATTGTCGCAGCTGCTCCATCGTTTAAACCTGATGAATTTCCAGCTGTAACACTTCCTCCTTCTTTTTTAAATGCAGCTCTTAGTTTTCCTAATACTTCTAAAGAAGATGAAGGTTTCACAAACTCATCTTTAGAAAACTGAATTGGATCTTTTTTCCTTTGAGGAATTTCTACCGTAACAATTTCTTTTGCTAGACGTCCATTATCTTGTGCTTTTGTTGCTTTCATTTGGCTCCAATAAGCAAACTTATCTTGATCTTCTCTTGAAATATTATACTTTTCAACTAAGTTTTCAGCAGTAGTTCCCATTCCATCAACCCCATAAAGTTCTTTCATTTTTGGATTGATAAAACGCCAACCAAAGGTTGAGTCATACATTTTAGAATCTCCACCAAAACCGGTTGATGGTTTTGCAATAACGTAGGGACCACGAGTCATATTTTCAACTCCTCCTGAAATAAATAAATCACCATCTCCAGCTTTAATAGCTCTATTTGCATGAATAATTGCAGATAAACCAGAACTACAAAGTCTGTTAACTGTTTCACCAGGTACCGTAAAAGGCAATCCTGCTAATAAGGATGACATACGAGCAACATTTCTGTTGTCTTCTCCTGCTTGATTAGCACAACCCATTATAACATCATCGTAAGCTTCTTTTGGAATATTTGGATTCCGTTTTACGATTTCAGATATTACTAGAGCTCCCAAATCATCTGTACGAATAGCAGATAACGTTCCTTTATAATTACCTATTGGTGTTCTAATTCCGTCTATTATATATGCTTCTTTCATTATTCTTCCCATTTTTTTGAAGTTCTGTAAACGACACCTTTAAAAAGAGCCACTAACTCATCTCCTAGTTTAACTTCAACAATTTTAAAACCTAATTTACTTTTCGTTTTTTTAATAACTGATTCTGCTTCGATATAATCACCTTCACTTAAGGCTTCAATATGATTTATTGATGACTCTATCGTAACTGCATGACTCCCGTGAGTATTTGCAGCAAAACCAAATGCAGTATCAGCCAATGCATAAGCAATTCCTCCATGTGCAAAGCCCATACTGTTTAGCATATCTTTTCTTACCGTTAAACCTACTTTACAATAACCTTTATTAACTTTAATTATTTCGATACCTAACCACTTACTATAAGTATCTTGACTTAACATTTTATGTGGTATTTGCTCACCTTCCATTAAAAGAAATTTTTATTTTCTCGATTCATTTTACGAAGTAATGGAGAACATCGATACCTGTCTTCATGATATTCATTATAAAGATTATCCATTTCGTTAACACACCAATCAATTCCTTTTTCATCTGCCCAAGCTAATAATCCTTTTGGATAATTTACCCCTTTGGTCATAGCATTATCTATATCCTCAGCTGAAGCAATGTTCCAAAACAAAGCATCAGCTGCTTCGTTAATTAACATCACTAATACTCTATTAAATATTTTAGCTTGTAATTCTTTATTATCGTTCTGATCTTTTTTTATTACTTCTGTTGATGAATAATTATAATATCCTTTTCCTGTTTTTCTTCCTAAATAACCAGCCTCAGACAATCGCTGTTGTGTAAAGGAAGGCTTGTATCTTGGATCTTGATAAAAAGCATTATATACTGTTTCAGTAACGGTATAATTTACATCATTACCAATAAAATCCATTAATTCGAAGGGGCCCATTCTAAAACCACCTTGTTCTTTCATTGCAGAATCAATGGTTATAAAATCAGCGATACCTTCTTCATAGATTCTTAAAGCTTCTCCATAAAAAGGTCTTGCAACACGATTCACAATAAACCCAGGAGTATCCTTGACTACAGCAATAGTCTTATTCCATCCTTTAATTACCTTAACAGATTTTTCTATTACTTCTTTTGAAGTTTGAACGGCAGGAATTACCTCCACTAATTTCATTAATGGAGCTGGATTAAAAAAATGAATTCCTATACATCGTTCTGGATTTTCTAAAGAAGAAGCTATTGAAGTAATTGATAGGCTAGAAGTATTCGAAGCTATAATACATTCTTTAGAAACATAACTTTCCAATTCTGAAAATACTTTTTGTTTTATAGCAAGACTCTCTATAATTGCCTCAATAGTTAAATTTGAATCGCTTAACTTTTTTAAAGAATCTACATAGTTGATATTATTCTGAATTCGCTTTTTCTCATCATTATCGATTCGGCCTTTTTCAATCAATCGATTTAATACTTTTTCAAGGGATGCTTTGGCCTTATCTAATGCCACTTGACTGGTATCGTACAAATTCACATTACAACCCGCAGTAGCAGCAACTTGCGCTATACCGCTTCCCATAGTTCCACTTCCTATTATTCCAACGTTCATATATTATTATTAAAATGGTAGGTTTTTTAAATCTACATTTCCACCAGAAATAATAATTCCGATGTTTTTGTTTTTAAAATCTTTTTTTTCTTTCAATATAGCTGCAAAAGGAACTGCACTTGAAGGTTCAACAACAATTTTTAAACGTTCCCAAATCAATTTCATGGCATTGATAATTTCCTCTTCACTAACTCTAATAATTCTTTTTACATTATCTAAAATTATCGGAAAATTTCGATCTCCTAAAAATGTTCTTAATCCATCTGCAATGGTATTTGAGCTTTCATTAAATTCTATTTTACCACTTTTTAATGAGCGATAAGCGTCATCTACATTTTTTGGTTCTGCTCCGATTACTTCGCATTTATCGGAAAAACACTTTACAGCTAAAGCCGTTCCTGCTAATAACCCTCCTCCTCCAACGGGTGCGAGAATTACATCTAAATCCGGATAATCTTCTATTAATTCTTTTGCTGAAGTGCCTTGTCCAAAAATTACCTCATCATCATTTGAAGGATGTATGAACGTTGTATTCTTCTCAACTCTAATTTTTTCTGCTGCTGCTTCTCTTGCATTTAAATTTGACTCGCACTCTATTATTTCACCTTTATAGTTTTTAACAGCATCTTTTTTTACCTGTGGTGCATTTTTAGGCATTACAATATATGCTTTCACATTCATAAGTCCTGCTGCTAAAGATACCGCCTGAGCAAAATTTCCTGAGGAATGAGTCACCACTCCAGATTTTCGTTGCTCGTCCGATAAACTTAGTATAGCATTGGCAGCTCCTCGCATTTTAAATGCTCCCATTTTCTGAAAATTCTCACATTTAAAATACACATTACAACCCGTCATCTCATTTATTAACTCAGAAGTAAGTACAGGTGTTCTGTGAATATAAGGCTTCACTCTTTCATGTACTTGTATCAAAGTTTCTTTATCCATTATTTACCTTTAAAAATGGGTTTTCTTTTCTCAATAAAGGCATTTACTCCTTCAGAATAATCTTCAGATTTCGCAGATTCTATTTGTAATTTACCTTCTAAATCTAATTGTTCTTCTAAAGTATTTGTTATCGATTTATTTAATAATTCTTTTATAAACCCAATTGCCTTAGTAGGCATATTTGCCAATTTAAGAGCAAGTTTTTCAACTTCTATATTAAAATCTTCAAAAGGAATTACTTTAAATATCATTCCTAGTTCTTCAGCCTCATCTGCAGTAACTTTATCACCCAACATCATTAAAGCAGTTGCTTTTTGGAAACCGATTAAACGAGGTAAAAAGAAGGTTCCTCCACTATCTGGCACTAAACCGATTTTACTGAAAGCTTGAATAAAACTCGCTTTATTCGATGCAACAACTAAATCACAAGCTAAAGCAATATTTGCTCCCGCTCCTGCAGCTACACCGTTTACAGCTCCTATTATTGGTTTATTAATGTTTCTTATTCTGGTAATAATAGGATTGTAGTGTTCCTCCAATATTTTTTTAAAACCTGGATTTAATTCTGGTGTGGTTACCTCTTTTAAATCTTGACCGGCACAAAATGCTTTTCCACTTCCAGTAATTACAATAGCTCTTACTTCATTATTTTGCTCACATTGGTCTAAAGTATCTTGAAGTAATAATGCCATTTCTCTATTGAAACTATTAAACACTTCAGGTCTATTGAATGTGATAAAGGCTATTTGATTTTCTATTTTTAGAAGTATACTATTATTCATTTAAAATTTTTATTTAAAGACATTTAAAATAATCGAATGGTTCTTTACATTCTTCACACTTAAACAAAGCTTTACAAGCTGTTGATCCAAATTGACTTACAACCACTGTTTTAGTGGAGCTACAATTAGGGCATTTAACCATTCTTTTCTCTCCTAATAATACTTCTTTGTCAGCAGTAGGGTCTAATGGTGCCGCAATTCCATAATCTTCCAAAGCTTTTCTGCCTTTAGGAGTAATCCAATTGGTAGTCCAAGCTGGAGAAAGCACTAAATTAACAGTAGCTTTTTTATCAACTTCCGAAAAAGCTTTGATAATATCATCACCAATTACATCCATAGCTGGGCAACCTGAATAGGTTGGAGTTATGGTTACGGTAACCAATCCATTTTCTTCTATAGCTTCTCTAACAACACCCATATCTAAAATTGTTAGCACAGGTATTTCGGGATCTGAAACTGTTTCTAAAACAGAAATTAAATCCTTTTCGATATGTTGTTTCTGAGTAGTCATTGTTAATTAATCTTAGCTATAATGACATTACCATTTTAAGTTAGGATACGATTTTTGCATGTATTGAAGTTCTGCTAAAATATATCCCATATGTTCACTATGGATGCCTTCTTTTCCTCCTTTTTGAAAATACTTTTCATCAGGAACAGATAATGTGGCTTCTGTTAAAACTTGTGTTACTTTTTGATAATAGGCCTCCTTCAATTCTGAAACATCTACTCCTATTCCTTCTTCAACCATTGCTTTATCAGCATCTGTTTTAAGAAATAACTCATTAGTAAACACCCACCAATCATCTATTGCTTCTTGCATTTTTTGATTACTCTCTGCAGTTCCGTCTCCTAACCGTTTTACCCAATCTGAAGAAAATCGCAAGTGATAACTCACTTCCTTTAAACCTTTTTTAGCAATCGCAACTAAGGTTTCATCTTTTGAGAATTGTAATTTTTCCATTAATAAATAATGAAAAACATCAAAATAAAACTGACGTGCAATTACATAACCAAAATGATTATTTGGCTGCTCTACCAATAAAACATTTACATATTCTCTTTCTGAACGCATAAAGGCAATATCATCTTCTGTTTTACCCTCCCCTTGCAGTTTTGCAATGTATTGATAGTAATTTCTAGTTTGACCCAATAAGTCTAACGAAATATTAGTTAACGCAATATCTGTTTCAAGATTAGGTCCATGTCCACATAATTCTCCAAGGCGTTGTCCTAAGATTAATGAATTATCTGCAATCCCTAATATGTATTTTATTAAATTTTCTTTCATTATTACATATGCTTAAGTTCGTCTGGCAACTCGTAAAAAGTAGGATGACGGTATACTTTATCTTGAGCAGGTTCAAACAATTCTCCATTATCTTGTGGATTTGAAGCAGTAATATATTTACTTTCAACTACCCAAATACTCACTCCTTCGCTTCTACGTGTATAAACATCTCTTGCATTTTCCAAAGCCATATTTTCATCTGCTGCATGCAAACTACCAAAATGACGATGCTCCAAACCGTTTTTACTACGAACAAATACTTCCCAAAGAGGCCAATTTTTTTTCATCTTTTTTATTTTAAACTGCTTTATTTAATTTTTTTTCTGCTTGCTTTTCAGCATAAGTAACCGCTGCATCTCTTACCCATTCTCCTTCATTCCATGCACCTACTCGAGCTGCCATTCTTTCTTTATTACAAGGACCGTGACCTTTAACAACTTGCCAAAATTCATCCCAATCTATTTTTCCAAAATCATAGGATTGTCTTTGTTCATTCCATTTTAAATCTGGATCTGGAATTGTTATTCCTAAAATTTCTGCTTGAGGAACCGTTTGATCTATAAACTGTTGACGAAGATCATCGTTAGATTTTCGCTTTAATTTCCATTTCATAGATTGTTCTGTATTGGGCGATTCTTCATCTTTAGGGCCAAACATCATTAAAGATGGCCACCACCATCTATTTAGTGAATCTTGAGCCATCGCTTTTTGTTCTTCAGTTCCATTACATAAGGTCAATAAAATTTCAAAACCTTGACGTTGATGAAAACTTTCCTCTTTACAAATACGAACCATTGCACGTGCATAAGGTCCAAATGAGGTTGTAGTAAGTGCTACTTGATTAATTATAGCTGCACCATCTACTAACCATCCAATAGCACCCATATCTGCCCAAGTAACAGCAGGATAATTAAATATTGAAGAATATTTAGCTTTTCCTGTATGCAGTTGTTCGTACATTTCTTCTCTAGAAATTCCTAATGTTTCGGCAGCCGAATATAAATACAAGCCGTGACCTCCTTCATCTTGTACTTTAGCTAAGAGTGCTACTTTTCTTCTTAAAGATGGAGCTCTAGTTATCCAGTTTCCTTCTGGTAGCATTCCGACTACTTCAGAATGTGCATGCTGTGAAATCTGACGAATATGCGTCTTTCTATATTTTTCAGGCATCCAATCCTTAGGCTCAATTTTTTCATCTCGCGCTATACGCTGATTAAAAATATCTTCTAAGTTTTTAATTTCTTTTTCACTCATAATTAATAAGCTTTATGCTTTAAGCCTTAAGCTCTAAGCTTTTTAAACATCAAAATCTAATTTTACTTTTTCGGTTAAAGGAACCGATTGACAACTTAATACATAGTTTTGAGACACTTCCTCTTCCTCTAATGCATAATTTATTTTCATTGCTACTTTACCCTCAATCACTTTACATTTACAAGTAGCACAAACTCCTCCTTTACAGGCAAATGGTAAATCTGCTCCAGCTACTAAAGCAGCATCTAAAATATTGTCATCATTTTTGGTCATCCCAAAATGAAATTCTTTTCCACCATCAATAATGGTTACATCCACATCATCCTTTTTTTGAATTTCAATTTTATTGGTTTTCTTTTCAATTTCTTTTGCAAGACCTGTAAAAAACAATTCAAAATGAATGTTTTCTGAAGGCATACCTGCCTTAATTAATTCTTCTTTGGCTAAAAATATCATTTCTTCTGGACCACACAGGAAACATTCATCCAAATCTGAAACATCAACCAATTTATCAAAAATGGTTACCAATTTTTCTTTGGTAAATCTTCCATTAAATAATTCAATATCTCTAAATTCTTTAGTTAAAAAATAAAACACTTCTAACCTTCCAAAATACTGATTCCTAAGCTGTTCTATTTCTTCTTTAAAGATAATAGATTTAACTGTACGGTTCAAGTAAAATAATTTAAAGGTACTTTTAGGTTCTTTAGCTAAATGAGTTTTTAGCATCGAAAGAATAGGTGTAATACCACTACCTGCTGTAAAAACAATATAGTTTTTTGGAGTTTCAGAAATCGCAGTTCCAAATCTCCCCATGGGCTTCATTACCTGTAAAACATCTCCCTTTTTTAAAGACTCGTTAACATAAGTTGAAAACTTCCCTTCCGGTATTTGCTTTACTGCTACTTTCCATTCATTATCAAAAGGACTCGAACACAAACTATAGGAACGACGAATATCTTCATCATTTATAGTCTCTCTCAAGGTTAAATACTGTCCAGTTTTAAATTTAAATACACTCTTAAGATCTTCAGGAACACTAAACTCAATAACCGAACAATCATCGGTATCTTTATAAATATCTTTTACTGTAAGGGGGTGAAATTTCGCCACAATTATATTGATTAAATTTAACTAACAACTGTTAGTTTACGATACAAAGATAGCAATTATTTACTATTTATTTGTTAATTCCTTTTAACAGAACTTCAGATAAATTTGTAGCTAAAACACTTGGTTTCATATCCTCTTTTTGCGGAATCCAGATATACAATGAACGCAAGGTAGAAAGTATTGAAAACAACATAATATCTGGGTTAATATTTTTTATTTCATTTTTTAATATCCCGTCTTTTATAATTTCTCTAAAAGAGTTTTCATAATCTACTCTAAGTTTCAAATAATTGTTTAATTGATCTTTTAAATGCATCCAATCGTTATTTAAAGATGCCATCCCATTTGTATTTCTACTAGTTATATCAATATGTAATGCTATTATTTGTTTTAATTTCTCAACACAATTGTTATTACTATCTTTTATTTTATCCAAACCTTCTATAAATTCTTCCGCTAATGAGATAATAATAAAAGTTAGAATTTCTTCTTTATTTTTAATATGATTATAAAGGCTAGCAGCTTTAATACCCATAGCTTTCGCAATATCACGCATGGTTACTGCGCTATATCCTTTTTCTTTAAAAAGAGTAGATGCAACGGTAATTATTTCTAATTTTCTAGGGCTTGGACTCATTGAAAAGGCAAGTTATCATTTCTTTTTTTATTTTCAATTCTGAATTAAGAATTAATAAGATTATTCTATTTTTGATATATGTCTGATCAAATAAAATCGAATCCACTATTAGATAGATTGCCTCCACATCTGAAGCAATTTATGAAGCCACAAGATTACCAACAATACACACCAATTAATCAAGCTGTTTGGCGTTATGTAATGCTTAAAAACGTTGACTACCTTTCTAAGGTTGCTCACGAAAGCTATTTAGAAGGTTTGGAGAAAACTGGTATTTCTATCGATCATATACCTTCAATGTATGGAATGAATAGAATTCTAAAAGAAATTGGTTGGGCAGCAGTTGCAGTGGATGGGTTTATCCCTCCAAATGCATTTATGGAATTTCAAGCCTATAAAGTTTTAGTGATTGCTAGTGAAATAAGACAATTAGAAAACATTGAATATACTCCAGCTCCCGATATTATTCATGAAGGTGCTGGCCATGCACCTATTATTGCAAGTCCAGATTATGCCGAATATTTAAGAAGGTTTGGAGAAATAGGAGCTAAAGCTATTTCTAGTGCTCATGATTTGGAAATGTATGAAGCAATTAGAGAACTTTCAATATTAAAAGAAGCTGAGGGGATATCTGAAACTATTATTGATGCTGCAGAAAAGAAAGTAGAAGAATTACAAAGTAAAGATGTTCCAAATTCAGAAATTACATTAATCAGAAATTTACATTGGTGGACGGTGGAATATGGGTTAGTTGGCACTGTGGGTGATCCCAAACTTTACGGAGCAGGTTTACTTTCTTCTATTGGAGAAAGTGCTTGGTGTTTAAAAGAAGAGGTTAAAAAAATACCCTATTCAATTGATGCTGCTTATCAAAATTTTGATATTACAAAACCACAACCTCAATTGTATGTAACACCCGATTTTGCTTATCTACAGGAAGTTTTAGAAGAATTTGCTAATACTATGGCAGTTAGAAAAGGAGGCTGGAGAGGATTAAATAAATTAATAGAATCTAAACAATTAGGCACTATAGAATTAAGTACTGGGCTACAAATTTCTGGTGTTTTTAGTCAAATGATAAAAAATGAAGACAACGAAGTAGTTTTCTTTAAAACAGATGGACCTACTGCATTATCTTACCGAGAAAAAGAAGTAATTGGTCATGGCATTGCAGCTCATAAACATGGTTTCAGTTCGCCATTAGGAAAATTAAAAGGGATTAACCTTGCCATAGAGAATATGGGGCCTCGAGATTTACAGGCTTATAATTTTTATGACGGAAAAGAAATTTCTTTTGAGTTTGAAAGCGGAATCAATGTAACTGGATTAAATGTAACTGGAATTCGTAATTTAAGAGGTGAATTAATGCTTATTCAGTTTACAGATTGCACAGTTACTTATAAGAATGAAGTCCTATTTTCTCCTGAAATGGGGGATTTTGATATGGCTGTTGGTAAAGAAATTGTTTCTGCTTTTACAGGAGCCGCTGATTATAATTCATTCCCTATATTATTAAAACCTAGCGATACTAAAACCATTATTAATTCTCAATCTCAAAAAGAAAAAGATTTAAATGAGTTGTATAAAAAGGTTAGAAACATACGAGAAAACAATGAAGCTTTAGAATCCTTATACCCAATATTTAAAGCACTAAAAAAAGAGCATCCAACAGATTGGCTGCTCTCTTTAGAAATTTTTGAATTAACTAAAAATCAGGAAATATTATCACATCTTGAATCTTTAAAAAAAGAAAGGCCTAAAATTTCCCATTTAATAGATAATGGTTTAGAATTAATAAACCGCTAATGGCAAATCTCTTAAATTATATCGAGACGCCATGACTTCTCCATAAGCACCACAAGAATTTATTACCATTACATCTCCTCTTTTCGTTTCAGGTAATTCAATTGATTTTCCGAAGCAATCAGAGGACTCACAAATAGGACCTACCACATCGTATTTTTCGTAATTTTCTACTTTAGAAGTAAGATTTTCAATATGATGATGTGCTTGATATAGTGCTGGTCTAATTAACTCAGTCATACCAGCATCAATTATTGCAAAATTGGTTTTTATTCCTTTTTTTACATATAAAACTTTACTTACTAAAGATCCACATTGTCCAACAATAGAACGACCAAGTTCAAAATGTAATTCTTGTTGCGGCCTTAATTCTAATAAATCATTAAACAATTTAAAATACGATTTAAAATCCGGAATTAATTCATCTTTTGGATTTTCATAATTAATACCCAATCCTCCTCCAACATTAATATGTTGAACAATAATATGATGTTCATAAAACCACTTTTGTATTTCGTTAACTCTTAAACACAAGCCTTTAAAATTATTTAAATCTGTTATCTGAGAACCTATATGAAAATGCAATCCAATTAAGTTTAGATTATTAAGTTCTTTTAAAACCGTTAAGACCTCTTCCAATTCCCATCTATTAATTCCAAATTTATTTTCTTCTAAACCTGTAGTAATATAATAATGGGTATTTGCCTTTACATTAGGGTTAATTCTTAAAGCAATATTGGCTACTTTATTTTTCTTTTTAGCTAGTTCATTAATAACTCTTAATTCTGGAATAGATTCACAGTTAAAACAAAAAATATCATGGTCCAAACCAATATTAATTTCTTCATCTGTTTTACCGACTCCAGCAAATGCAATTTTATTTGCAGTAAAACCATTTTCTAAAGACTTTACTATTTCATTCCCACTTACACAATCTGCACCCAATCCAAAACTAATTATTCTTTTTAGAATTTCATTATTAGAATTTGCTTTTAGTGCATAATGCACATGGTAACTATACTTACTAGACTCTTCTATTACTACTTTTAATGTTTCACTTAATAACTCTAAATTATAATAATAAAAAGGAGTCTTAGTATTCGTGAAGCGCTCGATTAAATCTGAATTATACATATTAAAATAAAGTAGTATTTAAGTTAATCAATGCTTCTTTTTTATGTTTTGAATCTATCAAAATGGAAACATTGTGTCTGCTTCCACCATAGGATATCATTCTGACCGGTATAGATTCTAACGCTTTAAATATAGTTACTGCATAACCTTTACTCTCTGCAATAAAATCACCTACCACACAAATAATTGATCGATTGGTTTCTACTTCTACTTTTCCATACTTATTTAATTCAAAAACAATATCTTCTAGGTTTTTTGAATCGTCAATAGTAATAGAAACTGCTACTTCAGATGTAGTAATCATATCGATTGATGTTTTATAAATTTCGAATATTTCGAAAACTTTTCTCATAAAACCATGAGCCAACAACATTCTTCCACTATTAATTTTTATAGCTGTAATACCATCTTTTGCGGCAATTGCTTTTATTCCTTTTTTATTAGTCTCACTTGTGATTAAGGTACCGTAAGCTTCTGGCTGCATTGTGTTTTTTAACCTAACCGGAATATTAGCTAATTTAGCAGGGTGTATACTTGCTGGGTGCAAAATTTTGGCTCCAAAATAAGCAAGCTCTGCAGCTTCTTCAAAAGAAATGTTAGTTAAAGACTTGGTATTTTCAATAATTCTTGGATCGTTATTATGCATTCCATCAATATCCGTCCAAATCTGAATTTCTTCAGCATTGATACCGACACCAACTAAGGATGCTGTATAATCACTACCTCCTCTTTTTAAATTATCAATCTCTCCAAAAGTATTTCTTGAGATATACCCTTGTGTAATAAATAAACAATCATCTGGGTAGGAATTAATTTCTCTATTTATATTTTCTTTAATATAAAACGCATCAGGCTCACCATCTTTATCGGTTCGCATAAAATTCAATGCTGGAATTAACACTGATTTTATTTTGTTTTCTTTTAAATAATAATGAAATAAAGCTGTTGAAATCAGCTCCCCTTGAGCTAATAAAGATCTTTCCTCAAAAAGTGTAAACACATCATTTGTAAATGACTTTACATCGTTAAAATGAGACCTAATTAATTCTTCACCCTTTTGCTTAAATTCTTTTGATTTAAAAAGGTCATCTACAACTTGTAAATATTTCTCTTCTAATGATTTTATTAAATTTAGAGCATCTTTAGGTTTCTGTTTATATAAAGAATCTGCTATTTCAACTAAACTATTTGTTGTTCCAGACATTGCTGAAAGCACGACAACTTTCTTCTGTTTGGTATTAACTAATTTAGCAACATTTTGTATTCTTTCTACATTTCCTAGAGATGTTCCTCCAAATTTAAGTACAATCATTGTTAACCTTTTTTAGCTTATCATTTATTGATAAATGTTTAAAATTTAAGCCGGCTAATATACTACTGGAAAGAATATAAACTAATAAAAATGGACTATATATTTAATCAATTATAAATCAAACTTAACAACTAACATAACTATTCTAGGAAGGACATAATATTGAGTAGTTGAGTTTGATTCATCATTAAAACTATCGCTGTTGGTAAATTCAGTATCAAGAATATTCGTGGCCTGAATTTTAAACTCCCAAGGACTATCCCCTTTTCTAAAAAATAAATTGGCATCTAAAAAAGAATATTTATTTTCAATGGTGTTTGCTTTGTCAGAATAGTTATAAAAATTCCAATCTGCAGTGAATGTAAAATGCTTTAAAAAGTTAACATCCAAATTAGCAAAAGGGCTGTGTGTGTAAAAAGTTTGTGGTACGTTACCGTTTTCATAATCATTAATTATGGCATTGTATCCTACTTCAAAATTGGGCCATTTATTAAAATTAGATTGAACACTGGCTTTATAGTTTTGAGTAAAACTTGTACTTTCGGTCACTTCGGTATTAATATTATTAAATGTAGTACTATAACTTAATCTTGCATTAGCTTTAAATTGAATTTTTTTAACTCGCTTACTAAATTGTCCAAATCCTGAAAACGTTTCGTCTGGAAAACTACTTGCCATATTAATAGGTGTACTCACTTGATTAATTCCTACTAACAATGAATTGTATTTGATCGATTCAATTCTTCTAGAATAACTTAATGAACCATTAATATTTGTATAATTAAACATATTAAAGTTAAAATAGTTTAAGCTATAATTATGAGATAAAGAGTTTTCTAGGTTTCTATTTCCTCTAAACATTCTGTTATAATTGCTAAAAACATACGCTTCAGCATAATCATTAACATCTGTATATTGAGACATGATTGAATAGTTAAATCGTAAGCTTTCACTCTTTTTTAGTTCTAATAATATATTTAAATCTGGTAATACGTTCCAATCATTTTGTGAAACTGAAGTTCCTAATTGTTCATTCTTTAAAATGTAATTATGTAAATTAAGACCAGGTGTAAAAGTGAATTTACCTGTTTTAATTTTATAATGAACCCCCAAAAACAGATCGGTAAAATTATATTGAACATCGTTTATTAACGAATACACATTCTCTTCAGGGTCTGGCAAGGCATCTGTAAAATCAATACGATCACTATTATCTAATAACTGAAATATATTAGAGTTAAATTTCTGATTACTTAATGTGGAACCAAGAGTAAAATTAATATTACTCTTATTATTTATAATATAATAGTAATCTACCTTGGCATCTAATTTATTAGTCTTAATATTCTTTTCTTGATTGATATTGTATCGGTCCTGATCTTCGTCAACTGGGATAATTCCACTAAAAGGTAATAAATCCACAATGGCATTATAAAAAGGATCTTCATCCTGATACAAATGTTGAACCTGTGCTGCAAGAATATTATCTTCATCTAATGTATAATATATGTTAGCATTTTGGTTAATTGAAGAAGGCTTGTTTTCTTTTTCTTCATCAATATTATTTGTGGTTTCATCTACAAGAGATATTGTATTGTTAAATTCAGTTTGCTTAGATGTTTTATAAAGTGCATCATAATCAAATTGAAAATTGACATTGGGTTTGTAGATACTACTTACTTTTAACATCCCTAACTGTGAACGTTGATCACTTACTCGATTGGTAGTTTCTGTAGCTTCTGAAGAAACATAATTTCTAATCGTATTGGTAATCATATTGGTTTTGTTATCAGACAAAATTGCAAAACCACTTAAATCCCATTTATCAGAAAGTTCAATACTAAAATTCCCAGCAAAGAATATTGTTTCAATATCGTTAGCTCTATTGTTCTGCATTAAAGTAAAACCAAGATCGCTTTCTGATATATTAAAATTAGTACCACCACCTCTGTTAAAGTTTCTAAAGCCTCCTGTAAACTTAAAATAGTCTCTAAAAGTAAAAGGAACCTCTCCGATATTATTAAAATCTGTAATAAGATTAATGCTGTATTTTGGGCTATAATAAAACAATTTAGGGTGTATTAAATACCTGCCTTCATCTTCTGCAATTCCAGCTCCAGCAGTAACTTCGCCAAACCAAAAATTCTTTTTCCCTTCTTTAAGTTTTATGTTAATTGCAACATTATCTTGATCGTTTCCAACACCACGCATCTGATCTACTTCGTTATAATTACGAAGTACTTCTACCTTATCAACAGCATCTGCAGGAATATTTTTAGTAGCTAATTTTGAATCCCCGTCGAAAAAATCTTTTCCTTCAACCATTACTTTAGAAACCGTTTTTCCTTCTACTTCTATTTCTCCATCATCATTAATTTCAACCCCAGGTAGTTTTTTCATAACATCACCAAGTTTTCTTTCATTACCGTTGGTAAATGAATCTGCATTATAAACAATTGTATCTCCTTTTACCGTCACAGGCATTTCGTAAACCAATTCTACCCCATCCAATTCTGAAGCTTTTGAATTAAGAACAAAATCTTGATTTAAATCTTCACCATTTTCGGATACTGAAATTTCCATTTCTACTGTTTCGTAACCTAAAAAGCTTGCTTTTAAAATGTAAGTATTATTTAAGGGTAAATCTAATTGAAAACGCCCTTCATAATTAGTAATCCCATAAGATTCAATAGCTCCAGATGACTTTACAGTTGCTATTACATTAGCTAATTCTAAAGGATTACCGATACTATCTTTTATAACACCTCTTAGCTTTATGTTTTGAGCTGTAAGAGATAAAGTAAAAAACAATATAAATAAGGTGATTATTTTTTTCATAGTTAGTACCCACTTAATAGTTAGTGGTTATTTTTGATTGATTTATAAATAAGGAAAAAGTAATATCTCTAAAGGCTAATGTCTACCTCCTCCACCTGGGCCACCTCGACTACCGCTATTTCTGAAATTTTCTCGCATCTCTTCCATTTTCACCTTCACAATTTTATTATATTCTTCGCGGCTGACTTCTTTTCCTTTTTTTGGAGCTTTAATCTCCTCTGGTTCATTTGGGTTTAGCACTATTTTAGAACAAAGTATCGTTGTTCTATAAAAATTCAATTCTAAAATTAACCCTGGCAAACCAGCATATTCTCCAGGACCATTTTTTACTGGAATCATTGGAGTATACCAAGCAGTTACAATTACTTCTTTGGGCACTTCAATTTCATTAAAAGGGTCATCTGTCTTTGTACTGTCTGTAGTTTTTTCTGAATTGGCTTTCTCATCTTTTTCTTTAGCATCTCTATTTCTTCTTCTAGCCATACTTAAATCGTTCTCATCTATCTTCTTAGTTGCAGTAGCTTTAAAAGCTACGTATTGCCCAATTTGTTTGGATTCTTTCTCCAATGTCCACTCTAGATTTGTAATAGTATCATTTATTAAAAACTGTTTCCCGAAAAACTCCCTTTCTTCTAATATTTGATTTTCTTTTAAGTTTTTATACTGAATCCCAGCAGCAAAACTTCCCATCATCATCCCCATCCTTCCACCTCGACCATTTGCCTCTGCTTCCAACTTTTCTTCTTCCTTATAAATGGATTCATTTTCGTTAAAAGTTAAAATGTATGTTTTCTCAAGATAATTTTTCATTCTTTCGGCAATCATTTTTTTTGTATTCTCATCCATCCCAGGTCTACCAATCTCACTTGTTTTTACAGTAGTTTTTGATTCGTAGAAAGCTTGTCCGCTAATGGATTGTGCAAATGAAGTAATTGAAAATAAAGCGATACTCAGAAGTGTATAAAATTTCATATTAGATTATTTAGTTAAATGGTTACTAAATTACGTGATTTATAAAATTTTTAGACTATTAAAACTCCTAAAGGTTTAATGGTTATTTTTAATAATTAACCGCCAATTCTAATTTCCATATGATTGCCATCATTTCTTCTATTAGAATTGAATTGTTCATCCATTTCTCTCATTTTCTTTTCCATAATAGCTTCAAACTCTTCTTGATTAACTTTTTTTCCTTTATTAGGTTCCTCAACATTAACGTTCCCTTTTGGATTGATTACAATTTTGTTACAAAGTATAGACTCACTTCCATCATTAATTTCTAAAATTAAACCTGGCAATCCAAAATGATTACCTGGTCCATTTTTCACAGGGATTTGTAAGGTATACCAAGCAGTTACTGTTTGTTCCTCCTCGCCAACTTCTGGCTCTTCAGGCTCTTCATTAGAATTGACAGTCATTCTCATAACTCCAGAACTCCTTACCTTTCTTTTATAAGTAGCTTTAAAACAAGTGTATTGCCCAATGTTTTTAGTTTCTTTTTCTAAATTCCATTCAGGTTGTTCTAATTTATCTTGAATTAAAAACATTTTTCCAAATAAATCACTCTGATTGGTAAATCGATTCTCCTTTAAATTTTTATAAAGTACATTTCCAGCTCCGTCTCCAGCAACCATAATTTGAATTCCTCCAGAACTAGTATTGGATGGAGCTTCCAAATTTTCAGCTTCTTTATAAATAGACTCATGATTAGTAAACTCCAATGTATATTCTTTTTCAAATTGCTTTTTAAGCATCGCCATCATTTGCTTTTGCATGTCATCATTCATATGAGTACTATCCATTTCAATATTCATTTTTCTTTGTGATTTATAAGTAGCAATTCCTTTAAAATCTTGAGCATATATTAATGATGTAAAAAATAATGTCGCTATTAAAGTAAGGGTAAATAAGGTTTTCATTGTTTATTATATTTTAAATTGATGCTGCAAATATGAAAAAGAAAATATGAAAACAAGGTTAATCAATGTTAACTAGTGTTAACCTTTTACCGCGCTTTACATATATTTATAATAAGAAGTGATTCATTTTAATAGTAAAATTCAGCACATAAAAGTATATTGCACCTCTAATCATTAGAAAGTATGTCTATAGAAAATATACGTATAGAAGTAATGCAAACGCTAGGTAAAAACATCAATGTTTTTGTCGACAAGTTTTTAGTTAATATTGATACCATCTGGCAACCGTCTGATTTTTTACCAAACCCTCAAGGAGATAATTTCTTAGAGGAAGTAAAAGAAATACAAGAACTAGGGAAAGAATTAGATGATGATTTTTGGATTAGTTTAGTAGGAGATACTATAACTGAAGAAGCATTACCTACTTACGAGTCTTGGTTAATGTCATTAGATGGAGTTGAACAAGATCCTGACAATGGTTGGGGTAAATGGGTTAGAGCTTGGACAGCAGAAGAAAATCGTCATGGAGACGTGCTTAATAAATATTTGTATTTATCCGGCAGAGTAAATATGCGAGAAGTTGAAATTTCTACGCAACATTTAATCGCTGATGGCTTTGATATTGGTACTGCTTCAGATCCATATAAAAACTTTGTTTACACAAGCTTTCAAGAATTAGCTACTTTTATTTCTCACAATAATGTAGCAAAAATAGCTCGTAAAAAAGGACATAAAGCATTAGCTAAAATGTCTAAAATAATCGCTGGTGACGAGATGCGTCATCATTTAGCCTATTCTCATTTTATAGAAGAAATATTTAAAATAGATCCTTCCGAAATGATGCTAGCTTATTACTATATGATGAAAAATCAAATTATAATGCCTGCAATGCATTTAAGAGAATCTTTTGGTGAAAAATCTTCTTTATTTGATCAGTTTTCTATTGTAGCTCAACGTGCTGGAGTTTACACTGGGTTTGATTATGTGGATATTATGAGAAAACTAAATGTACTTTGGAAAATTGACCAAATAACTGGTTTAACTTCGGAAGCTGAAAAAGCAAGAGATTATTTAATGCGATTACCAGATAGAATGTATCGTTTAGCAGAACGATCTATCATTCCAGATACACAGTATCAATTTAAGTGGATGACAAAAATGTAATTCTTATTGCATTTAATTAATTAGTGTTAACGAGTGTTAACCCATTTGGTAATGATGCACTTATGTGTTTACATTTGACCAATGAATAATAAGAAATACCAACAGATACTTTATTTTATAAGTATTGTAATTATCCTTACACTCTGCGTACAGGGTTACTGGAGTTATAAAAACTATGAATCTGAAAAAAAGCAATTTATTTCAGAAGTTCAATTAAGTTTAGATAATGCAGTTGATGCTTATTATACTCAATTAGCCAAACAAAATACACTCTCTTACATAACAGACTCTATCCATAATGACAGTCTTTTTATGGAAATGCAATTTTCCGATCTATTGCCTCCAGATAGTATATTAAAAAAAGGGTTTAAAAAATTACATCTTTCAGACAGTCTCCAAACAAATAAGATTTCGATTATAAAATCTGGTGAAATCGACAGTTTTAATTTTGACATTGAACCTCATAATTCTCAAATTAGAATAAAGCATTTAGATTCTTCTAATCGAATTCTCCCAAAACATTTTGAGATGTTAACTTCAAAAATAATCGTTTCATTTTCTGAAGACTCCTTGTCTATAGATCGTATTGATAGTTTAATCCAGCAAGAATTAAAAAGAAAAGACATTTCAGTTTTATATGCTCTCACTTATACAAACGGATGGGGTAAAAGTCAACAACTAAGAGAAAAGATTATCAATTCTTCCAACTTAATTGCCACTTCTGGATCTAAATTTTTAATGGATGAAAACACATTAAAAATGCATTATGAAAATAGTACAATTACTATTTTAAAAAGAAATATAACAAGCATTCTTATTTCATTACTCCTTGTTTCAAGTATTATTATTTGTTTGATTTATCTTTTAAATATTATTCAGAAACAAAAAGAGTTAGCCGAAATTAAGAATGATTTAATTAGTAACATCACTCACGAGTTTAAAACTCCTCTTGCCACTATAAATGTTGCGCTCGAAGGCATTAGACGTTTTAATTCTAACAACGATCCTGAAAAAAGCAAGAAATATGCTGATATGTCTAAACACGAAGTAGAGAAACTTACGTTAATGGTAGAAAAACTATTAGAAACGGCAACTTTAGATAGTGATCAATTAGAGTTAAATTTAGAAGAAACAGAATTAAACTGCTTGATGGAACGGGTTACAAAAATTGATACTGATCTTTTACAAGGCAAGTCACTAACCTTTATTCCTACTGAAAGTGAATGCTCCGTAAAAATAGATCGGTTTCATTTTGAAAATGCTATTAATAACATTGTCGACAATGCCATAAAGTATGGTGGTGACTCTATTATTGTTTCTTTATACAAGGAAAAATCTGAGGCATTCATTTCCATAAAAGACAATGGCAACGAACTAACCAAACAGCAATCTTCTCAAATTTTTGATAAATTTTATCGAGTTCCAAAAGGAAATACTCATAACGTGAAGGGCTTTGGGATAGGATTATATTACACCAAAAACATTATTGAAAAACACAAAGGTTCAATTTCGGTTAGCACGAATAACGGCACTGAATTTATAATTAAACTACCAAATAAATAAGTTTTATGAGCGATTCAATTTCCATATTATTAGCTGAAGATGAACCTGCTTTAGGTATGATTATTAAAGAAAGCCTTGAAACTAGAAATTTCTCTGTTACACATTGTTTAGATGGTGTTGAAGCATATGAGGCTTACAAAAAAACCAAGCCTCAATTATTAGTGTTAGACGTAATGATGCCAAAAAAAGATGGTTTTACTTTAGCCAAAGAAATAAGAAAAGAGAATACTCATATTCCTATTATATTTTTAACAGCAAAGTCACAAACTCAAGATGTAGTTGAAGGTTTTTCTATTGGAGGAAATGATTATTTAAAAAAGCCCTTTAGTATGGAAGAGCTTATTGTAAGAATGAATGCTTTATTAGAAAGAACAACCATTCAAAATCAACCTCAACAAGAAATAAAATTAGGGGATTATTCTTTCAATTTTCAAAAGCAGACACTACTTCACAAACAAGATTCAAAGCCTACCATGTTAACTCATAGGGAAGCACACTTATTATTTCATTTATATAAAAACAAAAACGAAGTCTTAGATCGTTCATTTATACTCAAAAAACTTTGGGGAAATGATGATTTTTTTAGTGGAAGAAGTATGGACGTTTTTATAACCAAGCTTCGAAAAAAATTAAAACAAGATGAAGCGCTACAAATAATAAATGTAAGGGGATTTGGTTATAAATTAATCTGTTAATAGATTTCAATCCAACTATTTCTTATTCAACAAATATTAATCTAACTTTTCTATTTTGTTGAAAAATTGTTTTCCGTACCTTGTCAATCGTTTTGAAATATTTTTTATTTATCATATTATTCCCTGTTCTTGTTTGGTCTCAAGATATCTCTTTGATTGAAACCAACCCATTAGATGCAGATACCTTTATAGGGATCGATTCTTATAACGACACCTTTTACATTAAAGATCAAATTCTTTTTAAAAAAACCAGTAATAGTGTTTTTAATTTTAAAGATTTTCAGTTAGGAGAAATCTATTCTGTTGATATTGTAAACCCCATGAACATTGCTGTTTATTATCAAGATTTTAATACTGTAGTTTTATTAGACAATAAACTATCGGAAATAGAACGAATCAACTTTAACAATTTAACTGAGTTTATAAATTCTAGTCAGGCAACCGTGGCGGCGAACAATAGTTTGTGGGTTTTTAATATGGACTCTCAGCAATTAGAATTGTATAATTATCGATCTAATAATAAGATATTAGTTTCTCAACCTATAGAAGGAGAAGTGTTATCCATTGCCAGTAATTTTAATTATTGCTTTGTTCTAACGGAAACTAAAATTCGTGCTTATAATATTTATGGTAGCCTTTTAGCTGAAATCAATAATGATGGCTTTCAAAAAATCGTACAACTAAATGAAAATTTAGTAGCATTAAAAGATAATGAGCTTTATTATATCGATAAAGAGACCCGAGAAATTACGAAAATAAAATCTCCTGAAATAAGTATAAAAGACTTGCAGCTTACGCAAGATTTCCTTTATATTTATAACGAAAATAAGATAAGCACATTTAAACTAACCCTCCCAAAGTAATACTTTATGCATGTTGCCATAGCAGGAAATATAGGATCTGGAAAAACGACATTAACACGTTTATTATCAAAGCATTTTAAATGGAAGGCTCAATATGAAGACGTAGAAGACAATCCTTATTTAGACGATTTCTACAACCAAATGGAACGTTGGTCTTTTAATCTTCAAGTATATTTTTTAAATTCAAGGTTTAGACAAATTTTAGAAATTAGAAAGGACAAAAAAACCATCGTTCAAGATAGAACCATTTATGAAGATGCATTTATTTTTGCTCCCAATCTTCATTCCATGGGATTAATGACCAATCGTGATTATGAAAATTACCGGTCTTTATTTGATTTAATGGAAAGTGTTACTGAAGCACCCGATTTATTAATCTATTTAAGAAGCTCTATACCTAATTTAGTAGGTCAAATACATAAACGTGGTAGAGAATACGAAAACTCTATTAGTATTGATTATTTAAGTCGACTTAACGAACGTTATGAGGCTTGGATTCATGGTTATGATAAAGGTAACTTATTAATTATCGATGTAGACAATTTAGATTTTGTTGATAATCCAGAGCACTTAGGAGATGTTATTAACCGAATTGATGCAGAGATTAATGGATTGTTCTAATGCAATTAAAATATTTTAAATAAAAACCTGCTAATTTTTAGCAGGTTTTTTATTATTCTTTAATTACTTTTTTAACCAAGGTTCCATCATCGGTTTCTATATGTATAAATAGTATTCCGCTTGATAAGTTAGATACATCTATTTGACTTGAAATTTGGTTTTGCTCTATTATTAATTTTCCAAATACATCATATACCTTTATTTTTTTTATCGGTTGAATGCTTTCAATAATAATTAATCCATTAATGGGATTAGGATATATAGCAACATCATTAATTCCGTTATCACTTATATCAAAAATTCCTGTGTTTTCATACCAGGCAATTTTATCATCTCCTAAAGATGCAGATACTACGTCCAATAAACCATCATTATTAAAATCTGCTGCTTGTGCATCTCTAGGGCTTTCAACTTCAGTTGAAATAAATATTTTTGTACTAAAAGTACCTAATCCATCCTCATTTTTTAACCAATATATATCATCTGTAAAATTAGAAAGTCCAAGTAAATCTATATCATCATCATTATCTAAATCGTATAAATAAAAATAATCCATTGACTGTCTAATTAATTGTAAAGGTCCAAAATTTCCTTGACCATCTATATTTTCTAACCAATAATCAAATGTCCCAACATCATCATTATGAGTTTTAATGACAAGATCATTTAAATTATCTGAATTTACATCTTCAAAAAGCATATAATAAACACTTGTTAAATCAGATTGGATAAAATCAAAACTATATATCTCTTGCATAGGAGCAAAAGTTACATCACCTAAATTTTTAAACCAAATAATTGTGGATGGCCCATTATATTCATGTGCTGTTAATAAATCTATAAAACCATCATTATCAATATCAACTAAAACTGGAGGATATACTAATTGTTCACTTTCAACCAACATAATTTCCTCACCATATTCTCCCATTCCATCTAGTTTTTCATACCAAGCTATATGATTACTAAACTTTACTATTAAATCATCATCATTATCATTGTCTATATCATTTAGTTCGAAACTTCTAATTATTAAAGGATGATCTTCAAAAATCACTTGTGCATCTCCAAAACTTCCAATTCCATCAAGATTTTCAAACCATCCTAATATTCTTGGGTTATTTTCCAAAAAAATTAAATCTTTATCTCCATCTCCATCAAAATCTTTAAATTCAATAGATAAATACAAAGCAGTATATTCAGAAATAATAATCTCTTCACTATAATTCCCTTGTCCATCTAAATTTCTAAACCATCGTAATTTATAATCATCTCCTGATGCTGATAAAACATCCATAAAATCATCATCATCAATATCAAAAGGAATTGAAAATCTAGGTTCTAAAGTTGTGTTTGAAATTATTTGTTGATTGCCAAATTGAGCATTTACAGAGATAGTTATTGAAATAAAAAGCAAAAACAATAAGTAGTAATTCTTCATAGATATAGATTTATAAAGCTGTAAAACTGGGGAGTGATGCTTAAAGATAGTAATAATAATAAATAATTATTGTCAAAATCATGTAAATTAGATTAAATGTAGAATTAACATAAATCTAATACATAAAAAAACCTGCTAAAAATTAGCAGGTTTTTTTTATTATTAAAAGATGAGTTATGATTACTCTTCTTTTTTAGGATTGATTTCGATAGAGAAATCTACAGTAACATCGTCACCTAATAATCCTCCTTTTTCACCAACACCATATGCAGATCTACTTACCGTAATTTCACCTTCAAAAGCAGCCGATGGGAATCCCCAAGGAGTATCTTGTTTACCTAAATAAGTTAATGGTAATTCTACCTCTTTAGTAACATCTTTAATTGTTAAGTCTCCTGTAACTAACATTCCATCACTTGTTTTATTAAAACTCTTAGAAACAAATGTCATAGTTGGAAATTTAGCAACATCAAAATACTCATCAGTTCTTAAGTGATTATCTCTCTTTTCGTTTGATGTATTTACAGATGCAACATCAATTGTTATATTCATAGATGGGTTTTCAGAAAAATCGATAACACCTTCTACTGTTTTAAAACTACCTTTAGACTTAGCTACTATATGTCTGATTGAAAAATCTACATAAGAGTGACTCCCGTCTAATACCCATACTCCTTGTAATTCAGCAGTGTCTTTTCCAGCTGATTTTTCAACTTTAACATCAACATTTTTTAAAGCTTCCACTTGAGCTTTAACCTCAGCTTCTGTTCCTTCAAATACTTGCTCAGACTTAGTCGCTTTACCATTTTCAGTAACAATAGTTGTTACTGTAGCTTTTGCTGTACCATCGTCATTAGCTTGCATCTTAACTTTCACCTCTTTCTCAACAGATTCGTTTGCGGTACCATGTACTTCGTGTATTTCTGTAGTAGCATCGTGACCATCTGCAGAATGTCCTCCTAAAATAGGAGCAATCACCAATCCTATTAAACAAGTAAGTTTAATTAAGATGTTCATTGATGGACCCGAAGTGTCTTTAAATGGATCACCAACAGTATCTCCAGTAATTGCTGCTTCGTGAGCATCAGAACCTTTATGTGTCATTTCACCATTAATCATTACACCTGCTTCAAAAGATTTTTTAGCATTATCCCAAGCACCACCAGCATTGTTTTGGAAGATTGCCCAAAGCACACCAGAAACAGTAACACCAGCCATATAACCACCTAACATTTCAGCAATAATCATATTATCCATTCCAAACAACATAGGTCCAAACGTAATAACTAATGGAAATCCAATAGTTAATAAACCTGGTAACATCATTTCTTTTAAAGATGCTTCAGTTGAAATAGCCACACATTTATCATATTCTGGCTTCCCAGTTCCTTCCATAATTCCAGGAATGTCTTTAAACTGTCTTCTTACTTCATAAACCATTTGCATAGCTGCTTTACCAACAGCATTCATTGCTAATGCAGAGAATACTACAGGAACCATTCCTCCAACAAATAACATCGCTAAAACAGGTGCTTTAAAAATGTTAATTCCATCAATTCCTGTAAAAGTTACATAAGCAGCAAAAAGTGCTAATGAAGTTAATGCAGCAGATGCAATTGCAAAACCTTTACCTGTTGCAGCAGTTGTATTACCAACTGAATCTAATATATCTGTACGTTCTCTTACGATAGGATCTTGTTCACTCATTTCAGCAATTCCACCTGCATTATCTGCAATTGGTCCAAAAGCATCAATAGCTAATTGCATTGCTGTAGTTGCCATCATTGCTGATGCTGCCATTGCAACACCATAAAATCCTGCTAAAGCATAAGAAGACCATATTGCAGCAGCAAATAAAATTACTGTTGGAAATGTAGAAATCATACCAGTTGCTAAACCTGCAATAATATTTGTACCAGCTCCAGTTGCCGATTTTTGAACAATATTTAAAATTGGTTTTTTACCTAAACCTGTATAGTATTCTGTTACCGATGATATAACACCACCCACGAATAAACCAACTAATGTTGCATAAAATACACGCATTGCAGTTATCTCTATAAGCCCTTCACCAAAGAAATGCATATTCATTGTTTCTGGTAACATATATTTTACTAAAACAAAACAAGAAATTGCAACTAAAGCAATTGAAAACCAGTTTCCTTTATTTAAAGCACCCATTACCTGAGCTTCTTTTGCGTCGTTAGAACTTATTTTAACTAACATAGTACCTAACATAGAAATGATAATACCAGCACCAGCAATTGCCATTGGTAATAAGATTGGTCCTATTCCTCCAAAAGCATCATTAATAACTCCACCCATATCTTTTATGATGTAGTTTCCTAAAACCATTGCTGCTAAAACTGTAGCCACATACGAACCAAATAAATCAGCTCCCATACCTGCAACATCACCTACATTATCACCCACGTTATCAGCAATTGTTGCTGGGTTTCTTGGATCATCTTCTGGAATACCAGCTTCTACTTTACCTACTAAATCTGCTCCAACATCTGCTGCTTTGGTATAAATACCACCACCTACTCTTGCGAATAATGCAATAGATTCTGCCCCTAAAGAAAATCCTGCTAAAGTTTCTAAAACAATAGTCATACTCTCTACTGAAAAAGCACCACTTGGGCCACCCATAAAAAAGTTATAGAAGAATATAAAAAACATGGTTAAACCTAAAACTGCTAAACCAGCAACTCCAAGACCCATAACAGTTCCACCACCAAAAGATACTTTTAAAGCATTTGGTAAACTCGTACGAGCTGCTTGTGTTGTTCTTACATTTGTTTTGGTAGCAATTTTCATCCCAATATTTCCTGCAAAAGCAGAGAAGATTGCTCCTAAAATAAAAGCAATTACGATTAGCCAGTGTGTTGAAGGAACTATTGTAGATACTACAAATAGTAAAACACTCACAACAGCAACGAATATAGCTAGTAATCTATATTCTGCATTTAAAAATGCCAAAGCACCTTCGTAGATGTGATCTGAAATTTCTTTCATTTTACCATCACCTGCATCTTGCTTCATCACCCAAGATTTTTTAACTAACATATAAGCTAATCCTATTAATGCCGCTACTATTGGCATATAAATCATCATTGATTCCATTTTATTTTATTTTATTATTAAGCTGGGCAAAAGTAGTAAATTCAAATAGAATAAAAAACCCTTCAGAAAACTAATTCTGAAGGGCTATTTTTATGGTTTTTAGCAACTTTTAAATAGTAAAGTCACCATTTGTTTTATGCTCACTATTCTCGTATCTATCTACACATTTAGTTAAAATATCATATGCTTCAATAGCATCTCCCCATCCACCTACATCAACTTTCTTTTTTTCTAAATCTTTATAAACTTGAAAAAAATGTTCTATTTCTTTAATTTGATGAGGATTCATATCGGATAAATCGTTTAGATTATTCCAAATTGGATCTGAAACTGGAACACATATTACTTTTTCATCAGGGCCTTTTTCATCAGCCATATGAAATACTCCTATAGGTTTAACCTCAACTACACACATAGGAAAAGTTGGCTCTCCTCCAAGAACTAATACATCTAATGGATCTCCATCCAATGCAAGTGTCTCAGGTATAAACCCATAATCTGCTGGATACATCATCGATGAGAACAACATTCTATCAAATCTAATTTTATGTAAATCGAAATCGTATTCGTATTTATTTCTACTTCCTTTTGGTATTTCAATTAATACATCAAAGGATTTTTTGCCGTTTTTAGTCATTATCTAATTTTTATGCAAATTTATAAGAAACTTATTAAATAGAAGGTTTTATAATTAAAAAGAAAAGCTAAAGTTCCCTGTAACTCCAAAGTTTCTTGCTCCTGGATTGTCTAGGTAGTTCCCACGAAAATTAAGCTGTATAGAAAATATTTTAAAAATGTTCCCTACACCAGCACTCCATTCCCAATAGATATCTTCAGGAGAGTTATAACGAATTGGCAATCCGTCAACTCCTACATTTATAGAATTATTCTCTTCAGAAATTTGACCCCATACTGCCCTAAAACCTACAAGTTCACGTAAATTTAGTTCCCTAAGAAAAGGAACTCTTCCAAAAAACCTACCTCCAAAATTATGTTTCATATGAAAGGACGCATAGGTATCACTTACAAACTCATAATAATCTAATTGTGTAAAAGTATTATATATACTCCATAATGATTGATTACCTGGAATTGGACTTAATAGACCTAATGGAACGGTTCCAAATATTTTTCCCAATTCAATAGTGGTATACAATCTTCCTAAACCACCTACATTCCATGGCTGGGTATAAAGAGTTTGAATTCTGTGATAATCAAAATCACTTTTTAATACATTTTCTAATCCAAAAGTATATCCAAGAAAAAAGGATGGAAAATTCCCTTCATTAATTACGTTCCTTTCTACTCCATAACCAGAAGTCTTTCTACCTGGTGTATAATTAATACCTAGTTCTAATTCAGATTGTTTTAATTGATCTTTTATAATTCCGTTTTCGTCATAATAACTTAAACTAAAAGTATCGGAAGCAGAAGATAATGTTCGATGAGATCCTAATACACGAAAAATAAAATTTTTTGCAGGTTCCATTTGATAACCCATTGTAAATAACTCAATATTGGTTAATCGATCATTTGAACCAACTGTAATTAATCCTGAGGACGCTCTATTTCTTCCTAAAACATCTTTACTATTTGTTAAACTTGCACCCGTTTGCTCTACATCTTTACGGTAACCTCCAAATATTGTCTTCCTGTTTTTTTTACTCACTATCACTTTACCTGATAGCCCATATTTAAACTCATGATCTTTAAAACCATAAGCTCCAAAGCCTTCTAATCTCCACAAATCATTTTGACCAAAGTAAGTTCTACCCCCTAGTCTAAGCCTTAATCCTTCTACTTCATTATAACCAAACACAGAATATAAAGGACCTGCATCAAACCCCTTAAATTCATAATATCCAGTGGCGACCAAAGCTCCTAATGTTTGCATTCTTTTAAAACGAGGAACTGTTTTTAAAGTATCTAACATTTCATATACCCCTTCTTCATCTTCACTCAAAGATTCCATTCTCCTTTCCTCCCAAAAATCATCTGGCCGATTAAAAACTTCATATTCGCTTGGATCTACATTTTCCTTATAAAACTTGTCTTCTTTAGGAATGTCAAATTCATAATTATCAAAAAGCGTTGTTCTTTTCCCATACATTCCGCGAGCACTTTCTTTTTTCCTAAAGCTAAAATCACTTAACATATAGTCTTTAGTAATTAAAAAAGTAGAATCGTTTAAAACATCAAATTCTTGTTCAATATAAATTTCACGAACCCAGTTTAAGTTTACACTTTTGGAAGCTTGAAGATTAATTTCTTTAACTGCCCATGTAGTATCATTTACCCAAAAATCTCCCTTAAAAGTAAGTTCATTTTTTCTTCTAGGATAATAAACAATATTATAACACCATTTATCTCCTATAAATGCGCTATCAAGTAACACATAATTATAAACATTGATACCTGTAGTTGATAACGGACTGGTAAAAGCAACATCAAAGAATTTTAAGTGATTGTCATAAATATCAAAATCTGAATATAAATCTTTCACAAATTCTATAACTGTTTGGTTATTTTCAAACCCTGAGTTTTTATTCCCTTCTAGTATTTCTTTTTCCTTATTCAGGACATTATCTCCATAAACCTTAGAATAAGCTTCATTAATAAATATTGGCAAATAAGTATTACCCGTTACACGAGAAGTATCTACATGATTAAAAATAAATTCCATCCCTTTAAAAGTTTTACTTTTAATAAAACTACTATCGATGGTATTTAAATCGAATTCAAGTTTTTCATATTTATTATATGCATATTGATTAAATTTTTTAACTCCATTCCCTCTTCTGTTTTCCCAAATCTTTCTAAGAATATCAATTGCAGGGTTATTTTTTTTGGATTGTTTTCCACTAAAAATCACTACTTCTTTTAGAGCAGCGGATTCTTCTTCCAAAACAATATTCATTTTAAAATTACTCCTTTTAGTAAGTTCAATTTCTAAAGTAGCATAACCTATAAATGAAAATACAACAGTAGAATACGTATCGTCACTTTCTAAATAAAATCGACCATTTTCATTGGTAATCGTTCCTTCATTAGAGTCTTTAAAAAAAACATTTGCAAAGGCAATCGGATCTCCAAAATTATCCTTTATTTCACCACTCACCTTAGTTTGAGCATGTACCAAGGAAGTAAAAATAATTAATAAATAAAAGTAATATTGTTTCATCAAAATCTATCCGATATTAATGCATTGATATGGGGCTTGTAATTTTAATCAACCACTTTAATAAAGTTAAAAATGTAATATATGCTTATTTATACAACACTTTTTTAACCGCCTTTATTACATCATCACTATTAGGAAGCCATTCAGCTAGTAATACTGGAGAAAAAGGTGCAGGAGTATCTGCTGTATTTATTTTAATAATTGGAGCATCTAAATAATCGAATGCTTGTTCTTGAACTTGATAAGTGATTTCTGTTGAAATATTCCCAAATGGCCAAGATTCTTCTAATATTACTAGACGATTTGTTTTTTTTACGGACTCAATAATTGCATCATTATCTAATGGACGAACCGTTCTTAAATCAATAATTTCACAATCAATTCCTTCTTCCGAAAGTACATCAGCTGCCTTATATGCTTCTTTTATAATTTTTCCAAATGAAACAATAGTTACGTCTTTCCCTTTGCGTTTTATTTCTGCAACTCCTAATGGAATTAAATATTCACCTTCTGGAACTTCACCCTTATCACCATACATTTGCTCACTTTCCATAAAAATTACCGGATCATCATCTCTAATAGCACTCTTTAATAAACCTTTTGCATCTTTAGGATTACTTGGCACTACTACTTTTAAACCAGGACAATTGGCATACCAACTCTCAAAAGCTTGTGAATGTGTTGCAGCTAATTGGCCAGCAGATGCTGTAGGTCCTCTGAATACTATAGGAATATTAAACTGTCCGCCACTCATCTGACGCATTTTTGCAGCATTATTTATAATTTGATCAATACTAACTAACGAAAAATTAAAGGTCATATATTCAACAATAGGTCTGTTGCCATTCATAGCAGATCCAATAGCAATTCCTGAAAATCCAAGTTCAGATATTGGCGTATCAATAACTCTTAATTCGCCAAACTCATCTAACATTCCTTTACTAGCCTTGTATGCTCCATTGTATTCGGCTACTTCTTCACCCATTAAATAAATGCTTTCATCACGACGCATTTCTTCACTCATTGCTTCACAAATAGCTTCTCTAAATTGAATTGTTTTCATATATAATCTTATAATTTATTTGCAAACCTGAAAGATATCAGATTTTAAAATATACTTTCTATAATCCCTTTTTTAAAAAGGAATCGCAAAAATACTATTATTTATAAGCGACTCCCTATTTTTTCTTAAGTTTTAACGAATTTTATTATGCGTGCATAGCAAAATAATTAAAATTATGTCTATCTTTGTGCCTTCAAAAATGAAGCTTTTTTACGCTAAAAACATTCAGTTAAATTAAATAAAAATTAAAATATTACTATGAAAATATTAGTATGCATAAGTCACGTACCTGACACAACATCTAAAATTAATTTTTCAGAAGGAGATTCTAAATTTGACACCAACGGTGTTCAGTTTGTAATTAATCCTAATGACGAATTTGGTTTAACACGTGCTATGTGGTTTAAAGAAAAACAAGGTGCAACAGTTCATGTTGTAAATGTTGGAGGTCCTGAAACTGAACCTACTTTAAGAAAGGCATTGGCAATTGGTGCAGACGAAGCAATTAGAGTTAATACTGAAGCTACCGATGGTTTTTATGTTGCTAAACAATTAGCAAACGTTGTAAAAGAAGGCGGTTACGATTTAGTTCTTGGAGGCAGAGAGTCCATAGATTACAATGGAGGAATGGTTCCTGGTATGGTTGCAAAATTAACTAATGCAAATTTTGTAAATATGTGTATTAGTTTAGAAGTCGATGGTGAAAACGTAATTGCAGGACGTGAGATTGACGGCGGTAAAGAAGTCATAAACACTACACTCCCATTAGTAATTGGTGGTCAAAAAGGAATTGTACAAGAAGCAGACCTACGAATTCCAAATATGAGAGGTATTATGCAAGCACGTAGCAAACCTCTTAATGTCAAAGAACCTATTGATACAAATGCAGAAACTAAAATCGAAAGTTTTACTAAACCAGACGCAAAAGGTTCCGTAAAATTAGTAGATAATGTTGATGAATTAGTCAACTTACTTCATAATGAAGCTAAAGTAATTTAATAAACAAAATACAGAACACAGTTAACCAATCTATTGATTTTAATGTGTTTTTAAACTTATAATTTTAAAAAAAATGTCGGTATTAGTATATACAGAATCTGAAGGTGGAATCTTTAAAAAAATAGCATTCGAAGTCGTTTCTTATGCAAAAGGTATTGCAGATATGTTAGGAACTTCGGTTACTGCAGTATCTATAAATGGGACTCAAGCTGATCAATTAGGGAAATATGGTGCTTCCAAAGTACTGCAAATAAACAATGATCAACTACAAAATTTTAATGCTTCTGCTTATGCAGATGTTATTTCTCAAGCTGCAAAAAACGAATCAGCATCTGTTGTGATAATTTCATCTAGTGCAAACAGTAAATATTTAGCTCCTTTATTAGCAGTAAATATGGATGCAGGTTATGTTCCGAATGCAACACAACTACCTGCTAGTGCATCTCCTTTTAAAGTAACATCAAATGTTTTTTCGAATAAAGCTTTTGCTCTTACAGAAATTACAACTGAAACTAAGTTAATAGGACTTGCTAAAAACGCTTATGGAGTATTAGAAAACGAAACTTCTTCAGCTGTTGAAGACTTTTCTCCAAGTTTATCTGAAAATGACTTTAATACAAAAGTAGCTTCTGTAGAAAAAGCAACTGACAAAGTTACTATTGCTGACGCAGATATAGTTGTATCTGGAGGTCGTGGATTAAAAGGGCCTGAAAATTGGGGAATGATTGAAGAGTTAGCAGAAACCTTAGGGGCTGCAACTGCCTGCTCAAAACCAGTTAGTGATTTAGGATGGAGACCTCACAGTGAGCACGTTGGGCAAACTGGAAAACCGGTTTCTTCTAATTTATACATTGCAATTGGTATTTCTGGAGCAATACAACATTTAGCAGGAGTTAATGCTTCAAAAGTTAAAGTTGTTATTAATAACGATCCAGAAGCTCCCTTCTTCAAAGCAGCAGATTATGGTATTGTAGGAGACGCTTTTGAGTATGTACCTCAACTAATAGAAAAATTAAAAGAGTTTAAATCTAATAACGCATAATTTTTTATTAATTTGTGCCTGAATAAAAGGGCTGTTTAATTTTAGGATAGTCCAAAAAATTAAACAGCTTTTTTTTTGAATATTATTTAATGAGCTTAGTAAGACTTAACATTAAAGGGATTTCATATAGTCAGACTCAAAATGGTGCTTATGCGCTTATTTTAAGTGAAGAAAATGGGGACCAAAAACTACCTATTGTTATTGGAGCTTTTGAAGCACAATCAATAGCCATAGCTTTAGAAAAAGAAATTATGCCTCCAAGACCTCTTACGCATGATTTATTTAAAACTTTTGCAAATCGATATAATATCACTGTAAAGCAAGTGATTATTCATAAATTATTAGACGGTGTATTTTACTCAAGTATTATTTGTGAAAGGGAAGAAATTGAAGAAGTTATAGACGCCCGAACCAGTGATGCAATTGCATTAGCACTTCGTTTTAACGCACCTATATTTACTTATAAAGCAATTTTAGATAAAGCAGGAATTAAAACTGAAACCGAGACTTCAAAAATGGATCTTTCAAAAAAAGCAGATACTGCTATTGAAGAACTTTTAATTGGCGAAAACAAAGAGTCAATTGTTACACCTCGTGAAGATTTTAGTAAACACTCATTAAAAACACTCAAAGAATTACTTGAAGAGGCTGTACTTAATGAGGAATATGAAAAAGCAGTACACATTAGGGATGAAATTTCAAAAAGACAATAATAACATATGCAAAAATATTTATTAATTGGAGTATTAGTTTTAGTTCATTTTTTATCATTTGGACAAAACTTAGAACAGAAATGGCAATTTTCAGGTATTGAAAATACAAACGGAAATTCAATAATAGATATTAATACTGAAAAGGATTACTTAAACCTTTCGGAAGGATCTTTTACCTATGAAATAGAAGCTAAAGAAAATTTAAAAGCTTCTGGAGAATATATGTTTCAAAACAAGTTGTTAGTATTTTATTACAATCAACCAAATGACACAATAAGAAAATACAAAATCACCGAACATACCGACTCTACTTTAGTTTTTACAGAAAATGGAACTCTTTACAATTTTAATTCCTTTGCTGAAGCAAAAAAAGAAGTCATAGTACAAACTAGTGATTCTTCTGGTGTTGTTCCAAGTCAAGGAATATCATTTACAAGTGTTTGGCGAGGGGTATTAGGTATGATATCCTTGATTTTTATAGCATTTTTATTTAGCTCAAACCGAAAAGCAATTAATTGGAAAACAGTTGGAATTGGGTTAGCATTTCAGTTAATAATTGCTATTGGAGTATTAAAAGTATCCTTTGTTCAAAATGCTTTTGAAGCTGTCGGAAAAGTTTTTGTAAGTATATTAGACTTTACAAGAGCAGGAAGTAAATTCTTGTTTGAAGGTTTGGTGGTAGATATGGACACCTTCGGATTTATTTTTGCATTTCAAGTACTACCAACTATCATATTTTTCTCTGCCTTAACTTCTGTTTTATTCTATTTAGGTATCATTCAAAAAGTTGTAAAAGCATTTGGCTGGTTGTTATCTAAATTATTAAAAATATCTGGAGCCGAAAGTTTAAGTGTCGCTGGTAATATATTTTTAGGGCAAACTGAAGCACCACTTTTAATAAAAGCATATTTAGAAAAAATGAACAAATCTGAAATGCTTTTAGTAATGATTGGAGGTATGGCGACAGTTGCTGGAGCTGTTTTAGCTGCTTATATTGGGTTCTTAGGAGGAGATGACCCTGTACTTAGGTTGTTATTTGCAAAGCATTTATTAGCAGCATCTGTTATGGCTGCACCGGGAGCTATTGTTATTTCCAAAATATTATACCCACAAACTGAGGAAGTAAATACCGACGTAGAAGTATCAACCGAAAAAATAGGAACCAATATACTAGATGCTATTGCTAACGGAACCACTGAAGGATTACGATTAGCTGTAAATGTTGGGGCAATGCTTTTAGTATTTGTTGCTTTTATTGCCATGTTTAATGGCATTTTAGGTTGGGTTGGTGATTTTACAAATATCAATAGTTGGGTCTCAGAAAATTCTAGCTATAATAGTCTTTCATTAGAAGCCATATTAGGAACCGTTTTTGCACCTTTAATGTGGCTCATTGGAGTTGCAAAGGAGGATATGATGATGATGGGACAATTATTAGGTATTAAATTAGTTGCTAGTGAATTTGTAGGGTACATTCAACTAGCAGATCTTAAAAATGTTGCTAACGCAACTCATTTAACGTATGAAAAGTCAATAATTATGGCAACATATATGTTATGTGGTTTTGCAAATTTCGCATCTATCGGTATTCAAATTGGAGGGATAGGGTCTTTAGCACCTGGACAACGAAAAACCCTATCTAAATTTGGAATGAAAGCTCTTATTGGAGGTAGTATCGCATCATTAATTTCTGCTACAATAGCCGGTATGATTATTGGGTAACTCGTTAATAACTTTTAAAAGATAGTAAAGCTTTGGATATTCATTTTTGAAGCTTTTTTTTATTTTTATCATCGAAGAAATAAAAGAAATTAATTTAAAAGATCCCTACCATCTCAGGGAGTAAATATGAAACAATACCACGACCTTATTAAACATGTTCTTGAAAACGGAACAGTAAAACAAGATAGAACCGGCACAGGAACTAAGAGTGTTTTTGGCTACCAAATGCGATTCGATTTAAGTGAAGGATTCCCAATGGTAACCACAAAAAAATTACATTTAAAATCCATTGTTCACGAATTATTGTGGTTTTTAAAAGGGGATACAAACATTAAATATCTTCAAGAAAACGGAGTTCGTATTTGGAACGAATGGGCAGATGAAAATGGTGATTTAGGACCTGTTTATGGATATCAATGGAGGAATTGGAATGGAGATGAAATCGATCAAATAACCGAAATCATAGAAACGTTAAAAAACAATCCAGATAGCCGAAGAATGTTAGTTTCAGCTTGGAACCCAAGTGTATTACCTGATACCAGTAAATCCTTCTCAGAAAATGTTTCAAATGGCAAAGCTGCTTTACCACCTTGTCATGCCTTCTTTCAGTTTTATGTAGCAGATGGAAAATTATCTTGTCAGCTTTATCAACGTAGTGCAGATGTTTTTTTAGGAGTACCATTTAATATTGCATCCTATGCATTATTTACAATGATGATGGCTCAAGCTTGTGGTTTAGAAGCTGGAGATTTTATACACACATTTGGCGATGCTCACATATACAGCAATCATCAAGAGCAAGTTGACCTTCAATTATCAAGAGCCCCTAAACCTTTACCAAAAATGGTTTTAAATCCTGATGTGAAAAATATTTTTGATTTCACTTTCGATGATTTCACCTTAGTAGACTACGATCACCATCCTCATATAAAAGGTGCTGTGGCTGTTTAAAAACTAAAAATATGAAGTTTAAAATAGCAATTCTATTTTTATTATTAATTACTACATATACTTTTTCTCAAATAACTGGTGATGATGAAATTATACCCATTCATAAAGTTAAAGAAAAAACAGAAAGTGATATTCCTTTTGCAATAATTGAAGAAGTTCCTGTTTATCCTGGATGCACTGGTAACAACAATATTTATTTAAAAAAATGTTTGTCCATTGAAATATCTAATTTTATAAGTAGAAATTTTAATCTTGATGATATTATTCATGATAAGTGTATTTCTCGTTCTAGTAATGGTGTTTGTAAAAAATGGAAAAAAGGTTTAGAAATTTCAGGAGAAAATAAAATTATGGTTAATTTTAGAATTAGTAAAGAAGGGAATGTAGATAATATTCAAGCACAATCGAGATATCCAGAACTAAAAAACGAAGCAATTAGAGTAGTAAAATTATTGCCAAAAATGAAACCTGGTAAACAACAAGGTAAAAATGTAGGAGTCTTATACTCTTTACCAATTGCTTTTTCTGTAGAATAATAAACTTATAATTATGTTTTCAAAATCTAAAAACGAATCACGAATCGAAGCAGAACAAAGAGAGCAGTACGAATATGCTAGAACCCGTATTCTTCAGAAAAAAGGACTGGTTTCTCATATTATTTATTTTATATCAGGTTCTATCATTTTAGCAATTATAAATCTTGCTTTAGGAATAGGGAAAGATTTTACCCCTTTAGGTTATCATTGGTATGTTTGGGCTATAGTCATTTGGGCGTTTTTATTATTAACTCATGTTTTTAATGTCCTAATTAAAAATAGATTTATGGGTAAAGAGTGGGAAAACAGGCAATTAGAAAAATTAAAAACACTACAGGAAAAAAAATTAATCGAATTAGATAAAATAGCAGAAGTAGAAGTAACAAAACAACTAGAGTCTGAAAAAAAAAACCTAGAAACGGAAGAGGAAATATGATTACAATCATAGCTGCAGCAGGAAATAACAACGAACTAGGAAAAGACAATGATTTAGTATGGCATTTACCAGATGACTTTAAACGATTTAAGAAACTCACAACGGGTCATCATATTATTATGGGAAGGAAAACATTTCAGTCATTTCCAAAACCATTACCTAATAGAATTCATATTGTTATTACTCGTAATAAAGATTATCATCCTGAAGGAGCCATCGTAGTTCATTCAATGAAAGATGCACTAGAAATAGCAAAAGAAGATGAACAACCTTTTATTATTGGTGGTGGAGAAATTTATAAAATAGGAATGGAAGTAGCTGATAAAATTGAGCTAACTAGAGTAAATAATAATTTTGAAGCTGATACATTTTTTCCAGAGATACCATCAGAAAAATGGGAGCTCGTTTATGAGGAAACTCACTCTAAAGATGAAAAACATAAATTTGATTTTTCATATCAAACCTATAATAGAAAATAATAGATCTTGAAGGATTTAAAATGAATAAAACCCTTCTAAAAATAGCATCAAAAAATAAGATTACAATCAATAAAATATCTCCATTACATGGTGGGGATATTAATCAAGTTTTTTTATTAGCATGCAAGGAAGGAAATTTTGTAATTAAATTAAATGATGCTTCTAGATATCCTAAAATGTTTGAGACAGAAGCAAAAGGGTTAGATTTATTAAGAAGCTCAAATAGTTTTAAAATTCCTAAAGTAATATTTATCGGATCTGTTGACAACACATCTTACTTAACATTACAATACTTTTTTGAAGGAGAAAAAACACCTAAAAGCTGGAATCTTTTTTCAATTAATTTAGCAAAACTTCATAAAACCAAAAGTGATTATTTTGGACTAGACTACAACAATTACATAGGAAGTTTACCACAGTATAATTCTACAGAAAAAACTGCTTCCGATTTTTACATCAACCAACGACTTATCCCACAAATAAAATTAGCTTCAAAAAATGGTTTTCATTTTAAAAAATTAGATGCTTTTTATAAAAATATATCTGAAGAAATCCCAAACGAACACCCCTCATTAATTCATGGTGATTTGTGGAATGGAAACTATATGGTTTCAGATAAACAAGAACCAATTCTTATAGACCCTGCTGTTTCCTTTGGCCCACGAGAAATGGATTTAGCAATGATGAAATTATTCGGAGGTTTTACAAAAGATATATTTGCTGAATATGATGAAATATTTCCATTAGAAAATAAGTGGGAGGATCGAATTCAATTATGGCAACTATATTATTTATTAGTTCACCTTAACCTTTTTGGTAGCGATTACTTATCTCAAGTTAAACAGATAATTACGAAGTATTCCTAGAAAAAGCATATTTTTGCATAAAATAAAAACCTAACAATGAAAGCATATATTTTTCCAGGTCAAGGAGCTCAATTTACAGGAATGGGCTTAGATTTATACGATAACTCATCAAGAGCAAAAGATTTATTTAATCAAGCTAATGATACTTTAGGGTTTGATATTACAAAAATTATGTTTGAAGGAACTCCTGAAGAACTAAAAGAAACCAAAGTAACTCAGCCAGCTATATTTTTGCATTCTACCATATTAGCAGAAGTTTTAGGAGATTCTTTTCAACCCGATATGGTTGCTGGACATTCATTAGGTGAAATATCTGCTTTAGTTGCCAATAAAACATTAGCATTTAATGACGGCCTGCAATTGGTTTACAAAAGAGCTTTAGCGATGCAAAAAGCTTGTGAAGCAAAACCTTCTACAATGGCTGCTGTTTTAAGTCTTGAAGATGCTGTTGTTGAAAAAATATGTGCAGATTCTCCGGGAATAGCGGTTGCTGCTAATTATAATTGCCCAGGTCAATTAGTGATTTCTGGTGAAGTTGAAGCTATTAATTTAGCGTGTGAAGCAATGAAAGAAGCTGGGGCAAGAAGAGCTCTTGTATTACCTGTTGGAGGTGCATTTCATAGTCCACTAATGGAACCAGCAGGGGAAGAATTAGCTGCTGCAATAGAAAACACTAAATTTTCTAACCCCGCTTGTCCAATTTATCAAAATGTAAGTACTACAGCTGTAACAGACCCCTCTGAAATAAAAAAGAATTTAGTTTCTCAACTAACGGCACCCGTAAAATGGACTCAAAGCATGCAACAAATGATTGCTGATGGAGCCACTCATTTTATTGAAGTAGGACCTGGAAATGTATTGCAAGGTTTAATGCGAAAAATAGATAGAAGCGTTACTACTGAAAAAGCTAGCTTATAGTTATTTAATATTTCTAACTTTTTTCTCCCAATTCCAAGAGGAAAGTAAAGAATCCTCCATGGATTTTTCTGCTTTCCAACCTAATATCTCATTAGCTTTTTTGGTATCGGCATAAACTGAAATTACATCACCAACTCGGCGATCCACTATTTTATAATTCAGTTTTTGTTGAGTTACTTTTTCGAAAGCTTTTACTACTTCTAAAACTGAACTCCCTGTTCCTGTACCAATGTTAAAAGTTTCGAATTGAGATTTATTCTTATTATTTAACAAACGTTGTAAAGCAACTACATGAGCTTTAGCCAAATCTACTACATGAATATAGTCTCTAACACAGCTTCCATCTTCAGTTGGGTAATCATCTCCAAACACAGAAAGTTGTTCTCTTAATCCTGCAGCAGTTTGAGTTATAAAAGGAACTAAGTTTTGAGGAACTCCCATTGGAAGCTCTCCTATTTCAGCAGTATCATGTGCCCCAATCGGATTAAAATATCGAAGTGCTATTGATTTTAATTCGGATACAGAACAAGTGTCTTTTAAAATTTCTTCACTAATCTGTTTGGTATTCCCATAAGGAGAAGTTGCTTCTTTTACAGGAGCAGATTCATCTATAGGTAGTTTATCTGGCTCACCGTAAACCGTACAAGAAGAGCTAAATATAAAATTATTAATATTGTTCTTTTTACATTCTTGTAGCAGATATATTAAGGTATTTAAATTGTTTTCGTAATATAATAATGGATTTTCAACACTCTCTCCCACTGCCTTGCTTGCAGCAAAATGAATGATTCCAGCAATATCTTGATGATTTTTAAAAAATTGCAACACTTCATTTTTATGACGTAATTCCAATTTTTCAAACAAAGGTTTTTTATTTGAAATATGTGTAATTCCATCTAATACTTCAACAGAAGAATTTGAAAGATTGTCAATAATTATCACCTCAAATCCTGCATTTTGAAGTTCAACTACCGTATGAGAACCAATATAACCTAAACCTCCTGTTACTAGAATCTTCTTCATATTTTATATAAAAATGAGTTTCCTTTAATTAATTATTTTTCATAAAATTAATAACTGTCGAAGTGATAAATTCAATTTGTTCATCATCCAATTCAGTATGCATTGGTAAGGAAATCACTTCTTTTACTAGTTGATTGGTAACCTTAAAATTTTCTTCTCTATATCTTTCGTCTAAATATGCTTTTTGTAAATGCAATGGAATTGGGTAATAAACACCACAAGGTATCCCGTTTTCATTTAAGTGTGCAGCTAATGCATCTCTATCTACACCTTTAACCTTTAAAGTATATTGATGATATACATGACAATTGCAATTTTCTTTAGAACAGTTGTTCTGATCACAATAACAAGTTGGAGTTATAATATTTTCATTTCCAGAAAAAGCTTTTGTATATTTTGATGCAGCTAATCTTCTTGCTTTATTATAATCATTCAAGTTTGGAAGTTTTGCTCTTAACACAGCAGCTTGAATAGAATCTAATCGAGAATTTACTCCAACCACATCGTGATGATATCTTATATACATACCATGATTAACAATACCTCTTATAGTATGAGCTAAATCATCATCATTAGTGAAAATTGCTCCTCCATCACCATAACAACCTAAGTTTTTAGATGGAAAAAATGAAGTTGACGCCACATGACCAATAGCTCCTGTTTTCTTTTTAGTTCCATTTTTTGAAGTATAATCTCCTCCTATTCCTTGAGCATTATCTTCTATCACAAATAAGTTATACTTATTTGCAAGCTCCATAATTTCATCCATATTAGCTGCTAATCCAAATAAATGAACTGGCACAATAGCTTTGGTTTTTGGGGTTATTGCATTTTTAATAGCTTCAACATCGATATTAAATGATACAGGATCCACATCTACTAAAACAGGAGTTAATCCTAATAACGCAATAACCTCTACAGTAGCTGCAAAGGTAAAATCGGCAGTAATTACTTCATCACCAGGTTTTAATCCTAAGCCCATCATAGATATCTGTAAAGCATCTGTACCGTTAGCACAGGGTATCACATGTTTTACACCTAAATACTCTTCCAATTCTTTTTGAAAAGCATGAACTTCAGGACCATTTACAAAAGCTGTTGTTTCAATTACATTTAAAATTGAAGAATCTACTTGCTCCTTTATTCTGCTATACTGACCCTTAAGGTCAACCATTTGTATCTTTTTCATATGTATCGCCCTAGAAAGTTGGGTAACTTTTAAAAACTATAAAGTTTAAAAATAAAAAACCAAAATTACAAAATTTGAAATCGGCAAACAATGTAATTCCATAAAGAAACGTATTTTAGCGTTACAGTAATTTTAGATGCATTTATTATACAATTTTTTCACTTTTTTAAGCAGCAAGTTAATTTTGTTAAGTCCTTTATTTAGCAAAAAAATGAAATTGTTTGTTAATGGCAGAAAGACAGTTTTTGAAACTTTAAAAAATTCAATTCATCCCGATGATAAAACGATTTGGTTTCATTGTGCATCTTTAGGAGAATACGAACAAGGGGTTCCGATTATGGAAGCTACTAAAATAGTATACCCAGATCATTTACTCATTGTTTCTTTTTTCTCTCCTTCAGGGTTTGAAGTAAAGAAAGATTCTTCACTTGCACACTTAACTGTTTACTTACCTATAGACACTGTTAATAATGCTAAAAAGTTTATTAAAGCCATTCACCCTTCATTAGCAGTTTTTGTTAAATATGAATTTTGGCCAAACTATTTATTTCAACTAAAAGAAAGTAAGGTTCCTACATTATTAGTTTCAGGATTGTTTAGAAAAGGCCAACTATTTTTTAAACCCTATGGAGGATTTATGAGAAAAGCTTTAGATTGCTTTAATCATTTTTTTGTTCAAGATGATATTTCTGAAAAATTATTGAAAACAATTAATATTTCTCAAATCACGGTTAGTGGAGACACAAGGTTTGATCGTGTTTCTAACCAATTAAAACAAGATAATACTTTAGATTTCATTTCGGACTTTAAACAAGACAACTTATGCATTGTTTGTGGTAGTACTTGGCCAGAAGATGAGGCAGTTTTGATTGATTATATTAATAACGCTCCAGAAAACGTGAAATTTATCATTGCCCCTCATGAAATCGACTATTCTAAAATAGATTCCTTCAGAAATAAAATTCAAAAAAAGAGTGTATTATTTTCTGAAAAAGAAAATTCTATAGTTTCAGATTATAATGTATTTATTATTGATACTGTCGGACTACTTACTAAAATTTATTCTTATGCAGATATCGCTTATGTAGGTGGAGGAATGGGTTCTTCTGGACTACATAATATTTTAGAACCCGCAACTTTTGAGATCCCTGTCGTAATTGGCAAACATTTTGAAAAATTCCCTGAAGCTTCCAATCTTCAAAATCTAAAAGGTCTTTTTTCAATTTCAAATGCTTCAGAATGTTATCAAGTACTGGAAAAATTAGTTTCAGATTCAGAATTAAGATTAGAATGTGGCGAGAATGCTAGAAACTATATTGAAAACAATAAAGGAGCAACTTCAACTATAATGAATTTTGTAAAAGAACTAAAGTTATAAACTCTTACTTAATACTGTTAATTTGCCCTTTTAATTCCTCCATAGACTGTTGCAATTGTTTTAACAAAGTACTATCAGAAGGTTCATCTACCCCAAATGTAAGCTTACTATTTACTTGCCATAATTCTTGAATATCTGAAATATTAACTTCTATAGGAAGGTAATCATGATTTATAGAAATCAATCTCAATTTTGATAAATCATTTGTTTTTTGAAGCTTTTTTACTAAAACCGAATCATGAAGAACCACAATATAGATTTTATTATCTGAGGCTTCAGCAACGTTAGAAACACTGCGCCCTAAAACCCAATCATTAGGACGAATATTAGGCAACATACTATCTCCCTCCACTTGAAAGCCTCTATAGGTTGCATTCCTATATTGAGGCAAAGGCAAATTAAACACTGGAAGTGTTTGGTACCAATCTACATCCTGTATATTATGTGGATAACCTGCAGCTGCTTTTTGGTTAACTAAAACTATAGAATCTGTATTGTCTTCTTTTAAAGTAATAACTTTAGGGCTTACATCCTTCCCATTAAATACAACATATTGCTGGAAGCTTTCTCCAAACAACCAAAGAGGATTGATTTGAAAATCTTTTAAAAGATGCATTACTGCTTTCCCTGGAATTTTTGTTTTTCCGCGCTCAATATCAACCGTACTTTGTCCTATCCCTAATAATTCAGCAAAAGCTTGTTGCGTATATTTTTGCTCTTCCCTAACTTTTTTAAATCGTCTTGCTTGTATTGTTAGCTTTTTATCCATAACCAAATATAAAACATTGTGGAATATTTCCAACCATAAAGCAGGAATATTTCCAATCCATATTTTAGAAAATTAAATTATACTTTATTAACAAGTATAATTAGATTTTTGTTGAAAAATCAAATAGCATAACATCGTTTAAGTGCATTTTATATCGCTATATTACACTCGTAGATTTGTTAATTATTAGTTTTAAAATAAATTTTAAATATATTTTTTTACTGAATCTTTAATAAAAAAAAAGTTTATTGTTAATGTTTTCAGGATATTACATCAATTATGGTAATAATATTTAATTCATAAAACATTTTTATCACACTATAAACCTTTGTAAAAGAATTATTTAACATTTTTATATTGAATTATTTTATATTTTTGTAGGTTTTTTCTTACATTTTATTATCTTTGGTTTTTTAATCCCCAAAAATAATTATCATGAAAAAACTTATGTTTATTTTAGCATTAATTGCATTAGCAGCTAGCTGTACCCCAGAATCTATTACTAGTGATGAACAACAAATCGATAAAGACAAATACGAAATCCCGCCAAACGGATAGAAATAGAATCATATTTATAGGAGTGGCAATTTCAATATTATTGATAGCCACTCCTTTTTTATTTTACATCTATAAGTTTGCCCCGCCAGAATCTAAAGAATGGGACACCATATTTGGGACCTTAAAATCTAATGGTTTTGGTAGTATGCAAACCTATATGCATGCCCTTTTTACAAAAGTTACATTTGTAATGTTAACAGGTATTTGGTTTCTTACTTCTAACCAATGGTGGAAATATGCCATACTAGTTCCTTTTACTATGTTTTTATTTCAACTTTCTGGAGTAATCAATTATCAATTGCAATTTATTGATGAATATGATTTTTGGTACTCTCTCCCTTTTATTGCTCCTATTATTGGTTTTGTAATTTACTTATCCTATTTAATAAGCAAACACAACGATGAATCCATTGATTTAAAGAGTGATGCGACCGAAGAAATCCATAAAATGTTTAGCGACAGTTTATAGATATAATATAATTATAATTTTATTATTATTTTCCTTAAAAAATACTTTGATGTTGTTTTAAAAGTTTTAAATTTGCAACCGCTTTGACAACAAAGCTATGTTCATTTAATTGCGAAAATAGCTCAGTTGGTAGAGCGCCACCTTGCCAAGGTGGAGGTCGCGGGTTCGAATCCCGTTTTTCGCTCGATTCGAATTTAATGACTACAAACCACAAGCTGAAGTGGTGGAATTGGTAGACACGCTGGACTTAAAATCCAGTGGACAGTAATGTCCGTACGGGTTCAAGTCCCGTCTTCAGTACAAAGGAAACCCTTTATATATAGGGGTTTCCTTTATTTTTTTGCCTTAAACACTAATTAACATGAAAGGCAAAAAAACACAAAAGTACCCTAGAAAGTACCCTAGATTGTATATTTTAAAGGTTGAAAAAATGAACTATACAATACCCAAATTATTTATACCCAAAAAAGATGTTAAGGGTAAAAAACTTGCCGACATTTCCCGTAAATGGCATGTATACTTCTATTATAGAAATGAAGAAACAGGCATTTATGATAGTAAATCTAAATTCAAATTTCAATCGGGAATCAATAAATACAAAACAATTAGCTCACGAAAAGAGTTTGGTGAACTTTTAGCGCAAACACTTTTAGAGATGCTAGAGGATGGTTTCAATCCTTATCAAAAAACTATAAACCATCTACATTCGAGTAAGAGGCTATCTTTTGAAACCAACAATAAAACCGTTGGAGAGGCTTTTTACAAAGCTATTGAAGATAAAAAAAATACTTGGGCAACTTCTACAGCTGAGAGTATCATTTTTAGAGTTGAAAAATTTATATTATTTGCAGAAAAGCATGAATTTATAAACGAAGCCGCAACAAGTTTAAAACGAGCGCATGTTATTGAGTTTCTAAATACTATAAAAGCCAGAGAAACCGCAACAAGTGTTAACAATTACAGGAGTGCAATAAGTAGTGTAGTTACCCAAATGGTACAAAATAATGATTTAGAGTATAATTTTGTAAAAGATATTAGAAAAGAAAAAGCAAACCCAATAAAAAATCATCCTTTTACTCCAAAACAAATTATTGAAATAAAAGAGTATTTACAAAAAAACGATCCTTATTTGTTGCAGTTTGTTAGATTGCTGGCATATAGTTTTTTAAGAAACAGAGAAGTAATAAGATTGCAAGTAAGAGATATTGATCTTGGTAACAATTTATTTTCTATAAAGACTAAAACCAAAAATTTAGATCGTGTCTACATTACGGATCAATTAAAAGAAATATTTTTAAGTATGGAGGTACAAAAATACAATCCTACTGATTATATATTTACTCCAGAAAATAAACCAGGGCCATGGGAGGGTTCCGAAAAATCTAAAACGGATCATTTTAGCCATCGATTTAAAAAAGTAAAGAAAAAATTTAAGCTAGGCAATGAATACGGTATTTATAGCTTTAGGCATAGTTTTGCTATTAATGTTTTTGAAAACTTTATAGCTGCTGGTAATACAGAAAGTCAGGCAATGGGAAAAATGCTGCCAATTACTCGTCACGATAGTGTGGAGGGATTACGTAATTACTTACGTGAAAAAAAGAAAATGCTTCCTAAAGATTATTCCCATAACATTACAATTGATTTTTAATTACCTATTGAAATTAGCGGCAACATAACGGTAACATGAATTTGTTGCCGGTGCTCATTAAAACCATTAAAGCTATTATTTAAAGGCTTTTCGAAAGCCCTCTCTAAATGTTTTGCCGCAACATTGTTTTTGTTGCCGTTGTGTTTTAATATTCCCATAATCAACTAAAGATTGTGTTTTATCGTTTTAAAGTATTAATGTAAATCTTGTGCAAATGAAAAAAAGTCCATTACTTTCGTAATAGACTTTCTGCTTTAAGAGATCACAACAAGGTTGAGTACCCTTGCTAACTAAAAACTCTTTTCCTCCAAGATTTTTTCACTTGCCGCAACATAACGGCAACATGAATTTGTTGCCGGTGCTCAATAATATCATTAAAGCTATTGTTTAAAGGCTTTTCGGATGGTCTTATTAGATATTTTACCCCAACATTGTTTTTGTTGCCGTGTGCTTTATTATTTTAATTTTTAAAGAGTTTTTCATTCTAAAATTGTTTAAAAGTATCCTCGGTATAATCATAGTTTTCCATAACAAGACCTACTATTAATCCATCGCTATTAATTTAACTGATAAGAAACCATCACGCCACCTCTATAAGGCAACCATTGTCCACTCTTGTTATAATCAGTCGCTTCATCAACCCGTATATCTGTGCCAATAATAAAGGATTTATAAAATCCCTCGATATAACCGCCTCCTAAAAAGAAATCCAACAAAAAACGATTCCCTATTTTTTTTTGATACCCTATGGTGGCACCTATCAAATAGCCCAAGCCTTCCTGGTATGTGTTACTATTCCAGTAATTCCATTTTTGCATATTATAAAGTGTAAATCCCATATGTGCCCCTGCATAAAAGCCATTGTATTTCTCATGAAAATGATAGCGATATTCTGGAATAAAAATATAAAACTCCATCGGATGTCCATTTATAGATTTCCAAAAAGAAGCGGTGATATCAAACTGAAAAGTTGAATGGTTTCCTATACTTGCTTCTATTCCAATTTGTGGAATGGTTAGCAAGGTTGTTACCGCATTTACCTTTACATAGGTTTGGCTAGTAGCATTTATTGAAAATAATAGTAAGAAGAAGTAGAATTGTTTCATAACAATTTTAAACCTTTATAATAGCTAAATAGTAGTTGTTAAAATACTATCTATTAAACAGCTTATCTTTCCAAGATCGTTTAAAAGTATCCTCTGTATATCCATATCCATAACCGTAGTTATAACCATATCGAGATCTTTTATTAACCCCAACTTGATTAATAACATAAGCCATATTCTTAAGCTTTTTATTTTTTGCTAAAGCATTGGCATGTTCTAGTAAATTCTTTTCTGTAAAATTCGCTCGGGTAATATATAGAGTAGCATCTGCAAATTTAGAAATAAGCAACGTATCGGTCACCAAAATAGTAGGTGCCGTATCTACTATAATATAATCGTATAGGGTCCTTGCTTCCTCTAACAACGCTTCAAAACGTCCATTGGTTAATAAATGAGGTGGGTTAGGAGGAATCTCGCCAGATAATAAGGTATCATGATTCGGATGCTCCTTAAAGCCTTTAATTAAGTTCTCTTTCCAATCATAATTGGTGTCGTGTAAAAAATTAGACAGTCCCGATTGCAGTTTGTCAATGTTTAGGTAATTGTGTAGTTGTGGGTTTCTTAAATCGGCACCAATCAATAACACCTTTTTATTTAAACTCGAAAATGCCAAGGATAAGTTAATACTAGTAAATGTTTTACCTTCTCCCTTGATGGTGGAGGTAGCATAAATGACACTCCCTTTACCATCTTCTTTCAAGGGCAGGATATAGTTGGTGTTGGAACTTAATATTCGAAAGGATTCTGCCAATATAGAACGATCGTTGGGATTACTAAATAGAGTACTTACCCCATCTTTAATTTTAGGAATTTCTCCTGCTACCGGTATATCGGATTTTAATTTTTCAATATCTTCTTTACCATGTATTTTGTTGTCTAAAAGAAATAGTATATATAAAAACCCAAAAGGAAATAGAATTCCTAATATAAGAGCTCCTAAATAGATAATTCTTGTTTTAGGTGAAATGGGCTCCGATCCAGAGAGGGCGTATTCTACCACCTTAATAGAAGGCTCCGTTACCGCCAAGCTAATCGACGCTTCTTCTCTTTTCTGTAGCAATAATAAAAACAGGCTTTCTTTAATTTTTTGTTGACGATTGATAGCACGTAATAACTTTTCCTTCTGAGGTAAGTTGTAAACTTCCGATTTAAACTTTTTATCTCGAGATGATAATTGTCGTTGTGAAAGTTGCAACTGATTTTTATAAGCGTCTAAAGAGCTATTAATATTTGCCCGTAAATCACCTAGTTGCAACTGTAATTGCCGTACGATAGGATTATTAACTCCACCACTACTAATTAGTTTCTCTTTATTGAGTATGGCAGTATTGTAGGTTTCGATTAAGGTATTTATTGCACTACTCTCCAAACCAAAATTAGCAGGTAATAACTTATTTTCGCTAGTAGGATCATTGATTGCTTCTTCTAGTAATTGCGATAAAGCCAACTGGTTTTCAATGCGAAAAACCTCATCATCTGCTTGTGCTCTTTTCTGAAGACTTAACTCCGTGTCTGCTTCAATATAAACCAGGTTGTTTTCTTGTTTAAAATCTTTTTTATCCGACTCTATAGAGTCTAATTCTTCCGATAGAAAAATAAAACGTTCGTCAATAAATTCTAAGGTACGTTTAGAGATTAACTGGCGATCTTGGATTCCATCTTCATTAAAAGCATTGATAATTGCATTAAGAATCTTTTCAGACCTAGTTACACTCTCTTCTTCGATACTCAGTTGTAAAATATCACTCTTTTTACCGATGGAACTCACTTCCAAAGAATTCTTTAAGTTAAGAATGGTTTCCTTTTTCGTTTTTATATGTAAACTATATTCTTTACCTACACACAAAGCCAATTGTTCTGGGTTTTCTATCTTTATTTGAAAAGGTAAATTATGTTGTTTTTGGTAGGTGTCATGGTTTTCAAAAAACGTAGTGTTTTCTGTTTCAAAATTATAAATTTCAAAAGCACTAGGAGTCACGGAGATAGTAAAACTGCCCCTTTTAATTAAACTATCGACTCCCATAATTTGCTGATAGCTAAAGGGTAAGGTGTCTATTAGTGAAGTTTGAATATTTCCCTCTTCATAAAAAACATGACTTAGCTGTAGCTCTTTTTCTACTTTCTCCAAGATCCGATACGAGGTCAGGATTTCAATCTCATTCTCCAGATTGACATTAGAACTGTTAAATAACAAATCTTCCATGGGTAAATTTAAACCCTTACCCTCGTCTAAAATTTTTATTTTGGCAGTCGTTTCATAAATCTTAGCGGTATATCTCAGGTATAAAAAACTTGCCATGATAAAAATCAAAATGCTTAGTACAAACCAAGGCCAATACCGCAAGTATTTGGTAATAGCTTGCTTTATATCGATCGTCTCTTCCTCTTCCATAATCAAATAGGGTGACTGTTGTTCTTTCATAGGTTATTAGTTAAAACTGTTAATTAATACGATGGTGCTAATAATTAAAGATGCAATGGCGACAAAACTTGCTGGATTACCAAAAAACCCTGCGCTTTTAACTTTCGCTCCATTGGGGTTGACCATAATTACATCGTTGGGTTTTATTAAATAATAAGGGCTTTCTAGCCAATCAGACTTCGTTAAATCGAAATGTGCAATGGTTCGTACACCGTCTATTTCTCTTATGATAACTACATCTTCCCGTTGCCCATGAATAGTTAAATCTCCTGCTAGACCAAAAGCTTGTAATAAGTTGATGTTGTTTTCGGTAAAGGTATAGGTGCCGGGTATTTTTACTTCTCCTAAAATAGTCACTTTGGCATTTAAAAGCCGAACATTAACAGTGGGATCGACTAAATGACCACCCGTTTCTAAACGCTCGATCAAGTCTAATTCCAACTGACTTACGGTCTTACCTTCAACGGAAATCGCTCCTAATATTGGGAATGAAATGGTTTGATCTATCGACACCAAATAACCTTCCAATTGCATCATCTCGAGGGAATTTGATTGTACCATCGTTGGGCTTATTCTATTATAAGGAATGGCCGTTTCTGGCACCAAAGCGCCCACCGTGATTTTTAAAATATCATTAGGCTGCAATGTTGGGTTGCTAAACTTAACTTCCGAATTGTTATAGGCATTGACATCTTGCATATAATAAAGCTCTTCTTTAGTCTTACAAGATTGTAGGAATACGAGAAGTAAAAGTACTAAAATTTTAATTTTCATAAATGAATGAATTAAGGGTTACGAATATTTTTTATTTAGGTTTAAAACAATGGTTGTTTTTTCATTCCGTACAGCGATACGGAATCTATTTTTATTTTATATTAATTCTGTTTTTCAACAGAAAGGTGTTTTTTAATATTTCAGTGAAATTTTGCCATTCCGTGCTACGACACGGAATCTATTTTCATCGGGCTTGCCTAGTTCTTTTAACGGGTTTACCCTAGCCCTAAAGGGAACCCTTGATTTGTTTTCGATTTTTGCCTTGTTCCATAAACGATTAAAATAAATGATTAATGGATCCTGAATCAATCCCCAATCATTTGAGGACAAGGTTCAGGATGACAAAGCTTCATTACTCTATGTTCTACCAGCGAAGCGGTCTTGTCTCTAGCGTCTTTAATCTTTTATCCTCTTTCGTAACACATCAAACAACACCAAAAACAATGCGAATGCCATCGTTAAAATAAGGAGCATGATGATGCTATTAAAAATAGAGGATAGCCAGATAAATAATATAACCATTGCATAATTGATAATCCCCAATAACATACTGGCATTAAAGTGTGACATTCCATTATCAATTAAAATATGATGCGAATGATTGCGATCTGGAAAAAAAGGATTTTTTCCTTTTAATAGGCGAACCCCAATAACTCTAAACAAATCGAATAATGGAATACATAAAATGGCCGCAACGATGATCAATCCATTTTCAGACTTAAAGGTGAAAAAATTATAATTGGATATGTCAATCGCAATAAATTTTATAGTTAAAAAAGCAATGCAAAAACCGATGAGCAGGGAACCCGTATCTCCCATAAACACCTTCTTTTTATGGGATAAATTATAGTATAAATAGGCTATTAACATACCTATTAAACTTAAACAAAGTAAAAAATAAAAGTATTGGTGGAGTACATAAAAAATCAATCCAAAAATGCTAAAAATTACTATGGCTACGGTGGCTGCTAAACCATCGATCCCATCAATTACGTTATATGCATTGATAATGGTAAGAGCTATTAAAATACTCCCTATATAGCTCACGATTTCAGGAACCTCATAAATTCCTAAAAAGCCATGCAAGTTGGATATTTCCATGACACTATTAAAAAACAAAAACATGGTCGCCAAGGCTTCTAATACTAGTTTTACCCGTGGTGTTGATACTACTAAATCATCTTTTACACCCACCATAAAAATAAGGGTACTACTTGCTATTAAATTAAGCCCAATGTGTTCGGTATCGTAATACTGAATAAAAAACATGGTCATAATTAAGGTAATAAAAAACGAAACTCCTGCCATGGTGGGAGTGGAAGTACTATGAGAACTTCGACTGTCAGGGGTGTCGTTTAAGTTGATGCTTGTAATTACCCAGCTTATTTTTGGGATGATATAATAGACCAGTAAAAATGAATTTACGAATGCAAGTACACTAACCACATTAAGGTTTAATAATAATTCTTGTAGCATAATAATTTTATTGTACTATTAATGGTAGTTTGACATTTATAGTATTTTATTTTTTGTATTAAAATAGTAAAGCGTATTTATTGGCTATCAAATCCCAGATATAGTTGTTATTCGCAATATCCTTCATGTCTTCAGATACCTTTTTTAAATTTTTTTCATCCAAAGAAGTTATTATTTTAACTAACTCATTGCTAGTATGAAAAAACATGGCTTTATTTGCTGTTGTTTCAATATTATAATTAATACCGAAAGCTATAATGGGCAATCCTAAATACATAGCTTCTACCAAAGAAGGGTTAGTGCCTCCAGCACTGTGCCCATGCACGTAAACATAACAATTACTGCGTAACTGGTTTAAAATGGTTTGATCGTATATGGGATCTAGCAAATGTATATGTTTGTGCTTTTTAAATTGTAGTTTTAAATCTTTACCATAAACATTGTTTTCCCAATTACCAACAATCACAATTGGTAATCCTTTATATTTCGCAAAAGCTTCTAAAATGATATGAATATTATTTTCAGGTTCAATTCTGCATACTTTAAAGGCATATTCATTTGCTAAAAAAGGATACGCATTTAATACACTCTTTGTAAAATCTTCCTTTTTTGCATGGTCTGCACCATAAGCAATTAACACACTATCAACGTTGTACTGTTCTTGCACATATTCCTGAATGACTTTATTATCTGTAACAATGGTATCTGCATAGTTGACTGCAATTTTTTCTGAAAATTTTAAAAACCATTTGGCTGCCTTACCCCATTTTGCACGTTTCCACTCTAAACCATCAATATTTACAATTGTTTTTTTTGATGAAATTAATTTCACAACCGGAAGTGCTATACAACCCGACACTCCTAATATTAATAAGGTATCTGCAAAAAACAATGCTTTAAAAATGGAAATGACATCATACAAAATACTTGATACTCCATTTGCATTTAAAGGCAAATACTTTAGTTTGGCATTGTTATGTGTTTTTAATTTTGTTTTATAGGTTTTGCTACTACAAAAAACCGTAATATCAAATCGATCTCCCACATGTTTTGTTAAGTACTCTGTTAGTGTTTCAAAACCTCCATATTTGGCAGGAATTCCAACAGTACCTATAATGGCTACTTTTTTAGTCCTCATATCCTATTACTTCCTTGAGCATGATCTTTGCACTCTCTTCCCAAGAATATCTTTTCTTTATTGATAATTGTATTGATGCTACATCTATAAATTCTTTATTCTCTAATAAATCCAATAACATTTTAAGAAAATCATCATAATTATTAGGATCAAACATAAAGGGTTTAAAAAACTCGAAATCAATCATAGCCGTAGCATTAGAACATAAAACTGGAGTAAACAATACACCTGCTTCTAATGGTGGAATGCCAAAGCCTTCAGCTTTTGATGGATATACAAAAATTTCTGCTCCATTCAAAAAATGTTTTAAGCCATCATAATCTACTTGCTCAATCCAATGAATGGCTTTTTTTGCTTCTTCATCTAGATTGTTTATATCCTGAAACAAATCACTCTCTAAAGTATTACTACCTATTAAAACAAGAGTTAAATTTTGCTCCCAAAGTTTTTTGTCCACGAAAGCCTTCAATAGAAAAGTTTGGTTTTTACGAGGTTCAATACGACTTACATATAATATATAATTATTTATGCCATATTTTTTATTGATATAGTTTCTCGACTCACTCTTAGATGATTTAAACTGAAAATAGTCCTCTGATACTGCATTTGGAGTAACGGTAATTTTATCCTCGTTAATTCTATATTGCTTGGATATTTTACTTTTTGAATAATTCGAGACTGTCAATAAATGATCACACCGTTTAGCACTTATAAAGAAAAGTATATTTCGTTGAAACCTATATAGAAAAGAAAATTCTTTTGGAAAATCGTTAAAAAGAATATCATGAATAGTCGTAATATATTTACAGTTTTTATTCTTCTTAAAAGGTATGGTATATTGAAAATGAGCATGTGTGAACTCAAATTCATCGATTATTTTTGGTATCTCTACAAAAATTCTTTCTAAACTATTTGACGAAGAATACTCAACATATTTTACATTTTTGAAGTTTTGAAAATAATTCTTTACATTCTCAATTTTATTAGCACCAAAATAAACTATGATATTTGGGTTTAGAATTAAAATTTTCAAATATAATTCTTTGATATAAGTTAAGGTTCCTTGAAACTCCCCATCGAAGACATGGCCATCAACAAAAATTTTATACTCTTTTAGTTCCACCTTTTCTCAATTAAGTAAGTTGATAAATTCAAGTATTTATTTGAAAGTTCCATATCATTAGCCTTTTTCCAAAACACTAATCTTTCAATTAGGTAAAAGTGAAGAAACACCTTAAATTCTATTTCTATATTTAAACCTTTTAAATACTTTTTATACGTTAATAATTGTGCTTCATTCAAAGTTAATTTCACCACTTCATCAGTCATTTTATTGCGAATTATAGGATCTATATAATAATTCAACAAATCCTCTAAAGGTGGGCCATTTGTTACAGCTTCTTCAAAGTCAAAAATTAAGGGTTTTGAATAATTGATAACATTCCAATGTTTAAAATCCCGATGTACCAAACCTAATGAAAACTCTAATTTTCCATAGTTTGTTTTAATAGCTTCTAATTCTTGTTCTAAAGTTTCTGTTTGTCCATACTGTAATTGTTGCAATTCACTTTGTAATTGGTCAACATATGCATTTATGGTGAATTTTTTAGAAGCAGGCAACTTAAAAAACTCAATCAGAGCAAGTGTTAAACCCTCGGTTGTTGTTTTTTCTATTGATGCTAAAATATGAGTATTCGATAATTTAAAGGAAATTACCTGATCCTTTTTATCTTCAACATCATAATAGTTTGAGGTCTGAAAATATTTTTCATTGTTCGTAAACAAGGCATAAATAGTTGCTTCTTTTTTTACATTCTTATAACTTTTACCAAATGCAAATTTTTGAAAGTATTCATGATGACGATTTACGATTACTTTATCATTGGTAGGGGAAATTAACACCGAGCAATTTTCATTAATATTAAAATTGGTGTTTATTACTGAAATCTTTTGAAGGTAATGGTTAATTTCAATAGCACTTTTAAGTTTTGTTTTAAACAAAATCCATTTAAAAAACAAATACCAATGCAATCCTTGTTTTAAAATGCTCGCTTTTAAAGTTCTTGCTCTGTAAAATTTTAAAGAGGTGTCAATATTTTTCCAACTGCTGGTATTTAATATATAAGTAGCCCCATTGTTGCCTTTTAAAATATAAAACAATCTAGTGCTCATTAATTTGAATATAGTTTAAACTCATTGGTTATCAATTCAGAAATAGCTTTTCCTTTATGGTTCCAATCAAATTGAACTCCAATTTCTTTTGCTTTCTGTCCTTTATCTTTTCTTTTTTCTGTATCGGTCATTTGTAAAATACCTTTTGCCAAATTTGCAATTAGCTCTTCTCTATTAGTTTTAGGAATTACAACCGCATAATCATTGGTGAAATAACGCGTATAACCACCCGTATCTATACAAATTAATGGCTTACCAAACGACATAGAGTCAAAAGCAATAGTAACTGCTCCCTCTTTTAAACAAGGGTTTACCACCACATCACAATCCGCTAGTTTTTGATAGTATTTTTCCATTGAGACTTGACCTCCCAATGTTATAAAAGATTTCATCTTTAGCTTTTCAATAAGCGATTCCAATCTAACTTTATCTGAACCTTTTCCTAAAATTTCCAGTTTAATATTCGTTTGGGTTTGGCTTGCCTTTGCAAATGCCTCAATCAACAAATCAAAACCTCTCCAAGCGTCTAAACGCCCAACGGAATAATAAATAATATCTTTATTTTCATTCTCTGCATTAGTGTAGGATCTTGTATCAATCCTTTCCACTGCTACATCCGTAAAAAGCTGCGCTTTATTTTTAAACTGTTTAGGAATGTTATTAAATGTAGACTCTGTTTTACAAAGTATTAAGTTGGCATTTTTACAACGCTTATTAAAGCCCCTATTAAATCTTGAGCCTTTTACAATGGTTCTACGTAAAAACTCAATCAATCTTCCTTTTAATTGATAATGCTCTGAAAATTCAGAAGGAATTGTTCCTAAACCTCCCGTTGGGCCCCATATAAAAAATTGCTGTTGTCCATATTTACTCAATGACCATAAGGCATTGCCATAGGTTAAATGATGAAATATTTTAATACGATGTTCTTTCATTGTTCTTTTTACAATAGCATTGGTACACCACTGCCAAATATTATAATACAAACGAACTCCTCTCAATCCTTTTTTCCAAAACCGGAGGTAGTACGGCAAATCAAAATAAATAAAATGAATATTTTTATAACTAGGATTTTCTTCTAACCATGTTTCTATGGATGTTTGATTACTCATACGTGTCAATACCCAAAGCTCAAAATACTGGGACATTTGCAACACCCAATTCCATCCCACACCAATTTCTGACCCTAAATTAGGTTCACAAGCATAAGCTGAAACGAATATTTTTAGTTTCCCTTTAAGCATTATCTAACTCTCTTCAAATTTCTTTGATGTTGCTTATCAATAATTATAGAGGTGATTTTTTGAACAGCTTCAGCTGGGCTACCATTATTTAAAACTAAATAATAACCATCTTTATCAGCTAAATAATTCAACTTTTTATTAATATTTTCAATTCCTTCAGCTGTTAATTCCTGTTTGCGGGCCAATATTGTTTCTTTATTAGCAGTTAGTAAAATATTATAATCTAAACTTGGAATAAATAACTTTCCAAACCAAAATAAAAACTTAGGGTTTAAAAATATACTACTACGTCTGCTATCTGCAATTATATCGGTAAAATACCTGTCAAAAAAAACCAAGGATCGTCTTTGTAAAAATGGACGTGTTTTTATAATATATCCCAATATATAATCTATTGAATAATACAACAACCGAATAAACGAACTGCTTTTACTTGTTTTTCCTCCTCTATGAGGATTTGAATAATCTAAATCTACTGTAGATTTTAATTTTGTTTTATGTGCAGCTTCTCCTAAATTGGGAATTAAATGTGGTCGGAAATGAAACAGTTCAATCGCTGAATAAACACTATTCAATTCTTCAATAATAGTATCTATAACAGTTGTTTTTCCAGAACCATCAGGCCCTGTAAAACCGATACTGAAACCTTTATAGAACACTATGTTTTTAAAATAGTTCAAAAGGAATGAAGACAATAATAGTAATTGTTCAAAAGGCTTTCTTTTAAAATTTTTAAAAAGCACTCTTCTCTTAAAACTAGCTGATGACATACCTTCTAATTCTATTAAACTTGAAGTACTTGATGTTTCTTTTAGAATTTTTGGCAATAATTTATTTTGCCTCATTTCAGCTTCTAATCTTTTGTATTTTTGAGGATATGGTTTATTTAAAAACTTTAATTGAAGATATTTATCTAAAAATTCATATTCCTTAGAAACATGGTAAATAGCCCCATTAAATTCCTTAGACTTCAACACACTTTTAACGTCTAACAATAAAACACCAAATAATGAAGTATTAAAAAAGAAATCGAATTGAACTAGATCAATCTTACCATTAGATACATTTGCGCATACATAAGTGATAATTTTTTCACTGCGAAATAAAGTGGTTAGCTTGAACTCTGATGCTATAATCAGGTCAACTATTTTTCTTTCTATTTTAAGGAATTCTTTCTTCTCCAATAAAATATCAATATCTCTACTGTTATTATTTAGGGGCAAACCTTTGTAATTTCTTAAAACCGCATAATTTGTACTTGCATTTAGTAATTCAAATATGTTAACTGTTAATTGTGATGATGTACTCATTTTTTTTATCTGAATAATCCTGAATTACTTTTAATTTTTTGCCATAAATACCCTGGTTCTGCCCATATAGATTGTAAAATATTGCTAAAAGCTCTGAATACTTTTCCTTTTTTCAACAAAAATGCACCATTACGTAAGCAATCGGCTGCTTTCGATTTTTGTTTTAATTGGGCCATTTCTATTTCTGTGAGTGAATTATAAAAATCTGTAAAACTTTGCTCTTTATTCCCTTCTCTTCTCAATAAAAGATTGTTTTTTATATGTCGCATTCTTAAAGTCATATTCAAAGAGCTTGCGGAAAGACCTTGTTCATGCTTTCTATATTTTAGTAATACTTCTGGTAGAACAATAATCGCTTTTTTTTCAATATACAAATCAGACATTCGAGTCCATAAATCTAAATCTTCACACAAATCTTGATATCTAGGTTTTCCACCAAAAAAACCCTCAATAGCTCGACCTCCAACAGAGTTTGCGATTTTTCTATTGAAAATAGCATTGCTTGCTAAAAATATAAGTTTTTTGTTTTTTGCTCTTAAATAAAAATCTTCTTTGGTTTTATCTCCAATGTATTGTCCACCTGAAAGTTTATTTCCTTTACTGTTAATGAATTCAAGATAACATCCTACAGCCATCAAATCTTCATCACTTGAAATTTTCGAATAAAGCTTTTCTACCATAGTTGGATGTGGACAATCATCTGCATCAATAAATAAAATATACTTGGTTTGCACATGGTTTTCAACATAGTGCCTGCCAGCTGCCAATCCTTTATTCGTTTCAAAATTCACTAATTTATAGGCTCTTTTATGTTTTACTAGGCACTCTTCAATTAATTCTTTTGAATTATCTATTGAACAATCATTTACAATAAGCAAATCAAAAGCTTGAAAAGTTTGATTAAGAATACTGCTCAGTGTTTCTTCAATATATTGCTCACAATTATATGCGCATATAGCCAAAGTAATGTTATTCATTTAAATAATCTATTAAATTAATTTTGATGTTTTAATGTTTATCATTTGTTGGTGAAATCTTTTATTTGTCATAAAATATTTTGAGGTTGCAAACAGCATTAATATACCCCAACCATAAGCGATATTGCTGATACCCGCCCCCATTAAAAAAACAAAAATAAGGGTTTCTAGAGACCATATTTTTTTTATACAGCACACAAATACAAATATCAAGGATATAATATAGCTTATTAACCCATAATCACTAATGCCTCCTATTGTTAGCTCTTTACTCCAGGCTCCTTCCAAAATATTAACATCTATACCCTTTCCAAACCAGGTTTCTTTTTCAGTAAGATCCAATTCGGAAAAACTATTAATCAAAGGTATTATTCTTATTGCTGCACTTTGATCTGCATCCTTTACTGCTTTTTGATCAAGTGTTGCTGATACTTCCAAAGCAACTTTTGCCCTGTTAAACGGTTCATAATTAATAAAAGGTATTGAAAGGTAAAATACAAAGAACACCAACGAAATAATGATAGCGTATTGTTTTTTAATAAAATAGAGCGATAAAATAGCCAAGCCCGCAAACGCAGTTCCACTACCCATGGTAAGCATAGACCATAAAAACCCTAAAATTATCCACTTATTTTCCTTGTATAATTTAGAAAGTGTTAAATTACTGCGACCCCATTTAACTTCATACATACGCAACAAGACTAGCATCAACACTGTTAGAATTCTTGCAGCATGAGAGGGCTCTAATGCCAACGAGTTACTACCAATACCCCTATTTAGATAACCCATTAAATTGATAATTGGCAAAGTGCGTAACCCTACTATAATAGCCAGTTGTTGTACTAACAAACATATAAAATAAGCCAAAATTAAAGCCCTCAAAAATTTAATAAAGTCCTGTAAAGTCAAAGCCCTATTAAAGTATATTAAATCATAATACATGATAAACATCATAACAAAAGACACTTTATATCCTACTGTTGATAAACGAAAACTATCACTATTATAGATAACCGAAAACAGGATGACCAGTAAGTATATACCGCCCCAAACAAATGCTTTAGAGAAGGTTTTAAACGAATTTAGCCAAATAAAGGGGGTTAAACACATGGCAGCAATCTTTATATTACTTACTCCGTAGCCTTCTATGGGTATAAATTGAATACACATTAAAACCAAAAAAACAATAGCTATATATTTTTTTCCCTGGCGTTTAGTCATTAATATTCAATTCATTGGTTTCTTCCAACGCATCATATATTGCTTCCAAATACCCATAACCATATTTTTCATCCGGTTCTAAATATCCACCCTCTGCCCATTCGTTCCAAGCAAATACAAAAATTTTATCTGTATTGTAATCATTCTTGGCTTTTACTATCAATTGCTTAAAGTAGTTCTTAAACTTAGCAGGCGTTGCTCCCAAATAAACTCTCCCCGCCTCCTGTTTTCTTGGAGTATTATCCCAATCTACAAAAGCAGATGGTATGGCGTTTTTTGCGGAGGGTTCATTTTTTAATATTTGCTCCCAAGTACTGTCATAATCTGAAAAATCAACCTCCTTTTGTGCTCTTTGCAGCCGACGATTGATACCCAACATCTTTTTGATCTTATGAGAGTATTTCATTACGTTTAGAGCTGCCAACTTAGTTTTTTTATTATTTACATAACCCGGTTGGAATTCAATACCATAATCGAACATAGAACGATCCCATCCTTTGGACTGGTGCGACATAGCACTTTGAAATGCATATTTTATTCCATTGAAGCCAGCATCTAAAGCCATTTTATTCCATAAAGCCAACATTTTATTCAGTTTCCCAATAATGTTTGGAATGTAAATAGTCATTAAAGGTTTACCTTCTTCTTGTATATAACGGGAGTCTTTAAAAAAGGGCAATAAATAATTAAAATGTGCTACCCAATCTTGTTCATCATCAAAATCATGACCTATCAATATCTTTTCTCTGCCTGCAGATGCTTTCCAACTATCTTCCCAGTTATGGTTTGCCCATGAAATGCAATAATTAGTATCTATTTCGGGGTGAGCCAATAGCATTTCCATTGGTTTTTCCAGCAATAATTTTCCGTTAAACCAATAGTGGTAAAAACAAAAACCATAGATACCATGTTTACGTGCAATTTCACATTGCCACTTTAAAGCTTCAACTTCCGTTAAATCGTAGTAGTTTTTATTTAATGGTACTCTTGGCTGATAATGGTCTTCAAAAAGTCGTTTTGCTTTTTTTACATTGGTCCATTCCGTAAATCCTTCTCCCCACCATTCGTCATTTTCTGGAATCTGATGAAACTGCGGGAGATATAAAGGTATAATTTTCATTTTGTAATTTTATAACTGTTTTATTATTTTGGCTGGAACTCCTGCCACTACAGCATATGCAGGTACATCTTTTGTTACCACAGCATTGGCAGCCACAATAGCCCCTTTTCCTATTTTAACATTAGGCATTATGCTAGCTTTTTCACCAATCCAAACGTTGTCATCAATTATTACCGGTCCACTTGATACAACTTCTCGAAGTATTGGAGCTATATCCAATGTCAGCCTGTTTGAAGCTCCATGTGCATTATCTGTAATTAATACTTTTTTTCCGGTTAATACTCCTTCACCTATTTTTATTTCAGTTGAACATGTTATATGAGATCCACTTCCAATTGACACTCCATTACCAATTACTAATTTAGGTTTTGATTTTGTGTTTTCATCAATGTGGCAATACAACGTTGAATTATTACCAATTGATGATTTGTTTCCAAAAGTGATATAATTTGCATTAATTATTGTACAATTTAATCCAAGTAATGAAATTCGTCCGAAAGATTTAAAATCTTTTTTTTGAAAACCACTAACAAACCTTCTTTTAATATGGTTAGTGAAAAAGATTACTTTACTTGGAAAAAAATAACTAGAAAACACTCCCAAAATATAAGATATTTCAGAAAAAACTAAAAAAATCCTATTCATTTCTTTAAAGATTTTATTACGAATATGTAAATCCACATCATATAAAAATAAGGTAGATACCAATATTTTTCAAAAAGTATTTTAACATAGCCTTTAAACATAAAATTTGTTTCTTTTTTTTGGACAGCAAACAACAAAAATGGTCTAATAAAAGACTTTAATAATCTAAATTTTTCTAACTCATAAAAGTATAAAGAAAAGTACTTTCTATAATCTTTTAAAATATTAAGATAATTTTTTACAAAAACTCTAAATACATTATATCCACCAGTAGTCCCTAAATCATTAGAAATATTCATAGTTATTTTATTATACTTCCCATTAATTGAATTTAAAAAAAGTCCATCTAAATAAACTTGAAGATAATTCAAATATGAGCCATAATATTTTTCAAAATTTACTTTATAAATATTATCTGTGTTTACTATTACAGATGAAATAAAAGTTATATAGTAACTAATTTTAGAAAGAAGCCTTGAAGAATTTGTATGTATTTCTAGATTATCATTATCTATTTTACGGGTTTCCAAAAATAAAATCCCGAAAGAGTTTTCTTGTAAAATAGTTATTATATCACTTAAAGATCCATTTAAAAGAAAATCGTCATCTCCAAGAATCCAAATATATTTTGATTTAGAACTATTAAAACAATATTTAAAATTCATATCCATTCCAATATTTGAATTATTTTTATTGTAAACTAAATCATGCCCATTATTAATAAAACTATTGACAACTTCTGATGTATTGTCATCGGAATTATTGTCAGAAATTAAAACATCTATAAATTTTTCCAATCCTTTAATTTGACTAAAAATACTGGTCAAACATTTATTTAGAACTTCAGCCCTATTGTATGTGGGTATTGCAATTGTTAACAGTTTCATTAAATTAATTTTAAATTAATATTATATGATTTTATCAAAATCATAATGAATAGTATCTATTGGATCATATTTCTGATCAGAATATGCTAGTAGAATAAAATTTTCATCACTTACATTAATAAATCTATGGGAAATATTTGGCGGAACAAAAACTGTAACTGGATCTTCGGCTAATAAATTAATCTGTATTCTCTTTGAAGTTTTATTATCGTATAAATCTAAAATACAACTTCCAGAAATTAGAGTGAACCACTCATTAGCTAATTTATGATAATGCCCCCCTTTGAAACTGTTTGGTAGAGCCACAGTAACATAAAATTCACCTATTTCTCTTTTTAAAGATTCTTCATTCCCCTCTAAAACTTTCAAAAACCAACCCCTAGAATCTGAAATTTTATTTCTTTTAATTATTTTATACATATGTTATAGTTTATTATAATTTTTAACTCCATAGTTGAGAGTGATTTTAGGCTCCCAGGAAAAAACATTCTTAATCTTTGAATTATCTGCAACAATAACTTTCATGTTTTCATCATATCTTTTTATTTTATTGAATTTAATGTTTTCTATAGATGAAGAATTCACAACAATTTTGGTTAAATCTGCAACAGAGTAAAATTCATTTGGAACTAAATTGTAAATAGATGGTATAAAATCTTTATTAATTAATATTAGTAATAAATCAACAATATCTTTAACATGAAGATATTGTCTAATTTGTTTTCCCTCAGTAATATTAATTACTTCATTTTTTGCGATAGCATTAATTAAATAAGGAATTAACCTAAATTCTTTTTCTCCTTTCCCATAAAAATTTGGTAAAATAAAATGAAACCAATTAATTTTATTTTTTTTACTTGAGTAGAAATTAGTTAGCATTCTTTTAGAAAGACAATATGTATTAAATAATAATCTTGGTGAAAAGGCTAACTCTTCTTCACTAAATTTATGTACTTTTTCGTTCTGTCCAATTTCAAAATAAGATCCGAAAGTAACTAATTTTCCTGAAAAATTTTCTTTTTCAAGTTCCAAGGAAAGGTTTATAGGTTCAAAAGTATTTATCCCAATAATAGATTTGTCAGAAATATCGTCTCTCTTTTCTAAACCTAAAGCAGAACAAAAATAAATTACATCAAGATCAAGAAAATCTGATTTGTTTAGTAAGATTTTAGGATAATAATATTTAACATATTTAACTTTAGGATTTTTCTTATGAGTAAACTCTTTTGAACTAGTAAACAATACCAACTCTGCCTCAATATTACGCTCGAGAATCGTTTCAATTAATCTTCGACCTAAAAAAGATGTTGCTCCAATAACTCCAATTCTCATAAATATAAAAATGTATTAATTTCTTTTAAACATTGATCTTTCATGTTTTTGTTTTCAGTATACGCTTGATGCCAGTCTACTATTAGTTTTATAGTTTCATTTAAATTAAGTCTAGGTTCCCATTTTAATCTATTTAATGCTTTTGAACAGTCTAGTTTTAAAAAACTTGCTTCATGTGGGTTATTGTTTTTATTTAAACTCCAACTAGCGGAATACCCCCAATAGGTAACCATTTTATCTAAAATCCAACTCACCGGTTTACAATCTTCATCTTTTGGTCCAAAATTCCATCCTTCTGCGAATTCATCTCCATTCAGAAACAATTCTTGAGCTAAAACAAGATAACCAGAAAGTGGTTCTAACACATGTTGCCATGGTCTTGTGGATAGAGGGTTTCTAATTATCACTGGTTCTGATTTCTCAAAAGCTTTTAAAATATCAGGGATTAATCGATCTTCAGCCCAGTCTCCTCCTCCAATAACATTTCCTGCTCTAGCAGAAGCTAATGAAGCAGTGTCTCCAGAACTAAAAAAAGATCGCCTATAAGCTGACGTCACTAGTTCTGCACAGCCTTTACTACTACTATATGGGTCGTGTCCTCCCATAGGCTCATTTTCTCTATAACCCCATTCCCATTCCTTATTTTCATAACATTTATCTGTAGTAACAGAAACGATCGCTTTTAAATTTGAACATTTTCTAGCAGCTTCCAATACATTTACGGTTCCAATAACATTAGTCGTATAAGTATCAACTGGTTCTTGATAAGAAAGTCGAACCAATGGTTGAGCCGCCAAGTGAATTAAAATGTCTGGACTAAAACTAACCATACTTTGAGTTAATTGTTCTAAGTCTCTAATGTCTCCTATCTCAGATTCCATCCCGTTAGCTACATCCGCTAGCACAAACAATGCTGGCTTAGTACTTACTTCTAAAGAATACCCTTTAACATTAGCTCCCATGGTTTGAAGCCACAAAGACAACCAAGAACCTTTGAAGCCAGTGTGACCCGTTAAAAAAACTTTTTTATCTTTCCAAAATTTAGGATAGACTATTCCTGTGTTTAATTCCATACTTTCCATAAAGCTTTATCTTTTTCAAATAATTCATTCAATTTAATTTTATCTCTCATAGTATCCATTGGCTGCCAAAAGCCTTTATGTTTAAAAGACATTAACTCGCCATCGGAAGCTAAACCTTTCAAAGGTTCTTGTTCCCAAGTCGTTTTATCTCCTTCAATTCTTTCAATTACCTTTGGAGATAAAACAAAAAATCCTGCATTAATTAATGAACCATCACCTTCAGGTTTTTCTTCAAAATTATTAATTTGATTTTCTGTTATGCTAAGCGCTCCAAATCTACCTGGAGGATAAGCTGATGTTAGAGTTGCTAGTTTCCCATGTGATTTATGAAACTGTATTAAATCTGAAATATTTATATCTCCTACACCATCTCCATAAGTAAAACAAAATGCTTCATCATCTTTTATATATGGTAAAACTCTTTTTAATCTTCCTCCTGTCATTGTAGATTCACCTGTATCAACTAATGTAATATTCCATGGCTCAGCCCTATGCTTATTAATAGTCATTTTATTTTCACTTAAATTGAAAGTAACATCAGATTGATGCAAATAATAGTTAGAAAAATATTCTTTAATTAAATAACCTTTATAACCACAACAGATAATAAAATCATTAATACCATAATGAGAATATATTTTCAAAATATGCCATAAAATGGGTTTACCACCAACTTCAACCATTGGTTTAGGTTTAAATACTGTTTCTTCGCTTAAACGTGTTCCTAAGCCACCTGCTAAAATAATTGCTTTCATAATTTAATATTTATTAACCTCTTAATATGTTTGCACTACTTTTAAAAATAAAATTTTTGATTTCTTTTAATTCATTAAATTTTAAAAGTATAGATAAAATTAAAAAAAATACAGCTCCAATCATTCCACCTACTACAAGTTTCAGCCAACTAGCCTCAAAAAATATTGAAGGTAACAGAACTATTATTCCTGATAAGACCGATAGTATAAATATTGGAATGATATCATTTATTTGCGTGAAAAAATTTATATTTAGTAACTTACTCGAATAATAGGTGTTAATTCCAGCAGACAGGATAGAGTTCAGAACTATGCCATAACACATCATCATTATTCCGAAAGGAGCCGTCGCAAACAATGTGATTGTGATTATTATCTTTTTAAATATTTCAATTCTTAAAAGTAAACCTGAGCGTCCTTTTATTTCTAAAAGAGTTCGGTTTATATAATTAATTGGGAAAAACATAAAACTAAAGCACAAAACTTGTAATATAGGAGCAGCTGGCAGCCACTTTTCTGTTAACAATATTTTAATTAATGGATAAGATAATGCAAATAAAAACATCATCGAAGGAAAAACAACATAGGATAACATCTTTAACACTTTTCGATAATTAGTCTCTAACCTTTTGGCATCATTTTGTATTTCACTTAAAACTGGATATGCAACCCGTATAATTATATCTGTAATATTTTGTGCTGGTAAAGTTGCCAATCCATAGGCTCTTGTGTAAAAACCCAATTCCAAAGCACTATATTGTTTTCCTATTATTACATAATATATATTGTAATAAATTGCGTCCAATAAACTAGAAAACATCATTTTAGAACCAAAACCGAATAATTCTCTAAACGATACTATTGAAAAAATAAGTTTTGGTTTCCAACCTATAAAATACCATAGTAACCCGGTTCTAAATGTTGTTGCTAAAAGTCCTTGAACAATCAATGCCCAAACCCCATATCCATTAAAAGCTAAAACAAATCCTATTATTCCAGAAATCAATAGCGTAAGAAGAGAAATTTTTGTTTGGTTTTTAAAATTAATTGATATAGTTAAGATTGTAGTTTGTATTGATCCAAAAGCTCCAATAAATATATTTAAACCAACAATTCTAGTAATAATAGTTAGCTCAGAAATATTATAAAAATTTGCAACAACAGGAGCTGCAAAGAATATTAAAATGTATAGTAGAATACTTACACTTATGTTATAATAAAAAACAGTATTATAATCGGCATCTGTTCTATCTTGTTTTCTAATTAATGCTGAACTAAAACCACCTTCAATAAATACTATTGAGATAGAATTGAAAATAGTAATCATTCCAATAATACCGTAATCGGCTGGAGATAATATACGAGCTATAATAATGCTAATTACAAAATTGACACTTATATTCAAGAAACGTTCAAAAGCGCTCCATTTTATTCCATTCGCAGTTTTTTGTTTAAGGCCTTGCATTAATTGAAATTATCTTAAAATAGTTTTAAACCTGTGTAAAATCATTCTGAAACCATGTCCTAACATATTCTTATATGACATGTAATTACGCATACCTTCTAATAAAAGCTTATTGTTAATTTCGTAGTTATTCTTTCCATTTCCAGTATAATTAAAATGATGATTCCTATCAATTTCTTGAAAAGCATGAGTTTCATCTACTTTACAGTTATTTCCAGTTCCGTCCCAGCCCATATTTTTCACTTTACTTAATTTGGGTTGAATAACATCTTTCTTTTCAAAAAACATATAAATACTGCCTGTACTATCTGAAAAAGTTTCTTTTTTGAAGATGGTAACTAATAAAAAAAGAAATGTACTCGCTGAATGACGAAGTATTTTATAAAGAGAAAAAGGATTCATAATTTTTTTAATGGCTAATGAACGGGTATAAGTCTCTTTGAACTCTGCTATTCTGTCTTTCCAAATTCCAAAGCCATAAACAGGCAAACTAATTCCTTGCCTATAAAAATTATTGTCAGAAAACTTTATCTTTTGCCCATTATATGTGTACCCGCTAATAGCGAATATCGTTTTATCATCTTTGAATTTATTAAGACCTTTATTTGTAAATTCTAAAAAGTTCGGAGAAAAAACCAAATCATCTTCTATGTATATTAAGCTATCATATGTTGCCAAAACTTCGTCCATACCACGATAGAAATTAGGTAGCGCTCCAAAGTTTGATTCTCTTCTTATTACATTAATGGATTTAAAGCCAACTATTTCATTAATGAAATCATTAATCAATTTATAACCCTCAAAATGAGAAGGTTTAGCAGGATAATCTAATGCAATAAATAAATCGGTACATTCAGCTCCAGTGTTGGCTAACAATGATTCTACACAATTTTTAAAATGCTCATACCTACATAATGTTGGTATTAATATTGGGGCATATTTCATTTATATCCGTTATTGCTCAAATTACTTTTTAAATACATTTTCATTAACATTCCTTGTTCTAATAACTCTAGCTGGATTACCAAAAGCAATAACATTTGGGCCTATATCATTTACAACTACACTACCCGCCCCGATTATAGTATTTTCTCCAATTGTTATTCCATCTATTACAGTTGTGCCTGCTCCAATGAATACACCATTGCCAATATTTATATGACTACATACCACAGCGTTTGGCGAAATATTTACAAAATCTCCAATCAATGTGTCGTGATCTACAATTGATCCCGTATCAATAATACAGCATTTCCCTATTTTAACAGCATTTTGTACAACGGCATTTTGTACAACGGCTGTACCAAAACCAATTTCAGCATCTTCACTTATTATGCTCTTGCTAGAATAAATATTAACAAGTTTATTTTCAAATTCTTTTATGGAAAAAAATATTTTTTCTCTCACTCGATTTTCACCAATTCCAATATGCAGTTTATACTCTCGAAATTGCTCTTCTTTTAGAAATAAATCTATATTTCCAAAAACTGGTAATCCATTAATAATCGTTCCAATGGGTTCAGTTGAAATGTATCCAACCACCTCAATATTCTCAGACTCTGCTATTCTTTTAACTTTAACAGCATGGCCTCCTGCTCCAAAAATAATCAGTTTATTATTCTCCACTTCAGGCTTTATTAATGATGTCGCATATTCTATTTACTTCTTCTTCTTTTAAATAGTCTGACATTGGTAAACATAAGATTCTATTTGATATATCGAATGCAATAGAACATCTAATTTTATCACTAAAAGCAGTTTCTAAACTTGGATTAAAATACTCTCTAGGGTATATTTTCTCATTCTTTAGTTTTAACAACAACTTTTCTTTGTATTCTTTAGAAGAGAGGATGATAGGCATATAAGAATAATTTATACTTTCATTGATTTTTTGAAAACTAATATCCTTATTAGGTTTCAATCGTTGAACATATAATTTATACATTGCCTCTCTTGCTTTTAAAGTTGCTGGAAAATATTTTAAATTAATTGTACCCATAGCCGCACAAAACTCAATTAATTTAGCATTTGTACCATAAGTTGACACAACTTCAGTTTTGCTTTTATTTAATCCAAAATATGCTAATTTGCGAATATAATCAACCATTTCAGAATTCTGCACAAATAAAGCACTACCTTCAACAGAGTGCATTATCTTAGTTGCATTGAAGCTAACCATTGAAATATCTCCATAGGACAAGAGCGGTTTTCCCTTGTAATTTACACCAAATGCATGTGCCCCATCATATATCACTTTCAGGTTATATTTATCTGCAATAACTTTAATAGCATCAACATCACAAGGATTGCTATAAACATGGGTAGCCATAATCGCAGTTGTTTTCACCGTGATTTTTTCTTCTATTTTATTAACATCTATGTTTAATGTTTCCGAGTCGATATCAACATATACAGGTGAACAATTTTCCCAGACTAATGAGCCCGATGTTGCGGGATGACTAAAAGGAGTGGTTATTACTTCTCCTTTTAAATCTAATGCTCGAATTGCAATTTGCAATGCCAACGTACCATTTCCAAGGCAAACAAGGTTTGGAATATTCGTGAATTCTCTCAGTTTTTGTTCAAATTCTTGATATAATGGGCCATCATTTGTTAGCATATGACTATCCCACGCACTTCTAATTTTTTCAATAAACTCCTCTATTGGAGGTAAAAAACTTTTGGTTACATAAATCGGGTCCATACTTATTTTATTTATTTAGTTATTTTTTAATTAGTTTAGAAACTATAATCTTTCATCTTCATCTTAAACATATAATTTTTTTTCAAATTCATAACAATCAGCACTTGCTACCATAGGTTGTTGCAAATCTTTAAATGATAGTTGTAGGTTATTTACCAGTATTTTCCAATCAATTCCTAAACTTTTATCATTAAAAGCAATTCCTCTATCACATTCAGGGCTATAATAATTATCTACTTTATAAGCCAAAATAGCTTCTTCACTTAAAACCACAAAGCCATGTGCAAAACCTCTGGGCACGAATAGTTGTTTTTTGTTTTCTGAGGATAATTCTATGGCTACATGCTGGCCAAATGTTGAAGAGCCTTTGCGTATATCAACAGCAACGTCCAATACTTTCCCTTGTATAACCCGAACTAATTTTGTTTGTGCAAAAGGTGGTAATTGATAATGTAAGCCTCTTAATACTCCATAAGCCGATTTGGACTCATTATCTTGACAAAAATTGATTTTATATCCTAAAAAAACCTCCAACTTATCTTGTCGAAATGTCTCTGAAAAATAGCCTCGTTCGTCCCCAAAAACATTTGGTTCACATAAAACAACATCTGGAATTTCTAATCTCTTAAAGTTCATTTATAATTCTTTAGCTCGTTCCATTAAATATTTTCCGTAATTGTTCTTTTTTAGTGGCTCCGCCAGCGCTAACAATTGATCATTTGTAATATAGCCCATTTCACAAGCTATTTCTTCCAAACACGCAACTTTAAGTCCTTGACGATTTTCAATGGTTTGAATATAATTGGATGCTTCTAATAATGATTCATGAGTACCCGTATCTAACCAAGCATAACCGCGACCCATCAATTCTACTTTTAAGTTATCTTGCTCCAAATATTTTTGATTGACTGTCGTAATTTCCAGTTCTCCTCTATCACTTGGCTTTATATTCTTAGCAATTTTTACGACAGAATTTGGATAAAAATACAATCCAATAACGGCATAATTGCTTTTTGCTTTTGTTGGTTTTTCTTCAATGCTCAATGCATTTCCATTTGTGTCAAAATCCACCACTCCATAGCGTTCAGGATCGTTTACATAATATCCAAAAACCGTAGCATTTTTATCATTTTTCACATTGTTAAATGCTTCAGATAAGAGCTTGGTAAAACCATGTCCGTAAAAAATATTATCTCCCAACACTAAGCAAACATCATCATCACCAATAAAATCTTCACCAATAATAAATGCTTGTGCCAAACCATCTGGTGATGGCTGCACTTTATAGGTAAATGACATTCCTAAATTCTTACCATCACCCAACAATCGTTCAAAATGTGGTAAATCTGTAGGTGTTGAAATGATTAATACTTCCTTAATTCCAGCCAACATTAATACCGACAAAGGATAATAAATCATGGGTTTGTCATAAATTGGTAAGAGTTGTTTTGAAGTCCCTTTTGTTATAGGATACAATCTAGTTCCTGATCCTCCTGCTAATACGATCCCTTTCATTTTTACTGATATTGTTTTTTATAATAATTTTGGTAGTTCCCAGATGTTACATTGTTTAACCAATCTTCATTGTTTAAATACCAGTCTATGGTTTCTGATAAACCTTGTTCAAAAGTTACGGTTGGACTCCAGCCTAATTCTGTATTTATTTTAGAAGCATCTATGGCATATCTTAAATCGTGCCCAGGTCTATCTTTAACATATTTTATAAGCTGTTCACTTGTACCTTCTTCACGACCTAATTTTTTATCCAATTGTTGGCACAATAGTTTTACCAAATCAATATTTTTCCATTCGTTAAATCCACCAATATTATAAGTTTCTGCATTTACACCTTTATGAAATACCAAATCTATAGCAATGGCATGATCGATAACATACAGCCAATCCCTTGTATAGTTTCCATCTCCATATACTGGTAAGGCTTTATCGTTTAATACATTATTTATAAATAAGGGTATTAATTTTTCTGGAAATTGTTGTGGACCATAATTATTGGAACAATTAGAAATTACATAAGGCAAGCCATAAGTTTCACCGTAAGCTCGCACAAAATGGTCTGAACTTGCTTTAGATGCTGAATAAGGTGAATTAGGGTCGTAAGAAGTATTTTCTTTAAACAATCCTGTTTCTCCTAATGATCCATATACCTCATCAGTGCTAACATGATAAAACCGTTTCCCTTCCCAATTAGAATTCCACAATGCCTTAAATGCATTTAACAAAATCATGGTGCCTAAAATATTGGTTTTAGCAAATGCCAAGGGATCTGTAATGGATCTATCTACATGAGATTCTGCTGCAAGGTGAATGACATTTTTAAATTGATATTTTATAAAAATAGAATTTATATAATTTTCATCGGTGATGTCACCATATAAAAAAGTATAGTTTTCGTTCGATTCAATATCTTTTAAATTTTCTAAATTACCTGCATAGGTCAGTGCATCTAAATTAAAAACATTATAATCCGGATATTTTTTTAAAAACCTTCTAATGACATGAGAGCCAATAAATCCAGCTCCACCCGTTATTAATATATTTTTGTTATTCATAAATATTTATTTCCTTAGCCGCAGCTAGTTGTTTAAATGATATAATACCCCTATACTTGGTTGTAGTTGATTGGTGACTGTGCTCCCTATACCAAATTTTCCTGCTATATTTAAATTGATGCCCCAATCGCTATTGAACCAATAATTAGCTCCCAAACCAGTGTTAAAGGTCATTCTGCCTTTAGCAAGTATCGCCTGATCGGTATTATAAACTTTATATTCTCCTATATGGGTATAACCTGCACCTATAAACACATAGGGTTCGAATTTTTTTGAATTTAACAGGTCCCTAAAAGAATATTTTATGGCAAAATCGAACGCAACATAACTAGCTTCGTTGTTTTCTAGTATCCATTGTAAATCAATACGCTTCTTTGATTTATATTTGTTAAAAGATAGATTGAATCCAACACTAAATTGGTTGTTGATGTAATTTTCAGCATTGATATAAATAGGGTTCCCAAAATTCCAATAATCGATATCATTAAAAAGTTCAGAAATTCCGAGACCAGAATCAGAAACTCCATTAATTCCAAAGCCTAAACTCCAATCATTATCATATTGGCGACTGTGCCGGTGATTCCATTCTTGTGCACTTACTAGGTGGGCACCTAAAAGGCAAAACAATAGGGTGTAAGTTAATTTTTTCATAATTAGTTTTTTTTAATTTAAAAGTTCATTACTATAAAACAGAAAAAGCCCAACAAATAAATTTGATAGGCAATATTGTTTTATATTTTTTTACTTAAAACAGATGACACAGATTACACGGATAGAAATTAAAGCTTTGCTTGTTTTGAATTTATGAAATTGGATTTATTTTTTTTACTCTTTAGGGGCAAGGCAAAAACAAAAAAGAAATCGAAATTCCAATTATTCTAATAGGCTATTTTTTTAAGTATTTATAAGTCGTTTCCATTTTAAACTCTTTTCACCAAAATTGACAACAAAGCCTAGTTTAAATTGGGTTGCTTTTAAATAGTTAATTACTTGATTTTTTTCATTTTCTAAATCTATTTTTCCAAATTTTAAATCGATTATTATTTTACCGAAACAAACAAAATCGGCAATAAAACACTCTGTTAATGGCGCTCCATCATAATAGAGGGGTAGTACTTTTTGCTTTTCAAAAGGGATGTTTCTTTTTGTTAATTCCCTTTGAAGTACTTCGTTATAAACGTCTTCATAAAAACTATTTCCCAATTGTTTATGAACTTCAATACAGGTACCAATGATGGCGTAACTTTCCTCTTCAAATAATAATTTACTCATAAAAAAACCATAGAATTAATGGGCTTGTTTCTAGAGATTACCATAATGGAACCCCATGCAATGACAAAGAGATGACTGCATAGTTCTTCCTTTAAAGATAAATTATTTGGCATTATTAATTAAACAATACAAATCCTACCATAGCCAAGGAAGCTAAAGCAATAACAAAAATTAAGATGACCCTTAACACTTTTTTGATTGAATCCATAACTTGTGGATTATTAATTAAAATCATACGAATGGGTTATTAAATTATAAATACTTACTCCACTAATTGGAAAAAAAATAAAATCAGGATAGCAAAAAAGAATACACTAATAAAAGCGATTATTAAAAAAAAACGAATATTTCTCTTTTTATCCATGATGTCTTATTATGAATTAGTTGGTGAATTAATATTTATTTAAAAGATTTATGAGTGACATATATATATTCAAAAAAATAGGGGGAGGCTAAACACGTTAAGTAAGCATTATTATTTGAATCGTATAAAAGATCCATTATGTTAATGCAAAATTATGTTTAGCAGTTAATTTGAATATTTTTAGGGATGTTTTTTTTTTAAATTTTATTATAGATATAATCACTTTACTATACGACTTCGTCCGGTCACTCACAATGCATCGTGATTTTTATATTTTCTTGTAAATGTTAAAAACAGTATCAAATTTATATTTTTTTTTAACTTAAATCAATGATTTAAATCATATTTTACACCAAAGGGTATTTAATTCCTTCGGAGTGTAATTTTCATTTCTAGATCTTCTAATAATAACTGAATCCTGTTATTATTAATTTCTTGAACTACACCATGTTTTCCTTTAAAAGGTCCATTTGTGATATCCATTTTATCTCCTGGTTGCAATTTTTCAACAGTTGCATCCTTAATTTCACCTGATAACCATTCTTTCAATATCTCAATTTCTTGATCTCTAACAACAGCAGGTTTTCCTAACCAAAAAATATAACGAACTATCCCTGGAGCCTGAAATACCAACTCCCGCTCCTTCTCTTTTAAATTAACAAATAAATAGGAATTTATTAATGGAACTTCTACCTTTTTTTTACGATCGGACCATTGATGAACTTGTGTTACAAGGGGACAATAAACAGTGATACCTAATTTTTCCAACTGTAGGGCAGCTTTCTTTTCATTCCTAGGTTTTGTATATAATACGAACCATTTATTCATATTCAGCTGGTTTGTTTTTTTAATTAAAGTCGGTTCCAATTATTATATTTTTATTTATCAATAGTACTTCTAATAAAAAACCAAATGATGCGAAAAGCCGCATTTACATCTATTTATTATCATTATAAATAAATGTTAATAGTGCTTTAGTTATAAGTAAAGTTTTCTGAATGATTACTTTAATTAAGTGTAAATGAGTTAACGTATAAATATTAACAGTAATCGTTTTTAATTTCTCATTAAAAAAATGAATTTTAAAATGAGAAACATTTAAGGCTTAAGGGTATAAACAGCCGCTTAAACCCTTTAATTTAAAGATTAATTAGGGAAATTTAATTCAAAAAAGGGGAGAGACTAATTACTTTTAGAAAGCATTCCTAAGTGTCTTGTAAATTAACCAATTAGGTAAATGCAAAAAGTAAGGTTAGCAAATTATTTGAATATTTTTAGGGATGTATTTTTTTAAATTTTATTATAGATATAATCACTTTACTATACGACTTCGTCCGGTCACTCACAATGCATCGTGATTCTTAGCTTTCCAACAAACTTTTCTTCAAATGTTAAAATATTAAACAAATATAGGTGTTTTATTACCAAAACTCAAAAATTATAACATATTATATACTAATAGGCTTATTTTTTTATATTAAAGTTCTTGATAGCTATAGCCATTTATTAAAATGAGATATTTCAACTTTTATAATGGATTATTTGAAATATTTTAATAAAAATAAGATGTTTCTCTAAGTGATGCTAAAGAAAAAAAAGTACCCTAGATTAATAATAAAAAATTAATTAAATCGCGAACAGAGTTAAGTTGAATAATTATAATATTTTAGTAGTTTATTGACCAAAGTTAATTCCCATAAAACAAAAATTGAGTGTGCAAAACCACAAGAGGTAATATTAAGTTAAAAGTATTATATAAGCCCTAAATCTTTTACAATTGCTACCAAATGGATTGCATTATTGGCCTCAAATTGAGTGCGAAGTGTGTTTAAATGCTTTTCTATTGCTCTTAAGCTATTGGGCGTTATTTCATTTTCTTTAAAGTATAGACTTATTTCGTTTTGAGTTAATCCTTTTGACAAAAGATTAAGTAGTGTGATATCGTAATCTTTAATCTCCAATTCAGATTTTGGACTTAATGCATTTTGGACTATTGCAGAAAGATATAATTCATTTTTTGCAACAGCACAAACTGCTTCAGATAATTCTATTAAGCCTCTTCTCCCCTTACATACATAAGCAGAAACATTATATTTATTTACTAACCTTCTTACTTTTTGGATTCGGTCTTCAATAGAATAAGCGATTACTTTTAAATTTGGGTTTTCTTTGTTAAGAATTGCTATTAATTCTTCTCCAGAGATGAATTTTTGCTCACGATAATCTGCTACAAAGGATAAATCGGTTATTAATAATTCGAAAGGATCATTATCCTTTTCAGCTTTTTTAATTTTTAGATAAGCATCATCACAATATTGAACCTGGTCTATATTTTTAATATTTAAATCTGATAAAATGGATAGCACGCCTTTATTGATTGCGTCCATATCTTCTGCTACTAAAACTTTTTTAAACATACTAGATCGTTATTTTTGCTTTGAAACCTTTTCCTTTTTCAGTTTAAAAAATAATCGAACCTCCTGTAGATAAAATACGGTTTTCCGCATTCTGTAAGCCTATCTGTTTTTTAAAATCACACCCTACCCCATTATCACTGTATTTTATATGAATTTTATTATTCTCTTTTTCGAAATTTAAAAATACGATAGATGCCGAACTGTGCTTTCTCATATTGGTCATAAGCTCTTGAAGTACTCTATAAATAGCTGTTTTTTTATTTTCAGTTATTTTATTCCAATCTATTACTAAAGAATTTTTGGTAATTATTTTAACTTCATCTGTTTTATAGCTTACTAATAGATCATTCAATAACTCACTGAAGTTCTGATCTAAATCTATTAAGCTACTTTCTTTAGATATGTCTCTAGTTTTGGAATAAATACTTTCTAAATCATCTAAAACTTCTTCATTTTGATGGTCATCAATTTGCAGTTTTGTCATTACGTGATAGACCTCATTGGCCACTTCATCATGGATCTTTTTGGAAATTCTAGTTTCTGTTTTATAAATCTCTTCTACTTTTTCTCTTTTATTTCTAGCTTTTAAAATAAAATAAACCGCAACTAATAGCATAAATATTAAACCTGCTGCTATTTGGTAAATCAACTTTAAGCGTTTTTCTTTTTCCTTTTGTAATTCATTTTCAATTGCTATTCTTTCTTGTTGATCGTATCGATATTTATTAAACGAATATTCGTTTTTACGATTTTGATCTGCCTTGTAAATGCTATCTGTTAACCTTTTATATTCGATTATTTTAGGGTCTTCATTTAGCTCTATATTCAACGCTAAGGCATCTTGTACATAGGGTTTACTGTTTATTCTAATAACTGTCTCGTAGGCACTATCTGCATAAGATTGAGCTATTTTCTTTTCATTTCGATCGTTGTAATAACGAAATAAGTTTTTATAAGTTGAATAAGCCCCAATAATGTCTTTTTCTTTTTTTCTAATGGAAATGGATTTATTTAAATTATAAAGCGCTTCTGGGAGGTCTAATTTCGATTGTACCGCACCTAAATTGTTTAAAACCCTAGCCTTTTGTTTAGGATTGCTATTCTTTATGGCTTTATCATAAATTAGATTAAATTGATCTAGTGCCAAGTCATACTCTTTCAACTCAAAATAACAGTTTGCTATGTTGTTAATAAAGGTGATGCTATCTTTTTGAGTTTTTACTATTTTTAAACCGTTTTGGTAGGTTTCTATTGCTTTTTTATACTCTCCTGAGTGATTATATACTACTCCTAAATGAATTAAAAGCCCATACCTAGTTTGGATTAAGGTATCATTTCCATTAAAGTTATCTAATAGATTCAATGCCTCAATTGCAGATCCGCTACTTTCATAACTTAATCCCAATTTATTTTGGGATTCTGCCATCATTTGCAAATCATAAATAGCCCTAAGTGTATCCTTTTTTAAAAGTGATGATTTCTTGTGCTGATTGTAAAAACGATACCCAGTTATAAGATCAGAATTATTTTCTGGGCTAATAATTTTATAATAATAGTAATTGGAGCTATCAGTTACTTTTTGGGAATAAAGAGCATTACTATTTATTAAGTAAATAATTCCAAATGCAAAACAAAAAAAGAGATATGAAATTTTCATTTTTTTCATACCTCTAAGGTAATACCATTATTTTATATTCTTACATGTTTCTTATAATCCTTATTTGTAAATATTATGGTCCAAGTTATTAATAAAATAATAGCGGCAACATAAAAAATGTTGCCGCTATTTACAATACTTCACCTTCGAAAACAGCTATTAATAAAGGGTTTATGCTAAATATAAAAACGCCCCAACAATTTTTTGTTGTGGCAAACACAATTATATTATTGTTTTAACTTTTTGGGTTTTCTATAAATAATGCATTTCAAATTTAATAGTGGATTATTTGAAATAATTTATTGTAAATTGGATCTCTCTTTGAGAGATTCAAAAGGTACCCTAGAAAGTACCCTAGATTTATGACAAAACAACTAAAAGTAAATTTGTAATCAATTGAATAACAAGGTAATAAAAATTTGATGATGCTATACCCAAAACTTAAAATCCAGTGGACAGTAATGTCCGTACGGGTTCAAGTCCCGTCTTCAGTACAAAGCCTTATCTTTTGATAAGGCTTTTTTGTTTTATTAATTAAGGTTAAAAAGCAATAAATAGCCAATTGAATTATTCAACAACTTTAGGTAAATGAACTTAAGTGTTGAATTGTAAAACGAATTTAACCGTACCTTTGCACTCTTATGCAGATCAACAAGCTTTCAGATTGGTTACCAACAACTAACAAAGAAGTAAAAATTCGAGGTTGGGAAGAATTAGATGTTATTCTATTTAGCGGAGATGCTTATGTGGATCACCCTTCATTTGGACCCGCAGTTATTGGTCGTATTTTAGAAAGTTATGGATTAAAAGTAGCTATTGTTCCGCAACCAAGTGTGAACGATGATTTGCAAGATTTCACAAAGCTGGGAACGCCAAAATTATTTTTCGGTGTTACCGGTGGCTGCATGGATCCAATGGTAAGTAATTATACGGCAAGTAAAAAACGAAGAGATAAAGATGCATATACACCAAATGGCGACAAAGGGTTTCGGCCCGATTATGCCACATCTGTATATTCAAAAATCTTAAAAGATAAATTCCCTGAAGTTCCTGTTTTAATAGGAGGCATTGAAGCTTCTCTACGTCGCGTAACGCACTACGACTATTGGAGTGACCAACTAATGCCAAGTATTTTAGAAACTTCTAAAGCAGATATGCTGGTTTATGGAATGGGAGAACAACCTTTACGAGAAGTTGTTAAGCTGTTACAAAAAGGTGTGCCCTTTTCAAGTTTAAATACTATAAAGCAAACCGCTTTTTTTGTCAATAAAGGTGAAACTATCCCTAAAAACAAAAATTGGGACGATGTTGAAATTTACTCACATGAGATTTGCTTAAAGAATAAGAAAAAGTTTGCCTCTAACTTTAAAGTTATAGAGCAAGAATCTAATAAACCTAAAGCAAAACGAATTTTTCAAGGAATAAAAGACAAAACATTGGTGATAAACCCTCCATATCCAACCATGTTAGAAAAGGAAATTGACGCATCTTTTGATTTGCCTTACACACGTTTACCACATCCAAAATACAACAAGCGTGGTCCCATTCCTGCGTTTGAAATGATTAAGTTTTCTATAAATATACATCGAGGTTGTTTTGGTGGTTGTAGTTTTTGTACCATTTCGGCACATCAAGGAAAATTTATTGCAAGCCGAAGTGAAGAATCTATTTTAAAGGAAGTTGATAAAGTGGCCAACATGCCAGATTTTAAAGGCTATTTGTCAGATATTGGAGGACCTTCAGCTAATATGTATAAGATGAAAGGAAAAATACAATCGATATGTGATAATTGTGTTGCTCCATCATGTATTTCACCTGTGATTTGTAGTAATTTAGACACATCTCATAAACCGTTAACCAAATTATATCAAGCAGTAGATAAACATCCTAAAGTAAAAAAATCATTTATTGGAAGTGGAATTCGACATGATATGCTGGTGCCAGAATTCAATAAGAATGCTGACCCAAAAGAATTAGATGATTATACGGAAGAAGTAATGACTAAGCATATTTCTGGACGTTTAAAAGTAGCACCAGAACACACGTCTGACCCTGTTTTAAAGTTGATGCGTAAACCCTCATTTGAATATTTTCATAAATTTAAAAAACGCTTTGATAAAATAAATATAAAGAAGAATTTAAAGCTTCAGTTAATTCCTTATTTTATTTCAAATCACCCAGCATGTGAAGTAGAGGATATGGCAAATCTTGCTGCTGAAACTAAAGACATGGGGTTTCAGCTAGAACAAGTACAAGGCTTTACACCAACACCAATGACAGTTGCGACGGTTATTTATTATAGTGGATATCACCCTTATACCCTAAAGCCAACCAAAACTCCAAAGACTAAAAAGGAAAAGGATGAACAGCATCGTTTCTTCTTTTGGTATAAAAAAGAAAATATCGCTTGGATTAGAAAAACCTTGAATAAAGTAGGTAGAAAAGATTTGGTAGACGTATTAGTACCGGAGAAAAAAAATAATTCTTGGAAAAGTATCAAGCCTAAAAAAGTAAAAAACACGTTTGATGATGCAATCCCCTCAAGTCATTCGCGTCGAAAAACCAAACATAAAACTAGGAAAAAGAGACGATAGTTATAGGTTATTCTTTAAGGCACTTGCTAATATCTAGCCTTAATGAATTTCAATTAAAACATAAAAAATGGAAACAATAAATTCTACAAACAAAACATCTATTTTAGTTAACATAGCAGCTTTTATTATTGTTGTTGCTGGCATTATGTATGCAAATTCATTTATAACATCGTTATTAATGGCAATGTTTATAAGTATCATCGTATCACAACCGATTTTATGGTTACAAAAAAAGAAGATACCTCAAGGTGTTTCAATTTTGTTAGTTTTTTTATTAACCATGGTTTTTATGATGCTTTTTGGGGGTATAATAGCCAATTCGTTTGCTTCCTTTTCTGAAAATGCTCCAGTTTATGAAGATAATTTGAATGAATTGAGCAAGAATGCCACTCAATTTTTACAAAATTTAGGTATTGACAACTCCTTAGACAATTTAAATCATATTGCAGATCCTACAAAAATAATGAGCTTTACTGCTGGAGTTTTAGGGGAATTTGGATCTTTAATGGGGAATTCATTGACTATATTTTTTCTAACCTTATTCTTATTATTAGAAATAGATTCTATTTCGATTAAAGTTAAAGCAATTTTTCATGGCCCTGCAACATCTTTGATGTACTTAAGAGGTATTAGTGAAAATATACGTCATTATTTATCAATAAAAACAGCAACAAGTTTACTCACTGGTATAATTATTTGGATAGCACTTTCAATCTTAGGCTTAGATTATGCGATTATTTGGGCAATTATCGCCTTTTTATTAAACTATATCCCAAATATTGGGTCAATTATAGCTGCAGTACCTGCTGTTCTTTTTTCATTAATTCAATTAGGTTTTGATGGCTTTTTATGGACGGCTCTTATTTTTGTTGCAGCAAATATGATTATAGGTAATGTGGTAGAACCAAAAATGATGGGAAAAGGTTTAGGACTATCTACTTTTATAGTTTTCTTATCTTTACTCTTTTGGGGGTTTATTTTAGGAACTGTAGGTATGTTTTTGTCTGTGCCATTAACCATGGCGATAAAAATTGCTATGGAACAAAAACCATCAACTAAATGGTTTGCTATTGTTTTAGGAACTCAAGAAGAAGCGGAAGCTATTATTAAGAATACTGATGCAGATCCTAAATAATATTTGAAAAGATTATAATCAAATATTACTTTTTTTGTTCAATATCAGTATCAATTTTTAATTCCTGAATAGGTACTGGAATATCGTATCCATTTTCAATAAGTGCTTTGTATACTGCTTTTCGAATAGTGGTTCCATAACTAAATACTTTATCTGAATCATTGGTCCAGCAATACAAATCCATTTCCATGGCACTTTTTCCTATTCCTTTAAAATTAAGATAAGCTTTAGGCTTTTTCATAACTACTGGGATCGTATTGGCAGTTTCCAATAATAAATTCGAGAGAACTTCCATGTCTGTACCAAAAGGAACACGTACTTCAACCTTTATTCGCCTTAGACGATTCTTAAAAGTCCAGTTGGTAAGTTTATTTGACACCAATTCTCCATTGGGAACAATAACGTGTGCTCCTTCCCATGTATAAACCGTACTTGCTCGCAATCCAATATCCTGCACATACCCAGAAGCTCCCGGAATATCAATAATGTCACCTAAGGTTATTGGTCTTTCAAGGGCTAAAATAATTCCAGACACAAAATTACTGATAATATTTTGCAAGCCAAATCCAATACCTACACCAAGGGCACCCATTAAAATAGCGATCTTTCCAATTTCAATACCAGCTGCAGAAAAAGCAAATAGTATACCTAAAATTGAAAAGCTAAATTTTATTAATAACGAAATTGTATTGGGAACACCTGGTTTGAGATGAGACCGTGGGAACACCTCTTTTTCAAGAACGTATCTAATTGTATCCGACAACCACATAGAGATTTTTAAAGCTAGAAAAAAAGCAATTATGTTTCCTAATGAAATGCTCATTTGCCCAGCTTTTAATCGGTAATTAATAATGGATTGTGCAGCATCAATGGTTTCTGCCCTAATACCAAGTAAATTTAAAAATATTGCGATAAAAGAAAGGAACCCTAAAAATCGAAATAATCCTCCCATTTTTTTTATTACAATATCTCCATCTTCCTTTAAGATATTGGAATGCTTAACCAATGGTCCCATTAAAATTAAATATACGATATCTTGTATCAATAAGACTGCAGCATGCAAAACATAAATACTAATAAGTATTCCAAAACTTGCATGAATTAATAATTGTGATAATCGGATGCTTCCAAAAATGTTTGCTATTAGTGATATAATACCTAAAAGAATAAATAATTCAATGATAAAGTTTAATGTTCCAAACCAATACTTATTTATCTTTTTTAAATAATCTTTTTGGGATTTTAAACGAAAATATAATAACAAACTAAATCCATTGAGAAAAATTAGAAACAATCGTTGAGGCAAGTATGTGTAATCGATTATTGTAATTATTAGAAAAAAGAAATAAACCAAAATAAATGTCAAAACAGAATACCATTTCCAATGATTATTTATACTAGCTAAAACAATAACCAAAGGAACTATCATTAATATTGACATTAAGTCATTCAATTCCTTAGGAAAGACTGAAAACAACATTAAGAAAAACCACAAAATAACAAGAACGTTTAAAAAAGGGTTCTTTAAAACAAAACTGGCTTCCTTAGGCTCGTTTTTGAAATCATCAAATAATCTTTTTGAATTTGATTTTAAATACAAAACCATTCCGAAAATCATTACAAAAAACAGCAACCCATAATAAGGCAATTTTGGGTTATTGCTAGAAAAAGTTTGAACAATACTCCAATCGGATTTCACTAAATTAAAAACTTTATTTCTTAAATTTATTTGTGTTGTATCTTTCTTTACTTTCCAAATTGGAGGATATTGTGGTTCCCATAAATTAGACTCCAAACCCTCCTTTTTGGATTCAATCTGGCTTGTGATATTCCCTAATTTATTCTCAGCAAGGGTAATTTCAGTTTGAATGTTTCTAATAGTATCGGTATAACTTTGGAGGTTTTTTTGGGATTCTTTTAATTCAGTTATAAAATTTTTAACTGCCGATTTTAAATCCACAGAAGTATCATTCCCATTTAATTTATCAGCCTTTAATGTTAATTCCCAAACTACAGACATTGAATCAATTAGCGAATCTTTTGTTTCACAATCTTTATAAATAGTTTCAATAGTACTTTTCCAAGGAACAATACGTTCATTAAAAAGCGCCAGTTCTCTTTCTGATTTATTTAATTGTTCCAATCTAAAAATAACAATGGTATCGTTTATTTCCAATAATTTACCATCAAGTGTATTCAACACTTCTTTAATACCCGGAGAAATTTCACCTATTATCTTTTTATTATCAATAATAGATTGAACATTATTAATTAGGTTTCTTGTTCTATTACCATAATCCGGTATTTGAGATAATTCTAATGCCTTAGGCTCTTGTACTTTTGGTATGGAGTCAGATTGAACTTTAGTTTGAGCAATGCTGATAAAAGGTACAGATAAGCTTATGATGAAAAAAAATGATATAATTAAGAAGTTAGTACGCTTAACAGGCATAACATGGTTGTTAAAGAAATCCATAAACAGTAATTATAGTAGTCTATAATTTAAATTTAATACAAAATAAATACAAATAAAATTGATACTATAAAGAAACTAAAAAGAATTTCTTTCTCCTAATAATAATTCAATTAACAAAGTGAGTGAGAAATACTTAAAATTAAAAAAAAATAATTAACTATTATTCATTTTTATTAACTTAGTCCAAACTAAATAACCAAAACTAATCATGAAATTAATTAAAATCCTATTTGTAATTTGTTTATTACTAACTTTTAATCAAGTTACTCTATTTGCTCAAAAAACAACTATTATTCATTCAGGAAAGCTTCTTTCTGTCCCTGGAGATGGTGTGCTTTCTAATCAAACTATAGTTGTTGAAAAAGGTCAAATTACAGCAGTTTTAAGCGGATTTATAAACCCTGAAGATCTTGGATACAATCAAGAAAATGCAGATTTAATTGATCTTAAACAACAATTTGTAATGCCAGGCTTTATAGATATGCATACTCATATAACAGGTGAAAGAGATCCAAATAAAACTCCTCATGAATGGACAACTCTAAACGATCAAGATGCTGCCTTTCAAACCATTCCATTTTTAGAAATAACTTTGAATTCTGGTTTTACAACAGTAAGAAATTTAGGTGCAGATTATAAAAATATTAATGCTATTAAAAGGGCCATTCAAAAAGGATACATTAATGGGCCTCGAATTATTTCGTCCAATGGTGCGATTTCCGCAACAGGTGGCCACGGAGATTCTCACGGATATAGATATGAAATCTCAAATGCTTTTGAAAAGAGTGTTGGAGTTTGTGACGGAGCAGATGACTGTAGACGTGCAGTGAGAGCCAAGGTGAAGCAAGGCGCAGATGTTATAAAAATAACAGCTACTGGTGGTGTTTTAAGCAATACTGCTGCAGGTGTAGGCCAACAATTAACAGATGATGAAATGGTTTCCATTGTAGAAACTGCTCACTCTTTAGGAAGAAAAGTAGCTGCGCATGCACATGCTGCTGAAGGAATTAATGCAGCATTAAGAGCCGGTGTAAATTCAATAGAGCACGGATCGTATTTAGATGATGAGTCTGTTCAGCTTTTTAATAAAACAAATGCTTATTTAGTGCCAACATTACTAGCTGGTGTCGCTTTAGGTGAAGAAATGGAAGTTAATGATAAAATTCCTCCAGCAATTCTTCAAAAAATAACACAAGTAATCCCTGTGGTTGAAGCATCTTTTAAAAGAGCTTTAAATGGGAATGTAAATATTGCTTTTGGTACCGACTCAGGAGTAAGTAAACACGGAACAAATGCTAGAGAATTTGAATTGATGGTAAACTACGGGATGGACAATGAAGAAGCTATAAAAACTGCGACTGTAAACGCTTCAGAATTGTTAGGTATGTCGAATAGAATTGGAACCATAGAAAAAGGAAAAGCTGCAGATATTATTGCTGTTAATGGTGATCCTTTAGTAGATATTAAACTTTTACAAGATGTTCAATTTGTAATGAAAGAAGGAACAGTTTATAAGAGCAACTAATATTAGCAATTAATAATAGATCTAATGATTGAAAGGTTAGGAGAACATTTCTCAAACATCTTTTTAAAATATATGCCAAATGCGTTTGTTTTTGCTATGTTATTAACTTTAGTAACAGGTATTGGGTCCTATATTTGGTTAGATGCTTCCCTCCTAGAAATAATAAAATCTTGGTATAATGGCTTTTTTGATTTATTAGGTTTTGCAATGCAAATTATCCTAATTATTATCACCGGTTTTAGTATTGCACTATCGCCAATGATAAAAAAAGGAATTGATTTCATTTCAAAATATATTAAAACTCCAACTCAGGTATATTTTTTAGTAGTTTTTATAGGTATGCTTTTATCCTTAATTAGTTTTGGATGGTTGGTTATAACTTGTGTACTTGCTAGGGAATTAGCTCTAAGGGTGAAAGGAGTTAACTATCCATTTTTAATTGCTTGTGTTTATTTTTCACTTAATAGTTGGGTTTTGGGTTTATCTAGCTCTATCCCACTACTCCTAAATTCTGAAAAGAATTTTTTAATTGAAACCGGGGTTCTTTCTGGAGTTGTTCCAACTTCATTTACTTTACAGTCTTCTTTAAATTTAGTAATGATTGCTTTACTTGTTATTGGCGCACCCATCGTAATGTTTCTTTTACGTCCAAAAAATTCAAAAAATAAAGAATTAAAAGATTTAATGATTTCAGGTGAAAATATTGAAAATGGAACCATCAAAGAAGAAGCTTCTAATTTGAATCTACCTTTTAATACATTATCAGATACTTTAAATAACAGTGTAATTCTACAAATGATTATTGTAGTAATGGGACTTAGTTATATTGTTTATCATTTTAGTACAAAAGGACTCGATTTGAATTTTAATATTATGATTTTCATTTTCTTAATCATAGGAATGTTACTTCATAAAACTCCTTCTCGGTATGTAATTTCAATGAAGAGATCCAGTAGTAATATTTCTGGTATCTTGTTTCAATATCCTTTCTATGCTGGTATAATGGGAATCATGTTATATACAGGTTTAGGAGATAAATTAGGACAAGTGTTAGCTTCCGTTGCAACGATTGACACCTATCCTTTGTTTGCGTATTTAACAGGTGGAATTGTAAATTTTGCAATACCCTCTGCTGGTGGTGAATTTGCAGTAATCGGTCCTAGTTTAATAAATGCTGTTACTCAATTAGGCGCTGGTTTATCAGAAACTGAAGTAACAGCAATGATCTCTAGAGCATCCCTATCCGCGGCTTATGGAGAAAGTTTAAGTAATATGTTACAACCTTTTTATTTGTTAATTGTAATGCCTATTATGGGTCATGGAATTAAACTTCAAGCTAGAGATATTATGGGTTATTTAGTATTACCTTTTATTATCTTTTTTATCCTACAATCTTTTTTGGTTGTTTGTTGGCCTCTTTAAGATTTTTTTGAAATTACATAATTTCTATTTTTTCTTTATTATGTAAAGGAGAAACATACATTTTTAAAATTCTATGGTGGATATCTTCATTAGAAGCCCTAGATAAGTATTCTTTAAAATCTTTTACATCAGATTGTGTGTAGTGATGCCTGTATTTATTATCATTATATAATAAATCGTGAGCTATATAATTAGTTTTTCTTAGTTGATAATTTTTATAAATAATTCTATCTATTTCGTTAGCAATACTTAATATATCTTCTTTTCTGTTATCAACAAACTTTATATTATCAACATTCAATTCTTCAAAAACTAGTTTAACGTCTCCTTTTTCATCCTTAATACCATTTACTAAACTATAAATATTTTCAAACGGACGTTTTTTATAAACTCCTTCTTTTTCAATAATACTAAGCTCAGTTGCTTTTTCAAAAGCGCAAGGTTCATATTCATAAGAAATTGAAGAAACAACAATATTTAATTCTCTTATCGATTCTTTTAAATCATTTTCTCCACTTAACAATAACATTTTTATAAAACCAGGTGCAGTGACATCATTACCATCTTTCGCCCGTCCATTTTTTTGAGCAATCCAAGAAGAAACATTTTTTTTAGTTATGGAATACCTTAAATAATTAGATAAATTTTTAACATTGGAGAGAATTTCAGATTTATTTCCGGTTCTTAAAACAGTAAACATATTATTCAATTTAGCAACTGCTTTCATTGATTCGTTAACAATTAAATTATCTCCTAACGAAATTTCAGTAAAGGGCCTACCCATATCCCATAATCGGTTTTGAAGTAATGCTGAATCCAAAAAGATATCCCTATGATTTGAAATAAATAAATTGTTTGGTTTTTTTAATTCTTCTAAACCTTCTATTTCAAAAGAATTCATAGTTTCTTTAATTGACTGATTTATAATATCTCTAATAAATGTTACTTGAAAATCTGAACAGCTTTTGCATAGTTTTAGTTTGGACACAATTTCATCTTTAGTCCATTTTGGATAGAAAAACAAAATACTATTTATAAACTCTTCGTTAGTTTCTAACCATTTTAATGAAGCTAGTACTTGCTCCTCTGAATAAGGGGCAATTGATTTAAAACCTTCTATAATTTGCTCATCCATATTATTTTCTTTTATCTACAAACAGAACAGGTTTTCTATTTATTCCTGGAAAATTAAGCTTTTGAATATCATCAATTGAGAGTATCATTATAGTTGGTAAAACTCTCAATTTCGCTCTCATATGATCCCTTAAACGCTGCATTAAATCTTCGGAAGAAGCATTGGTTCCCAATTTAATAGTAATATTATCCATACCCACTTCATTTTTATCTAATTCGATGATATAATTTTCTATTTCAGAAAAATCGTTGAGTAAGTTATACATAGCTGGAGGATAAATGGTAGTCCCTTTATATTTTATCATATGCTTTTTACGACCAATTACAGGCCCTAAACGCAAGGTGTTTCTACCACAGCTACAAGGCTCATCATGCGCTTTTACAACATCACCTGTTTTAAAGCGTAATAAAGGAATGGTTTCAACTCCAAGAGTGGTAATTACAAGCTCACCTTCTTGACCATTTTTAACGGGTTGATGGTTGTCATTTAAAATTTCTACTATAATTAATTCTGGGTGGTGATGTCCTCCTTGTTGAAATTCACATTCTGCAAAAGCAGTACTCATTTCTGTAGAAGCATAAGTAGAATACAAATCAATATTCCATTTTTCTTTTATTTTTTGAGATAATATATTATCTGTGAAATCTTGATTTTTTAACGGTTCTCCTATACAAATTACTCCTTTTACAGAACTAGTATTAACATCAATTTGATTACTTTCTGCATATTCAATTAATTTTAATAAAAAAGAAGGAACCGCTATTAAATAACTTGGTTTAAATTTAAGAATAGAGTCCCATTGCAATTCTGGTATACCTGCTCCAACACGTATAATCCCCGCTCCTAGTTTTCTTGCACCTAAAAAATATGCCAATCCTGCCAAAAACCTTCTATCTATAGTGGTCATTAATTGAATGGTATCGGATTTAGAAATTTTAGAACATGCAAATGATATAGCCTCATTATAGGCTAACCTTTCAAGATCTCTGTCTGATAAACCAAAAAACACAGGTTTTCCTGTAGTTCCAGATGTGGTAACATAATCGATGATATTTGAAGGATCTATACAAATAAAATCATCATTGTATATATGTAAATCTTCTTTTGTCGTTACTGGGATTTTCTGTAAATCTTCTAAGGTATTTATATCGGATATTTGAATTTCATGTTCCTTAAAAACCCTTTGATAATATTTAGAATTATCATATAAATAATGTAATAACTTCTTTAATTCTCCTTCTTGAAATTTTTTAATTTCTTGAGTAGATTTTAATTCTATTTCAGGAATCATTTAATTTCCTTTTAATTTTCATAATATAGTTTTTAATTTTTTCTTGATCAGGAACTGTTGTTATTTCCTGTTTTAAAGCTTCATTAAATTGTAATAGTGCTGCTTTAAAGTATTTTTTTTCAAAATAATATTTCCCTGTAAGATAATAAACTTCCCAGAAATTTGGGTTTAATGAAATGAAATTCTCAATCTGCTTTAAGCTATAATCTTCTTTATTTTGAATTACTTGTATAAAATTCTCTTTTTCAACTCTATATGCTTCGTAATTATCAAATTCTACAGAACCAATAAAATCATCTTTTTCAATTAACAAATCTGATAACGATAATGTACTTGATTTACTTGTTGAATTATTGAATACGCTATCTAATTGAAAGGCAACAAAATTCCCTAAAACATAAGGGTTAGATGAAATCCACACTCTCTTTTCTGAAGGTTGAAATACAATTCCATGATGCGCTAATAATTGATTTAATGCCTTTTCATTTCCATATCCAATATCAAAATCATTTAACCCTTTTTTATTACGTAATATAGAAACTGCTATTTGTGGTGTGATCTTTTCGTTTTCAGATAACAATTCTTCCATTTTATCAAACCTGTATTGAGAATGGCTTTCATTAATAGCTTTTATATTGTTTTTATCATTAGCATATTCTGAACTTTGAAAGTGATTGGAACAAATGAGTTGTGTTGAATTTTCTACTTCATATACATCAAAATTCTCAGGAGATATTTCAATAATCACTGCTTTATTATCTATTGCAGATCCTACTAAAATAGATTCTGAAACAAAAACTTCACGATTTTTTGCAATTTCTATCGCTTCATTTATTGTAGATGCATATTGTACAATCTCTTTAGAAACAAATGAGATAGGTGTTTTAGCAACTAAAGGAATGTCTGATTTTGCAGCATTGATTGTAACTGTTAGTCCTTTTTCATTCATCCCAGACACAACACCAATCATACCAGCCCAAGAAACTGATAAATACTTATATCCTTTGTCAGGATTAACAAATGTTATCATTTTTTCTTCAGCAAATTCATCTCCAGCATAAAAGTCAAAATTTCTAGCAATTAACAATTTTCCATCTGGAGTTTTATCTCCCCAAACAGCAAAAGAGGTACAACCCACTAAAGCCAAATCCTGAAATGCGTGTCCGATATCATGAGCACTATGCAAAAACAATGTTTTTAAATAATTACTCCCAAATAAATTATTCTCACTAATACCATATTTAGAAATACCATAAATTTCAGTTTTGTACTCTTCCGTAACATTTAAATACATTTTTCTGGCATACCAAGATAAAAAGTTACGCAACATAAAACGTTTAAATTTAGAAGGCACCATTTTATTTACCTTATCAAAAAAATATTTTTCTTGATCTTTAATTAATTCATTTGATAAAACACCCATATTATTTCCTAATTCTAGGGGGTTCCCAGAAACTACCATTTCCCATTGACCATAATCATTTTTTCTTAAACTATTAGATCCTTCAAAAAATAAGGTGTCGTTTATTTGAATTCTAGGAGAATTATTTAAAGTATATTTACTAATGTCTGGACGATCATTAATTGACTTTTTAGTACCGCAGGATATAAAAAATATAGAAAAAGCTAAAACTAAAAAAAACTTAAATCTCATAAAATGACTATTTTTTATAAATGCTTTTTTTAATGGTTTTCATTAGTTTTTCTTTACCAATAATATGAGAACAAGTTAAAAAACCACTTATTGTCACACCTAAAATACCATGCATATTTACACTTTGTCCAGTAAAAAACAATTTATTGGCATTTGTTTTTGGTGAAAGAAAACTCATCATAGGATTATCTGCATCTTTTTCATAACCATAAATAGCTCCGTTATGAGACCCTATATAATCTCTATAAGATAAGGGAGTAGACGTATGAACTGATTGGATACACGCTCTTATATTTGGGAATTTCTTTTCTAATTCATCTATAAATTGATCTGTTTTCTTTTGTTTAAATTCATCATATTGATCTCCTCTATATTCTTCTTCTGCAACAGTATTAAACGAATTTTTCCATTTTTCAACTTCTTCAAAATTCATATATGCCATTGCAGTAAGATTGTTGGACCATTCATCTTGATTTTTTCTTACCCCCATTGATAACATATATCCCTCAGGCCAATTTTTTTCTAAATAGTCTTGAGTGTCCCAAACACTTATATGATCTTTAAAATGATAATAATTATGATTAATGTATTTAAATGTTTTAGGCTTAAATACAATATATAAACTAAATACCGAAATCATACTTTTAATACGGTTAATCCTATTTACATAGGATTTCCTCATACCTTTCCCATCAAGCATTTTTACGGTTAACTTGGGCTCTATATTTGAAATAAATAAATCCGCTTTAATTTCATTTCCATCTTTTGTAATTACGGAATCCATTTCATTATCAATAAAACCAAATTTTACAACTTCTTGATGATTATAGACTTCTCCGCCAAACTCCTTGATTCTTTTTATTAAAAGCTTTGTAATCTGACTACCTCCATCAATACATCTCCAAGAGCTTTTAATATAAGAGTTAACTGAAAGGGCATGAACATATAATGGGGTGTTTTTCTTTCCAGCATATAAAAAATTTGAACCAGCTAATACTGCTTTCAATTTTTCATTCTCTGAAATAGAGTCTAAATAATCTGATATTTTTAAACTCAAATAACTCTTTTCATAACCCTCTGAATTCATTTCTAAATTATAAAGGGGAAAGCTTGTACATACCTCCTGAATTTTTTTACAATAATCAATTATAGCCTTTTCTTCCTCAGGAAATTGTTGAATTAAAGATTTAGCAAAATTATCATAACCTTGTGCTTGTTTATATTCTTTAGGGTCGTTACCGAAAGTTATCACATCAAACTTATCATCATCAAGTTTAGATAATTTAAGTTCATCCATAATCCCTAGGTACTTAAAATATTGATTTAAATTTTCACCTTCACCTAAACTTCCTATATAATGAACTCCAGTATCAAAAATATTTTTATCTCTCACAAAGGTTTGAAGGTTACCTCCAAATTGATTGTTTTTTTCTAAAACACAAACGCTATAACCATGACGTGCTAAAATATTGGCAGAAACTAATCCTCCCAATCCACTTCCAATAATAACAACATCGTATTTAGCTTTCATTTTTTCCTTTTAATAAAAAAACAACAGATTCTTTTTCATATTGAATGTTATAACCTAATGCAACAACTCTATTTACCACTAAACTATTATTAAAAACAATAATAGTTTTAAAATTTAGAACGATGGATTCGTCTATTTGATTAAATAAATTTGATGTTGACACCAATAATACTTCAAAATCACTTAAAAGTATATCATCAACATTCAATGCATATTTTATTTTTCTATGATTGTTAGTATAACAATTTTTTACAATAGTATATTTATTATTGTCAGAAATAATAGTTGTGATTCTTCTGTCCAAACTTTTAGCTACTAACAAAATATCTAATTGTCCAAAATCATCAGCAAAATGCAATATTTTGGATTTCATTGGTGTCTTGTTATTTAAAACCAAATACTTTTTTTTATGATTTTCAAAATCGAGTTTTACTTGAGATTTTATTTCAGAATCTTTGTATTTATAATTGGAAAACAAAATTCGTTTAAAATATTCTGCTCCTTCTCTTTCTAATCTAAATTCGTTGAAATTATTTTTATAAAAAGAACTTATTTTTTTTGTTCTTTCTTTTTCAGTTCCCTCAAAACGAGGATCCTTATACGATATTCTTTCTCCAACTTTGACTGTCATTTCACCAGAGTAAATCATAAAATCTCCTTTGGGCATAACTTCTGAATTTCCGTGAATATAGATTGGAAGTATGTCAATTTTTAATTGTTGTTGTAAATGAAATGCACCCTTATGAAAACGTCCCATTTTATTTGTAAAGGACCTTTTACCTTCAGGGAAAACACATAACATATACCCCTGATTTAACTTATTACTTAAATGAGAGACACTTCCATCCACTCCAGTTGTAACCGGATAATACCCCAAAGTTCTCGCTAATAATCCAAAAATTGGAGATTTATAGACCCAATCATTTACCATATAAACTACGTTATGAGTTAATGAATTTAACGAAATGGTGTCCAAAGAGGATGCATGGTTAGCAATAATAATAGCAGGTTTTTTAAAATCCTCTTCTACATCATTAATTACACTTTTTTGTGTTGTAAAATTATTTTTAAGAACTTGAGTAGAAAATCTAGACACTATTTGGTGCATCCATTTAAATTTCTTCTTTTTTGAAATAGGAAGTATTTGAAGAATCGTAATACTAAATAATGATAAAAGTATTCCGCCTACACCATAAAAAAGAGTTAACAAAAAGGAGCCTATAAAAAGACGAAAACTAATTGGTGAATAACCTCTTTTTGCTCGGTCACTAATAAACGTTTTAAAAATAAATGGCTGAATCGTAAAAGCTACAAATACTGTTATAATAATTCCTATTAAACTTACTATAGAAATGGAGTGTAAAGCTGGATGTTTTGCAAAAATTAAAACTCCTATTCCCAAAACAGTAGTAATTACAGAAAGTAATATTGATATTTTATAAGTTGAAACATGCTTGGTTCCATAAGTATAATCCTTTATTAAAGCATTGGTCATAAAAATGCTATAATCAATACCTAATCCAAATATGAATGATGAAATAATAATATTAAATACATTGAACTCAATCCCAAACAAGCCCATCAAACCAATAGTAAGAAACCATGTTAAAACAATAGGGATACTTGTAATTAAGGTTAATGATAAGCTTCTATAATACAGAAAAAGAATAATTACAACTGCTAACAATGAATAGATAATTAATTGATTAAAATTATCTTTTAAACTCCCTAAAAAGGTTTCATTAACTTGCTTACGATCAATCAACATTACATTATCTTGATCTTTAAACACATTCATTACTTGCTCTAAATTTTCTTCTTTAACTTTTACTAAAGAAGTTACTGTTGTAAAATCTGGTTTTTCATTAATATAGTCGTCTACCAAAAAGGTTTTAATTTTTTGGTAATCTTTAATATGTATAGGCTTATATTCTTTTGATAATAAATCATAAAACTGTTGAAATGTTTTGGGTTTAAAACCCAATTCGTCTCCATAAAACAGCAGGTTGTTTTTGGTGTTAGTTATTTTATTATCAGTCCAAAAAGAATTCCATTTAGAAATTCTTTCTTGTTGATTTTTTTGAGAATAAACCAATGCTCCTACTGAACTGAAATTAAATATTTTATTAGATACCTTTAACTCAACTAATCTTTTATAAACATCATCATTTATTAATAACGCATCCTCCAATGTGTTTGCAAAGGAAGCTACGTATAAAGATTTAGATGAAAAATTAGTAAGCTTGTCCAATTCTTTTTCTGAAGAAATCATTTCCTCAGGCATAAAATTTAAGCTAGATAAATCTTTATTAAATTTGACTTCATTATAGGTAAAGAAACTAATCAACAACACAATCCCAATTAATAAAAAACTTAGTTTACTTCTATGAAGACTATATTTTGAAATCTTATCTAATACAGTTGTTCTATTTATATTATTGACAGATGATTTATAAATTTGAGGTATTAAAATTAAAGCAAATACAGAAGCACCTAATACACTTATTGCAGCAAATATTCCTAAATCTTGTAAGGCCTGAGAATTAATAAACAATAAACATAAAAAAGCAACGGCTGTTGTGAAACTACTCAATAAAATGGATGGTGTTACATCCTTATACAAGCTTTTAACATTGTTATTGTTTCTTAAATGTGTAAGGATATGAAGAGAATAATCCAAAGTAATACCTAAAAGAACAGAACCCAAACCTAAAGAGATTGCTGAAATTTTATCCCTTATCAATAATAAAATCACTCCTGCTAATAATCCTCCAAATAAAGTAGGAATAAATAGGACTATTGGGATGCTTAATTTTTTATAGAAAACAATTAAAATTATCAATAAAATAGAGAGTGAAATACTAACTGTAAACTGAATATCTTTTTTAATTTGACTAGCATTCGCTACAGCAATTAACACGCCTCCAAAGTAATCACTTTGAGCTTTTGTGTTAAACTTTTCATTTAATTGGTGTTGTGCTTTATATAACTGATCTACAAATTCACTGTTTTTATCTGTTTCACTAGATCCTAATTTTGGAGTTATAAAAAGTAGAATGTTTTTTTTATCCTTAGTAACCACAAACCCATTTTCTAAAATAAATTGATCCCCAATATTTAAAGCTTGCATTTTTCTTAAAGCAATAAATGAAAGCCCTAAAGGATCTTTTAAAATCATATTCTTTGTAATCATCCCAGATGGAGAAAGAATCGATTTATAATTAGCATTGGTTATTGCTTCAATACTATCACTTGTAATTTTATTAGATATTGATTTATAATCATTATCATCTAAAAAAAGAGGTAAATTTTCATAAACGAAATCAATGGTTTCAACTAAATCTTCATCGGTTACTTTACCCTGAATATGATTAATATATTGACCCGAAGAATTTGTAACCTCATCAATAAATTCATTTGCATAATTAGTTAAATCTTCAAAAGAGCCATCGGGTTTAGATTGAATATTTACAACAATTTTATCTGAAAAATTAGTTGATTTTAATACTTTTTGGAGTTCTTTAGAATCTTCAGATAAAGGAATTAATTTAGAAATATCCTCTTCAAATTTAATTTTTGATACTAAAAACACCATACCAAACAGGACGGTAATTAATACCAAAACACTTCCTAATTTCCTGGAAGAAATAAATTCGTATATTTTATAAAAGAAGGAATCCAATATTAATTTTTCGTTTTCTTATTATATAAAGATAACAAGAAATATGATACTAGTCCCACAACTAAAGAAGATCCAAAAGCTAAAATAAAACTACCAACGACATACGTTTTTAAACTTTTCATAATTTCAAAATTATGTTCAAAATCTTCAAAGAAGCCATCGGTAGATTCCCCTAAAACATAGGAACCAATTTTTATACTAAAATAAACTATAAATGGAATAAATGGTGGAAAACTAACATTGGTAAAAGCAAACGAAATAACTTTATTTAATTTAAATAAAACTGCTAATGAAAGAACTAAAATAGTATGAAAGCCCCATAATGGAGATAGTCCAATAAATACTCCTAAAGCCATTGCTTGAGCATTTTTTAAAGGAGTATCATTACTTCCTAATATTTCTTCTTTAATAAAACTGCGTATTCCTTTTTTTCTAAACTTTCTTATTAAATCACGAGGCTTTATGTACAATAAAGCGACTAAGACCAACCAAGTATTTAATAAACTTATTCTTGCAAAATCTTTAAAGGGCCTAAAATGAGTTACTCTTTCTCCTTCATCATACCATATTTTAATCGGAACATTTTTTACTACAACACCTCTCCAAGCAGCTTTTACTATACTTTCAATTTCAAATTCGAATTTGGTGGTGTGAAATTTTATTTTGTTAAGCTCTTTTAAGGGATACATACGGAAACCCGATTGAGTATCTGTTAATTTAATACCCGTTTCAACTTTATACCAAAAATTCGAAAATTTATTCCCAAAACTACTTCCACCTGGAACAGAATCTTGTTCCATATTCCTTGCTCCTATTAGCAATAAATTTTTATTATTATCAAATTCTAATTTATTTACAAATACAGAAATATCTTCTGGAAAATGCTGTCCGTCACTATCAATTGTAATTGCATACTCGTAACCTAATTCTTCCGCTTTTTTAAATCCAATGCGTAAAGCATTACCTTTTCCTTTGTTTTTAGGCAAAGAAATTTGAGTAATTTCTGAAAATTCTTTTAAAATATTTGAAGTAGTATCTGTAGCTCCATCATTAACAACAATTAAGCTATCTGTTATATCTAGAACTTCATCAATAACCTTTTTTAACGTGCGGTCATTATTATACGTGGGTATAATAACACAAATTTTTAATTCCTTTATTCTATGTTTTAGTGGTTTTTTTTTATCCAACACTTTTAGTTTAGTTGAATACTACTTTTTCTTCCTCAGTGAAAGATTTAGATTGCACAACAAAGCCTTTTACATAACTTTTAATATCCCTTGACTGAATAGAATTATATTGACTAATTATCAATTGCTTATCTTCAGAAATATTAGATCTATATTTTAATATTTTAGGCGTATTTTCTTGAACTCCCAATCGAATACAACGCATTTCTACGTTTTCTGGTTTTTCTTCAATTGCAAAATCCAGTAAGGAAGCTCCTTCTTTGAAGTACATTTTTTTTTCTTTGGTACTATTGGAGTGTTTCGACATTAAAGTTAAAACAGCGCCTTTATAAGCTACTAATATGGTATTATCCTCTTCATCAACATCTGCTAAATCTTTATTAAGTTGAATTGTAACTTCTTTACTATTAAACGCATTTTTATATTCTTCTCTTACTTTAGATAAGTCAGGAGAAAATAATCCAATAATCACAAAAAAATAGAATAAGTAAATTTTCATCTAAGAAACAATTTTATAAATTGAGCTTAATTTTAATGCCAATGTATCATCAAAATAAGTGCTATTTTTTAGCTTAACAATTCCATCTTCAACTGAGTAATCTATTTTTATTAATAAATCTGGGTTAACCTCAGGATTGATTTTAGCCATAAATTTTATATTAGTTGACTTTTGAAGAAAAAGTTCTTCTTTTAAAACTTCTTCTGTCAATTCTTTAATAACTTGCATCATACAAACACCAGGCATTATAGGGTTTCCAGGAAAATGTCCATTAAAAATATCGTGAGTCGGGTTCAAACTTATTGTTGCTGTAATTTCAGAATTTACTTGAGTGATTTCGTTTACTTTATATAATCCTTCTATTAACATTTTAATCTTTTTTAAATTTTTCTAACGCAATCGTTAACTTACTGTTTTTATGATTTATCAAAATTGAATTAGCTATTTGGTTTTTTATATTTGAAAACAATATTTCAACTTTCTCATTCGATTTTGAAGTACTTACTATTTTGTCTAAAGTAAAAGATTTTTTATTAATAAAATAGAAATTATTACGTTTCCCATTAACAGTTTTAAATACTTCAGCACTTTCAGATTCGTACTGATTAATTACTTTTATTTTTTCTGAAATTAATAACCTAAAATCTTTTTGAAATGTATTTATAATAAACTTTTTATTTAATTCCTCTATTATAAAGTTATTAATTACTTCATCTTCCAAAAATAAGAAATCAAATAATTTATTGCCAAATTCTGTTGTAAACACAACACGATGATTATAATTATCCGTCTTTTTAACGATTAGAATTCCACCTAATTTATTTCCGTAAACATCAATCTTTGCCTTATATACATAATCCTTATTCGAATCTGAAAAATATAAATTTTCAACTTCTTTGTTTAAAACTTCTTTTTCAATCAAGTTTTTTGTTGTTTGTAAAGAACAAGAAGAAATGATTAGAAAAAAAACACTAATTATTAAATACCTCATCATTTAATTTGGCATTTTCAATACGTTTAGTAAAAATTATTTTTGTGTAATCTTGAGAGGGCTCTATCATTTTAACATCCAATACAGCTCCTGTTTCTTTATGGAAATTCAATATAAATGTTTCAATTAGTCCAGCCAGTTTTTTATCCTTTGAAGCAAAAACTATTTTGTATTTATCACCTTCCTTAAAATATGAAATATCAAAACCTTCCTCATCAAACATATCTCCTGTTACACTGTTAACAATCAATTCGTTTAATTTTTTAAAGAGTTTGCTTGAGTTTACATTAATATCACTTTTAGTGCCACCATCATTAATTAGTATTTTATCCTCCTTAAAAACAACACTGTAAACATAAGGATCTGTATACTCCCATTTTACCCAATTAGGGAATTTAAAAGCCATTTTGCCTTTTGTTTCAATATCATTTGTTAGAAAATCTAGATGTTTTGTTTGGACAAAGTCAGCAGTTATGGTTTTAGTATTTATTGATACTTCTTTTATTAATTCTTTAAAGCTTTCAATTTCTGATGTAGTCATTTTTTCTTCCTGAGCTTTTACACTAGAAAACACTAATACCAACAAAATAAATATATATTTATGCATAGGCTTTAATATTTAACAATTGATCTACAGTAATCGATTTCCAATTCTTTTTATCAAGAAATATCAATAACTGTTCCAACACTTCTATTGTTTTTTTACTTGTATCATGCAAAAGCACAATATCTCCCTTTTGCATTTTTTTTATAATTCTAGAATAAACTTTTTCTTTAGAGTCCCTTGTAGTATCTAATGAACGAACGCTCCAACCAATAGCTTCTAATTTTAGTATCTTAACTGCTTTGCTTATTCTAGGATTGGTAACACCAAAAGCTGGGCGGTAAAGGTTCATTTTTAAACCTTGGAAACTTTCAATGATTTTGTTGGTTTTTGTTAATTCATTAATTACTTCATGGGTTTTCAAAAATCCAAAGTTATTAGAATGTAAAAAAGTATGGTTCCCAATAGTATGACCTTGATTAATGATATCTTCAACAAGGTTTGGGTGCTTTTCAATTTTGTTTCCTATCAAAAAAAAAGTAGCTTTAAAATTATACTTTTTAAGTAATTTCAATACTTCAGAAGTGTAAACTTCGTGAGGGCCATCATCAAAAGTTAGTGAAATAACATTGTCATCAACATTTGCATTCTTATGCTTTGCTTTTAAAAAATAATTCCATTGAATATTAAATGAACCCATAAAAGTAAGTGCTAACCATAAAAACACTAAAACATTTATCCATAAAAACGAAATAGAAAAAAACATTTTTAATAGTAAAAAAACTAATAAAAGTGCGACACTTATTCTATTTACATATTTATAAGTTAACATGATGTAAGTAATATAAAACTGTGATTTTTTCCTCTATATTGGTTATATAGCAACACATTTTTATAGGATTTTTTTTCGATCGAGTTTATCAAATATTTTGATGGCACTCTTTGATCTTTTATAATATTACAAGCAACCCAAGTTCCAAAAGCTGATACTGTATTATATTCTCCAGAAAATTGTTTATAGGCAATTTGCGGTATGTCTTTTAATAAATCAGTTTGAAGATTTTTATAGTAATCATCAAAAATAACATCCCCATTTAAACCTAATACAACTGCATCTATTTCAGAAATAGATAAAGTATTCTCTTTTAAAAACAACTCGAGATTTTCAGATACTTCACTTTTTTCAAGGTTATCATAATGAGTAACATTCAAAAGTCTAGCGTATGTATTCTTGCTTTTCTTATTCTCTAAAGTAAAAAATTGTGCTCCCTCACTATAAATAGCACCTTTAGTATTTGAATTTAAAACTCCATTATCAAAACTTTCCTCCTTTTTAATATGACCTACCAATCCATGAAACTTAATGGTGTAGTCTGCTAATTCATCTATACCTCCTACTAGTACATTTGGCTCTCCTTCATCTAGAATCATCATAGCATCTATTAATGATGTTTCAAAAGAACTAGCATCATGTACATAGGTTACATTATATGCTTTACATCCTAAACCAAGTGCTACTTGAGCACCAACAGTGTTATGTGTTGATTGAATAAATGCCGTAGGAGTTAAAAATTGTTCATCGTTATCTAGAATGTTAGTCAAGAATTTTTCTGAATCTCGAGTACACCCCATACCAGTTCCAGTAACAATTGCTTCGGGCATTTCAACACCTGCTTCTTTTAAAGCAATAGATGAAGCCACTACTCCCATTTTTACACCAATAGACATTCTTCGAATCATCGAAGGAATGATATATTTTTTATAATCTGGTTTCTTTACTGGGGCAACATTCGTTTTTAATTCTTCATAATTTTTAATTTCTTTTTCTAAACCTGAAGAATCTTGTGCAGAAACACATCCTATACCATTAATATAATAACTCCCCATAATTATGATTTTGAAAATATTAATGTGGAACAATTCCCTCCAAAACCAAAAGAATTTGAAAGTATATGCTGCAATTCTTTTTCTTTTAATTCTGTTTCTGGAATAATATTAGTTTCTGGAATAGGTGTTTTAAAATTTAAATTTGGAAACACTAAATTGTTTTGTATTGCTAAAACAGAAAACACAGCTTCAACTGCTGCTGCTGCAGCTAATGTATGCCCTGTATATGCTTTTGTTGAACTTACATCTGGAACATTATCCCCAAATATTCGTTTAATAGCAACACTTTCAGAAGCGTCATTATTTTCAGTTGCGGTTCCATGTGCATTTATATAGTCTATATTCTTTGGAGATAAATCAGCAACTTTTAATGCTTTTTTCATAGCTAAAGTAGCTCCCTCACCGTTTTTTGAAGAGGCAGTTTGATGAAAAGCATCGTTCGCATTAGCATATCCTGTCACGTACCCTAAAACCTTTTTATTATCTTTTTTTACACAATCATCTGATTCTAGTACTAAATATGCAGCAGCTTCACCTAAATTTAAACCTGTCCTATTTGCATCAAAAGGCATACAACTAGTTTCAGATAAAATCATTAAAGTTTTGAAGCCATTAACTGTGAATTTTGATAAACAATCTGAGCCACCTACTATTACTCTATCCAATTTACCAGATTTAATCATCCTCGCTCCTAACATTATTGAATTTGCAGCCGATGAACAAGCAGTACTTATTGTTGAGACAAAACCAGTTATTCCAAGACTTTTTGCAACTTTAGAAGAAGAATTTCCAGCTGAATGGCTTTCAATGAATCTGTGATTGTCATCCTCTTCTAATAACGAATAAAAATATTTTTCTGTAAGATCCATTCCTCCAACACTTGTTGCGGAAATAAAGCCTGTTTTACACGAATTAATATCTTTTATCCCTGCATTTTTTACTGCTTCTTTAGCAGCAATTTGAGAAATCATTGCAGTTCTTGAATAACTATGATCTTTGGGCAATCCCAATAGAGTTTCAAGGTCGGAATTTGAAATTTTAATTTCACCAACCATAATATGATCTTTGTGATTGGTTTTTATATTTTCAATCCTAGAGATTCCAGGAGTTTGATTTATAAGCGACTGAAAATTTTCTTCTAATGTATTACCAATTGAAGAAATGATTCCCATTCCAGTTATTGCAACTCCTTTATTCATTTATATTAAAAGTCTAGTTCGTTCTATGTTCTGTAATGTATGCTGCCATTACTTCTATAGATTCAAATATTTTTTTTCCTTCTTTTGGATCAGATAATCTAATTCCATATTCTTTATCTAACATCACTATCAACTCTAACGCATCAATAGAATCTAAACAAAGTCCTTCTCCAAAAAGAGGGTCATTATCTTTAATTTCTTCTACTGTCACATCTTCTAAATTAAGTAATTCAATGATGTTTTTCTTTAATTCTAATTTTAAATCTTCCATTTTAAGTATAGTATAATTGATTTAAGTTTTTTTCTGAATGTTCTAAAGTTCCTTTTTCAGAGACCAAATATAAAAAAGCTTCGTAAGAATCCTCATCTATATTCACCCAACCTGCTAAAACAGATTCACTTTTATTATTATTTATTAAGCTTTTTTCATAGTTATAATGAAAATTTGGATTGTATTTTTCAAATACAAAAAACCCATTTTCACTTTTTAATTGGTGTCGAATACTAATTTCTCCTATCCCAATATTAGGTAATGTATATACAAATATCGCAGGACTTGGATAATAGTTTTCTTTATCATTTATAGAATTTTGATGTTTTCTATCTGTATCTAAACTAGATGCATTATTAGAGAGAATTATTGCAATATTCTTTTCTTTTGAATCTATATTGTTTAAAATAATTTCTGAAGATAAAAAAGTAAGTTTACTTAAGTTATCCATTTTAAAAAACTTGGAATACTTGATTCCCAAAAAAATATAAACGCTTTTAAAAAAGTCTTTATTATTTAATGTTGCTTCCTCAAAAATTTGTTTTCCATTTAAAAAAACACAATTGTTTTTAATCTTACAGTACTCTTGTATGTATAACTTTTTTGACAAGTATTTTACTTTTTTTTACATACCAAAATAGTATGGTTTTCTCCAATTTGATTAATATCCTCTACTAAATACAATCCTGCTTCATCCAATAATTCGATAAACTCAGTGGCTTTATACATTTTGCTATTTCCATTTGCCATAGCAGTAAAATAAAGTGAAGTTGCTTCCAAAATAAACTTTGCATTATCAAATTTTTGTCTATCTGTAAAAGTTTCCATGATATACAACTCCGTATTTTCATTCATTGAATTTGCACAAGTTGTTAATATTTTGATTATTTCTTTTTTTGAAAAACAATCTAAAAACTGACTCATCCAAATTACATCTGCTCCCTCTGGTAGCATAGGGTTTTCTGAAAGCCAATCTATTTTACATCCTTCAATTCTTTTTTCAAAACCGCTATTTTTAGCATTATTTAATGCTTTATTAAGCTGACCAGGTAAATCGAATATTTTTATTTGTACTTCATCATTATAATTACAACAACTAATTGCAAATTTTCCTGTATTTCCACCTATATCAAATAGTGTTTTGGGTTCTTTTTTAAATACTACTTTTAAGGCATCATTAAAAACATAATCTGAATAATGATGATCAAATTCAAACCAAGACTTTTGTTGCTCTTCAGTTAGCTGAGATAGTCCTTCATAAATAGTTGGCCAATCACCCAATTCTTTTAACCCTTCAGCTTTACCATTAACAATAGAATCGTTTAAATGGTACAGCCCTTTATAACAAATGTCATTATTAAAATTGATATTGGCGTTAACTGTTTTATCAAAAGCTAAAAAATAACCGATCTTTGTTAATTCAAATTTACCCTCATCGTTTATACTCACTATATCTGAACTTTCTGCAATTTCTAATAAAACCCCAATACCATATTCACTAACGGAAGTTCCTTTAGATATTTCTTCTATAGTTACTCCATTTCTATTATTAAAAATAAATTCTAATATCCCTAATTTTCTAAGAGAAATACTAGCTTGAAATATATAGGGTGCAAATGCAATTTTTTGAGCTTCTTGAAGTGCTTCAACGGCTTTTAATGGTTTCTTTAACATACTCTAATTCAATCCTAAATTCATTTAATTAAATCTAAAAAGTTATTGTCACAAATCTACATTAACTAATCGGTTGTTTTATTTTAATAACTATTTAATCTTTTCTTTTTTATAGATAACTGCTGTATTACAACCACCAAACCCTGAAGCAGTTTTTAAAAAAACAGCCATCTCCTTTTTTTGGGTTTTTGTAATTACATTTATTTTTTCTGAAACACCTAATTCGTCAAATCCTTTTGATGCGATTAATGTATTATTATTAAGAGACTCTATTCCAATAATAGTTTCTAACAAACCAGAAGCTCCTAAGGTGTGCCCATAATATCCTTTTAAACTATTGATAGGGGTTTTTAGCAAATTTAAACGACCGACAGCTACAGCTTCCATTTCATCATTATAATTAGTAGCAGTTCCATGAGCCGAAATATAATCGATTTCATTAGCTTCCATTTCTGCTTCTTTTAAAGCAGACTCAATACTCAACACTAACCCTTCTCCTGTTCTTGATGGGCCCGAAATATGGTTAGCATCATTACAAGATCCTGTTCCTGCTACTTGTATTGAATTTTTAATTTTTTTAGATGAAACTAATACTGATGCTACTGCTTCACCTATAGTTATCCCTTTTCTATTCTTAGAATAAGGTTTACAAGGCTCTTCACTAATTGCTTGAAAAGAAGTAAATCCTGATAATATAAATTCTGAAACCAAATCACCACTTACAATAACTACATCATCATAGTTTCCATCTTTTATAAATCGTTGTGCTATTGCAACAGCTAAAACACCAGACACACAAGCATTAGACAGAACAATTGCTTCATTATTAAAATTGAAGAAATTTTTAACTTGATTCCCTAATTCTGGCAAATAACTTCTTTTTTTATCTTTATAAAACTCAGAAGACGGTGACAAAACATCAATATTTCCTTTAGTAGTAGCAATAATTAATCCTGTTCGTGCATTAATTTTAAAACTTGATGATTTTAATAATGAGTTTACAGACAGAATCATAATTCGTTCAAGAATCGTATATAAATTAGAATCTCCTATTTTATTAAATTCAAATTCAACTTTTTCTTTATCTATTTTTGAACTAAAGTATTCTTCTTTATTTTCTCTATAATATTTTTTAATTCCAGAATTTTCTTGAGCTAATTGACCAAAGTTTTCTTCACTAGTAAATCCTAATGAAGAAATTATGTTATGATGATTAATAAAAGCTTTTTTCATTTTATTTTAATAAGCCAACTTTTCGTTTCCAATTTTCAAAAAAGGGTGGAAGATGTAAAAATAAAACATCATCGTTTCCTAGAAATACTTGAGTCGTTTTTCCTGTACAGACTATTTCATTAGCCTCATTATATATTTCATATCTAAAAACCATTTTTGCCGCAGGGGAATCAACAAAAATTGTTTTAATAGTTGCCACTTCACCAAAACGTAATGGGTGTTTATGTTCACTACTAGATTTTACAATTGGTGAAGTAAAACCATTTTCTTTTTGATCTAGATAAGAAATTCCATGATGCCTCCCGAAAGCTTCTCTACCATCCTCAAAATATTGAATATAATTTCCATGCCAAACTATTCCCATAGGATCTGTTTCCACAAACCGAACTCTAATTTGACTAGTAAAGCTTATTTCTATAGTATTAGACTGCATTCTTACGGTTATTATAAAATATAGAGATTATGGTTGTTAATAGAAAAAATAGCAATAGGAAAAGTAATTCTGGTAATATATCTATAAAACCAACATTCCTTAAAAATACATCATAAAAAGCATTTAAACCCCAATTCATAGGAGATAAATTGGATAGTATTTTCATGAAATTGGGCATCATAAAAACTGGCACCCAAACTCCACCTAATGCTGCCAATACTACAACAAAAGTAGCTCCAAATGGTGCGGCTTGTTCCTGTGACTTTGCAACGGTACCTATTAACAATCCCAATCCACCAGCTGCTAATCCTGAAAATAATGCTACTAAAAAAGATAAAAATATTTTTCCTGAAACATCTAAAGAAGGTAAACCAATAATAGGAAAAAGGTATACTCCAATTAACAACATTAGAAAAAATTGAATTAAACAAACTATTAAAAAAACAACTGTTTTTCCACCCAAAACTACTGAGTAAGAAACTGGGTTAGTTCTTAATCTCACGAAAGTTCCTTGACTTTTTTCTTTAACCATATTTATTGATAAAGGAACTATTATAAAAAAAATGGCAAATAATGTCCAGGCTGGCACATTATGCTGAGCAGAATTTGGAAGCTTTTCTTTATCTTTTAATTTTGGAGTTATTTCATTAAAGGTTATAAACTTCTCAGAATCAAAAGTAAAACTTGACTCTTCATCATCTGATAATTGCTCTTGAAAGGCTTTATAAATAGATTCCGTTTCAATTTTCGATATCATCTTGTCTATTCCACTTTTAATAGAAAGTTTAAATGATTGTTGAATAGCTGGATCAAAATACAATCTAACTTCTTTTGTCGGGATATCTTTTTTTGTTTCTGAAACCTCTTCTTCCAAACCAAAATCTGCTAAAACCCCTTCAACATTTTGATTAATTTTAGTTTCTAAATCTATTGATAAATTCTCCGGAATTACAATAGCTAATTGATAAGTACCTTTAAAAACCAGATGTTTAACTTCACTTTCTTCTTCCTTCACAATTACATCAAATAATTTTTGGCTATTTAACCCTTCAAAAATATTTTCTGAAATCAACCCCTTGTCATTATCGACAATTAGCATAGGGATTTTAGAATTTTGAATGCTTTTAAACGAGCTATCTTGAATTAGTGTAATTGTAATAATAAGAATTAAAGGCATTACAAATAATATGGTAAGCCCACCTATATCTCGTGTGAGAAGAAGAAATTCTTTATATATAGATGCCCAAAGTTTATACATGATCTCTTAATTCTTTACCAGTATAAGCAATAAACACATCTTCTAAATTATGGGCATTATTATTTTGGATAAGCACTTTTGGATTTCCTTTTACAATTATTTTACCGTGATCGATAATTGCTACTCGTGTACAAAAATGTTCAGCTTCATTTAAATGATGAGATGTATAAACAATAGTTGTCCCTTGCTTGTTTAATTGTATTAAATGGTCAATTATAACGTTTTTAGATTGTACATCCACACCAACCGTAGGTTCATCTAAAAATAATATTTTTGGCTGATGAAGAATACTAGCAATTAAGTTTATTCTACGCTTCATTCCTCCAGAAAAAACTTCAATTTTTTTATTTGCAAAATCCGAAAGCCCCATTTTATCAAGATACAAATCAATACTGTCTTTTAAAACTTTACCTTGTAATCCATACATACTTCCAAAATAACTTAGATTTTCATATGCTGTTAACGAAGGATATAATGCGTATTCCTGAGGTACAATTCCAATTAATTGTTTTAATTCCTGTTTGTTATGATTATAATCTAAACCATTGATTGTAAAGGACCCTGAAGTAGGTTTTATCAAGGAACACAACATAGAGATTAATGTAGTTTTTCCTGCTCCATTAGGACCTAAAACCCCAAATATTTCTCTATCTTCAATAATCAAATCTAAATTTGAAACTGAAAATTGATCAGCACCTTTATATTTTTTAGATAGTTGTTGAATTTGGAGCATTGCTGTTATTTAATTGCTTTTTTTAGCTTTTTAAAAAAAACTTTTTCTTTATCTGCTATAATATCTAATTGATTAGCAACACTTTCATAGGAGTCATTTTCTGCTTTTCTATTTTTATAAATTCTAGATGCATTTAAGGCAAAATCTCTCCATAAATCACCTATTTCAGTCATTTCCTTAGACAATACATTCAATTCTTTATTATCCAAAATCACACTCGATTCTTGTAAAAAAGCAGCAAATATATATCGAAACCCTCCTCCGCCAGTACCAATTTCTTCTTGCATTCTAACTATTTGTCCTAAATAATGATTGGCTTTTTTCACTCCATGTTTTTTAGGCCATTTTCGCATCATACTTGCAACCAGTTTCATTCCACGAACTCCCAAAACAGGAACAGGAGCTAACATATCATTACAGGTTTGTTTAATCCCTTTAAGGATTGCTTTTTTTAAATCTAATTCTTTTGGGAAATCTATAGGGTAATAAATATGACCTTTGGGAGCAAATGCTCCTTTAGCAAAACGCACTTTCTCTAATTCTTTATCTGTTAGAGAAGTTACACTTTCCATGATTGGATCACTAATTAAATAAGATTCCGAATCCTTTCCATACACCACTAAATTATGTGCATTAAAATGAAATCGATACTCATCTGGGAAATAGGTTAAGTTGTAAACTCCTACTTGAAGTCCAACAGGGTTATTTTTTGACAAGTTTTCGTCCAACCTAGCTTTTGCTTCTTTAGGAGATTTAAATTTTTCCTTTTTTATTTTTATACCAACACGCTTTGCAAATTTCTTAAAAATTTGGCCAGGCATAACCCTATATGTTATAGCTGGTGCATGATTAACTTTTAAAAAAGGTATATAACAATATAAAAGGCCAGATCCAATCCCGAAAACCATAGGTTCGCTTATTGGGAACCCATTAAATGTCATTAAGTTAGAAACTACTCCATTTTCACAATGTGCAGTTTGCTTATGAGTAAAATCAATCTTCATATATCAATCTTTTATATTTTTTAATTCTTCAATTGATATTTCAAAAACCTCAGCGTATTTCTCAAGAGTTTTATCATTTAGTTTTTTAAAAACTGAAGGTTTAAAATGTCTTTTAACTTTCCATTTCCAAATCCCTACATAACTCGATAAAATGGATGGGTCCATTTTATTTAATTCCATATAATATTCTATAGGACTTGTTTGATTGGCAAGAACTCTTTGCTTAGCGTTTTCAACTCTTTCTTTAATTTCTTGAATTGCATTATCTAAAGCAATGGTTTTGGGATCCCAACCCGTACTGCGAGCGGTTGTATAATTACCCTCATCATCTACTGCATAACACAACTCTTTAAAATCTGCTGATTCTAAATTACTTTTATCTTGTGGAATCTCTTCTTTTTTCATTATTAAACCTCGTGAATTAAGAAATTAAAAGTACAATCTACAATTAATTTATCTTCTATAAAAGTTGAGCAATTTATTACACAAATACACATATTATTTGTATCCAACCTAGACACTAATGAAGCTTTTGTAGTTAAATAATCTCCCACTTGAGGTAGTTGATATATTTCAGTCTTTTTTATTGCGCTGATATAACCTACTAATTGATTACTTTCACCGGTAACATCATCTTCTTTAAAAAAACTTTGTCCAACAATAGCTGTAGAAGTTTGTGCGGCATTTTCAATAAGTCCAGATTCAGTTAAGAAGCCTTTTTTATTTACAAAAACACATTCTTCTTGTACTGGCAATCCTGAGGAAACAGATTCATTATCAATACCCAATAAATCTTTCACCATTAACATAGAGCCCCTATGTGGTAAAAAATTTTTGAAATCTTTATTTTCTATATTTCTCTTCATTAAAACAGTTAAGCTATTACTGTTTTCATTTCACTAGTAGCAATAACTTTTCCATTGCATTCAACTTGAGACCTTACCATAGTAAAGCCCATGATTTCATGTAAAATTTCAACAGTAGTTTTTATGGCATCATTCACTTTTGGAAACTCAATAATTTCAACATTTTTTATTGCGCCAATATAACCAGTTGTAGCAGGTTCATTTTTTAAAAAATATTGATAACCCGTATGCAACGCTACCGTTTGAGCCATATTTTCTATAAGCCCTGAGGCGGTAAAAAAAGAATTTGAAATGAAAATATTTTCTTCGGAAATTGAAAATCCAGAAATCACCTTATCATTAGAATAATAAGACATGCTGCCTACCATTACAAAAGGGTCTTTTTGAGGGATTAATTCCCTAATTTCTTTTTCATTAAGAAATGGCTTCTTCAACAAATTCATCTAACAAACTGTTAAATAAGCATATGAGTATAAAAAACGAGCGCTTTCTGGAACAGATAATAAGATAGTATCTCCCTTTTTTAATTTCCCAGAAGCTACCAATTCTTCTAACATGATATATATAGATCCAGAACCTATATTACCTACTTTACTCAAATTCATAAACCAATTATCCCAAGGAATTTCCACTCCTTGTTTTATCATTTCATCGTACAATCTTTCTTTAAAATAATAGGACGATATATGAGGTAGGTAATAAGTTATATCTTTTGATGTAACTCCATGTTTAGCAATAGCATTTTTTAGACTTTCAACTCCCTTTACTAAAATATTTTCACTCAATAATTTTACATCTTGTTTTACTGAAAATATCGATTCATCAGTCCATTCTTCTTGTGAATATTCGCTCCAAGCTTTTAGTGTACCATCGTTTAACTTATCAGCTCCTGAATACATACAGGCTTCTAATTCATGTGCATAAGAATAACCTTCCATCCACTCAATTCTTAGTGGTGTATCTCCATTAGGTTGGTTTTCTAATAAAAATGCTCCTGCACCATCAGATAACATCCAACGTAAAAATTCTTTTCTAAAAGCAATAACTGGTGCTTTTTCTAATTCTTTTAAATGAGTAACTTCATCCTTAAATAGTTCAGCTCTCATCCAAGAGGACACTCTTTCAGAACCCGTACAAACTGCATTATTTACTTGATTAGATTTTACAGCCATATACCCATATTTCAGGGCATTCATTCCAGAACAACATGCTCCAGATGGCGAATTAACTTCTACATTTCCATTTTTAAGAAAGCCATGAACCATTGAAGCATGGGAAGGCAATATTTGGTCAGGACTAGAAGTTCCACAAGATAACAGCTCTATATCATTTTTACTAAAATTATCATCACATAAAAGTTTAACTGCCTCACTTACTAACTGTGCGTTATTATGAGTAATTTCTCCATTATCATCAATTGCATAATACCTTGTTTTAATTCTATTATTTCTTAAAACGACACGTCTTGCCTTAGATGCTTCACCATCTATTTTACCTAACTTTTCTTCCATTTGATCATTATCAATAGGCTTATTAGGCAGGTATTTAGATAGTTTTGTTATATATACGTTATTCATTAATCTTTCTTGAGCTCTACAGATGAATAATATTTTTTATCTCTTTTTCTTCCATTACTTAGGAAAATAAAAGATAGCAAAAATAATAAAAAAACAATTGGCGCTATCAACCAAATTGCAGCTGATAAATATATGCTAAATAACTTAATAAATGGCTGACGTTTGTCACTATTAGCAACTCCTTTAGAATTTATAAAATTGGCCCATTTACCAAATAAAATATTAGCTCTTTTATCCATAACTATTAAAAATGGTTTTATTTTAATAGCTCCTTTTTCTAATAGTTCATTCTGAAGATGATCATAGTTATCTTTAAATAAACTTTTAATAATTACAGGTCCAAATTTTGTTGATTCATAAATATCTTTATCTGAAACACCTGGTTTTGGAAAAACACCAAGATACCGTGTTTTTAAACCTGTCATCATCCAATGTAAGATAGTAATCACACTAATATGATTAATATGCCTATCTACTAATGCAATATTTCCAACTAAATTTGCATTATTTTGAATTAATAACTTCTTCATTTTCTCTTGCGCCATAATCCACATGTTCCTACAGCCTATAACCGTAATAACAGGTTTGTTATTAAAAAGTGATTTCGCTATTTCAGTTTTCAAAAATGAATTAACTGGGATTGAAGGTGACAAAAACCAAACCTGATAGGAAAGAATTATTAAGTCATATGATTTTTCTAATAATGGATTATCCAAATCATCAAGTTCAAAAGGAACTTGCAAAAAAGTTTCTGGAAATGCATTATAAAATGATTTTTTATCCCAAGGAAATGGAAATTTATTCTTCATTTTTATTTCATAATAACTTAAATTCACTTCATTAGAGATCTCTAATTCCTGAGTGATATTCTTAGAAATATCTAATAATTGACCAGATTGAGTATAGTATATTACAAGTACGTTTTTCATCATTAAACTATTTTAAATCATTCCAAAAATCAAAATAATTAAACCATTGATAGGGATATTTCATCAATTTACGTTCTATACTTTTGGCATATTGTTCTAGTAAATCTTGTGCATCTCTATTTTTAAACACAGCTTTTTCTGCATAAAAATGATAATGCAATTTAGGTTCTTTCATGATGTATAAAAAAATAACTGGCACCTTTAATCTAGATGCTAATAAAAATGCCCCTGCTGGAAAATTGGTTTCTTTACCTAATAATTTTTCTTTTAATGTTTTACTACCTTCAAAATAACGGTCTCCTGTAAAACAAATTAATTCATTATTCCTTAAGGCATTATTAATTTCAAAAATATGAGACATATCGTCTTTCACAATAATAAATTTCATATTATTCTTTAGAGATACACTTTCTAAGTAATCTTTAATTTCACTGTGTTCATTATCGGTTGTCACCAAATTAATTTCGGAATGCTGATTCGTTCTTTTAAAAAAATATTGAGCCAACTCAAAATTACCCACATGAGCACTAATTAAAATGCCTCCTTTTTTTTCTTTAGATATTTCTTGAATATTATGCTCACCATCAAACTCAAATGTAAATTTCTCTCTTAATCCTGAAGAAATAGCAAATTTATCTATAATAGTTTTTCCAAAATTATAATAACTATTGTATACACTAAAAACACTTTTCAGTTTAGAAAAACCAAGTCTTTTATGGAAGTAATAATAATTTGCACTCCTACCTTTTCTAGAAAAAATAAAAAAGTATAATGCAACAAAATAAAGTAGAAAATAAGCAGCTTTTACACCAAAATTTCGAATAAAAAAAGTAAATATCCTATACCCTAAAACTACTCCTCTTGATTTACCATCCCATTGAGACATTTTGAGGTGGTTTTAATTTAATTTATTTTCAATTAAATCGTAAAAATTTTGAAGTGTTACAATGTTTGAGAAATCATCAGCATCTAGCTTTACATTAAAGTTAGATTCAACAGAAACAACTAAGTCTACATAATCTAAACTATCAAGTTCTAAAGTGTCTTTTAGGTTTGCATCAGGAGAAATATCATCTTCATCCACCTCGAATTCTTCTATTAAAAAATGGTTAGTTTTAATTATAATATCTTCTTTACTCATTATCAATTACGAATTTAATTTTGAAGTTTCTTAATGATTAAAGCAGAGTTTGTACCGCCAAATCCAAAAGAATTAGACAAAAATACATCAATTTTTTTATTTAAAGTTTTCTTGACTAAATTTAATTTTGACGCTTGATCATCTGGATTATCTAAGTTAATGTTTGGCGCTACAAATGAGTTTTCCATCATTAACATCGAGTAAATAACCTCGCTTGCTCCAGCCATCCAACATTCATGGCCTGTCATCGATTTTGTTGAACTCACAGGAGTGTTGTTTTCTCCAAATACTTCTACAATTGCTTTTGCTTCATTTGCGTCTCCTACAGGAGTAGAAGTAGCATGTGCATTTATATAATCTATTTGATCAGGTGATAAATCTGCTTGCTTTAAAGCCTTTCTCATAGCTTTTGCAGGCCCCATACAATTAGGAGTTGATATGTGTTCGCCATTAGAAGAAAATCCATATCCAACAACTTCACCTAATATAGGGGCTCCTCTTTTAATTGCAGAGTCATAACTTTCTAAAATAAGTGTAGCGCCACCTCCACTAGGCACTAACCCGTCTCTGTCTTTATCAAAAGGTCTTGATGCTTTATTTGGCTCCTTCGTATTTACTGAGAATACTCCTAAGCCATCAAAACTTGCCATTGAAAACTTATTTATTTCCTGAGCTCCACCACATATCACACAATCTTGTAAACCACTTTTTATTAATTGATAAGCTAAACCAATAGAGTGAGAGCCACTAGCACAGGCTGCGCTAACAGTAAAATTAACTCCTGTTAACTTAAAAATCGTTGATAAATTCATGGTAACTGTAGAATTCATTGCTTTAAAAATAGCACCTGAACCTACTAAAGTAGTATCTTTTTTTTCTCTTATTTTATCTACAGATTCAACAACTGAGAAAGAGGTACTATCGTTACCATAAATGATTCCTACTTCATTTTTATCTATAAAATCTTGATTAATTTTTGCGTTTTTTAGAGCTTCAATAGTTGCAACATAAGCATATGCAGATTCTTCCCCCATACTTAAACGTTGTCTTCTACCTAATTCTTTTTTTAAAGAAACAGGTTCCACCATTCCAGTCAAACAAGATCTAAATCCAAAAGACTCTCTATCTTTATCATAGATAATCCCAGATTTTCCATCATATAATGATTGTTTAACTTCATCAAGGTTTTTACCTATACAAGAGTATATCCCCATTCCTGTTATAACAACTCTACTCATCTCCTGAAAATATTTTATGAATAAATTCCTCCGTTTATATTTATTACTTCTCCTGTGATATAAGATGCTTTATCTGAAGCTAAGAATGAAACTAAATGCGCTACTTCTTCCACTTTACCAAATCGATTTATAGGAATCATTTTTTTTAGTTCCTTTTCATCTAATTCACTCGTCATATCCGAATCTATAAACCCTGGAGCAACTGCATTTACGGTGATTTTTCGTTTGGCCACTTCTTGAGCCAATGCTTTTGTTGCACCAATCACAGCTCCTTTTGCAGCAGAATAATTAGTTTGACCTGCAGTACCTTTTAATCCTGAAACTGATACCATATTTATGATACGCCCATACCTATTCACTAACAGTTTTTGAATTAAATAATTAGTAACATTAAAAAAACCTTGCAAACTTGTGTCAATTACTGAGTTCCAATCTTCATTTTTCATCCACATAAAAAGATTGTCTTTAGTAATTCCAGCATTATTTACAATTACCTCAATAACAGCATTTTTATTAGCTTCATACCAAGCGTCTAACACGGCAGCAACCTGTTCTGAATTCGCTACATCAAACTGTAGTAATTCTGCCTTTCCTCCCAATACTTCAATTTGAGACAAGGTATCTAATGCAGCTTCTTTATTCCCTCTGTAATTTATTAGTATTCTATAATTTGAATCTTTAGCTAATTGCACACAAATAGCCTTTCCTATACCTCTAGATCCCCCAGTAACTAACGCGTATTTAATTTTTTCTTCTTTATTTCTCATTAATTAATTTCTATATGATTATTCTGAAAAAAGCTCCGCATTTTGGTACCATTTTCCTCCTAGCAAATCCCCTTTTTCATTGATAAATCCCCATTTCTTTTTTGCAGAAACTCGTGCGACACCTTTATGAAACCCTTTGATGTTATTTTTGAAGAACATTGAAAATCCTTTTGAAGTTATTTCATATTCTTCTGCTATTACTACTTTTCCAGATTTATCGATAAATCCCCATAATTTTTTTCCTTTTACTGGAGCCAAACCATTATTAGCAAATATTTCAGCGTCATTAAATTTTTCTTCAATAACCATTTCTCCTTTTTCATTGATATAACCCCATTGACTATCTTTCATAGCTGGAGCTAATCCATTCCTAAAAGCTTTTACTTTTTTATATACTGGCTGAATTACCCATTCTGCTTTATTATTAATATAACCCCATAATTTATCTTTTCGAGCATAAGTTAAATTTCCTTCAAAACGAAAATCATTGATCTTATTAATATCTGAGTTAATATTAAATTCATTATTTGAAATCACACCGAAAGACTCACCTTTCTTCGCCCAAACACCTCCTTTATGATAATCACCTATTTCTGTATATTCGGTTTTATGTACAATTTCTCCTTTGTTGTTAATCATTCCCCACATATCATTATTTCTCACCTTTGCATGTCCATTCATAAAAGGTTTTATAACATCATAGGATGGTTTTAAAACGACACTACCATCAGTTCCTATTAAACCAAGTTTTTTTTCAACTTTATAAAAAGCTACCCCATCGTTAAAATCAAAATACTTTTCTGAAACTGGAGTTTCTAATACTTTATTTGAAGCATCGATATAATTCCATTGATCATCTTTTAATGCCAATACAAAACCAGAATTAAACTTTTTAATTTTATCATATTCAGGTTGTATCACCCAATCCCCTTTTTTATCAATTATTCCCCAGTCTTTTCCATTTTCAGTTACTGCTGCATAGCCTTCAGAAAAACTTCCAGCATTTTTATACTTTGGCTGAATTACCATTTCACCAGATTTATTAATATAACCTGCTAATTTATTCTCTACTACTAATGCTAACTATTGCGCATAATAACTACTAGTAACAAATAGAAATGCTACTATTAAAAAAAATAATTTTTTCATGATGTTTTATTAATGGTTAATTATATAGTCTTTTACCTTATTAACGTAAGGATACATGACCACGTCTTCAGTAAAGATAGGAACAATTTTTCTGATAGCATCATACATTTCTTTTGTTTTTGAAGACACTTTATCCTGAACCTTAAGATATTCAATAGCTTGAACAATCGTGATTAATTCAATAGAAACAACCTCAAAAGCATTTTCAATTACTTTTTTTGTAATCAATGAAGCATTAGTTCCCATACTAACAATATCTTGATTGTCATTATTATTAGGTATACTATGTACATACATTGGATTGGATAGCATTTGATTTTCTGCAGTTGTTGAAGTTGCTGTAAATTGTACTCCTTGCATTCCAAAGTTAAGTCCCAATTTTGCTAAATTTACAAAAGGAGGTAAACAATCGTTTAGTCGAGAATTTAATAAATAGTTTAATTGTCTTTCTGCTAACATGGTTAGTTTAGTAACTACTAACTTTAGCTTATCCATTTCTAAAGAAACGTAATCGCCATGGAAATTTCCTCCATGATAGACACTTTTCTTATCTACATTTACAATAGGATTATCGTTTGCAGAATTTACCTCTTCTATTAATATTTTTTCAGTATGATTAAGAGTATCTAAAACGGGTCCTAAAATTTGTGGTACACAACGCAATGAATAATACTCCTGAACTTTTTCTTCAAAAACAGTTATCCCATTACTCTCTTTATATAAGTGTTGTTCTCTTTTTCTAGTTAATGAACTATCCTTTAAGTGATTTCTCATGGCCTCAGCAATTTGCTGTTGACCTATATGCTTTTTAGCATCATTTAATTCACTAGACAAATGATCATCATAAGCTTGTACTATTTCATTAATTGCAGAAGATGCAATTACAGCCCAATTTAATAATCTTCTTGTATTAATAGTATTTACCAATCCAACTCCCGTCATAACTGAAGTACCATTCATTAAAGCCAACCCTTCTCTCAATTCAACTTTGATAGGCTCTAATTTTTCTATTTTAAATACTTCTTCTGTAGATTTTAATTCTCCTTTATAATATACCTCGCCTTCACCTATTAACACTAAAGCAAGATGTGCTAACTGAACTAAATCGCCACTTGCTCCAACTCCACCATGTTCGAAAATTAAAGGTGTAATGTCACGATTAATTAATTCTGTCATTAATTCAATTACTGAAAAATGAACTCCAGAATTCCCTAAACAAAGTGTATTTAGTCGAGCCATCATAGCTGCTTTTACACAACGTGGAGAGATTGGGTTTCCAGTACCAGAAGCGTGGCTTCTAATTAAATTATATTGAAGTTGAATTCGCTCAGAATCTTGAATTTTATATTGAGCCATCGGTCCAAAACCTGTATTAACTCCATATATGATTTTATTCTCTGAAAATTCTTTTAAAAATTCAAAACTATTTGTTACTCTATCCTCTACTGCTTTTCCTATTTGTAGTGACTCCCCCTCAAAAACAACTTCTTTAAAACGGGATATATCTAAACTTCCTTTATCTTTTAACATTTATGAAATTTTGGCTAGTTTAAAAATTAAAAATCATTAATTTTAGACTACAAATTTAATATAAATAAATAATACTAAAATAATCTATTTTGAAAGATACTGATATCGACGTTTTAATTATTGGTGCTGGACCTTCTGGGTGTGTAGCAGCCTCCTATTTACACAACAACAATATAAATGTTAAAGTAGTCGAAAAAAGCAAATTTCCAAGATTTGTGATTGGCGAAAGTTTATTACCTCGTTGTATGGACCATTTTGAAGAAGTTGGTTTGATAGATGTTTTAATAGATTTTGGTTTTGAAAAAAAAGAAGGAGCTCGTTTTCTTCAAAATGATATTGTTTGCGAATTTGATTTTAGTAAAAAACACACTCCTGGATGGGATTGGACTTGGCAAGCACCACGTTCTGATTTTGATAATGTATTGGCTCAAGAATTAGTAAAACGTGGAGTTGACATTGCTTTTGAAAATGAAGTGTTGGATGTTTCATTCAATGAAAACGGAATTTCTACTACTACAATTAAAGATAAAGAAGGAAACAATTACACAGTAACTGCAAAAAACGTTATTGATTCAAGTGGTTATGGAAGGGTTTTACCTAGACTATTAGATTTAAGTTTACCATCCAAACTACCCAAACATTCATCTATTTTTACTCATGTTGTTGACACTAAAAGACCTGAAGGATATCAAGGAACCAGAATTACTTTCGATATTTTAAATACCGAAACATGGTTATGGGTTATTCCTTTTTCAGACGGAAAAACAAGTATAGGTTATGTAGGTCCAACAGAACATTTGGAATCTTTCCCCGGAAACACCACCGAAAAGCTTAAAGCCATGGTGAATCAATCTGATTTTTTTAGAGATAGATTTAATGATATAGATTATTTGTTTGAGCCACCTTTTATTAAAAACTACTCAACTTCCGTAAAACAACTTTATGGAGAAGGGTATGTTCTTACAGGTAATAGCACGGAATTTTTAGATCCTGTATTTTCTTCTGGAGTTACTTTTGCTACCGAGTCAGGTTTATTAGCTGCTAAATTAGTCACTAAACAATTAAATGGAGAACAAGTTAACTGGGAGAAAGAATACGCAGAATACATATTGGAAGGAGTTAATGTTTTTGCATCTTATGTAAAAGAATGGTATACCGGAAATCTACAAACATTATTCTTTCATAGACCTGAAAACCCTGAAATTAAAAAACAAATATGTGCTGTTTTAGCGGGCTATGTTTGGGATAAATCCAATCCATTTGTTACTAAACACAATCGGATAATTAAAACGATGGCTCATTTAATAAAAATGGAAGAAGAGGCTTTGGAAAAGTAAATCCTTAATCCGTTTTTAATTAAAGCATACTAAAATTATTCATTTCTTGCTCATTTAGATCTCTCCAACGTCCTCTTGGTAAATCTTTTTTAGTAAGTGGTCCAATTGTTACACAATCAACCTTAACAACATTATAATTTAAATGCTCGAAAATGGTGCGAATCACACTATTACCAATATGCTTAATCTTTAAACCTACTTCTTTTTTAGGGGCATTATTTACCCAACTCACATCTTCAACCTCAATCGTTTTCCCTTCAACTTTCAATCCTTCTTTTATTCGTTGAATATCTTCTGCTTTTAGATTTTTATCTAGTTCAATATGAAACAAACGAGAAACTCCACGCCGCGTAAATTTTTGCATAAAATCATCATCATTGGTAAACAATAGTAATCCTGTTGCATTACGACCTAATCTTCCAATCGGATGAAGAGGAATATTAGAAGCATTTGCAACTAAATCCATTACGGTATTTCCTTTATTATCACTTGTAGTAGTTGCAAAACCTTTTGGTTTATTAAGTAGAACATATTTTTTTGCTTCTGGACTAATTCGCCTACCGTCAAACTTCACCTCATCATTAGGTTTTACCTTGAACCCCATTTCATTGATGATTTTTCCATTAACCTCAACGCTACCTACCTGTATATACATATCTGCTTCTCTACGAGAGCATATTCCAGAATTTGCTATGTATTTATTTAATCGAATTCCATCTGAAGGATTCGAAGGTTTATTTTGAGATTTATTTACAGGCTTTTGTCTACGAGCATCCTTTCCATAAGGTTTCGAGTTTTTTCCTTTATCAAATGACTTTCCTTTTCGTTTATTATCTTGCTGCTTGCTCATACTCTTTTACCCAATTAACTGGATTATTCTTTTTAATTTTTTGCAAAGGTAATGAATGTCAATGGGTTTAATGCATCAAAAGATAAAATACCAATTCTCAACTAATCTTTAAAATCTACTGTTGATTGTCGTTCTCTATTTACAATTAACTTGGTAATATCTGGACGTGAATAATGTCCAACGGGATCAAAATTTTGACGTTCTTCTAATACGCTATTAAAGTCAATAGTTTGGTAAATATTTCCTTCTTCATGTAATACGGGTTCTAAAATCCATTCTCCATCAGGGCCAGCAATACAACTACCACCATTAGCTAATACTTTTGGCGCAGTTTCAAACATTTCCTTTAAATAAATAGTGTCATTTGGAAAATCTTCAATAGTCATTAATGAAGAAACAGAAATCACATAACTTCTAGATTCTCTTGCAATAAAGCGAGTAATATCTTTGGTATTATGATCACTTCCAGGCCAAACTGCAACATGCAAATCTTCTCCTTGAGCATATAGAGCTGCTCTTGGTAAAGGCATCCAATTCTCCCAGCAATTAAGTCCGCCAACAGTAAATTCTTTTAAAGAATGAACCTGTAATCCATGTCCATCTCCAGGAGACCAAGTAAGCCTTTCATCGTAGGTAGGTTGCAACTTTCTATGTACAGATTTTATTTCTCCCAAAGCATTAATATAAACCAATGATGCGTATAAACTATGACCTCCACGATCCAAAGGGCATTCAATAATTCCTAAATAAATTGCTATTTTATTTTTTTTAGCAAGATCACAAATTACATTTAAATCCCCTTTTTCTATGGTAACAGAATTTTTAATATAATGGGCGTGGAACTCTTTATTCATCTTAGTATTCCAAGAAGCACCATTGGTCAATGCTAGCCAAAATGGATATCCTGGCAACAAACCTTCACCAAAAACAATGAGTTCTGCATTATTTTTTGCAGCTTCAGAAATGCAATTTATAATCTTATCTAATGTTTTTTGTTTGTCAAACCAAACAGGGCTTATTTGAGCTAAGGCAACTTTTAAAAGGTGATTCTCTTTCATTATTTAAAAGTATAAAAAATCCATCACATAACTATAATGAAATTCTATTCACATTAATCAATGCAATACTAAATACTCCTGCAACAATGATAAACTTTAAAATGTTATGTAGTATTACAAAATGATTTTTATTATTGGATTTCCACAACAAAACAACAAAGATTGCTAAGGCGATTAAACTTCCGTAAAAAAAGTAATCCATATAACCAATATCAAATTTAAAAATCAATAAATAAGTTGGCAGCAGTGTCAAAAACGCTAAAACAGTAAGCATTATTTTCGACACTTGATTTCCGTATACTACTGGAATAGTACGATAATTCTGAACCAAATCTCCCTTTAAATTTTCTAGATCTTTTACTAATTCTCTCATTGAGATAATTATAAAAAGAAAAGTAGCGTGAACAAAAATGACCAAGTCAAAATTCTTATAGTAAATAAATACTGCAAAAAATGGAATTACTGCTAAGGTTGCTGCAACAAAATTTCCAACAAAAGGATATTTTTTAAGTTTATGAGAATAAAACCAAATACCAAAAATATATAAAGAGAAAAATATTACTGCTTTAAAAGAAACATAGCTAGCAAAAATTACAGATAAAAAATTTAAAACAAAGTAGGCAGTTAACTTTGTACGTTGGCTCACCAAACGGTCTAACTTTGATTTATTAGGTCGGTTTATTAAATCCTTTTCACTATCATAAAAATTATTAATAATATAACCAGATGCAATAGCTGTTGCAGAAGCCAAAATTAGCATAAACAAATTGACATCAAAAAGAATCTTCTTTATTGGTAATTGTGGAGCTAGTATATAAATGGAGGTTAGGTATTGAGCTAATACTATGATCAATACATTGTATCCTCTAATAATAGAAAACAAACTGAATAACTTAAGAAAAAAGTATTTTTGCTTTCTGTTTAACATGAAAAAGGGGTATTAAAAACTATAAACCACTTCTAGCTTATAATCTTTAAGGGCTTGTTTAGCTTTCGCAATATCTTCGGTAAAACCTAGCATATAACCACCACCACCAGAGCCGCAAAGTTTTAAATAATAAGCATTTGTATCAATACCTTTTTTCCAAAGTGAATGAAATTCCTGAGGAATCATAGGTTTAAAATTTTCAAAAACAACTTTTGAAAGTTCTTTTACATTACCAAATAACGACTTAACATTACCTTGTAAAAAATCAGATACACAAGCATCGGTATGCTTTACAAATTGGTCTTTTAGCATTTTACGGAAACCTTCTTGTTTCATGTTTTCCATAAATATTTGAACCATAGGAGCAGTTTCACCTGTTATCCCACTGTCTAATAAAAACACAGCACCTTTACCATCTTGAGTTTGTGATGGAATTCCTGCTGGCTCAATATTATCTTGCGAATTGATTAAAATTGGTAAACTTAAATAACTATTTAAGGGATCCAATCCTGAAGATTTACCATGGAAAAAGGATTCCATTTTAGCAAAAATAGCTTTTAATTTTAGTAATTTATCACGAGTCAAATTTTCAAGAATGGTTATTTTATCTGAAGCATATTTATCATAAATAGCAGCAACCAAAGCCCCACTACTTCCTACACCGTAACCTTGTGGGATACTAGAATCAAAATACAAACCTGCTTCAATATCTTCTTTTAATTTCTCAATATCAAAAGACACCAAGCTTTCATCTTCTTTTTGAAGGTTTTCGAGATATACTGAAAAACGTTTTAAACTTTGGTTGGATTTATGAGTAAACATCGTATGAAACTCATCAATTTTTAAAGCTCCATTATAAAAATTATAGGGTATAGAAAGCCCTTTAGAATCTTTAATAATACCATACTCACCAAAGAGTAATATTTTTGAATAAAATAACGGTCCGTACATGTAGGTTTTGTTTGGCTGGTTAAATTTACACTTTTTTTGCTCCAAATCCAATTTGGTCGCAAATATAGTGCTCATTCTGACAATATGCAACTAACTCATTTTTAATAAATTCCAAAACTGTTTCTTTTTCATTCTCAGGATACAGCACATGAACATTAGCTCCTGCATCTAAAGTAAAACAAACTTTACTGTTGATTTTATTTCTATAACTCCAAATTTTATTAATTATTTCTAATGTATTAGGCTTCATTAAAATAAAATAAGGCATCGAAGTCATCATAATGGCATGCAATGAAAGTGCTTCACTTTCTACTATTTTAATAAATTCTGCTAGATTTCCATTTTCTAAAATAGGAATCAGTTTAGACATATTATCATTTGCTTGATCAAAGCGTTCTTTAGCAAAAGGATGATTGTGCATTAAATTATGTCCAACAGAGCTACTAACTTGTTTCTCTCCTTTATCTACTAATAAAATGGTGTCTTGGTAGTTTTTAAAGTTATTATGTACTTGCATTGGATATTTAATTCCAAATAGTTGAGAACTACCCTTAATTTTTGAGTGTTCACCCCAAACCACCAAATCTCCTTCCAAACTTCTACAAGCTGAACCTGATCCCAACCTAGCAATAAAAGATGTTTTTTGAATCCAAAAATCTTCAGTTTTCTCTTCATTTGTTAATGACTTTTCTAAATCTATTAAACAACAAGCCAATGCACTCATTCCACTTGCCGAAGAGGCAATACCACTACTATGGGGGAAAGTGTTTTCTGTGTGAATTTCGAATTGATAATCTTTTAAAAAAGGCAAGTATTTTTCAACTCGATTAAAAAAAATTTCAATTTTAGGCTTAAAATCAAGTGAATTTTTCCCTTCAAAAAAAACTTCAAAATCAAATTCTTGAGAAGGTATTTCTTTTAATTTATATTTTAACTGGGTAGTAGTTTTACAATTATTCAATGTAAAACTAATAGATGGGTTTGCAGGATGTTGCTCTCCATATTTACCCCAATATTTTACCAATGCTATATTACTTGGCGAATCCCAAGTTATACTTCCATTTTCAAAAACGTTCTTATATTTTTTTGGTAAAAAACCTTCCTCAGTCATAGACTCTTTTTAATAATTCAAAGATAAATGATTTCTGTAATTTATAAACTCATCTCGATAAGTTTAGACATCGTACGATAATTTCTAGCTGTTGCAATAACTTTTAGCTTTCGCTCAAAGAAATTAATTCCCATTTTAGCTTTTCCAGCACCTTCTGCATAGTAAATATACACACAGTTTTTTTCTATTTGAAATTCTTCATTCAAATTTGAAAAAGAAGCTGTTAATTTTATATTCTTTAGAGTCGGAATTTCCTCTAAAAGTATAAAATAGCTTTTTTTTCTTTTTTCGTCAAAAAACGGACATTTTGATACGATTTCAATCAATTCTGATACTTTTTTGACCAAAACTGGTACTAAAAAGCCATATTTAGTTTCAATTGCTTTAGTTATTATACTTGATAAATTTGCTTTTTCATTTGATCTAAAAACTACATTTCCACTTTGAATATAGGTTTGTACATTTTGCAAACCAATGGATTCAAGAAGCACTTTTAAATCGGTCATTAATATCTTTTTATGACCTCCGACATTGATTCCTCTTAATAAAGCAATATATGTTATCATTCTATAATACTTTTAGCAACAATAAACCCTCCTGTCCAAGCATTTTGAAAATTAAAACCACCCGTAATTGCATCAATATTTAATACTTCACCAGCAAAAAATAAATTCTTATAAAGCTTACTTTCATAACGTTTAAAATTAACCTCTTTTAAATCGATACCTCCAGCAGTTACAAACTCATCTTTAAAGGTGCTTTTTCCTTGAACATGAAAGATGGATTGAGTAAGCTGATTAGCAAATTCTTGTAATTGCTTATTGGTAGTTTCTGCCCATTTCAGATTTTCCTCAATTCCTGAAGCATTTCCTAAACTTTGCCAAAGTCTTTTTGGAACTTCCAATTGAGTATATTTTAATACCGTTTGTTTACTGTTTTGGGTTTTTAATCTCTTTAATTTTTCGAAAGCAGTTTCAGTAGAATCGTCATACAACCAATTTACTTTAATCCTAAATTGATAATTAAGTTTAGAAAGTTCTAAAGCACCCCAAGCAGAAAGCTTTAATACAGCAGGTCCACTGAGTCCCCAATGGGTAATTAATAAAGACCCTTCAGATTCTAATATTTCTTTATTGTTTTTAGACATAACACTTACACTCGCATTTGAAGAAATTCCAGGTAAATTGTTTATACGGTCATCTTTTATATTAAAGGTAAAAAGAGAGGGAACGGGAAGAATAATAGTATGGTTTAATTTTTCTAAAAGATTCCAAATTTTAGAATTACTTCCTGTAGCTACCACTAATTTTGATGCGGAAAAATCGCCATTTGTAGTTTTTACTGACCACAATTCCTTGTCTTTTTGAATTTCTTTAACCGAATGATTTTTTAACACTGAAACTCCTAATCTGTTTGATTCACTTAAAAAACAATCGATAATGGTTTGCGAAGAATTACTTTCGGGAAACATTCTTCCATCCTCTTCAATTTTTAGTGCGACTCCTCTTTTATCAAACCACTCCATAGTATCACCTGTCATAAAAGTATGAAAGGGTCCTAATAATTCTTTTTCTCCTCTAGGATAATTTTGAGTAAGTTCTTTAGGAGAAAATTCTGCGTGAGTAACATTACAACGCCCGCCTCCCGAAATTCTCACCTTGGTAAGTACTTCACTACTTCGTTCTAAAATTATTATTTTTAAAGCAGGATTATTTTCAGCTAGATTTATAGCTGTAAAAAAACCTGCAGCTCCACCTCCTACTATTATTACATCCGTTTCTGTTATCAAAATGGTTTTTTAGTGTTAGCTATTTCAATACAAGTTGCCAGTGTATCTTTTATATCCTGCATCGTGGTTCTTGGATTAATCAGACACATTCTTAATACGGTTTGCCCATGTAAAATAGTAGTCACCAATAACGCTTCTTGTGATGCAACTATTTTTTCAGAAATAAACTGATTCACTTCATCCAATTTCTTTTCACTAAGCTTTTCGCCTATTGGATTGTATCTAAAATTAATTACTGCTAGAGTTGCAGGCGAAATCACTTCCCAATTAGGACTATTACGCATACAATCTTCCAATTCTTCAGCTAATTTAATGTTATAGGTAATGGCTTTTCTAAATTCATTTAAACCAAATGTTTTTATAGACATATAGAATTTTAAAGCTCTAAATCTTCTTGTAAGTTGAACCCCATGATCGTAGAAGTTTATTTCAGATTTATTTCCTTCAACATCTTTTAAATATTCTGGAGTTTCAGTAAAAGTACCTTTTAAATGTGCTGTATTTCTTACTAATAAACATCCCATTTCATAAGGCTGGTAAAACCATTTATGAGGATCTACGGTAAGTGAATCTGCTTTTTCGATACCCTTAAGCATTTTTTTACCTTCTTTGGATAATATAGCTGCTCCACCATAAGCACCATCTATATGAAACCAAACTTTCTCTTTTTTACAAATGGTTGCTATTTCGGAAAGTGGGTCAACGGTTCCTGTATTGGTAGTTCCTGCTGTTGCGATCACACAGAAAGGGTTTAACCCTTCCAATCGATCTTTTGCAATCGCATTTTTTAATTTATTAATCGAAAATTTAAATTCTAAATTTGTAGGGATTACGCGTATTTGGTCTTTTCTAAATCCTAGAATTCGAATTGCTTTAATATTTGATGAATGTGCTTGATCTGAAAGATAAATTACTGCATTCGAAAAATCATCTCCACATTTTATTCGTCTTGCCGTTACAATAGCTGTAAGGTTTGCCATAGAACCGCCACTGGTAAATATCCCACCTCCTTTTACAACCGGAAATCCAAAAATTTTCAACAACCAATTCATGGTAATAATTTCTAAAGCTGCTGCTGAAGGAGAAGCTGCCCACCCTCCAGAAAAAATATTAAATCCAGTAGCTAAAGTATCTGCCATAGCACTAATATAATTACTAGGGCCTGGCACAAATGAAAAAGCTTTAGGGTGAGAAACTATAGTACTTTTAGTTACTACTTCTTTTAAAACAAAATCTAAAACTTTTTGAGCATCGGTTGCATTTTCTGGTGCTTCTTCCAAGAACAAATGATCCATCTCTTTTCTAGAGCCTTTTGCAACAGGAAGTTTTTTATCTTGAGTGTCAAAATGTTCAACTACTGCATCAACTACTTGATACCCATATGCTCTCATTTCTTCTTTTGAAAGTTGAAGGGTAGCATCATTCTTTTTCATATTCCTTATTTATTTTTCGAATGGCAAAAATAAGCCTTTATTGGTAATAAAGTGGCTCAATAAAGGTTAAAGAAATCGCACAAAAACTTAGTTAACCTTTTGTTATTTCTGACATAAATCATAATTATTTCTAACTAAAATCGTTAAATTTGGATATCAATATTAAAATAAATAGACTATGACAATAAATGTTCAATACGTTAAGATGCTTACGAGCGAAACAATGACCGATTATGTTACTAAAAAATTAGACAAATTGGGAGCTAAGTTTGATTGGGTAATCAATGCAAATGTGTTTTTTAAATTAGAAAATGACCCTAGAGGGGAAGGTCATATTTGTGAAATTGATCTTAGTATGCCTGGTCCAAAAATTTTCGCATCTTCAAAAGAAAAAAACTTTGAGTTAGCTGCAAAAAATTCAATAAAGGATTTGACTAAACAATTGGAAAAAAGAAAAGCATCTTTTAAAAACCATTAATTGAAAATTATACTAATCTAAAAACAATAGCTATGAAAAAAATATTAGTCCCTGTAGATTTTTCTGAATGTTCTGAACATGCATTAAAAGTTGCTTCAGATTTAGCAAAAAAATACAACGCCGAAATTATCGCATTACATATGATGGGAATGAACGAAGGTGTTCTTACCAACAGGCAAAATCAAAAAATGTTGGAAGGAATCTATTTTATAAAACTTGCTCAAAAACGTTTTAAAGAGTTTTTAGACAAAGATTATTTAAAAGGTGTTTCTATTACCGATTCAGTTTATAATTATAAAGATTTTAGCGAAATAAATAACGTAGCCTCAGAAAACAATGTAGACATCATAATTATGGGTTCTCATGGTAGTAGTGGCTTATCTGAAGTATTTGTTGGCTCTAACACTGAAAAAGTAGTACGTCATTCTGAAATCCCAGTACTGGTTATTAAAAACAGACACGATAACTTTCAAATTAAAAATGGAGTGTTTGCTTGTGATTTTTCATCAGAGAATGTGAAAGCGTTTAAAAAAGCAATAAAACTTTACGATTCATTAGATGCTAAAGTGACTCTTTTATACATTAATGTTCCAGGACAAAATTATAGAAGCTCTAAAGAAATGGAGAGTCGTGTTAAAGATTTCCTTTTTGATGCTGAGGCAACACACCTTTTTGACGATGTAGATTATTACGATGACTATACTGTTGAGGATGGAATTTTTAATTATAGTATTAAAAATAATATCGATGCAATTTCATTACCAACTCATGGTAGAAGAGGATTGGCTCATTTCTTTTCAGGAAGTATAAGTGAAGACCTAGTAAATCATTCAGATATTCCAGTGATTACACTTAAAATTTAATAGGAATAATTGATATTTTAAATGTCCGTTAAAGTAAATTTTAACGGACATTTTTTTATAAGGTACCCAATGCGATTTCAATCATTTTACTAAAGGTATTTTCTCTTTCTTCTGAAGAAGTTTTTTCTTTCGTTACTAATGAATCTGAAATAGTAAGAATAGTCAATGCTTTTACATTATATTTTGCAGCAACTGTATAAATTCCTGCAGCTTCCATTTCTACACAAAGCACCCCAAAATCTGCCCATTTTTTATACGAATCATAATTATCTTCATAAAACTCATCAGATGATAAAACATTACCTGCTTTTATTTCAATTTGGTTTTCTCTAGCATAATCTACCGCTTTTAAAAACAATCCAAAATCGGCAGTAGGAGAATAATCTGAATTTACAAAACGAGTGTTATTAATTCCAGAAGTAGTAGAAGCCGACATTGCAATTACAATATCTCGCAACTTAACATTTTCTTGATAAGACCCAGCAGAACCAACTCGTATCAAGTTTTTAACTCCATAATTAGTGATTAACTCATTACAATAAATTAATGCAGAAGGAATTCCCATTCCTGTTCCTTGTACCGAAACTCTCTTACCTTTATAAGTCCCTGTAAAACCTAACATTCCTCGCACATCATTATAACAAACTGGATTATCAAAAAAAGTTTCTGCAATCCATTTTGCACGTAAAGGATCTCCTGGTAATAAAACTGTTTCTGCAATCGCTCCTTTTTCTGCTTCTATATGTATACTCATAATTTTATTTTTAAGACACAATTTTAATCCCCGATGAAGTTCCTATTCTACTCACTCCAATATCAATATATTCTAATGCTGTTTTTTTATCTCTAATTCCACCGGAAGCTTTTATTTTTAATTGATCGCCTACCACACTTTTCATAAGTTTTACATCTTCTATTGTAGCTCCTCCAGTACCAAATCCTGTAGATGTTTTAACAAAATCGGCTCCAGCATTCATTGCTAACTGACAAGCCATTCTTTTCTCTTCAGTAGATAAATAACAGGTTTCAATAATTACTTTTAAAACCTTGTCTCCAGTAGCTTTTTTAATTTGATTGATTTCATCTTCGATATATTGATAATTGCCAGATTGTAACATCCCAACATTAATTACCATATCTATTTCATCTGCACCATTTGCAATACAAGATTGAGTTTCCAATACTTTAGCTTCAGTCGACATCGCTCCTAAAGGAAATCCTATTACGGCAGCCACTTTTACATTTGAGCCTATAACAGAATCCTTTGCCAATGAAACATAACAACCATTAACACAAACTGCAAAGAAATTATGTTCTACAGCTTCTTTACATAATTGAATAATATCTTTTGGTGTTGCAGACGCTTTAAGTAGGGTGTGGTCGATATATTTTGCTAATGCCATAAATCAATTATTTTTTTGGGATGGGTAATTTAGCAAATTTATAAAAGGTTTTAATTGATTTTACTGATATTAATCAGAAATACACTTGAAGGTAGATTTTATTTTTTTAAAACTATTCAATTTTTATTAATTCATTTTTTTTGAAATGTGTATATTAACCCATAGAATTTCTAAACCAACCTATGAATATAAATAACCCGATACCAGCTACAGGATTAAAAGGGCTGAAAGAAAATTGGCGAAGTGATTTAACAGCTGCTATAAGTGTTTCATTGGTTGCATTACCTCTAGCTTTAGGGATAGCTGTTGCCTCTGGTGTTACACCTATGTCTGGGTTACTCTCTGCTATTATTGCTGGAATTGTAACAACTTTTTTTAGAGGAAGTAATTTGGCCATAAATGGACCAGCTGCAGGGCTTATTGCGGCTATTTTAGGAGGTCTTGCAGTTTTAGATAATAATATAAACTACGTTTTAGCTGCCGTTGTAGTTTCAGGGGCAATTCAAATTATTTTTGGACTATTTAAATTGGGGCGATTTGCAAAATTACTTCCATCATCTGTGCTACATGGTATTTTAGCTGCTATTGGTGTGATTATATTTGCAAAACAAATTCATTTTGCTTTAGGTACTACATCTGATGCTAAGAATATTATTGGCATTCTCATTGATGCTGTCTATAAAATTCCAGAAATAAATCCTTTTGTCTTCATTATATCTTTGGTCGGAGTATTAATACTCATTTTTTATAAAAGAATAAATACTAAATTCATAAGGGTTATTCCTGCACCAATGTGGGTTTTAGTTATCGCACTTCCTATTGTATATGGCTTTGATTTTTTTCATGCTCATGATATTACATTTTTCGGACATTCTTATAATGTAAGTCCTGATTTACTTATAAGTATCCCTGAAAACCCATTAGACAGTATCCTTCATCCTGACTTTAGTAGAATTGGCACCTATCCTTTTTGGCTTACAGTAATGTCTATCACAACAATCGCTACTGTAATTACAATGGCAAGTGCTCGAGCTGTTGATAAATTAGATCCATATAAAAGGACTACTAATTTAAATAAAGATTTAGTTGGTGTAGGACTAAGTACGATGGTATCTGGTGCTCTAGGTGGACTTCCTATTGTGAATGTTATTGTAAGAAGTACCGTAAATGTAAATAGTAATGCTAAAACAAAATGGTCTAATTTATATCATGGTTTATTTTTATTATTGTTTGTGGTTTTTTTAGCACCAGTATTAAAAAGTATCCCTTTAGCAGCTTTAGCAGTAATATTGGTCCACACTGGGTTTAAACTAGCGTCTCCAAAAGTATTTAAAAACACTTACGATCAAGGAGTTGAACAATTACTTTTTCTTTCTTCAACATTAATTATTACATTATTTTCAGATTTATTATATGGAATAATTGGTGGTATTTTAGTTACATTAATACTCCATATGCTTTTAGCAAAAGTTGGGATTGTTCCTTTCTTCAAAATGATTTATAAATCTGGTTCAAAAGTGATTCGTTTGGAAAACGGAACTTATGATGTTATAATAAAAGGAGTTGCAAATTTCTTATATGCTTTAGAACTTGACAAGCTATTAGATAATATCCCTAGAAATGAAACTGTAACAATAGATTTATCACAAACTAGATTAGTAGATCTTTCTATCATGGAAAATTTAATTGAGTTTAAACGAATTTATGATAATGAAGGAGGAAACGTAAAGCTAATTGGACTTGAAAATCATGTGGCATCAACCAGTCACAATAGAGCATTAAAAATTGTTACAGGTCGTGTTAAAAAACGTATCACAAAAAGACAAATACGATTACAAAAAATGGCTATTGTCAATGGATGGTCTTTCGAACGTGAGGTCGATTGGAATACCTCCTATTTAAGAAATTTTCATTTCTTTGACTCCCGCCCTATTGAGATGAAAAGCAATTCTTTGCAAGGATTAGATACCGATAATAATGCACACTGGGAAATTGCAGATATCGTTTTTGATGAGGGTGCCTTACTTGCACTTGAAGTATACCAAACTACGGTTCAAATAGTAAAATTACCGACTTCAATTCCAAGGTTTATTATTGACAAAGAAGGATTGTTTGATAAAATGTTTGATAAAGTAAAAGTTTTCGCAGGAGCAAATCCAGATATTGATTTTAAAAAATATCCAGGCTTTTCAAATAAGTTTTTATTAAGTGGTGAAAACGAGCAAGAAATTAGAGAATTCTTTTCAGATGATTTAATTCAATTTTTAGAGAATAATGAAATTCATCATATAGAAAGTAATGGTGAAGCATTAATGATATTTAAATACCTCCATATTGCAAAAACAGATGAAGTAAGTAAGATGTTACGATTTGCCCTTGACTTGTTAAGCCATATGAAACTTAAATAAATAATAACTGAGTCTAAAAATAGAGTTTTTCTTTTTTAGTAACTTAGTTCCCAAAGAATCCATTTTATTAAAATGAATTACAAGTTATTTTTAATAATTATACTTATTCCTTTTTTATCGATTAGTCAAAAATCGGAGCTTTTATCTTTTAATAATTTAGTAGGAAAAACTTGGAGAGCAGAAGGAGAATGGGGAGATGGAACTAAGTTTATTCAAGAAATTCGTTTTGAATACTCCTTAGACAGCACCTTGATAATTACAAATACAAGAGGACCTATTGATAAAAACAGTAACAACCTAAGCCCTCGAAGTCACGGAATTAGACAATACGATAAAAATACAAATAGTATTAATTTTTGGGAGTTTGACAGATCTGGAGTTGTGACAAAAGGGACCGTTTTTTTTGATGGAAATTCAATTTACTATCAATACCTATATAATGAAACCATTTTAACCGATATGTGGGAATATGTAAATAATTCAACCTATATTTTTAAAGTTGGAAAATACAAGGAAGGTATTTGGATACAGACCTATTTAAACACTCAATTTAACGAAATAAAAGAACCATGAAAGAAGTAAAAAAAGAAGATATCCAGCAGGAGGTTTTTGACCTTTATGATGATTATGCACACAATAAGGTAAACAGAAGAGAATTTACAAAAAAACTATCCTTGTTTGCAGTTGGTGGACTTACCGTTTCATCTTTGATGAGTTTCTTAATGCCCGATTATAAAAACACACTTCAAGTTGATGGTGATGATCCTTCTATCAATTCAGAATACATTAATTATGAATCTCCAAAGGGTGGAGGAACTATTAAGGCATTATTGTCAACCCCTTCAGAAATTAACCAAAAATTAGGAGGTGTTATCGTGGTTCATGAAAATAGAGGTTTAAACCCATACATTGAAGATGTTGGTAAAAGGGCAGCTTTGGCTGGTTTTATCTCGTTAGCACCCGATGCTTTAACACCTTTAGGTGGTTATCCAGGCAATGATGATGATGGTAGAGAAATGCAACGAAAAAGAGATAAAAATGAAATGCTTGAAGACTTTATTGCAGCTTACGATTATTTAAAAAACCATAAAGATTGTAACGGAAAAATAGGCGTTGTTGGATTTTGTTTTGGAGGTTGGGTTTCAAATATGATGGCTGTACGCATTCCAGATTTATCTGCTGCTGTTCCTTATTATGGATCACAACCAAAATCGGAAGATGTTCCTAAAATTAATGCACCATTATTAATACATTATGCAGAATTGGATAAACGTGTAAATGAAGGTTGGACTACCTACGAAAAAGATTTAAAAGATAACAATAAAGAATTTGATGCTTTTATTTATCCAAATGTAAATCACGGTTTTCATAACGATACAACTCCTAGATATAACAAAGAAGCTGCAGAGTTATCTTGGAATCGTACCATTGCCTTTTTTAATAAACAATTATTATAATTAAAAAAAGAGCCTCTTAATTAAGAGGCTCTTTTTCTTTCATAGCAATTTTTAATATATTACTTAGGCATTACCACTGAACTAATTACATGAATCACTCCGTTACTTGCCATTACATCGGTAGCAACTATTTCACTAACATTTCCAGCTTGATCTTTTAACCAAATTTTACCATCTTTTTGCATTACTGTTAAAATTTGTCCATTTAGTGCTTTTATTTCGACACTACCTTTTCCTTTTTTAAGGGCAGCTACTACATCATTCGCTGTTAATTTTCCAGGAATAACATGATAGGTTAAAATATTAGCTAATGCTTTTTGGTTCTTTTTCTCTAATAAAGAATTTAAAGTAGTTGCATCAATTTTTGCAAAAGCTTCATTAGTTGGAGCGAAAACCGTAAAAGGTCCATCTCCTTGTAATGCACTCACTAGATCTGCTGCTTTTAAAGCGGCTACTAGAGTTGAAAAATCTTCATTTCCAATTGCTACATCAACGATTGTTTTTTGAACGATTGTTTGTTGTGACCATGCTAATGAGATGATCATTGTTAAAGTAAATACTATTTTTTTCATAACGTTTTAATTTTAAATTATTTTGTTCAACAAATATATTCTTTTATTAAACAATAAAATATGTGTTTGTATAAACTTTAACATTTAGCCTCTATATAAAGAAGCAAATTCAATATTAAATTTGATAACGTAATCTAAAAGTGATATATCGTGGCTGAATAAAAATACGAGATTCAGAAACAAATAAGTTGGTTGCAGTATTGCTAATTTTTGAATCTACATCCAATAAATTGGTAGCTACAATTTCATATTCCCATTTAGCATCACTATTTTTTCTATATGAAAGTGATGCATTCCAAGTTTGAAAACTATCGCTATTTCCATTTTTTAGTTTTTGTGTCGTATAAGTATAGTCTGTTCTAAAAGTAATGCTTTGCCATATATAAGCGTCAAAATCAATGGAGGGAGCACTGGTATAAAAAATAGTTTTATTAGGACCTTGTTCATTTGTAACTATGGAATAACGATATTTAAAACTCACATTAGGTGCTTTTTTAAAATTGGTCCTTAATCCTGGAGTATAGTTTTGTGTAAACCCTTTATTTAATGACCTACGATTCTCTATAAATTGATTTAATTTTGTGTAATTATAACTTACATTAATCGTAGCTATTAATTTCCCGAAGGTACGCTGCACCCTACCAAAGGCAGTTGCATTTTCATCTGCAAAAGTAGAATTGAAAAACGTATTGGTCGTTATTACATTTTCAAAGAAAGTGATATTTCTTATTTGATCAATATTTTTGGCATAAGCCAAACGTGCAAAAACATTGGTATAATTAAATAAATTAAAACTTGAATACACTAAACTAAGGTTGTGTGATAAGGCATTTTGCAATTCTGGCTCTCCAAACTGAATGCTATTATAATTGTTTAAAACCAATCCTTGAGCTAATCTTGTTACATCGGTAAACTGATTCCGCATATCATATCTAAAAGTAAGACTCTCACTATTTTTAAATTGAATTCTAGTTTCAAAATCGGGCAATAGTCTAAAAAAATCATCTTTATATTCCTTCCCAAACTGTTCATTTTTATTTCCATAAGAATGCACAGACAAGCCAGGTGTAATAGTAAATTTTCCAATTCTTACCCTATAACGAGTAGCTAGATAAATGTCTCTAAAACTAGAAGAAATTTCATTTGTAGCTAAACCTTCGTTAAAATTTGGAGTGGGATTAAATGTGGAGCCATTATCTAAAAATTGAAACAAATTTGAATTGAAAGATTGCTGACTTAGAATAGTACCTAAAGTAAAATTTAGATTGCTTTTAGGATTAATGATATTAAAATAATCGATCTTGGCATCTAATTGATTAGACTTGATCCGCTTGTCTTGAGCTATATTATAATTTTCTTGATCTTCATTTAAACCTAATGAATTTGCTGTAGCTTCATAATTTTCTTTTTCATCGATAATTGCATTGTAAAAAGGATCTTCATCTTTTATTAAATGTTGTGCTTCAAATGCAAAAATATTGTTTTCATTAATTGTATAGTAATAGTTTATATTTTGATTGATACTAAACGGAGTAGATTCTTCTAGTTGATTTGTATTTCCTATCACAGAAGACACTAAATCCTGTTTTTGTGAATCTTTAGAAAACCGACTTAAAATATCGTAATCTAATTGATTATTGACGTTGGGTTTATATGAAGCGCTTAATTTTAACAAGCCTTGCATGGAACGTTCTTTACTATTTTGTTCGGTAATCTCATTAGGAATTCCTAAATCTGAATCTGTATACTGCTTGATTGTTCGCTCTTTAGATTCTATTAAACTGCTATTAAAAATTGCAAAGCCACCAATGTCTAGTGACTTGTTAGGAGACCAACTAAAATTTGAAGCCCCCAATGTATTTTCTATAATTAAAGCATTGTTTTGATTGGTTAAAAAATTAAGACTGTTATTTCCTAAATCTAAATTTGTACCGCTCCCTCTACTAGGTGCAGAAAAACCACCTCCAAAATTTCGAATGTCTCTTCGGGTTAATACTAATTCTCCGATATTATTAATGTCTCCAATAAAATTGAAAGTTACTTTAGGAGAATAATAAAATAATTTGGGTTGTAATAAATAGAGTCCTTTATCATTTGCTGAATATCCACCTCCAGCATTGATATTTCCAAACCAAAAATTTTCTTTTCCTTCCTTTAATTTTATGTTTAAAGCAAAGTTATCCTTGTTATTAGTAACGCTACTTAATTGGCTTACCTCAGAATAATTTCGCAATACTTGTATTTTATCTACTGCATTCGAAGGAATGTTTTTAGTAGCGATTTTAGTATCTCCATCAAAAAAATCTTTCCCATTTACCATCAGCTTATTTACCACTTTTCCTTCCACTTCTACTTGTCCTTCTTCATTTATTTCTACACCAGGAAGTTTTTCTAAGACGTCTTCTAATTTCCTCTCAGAACCATTTTTAAAGGAGTCTGCATTATAGACAATAGTGTCTCCTTTGATAGTTACAGGCATTTCATATGTGATTTCTACAGCATCTAAAACATTGTCTGCTTGAAGTGCAAAATCTTTAGTTACATCTTCTTCTTTGGTACTTATTATTACTTCCAAAGTTTTCATTCCGATATAACTAATCTGAAAACTATAAGTTTGATTTGTATCTAATTCAAAAGTGTAAAATCCATTTTCATTGGTGATGGAGTAAGTAGCTAAAGTATTTGTCTCCTTCTTTAATACAAGTACATTTGCTAATTCTAAAGGCTTACCTATACTGTCTTTGACAACACCTTCAAAAGTAATTTGAGAAAAAGCTGAATGGAATGAGCAAATAAAAAATAAAAGAATTATTTTTTTCATGAGTCTAATGGATTAAAAGATAATGAAGAAAGAAAAATTAATTCCTTCTACTACTCTGCCTACCCCTATTATTTCTCATTTCTTGCATTTTACCTGCAATAATTTCTTGATATTCCGTTTTAGATACTTCTTTCCCTTTTTCAGGGGCCTTAATATTTATTTTCTCATCTGAATTAAGTATTAATTTAGAGCATAATAAGGTAGTATTTCCTGCATTAACTTCTAATATTAAACCGGGAAGCCCCCAATATTCTAAAGGACCTTGACTTATAGGAATTTGTGGAGAATACCAAGCTACAATTTCAGTCATTTTTACTTCTACAACTTTAACTTCTTCAGAAGTAGCTGTTGAATCCTGTTTTATATTAGTATTTAAACGATCCCAAGAAAAATCATACCAAGTAAGATCATTGGTAGGAATAGTAGCAGTTGCCTTAAAGCACATATAATTTCCTATTTGTTTAGTTTCTGAACTCATTATCCAATCGATGGTTAATAGATCGTCTTTAATTAAAAATTGTTTGCCGTAAAATTCTTGTTTTTGAAGCAATTCTTTTTTCTTTACATTTTTATATTGAACTCCAGGAGTAAAGTTTTTTCCCCACGTATCTGTTGCTCCAGATATAGCATCGACTTTGTAATCTTCTTTAAAAATAGAAGCTTCTTTATTAAAAGATAAAATATAGGTCTTTTCTAACCTGTTTTTTAATCGTTCTTGCACTTGCTTTTTTTGAGCTTCACTCATGGTTGCTCCAAAACTACCAAGCTCCATGGTAGATTTAGAAAAGTAATAAGCTTTACCTTGAAAATCTTGAGATAAAAGAATAGCAGGTAATAATAGGATCAATAAAAAGAAATTTTTCTTGTAAAATACTGTTTTCATAGTTCAAAAAGTTTTGATTGTTTAACAAATATACTTTTTTATTAAACATTGTAACGATATTTCTCAAATAATTAACATATACCGAATAATAAAAATAAGCAGTTTTAACTAAAATAAATTTGATTTCGTAAGGCAAGCATAGGTTTTCATAACAACACAATGCCTCTAGATGACAAGAAGTTGCTGAGCTAAAAAGGAATCTCACCATTATTAATTCATTATGCTGTATTGGATAAACGTGTGAATGAAGGATGGCCTAACTACAAACAAGATTTAAAAGATAATAATAAAGAATATGAAGCCTTTATTTATCCCAATGTAAATCACGGTTTTCATAACGATACAACTCCTCGATATGACAAAGAAGCAGCAGAATTATCTTGGACCCGAACCCTTGACTTTTTTAATAAAAAACTAAAATAGAATCTAAGCTTATCTTCAAACCTTTTTTATTAGTTTAAATATAACTGATAAAATATCACTTCAATATCTAAATGTAGAAAACGTTTAGACAGACTACTTATAAATTAGTTATTTTATATAATTATCAGAAGCTTAAGTGATAAATATCATATTTTTTTTACCTCTAATTAATTAGTTTTGATACAGGACCGTTAAATTCGGAATCGATGAGATAAACCACGGATTTATAGTTACTTTCTTCACAAGACAATTCGTCCAGAAATTAGATTATAAATCTAACATTTCAGTGTAAACAAACTTGATTTACAAACATAATAAACACTAATAAAGATGAAAAAAATAGGAATCTGGATTGACAAGTTAAAAGCTCATGTAATTACAATTAGTGATAAAAAAGAAGAAATGACTACCATTTTTTCAAATGTTGAAACCTATCATATTGGAGGAGGTTCTGGAAGTAAATTAAAAGGAGGTCCTCAAGATGTAAAACAAGATAGTAAATATTTAGAGCGTCAAAAAAATAGTTTTAAAAAATATTTTAAAGAGATTGCTTCCTATTTAAAAGATGCTGATTCTGTTGTCATTTTCGGACCCGCAGAAACTGGAGAAAAATTAAATAAAAAGCTTCAGAAAAAATTTAAATTAATAGGTGAAAAAGTGAAAGATGTTATTAAAACAGATAGCATGACTCTCAATCAAACTAAGGCTTTAGTAAGAGATTATTTTAAAAAGGAATTTGTATAATCACTATTTATGTCTTCTAAATCTCAGGAACAAACTTTCGATGTATTAAAATCTTCAGGAAAGAAGGTTAAATTTTCTATTGGTAAACTCAAAAGATCATTGCAAAATAGTGGAGCAGATGAAACTACTATAAAAAACATTGTCAACACGGTTCGAGATGAATTATATCAGGGCATTTCAACTAAAGAAATCTATAATCGTGCTTTTGCTATGCTGAAGAAAAAGAGGTCTATTTATGCCTCAAAGTATAAGCTTAAAAGAGCAATCTTCGATTTAGGGCCCACAGGATTTCCTTTTGAAAGATTTATTGGAGCCATCTTGCAATATTCAGGATATCAAGTTGAAGTAGGAAAAATTATAAAGGGTAAATGTGTTTCCCATGAAGTAGATATAGTCGCAAAAAAAAATGGAGAACATATTATTGGAGAATGTAAATTTCATAGTCAACAAGGAAGAAAAAGTAATGTAAAAGTTCCTTTATATATCCATTCTCGCTATCAAGATATTCTTTCTTATTATAACGATAAATTTGAAAAAACCAAACACCCAAATAAAGGATGGGTGGTTACCAATACTAAATTTACTAAGGAAGCCATACTTTACGGAGAGTGTAAAGATTTATATATGTTAAGCTGGAATCACCCTAAAGAAAACAGTCTTAAAGAAAGGATTGACCGTTTAGGGCTATATCCAATAACGGTTTCTATGTTACTATCAAATAGAGAAAAACAATTTTTATTGAGTAGAGATATTGTTTTGTGTAGGCAATTAATAAACGATGTGTTTTATTTAAATAAACTTGGAATTTCAGAAAAAAGAAGAAATAAAATTTTAAATGAAGTTCAGTTATTAACGGACGTTTAATTTAATTCATTATGAAAATTAAAGTTCATTTTTTTGGAGCAGCAAATACAGTTACGGGCTCTAAATTTCTTATTGAAACACCTCAACATAAAATATTGATTGATTGCGGAATGTTTCAAGGTCTAAAGGAACTTCGAGAACAAAACTGGAAGGAGTTTCCGATAGATGCATCTAACATCGATATTGTTTTGCTAACTCATGGGCACCTTGATCATACCGGTTATTTACCTCGTCTGGTTAAACAAGGATTTCGTGGAAAAATTTATGGTACTGCTCCTACCTTGGCAATTGCTAAAATTATATTATTAGATAGTGCTAAAATACATGAAGAAGAAGCAGAAAAAGCAAACAAAGAAAAGTATTCCAAACACAATCCAGCCCAACCTTTTTACACCTTAAAAGAAGCTGAGTTTACAACAGGTTTATTTAAATCTGTTGAAAAAGATAACTGGCAAGTTTTTTCAGAAGATATAAAATTTCGATTTCTATATAATGGACATATTATTGGCTCTACCTTTATAGAGCTAGCTATTTTAGAAAAAATATTTGTGTTTTCAGGAGATGTAGGAAGGGCAAAAGATTTTTTACTTTTTCCATCTGAAAAACCTAGATGGGCAGATTTTCTTTTTTTAGAAGCTACCTATGGTGATAAAATTCATCCAGTTGATGAATTTGAAAATAAGATTGTAGAACTAGTAAATAAAACTATTCAAAACAGAGGCACTTTAATTATTCCATCGTTTGCTGTAGAGCGTTTACAAACGTTAATGTATTTACTTTGGAAACTCTATCAAAAAAACAAAATTCCAAATATCCCAGTATTTGTTGATAGTCCTATGGGAAATAATGTACTATCGGTATTTGAGCGATTTCCTCATTGGCATAAACTTTCGATAAAAGAATATTATCAAATGAATAGCCATATTAACATTATTACATCGTATAGAGATACCTGGAAAACCATAGACAATCCTCAACCTAAAATTGTTATTGCAGGAAGCGGTATGGTCACTGGAGGAAGGGTTCTTACTTACCTTCAACAGTTAATTGATAAATACAACACCACTGTTTTATTGGTCGGTTATCAAGCCGAAGGCACTCGAGGAAGAAAGCTTTTGGAAGGTACTAAAGAAATTAAAATTTACGGAAAATACTATAACGTTAATGCAGAAATACATCAAATAGAAAGCTTATCTGCTCATGCCGACCAACAGGAATTATTAGATTGGACTAGCAATATTAGAAACATCCCAGAAAAGGTTTTCCTTATTCATGGAGAAACCCCAGCTTTAAATGCTTTAAAAACTAGTATTAATAATAAATATGGCTGGCAAACTCACATTGCTCAGTTAAATGAAATTCAATACGTTACAGTTTAATTTTTTACTCAATAATGGAATAAACATCAACGTTATGAAAAATTCACAAGTAAAAGTAAGTGTATTATCAATTGCAGCTGGTTTGCTGTTGATTTCCATATTATTGTTAACTATAATAATGCCTGGAGTTTATTATAAATCATTACCAAACGAAAATAATCCAGGTTCTATAATTGGAATATCAATGGTAATTATATTTCGACTACTATTAGTTATTTGGTACATCTCAATAATTAAAAAAAATAGGCTTGATAGTGAAAAAAGAAAAACAGCATACATCGTTATCGGAATTCTTTTGATTATACTTGGATTAATCTCATTGGACGGTGCTTTTGCATTCCTAGACAACAAGAATACACTTTACATATCCTATTTGATGTTTACAAGTGTTATTTGTGATTTGATTGCTTCTATACTAACTTTCACAGCTATATTTTTTAAGTCGCAAAATTTAAAAGAATAAAAACTCTAATAATTTTTTATCTTTAAGCAGTATTAATTAACTATTAAATAGGAATAAACTCCCTTAGGGAGTTTATTCAATTGTTACCAGCAATTATGAAAAAACAAAACATATTTTACGTTATAATTTTTATTTTTATTCTAAATGGAAATGCTCAAATTCAAATGGGCGGAAATATATCCGTGATTGACTCAGATTTTGCATATTCAGCTTCGGTTAGTACGTCATCAGATGGGCAACGGATTGCAGTTGGAGGATATGGAAAAAGTGAATTTGGATTTCGTGTTTATGATTTTGACGGTATTGAATGGAATCAAGTCGGTAATGATCTTCAAACTATTGAGCCAAATGAAATCTCTAGTTATCGTGTTGAATTGTCTGCTAATGGGAATAGAATAGTAACTAATACCCTTGTTGGTTTAATAGGTTTTGTTAATGTGTATGAACTCAGTAATGATGAATGGATTCAAGTAGGAAATACTATTTATGGAGAGTCAAGCAATGATTTATTTGGATTAGTAATAGCTATTTCTTCTGATGGACAACGAATAACTGCTGGTGCCAAATTTAACAACAATTCAACTGGGCATGCTAGAGTATATGAATTCGATGGAACGGACTGGATACAAATTGGAACTGATATTGATGGGGATGAAAGTGGGGATTATTATGCCACAGCATTATCTATGAGTGCTGATGGAAATCGAGTTGCAGTAGGAGCAAATCAATATCAACCAAGTGGTTTAACAAGAGTCTTTGAATATGATGGGACAGACTGGGTTCAACTAGGTGAAGATTTAACTAGTGATTACGAGGTTAGCAGTTTCGGTGTATATTCTTCACTTAGTGAAAACGGCAATCGCATTGTAATCGGAGACCCAAACGCATCAGTAAATGAAGGTGGATATTTTAAAGTATTCGATTATAATGGTTCAAATTGGATACAAATTGGTAACGAAATAGTTGGAGAAGATTATGGAGACCGATTTGGCAAAACAGTATCTATTTCAGATGATGGATCTCGAATTGTAGCTGGCGCACCAGCTAGAGACATTAATAATAATACTAATCAACCCGGTTATGTAAAAATATATGAATTAATCAATGATAATTGGGAACAAATTGGGGGTACCATGTACGGTGATGAAATTAGAGATGAATTTGGGAGATGGCTAGCGATTTCTGGAGATGGTAGTGTTTTAATTGCAGGGGCACTAACATATATTTATGAAGAAAGCGGAACAGAAGAGGGCTATGCTAAAGTTTTTGATTTAAATACTTTGTTAAGTTCTCCTGATAATGATTATGTCCATTCAGTAAATTTATATCCTAATCCATCAAGTGATTTCATTCATTTTGAAAATTCCTTGACAATCCAAGAAGTTACTTGTTACAATTCAATTGGTAAAAAAATAAATTTAAATTGGAATTCTAATAACACGATTGATATTTCTGGTTTGAGTAATGGTTTGTATATCCTTCAGTTTAGAACTGAACAAAATAAATTCTTCAATAAAAAATTTATTAAAATTTAATAATATTAACTTAATAACAGCTGGTAACAACGTATAAAAGCAATAACGGCTTTGTTGGTTAAGAGATTGAAATATCTTACAAATTTTACTAAATTGTAATCTGAAAAATTGTAACACTAGTTTCCTTTTGCCTTTACGCTAATAAACACCGAAGCATAAGCAAACTTTAATCGTTACTGACTTTTATACAAGACCGATGGAACACATTCAGCGAAAAGCTGACCAAAGTTGCTACACAGCTACGCTGTTCTCGCCCCTTTGGAAATGCGTTCCATCTGCCTGCTAAACCAAATTGGGCCAGAGACTTCTTGATAAATACAGCTTTTACTGCCCATCGAGGGAAAACGATGTACCATCGGTACCTATACGCAATTTGGCACGACCCATCGAACTCCCGATCCAATAAAGTGGCTCACTCAGCAAATTTTTAAAAGTAAAATTTACTAAGCGAGACGGCTAATAAACTCTAGCCTCGCGTGGCCGCGCGAAACTAGAGCTCATTATCTTCCACTTTTTGTATCTTCGTTCTCAAGGACGAACTGCGTTTAGCAGGCAGTTGTGCTTCATTATGACCAAACGCTAACCAATGATAAAATTCTTTAGACACATTAGGCAACGACTACTTTCAGAAGGTAAAACTGGAAAGTATTTTAAATATGCTATTGGTGAAATTATTCTTGTTGTAATTGGGATTTTGATTGCGCTTTCAATTAATAACTGGAATGAGGGTAGAAATAATCAAAAATTAGTTTCAGTTTATAAATCTGAATTGCTAAATGATTTAAATTTAGATATTAGCCATTTCAAAAATCATTTATCATTAGCTACAGAAGAAAACAAACGAATTGACAGTATAAGAACTCTTCTAAATAATCCAAATTACAACATCGATTCACTGAATAATATCATAAAAAAAGGTTTAACATTTATTAGAAAGGAACCTTATATAATGATAGCTTCAACCGAATTCCCAATAGTAAGTAATAACACTTTCATATCACTTCAAAATTCGGGTCAAATAACTTTACTCGAAAACAAATTACAAGAGGAGTTAGTTAGTTTTTATGGGTATACAAAAAAGTATTCATTTATGATAAACCAAATTATTGATAATAAAAATGAGTTATATTTTGATTTCATAAAATCTGTTCCTTACAAACAGTCTGAACTCAATATAATTAATTCAAAATTGTATGAGCAAATTTGGAATAATGTTAATTGGAATAATGTTCAAATTAAATTTATCACTTTATTAAATACCTATTACGAACTAAACTTAAAAACGATATTTTTTAACGATATGCGACTTTACAAAACCAACATTATGATTGAACAGTTAAAATCAGATTTAAAAAAATAACGAAAGCAATAGCAGCAATTAATAAAATATAAAATGGAGATTAAAACTTTAGAAAATGTAAATAATGCTGATATTTTAAAGGTTTTTAATCGTTCATTTTCAGATTACTTTATTCCATTTAAACTAACCAAGGAACAATTAGTCTCAAAAATGCTAGCTGACAAAACAGACCTTACTCTTTCGGTAGGTGTTTTTAAAGAAGGAAAACTTATAGCCTTCATCTTACACGGTTTCGACATTATTAACGGTCAAAAAGTAATATATAACGGAGGAACGGGGGTTATTCCCGAAGAAAGAGGTTTAGGGTTAACTAAGCAAATGTATCAATTCATATTACCCTATATAAATGAAAGAGGAATACATAAACTTATACTTGAAGTGATTAATGAGAATATCCAAGCTATAAAGTCTTATAAAAAATCGGGTTTTAAAATCAAAAGAGAACTAGTATGCTATAATGGAATTGCCAAAACAGCATATTTAAACAAGAGCATTGAGATTAAAAATTTACAAAACTATCAATGGAGCTTAATGGAAACTTTTTGGGATGTTTTACCTACTTGGCAAAATTCGAATAATGTACTAGATGAATTAAAACAAAACAATTGTTCACTAGGTGCTTACAATGAAAACAGACTCATTGGATATGTTATTTATAATCCTACAAATAAAAGAATACAACAGATAGCTATTCATAAAGATTTTAGAAAGAAAGGAATTGCTTCTACTTTACTTTTTGAATTAATCAAAAAATATGGAAATTCCCTTTCTATTATTAATGTAGATAAGAAATCAATTGAAGCAAATAACTTCTTAAAAAAAATAGGCCTTGAAAAAAGTCTTGAACAAATAGAAATGGAATTAATACTAAACAATCATTAACTAGTATGATAGCAAGAATCTGGAAAGGAAGGACAAAAATTGAGCATTTAGATGAATACACTAAGTTTATGAAAGCTCGAGCAATTCCTGATTATAAAAAAACTGCTGGTTTTAAAAAACTAACATTTCTAAAGCGAACGGACAAAGAATTTGCCTATTTCAATTTAGTTACCTTTTGGGAAAATATTGAGGTTATTAAAAATTTTGCAGGAGACGATTTTGAAAAAGCTAAATACTACCCAGAAGACAAAAACTATTTAATTGATTTCCCTGAAAAAGTTACTCATTATGAAGTATTTGCTGAATAGACCATTATAAATACTATATTTAATTAGTTTTAATAGTTGTAACAAATTACAACATAAATCGTCCTTAAAGAACCAATATCATTTAATAGAAATTCAAAATAAAATTTATGACAGTTTTAGTAGTAGGTGCAAGTGGCGCAACAGGAAGACAGTTAATTGAGCAACTCCTTATACAAGGTCATAAGGTTAAGGCAGTGGTGAGATCACCTGAAAAATTACCTGTATCTTGGAAAAACAATGATCGTGTGATTATTATTTCAGCTAGTCTATTAGATTTGAGTGATTCTGAAATGATAGATTTGACTCTTGATTGTCACTCAATCGCATCTTGTTTAGGACATAATTTAAATTTGAAAGGAATCTATGGACAACCCAGAAAACTCGTTACAGATGCTGCTCGTAGACTATGCAATGCCATAGAAACAAATCAACCTAAAAACCCTGTTAAATATGTTTTAATGAACACTACTGGTAATCGAAATCGTGATTTAAACGAACCTATTTCAATTGCCCAAAGATGTGTCATAGGGCTTCTAAGATTACTATTACCTCCTCATGTTGATAATGAAAAGGCAGCAGATTTTTTACGAACTCAGGTTGGACAGAACAACCAATTCATCGAGTGGACTGCTGTTAGACCAGACGGATTAATTGATGATGATAAAGTAACAGAATACGAAATATATCCATCTCCAATAAGAAGTGCAATTTTTAATGCTGGTAAAGTAAGTAGGATAAATGTTGGAAATTTTATGGCAAATTTAATAAGTGACGATAATTTATGGAATAAATGGAAAGGACAAATGCCAGTAATCTATAATAAGTCATCTCAAAAATAATCCATCAACAGTAATTAAATAATGATGTGTGAAAATTTGAAAATTATACGAACTTGGAAGGGTTGAACAACAATAGAAAATGCTCCAATCTATGAAGACATGTTAATTAATGAAGTGTTCCCAACTGTAAAAAAGAATGGAGTTAATGGACTTGAAAAAGTTAGTATTTCAACAAAAAATAAAGGTGATGAAGTAGAATTTTTTTTAACCCTTCAATTTGATTCTATGGATTCGGTAAAGTCATTTGCTGGCGAAAACTTTAAACAAGCTTATATTCCTGAAAATGCAAAACGCGTATTAAAAAGATATGATAAAACAGCTGAACACTATGAGTTAAAAGAAGAATTAATTCTATAAATGAAAATGAATACTGTTGTCAAAATTGGCAATAAGCATTTTTCAATTGCTACATTAAAAAAGTATCTTTGCATAGAATTTTACTTCATCTTTTGTGTCAACTCATTTTCAACAATTTTCTACTCCCATAAACAAATACAAGCTTCCAAGTAAGTTTACTTTTCCGTTTTATTATGAACCACATCCATTGTGTGTTATAGCAGTAACAGAAGTACAAAGTTATTTACAAACCCAAACCGATTTTGAACATAATTTTGGAGTAGATACTACAAAAAAAGGATTGGTAATTGGAAAAATGTTTGGTGTTTTGATCGTACAAAACCAGCAAAACGAGATTGGATATATAACTGCTGTTTCGGGGAAGTTAGCAGAAAAAAACATTCATAAAAAGTTTGTTCCACCGGTTTATAATATGCTTGCTAAGGATTCCCATTTTTTACAAGAAGAACAGGTTTTAAATAACATCAATCAGTTATTAGAAAGCCTAGAAAGTAACAATGATTATAAATCGTTACTAGAACAATTTGAAATAGAAAAGGAAAAAGCTGCTATTGACATTCAAGAAAAAAAAGATGCGCAAAAAGCAGCAAAAAAAGATAGAAAGTTAAGGAGAGATAAAGCAAAAACAGAATTATCATTAGAAGCTTATACCGTTCTTGAAGAAAAATTGAGCTATGAAAGTTTAGAAGCCAAATATTTTTTCAATAATGTAAATCGTTATTGGAAACATACCATAACAGCTCTTCAAGAAAAGCTTTCAACTTTCACCAATCAAATAGCACAATTAAAAGAGGGACGCAAAACAAAATCTGCAGCATTACAGCAGTATTTGTTTGAACAATATCAGTTTTTAAATTCAAAAAAAGAAGTTAAAAACTTATTGCAGTTGTTTCCGGAAGCTTCTGATCAAAACCTACCAGCAGGATCTGGAGAATGTGCCGCTCCTAAATTATTGCAATATGCTTTTTTACACGATTTTAAACCCATTGCAATGGCTGAGTTTTGGTGGGGGAAATCACCAAATAAGGAAATTAGAAAACACCAACAATATTACCCAGCCTGTCAAGGAAAATGTAAACCAATTTTAAAACATATGTTAGCTGGCATTGATATGGACACCAATCCAATGTTACAAAATCCCGCTATCGGAAAAGAACTTGAAATTATTTTTGAAGATAAAAGTTTGGTGGTAGTATACAAACCAGAAGAGTTTTTATCGGTTCCAGGGATTCACATTCAGGATTCGGTGTATACCAGAATCAAACAACAGATAAAAAACATTACTGGACCTATTATTATTCATCGATTAGATATGGCTACTTCTGGTTTATTGGTCTTAGCCAAAAATAAAAAAGCACACAAAGCTTTACAAAGTCAGTTTATTAATAAAACAGTACAGAAAAGATATACCGCTTTGTTAGATGGTATTGTAAAGGACAACAACGGAACGATTAACATACCTCTTCGAGTTGATTTAGATGACAGACCAAGGCAATTGGTGTGTTATGAACACGGTAAACCTGCAGAAACAAAATGGGAAGTTATAGAACGGAATCAAGGAAAAACGAAAATACATTTCTACCCAATTTCTGGACGCACCCATCAATTAAGAGTTCACGCTTCACATGAACTGGGGCTTAATATTCCTATAATTGGCGATGATTTATATGGTAAAAAATCCGATCGGTTATATTTACATGCAGACACCTTAGAGTTTTTGCATCCTGAAACAAAACAAAAAATGAGTTTTAATAAAAAAGCTACATTTTAATAAATTCTATTTTTTATTTTAAATGAAGTATCTTGCTTATCAAAGGGTAGAACCTTTTAATTTGAAGATTTTCAAATAAATTATATCATAAAATATTACATTAAAAAGTTGATGAAATAAAGAGTCAATCAACTAAAAAAAGGCAGTAATAAAAAATGAAGAGATATAAATGTAAAATAACAGTATTAACAATTTGGTTGTTAATTTCAACTATATCGGTTTTTGGACAATGGCAATCTTTGAATGGACCAGAAGGAGGCCATATAAGAAGTGTCATTTTTGACGGCCAAACACTTTATGCTGCAAGTGGCGGTGGAGTTATGGTAAGTGATGATAACGGAACCAATTGGTCGTTTAAAAACAATGGGCTTAAAAGTTGTGATACAAAATCATTAACCAAATTAGGAAATTATGTTTTTATTTCTACAGATGAAAATGTTTTCCGATCAAGTGATAATGGTGAAAATTGGGAACCTGCAGGCACTGATTTAGAAGGTGTTTATGTTAAAAATTTAACCGCTTTTAACAATGTAATTTTTGCAGCAACTTATTTACGTGGTATATATTCTTCAGTAGATTCTGGTAATACTTGGACAGCTATAAATAACGGATTTTCATCAAAATATGCATATTACTTGGCAAATGATGGACTAAATCTATATGCAGGAACCTATCAAGACGGTATTTATCGATCATCGGATATGGGTAATACATGGACATTAATAAATAATGGGCTTACAGAACTAAATATAATGGCAATAACCTGTTTTGAAGGAAAAGTGTTTTTAAGCACTTTGTCGTCGGGCGTTTTTGTATCCTCAGATAATGGTGATAATTGGAGCCCTTTATCAACTAATTTACCTTCAATTAAAGGTTTTACTCATTTAAATGGAGTTCTTTATGCAGCATCTTTTGGCCAAGGCGTGTATCAATCGTTTGATGCAGGGCAAACTTGGACATCATTAAATAACGGTTTAAGTGAAACCAGTATTTGGACTATCGGCAACAGTGATGATGCTTTATTTGTTGGAGTCACTAGTGGAAATATTTACAAGAAAAATATAAATGGAGGAGATTGGACTCTTAGTGGCTCATTAGATTTTAAAGCAGGTGTTGGTTCTATTTCTAATATTGATTCAAAACTTTTTGCAGGCACCCATGGCTCCGGCTTTTTCTCATCATTAAACAATGGCTCTAGCTGGACTAAAAACTCATCAATTTGGACCGTCGAAACAAGAGCAATTATTTCATCTAATCCCTATGTTTTTGTCGGCACAGATATGTTAGGTGTTTTTAAATCTAGTAATAACGGTGAAACATTTTCGATGTCTAATACAGGACTTACTAGTGCTTGGATAAATTCGTTTACAATTAGTGATGGCAAATTATTTGCTGGAAGTGGTGAGGAAGGAGTTTTTATTTCATCGAATGCAGGTGCATCTTGGGAACAAGTTAATAATGGTTTAGGCAGTCCTAATATATTGTCGTTAGGCACTGATGGAATAAATATATATGCTGGAACTTCAGATAGTGGAATGTATAAATCGAACAATTTAGGAGAAAATTGGCAAGCAATTAATAATGGTTTAAATTCTAATAATATAACTTCAATAGCCTTTACAAATGGTCTCTTATTTGCTGGAACAAAGGAAAACGGCGTATATATATCAGATGATGAAGGAGCAAATTGGAGTCAAATAGTTACAGGCTTACCTTCAGACGTAAATATTAGATGCTTACAAACAAATGACTATGCAATTTTTGCAGGCACAGGAGATGGAGAGGTATATATCAGTTTAGATTATGGAAACAATTGGTATAATATGAGTATTGGAATAACTGGCTTACCTATACTCTCTTTGTGGATTAATAATGATTATTTATATGCTGGAGTTAATGCTGGTGGAGTTTGGGATTTTCCTTTATCGGAAATACTAAGCATTGATGAAATTAAAAATGACCCCAATCTTTATATTTTTCCAAACCCATCAAGTAATACAATTACTTTAGTCACTAAAAAAATATACGATAATGAATTATTATATATTTATAGTATGTCTGGAAAAGAGTTAATAAAACAAAAAATAGAGGGAGTAAATAATCAAATTGATGTTAGTTTATTAAATTCCGGAATCTATTTAATTAAGTACCAAAACAAAACTACACTGTTTTTAAAAGAATAATATACTCCCTGTAATAATTAATAGTTATTTTTTATAAACAAAATAAATATGAAAGAAAATAAATACCCAAGATCCTTTTCTCATATCGGAATTACCGTTCCTAATATCAAAAAAGCAGTCGAGTTTTATAGCGAAGTAATGGGATGGTACGTTATTATGGCACCTGCTAAAGTTAAAAAAGAAAGAGAAACTGCAATTGGTCAAATGTGTATCGATGTGTTTGGAGAAGAATGGGAAGATTTTGAAATAGCACATATGTCTACATCGGATGGAATAGGAATCGAATTGTTTTCATTTCCTCATGGCATTAAAGAAGCACCAGCTTTCAACCCTTTCAATACAGGGCTTTTTCATTTTTGTGTTCAAGACCCAGACATTGAAGCTTTGACCAATAAAATTGTTGAATACGGCGGAAAACAACGAATGCCTATTAGAGAATACTATCCAAATGAAAAACCATACAAAATGGTTTATGTTGAAGATCCATTCGGAATCATATTCGAAATATACACGCATAGTTATGAATTAACGTATTCATCTGGAGCTTATCAAGATTAAAAAAAAGGTATTAAAAAATCTCTAAATAGCGCCAAACCAGTTATATTTAGAACTAATTCACACTAATTTTACATTTTTTTTACATTTAATTTAGTGATCGCACCTTCTATGAACCCTACATTTGACAGATATTAATCAGAAAATAAACAGATATGAAAAAGAGTATCATTCTTATTGCTGTAATTATTACTCTAAGCTTAACAGCCTTTAGTTTTATAAATCGAAATAATACAGCGCAAGATCAATTAGAAGCTTCGGTAAATGAGGAAAAGGTTATTTCTCCTGAAGCTCAAGCCAAAGAGAAAATCAATAAAAGAATATTTAACGATTTTATTTACGATGTAGGCCCAAGGTTTGGCGCTATTAAAAGAGAAGATGTGAATAAAGCAACCACTATTGATGCTTTTTTTGATGAAGAACATATCCAATCTATCGAGTCTTTAAAATCTGTAAGCGTAATTATTATCATTGATGACAAACAATCAGATATTAGAGAAATTGGATACAGTAAGGAGCTAACAGATGCTCAATTGGAACTCCTACAAACTTCAGATGACGCTACCAATTTTTTAGTAAAAGCCGAATACCAACAAATAAATAAGGAAACAGGTGATTTAGAAGACAATTACTCAACACCACATTATACGATTGTTCCAGAAACTCAAGCTAAATTTTTGGATGGTATGGATGCCTTAAAAGATTTTCTTAAAATATACAGTGAGGATGCTAGAAAAAATGTAGACCCAGAAAAATTACAACCCGCTAAACTATTTTTTACGGTAACCAAAAAAGGAACTATAGAAAATATTCACTTAGATAGATCCTCAAACTATCCAGAAGTAGATGAGGTAATGAAAAAATTAATTTCTGAAGTTCCAGGAACATGGATTCCTGCCGAAAACGCTAAAGGAGAAAAAGTAGATCAAGAACTTGTAGTTTCATTTGGATTAATGGGTTGTTAAACTAATAATATATAAGATAAAAAAAAGGCTTCTTTACATTAGTAAAGGAGCCTTTTTGAGTTAATACTAAACTTTACGGTAAGTGTTATTAATAGTTGGAAAATAACTTTATTATTTACAATAAAATTTCTGTCTGGTTTTAAATTACTAAATTAGAAGCATAACTAAAAACAAATAAGATTATGAAAAAAGGAATGACAAAAGTGAGCGTATTATATCCGTCAGGTAAAGACAAGACCTTCGACATGGAGTATTATTGTAATAAACATTTACCAATGGCAAGCAATCTATTAGGAGATTCTTTAAAAGGAGCAACGGTTGAAAAAGGATTGGGTGGGGCTGTACCAGGATCTTCTGCACCTTATGTTAGTATGGGAAATATGTATTTTGATACGGTTGAAGATTTCGGAAATGCTTTCGGACCTAATGCAGAAAAAATAATGGGAGACTTACCCAATTTTACTAATATTGAGCCAATTGTTCAAGTTAGTGAAGTGTTAGTATAAATTGTAAAAAAAATACTCAAAAACAACCTAGGCAGATTTAGTTTACTTTCCTAGGGGTTTTCTTCGGGTCAACTCGGGTCAGGGTAAAGTCGTTTTCAAAAAAGATAATTTTATTATTATATTTACTTTATTTTTAAAAGGGATAAAAAATAATTAAACTAGTTACTATCATATGTTATTGGCGGATAAACGTCAATAAAGTTGATGATATAACAAGTTAGCTACAATTGCGGAAACTCACTCAAACGCAAAAAAACTCAATCAAAAAATGCTGATTTTTTGCCAAACAAAACGCTGAAAAACTTACTCAATTGTTGAATTTCACTCTTGCGGAATTTTAGCCTCTTTGAAAAAAAACTCGTTTAGTTTTCGGAATTTTTTTTGAGTTTTAAGACAGTAAAAACGAAAACACTCAACTGCGGAATTTTATTCAAACGGAAATTAATCTCTGATCTAAATAATTACGGAATTCCAACTGTCGTGCTGAAAATCACTCAAACGGAATTAAATTGTGCACGAAAAAAAGGCAACCGAAATATAACTGTAGCTAACACCGTATAAACAAAATTGCTATTTTTAGCCTACTTACGAAAGTCCTCACGGTCTTTCTTGGTTCGTAACTATTTACTATCTTTACTGCTAAATCATCGCAACTTTGCTTATACAATCACGTTATATGCAAGCAAATACACACAATAAGATGAACAGAATAGAGTATATTGAAAATGAAATTTCAGATTTAAGAAATCAATTACAGAATCATAAACTTTATGAAAGCCTTAAGAATGTTGATGACATTAAAACTTTTATGGAGAACCACATATTTGCTGTTTGGGACTTTATGTCACTTTTAAAATTCCTTCAAATAAAACTAACAAATGTTCAAACACCCTGGGTGCCATCTAAAAACCCGACTCTTTCGAGATTCATAAATGAAATCGTTCACGGAGAGGAAAGTGACATTAATGAATTAGGAGAACCTAAAAGTCATTTTGAAATGTACTTGGATGCTATGACGCAAGTAAAAGCAAACACGACTGAAATTAATAACTTCATAAGACTTATTGAATCTGGAAATTCGTTTGAATATGCCTTAAACGAAATCAATATTGACAAAAGAGTAGCTGAATTTGTAAAGTTTTCTTTTTCAATTATTGAAACTAATAAAACTCATCTGGTTGCGTCTGCATTCACATTTGGACGAGAAGATGTTATTCCTGATATGTTTGTTGAAATTTTGAAAAATTCTGATTCTGAGAACAAATTATATAATAAGTTGACCTATTATCTTGAAAGACATATAGAATTAGATGGAGATGAACACGGACCTCTATCTCTTAAAATGATTTCAGAACTATGTGCCAATGACAACAAAAAATGGGAAGAAACACTAACAGTAGCAAAGCAATCATTGGAGAAAAGAATTGCACTCTGGGATTCTATTAACGATTTAATCCAAAAAGAAAAGCCAGCATATAACACGGTATATAGCAAATAGGGCGTTCAGTGGTTAACGAAAGTTCAGTGCTACTTACCAACACCGCCAAATCGTTGATTTGGCTTTTAAGAATGAATAAATTAAAAACAAAATACAACGTTTTGGCTCAGTGCAAACTTGAAAGTTTATTGCTTTCTACCGCCCTACTTGCCATATACTAACCGTTAGCTGCAATTAAATAAAACGAAAAAAGAATTAAGTGATGAAAGTTTTACCTAAAGAAATAAATAACGATTATAAAGGCAGAAAAATAGCATTGTATTTTTTTTACTTTTTTACAATTTTAACTATAGTTAGAAGTTTAATCCATATCATTGCACCAGACGGAGGTGCGCAAAGTATTGCTACAATCCCTCTAGATACCTTCACTGAGGAAGGAGCAAGTACTATAATTCTTATTTTTTCACTCTGGGGATTATCCCAATTGATTATGGGAATATTTTATGTCATTGTCAATTGGAAGTACAAATCTTTAATCCCATTAATGTATATATTTATCTTTATAGAGTATTTTATGCGTTTTGTATTAGGGATTCTAAAGCCAATTGAAACGACCGGAACAGCACCAGGAGCAATAATCGATTATATTTTTCCTCCTTTAGTTATTATTCTGTTTCTGTTGTCAATAAATTCCAGAAAAACCTCCATATGAAAAGATTATCAAGACTTTTCTTAAGCATTGGAGGCTTTATCATTTTACGGAATAATTTTATTTCGTTTTGTATTTACAAACAGAAAACTGAATGAAAACATTAAAGAAACAGAAAAATACTGTAGCTAACACCTCATATAATTTATGCTTACATTTGAACTAATACAAACAACAAACATTCAACAAACGATTTGCTACAACCGAAAAATCTCCGATTTTCCAGTCGCACAAATCATATAAAAATCCGTTGGGCACAATTAAAAAACACTGTAAATGAATAAAAAAATAGGCTTAAAAGAAGCTATTTCTATCGGAATTGGAGGAATGGTTGGTGGTGGAATTTTTGCAGTCCTTGGACTTGCAGTATCACTCGCCAAAGGTGGCACGCCAATAGCGTTTTTATTCGCTGGTATTTTAGCGTTAATTACTTCTTACAGTTATGTAAAGCTATCAAAAAAGTATCCTGACAGAGGCGGAACCGTTAAATTCATCAACCAAGGCTTCGGAAAAACAATCTTTAGTGGCGGAATTAATAATCTTTTGTGGATAAGTTATATTATTATGCTTTCACTTTATGCTTCGGCATTTGGGTCTTATGCACCTAATCTATTGGAATTAACTCACAACAAAACAATTGATTCACACATTTATGCAAGTGCAATTATTGTTTTAGCTTCAGCGATTAATTATTATAGTATTGCTGTAGTAGGTAAAATAGAATCGTATGCAGTAATTATCAAGTTAGTCATTCTAATTGCATTTATTTTCATTGGCGCTTATGGTTTAATTGGGAATCCGAATGTAACTCAATTAGCCGTTTCGAATTGGGAAGCCCCTATCAAATTATTTGCTGGTGGTATGGTTATTTTTGTTGCTTATGAAGGATTTGAACTCATTGCAAATGCAGCACCAGATATAATTAATCCTGAAAAAAATATTCCGAGAGCCTATTACTATTCCGTAATTTTCGTGATTGTACTATATATCATTATTGCTTTTGTAACTGTAGGCTCACTTCCATTTGCAAAAATTGCTACAGCACAAGATTATGTTTTGGCAGAAGCGGCAAAACCAATGTTAGGGAAAATAGGCTTTTCTATAATTACGGTTGCTGCCTTAATTTCAACGTTTTCAGCAATCAACGCATCTCTTTATGGAGGAAGTAAAGTCAATTATGAAATTGCAGAGGATGATGAACTACCACATCACTTTTTAGCAAAACTTTGGAATCAGCCAATTGGCTTAATGATTACAGCAGTAGCTACATTAATTTTAGTAAATGTACTTCAATTGGAAAGCATATCAACCGCAGGAAGTGTTGGCTTTTTACTTATTTTTGGTGTAGTTAATCTTGTTGGATATCGATTATCTAAAGAAACCGGTAGTAATAAAATAATTCCATTAATAGGTTTTGTTTTGTGTATGATTGCTACAGTAATCTTAATTAATCAGCAATACAGTTCAAATACTATTGGTGTTATAATTTCAATAGCCATTATAGGTGTTTGTTTTTTAATGGAATGGATTTATAAAAAGACAGAAAAGAAATAATATGGATAATTTACTTACCTTTTCAATTACTGTTTTTACTGGCTTCTTTGCTATTATGAATCCTATTTCAAATATGCCAATATTCTTGACTTTAGTCGAAGGAGCCGATAAAAAGACAAAACAAAGAATCAACTTAAAAGCCGTAATTATTGCTTTTATTATTGTTTCTGTATTTGTTATTTTAGGGAAATTTATCTTTGAATTATTTGGAATAACAATACCCGCATTTAAAATAACTGGCGGAATATTAATTTTCTATGTAGGTTTTGAAATGTTGCAGTCCAAAAAATCAAACGTCAAACACCTAGAGAAAATTAACATTGATGAAAACATAGCAGTTTCACCTTTAGCAATACCTATTTTAGCTGGACCAGGAACAATCGTAACAGCAATGAATTTTGTTCCCAATTCATCATATATTCATATTGGGTTAGTACTACTTGTTTTCGGAATTATGTGTTTGTTAACCTACATAACCTTTAGCTTAAGCGATTTTATTGCAAAAAAGATTGGGGACAATGTAATTTCCGTCATCGGAAAATTAATGGGATTAATCATTGCAATTATCGGAACAAGTATGGTTATAGAAGGAATCAAAATATCATTTTACTTGGTAAAATAAAAAGACATTGAACGGAATAAAACTGTGCCCAACAATGTATAAAAATAATAGCGGTTTTACTGCTAAACCGAAAGTAAGTGAATATAAAAAAGGTCTGTGTTTAATTGAAAAGTTAGTGTGTTTTAATCAGCTACTATTCTTATACTAGACCGATGGAACACATTCAGCGAAAAGCTGACCAAAGTTGCTACACAGCTACGCTGTTCTCGCCCCTTTGGAAATGCGTTCCATCTGCCTGCTAAACCAAATTGGGCCAGAGACTTCTTGATAAATACAGCTTTTACTGCCCATCGAGGGAAAACGATGTACCATCGGTACCTATACGCAATTTGGCACGACCCATCGAACTCCCGATCCAATAAAGTGGCTCACTCAGCAAATTTTTAAAAGTAAAATTTACTAAGCGAGACGGCTAATAAACTCTAGCCTCGCGTGGCCGCGCGAAACTAGAGCTCATTATCTTCCACTTTTTGTATCTTCGTTCTCAAGGACGAACTGCGTTTAGCAGGCAGTTGGCCTTAAAAAAAAACAATACTTTGATACTTATAGACAACCCATATGTTTCAGATTTTTTAATAAGAACTATTAAAGAAAATAATTTTGAAATTATTTCTACTAAAGAAGCGAAGTCATTGATTAATGATGATTCTATAAATTGGATTTCTGAAAATGATGCAAGGAATAAAATCTTAAACAGCCAAAACCCTCTTATTTATACAAATTCTGAAAACTCATTAACTTGGATTTTCAACAACCTAAAAGAAACTAACTTACCTCACCAAATAAGATTTTTTAAGGACAAGCTTAAATTTAGAGAACTAACTAAAGATATGTTTCCTAATTTTCTGTTTAGAAAAATTAAAATAGATGATATTCAAACTTTAGATATTGATGAATTAAAACTGCCAATTGTTATTAAGCCTTCATTAGGTTTTTTTAGTATTGGAGTTAATATTATTCGTAACAAGTCTGATTGGTTTACTGCTCAAAAAGAATTAAACTATGATAACTTAAAAAGTATTTACCCTAAAGAAGTTATGGATGCTTCTACTTTTATCATAGAAGAATATATAGAAGGTGAAGAATTTGCCATAGATGCCTATTTTAATAATGTTGGAGAAGTAGTTATCCTAAATATTCTACATCATATGTTTTCTTCAAGTACTGATGTTAGTGATAGGGTTTATTCTACTTCTCAAAATATAATTAGAAAGTACAAAGAAAGCGTTGAAGAGTTTTTAAAACCCATAGGGAAAAAAGCAGGTTTAAAAAACTTTCCTTTACATGTAGAGGTTAGAATTGATAAAAAAGGAGTAATAAAACCAATAGAAATTAACCCACAACGATTTGGAGGATGGTGCACGACTGGGGATCTTTCGTGGTATGCATTTAAATTTAATTCATACCAATATTTCATTCAAAATAAAAAACCGAATTGGGATGAAATTTTTAAAAATAAGAAAGATGAAATTTTTAGCATTATTTTATTAAACAATAATTCAGGAATTAAACCATCTGAAATCTCTCATTTTGATTTTGAGATGCTGAAAAACGATTTAGAAAATATATTAGTTATCAGAAAATTCGATTTTAATAAATACCCTGCATTTGGAATGTTATTTACTGAAACAAGTGAAGGTAATGAAAGAGAACTAACAGAAATGCTAAATTCTGATTTAAGTAAATATATTAAAAAATAGAAATTACTAAAAAAACAACGTGTATAATTAATTGCTAGTCAAGTAGATGTTAATCGATACCGTTTTAAAACTATTGACACTTTTTTTACTTTTTATTGACACTTTTCTTTCTTAGTTGTTTTAGTTTTACTCTGAATTAAATTATCATCATGAAAATAGTATTGTTATCAATATTCCTAAGTTGTTCTATATATACGTTCGGTCAAAATCAAAATGAAGTTAATTTAATAAAAACAGATAGTACTTGGGGGAAAGAGATTATTCAAATACCATTTTGGTTCGCTCCAAAAATAGATTATAAAGGCAATGAAGATATCCGGTTTGCAAAAGGTTGGGAGGATATGGATAGTTATGGATTTTGGACACTTGTTTTTGCTTGGGACATTAACCTAAAAACGAAGCCTACAGCAAAATTATTTGAAGATAATGTTAAACTCTATTTTGACGGATTAATGAAAGTTGTTAATGAAAATGAAACCTTAATAATCCCAAAAACTAAGGCAAACTTCATAGAAAATAAAACAAAAAAAAGAATAACTACATTTACGGGCACCCTAGAAACCTACGATGCATTTACTACTAAAAAAGTGATTGAACTAAATGTTATCATTGAGAGTCATTACTGCAAACAAACCAATAAATACGTTCCTTTTTTCAAAATTTCTCCAAAAGATTTAAATCATAAAGTGTGGAAGGTATTAGATAAAATAAAGCTTCAAGACAATATTTGTGATAATTAATTGGTTTAAAAAATTATAAAAAAAAGATATTTCTTAAGAATAAAAAAAGAGCCCTTTTTACAAAAGACTCTTTTTTGGTGCGGGCGAGGAGACTCGAACTCCTACGCCGTGAAGCACTAGATCCTAAGTCTAGCATGTCTACCAATTCCATCACGCCCGCTTAAGGTGTGCAAATATAAGCAAGATTTACAATTTACAAAGAAACTACTTCAGAAAAATAATGCTTTTTATTACCTTAGCAGTTCTTCAAAAAAAGCATAAAATGAAACAAGCATGAACTATTTTTTAAATCCTAAAAGGAAAGACCATTAGCGAACAGCTTGTAACCAAAATATTAAAAAAAATAACCTTATGAAAAGTGCCAAACCTTATATTCAAGAAAACAAACAACGCTTTATTGACGAGTTAATTGAATTACTAAAAATACCTTCTGTTAGTGCGGATTCTAATTACAAAGCAGATGTTATTAATACTGCTGAGGCAATTGAAAAAAGCCTTAAAGATGCAGGTTGTGATCAAATAGAAATTTGCCCAACTCCAGGTTACCCTATCGTTTATGGTGAAAAAATAATCGATCCAGATTTACCAACTATTTTAGTTTACGGTCATTACGATGTGCAACCCGCAGATCCTATCGAATTATGGGACAGCCCTCCATTTGAGCCAGTAATTAAAAAAACAGAAATACATCCCGAAGGTGCCATTTTTGCAAGAGGATCTTGTGATGATAAAGGGCAAATGTATATGCATGTAAAAGCATTAGAATACATGACCTCATCTGGACAATTACCTTGTAATGTTAAATTTATGATTGAAGGTGAAGAAGAAATTGGGAGTGTAAGTTTAGGATGGTTCGTAGAACGTAACCATGAAAAATTAAAAAACGATATTATTTTAATTAGTGATACTGGTATGATTGCACCGGATGTTCCTTCTATCACAACTGGGCTTCGTGGTTTAAGTTATGTAGAAGTTGAGGTTACAGGACCAAACCGTGATCTACATAGTGGTCTATATGGTGGCGCAGTAGCCAATCCAATTAACATTTTAACTCAAATGATTGCTTCATTACACGATGAAAACAATCACATTACTATTCCTGGTTTCTACGATAAAGTAGAAGAATTATCATTAGAAGAAAGAGCTAAAATGGGAGAAGCTCCATTTAGTTTAGAAGCCTATAAAAAAGCATTAGACATTAATGATGTTCATGGAGAAAAAGGATATACTACAAATGAACGAAATTCTATTAGACCCACTCTTGATGTCAACGGAATATGGGGAGGATATATAGGTGAAGGAGCAAAAACAGTAATTGCTAGTAAAGCATATGCTAAAATATCTATGCGTTTAGTTCCCGATCAAAACTGGGAAGAGATTACAGATTTGTTTAAAACTCATTTTGAAAGTATCGCGCCCGATTCTGTAACAGTAAAGGTGAATCCTCATCATGGAGGTCAAGCTTATGTTACACCCATAGATTATACAGGATATAGAGCAGCAGAAAAAGCATATGAAGCAACTTTTGGAAAAACTCCTATCCCACAACGTAGTGGTGGTAGTATACCTATAGTTGCCTTATTTGAAAAGGAATTAAAAAGTAAAACCATCCTAATGGGCTTTGGTTTGGATAGTGATGCCATCCACTCCCCTAACGAACATTTTGGGGTTTGGAACTACTTAAAAGGAATTGAAACTATTCCACAGTTCTATCATTATTTTACGGAAATGAGTAAATAATAGTAATAAAAAAGCCTCTTCTTTTAAGAAGAGGCTTTTTTATTACTAGCTTTTTTTTACCAACGGAAGTTGGCGATGTACTCATTTAATTCATCTACAGAACTTTCATAATCTAATGCTTGACTTACCTTAAAATAATTTCCTAAATCATAAGTGTATCCATAAGCAAACTTTGCTAGCTCTAATTTAGTGTCATCAAAACTCATAAGACTAACTAAATCTCTCACTTGATCAGACAGCATGCAATTTGATTGAATAATCTGTTTTGCAATTCCCATGCGAGTGTCATCAAATCCTTTTGATTTAATAGTTTGTTTAGCTTCAGCAAAGTCTGCAGCACTAATAGGCCAATCACAACCAATACTTCCATTATAACCTTCCATTACATATAAATCTGTTCCAGAATTTCCAATGACAGTAGTGGTAGTAGTTTCTTGATAAACTTCACTATGTCCTCCAACATTTACAGAAACATTTACTCCAACATTTTCATCATTAATATTTACATTCATTCCTGAATTAATTCCTGTAGTTGTTGTTGTAGAAATTTCAGTGATGACAGGAACAGTAGAGTAAGGCACTACTATTACATCTGGTCTGGCAATTATAGGCGGAGCTAGTGCAATAGAAGTCATACTAAACATTCTAACTTTAAAGCCTTTCTTAGTATTCTTTACTTGATATGAAATCTCTGATGATTCCTCAGGCATGTAAAGGTTTTTTGAAATTTCAGGTGATTCATCTGCAAATTCCATATGCATTTTTAATATAGGCTGAATAAATCCTTCTACTCTAATATTTGTAGTTGGGGTTGCATGTTGTTGAATTCCATTTATAAATAAAGTAAATGGAGGGGTTTCTTGAGTAAAGAACTCAAGATTATAAATTTCTTGTCCTATCGCACTTGTTAGGATAGAGAACATTCCAATAAAAAGTAAGGTAATTTTTTTCATCTTTTATATTTTGAAACTATTGATGACAAAGATAATGCCAAAAGGAATTAAATTTTCTTTACATAATCTGTAATAATTACTATTTGAGTAGGTCCTACCTTTCCTTCAATATATTTTTCATTTTCACGATCTAAAGAAATTCGCCTTACAGCTGTACCTTGTTTTGCGACCAAACTAGATCCTTTTACTTTTAAATCTTTAATTAAAACAACCGAATCTCCTGTTTGCAAAACTACACCATTGGCGTCTCTATGGACAATTGCATCGGCCTTATCTTCTGCATCACCTTCTGCTGCTGCCCATTCTAATTGCTGATCATCTAAATACATCATATCAATTAAATCTTGAGACCATCCAAATGATTTTAAACGATGTAGCATTCTCCATGACATAATTTGTACTGGAGGAGCTGGACTCCACATACTATCATTTAGGCAACGCCAATGATTAGAGTCTCTGTTTTCTTCATCCACAAATTGCGATAAACAAGTAGTACAAGCTAAAACAGCGGTATCGGGTCCTTCAATATATTCAGGGGTTTTAGGAACTATATACATTTGTAATTGCTCATCGTGCCCACAAAATTCACACTTATCATCAGCTCTTTTCTTTACTTCTCTTTCAAAACTCATCTGGATTGTATTTTAGAATGGCTAAAGTAATTGTAATCCTATCTTCTCGCAAATAGAAATTATAAGAATGCATTTTTTTAACTCTACATTTGTAGAATTAAAATATTTATTCTATGTTTGTAGAATAATAATTGAATCTATGAAATTATCAAAATCTGAAGAGGAGCTAATGAACCATTTATGGAAAATGAAAAAGGGAATCATGAAAGACTTGATAGACGCTTATGAAGATCCTAAACCTGCTACAACCACAGTTGCAACTTTATTAAAAAGAATGCAAATAAAACAATTTGTAGACTATAAACAATTAGGAAGAACTCGTGAATATTTTCCATTAATTAATAAGAAAGAATATTTTTCGAAACATGTAAATGGATTAATTAAAAACTTTTTTAATGATAGCGCTTCACAGTTTGCATCCTTTTTTACTAAAGAAACAAATCTGTCCAAATCAGAGTTAGAAAAATTAAAAGCGATTATCGATTCAGAAATTAAAAAGAAATAATTATGGAAATCTACGTTTTAAAATCCGCCTCGTGTATTGCAGCATTTTATATTTTCTATAAGTTGTTCTTAGAAAATGAAAACATGCATGTTTTTAAACGCTTTTACTTATTAGGAATGTTATTCGTTTCTTTTTTAATACCCTTACTCACTTTTACAACCTATGTAAATCAATCTGAAGCTATTTCCCCTGTATTATTTACAAATATTATTACTGAAGACTCTAACAATAACTTCTTTCTTGAAATAGCACCTACTATTTTATGGTCTTTATACTTATTAGGTGTCTCCTTTTTTACTTTCAGGTTTGGAAAAAATCTGATTTCAATAGTATTAAAAATTAAAAGAAATCCAAAGCTAAACGTTCAATCACATATAAATGTATTATTACAAAAAGAGGTAATACCTCATACCTTTTTAAAGTATATTTTCCTTAATAAATCGAATTTCGAAGCAAAAGAAATTCCGGAAGAAGTGTTATTACACGAACAAACTCATGCCAACCAAAGACATAGTATTGACATACTATTAATAGAAGTTTTACAAATTATATTTTGGTTCAACCCTTTTATTTATTTAATCAAAAACAGCATTAAATTAAACCACGAATTTTTAGCAGATCAAGCCGTTTTATCAAGAGGAATAAATTCAAGACATTATCAAAACTTATTATTGTTGTTCTCATCAAAAACAACAACGCCAATTTTGGCAAATTCAATCAATTATTCACTTATCAAAAAACGATTTACAATTATGAAAACAGAAACATCAAAAAGTAAAGTCTGGATTAGAAGCTTTTTACTATTACCTTTAGTAGCTATATTAATTTTCAGTTTTAGTACAATTGAAGAGGTAGAAAAAAACAAAGAAGATTCAATAGAAATAGACATTCAAGATGGAGCTACAAAAGCTCAAATTAATGAGTATAATAAATTAGCCAAATATTACAATGGTCTAGATCAATCCAATATGAGAATTAAAAAATCTGATGTTGACCGACTTAAATATTTATACAATCTAATGTCAGAAAAACAACGAAAAAATGGGGAACCATTTCCAAATTTCCCTCCACTTCCTCCAAGTCCAGATAAAGCTCCGGAACCTATGAGAGTAAAAAAGGGTGTGAATGACAAAGATCCAAATGCTCCGCCACCTCCTCCAAAAGCACCGAAAGCGCCAAAAGTAGTTAAAGGTGTAAATGACACAAAAGCAAACATACCTCCTCCACCTCCACCTCCAAAGGAACCTAAAGCTCCTAAAACTGTAAAAGATCCAATAAAAGAAATTGAAATATTAGCTGAAGAGGGTGCTCGATTTTTGTTTTTTGATGGAGGTCCTCATCATAAAAATGGGATGGATATTTCTAAAGAAAAAGCCATAGAGATTTTGAAAAAATTTAATGGAGTAACTGTAAACGTTAGGGATGACAATTACCTTTACAAAATTGTAGAAATTAGGTTAGAAGGTTGCTAGCAAACAAAAAAATCACAAAATTATATGAAGCCTCAAATATTTGAGGCTTTTTTATGTAACATTATTTAATAAAAAGCGTTCTAATAGACTGTCAATCAAAATCAATCAATTTATGTTACAACGTTTTTTTATTTTCTGTTCTGGTGCCGACACCGATATATTAGACACCTGCTCTTCAGGTGAAAAAACCAAATATGCTGGAATAGGTGCAACTGTATTTTTCACTGCACTTATGGCTTTTATAGCTTCGGGATATGCTTTATATACTGTTTTCGATAATTATTTTTCCGCTATCTTTTTTGGTTTTATATGGGGCTTACTTATTTTTAACTTGGATCGATTTATAGTTTCAACCATTAAAAAAAGAAATAGTTTTTTTGATGAACTTATACAAGCAACTCCTCGTCTTTTATTAGCGGTCATTATTGCTATTGTAATAGCAAAACCTTTGGAGTTAAAGATTTTTGAAAAGGAAATCAACCAAGTTTTATTGGAAGAGAAAAATGAAATGACTTTAGAAAATAAAGATCAATTAGCGCTACAGTATACACCAGCTGTTAATGAATTACAGGCAGATATATCTAATCTCAAAAATGAAATTCAAGTAAAAGAAGCCGCTGTAGATACTTTATATGAAACTTACATAGCCGAAGCTGAAGGTAGAAAAGGAACCGAATTATTAGGCAAAGGCCCTGTATATAAAGAAAAAAGAGAAAAACATGATGCTGCATTAGCAGAACTTCAAATATTGAAGGAAACAAATACAAATAAAATTAAATTAGCGGAAGAGCAAATAGTATCGATTAATAATAATTATCAATCAAAAGTAACCGAAACACAACCTGTAATAGATGGTTTTGACGGACTTATGGCTCGTGTTAATGCACTTAACAAATTACCTTGGCTTCCTTCATTTTTTATTTTCTTATTATTTCTAGCCATAGAAACCTCTCCAATTCTTGCTAAACTACTCTCACCAAAAGGAGTTTATGATATAAAATTAGAAACACAAGAGAACTCTATAAAAAGCTGGAATAAACAACAAGCACATCAAAGAGACGTAATTTTACAAACAGATCTTCAAATTAATAATCGAGTTTATGAGGATATTGCAGATGAGCAAGAACTTTATAACTATAAAAGAAAAAAAGCTCGAGAAATTATGGAATTACAAGCAGACGCTTTCTACAAAAAACAAAAAAGTATTTTAGGTTAATTATTTAATAGTTCTATCTTTACAAATAACATAGCTTAAATTACTTATGGTAATCCGTTCTTGTTACAAAATATCATTTTAAGACTTTTTTGTCTTTTTATTGTGTTTTATGACATAAGTCATCTTTTTTTTTTAGGTGTTATGTTACTTTTGTCACTTAAATTAACACAAAAACAAAATACATGAAAAATCTACTTAAATTTTCACTACTGGTCATTTTCTCAATTACAATTGCAAGTTGTGGTGGAGATGATAAAAAAGAAAAGAAAGAAAAAGTAAAAATTAGCACTTCTAAGAAAAAAGCTACCAAAAAAGAGGTAACTAAAAAAGAAGAAGCTACTTACGATCTTTCTAATAAAGGGATTGGCCCAATTAAATCCTTAGAATTTCCAGCTGAAATAGACCAAGCAATGGCTGACAATGGTGCTGCGGTGTTTAAGTCTAAATGTACAGCTTGTCACAAAATTGGAAAAAAATTCATCGGACCTGCTCCAAACGGAATATTTGAAAAAAGATCTCCAGAATGGGTAATGAACATGATTTTAAATCCAGATGAAATGGTACAAAAAGATCCTGTTGCAAAAGCACTACTAATGGAATTTAATGGTTCTCCAATGGCTAATCAAAACCTTACTGAAGAAGAGGCAAGATCTGTTGTTGAATACTTTAGAACACTTTAATATTAGGAAACTATTTTTAACCTTAATCTTTACGGCCTTAGCTTTTATAATTGCTTTATCAAATGAAAATAAAATAAAAGGATTTGGTTATGCTATCTTATTATGGCTCTTTTTGGCAGTTATCTATGATGGATTATTTTTAATGTCCCTAGTCTTTTTTGAAGATTACCCATTAGATAAATTTTCTTTGATTTCTACAATGTTTAACCCTATTGACCTGTCAAGAGTACTTATATTATTGAAGTTGGATATTTCAGCTTTATTAGGTTATACAGGAGCAGTCTTTCAAAAGTTTTTTGGAACTAATTTTGGGTTAATCATATCTTCCGTAGTACTAAGTTTATGGGTGATCATACCTGCTTATTTAATTAAGGTAAAGTCCAATAAAAAAGATTTTTAATTAGAAAGTCATACTTTTATTTGAGCAGCTATTTCTTATTGAGTAAATAAGTTAAGTGATACTATATTATCCAAGATTAGTCTAATTTTAATTAATAAGAAGTAATTATTAATTTCTTATGATAGAATCCTTATTTTTAGCTAATGGATGATATCAATTTAATTAACAATCATTTTATTGAAAATAATACTCAATTTTTAAATCTTATTGAGGAATTAAAAAATGGTTTTTCATCAAAAGAAATTTTAGTTCCACAACGTCATCATCATGACTTTCCTAATCCTTCAGTAAGTAATGATTCTACATTATTATTAATGCCAGCATGGAATCCAAGTAAAGAATCAGGAGTAAAGATTGTAACCGTCAGTCCAGAAAATGGGCAATTTAATTTACCTTCAATAAATGGGACCTACATTTATTTAGATGCAGAAAAGGGTACCATCAAAGCAATACTAGACGCTAAAAGTTTAACAGCAAAAAGGACAGCTGCCTCATCCGCTCTGGCATCATCTTTTCTTTCAAATAAAGACTCTAAATCTCTATTAATGATAGGTACTGGTGCATTATCTGTCAATCTTATAAATGCGCATGCTTCAGTAAGACCAATAGAAAATGTTTTTGTATGGGGAAGAAATTTTGATAAAGCAAAAGAAGTTGCATCAAAACTAAAAAGCGAAAAATATTCAATTCAGCCAATTAAAACTATTGAAGAGAAAATAAATAAAGTCGATATTATTAGCACAGCTACCTTATCAAAAACACCTCTTGTTTTAGGTCATCAAATAAAGGAAGGACAACACATAGATTTAGTTGGTGCTTATAAAACTGATATGCGAGAAGCAGATGATGAGATTATTATAAGAGCTTCCGTTTATGTAGACACCTATCAAGGAGGGTTAAAGGAAAGTGGAGATATTGTTATTCCTTTAGAAAAAGGAATTATTAATAAAAATGACATTAAAGCAGATCTTTTTGAACTTTGTTCAGGTAATAAAAAAGGTAGAATTAACTCAAATGAAATTACAGTATTTAAATCTGTAGGCCATGCACTAGAAGATTTAATTGCGGCAAAATATTTTTACAATCAATTTATAAATGAATAACACCTATCAATACATCATACAAAACACTCAATTTGAACCACAAAAGGATTGGTTACAAATAAAGACCATTGATATGCATACCGGAGGAGAACCATTACGTGTTATCTTGGGTGGATTTCCTGAACTAAAAGGTAATTCTGTTTTAGAATATAGACAATATTGTAAAAATAATTTTGATTATTTACGTACTTCATTAATGTTCGAACCAAGAGGTCACGCAGATATGTATGGTTGTATTTTAGTACCACCAAATGACGATGATGGAGATTTTGGAATTTTGTTTTTACATAACGAAGGCTATTCTACTATGTGTGGTCATGCCATTATAGCTATTTCAACTTTGGCAATCGAAATGAATTGGATAGAAGTAAAAGAAGGTGATAATGAATTGAAAATTGATGCTCCTTGTGGTAGGATTACTTCCTATGCTCAAGTAAAAAACGGAATTGTAACTGGAGTTAGATTTCATTGTGTACCAAGTTTTGTTGCTGGGTTAGATAAAACAGTTAATGTTCCTAGCCTAGGCAATGTAACTTACGACCTTGCTTATGGTGGGGCTTTCTACGCTTATGTAGATTTAGCTAAAAATAATTTTAATTTCGATTTAAAAACTGAATCGTATACCGATTTAATAAAATATGGAATGGATATAAAGCATGCGGTTATGAAATCGGATGAATCTATTAAACATCCAGAAGAAGGAGATTTAAGCTTTTTGTATGGAACTATTTTTATTGATAATAACCAACAAGAGTCTGGAGCTGACAGTCGTAATGTCTGCATTTTTGCTGAAGGAGAAGTAGATAGATGTCCAACGGGTTCCGGAGTTTCTGGGCGAATGGCAATTCATAAAGCAAGAAAAGAAATCGATTATGGAGAACATATGAACATTGAGAGTATTACAGGATCTGTTTTTAAAGGATCTATTATTTCTGAAGAAGATTTTGGCCCCTATAAAGCTGTAGTTCCTCAAGTGGAAGGAACTGCATATATTACAGGAATGCATACTTTTATAATTGATCCTAAGGATCCAATGAAAAACGGGTTTATCCTTCGATGAAAAAACTTATATTCATATTAATTATATCTGCCATTTTTAGTTGCAAGACTGAAACGGAAATAAAAGAAATTCAAGATTTTTCTTTTCTGAATTATAGCGAGAATATCTTAGACTATCGAGTTTCCCCAAAAGATTCCGCTGACAAATCTGGTTTAATGTATTCAGATCAAGGGGCTTGGTTTGCTTATAGTATACCAGATACCTCATCAGATTATTTAGGTTTTTCAGGACCTTTTTTAATGACGCAACAAAATGGAATATGGAGCAGTAATTCTTTAACTCATTTAAACTTATATAATGATCAAAATATTTCTGTGTTTAACAAAGAAAATCTTAATTTTTCACAAAAAAATACTTCAGCTCAATTAAAACAAACTTTAAAAAACGATAAACTATTTCTTTCTCAAGAACTTGTTTTTTTATCAGGCCATACATGTTTGCAAAGGTTTAGAATAACTAATATTTCTAATGAAACAATTTCTTTACATCCCTTTATCAGTGGAGAATTATTCGATAATAATATTTCTATTTCAACAGAAAAAGAACCCATCGTTTTAACTTCTACTAAATCTTCTGCAGTTGGTTATGTTAAAATATTAGGAGAATCTATTTCAACTAAGAGCGACTATTTTTTTTACAATTCTAAATTGAAAACGCTCTCATTAAACCCCAATGAAACTAAGGAATACATTATTTCTCAAACCTTTATTTTTCCTGAATATTCTTGGGAAGATGAAAAAGCATTAATTAAAAAATCAAATTTTGATTCTGTGCTAGATGCGAGAAAAGCAGAAAAAAACGCAGAACTAAAATCCTTGATTTCAAACAAAAGAAAACAATTTTCAGATAGTATTTATTCCGAAGTATTAGCGAAAGCACAACTTACGCTACAAAATAATTGGCGAATTCCCGCTGGAGAAATTAAACACGAAGGTTTATTTCCAAGCTATCATTATAAGTGGTTCAATGGATTTTGGTCTTGGGATTCCTGGAAACATGCAGCAGGTTTATCTTATTACAATACTGAATTGGCCAAAAAGCAAATGAAATTGATGTTCGAATTTCAGAATGAAGATGGTTTTGTTGCTGATTGTGTTTTTAGAGATACCCTTATTGAACAACACAATTACCGAGACACCAAACCTCCTTTATCTGCATGGGCAGTATCTAAAATTTTTGATAAAGATCAAGATCTAGAATTTGTAAAACACATGTATCCCAAACTGAAAAAATATCACGAATGGTGGTATTTAAAAAGAGATTATGATCAAGATGGGTTATGTGAATATGGTTCCACCGATGGTAGTTTGATAGCAGCAAAATGGGAAAGTGGTATGGATAATGCCATCCGATTTGATAATTCAAAAATCCTTAATAATTCAGAAGGTGCTTATTCATTAAATCAAGAAAGTGTTGATTTAAATGCTTATCTCTTTGCAGAAAAAATCTACCTTTCTGAGCTTGCAAAAGCACTTCAAAAAACAGATGATGCAAATCAATTTAAAAATGAAGCTGAAGAATTAAAATTAAAAATTCAATCGCAATTTTACGATACCATAGATGGTTGGTTCTATGATACTAATTTAGAAGGAAATAAATTCATTAAGGGAGAAGGTAGTGAAGGTTGGACTGCATTATGGGCGAAAGCAGCAAGTCAAGAACAAGCAGAAGGAGTTAAAAACAAGATGATGAACCCAAAAAAATTCTATACCAAAGTTCCATTCCAAACTATGAGTGCAGATCACGAAAAATTTAATCCCTTAAAAGGATATTGGAGAGGTCCAAATTGGCTAGACCAAGCTTATTTTGGAGTAAAAGGATTACGGAATTATGGATTTAACAATGAGGCAGATAAAGCAACCGTTCAAATATTAGAAGGTGCTGAAGGTGTTCTTGGTAAAGGAAAATCAATAAGAGAAAATTACCATCCTCTAACGGGAGAAGGATTAAATGCACAGAATTTTAGTTGGAGTGCAGCTCACATTATCATGCTTTTAATGAAAGATTAAATGAATTACAACACTATTAAAATAACCCCAGAACAAGCTGAAAAGATTCTTTTAGATCTATACGGAATTAAAGGAAAAGCATCTCCATTACCTGGCTATATCGATTTTAATTTCAGAATAAAAATTGAAAATAAAGAAGGTTATATACTGAAAATTTCACGACCAAAAGAAAATAAAAACTATTTAGATTATCAGCAGCAATTATTACAATCTATCAATAAGAATGACAAAAATCTTATTGCTCCAAAAGTTATTTTTGATAAGAATAACAATTCCATTTCAGAAATAATTGATGATAATGGTAACATAAGATTTGTACGAATGCTATCATGGATATCTGGTAGAGTATGGAGTTCTGTTAATCCACAACTAGAAGACTTCCGTTTTAGTTTAGGTGAACAATGCGGGCTATTGACAAAGGCTCTACAAGGTTTTGATCATCCAGAAGCCCATTATAATTTTGAATGGGATATTGCCCAATCGCTTTGGACAAAACAACAGCTTCATTTATTTTCAGATCAAAAAAAAGAGATACTATCCCATTTTCAAAACCTATTTGAAACTTCTCATTCCTCCTATAAAAATCTTAGGAAAAGTATTGTTCATAATGATCCCAATGATAATAACATCATTGTTTCTTCAAGTCTTAGAAAACCAAAAGCAATAGCTGCTATCGATTATGGAGACGCTATTTATACGCAAATCATTAATGATCTTGCAATACTTTGTGCTTATGGCGCTTTTGGGCACCAAGATCCATTAAATGCATTACTTGATTTAGTAAAAGGGTATCATTCAAAATTTCCTCTAGAAGAGAAAGAATTATCGCATTTATACAGTGCTATTGCTATGCGCTTAGTAATAATCGTTACCAGAGCGGCAATGAGTAAAATTGAAGAACCTGATAATGAATATTTATGGATAAGTGAAAAGCCTGCTTGGGAGGTACTAAATAAATGGTTTGAAATTTCTCCAGAATTTGCACATTATAGTTTTAGAGAAGCTTGTGGTTATATTTCACATCCAAAAGAACAGGAATTTAAAAATTGGGCTTTAAATCAATCGTTTCAACTATCTGAACTATTTCCATCTATTCAAAAAGATGAAGTTTCTCACATCGATTTAAGTGTTTCCAGCAAATGGATGGGACACGAAAAAGAATTCAATAACTTAGATTTATTTCAGTTTAAAATTGAACAATTTCAGAAAACAGTTCCTAATAAAATAATAGCAGGTGGTTATTTAGAACCCAGACCCATTTATACTTCTTCAGCATATGACCGGATTGGGAATAATGGAAGAGAAAGTAGAAGTATTCATTTAGGAATTGATTTTTGGTTACCTTCAAACACTCCAGTTCATGCAATCCTCGAAGGTGAAGTTATTACTGCTGTAAATGATGCTGGAGACAAAGAATATGGCGGCTTAGTAATTTTAAAACATCAAACTAAAGAGATTGTTTTTTATACCCTTTACGGACATTTAAATGTAAAAAGCGCTACGAAAAACAAAGTGGGTGATATTATTAAAAAAGGAGGAATAATTGGTGTCCTAGGTAATTTCCCTGAAAATGGAAATTGGGCGCCTCATCTACATTTTCAAGTGATGCTTTCTTTGCTAAATTATAAAGTTGATTATCCAGGTGTAGCTTATTTTTCTGAAATTAACGTTTGGAAAAGCATCTGTCCAGATCCTAATTTATTTTTTAAAAGTAAAGCACTTCAAATAATAGAAAAAACAAGTAAAAACGATCTTATTAATTACCGTAAAACACACTTAGGGAAAAGCTTAAGCCTTCAGTATAAAATTCCCATTGAAATGGTTCGTGGTGCAGGAATTTATTTAATGGATTCCTTAGGCAGAAAATATCTTGACACGGTAAATAATGTAGGTCATGTAGGTCATGAGAATTATCAGGTAGTAAAAGCGGGACAGGAACAAATGGCGCTCATCAATACTAATTCTCGTTATTTACACGAAAACATTAATGAGTTAACCAAAGAATTAATTGAAACATTACCACCAGAATTAAATGTACTCCATTTTGTAAATTCAGGAAGTGAAGCAAATGAGTTAGCTATTAGAATGGCGAAGGCTTATAATGGAGAACGAGACATCATTGCTTCAGAGGTAGGATATCATGGAAATTCAAATATGTGTATTGACATTAGCTCTTATAAATTCGATGGAAAAGGTGGAAAAGGAGCTCCAGAGCACACGCATATATTTCCTTTACCAGATGCATTTAGAGGAAAATATAGAGGAGAAAACACTGCTGATGATTATGCGAAAGAAGTTAAAAAACAAATTGAGGTTATACAGCATAAAGGAAGAAATGTAGGAGGATTTATTATCGAACCTATTATAAGTTGTGGTGGACAAATCGAATTACCAGATGGATTTTTAAACAAAGCTTATCAATTAATACGAAACACAGGTGGAATTTGTATTTCAGATGAAGTTCAAACAGGTTGTGGACGTATGGGAAAAACCTTTTGGGGATTTCAATTACATAATGTAGTTCCAGATATAGTCACCATAGGTAAACCGTTAGGAAATGGGCATCCAATTGCTGCAGTTGCCTGCACTCAAGAAGTAGCCAACCGATTTTCAAACGGTATGGAATACTTCAATACCTTTGGAGGAAATCCTGTTTCATGTGCTATCGGAGCTGAAGTGATTCGTGTCGTAAAACGTGAAAAACTACAAGAAAACGCATTACAAGTAGGTGAATTTTTAAAGTCTGAATTGAAGGAACTTTCCAAAGTATTTCCAGTTATTGGTGATGTTCGAGGGCAAGGATTGTTTCTAGGAATTGAATTAGTAGATAAAAATTTAAACCCTTTAGAATCACAAACTAGTTATCTTGCTAACAGAATGAAAGATCACGGAATTTTAATGAGTACCGATGGTCCCGATCATAATGTTTTAAAGATTAAACCTCCCATTATATTTTCAAAAAAAAACGCTGAAGAACTTATTTACTATTTACGAAAAGTTTTAGCTGAAAACTATATGACATCCTACTAACAAAGTGATTTAAATGAAAAAGCTCTTAATAATTCTAATCACTTCTTTACTCCTAATAGGATGTAAACAAGAAGAATTTGCAATAGTACCAGAGCAAACATTTCATTTCAATCATAAAATATTTGAAGAAAATAAGTTAGCACCCAGAGCTTCTTTTTTCAATTTTGAAAGTCCAGATGTTTATCAAATAGAGAAATCAAAACGATTTTTAAGTTTAAATGGAGACTGGAAATTTAACTGGGTAAAGGATCCCAAACAAAGACCTACCACATTTCAGAATGAAAAATATGATGCTTCAGATTGGACTACCATTCCAGTGCCCTCTAATTGGGAGGTTGAAGGATTTGGGCACCCTATTTATTTAGACGAACGTTATCCTTTTACTACCAAATGGCCTGATGCACCAACCGATTATAATCCAGTTGGAACCTACAGAAAAGAAATAAATTTGACTAACGATTTTCTTGCTGAAGATGTGATTCTGCATTTTGCTGGAGCTAAATCTGCGATGTATGTATATGTAAACGGTGAATATGTGGGATATTCACAAGGAAGTAAAACTCCTGCAGAATTTAACATTTCTTCATTTCTAAAAGAAGGCAAAAATTTAATAGCGCTACAAATGTTTCGTTGGTCTGATACCAGTTATTTAGAAAGCCAAGATATGCTCCGGATGAGTGGAATAGAACGTGATGTCTATTTATATACTCGACCTCAAGTTTATATTTCAGATTATCATGTTGATGCTAGTTTAGATGATTCCTATCAAAATGGAGCTTTCAAAGGAGCTATTTCTTTAAAAAATGAAACCAATGAAGAAGTTGAAAAAGAAGTAATTGTTCATTTAATAGATAATGATTCAACTTTATTTTATTCTAAGAAAAATCTTATCATAGCCGCAAATGATTCACAAGAAATCTATTTTGAAATGGAATTTTCAGATATAAAATCTTGGTCTGCAGAAGCTCCTAATTTATATGCTCTTACTATTTCTATGGATTATGATCAATTCATTAGGAACGAAGTAGGGTTTAAACGAGTTGAAATAAAAAATTCTCAGGTACTCATCAATGGAAAAGCAATTTATTTTAAAGGAGTTGATCGTCACGAAACGGACCCATTTACAGGCCATGTAGTTTCAAAAGAATCTATGGAAAAAGACATCAAGTTGATGAAACAAAATAACATCAATGCTGTGAGAAGTGCACATTACCCAAATAATCCTTATTGGCTAGATTTATGTGATCGATATGGGTTGTATGTAATTGATGAAGCTAATATTGAAAGTCACCCTTTAGCAATCGACGAAGAAACACAAATAGGAAACGAATTAAGTTGGCTTCCTGCACATATGATGCGTACACAACGAATGTATTATCGAGATAGAAATCATCCTTCTATTTATTCTTGGTCTTTAGGGAACGAAGCTGGAGAAGGTGAAATTTTTAAAAAAACCTATCAATGGTTAAAAGATCAAAATTCTAATAGAATTGTACAGTATGAACCTGCAGGAAAAGAAGATTACACTGATGTTTATTGTCCGATGTATCCAAAACCTGAATATTTAATTTCTCATGGAAAATCAGATTCAGACAAACCTTCTATTATGATAGAATACTGTCATGCAATGGGAAATTCGGTTGGAAACTTACAAGACTATTGGGATATTATTGAAACCTATCCCAACCTTCAAGGTGGCTATATTTGGGATTGGGTAGATCAGAGTTTAGAATATAAAGATGAAAACGGGAATCCCTATTTAGCATATGGTCATGATTATCATCCAGATTTACCAACTGACGGAAATTTTCTGAATAATGGATTGGTGGATCCTTATCGAAACCCTCATCCGCATTTGTCGGAAGTAAAAAAAGTTTACGAGCCCGTTCAATTTAATTATATAGGAAGAGGAACTATTGAAATTACTAACAAAAATTTCTTTGTTGATTTATCTGATAAAGAATTACAACTCAAAATTCTTAAAAACGGAAAAGAGGTATTTAAAAAGGAAAATATTGCTATAAATGTTCAGCCTCAGTCATCGGACAGAATCTATATTAAAGAAATTCCGATCATGTTTATGCCTGAATCTGAATACATGTTAGAACTACGTTTGCTTCAGAAAACAGAGACAGAATTAATTTCTAAAGGGCATGAAGTAGCTTGGGATCAATTTATACTTAAACAAGGTGCAAATGTAAACTATAAAGATACTGAAGGAAACATCTTAGGAATAGAAACATCTGAAAAGGAAATAATCATTAAAAATGATAAAGTTGAATTAGTAATCGACTCCGAAACTGGTGAAATAAAATTATGGAAATACAAAGGAGTAGAAATTACAAACCAGCCCATTCGTCCTAATTTATGGAGACCACCAACAGATAACGATCTAGGAAACGATATGCATAAATGGGCAAAAGTTTGGCAAGAAGGAACTTATAAAATCTCATCGAAATTAATTTCAAAACCAATAAATATATATGACAATGTTGCTTATGAAGTTGAGTATACAACTCCAAATAATGAAGCAAACATTAATGTTTGGTATCGACTAAATTTAAATGGACAGCTTGCAATTGATTACTCTTTTAAACCCAATCAAAAAAACCTTCCTAATATTCCCAGAATTGGAATGTACTTAACAATTCCAAATACATTTACGGATGTCTCTTGGTTCGGAAAAGGTCCTGATGAAAGTTATTGGGATCGTAAAACTGGACAAAAAACTGGAATCTTTTCTGGAAAAATTAAAGATCAATTTCATCGCTATTCTAGACCTCAAGAAACAGGAAATAAAACGGATGTTCGTTGGATGGAATTAGTTTCGGAAAAAATAAAGTTAAAAGTAACTTCAGAAAAATTATTAAATGCTAGTGTATGGCCATTTAACATGAAGGAAATAGATTTTAATAGTAATGATGCTGGAGAATCTGCTTCAGGATTGGTTCCTGTTACTAAAAAACATGGAGCTGATATTAAAATTGGAGAGACGGTTCAATGGAACATCGATTTTATGCAAATGGGGCTTGGGGGTGACACATCATGGGGAAGGTTAGTTCATGAAGAATATACAATTTCATCAAAATCATACAAATATTCATTTATTATTCAACCAGCAAAAAAATAACCTATGCAGATATTAGCTTTTATTGGATTTACCTCATTAGTTGGAATTATTTCCTATTTAAAAAGTAGAAAAACAGATGAAGCTTCAGCTGACGGATATTTTTTAGGCGGCAGAAGTTTAACAGGCGTTGTAATTGCAGGTTCCTTATTGTTAACTAATCTATCAACCGAGCAAATTGTAGGATTAAATGGTGCTGCATTTAAAGATGGAATTTTGGTAATGGCTTGGGAAACCTTAGCTGCAATCGCTATGGTGTTAACTGCAGTATTCTTATTACCCCGCTATTTAAAAGGAGGAATAACTACAGTTCCTCAATTTTTAGAAAATCGTTATGATAAGACAACTAAAACCATCACTTCTGCCCTTTTTTTAAGTGGTTATGCCATTGTTTTATTACCTATCGTATTGTATTCTGGTGCATTGGCTATTAGCAATATGTTTGATATTCCTTCACTTTTAGGAGTCTCAAAAACTTCTGCACTTTGGATTACGGTATGGTCCATTGGAATTATTGGCTCAATATATGCTATTTTAGGAGGTTTAAAAGCAGTAGCTGTTTCTGATACGATTAACGCAATTGGTTTACTAATTGGAGGCTTATTAATTCCAATTTTTGGATTAATGGCTATTGGAGATGGAAGTATTTCTGAAGGGTTTTCAACATTAATTACAAGTAATCCTGATAAATTTAAATCGATGGGAAGCCCAAAATCATCAATTCCTTTTGCCACAATTTTTACCGGAATGATGTTGGTTCAATTATTCTATTGGGGAACAAATCAGGCTATCATACAACGTGCACTTGGAGCTAAAAATTTAAAAGAAGGACAAAAGGGATTGTTATTAGCTTCCTTTATAAAAATTCTAGGGCCCTTAATAGTTGTATTACCTGGAGTTATTGCATTTCATATTTTTGGTGAGCAAATAGAAAATCCAGATGAAGCCTATCCCATGTTAGTAGCTAAAGTATTACCTGCAACTTTGGTAGGATTTTTTGCTGCCGTTTTATTTGGAGCCATATTAAGTTCTTTTAATTCAGCTTTAAATAGTTCAGTTACCTTATTTGGGGTAGATATTTATAAAAGTCATTTTAATACGAATGCCACTGAAAAGAAAACCGTTCAAGTTGGAAAGCGATTTGGAATCATCCTTGCATTAATCTCCATGGGTATTGCTCCATTGATTGCAAAAGCTCCTGATGGATTGTTCGGATATTTGCAAGAAGTTAACGGTTGTTATAGTATACCAATACTTACCATAATTGTCGTTGGATATTTAACAAAATATGTTCCTGCAATTGCTGCAAAAATTGCTATCATTTCTGGAGTTGTATTGTACAGTATTAGTCAGTTTATTTTAAAACCCTTTATCGTTGGTAGTGATTCCTACCCTCATTTTTTACACGTGATGGCCATACTTTTTGTGTTAAATGTTTTGATCATGTTACTGATTGGCATGTATTACCCTAGAAAAGAAGCGTATAAACTCACCTATACTAATCAAGTAGATATTACACCTTGGAAACATTTAAATAGTGTTGGTATAAGCATTTGTTTAATTGTTTTAGCTATCTATATTTACTTTGCTTAATAAATATTATTTTTATAAAAAATGAAATTCATGAAAAAATTACTTTTAATACTTTGTTTATTATCCTTTATTATTGGGTTTTCACAAACTACTGAAAAAGAAGACAAAGAAGCCATTCTTTCTGTCATGGCTCAACAAGAAAAAGCTTGGTCTAATAATGACTTAGAAGGATTTATGAAAGGGTATTGGAAAAGTGATTCTTTAAAGTTTTTTGGTAGCAGTGGACTCACAAAAGGCTGGCAACAAACATTAGACAATTATAAAAAAGGATACCCTACCAAAGAACATTCTGGAATTTTAAATTTCACCATAAAAGACATCTCTAAAATTGATGAAGGTAGTTATTGGGTGATGGGTGAATACCATTTAAAAAGGGGTGTCGGAGATGCTAATGGAGTGTTTCTAATTATCTTTAAAAAGATAAATGGAGTGTGGAAAATTGTAGCTGATATGTCATGTTAATTTGAATAAAAAATTATGAAACAAATAAATTCCTTCCTTCTAATTATTGTTATAGCTTTTTCAATAAACCTTAGCAATGCTCAAACTGCAGTATTAACTGAAACTAAAACCTCTGTTTTTGAAAAATTAGCAACCATTGAAAATGTGGTTAGCATCGAAAAAAGAGAACCCATTAGTCATTTTAATGAAAATTTTGAAATTTGGTTTGAACAACCCATTGACCATGATGATTTAAATAAAGGAACTTTTAGACAGCGAGTATTCTTAGGATTTGAAAACCTACAAAAACCTGTTATTGTTGAACTTCAAGGTTATGGTATTTATACCGAGAAAGCAGGAGAATTAGCTGCTAAATATGAGGCCAATCAGCTAACTATAGAACACAGGTATTTTAACAATTCTAAACCTGAAGAAATTGATTGGAATACTTTAACCATAGAAAATGCTGCAAAAGACCAAGCGATTATTATCGATGCAATTCGTGATGCTATTTATCCAAATTCTAAATTTATCACTACAGGAATTTCAAAAGGATGCCAAACAACCATGGCACATCGTAGATTTTTTCCAAACAATGTAGATGCTTCTGTTTGTTATGTAGGCCCTTTAAATTATCAAAGAGAGGATCCTAGAGTTTATCATTTTTTAAAAACCGTAGGAACTAAAGAAGAACGTAAACAAATAAAACAATTTCAAGATTTATGTTTTGAAAACAGATCAAGTCTTTTAGAAATATTAATAAAAACTGCAAAGGAACATCATATGTCTTGGGAATTTGGAGAAGAAAACGCAATCGATTATACTATCTTAGAGTATTCTTTTGCTTTTTGGCAATGGGGAAATAAAATTGAAGACATTCCAAGTAAAAATGCTACTCCACAAGAAATATATAATCATTTAGTAGAGGTTGTGGGATATGGCTTTTTTGAAAGTAAATCTGTGGATGATTTACAGCCTTATTTTTGGGCAGCTTTAACGCAACAAGGAATTTATGGCTATGAAACCGCTCCTTTTAAAAAATACCTTCAAACCGAAGAAGTGTATAAATTTGATTGGGCATTTCCAGAAGGAATTACAATAAAGTACGATTTAAAACCAATGCAAGAAATTAAATCTTATTTAGATGACTCTGCAGAAAAAATACTTTTTATTTATGGCGAATACGATGCTTGGAGTGCTACCGCAGTTGATTTAAGTTCTACTGCTCCTGAAAGAGAAATGTACAAGTTTGTAAAATCAAAAGGCAGTCATACTACACGAATTAATAGCTTTAATAAAGAAGAGCAAAAAGAAATTTACGAAATCATTGATAGTTGGATGAAATAAAGATATTAGTCTTTTTTCATTAATGCTTCAATTTCATTAATCTCGATAGGCATTCCTTTTGTTAAGTTGATAGGCCCATTTTCTGTTAGAACGTAATCATTTTCTAATCGACAGCCTATGCCCTCTTCTGGAATATAAATACCTGGTTCGCAAGTTAACACCATACCTGCTTCAAAAGGACGAGAATATAATGCTACATCATGAACATCTAAGCCCATATGATGGGCAGTTCCGTGCATAAAGTATTTTTTATACAATGGTTTTTTTGGGTCTTGATTTGCTACCTCATCTGCTTTTAACAAACCTAATTTAATTAATTCGGCTTCAACCAAAAGTGCCATTTCAGCTTCATATTCAGAAGAAATAACACCTGGCATCAATAACTTGCTTCCTTCTTTTAAGCAATTCAATACTGAAGAATACACCTCTTTTTGCCTTTCAGAAAACTTACCATTTACAGGAAAACAACGAGTGGTATCACTGTTATAATTTGCATAGCAAACTCCAAAATCAAGTAAAACCATATCATCATCATTACATACATCATCATTCGTATTATAATGCAATGCACAAGCGTTTTTTCCAGAAGCCACAATAGGCTTAAAAGAATGTCTTGTAGCTCCGTTTTTAATAAGCGTATGAATTAATTCAGCTTCAATTTCATATTCCATGATATTTGGTGTTACAACTTTAAGTGCATTGTAAAAACCCTCAACACTTATATCTGCTGCTTTTTGAATTAAAGCTATTTCTTCATCAGACTTAATAGGTCTTAGACTTCTAGTAATTTTTGAAGCTCTATAATAATTATGTAATGGATATTTTTCTTTACACCATTTTATCATTCTATCTTGCTGTGTTTCCTGATCCTTTGTAACTCTTTTGGAGTGTTCGTTATGACCTAAATAAAAACCATCTGCTTCAAAAGCCATGTATTGTAAAGTCATTTCAAAATCCTGAATCCACTCTACTCTTTCAATTCCAGAAACTTTAGAAGCTTGCTCTTTAGTTAGTTTTTCACCATCCCAAATTTTAATAGTTTCATTCGTCTCTTTGATAAATAAAATTACTCGATTTTCTTCCTTATAGGCATCTGGATATAAAACCAAAATAGATTCTTCTTGATCTATTCCACACAAATAAAACAGGTCATTATTTTGAGTGAACGACATGATATCGTCTGCATTATTATGTTTTACATCATTGGATGTTAAAATAGTAATCGTGTTTTCATTCATTTCTGAAATAAAATTCTTTCTATTTCTTATAAATAATTGATTGGAAATTGGTTCGTATCGCATATTAAAATTTTCTATTTGGGTGAAACGGATTGATATCTAAGGATGTTTTTTTATCTGAAATTATTTCTGAAATTATTTTACCTGTCGAAGGTCCTAAGCTCCAACCCATCATCGCATGGCCTGTTGCTATTGTTAAATTTTCAAAGTTGTTTGCTCTTCCTATATAAGGCAACCCATCTGGAGAACAAGGCCTTAATCCACAAGCAGCTTGATCGATTTCTTCTTGATTTATCTTTAAACCTTGATAATATTGTGATGCAGCATTACTTATTGCTTTTACCCTATTAGGGTTTATAGTTTCATTAATTCCTGCAATTTCCATAGTACCTGCAAATCGTGTAAATCCAGTCATTGGAGTTACTGCTACTTTTGCTTCAACTAATATGGCTGGAATTGTAATTCCTGTTTCTCTTTCTACATTAATTCGGTATCCTTTTCCAGCTTGAATGGGTATTTTAACTCCTAGTTTTTTAGTTAGTAAGGGACTCCAAGAACCTGCTGCAACAACAACTTCGTCTGCTTTTATTGTTTTTTTTGAAGTAACAACCTCTTTAATTTTTCCTTTTAAAATTGTTAAATCTATTACTTCTTCTTCAGTATAAAAAGTGACTCCTTGATTCTTTAGAAAAGTAATCATTCCAGTCATAAATTCTTTAGGCGTCATATGTGCATCTGAATCAAAATAAACTGCACCCTTACAATCTATATTCGCATTAGGCTCCATATTTCTTACTTCGTTTGCAGAAATATTTTTTACGTTTAAACCTTCTTGAATTGCTCTTTTACCAATTTTCCATTCTTCTTCTCCAGCCTTATCTGTTTTATATAACATAAAAAGCCCTTTTCTTTCGTAATGAAAATTGAAATCTTTGGAAGCCTTTATTTCTTCATATAATTCCCTGCCTAAAATGTTGACATCTTTAATTACGGGGATTGCTTTTTCTACTTTTGAAGTAGTTGCTGATTTTTTAAAAGCCCAAGTCCATTGTAAAAAATCTTTATCTAAACGTGGCTTTACATAAAAGGGACTTGAAGAATCAAACATCCATTTAATACCTTTTGTAATGATTCCTGGAGATGCTAATGGTATAATATGGCTAGGAGTTATATAGCCAGCATTTACAAAAGATGCTCCTTGAGAAAAATTGGATTTATCTATGATGGTTACTTGATGTCCTTCTTTAAGAAGGTAATATGCAGAACACAAACCTATAATTCCTCCACCAATAATTACGACTTCTTTGCTCATTATTTATCTATATTACTTGAAATCCATGTGCATAAGGATCATCTTCTTCATCAATAATAATAGTGTTATAACCATAAATTTTTGCCCAACCTTGAATGCTTGGAATAATTGCTTTTTTATTACCTAAGGTTGTTTCTTCTTCAATTCGACCAATAAAGGTTGATCCTATAAAACTTTCATGAATAAATTCTTCACCTTTCTTTAGTTTACCTTTGGCGTGCAACTGAGCCATTCTTGCTGAAGTACCCGTACCACAAGGGCTTCTGTCGATTGCTTTATCTCCATAAAAAACGGCATTTCGGCCAGAAGACTTTGGATCTAAAGGCTCTCCTGTCCATAACATATGACTTACGTCTCTAATGGTTTTATTTTCAGGGTGAATAAACATGTCTGGATACTTTTCGTTTATTCTTTTCCTTACAATTTGAGAATATTGTATCAATTTACCTGCAGTAAAATTATGAACTCCACTAAAGCTTTTTTGTGGGTCTACTATTGCATAATAATTTCCTCCATAAGAAACATCGAATGTTATTTCTCCTAATTCAGGGCACTCAATAGTAAGATTTTCTGCAGCTAAATACGATTTTACATTTTTCAATTTTACCCATTCTACTTTTCCATTGGATTGTTGATAGTCTATCTCTACCAATCCTGCTGGTGTTTCCATCCTAATTTTATCGGGTGTATTGGGTTTTACTAATCCTTCTTCTATAGCAATGGTTATTGCTCCTATAGTGCCATGACCACACATCGGCAAGCACCCTGAGGTTTCGATAAATAAAATACCAAAATCATTTTCTGGAAACTGAGGTTCAAAAAAGAAACTCCCGCTCATCATATCATGACCTCTGGGTTCAAACATTAAACCTTTTCGGATCCAATCGTAGTCTTTTAAAAAATGTTGTCTTTTTTCACTCATAGAGTCCCCTTGAAGATCGGGACGTCCTGTAGTAATAACTCTTACTGGATTTCCGCAAGTATGAGCATCAATGCATTTATAAATGGTTTTACTCATCTTTACTTTTATCAATATAGTTATTGACTCTAGTCTCTAGAATTGCCAATGTAACAGTTCCTTGTTCTAAAACTACCTCATGAAACTCTCGGATATCGAAGGAGCTTCCTAATTCTTTTTCAGCTTTTCTTCTAAGTTCTCTAATTTTAATTTCTCCAATTTTATAAGATAAAGCCTGACCAGGCCAAGAAATATATCGATCTGTTTCTGTATTAATTTCATGGATAGAAAGTGCTGTGTTTTCAGACATATAATCTATTACCTGCTCTCTAGTCCATCCTTTTGCATGAATCCCTGTGTCAACCACCAATCTACAAGCACGCCACATTTCATAAGTTAATTTTCCAAATTGTTCATAAGGAGTGGTGTACATTCCCATTTCTTCTGCTAAAAACTCACAATACAATCCCCATCCTTCACCATACGCAGATAAGTACGTATTCTTTCTGAATTGTGGAATGCTATCTCCTAATTCTAAATTTAAAGCTCCTTGAAGATGATGACCTGGCACTGCTTCATGAACTGTTAAGGAAGGTAACACGTATAACGGCCTACTTGGCAAATCATAGGTGTTGACCCAATAATACCCTGGATCTGTACTGTTTTTACTAGTTCCTACATACCTACCTGTAGTATATTTTGGTGCAATTGCATCTGGAACCGGTGCCACACCATAAGGTTTTCTAGGCAATGTTTTAAAGAATCTTGGTAATTGTTCATCTGCTCTTTTAGCCATGTCTCTTGCTATCATAAGCAATTGTTCTGGTGAAGTTGCATAAAACTGTGGGTCGGTTCTTAAAAATTCTAAAAATTGTGGAAAACTGCCTTGATAATCTAATTCTGAAATTATTTTCTCCATCTCACCTTTTATACGAGCTACTTCATTCAGTCCAATTCTATGAATGTCATCTGCAGAATACTGTGTACTGGTTGTATAATAGTTGATTCTATTTTGATAATATTCCTTCCCATTAGGTGTTTCTGAAACTCCAATTGAAATTCTTGTTTTTGGATAATATTCCTCTTCGAAAAAAGCTTTTACTACTTTGTATTGAGGGATCACATTATTAGTTATCGCTTCTTTAGCAGCAACTAAAACAGAATCCTTTTGAGCTTGAGTTAAAATACTTGGTAAATTATTAAAAGGCTTATAAAAATAACTTTCTTCATAATTTTCAACTATATGATCATTATAACTAGATTCATATCCATTAAAAATAACCCGTGGTTGTGAGACTCCTTTTTCCAAGCCTTCTCTCAATAATGGCAAAAACTGATTAACTCTATTTGGAATTGCATTTAGCTTTGTTAAGTAAGATTTAACCTGTTCATAATTTTGAAAAGGTCGAACCATAAAAGAAAAATTATTATGAAATCCAGAATCTGATAATAATGGATTTAAATACCTTTCAAATTCAAAATAATCAATAGTATCTTGTAATTGAAATTTTAATAAAGCTAAAGAAATAGATTCCGTTTCAGATAAATTAGAAGAATCAATTTCCCTTAATTTATCTAACTGTTCTTTAGCATAATTGGCTTCTTTTTCAAAATGTTGTTTAGAAAATAATCCTAATGGGTATTTTTCCTCATCGTAGGGATCTCTTTCTTCCATTTCAGTTATAATCGTTTGTAACACCTCTGACTCAGAGTTATCTGATTTCTTGGAACAACTCAATAAAACTAGAAATAATAATAAAGAAACTCGCACGAATATTTTCATATAGAATTAAATTTTATTCTTAGTGTTTTCCCCATTTATAAATCTTGTGATACCCATAGGATTTTCATTTTTTAATTCATTAGGAAGAAATTCATTTGGCCAACTTTGAAAGCTAAATGGACGCACCCATCTTTTCACCGAATGCACTCCTACAGCTGTAAAACGACTGTCTGTTGAAGATGGATATGGACCACCATGAAGCATTGCTGGACATACCTCAACACCTGTTGGCACACCGTTAAAAATTATTCTCCCTACTCTATTTTGAAGCGCATCAATTACCGTATTATATTTTTGTAATTCATTTAATTCTCCTAAAACAGTACCTGTTAATTGACCCTCTAAATGATTAATGACATCTTCTAATTCAGCTGCATTATTACATTGTACAACCATTGAAAATGGTCCAAAAACTTCTTGATGCAAAGTCGTATTATTTAAAAAAGTTGATCCTTCAACTTTAACAATAGTTTGTCTTGCATGATTCACTGCAACGTCTTCTTGATAGTTTGCTTTTACAGTTAACCCATCTTGCTCTAGTACTTTTTGTTTATTTCTTTCATAATTTCCAATAATATTAGGATGAAGCATACAAGAAGGCTCTAATTTTACAATTTCTGAAGAAAGGGTATTAATAAAATTGTTTAAAGACTCACTTTTAATTCCAAGAATTAATCCTGGATTGGTACAAAACTGACCTGTTCCTAATGTGATAGATCCTGCATACGTTTTAGCGATATCCTCTCCTCTATTTTGAGTCGCCTCAGGTAATAAAACTACTGGATTAATACTTCCCATTTCAGCAAAAACAGGAATCGGTTCGTCTCTTTGACCAGCAATATCATATAGGGCTCTTCCACCTTGAATACTACCAGTAAAACCAACTGCTTTTACCCCAGGGTGCGTAACTAATTCTATACCTACTTCAATTCCGGAACTATTTAAATTTGAAAATACTCCATTAGGCATATTGGTTTTTATAGCAGCTTTTATAATGGCTTCTGAAACCATTTCGCCAGTCCCAGCATGCATTGGATGTGATTTACAAATCACTGGACAACCAGCTGCTAATGCAGATGCCGTATCGCCTCCTGCAGTAGAATAAGCAAATGGAAAATTACTAGCTCCAAAAACTACTACTGGCCCTAAAGGCACCATCATTTTTCGAATATCCTGCTTTGGAATCGGTTTTCTATTTAAATCTGCAGTATCTATAGTTGCTTCTACCCAAGAGCCTTCTTCTAACATAGCCGCAAAACTTGTTAATTGTCCTATGGTTCTTCCTCTTTCACCTTTAGCTCTTCCTTCTGGAAGGCCTGTTTCAGATTGGTACATTGCAATTAAATCGTCTCCCTTTGCTAAAATTTCATCAGCGATGGCTCTTAAAAAAGTTGCCTTCTCTTTTCCAGATTTTTTACTGAATGATTTAAATGCTTCAGTAGCTAATTCAACTGCTTGATTGATTTCTTCAGAGGTTGCTTCTGTAAAAATTTGATCATTTTCAATATTTAATTTTGGATTGAACGTTGTATACGTTTTTCCACCTAAAGCAGAGCGTTGATTTCCAATATGATTTTCACCTGTAATCATTTTTTATTTTGTATTAATTCGTTGTGTTTAATTATATCCACTGGTTTAAAAACAATATGATTAGAAACCGGATACTTTTTTAATAATTCTTTGGGTCTAATGGGTCTTGGTGTAAAATTACCTCCACAATTAGGGCAAACTTCTTTTAAAATATTTTCGACACAATCACGACAAAAGGTGCATTCAAAAGTACATATCATTGCATCTTCTGCGTGATAGGGTAAATCTTTATTGCAATGCTCGCAACTGGGTCTTATTTCTAGCATGTATGTATTTTTTATTTTTACCTTAATTACTGTTTAAATGTATAGAAATTATTGCTGGTACAAAAATTTCTGTGTTAGTGATTGAGGTTTTGTTGAAGCTCTTTTTATTTCACTTTTTTTTATATTTAAAAGACTTAATCTATTAATTCCAAAACTTCAAGTCTTTCTTTTGCTAGAATATAACGAGCTTGAACCTCATCAATTTGTTGTTGGGTTAACTTCTTACCTAAGGTACGTAGTCCGCCAGTGGCATCATTATGGTGAATTCCGAAAGCATACTTAAGATATTCCATAAGTAGTGGCTGAGCATCTAAAAACGAGATGGAATTCATTGCTTGAGAAATTTTATTTGCTTCAGCCCAATTTCCTTGTGAAACATACTCTTGCATAGTAACACTAGCTTTAGGGAAGATACAACCTACACCTGTAATTCCACCAATTGCTCCAGCAAGTCCTGCATGTACCGTTACGGTATCAACACCAGCCAAAATTTCTAAATCTTTGTTCGCTAACATCATCGTTTCAATAATTGAAACATCAATTGTTGATATTTTAAGCGCAGTTACATTAGGAAGTTTAGCAAGTCTTAGAAGAAGTTCCGTAGAAAGCGCATGATAACCAGCTGCATCAGGATTATTATAAGGCATAATTGTTACACCTGCATTTCTTGCAGTTGACTCAGCAAGTTCATAATACGCATACATTTCTTCATCAGAAGGAAGTTCCTTTGTCTTTGGAGGCATAACCATTACGGAATCCACACCTGCGCCTGCTAAACCTTTAACGATTGTTGCAAGTTCTTCTTTTGTTTCTGCAGCTGCTCCACTAATTAAAGGTACGTTATATTCTTTAGCAACTTCAGAAAGTGCTTCCAGTAAAGAAACGCGTTGTTCAGAGCTTAGATAACTATTTTCTCCTAGTGTTCCTGAACCAACAAGTCCATTCATTCTAGTCCCACCTAGTCCTTGAACTTTTAAGATGCCTGCAGCGTATTCTTTTGTTTTTTCAAAGTCAATTTCAATGTCACCTGATGCTGATTCTTTTAACCATGTAAAAACGGCTGGCATAACACCTTTCCATTGAGATTTCATACTATTATAATTTTTTGATAAAATTAATTGGAATAACTAGTATAATTTTAATTCACATTTATCATATAATGATATTATATTATCCTTTAATTTAAATTAATGTTATATTTTTGAATAATTATCAATCATTATGAAAGTTTTACCTTTTACAATTATTAAATCAAAAAAAGACTCTTTAATTCTTCAAGAAGATAAAGAATTAGTGTTTTATTCTCAATTACACCAACATAAAGAATATCAAATTAGTTTTATAAAAAAAGGAGAAGGTTCATTAATTGTTGGGAATACGATCAATAGGTATAAAGAAGGTGAGTTGTTTATTATTGGCAGTAATTTGCCTCACGTTTTTAATTCAGATATTGAAATTAAAAAAGAATCACATATGCTTACTATATTTTTTACTAAGGAATCATTTGGTAAAGGTTTTTTTGAAATTGAAGAATTAAAACAATTGCAATCATTTTTCATTAAAGCTGAAAATGGTTTTAAAATAAAAACCTCAAAACCTTATAAGTCTATTATTGAAACTCTTTTTAAAGCAAAGAAGGTTGATCGATTTATTTTATTTCTTAATCTTTTAAATTTAATTAATAGAAGTAAAAGTAAATCACTTTCTTCTTTTGTTAATTTGAAAATATTTAATGATAATGAAGGGAAACGAATGAGTGCAGTATTTAATTATACGCTCGCAAATTTTCAAAAGGAAATCTCTCTAAACACCATCTCTCAAGAAGCTGCAATGACCAAAAATGCATTTTGCAAGTATTTTAAAAAACGTACTAATAAAACGTATACTTCTTTTTTAAATGAACTTAGAGTTGAGAAATCTTGTAACCTATTAAAAACAAATAAGGAATTAACCATCGCAGAAATTGCTGAACTTTCAGGTTTTCAGAACATCTCTAATTTTAATAGAAAATTCAAACAATTTGTTGGTACTTCACCAAGGGTTTACAGAAAAGAGTTTACACCATAGAATACTCTAATAATAAACAAGGAGCTCCTTTAAAGCTTTCCTCTTTATAGACATGATATCCATTTTTTTCTAAAACTTTAACAGAAGCAGAATTTCCTACATTAACAATCGCCATCAGTTTTTTTTCTGGAAAGTATTGCAAGCCGTGTTTGGTAAGTGTTTGTATCATTTCATCAGTATATCCCTTCCTCCAATGATTTGGTAATAAGGCATAACCTATTTCTATTTCATTTTTTTCAAAAGGAGTGATTTTAGCAAATCCGATTACTTTCTTTGTGTCTAAAAGCAAGACCTTATACACACCGTAAAAATCATTTTCTTGATTGGTTTTTAAAAGCATTTCAAATTTTTCTTTTGCCACCAATCTTGTATGTCCTTTTCCAGAAATATGTAACATCACATCATCATTACAAATAATAGTACAAAAATCTTCAAAATCTGAAGGGTTGTATTTTTTAAGAATTAAACGTTGGGTTATTATGTCCATCAGTTGGATTAAATATTTATAAGTTTTCTAATTCTAGTTTTAGTTTTTTAGTCAATTTAGAAACTACCAAATTATATGATTCATCAATTAATTCTAACAATAGGTTGTGAGGAATATTCATTTCTAATTCAACCGTATTCCAATGTATTTTGCTCATATGAAATCCCGGGGTAATCAATCCATCATATTCTTCACGTAACATGATCGATTTTTCTGGGTCGCATTTTAAATTTGCTTTTGCAGGTTGGTGTTCTAAGCCAGATAAAGCGAACATTTTTCCCATTACTTTAAAAACAAGTGTTTGCTCATCAAAAGGAAATGATTCTGTAACTCCCTTTTTTGCCAAGCAATAATCTCTAAACTCTTCAATATTCATAACACTTATTTAATTTGGTAACCCAATACTGGCTTTTCATCAAAATAAACTAATAATTGTTTTACTCCTAGCTCTAAAGGTACAGAAAACATTAAAATTTCATTCTCCAGATTTTTTTTTATTACTTTTTTTATTTCACCATTAAATGAATAAGTTATTTTATTTGGATTAGAATTCTTTATTTCAAATTGAATTTCATCAAAATACATCTCCGTATAAATAATTCCTTTTTTGGGTGTAATAATATCCGAAATTAACATATCAGAATCAATGATTAATGGCAATTCTGAGAATTCCTGTTTGGATATTTCATCAGGAATTAATGCATCTTCATAAAGGTCTGGATAATGGGTTTTAAAAAAAGAATAAGGTGGAGTTTTGTAGTAATAATAGTTAGGTTCCTTTATAAATTTTTGATGGAATTTCCCTGCTCCCCATGTAGGGTCAAATAAAAATGGGATCCCATCTATATAAGCTACATTCCACAAATGACCGGTTGAAAATTCTTTTCCAATTCCTTCAATCGTTGTTTTAGTATCACCGCGTACTAAATAATTTGTGATTCCTTGTAATTCACAAAGCTTTTCAAATAAAAATGCATAGCCTTCGCAAACTGCGATCCCTTTTTGAAGTGTTCTTTCAATAATCTTTTGACGCGTTAATTCTTCCTTTACATTTCTTTCTTTGATATTGGAAAATCGATAATCAAATTTTTTATATTCTTTAGGTTCGTAAGCGATATTCTGAATAATCCAACTATAAATAGCACGTACTTTTTCTTCGTCTGTTGAAAAATCACGAGTGATGAATTTTGACAATTCCTCTGGAGAATCACACTGAGTGGGATACAATAAAATAGTAGCATCTATTCTCTCATAATCTTGTGAAAACAAGTTTGAAATAGAAATGAGTACTAGAAAAATTAATAAATGCTTCATTTCTAATTATATGATTTCATATAAAACAGGCTTACTTGGTGTTGCATCATTTTCAAAAGAAGCAATTTGAAGGTTTAACAAATAACTACCATCTAAAACTGTGTCTGGCACATAAATAAACTCCGTAATCGTAGCATTCAATCTTGGAGAATTAGCAATATCCCAAAAGGCTTTATGTGCTAATAATTTTCCTTCGTCTCTTTCTTTATCTACCGAAGGCAAATCTATTAATAAATGATTGACTCCAACTTCTTTTACATACGCTGCCGCGTCTTCTAACAAGTATGGCCAATTGGTGTTGTCGTATTTTTTATTTTTCTTAAAATCACTATTTGGCAAGGTTCTAATAATTAAAGCTTTTGGTTTTTTTCCATTTAAAAGCATTTCAATTTGACGCTTTGTTATCACCAAATCTTCCCCTTTTGCTTCTGGCATAACAGTTATCAATTCTGCGTTAAAAAAGAAATTCTGAAGGGTTTTATTAATAGAATGAAATTCTGAAGTTATATGTCCTATACATTCAGTATGAGTGCCATGTGCGTGTGGATTAAAAGCGATATTATTAAAATTAACAGAAGCACCTTCACTCACTTTACCAACCCAATCACCATCTTTTACAGGTTCTATTTTTGGTTCCATTAGATACCAAGCAATTGGATTGTTTTCTGAAGAAGCTAAGGTGATGGATATGTCCAAAGGTTTTGACAGGTCAACCTTTATAAGTTTGTTTTCAATTTCAATAGTTGCAATCATGTTTTAAAAATAAGCATTTTATTCGACCATAAATAAGTTACTAGCAATTCCATCGCTTAAAAATTTACCTTTTTCTGAAATTAACAATGTTTCATTTTCAATAACTAATAATCCTTCTGCTAATGGTTTCTTAGCTTGTGTCAATAAATATGTTGAGAAATCAACACCAAAATCCTGACTTACTTTATTTAAAGAAACTCCCCACATAGTACGTAAACCAGTCATTAAATATTCGTTATATCGATCTGTTTTAGATAGAGTCTCCCTTTCAATCGGCAATTCATTTTTTTGAATTTGATTGATGTATTTAATGTTGTTATTAATATTCCAACTTCTTACTTTCCCATCAAATGAATGTGCTGAAGGTCCAATTCCTAAATAGGGTTTCCCTTGCCAATAAGCGGTATTGTTTTCTGAAAAATAGCCCTCTTTCCCAAAATTTGAAAACTCATAATTCACAAACCCTTCTTTATTCATTTTATCTAATAAAATTAAATATTGACGATGGGAGTTTGTTTCACTTACAGCAGGTATTTTACCCACTTCAATAAGTTTTTTAAGAGCGGTTTTTGGTTCTACAGTAAGTGCATAACTAGAGATATGTGGGACTCCATATAATAAAGCGGTATTTAAATTATCAATCCATTTATCGTCACTCATTCCAGGTATTCCATAAATAAGATCGATACTTATGTTATTAAAATATTGAGTTGCGATTTTCAAACACTCTTTAGCTTCATTAGAATTATGAGCTCTATTCATCAATTTTAAATCTTCTTCAAAAAAAGATTGGATTCCTATACTTAACCGATTGATCTTAGTTTTTGAAAGCTGTAAAATTTTATTTTCGGTAAGGTCGTCTGGATTTGCTTCTAAAGTGATTTCAATATGATCTTCTACTTCAAAATTTTTATATACTTCATTTATGATACGATTTATTTCGGTTGTTTCTAATAATGATGGTGTTCCTCCACCAAAATATATTGTTTTAATTGAATCTGAAATTTCATCTTTCCGTAACTTTATTTCTTTACAAATAGAGTCGATTAACTCGTCTTTCCTTTTCAAACTTGTTGAAAAATGGAAGTCACAATAATAACAAGCTTGTTTACAAAATGGGATATGAATGTAGATTCCTGCCATTTATTTAAAAATGAAACTTTTTAGCATTAATAATATGCTGCAAGTGATGTTTACAATGCCAATCGTAAATACAAAGGTTTTTTTCTAAGGTTACAGTTTCATTCCCGTCAGGATGAATAAATGTTTTTTTAAAATCATCCTCTGTCATTTTTTTTAATAAAAAAACCCAGCGTTGATGGATTATTTTTAACAAATCTAAAGACTCATTTATATCGTAATAAATAGTATCTGGTAATTCTGCCCATTTTGCTTCTTCGTAGGGTTTAATGATTGGATTGTCTTCTGTTAAAGCTAATTTAAAACGTATCACACTATTCAGATGGCTATCTGCACAATGATTTACAATTTGCTTAATATTCCAACCATTGGGTCTGTATTTGTGTGCTAATTCCTTTTTTTGAAGTCCTTGGATTTCATTTTTAACTTGTATTGGGAATCCTTCAAGAGTTTGAATCCATTCTGAAATATGATTATTTGTTATCACATTTGGAAAATCGACTTTCCCAGTTGGAAATTTTAAAACTTCTAGATCCTGCATTATTTTATTTTTTTACTCGTCCTTCATTTTGTTTTACAAAAGCAGACCATCCAGTATAACTCTTTCCAATCTGCACTTTTCCTGCATTGTAAAAATGACAAACAGCCGCTGCCAACCCATCAGTACTATCCAAATTTTTAGGAAGCTCTTTTAATTGCAATAAGCTTTGTAACATTCTCGCTACTTGTTCTTTACTAGCATTACCATTTCCTGTTATAGCCATTTTTATCTTTTTAGGAGCATATTCTGTAATCGGAATATCTCTAGAAAGCCCTGCTGCCATTGCTACTCCTTGGGCTCTTCCCAATTTTAACATAGATTGTACATTCTTTCCAAAAAAGGGAGCTTCTATTGCAATTTCATCAGGATGATAGGTATCTATAAGCTCTATGGTTCTTTCAAAAATCAATCTTAAACGCACATAATGATCTTCGTACTTTTTTAACTGAAGCTCATTTAGTTGTAAAAAATGCATTTTTTTATTCACTACTTTAATAAGTCCAAAACCCATAATAGTAGTTCCAGGGTCAATACCGAGTATAATTTTATCAGAATTCATTTAATTTTTTAATTCTCAAATTAAAGATTCACTAATTTAGCTTTTTATGTTCGCACTAAGTCACAAATCTAAACAATATCTTTTGCTTGCCCTTAAAGTTTTAATTCTGACTTTTACTTTTGCATATATTTATTTGAAAATTTCACAAAATGAAACGATTAGCAGTGATTATTTTTTTAATAAAGTAATTAATAAAAATTCAATCGATTCAATTCTTGGGTTTTTACTTTTAGCAGTTTTAAATTGGTTTTTTGAAACCCTAAAATGGAAAACGATTGTTTCTAAAATAAAACCCATTTCATTTTCTACCTCATTAAAACAAAGTTTAACTTCTTTAACAGTATCCTTAGCCACACCCAATAGAATAGGCGAATATGGAGCCAAGGCATATTTTTTTAAAAAGAATGAGCGAAAAAAAGTGATGCTTTATAACTTGTTTCATAATTCTTTTCAGATGCTTATAACTACTCTTTTAGGAATCATAGGTTTAATTGTAATTTTTAATAAGCATCAACTAATTAGCTTTTCAGAAAACACCTTAACTAAATTGGTAATTGCAGCAATTGTATTTTTTGGAATCGTTTTGTTGGGTTTTACTATTAGAAAAAAGCAATTTATTATTAAGGGGTTATCAATTTCAATTATCATCAACAAATTCAAAGAATTATCAATAGGAATAAAAATGAAAATGATTCTTTTTTCATTGGCTCGTTATCTAACTTTTAGTTATTTGTTTTTTCTATTATTACAATTTTTCGGAGCATCTATTAATTTGAATGAAACAGCACCGTATATTTTTTCTATGTATTTATTAGCTTCCATCATCCCAACACTTTCTATTTTTGACGTTATTATTAAAGGTGGTGTTGCAGTTTGGGTTTTTTATTTAATTGGAATTTCTGAAATTATTGTTCTGAACACGGTATTTTGCATGTGGGTTTTAAATTTTGTGATACCTTCCATGGTTGGAGGTTATTTTTTAATGACCTATAAACCCATTAGAAAATGATTTACCTAGGAAGTATTTTATTGTTTTTTTATATAATCACCTTAGTAATATTACTAATAGGTTATCAGAATATAAAAGAATTTAAAAATAAAAAAACTATTCTTAAGACACTGTTTTCAATAATTATCCCTTTTAGAAATGAAGCCGAAAACCTTCCTGATTTAATAAAGACCATTGCTGATTTAAACTATCCCCCTAAATTGTTTGAAATCATTTTTGTAGATGATGATTCTAAAGACAGTTCAGTTAAAATAATTACTACAGAAAGTACTTTTCAAAATTATACTGTTATTAAAAACAATCGAAAATCTAATTCCCCAAAAAAGGATGCGATAACTGAAGCGATCTCTATCTCAAAATTCAATTGGATTATTACCACAGATGCTGATTGTGTATTACCTAAGAATTGGTTGCTAAATTTTAATCAATTTATTAAAGAAAACAATCCAAATATGGTAGCTGGACCGGTTGGCTATAAAAAGAAAAAAGGGTTAATTAATTCCTATCAACAATATGATAATTTTAGTCTACAAACAGTCACTATAGGAGGCTTTGGAATCAAGACTCCTCTTATGTGTAATGGAGCTAATTTAGCCTATCGGAAGAATGTTTTTCAAGATGTTTCAGGTTTTTCTGGAAACGAATCTGTTGCTAGTGGAGACGATATATTTTTAATGGAAAAATTTAAAAAAATAGATAAAAATGGTATTCAGTTTATAAAAAATAAAGGCTCTATAGTTTTAACTTCTGGCGAAAATTCTTGGAAAGATATTATTAGTCAAAGAATACGATGGGCTTCTAAAACATCTAAACAAAGCAACATAATTACTCAACTTATAGGTTTGGTTGTTTTTTTGACTAATTTTTTTATGCTTATAGGAATAGGGTATTGTTTCTACAAGTATACATTTATAAATTTCTTATTAGGTTTTATCCTTACTAAAACAATTGCGGATTTTATTTTCAATTCTCAAATGGTTTCTTTTACTAGATTCAAAAACAAACCTTTACACTATATAGCAAGTTTTTTTATATATCCTGTAATTACAACTATTGTAGTTTTAAACTCCAAGTTTGGATCTTATAATTGGAAAGGAAGATCCTTCAACAAATAAGTTAAACATCGATATTTTTTAAAAATTAGCATTGTAAAATTATTTTTTTACCTTTAACCGTACCAAATCCTAACAAAATGAAACACCTACTTTCATATTCATTGGTTGTATTCTTATTATTTACAACTCATTTATTCGCACAGAAAACCTATACCGTAGAAGGAAATACTATTGAATTAAAAACTGAAGTAGAAGGTCCATTAGCTCTTTTATGGAATATTACAGATGAGAAATATCGCTATTTTGTAATGAAGGAAGAGACCATTATAGAATTAAAAAACACAAAAATAGATAAAGATTATCAAGAAGAATACAAACAGGAACTTCAAAAATTAACAAGTGACTCACCTATTGAAGTTGATAAATTAAAATTTACAAAAGCTAGTTTACGAGATTTTGTAAACAACTATAATAAAAGTAAAGATCCAAATTATGTCGTTGAAGGAAATAACATTAGGTTAAAAACACGTTTAGGTGCATTTGTAGGAATAAGCAATGCTGTTTATTCTGCTAATCCAAATAACGAAATGCTTCCTACAATGGGTGCAGAATTTGAAATTGTTGACCATAATTTACTAAAAAGACATTCGCTAGTAGTACGATTTAAACAAACCTTTGAAAGTTCTGACTATAAATATTCTGCTTCTCAATTTTCATTGAACTATCGCTTTAAATTTGTAAAAAAGACGAAGTTAGATGTATTTGTTAATGTGAAAATTGCAGGTTATAATTATGAAAGCAAGCAAGTAGAAGTTACAGACCCGGATGATGGAGAAGTATATTTCACCACTGCTTCCGATGGAACATTTGAAGCCTTATTAAACTTTGGAGTAGGTGCAGATTATGCTTTAGGTAATGGTTATTTAACCTTTACGTATAATGACTTCGTTAGTATTGTTCAAGAATCTAACAGTGAGTTTCCATTAGATTTTTCCTTAGGATATAAGTTTAACCTTTAGTCACTAGTTTTTATAACTAAAGGAAGTTTAAATGTTGTTTTTACAGGAATCCCCCTTTTATATGCTGGAGCTATAGGTTGTAAGGAATCAATTCCGTTTAAAATTTGTGCTTTTAATAAAGGAACTTGAGCTTTTAATAAACTATCAATAACCATTGAAGTAATCGAAAGTTTTCCCTTTTCATCTACTATAAAATCTAACAATAGTGTTTCGTTAAGATCACTAGTAACGATTGTGTTTTCTGAGTTTATAGATTGATAAATATGAGAAGATAGTGTTGTTTCAAAACAACTTTTTTGTTTATTTTTTTCAGATAAGCCTTCACAGTTTATGAAAACAGGATATTGGTCAACATCTTTCCAATTGATTGATTTAACTTCATCTTCAAGAAATGTTTCAGACGAAATTTTTTCGGTTTCAAAAAGTTGACAAGATTGAAATAAGATACATAAAACAATAAAAACTAACCCGTTTTTCATTTTATTCTTATTTATTATTCCTTCCCTTTTGTTTGTTCTACATATTCATTCCATTTCATATCTTTATAAATATCATCACCTAGATAAGTTACCATTTTAAGCATTTCATTTGCTTTTCTATAACCTGGTATCACGGATAAAACCTCTAAATCTTCATTTAAATACACAAAAGTTGGGTAGCTCAATTTTCCTTGCATAAGACTAGCAGGCAATTCATTATAACCTCTCCTTCCTTTATTTACAAAATTAAACTCCTTCTCTTTAAAAACTAACGTACCTTTATCTTCCCCGTCTAATTTCACACTATAGAATTCTTTATTAAGATATTCAATCATATCTTTATCTTTAAAAGTAGTAGCATCCATTTTTTTACAATAGCCACACCAATCTGTGTAAACGTCAATAAAAATCTTTTTCGGCACCTTTTTGTTAGCAGCTTCGGCTTCTTCGATAGTCATCCAATTTATTTCTTGAGCTTCAATAGTTGAAAAGCTAAAAAGAATTAATAAAATTGAGAATAGTAAGTAATTATTTTTCATAGGATAAAAATAATAAAACCCTGTAAATAACCACATAAGAATTTAGTTTATTACATAAATGCAAAAAAGCCAAATTGAAAATCAATTTGGCCTTTTAAATATCTAAAAAAACACCTTTTATTCAATTTCAAAAACTATCGGTAATGAATATTGAACCCCTACTTTTTTTCCTTCATGCTCTCCAGGTAACATTTCTGGTAAACTACTAATTACTCTAATCGCTTCTGATTGTAACTCTTTATATTGAGATTTTGCAAGAACATTAGTAACTTTCCCTGTATTATCTATTTTAAATTTTACTGCAATACGCTGCCTTCCTGAAATTTCACTATTAGAGACTTTAGTATTGAATTCTGACCCAACAAATTGCATAATATTTTGAGTAAAACATTTTTTTAGTTCCTCATTATCTCCTGTACATCCAGGATAGGTAGGAACTTTTTGAATCACACCAAAAGGAATTTCTATAACATCTTTTACTTCATCATAATAAGGGCTTTCTAATTTATTCCCATCGGTTAAAACCATTAATGATTTTAAGGCTAATTCTTCCTCTTTAGTTATTTCGCCTTTTACAGCAATAGATTCTTTTAAAGCTTCAATGTTTTTTAGAATGTCACTCTTTGACGAGGTAGTGGTTTTTGAAACTTGATTAGTATCTGCTTGAGCATTGGTTTCTTGAGTACATGAAGTATAAACTAACATGACACCTATGATAGGAACTAATAATAAATACTTTAATTGATTGATTTTGTTTTGTTTTAAATTTGATTTCTGTAACATAATAATTCGTTTTTTGATTAATGAATGATTGAAAAATGTATTGATAAATGAAATGGATTCGGTTTTAAACACTTGTGATAGTAATCCATTGTAATATTCTTTTTTCCCTCTTAAAGAAGCGGCTTTTTCATCGGCAATAAACTCTTGTAATAAAACCATTTTACTTTGATATAAATAAACCAAAGGATTGAACCAAAATATGATCTTTATGAATTCGAAAAACAGTAAATCGATTGAATGATATTGTTGAATATGGATTTTTTCATGTACAACAATGGTTTCTTTTTGTTTTTTGGAAAGATCTTCTCCAATAAAAATGATGTTTAAAAATGAAAAAGCAGTATCTGTATTTGGTAAACTTATTACAGAAGTTCCGTTTAAATTTATAGAAACTCCTACTTGTTTTAATTGATAGATTTTATAAAGCTTATAACATAAATTGCACAATGCAAGTAGCATACCTAGTAACCAAATAAGTTGAATAATTAGTGAAATATTAATTGCTGAAGTCCCAGCAATTGTAATTTCACTTAAGGTTTCGGAAGCAATATATTCAGATGATGTTCCTCCTAACATAACTGCAGGAAGTTGAATTATATATTCTTCAGGAATACTATTTCTAATGAATTCAATTTTAATTAGAGGTAAAATAAAGCTTAAAATAGGAGTCGCTAATAAATAAACTCGATTCCAATTAAATTTCAATTCCTTTTTTAGAAATACATCATAAGCTACTAAAAACAATAACTGAAAAACTAATATTTGAAGAATATAGTGAATCATTTTTTTTCTTTTTTATTGATTTCCTGCAAAATTGATTCCATTTCGGAAACACTAATGTCATTTTTTTTCATAAAAAAAGAAACCATACTTTTAAAAGAACCTTGAAAGTAGCCATCTTTTAATTTTTGAATTGAACTATTGCTATAATCTGCTTTACTAACAATTGGAAAATAAACATGACCTCTACCTTGTTTTCTATAATTTACAAATCCTTTACTTTCTAATATCCTAACAATAGTTGAAACTGTGTTGTTTGCAGGTTTTGGTTTTGGAAATTCTTCTACTATCGAAGCTACATTTGCTTCTTCTAATCTCCATAGAATTTGCATTATATCTTCTTCTGCTTTTGTCAATTGTTTCATTTAAATAATAAGTATTAATTATTGTTATTGGACAAATATAACTAAAATATTAGTTTAAACTAATTTTTTAGTTATAGATTAATTGTAACAAAATTTCATACTTTCGTCTTATCAAGTATGAATATGGATTTAGTTTTAGTTTTTATTGGTTTTTTTTTATGTATAATAGGCATAATAGGAAGCGTTCTTCCTGTACTACCAGGTCCTCCTCTAGGTTGGTTAGGACTGTTATTATTAGAATTAACAGTAGCCATTCCCAATAATTATTGGTTTTTAGGAATCACTTTTGTGATTGCTATTGGCATCTTTTTACTAGATTATATGATGCCTGCCATTAGCACCAAAAAATTTGGAGGTAGTAAAGCGGGAGCAATTGGAGCAGTAATAGGATTAATTATTGGATTACTATCTCCTATCCCATTTGGAATTTTAATCGGTCCTTTTTTGGGAGCGTTTATAGGTGAAATTGCATTTAATAAAACAAAAGGACCCCAGGCTTTAAAAGCAGCATTTGGATCCTTTTTAGGTTTTTTAGCTTCTACCTTTATGAAATTGCTAGTGTCTTTTTCATTCCTAGCACTATTTATTTGGGAAGTAATAAGTAATTGGAATAGTTTCTTTTAATATTTAATATTTTAAAAACTTTATAGATTTTGAAGTATAGTCATTGTTTAATACTAAAATATAATTTTCATAAGAAATATAGGATACATCTATTGTTGTATTTGAATTTAATTTACCTTCTTTAATTAATTTTCCATCGATACTATAAATAGAATAGCTAGAAAACTCTACTTCTGAATTTATAGATAATTCTTTATTCGAACTTGAATAAAAAACATTCAAATTCGAATTTTCAAAACTAGTAGTATTCAATATTAATTCATTTGCTTTTAGCAACGTTCCTTGCGATCCACAAATTAAAGCATCTCCATTACTAAAGAATTCGATTGCATAAAATGTTGCATTTGGAGGTCCGTCATGTACTAAACTCCAAGTATTCCCATTGTCCGAAGATTGGAAAACATCTTCATCTGTTCCAGCTGCATAAACATGTTCACCTACATAATTAAGGCCGTAAAAATTATGATAACCTGTACTGTAAGTATCCCAAGTTACACCACTATCGTGAGTCGTAAGTAAAGTACCATCTTCGGAAGATACAATTCCATTATCAATATCTTTAAAAAAAACTTCAAAATTGTAAAACCCTTGAGTTCCTGTATTAATAACTGACCAATTTTCACCTCCATCCTCAGATTTACTAATTACTTGATCTTTACCTACTGTAAACAAGGTAGTTTCATCTGCATAGGCTGAAGCAAATTCAGCCATATTCGATGTGTTTTCTCCTGGAAACCAAGTATCTCCACCATCATCGGTTATGTATGAATCTAAACCATTACTTAAATTTAAAGCCATGGCAAAGCCATTATTTTCATCGTAAAAGTTCAAACCACTGTAATAATATACATCAGTACCTGCAACCACATCATCCCAAGTTTCTCCACCATCTTCAGTCATCATAAAGGTATTACCCCAGCCTACTACAAACCCTTTTAAAGTCGTAACAAACTCTATTCTAGTAAATGAATGTACGGTACCTGATAAAGGATATATGGTTTCCCAAGTTTCTCCTCCATCTGTAGTTTTTATTATAATTCCTTCATAATCAACCGTATACTGGGATCCAGCTGCATAAGCTACTTGATCTTGACCTGGTGGTATTGATAAATCTAATAAAATAAAATCAGTGCCAGAATCTTTATAATCCCAAGATTGGGCAACGATACTATTAATAGAAAATAAAAATAAAGATACAGCTCCAAATAGGAACTGTATCTTTTTTAAAGGGGAGTTAGAAATATGTTTCATAAATTTCACTTAAAGTTATTATTACTAAAAATACTTAATTATTTTTTAATAATTTTCTTAACATAATTACTGCCATTACTTCCCTCAATTCTAACAAAATAAATTCCTTTATTTAGATTTTCTAGGTTTACTGAATTCATTCCAGATACTTCATTAACTTTTTGACCTGTATATGAAAATATCGATATTCTATTTGCAACTTCACCATTTCTCAATTCAATATTAATCACCGAATTAGTAGGATTTGGATATACTAACATATTGTTAGAATTATTATCAAAATTGGGGGTTGATAAAGTTGTAGTATCAATTTCATAAGTAATAACCCCTAAATCATAGGTTGCTAGATAAGCAGTAATACTGTTTTCTTGAAATGTAAAATCCATACTTGAAGATCCTACATGTTCTATTGCTTCAAAAGGAATTGCTGTCCACTCTGCACCATTATCTGCCGTATATAAAATTTGAGCCCAGTTAAATTCACCTGAAGGTATTGAAATTACTATCTGATCTTCTACAACATCAGAATAGCTAATACTTCTAACATTTTCTGCAACATATGATGAACTCCAAGTTTGTGCACCATCTTCAGATTTCAAAACTCCTTGAGTGGTAGCTATCATAAACTCGTCACTATTGTTTGGGTTTTGTTGGATATCAAAAATATAATCCGATTGAGGATCTAAACTAAGTCCCGTACTTACATTTAACCATGAACCTCCTGCATCTAATGATTCAAATAATTCACCTCCTTGACCTACAATAACTCTATCTGAATTAGTAGGATCAATAAAAGTGGATACATGATAATTACTAGACGGCATCGTTAGGTTTGTTACTTGAGGGTTAAAAATATCCGTAAAATCAATAATAATTGTACCTGCAAATTCATACGATGCCCATATTTTATTTGAATTATTAGGATCTGTTGTTACTGAAAAGAATTGATCAAAAGATGTAGAATACAAACCATTTATATTATTTCCATGTTCATCACTTACCCATAATACTTGGCCTGTAAACCCAGAAGAAAACATATAAACTCTACCTTCTATATTAGGATCAATTGTAAATTTAGGTGGTGGGTCTGAAAAGAAAAAATTAATTGGCTCAACATAATATGCAGATTCTGACATAGTAGTCATGTTTTTATAAACTAATCCTCTTTGTACTCCATAATATAAATGTCCTTCTCCCTCAGTTGAAACTCCTACATAAGTAGAATGGAACATAGGATTATTTAACCTGCTTACAGTTGATCCACCATCGGTAGAGATTACAGGGTAAAAGTCGGTTGTAATTTGTACTTCTCCAGATTCAAAAGGATTATATGATGCTTTTAATCCATAATAATATGAAAGCTCAGACTCCTCATAAATATAATTAGTCCAAGTTGTACCACCATCTGCTGATATAACAATTTCATTTCCTTCTAATACTATAATATTATTAACATCATTAGCATCATAAGCTATATAGTTAATTCTATTTAAGAAATAAGTATCCCAAGAAATTGGAACAATTGCCCAAGTATCTCCACCATCTGTAGATTCATATAAATTTTGAACTGAAGTATTATAACCAGTACCTGTTCCTAATAAAATTGTATCTGGATTATCTGGATTAAATGCAATAGAACTAAACACATTTCCAGCTTCTTTTTCTGTCCAATTTGCTCCTGAATCAGTAGAAACTAATAATCCTCCTTCTACTGAATTTGGACCTACTCCTCGCAGAATAAAAAATGTTTCTGAATCATTAGGGCTTATAGCTACATTATTAGGAACAATTCCATCGTTATCTTCGTTAAAATAAATATCTATCCAAGAATCACCTCCATCTATAGTATAATACACTCTAGAATAAGATGCCGTTCCAATTTTATAACCTTGTTCAAAAAGAACAATATCATTATCATTTTCAAAAATACTATAGGAACCTACCCATGATTGAGTAGCTCCAGGAGATACTGGTGGATTATATTGTTTAATAATTTCATTTGTAATTGTATCAAAAAGATAAATAGTGTTATCACTCATAAAAGAGTTTTGAACATAAAAACTTAAAGTAGAATCTCCTAACGTCCTTAACCCTCTTAATGATGGTCCATTTGATGGGTATGAATAAATTACCTCCCAATTTTGACCGTTATCTTCAGACATCAATAAATGATTCCCTAAAGTTAATGCATATACTTTATTTTGAGTAGTTACATCATAGGTAACATCATATAATCTTCCGTACTCATTTGAACCCTCAAAATTAATTTGAGCATTCACAACCAATGTCAATAAAAACAACATTGCTAAACTTAAAACTGACTTCATTTTTCTTTTTATTTTAAACATTTATTAATTTTTTACAAATGTTGACTAAAAAATGAGCGGAAATCAAATTATTTAAAGGAAATAACGTGACATGTTAACTAAAAAGCGTGAATGCATTTTAAATTGTAGAAAGGTAATTATACAACTGCTTATTATCTTTAAGTTCAAGTTTTTTTGCTATTCTTTCTTTCCTTTTTCGGCAAGCTTCTGGCGTGATACTCAGTATAGAAGAAATTTCTTTCAGTGACAAATTCATATATAAATATGAAATAAATCGCAAGTCATTCGAAATTAAACTGGGGTGCTTTTGTTTTAATTTACTTAAAATCCCTTGGTTTACTTCTTCAAAATGGGTGACAAAACTATCCCATTCAGTGTCTGTTTTTAAAATACCTTTTAATTTTCTTATATGATCTTTTATTACTTTTTCATTTTTAATAGACTCAGATTCTTCTAAACTTTTTATGATTGAATTCACCAAGTTATTTCTGTCTGATATAAATAAAGCTTTAGCAGATAACTTCCTATTTTTAGATTCAATTTCGTTTTTCAACTTTTCTTGCTCTAATAATAATTTAGTTTCTTTTTCTTTAATTTGTTTCTCGAAAAGCAAATTGTCTGTTTTTTCTTTTTCTAATTCAAGGTTTAAAATTTCCTGAGACCTTTGATGTAAAACTTTTCTTTGTTTATTAGTGATATAACTATTACGCAATGCCCAACCTATTAGAATGATTATTATAAAAGCACTAACTATAATTATATATAAAGTTTTCTTTTGTGTTGCAATTTCCTTTTGCTGTTCTATAAGTTCTTGCTGGTAGTTTTGAATTTCAAATTTTACTTTATTGGTTTCATAAAGTTTTCCATTTTTTAATTGAAATAATTCATCATTATATTTAATAATAGAATCTTTTGTTTGAATAACTTTATTTAAGGATCCATTTTCTGTATAAATAGATGATAATTGATTATAAACACTTATTCTATTATCTATATTTAAATCTTTTTCAATAGCTCTCTTTGCAAATTTTTCAGCTTGAATTAAATTCTTTTCTTTTTGATACGTTTTTGAAATCAATATTAATAATGCCGTTCTTTGTTCTCTATATTCAGCACCTTCAAGACTATCTATCAATTTAAATGACAAGTCCTTGGATTTTTCAAAATTACCTTTTAACATATAGGTGTTTGCCAATGCTAAATTGGTTTCTAATAAAATTTTAGGATTGTTTTTTGACAATTAAAGCGATTTGTTTAAATACTTTTCAGCTTTTAACAATTCACCTTTTTCATTATATACTTGTCCTAAATTAATGGCGTATATGGAAAGATTGTTATTTACGTTATTCTCCTTTGCTAAAACATATGCTTTTTTAAAATACTCTTCTGCCTTATCGTATTTATTTTCCTTTGAATATAAGATGGCAATATTATTTAAAACTGTCATTTCATTGACAGGCTCTAAATATTTAATCGCTATGGTATAAGCTTTTAAATAATAATTTAAAGCTTCTCCATAATCCAACATTAAATAATAATTAGCACCAATATTATTAGTAGCCAAAAACATCTGCTTAGGGTTATTATTTTCTTCTGCTTGAGATAATGCTTTTGTTAAAAGTTCTAAAGAAGTTTCAAATTCCTTTTCGAACATTGCATCAATTCCAGACATAATAAGCTCCTGAGTATCCTCCTGACTATAAGAGTTTAATGACAGAAAAAAGAAAACAAATAGATAGAAATACCTCATTATTTATTGAATACAAGATCAAAAATTAAAGATACAAGAATAATTTACATTAATCTTCTTCTATTAAAATTCCCATTTTACCCATTTGATAATCTCTCATCGCTTCTAAGATTTCGGTCTGAGTATTCATCACATAGGGTCCACTTTGAGTCACTTTTTCATCAATAGGCTTACCACATAACAATAAAAATTGCCCTTTTTCTTTAAAGGTAACTTCTAAATTTCCTTCTTCATCTTCAAAAACAGCTAAATATTCTTTTTCAACCAAACCGTAGCCCTTAATCGTAATTTCTCCTTTTATTAAATAGAGCATACTGTTGAAATCTTTTGGGATGGAAAATTTTTGAGTCCCTCCTTTTTCCCCTTCACTCCATAGTATCAATAAATCGCTTTGGGGAACAATGTTTCCTTTATAATCTTCATATTCTCCGGCTATTAATCTATTCTTTATTTTATGATCTTCAGAATTAAATTTGATCATAATATCATTGGAAATATAGTAATATTCTGGAGGCTTCATTTTAAAACTTGCAGGGCTATTGATCCATAATTGCACAATTTCTTGGTGTCCATTTTTTTCAACTAGCGCATTTGAAGGTCTTTCACTGTGAACTATTCCTGCTCCAGCATTCATCCATTGAACTTCACCTTGCTTGGCTATTTGACTGTTCCCCCAACTATCTCGGTGGTGAACTTCTCCTTCAATAACAAAAGTGACTGGTGAAAAGCCTCGGTGCGGATGTGGTCCAATACCTTGAGCTCTTGCTGGTCTATCAATACTATATTTTGTTCTAGCATGATGCAATAGCAAAAAGGGATCTACTTGTTGTATTTTTTGAGTTGGCATGGGTTGTTTAACAGGAAAATCTCCCATATCAATTGTTACCGATGGCAGTAAATATTTTACTTGTTTATTTATATTTTTCATTAATTACATTTGAGAATATTTGTAATCAACTACAAAGAAATAACAATTAAATTTAACTTATTTATCTTTGTTTAAGGATTCATATTTTAATAATGTGATTTTTTAAATGGAATAAAGTATTTTGTAGTCGGTATTTATAAAATAAGACCTCTATAAAGTCTAATTAAATTCTTTTATTCCTTTATAATCTTCTTTACAAAACTACCTTCATCTGTTTCTATTTGTATAAATAATAAACCATTTGATAAGCTAGAAATATCAATTTGATTAGATGGATTAGATTGTTCTAATACTAATTTTCCTAATACATTATAAACCTTTATTGTTTCTATATTTGATTCACTTTCAATACTTAAAACACCATTTGTTGGGTTTGGTGTAATCGTGACAAACTGTTCTAGATTATTATTTAAACCTAAAACTGTAAGGTTTTCATTCCAAGCTATTTTATTATCACCTATAGATGAATAAAAAACATCCATATCACTATCATTATCTACATCTGCTGAAAACAATCCTCTTGCAGCAACTATATTAGTAGTTATTATTTGTTGCGGACCAAAATTACCATTCCCATCGTTTTCTTGCCAGGCAACTCTATTATCTGTTACTCCTTCTTGTGAGTTGTAAATAACATCCAAATCATTATCATTATCTATATCTGCTGTAACTACAAGTCTAGGTCCACTAACATCTGTAGTGATTATTTTTTTTGTGCTAAAATTTCCTAAACCATCCATATTTTCAAACCAAGAAACAGTATCTCCTCCAAATTCTAGATTAATAATATCCATATCATTGTCTCCATCTAAATCTTCAGCAATAACATAATGTGAACCTGAAGGATCTTGTGAAATTTCTTGTTGAGCACCAAAAGTTCCTAATCCATCCAAATTTTCATACCAACAAGGAAAACCATTACTTGATCTATCTGAAATAACATCTCCATCTCCATCACCATCTAAATCAGCAACAAAAATTGAAGCTGCTGCTTGAGTTGACCCTATAATCTGTTGAGCACCAAAAGTTCCCATTCCATCTTCATTTTCATACCAAGCTAATTTACCATCATTTTTAGAAGCTGTAAGCACGTCTAAATCATCATCATCATCTAAATCAGCTACAAATGCCATTAAAGGTAAATCTACTTGAGTTGTAATAACATTTTGAGTTCCAAAAGTGCCTAAACCGTCTATATTCTCATACCAAACTACTAAATCTCCAAACAAAGATGTTGCTAATACATCCATATCATTGTCACCATCTAAATCGGCTGCTGTAACAAATCGTGTTTCAGTTAAGTTTAAAGTAATAATTTGTTCTTCTCCAAAAGTACCTTGACCATCCAGATTTTTAAACCAACTAATTTTACCTTCTAAAGTTGCATCTGTAGCTAATAAATCAAAATCAAAATCTCCATCTAAATCGGCGAGAAATACAGACCAAGTAGATGGGCTATCATCAGTAATAATTATTTGATCACTAAATTGGGAATAACCTAAAATAGGAACTGTAATAAAAAATACATATATTATTATTTTCATATTAAAAAAATACATAGTTATAAATAATCTTTAAAGTTAATTATTTCCTTTAATAATTACTGTTTCTTGTATTGCACCATCTTCATAATTTTTTTCTATCTTATAAAGTCCACTTTCCTAATTTTCAAATAAGTTCTGATTGTTTATACTTGTTGAATCTTGAGGTGTGATAGTTACATTGGTATTAAATATATCGTCATTAAATTTAGTAATACTACCTCCATTTGGTTTTCTATTCCAATTATTATAACATTTTTCAGGATCATCGAAAAAATCACCAAAACTGTGATTTATATATATTGCTGAATGATTTGGGTGTGTAATTGATGGATAGTTTGTTTCATCATTATCTATTTGCAATAATACTGTATTAATATCGTAAGAAAAAGATATACCATAATCAGAAGGTGAAGAAAAATCTCCAGAACATTCTATAAACTTATATTCAAATCCAGGTTGAAATAATGGAGCCTGATAATGTTCAGGTAGGGGACCTGCAATATAATATTCTCCTTTATAAGGTTCAAATAAGGCAGATAAATTTGTTTCTCTAGATTCAAAAGTACCTGGGTCTAATTCTACTATTTCATGCATCCGTATAGCTTGACCTATTGTAAATGTTTCTCTACATACTTGTAAAGTATATGCCATTATATTTTTTGTGTCTGAAAGTGAAATAGAATAAGGAGTTTCAATACAATCTGTACCTTCTCCAGTATAGTCGCAATCTTCGCTTAAATATAAGTATTTTATATTAAATTCCTCTGCGTATTCAATAGAATAACCTTCTGCTAATAAATTATAATAATCTTCGTTTCTAAAATCAGGTGATGCATTAGTATCAATAATTTTATCACCCGCTACCTTTGCATTATAATCTCCCTCACCTTCTATACGAGAAACATGTTCACAAGCTGTATAGTACTGATTTGAAGGATTTTCATAATCAATATAATTTGCATGTGGGTGGTCTAAATATAATACATGCCCCATTTCATGAATAAATGTTTTTTTATTAAAATGAGACCTTGTCATAACTATACTTGGATTACCATAGAAACCAGCACCCGAAAAACCAATAGTCTCAAACGGAATTAATACATTAATATAATTATCTGGCATAAAACCATTGCTGTTTGCAAAACCTTTTAAATCCTGAAGTTGACATAAATCATCAATTGTATTATATCCATTTGCATCTATTTCAAGAGGGACTATATCTTGGCAATATCCTAATGCATCTCTTTCTTGAAAGTAAACATTTTCTGGACTATCAAACTGATCCAACCCTCTATATTTAAAGAATATATTAAATTCATTAAATGACATATTTAAATTTGCAATTGCAGTTAACGCCTCTTCTTCTGTAATATCATTTTCTGTGTCGTTTGGATCATTACCAAATTGTCCATTAGACTTATTTACTTACCAAAAAAACACATTTAACACTTTAGGTTCTAATGAATATAAATATTCTGGATCTATTGAATGACTAAATGGTGAGGAATTTAATTGAATATCGTCGTTTACCTCTGGGGTTCCACATATAAACTCCTCAGTTTGCCCAATTAATATATTGGGAATAAACATAGCAAATGCTAAGTAAAAAAATAATTTTGTTTTCATAATATAGGTTTTAAAATTAGTAAACACATATACTTAAAATCAAAGCTATCTATAAGTTAATGAATCTCTTTACGGGATTCCGTATTCTTATAAATTACAATTGTATGAACTAAAAACTTATCTTGAAAAGAGAAGTTAATTAAGCATCAATACAATACATTGATTATTTCAGCAACACTATTATATCACTATAACAAAGCATTACTATGCTACTTAATTAACTGGGGGGGGGGGGGGGGGGGGGGGGGGGGGGGGGGGGGGGGGGGGTTGTAAATATAAGAAATATATTACAAATGTAAAGATAAATTTCTCTTTTTTATTAATTAAGTAATTCACAAGCTAAATACTTAATGGTGCAATATAAAATACGAAGTAATAAGTGGTTTAATTTTAAAAATAACTGTATTACTTTTTCATTAACCTATTCATCTCCTTGCTAACTTTATTCTGTACTATCTTTCCATAACTAGCTTGTGTAATCTTCATACTACTATGTCCTAATAACTCACTCACTACCTCCATTGGCACATCATTATACAATAACACAGTACTAGCAAAAGTCTTTCTTGCCATATGATGAGTTAGATTCTTATCTATTCCTACTATATCTGCTATCTCTTTTAAATAACCATTAAATCTCTGATTAGAGATATTCTTAAAGATTAGTTTATCATCTTCATCCTTATACTTCTCTATTAACTCTAATGCTTTAGGTAATAGAGGCACTTTATACAGCTTACTAGTTTTACTTCTCTTTATATGTAACCATAGATTATTATCAAATTCCTTTACTACATCTTCCTTTTTTAATAATGCCATTTCTTTATAAGCTAATCCTGTGTAACAACAGAAAATAAATAGGTCTTTTACCTTCTCCATTCTAGTAAAATTAAAATGCTGATTCTCTAACCTTTTTAACTCCTCTACAGTTAGAAATATCACTTCCTTTTTCACTGTTTTATACCTAAATAAAATAAAAGGGTCTTTAGCTAAATAGTCTTCTGCAATAGCATACTTTACCACCTTCCTAAAACGCTGTATCGCTTTATTTAAGGTGCTTTTCTGGAGTTTCTTTTCTGTCTTAAGGAAATACTCATAATCATCTAGAAAGCTGCTCTTTAGCATGTTAAAATGGATGTCACGAGCTTTAAATTTATGCTTAATAAAGTCCTGTAAATGCTTACCAGATTCAAGGTATTTACTGTAGGTTACTTGCTTGATTTCTATACCAATTAATTTCTTAATTCTATCACTATGTAATCTATATGTTTCCATTACTCCTACTTCATCTTTGGGTGTTTCTCCTTTGTATTGTAAATAGATATCTAATACAGTAAATGGAGTACCTTTAACTTGTAGAAATAAAAAAGCCTGATTAAGATTTTGTCTTATCAGGCTTAGTTGTGTGTTGATGTATAATACATCAGGTTCTGGTGGTTCTGCTTGTTGCTTTTTACTGTTCCAGTTGGTAGAATTAATAAATAATCCTGTAGAGAACTGTTTTCTTGATTTCAGATATGTTAATCTGCAAGTAATATAACAAAGTCCTTTACTATTTACTTTGTACTTATTGATTGTATATAATATGTTTAGTTTCATAATTTTTAGTTTTAAATTAATGGGAGTCTTTTGAAAAATATGGGAGACCCCATAGGAGTCTTTTTTAAGTGCTAAATGGAGATATTTGGCAAGAAACGACTAGAAACAAAAAAAGCCTCTCCATTAGGAAAAGCTTCTCATCGGTTTAACTACATAAACCTAGTCCTAATTAAAGGACTCAACACAACATTTTAATTGCGGTCTGGACGAGACTCGAACTCGCGACCCCCTGCGTGACAGGCAGGTATTCTAACCAACTGAACTACCAGACCGTGCTTACAATAATAACTATTGCTTATTAGCGAGGGCAAATATACACCTACTATCGATTATTGCAAACTATTTTTTAAAAAATAATTAAGTTTATTTAATTATTTACACAAACTTTTGACGCTCTACTAGATACGTTGTCAAAATTGTACTAAAATCTTTATTAATATCTACTGGAACATACTTAATTCTATATTGACCACATCGTATTTTTAACTCCGTAAAGTAATCTTTAACAGCTGCTTCGTAATTCACCTTGATATTGTCTGCGTATAAGTTTACATGTTCTCCAGTCTCAACATCAACAAAACGTTTAGGTCGGTTCGAAAAATCAAATTCAATCTCTTTTTCATTGTCATAAGTATGAAACAAGATCACTTCATGCTTATTATATTTTAAATGCTGAAGGGCTTCGAACAGCTTTTCTTCTTCCAAATCACTCTGAAACATATCTGTAAATAAAAATATCATGGATCGACGTTTAATCTTATCTGCAATCTCATGCAAATAGGTGTACGTCTTTGTTTTTATTTGTTTTCGTTGATTGCTTAGTGCATTATTTAATTGTGCTAATAATTTTTGATGGTGACGCTCACTCCCTTTTTCATTACTATAATAATCGTAAGCATCACTGTAAATACTTAAACCAACAGCATCTCTTTGGCGCTTTAATAAATTCATGATAGCTGCTGAAGCTAACACCGAAAACCCAATTTTATTTAGATGATTGATATCAAAATCTTTTAACAAAGGATAATGCATTGAGCTACTATTATCAATAATTAAATGACAACGTAAATTGGTTTCTTCTTCGTAGCGTTTGGTATATAATTTATCTGTTTTTGCAAACAGTCTCCAATCAATATGTTTGGTGCTTTCTCCTTGATTGTAAATTCTGTGTTCAGCAAATTCTGCCGAAAACCCATGAAAGGGGCTTTTATGCAGGCCAGAAATAAACCCTTCAACAACTTGATGAGCCAAAAGCTCCAGGTTATTAAACCCTTTTATTTCGTTTATTTCCTTGCGTATATCCATTTGGGTCTAAAATAAAAAAGGTTTGCTAGATAGCAAACCTTTTTTATTCTTATGTTTTACTTATTTATTAAAGTAATGTGTTTAAAGCTTCTTCGTAAGTAGCTTTAGGCGCTACTCCAACTTGTCTTCCAACTACTTCTCCGTTTTGAAAAACTAAAACGGTAGGGATGTTTCTTACCCCAAATTTAGCAGCAAATTCTTGATTTGCATCTACATCTACTTTTCCAACAACAGCTTTACCTTCGTAATCATTGCTAATTTCTTCGATGATTGGTCCTACCATTCTACATGGTCCACACCAAGCTGCCCAAAAGTCAACTAATACGGGTTTGTCACTATTTAAAACTGTTTCTTCAAAAGTTTGGTCTGTTATTTCTAATGCCATAATATAAATTTTTAATTGTTATACAAAGATAGTCAATAAATCTTCTTTTACTTACAATCAAATCATTGGATTATATGATGTAAGTATCATGATATTTTATGATTCCTATTTCATAATTAGTTAAGCTTATACATAATTTGTTGCTCCTCCAATTTTTTTAATAGATCGTTTGAAATATCAATTTTAAACTTTTTAGAAGGCATCGTAATTTTTATCTTTTCAGCAGCTTCATAAATTATAAGTTCTAAATGCTTATCTCCTTTATGTTCATTAATTATTTCCTTTAAACCCAAAATTCTATCATCACTAACATCTTCAATTGGCAATTGAATCGTTAATCGTTTTGCATGACTATCCATTACATCTTGTAGCATTTGCATGCTATTAAATTGTAACCTTGGATCTCCTTTTTTCTGTGTTTCTTTATTTACCCATCCTTCTCTTGCTAAAGCTCTAATAAATATAAAGGAGTTTGGAACCAAGAAATGACGAAATTTTAAATATTGCTCTCCAAAAATTCTAAACTCAAAACTTTCATTATAATCTTCAACGGTAAATAAGGCCCAACCTTTTCCCATTTTGGTTTCTCGATGTTGAACATCACCTACCATACCGCCAAAACACATTTCTCTGTTTATAAAGTTTTCTAAATGGTTAAAATCTGAAGCTGTACAATTACAAAAGCGACTGATTTCAGTTTTAAAATCGTCCAAAGGATGTCCAGAAATATAGATTCCTACTACCTCTTTTTCTTGTTTTAATTTTTTTAATGTTCCCCAAGGCTCGCAAGGTGGCACCTCTGGCTCTGGAATTTGCACTTCGCTACTTCCTCCAAACATATCTAATTGATCGCTATTTTGAGATTCTTGAAATTTTGAAGCAAATCGCATTACTTTTTCAATAAAAAGAATACCCTTTTCGTCTGCATGCAAATATTGTGCTCTATGAGCATCAAAACAATCAAATCCTCCTGCTAATGCTAAGCCTTCAAAAGCTTTTTTATTTGCTGCTCGCAAATCAATGCGCTTTGCTAAATCAAAAACCGATTTATATTTACCATCGTCTCTTGTCTCAACGATAGTAGCAACAGCATTTCCGCCTACTCCTTTGATAGCACCCATTCCAAACCGAATGGCTCCTTTATCATTTACCGTAAATTTATAATATGATTCGTTTACATCGGGTCCTAAAACTTCAAGTCCCATTCTACGACATTCCTCCATAAAGAAACTAACTTGTTTAATGTCATTCATGTTATTAGACAAAACAGCGGCCATATATTCCGCAGGGTAATGAGCTTTTAAATAGGCTGTCTGATAAGCAATCCAAGCATAACAGGTAGAGTGAGATTTATTAAAGGCATAACTCGCAAATGCTTCCCAATCCTTCCAGATTTTTTCTAGTTTTTCTTCATCATGTCCATTCTCTTTGGCTTGACTAATAAACTTGGGCTTCATTTTATCTAGAACCGCAATCAGCTTTTTACCCATTGCTTTTCTAAGTACATCGGCTTCACCTTTTGTGAAATTTGCAAGTTTTTGTGAAAGCAACATCACTTGCTCTTGATAAACCGTAATTCCGTAAGTTTCTTTTAAATACTCTTCCATTGCTGGAAGGTCATAAAGAATTTCTTCATCTCCGTTTTTACGATTTACAAAACTTGGAATGTATTCAATTGGACCCGGACGATACAGAGCATTCATGGCAATTAAATCGTCAAAAACAGTTGGCTTTAAATCTTTCAGGTATTTTTGCATTCCTGCAGATTCATACTGAAATATACCAACGGTTTCTCCTTTTTGAAATAACTCGAAAGTAGGTTCATCATCTAATGGAAAAGTATCTGGATCTAGCTCAATTTGATGTTTTAATTTTACCAACTTAACGGTATCCTTTATTAATGTCAAAGTCTTTAAACCTAGAAAATCCATTTTTAACAAGCCTGCACTTTCAACCACCGAGTTGTCAAATTGGGTCACAAACATATCTGAATCCTTTGCCGTTGCAACAGGAACAAAATTGGTAATGTCGGATGGAGTAATAATTACACCACAAGCATGAGTTCCAACATTTCGAACAGAACCTTCCAAAATTCTTGCTTGATTGACTGTTTGAGCTTCTAAATCGTTTCCTTCTGAAAGAACTAACAACTCATTAACTTTAGGAACTTCGTCGTTTCTAAATTTATTTCGTATTTCAGAATCTGTATAACCAAAAATCTTTTTCAATTTGGTCATATTTGGTATCAATTTCGAAATTCGATCGGCTGAATTTAGGGGTAAATCTAATACTCGAGCGGTATCTCGTATGGAAGATTTTGCAGCCATCGTACCATAGGTAATAATTTGAGCTACCTGATTGGTTCCATATTTTTCGATTACATAGTCCAACACACGACCTCTTCCTTCATCATCAAAATCAATATCGATATCTGGCATACTTACACGCTCAGGATTTAAAAAACGCTCAAAAAGCAAGTTATACTTAATAGGATCGATATTCGTTATCCAGAGACAGTAAGCAACTACACTTCCTGCTGCAGAACCCCTACCGGGCCCAACAGAAACGTCCATTTTTCTTGCTTCTGAAATAAAATCTTGACAAATTAAAAAATAACCTGGATATCCGGTGTTAGCAATTACTTCTAACTCAAAATCTAGACGTTCTTTTATTTCATCTGTTAGTTCTCCATAACGTTTATTAGCTCCTTCATAAGTAAGCCCTCTTAAATAAGCATTCTCACCTCTTTTACCACCATCATTTTTATCTTCAGGATCTTGAAATTCTTCAGGTATATCAAATTTTGGAAGTAATACATCTCTCTTTAAAGTAAAGGATTCAACTTTATCTACAATTTCTGAAATATTGGATATCGCTTCAGGAAGATCCTTAAACAAGGATTTCATTTCAGATTGAGATTTAAAATAATACTCTTGGTTTGGAAGTCCATATCGGTATCCTCTTCCTCTACCTATAGGTGTAGCTTGTTTTTCACCATCTTTAACACATAATAGAATATCATGTGCATTTGCATCTTCTTTATCAATATAATAGGTGTTATTCGTAGCAACCATTTTTACTTGGTGCTTTTTTGCCATTGGTATTAAAACTGAATTTACTCGTTTCTCATCTTCTTGATTATGTCTAGATACTTCTACATATAAATCATCTCCAAAAGTTTCTTTCCACCAAATTAAGGCATCTTCGGCTTGCTTTTCTCCTATATTAAGAATCTTACTAGGGACCTCACCATACAAACTTCCTGTAAGAACAATAACATCTTCTTTATATTTTTCTATAATAGTTCTATCAATTCTTGGCACATAATAAAAACCTTCTGTAAATGCAATAGACGACATTTTTGCAAGATTGTGATAGCCATTTTTATTTTTAGCTAACATCACAATTTGATACCCATTGTCTTTATGATTTTTATTTAAATGGTCTTCACATACAAAAAACTCACAACCCACTATTGCTTTTATTTTTTTTGAAGCTTCTTCTTCAGGTAAAGATTTGTTATGATTATTAACTTGCATCACAAAATGAAATGCCCCCATCATATTCCCAGAGTCCGTTAAAGCTACTGCAGGCATATTATTATCTGCCGCTGCAGTAATAAGTTTCTGTGTACTCGATGTAGATTGAAGTATTGAAAATTGCGAATGATTATGTAAATGAGCAAAAGAAACATCTTCGAGTCCAGCTATATTTTCTTCTATTACTTCTGAAGAAACTTCCTCTTTTTTATTGAGTGATTCTATTTCTTTTCTAACTTTCTCTGAAGCCTTTTTTAAATTTATATGCTTTAGCCCTATTAATTCGAAAGGTTGAGGATTTACTTCTTTAAAAGTTTCAAAATAACTAGGTTCAACGTTTAAATCTTTTGAAGTAAAAATATTTCTACGAATCAATTCTAAAAAACAACGCGTAGTCGCTTCTACATCGGCAGTTGCATTATGTGCTTCACTAAAGGGCTGATTAAATAGAAAAGTGTGGAGCTCAGATAAGGTTGGTAATTTAAATTTCCCTCCTCTACCACCAGGCAACTGACACATTTGTGCGGTAACTTCGGTACAGGTATCTAAAACTTTAAAATTGGGTAAGGGGTTTTCAATTCCTAATCGATGGAATTCTGCTCCCATAATATTATTATCGAATCCAAGATTCTGACCTACAATAAAATTTGTTTTAGAAAGTGCTTTTGTAAACTTTTCGACAACCTCTTTTAAAGGGATTCCATCTTTTTGAGCTAACTCTGTAGAAATTCCATGAATTTTTTCAGCATCATAAGGAATGTTAAATCCTTCTGGTTGCACCAAATAATCTTCGTGTTCCAAAAGCACACCATTTGCATCATGAAGCTGCCAAGCAATTTGTATACAACGAGGCCAGTTATCACTATCTGTTAAAGGTGCATTCCAACGTTTTGGAAGTCCGGTAGTTTCGGTATCAAAAATTAAATACATAAAAAAGTGAGGGTTAAAAAGTGTATTTAAATCGCCTACGATCTAAAGGTTTAAAAATATAAAAATCACCTTTTAAAATTGTAAAAAAAAGAAAAGAGTTGTTAACTATTTACAATAAAAAAAGCCGCTCCTTTAATGAAGCGGCTTTACAAATATTTTTTATATTTCTTATTGATATGTAATATCAAATTGCCCTAAAGAAACAGTATTGGTTGGAGTTTGAAATTGAAAAGTACCACTCATTGTTTGTTCAACAGGATCATGGGCCTCAACAACTATTTCTCCAGATATAGCATCTTCATAACCCGATCCATTATCAACTCTAGCAGTAAAACCTCCCATTGGTAATTCGTATGTACCAACCTCAACATCATCTGGCAACCCTAGAAATATTTCATCGGTATTAATAACTCCTTTAATTGTTATGGCACTTCCATTATTGTTAGCAAATACATCTAATGGTAAAAATACATTTCCGTTTAATACAGCTGAAAAAGCACCATCATTACCCCCCGAACCAACATCATCACTATAGGATACTTGATAAAACACACCTGAACTTATAGCCAAAGTATCTAAGCTAATTGAAACGGCCCTAAAATTAAATTCTCCAGTAATTGTATTATCAGTGGTAGAAATTTCATTAATTCTCATACTTCCTTCGCCTCCAGGAACTGCTGTAGAATAAACAACACCATTAAAATCTTCATAAATTGCAAAATTTTCAGAGCCTTCACCAAATACTAATTCCACTCCTTCTGGTGGGTAATTACCTCTTAAAGTAATTATTTGGTTGCTATTTTTACCTTGTAAAACAAAGTATTCTCCGTTTTCAATATAATTAGCTTCCGAAAAAGTTGCTTTAAAAAATTCATTGTCTATACTGGCTTGAAAGGCTGGAGTATTGGTTTCTGTATCATTACAACTCGCTAGTAATAAGGTTGCAAAAAATAGAATGAGTAGGTTTTTCATAGCTTATTTTAGTAAAATTGGGTTTTTACAAATGTAAAGAAAAAGTTCAAACTATTGAATTTCTAAAATAAAAAAATATTATCTTTGCAGACTTAAATTATGAACCGAGGTCGGGAACCTCAAAAATTAATAGATATGCCCGTAAAAATTAGATTACAAAGACATGGTAAAAAAGGAAAACCTTTTTACTGGATCGTAGCTGCTGATAGCCGCTCAAAAAGAGATGGAAAGTACCTAGAAAAATTAGGAACTTACAATCCAAATGTAAACCCTGCTGATATCAATATTGATGTTGATGGAACTGTACAGTGGTTAAATAACGGTGCACAACCAACAGATACTGCAAGAGCTATTTTATCTTACAAAGGTGTGATGTTGAAAAAACATTTAGCCGGTGGAGTTAAAAAAGGTGCATTTACGGAAGAACAAGCTGAAGAAAAATTCAACGCTTGGTTAGAAGGTAAAGAAAAAGAAGTTGAAAACAAACGTTCTAAACTTAACGATGCTGAAGAAAAGCTTAAAGCTGATGCATTTGCTGCTGAAAAAGCAATTAACGAACAACGTATAGCAGATGCTACTCCAGTTGTTGAAGTTGTTGAAGAAACTGCAAAAGTAGTTGTAGAAGAAGAGGCTCCAAAAAAAGAGACTATTGACGATGCTGCTGCACAAGCTGCTGAAGAAGGTGCTCCAGCAGAAGCTAAAGCTGAAGAAACTACTAAAGAAGAAGAATAAATTTTTTAACTATGCAAAAGGAGGATTGTTTCTACTTAGGCAAAGTTGTTAAAAAATATAGTTTTAAAGGAGAGTTACTTGTAAAGTTAGATACAGACGATCCTCAAGTTTATACTAAAATGGAATCGGTTTTTGTTGAAAAAAACAAAAATTTGATTCCATTTTTTATTGAACGAAGTTCACTTCACAAATCAGAACTACTTAGAGTAAAATTTGAAGATATTAATAATGACGAAGATGCAGATTCATTATTAAAATGCGATTTATACTTACCTTTGGCTTTTTTACCAAAACTAACTGGTAATAAGTTTTATTTTCATGAAATTATTGGATATACTGTAGAAGATGCAAACTTTGGAGACGTAGGGATTATAACTGGTGTTAATGATAGTACATCTCAAGCTCTTTTTGAAATTGACAAAAACGGTAAAGAAGTTTTAATTCCGTTAATTGATGATTTCATTAAAAAAGTAGATCGCGAAAACAAAATCCTTCATTTAGAAGTTCCAGAAGGTTTAATTGAACTTTACCTTTAACTACCTTTCCCTTTCTTATTATGAAATTTGAATTTAAACAGTTTTCAATTCAACAAGAACGAAGTGCCATGAAAATTGGAACAGACGGTGTTCTTTTGGGTGCTTGGACTTCATTAGATAAATGCCCTGAATCCATATTAGATTTAGGAGCTGGAACTGGTATTTTATCATTACAATTAGCTCAACGTTGCGATTCTGAAATTATTGATGCGGTTGAAATAGATGAAGATGCTTATGAAGAATGTGTTGAAAATTTTGAAGCATCCGATTGGGGGGACCGTCTTTTTTGTTATCACGCCTCAGTTCAAAAATTTGCTACTGAAATTGATGATCAGTATGATTTAATCATTTCTAATCCTCCGTTTTATTCAGATGATTATAAATCTGATAATAACGCAAGAAATACCGCTCGGTTCACAGATACCTTACCTTTTACCGATTTAGTTTTAGCAGTCTCACAATTATTATCAAAAAAGGGATCTTTCGCATTAATTCTTCCAAAAAAAGAAGAAGTAGAATTTATTAGAATAGCTTCAGAAAGTAATTTGTATCCAAACAGAATTTGTCGTGTTAAAGGCAATTCAAATTCAGAAATTAAAAGAAGTTTAATAGAATTCTCTTTTGAAAAAATCGAAACAAGTTTCGAAGAACTCACCATAGAAACCTCTAGACATGTTTACACCGAAGAATATATAAGTTTGGTAAAGGATTTTTATAAAAAAATGTAATTATAGTTCTCTAAGTAATGGTCTAGTCAAACAAGTTGGACCACCACCACCGTAAATACTAATATTTTCACCTTTATAACTAGTAACTTTACATCCAGCTTTTATTAAAGCATTTTCCGTTTTTGGATTTCCTTTAACCATCATACACTCTCTCGGAGCAATGGCTAAAACATTACAACCCATAGACTCAAATTCATCGTCAGGGACTTCTACCAATTTAAAATTCCTTTTTAACAATTCGTTTCTAAATTTAATAGGCATTAAGGGAGAATAAACCACCGCTAAATCTTTAGCTACAGGACTTAATATTGACATTAAATGAAACACATCTGAGGTTCCTTTATAATGGGGTAATTCTGCAACAATCACCTCAACTCCTTTAGGTTCCAGCATATCTTTTAATTGCCTAATTCCTTCTTCATTAGTTCTATAGGTATGACCTACCGCTAAGGTTTTTGAATCTAACCAAGCTACATCACCACCCTCAAGGGTTCCAGGTGATTCAATTTTTCCTAAAATAGAAATCGAATCATTTAAAAAAGTTTCCATCTGTGCATCGGGTTCATTTTTCCTTCCTGATTTTCCCATATTACAAATAACCATTCCAAAATCAGTTGCAATAGCAGCATCTCTACAATAAATAGAATCAATGCTTACTTTTTCATCAAAAGGAAAATGATGTATTGAAGCTCCATGTTTCTGTAGTTCTTTTTTAAAAACATCGTATTCTAATAAAGATTCTTTAAAGTTGGGTTGGTTTAAATAGTGTAATTCTTGCCATTGTTCTTTTAATAATTCTTCCGAAACAAAAGCACTATTAGCAGGTTTTATATAAACTGATTTTAATTTGTGATATTCTGAATGATAGGTTGTACTCATTAATCTTCTTTATTTTTAATCCACTTCATATAAATATATACTGGCACTCCTAATAGCAATAAAATAATACCATTAAAGACTATTTCAGATCCAACCCCATAAATTGCCCATACCGAATATGAAAACCCTAAAGTAGCTAATACAAAAGTTTTAACCCAACTTCTAGCGTGAAGTTTTTTCTCAATAATAATTAATGTATAGGAGGCTGCAGTAAACAAATAAGGTATTAATACTACAAAAACAGTAAGTCCAACAATAATTTCAAATTGTTCTACCAATCCTTCAGAATAGTTTATTAACATCACAAAAGATGACAAAACACCACCAATTACAAAACCATTAATAGGAGCTCCCTTTTTATTTTCTTTTTTAAAAAAATCTGGAAACAAATCATCTTTTGCAGTAGCCATCGAAATTTGCCCTGTAATTAAAATCCAACCATTTAAAACCCCTATACCAGATACCAATACTCCAAAAGCTACAAAATAACCCCCATAATCTCCACCTATGATTTTAGCAGCTTCTGCAAATGGGGCTGGAGAATTTTGCAAGGTCTCTAATGGTAATATTCCAAATAAAACAATCGTCCCTAAAACGTACAAAATAGTTACTATTATAGTACCCAACATGGTTGCTCTAGGAATGGTTTTTTCAGGGTTTTCTATATTTCCAGCAGGTATGGTAGCACATTCGATTCCTAAAAAAGAGTATAATGTTAGTGCAGCTACAGCTGAAATTGCTGAAAAATCACTCCCTCCGGTTAGGTTAAAAGCTGGAAATTTTTCAATTTTGAAAAAGAAAATCCCAACAATAACAACAAATAATAAAGGTAAAATCTTTAAAATGGTTGTAATTAATTGAATTTTACCCGATTCTTTAATTCCCCTAGAATTGATCCAAGTAAATATCCATATAAGAGCCAAGCCAAGACTAACTGACAATACTCGGTTCGTTGCTAATTCAGGTATAAAAAAACTTGCTGCTCCAATGATAGCAATTGCAATAGCTCCATTACCAACCCAACAAGCTATCCAATAGCCCCAAGCAACTAAAAATCCAATAAAGTCACCAAATCCAGCTTTTGAATACACATAAGGCCCTCCACTTTTACTAACTATAATTTTACTAAAATTACTAAATATTTTTGCTAAGACTAATGCACCAGCTGCTGTAAAAAACCAACCTAATAAACTTATACTACCGTATTTTGCTAATGTTGCGGGTAAAAGAAATATTCCTACTCCTATCATATTTCCAACGACTAGCGACGTTGTGGTTAGCAAACCAATCTTTTGTGTTTTATCTTTCATATATTATTAAAAATTGGTTAAAAAATATTTGTTTAAATTTAAAGTCGATTCGTGAATATACAATAAACATAATTAGCCATGTCCAAAAAATTTCATATCCACTCAGATATTTCCAAAGCAGAAACCTTACCAGCTTCCTTTTATAGAGATAAAGAAGTGTTTGAAAATATAAAAGAAAAAATATTTTTAAAAACTTGGCAATGGATTGGAGATCAAAATTTAGTGGCCCTTCCTCAATCTGTATATCCAATAGTACTTCTAGAAAATTATTTAACTGAACCTTTAGTTATTGTAAGAAACGAAGAGGATAAAATAAATTGTTTCGCCAATGTATGTACTCATAGAGGGAATTTAGTGGCTTTACATCCTGGAAAAACCAAAAAGTTATCTTGTATGTATCATGGCAGACGATTTAACCTCAATGGCGAGTTTGAATATATGCCAGAATTTGAAGAAGCTGAAGATTTCCCTAGACCATGTGATCATTTACATAAATTCCCATTAGAAAAATGGGGACCTCTATTATTTGTTGGTTTAAATCCTGAATTTCAATTTTCGAAAGTGATTGATAAGATGAAGGAACGGATTGGTTTTCTTCCTCTTGATGAGTTTTCATTAGACACTTCAACTAGTAAAGATTTTCTCGTTCATGCGCATTGGGCTTTATATTGCGATAATTATTTAGAGGGATTTCATGTGCCTTTTGTTCACGAAGGATTAAATAAAGTTCTTGATTATGGTAGTTACAAAACTGAAACTTATGAGCATTGCAACCTTCAAATAGGATATACCAATGAAGCTACTGAAGTATTCGATTTGCCAGAAGATCACATAGATTACGGAAAAAATGTTGCAGCTTATTACTATTGGGTGTTTCCTAATATGATGTTTAATTTTTATCCTTGGGGACTTTCTTTAAACATTGTAAGACCCATTGATATTAACAGGACTAAAGTGTCATTTATATCTTATGTTTACGATCCAACTAAATTAAACAAAGGAGCTGGAAATGATTTAGAAAAAGTAGAAAGAGAAGATGAATTTGTAGTAGAAAATGTTCAAAAAGGAGTCAATTCTTCTTTTTATAAAGCAGGAAGGTTCTCCCCAAAAAGAGAAAAAGGAGTGCATCATTTCCATAGTTTACTTGCAAAATATTTAAATAATTAATCCTTAAATAATTATTTAAATTCTCTTTAGAAAAAGTGCAAAATTGCAAGGCATTAATTACTTTTGGCATATAAATTAAAGTATATGAAACCAGATTTATTTGAAGCTCCTGATTATTATCAATTAGACGAGTTATTAACTGACGAACATAAATTAATCCGTGATGCTGCAAGAGAGTGGGTAAAACGTGATGTATCTCCAATTATAGAAGAATATGCTCAAAAAGCAGAATTTCCTCATCAAATTGTGAATGGATTAGCAGAAATAGGTGCATTTGGCCCTTATATCCCAATGGAATATGGTGGTGCTGGGTTGGACCAAATTTCTTACGGACTCATCATGCAAGAAATTGAACGAGGAGATAGTGGTGTAAGAAGTACTGCTAGTGTACAATCTTCATTAGTAATGTATCCAATATGGAAATATGGTAATGAGGAACAACGAATGAAATATTTACCTAAACTTGCTTCTGGTGAACATATTGGATGTTTTGGATTAACAGAACCAGACTATGGTTCTAATCCTGGAGGAATGGTAACCAATTTTAAAGATATGGGAGATCATTATCTTTTAAATGGTGCTAAAATGTGGATTAGTAATGCTCCTTTTGCAGATATTGCAGTAGTTTGGGCTAAAAATGAAGAAGGAAGAATTCACGGTTTAGTTGTAGAAAGAGGTATGGAGGGATTCTCTACACCTGAAACACATAACAAATGGTCACTTCGAGCTTCAGCAACTGGAGAGTTAATATTTGATAATGTTAAAATTCCTAAGGAAAATTTATTACCAAACAAATCTGGTTTAGGAGCTCCTCTTGGTTGTTTAGATTCTGCACGATACGGAATTGCTTGGGGTGCTATCGGAGCAGCAATGGATTGTTACGATACAGCTTTAAGATATAGTAAAGAACGAATTCAATTTGGAAAACCAATTGGTCAGTTTCAATTACAACAAAAGAAATTAGCGGAGATGATTACTGAAATCACCAAAGCCCAATTATTAACTTGGCGTTTAGGTGTTCTAAGAAATGAAGACAAAGCAACAACGGCTCAAATCTCAATGGCAAAAAGAAACAATGTAGATATGGCTATCAATATTGCTCGTGAAGCAAGACAAATGTTAGGTGGAATGGGAATTACGGGAGAATATTCTATCATGCGTCATTCAATGAATTTAGAAAGTGTAATTACTTATGAAGGAACACACGATATCCATTTATTAATTACAGGAATGGATGTTACAGGATTAAATGCTTTTAAATAGGCTTTATAATTCACTAGAAAATTAAAATCCGGCTAGTTTATAACTAGTCGGATTTTTTTTATTGCTTTATAATTTTCTTTGACACAAGCCCTTTATTTGTTTCTATCTGCAAAAGTAATAGACCCGTAGCTAGGTTTGATATGTCTATTTGATTTGAAGGATTGTCTTGTTCCAATACAAGCTTCCCTAAAACATCATAAACTTTTACAGTATCTATATTAAAATCACTTTCATTGTATAGCATTATTACATCTTTAGCTGGGTTTGGATATATAGATAATTGAGATTCTAATGCTTCTTCTATTCCAAGGTTACAATCTTCGCTATATATTGCTGTTTCATCTTTACACCAACCTGAACTTCCACTACTATTACAAACCTGACTATTTGCGTAAGCAACATCATCTACTTGTATGCAAGTAAGATTAGGGTTCTCTTGAGCCCACATTCTTGTTACATTAATATTATTACCATTTCTAAAATCTATATTAGATAATAATGTGTTGGTACAATAAAGCCTATATAATTCTTCATTCTGAGATAAGTCTAAATTACCTGTCAATGGATTATCCCAACAAGTTAATTGTTTTAATACTTGATTAAAACTAAAGTTTAAGTTAGAAATATTATTATGAGAAATTGATAAATCTAATAAATTAAGATTTTGAGAAACGTCTATTTCACTAAGGTTATTATTACTCAATTTACATACTTGTAAATTAATATTCTGGCTTATATCTAAATTATTTAGCTCATTTTCACCTGCTTCCAAATATGTTAATCCACTATTTTGGCTTAAGTCTAAATTTTGAATTAAATTATTATAGCATATTAATTCTATAAGACTAATATTTTGTGTTACATCTAATTCAGATAAATCATTTGAGGTACAATTAACGTAGATTAAACTAGGGTTTTGTGATATGTTTAATGATGAAATTAAGTTTTGACTACAAATTAAATTTTCTAATTGTGGGCTATTAGACAAATCCAACTCAGTTATATTATTAAAAACAATTATTAAAGATTTTAACCCTATAAAAGCTTCTATTCCTTCTAAAGAATCAATATTTTGACCAGAAATCACCAAATGTACTATAGCTTCTGCTTCACTTACTTGAATCTCACCATCATTATTAACATCTGCATCCCATTCTGGATTTTCTTGGAATCCCGAAGCTACACAAAGAGTATTAACTAATGCGTTTTTAAAATTAGCATCTGGAATATTTACAATTTGAGCATTACTAAAAGTAAAAACAAACAAGGTAATAAAGAGAACGTATAGATTTTTCATAATTAAGGTTCTTTTTTATAAATCAATAAAACGCCTCAACTATGCGGGGGAGAAATAAAAAAAAATATTTCGCTAGTTGTATAAGTCTTGCTAAGATATTGAAAACAACTCAATTTTCAATATGGTTATTATATGATTCATAAAAAATCCTTTTAGGTTTTAAAACCTAAAAGGATTTTTAATTTCAATTAAGCATAAATTAATCTATAATGGAATATTTCCGTGTTTACGTTTTGGTCTATCCACTACTTTTCCTTCCAGCATTTGGAATGCTTTAATTAATTTTCTTCGAGTGTTTTTAGGATAGATTACTTCATCAATAAAACCTCTTCTAGCAGCTCTGTATGGATCTGCAAATTTATAGGCATACTCCTCTTCTTTTTCTTTCCATTTCTCTTCAGGATTTTCTGCTGCAGCGATTTCTCTTCTAAAAATAATTTCAGCTGCTCCTTTTGCTCCCATAACTGCAATTTCAGCCGTTGGCCAAGCAAAATTAAAATCAGCTCCAATGTGTTTAGAGTTCATTACATCATAAGCTCCTCCATAAGCTTTACGAGTAATTAAAGTCACTTTAGGTACGGTCGCTTCACTTAAAGCATATAATAATTTAGCACCATTGGTAATAATACCATTCCACTCTTGATCGGTTCCTGGAAGGAATCCTGGTACATCTACCAATACTAATAAAGGAATATTAAAACTATCACAGAAACGTGTAAATCGAGCCCCTTTTACAGAACTGTCTACATCTAAACAACCTGCTAAAAACATAGGCTGATTTGCTACAATACCAACACTTCTACCCGCAATTCTTGCAAATCCAACAATGATGTTTTCTGCAAAATCTTTATGAATTTCAAAAAACGAATCTTCATCTATAATTTCGTCAATCACCGTATGCATATCGTAAGGAACCGTAGAACTTTCAGGGATAATATCTTTTAATCCTTCTCTTAATTCTTCTCCAATGGTATAAGGAAGTTTTTTTGCTGTTTCCTTATTGTTTTGTGGCATATAAGAAAGCAACTTTTTAACATCCTCTAAACAAAGTACATCATTTGCCGAAGTTACATGAGTTACCCCAGATTTTGAAGAATGGGTACTTGCTCCACCAAGTTCTTCAGCAGTAACCACCTCATTGGTTACCGTTTTTACCACATTAGGCCCCGTTACAAACATATAACTCGTGTTTTCTACCATTAAGGTGAAATCGGTTATTGCAGGAGAATACACAGCTCCACCAGCACAAGGCCCCATAATTGCAGAAAGTTGTGGAATCACACCTGATGCTGAAACATTTCTATGAAAGATATCTGCATAACCTCCCAATGATTTTACACCATCTTGTATTCTAGCACCTCCAGAATCATTTAGTCCAATAATAGGAGCTCCTACTTTTACTGCAAGGTCCATTACTTTACATATTTTTTCGGCGTGTGTTTCAGATAATGCTCCACCAAAAACTGTAAAATCTTGAGCGAATACATAAACCAATCTTCCTTCGATAGTACCATAACCAGTTACTACACCATCACCAAAGAATTGTTGTTCTTCCATTCCAAACTCTACAGTTCTGTGAGTAACTAATACTCCCATTTCTTCAAAAGAGTTTTCGTCTAATAGATATTCTATACGCTCGCGAGCTGTTAGTTTTTTCTTAGCATGTTGCTTCTCTATTCTTTTTTCTCCTCCTCCTAAATGTGCTAAGGCAACTCTTTTATCTAATCTTTTAATTTTATCGTCCATCATAACTTATTCTGTAATTATTTGTAACCTCTTCTTATCTTCTAAATATTGTTTAACAGCTATTAATGAAGCTATTCGTGCTTCTTTTTTAGCTGCATCTTCTAAAGCTTCTGGGGAATAATAATCCTTCACAAAGTGTGTGTTAAAATTTCCAGAGGTAAAGGCTTCGTGTTCACAAACAAACTTACCAAATGGTAAGGTCGTTTCTACTCCAACAACATGATAATCATTGATTGCTTTTATCATTAATTGAATAGCTTCATCTCGGGTTTTTCCATAGGTTACTAATTTTGATAACATTGGATCGTAATATATTGGAATATCTTGTCCTTCCTCAAAACCATTATCTACTCTTATATTGTTACCTATAGGTAATTTATAAACCTCTAAATGACCTACACTAGGTGAAAAATTATTTAATGGATCTTCAGCATAAACTCTCAATTCTACTGCGTGTCCATTAATCTTTAAATCTTCTTGTTTAATCGTAAGTGCTTCACCACGTGCAATTCTAATTTGTAGTTCCACTAAATCTAAGCCAGTAATTAATTCAGTAACAGGATGCTCAACTTGTAATCTGGTATTCATTTCCAGAAAGTAAAAGTTTAGTTGATCGTCAATTAAAAACTCGACTGTACCTGCTCCTAAGTAATCGCAGGATTTTGCTACATTTACTGCAGCCTCTCCCATTTTTTTTCTAAGCTCAGGTGTTAATACTGAAGATGGTGCTTCTTCAACTACTTTTTGATGTCGACGTTGAATACTACATTCTCTTTCAAATAATGAAAGAGTATTTCCAAAACTATCTGCCATCACTTGAATTTCAATATGTCTAGGTGACGAAATGTATTTTTCAATAAAAACAGATCCATTACCGAAAGCAGAAGTTGCTTCACTAACCGCATGCTTCATTTCCTTTTCTAAATCCTCTTCTTTATTAACTACTCTCATACCTTTTCCACCACCACCTGCAGATGCTTTTATTAAAATTGGGTACCCAATTTCATCTGCCATAGATTTGGCAATATCAATCTCGGTAATGGCTTGATCGAATCCAGGAACCATAGGAATATCGTATAATTTAACCGCATCTTTTGCAGCTAATTTATCGCCCATTGTTTTTATAGATTGTGATTTTGGCCCAATAAAGATGATTCCATTTTTTTCTACTTCTTCTGCAAAATCCGCATTTTCACTTAAAAAACCATAACCTGGATGGATCCCATCAACATTCAATTCTTTTGCAACTTCAATAATTTTCGATCCTACTAAATAAGATTGATTTGAAGGTGGCTCACCAATACAAACTGCTTCGTCTGCAAATTTCACGTGTAATGAATTACGGTCGATCGTTGAATAAACAGCTACCGTTTTTATACCCATTTTACGAGCTGTTTGCATCACTCTTATGGCAATTTCTCCTCTATTTGCTACTAATATTTTTTTCATATCTTCTTATTCAAACTCAATTAACAACTGTCCTTTTTCTACGGTATTTCCATCCGCAACCAATACGTTCTTTACCACTCCGTCACTTGGAGACACCAAAGAACTTTCCATTTTCATTGCTTCTAACACCACTAATGCATCATCTTCTGATACCTCTTGACCAACCTTCACATTGACACTTAAAACTACTCCAGGCATTGGCGCCTTAATTAATTTTACGTTTTTTGAAGACCCTGTTGAGAATCCCATATTTTTAATCAATTGATCCAATTGATTTTCAACAGAAACGTTATAAACAGAACCGTTAACCTTTACAGCATAAGCTCTTTTATTAAAGTCAGAATCTACAATTTCTCCCCGATAAGATTGGTTGTCTTCAAGCAAATGGTATTCCTTTTCTTTTAATTTTACAACATCAAGAGAAAGAATTTCTTCCTTGGAAATATCAAGCTCCCATTTAGAATTAACTTTTACTTTAAAATTATTCTTCATATTGTTTATATTTTGTGAAATTTAACCTTATTAACATGCAAAGGTTTGTCTTTTTTGGTTCAAAAAGACTGACTTAAGTCATTATTAATGAAAAAAATCTCATTATTTATATTTATTTTTTTAGCGTTCTTTTTTTTAAAGTAATCCATTCTTTTTTCTATAAAATAACAAGTCGTTAAGTGTGAAATTTTTTGACTTAATTAGGTTTTCTTTGATTTTTAAAAAAAGAATTGAAGTGATAAAAGCATCACCCGATGCCGTATGTCTATCGTGCTTTTTAATATTAAACAAGTCACATAATTCATCTAACCCATAATGTTTATCTTCATTTTTATCAAAGTTTGTTTTTTTAAATAAAATTCCAGTATCAATATATTTATTCTTAAGTTTAGGTAATTCTAATCGGAATAAAGCATGGTTAATCATCGCTACATCAAAAGCAGCATGATGTGCAACTAAAACAGCATCTTTTACATATTCTAAAAAATTAACTACCGCTTCTTTTTCTTTAATTTTTGATAAATTTCCTTCTTTTAAAATACCATGTATTTCTACGGTTTCTTTATTAAAAACATCTTGTGAAACATATACTTCAAAATTAGTAGCAACATCTATGGTATTACCTAAAACCGAAACACAACCTATGGAAAGAATCCTATCATTTTTAATATCCAACCCTGTAGTTTCAGTATCAAAAACAACAAAACGAGTATTTTGGATATCGTTCGGGTTTTTCGACTTAAAATGTTTGATGTAGTTATTCCAAAAGCCCGGATATTTCTTTTTTTTGAACCAGTTTAGCATACTACATCATTTGTGATAATTGAAACCGAACTTTTATAAGAGTCTGAATTTCCTTAATAGGTCTAAAAGCCGATTTAAGTTTTATTCGATCTGCTTTATTAATTTCCTCCAAGTTAATATATCTTCCCGAGTTTTTATGTTTTAAGCCCTGCTGAGTTCTAAATTGCAGTAGTATTTTAAAGGATTCGATACAAGATTTGTACAAGTCTTTATTTTGCGGCTCTAATTCTGCTAATTTATTATATCGTGAAATTGTAGCATTTCGTCCCTTAATATTTTTTGACAAAACCAATAACCTTGCAGCATCAACTAAAGGCATTAAAGCTCTAGCCTTAATATCGAATTGCTCTTTATGCCCACCAGAATCTTCGACTAAAAATTGTCTGAAAAAGCCTAGTGGCGGAGGATTTTTAAGCGCGTTTAGTGCTAAAAAGTTTAAAAATATCTCGTAACTATCAATCGATTTAAAAACACTTTTTGACAATTGATCTCCAAGTTCTTTGTTACCATAAACCAGTTCGAAATCAAAAAAGATACAACTTAGCATGATTTTATCCTCATCTGGATGGGTAATCCAGTTATCAAATTGACTTTTCCATTTGCTTATTGGTAAGCACCATTTTGGATTTTTAGCCATCATATCTGCTGGACAAAATTCATAACCCACCTGATTTATTTTATCATTTATTTTAGCGGCTAATTCAAGAAAATAATTGGTTGTACTTTCTATTTTCTCTTCAGATACATCCTCAAAAACCAAAGCATTATCTTGATCTGTAAGTAATAACTGTTCTTTTCTACCCTGACTTCCTAATGCCAACCAACCAAAAGAAACAGGTGGTTGTTCTTCCATTTCTAAAACTGAAAACTCAATGATTTTTTGAGTAAGAGCATCCGTAATCTTTGAAACGATTTTAACAATAGTGCTTATAGGAATGCCTTGATTTATATAACCCGTAATTAGTTGTTGAGACTTTATGTTTATTTGATTTAATGCATCAGTATTTTTAGTGCGTTTAATTTCTTTGAATAAAACGGAAGGGCTAGCTCCGTAAACTAATAAAATATCATGCTCAGACAATACTCCAACTATTTCTGAATCTGAAGTGCCATCTTTTGTAATACATAAATGAGTGATTTTATTCTGAAGCATTGCAATTTGAGCTTCAGCAACAGATATATCTTCTGAATAAGTAATTATAGGAGAAGACATAATTTTTGTTACTTCATCTTCTATTGAGAAAAAACCGGTAGCAACCTTAGTACGCAGATCTTTATCTGTAATGATTCCTAAAGGTTTATTATTTTGAGATATAATTATAGAACCCACCCTTTTAGTAGTCATGATTTTAGCAGCTTCTTTAATTGATAAATCAGGACTACAAGCAACTGTGTTTTTTGAAAAACGTATTGATTGTATATCTGTAAAGTTGGGAGCTGTTTCTAAATTCTCAAAATTGTTTGTTGCTCCAACTAATTTAGCATGGGGTGTATTTGAAACATAATTGGTCAATAAAAATTTTGAAGCTTCAATGTTTTCAGAAATTATTTCATCAAAATAAAAGGAAGGAATACTATAAAGTATGCTTTCTTCAATTGCTTTAGCAGTAAGCTTATATTTACCTTTACGCATAACTGCACGCAAACCGAAAACATTACCTTCACCACATTTTTCAGTTAAGTTATTTTCTTTTTCACTATACAACCCAACAGCACCTTCTTTAATAACATAAAAGCAAGAATTAATTTTTCCTTTCTGATTAAAAACATAATCATCCTTCGACAGATAAATAACTTTTACATTTTTAGAAATAGTTAATAACTGATCACTCAATAAAGAATTAAACGGAGGGTAGTCTTTTAAAAAATCGAAAATTCTTTCAGCTATAGTATTCTTCATAAAAATAATTTATTGAAAGTTGAGAGCTAGGTTTACTTATAAATAAGGATTAAAGTTAATTGTATTTTTATTAATTGACAAAGCCTATTAATAAAAGGTTTTTATAAAAATAACACCATGCAATTTACAAGTTTTTTCAATTCAAATTTGTAATATTATAGCTAATTTAATATATTTATGCTAATTTATTATATATGGCTATTAAATCCTGCCCAAACTGCCTTTCTACTTCTTATATTAAAGCAGGTATAATTAACAACCGACAACGTTATAAGTGTAAAGATTGCAACTATTATTTCACAGTAAATAAGTTAGGAAAAAAAATTGATGGATATTACGTTAACAAGGCATTACAACTATATTTAGAAGGATTAACTTATAGAGAAATTGAACGTATATTAGGAGTGTCTCACGTAAGTATAATGAATTGGGTGAAAAAATATAATATCAAAAGACCTTACAACAGTAATTACCATCCTACATACAAAATATTAAATGCAAATGAACTTGCAAAATTCTTCTCTGAAAGTGAAAATTTAATAGATTCTGGTGTTATTGTAACCGCTCTTGGTGATAAGTTTATGCTAATAAAATGGGAACGTTTTAAAGAATAACTATATTTAATTACCATATTAGTATACTACTTTATTGTTTACTCATTAATATTTCGACATTAGCTGAGCATACAGTACCGAAATATTATTATTCAAATTTTAACAAAACAATTATTTATGAGAAAACAATTACTAATTCTGATTGGGTTATTTTTTATATCCTCTCAGTTAATGTTTTCACAAGGATCCCCCGATTATAATGGTGGGTTTAAAGTGAAAATGAATGAAGATGGCTCTAAGTATCTAAGGATTCTTTCTTGGGCACAAATGCAAGCCATATATTATGATGATGTACCTGAAGACGTAAGTCATTTTAATTTTAAATTAAGAAGAGCACGTGTTTTAATGTTTGCTCAAATAACTCCTAAGTTTTTAATATTAACCCATTTCGGTTTAAATAATTTGAGTTCTAACACTTTAAGTCCAACAGGAAAGGGTGAAGGATCTCAGATTTTTTTACATGACGCTTGGGCACAATATCAAGTAGCTAAAGATCATACTATTGGAGGTGGTTTACATTATTTCAATGGGGTATCTAGGCTAAACAATCAAAGTACTTTAAACATGTTAACTCTGGATAATAATAGACAATCTTGGTCTACCTTAGGTTTGACGGATCAATTTGCAAGACATATAGGAATTTTTGGAAAAGGTAAATTTGGAAAATTACAATATCGATTAGCAATAAATGATGTAATCACCAATGGTTTAGACGCTCGAGATCCTTCAGAAGATATTAATACTACCATTTATGGCGGCAAGCGAATACTTGGATCTGAAGATGCTGGGTTTGCGTATGCAGGATATTTTGATTATAATTTTTTAGATCAAGAATCTAATTTTTTACCCTATAAGGTAGGTACTTATCTAGGAGGTAAAAAAGTTTTTAATGTTGGAGCCGGTTTCTTCTTTCATCCAAATGGTACCGTTTCTATGAATCCAGACGGAACTTATAATGAATACAATGTTGCTTTATTTGCTATAGATGCTTTTTATGATGCTCCAATTGGCGAAAAGAACGCAGCTTTAACAGCATATGCAACTTTTCAAAGCAATGATTATGGAGACAACTACCTGTACAGTGCTTATGGATCCGGAAGTATGTTTTATTCTCATGTAGGATATGTTTTTGCAAGTGAAAAAGCTAAAATAAGATTTCAGCCTTATGTTTCTTATGGGCTAAACGATTATGAAGCAATTAGTGACAACAGAAATATTTTTGGAGTTGGAGCCAATATGTATATGAGTGGACACAATTCTAAACTTACACTAGAATACAAGGGTGAGGACTATATTAATAGCAATGGCTCTTTAACACTTCAAGCAATGATTTATCTATAAAATTAAATTATAAAATTATGAACGAAAAAAACAAAGCAAAAGCATATTGGAAAGAAAACATAAAGTACTTAACTATTCTATTAAGTATTTGGTTTGTTGTTTCCTATGTCTTTGGAATTTTATTAGTAGAACAGCTTAACACTATAAAACTTGGGGGATTTAAACTAGGTTTTTGGTTTGCACAACAAGGAGCTATGTATGTATTCGTCATCCTAATTTTCGTATATGTTCGAATAATGAACAAATTGGATAAAAAATACGGATTTGACGAAAAATAATAAAACTATCAACTTTTAAAAAATTATAAAACATGGGAATATTAACATGGACATGGATACTTGTTGGAATAACATTTGCTCTTTACATCGGAATAGCAATTTGGGCTAGAGCAGGATCCTCAAAAGAATTTTATGTAGCAGGTGGAGGAGTTCCTCCCTACTTAACGGTATGGCTACAGCAGCAGACTGGATGTCTGCCGCATCATTTATATCACTTGCCGGAATCGTATCTTTTACTGGATATGACGGATCTGTATATTTACTTGGATGGACCGGTGGTTATGTATTATTAGCATTATTACTCGCCCCTTATCTAAGAAAATTTGGAAAATTTACAGTACCAGATTTCATAGGTGACAGATACTACTCAAATACAGCACGTCTTGTTGCTGTTATTGCAGCATTAATAGTTTCATTTACATATGTAGCTGGGCAAATGCGTGGTGTAGGAATTGTATTTTCAAGATATCTTGAAGTAGATATTGACACAGGAGTATATATTGGTATGGCAATCGTTTTATTCTATGCTGTACTGGGAGGAATGAAAGGTATTACTTATACTCAAGTTGCACAATACTGTGTTTTGATTTTTGCTTTTATGGTTCCTGCAATTTTCATTTCAATACAAATGACAGGGAATCCAATTCCACAATTAGGTTTTGGGGGTGCTGGTGAAGATGGCATTTATTTATTAGATAAGCTCGATGGTTTGCAACGGGAACTAGGATTTCATGAATATACCTCCGGAAGTAAATCTATGACGGATGTGTTTGCCATAACTGTTGCCTTAATGGTAGGTACAGCAGGTCTTCCTCACGTAATTGTACGTTTCTTTACGGTACCTAAAGTAAGAGATGCACGTAAATCAGCAGGTTGGGCATTATTATTTATTGCTATCCTTTATACTACAGTTCCTGCTGTTGCTTTATTTGCTAGAACTAACTTAATCGAAACAGTTAGTAATACAAGATATGATGAAATGCCAGAATGGTTTGGCAACTGGGAAAAAACTGGATTGTTAAAGTTTGAAGATAAAAATGGTGATGGAATAGTACAATACGTTGGAGATAAGTCTAAAAACGAATTGACTATTGATCGTGACATCATGGTATTAGCAAATCCAGAAATTGCAAAATTACCAAATTGGGTAGTTGCTCTTGTGGGTGCTGGTGGTTTAGCTGCTGCCTTGTCAACTGCAGCAGGTTTATTATTAGTTATAGCTTCATCTATTTCTCATGATTTAATCAAGAAAATGATAAAACCAGATATTTCTGAAAAAGGAGAATTAGTTGCTGCTCGTTTAAGTGCAGCAGTAGCAGTAGTTATTGCAGGATATTTCGGTATTAATCCACCAGGATTTGTCGCCGCCGTCGTCGCATTGGCCTTTGGTCTTGCGGCAGCATCATTCTTCCCTGCTATTATCTTAGGTATTTTTGATAAACGTATGAACAAAGAAGGAGCTATTACAGGTATGATTATAGGTTTATCTTTAATGGTTTGGTATATGCTTAAATTTAAATTTGGAATTTTTGATGGTGGAAAAGAAGCAGTTGCTGGTCTAAAAGAAAGCTGGTGGTTTGGAATTTCCCCTGAAGGATTTGGTACCGTTGCAATGGTAGTAAACTTTGTAATTTCAATTACAATTTCAAGAATGACTTCAGCACCGCCTGAAGAAATACAACTAATTGTTGAAGATATTAGAATCCCTTCTGGAGCAGGAGATGCAACAGGACATTAAAAAAGTTAGTTAGATTGATTTTTTTTAAAAACAGTATTATCTATTGATAGTACTGTTTTTTTTTTACATTTATAGAGATTATTATTTTAATAAATATGAAAAAACGGCATGAACAGAAGTTAATAATATTATCAATTATTTTATTCTTATTATTTAACATTCCTTTTATTCTTATTTACAATATTGACGGAGCTGTTTTTGGTATTCCCATTCTTTATTTTTCCATTTTTTCAATCTGGGGGTTATCTATTATTATTTCATACATCATATTAAAAAGGCATTATGAATAATTATGTCCTAGTTTTTATAATCATAGGTTATCTTGCATTGCTATTTTATATTGCATTTTTAGCTGAAAAAAATGCAAAAAGCAAATGGGTAAACAACCCTTATATTTATTCTTTGTCATTAGCAGTTTATTGTTCTGCTTGGACTTATTATGGTAGCGTGGGTATTGCTGCAAATACTGGCATTAATTTTCTCCCTATCTATTTGGGTCCAGTCATCGCTTTTCCGCTTTGGATTGTTATAATGAGAAAAATAATAAGAATTTCAAAGCAACATAAAACCTCAACCATTGCTGATTTTATTTCACTGCGGTATGGAAACAACCGTTTTTTAGGGGCCTTAATTACTATAGTTTGTGTTTTAGCTACTGTTCCATATATTTCATTACAATTAAAAGCAATTTCAGAAACGTTTAATATTGTTTCGTATAAATCAAATTATATTTCAAAAGGAATTCTAGACGATTCTACTTTTTATATTGCAGTCTTGCTGGCACTTTTTGCTTCGTTTTATGGAACCCAAAAAACTGATGCTTCAGAAAAGCACAGAGGAATAGTTGTATCTGCAGCTTTTGAATCTGTTATTAAACTTGTTTTTTTCTTAGTTGTTGGAGCCTATGTTACTTTTTATCTGTTTGATGGAACCGAAGATATTTACAACCAAATTTCTATCACCGAAAATTTTAAAGCATTAACCCAATTTAATGGTCTAGACGATGGATTTAATTGGATTTTTATGATAGCGCTCTCTTTTATGGCAATATTTTTATTGCCCAGACAATTTCAAGTTTCGGTAGTTGAAAACAGTAGGGAAAAACACTTAAAAAAAGCTATTTGGATTTTTCCTTTGTACTTATTGCTATTCAATATTTTTGTAATTTATATAGCTTGGGGAGGAAATCTAACTTTTGGAGATTCTGTAAATGCTGAATACTATGCGCTTTTTCTTCCACTAGAAAACAACAACACGCTATTAGCTTTACTTGTTTTTTTAGGCGGTTTTTCAGCAGTAATCTCAATGGTAGTCGTTTCTACATTAGCACTTTCTACGATGATTAGTAATAATCTGATAATTCCTTATGGTTTTTTAGATAAGTTCATCAAAGGAGATCCGCTCAAAAATGCCAATTACATAAAGATCATTAGGCGATTAGCAATTTTTCTATTAATAATAGCAGCTTACTTTTTTTATAGTAATTTTTCATATGAGCTATCGCTGTATTCCATCGGTTTAATGTCTTTTGTTATTATAGCACAATTAGCGCCTTCCTTTTTTATTGGATTATTTTGGAACAGAGGTTCTTCAAAAGCTGCTACTACTGGAATAATTATTGGATTTATTATCACAGCCTATACCCTTATCATCCCTTTTACGATTGATGCATTTAATGAAAATCAAGTGTTTACTGAACAAGGTTTGTTTGAAATTTCTTTTTTAAAACCCTATGCTCTTTTCGGAATTGATTTTTTAACTCCACCAGCACATGCATTCTTTTGGAGTCTATTTTTTAATGTAATTTCATACCTAATCGTTTCTGTAGTCTTTAAAGGAAATTATAGAGAGCGAAATTATGCAGAGATGTTTGTAGATAGTAAAAACTACACAAATCTTCAAGATGAAGCCTTAGTATGGAAAGGTGAAGCATATGTTGATGACATTAAAAATGTATTGACAAAATTTCTTGGTGAACAACGAACACAACGTGCCTTAAATCTCTTCTTCTTAAAATATAAATTACCAAAAGACACACAAATGGCTGATGCCCGATTGATCAATTTTTCAGAAAAATTATTGACAGGAAGTATAGGAAACGCTTCAGCAAAAATATTGATAGCTAGTGTGGTAAAAGAAGAGGAAATTAGTTTGGTTGAAGTATTAAAAATTTTAGAAGAAGCTAAAGACACTAAGGTTAATAATAAAATACTTGAAGGTAAATCCCAGGAATTAACAGATTTAACTAACCAGCTTAAAATTGCTAATCACGAACTAATTACAAAAGGAAAACAGAAAGATGAGTTTTTAGATACCGTTGCTCATGAATTTAAAACTCCCGTAACAGGAATAAAAGCGGCTACCGAACTTTTAATAGATGAAGGAAATGATATGCCTCAAGATATTAAAAATCAGTTTTTAAAAAATATAGTTCAAGATTCTGATAGGTTATCGCGATTAATAAACAATTTGTTAGATTTTGAAGGACTTTCAACAGATCGGAAGCAACTATTTTTCACCAAAAATAACATTCAAAAAACAATAACAAAAGCTATAAATAGTGCCCAACACATTGCAGCTAAAAATGAAATCTCCATAAAAAACAATAACGTACACAAGTTTATTTTAAAATATGATGAAGATAGAGTATTACAGGTGTTGACTAATTTACTTTCTAATGCAATAAAATTTTGTGAACCCAAAATAGGAATAATTGTTGTTGACTATAAATTAAGTAACAAACAAATAATAATTTCAGTAAAAGACAACGGAAAAGGAATACCCGATGAAGATATAGAATTTATTTTCGATAAATTTTATCAGTCTAATAACCAAAATATAATAAAGCCACAAGGAAGTGGTTTGGGACTAGCAATTAGCAAACAAATTATAGAAAAACATAACGGAAAAATTTGGGTTGAAAATAGCTTTAAAAAAGGTGTAAAGTTTAACTTTACATTACCGTTTAATAAAAGCAGTAAATGAAAAGAAAAATCTTAATTGTTGATGACGAGCCTAATATTGTAATGACCTTAGAATATGCTTTTAAAAAGCAAGATTTTGATGTCTTTATAGCAAGAGATGGGCAGGAGGCATTACAAATATTAGAAAACATGATACCCGATGTAGTTATTTTGGATATTATGATGCCAAATGTAGATGGATTTCAAACATTAAATTTTATTAAGAAAAAAAGTAGTTTAACTAATACAAAAGTTGTATTTTTAACTGCAAAGAACAAAGCTTCAGATATTGAAAAAGGTTTAAAACTTGGAGCAAATAAATATTTAACAAAACCGTTTTCAATAAAAAAGATAGTTTCAGAAATTCTTGAGCTTCTAAATTAATATTTTGGTATTGTATGCAAACAACCAATGTTTAATTTATTTAGTGAAAAGTGAATTTTAAAATACCTCCTTTAGCATCAGATATTATTATAAGTATCTATGTGCTCGTAACGTTGTTTTTTCGTTTCAAATTAGAAAATGAAATTGCAGCAAGTCCTATGTTATCTCTTATTATAGGAATTTGTTTTATTACCATTTTATGGGTTTTAATTAAGTTAAAAATATTAAATCCTAATTGGTTTGGTTTATTTAAATTTAAAAACACCAAGTCATGAAATACCAAAATATTTACGATCATAGTATCCAAAATCCAGAAGAGTTTTGGAACGAGCAAGCACAAAACATTTCTTGGTTTAAACAACCCTCTTCCATCTTATCTAAAGATGCGAACGATTATCCTCAATGGTTTTCGGATGGCAAATTAAACTTAAGTTATTTGTGTATCGATAAACACATTGAAGATGGTTTTGGAAGAGAAAACGCGATTATTTATGACTCTCCGGTTACTAATACCAAAGAGATAATTACATATATTAGGCTTCATAAGGAAGTATCTAAACTAGCAGGAGTTTTAACTGAATTAGGTTTAAAAAAAGGAGATACAGCTATAATATATATGCCTATGATTCCTCAAGCTTTATATGCTATGCTCGCATGTGCTAGAATTGGAGTAATCCACTCAGTTGTATTTGGCGGTTTTGCTCCTCATGAATTAGCAATTAGAATAGATGATTGCTTACCTAAAGTTATTCTAACAGCCTCAAGTGGTATTGAAATTGATAGAATAATACCTTACAAACCTTATGTTGATGAAGCTATTATTCAATCAAAACATAAGCCAGAAAATGTAATTATTTATCAACGTCATTTAGGCGCAGATATACCTCAAAAACCATACGATATTGATTATGTTGAAGCTGTAAAAAATGCTACTCCTGTAGATTATATTGAAGTAGAATCAACGCATCCCAGTTATATATTATACACTTCAGGAACTACAGGAAAACCCAAAGGAATCATTCGTGATACTGGTGGATATGCAACTGCTTTAAAATTTTCTATGAAAAACATCTATAATGCAAACGAAGGAGATGTTTTTTGGGCTGCAAGTGATGTTGGTTGGGTAGTAGGTCACAGTTATATAGTTTATGGTCCTTTAATAAATAGAAATACTACTATTTTATTTGAAGGAAAACCAATTAGAACTCCAGATGCATCTACATTTTGGAGGGTGATTAGCGAACATAATGTAAAAATTATGTTTACGGCACCAACTGCTATAAGAGCTATAAAAAAAGAAGATCCTAAAGGAGATTTTATTAATCAGTATGACTTATCAAAATTTCAATTTCAATTTTTAGCAGGTGAACGATGCGATGCTGCTACCTTAAAATGGACAGAAAAAATGCTAAATATTCCTGTTATTGATCATTGGTGGCAAACAGAATCCGGTTGGCCTATGATTGCAAATATGGCTGGAATAGAATTAAAAAAAGTAAAACCTGGCTCTGCATCACTTCCTGTTTGTGGGTATGACATTCAGATTTTAAATGACGAAGGAAATGTAGTTCCTTCAAATACTGAAGGCTATGTTACGGTAAAATTACCTTTGCCTCCTGGAAATTTATTAAACATTTGGGGAAACCCAGAACGTTTCAAAGCTGGTTATTTAGATCGTTTTCCTGGATATTATTTCTCTGGTGATGGAGGTTATAAAGATAAAGACGGATATGTTTTTATTACTGGAAGAGTAGACGATGTTATTAATGTTGCAGGACATAGATTATCAACTGCAGAAATGGAAGAAATAGTTGCTGCACACCCTTCCGTTGCTGAGTGCGCTGTAATTGGGATTAACGATGAATTAAAAGGACAAATACCTTTGGCTCTAATTGTTTCAAAACCTGATAACGAAATTGCTGAGTCTGTAATTCAAGATGACATTATATCAGATGTTAGAAAAATAATTGGAGCTGTAGCTTCATTAAAACAATTAATAATAGTAAAAAGATTACCAAAAACTAGATCTGGTAAAATACTTCGTAAATTGTTGCGAAACATTGCAGATAAAGAAGATTATAAAATACCATCCACAATAGACGATCCGGCAATTGTTGATGAAGTCTTGAAAGTATATAAATCACATAAAGTTGGAAACCTATAAATTTTAAAATTATGAGTAATTATCACATAAAACACCTAGAAGAATATTATAAAGTATATCGTAAATCTGTAAGAGAACCCGAAGTTTTTTGGGAAGAAATTGCCGAAGAACATTTTACATGGCACAAAAGGTGGGACAAAGTTTTGGAATGGGATTTTAAAAAACCTGAAATAAAATGGTACCAAGGTGCTAAACTTAATATTACTGAAAATTGTATTGATCGTCATTTACGAACTAAGGGTAATAAAACAGCCATCTTATTTGAACCAAACAATCCAGGAGAACAAGCTGAACATATTACTTACAATCAATTACATGAACGTGTAAATAGATTTGCCAATGTTCTAAAAAATGAAGGTATTAAAAAAGGAGATCGGGTTTGCATTTATTTACCAATGATTCCCGAATTAGCTATTTCTGTTTTGGCTTGTGCACGAATTGGAGCTATTCATTCAGTAGTTTTTGCAGGGTTTTCAGCAACAGCTTTATCTACAAGAATAAATGATAGTGATTGTAAAATAGTGATCACAAGTGATGGTTCTTATAGAGGTAATAAAACCATCGATTTAAAAGAAATAGTTGATGAAGCATTAAATGATTGCCCAGATGTAAATTCAGTATTAGTTGCTAAAAGAATTAATTCTGAAATAACTATGAAGGAAGGTCGTGATAAATGGCTTCAACCTTTATTAGACAATGCTTCGACAGAGTGTGATCCAGAAATTATGGATGCAGAGGATCCATTGTTTATTCTTTATACTTCTGGTTCTACTGGGAAACCTAAAGGAATGGTACATACTACTGCAGGTTATATGGTTTATACAGCCTATACATTTAAAAATGTATTTAATTATAAGGATAATGATATTTATTGGTGTACCGCAGATATTGGTTGGATAACCGGACATAGTTATATCGTTTATGGTCCATTAGCAAATGGTGCAACCACTGTTATGTTTGAAGGAGTTCCAAGTTATCCTGATTATGGTCGTTTTTGGGAAATTGTTGAAAAGCATAAAATAACACAGTTTTACACAGCACCAACAGCTATTAGAGCATTAGCAAAAGAAAAATTGGATTATATAGATAAATACGATTTATCTTCATTGAAAGTTTTAGGGTCTGTTGGAGAACCCATCAACGAAGAGGCTTGGCATTGGTATAATGATAATATTGGTAAAAAGAAAAGTCCTATTGTAGACACATGGTGGCAAACAGAAACTGGTGGAATTTTAATTTCTCCATTGCCTTATGTAACTCCAACTATACCAACTTTTGCAAGTTTACCTTTACCAGGAGTACAGCCTTGCTTAATGGATGAAAAAGGAGAAGAAATAAACACCAATCAAGTTGATGGCCGTTTATGTATTAAATATCCTTGGCCATCGATGGCGAGAACTATTTGGGGTAATCACCAACGTTATAAAGAAACCTATTTTTCCGCATATGAAGACAAATACTTTACAGGGGACGGCGCCTTAAGAGACGCTGTTGGGTATTACAGAATTACAGGTAGAGTAGATGATGTGATTATTGTTTCTGGACATAATTTAGGAACCGCTCCAATTGAAGATGCAATAAATGAACATCCAGCAGTTGCAGAATCAGCTATAGTAGGGTTTCCACATGATGTTAAAGGAAATGCATTATATGGTTATGTAATTTTAAAAGAAACTGGAGAAGGAAGATTGCACGACAATTTACGTAAGGAAATCAATCAAATGATTACTGAACATATTGGACCGATTGCAAAACTAAATAAAATACAGTTTACTCCAGGCTTACCTAAAACACGTTCAGGAAAAATCATGCGTCGTATTTTACGTAAAATAGCTTGTAATGAAACTGATAATTTAGGTGATACTTCTACCCTATTAAACCCAGAAATTGTTCAAGAAATTATGGATAACGCTCTTTAAATGAGTGTTATCTTGAATTATTTTATTTTTTTAGTAGAATACGTAGGATGTTTTTTAGCTTAGCATAAAAAAATGTCATCACATAAAAGAATTACTAGAGCTTATAATACAGCAAGGAGGATTACTTACAATGATGACTCTAAATATATCATCTTTAGTGATGTCCATCGTGGTGACAATAGTTTTGCTGACGATTTTGCCAATAACCGAAACATCTATTTTCATGCCTTAAACCATTATTATAAAAAAAAATTCACTTACTGTGAATTAGGTGATGGAGATGAATTATGGGAAAATTTACATTTTAAATCTATTTTCGAAACCCATACTCATATCTTTTTTTTATTAAAAAAGTTTTATAATGAAGGAAGGTTATTTCGATTAATAGGAAACCATGATATGGTTTACCAGAAACAAAAGTATGTTAAAAAGCATCTATATACTTACTTTAATAAAATTACTGGTGAAAACGAGCCTTTATTTCCAGGAATAATCTTTACGGAAGGACTTATATTAAAACATGAAACTACTCAGCAAGAAGTTTTTATGCTTCATGGTCATCAAGCAGATTGGTGGAATTATAAAGCTTGGAAATTTAATCGATTTATGGTTCGTGCTTTATGGAGACAATTACAAATATTTGGAATAGGAGATCCAACCAGTCCAGCTAAAAATTTTAAAGAACTTATTAAAGTCGAACGCCGTACTAAAAAATGGATTATCGAAAACGGAAATATATTAACTATAATTGGCCATACGCATCGGCCACGATTTCCAGAACCTGGAGAAATAGCTTTTTTTAATGATGGAAGTTGTGTCCACCCAAGAAGTATTACTGGTTTAGAAATTGAAAACGGAAACATTACACTAATAAAATGGAATATCTCTACTACTGAAGATGGCACTCTAAAAGTGGTTCGATTTGTTTTAGAAGGGCCTCAAAAAATTAGTGATTATAAAACTGATTAATTAGTTTCTACATTAATCACTCTTTCAATTTGTGGAGCGTACTTTTTTATAGTCATTTCAACCCCACTCTTTAAAGTCATTTGATTAACAGAACAGCCAACACAAGCACCTTCTAATTGAACCCTTACTATTTTTTCATCATCTATGGATAGTAATGAAATATCGCCCCCATCATTTTGTAAAAAGGGGCGAATTTCATCTAAAGCTTTTTCTACGTTTAATCTTAATTGATCACCCATAGTTTAGTTTTTTGAAGTTGAACAACCTACCGAATTTGTCATTTGTATAACTTCAGTTGGAGGTAAAATTTCATTTCTATTTGAAGTTTCTTCAACTACTACTTTAGTAATTTTTTCAAAAGCTTCTGATAAAGGTGTTCCATCTTGTAAGGCAGCTGGTCTTCCATTATCTCCAGCTTCTCTAATACTTTGTACTAATGGAATTTCACCAATAAAAGGTATCTTAAGGTCTTCAGCTAAATTCTTAGCGCCTTCTTTTCCGAAAATATAATACTTATTATCTGGTAATTCTTCTGGTGTAAAATATGCCATATTTTCAATAATCCCCAATACAGGAACTTGAATATTATCTTGTTGAAACATTGCGACACCTCTACGAGCATCTGCTAACGCAACAGATTGAGGAGTACTAACAATAACAGCACCCGTTATTGGCATGGACTGCATGATGCTTAAATGAATATCTCCTGTGCCAGGAGGAAGATCTATTAACATATAGTCTAATTCTCCCCAAGCAGCATCAAAGATTAATTGATTTAAGGCTTTAGCTGCCATAGGTCCTCTCCATATTACCGCCTGTTCTGGAGTAGTGAAAAATCCAATAGACAATACCTTTACGCCATAATTTTCAACAGGTTTCATTTTACTATTACCTTCAATAGTTGTTGAAAGCGGACGTTCTTTAGCAACATCAAACATAATTGGTATAGAAGGTCCATAAATATCTGCATCTAAAACTCCAACTTTATATCCCATTTTAGATAAACTAACTGCTAAATTAGCCGTAATTGTTGATTTTCCAACCCCACCTTTACCAGATGCAACTGCTATAATATTTTTTATTCCAGGAATTTCTTTTCCTTTTATAAGGTTTGGGTTTGCGGGTTGAACTGGCGCTTCTATTTTTATGTTTACAATCACTTTAGCATCAGGTGATATTTTTTCATTAATAACTGCAATAACATCAGATTCTGCTCTCTTTTTTATATGTAGCGCAGGTGTTGTTAATAGTAAATCTACAATTATTTCATCAGCGAAAGTCATAATGTTTTGAACCACGCCACTTTCTACCATATTTTTCCCTTCCCCAGCTACTGTAATAGTTTCTAAGGCTTTTAAAATATCTTCTTTTTTAAATTTCATAGTAATATATTTCTGTAATTATCTTTTTAATAACACTTATTGAAAAAGTTGGATTAGACAATTAATTTAGACTAATTCTAAAGTGCAAATATACAAGGAAATAGAATTTTTTGAATACTAAATAATTAAAAATATACTCTTTTCAATTACAACTCATTTACAGGGTCCCAAAACAAATTTTCGAAATTTTGAATTTGATTTTCAACAACTTCAACCCCCTCACTTTCTAATAATTGTTGCATTAAATTAGTACCCTGAAAATGATGTTTCCCACTTAAAACACCTACTCGGTTTACAACTCGATGCGCTGGAACGTTTGGGTTGATATGAGAAGCATTCATAGCCCACCCTACCATTCTTGCACTTTTTGGTGTTCCTAAATATTTAGCAATAGCCCCATAAGAAGTAACTCTTCCGTATGGGATTAATTCGGCAACTTGATATACTTTTTCGAAAAACCCAATATCTTTTGCCATTACATTGTTCTTAATATCTTAATTAAAGTTAATATAGATATGACAGCAGTTACTGTACCAATTAGGTAATTCATATTCAAAGCCATTTTTCGTTGGTTTTCTTTTGGCCTAAAAAACCAAATATATACAGCCATAACAATAAAAGCACCTAAACCAGAACCTATTACAGTAGCACAAACACTTAATTGAGAAAAAGAAAACCATTTAAAAGAAGAAAAAGTTATACTAATATAAACCCAATAGGGTATCGGTAATAAATTAATTGCGCTTAATAAAAAGCCTCTTAAAAACAAATTGGTTTTTGAGCTAACATTCTCATTAACTGGTTTTTTACTAACATCTTTTGCAATAAAAAAGAAGTAAATGGTAGTACTTATAAAAACACCTAACACCACTTTTTGAAGTATGGTAATTATATCTGGATTTTTATCTAAAAATCGAGCAAAAACTAATGCAATCAATGTCTCAATTAATATTGCTAAGGATACTCCTGTTGCAAAAAGAAAGGCATTTTTTTTACCTTGTGACATACTTATTTTTGCAGAATACATATTCAACAATCCTGGTAAAGATGTAGAAATAATAGTTCCAAATATTCCAAAAAACAAATAATAAATAAAAGCCATAGGTAGCTAATTGATTATGCAATATACCAATTTCAATTTAAGAAAAATTAAAACGTAAATAAGTAATTTTTTTATTGATTGCTAAATATTGACTTTCATAGTAGGTTTGAATGTCAGTAACCTCCTTAGGTGCGTTTGTTGTTCCATAAACGTCATGGTGAGCATATTCGATGTTTAAACCAAGACCCTGTAAGAGACCTAATGTATAGCCATGCATATATTCGCTATCTGTTTTTAAGTGAACTACTCCATTCGGTTTTAGGATTTTTTTATACTTATTCAAAAAATCTGGATTAGTCATACGATGCTTAGTACGCTTATATTTTATTTGAGGATCTGGAAAAGTAATCCAAATTTCATCAACTTCATTTTCTTCAAAAATTAAATCAACTAATTCTATTTGAGTTCTTAAAAACCCAACATTAGTAATGTTTTCTTCTAAAGCAGTTTTAGCACCTCTCCAAAATCTTGCACCTTTAATATCAATTCCTAAAAAGTTTTTAAAAGGAAACATTTTTGCTAGATTAACAGCGTATTCCCCTTTTCCACAACCTAATTCCAAAACGATAGGGTTATCATTTTTAAAGAAGGAAGAATTCCAATTTCCCTTAAGGTTTAAAGCATTATTTAAAACATCCTCTCTTGTAGGTTGAATTACATTTGAAAAAGTTTCATTTTCTTTAAAACGTTTTAATTTATTTTTACTTCCCACAAGATTTATTGTTAATTTAAATATTGGGTAAAATTAAGGAAATAATGGTAGGATAAAAGAATACGTACCTTTGTTTTTTATAATAAGTTAAAGAATTTAATAACAAAATCGGCATTTGAAAAATAAGAATACAACCATACTAATTGCTCCTCTCCACTGGGGTTTAGGCCATGCTACTCGTTGTATACCTATTATTAATCAATTATTAAAACAAAACTACAAGGTGATGCTAGGAAGTGATGGTGCTGCTTTACAGTTCTTAAGGAAAGAATTTCCAGAGCTCCCATTTATTGAACTTCCTTCATATGAAATCACATACCCAAAGAATGGATCCTTTTTTAAATTAAGCCTAATATTTAAGCTTCCAAAAATCAAGAAAGCTATAAAAACTGAAAAAGAAATAATTAAAAACCTTGTCATTGAAGGACAAATTCAAGGTATAATAAGTGATAATCGACCCGGTATTTATCATAAACAAATACCATCAGTATATATTACCCATCAAATTAATGTTTTAAGTGGTTTTACCACAAATTTCAGCAGTAAAATACACCAACACATAATTAAAAAATTTGATGCTTGTTGGGTCCCTGACAATGAAGGGCTTTCAAATTTATCAGGGTTACTTGGTCATCCAAAAAAGCCAAAATTTCCTATAACATACATTGGACCAATAAGCAGAATACAAAAAAAGGAAAGCCCTGAAATCTTTGATGTTATGGTATTACTGTCTGGACCAGAACCTCAACGTTCAATTTTAGAAGTAAAAATGATGGACACTTTTCTTCACACAAAAATGAAAGTCTTAATAGTTAGGGGAGTAGTTGAAGAAGAGACTAAAATTCTAATTAATGGAAACATTACCATTATTAATTATTTACAAAGTGACCTTTTGGAAAAGTATATTAATGAAAGTAAATTAATTGTTTGCAGATCAGGTTATAGTACCATTATGGATTTATGTGCAATGGAAAAAAAGGCTTTTTTTATTCCAACACCTGGTCAGTATGAGCAGCTATATATAGCTAAACTACTTAATAAAAAAGGGGTTGCGCCATTCTGTTCTCAGGATAGATTCACAATTAAGCAACTCAATCAAGTCCCAAAATATAAAGGCTTTAAATCCTTCTATAATTATATAGATTACGAAAAACTATTCAGCCTTTTCAAGAGTGAATGAAAATTCAGATCCAATATCAAATTGACTTTCCACATAAATCTTTTCATTATGTGCATCCAAAATATGTTTTACAATAGAAAGCCCTAATCCACTTCCTCCTTGCTCTCTTGAACCACTCTTATCTACTCTATAAAAACGCTCAAACAACCTTGGAATTTCATCATTATTAATCCCCTCACCGTTATCGGTAATTCGGATTAATATTTTATTCATTATCAAATTTTCTATGCTAATTTCAGTGGTTCCTTTGTTTCTTCCATATTTAATTGAATTCACAATAAGATTCGAAAGCACTTGTTGAATTCGGTCTTTATCTGCTACAACTAGAATTGGTTGGTTATACTTTTTATCGAAAGTAAGCGATATGTTGTTTTTAGAAGCTTTCATTTCAAGCATTTCAAAAACATTATCAACTAATTCTACAATATCAAACACTTCTTTTTCAAGATGAAGTTCACCAACTTCTAATTTAGTAATCATGTCTAAATCCTTAACAATAAACATTAATCGTTCGACACCTTTATTAGCACTTCCTAAATATTTTTTTCTAATTTTTTTATCATTTATAGCACCATCTAGTAACGTTTCAATATATCCTTGTACTGTAAATAAAGGGGTTTTTAATTCGTGGGATACATTCCCTATAAACTCTCTACGGTAATTCTCTCGAATTTTTAATGCTTCAATTTCTAATTTTTTATTTCTAGCAAAAAGCTCCACTTCTTTGGTTAAAGTTTCCATATTAGTGGTAATTTTCTGATGCCCTAAATTTGAAATATCCAAAAGACTAACATCATTGTATATTTTTTCCATTCGCTTATAAATGAAATTTTCTACTCGATACTGAATGATAAAAAATGACACTATAAAGATGATAATAACTTCAACGATATAAAACCAAAGATCAAAAGATTCGTTTATAAAAAAATAAAACCCATTAATCACAGAAAGAATAATCGTTATCGAAATTGATGTAAGAAATGCAAATTTGTATGTTTTTTTAAAAATACTACTCATTAAGCTTCAAACTTATACCCTACACCTTTTACAGTTTTAAAACTGTCATCTCCTATTTTTTCTCTCAATTTTCTAATATGAACATCTATAGTTCTACCTCCAACAACTACATCATTCCCCCAAACGTGGTTTAAAATATCCTCTCTTTTAAAAACTTTCCCTGGTTTAGAAGCTAGAAGTGCTAATAATTCAAATTCTTTTCGTGGTAAATTAATAACGATTCCTTCATTAACTATTTTATATTCTTCTCGGTTAATAATTAAGTTTCCAATTTTAATTTCTGAACTTTCATTTTTAGATTCTTTAAACCTTCGTAACAATGCTTTTACTTTACTCACTAATAACTTAGGTTTAATAGGTTTTGTAATGTAATCGTCTGCACCCGCTTCAAATCCTGCAACTTGAGAATAATCCTCTCCTCTTGCTGTTAAAAAAGTGATAATCGTGTCGGAAAATTTAGGATTTTCTCTTAACTTTTCACAAGCTTCTACTCCATCCATTACAGGCATCATTACATCTAATATAATTAAATGCGGGTGGTGTTTTTCAGCTAGTGAAAGAGCTTCTTTTCCATTTTTAGCTGTAAAAATTTGATATCCTGCAGCCTTAAGGTTATATCCTACTATTTCTAATATATCTGGCTCGTCATCCACTAATAATATTTTAGTGTCCTTTTTCTTCATTTCTAGTTTATTTTTTTAACGCTATAAAGATACTGTAATAATGTTTTCAAAATCTATTTGACTTAATTGTTAACAATTAGGTAACATTTTAGCTTTTAAAAAACTGCCCTTTTCATTAACTTTGCAATTCAATAACAAAAACCAAATAATATGAAAAAAATTACTTTATTAGCAGCTATTTTAATAGGTGCTACAACCTTTGCACAAAATACATCTACTAGTTTTGAAGAGCCTGAAGCTATTGGTGGTAAATATTTTGATCTTGATGATCCAGCTACTGCTCATCAATTAGCTGACAATGCAGGTGAACCAATTGTTAATTTTACATCAACCGGAGGTGAAATGGGTTATAAAGCATATTATGCCCCTTACGATGAACCAGGAGAAGGATTGGTTGATGGGGATTTTGTAGGTGTAACTACTTTTACCCCTACTGGAAGCGACCCATATCCTGATGGAGATCAAGGATACCAAATTAGTGATGTAGATGGAAATTATATTTTAGAATTTGATGAAATCACTACAACTTCTACAGGACCTAGTTTTTCTATAAATTATTTTATCGCAGATGATGGTTATGAAGGAGATGGAACTGAAAACTCAGCTGGTTCTGACAGAATTAGAATATATGTTAAAGATCTTACAAACAGTACAGAACATGATATTTTAAATTCTACAGGTTCTGATATTAATGACCTTGGTATTCAAGGAGTATGGCAAGCAGGAACAACTACAGGTCTTAGTGGTGACGGCGCTACGTTTCAATTAGTGATTGAAGTGCGATGTAATTCAGCTAATGAAGCTTTCTTTTTTGATAATGTTCAGTTTGATGGACAATTAGGATTAGGCGAAAACACTCAAGAAATTTTTTCTATTTACCCTAACCCAGCTTCTAATGGATTTGTAAATATTACTTCTACAATTAGTGGTGATAAAAATGTTTCTGTTTATAACGTTTTAGGAAAACAAGTTATCCAAGCTACATTGGTTACTGATAGATTAAACGTTTCTGAACTTTCTAGTGGTGTTTATATTATGAAAATAACTCAAAACGGAGTTTCTTCAACAAAAAAATTAGTTATTAAATAGTAATTTTTTAACTTCTATAAAAAAGCTTCTGTTTTGCAGAAGCTTTTTTATTTTCCATACTTTTATAAGGTGAAACTATCAGATCCTATTTTTACAATTTCTAACTACGAAGAGTTTGAAAAAATTGCTTTAGCTATTTTTCAATATCAATACAAGAATGTAAAAGTTTATCAAGAATTCTGTAATTTATTGAAGGTTCAACCCAACCAAATTAAAAGCATAAACGATATTCCATTTCTTCCCATTCAGTTTTTTAAAAGTCATCACGTTATTACTGAAGATTCCAAATACGAAACTATTTTTACTAGTAGCGGAACTACTGGAAGTGTTACGAGTAAGCATTATATAAAAGATCTTGAAATCTATAAAAATAGTTTTTCAAAAGCATTTAATTTTTTTTTTAGTTCGCCAGAGAATATCACCATATTAGCATTATTACCAAATTATTTAGAACGTACCGGCTCTTCTTTAGTTTATATGGTTGATGATTTGATACAAAAAAGTAATAACATCAATAGTGGGTTTTATTTAAAGAACATTCCTGCATTAATTGAAAAGCTGGAGTATCTTGAAAAAACCAACCAGAAAACAATTTTACTAGGAGTTTCGTATGCTTTACTAGATTTAATTGAAACGAAACAGTTTCAATTAAAAAATACCATAATTATGGAAACTGGTGGAATGAAGGGGCGTAGAAAAGAAATGATAAAAGATGAATTGCACGCTGTATTAAAAAAAGGATTTGGAGTTTCTACAATTTATAGCGAATACGGAATGACCGAACTTTTATCACAAGCATATTCTAAAGGTAATGGGGTTTATAATTGTCCTCCCTGGATGAGAATCTTAACTAGAGATCCTGAAGACGCACAAACGTTAGTTTATAATAAAACAGGAGGAATCAATGTCATAGATCTTGCCAATATAAATTCTTGCTCTTTTATTGCAACTCAAGATTTAGGTAAAGTAAAAAAGGACGGTAGTTTCGAAATTTTAGGTAGATTTGATGACAGCGATATTCGCGGATGTAATTTAATGATGCTTTAATGTCTCAAACTAATAAAAATAATGGTTGCCTTTGGTTTTTTGTTTTAGGGTTATTATCTCTTTTTAGTTTTATTTTATTACTTGTTTTATCTCCTCTTTCAGCCAATTTAGCTTTAATTATTGCAATAGCAGGCTCTGTCTTTTTTTTAAACCTTATTCTAGGAAAACCCTCATCAAAACAATTAATTAAATCTGGGATAAGCATTTACATACTCTTAATAGGGTTAAAAATTTTAGTATCATTTTTTCTGAATAATTTAAATCAAGATAGGAATATCAGCTTCAAAAAAGAAGAAAGAACTAATAAAACAGTTTTGATTGAGGAAAGTGACACCACTGTTTTATATAGTAGTAATAGAAATTGGATAGATAATTACGGCAACAACTTTAACGGAACACTAAGTGTAAGAGAGAAAGATTACAATCGTTTAAAGGATCATATTAAAACTTTTAGAGCTCCTGTAAATAAACACTTTTGGGGAAGTCTTTATGGTTATATTGAACAGAAAGATGCTCCGAGTTTAGATTTGGTAATGGAGACCTTTATTCAAATTAATAATGAAAAAAAACTAAATAGAATGGAGTTTGCCGAAATGGTGGTAAGCTGTATTCAAGATATCCCCTATTCGTTTGTGTTTCAAGGAGAATGCCCTGTAGACAACTATGACGAAAGTACCCAAATGATTTTAGAAAATTGCCCAGAATGCTGTATTGGCAATCAGGCATATGGAATACAAAACCCAGTATCCTTTTTAAAAAATTTAAAAGGAGATTGCGATACACGAACAGTTTTAATTTATAGTATTTTAAAGTATTTTAAATACGATGTTGCTATTGTAAATAGTGATTTTTATCGACATTCAGTAATTGGGATTAACCTTCCAACAAGTGGTTCTTTTAAAGTATTTAAAGGAAAAAAATATAGTCTTTGGGAAACGACTGCAAAATATTTTAAAGCCGGAGAATTGCCAGCAAATTTTAATAATGTTGCTCATTGGAATATAGTACTAACAAGTAAATAATACGATTATGAACACTCAACTTTTTACCTTATCCATTATAGAATTAATTCTATCTATTCTAGTTTCTATTTCTATCATATTTATCACCTATAAGATGCTTAAATGGATGTTTTTTAAAGAATGTGATTTACGTGGTGACAATCTTGCTTTTACTATTTTTACATCAGGAATTATACTTTCAATAGGAATTATTTTGAGTGAAATACTGCCTTCTATTACCAATGTCATTCGACTTTCCACAACTCAATCAGAAACTACCAAACCTTCTACCATCATCCTTTATTCTGGATTGTATTTGTTAATAGGTTTTTTAATTTCTGTAATTATCAATCTTTCTGTATTCTTTCTGTTCTCTGTATTAACAAGAGGTGTACACGAATTTAAAGAAATTCAAAACAATAATGTATCGGTTGCTATTTTAGTAGTTGCTATATTAATTAGCATTACTATTATCTCAAAAGATAGTATTGCTTTACTAATTAGCTCCTTAATCCCTTATCCTGAAGTAACAAATTTTTTATAAACTCATGTAAGTATTCTTCTTTAATACGACTTATTTAAAAATTGAAAGAATACTTTTCATGAAATTATTGATTACATTTTTAACCACATTTGTTTTTAGCTCCATAATAGCTCAAGACAATTACAATCTTAAAAAAGGCTTTGTGATTGATGGATATGATGTTGTTGCTTATTTTAGTAATGAAGCCATAAAGGGTGATGATAAATTTGTTGGAACTTATGATAGTGTTAATTATATGTTCTCATCTCAAAAAAATCTAGATACTTTTAAAAGCAACCCAGAAATGTATGTCCCACAATATGGAGGTTATTGTGCTTATGCAATAGCTGTTAAGGGAGAAAAGATAAATGTTAATCCTAAAACATTTCAAATTATTGATAATAAGCTTTATCTTTTTTATAATAAATGGGGAGTTAATACCCTAGAAAATTGGAATGATGAAGGTGCTGAAAAACTTCAAAAACAAGCCACTGAAAATTGGGAAAAATTAGTGAAAAAGGAAAAATAATTTAAAAAAGTATCTTTTACAAGATACTCACATATTTTGGTTGGTTAGTTAGTCCCGATTCTTTCGGGAGAGAATATTCTCCAAATCGTTCAATCGATTTGGAGATATTTTTTTAAACTACCTTTATAATAAAATAAGTCTTCTTACCTCTTTGTAGCAATACAAATTGATTGTTAATTAAATCTGAAGTAGTTACTTTAAACCCTTCTTTTACTTTTTCTTTATTAACAGAAACCGAATTCTCTTTCAAAGCTCTTCTTGCTTCACCATTCGACTTTAAGAATCTTGTTTTTTCGGCCAAAGCGCCAATAATATCCAATCCGTTTTCTATTTCAGATTTAGAAACTTCTGCTTGAGTTACTCCTTCAAAAACATCTAAAAAAGTTTTTGCATCAAGAGTTTTTAAATCTTCAGAAGTAGATTTTCCAAATAACATATTTGAAGCCTTAATGGCATTCTTTAAATCATCTTCATTATGTACCGTTAAAGTAACTTCTTCAGCCAAACGCTTTTGAAGTAATCGCATATGTGGAGCTTCCTTGTGTTCTAGAATTAAATCATTAATAGTTTCTTTATCTAAAAATGTAAATATTTTAATGTATTTCTCCGCGTCTTCATCACTTGTATTCAACCAATACTGATAAAATTTATAAGGAGAAGTACGATTAGGGTCTAACCAAATATTTCCACCTTCACTTTTACCAAACTTACTTCCATCACTTTTAGTAATTAACGGACAAGTAAGCGCATATCCTTTTCCTCCACCAATACGACGCACCAATTCGGTCCCTGTAGTAATATTACCCCATTGGTCGCTTCCGCCCATTTCTAATGTGCAATTTAACTCCTTATATAAATGCAGAAAATCATACCCTTGTACTAATTGATAGGTAAATTCAGTAAACGACATTCCTTCTCCATCAGCAGTTAATCGGCTTTTTACTGAATCTTTCGCCATCATATAATTAACGGTAATATGCTTACCTATATCTCTTATAAAATCTAGAAAACTAAATTCCTTCATCCAGTCGTAGTTATTAACCATAACTGCTTCATTATTTGCACCAGAAGTAAAGTCTAAAAACTGTGCTAATTGCTTACGAACACATTCTTGATTGTGACGTAGTGTTTTTTCATCTAATAAGTTACGCTCATTAGATTTTCCTGACGGATCTCCAATCATACCTGTAGCTCCTCCAACCAAAGCTATTGGTTGATGGCCACAACGTTGGTAGAAAGCCAATAACATAATAGGTACCAAATTTCCAATATGAAGTGAATCTGCAGTAGGATCAAAACCTATATAAGCAGATCGCATTTTTTCCATCAGATGCGTATCGGTATCCGGCATTACATCGTGAATCATTCCTCTCCATTGTAACTCTTCAACAAAATTTTTCAACTCCATATTATTAATTTTCAGCAAAGATATATTTCTATATATTAAGATAAAACATTAATTCAAAAAACCTTAAATTGCTCTTATGATATTAGTAACAGGTGGAACGGGATTAGTAGGAGCACATTTATTATATACACTCGCTAATAATGGTGAAAATGTAAGGGCAATCCATAGAGCATCTAGTGACTTAGAGGCTGTAAAAAATGTTTTTTCATATTACACTAATGATCCAAATCATTTATTTAATAAAATTGAATGGATGGTTGCAGACATTACTGAAGTACCCTCTTTAAATAGGGCATTTAAGGATATCGATATAGTTTATCACTGTGCTGCTTATATTAGTTTTAATCCAAGACATTATCCGGTTCTTAAAAAAGTGAATATGGAAGGAACCGCTAACATTGTTAATTTTTGTTTATCGGAAGGTGCAAAAAAATTATGTTATATCAGCTCCATCGCTACGCTCGGTAAATCACTAAATGGCTCAATAAGTACCGAAGAAACAGAATTTAATCCTGAAGAGAAAAATAGCGTATACACCATCACCAAACATGAAGCTGAAATGGAAGTTTGGAGAGGAACACAAGAAGGGCTAGATGCTGTTATTGTTCATCCAGGAGTCATAATTGGCGAAGGAATTTGGAGTTCAGCAAGTGGAGGAATATTTCGTACCCTATCCAAAGGACTTCGATACTACACTCCTGGTGGAGTTGGAATTGTAGATGTAAAAGATGTGGTTAAAGCAATGATTGATTTAACAAATAGTTCTATAAAAAATGAAGCTTATATATTAGTTGCGGAAAATATATATTACAAAGAATTACTTTCAAAAATCTCTCAACATCTAAATAAAAAATCTCCCGATAAAGCAATTGCAAAATTGGTAATGATGGGTTTTGCAAGTGTAGATTGGCTTACTAACAAAGTTTTTAGAACCCGTAGAAAACTACTAAAAGCAACGGTAAGAAGTTTGTATAACACTTCATTTTACGATGCTTCAAAAATTGAAAAAACTATTGATTTTAAATTTAACGATTCAAATAAAACAATTGAACGTGTTGCCAGAAATTACCAAAGAGATTTTAAACTTTAATTGCTTTGGACTGGGTTAACTAACGTATTCGAAATGATTTTAGCTTTATCAATATTTTTTGACTTTGGAATATTCTTTTTACTTTTTTCAATAGAATCTTGTTTAGATACTATTTTATAAATACTATCTTTTTCTTTCTGAAGTATTTCAAGTCTATCTTTAACTTGAGTTAAAAGGTTTTCGTAAACATCTAAATCTGAACAGTAATACGCATTACTAACTACAAATTGTAAACTATCCACTTCGTATTTATTATAAATAATAGAATCTAACTCTAGGTTTCTTTTTTTTAATAATTTATGATTTACATTCCTAGATGCATTACTTATATATACATCGGTTAAAATATTTACCATTTTCCCTTCAGGAATAAGATCATCAGGAATTTCAGGTTTATTTACATTTTGACAAGAACCCATAAACAATATCAGTGATAAAGACCAAACTGACTTTAAGCAGAATGCTGTTTTCAATTTCTGAAAAATGGTTATGAATTCAATTATCTTCATTAAGGTCTATTAAATGTTAATCGCTGAGGAACACTTCTATTTGGAAATTTTAAATTGTGATAAGCTAATATTCCATTTACAAATGTATGAGATATTCTCGATTTAAAAGTAGTTCCTTCAAAAGGAGACCATCCACATTTGTATAATATATTCTGCTTATTTACGGTCCAAGGGCTTATTAAATCAACCAAAACCAAATCAGCTTTATAGCCTTCTCTAATATACCCTCTTTCTTTTATCTGAAATAAAATAGCAGGATTATGACAAGCCTTTTCAACAATTTTTTCTAAAGAAATGACTCCATTATGATACATTTCTAATAATGCCACCAATGCATGTTGTACCAAAGGACCTCCTGAAGGTGCTTTGGTATAAACATTGCTTTTTTCTTCTAAAGTGTGTGGAGCGTGATCTGTTGCTAGTACATCTATTTGATCGTTTAACAATGCTTTCCATAAACCGTCTTTGTCTTTTTGACTTTTAACTGCAGGATTCCATTTTATTTTAGTTCCTTTTGTCTTATAGTCTTCTTCTGTAAACCAAAGATGATGTACACATACCTCAGCAGTAATTTTCTTTTCTGCTAAAGGTTTTTTATTTGAAAACAAATGAGTTTCCTTTTCGGTAGATAAATGAAAAATATGCAATCTAGCTCCTGTTTTTTTAGCAAGCTCAATAGCTTTAGAAGAAGATAAATAACAAGCTTCTGCGCTTCTAATTTTTGGATGCATTTCTACAGGAATATCATTTCCGTATTCCTTCAAATATTTTTCTAAGTTATCTTGTATTGTTTTTTCGTCTTCACAATGAACTGAAATAAGCAAGTCAGTTTTACTAAAAATCTCCTCTAAAACTTTAGGATTATCCACTAACATATTTCCGGTAGAAGAGCCTAAAAATAATTTTAAACCAGCTACTTTTTGGGGATCTACTTTTAAAATTTCTTCTAAATTATCATTTGTTCCACCAAACATAAAGCTATAATTTGCCCAAGAGGTTTTTTTGGCAATCGAAAACTTTTCTTCTAATTTTTCTATAGTAGTAGCTTGGGGAACCGTATTTGGCATCTCAATAAAAGATGTTATTCCACCTGCTACTGCTGCTTTAGATTCTGTTTCAATAGTCGCTTTATGAGTAAGTCCTGGCTCTCTAAAATGAACTTGATCGTCAATTAAACCAGGCAATAAGTATTTTCCATTTGCTTCAATTATTTTAGTGTCAGATGTTTTAGCACTGATACTATTTGCTATTTCAACAATAAGGTCGTTTTCAATAAAAACATCTTTTTTTATAATAATTCCTTCATTAACAATCTGTGCATTTTTTATTAAAATCTTGTTCATCAAATTTCGTATTTTGTAAATATGCTTTTAAATTTCATTGAAATAACTCCAAAAATTGCTTCAGAAATAATTCCCCCGCTCATTTTGGATTCTCCTTCGATTCTGTCTGTAAAAATTACTGGAACTTCCACAATAGTAAACTTGTGTAAATAAGCTTTGAATTTCATTTCAATCTGAAAAGCATAACCTACAAATTGTATTTTATCTAGATTAATTTTCTCTAAAACCTTTCGCTTATAACAAACAAATCCAGCAGTAGTATCTGTAATATTCATTCCTGTGATAAATCGCACATATTTAGATGCCATCCAAGAAAGCAATACCCTACTCATAGGCCAATTTACTACATTAACACCCGTTTTATATCTAGAACCAATTGATACATCTGCCCCTCCAATTTCACAAGCATCATATAATTTTAATAAGTCATCTGGATTATGAGAGAAATCGGCATCCATTTCAAAAACAAACTCGTATTTTCTTTTTAACGCCCATTTAAAGCCATGGATGTATGCAGTTCCCAAACCTAGTTTACCATCTCTTTTTTCTAAAAATAATTGGTCTGGAAATTCATTAATTAAAAGCTGAATAGCTTCTGAAGTTCCATCTGGAGAGTTATCGTCTACTACTAATATGTCAAACTTTTTTGGCAAAGAAAACACATAACGAATAATACGTTCTATATTTTCAATTTCGTTGAAGGTTGGAATAACCACCAATGCGTTAGGCATAATTATAATTTTCAACAAATGTACCTTTTTTAGGTTAATTAATTGTGAATGAAATTGTAAATGAGCCTGTTTTTAAGCATTAAAAAATACTACCTTTATCTTCTAAAAATAAATCATTGCAATACATTACTAGAACCATAGATTCTTTAGATTGGATCACCATAATAATGTTTGGATGTTTAATTCTATTAGCGATTATAAAAATTATTTATCCTAAACGTTTTGAAGATTTTATAAAATTACCCGTTTCTAATAATTATTTTTTAGCAAAAGGTAAATCTGAAGAATTAAGACACCCATTTAGTTTAGTATTATTTGGAATTCAACTTCTATCTATATCCTTGTTTATTTATTTGTTTTTTTTAGAAAAAAATAACACAAATTGGATGATGTTTTTACAAATTGTTACTGCAGTATTCGTTTTTATCATTATAAAATCTAGCATTGAAAAAATGATAGGAGCTATTTTTTCAATAGAAAATGTAATTGATAAATATGTTTATGAAAAAATTACTTATCGCAATTTTATATCATTGTTTTTAATAGTAATCAATTTTATTTTCTATTTTTCTTTTAACCCAGGCTTAAAAACATTAACCATAGTTACTTGTATAATTATAGCAATTAATATGATTATTATGTTTTACAGTTATAAAAATTATAGAAGTCTAATATTTAGTAATTTCTTTTATTTTTTATTGTATCTTTGCGCTCTCGAAATTTCACCTTATGTTATACTGTATAAAGCATTTGTGTAGCTAGGTTAAACGATAAAATTGTCTTATATGAAAGTGAAAACTATTTTGGTTTCCCAACCTGAGCCTAAGGTGGAAAATTCTCCTTATTTTGATTTAATTGACAGACAAAAGGTTAAAATAGATTTTAGAAGTTTTATCCATGTTGAGGGGGTATCTAGTAAAGACGTTCGTGCTCAAAAAGTGGATCTTACAAAATTTACTGCAATAATTTTAACCAGTAGAAATGCTGTTGATCACTATTTTAGAATCGCTGAAGAATTACGATTTAAAGTTCCTGATTCTATGAAATATTTTTGTTTAAGTGAAGCAGTTGCTTATTACTTACAAAAATATGTTGTCTATAGAAAACGGAAGATTTATGTAGGGAAAAGAACTTTTTCTGAATTAACACCTATTATCAAAAAATACAAAACCGAAACCTTTTTATTACCATCTTCAGATAAATTAAAACCAGACGTACCTGCAAAGATGAATGATTTAGGAGTTAATTGGAAAGAAGCAACTTTTTACAACACGGTTGTAAGTGACCTTTCAGACTTAAGAAATGTTTATTATGACATCTTAGTGTTTTTTAGCCCAAGTGGGATCAAATCGTTATTTGAGAACTTCCCAAATTTCGAACAAAACGATACTCGAATTGCTGTTTTTGGAAATACTACTGTTAAAGCTGCTACAGAAAAAGGATTGCGTGTTGATATTCAAGCACCAACTCCAGAAACACCATCTATGACCATGGCTTTAGAAAAGTACATCATTGATGTAAATAAAAAGAGATAAAAAAACTTAACGATAAAAAAAAGCTTGCTTCCTAAATAGAAAGCAAGCTTTTTTTATTTAATCTTGTTTTAAAGAATCGCTATAATTGTGGGCCAGCAGCAATTAATGCTTTCCCTTCGTCATTATCTGTATATTTATCAAAATTCTTAATAAATAGTTTTGCAAGCTTATTAGCTTTTTTATTCCATTCTGAAACATCAGCATAGGTATCTCTTGGATCTAAAATTTTATCATTAACATTTTCTAAAGAAGTTGGAACTTCTAGATTGAAAACAGGAATTATTTTAGTTTCAGCTTTTTCAATAGAACCATCTAAAATACGATCAATAATCGCTCTAGTATCTTGAATTGAAATTCTCTTTCCTGTTCCATTCCATCCAGTATTCACTAAATAAGCTTCAGCTCCATGAGCCTCCATTTTTTTAACTAATTCTTTGCCGTATTTAGTTGGGTGTAACGTTAAAAATGCTTCACCAAAACAAGCAGAAAAAGTAGGTTGTGGCTCAGTCACTCCTCTTTCAGTACCTGCTAATTTCGCTGTGAATCCTGACAAAAAGTGATACTTAGTTTGCTCAGGAGTCAACTTAGATACTGGAGGCATTACACCAAAGGCATCTGCTGTTAAAAATATTACTTTATTTGCATGACCTGCTTTAGAAACTGGCTTTACAATATTCTCAATATGATAAATTGGATAAGATACACGTGTATTTTGTGTAGTAGAACCATCGGTAAAATCAATTTTACCATTTTCATCAACAGTTACATTTTCTAATAATGCATCCTTTTTTATTGCTCCATAAATATCTGGTTCTGCTTCAGCATCTAAATCAATTGTTTTTGCATAACATCCTCCTTCAAAATTAAATACACCTTCGTCATCCCATCCATGCTCATCATCACCAATTAATTGCCTTTTAGGATCTGTAGACAAGGTTGTTTTACCTGTTCCTGATAATCCAAAGAAAATTGCTGTATTCCCATCTTCACCAACATTTGCTGAACAGTGCATTGCGGAAATACCTCTTTGTGGCAAGTAATAATTCATCATTGCGAACATTCCTTTTTTCATTTCACCACCATACCAAGTCCCACCGATAACTTGCATTTTTTCAGTTAAGTTAAAAACTGTAAATACATCAGAATTTAAACCGTGTTCTTTCCATTTGTTATTTTTAACCTTTGATCCATTCATCACCACAAAATCTGGTTCCCCATAATTATCTAATTGCTCTTCTGTAGGTCGAATAAACATATTGGTAACAAAATGTGCTTGCCAAGCTACTTCAACAATAAAACGCACTTTTAGTCGAGTGTCTTCATTTGCTCCACAAAAAGTATCAACTACATACAACTCTTTTCCTGACAATTCATCTGTAACTTGTTTTTTTAAGTCATTCCAAACTGCTTGAGTGGTTGGCTTGTTATCGTTTACTGCTTTATCAGAAGTCCACCAAATGGTATCTTTCGTAATATCATCTTCTACGATAAACTTATCCTTTGGAGAACGTCCAGTAAACATACCAGTCATAACGTTTACGGCACCTAATTCAGTTTTGTATCCTTTCTCAAACCCTTCTAATGTTGGATCTAATTCAGCTTTATTTAATTCATCAAATGATGGGTTATATATAATATTCTTTACATTTTTAATTCCAATGTTACCTAGTGCAGCAACTACTGAATCTCTTAATACTACCATTCTTGTTGTTTTAGTTTTTGTATTTTTTTAGAGGTAAGTTGATCGGTTTTTTTTGCGCTCATAATTCCGTCTTTATCTATTGAAATTATTTTTGCACTTTGGTTTATACCGACCATAACAGTTTTTAAGTGTTGAAGGATACAAAATTAAGAATTCTATTAAAAACAGACGTTTTAAATTGAAAGTTTTGTGGTTATTTATTCACAATTACTCCGTAAGCTAGGCGCAACCAACCTATTATTAATAAAAAACCCCCAATTGGAGTAATAAATGCAAAGGTTTTAGCATCAAATGGCAAAAATTCATTTAATGTTAGTAAATATATTGATCCAGAGAAAAAAAGTATTCCAACTATAAAAAAACGAAAAACCCATTTTTGCGTTTTTAATGAAATTGCTGAAGCTAATCCTAGAATTAATAGCGTAATAACATGATACATTTGATAACGTACACCAGTTTCAAAAGAACCTAAGGATTTTTCGGAAATCAATTCTTTTAAACCGTGAGCACCAAAGGCTCCTATCATAATAGTTAGAGCACCTAAAATAGCTGCTGTGCCCACAATATTTTTGTTTATTTTCATCTTTAAAAAGTTTATTATTTAGTAATTTCGTACTGTTAATAATCAATCTTCAAATTTACGAAAACCTAAGCAATGAGAAATATTTTAATTATAGGAGCAGGACGATCAGCTACGTGTTTAATTCGTTATTTATTAAACAAATCTAGCTCAGAAAACTTATTTATAACTATTGGTGACATTTCGTTAGAATCTGCACAAAAATTCACAAAAAACCACCCCAATGCTAAAGGAATTTTATTGGATGTTTTTAACAAAGAGCAACGTGAAGAAGCTGTGAAAAGTTGTGATTTGGTAATATCAATGTTACCAGCTCGATTCCATATGGAGGTAGCTAAAGACTGTATTACTTTTAATAAAAACCTTGTAACGGCATCTTATATTAGTGATGAAATGCAAAGCTTGGATGAAGAAACTAAAGCAAAAGGATTGGTATTTATGAACGAGATTGGTGTTGACCCAGGAATCGATCATATGAGTGCTATGAAAGTAATTGATAGTATTAGAGATAAAGGCGGTAAATTATTGCTTTTTGAATCTTTTACTGGTGGATTAGTTGCTCCAGAAAGTGATGACAATCTTTGGAATTACAAATTTACTTGGAATCCAAGAAATGTGGTTATTGCTGGCCAAGGTGGTGCAGCAGAATTTTTACAAGAAGGAAAATACAAATACATACCTTATAATAGACTATTTAGACGTACCGAACTTATTAAAATAGAAGGTTACGGCAAATTTGAAGTTTTAGCTAATCGTAACTCTTTAAAATATCATGACGTTTATGGTTTTAAAGATATATTAACTTTATACAGAGGAACCATCAGACGTGTTGGATTTAGTAGAGCGTGGAATGTATTTGTTCAATTAGGAATGACAGATGATAGTTATACTATTCCTAACTCTGAAAACTTAACGTATCGTGAATATGTAAATTTATTTTTACCATATTCTCCAACAGATTCAGTTGAACTAAAATTCCGTCACAGTTTAAAAATTGATCAAGATGATCTTATTTGGGAAAAATTAGAAGAAATAGACATTTTTAATAGTAAAAAACTTATAGGAATAAAAAATGCTACACCAGCTCAAGCGCTTCAGAAAATTTTAATGGAAAAATGGACATTAGCTGAAGATGATAAAGATATGATAGTAATGTATCATAAATTTGGCTACGAGTTAGACGGAAAAACTTATCAAATTGATAGTAGTATGGTTACTATAGGTGAAGATCAAATTTATACAGCAATGTCAAAAACAGTAGGATTACCAGTAGCTATTGCTTCATTAAAAATCTTAAATAAAGAAATCACAACTCCTGGAGTATTAAGACCAATTGCAAAAGAGGTTTATGAGCCTATTTTAGAAGAGTTAGAAACTTATGGAGTACTTTTTAAAGAAGAAAAGAAAAAGTATTTAGGTTACAATCCTGATCATTTAGATTAATAATCTAAATGATTTCCATTAAAAAGCCCAAAGAATAGTATTCTTTGGGCTTTTTATATTTTAATTATAAGGGCTTAAAAAACTATTTTCTCCCCATAAACATACTAATAAAATATAGTAAGGTTGCTAGTGATCCTAATGCAGCAACTACATAGGTTCTTGCTGCCCATTTTAAAGAGTCTTTAGCACCAGCATGCTCTTCTTGTGTCACCATATGACTATTCTCTAACCAAGCTAATGCACGGTTACTAGCATCAAATTCTACTGGTAATGTTATAAATGTAAAAAGGGTTGTTACTCCAAATAAAACGATACCTATTAAAAATAACATAGATCCCAAAGTGCTTCCCGAATACATTAAAATTAATCCTGCCATGATCACAAAATTTGAAATTTTACTTGAAATTCCTACAGCAGGAACAATTTTCGAACGTAAAGTTAGCCAGTTATAGGCTGTTGCATGTTGTACCGCATGTCCACATTCATGAGCGGCAACTGCAGCAGCAGCAGCATTTCTTTGTGAATAAACTGCTTCACTTAAGTTAACGGTTTTATTTGCTGGATTATAATGATCAGTTAATTGTCCTTTTACTGAAACTACTTGCACATCAGTTATCCCGTTATCTGAAAGCATTTTTTCAGCTATTTCCTTTCCGCTCATTCCATTTCTAAGCTGAATTTTTGAGTATTTTTTAAATTTACTTTTTAGACGATTGCTTACGTACATACTCACTAAAAAGATGATTCCGGCTAATAAATAATATCCTCCCATATCTATACCCACAAAACGTGGTTTAATTTTAAATTAATAATTCTGAATTATAAATATAGCAAATACTATGCAAAATATTAAGTAGAAACATTTTGTTGAAATAGAAAAAGACAACTATAAAAGCTTAACCAACTATATTTACAATCTTACCCGGCACAATAATCACTTTCTTAGGAGTTCTGCCCTCTAAATAATGAAGTGTTTTTTCATGTGACATTACGACAGATTCTATTTCATCTTTAGATAAATCTAGAGGTAATTCTAAGGTAAATCTCATTTTACCATTAAATGAAATTGGATATTTCTTTACATTTTCAACCAAGTATTTCTCTTCAAATACTGGAAAAGAAGCATTAGATACACTTTCTTCATTCCCTAATTTACTCCAAAGTTCTTCCGAAATATGTGGTGCATAAGGAGATAACAATACTAGTAATTGTTCTAAAATCTCTTTTGAATTACACTTCTGAGCACTCAACTCATTTACTGCTATCATAAATGTAGAGACTGAAGTATTAAAACTAAAATTCTCGATATCCTCACGAACTTTTTTAATAGTTTTATGAAGTGTTTTTAAACTTTCTTTTGAAGCAACTTCTTCACTTACGTAAAAACTATCCTCAGGTCCTGAATGAAACATTCTCCAAGTCTTTTTCAAGAAAGAATGCACTCCAGTAATACCTGCAGTACTCCATGGTTTAGCTTGTTCTAAAGGCCCTAAAAACATTTCGTACATACGTAATGTATCAGCTCCATATTGATTACAAATGTCGTCTGGATTCACCACATTGTACTTAGACTTAGACATTTTCTCAACCTCTCTACTTACTTTAAAAGTTCCATCCTCTTCAGTAACAAATTCTGCATCTTTAAATTCTGGTCGCCAGTTTTTAAAGGCTTCAATATCCAATTCGTTAGATGTATTTACAAAAGACACATCCGCATGGATAGGTTGTGTTTTTAATTCTCCAATTTTGCTGCTAGTAATTAGCTTATTTTCTCCTTCAACACGATGAACAAATGCACTTTCGCCCAATATCATTCCTTGGTTGATTAACTTTTTAAAAGGCTCCTCAACACTTAAAAAACCTCTGTCTTTTAAAAACTTCACCCAAAAACGACTGTATAATAAATGTCCTGTTGCGTGTTCACTACCTCCAATATATAAATCTACATTTTCCCAATAATCCATAGCTTCTTTCGAAGCAAAAACCTCTTTGTTTAATGCATCCATATAACGGAACATATACCAGCTACTACCTGCCCAACCTGGCATCGTATTTAATTCTAATGGAAATATTGTTTTATTATCGATTTTATCGTTTGAAACAATTTTATTTTCATTCGTATCCCAAGCCCAAACATCAGCACGTCCTAATGGTGGTTCTCCAGACTCTGTTGGCAAATACTTCTCTACTTCAGGTAATCTTATAGGTAAATGTTTTTCATCAATCATTTGAGGTAAACCATCCTTATAATATACTGGAAAAGGTTCTCCCCAATAACGTTGCCTTGAAAAAACAGCATCTCTTAATCGATAATTGATTTCCTTAGCACCACGATGTTTCTTTTCAAGCTCTACAATCACTTTATCAGTAGCATCTTTATAGGAATAGCCACTTATAAAATCACTATTGGCTATGATGGTTCCTTCTTTATCGGAATGTGCTTTTTCTGAAATATCAATCCCTTCAAAAATGTTTTTTATTGGAATATTAAAGTGTTTTGCAAAATCGTAATCACGTTGATCACCACATGGCACTGCCATAACAGCTCCTGTTCCGTATCCAGCTAGTACATAATCACCAATCCAAATAGGAATCAATTCTCTTGTTAATGGATGTTTAGCATAGGCACCTGTAAAAACTCCGGTGATGTTTTTAACATCTGCCATACGTTCTCGCTCACTTTTTTTAGCAGATGCTGTAATATATTTTCCAATCTCTATTCTTTGCTCGATGGTAGTTATTTTATCTACTAACTCATGTTCTGGTGCCAGTGTTAAAAAGGTAACTCCATAAATAGTATCTGGTCTGGTTGTAAAAGTATTAATTACAACGCCTTGAAATTCATTTTTTTCGTCAATTACTCTAAACTCTACAGATGCACCAACAGATTTTCCAATCCAATTTCGTTGGGTTTCTTTTAATGATTCACTCCAATCTAAGTTTTCTAAGCCTTTAAGAAGACGCTCTCCAAAAACGGAAATTCGCATACTCCATTGAGTCATTTTTTTCTTTATAACCGGGAAACCACCTCTTTCAGAAACACCATTAACTATTTCATCGTTTGCCAAAACAGTTCCCAATTGAGGACACCAGTTTACTTCGGTTTCAGCTAAATAAGTTAATCGGTAGTTTAATAAGATTTTTTGTTTCTTTTCTTCAGAAAAACTATTCCACATATCTGCAGAAAAATCGGGTTGCTTGTTACCACATTTAGCATTTAATCCAATGTTCCCTTCTTCTTCAAAAATATCTACTAATTCAGATATTGGAAATGCCTGTTCGTGTTGAACACAATACCAAGATTCAAATAATTGTATGAATATCCATTGAGTCCATTTGTAATATTCAGGATCTGATGTTCGCACCTCTCTGCTCCAATCAAATGAAAAACCAATTTTATCTAATTGTTCTCTATAACGTGCAATATTTTCCTTTGTAGTTTTTGCAGGATGTTGTCCTGTTTGTATGGCATATTGTTCGGCAGGTAATCCAAATGAATCATAGCCTTGTGGATGCAAAACATTATAACCAAGATGCCTTTTATAACGAGAATATATATCGCTAGCAATATAACCTAATGGATGCCCAACATGAAGTCCAGCACCAGAAGGATAAGGAAACATATCTAAAACATAATATTTAGGCTTTTCACTTTGGTTTTCTGCCTTAAACGTTTGGTTTTCTGCCCAATATTTTTGCCATTTGGCTTCAATTTCGTTAAAATGGTAGTTGCTCATATATATGATACGTCGAAAATTATTAAGTAAAAATACCTTAACAACCCTCTAAATGTGATTATTAAATAATAAATTATGGCTGCAAATTTAAGAGTATTGTACGAAAGACAAAAGTTTAAACGTTTCTAATACAGAACAAAAAAATAAATTTTTAAAAATTGAATATGGAATTGATGTTTTTTTAATTTCATAGTTAAATTAAATTGTATTTTTACCTTTATTTACTAATCCTTTTTTATGGCTTCTTCTTTTGAAAAATATCAAAAACGCAGATTGATTTCTTCTTACTTTTCAGTAGTAATAAGTATTTCTCTTGTATTGTTTTTATTAGGATTATTGGGTTTATTAGTTTTAAATTCAAAAAAAGTAGGAGATTTTTTTAAAGAACAAATCGCGGTAACCATATTTCTGAAAAACGATGCAAAAGAAGTAGAAGTTACGCAATTAAAACAAAGTTTGGCTTTGGCAGAATACACCAAATCTGCAGAATATGTATCCAAAGAGCAAGCTGCCGAAGAACACAGTCAAACCATAGGAGAAAATTTTACCGATTATTTAGGATACAACCCTTTACAAAATAGCATCGACGTACATTTAATAGCTAGTTATGTAACCCCGGAATTAATTGAAGAAGTTACTACCGAAATTAAAAACAAAAAATTTGTAGACGATGTAGTTTACGACAAACCTTTAATTGCAAAACTTTCTGAAAACGTAAGAGAGATTAGCTTTTGGGTATTAATTATTAGTTCTGTTTTTCTTTTTATTGCCGTTTTATTAATTAATAGTTCGATTCGTCTTTCGGTGTATGCAAAACGTTTTACTATTAAAACGATGCAAATGGTGGGTGCAACCAAAACCTTTATTCGACGTCCTTTTATTTGGAGAAGTATTCGATTAGGGATTATTGGGTCTATCATAGCAATGATAGGAATGGCTGTTGTTTTATATTATCTAAATCAAACCTTTGTAGAATTACAATTGATAGAAAGTAAATTTTTAATTGCTTTATTATTTGGTTTTATACTTTTAATGGGGATATTTATTTCTTGGATTAGCACTTATTTTGCTACCCAACGTTTCTTAAATTTAAGAACAGACGAATTATATTATTAACCTTTTTAATATGAAAAAAGCATATATATTAATTACAATTTCTATACTATTGATAAGTTGTGTAATCCAAAACCCACAACCAGAAGAATGTAAAATTCAAGAAATAACGGTTACTAGTATTTCTGAAGGAACCTCAAACGATATTGTTATAAAAGATGCTGGAACCGATTATTATTATATTAATAGAGGTTTGGAACAAGGACTTAGCATCGAAGAATTAAACACTCAACTTTTAAATAAAAAAGTTACCTTGCACCTTCCAAAATATTGGATAGGAACCTCAGAACATATTGCACAATTAAGCTTTGATAATAAAGTAGTTTTTACAGAGTTTAAATAGATAAATTACGATGGGAGAACAAAAAAGAAAAGAGCAAAAAAAGGACCAAGGACAATTTATATTTCAAAAAAAGAATTATAAATTTATGCTTATCGGTATTGCATTTATCGCATTAGGATTTATCCTTATGGCAGGTGGAGGTAGTGATGACCCTGCAGTTTTTAATCCTGAAATATATAGCTGGAGACGTATTCGATTAGCACCTACACTTATTCTTATTGGATTTGCTATAGAAATGTATGCCATATTACTGAATCCTAATAAGGAAAAGTAAATGGATAGTTTAGATGCTATTATCCTAGGAGTAATCCAAGGTTTTACAGAATTCCTTCCAGTTTCTTCAAGTGGTCATTTAGAATTAGGAAAAGCTATTTTAGGTGACAATTCTATCCCTGAAGACAGTTTGTTATTTACCGTTGTGCTTCACTTTGCAACCGCTTTAAGTACCATCGTAGTTTTCAGAAAAGACGTTTGGGAAATTATAAGCGGATTATTAAAATTTAAATGGAATAAGGAAACTCAATTTTCTGTAAAGATTATTATTTCTATGATTCCGGCTGTTGTAATTGGTTTATTATTCGAAGAGCAATTAGAATCTTTTTTTGGTGGAAGTACCGCCTTTGTAGGAGCTATGTTATTAATAACAGCTCTTTTACTTTGGTTGGCAGATCGTTCTAAAAAAACTGGAAAGAAGGTATCTAACTCCAATGCATTTGTCATTGGGATTGCTCAAGCAATTGCGATGCTACCAGGAATTTCAAGAAGTGGAGCTACTATATCAACTTCGGTTTTATTAGGGAATGATAAAAGCAATGCTGCTCGCTTTTCATTTTTAATGGTGGTCCCTCTTATCTTCGGAAAGATTGCTAAAGATATTGTTGGAGGCGAATTATTTTCAGAATCCATTAATTATACCTCGCTAAGTTTAGGTTTTTTTGCTGCTTTTATTAGTGGTTTAATTGCTTGTACTTGGATGATAAAACTAGTGAAACAAAGCAAACTGACTTATTTTTCAATCTACTGTGTTATAGTAGGATTGATAGCTATTGGCTTAAGCTTTTACAATTAAATATGGAATCTTTAGAAGCATATAAAGAAGGTAAAGTACTGCTTATTGATAAGCCATTAAATTGGACTTCATTTCAAGTAGTAAATAAAATTCGCTGGTTAATTAAACAACAATTTGGGATTAAAAAAATTAAAGTGGGTCACGCTGGAACCTTAGACCCATTAGCTACGGGATTACTTATCCTTTGCACAGGAAAATTCACCAAGCAAATTGAAACCTACCAAGCACAAGTAAAGGAATATACAGGAACTATTACATTGGGTGCTACGACTCCAAGTTTTGACTTAGAAACCGAAGTGAATCAGACTTTTGACATTTCTGATATTACTGAGGAAGCTATTAAAAACAACACACATCAATTTATTGGAGAAACCCAACAACAACCTCCCGTTTTTTCTGCTTTAAAAAAAGATGGAAAACGATTGTACGAGTATGCTCGTGAAGGTGAAAAAGTTGAAATCCCAACAAGAACCATTACCATCAATGAATTTGAAATCACAAAAATAGAATTACCTAAAGTAGCATTTAGAGTGGTTTGTAGTAAAGGAACCTACATCCGTTCTTTGGCTCATGATTTTGGAAAAACACTGAATAATGGCGCACATCTTTCGGCTTTGCGAAGAACTAAAATTGGTGATTTTTCTGTAGCAAATGCTGTTGGGGTTGTAGAATTTGAAGAAGCTTTTAAAGCTTGATTATCTTTTAACTATTTATAATTAAGTATATTAGTACTATGAATTTTAATTATTCATATAAAGCATTTGTTATCACTTTACTATTAGTAGGGAATCTTTATTTACTGTTTTATTTTACAAAACTACCTGTTAGACAATCAGTTCCCGAAGAAGAATATGAAATAGAATATGTTAGTGAAGAAATCCTCCCTGAAGAAGATTTAGCTAAAGTTACATATGAAAAAACTAAAATTGAAACTCACCAAGTATATAATGAAGCAGAACAATTTATAAAAGAAATTGAATCAACCCGAGATGAAGACCATGAATCTATAGAAGATAAATTATCCGAAATTAGCGATGCTATTTCTGATTCAAATTCTGAAAGGGTCGATATATCGCCATCAGAAAAAGAGGTTCCCGATAATAAAGAATCGAAATCTAATAAAATAGAAAATACACTTACTACTAAAAATAACTCAAAAAGCACTAATAGTTATCGATTGATAAACCGAAATGTACTTTTTTTTCCCAACCCGGTTTATACTTGTGAAAGCTTTGGAAAAGTTGTTTTGCATATTGAGGTAAATTCCGAAGGAAAAGTAATAATGACCTCTGTAAACAAAAATTCGTCAACTACCACAAATTTATGTTTGATTGATAGTGCCGTAGAATATGCAAAAAAGGCTCGCTTTACAAAAGATGCAAACAAGCCTTCTCAAATGGGAAGTATTACCTATGTGTTTCCTGGTCAGGATTAATTAATCAATTAGTTTTAACAAATCTCCAGCAATACATTTTCCTTTATTCTGGTTGTACCAAACTTGAATTTCTTTTTTAAACTCAGGAGTTAAAGTACCATGTGCTGTTTTAAAGTCAATCGTTCTATTAATCACAGTTGTTGGTGAAGGTCCCCAATCGTTGATCACTTCTTGTGTATCATTATCAAATGCAATAAGCTTGGGAATAGACATAGACCCATTGGTTAAAAACCTATTCATTAGCTCTTCATTTTCATCACGATGCAACACTTTAAAATCTATATTTTTAGCTTGATCCACCAATTTATTCATAACAGGCATCGCATGAGCAGCATCACCACACCAACTTTCAGTTAACACTAGCCAAGTTATATTTTTATCATATTTTTGAAACTGGTCTAAAATTTCTTCATCAATTTTTAAGGTTTTATCCAAGCGTTTCATTCGTGAATTATTCAATAACGTATAATTAGATAAAGCTTCTGATTGATAAGGCCCAGAAGTAGTTCCATTTTTAACATGAATCGCTACTTGTTCTCTATAATCTTGATAACTAATTGCTTTTTTTAAGCTTTCCTTTACTAAGGTATTGGTTTCTGTTTTTGTAATGTTTTTTATTTCCATAGCAACTAAGACGATGTTTTTAATAAAAACTTACTACTTTTAAAATTCAATAGATTTTTATGGAAAAAACAAGATGTGCTTGGTGTGGAGATGATCCTTTATATGTTGCTTATCATGATAATGAATGGGGAGTTCCTGTTTATGATGATCAAACCTTATTCGAGTTTTTAATATTAGAAACCTTTCAAGCAGGTTTGAGTTGGATTACTATACTTAGAAAAAGGGAGAATTTTAGAAAAGCTTTTGATCAATTCGATTATAAAAAGATAGCTTACTATTCTGAAGAAAAAATAGCTTCTTTATTACAAGATGCTGGTATAATAAGAAATAAGTTAAAGGTAAGATCTGCTGTAACTAATGCTCAACATTTTATGGAAATTCAAGAAGAATTTGGTAGTTTCAGTACTTTTATCTGGAATTTTGTAGATGGAAAACCTATAAAAAATAACTTTAAATCTTTATCGGAATGTCCTGCTAATACACCTTTAAGTGATGAAATTAGTAAAGATTTAAAAAAACGTGGTTTTAAATTTGTAGGAACCACTGTTATTTATGCGCATATGCAGGCCACCGGAATGGTGAACGATCACATTGAAAATTGTTTTAGATACAATGAAGTATAAACTTAGTTAGTTCCTAAGGTTGACATTTCTTCTATTTTCCTTTCATACAAACCCAACGCTTTAAGGGATTGATAATAACGAAACAGCAATGTTTTGTCAGTTACTTTTTCTTCTTCAAAAAGTTTTTCAAACCATATTTTAGATTCAGCATATTCACTTCTAAAATAAGTTGCATTTGCTAGGTCTTTATAAACAGATGGAGTTCCGTAGCCTTCTTTAACTACTTGTTTATAAACTTTTACAAGATCAATATCTCGATTTACATTTATTTTCTTATCACTTTGAGAAAAACAAAATGTAGTGATAAAGAAAAATATAAAAAGCAATCTAATATGACTCATAAATGGGATAAAAAAAACTGTAGGTAAATATGAATAAATTTTCAAACTTATTATTTACATCTACTGTTTTTTTATTAACAATATGATATTTACATTCCTAAAGCTTAATTACTTTTTTAGTTACTTTTCCGAAATCTCCTTCAAAAGTTACGAAAAGAGCACCTTTCCATTGATCGTTTAAATCTAAGGTTAAAACTCCATTTCCATTTTCTAACGTAGTCGTATTTAACTTTTGACCTAATACATTAAAAATTGAAATGTATAATTTTCCTCCTATTTGGTTTAAACTAAAAGAAACATTCCCTTCTGTTGGATTTGGATAAGGAGCCGAAATATTATTATTTGCCCAATCTTCGGCAGAAAGGTTTTCAACCAAAATTGTCCAATATCCTTCAGGTGCTACAATAGGCCTAGTTAATGTTTTTCCAGAGTTTGCAACTGCTTCTATATAATATTCAATATTGTTTGATGTTGGAGCAATTATTAAATCTGCCGACCAATCATCATCACTTACTAAACTCATTGATGTAGAGTTAAAATCTGAAGACCCTTCTTCTCTCCATAATACGGTTGCCTCACTAACTCCAGAATTATGCTTAATCATAGCATTAATAGCAACTGTTGTATTTGCGTTTGCATCATCTATAGGTTGGTGAACAATCCAAAGAGGGTCATCAACTCCAATCGTGTGAGTGATACAATGAATAGCTCCTAAACTTGCTATTAGGTTTTCTTCTGGATTATCAACATCAATTCCTACGACATTATATCCTGGTAATAATTCTTGAATATATGCCAATGCAGGTTCATCTACTTCAGGCCTATAGGTTGGAACTATAATCGATTTATTAATAAAAACAGCATTACTAAAAGTTCTATAATAACCTCCTGTATCAGGATAGCTGCCAGAGGTGCTTGGAGGAGCATCAATCCATTTAACATCGTAAGGTGTCCCGAAAGGTGATTGAAAGTTACTTAATACATAATCGATATTTGCTTCAATTTGTGGTCCATCTGCAACACCATTTGGATACTTACTAACCAATAAAGTTTCTTCATCTAATAACTTCATATGCATATCGATATGATGAATAGCATCATAAGGAAGAGTCTCCATTTTTATGTAATTTTCGATTCCCATATAAGCATACATAATACCATCTATTTCCTCTTCCGTTTTAGCAGAAACTCCATAAGGATTTCCAGGTTCATTTTCATCTAAAATAAGTTTGGAAGCAAATGCATTTCCTAATCCGTCAGACATATAATTACCACCTGTATTTACCAAATCATTAGTCCCTGTATCAGTTACGTAAATAGGCATCCCTACCATATTAGCATGAGCAGTAGGCATAATATTATCTAAAGGACGAGGACGATTGTAAATCCAATCTGTAAGAGCTCTTTCTCCAACATCTTCTGAATAGATAGTATTTCCAGCATAATCACGAATCCATATACTATTACTGCCAACATTTAAAAACTCTACATTCGTTAAATCTACACCTTCACCAGTTAGGTAATTAGATACACTAGTTTCGTTTTGAGTGGTAATTAAAACTTTACATTCATCAATTCCAACCTCTACGATTTGTTTCAAAATATTTTTATAACCTTCAGTCCATCTTATTACCAAATACTCTACTTCTTCCCATTCTGCAGCAGCACGTACAGGTCCCGTTGGGGGATCTGACATTTGACTGCTTCTAAATTGAAATTGCGGAAGTAGTTCTTTTTCAGTTTGAGTTAATCCTTTTGGAAGCAAGCTCTCTTCTTGTGCAAATGAACTAAAAGAGCTCATAAACAATACCATTAATAAAGAGATTTTTAGAGTTATGTATTTCATTTTCAATATTTTTTACGAAGATACTTAAATATCATTTTTTATGCTTAGATATTTTAAGAATTCCTTTCTTGGAATTTCTTTTGCCCCAAGTCGTTCTAAATGGGGGGTATACATTTGGCAGTCAATTAATTGATATTTTTTAGCTTTAAGCTTTTCTACTAAATAATACAAACCAACTTTAGAAGCATCACTAACACTACTAAACATACTTTCACCACAAAACACTTTTTTATCAATCAAATCAATACCGTACAAACCTCCTACCAATTCATTTTCTAACCAAACCTCAACTGAAGTTGCATGACCTATCTTATTTAATTTAATATAGGCTTCTTCCATTTGTTTTGTAATCCAAGTCCCTTGTTGTCCATCTCTTTTTATTTGAGAACAGTTTTTTATAACTTCTGTAAAGCAAGTATTATATGTGATGTTAAATTTATTTTTCTGAATGGTTTTTTTTAAGCTTTTTGAAACTTTTAAATCCTTTAAAAATAATACCATTCTTGGGTCTGGACTCCACCATAAAATAGGTTGATATTCATCAAACCAAGGAAATATTCCTGAACGATAAGCATGCATCAATCTTTTAACAGTAAGATCGCCGCCAATAGCAAGAAAACCTTCGTTATCTGCTTCCTCGGGATTTGGAAACCAAATAGAATGTGATAAATGATGCATAACTATAAAAACACAAAAAGCCTAAAGAATACAGGATTGTACTCTTTAGGCTTTATTAAAATTAAATTTAAAAAAACTAGAAAGGTAAATCGTCTTCTCCTTCAGTTTTAATATTATCTGCTGCTTGAAACACTTCTTCTGGTGGCATTGGAGGCATATCTGGAGTACTTGTAGCTGCGGCTAAATTCTCAATTCTCCAACCTTGAATAGAGTTAAAATACTTTACTTCGCCTTGTGGGTTGGTCCACTCTCTTCCTCTTAAATTGATACTGATTTTTACATCTTGTCCAATTGCAAAATTATTTAAAAGATCTGTTTTATCTTGTACAAATTCCACCATAATTGATTGTGGATATTGTTCAGCTGTTGTAACAACTACTTCTCTTTTTCTAAAACCATTGCTTCCAAAGGTTTGTGTTTCTCCAATTACTTTAATCTTTCCTTGTACTTCCATCTTAAATCTATTTTTTAACTTACTTTATATTCATTAAATCGATTGCTAATAACAATCTAAATGCATCAAAAACAATGCCTTTTTGAAGCATGTCTTGTGCTTGTTTTTGTGTGTTTTCTTTATTTGCCGTATTTATATGTGGACATTTTTCAATTCCCATTTTAACAAACTCTTTAACCTCTTCTTCTGTTGGAATTCTTTCAGAATTTCCTAAAATCCCAAGGTCATTTCCTGTTAAAACAGTACTAGTTTTTATTGATTCTGGTAAAGCATCTACCCCTATACCCATAGTTTTTATTGGTTTTATTACTTCAAACATTCCTTCTTTAGATCTGTTATACCAATTACCTCCCATACGTGCAACGGTATCTATTTTTACAGGATCTATTTTATCTTCAGCATCTAGAATCGATTCATCTATATGCAATTTTACTACTTCTGCAACAATTAAATTTCCAGCTCCTCCTTCTGTTCCTAAAGCAATCACATCGTTTACTTTACATTCAAATTGAACAGGAGACTCGCCAACTCGTGGTGGTTTTACCATATCTGAAGTTACCTCGGTAAATCCAGCCTTTACAAATTCATTAACTCCATCTGGATATTCGGTAGATGATAAAGACATTTGCTGAACCATTGCATGGTTAACAATACTTATCACCACTTCCTTGGTTTTTAATACATTTTCTAATGTGTGTTTTGTTGTATTATCCCGTACTCTTCTCGCAGGCGAAAAAACTAAAATTGGAGGATTGGCACTAAAAACATTAAAAAAACTAAAGGGAGATAAATTTACATTCCCCCCTTCATCTACAGTACTTGCAAACGCAATAGGGCGAGGTGAAACGGCACTTAATAAATAACCGTGTAATTTAGCAGTACTAACTTCTTGAGGTGTAATTGACATCATCGGTTGCAAATATATTGAAACCACACCTTGTGTAAAAATATGTTTATACAATAATATCAACATATTTACTTTATATTTACTCTAAAGCATCGATAGGAAATTATTAAAAAGAATTATGCTAAAAAACACATCATTTACACGTTGGTTATTATTTATTGCTTCTTTAAGTATCATCGCATTAATTATTTGGAATACTTTTTCTTTTTTCAAAGTATTAAAGGAAAATGAATTAACTAAAATGGAAATATGGGCAATTGCACTAAAGGACATCAAAAATAGTGAACAATTAAAAATGAGTTTTAGTGAAACTTCCTTAGAAGTATTACAAAGCAATAATACTACCCCAATGATTTCTTATAGTCCTAAAGAAGAAGATTATATACATAGAAACATTCCAGAAAATCAAATTGATACTCCCCAAAAAAGAGACCTTTTAATCAAACGTTTTACAGAGGAATATGAACCTATTGATGTGTTTTATAATGATGAATTATTGCAGACTATTTATTTTGGAAATTCACCGCTTATCAATAAAATTAAGTTCTATCCGATAGCTCTTATTTTTATAATGTTGCTATTCTTTTTTGCAATTTATTATTTTTTTAGAACTGCAAAAGCTTCTGAACAAAATAAACTTTGGGCAGGAATGGCAAAAGAAACCGCTCATCAAATTGGAACTCCATTATCATCTTTAGTAGGATGGACTGAAATTTTAAAATCTGAAAATGTAAATCCGGATTATGTTCTTGAAATGGAGAAAGATATTGAACGTTTAAACACAATAACCGAACGTTTTTCTAAGGTGGGCTCTGTACCCACTATGGAAAAAACAGATGTTGTAAAAGAAACTAAGGCATCGTTTGATTATTTAAAAAGACGTTCATCCAAACTTATCAATTTTACTTTAGATATTCCAGATACACCATTGATTGTAAATTTAAACCCTCAATTGTACAGTTGGACTATCGAAAATATTGTGAAAAATGGTATTGATGCTATGAAAGGAAAAGGTGACATTAATATTTCAATCACCACAAATTTAAAATCTGCATTTGTTCGTATTTCTGATACTGGAAAAGGAATTCCTAAAAAGGATTATAATAAAATATTTACCCCAGGCTTTACTTCTAAAAAAAGAGGATGGGGATTAGGACTTTCCCTTGCAAAAAGAATTATTGAGGGTTACCATAAAGGAAAAATACGAGTTTTAAAGAGTAGTCCGACTGAAGGAACTATTATGGAAATTATGTTACACTTGAAAAATGACTAAAAGTTAGATTGAATTTTTTTAGCTAATACTACAAATTCTTCATTTGTTAAACTTACTTTATGTCTGAAAGTCATGTCTTTCATTCCATTCATTGGAATAAGATGAACATGAACGTGAGGAACTTCTAACCCAATAACAGACATTCCAACTCGGTTGCACTCAACAGTTTTTTCGATTGCTAAGCCAACTTTTCTAGCAAATTGCATTAATCCCAAATAAGTTTCTTCATCAAGATCTAATAACTTATCTACTTCCTTTTTAGGGACACAAAGTGTGTGCCCTATTGCATTGGGGTCAATATCTAAAAATGCAAAGTAATTTTCATCCTCTGCTATTTTATAACAAGGGATATCACCATTTATGATTTTTGTAAAAATAGAAGCCAAAACTATATTCTTGAAATTTCAATGACATCAAATTTCATAGTTCCATTAGGCACTGTAACTTCGACTATATCACCAACTTCTTTACCTAACAATCCTTTTCCAATAGGAGAATCAACCGATATTTTACCTGCAGATAAATCAGCCTCACTTTGTGCAACTAATTTATAAGTCATTACCATTCCATTAGATTGGTTTTTAATTTTAACCGTTGAATGTATTAATGCTTTTGATGTATCTAATTGAGATTCGTCTATAATTCTTGCAGTAGATAATGTAGCTTCTAATTTTGCAATATGCATCTCTAACATTCCTTGTGCTTCTTTAGCAGCATCGTATTCGGCATTTTCACTTAAATCACCCTTGTCTCTTGCTTCAGCAATATCTTGTGATGCCTTTGGACGTTCAACATCTTTTAATTGATTTAATTCGTCTCTTAATTTTTTTAATCCTTCTGCAGTATAATATGATACCTTGCTCATAATTCTTCTTTTTAATTATTATATGCCGTTCTTTTTCAAAAAAACATCCCTGCCCAAGCAGAAATAAAAAGATCCCACACGAGATGGGATCACTAGTACAAAGATAACAAAAAATAAAATATCATTTGTTTTTTATTGTATTTTTGCTATCCAATAATATGAAAATGAAAAACATAGTAATTATATTAATAGTAAGCATAGGATTATTGTCTTGTAACAGTAGTGATGATAATAATCTAAATCAAAATCCTTATTTAGTGGCACCTCCTGTTAGTTTAAACTTAAATTTAAATCTTCCAGAATACAACGATTTAAAATTCCCTGGAGGAAGTGTTGTTATAACCAACCAAGGAATTAAAGGCATTATTGTTTACTGTGTTTCTGACACACAATATTATGCAGCTGAGTTAAGTGACCCAAATCACACTCCGAATTCATGTTCAAAAATGCAAGTTGTTGGTATTATTGCCAGCTGCCCATGTGATGATGATAATAAATACGACATTATTACTGGGCAATTTACTCCAACAAATAGTGAAAAATACCCGATGATCCAGTATCGTGCTGAACGAAGTGGAGATGTTGTTAATGTATTTAATTAAACTATATTAAAGTAAAACACTAAACAATCTTAATTTAGAACGATTCTTAAATTCTATTTTTTTAACTTTAACCTAGTTAAATCTACTTGTGATATAAATGTTTTATATCTCCCCCGCATAGTTTAGGTTTTTATTTTATCATTTAAAACTCTTTATTATGAATTTCAAAATTACCCCCCCCCTCCTGTGTTGTAGCCCTATTTACGGCTTTTTTAATTACTTTTAATATGCTTGGGCAATCCCAAGAAAATCATTACTGTAAGTTTGTTGATTCCCAGCAATTACAAGGTTGTGACGATTCGCAATATACCATCTTCACAGATCCAGAATTATCTATCGATCCTGATTATTTAGCTACTTTTGAGCCTGTTGTTATCAATATATTTTTCTGGAACGTATTAAACGATGCTGGAGAGTCAATTAACAATGCTCCTCCTTTTGGAGATTTTGAAAAAGAAGCCTTAGATGTAGTGGCAGCAGCAAATATAAGGTACAACCCCTTTAATATCTTTTTTAAATACCTAGGGCATGGAGAAATTCATGAAACTTATTTAGTTGGAGATGATGAAACTAGTGTAAGAACTGATCAACTAATCTTTAGATTAGGTCATCATATTTACAATACCCCAAACCCTAACCTACCAACAGACCTTGATTTACTTAGAAATGTAAATGCTTACAATGTCTATATATCAGGTAATGGGCTCTCAAAAGGTGGTGCTGCTTATAAAAAGGGGTACCCATTACATGCACAAAGTAGAGGGTCTTTTATTGGCAGAACAAGTCATGCCACACATGAGATTGGACATAGTTTAGGTTTAAACCATACTTGGGACGGATATCAATATCCTAATAATCCTGCTCCAAATACAATAATTGAAGGTTGTGAACGTGTTCCTAGAGTTCCTACCGATCCAAATTTTAACGTGGCAGAGCATGGGGATCGAGTACTAGATACTGCTGCGGCTCCAAGTTTTCAAACGGAAAGATGGTATGAACTCTTTTGGAGCCAGTTTGAAGCACCTTATCTAAGTGGCAATGCTACTACAGCACAGTTTCTTGCCGCACAAAGTTATGCAACTGCTAATTACGATCCTGAAACTGATGAATATTTATACGCCCAGAATTGCAATTACATTGGTACTAATAAAGATTGTAACAGACTGGATAACTATCAACTTTTTTATCAAGACACTAATAATTTAATGGCATATACCATAGATTGTACCGATTTTGTATTAACAACAGGACAAGCTATTAGAATGCGTGAAACCATTGCTTTGGATTGTGATAGTGTGATGACTCCTGCCCTAAACACAATAGGAGTGGCATCACTTTATGAACCGTATAAAGGTGAATACTATGTTAACGGTACCGTACCTGTAGATATTAATGGTGATCCAAACCCACCCTTATTACAACCAGGATTCGATTATAATTTTATAGATTGCGATTGTTTTGCAGAAATAGATTGCGATTTACCTTTAGATTATGGAAATACTGATTTTACCTATAATGAGCAAATAGGAACTTTTATTTCAAAAAACGACACTCATTATGGTAATATTATCCACCCAAACCATACAGCTATTAAAATCATACAATTAGATAATTCTCAGCCTTGGCGTTGCTATGACAATTATAACAGAAAACCAAACGGTGGTACCATTATTAAGTTTAATGATAATATATTAAATATGAATGTAACCATTACTCCACAAGACTCTACAGCTATTAATAATGAAAACTTAATAAACAATTTAGATCCCGGTTTATATAATATTATTGAACAATTTGATGATGGTAATACTGAAGAAAAAGTAATATTAAAAGAAAATAATTAGTTTTTATACTTTTAATAGCAACATTTAATAATTTTAATAGCAATAAAATGAAAACGTTTTTTATATATGTAGTTGGTTTATTTATTATTAATAGTACTTATGCTCAAATAGTAGACATCCCAGACCCCAATTTTAAAAACGCGCTGGTTAATACCCCTTGTGTGATATTTGGTCCTCCGGGTGATTGCGGCGATGTAAATGCTACGGTAGATCTTAATGGCGATGGAGAGGTACAAGTTGCTGAAGCCGAAGCTGTCGATCTTTTGTGTATCGATTATCAAAACATTACTTCGCTTGAGGGCTTAGAGGCATTTGTTAATTTAGAAACTCTTTCTGTTTTTAATAATGATTTAACAACTATTGACACCTCCCATAACCTATTACTAAAAACTCTTGATTGTGGCAGCAATGGACTTACAAGCACTAATTTCAACACTACCTTAGAAGTGTTGAATATAAGCTATAATGAACTCACAGTCTTGGATATAAGTGGCAATAGCAGTTTAATATCTCTGAGTTGTAAAAACAACCAATTAAGCAGTATTGATATTTCTAATAATGCTATTTTAACAAGTTTAAATATAGGATATAATGAGTTAACAGATATAGACCTTAGTCAACATCCTAATTTTAAAGGCCTAACAATAGAATACAATAATCTTTCTAGTATTGATGTATCTCAAAATCCAATGCTAAGCTATTTGGATATTAAAAACAATGAATTAAACCAAATAGACATATCACAAAACCCTCTTTTAGAGTTTTTATTTGTAAACAATAACAACCTAAGTACTATAGATGTATCACAAAATCCTTTGCTAGAAAGATTATATATTGGTGGTAATAATATCTCCTCATTCGATGTTAGTAATAATGTTTTATTAGAAACACTTTCTTTTTCTAACAGTCCATTAATTAATGGGTATATAGATTTATCACAACAAACGGTTTTGTGGAGTTTAAGGTGTGAGAACACTTCCATTTCTGGGCTTAATTTAAAAAACGGCACTCCTACACTCCCCAATCAGCTTGAAGCCTATAATAACCCTTATCTTTTTTGTATCGATGTGGACGATCCAGAGAATATTGGTAATGATTGGGAAAGAGATCCGCAAGTTATCCTTAGCGAAGATTGCCAATTAGGTTTACAAGGGTTTGATGCTACAAAAATAGTACTAACTCCAAATCCTGTTAAAGACAAATTGTGGGTTTATAATGATAACGGAGTTAATATTATAAGTATAAAAATATACAATACTTTAGGTAATCTATTAATTGAACAAAATAGTAGTTCTAATCAAATAGATGTTTCTAAGTTATCCTCAGGTATTTTCTTTGCAAAAATTAAAACCAATATGGGTAGTGTTTGTAAAAAAATATTGAAAAAATAAATGAGATGTCTAAAAGTGTTTAATCTTGTCATTCAGAGCATTCCTGCGATATGCAGGAGTTACGAAGAATATTATTTGATTGAAATTCAATACAGCAATTTTTAAAAGATTCTTCATTACATTCAGAATGACACTTTTTAGACAATCTCAAAGTATTTATAGTTTAATTGTTACTCCCAACAAAAAATTAATAGTTGCTTGAGGGTAATAACCTATTCCTTCTATTGTAGTGGTTGCATCTGGAACTGACCAGGTATCATCGTACGTATAATAATATCCATTGGATACATATTCTACATTAAAGATATTATTAACCAATCCTGATAAAACGATTTCTCTTAAAAAAGGAATATTGTTTATAGTATAAGACACATTAAAATCATTGATAAAATAAGCTTCCAGCTTAGAAACATCACTATCTACATTCCCCATATATTGCTCTCCAACATATTTAGAATATAATCCTAATTGAAGATTCTTAATAGGTTCATATTCAAGTTTATTACCTGCAATAATATTTGGTGAAAATGAAATATTGGTTGTTCCTAGGTTTACCAATTCTCCATCTATTGAGGTTGCAAAGTCTTTGTTTTTATTACTACTAAAAGCAATGTTTGGTAATATTCTAAAATTATCAAGGATAGAAAAACTTGCGTCAATTTCTAACCCTAATCGATAGCTTTTCCCACTTGTTGCTCTAACAGGAGCTCCTACATCATCAATAGCTCCAGTTAATACTAATTGATCTTTATAATTCATATAATAAAGATTTGTATTAACCCTTGTTTTAATGGTTGCAAAACGCCATCCTAACTCATAATCATCTAATTTTTCTGGCTTTGTAACTCCGTTTTCAAAATCATTTCTATTAGGTTCTCTTGATGCTCTACCATAGGATGCATAGAGTTGGTTTTTTTGACTTAATTCATAAGTTAAACCCGCTTTAGGATTAAAAAAATTAAATTCTTCATCTACTTCTAATGGAACTCTATCTGAAGTTACACCCGTAGTTTTATAAGTTAAAAATCTACCTTGCAAATCTCCATATGCACTCCATTGATCATTTATTTTATAGGTGGCTTTTGCAAAAACAGTAAACTCATTTTTGGTTCCATTTCCTTCATAATAACGATCTCTAATTTCAGAATTACTGGCATATTGTGCCCAAATCACTTCTCCAAAATGATCTCCATCATAATGACTATAAAATGCTCCAGCTGTTATATCCAATTGATCTTTTTTATAATTAACATTCGCATTAACAACATAGTAATCGTTATCTAACCAACGTCTTCTAATTAAGTCAGTAGTATTTATAACTTCTCCACCAATATCTATGGGCTCGAAATCATAAAATTCGAAATCTTGATCTTCTTTATACTGCTCATAATAACCCCTACCATAAGTATAATTTAAACCAAGATTGGTAGTCCAATAATTATTGATTTTTTGATTCCAAAATAATTGATAATGGTCTTGAGAGTAATTATCCGTTTCATTATCATAAAACTTTACATTCCCTTCATCATCTGTATACATTCCTGCAGGATTAAAAGTCCTGTCACTTTCTAATGTTTCTGAATCAATCCCATACCATGCTTGGTATGTTTTTTCTTTTCCTCCAAAAACAAGGGCTTTAATAAGTGTATTATCATTAACATAAGCGCCTTGTAAAAAGTAAGATTTTAAATCTGAAGAAGCTCTATCGATATAACCGTCTGATGTAATTTTAGAAAGCCTCCCCGATAGTTCAATATGATCATTTAATAAACCTGTACTAAACTTTACATTATATTTTTGCGAATTAAAAGATCCTCCTGCTACTCCAATTTCACCATATGCTTTTTTTGAAACAGCATCACTTAAAATATTTAAACTAGCTCCAAAAGACCCTGATCCGTTGGTGGATGTTCCAACCCCACGCTGTAATTGCATATTTTCTACTGAAGATGCAAAATCTGGCATATTTACCCAGAAGGTTCCTTGACTTTCAGAATCGTTATATGGGATCCCGTTAATTGTAATATTTACTCTTGATGCATCGCTTCCTCTAACACGGATAGAAGTATACCCTATTCCTGCACCAGCATCAGTGGTAGTTACTACCGAAGGTAAATAATTTAAAAGAACAGGGATATCTTGACCTAAATTTGTTTTTGCTAATTCTTCCTTATCTACATTGGAATGTGTAATAGGCGAATCGGCATCCACTCTTAATGATTGAACTAGAACTTCATCAAGTATTTCAATTTTTGTACTGTCTACCAATTTCTCTTGTGCGGTTAGGCTAAAAAACAATAAACTTAATGCGACTGTACTCAGTAATTTTTTCATAATAAAAAATAAATTAAATAAAAGAGGTAATTATTTTTTGTTATGTGCTTTTGAAAGGTTTTCTTTCAGTTTTCCTAAACAGCATTACCTGTTCTAGGTTCTATGGGTATAATCTCAGCCATTTCTAGCACCCCTTTGAGATGTAGTGCAAATATAACTATTTAATCAAATTTGGGTGGCTTTCGATTCAATTTTTTAAAAGCATTTTTCTTTTTAAAATCAAGTCGCTTTTCAATAGATGATTTGGAAGGTTTTGTTTTTTTTCGAGGTTTATTTTTCTTTAAACTTATCTTCAATAAGTCCAACAATTTATCAATAGCGATAACTTTATTTTGATGTTGACTTCTAGTATCACTACACGAAACTCTTAAAAAACCATTTGTTGAAACTTTAGAAGACAATTTTTCTAATAAGCGTTCTTTCTCATTTTCTTCCAATCCATTGGAATTATTAATATGAAAACTGACAACAATTTTAGAAGAGGTTTTGTTTACATGCTGTCCTCCGGGACCACTACTCCTAATGGCTTTAAAAGTTAATTCGTTTATAAGGGTTTCAATATTCATTTTTAAAAAACAAAATCACATTAGGCATTGGGTCGATGTTCTTTATGAAGTAAGTCGTTTATAGTTTTAACAGGATTAAAAGTTAATAAAGGCACCTCTACAAATGCTGAGTTCCAATCTGCCATAGCACCATTCCAAAGTCCAGGCAATTCTAATGCTTTTAATGGCTTTCCGTCTTGAGATTTTTGTGTAATAATTCCCGCATTGGGATCTACGTATTTTGAAAGGTCAAATTTGTTGCCCTTATAATCTTTAACACCACAAACAAGATCTACAGGATTAAAATGAGTTGCTTCACTTACCATGGTTTGCTGCCTAGAATCATCTGGATTTATTTGGGCCATTTCTACAATTTGTAGTGATGTAGTTCCATCCTCATTTTTAATCCAAAAAGGACCTCCTCCAGGAGCTCCAGTATTTTTTACAACACCACAAACTCGAAGTGGTTTATTTAATATCTGAAAAATAGCTTCTGGATCGTTTGGAGACTCTTTAATATTAAGTTCGTTCCAAAGAAATGATATTATTTCTTTTATTTTTTCTGATGAAACCTCTTCATTTTCTAATAACCTCAAATAAGTAAAAACTTTCTTTTGAATCCATAATAACTTTCCAGCTAATACTTTTTTATAATAAGCAATCTCTTCTACAAATTCCTCTGCAACTACATTGTCTATGTTTTTAATAAATATAACATCAGCATCTACTTCATTTAAATTTTCTATTAAAGCTCCGTGGCCTGAAGGTCTAAGCACGCATTCTCCATTAGAATCCTTAAAAACAGTAAGATCATTATTTAAAGCGATGGTATCTGTTTCCTTTTTCTGAAATGAATAAGATATATGAAATTCAGTTTTTGTTTTTTTAGAAACTCGATTTTTAACTGCTTCAAATTCTTCTTTAAAAAAAGCAACATGCTTTTTTGAAAAAGTAAAATGTAAATACGCATTATTATTTACAGATGCATAATGTGCAGTTTCATATAAATGTTCTTCGAAAGCAGTAGTTGAATATTTATTGTATTTATGAAAAGGTATTAATCCTTTTGGTAAATTAGTGAAGTTTAAACCATTTTCTTCCATCATGGTTTTTACTAATAACTGAGCTCTAACACCTTTAGTTCCATGTTTAAAATCCGGATGATTTTCTCTAATTTTTTTACGAACCGCATTTAAAAAAGCAAAATCTTTTATTGAGTTAACAAAAACATCAAGTAATTGATTATCACCATTTTTTATATATGAATTTAATTTTGTTTCATTTGGGTTGTATTCTTCTAAAAATTTAAATAAAAACTGAAACATTCTAGTAGCTGCACCAGAAGCAGGTACAAATTTTACAATATCTAAATCATTCCTTTTAGATTCATAAAACTCAATTAACATTTGTTGATTATCTGGATTAATTGATTCAATACCGTTATTAATTGATGCTGGAGTTACTACATTTACAAAGGGTATACCATTAGTAAAAGTTTTAATTTGATAATACACCTTTTCTAAAGATAATCCATGGTCTTTTAGTTGTTGTAAATCTTTTTTTGATAAACTCATTAATTGTTTTTTAATAATTGATCAATATGTTTTACAGCTTCATTTAATCGTTCTTGTTTATCTCCTTTTAAGAGTATATAAGGTCTTTCATTCTCAATTAACGCTTTTTCGAAAGCATTAAACATTTCTAGTCTTTCTTCTGGCTTATCCCTTAAATCATCTGCTTCCCAAATAGTATCTATATATGTTAACAAATATAATTGATAGGTGTTTTCTACAGCGTACTTATTTAATAAAGGGTCACAGTTTCCTTCATAATATTCTTCAGAGTAAACTTTAGTTTCCAATAAGTCGGTATCGCATATTAAAACTGAATTTGTCTTTTGAGCAGATCTATTTTCTAATTCCATTTGGCCAATAGCAATTGGTAATAAATCGGATTGCTCACACGTTTTACGTTCATTATTCCATTTTTTCTGAAGGTACTCTCGAGCATATTCTGGAACCCAAACCGAATTATAATGTCGTGCTAATTGCCTAGCTAAGGTTGTTTTTCCTGTTGATTCAGGTCCAAATAAAACTACTTTTATGCAGTTTGATTCTGTTTGTATAAGTTTTTCTTCCATGCTAAATAACCAAAAATGGCAATAAATGTAAATCCTAAATATTGAAAGCTTGTAAAAGTAAATCCTTTATAAAAATAAAGGGGAACAGAAATTACATCACCAATAATCCAAAAAATCCAATTTTCAATTTTTCGTTTTGCCATTAACCACATTCCAACAAAAAACACTGCAGTTGTTATAGTATCTAAATAAGCAACCCAACTGGTCCATTTGTCAAAAGTTTTATAAACAACAAATACAAAAAGCAAAGTTGCAAAAAATATAGCAATGCTGATTTTTTTTTCTTTGATATTTGTTCTTGAAATAGGAGTTACATGAGTTTCATCTACTTTTCGAGTCCAAATATACCAACCATAAACACTCATTATAAAATAATAGGCATTGATCATCATGTCTCCTAATAATCCCCATTTTAGTAATAAATAAACGAAAATTAGAGTGCTAATCATTCCTGTAGGAAAGACGTATATCTTATTCTGTTTAGAATACCAAACCGACAAAAAACCAAAAACTACTGCCACGATTTCTAGAACAATATCTAAAGTTTCATAGGAGGAGTATTGCTCAAAAAGAAAATTAAAAACTTGGTTCATAATTATGTCTATCTGTTTTTACAATTTTCATAATCAATAATCCATTTTCTAATAATAGGAAAGCTTCTTTTATTTCAGCTTTTAAAAAACTCATTACTTCATCATAATCTCCATAAACTTGAGTGCTTAACGGGTTTTCTAATACTATAAATTTAGAAGCTCTTAGCTTTTTTATAAAACCTTTAATTATAGGTTCAAAGTCATTTTGTAAAGGTGCCAAAGTAAGTTCTACAGATATTGTTAATTCCATCTTTTATTTTTTATTTTTAATTCAATAGCTTGTATTTATTCTTCAAATATAGTTCCCATTACCACCATATCTGCTCCTGCTATGTAGGCTTCTTGTTTTTGGCTTTCAGTTTTAATTCCTCCACCAACTAGTAAAGGAATATTAATTTCCTCTTTTACTGCTTTTATAACGTTTGGATGAACAGGCGATTTCGCTCCACTTCCTGCTTCTAAATAAATTAGTTTGTTCCCTAATAATTCTCCAGCCTTAGCAGTATCTACGATAGCTTGTATGTTTTTTTGAGACATTGGTTTTGTTTTACTAACTCGTTCTACTGAAGATATTGTACCACCATCAATTAAAATATATCCTGTTGAAATAATTTCTAAATGACTACCTCTAAGTAATGCAACCGAATTAATTTGCTGGTTTATTAGGTATTCAGGATTTCTACCGGAAAGTAATGACAAAAACAACAATCCATCTGCTTTATTTGTGATTTGCGAAACATCACCTGGAAACAACATTACTGGTAATTTTGAATATTTTTTAATTTCAGAAATCAAAATACTTGTCGCATTCTCTTTTACAGTGCTACCGCCCACAAATAAATGAGAAGTTTCATTAGGTATTTTAACTAAAAATGATTCCGTTTTTTTTATTTCAAATTCATCAGGATCGATTAAAACAGCAAGTAGTTTTTTATTTTCAGCTAAAGCTGATTCGAATGAATGATAAATTGTATTACCCATTCTTTTTTCTTTCATTTAATAATGCATAGGCACAAGTAAATCCTTCAAACTCTAGAAACCATATATTATAATTTTCAATTTTGTCTTCAAAATCAACACTTGCTGTAGTTTCATTGTAGTATAAACTAAAGTCTTCAACATAAATATGGTTTAAAAAAGTTAAACCAACTCTATTAAAACTTTTATAAAGAGACTCCTTAGCACACCAAACAATAGTTAATTTCCTGATGATCACATCTTGATGATGTAACCTTTTGTAATCCTCAATAGTGGTAAACTTATGAGCGATTCTTAAAATTTTTTCTCGTTTTTTTTCTACATCAATTCCCACTTCAATATCACTAATAATAATTGCTGAAAAGGTAAAGGAATGGGTAATTGAAATATGTAAATCATTGGTTAAATGAGGTTTTCCATTTTCATCATAATACAAATCATGATCTGTATATCCTTCTGAAGCTAATAAATGACGTATACTTAAGAAACCTCTTTGATGAAGCTCGCTTTTCATGTTATTCAACCTAGCAGTGCTTTTATCTGTTAAAACAACATCTTCCTTAAGATCCTCAAAAGATTCTTCGATCTTCCAAATGAGCACTTTAGTGGTTGGATTAACTGTTATAGTTTTGTAAAGAGGCATTAGATATTAAAGTATATTATGTATTTTTGCATTTCGAAAAATCTGAATGTTTTTCGACTAAAAAACAAATATAATAACAAGTTTTCCACTTTTGTGGGAATAAAATACATTTTTATGTCTACTAAAACAATACCATTCATTGCCAACAAAGTAAAAGATATTTCTTTGGCTAATTGGGGAAGAAAAGAAATTGAACTTGCTGAAGCAGAAATGCCAGGCTTAATGTCACTTCGTGAAGAATACAAAAACGAGCAACCTCTTAAAGGAGCTCGTATTGCAGGTTGTTTACACATGACTATCCAAACTGCTGTTTTAATTGAAACTTTAATTGCATTAGGTGCCGAGGTAACTTGGAGTTCTTGTAATATTTTTTCTACTCAAGATCAAGCAGCTGCTGCTATAGCCGATGCTGGTATTGCTGTTTACGCTTGGAAAGGAATGACAGAAGAAGAATTTGATTGGTGTATCGAACAAACCTTATTTTTTGGTGAAGATCGCAAGCCTTTAAATATGATTTTAGATGATGGTGGAGATTTAACCAATATGGTTTTAGATAGATACCCTGAGTTGGTTGATGGAATTAATGGTTTGAGTGAAGAAACTACCACGGGAGTTCATCGATTATATGATCGTATGAAAGAAGGAACGTTACCAATGCCTGCAATTAATGTAAATGACAGTGTTACTAAATCTAAATTCGATAATAAATACGGGTGTCGAGAAAGTGCTGTAGATGCAATACGTCGCGCAACTGATGTTATGCTTGCTGGAAAACGTGTTGTGGTTTGTGGTTATGGAGATGTTGGTAAGGGATCTGCTGCGTCATTTAAAGGAGCCGGAAGTATTGTTACTGTTACTGAAATTGATCCAATATGTGCTTTACAAGCAGCTATGGATGGTTTTGAAGTTAAAAAATTAGAATCAGTAGTTGGAAACGCAGATATTATAATTACAACAACTGGTAATAAAGATATTGTTCAAGGGCGTCATTTCGAAGCTATGAAAGACAAGGCTATCGTATGTAATATTGGTCATTTTGACAATGAAATTGATGTTGCTTGGTTAAATGATAACCACGAAAAAATTGAGATCAAACCTCAAGTTGATAAATATGTCGTGAATGGAAAAGACATTATATTATTAGCTGAAGGACGATTGGTAAACTTAGGTTGTGCAACTGGTCATCCAAGTTTTGTAATGAGCAACTCATTTACAAATCAAACATTAGCACAAATCGAACTTTGGACTAATGTCGAGAACTACGAAAACAAAGTGTATATGTTACCAAAACATCTAGATGAAAAGGTTGCTAAATTACACCTTGAAAAGATTGGAATCGAATTAACAGAACTTCGTGAAGATCAAGCAGAATATATTGGTGTTAATGTTCAAGGGCCTTTTAAGCCTGAATATTATAGATACTAGTATATAAAAAGTACAAAAAAACAAAACCCTCACTTTTAAATGAGGGTTTTGTTTTTACTTCTGTTTTCTAAATATATAACTCATCCAAATTGGATTGTTACTTTCTGTAATCGCTTTTCGATCTACAAGTTCCCAGTTATGTGTGTTCATATAATTCAATAATTCTGAGGTGCCACTTATAGCTTCCATTTTTTTAATGGTCACATCCTTTCCTTTCAAAGACTCTTGATCTTCTACTTTAATACGCTTTATTTTACCACTATTATTCATTTTCTGAATAACAATAACTTCTAAAAAATCGTATTTTTTAATTTCCTGAGCGAATGAGTTATTAATAGAAAAAAAGAACATTGTAACTATTAATAAACCCACATTTAAATATTTCATAACTCTGAGTTTTATATACATAAAATTACAACATATTTTAAAAAAAAACTTCATAATTTTAAATTTAACAAGTAACAATTTAATAATTTCAAAAATAAAAAACCCTTACATGTTGATCAATTAATGTAAGGGTTTTTGTTGGTTAAAAAAAAAACAAATAAACCAACTCAATATTTTGCTTTTTGTTTTATAAAAGATTATTTAATCCCCATTAATAATCTTTACTCAAATTAAGAGTAATTAAAATGGAATTAAGTTAATTTATCTTTATTTAATTCTTAACTAAACAATAAATAGTTAAAATTAAAAAACCTTTAACTGAAAACAGTTAAAGGTTTTAATATGATTATTAATCTAGTTTCTTAAGCCTCGAAAGGTATAATAGAAACGTATGATTTATTATCTCTTTTTTTAGTGAATTTTACAATACCGTCTACTTTTGCGTGTAAAGTATGATCTTTTCCACCATATACATTTTCACCTGGAAAATGAGTGTTTCCTCTTTGTCTTATGATAATGTTACCAGCTATTGCAGCTTGACCACCAAAAATCTTAACACCTAATCGTTTCGATTCTGATTCTCTACCGTTCTTCGAACTACCAACTCCTTTTTTATGTGCCATTTTCTCTTAGATTTAAAAAATTAAAAATTAACTTAAAGCAGCTATTAATTCAGCTTTCTTCATAGAAGTATAGCCTGTAATACCTTTTTCTTTTGCTATTGCTTTTAATTCAGCAACTGTCATAGAAGCAACATCTTTAGATGCAGCTTTTTCTTTTTTAGGAGCAGCCTTTTCAGCTTTTGGAGCTGCAGGTTTTGCTTCTTTAACTGGAGCAGCTTTCTTTGCTGGAGCAGCTTTTTTAGCACCAGAACCAACAATACTTTCTATTACTATTTCAGTAAGTGCTTGTCTGTGACCATTTTTTACTCTGTATCCTTTTCTTCTTTTTTTCTTGAATACAATAACTTTATCACCTTTAAGGTGCTTAATGACTTTTGCTCCTACTTGAGCTCCGTCGATAGCCGGGGCGCCAACAGTAACTTTGTTTCCATCGCTTAACATTAGAACATTATCGAAAGAAACTTTTTTTCCTTCTTCAGTAGCTAAACGGTGTACAAAGACTTTTTGATCTTTTGCAACTTTAAATTGCTGCCCTGCTATTTCTACAATTGCGAACATAGCGTTTCGTTTAAATTTTGTTATTATTAATTTCACCTTTCTCGAAGGCGGGTGCAAATATAGGACTTAAAACTATAATAGCAAACGGTTTAATTAAATTATTTAAATGCTAAAACCCTTAGCGTTTGGAGTTTGCTAAATAAACTCCAAATAAAATAATAACAGTTGCAATTCCTTGCCAAAAACTAAAACCTTCTCCATCTAAAAGACCCCACATCACTGCTATTATAGGCATAATATAGGTTACTGAAGAAGCAAACACAGGAGTTGATATTTGAACTAGATTATTAAATAACACTTTTGCAATTGCTGTCCCAAATAAGGAAAGCAATACAATATAAAATAAAGAAATCGTAAAATCAGGTCCTTGAATTACTTGTGATGTAAAAAAACCTGAAAACATCAACACGATAAATGCAGGAATTATAATCACTGCAAAATTACCAACTGCAATTGCCATTGGAGGAACATTTTGAAGGTGTCTTTTTATTATATTAATATTAAAAGCATACATAACTGTTGCGATAATTACTAAAAATGCATACCAATAATTCTGGTCTGGATTGATGCTAGCTCCATTAGTTATCAATAAAAAAGTTCCTGAAAAACCTATTATTACTCCTATTATTTGTCTTCGAGAAGAAAAAATCCTGAAAGCTAAAAAACCAAATACAATTGTATTTATAGGCACGATAGAGTTTAGAATAGAAGCAATAGCACTGTCAATTTCGGTTTCTGCATAAGCAAAAAGGAATGCTGGGAAGAAGGTTCCTAACAAACCAGAAATTGCGATCCATTTTAAAGAGGTTTTAGATAGTTTTTTTAAACTTTTAAATCCTGCCAAAAATAATATTAGAGCCGTAATTATTATACGCAAAGAACCTAATTGCAAAGGAGTAAATCCAACCAACCCTTTTTTTATAAGTATAAATGAACTCCCCCAAATTAAAGCGAGAATTAATAAATAGGACCATTTTTTATTTTCTTTAAACATATAGGTTGTTAATTATTTTGCAAAAATGTGATTATTAAATGTATAAAGTGGAAACAATCCTTACTTTTGTATGATACAATTATAAATTAACTCTATGAAAACTCTAAAATTAGCATTAGGAATAGCATTATTTTCAGTTATAATGTGGTCTTGCAAAAACGAAAAAGAACCTCAAGTTAAAACTGTAGAAGTTGAAGAAACAGCTACAAAAAGTGAAATAGCAGATGATGCTGTTCTTGCTAAAGCAGAATTTAACATTGAAGGAATGACTTGTGCAATTGGTTGTGCAAAAACTATTGAAAAGAAACTTGCAAAAATGGACGGTGTGAAATCTGCAAAAGTAGATTTTGACAAAAAATTAGCAATGGTTGAATATGATGAAGCTAAGGTTACTACTACTTCTTTAGAAAATACAGTTACTAAAGCTAGTGACACTTATTCTGTAAACGGAATGAAAACTGTTGAAGCTTTCTCTACAGATGGGGCTAAAGCAGGAAAAGAATCTGGCTGCAAAGAAGACTGCAAAGAAGCTTGTTGTGCTGATAAAGCATAAATCAATCTCTTATTAAAACAAAAAAAACATTCCTTTATAAAGGAATGTTTTTTTTGTTTTAATCTAATTTTAAGTAGTTCCGCTAGTCTTCATTTTTCCACTCAAGGGTTTCCATAATTACTCTCATATCATTCCTAAGATAGGAAACTGCAGGATAAATAGAATCGAAATTAGGTTTAGCTTCAAAATATAAAGCTGCATTTAAAAAATGTTGCAAGCTATCTGTAGCATAAAACTCAGCTTGAGTAGCTGCATCACCATTTATCATATAAAACATTCCAAAAACACTATTATCTATATTAACGAAGGGCTGTTCTGGAATACTTTCTGCTTTTACTGCATGATCATATGCCAACTTTTGTGCATCTCTTAATAAGGTATCTAAGTTGTTCTTACCTACTTTTTGGTAGGTTAAATAAAGTGTCGCTTTCATATCTGGATAAAACAAGTTTAATGCATTCTTGCTTTTTCTTTGTAAAATTGCTGCTTTATTTTTATCAAATTGATAGGGAAAATCTATACCAATAGCCTCATATTCTGCAATAGGGTAATCTAATCTTAATTGAGCTTTTGGTTTTATTATTACCTCATCTTGACAAGAAGAAATAATTAAAATCAAAAAAAACGATACAATAAGCCGCATATTATTTTTTAATAAAAACTTTAATTTGATTGATTCGTTTGTTTTCGAAACCTTCAACTGTAAACGTATAGTTATGAAACTTTATTACTTCTCCTCTTTTAGGAAAACTTCTCGAAACTTCTAATAAAAATCCTGCTATAGTTTCTGCATCACCCTTTTCATTTTCGAAAAACACAGGGTTCTCTAATTTAACTACTTTATAAAAATCCTTCATTTGTGTTTTCCCTTCAAAAACAAAAGTATTCTCATCTAATTTTGAAAACACTAAATCCTCATCATCAAATTCATCACTAATTTCACCTACAATTTCTTCAATAATATCTTCTAAAGAAATCAATCCACTTGTACCGCCATACTCATCTACAACAATAGCCATATGCATATGCATTTCCTTAAACTCATTCAATAAATCGTCTAATTTTTTATTTTCTGGAACAAAATAAGGTTTTCTTAAAAGGGTATTCCAATCAAATTCCTTTCGATCTATAAATGGCATTAAATCTTTCACGTATAAAATCCCAGTTATAGAATCGATATTCTCTTTAAAAACCGGAATCCTAGAATATCCATTAGCAATAATTTCAGGCATAATAGATCCATAACTTGCGGTTTCATCTAGTGCAAAAATATCCACTCTAGGCTTCATAACCTGTTTGGTATCTGTATTTCCAAACGTCACTATTCCTTGCAGTATTTTATGGTCTTCATGAAGTTTATCTTCTTCTGATGTTAACTCCAGGGCTTGTGATAATTGATCAACACTAATATTGGATATTGGGTTCCCAAATTTTTCTTCTATAAATTGAATACCAGCCTGCATAGGTTTACTAACAGGTGTTAAAATTGTATCTAAAAACTTTAACGGCAATGCCATAAAGGTTGAAAACTGAACACTCTTTCTACTAGCATAAACCTTAGGAAGAATTTCACCAAATAGGAGGATAACAAATGTTACAATTCCTACTTCAACAAAAAACCTAAGATTAATACCAAAATAATTAGGTGTAATTCCTGAAAACCAAGCATCACTTAAAGATGCAAAAATGATTACAATCGCTATGTTTATAAAATTATTAGCTACCAATATGGTCGCTAATAGTTTTTTTGGCTTTAATAATAATTTTTTTACGATTGCTAAGTTACCAGAAATCTCTTTTTCTGAAGACTCCTCATCAAAATCTGAAGCATCTAATGAAAAAAACGCAATCTCTGCACCAGAAATTAAAGCTGAGCACGCTAACAATACTAATAAAACAAGAACACTTATTAAGTGTCCACTATCAAATGCAATCGCTAAAAATAAACTAGGAGGTTCTATATCCAAAATTCAAATAGTTGAAATTAAAAGGGTTCACTACTTCCACCTTGAGATGTATTATTGCTATCTCCTTTTGGGCTTAAGAATGTAAACTCAGAACAATGAACTTCTGTATTATATCGATCTTTACCCTCGTCATCTTGCCATTTTCGAGTCTTTAATCGACCTTCGATATAAACCAAATCCCCTTTTTTTAAGTACTTTTCGCAGATCTCAGCTCCTTTGTTTTTAACAATTACATTGTGCCATTCTGTATTCGTAACTTTTTCACCTGTAGCCTTATTGGTATAAGTTTCGTTTGTAGCAAGTGGGAACCTCCCTATACTTCCTCCACCTTCAAAATAATGCATTTTTACATCATCTCCTGTATGCCCTATTAGCATTACCTTATTTAATGTCCCGCTCATAATTGTTAATTTAAATTTTATGCAAAGTTATCTTTTGTGAATTAAATATAACTATTTTTTTTGTTTTTGTACGGTTTCTTTATTCTTGAAAAAAACTGAAATAAAATTACTGACTAGATTAGGCACTGGGAAGGTTTCTATTTGGTGAATGGATATTCCTTCAGATATAGATTTTGATGATTCAGCTATCCAAAATTGAGTATAAATATTTCGATGTGATAGTTTATGGAGAATCGGTTCTTCATTATAAAGTAACACAGATTTAACAGAATACTTTATAGATAACTCTTGATAATCTTTTAAACCTTGAAGATCTTTTAAAGTAACGTTTTTATTGCTTGCAACTAATGGGAACTCATATAAATTTTGCCATATTCCTTTTCCTGTTCTTTGCTGAAAAATGGTTTTACCATCCTTATCAAGGATCACAAAATAATTAAAGTAAACTTTTTTAATTTTTGTTTTTTTCAATTTTAATGGTAATTCTGAAATTTTGTTTTGTTGCAATGCCATACAACTATCATTAAGAACGCAATTTTCACATTCCGGATTTTGTGGCTTACATTGACGTGCTCCAAATTCCATGATAGCTTGATTATGTGTTCCAGGATTTTCAATGTCGATTAATTGCTGTGCTAACTCTTTAAATTCCTTAATACCTTTACTACTATTTATAGGAGTGTTAATTCCAAAATAGCGAGCAAGTACTCTATAAACATTACCATCAACTACTGCAGATGCTTCATCAAAGCATATGGAAGCTATTGCACTTGCAGTATAATCGCCAACTCCTTTTAATTTTAATAATTCATTGTAGCTTGTTGGAAACACACCTCCTAAATCCTTTGAAACATATTTAGCAGTAGTGTGAAGGTTTCTTGCTCTAGAATAATAACCCAGTCCTTGCCATAACTTTAGCACATCTTGTTCACTTGCATTTGCTAAATCTTCAACGGTTGGATATGCAGAAACAAATGCAATATAATAAGGTAAACCTTGTGCAACTCTTGTTTGTTGGAGTATAATTTCTGAAAGCCATATATAATAAGGTATACGAGTTGTTCTCCATGGCAATTCTCTTTTATTGTCTAAATACCACAATATGAGTTTTTTACTGAAATCTGGGTTGCTTTTTGGCATATAGCGAAATTAACCTTTATCTAATTAAATTTTAATGGTTTACCTTTTGATTTTTTGATTATAAAATTCATATATTTGCCGTCTTGAAAAAAAGAAATTTTAATATATAAATTTAACAAATAATGACGAAAGCAGATATCGTAGCGAAGATTTCAGACAAACTAGGAATGGAAAAAGGAGATGTACAAGCTACAGTTGAAACCTTCATGAATGAAGTAAAAAACTCTTTAGAAGGTGGTGACAATGTTTATTTAAGAGGTTTTGGAAGTTTTATCGTAAAGAAAAGAGCTGAAAAAACAGGAAGAAACATTTCAAAAAACACAACTATTAAAATCCCCGCACATAATATCCCTGCATTTAAACCTGCAAAAGTATTTGTAGAAGGTGTAAAAACTAATGTTAAGGTAAAATAATAACCATCTCGTTAAATCGGGATATATAAACAGATTACTATGCCAAGTGGTAAAAAAAGAAAAAGAGCAAAGATTTCTACTCACAAAAGAAAGAAAAGAAGTCGTGCTAACCGCCATAAAACTAAGAAATAAGAAATTATTTTTTTAGTTTAAAAAATCAAAAAATGTTCTTTGAAAATGAAATTAGACAGTTATTAATAACTATTTAGTTTCGACGGGTTTTTCTCATATATAATGTGAGAATACAAAAACCTGTGATAAAATATTGTTTAATCCATTTGTCATATCCTATTGGTATGATGGATAAAAATTAATGAAACGTGAACTACGAATTATTTATTAGATCCAGTTCACAATCAGTTGATTTTGCCCTTTTAAAGGATGGAAAACTAATAGAATTACATAAAGAAGAAGACGATAACAAGTTTTCGGTTGGTGATGTGTTTATCGCCAAAACCCGAAAAATTGTTCCGGGCTTAAATGCTACATTTGTAAATGTAGGTTATGAAAAAGATGCATTTTTGCATTATCATGATTTAGGCCCTAAAGTCGCTTCCCTTTTGAAATTCGTTAAGAGTGTAAGCACAGGTAAACTTAAAGATTATTCTTTAAAAAATTTCCCATTTGAAAAAGAGATTGATAAAAACGGAGGTATAAATCATGTACTAAAGTCTAATCAATCTACATTGGTTCAGATTGTAAAAGAACCCATATCCACTAAAGGTCCAAGAATTAGCTCAGAGCTTTCGATAGCTGGACGCTATATTGTATTGGTTCCTTTTTCTGATAGAGTTTCTATTTCTCAAAAAATAGAATCTAAAGAAGAAAAAGATAGGTTAAAACGCTTGGTAACAAGCATCAAACCTAAAGGATTTGGGGTAATTATACGAACTGTAGCCCAGGGTAAAAAAGTAGCTGAACTGGATAGAGATTTAGAAAATCTCATGGATCGCTGGAATGCGATGTGTAAAAAGTTACGAGGAGCACATCTTCCTTCAAAGGTGTTAAGTGAATTAAATAGAGGCGCATCTATTATTAGAGATGTCTTTAACGATTCGTTTTCTTCAATTTATATAGACGACGAAACGCTTTACTTACAAATTAAAGATTATGTGCAATTAATTGCACCTAAAAAAGAGAATATTGTTAAGTTTTACGATTCTAAAACTCCCTTATTTGAAAAATTTGGGATTGAACGTCAGATTAAAACAGCGTTTGGTAGAACTGTATCAGGAAGTAAGGGAACTTACTTAGTGATCGAACATACCGAAGCACTGCATGTAATTGACGTAAACAGTGGTAACCGAAGTAACAAATCAAGTAATCAAGAGGAAACCGCATTAGAAGTAAACTTAATTGCTGCTAGTGAAGTAGCACGACAACTAAGGTTGCGTGATATGGGTGGTATAATTGTGATAGATTTTATTGACATGGCAGTAGCTGCCAATCGAAAAAAATTATATGATCATATGCGTTCAGAAATGAACGACGATCGAGCAAAACACAAAATACTACCTCCAAGTAAGTTTGGGTTAATACAAATAACCAGACAACGCGTACGACCAGAAATGAATATTAAAACTCGTGAAGAGAACCCTAATACAGGAGATTCTACCGAGATTGAAGCACCAATAGTTTTGGTGAACAAAATGAATGATGAACTTAAACAACTCATCAACAAAGGCTATAAAAAGATAACTCTAAACACACATCCTTTTATAGCGGCCTTTTTAACAAAAGGGTTTCCATCCGTGCGAACCAAGTGGTTTTTGGAGCACAAAAAATGGGTGACAATACAACCAAGAGATGCTTACACGTATCTAGAATATCACTTTGTTGACAAAGATGATTCTAAGATAAAATAACCTGAAAAAAAACCTCCTCTGTGAAAACATTGGAGGTTTTTTTATGCCTTTTTTTAATTAAATTTGATGAAATATCAATTTTAGTGAACTTCAATTCTCAAAAAACATATACAGTAGAAGAAGCTACTTCTCGTCTTGAAAGTTATTGTGCTTACCAAGAGCGTTGTCATAAAGAAGTGCAACAAAAGTTAAGAGAAATGAGAATGATTCCTGAAGCAATTGACATCATTATTCTTCATTTATTAAAACATAATTTCTTAAATGAATCTCGTTTTGCTCAAGCTTTTGCGAGAGGAAAATTCAACCATAAAAAATGGGGAAAACAACGTATTGTAAGAGAGCTTAAATTTCGAGACATTTCTAAATATAATATTGATTTAGGGTTAAAGGAAATCAATGAACAAGAGTATGAAAACACCTTTAATGAACTTGCACAAAAACGTTTTGATCAATTAAATTCTGAAACAAATCTTCAGAAAAAAAGAAAAAAGTTTGCTGATTACTTATTGTATCGTGGCTGGGAATCTTTTTTAGTTTTTGATAAGGTTAGAGAACTAATCAAGTAATCCTCTAATCTTATCATAATTTAATAATTCTATTTAAAAGTATAACTTAAGCCAAATTCAAAGTTACTCTTTGGCATAATCACATGATCTTTTTCATAATATTCAGTATCAAAAATATTATTAAATAAGATAAACAAAGAAAAGGATTTAATATCTGTTGAAACTTTTGCATCAACTATACTGTATGATTCTGTAGGTCTTTCAACATATTTATAAGTAACACTTGGCCTTACAATTTTAGCAATTGTAAAGTCAAAGACTCCTGTAAAATGATGTTTCATGGAAGTATTAATTAAATATCTTGAAGCATAAACATTCGAATCGTGATAATCATCTTCTAGAAACATATAACCCAAATTAATTCGTTGAGGATTATTAAAAAGCATAAAATTATAAGCGGCATTCAACTCAAACCCTGAGGTTGTTATTTCTCTTAAGTTTTCGGCTATAAATATTGGGCTTTCTTCTGTTTCCTTTACATAATCAATTAAATCCTTTGCTTCCCTTCTAAAAGCTGCTCCAGTCAATTCAAATTTATTGATGGTGTACTTAATTCCTAGTTCTTCAGCTAAAGCCTTTTCAGGCTGTAATTCTGAATTTCCTGAAAGAAAGTTTGGAATATTAATGTACAGCTCTGTATAGGTTGGTACTCTATAGGAATAACCAATATTTCCATAAATTTTAAAGTTATTTGAAAACTTATATCCAACATCTAATCCAGGAAAAGCTTGGAAATCGAAATCTGAGTAATAGCTTAATGAAACACCTGGAGTAATATCTAATTTATCATTTACCAATAAAAAACGGTGTTCAACAAACATATTAACTGCCGTTCTGTTTTGGTCTCCTAAATTATTACTCGACAAAGTTGTTTCTGAAATATCTACTCCGATACCTGTTGTTCCTAATTTATTTATAAAAGAAGAGTTTACTTCTGCAGCTATTTTATTAGTAATATTAAAGTTTCTTGAAAAACTTGGATCTTCTCTTTTTAACAGAAACATATCTTGTCCTCTTTTCCAATATAATTTTGGCTTAAATGTCCAATTATCTTTATTGAATAAGGTTGAAACTCCAACTAAACTTGTTTGAGTTTCTTCATATTCATTATAATCTGGGTTATTAGTGTAAAAATTGCTAGCACCAAACTTACGATCTAAAAAAGTTGCAATAACTTCTATTGGTTGATTATTAGTTAAAATACTACTCTTTAAAAAGTAATTAAGGTTTTCATAATCTGTATTTTCTCTATAACCTTGACTGCCATTATATTCAAAATTCACAAAATGATTTGATTTTTCAAGGTTGGTTGCTGCTGTTAAACCTAAATTTAAACGATCGTATGATCCTCCTCCCGCTTCTAAATTAATTTGTTCTTTAACATCGCTTTTCGTTACAATATTAATTGCTCCTGAAAATGCATTCTGCCCAAAAACTCTCGCTGCAGGCCCCTTAATAATCTCTATTCTTTCTATATTTTCTATAGGTATCATCATATTCATAGTATGATGTCCTGTTTGAGGGTCTTCAGTTTTAAACCCATCGATTAATATTAAGGTTTGATTGAATTGCCCACCACGTATGTAAATATCAGATTGCATTCCATCTGTACCTCTTCTTCTAACATCTATTCCTGCTATGCTTTGTAATAAGTCAGGAACATTTGTTGCCGTACTATTTTTTATTTCTTCTGAAGAGATTACTGTAATGGTTCTTGAATTTTCAGAAAATGGCAAATCTATTCTGCTTGAAGTAATAAGTACTTCATCTAATTTTTCTTCCTTTGGAACCTCTTGAGAAAATGAAATAAATCCATTAAAAAAAGTAATCCAAATTAATATGTTTATTTTTTTCATAGTTGTATTTTAGGGAACGAAAGTAAAATTATTATAATAAAATATATAGAATATTTATATCTAAAAGTATCGCTTAAAATTGAAGATTATGGAAGAAGTATATGATAAGAAAAACTGGTTTCAAAGAAATTGGAAATGGGCATTACCCTCTTTTGGTTGCCTAACAATTATTGTAGTTTTTGCATTATTATTTGGAGCTATGGTCAGCAAAGTAACTGATATGTTTAAGGATTCTGTGCCTTATAGCGTAAGCATGGAAATTCTTCAAAAAAATGAATTGGTTTTAGAAAAATTAGGAGAACCTATAGAACCCAATGGAATGTTTAAAGGAAATATTAATTATCAAGATGATCAAGGAACAGCTGACTTAAAAATACCTGTTAAGGGGCCAAAAGGAAAAGCTACCATGTTGGTCATTGCAGAAAAAAATGGTGATCAATGGACCTATCAAACAATGAATGTTAGTTTCGATGATTCTGAAGAAACAATTAATTTATTAGAAGACCTTAAATTAATAGAATAAAAAAATCCCAAACTTAAAAGTTTGGGATTTTATAATATTTGATAATTTTCTATGCTTAATCCGCTAGAACTATTACTTTATTATCTTTCATTTCGATAGTACCACTATTTATCTCTAAAGACCATCTTCCATCATTATCCTTAGAAAATTTATCTTCAAATCCTTCGGTAAAAGTAGGTTCTCCTTTAAACTTTACTTTCCCATTTTGTAAAGATGATACAATAGATGCGTGATTATTTAACATCTGAAACTCACCTGTTACTCCCGGTACGGTTACAGATTCAACTTCGCCACTTACTAAAGAAGCTTCTGGAGTTACTATTTCTAAATACATAATTCTAATCTTTAAGTATTAAGCAATTAATTATGCTTCAGCTAACATAGTTTCACCAGCTTCAATTGCTTCTTCAATGGTTCCTTTAAGGTTAAAGGCAGCTTCTGGCAAATGATCTAACTCACCATCCATAATCATGTTAAAACCTTTAATAGTTTCTTTAATATCTACCAAACATCCTGGAATACCAGTAAACTGTTCAGCAACATGGAATGGTTGAGATAAGAAACGTTGAACTTTTCTAGCTCTATATACAGACAATTTATCATCTTCAGATAATTCTTCCATACCTAAAATCGCGATGATATCTTGTAGTTCTTTATAATGTTGTAACAACTCTTTTACACGTTGTGCACAATCATAATGTTCATCACCTAAAATATCTGCAGTTAAAATTCTAGAAGTAGAATCTAATGGATCTACCGCTGGATAAATACCTAACTCAGCAATTTTACGAGACAATACAGTTGTTGCATCTAAGTGAGCAAATGTTGTTGCTGGTGCTGGATCTGTTAAATCATCCGCAGGTACATATACTGCTTGTACTGAAGTAATAGACCCTCTTTTAGTTGAAGTAATACGTTCTTGCATCGTACCCATCTCCGTTGCTAATGTTGGTTGGTATCCTACTGCTGAAGGCATACGTCCAAGAAGTGCTGACACCTCAGATCCTGCTTGTGTAAAACGGAAGATATTATCAACGAAGAAAAGAACATCTTTTCCTTGTCCGTCTCCTGCTCCATCACGGAAATATTCTGCAATTGTTAACCCAGATAATGCTACACGAGCACGAGCTCCAGGAGGCTCATTCATTTGACCAAAAACGAAAGTTGCTTTAGATTCTTTTAAAGCTTCTTTATCAACTTTAGTAAGGTCCCAACCTCCATTTTCCATAGAATGTAAGAAGTCGTCACCATATTTTATAATTCCAGACTCAAGCATTTCACGAAGTAAATCGTTCCCTTCACGAGTACGCTCTCCTACTCCAGCAAATACTGAAAGTCCACCGTGTCCTTTTGCAATGTTATTAATAAGCTCTTGAATAAGTACTGTTTTACCTACTCCTGCTCCACCAAATAAACCAATTTTACCACCTTTAGCATAAGGCTCTACAAGGTCAATTACTTTAATCCCTGTAAAAAGAACTTCTGTTGAAGTTGAAAGGTCTTCAAATTTTGGTGCATCACGGTGAATTGACATCCCGTTGTCACCTGCTTTTGGCAAATCTCCAATTCCATCAATAGAATCTCCAATTACGTTAAAAAGACGTCCGTAAACATCATCACCAATAGGCATTTGGATTGGTGCTCCAGTTGCTACAGCATCAACTCCTCTACTTAATCCATCTGTTGAATCCATAGAAATTGTTCTCACTGTATTTTCTCCAATATGTGATTGAACTTCTAATACTAATAATTTTCCATTATTATTTACTTCAAGAGAATCGTAAATTTTTGGAAGTTCTGATCCGTTTGCAAATTCAATATCTACAACGGGTCCAATAATTTGTGCAACTTTACCTGTAACTTTTGACATTATTAACTGTTTATTATTTAGTACTATTAGGGCTCTAAATATCCCTTATTTTAAACGGGGCAAAGATAGTTTTTTATATTGAAAAAATACAAGACTAAACCTTAATTTTTTATAACAAATAAATACAGATTATTCATTCCTAACAACCACCTACTCTTATAAGTAATCAAAGTTTTAATAAATAAAAAAACCGAAGTCAATGACTTCGGTTTTTTTATTTAATTTATAGTTGAAATATTACAATCCTTGACGATACATAACTGTATAATCATCTGCTTTTAGCATAGAATTAGATTCATCAAAATTAGAACCATACGTAGCATCAATTGCTTCTAAAAATTTATTAGCCATTAAACCATAACCTCTAGAAGTTAAATGAACACCATCCAAACTAACTAATCCTCCAAAAACTAATTGTGTTGTCATCGTAAAATTATCAAATTGAATTCCACTCGTAGATGCTTCAATTAGTATCGATTTAAAATCTACAAACGCAAGTCCTTTTGCATTAGCTACATTTTCTATAGTAACATTATATGCATCTGTTGCAACTTTAATATTTTGTTGTTCGTTTGGAGTTAGCACCCATTGATCTTCTAATGGTACTGAAACACCATTAATCAATTGAGGGTTTCCACCTACGGTAGAGCCAATAAAACTAGAACCTGCTAATACAAATAAATCGTTAGGAGTTGCTTGTCTATACGATGGTAAACCTAAAACGGATAAATCTGTTAAATATTCATCCACTAGGGTTACAGCATTTTGACCTGCTGCAAAATTTATAGTTCTTGCTGCTCTTTCAGAAGCAGTAATTAATCCTCCGGCTTCAGCAGCTTGCAAACCACCATTATATTGTGCAAAAGCTCCGTTTAATTGAGCAGCTGTAGCTGCATCTAAAGGGACTGCATTATAAGGTACCGTTGTAAAATTTGATAGACTTGTAATGTAAGGTACATTTGCAACTACACCTTTAGCTCCATTGGCTGTTAATGCATCTGCAATAGCTAAAAAAGCTTGTCCAAAAACATTAGGATCGGTGATATCTGATGGTCCATAAGTAGATGGATCAAAATTACCTGTTTGATCAACTCCAGCACCTCCATTTAAAGCATATCCTAAAACATCATTCCCACCAATTTCTGAAAGTGTGAAAAATGTTCCTCCTTGAGAAACTGCATCTTCTAGAACTGTTGCATTTGGACTTGAAGCCATTCTTGCAAAATATGGATTTGATTGTCCTATTGGTACTCCAGCAACATTACCATATCCAGGTGCTAATAAGTGAAAACTTTTTGCTCCAGGTACTCCCATATTATTAAAAGGACCTGCCAAGACATTTGAAACTTCTGTAGTAGGAATTCCGTCTACAACACTAATTCCTGCTCCATCAAAATATAGTCTAGGTCCAGCAATAGGCACTCCACCTAATACCAAACCTCCAACATTATCACTTACCATAGGTTGAGTAAATTCTCCACCACCAGCATTTGCAAATGCTCCTGCTAAAAAATTAGGAAAAGAATTTAATTGACTTGCAATAAACACAGTACCATCTGTGGTACCTGCTGTAAATGAAGCCCCTACTGAAACGTATTTTGAAAAATCTGCAGATCCTGATGTCAAAGGAACTATTGGTTCAACAGGAATGTCATATTCTTCAGAACAAGACACCAATAGAGTTAATGATAAAGCAAAAACTCCAATATTTTTATATTTATTTAATAATTTCATATTACTAATTTTTAATTTTATTAATTATTGATCGTTAAAGAAATATAATATTGAGATCCAATATTACCAGTACCTACAGCACTTTGATATTCTGTGCCAATTAAATTAGTAGCCCCTGCTTTAATGATAGATTTTATCGCTGGAATAGTATAATTTATTTGAGCATCTAATAAATAAATTTCTGGCATAACTGCATTAGCTAAACTTGATTCCCATAAATACTCTCCTTTATATCTACCATCAACATTAAACCCAAAGTTTTTAAAAACCTGTGGATTTCCAACAGACAATTTAACTTGATGTTCTGGTGTATTAAATCCTGCGCTAAAATCTGGATCTGAAGCTTGATCAAAATCAAACTGAGCAAAGGTATAGTTTGCTTCAAAAATAAAGTCTTTAGCAAATTTAATATTACCTCCAATTACAAAACCATAAGAGGAAACATCTGCACTAGTATTTGTATATACTTGGAAATTTTGAATATCTCCTGCAACAATATCAGCAACACCAGAAAGTTCCCCTGCAATTCCATTTTCAGGAGTTACTACAATCTTTTGGTTGATAAACCCGTCATAGATATTATAGTAAACATTAGCATCTAGATTTACAGGACCAATTTTCCCACGGTAACCAATGTCAAAAGCAGTAACTTTTTCTTGTTCTACTAAAGGTGTAGCAACAGATTCTAATACTGTTGGGTCTCCAGTTGCAGCAAAAAGCTCAACAGAAGTTCTTGTATACGAATTATAATAAGCATCTCTACCTGTTAAACTAGTTCCTGGTAAATCTCTATCTAAGTTATCTGGAGAAGAACCAACTAAGATAGCTCTACCAACATCAAACCCAATAAATAACGATTGAGTATCTGGATTTCTAAATCCTGTTTGAAAAGACCCTCTAATATTATGTTGTTTTCTATCACCTGCTGCATAATTTAATGAAACTCTTGGGGAAAATTTACCATCAAAAAATTCATTTTTATCATAACGAATAGAAGCAGTTACTTTCAAACGTTCTTCAGCTAAAAACTTTTTAGAAGCTTGAACATATGCACCTGCCTCATTATAATCAATAGGTCCATCATAATCTGTAAAAATAGTTCCGCCAGAATTTAATGAATATTGTCTATAAGAGCCTCCTACTTGAAGATCCATATAATCATTTAAAAGGCTTCTAAAATTATAATTTCCCTCTCCAACATACATTCTTGTGTTGTCTACAAATTTAGAACCACTATCAACATCTGGATCACTTATAATACGATCATAAGCTTCATTAAACTCAGGAGTACCTGGCTGTAATGTATAAGCATCATCTGCAACAATTCTTGCTCCTGCGTGTGCTTGTTCACTTGTTGACCCTCCTAGTACAGCTTGCAAATAAGCTCCAGCATAGGTTCCAAACCATTCCGTTGCATTTTCTTTACTTAAATTAATACCTGTAAAACGCATGTCGTAAGAGTTTCCAGCAGCCTCATTAATCATATAACCTCTAACAAAAAAGTCTTTGCTTTTAAGTTCTAATTTGTGTTGTTGCATTAAAAAGTTATCTAATTGATATCTATTAGCTCCTTGGTAAATGGTTCTCCCAAAACCAAATTTAGAATTCCAAATAATCTCAAAATCATCACCTGTTGGTCTATAATTTAATGAAAAATCTGCTTTACCACTTGCTGCTACATAGTCAGTAACATCTTGCTCTCTATACCCTGTTCTGGAAACATTCACAGCTGGCACTAAATTACTAGCCCCAGCAGGTATTATTCCCATGGCTTCTAGATTTTGTGCAACTTCATTTAAATTTGTTTTATTTGCAGCTAAACTTACTTCATCACCATAAATATTTAACCCATCATGTGCTGGTTGTCCTTCGTAAGGAATTATTTCATCTGGTAAACCAGGCGTTCTTTGTACATATTGATTGTCATCGGTAGCATACCATTCTGTTCCTTGTAAGTAAGAAAATGATGCTTTTGCAGCAAATTTATCACTGAACTTATGAGCAGCTCTAATTCCAAAATCGTAAAAATTATTATCACCTGCAGCTACCTGAGAAGTAATTCCAGTTTTTACATATACACTAATCCCTTCATGATCAAATGGACTTTTACTAGTCATAAATAAAATACCATTAAAAGCATTGGCACCATACAATGCGGAAGAAGCTCCTGGTAATAACTCAACACTATTAACATCAAGCTCATTCATTCCTAGAAAGTTCCCGATTGCAAAGTTTAATGCTGGAGAAGCATTATCCATACCATCTACTAACTGAACAAAACGAGTATTTGCAAAAGTTGCAAAACCACGTGTATTTATAGAATTAAATGTTAAACTTCCTTTATTCATATCCACCCCTTTTAAGTTTTCTAAACTTGAATAAAAGTCAGGTGAAGCAGCGTTTTTTATATCTCTAGCATCAAATCTTTCAATTGTTACGGGAGATTCTCTAACACTTTCTGGTGTTCTAGACGCCGAAACAACTACTTCGTCTAATTGATCTCCTTCATTTAATGATATATTGAATGTTTGGTTGTTTGATGTTACTTCTTGTGTAACTGACTGATAACCTACACTACTAATTTCAATTGAAAACGGGGGAGTTTGATCAACTTTTAATGTAAAATTACCGTCAAAATCTGAGGATGTACCTACTGCAGCACCGACAACAATAATGTTGGCACCTAAAATAGGCTCTTGAGATTGATCTACAACATTTCCGGTAAGGGTGGTTTGTGAAAAAGCAACAAGGCTAAAACACAAACAAAAAAATGTAATAATAGTCTTCATATGTTTATTTGAATTGGTTTTTAATGCCGAAATATACACAATTTTAGCCTGAATCAAAGGCATAACAATTTAAAATGAGTATAAATTTCAAATAAAAAAGACTAAACTATCCTTATGTCTATTCTACAGTAACAGCTTTTGCTAAATTTCTGGGCTGGTCTACATTCCTATCCAACATAAGAGCGATATGATAGGATAATAGCTGTAATGGTATGGTAGTTACCAATGGAGAAAGTGTTTCTGGAGTGTTAGGCACTTCCATAATATAATCTGCTAAATCCCTTACAATAGTATCTCCTTCAGTAACAACTGCAATAATAACACCTTTTCGAGATTTTATTTCTTGAATATTACTTACAACTTTTTCGTAATGATTACTATTTACCGCAATTACAACAATAGGCATATGCTCATCAATAAGTGCAATTGGACCATGTTTCATTTCGGCCGCTGGGTAACCCTCAGCATGTATATAAGAGATTTCTTTTAGTTTAAGCGCACCTTCTAGAGCTACTGGAAAATTATATCCTCTCCCTAAATAAAGAAAATTACTAGCATCTTTAAAAACCTTAGCAATTTCTTCTATATCCTTATTTTTCTTTAATGCAATTTCAACTTTAGAAGGAATTAACTCTAACTCTCTTAAATGCAATCTGTAATCACTTTGAGAAATCGTACCTTTTACTTTTGCTAGTTTTAAAGCAATCATAGTAAGTACCGTAATCTGGGTAGTAAATGCTTTTGTTGAAGCAACTCCAATTTCAGGGCCAGCATGAGTATAGGTTCCACTATGGGTAGCTCTTGAGATAGTTGAACCAACAACATTACAAATACCATATACAAAAGCCCCTTTTTCTTTAGCCAATTTTACAGCTGCTAATGTATCTGCAGTTTCACCACTTTGAGAAATTGCTATTACTACATCTTTTTCGGTGATAATTGGATTTCTATATCTAAATTCTGAAGCATATTCAACTTCCACTGGAATTCTTGCCCAATCTTCAAAAATATATTCTGCAACTAAGCCCGCATGCCAAGAAGTTCCGCAAGCAACAATAATTATTCTATCCGCATTAATAAACTTTCCAATATAATCTTCAAGTCCTCCTAATCTAATAATTCCTTTATCTGCAAGTAATCTTCCTCTATAGGTATCCTTTATAACATTAGGTTGTTCGTAAATCTCTTTTAGCATGAAGTGATCGTAACCTCCTTTTTCAATTTGTTCCAAGTTTAACTGAAGCTCTTGAATATATGGCGCAACAATACTATCGTCCTTAACTTTTCTAATTTTTATATCTCTTCCTAAACGAATAATTGCCATTTCTTCATCTTCAAGATAAATAGCATTATTAGTAAATTCAATAAATGGTGAAGCATCACTAGCAACAAAAAATTCATTTTCTCCAATACCTATTGCAAGAGGACTTCCTAGTTTAGCAACTACAATTTCATCAGGTTTGTTTTTATCAAATAGAGCAATCGCATAGGCTCCTATTACTTGATTTAAAGCAATTTGAACTGCCTGACCTAACTTAACATCTTCGTTTTTTTTAATATCCTCGATAAGGTTTACTAAAACCTCTGTATCGGTATCTGAATAAAAAGTATAACCTCTATTAATTAATTCTTTTTTTAATGAAGCATAATTCTCAATAATACCGTTATGAATAATTACCAAGTCTCCACTGTTTGAGTAATGTGGGTGGGAATTAATATCGTTTGGAATTCCGTGTGTTGCCCAACGTGTATGACCAATACCTAAATTTCCAACAGTAGCCATTTCTTTTGCTACCTTAGACTCTAGATCAGCTACTTTCCCTTTAGTTTTACAAAGTTGAATGTTAGTTCCATCATATAAAGAAATACCAGCACTATCGTAACCTCTATATTCTAATCTTTTTAATCCGTTTAGAATAATAGGATAAGCATCTCTATGTCCAATATAACCAACAATTCCACACATATTTTTTTGGGTTTAATTAGGTTCTGTATAATAAATTTCTAAAATCAGTTTTTTATCTTCATTAAATGAATTATTACCATAAAAGACTGTTCCTTCAGGTGAAATCACACCATTTCTTATAGCTTCTTTAATGGTAGGTAAATTTTGATTTGGATCTTGCAAGGTGTCTAATTTCTGAAATCCATTTAATAACACGTTTTGAGAAGTCATTAAACCTAAAGATACATTGGTTGAATCTTTATTAATTAAGTTACTTATATGATGTGTTATATTAATTTTATAAGACACTCCTAAACCGTCACTATCTCTTTCTAATCTCCCCAAATGATTTGTTATTGCATTAATAGGCTCATCTCCTGAAGTTGGGTCTAAAAAATAGTCTGCTAAAACCCTATTGTCATCGATATTAAATATTGTTATTCTTTCTGGTTCAGTTTCTCCACCAGTAATTTTACTTTGATCGACATAAAATTTTAAATTTGCATCGTTTATGACCCATTCTTTATCTCGAAGAATCTCTAACTCATCGGCAACACCATTATCATCAACATCTTCTCCAAAAAGATTAATAACTGTCATTATCCCATCGCCTCCACGAACATACAAACTTTCTTCACCTTCAACCGTATTTGGAGAATCGATTGCAGAAGCAATTTCTGGAGACAACTCATTATCAAATAAACTTAAATTTACATCTCCAAAATTTAATGAAAAATCACTATAAATAGTATCCTTTATTAGTATGTTATTTTCATCTTCAACATAGGTCTCATAATTATAATGAAGTGTAATATTAGCATTTTCTGTATTGAATAAAAAGTAACTCCCGTTTTCAGTATTAGAAGAAGCTTTAAAATAAACTCCTCTAAAATAATTTTTAAAATTATTGTTATTACTTAACTCTGGCTCTCCTTCCATATCCAATATTTTTTCTTGGAAAAAATCATTAGGCAAGGGTACTCTTATTCCAGGTCCAAGTTTTGTAATCTCCTCATCATCTCCTTCCCCTTCAGTAAAAACAAATCCTTGGTTACTTGGGACAAAATCTTCTATCGTGGTTAAATTTTCTCCTAGGAAGTTTTCAAATTCAGGACCTTGATTAGAATAATAATATTGAGGATCTTCAAAATTGGAATCTGGATCTAAATCTCTTAAAAAATAATTAGACTCATACATTTCAATATTAATAGGACTATCACCATATACCGAATCTAATTCATAAGTAATTACATCCTCATCATCTATTGTACTTTCGTTAAAATAGGGTATGTATAAAACAACACTATCTAAAACAACTGGTTTCCCTAAAGTATCAGAAAATATCGGGTAGGAGGTTTCTAATAATAATTGAGATAAATAATTTACAGTAGACTTCCCAAAAGTTCCATCGTTATAAACCCCTAATTGACTTACTGGAATAATATTAGTTTGTACAGGCGCTAATTTTCTACTATAGGCAATTACTGTGCTTGTATTATCTAGATTAGCGATAAGGCTATCATCACCAACAATATCACTTCCTATTGTATTAAAATCTTCCTGACAAGAAATAATTGAAATTATTAAAAATAATAGTGCCCCTAATTTAGGCATAATATTTAGTGTTTTCATATAAACTTAAAATGATGTATTTATGATAATACTTTTGAAAGGTAAAAATCTAAATATGCTGGGGAAATTTCTTCTTTTTTATGATACTTTAACATAGGTATTTCAAGTTCTTTAAGATATTCCTCTAATTCTTCAGGAATATTTTCTGAACCAGCAATTACAGCATCCGAATTTTTTATAGCAACTTTCATCATATTAATATAATCAGGCTCTTTTAAATCTTCTAAATGCTTTTCCTCTATACCATCATACATAAGTTTATTGGTAACCTCAGTATTTAACTTTCCTTTAAATCCCTGACTGTAAACAGATGTAACTATTTTACTGTTTTCAAAAAGAGGCTCTTTATCATAATGCTTTTTTAAATATAATGGCAGAAATGAAGCTAACCATCCATGTACATGAATAATATCTGGAGACCAATTTAATTTCTTAACGGTTTCTATAACCCCTTTTGCAAAGAAAATAGCTCTTTCATCATTGTCATCAAATAATTTTCCATCTTCATCTGCATAGGTAGCTTTTCTTTTAAAGTAATCTTCATTATCAATAAAGTATACTTGCATACGTTCTTTTGGGATAGACGCTACTTTTATAATAAGTGGTACATCCATATCGTTAATTACCAAATTCATTCCTGATAATCTAATAACTTCGTGAAGTTGGTGTCTACGCTCGTTGATGTTTCCGTAACGTGGCATAAATATTCTTATTTGTCCTTTATTACTATTAACCATCCGAGGTGCTTCAAACGACATTGAAGAAATCTCTGTTTCAGGTAAGTAAGGTATTACTTCTGAAGACACATATAAGATCCTTTTATCTTTCATAAAATTTTTTTTCGAGGTGCGTAAAACGATGCAAAATTACGAAATTTTATGCAGACTGACTTTAATATATTATTTTTACTGCCTTAATATTTTTCTATATGAAAATACACGACTCAAGTGTCTCAATAAAAAATACGCTTTCTTCATTTTTAAAAGACTGTAAAAAAATTGGCTTTGTACCAACTATGGGTGCTTTACATGAAGGTCATGTTTCACTAGTTGAACAAGCTAGTAAAGAAAATGATTGTGTGGTAGTGAGTATATTTGTAAATCCAACACAATTTGATAACCCTAACGATCTTAAAAAATATCCGCGAACCATGGAGAGTGACATTGCTCTTTTAGAAAATATTTCTGAAAATATTTTTGTTTTCTCACCAGATGCTTCAGATTTATACGATCGAAATGTAAAATCTAAAAGTTACAATTATAAGGGTATTGAAAATGAAATGGAAGGCAAGCATCGAGACGGTCATTTTGATGGTGTAGGAACTGTTTTAGATCTCTTTTTTAGAATTATAAAACCTAATAATGCTTATTTTGGAGAAAAAGATTTTCAGCAATTACAAATTGTAAAAAAATTAGTTGAAATTGAAAAACTCCCTGTAAATATTGTTGGCTGCCCTATAGTTAGAGAAAGAAGTGGGCTTGCTATGAGCTCAAGAAATAAACGTTTAAATGCCAAACAATTAGACGAAGCAACCTTAATTCATAAAACACTTTTAAAAGTAAAGAAGAATTTTAACGACTTAAGTATTTCAAAACTCAATCAATTAGTTGAAAAGGAATTTAATAACCGTCCAAATTTAGAATTAGAATATTTTGAAATAGCCAATACCGAAACATTAAAAACTTCCGTCTACAAGAGCAAGAAAAAAAAGTATCGAGTATTTATCGCTTGCTTTATAGGAGGGGTTAGACTTATAGATAATATGGCTTTAAATTAATATCTTTGCCCCATGCAAATACACGTAGTAAAATCAAAAATACATAGAGTAAAGGTAACCGGAGCAGACCTTAATTATATTGGAAGTATCACCATTGATGAAGATTTAATGGATGCCGCAAATATTATTGAAGGTGAAAAAGTGCAAATTGTAAACAACAATAATGGTGAGCGATTGGAAACTTATGCCATTCCTGGGCCTAGAAATAGTGGGGAAATTACATTAAATGGTGCAGCAGCTAGAAAAGTAGCTCCTGGAGATATCTTGATATTAATTACGTATGCAATGATGTCTATTGAAGATGCGAAAAACTTTAAACCTTCTCTAGTTTTTCCAAACGAAGAAAACAACTTACTTACTTAGTTTGAATAAAAAACTGATAACCTTTTTGAAAATTGCCATACCTCTAGGTCTTGGTATTTTTTTAATCTATTATTCCTATTCAAAATTTACTCCTCAACAATTGGAGGAAATCTCTCTTTATTTTAAAAAAGCAGATTATTGGTTTGTAATTCTATCAGTGTTTTTTAGTTTATCTAGTCACATTTCAAGAGCTTATCGATGGAATTTTATGCTAGAACCCTTAGGATTTAAACCTAAAATTCTAAATAATTTTATGGCCGTTTATGTAGCTTATCTTATGAATATTTTTATTCCTAAAAGTGGTGAAGTTTCAAGAGCAGTCATCATTAATAAATACGAAGATGTGCCTTTTGACAAGGCTTTTGGAACTATTATATCTGAAAGAGTTATAGACGTAATTTTCTTATTTGGTTTTACAGCCATCGCTTTATTACTTCAGTTTGAAAAACTATCTGAGTTTTTATTAGGTGTAATGCCCATTAATACCATCTATAAACTTATAGGAATTGCTACAATTTTTTTAGTACTAATTCTTTTGATTTTAAAATTTTCAAAGTCTTCTATTGTAAAAAAAATAATGCAGTTTTTTTCAGGTTTAAAAGAAGGAGTTTTAAGCATCCTCAAAATGAAAAAAAAGGGACCATTTATTATTCATTCATTTTTAATTTGGGGCTTGTATTTGTTATCTTTTTATACTGCAACATACGCATTACCTGAAACATCGGGAATTGCTTTTTCAACCTTAATCATCACCTTTGTAGTGGGTAGCTTTTCTTTTGCATTTACCAATAGTGGTTTTGGCTCATATCCTTTTTTTGTAGCTGGAATTTTAGCGATTTTTGGTATTCCTGAAACTGTAGGAACTGCTTTTGGATGGATTGTTTGGACTTCAAGTATTGCATCTATTGTGTTTTTTGGAGGGCTATCATTATTAATACTTCCATTTTACAATAAAGAAAAATAATCACTTTTTTTACATTCTGAAAAATATATCATTTATAAAAATCGTTATCTTTCAGCATTAAAATAATTTTTTTATGAAGAATTTAATAGTACTCGTTTTATGTTTGTTTTTTGGATTCTCAGGAATCTCTCAATCCCAAATTATTTATGAAGAAATTCAATCTACAAAACTCGATGCTTCAAGAAGATTAAAAATCCAACTTCCACGAGATTATGAAGAGAATACAGAAAAGGTATATCCCATTATAATTGTCTTAGATGCTAATTATTTATTTGAACCCGTTGCCGGAAATGTAGATTACTTTAGTTATTGGGAAGATATGCCAGAATCTATAGTAGTTGGTATTATGCAAGGAAATAAACGTTATGACGATTGTAATTATGATAGTACTGAGTTTATGCCTGATGGAACTGGTGCCGATTTTTTTGAATTTATTGGACTTGAATTGATCCCTTATATTGACAGCAAATATCGTACAGCAAAATTTACCATTGCAATCGGTCATGATTTTACAGCAAATTTTATTAACTATTATCTTTTTAAGGACCCGCCAATGTTTAATGGATACATCTCTTTAAGTCCAGATTTAGCACCTCTTATGGATGAACGTTTACCAGAAAGAATTCCTCAAATACAAACTAAAACATTTTATTATTTAGCAACTGGATCTGACGACATACAAGATTTAAGAGAAATTACTGAAATGTTAGATGCCTCTCTAAAAGGATTGAAAAGTGACAACTTTGATTATAACTTTGATAATTTTGAAGGTGCAACTCATTATTCGTTGGTAGCAAGAGCCATCCCTTCGGCTTTGGAGAAAATGTTTTCTGTATATCGCCCTATTAGTAAAGAAGAGTACACCAATGTTCTTTTAAAACTAAATACTCCCATACATTTATATTTAACCGATAAATACGCTACTATTAAAGATCTTTTTGGGCTAAGTAATCCTATTCGGGAAAACGATTATATCGCTACTTTTAAAGCAGCAGAAAAAAAGAAACAATGGGAATCATTAAGAGAAATTGCAACTTTAGCAAAAAAGCAATATCCAGATACCGTATTAGGAGATTTCTATTTGGCGCGTTATTACGAAGAAACTGGTGAAGCTAAAAAAGCAATGAGAATATACCAAGGAGCATATGATAAAGAAGAAGTAGATTTTATAACGATTGATCTAATGCTTGAAAGAGCTGATAAAATCAAAGAAGACTTCGGGTATTAATGGCTAAAATAAAAACCTCATTTTTCTGTCAGAATTGTGGAACCTCCTTTTCTAAATGGCAAGGACAATGTTCTGCTTGTAAAGAATGGAATACCATTGCTGAAGAAGTCATCCAAAAAGCAGAAAAAGTAAGTTGGCAAGTATCCAAAACGACTTCAAAGAGAGTTTCAAAACCTCAAAAAATAAATGAAATCTCTACTACTTCTGAAGCTAGACTCAATACCAAAAACAAAGAGTTAAATAGAGTTTTAGGTGGTGGATTGGTTCCTGGATCACTGACGCTTTTAGGAGGAGAACCTGGAATTGGAAAAAGTACCTTAATGCTTCAGATTGCCTTGCAGTTACCCTATAAAACCTTATATGTTTCAGGTGAAGAAAGTGCGCAGCAGATTAAAATGAGAGCAGAACGGATTCATCCCAATTCTGAACATTGTTATATTTTAACGGAGACTAAAACACAGAATATCTTTTCTCAAATAGCAGAATTGAATCCTGATATTGTGGTCATAGATTCTATACAAACTCTACACACCGATTATATTGAAAGCAGTCCCGGTAGCATTTCGCAAATTAGAGAAACCACCACAGAGCTTATAAAATTTGCAAAAGAAACCAATACTCCAGTCGTGTTAATCGGTCATATTACCAAAGATGGAAATATTGCAGGTCCAAAAATCTTGGAACATATGGTGGATACGGTTTTACAATTTGAAGGAGACCGTAATCATGTGTATAGAATATTGCGATCTCAAAAAAACAGATTTGGTTCTACCAATGAGCTAGGAATCTATGAAATGCAAGGAAACGGATTGCGAGAAGTGAGCAACCCTTCCGAAATATTAATTTCAAAAAATGAGGAAGAACTTAGCGGAACAGCCATTTCTGCAACCTTAGAAGGAATGCGCCCTTTAATGATCGAAATACAAGCCTTGGTAAGTACAGCAGTTTATGGAACACCTCAACGTAGTGCCACAGGATATAATGCCAAACGGCTGAATATGATTTTAGCAGTTCTTGAAAAACGAGCGGGTTTTAAATTGGGCGCTAAAGATGTATTTTTAAATATTACTGGAGGAATTACCGTGGACGATCCAGCAATTGACCTAGCAGTAGTAGCAGCAGTATTATCTTCTAATATTGACATCGCTATTGAAAAATCGATGTGTTTTGCTGCTGAAATTGGATTGGCAGGAGAAGTAAGACCTGTAACAAGAGTGGATCAACGAATTTCTGAAGCTGAAAAATTAGGATTTAAATCTATTGTGATTTCTAAATATTGTAAAATCCCAAAAACCAATTATACTATTAACATCATAAAATTAGCTAAGGTTCATGATTTGGTTAAGCATTTGTTTGGGTAATTTATTCTTTAACCACCTTCTTAGTAACAATTCCTTTATCTGTTTCTATTTGCACAAGTAATAAACCACTTGATAGATTAGAAATATCTATTTGATTTGATGGATTAGATTGCTCTAGTACTAATTTACCTAATACATCATATATCTTTATAGCTTCTATATATGATTCACTTTCATTATAAAGCATTAATACATCTTTAGTTGGATTTGGATATATGAATATTTGGCTTTTTATTACTTCTTCTACTCCAAGGCTACAATCTTCACTGTAAATTGCTGTTTCATCTTTACACCAACCACTACTAGATTCACAAATTTGAGAATTTGCAAAATCTACATCATCAACTTGTATGCAAGTGAGATTAGGATTATCCTGAGCCCACATTCTTGTTAAATTTATATTATCCCCATTTTTAATGTTTAAACTTGATATTAAAGTATTATTACACATTAACACATACATTCCACCATATAGATGAGATAAATCTAATTCCCCTTCAATAGGATTGCTATAACAAATTAAGTACTTTAAATCAGGGTTATTAGAAACATCTAAAGAATTTAGATTATTATTAGAAATTCCTAATCCTCTCAATAAAATGTTTTGAGATAAATCTATCTCACTAAGATTATTGTTTTCAATATAACATCCTGTTAAATTAATATTTTGACTAATATTTAAACTATTTAGCTCATTTTCACCAGCATTTAAATAATTTAAATTGTCATTTTGGCTTAAATCTAAATTTTGAATAGAATTATTATAGCATATTAATTCCATAAGACTAATATTTTGGGTTACATCTAATTCAGATAAATCATTTGAGGTACAATTAACGTAGATTAAACTAGGGTTTTGTGTTACATTTAATGTAGAAATATTATTTTGACCAATAGACAAATCTTCTAATTCTGGACTATTGGACATATCTAATTCAGTAATATTATTTAATGAACATCTTAATGATTTTAAACCTGTAAAAGCTTCTATCCCTTCTAACGAGTCAATATTTTGATACGTTACTACCAAATGAACTATAGCTTCTGCTTCACTTACTTGTATTTCACCATCATTATTAACATCTGCATCCCATTCTGGATTTTCTTGGTATCCTGATGCTACACATAAGGTATTAACCAAGGCATTTTTAAAATTAGCATCTGGAATATTTACAATTTGAGCATTACCTAAAATAGTTGTAATTAATAAAGTGAATAATAAGTAGAATTTCTTCATAAATAATATATAAAGCTAATTAAGGGGAGTAATTTATAAAGATACGAATTATCAGATTATCATTTTCTATAAAATTCTAAACTTAATAATCTAAATAAATCATTAAGGCGCAGGATTGGGAATTTGAGCATGGACTCCATTAATCTCAGCAATGATATCTTCTGAGAGCGTTAGGTTTATACTGTCTATATTTTCTTTTAATTGGTCTAGATTAGTGGCTCCAATAATATTAGAAGTCATAAAGGGTTGTTGGGTTACAAAAGCCAATGCCATTTGGGTTAAACTAATCCCATGTTTTTTTGCAATTTCGTTATATAACAACGTAGCTTTAGTAGACTGCTCACTGCTATACCTGCTATAGTTTGGAAATAATGTCACACGTGCATTTTCAGGTTTTTTATTATTTAAATATTTACCTGCCAATACTCCAAAAGCCAAAGGTGAATAAGCCAAATACCCAACATCTTCTCTTAGTAAAACTTCAGATAAACCTATTTCATCTCTTCGGTTTAAAAGGTTATACGCATTTTGTACGGTGATCATTTTTGGTGCTCCTTTTTTTGCTTCTTCACAATAACGCATTACGCCCCAAGGAGTCTCGTTAGACAATCCAATTTGTCTAATTTTCCCTTGTTTTACAAAAGACTCCAATGCTTCTAAAACCTGAGCAATATTATCTTCCCATTCGGCATTATGAGTATATTCTCTTACACCAAAAACATTTACACCTCGTTCTGGCCAATGCAATTGATACAAGTCTAAATAATCGGTCTGTAGACGTTTTAAACTTTTGTTCAAAGCATCGTCCAATGCCTCCTTACTAAAATTTAAATTCTTACGAATGTGTTCAAAAAAACGAAGCGGTCCCGTAATTTTTGAAGCCAATACTACTTGATCTCTATTATTATTTTTAGCTAGCCAAGTTCCAATAATAGATTCGGTACTCCCTTGCGTTTTTGGGTTTCCAGGAACCGAATACATTTCGGCAGTATCAATAAAATTAACGCCTCTTTCTAAAGCATAATCCAATTGTGCATGTCCTTCTGCTTCGGTATTCTGTTCGCCCCAAGTCATAGAGCCAAGGCATATTTTACTAACTTTAATATCGGTATTGGGTAGGTGGGTGTATTTCATAGTTGGTTAAAAAAAAACGATTAAAGTTCGTTTAATAATTTAGAAATCTCATCGAGTTTTGGAGTCAAAATTACTTCAATCCTTCTGTTTTTTGATCTTCCATCAGAAGTGCTATTGGTTGCAATTGGAGAAAACTCTCCTCTTCCAGCAGCTGTCAAATTTTCTTTTTCTATTTTATTGTTTTCGGTTAATATACCAACAATTGCGGTCGCTCTTTTGGTGGATAAATCCCAATTATTTGAAATGTTGCCATTTGCTGAATAGGCTACATTATCGGTATGGCCTTCAATTAAAACTGCTATTTCAGGGTTTTCAGCTAATACGTTTCCTAATTGTACCACCGCTTCTCTTCCTCTGGTATTTACAGCCCAACTTCCACTTTCAAAAAGCAATTTATTTTCCATAGATACATACACTTTCCCATCGCGTTGCTCTACGGTAAGTCCATTTCCTTCAAAATTAGTAAGTGCTGCCGATATTGCATCTTTTAATGCGGTCATTTGCGCATCTTTTGCAGCAATAATTCCTTCCAATTCTGCAACTCTTTGAGAGCGTTCTTCTAAATCTAATTGCAATTGTTCTAAACGAGCACTTTCTTTAGCCAAAGCTTTTTCTTTTTCTTCTAACTGGGTCAATAAATTTCTATTGAGTTCTAAGTTTTCAGATAATTTAGAAGAACTATTTGCCTCCAATGCATCGTAGGAATCTTTTAATCGATCATAACTAGATTTTGAAGCAGCTAAATCCATTGCCAATCGACTTTTTTCAGCCTTCAGTTTCTCTACTTCATTTTGAAGACTTTTTACCGAGTAACTATTCCCATTATTTCCTTCTTCATTTAATTGAGAAAGCAAGGATTTATTTTCTTCTTTTAAAAGATCGTATTTACTCTGTAAATCTTCATATATTTTTGATGAAACACAAGAAGTCATTATCGAAACTATTGCAATTCCGAATACAATTTTTTTTATCATATTATTTTTAATTAAAATCTAATTCTACCATCAAAGGACAATGGTCACTATGTTTGGCTTCCGGTAATATAACGGCGCGTTTTATGTTTTCTTGTAAAGGTTGTGAAACCATATGGTAATCGATACGCCATCCTTTATTATTAGCTCTAGAATTAGCACGATAACTCCACCACGTATAATTGTGAGGTTCTTTATTTAGATGCCTGAAAGAATCTATAAATCCACTATCGATAAAGTTTCCAATCCACTCCCTTTCAACAGGTAAAAATCCAGAAGTGTTTTTATTGGCAACTGGATTATGAATATCGATAGCTTCATGACAAATATTATAATCGCCACAAATAACCAAATTGGGAATTTCTTTTTTTAATTGATTGACATATTCTTGAAACTCTGCCATAAAATTAAGTTTAAAATCCAATCGAGCACTATTCGTTCCGCTTGGAAGGTATAAACTCATAATGGAAACCTCATCATAATCTACTCGAAGGTTTCTGCCTTCAAAATCCATCGTTTCTATTCCCGTTCCATATTCAATATGATTGGGTTTTTCTTTACAGAAAATAGCAACACCACTATATCCTTTTTTTTGAGCGCTGTACCAATAATGATATGGGTAACCTGCTTTTTCAATTGCATCTACATCTACTTGTTCCTCTAAAGTTTTAATTTCTTGAAGGCAAATTACGTCTGGATCTGCTTGTTGCAACCAATCTGTAAATCCTTTTTTCATTGCGGCTCTAATACCATTTACATTATAAGATATAATCTTCATAAGATGCTTTTTAAGAATAGGCACTAAAATAAATAACATTGTACCTTTACGCAGTATATTTAGGAAATTATTATCAATAAAATTTACAAAATAAATCGGCCAACTTTTAGTTGTATAATTACTATATTCCTTTCTTTACATAAGGCACTTATGAAGTTATTTTTACTTTTATTTTTTGGTCTATTCATAAGTGTGAGTTTTGCACAGGATTTACCTACTAATTACCAAAGTAAAAAAGTTGCAATTAATGATACGTTACAAATTGATAGTGTAAGTATCAATCCCATGCGATTTCAAGTTCTTGACAAAAAAGGAATTGCCATAGACTCTAGTAATTATCAAGTTGATTTTGCAAAAAGTACTTTAATTCTTTCTGAAAAAATAACTCAAGAAAATGATTCGTTAACAATCAAATACCTAAAATATCCAGACTACTTAACGAAAGATTATTTTGTATTAGACTCAAGTATTATCGTTCAGAATAGCAATAGTATTAACAAGCTATATTCCCTTCAAGAGAGCACCAATAAAAACCAATTTAAACCTTTTGACGGTCTTAATACCTTAGGAAGCATTTCTCGTGGTGTGACTGTTGGTAACAACCAAAATGCGGTTGTAAATTCTGAATTGAATCTTCAAATTACAGGAAAACTGAGTGATAAAGTGTCTATTCGAGCCTCCATTCAAGATGCCAATATTCCAAACCAAGATGCTGGATATTCTCAAAGCTTGGATGAATTTGATCAAATATTCATAGAATTATTTAGTGATAATTGGAATATACGAGCTGGAGATGTTGATCTAGTTAACAATCGAAGTTACTTTGGAAATTTCACAAAAAAAGTTCAGGGGATTTCTTTAGGAGGTACGATTAATCATAAATCGGGCGCTAAAACAGATGTTTATGGAGCTGGTGCATTGGTACGTGGTGTGTTTTCGAGTAGTCAATTTGTAGGACAAGAAGGGAATCAAGGCCCTTATAAACTCGTAGGACCAAATGGTGAATTATATATTCTAATTGTATCTGGAAGTGAACGTGTTTATGTAAATGGACTGTTATTAGCAAGAGGAGAAGGAGAAGATTATGTAATTGATTACAATTCTGGAGAAGTAAAGTTTAATGCAACCTACCCGATTACTGCTAATATGAGAATAAAGGTTGAATATCAATATACCGACAGAAATTACACTCGATTTATTGGTTTTGGAGGTGGAAACTACACCAGTGAAAAACTGGATTTAGGAGCTTATATTTATTCTGAAAGTGATGCCAAAAACCAACCGCTTCAACAAAACTTAACTGAAGAACAAGTAGCTATATTAAAAGATGCTGGAGATGACACTTCTCAAATGTTTGCCCCTTCAGCAGTTTTAGACACCTATTCTGAAAACAAAATATTATATAAGAAAGAAGTTATTTCTGGAATTGAAGCTTTTGTTTTTTCAAGCAATCCAGATGATGAACTTTATAATGTTCGCTTTACATTACTAGGAGAAGGATTAGGTAACTATATTTTAAGTGACATTAGTACAATCAATAAAATCTTTGAATATGTCCCTCCCATTGATGGAATAAAGCAAGGTAGTTACGAACCCATTATACAACTTACGGCACCTACAAAAATTCAAATTGGCGGCATTAACGGCGCGTATCATCCAACCGAAAAAACAAATATTGGGTTTGAAATTTCAGGAAGTAAAAATGATCTCAATTTGTTTTCAGATATTGACAATGAAGACAATAACGGTTTTGCAGGAAAATTAAATGTTAAGCAGACCTTATTACAAACTCCTGAAACTAGAAAATTAGATGCTTTCGCTAATATCAACATGATTAATGAAGATTTTAGAACGATTGAGCGATTATATTCAATTGAATTTAGCAGAGATTGGAATCTGTCTAATCCTTTGGGTGATCAACGATATATTATCGCTGGCTTGGACTATTCAGATATTAAGTTTGGGAATGTTCGGTATGAATTTCAAAATTTAGATTATTCAGATAATTTTTCAGGAATCCGTCAAGTACTAGGATTTAATTTACGTTTCGGAAAATTTAATTTTATTACCAACGGAAGCGCATTACAAAGTAAAGGATCAGAGCTTAATTCTGATTTTTTCAGAATGCATAATGTAGCGACTTATTCCTTTAAAAAATCGTGGGTTGGAGGTAAATTGAGTATTGAGGACAATCAAGTTCGAGCAGTTTCTAATGACAGTTTAATTCCAACAAGCCAAAAATTTAACGCCTATGAAGTTTTTACTGGATTAGGAGATAGCACTAAAGTTTTTGCCGAAGTGGGATATCGACATCGAGTAAATGATAGCATCCGAAATTCAGAATTAACAAAAGTATCAACTTCTAATGACGTTTATTTAAAATCAAGAATATTAAACAAACCAACTTCACAATTATCAGTCTTTGCAAATTATCGAATTTTAGCTGATGAAGATGAAAATGAAGAAGATGAGAAATCACTTAACTCTAGGTTATTATACAACCAATCTTTCTTAAATAATGGAATTCGTTTAAATACAGCCATAGAAACCAATAATGGAGTATTACCACAACAAGAATTCACCTATGTAAAAGTGGCTCCGGGTGAAGGGGTTTATACTTGGAATGATTATAATAATAATGGAATTCAAGATTTAGAAGAATTTGAAATAGCACAATTTCAAGATGAAGCCGAGTATATTAGAGTGTTATTACCCAATCAGATTTTTGTAAAAATTAGTCAGACTAAAGTTAGCCAGACCTTAACTTTAAATCCTCAGCAATGGTCAACTAGAAGTGACTTCAGAAAAGTAATTTCTCATTTTTACAATCAAACTTCTTTCTTAATTGACAAAAAAGTAAGAAGAGAAAACGATGTATTTATTATCAATCCATTTGAAGAATATGGTCTTAATGAATTATCATCGGTAAGTAATTTTAGAAACGCATTGTTTTTCAATAGAGGAAAACAAAAGTTTACTACCACCTATACGTATATTTCAACTACTAATAGAAATTTCCTAACGGTTGGTTTAGCTGAAGTAAAATTAAAGAGTCATCAGCTTAATTTTAATCATAAAATTTGGACCAATTGGTTATTGAATTTAAAAGGAGCTTTAGGAGAGAATAAAAGTCTTACTGAAAATTTTGAAAGTAGAAATTACACGCTGGACACCTATGAAGTGAATCCTAAAATTTCTTATTTATTAAATTCACAAACACGCTTTGACGTTTTTTATCAATTTTTAAATAAAGAAAATCAGCTAAGTGAATTTGAGATATTAACTCAACAAAAAATTGGAGTTTCATTTGCTTATTCCAATGCACAAAAGATTTCTTTAAACGGAGAGTTTAATTATATCAATAATGACTTTACGGGAAATGCTTATTCTCCTGTAGCTTATCAAATGCTAGAAGGGTTACAACCTGGAGTAAATTTAACATGGCGTTTATTACTTCAAAAAAGAATTACTAAATTTTTAGATATCAACGTATCTTATTATGGTAGAAAGAGTGAATCTCTTAAAGCAGTTCATACAGGAAGTGTACAGTTGAGAGCTTATTTTTAAATTTATTCCATAAAAAAAGAGCGGACCAAAGTCCACTCTTTTTATAAATTATTAAGCTAATTGATTATTTAACGATAATCTTAGCAGTCTTATATGTTTTAGAAGAGTTATCTCCCATTTTTACAAAGTAAACACCTGTATCAGCATAAGACATATCTAAGTGATACACGTAGCTATCTCCTTGTTTCTCTAAGTTATTATATGCTAGTGTTTGCCCTAGTACATTGTAAATAGCTATTGAAGCTACTCCATCAAACTCAGTAGTTAAAGTAATATCGTATTGGTTATTAGGTAATGAAATTACTGTAAATTCTGCTTCAGTAATCGTAGGATCTTCAACACCTAAAACTCCCATATTTGCAGAATAATCTTCTGTTTCACCATATTGTGTTTCTTCACATGCATCATCTGGTACTGGAGCTTCCCAGTTAGATTTCACACGCATTCTGTGTTGTGAACCAGAAGGAACACTAGCAGGAATTGTTAAAGTTGCAGTTTCAGTATAAGTACCCGCAGCAGAACCTGGAGCAATTACAAAGTTAGGTACTACAGTTTCACTATTATCAAAAGTTCCGTCATCATTAAAATCTATCCAAACTCTTACATTCTGATCACCATAACCAGTAGTTACCGTAAAGTCATAAGAATTTCCAGGTTCTAATGTTGCAACCATACTTGTAAAATCAGCATAACCTTCACACCCAGAATCATTATCTAAGTCAGAAACTGTTACATTAGTAAATCCATCTCCAAAAGAACAATCTGCTGATGGCTCACAATAAACTAGTCCATTATTTACAGTTTTTGAAGCTTCATCATTTGCTGGGTTTGTATCTCCAGCTAAGTTTGTTCTAGCTACAATAGTATGGTCTCCAGCTGCAGATAAATCTGCTGTTGTTCCGAACGTAAATGACTCCGTTGCACCAGCTACAAGAGTACCAGCATAATTGTCAACAACAGGAGCTCCTCCATCAACAATATACTGTACCTCTGGATTAACAAGGTCATTAATACCAAAGTTTTTAATATTTACAACAATACTTTCAGTTGCTGTTAAAACACCTGAGTTAGGTTCTGAAATAGATGTAATCCCTATATCATCAACTGCAGTATTAGGTGTTAATTGAAATGCTCCAACAACTCCTTTACGTCCACTATTAAAATATTCGTTGATAAACCAAAAAGTAGTATCATCTGCTGGGTCAATATCAATTTTACTATAATCTCCATAACGTGTACTAGGTATGTTTCCATTTCCTGCAGAAATTAATTCTTCAGAAACAGTCATTACACCACTTGCATCACCATCAAATCTACCAGTATAAAATGAACTTATTCTATTATCATTTGGATTTGGAGTTGTTGGTCCAGCCATAGATGTATAACCCATTGCAATATTACCAGCTCCATCCATAATTAAACTACCATGCCAAGCATGTCTCCCGTCAGGTGCTGTATAAGTTCCTTCTTGATACACTGTCCATGGCATATTATCAGCATCTTGTCTTAATTCAAACCAACGAATTCCTGCTAATTCTCCACTAGTTGCATCTGTATCAACTACAAAGTTAAATAATGCCGAATTGTAAGTTCCCATTTTTCTAAACTGAGCTTGGTTCATAATAGTTGCTTGTAAAGCATCTACTGCTGGTCCATTACTTGGTTGCGTTAAGTTAGAAAAACTACCTCCATCAAAAACACCGATAAATGGTGTCGCAGGTAATTCAGTTGATGCAGAAACAGTTGAATTTCCAGGAGTTGTCCAATCAACATCAATAGTCCATAGTTTAACATGATCTGTAGATACACCACCCCATGCATCATCTTGCATATAAACAACAGGAGCTCCACCTGCAGCTGGCATATTAGCATCACTTACGTTAAAAACTTGTGGGCTATAAAATCCACTAGTTACCAATCCTGGTAAACTAAACACTTGAAAACTTGCAGCTGGGTCTCCAGCTATCATTTTATCTCTGTCTAATGCCCAAACTTTAGCTCCAGAAACGTTAGCAGTAACATAGTAACCATCACTCCATACTGATAATTTGTTATAATCATTTACACTAGGAATTGTATAAACATTCCAAGATGCAGTTGTTGGGTCTGGTCCGTCTGATACGGCTACTTGGATTTGACCATTACTTGACCATAAATAAGTTAATACCCAACGATTTGCCGCTTGATCATAAGATGCAGTAAGGTCACAACATCCTCCTCCAGAGAAAATATCGGTAACAGGTCTTGCTCCACCACCTACATCATTTCCTGCTTTATCAAAAATCTTAAAATTTGTATTGTAAACCACAAATACATGATTCGGACCGATAGCTGTTGCTGGATCGGTTGGTTGTGAATTAGATGTATAAGCATCAAAAACTAAAGATGGTGGCATTACTCGAACACTTTGCTCTGATTCATGCCTGTTTCTAACAAAATAATCATCTTGAGATTGGCGATCTTTTCCTATAATTACAGTATTTCCTAAAGATCTTCTATCTCTTGCTTCTTGCGTAGTAAGAACCACTTCTGGCGCAGGACCTCTTGACTCAATTGAAGGAGCCACATGGTCTAAGTAAAATGTACCTACTTCGGCAACACCTCCGGGTACATTTGGTGTTGTATCTTGAGCGCCTACATTTAGTGTAAATACTGCAAACAACAACATTAAAAAATAATTTTTAAAATTCATAAGTTTAAGTTTTAAGTTAACAATTTTTTTAAGTGTCTCCAAAAATACTATCTATTCTTTAAAAAACAAGAAATAACAAGAATAAAATACTTTGTATTTAACAAAAAGGGTATAATAATTGTAAATTTACATTTTAAACATTAAAATATTGAACTAATATGAAAATTACAAGTCTATCATTATTGATTATTTTATCTATAATTTCCTGTAATACAACTAATAAAGTTACAGAAACAAAAAACAATACTGAACAACAAATGGATGCAAAAAAAATGATTGCTGATGGATATATAGCAGGTCAAATTTCAATTTCTACCGTAAAAGGAGATTGCCCTACTACTATTTTAATTGAAGGGAAAAACGGACCTTATTATTATGATCCAATTAATCTAACTGAAGATTTTGATAAGGTTGGTGTATTTAATAAAGATGGAGAAAAGGTATGGATTAAGTTTTCAGGATTAAGAATGATGAATCGTTGCGATAAAGCATCTCCAATAAATTTAACTGAAATTGTAAAAAACAATTAATTAATTTTTTTATTGAAATAAAAATGTCCTGTTAACATTTGTTAACAGGACATTTTTTGTCATTGAATTTTAAGTTTGGTTAACTTAGCCAATCTTTATAAGAAATTGAATTTTTAATTTTTTCTGAAATTTCTGATATTGAAATTCGTTCTTGAGCCATCGTATCTCTATTACGAATGGTTACTGTTTTATCTTCTTTTGTTTGATGATCAACAGTTATACAGAATGGTGTTCCCAATGCATCTTGACGGCGATACCTTCTTCCAACAGCGTCTTTTTCATCATAAATAACATTATAGTCCCATTGTAAATCTTCAATTATTTCCTTAGCTATTTCTTGTAATCCATCTTTCTTGACTAATGGAAACACAGCAGCTTTTATTGGAGCCAAAATAGAAGGTAATTTTAAAACAACTCTGGAGCTTCCATCTTCTAACGTTTCTTCTTTTAGTGAATTACTAAAAATTGCTAAAAACATCCTATCTAAACCAATTGAAGTTTCTACTACATAAGGAACATAGTTTTTATTGGTTTCGTGATCGAAAAATTGAAGTTTTTTACCAGAATGTTCTTCGTGTGCTTTTAAATCAAAATCGGTTCTAGAATGAATTCCTTCTAATTCTTTAAATCCAAAAGGGAAGTTAAATTCAATATCGGTTGCAGCATTAGCATAATGAGCCATTTTTTCATGGTCATGAAAACGATAGTTCTCTTCTCCTAACCCTAAAGTATTATGCCATTTCATACGAGTTTCTTTCCAATACTCATACCATTTCATTTCTTCACCTGGTCGCACAAAAAATTGCATTTCCATTTGCTCAAATTCTCGCATTCTAAAAATAAATTGTCTTGCAACAATTTCATTTCTAAAAGCTTTACCTGTTTGTGCAATTCCAAAAGGAATTTTCATTCTCCCAGTTTTTTGAACATTTAAGAAATTTACAAATATTCCTTGGGCAGTTTCTGGACGTAAATATAAATCCATTGCACTATCAGCAGAAGCTCCCAATTTGGTTCCGAACATTAAGTTAAATTGCTTTACATCTGTCCAGTTTTTTGACCCTGATAACGGATCTGCGATACCCAACTCTTCAATTAACAATTTAACATCGGCTAAATCTTCATTTTCTAAAGATCTAGCCATACGTTCTAATATTTCCTTTTGCTTATTTTTATAACCTATTACTCTTCCGTTAGTAGTAACAAATTCCTCTTCATTAAAACTTTCTCCAAAACGTTTTTTAGCTTTTGCTATTTCTTTTTTGGCTTTAATGTTTAATTTTTCACAATAGTCTTCAATTAAAACATCTGCACGATATCTTTTTTTAGAATCCTTATTGTCTATAAGTGGATCGTTAAAAGCATCTACATGCCCTGACGCTTTCCAAGTAGTAGGATGCATTAATATTGCGGCATCTATACCTACAATATTCTGATGCATAAACACCATGCTTCGCCACCAATATTCTCGGATATTTTTTTTAAGCTCTACTCCATTTTGAGCATAATCGTAGACAGCACTTAGTCCGTCATATATTTCACTAGACGCAAATATGTATCCATACTCTTTTGCGTGTGAAATTACTTTTTTAAATAAATCTTCATTTGCCATACCGCAAAAATAAAAAAACCGTTACGATTAGCTCGTAACGGTTTCAATTATTTAATTATAAATATTATTTCAATGTCATTTTAGAAGTAGCAATCATATTTGAACCATCAAATACATGTATTGTATAAACACCTTTAACTAAATCATCTTCATCTGCATCTACCATAGCACAAACGTCTAATTCATCATTTTCATAAAATACTTTTACAGCAGTACTATAATTTAAGGTACCATTTTCAAATTCTAACACTCCTTTTTCTCCTAATAAATTATTTTTAGGATTTATTACCTGAACGTAAAGCATTCGATCTCCTTTTTCTGCAATTGTATTTGGTGTTAAAGCAAAACAAGTTCTAACTTTATCTGCTCTTCTTGATCTTTGGGTATCTACTATTTTACCACTACTTTTAACAATGACTCCAGAACCCACTAAATCTGTTGCATAAACAACAGAACCTACTTTAATTTTATCTGCCATTACTTGATTTTCTTCAGAAACCGAATCGATTACTTTTATAGATTCATCAAGTTCAAGAAAAGCGTTGTCTCTTTCAGCAACCACTAATCTGTTAACAGCAATTAAACTGTCTGCTCTTTTAAATAATAAAATTCTTTCGTCTTTTAATTTTCCTATTTCGGATCTATAACGTCTAATTAAGGCTAAATTTGCTTTCGAGTCTTTTACAGAATCTAATAAAACTTCAATTCGCTCTCTAGCCTCCAAAAGATCTTTGTCTTTAATCTCATTATCTTGAATTACTTCGTCATAATTTGCAATTAATTCTTGTAATTCTGCTTCAATGTCAGATTTTTGGTCGTTTAAAATAGTTACTGTATCTTTATTATCGTTATATAATGTAACTGTATAAACAGCTAATACAATCAATAATAGCGTAAGTATCCCTACTATTATTTTAAATTTGTTGTTGTTCTCCTCTGTACTCATGGTTATTTTTTTAGTGTTAATTTATAGCAAATTTACTGCGTATAAATTATATAACGTCAAAATATAAAAAAATATATATTTTATGTTAAATCTTTTGTTTCCAAAAGTTTGTAATGGCTGTAAAACAATATTGTTAAATACAGAAAAGGTCATTTGCACACAATGCAGACACAGTTTACCAATAATAAGTCATCACAATTCAGAAAGTGATTCCATGAAACAAGTCTTTTATGGTAAATTTCTTGTTGAAAACGCAACAGCTCTTATTAAATTTCAGAAAAGAGGAATAACACAAGAACTGTTACACAATTTAAAATATAGAGGTAAACAAAATATTAGTTCGTTTTTTGGGAAATGGCTAGGTGAAGAATTAGCTGATTATCCAAATTATCAAAACATTGATTTGGTAATCCCTGTTCCTTTACATAAACAAAAATTAAAGAAAAGAGGCTATAATCAAGTTGAAGGATTTGGAATTGAAATTGCTAAAGCACTTAAAATACCTTACAACGACACTATACTTATTAAGGAGTCAAAAACAAAATCTCAAGTTTTTAAACAACGACTAACACGTTTTCAATCTGAAGAAATTTTCAAAATTAATCATCCCGAATTAATAAATAACAAACACATTTTATTAGTAGACGATATTGTAACTACAGGTGCAACATTAGAAAATTGTGCACTTCAAATATTTAAAAGTGATCAGGTAAAACTTAGTATTGCTACAATTGCAATCGCTTAAAAAAGTTTGTCTATTTTTGTGCGCATGATGCAACGCATATTTTATTTTGCCACTCTATTATTTGTTTCATTTACCCTTGTAAATTGTGCAAAAAGAGGAACCCCATCTGGTGGTAAAAGAGATTCTATCCCTCCAATTATTGTTAAAAATAACCCTGAGAATTACAGTATTAATTTTACTGAGGATGAAATTAAAATCCATTTTGATGAATATATCAAATTAAAAGATATTAATAAAGAGTTAATTATTTCACCACCTTTAAAATATAACCCAGAAATCACTCCTTTAAGTACTGGAAAATTTATTAAAATAAAAATTAAAGATACCCTCAAAGAAAACACAACGTACTCTTTTAATTTCGGAAAAAGTATTATAGACAATAACGAGGAAAATGAATTTAAGTATTTTAAGTATATTTTTTCTACAGGAACTTATATTGATAGTTTAAAGTTGAGTGGACACATAGAAGACGCTTTATTATTAAAGCCTGAAGATGTTACTACAGTTATGCTTTATGAAGTTAATGAGACTTTTAATGATTCTATTATTTTTAAAGAAAAGCCTACTTATATTACAACTACAAAGGACGACACTCAAGAGTTTGAACTCTCTAATTTAAAAGAAGGAAAGTATTTATTAATTGCATTAAAAGACAAAACAAACGATTATATTTATCAGCCACAGTACGACAAAATAGGGTTTTTAAGTGATTTTATTACTATTCCAACAGACAGTGTTTACACTTTAAGTTTATTTAAAGAAACTCCAGAATATTATATTGAAACCCCGAAACACGAAGGTAAAAATCATATTGTATTTGGATACAAAGGAGATGCTAAAGATTTAAAAATTGAATTAAACAAATCAGTACCATCTGATTTTAAAAGTACAATTTTTAAAGATGCTAATACAGATTCATTGCATTATTGGTTTAAACCTTTCATAGAAAGCGATTCATTAGTTTTCACAGCAACCAATAAAAACATTTCAGATGAACTAGTCGTAAGAATACGTGATTTATATGCAGATTCTTTAGTTGTAAAACCTATAAATTCTGGAATTTTAACACCAAAAGATACTCTTAAATTTTCCTCTACAACACCCTTGACTAAATTTGATAATGAAAAAATAATTGTAATTAATCGAGATTCTGTTGCAGTACCTTTTAAAGGAATCTTAAATAGTGAAAACAATACGGCAGTTTTAAATTTTGAAATTGAGTTCGAAAACTCATACAACATTCAATTATTACCTGGTGCATTTACTGACTTTTTTGAGAACACCAACGACACTATATTTACAAGAGTTAGAACTAAAGACCCATCAGATTATGGGTCGTTAAGCCTTATTTTAAATGAGCCAAAAAAACTTCCAGTAATTGTACAATTAGTAAATACGAAGTTTAAAGTAATTCAAGAAAGATATATTATAAATAATGAGCCTAGTTTATTTGAATATCTAAATCCTGGTGAATACTACATTCGAATTATTTATGATGATAATGAAAATAAAATTTGGGATACTGGTAGCTATCTTAAAAAGCTACAACCAGAAACAGTTCTTTATTACCCTAAAAAAATAGAAGTGAGACCTAATTGGAGTTTAGTTGAAACTTTTATTTTAGAATAAACTCATCTCGATCGTTTAAGAACTGAAGATGCTTTCTGTTTTTTTCTATATGCGATTTTTTTAACTCGATCGTTTCAATAAAATCTTTTTCAAACTCTTGAGTTGAAAGCTGTTCTCCCAAAACATTATATATCACTGAATGTCCAATATATTGATGTCCATTTCCATCTTTACCAGTTCGATTAACACCAATACAATAGGTCATATTTTCAATAGAGCGTGCTTTTAATAAAGCATCCCAAGCAGTAATTCTTCTTTCAGGCCAATTAGCAACATAAAGTAATACATCATAATTTTTAGTATTACGGGCCCAAACTGGAAAACGTAAATCATAGCAAATTAAGGGGCATATTTTCCATCCTAAAAAATCTAAAATCAATAATTCTTTTCCAGAATTAAAAGTATGGTGTTCGTTTGCTAGGGTAAATGTATGTCGTTTATCATATGTATGATACTCTCCATTTGGATAAACAAAAAACAAACGATTGTAATAGTTATTATCTTCTGTAATTATTATAGATCCTGTAATTGCACAATTTTTCTTTTTTACCTCAGTCTGCATCCATTTTAAAGTTGCTCCATTTTCTTCTTCAGCCAATGGAATTGCATTCATTGTAAAGCCTGTGGTAAACATTTCAGGAAGAACAATTAAATTGGTTTCTTCTTTAATGCTATCAATTAATCTAGAAAAATGAATTCTATTTTCTTTAGGGTTTTCCCAAATTAATTCAGTTTGAATTATAGTAACTTTTAGTTGGTCTTGCATCTAGTAAAAATAAGGAAATACACATAAATAACAGGTTTGTTTTATATCTTTGATAACAAATTATTTAAGTCATGAAATCTTTAAGAATATTACTGTTATTTATCTCAATACAATTAACCGCACAACAAGGAGGAATGTGGATTCCATCACTTCTTCAAGGAATGAATGAGCAGGAAATGAGTTCTTTAGGAAGTAAACTGTCTGCTAGTGATATTTACGATGTAAATAATTCAAGTTTAAAAGATGCAATTGGCCATTTTAATGGAGGTTGTACAAGTGAAATAATTTCAGATAAAGGATTAATATTAACCAATCATCATTGTGGATTTAGTCAAATCCAATCTCATTCATCTGTAGAGAACGATTATATCACAAATGGATTTTGGGCTAATAATTATAAAGAAGAACTTCCTAACGAGGGGTTATACATCGATTTTATTGTTCGAATAGAAGATGTAACAACTCAAGTTTTAAATGGTGTTACTGATGAAATGTCAACAAAAGAAAAACAATCTAAAATAGACAGTAATAGTTCTATAATTAACAAAGTAGCAAAAAAGGAAGAATGGCAAAAGAGTAAAATAAAAGCATTTTATAAAGGCAATCAATACTTCTTATTTATTACAGAAACTTTTGAAGACATCCGTTTAGTAGGAGCTCCACCTGTTAGTATTGGAAAATTTGGAAGCGATACTGATAATTGGGTATGGCCAAGACATACAGGTGACTTCTCAATGTTTAGAATCTATGCCGACAAAAATAATCGTCCTGCAAAATATCATAAAGAGAATGTTCCCTACACTCCAAAACACTTTTTACCAATATCATTAGATGGCGTATCTGAAGGTGATTTTACCTTGGTTTTTGGTTTTCCTGGAAGAACAAACGAATATTTACCAGCAGTTGCTCTGGAACAAATCACACAAAAAGTTAACCCTAGCCGAATAGCTATCCGAGAAGCAACTTTAAATGTGATGGATGAAGCAATGAAGAAAGACAATAAAACAAGAATACAATATGCATCAAAGCAAGCAAGAATTGCTAATGCTTGGAAAAAATGGATTGGAGAAAACCTTGGTATTGAAAAAAGTAATGCGATTACTAAAAAGAGAAAATTTGAAGCAAAATTTCAAGAATTAGTTAAAGAAAAAGGGCTTGAAAATAAATATGGTTCTATTCTGCCAGAATTTGAAAAATTATATAATGAGTTTGAACCAATAAATGTAAAACGCAATGATTTTTTAGAAATTTTTTTAAGAAATAATGAGCTTATGCAAGGAATGTTTAGATTATATCAAATGGAAATGACTATTAAAAAAGGTGAAAATTCATTTAACTCTGCAAAAACAGCTAATATTTCAAGATTAAAAAAGAATTTCAAAAACTATAATGCCACCCTAGATAAAAATGTTTTCGAAGTTATTATGCCTCTATACACCGAGAATATAGACGTTTCAATATATGATAAAACTAAGTTCACAAACCTTGACTCAGCATTGGAAGTATTGCAAGGAAACCCAGAGGAAGTAATTAATAAATTAAATAACGATCCTGCTTATGTGTATGCAAAACCATTTTTTGAAGAATTTTACAATTCTATTAATCCAGAATTTGAAAGGATTAACACTGATATAAATGCACTTCAAAAAACATATATGAAAGCTTTAATGGAAGTGATGCCTGACGAACGATATTTTCCAGATGCAAATAGCACCCTAAGAGTAACTTATGGAAAGGTAAAAGGATATGCTCCTAGAGATGCTGTTTATTATAATCCTGTAACTTATTTAGACGGAATTATGGAAAAATATGTGCCGGGAGATTATGAATTTGATGTACCTCAAAAATTACAAGATTTATATAATAATAAAGACTATGGTCCCTATGCAGATTCAAATGGTAAATTACCTATCTGTTTTTTAGGAACCAATCATACAACTGGGGGTAATTCTGGAAGTCCAGCAATTGATGCTCAAGGGAATCTTGTTGGATTAAATTTTGATAGAGTTTGGGAAGGAACTATGAGTGACATGAATTACGATCCTGAAATCTGTCGAAATATTATGGTAGACTTGCGTTATGTTTTATTTATAATAGACAAATATGCTGAGGCAAATCATTTAATAGATGAAATGAAACTAGTTCATCCAAAAGGATAATTATTAGATAAAATTAATAATTTTTGCTGCTGACAGTAATGTTTCATCAGTCTTTGCAAAACAAACCCTTATTTGTTTAAAGTCTTCTTGATTTGAATTAAATACTGAAGTTGGTATGGTAGCAAGTTTAAATTCTTTAGCTAGCTTTTCAGTGAATTCTATATCACTTTCATTTGAAATAGTTGAAAAATCTAACATTTGAAAATAAGTCCCTTTTGAAGGGATAAACTTAAATTTTGAATCTTTAATTAATTCTAAAAACAAATCTCTTTTCTGTTGATAAAAACCAGAAAGATTTAAATAGTGACTAGGAGTTTTTAAATACTCAGCAAGTGCTTTTTGTATAGGATTATTAACGCTAAATACATTATACTGATGTACTTTTTTAAATTCATTCATCAAGTATTCAGGAGCTAAACAATAACCCATTTTCCAACCCGTATTATGAAATGTTTTTCCAAAAGATGCAATTACAAAACTTCTTTCTGCAAGTTCTTTAAATCTTGACGCACTATAATGAATATGACCATCAAAAATGATGTGTTCATAAACTTCATCACTGAGTACTAATAAATTATACTTCTCTGCTAAATTTTGTAATTGAAACATATCATTTTCAGTAAAAACCATTCCACTAGGATTGTGTGGCGAATTAATGATTATCAATTTAGTGTTATTAGTTATTTTATCTTCAACTTCATTCCAATCTGGTTGAAATAATGGAGCTTTTAATTGAACTGGGATCGTTTTCCCACCAAATAACTCTATAGCTGGCTCGTAACAATCATACGCAGGAGTAAATATAATTGCTTCATCTCCTTTATTTATAATAGCTGCTAATGCAGTAAAAATGGCTTGAGTTGCACCAGCGGTTACTGTTATATCTGTATCTACATTATAACTTTTAAGGTGTAATGATTTGACTTTATCACTAATCACTTCTCTTAGCCCAAGATCACCAGGCATAGGTGCATATTGATTAAACCCATCCTTCATTGCTTTATTAACTAACTCTATTAAAAGTGGGTCACTTTTAAAATTTGGGAACCCCTGAGAGAGGTTTAAAGCGTTATAATCTGAAGCCATTTTACTCATTACAGCAAAAATGGAAGTAGTAACATTTGGAAGTTTAGATATCATTTTATAAAAGTAATTTTACTATGGATATATTCAAATAAAAAATGCATTTATTATGATTTTAAGAAATTTCGTACCTTACACTCCCCAAATTAAAAGAAACCTGTGAAAAAATCTATTTTTTTTATAGCATGCTGTTTATTATTCTTTTCTTCTATTGCACAAAAAGCTACAGATGCGACTAGAGATTTGGATAAAATTTCTTTTGAAGAAAAAAAAGAATTTCAAAAACTATTAGATTCCTCAAACACATTTTACGATAGTGGTGAATACACTAAGTCCTTAAAACTAAATATCAAAATATTAAACAAAGCTTTTAAACTTAAAAACCCCTATTTTATACATCAAGGATACCGTTATTTAGCTTACGATTATCTGTATTTAAACGACACCATTTTAGCAATGGATATCAATATGCCTGTTAAAAATGGAATTGAAGCAGCATATGAAATACGTGAATTCAATAAAACAATTCCAATTATAGCTTTAACAGCTGTGGAAATTGAGGAAATGAAAAACAATATTTATATGTCTGGCATGAACGATATTATCGTAAAGCCTTATGACATTTCAAAGTTTGTTTCTTGTATTATTAAAAATCTTTCAGAAAAAGAAAAATCACATTTAAAAGTGATATAACTTATCCTTTTAAACTTGCTTTTAAGAATTCTCGATTCATTCGAGCTATATTTTCTAAAGAAATTCCTTTAGGACACTCTATCTCACATGCACCTGTATTGGTACAGTTTCCAAATCCTTCCAAATCCATTTGGTGTACCATATTCATAACTCGATCGGCAGCTTCTACTTTACCCTGAGGTAATAATGCATATTGTGAAATTTTTGCTCCAACAAATAACATTGCAGATGAGTTTTTACAAGTTGCAACACAAGCTCCACATCCAATACAAGCTGCAGCATCCATAGACTTATCTGCTGCATGTTTAGAAATAGGCAAAGAGTTTGCATCTTGAGTATTACCTGAGGTGTTAACTGATACAAATCCTCCCGCTTGTTGAATACGCTCAAAAGCCATTCTATCTACTACTAAATCTTTAATAACAGGAAAAGCTGCTGCTCTCCAAGGCTCAATATATATAGTATCTCCATCGTTGAACATACGCATATGCAACTGACAGGTAGTAATTCCTTTATCAGGTCCGTGTGCTTCTCCGTTAATATATAAAGAACACATTCCGCAAATTCCTTCACGACAATCGTGATCGAAAGCTACTGGCTCATCTCCAGAATTCACTAATTGCTCATTCAAAACATCCATCATTTCTAAAAAAGACATATGTTCTGAAATATCATTTACCTTATAATCGACCAACTTTCCTTTATCTTGTGGTCCTTTTTGTCTCCAAATTTTCAGTGTAAGATTCATATCTCTCTTTTATTTGTATGAACGTTGTTTAAGTTCTATATCTTTAAATTCTAAATTTTCTTTATGCAATACGGCATCGGATGGTTCTCCTTTATACTCCCAGGCAGAAACATAAGCAAAATCCTTATCATTTCTTAAAGCTTCACCCTTTTGCTCTCCTTCCTTAACTACGCTTTCCTCTCTATAATGACCACCACAAGATTCATTTCTATCCAATGCATCTTTGGCAAACAATTCTCCTAATTCAAGGAAATCTGCAACACGTCCTGCTTTTTCTAGTTCAAAATTCATTTCATTAGCATCGCCAGGAACTTTAACTTCTTTCCAAAACTCCTCACGGATTGCTTTAATTTCAGCCATTGCTTCTTCTAAACCTTTAGCGTTACGAGCCATACCAACTTTGTCCCACATCACTTTTCCTAAACGTTTATGGAAATGATCTACAGATTTAGTTCCTTTATTATTCATAAAGAAATTAATTCTATCGGTTACTTCTTTTTCAACAGCATCAAATTCTGGGGTATTTGTTGGTATTTCTCCTGTTCTAATATCATCAGATAAGTAATCTCCAATAGTATATGGAAGCACGAAATAACCATCTGCTAATCCTTGCATTAATGCAGAAGCTCCTAATCGATTTGCTCCGTGATCACTAAAGTTAGCCTCACCGATACAATACAGTCCAGGAACGGTAGTCATTAAGTTATAATCAACCCAAACACCACCCATTGTATAATGAGTTGCTGGATAAATCATCATTGGTGTTTTATATGGATTTTCAGCAACAATCTTTTCATACATTTGGAAAAGGTTACCGTATTTTTCTTCAATTACTCCCTCACCTAATTCTGTTATTTTTTCTTTTGAAGCATTATGATGACCGTGTATCTTTGCTTGTTCTTTACCGTAACGTTCTATGGCTGCTGCAAAATCTAAATAAACAGCTTCACCTGTAGCATTTACTCCGTAACCAGCATCACAACGTTCTTTTGCTGCTCTAGAAGCAACATCACGTGGAACTAAATTTCCGAAAGCAGGATATCTTCTTTCTAAGTAATAATCTCTATTTTCCTCAGCAATTTCAGTAGGTTTTAATTTACCTTCTTGAATTGCTTTTGCGTCTTCAATACTTGCTGGCACCCATATTCGTCCATCGTTTCTAAGTGATTCAGACATTAAAGTCAATTTAGACTGATAATCTCCCGATCTTGGAATACAAGTTGGATGAATTTGAGTAAAACAAGGATTTGCAAAGAATGCTCCTTTTTTATGTATTTTCCAAGCTGCTGTAGCATTGGATCCCATTGCATTGGTTGAAAGGAAATAAACATTTCCATAACCACCTGTTGCAATCACAACTGCATGAGCAGAATGTCTTTCTATTTCTCCAGTAATTAAATTACGTGTAATTATTCCTCTTGCTTTTCCATCAACCTTAACTACATCTAACATTTCATGGCGATTGAACATTTCAATTTTACCTCGAGCAATTTGTCTATTCATAGCAGAATAAGCTCCTAATAATAATTGTTGTCCTGTTTGTCCTTTTGCGTAAAACGTTCGAGATACTAATACTCCTCCAAAAGAACGATTGTCCAGTAATCCACCATAATCACGAGCAAAAGGAACCCCTTGTGCTACACATTGATCAATAATGTTTCCAGAAACCTCTGCCAAACGATGAACATTTGCTTCTCTAGAACGATAATCACCACCTTTAACTGTATCGTAAAAAAGACGGTAATTAGAGTCACCATCTCCCATATAATTCTTAGCAGCATTAATTCCACCTTGAGCAGCAATAGAATGTGCTCTACGTGGAGAATCTTGATAACAAAATGCTTTTACATTATAACCTTGTTCTGCTAAGGTAGCCGCAGCTGAACCTCCTGCTAGTCCTGTGCCAACAACGATAATATCTATATTTCGCTTGTTAGCTGGATTTACTAAGTTAATCTTGTCCTTATACGTTGTCCATTTATCTTTAATGGGACCTTCGGGTACTTTTGAATCTAATACAGACATATTTTTGTATTAATTAATGAGTAAAATGGTGAAAAAGTGCAATGAAAATAAAAAGCAAAGGAATCACAATAGCATAAGCTTTTCCAAAATCTCTCACACATTTTGAATATTTATTATTCATTCCCATAGATTGGAATGCAGATTGAAATCCGTGAAGCAAGTGTAATGCAAGTAAAACAAATGCAATAACATAAGCTCCAACTCTAATAGGGCTTACAAATTTTTCACGCAATTCGTGGTAATATCTTGTTGGGTCTTCTGGTAAAACCTCTATGTATTTATGATTGATTTCTGGAAACCAAAAATCTATAAAATGAAGAACAATAAATGCTAAAATTGCCAATCCACTATAAAGCATATTTCTACTCATCCAAGTAGAATTAGCAGCTCCATTATTTTTAGCATAAGAAACACCAACCGCTTTTTTATTTTTAAATTCTAATATAAAACCTAATACAAAGTGAAAAACAACTCCAAAAATTAAAATGGGTTGCATTAAAAATTGCACTAATGGATTAACACCCATAAAGTGAGATGCGGCATTGAAAGCATCTTCACTAAATACTGAAACTAGGTTTACAGAAACATGGATTAATAAAAAGAATATTAAAAAAAGCGCAGAAAGTGCCATAGCTACTTTTCTTGCAATTGAAGAGGATAAAATTCCCATTTGTAATGATTTTTTTATAAGATTTACAAAATTACGGCTCTAGGTAAAAACTGCCAAATAATATGGTTTGTTTTATACCCTATTTAGAATAGTTTTTAATTGCATTAAACGGTCAAATAAAAAAGCCACATTTAATAAAATGTGGCTTTTAAATTAATGCTTAATTAAAATTAATTCTTAATTAATTTTTTAGTAGCTGTTATTCCATTTTGGTTAACTTTCACTAAATAAACTCCTGCTTCTAAAGCTGAAATATTTAATTCATTATTACTAATTTCTGTATTAATAACTTGTTTTCCTAAAACATCATAAACAGATATTTGTTTTGCTCCAATTGAGTTAGTTTCAATATTCACAGTATTTCCGTTTGCAGGATTAGGGTAAATGCTAAAATTAGAAATTTCAGAATCATTAACACCTAAAGCTTCAACCAATTCTACTCCGAATAATTGATTTGAAGGTGAACATTGACATAATCCAACCATAGTTACATAACCTTCAACAGCGTCATCAGATATAAATAAACCTCCGGCTAAAGCATCAGTACCTCCTAATGTTCCAGCATCTGGCAAGTAACTAAAATCAACGCCTGTTTGCAATCCTGTAGCGATGTCTATTTGTCTAATCCAACCTTGATCTGGAGCCGTTCCTGACTGGTCATGGATCCATAAAAAAGGACCACCTGGACTTACATTATCAATAGCACCACCATAAATAACCGTATTGTGATCTGCAGCAGGAATCACAGATAATTCAAGACCTATCATACTAACCGATATAATGTCTGAACCAAAATCTCCTACCCAAAAACCTCCATTTCCACCATCCAATGTTGGATCGTAAGTACACATTCTAGCTTCTGCATCTGTTGCAGTAATTAGAACGATATCATCAACTAATTCTCTTGTCACAGGGTCAACTTCATAAATGGTTGTTGAACCTCCACCAATAAAAATACTAGTTCCATCAGTTGTGAATGAACGTGTTCCTGTTACTCCTGGTATTACAATTGATTCAGAAAAAGAACCGTCATAATTCAATATATGAATTATATCAGATGCCCATTCTGAAACCCAGTAATGATCACCGAATTTAATAACTCCAGCTAGACCATCAACTCCAACACTACCTGCAGACCCTATATCCCATTGATATAATAGATCAAATAAAGCTGAGCTATTTTCAGTTACTGGTGGAGCCTCATTATAAGGACCTACTTCTTGTAATTGTGCGTTAACTGTAAAAACCGTCATTATAAGGGCTACAGCTAAAATGTTAAATTTCTTCATTTTTTCTTCTATTTTAAGTTAATAACGGATAAAGATAGTTAAATTTCTAATTGATAAGAAAGGATTATTATTATTATTTCACCTCAAATTCTATATTCATTGAATTAACTTGAATTAAATATCCCCCTTTTGGTAAATAATATTTTTCGTTTTTTGCTTGTGTTAATTCTTGATCTTTCTTAGCTAAAGCTTTCTTTCCCTTATCAGATACTGTAACATCATACTCAAAAACATTAATGCCTTTATCAGCATCTATTTGAAAACTGTTAACTTCTGTACCATCTTCAGTTTGGATAGAAAGTGTAAGCTTTTCTGCTTTAGAATTATAAAATTGCACACTTATTTTTGGTTCATAAGCTTTACCCCATTGACTCCAAGAACTTCCCCAACGAGATGATGCCCTAATAGCTTCTATATCGTTAATTATTAATTCGTTTCCATTCATTTTTTGTAATAACGAAATATTACTTAGATACAAAGAACGCCCGTGTGTTCCTAAAATTAAGTCATTTGCTTCAGGCTGAATCACTAAATCATGAAAAGCTACACTTGGCAATCCATTTGAAAAAGCTTCCCAACTTTCACCTCTATTTAAAGAAACATACGCTCCATTATCGGTTCCTAAATATAAAAGGTTTTCGTTTTTAGGATCTTCTTTAATTACATTCACCGAAGAAGTTGGAAGGTTACCAGCAATACTATTCCAAGTAGCTCCATAATCATCACTCATATATACATAAGCTTTAAAATCATCCCAACGATAACCGTTTAAGGCTACATATACTCGTTCCTTTTTATGTTGCGAGGCTATTACCCTGCTCACCCACAAATCTTTTGGAAAAGAGTTCGATATAGTTTTCCAACTACCACCACCATTTTTCGTCACGCTTACAATTCCATCATCACTACCTGCGTAAATTAATCCAAATTGAAATGGAGACTCACTAATTGTTGCTAATGTTCCATAAGCTACATTTCCTTTTTTACCTCCATGAGTTAAATCATCAGAAATTGCCTCCCAATCATCTCCTTGGTTCATACTTCTCATTAATTTATTTCCTCCTAAATACAAAATATCCTGATTGTGTGGACTTAATAAAATAGGTGTTTGCCAATTAAATCGATACGGATTTTCTCCTAATTCATGTTTTGGCTGAATATAGGTTTGCTCATCAGTTTCACGGTTTAATCTAAAATAATTTCCAAATTGAAATCCGGTATAAACAATGTCGCTATTTCTACTATCAATTTGAATTTGCATTCCATCACCACCCATTATTGCCTCATACGGGTATTGTCCAGATTGTTTCCAAAAAGAATCTTCTTCATTAGTATGTGGTCCAACCCAAACTCCATTATCTTGTAATCCACCATATACATTATATGGCTTTTCATTATCTACATTAATGGCATAAAATTGTCCAACTGAAGGAGTATTGTTTTTAATCCAAGTAGCCCCATCATCATAAGAAATATTAACCCCTCCATCATTACCATTTATTAAATGTCCTGGCATTTTTGGATTGATCCATAGAGCATGATGATCTGCATGTACATTATCACCATTAATAGAAGTAAAGGACTTACCCCCATCTTTAGATTTTAAAATAGGTACTCCGTATATATAAATACCGTTCTTATTTGAAGGATCTACATGAACTTTCCCAAAATAGTATCCATAAGAATAATAGATATCATCCAAAAATCCTTCGTGTGTTTTATTCCATGTTTTACCTCCATCTGTACTTTTATAAACTTCTGCACCAATCACTGGAGTGTCAAACAACAACGTATTTGCATCTTCTAAATACTTAGCAAGATCAACAGGTTGAACGTCTCCATTCTTCACACTTTCTTTAACAGATGTTGCTGTGTATTGTTCAGGAAATCGATTAGATTTTAAATATTTAGTCAATTTTTTATCATCCAATCCTAATAACTGAGCATTCGTCATACTTTTAAAATCATCTTTTGTCAAGCTTTCTTTTTTCTTTTTTTCAGAAATATCTTCTCTTCTAGCTTGATTATCATGAACTGCATAGATTGTATTATCATCAAAAATTGCAAGACCAATTCTACCTACTCCTTCTCCTGTTGGGAAACCACTTCCCTTTTCAGTAACTTTTACCCAAGAAGAACCAGCATCAATACTTTTATAAATAGCAGAGCCTTCACCACTACCTCTAAAATCCCAAGATTTTCTGTCTTTATCCCAAGATGAAGCATACATAATATTAAAATTTGAAGGAGATACTTCAAGTTCTATGATTCCAGATTGATTGTTTACAAACAATGTATGGCTCCAGGTTTTACCACCATCGTTAGATTTATAAACACCTCTTTCGTCGTTTGTAGAATATAAATGTCCTACAACCCCAACAACTATTTCATTAATATTATTTGGGTTTATTAATATATTACTAATATGGTGTGAATCCATTAAACCTATATTCTCCCATGATTCTCCTTGATTTGTAGATTTTAATAGCCCAATTCCAGCATAAGATGAACGAGAAGCATTAACTTCTCCTGTACCTACCCATATAGTTTTGGTGTTCCAATCCACAGCTAAACTCCCAACATTTTGAGTTGGACTATTATCTAATATAGGCGTAAAAGAAGTTCCGTTATTGTTGGTATACCAAACACCTCCACTTGCATAACTTACATAAAACTCAATAGGGTTATTTGGGTTTACTGCTAGTGCTGTTACACGACCACTCATAACTGTAGGTCCTATATTTTTAAAAGGCAAGTTTTTAACTAAGGAAGTATTAGCTAATACTTCTTTTTGTTTTAATCCCTTATCTAATTCTGCTGAACTTGAAGCGGGTTGTTGTGCTATAATTTGAAAAGACAATAAGACTAAAAAGGAAAAAATTAAGTTTTTCATGGTTGGTTTTTTTAAAGGACGATGAATTTAATGAAATAGCGTTGTTTTTCAAAATTTTAATGGATGATTAACATCAATTCCTCTCATTTCTTATTATTTTTGAAGTACAAAATAATTCACATTATGAAATACCACCAAATTGACCGAAATTTATTTATTAAAAATCGAGCAAATTTCATGGCTCAAATGAAGCCAAATAGTATTGCCGTTTTTAACAGTAATGATATTTACCCAATAAGTGCAGATAGTACAATTCCCTTTCAACAACATAGAGATATTTACTATTTAAGTGGTGTAGATCAAGAAGAAAGTGTATTGGTAATGTTTCCTGATTCACCAAACGAAAAACATCGCGAAATACTATTTTTAAAAGAAACCAATGATCATATAGCAGTTTGGGAAGGTGAAAAACTAACCAAAGACCGTGCTTTTGAAGTTAGTGGAGTTAAAACTGTTTATTGGCTACAAGAAATGGAAAAAGTTATTGCAGAGCTAATGGCGCAATCTGATACTGTACACATTAACACTAATGAACATTATAGAGCATCAATAGAAACTGAAACAAGAGAAGCTCGTTTTACAAAATGGCTTTTAAATAAATATCCTGCTCATAGAGTAGCAAAAAGTAATCCTATATTACAAAGGTTACGTTCTGTAAAAGACCCTATAGAATTAGATTTATTACAAAAGGCTAGTGATATTACTGAAAAAGGAATGCGAAGAGTTTTAAAATTTGTTAAACCTGGAGTTACAGAATATGAAATTGAAGCAGAATTTATGCACGAATTTTTAAGAAATCGCTCTAAAGGATTTGCATATACTCCTATTATTGCTAGTGGTAATAATGCCAATGTTCTTCACTATATTGAAAACAATCAAACTTGTAATGATGGAGATTTAATTCTATTAGATGTAGGAGCTGAGTATGCTAATTATGCAAGTGACATGACTCGTACCATTCCTGTAAATGGAAAATACAACAAACGTCAACGGGAAGTATACGAAGCTGTAAATAGAGTTAAAAACGAAGCAACAAAATTGTTAGTACCAGGAACTATATGGGCAGATTACCATGTAGAAGTTGGAAAATTAATGACTTCTGAATTATTAGGATTAGGATTAATTGACAAAGCAGATGTACAAAATGAAGACCCTAACTGGCCTGCATACAAAAAATATTTTATGCACGGAACATCGCACCATATGGGATTAGACACTCACGATTACGGTTTACTTTGGGAACCTATGAAAGCCAATATGGTATTTACAGTAGAGCCAGGAATCTATATTCCTGAAGAAGGTTTTGGAATTCGATTAGAAGACGATGTTGTAATTCAAGAAAACGGAGAACCTTTTAATTTAATGAGAAATATCCCAATTGAAGCTGAAGAGATTGAGGATATTATGAACTCTTAAAGTTCAATAATCATATTAATAACCGATATATAATTTTTTATGTATCGGTTTTTTTGTTTCTATGCTCCATTAGATTTAAAAACACAAAAGTAACTAAAGCTGGAAGCACCCATCCCATGCTATTTTCTGAAAGTGGGATATATTGTTGAATTGGATTTATAGATTCTTCTGGGGTTATAAATTTTAAAAAGTCTGGGATACTAAATATAAAAGTTGCTAAAACTACACCTCTAAAAATTAATTTTGAAGCCCATTTTTCTGGCACCACATTTAATATAATAAGTACAATCGTAATTGGGTAAATAAACATTAATGCTGGCAAGGCTACCTTAATTATATAATGTACATCAAACTGTCCCATCAACACTCCTAATATACAACCTACTATTCCTGTGAAGATATAAGCTCTTTGAGAATTTCCTAAAAGTCCTTTAACAAAATCTGCCGTTCCTGTTACTATTCCAACTGCAGTTGTAAAACAAGCCAATGCTACTAAAACAGACAAGAAAGCATTTCCAATATTCCCTAAAGTTTTAAGGCTTAAAACGCTTAATAATTCAGTGCGATTTTCTACGTTTAATTCATTACTATGATGTGATCCTAATGCAATCAATCCCCCATAAATTATAAACAAACCGAATCCAGCGATTAAACCAGATTTAGCTATCATTTTTTTCTTTTCTTCGTAATTAAATTTTCCTTGTAGGGAAAGAGATATCACAATAACTCCACCAACCACAACACCTCCTATAGCATCAAATGTTTGATAACCCTCTAAAACCCCTTCCACAAAAGAATTATTGAAAATGGAATTCCGGATAGGCGCTACTTCAGTAAATAAACCTAAGCAAATAATAATAAAAAGTATAATTACGATTAAAGGAGTTAAAAATTTACCAATAATACTTAATACTCTTGTTCGGTTTAACACAAAGACTAATACTAGTGCGAAATAAATACTGCTTAAACCAAGTGAAGAAATTTTAAAAAAAGGTTCGATTGCCATTTCATAGGTAACTGAAGCTGTCCTAGGCGATGGCAATGAAATAGAAATAATATAAATTAAAATAGAATAGATAATTGCAAACTTTGGCGAGACTTTATTCGCAAAATCAAGCATGGTCCCTTGTAATTTTGCGTGCCCGTAAATTGCTAAAATGGGAATAATAACTGCTGAAATTGTAAATCCTAGAAGCACCCAAATCCATCCATCACCGGCATTATATCCTAAAAAAGGCGGTAGAATTAAATTTCCTGCGCCAAAGAATAAAGAAAATAATGCAAAAGCAATTACAATGGTTTGCTTGGTAGGATTCATTGATTGATATTTGTTGTGTTAAATATATAAAAATGATTACTTACTTTAATCAAACTCCTATACATTATACAGATATTGGAAAAGGACCATGTTTAGTGCTATTGCACGGATTTTTATTAAGCTCAACTATTTGGGTAGACTTAGCTCCTATATTATCTAAAAAAAATAGAGTAATCATAATTGATTTACCTGGTCATGGAAAAAGTGGTTGTATTTCAGAAACGCATACCATGGAAATGATGGCTGATGTTATCAATTCTGTATTAGAAGAAAAAAAAATTACCAAAGCAAGTTTTATTGGCCATTCTATGGGTGGATATATTAGTCTTGCTTTTGCTGAAAAGTATCCATCTAAAATAAACAAACTAGTCTTACTAAATTCCTCAACAGAAGAAGATTCAACTGAAAGAAAAAAAAATAGGGATAGAGCCATTAATGTTATAAATAACAATAAAGACATTTTTATAATAATGGCAATTAGTGCTTTATTTCCAAAAAATAAACAAACTAAACATCAAAAATTAATTGAACATTTTACTGATGAAGCTAAAAGTTTTACAATTGAAGGAATTATTGCAGCTATTAATGGAATGAAAATAAGAAAGGATAGAACTTCAATTTTAAAATCATTTCAGGGTGATAAATATATGATTTCAGGGATTGAAGATCCAATTATTTCTATTTCTAGCTCAGAAAAGGTTGCAAACGAAAGTCAAGCAAAACTGCTAAAAGTGAATTCTGGACACATGAGCATTAACGAAAACATCGATGAAATTATCAAAATAATGCATTTCATCGATTTTTTATAGCATTTTGTCCGATATATTAAATATTTATTGTATGTTTAATCCTACTATAATAAAATTAATATATTATGAAGCAAGATTCCCCTAACCAACAATTTAACCTTTCAAGTATATTATGCTCTACTTTTGGGCACCGTTTTATCGTAACAAACAATGTTACAAATCATATTAAAGAGTTTAAATGTAAAACCTGCAACAAGGAAGTTACCAATGTTTTTTCAGGTGAGCTCGAGCTTTTAAATTTTAAAAACAGAAAAATAAACGCCTGTTTATCAGCGTTTTTTCAAAAGAAACTTCAAAGAGTCTCCTAGCTATTCTTGATTACTTTCTAAAGAGTTCCATCCTCTAGCGATTAATGGGATTTTTTCATTTCCTCTAGTAATTAAGTGAATCCCTTCTTTTTTGTTAGTGATATGCCCAATAATAGAAAGGTTTGGATTCGCTTTTATTTTTGGGAAATCCTCCATCTTTACTGTAAAAAGCAATTCATAATCCTCGCCTCCACTTAATGCAATCGTAGTACTATCTATTTTAAATTCCTCACAAGTAGCAATTACTTGTTGATCTAAAGGAATTTTGTCTTCATATAAATTACACCCTACTTTAGATTGTTTGCAGATATGCAATATTTCAGAAGATAAACCATCGCTAATATCTATCATAGAAGTTGGTTTCACTTCTAATTCTTTTAACAAACTGGCGATATCTTTACGAGCTTCAGGCTTTAACTGTCTTTCTATAAGGTATGTGTAATTTTCTAGATCTGGTTGTGATTGTGGGTTAACTTCAAAAACTTTTTTCTCTCGCTCCAATACTTGCAATCCTAAATACGCAGCTCCTAAATCTCCAGAGACTACTAATAAATCATTCTCTTTTGCAGTATTTCTATAAACAGCTTCACCTTTTGCTACAGTACCTATTGCAGTAACGCTTATAATCAATCCTGTTTTTGAAGAAGTTGTATCTCCACCAACTACATCAATATTATATAAGTTTGCAGCTGTATGAATTCCTTCATAAAGCTCCTCCAAAGCCTCCACAGGAAAACGATTAGAAACACCAATAGAAACTGTAATTTGAGTTGCTTCAGCATTCATTGCATAAACATCAGATAAGTTTACAATTACTGATTTATAGCCTAAGTGTTTTAAAGGCATGTAACTTAAATCAAAATGAACTCCCTCAACTAATAAATCGGTAGTTATTACAATTTCTTTTGAAGAATCAATCGACAGAACCGCAGCATCATCTCCTATACCTTTTACAGTAGATTTTTGAGAGATTTTAAAATTTTTAGTTAAATGATCGATTAATCCAAATTCGCCTAAATCTGAAATACTCGTTTTAGAATTGTTTTTATTTTCAAGCATGGTTTTTGAAATATTTTTGCAAAAATAGGAGTAAAATCTTTATAAATAGCAAATGCCAACAAAAGCATTTGTTGGCATTTTACATTAAACTATATTATGCTATTAGTTATTTTTATTTTGTCTTTCTTGTTTACGCCTTTCTTTATCTTCCAATCGTTGCGCTTTTTTCTTGTCTTTTCTAGCTTGCTCTTCTTCGGGAGTTAAATAAAGATCAACTATTTGTCCACTATAAAAAAGTTCATCTTTGTTAATTGTAGAAACATCTACTCCTTGATCATCTGCTAATTGTTGAGCATATTTATCTAATTCTTCATTAGATACCCATCCGCCTCCTAGCGATTTATATAAATAAACATAGGAAGTTAATAACCGCTGGTAATTTTCGGAATAAGCTAATCTTGCGTCAAACTCGACCCCTTGATTTTCAATTACTTCTAAATAACTAGTAACTCCTTGATAATATCTTTCTCTAGATAATCGGCTTGCATTACTAGCCGCGTCTAACATCGCTTTATTAGCCATTAACTCTTCTTTTAATGTAGAGAGTTCAACTAAAGAATTATCAACCTCTAAAAATGCATTAAGCACAGTATTTTCATAAGACAATAAAGATTGGTATGCATTTTCTCTTTCCATATCAACACGTTTTTTGTTTTTCCCCCATTCAAATAATGGAGCTAAAAGATCTGCACCAGCACTCCAGCCTAAACCATTAGAAACTAAGTTAGAGATATCTGTACTACCTACCCCTAATAATCCAGTTAAACTAATTGATGGAAATCTCATTGCTTGAGCAATTCCAATATTTGCATTAGCAGCTCTGTAATACTCCTGAGATTCTAATATGTCTGGACGTCTTTGTAAAATTTCTGATGGAATCCCAGTAGGAATATCATTAGGCAAATTATATTCTCTTAATGATTTAAAAGTAGGGATTGAATCAGGTGCTTTACCTAATAAAATACTTAAATTATGTTCAGTAAATGCAATAGATCTTTTAAATAGTGGTATGGATACTTGAGTTATAGCTTTTTGAATCTGTGCTTGATTAACATCAATAATATGCGTATATCCTTTATCAAAACGTGCTTGGATTATTTGTAATGTACTATCTCTTAAGGCTAGTGTTTTCTCTGATATATCTAGACGAGCTTTATAATCTATAAGTTGAAAATAATTATTAGCCACTTCACTAATTAAAGCTATTTCTAAAGCTCTTTTACCATAAAAAGTAGCTAATAAATCTGCTTGAGCAGCTTCATTTCCTCTTCTAAATTTACCCCAAAAATCCAATTCCCAATTAGCAAAAACAGTTCCATAAAAATTATTTGTCGTTGAACTTAGGTGACCTATTCCATTAACATAATTTCCTCTTGTGGCACCTGCATTAACTCCAATTTTTGGTCCCATATCAGCTTTAGTAAACCCAACATTAGCACGAGCTTGCTCAATTCTACTTGCTGCAATTAATGCGTTTTTATTTTCACGTAAAGCAGTTACAATTAAAGTGTCTAAAATAGGATCTTCAAAAAGTTCCCACCATTTTAAATTAATGATACTGTCGGTCTCTTTTGCTGAATATCTAAATTTTTCGGTTGTGTTTTCTTCAGGTTGTAAATAATTTGGTCCTACTTTACAAGATTGAACCAAAACAATTCCTACCAACAATAATATGTATGTATAAATTTTCATCATTAATTATTTGAAGATTCTAATTGTTGCAATTGTTCTTTTTCTCTCTTCTTTTCATATCCAGCAATTTTACCGATAAATACAAAAAGCATTGGATATAAAAACACCCCTAATAGTGTTGCCAATCCCATTCCTCCTAATAATGCCATACCCATCACTTTTCTTGCTTCAGCACCAGAACCAGATGCAATTACTAATGGAAAAACTCCTAAAATAAATGAAAAAGCTGTCATTAATATAGGTCTAAATCTTGATTTTGCTGCAACCATTGCAGCATCAAAAAGACTTAATCCCTTTTTAAATTCATCATTAGCAAATTCAACAATTAAAATTGCATTCTTGGCTGCCATACCAATAAGCATTACAAAAGAAACTTGAGCAAAAATATTATTCTCGAAAGTTGGGCTAATTAACCTTCCAAGCCATAATGCTAATAATGCACCAAAAATTGCAAATGGAGTTCCCATTAAAATTGCAAATGGTAAAGACCAACTCTCATATTGTGCAGCTAAAATTAAAAATACAAATATTAATGAAAAAGTAAGAATAACACCCAAAGACCCTGATGCTTTCTCTTCTTGAAAAGACATGGCATTCCAAGTATAACCCATATCTTGCGGAAGAGTTTCTGCAGCTACTTCTTTTAAGGCATTTCTAGCATCATTTGAGGTATACCCTTCAGCTGGAGTTCCAGTAATCTCAACAGATCGATATAAATTGAAACGAGTTGTATAATCTGGTCCAGAAATAGGTTCAATAGTTGAAACAGTTGATAGCGGTACCATATCACCATTATTATTCTTTATGAAAAATTTATTAATACCTGTTTCATCAACTCGGTATTCTGGTTCTGCTTGAATATAAGTCTTATACAATCGTCCAAATCTGGTAAAATCATTTACATAAGCACCTCCCATAAAAGCACCTATTGTAGTATAAAGATCATTTAAACTAACTCCTAACTTTAAAGCTTTCTCTTTGTCGATATCTAAGAATCTTTGGGGTACTGTTGCTTGAAAAGTAGTACTTGCTCTTCCAATTTCAGGACGTGCATTTGCTGTTTGTATAAACTTCATCGCGTTTTTGGAAAGGTATTCGGGTGTATTCCCTGCCCTATCTTGCAACATCATACTAAAACCTGAACCATTTCCTAATCCAGGAATTGCTGGAGGTCCAAATGCAAATGCTTGTGCTCCTTTAATTCCAAAAGCTAGTTTTTTATTAACCTCTAAAATTACATCATCAGCTGTTCTATCTCTATCGGACCAATCATTCATAGATACAAATAAGAATCCAGTATTAGCAACCATTGCTCCAGATAAAATACTATATCCTGTAGCAGTAGTTACATATTCTACTTCAGGAACATCCATTAAAATTTGTTCTATTTGTTTAGTTACCACATCTGATCTTTGAATGGAAGCTGCATTGGGTAACTGTACATTTACATAAAAATAACCCATATCCTCTTCAGGTATAAAACCTCCTGGTACCAAACTTCCAAATAAACCAGCACCAACACACATTATTATTATAAATACAATGCCTCGCTTTATTTTACGACCTATGATATTGGTAAAACTCATATACGATTCGGTAGTTTTATCCATTCCGGTATTAAACTTTCCAAAAAACCATCCTAAAGGTCCTTTATAAGGTTTTGGTTCTTTTAATAATAAAGAACATAAGGCAGGACTTAATGATAGCGCGTTTACAGAGGACACTACAACTGATACTGCAATTGTTATTGCAAACTGTTGATACAACATTCCGGTAATACCAGCCATTCCAGCTACAGGTATAAATACAGCTATCATTACTAATGTTGTAGCGATAACAGGAGCAGTTACTTTACGCATAGCATCCAACGTTGCTTCTTTAGCATTCATCCCTTTTGCAATATTCACTTGCACAGCTTCTACCACTACAATGGCATCATCTACCACAATACCTATAGCTAATACCAATCCTAAAAGTGATAAAACATTAATTGTAAACCCTAAGCTTGGGAAAAATATAAAGGCACCTACTAGTGAAACTGGGATTGCTAAAGTAGGAATCAATGTTGCTCTCCAGTCTTGAATAAAAATAAATACCACGAGGATAACTAATATCAATGCAATAATTAAGGTGACTACAATATCTTTAATACCAGCATCAATCGCCTTTGTAGTATCAATAGAAATATCATATTTAATACTTTCGGGAAAATTTTTAGATACTTCTACCATTTCGGATTTTATGGTAGCTGCTAATTCAGTAGCATTAGATCCAGGAGCTTGATACAAAGCGATTATGGCAGATGTTTCACCATTTAACCTCGCTTTCATATTATAACTTTCAACCCCCAATTTTATACTTGCAACATCTTTTAATTTAATTTGTGAGCCATCAGATTGAGTTCTTACTACGATATCACCAAAAGCCTCTTCAGAATTAAATCGTTCTGGTAAACGAACTGTATATGTAAATTCTGTTCCAGCTGGCGCTGGTTCTGCACCAAATTTCCCTCCAGGAACAATAATATTTTGTTCATTTATAGCATTAATAATTTCTGGAACTGTTAATCCAAGTTGTGATAATCTATCTGGTTTTACCCAAATACGCATAGAATAATCAGATGCACCTAAAACATCTACCCTACCAATTCCTTTAATACGTGATAATTGATCTTTAATATTAATTAAAGCATAATTCCCTAAAAAATCTTGGTCATACCTACCATCTGAAGTTAAAGTAACTAACATTAAAGTATTGGGTAATGCTTTTTGGGTAGTAACACCTAATTTCGTTACTGCAGCTGGCAGTTTTGCAGTAGCTGCAGACACTTTGTTTTGAGCTAATACCGTATTCATATCTGGATCTGTACCTACATCGAATGAAATATCAATTGACATGGAACCATCATTCGCATTGGTAGATTTCATATAAATCATATTATCTACCCCATTAATTTGTTGTTCTAATGGTGTCGCTACAGATTCTTCAACATTAATAGCATTTGCTCCTGTATAATTAGCTCTTACTTGAACAATTGGCGGTGTAATATTAGGGTATTGTTCTATTGGCAATCCAATTAAAGATACCGTACCAACTATTACAATCACAATTGCAATTACAATAGCAACAATAGGTCGGTGTACAAAAAAGTTTCCTTTATTATCAGCCATAATTATTGATTATTGGATTCTTCAAAAACATACTCGGTAACAATTGGTATGACCTCCATATCTTGTTTTGCCTTTTGTAACCCTTCTAAAATAATTTGATCACCACTTTTTATCCCGCTTTTTATAATGATGTAACCAGGAATTTTTTCACCAATCTCCACTTGAACGGCTTCTACCTTATTTTCTTTATTAACAACTAAAACAGAATACTGTCCTTGAAGTTCATTTAAACATTTTTGAGGAACTATTATAGCATCATCGACATCCAATACTTTAATTTTTACTCTTGCAAATTGTCCGGGTCGAATTATTCTGTTTGGATTAGGAAAAGTTGCTTGAACTAATATGGTTCCAGTAGAAGTATCAATATTTCTATCAATAAAATCCACTTCTCCTTTTTGATCAAATAAAGATCCATCAGATAATATCAATTCTATTTCAACTTTGTTATTTCTTGATTCTCTTAAAGTATCGTTTTTAATTTTTTGAAATTCCCTAGCAATACGTAAATATTCATTTTCAGATAAAAAGAATTGTACTCTTATTGTGCTAATATCCGAAACCGTATTTAAAATAACTGGATTGGGGTCTTTACCAACAAACTCACCTTCACGCGCTAAAGTTCTTCCAATCACACCATCAATTGGTGATAATATTCTAGTATAACTAAGATTAATTTCTGCTAAATTTAAATCTGCATTAGCAGCTTTTAAAGAAGATAAAGAAGCGTCTCTTTGAGCTTGAGCCATATCCAATTCTCTCATACTTACTGCATCCATTTCAGCAAGTGGTTTTACTCTTTTTAAATCACTTTCTGTTTGAATTACTACTGTATTTGCTTGTGCTACCATACTTTGTTTTGCCACAACAGCCTCTTTAAAAGGATCAGGGTCTATTACATATAACAAGTCTCCTTTTTTAATAGAAGATCCTTCTTTAAAATGAATCTCTTCCAAATAGCCTTCAACCCTTGCTCTAATGGGAATATCTTTTTCTCCATAAACCTGCCCAACAAAAACTTCATAGATTGGAACTGTTTTAGAAACAACTTTATAAACAGATATGTTTTGCGGAGGTAATGTTTTGATTTCTTTATCCTTACACGAAGTAATTATAATAGTTAAAAACAATACAATTAGAATAGATTTAAGCTTCATTTGATTATAAAATAAGGATTGCTAGTAATTAGTAAAAATAGAGAAATATTATTAAAAACAATGTTTTTTTAATTTATACTACTTTAGCAAAAAAAACAAACAAATGAAAAAGACTATACTTCTATTATTATTATCATCAATAATAACATTAAATGCTCAAACTCCTTGCGAAAATGGAATGGCTGGAGATTACCCTTGTAATGGTTACGACCTACAAGTATTTATTCCTTGTACCGATTTTGGTGCTGATAACGCTAATGACTCTTGGGGTTGGACCGATCCATCTGACGGTACTGAATATGCATTAGTAGGGCTAGACAACGGGACAGCTTTCCTTGATATTTCGGATCCTGTAAACCCTATTTATTTAGGAAAACTACCAACTCATACGAGCCCAAGTTTATGGAGAGATGTTAAAGTTTATAACAATTATGCCTTTGTAGTTAGTGAAGCTGGCGGTCATGGAATGCAGGTTTTTGACTTGACTCGTTTAAGAAATGTTACTAATCCACCAGAAATTTTTACAGAAGATGCGCATTATGATGGCTTTGGAAGCGCACATAATGTTGTAATAAATGAAGAAACTGGATATGCTTATGGAGTTGGTGCTAATTCATATAATGGAGGGCCCCATTTTGTAAATATTCAAGACCCTTTAAATCCAATAGGAGAAGGTGGTTTTGGAGGAAGTGGATACACTCACGATGCTCAAGTAGTAATTTATGATGGTCCAGATACAGATTATACTGGAAAAGAAATTTATGTTGGATCAAACGAAAGTCACATTGCAATTGTAGATGTAACAGACAAATCTAATCCTCAATTAATTTCTACAGCTACGTATTCTAACACTTCATATACGCATCAAGGATGGTTTACGGAAGACTTAAACTATTTTTTTATGGGTGATGAAATTGACGAATTAGATTTTGGTTTTAACACTAGAATTGTGGTTTTTGACTTTTCAGATTTAGACGACCCGCAAATTCATTATGAATATAGTGGTCCTACTTTAGCAACAGATCATAATGTTTATGTAGTTGGAGACAACTTATATTTAGCAAATTATAAAGCAGGGATGCGTGTTTTAGATATTTCAGATATTTCAAATGGAAACATGACAGAAACTGGTTATTTTGATATTTTCACAGAGGGAAATTCTGCTGGTTATGATGGTGCATGGAATGTTTACCCTTATTTTGCTAGTGGAATTTTAATGATATCAAGCTTAAAATATAGTAGTCAAAATTATACTCCTGGGTTTTATTTGGTTAAATCTTCTAATCTTTCAGTAAATGAAAATTCATTATCTGATTTTAATTTATTCCCAAATCCTAGTACCAACTATGTTGAAATAAGCTCACCTGAAACACCAATATCTGAAATTCAGGTTTTTGATTTAGGAGGGAAACTTATTTTATCAAATAATTACGATTCAAAAATTGAAGTTAATTTAAATATTACTAGTTTGACTAATGGAATTTACCTGTTGAAAATCAACAATCAATTTACAAAGAAGTTGATAAAAAATTAATTATTCTACAGCACCAATATACCTACTATTGGTGTTTTAAATTTTTATATTATGAAAAAAGTATTGCCCCTCTTTTTCTTATTATCTAGTTTAAGTATTGTTGCCCAAACACCTTGTATTAATGGAATGGCTGGTTCTTATCCTTGTAACGGGTATGATTTGCAGTCATTTATTCCTTTTTCTACATTTAATGCCTCTTCAGGAAATGATTCTTGGGGATGGACAGATCCACAAGATGGTAAAGAATACGCATTAATGGGATTAAATAACGGAACTGTTTTTATAGATATTTCAGATCCAATAAATCCAGTTTATTTAGGAAAATTACCTACTCATACTTCTTCAACAACCTGGAGAGATGTAAAGGTTTACAATAATTATGCTTTTATAGTTAGTGAAGCTGGAGGTCATGGTATGCAAGTTTTTGACTTAACCCGTTTAAGAAACGTTTCTAACCCTCCTGAAACTTTTACAGAAGATGCACATTATGCTGGATTTGGAAGTGCTCATAACATTATCATTAATGAAGAAACAGGTTTTGCCTACGGGGTTGGAACTAACTCGTATGGTGGTGGAGCTCATTTTATAAATATTCAAGACCCATTAAATCCTGTAGGTGCAGGAGGCTATGCAGGGAGTGGTTATACTCATGATGCTCAAGTATTAATCTATAACGGGCCCGATACAGATTATACTGGAAGGGAAATATATATTGGAGCAAATGAAGATCATGTGGCAATTGTAGATGTTACCGATAAAGCAAATCCTCAATTAATAGCATCTCCAACTTATACAAATGATGCATACACACATCAGGGATGGTTTACAGAAGATCTAAACTATTTTATACTTGGAGATGAATTGGATGAGCAAAATTTTGGTTTTAATACAAAGACCATAGTTTTTGATTTTACAGATTTAGACAATCCACAATTCGATTTTGACCATTATGGAACGACAACCGCTATCGATCATAATGGTTATACAAAAACAAATAAATATTATCTAGCTAATTATACAGCAGGAATGCGGGTTTTAGATATTAGCGATATTCAAAATCAGAATATGAGTGAATATGGTTATTTTGATACGTATCCTTCTAATAATTCAGCAAATTTTGCAGGAGCTTGGAACGTTTATCCTTATTTTGGAAGTGGTAATATCATAATTTCAAATTATTCTGGAGGGGGTTTCTTTTTAGTTAAATCATCTGCTGTAGAAACCACTAATCCTGTAGCTGTATGTCAAAACATTTCCTTAGAATTAGATGAAAACGGACAAGCAACTCTATCTGCTTTTGACTTAGATGGAGGTTCAAGTGATAACAGTGGTTTTTTTACATTAAGTGTAAATCAAAATAGTTTTGATTGCTCAAATTTAGGTCAAAACAATATAACATTAACCGTTACCGACCCTTCAAACAATATAGATACCTGTGTTGCAGTAGTAACTGTTGTTGACTCAATAAATCCAAATGCAATGGGTCAGAATACTACCGGAGATCTTTTTGGAACAGGAAGTGTTACAATTTCAGTAAATGAAGTTAACAATAACAGTACAGATAATTGTAGTGTTGATAGTATGACTTTAATACCCGATACTTTCACAAGTACGGGAACTTTTAATGCAACCTTAGAAATTTATGATGTTTCTGGCAATAGCGATACTACAATTGTTTCTATTACCATAATAGACTCAGGGGATTCGACGAATCCTATAGCAAATTGTCAAAACATTACAGTTCAATTAGATGCTAATGGTGATATTGTAATTAACGGAAACGATATAGATAATGGATCTTCTGATAATGTTGGAATTGTTTCTTATGAAGCTAATCCAAATTCTTTTACTTGTAATGAATTGGGTGAAAACACCGTTACATTAACCATATTCGATGCAGCTGGAAATTTAGATACTTGTACAGCAATTGTAACTATTGAAGATGATATCAATCCAACAATTATCGGACAAAACGTAACAGCAAATTTAGATGGAAACCCTTCTGTAACCGTATTGGCTTCAACCGTTGATAACGGAAGTTTTGACAATTGTTCTATTGATAATTTAACACTAACACCAGATACATTTACTGCCATTGGAACTTATAATGTTGTTTTAGAAGGAACAGATTCATCTGGTAATACAAACGATACTACAGTCGAAATTACGATTATTGACACGGTAGACAATGAAAACCCTATAGCGGTTTGTCAAGATATTACAGCAGAATTAGATGAAAATGGTGAAGTAACAGTTTCTCCAAACGATGTAGATGGCGGTTCAAGTGATAATAGCGGAAGTTTTACATTAAGTTTAGATATAACTAATTTTGATTGTTATAATATTGGGGAAAACAATGTTACCTTAACAGTAACTGATCCTTCTGGTAATACTGACACTTGCATTACCATCATTACTATTGAAGATAATATAGCGCCCATTTTAGTATGCCCAGATGATCAATATATAGAAGCTGGCCCAGATGGTACAGTTACATTACCTGATTATGTGTTAAATAATGATGTAACTGCAACAGATAATTGTACTGAGAATCTTATGATAATTCAAGACCCTGTAACTGGAACAATTTTTGGAGTTGGAAATCATATAATTTCCTTTACAACAACAGACGAGTCAGGCAATGAAGATACTTGTTCATTTGAACTTCAAGTACCTATTTTTGGAATTAATGACAATCATTTTTTCAAAGGACTAAGTATTTACCCAAACCCTTCCTCAAATAAAATTACCGTTGATTCAAAAACAGAATTATTAGAATCTATTCAAATTTTTGACATTAGCGGAAAACAAATCCTACATTTCAATAATATTTCTTCATATGAAAAATTAATAGACATCTCTATTTTATCGAATGGAGTTTATTTCTTGAACATCAATAATACAGTCACTAAAAAATTGATTAAGAATTAACTAATTCCTTCTAAAAAAAATTCATGTATGTTTGGCTAAAATTTATTTATGAAAATTTTAGCCAAACTTTTTTTTATCCTTTTCTTTTCAAATATCTTAATTGCACAAATTCCTTGTGAAAATGGAATGGCTGGTAATTATCCTTGTAATGGTTACGATTTACTATCCTTCATTTCTTTAACCGAAATGGATGGAATACGAGGAAATGATTCTTGGGGTTGGACCGATCCTCAAGATGGAAAAGAATATGCTATTATGGGATTAAAAAACGGGACTGCATTTATAGATATTTCAGACCCTATCAACCCAATTTATTTAGGAAAACTTCCAACTCATACAGGAGAAAGTATATGGAGAGATATAAAGGTTTATCAAAATCACGCTTTTATAGTTAGTGAAGCTACAGATCATGGGATGCAAGTTTTTGATTTAACAAGATTGAGAAATGTACCCAATCCACCAGAAACTTTTACAGAAGACACTCATTACGATGGATTTGGAAGCTCTCACAATATTGCAATTAACGAAGATACTGGATATGCTTATAGTGTTGGTGATAATACTTATTCTGGCGGAGCTCATTTCATAGATATTTCAGACCCTATCAATCCTGTTGCGGCTGGAGGCTATTCTGGTGATGGTTATACACACGATGCTCATATTGTTATTTACAATGGTCCCGATACCGATTATACGGGTAGAGAAATATATGTCGGCAGTAATGAGGACAGAGTGGTTATTGTAGATGTTACTGATAAAAATAACCCTCAACACATTGCAGACGTATCCTACCCTAATTTTTCTTATACCCATCAAGGTTGGATAACCGATGATTTTAAGTATTACATTTTAGGTGATGAAGCTGATGAAATAGACTTTGGTTTCAACACAAAAACCATCATTTTAGATATTACAGATTTAGACAATCCAACACATTCATTTGATTATAATGGCCCAACTTTAGCTACGGATCATAATGGATATGTAAAAGGCAACACGTTCTATTTAGCTAACAATGCTGCTGGATTAAGAGTCATAGATATTTCAGATATAGATAATGGAACAATGACTGAAATTGGATATTTTGACAGTCACCCCCTAAATGATTTCGCTGGATATGAAGGCATCTGGAGTACTTATCCCTATTTTGAAAGTGGTAATATTGTAATTAGCGATAGAGAAGGTTTTTTTGTTGTTAGGCCTTCAATACTTTCCATAGAAAATAATGTAACTTCTAATTTTAAAATATACCCTAATCCTGCAAAAAATTATTTAGAAATTAATTCTTTACTTGCGCCAATAAATGAAGTGAAAATTTATGACTTAAATGGTAAATTATTGTTTTCTAATAGGTATAATTCAGTAATAGACATTAACATAAATACTTCTAACTTCTCTAATGGTGTTTATATTTTAAAAATAAATAATCAGTTTGCAACAAAATTTATTAGACAATAATTTTAAATTATATTAATTAATTCATCAATTACATTGATAATAATTATGTTTATTAACTGTTAAAATTTATATATAGCAATATAATATCCCTATTTTTGAGAGCTATTTAATATAAAAAACCTTATGAAAAAGAAAATTTTACCTTTATTAGCGTTCTTTGTGACGCTTTTTACTTTTGCTCAAACTCCATGTGAATTTGGATATGCTGGCAATTACCCTTGTGATAAATTCGACTTACAATCTCATTTTTCTTTAGCAGAAATGAATGCGAGTGACGGAAATGACTCTTGGGGTTGGACAGATCCTGATGACGGAACAGAATATGCATTAGTTGGTTTAGATAACGGAACTGCATTTATTGACATTTCAGACCCAATTAACCCTATTTATTTAGGTAAATTACCGACTCATACTAGCTCTTCTATTTGGAGAGACGTTAAGGTTTATCAGAATCACGCATTTATTGTTAGTGAAGCTGGAGGTCATGGTATGCAGGTTTTTGATCTAACAAGATTAAGAACGGTAGCTTCTCCCCCTGAAACTTTTACAGAAGATGCGCATTATGGTGGATTTGGAAGTTCACATAATATCGTAATTAATGAAGAGACCGGGTATGCTTTTAGTGTTGGAGATAATACTTTTGGAGGTGGTGCTCACTTTATAAACATTCAAAACCCTATAAATCCGGTATCTGCAGGTGGTTATGCTGCAGGAGGATACACTCATGATGCCCAAGTAATTATATATGATGGGCCAGATCAAGATCATATAGGCAAAGAAATATTTTTTGGATCCAATGAAGATCACGTAGAAATAGTTGATATAACAGATAAAAACAATCCAATCCAAATTTCATCTTTTAATTACCCAACTGTTGGGTACACTCATCAAAACTGGCTAACAGAAGATAGAAAATATATGCTGTTAGGTGATGAAGCTGATGAGTTTGATTTTGGATTTAATACTCGTACAGTTGTTTTTGATGTTTCAGATCTTGATAATATTGATATCCATATGGAATATTTTGGAGAAACAAGTTCTGTAGATCATAACGGATATGTATTAGGAGATAAATATTACCTCGCTAATTATTCTTCTGGATTACGAGTTATTGATATTAGTGATATAGAAAATGGAGTTATGACTCCAGAAGGTTATTTTGATTCGTATCCATCAAACAACAGTGCAAATTATGCTGGTTCTTGGAACGTATATCCTTACTTTGAAAGTAAAAATATAGTTATTTCAGGCACCAATGGATTTACTTTAGTAAAAGATAATTCTACTTTAGGAACATCAGATTTTGAATCTGAAAACTTCAATTTGTATCCAAACCCAGCAAATAACAAATTAACTGTTAACTCTAAAATTGACCCTATAAATCAAATTGAAATATTTAATGTATTAGGCCAAAGAGTGATTAATCTTAATTTTTCAAGTACACTTTCTGAAAACATCAATATTTCTAGTTTAAATTCTGGTATGTATTTAGTAAAAATTAACAACCTTACTACTAAAAGGTTAATTGTAAAATAAAACAAATTAATATAAGTTTATAATTAGGCGAAACTAAACCCTTCGCCTAATTAAATAATAAATTAAATTGATATGTATTTTTTTAAAAAGAGAGTAAATTACCTTTTTATTTTTTCTGTGTTTTCATTATTCCTTTATTCTTGTAAAAGTGATGACGATAACACTTCTGCTCCTGAAGAGCCAGATTTTAATGGCGAATTAGTGTGGGTTAAAACTTTTGGCGGAAGTAATGACGATGATGCAGTAGATATGGTACAGGCAAATGACGGAGGATACATAGTTTTAGGGTCTACTAATAGTAACGATGGAGATATTACTGGTAAGACAACAACAGATCAAGATTATTGGCTTCTAAAATTAACTCAGGACGGTGAAAAAATCTGGGACAAAACCTATGGAGGTAGTGCTGATGATCATGCAACGGGTTTATCTAATACCAATGATGGAGGATATATTATTTCTGGTTTTACTGCCAGCTCTGATGGTGATGTTTCTGAAAATGCAGGTTTCCACGATTATTGGATCGTAAAAGTTACTAGCACTGGTGATATTCAATGGGAAAAATCATTTGGATTTATCGGTCAAGATCAAGCATATCAAGTAATACAAACATTAGATGGAGGTTATTTTGCTACGGGGTTTTTAGATGTTGGGATGAGTGAAGGGCAAGGAAATGACTTTAATGATAATCAATCTAATACTAGAGGAACACTTCATAGCTTAGGAGATTATTGGGGCATAAAAATGGATGCCAATGGGAACAAAATTTGGCGTCGTTATTTTGGTGGAAGTCACGTAGATCAGAGTAAAGATGTTTTACAAACAGACGATGGTGGTTTTTTATTAGCAGGTATTTCTGAGAGTTCTGATTTTGATATATCTAATGCAAAAGGTGCAAATGACTTTTGGGTTATTAAAGTAAGTGCAGATGGAGATAAGGTTTGGGAAAAATCTTATGGAGGTGCCGAAACCGACAGAGCTTTTTCACTTGTAAAAGCTACCGATGGTAATTATATAATAACTGGAGAATCCAGAAGTATTGACGCAGATGTTTCTAATCCAAAGGGTGGAGGTGATATTTGGGTTGTAAAATTTAATGGCACTAATGGCTCTTTAATTTGGGAAAAGTCATTTGGTGGAACCGAATTTGATACTTCTAGAGGTGTTGCAAATCTTGGCAATAGCTATTATTCAATTGCGGGTAGTTCAAGAAGCTCCGATATTGACGTTTCAAACAATTATGGCGCTAATGATGCTTGGCTGATATTAATTGATGAAAATGGGAATTTAGAATTCGAAAAAAACATTGGCGGATCTGATATAGATTTTGCAAATAAAACCAAAGGGACTTCTGAAAACGAAATAATCGTTGTAGGAAATTCATTAAGTAACGATGGGGATATATCCATCAATAAAGGAAACAAAGATTTATTAATATTTAAAATGAAATGAAAATGAAAAAAATTGCCCTATTATTAACCTTAATGATTGCATTTACAAGTTGTAATTCTGATGATGACAACATTGCTTCTGATATATCAATTTCAGTAAACCACTCTCAAAACTGGGATGGTCAAAATATAAGCATAGACGATATTGAAACAACTGAATTTACAAATGAAAATGGTGAAGTACTTAAAATAACAAGACTTAGATATTTACTTTCAAAAGTAATATTAACTAATACTTTTGGCGATGAAGTAGAAGTTGGAGATTATAATTTAGTTGACCTTTCCGATATCAGCACTTTAAATTATGTGAATAACAGTATCGTTCCCCCAGGCACCTATACAAGTATTTCATTTGTATATGGTTTTAATGAGGAAGATAATATAACTAATGAATATCAAGATTTAAATACAGCAACCTGGAATTGGCCTGGAATGTTAGGTGGAGGTTACCACTTCATGCAATTTGATGGTACATTTACCAATGCTAGTACCGTAAATCCACAACCATTTAATTTCCATAATGGTACAGCAAGAGTTAGTGATGGTGTTTTTGAGCAAAATTATATCACCGTTACAATAGACGATTTATCAATTACAGGTAATGCTATAATTGATATTAAATTGAATTTGGCTGAATGGTTTAAAAATCCAAACACATGGGATTTAAATGTTTTGTCAACTGGATTAATGGGTAATTATGATGCTCAAATAATGATGAATGAAAACGGTCAAAATGTTTTCAGTGTTTCCGTAGAACAATAATATAAATATAAAATGAGGTATTTTTCAATTATACTAGTAGCTAGTTTTTTAATTTCCTGTTCAAGTTCAGATAACGAACCAAGTTATCAAGCAACACCAGTAGATTTAGAAATACCTCAAATTTTTAGTAATTTACTATTACCACCAACTATACCTTCTGATAATCCTCAAACGGTTGAAGGAATTTCATTAGGTAGAAAATTATTTTATGAACCGTTACTTTCAGGTGATGGTACTCAAGCCTGTGCAGATTGCCACTTATCTGAAAATTCATTTACAGATCCAGAGCGATTTAGTACCGGAATCACAGGAGCTATAGGAGATAGAAATGCAATGCCAATCTATAATGTAGCATGGAATTTTGAAAAAAAATTCTTTTGGGATGGTAGAGCTATAAGTGTTGAAGATCAAGCTTTAGGCCCTGTTGAAAATGTAATTGAAATGAACAACACTTGGCCAAATGCAGTTGCTACTTTACAAGCTACAAGTAATTACCCAGATTTGTTTTTACAAGCCTTTGGGACATCAACAATTACTAAAGAATTAGTTGCCAAAGCTATTGCTCAATTTGAAAGAACTTTAATAACTGGAAATTCAAAATTCGACCAATATTTATTAGGTGATCCTGATGCAATTACTGCTTCTGAATTAAATGGCTTTAATATATTTATGGACGAAGAAAGAGGCGATTGTTTTCATTGTCATGGGAGCGATGCCAATCCTTTATGGACAGATAATATTTTCCATAATAACGGGTTAGATTCTTCTTTTGAAGATCTTGGACTAGGTGATGTTACAGGAGACCCACTTGATAACGGGAAATTTAAATCTCCTTCTTTACGAAATTTAGCCTACACGGGTCCTTATATGCATGATGGAAGGTTCGAAACTTTAGAAGAAGTTATAAACCATTATAGTGAAGGTCTTGTTTATTCTGAAACTATTGATCCTTTAATGAAAAACATAGCGGAAGGTGGCGCTCATTTAACTGAAGCTGATAAAGCAGATTTAAAGGCTTTCCTATTATCGTTATCTGAACCTGGATTTAATACCAATCCTGACTTTCAAAACCCAAACTAATAAAGAGAATTAGTCTTTAGTTCTATTTTCTTGATTGATAAACATACCAACAGTTATTGCTGTAATAATTACTAAGTAAAATTGCCCTATTAAACCCACAAAAATGGTTGCTTTTTGTGCTACAGGTGTTAAGGGTGTGATATCACCATACCCAATAGTAAGCAGGGTAATATAGCTAAAATACATAAGCCCTTCAGAATAAGATTGTTTACCTACTTCAATCAAATTAAGACCTTCAAATGAATTAGGATCCCCTAAATTCACACTCAAAAAAACAAAGTACCCAATAAATCCTAACGAAATGTAACCACTTATTAAACCTAAAATCACATCTCTTTTAATCAGTTTTGCATACCAAATATTTATAATTATCTCATAAGTTACTATCAAGTAAAATAGAAAGTAAATAAAAAATCTTAAATAAGTTGATAGTGTTATTGATTTAATTTCTGAAAAAGAGAAACCAAAGATGATGACCTCAAAAGAAAGTAAAATGATAAAAAGCCACATTAATTTCTTTTTTTTTGAAATTAATATAATTCCTGCCACTACATTGGCAATAAAGAATAAAGGAGAAAGAAAATTTTTAAAAAAATCAATATCAAAAATTAATGACCCAAATAAAATTGATAATTGGGTAAACAGAAAGATTTCATATCGATATTTATAAGCAATTTTATACATGAAAAAACCGCCAATCTTGTTTAAGATTGGCGGCAATAAAATTTATTAATTATTTATTTTTAAAACTATTCAAGACTAATTTTGAATAATCCCTAGCTGTTTTTGTTATACCACTTGGGTCAATTATTTGAGAAGTTACAACTCCAATTAATTGTTTTCCTTCAGGCTCATCTAAATTATAAACTAACGTTTCAACAATATAAGATTTTGAAACTCTAGTTGTAGTAGTGCTAGGTACATAATTACCATAAGTTGAATAAGAATATGGATGATTATAATATCCATAAAATCCACCATAATAACCTGGGTAACCACCATAATACGTAGTCCCTCCTGCATAATAACCTCCAGATTCTTCTGTTACTAGTGATTCGTTATAATCTTTTAATACACTTACTACAACTCCATGATAACCATCATTTTCAATCATTGCTTGAATTTTTTTAGCATCATCTTCTTTTTTGTCTGGACTGTAGCTGTTATATTTTAAATAACTTTCAGTAGCTTTCAAACCTGCTCCTCTTAAGTCATTAGCCATAGCCTCTTCAATTGCAATTCTAGCCTGCGCATTGTCTGTTCTTGCAATTATTAAAATATCTTTATCTGCAATAGTAGCCAGGTTATCACCATGCCAAGAGTCCAATACTTTTACACTTGAACAACTACTAACTAATAAAGCAAATCCAAAAAGGATTATTGAATACATTGTTTTTTTCATAATACTATTTATTTTAAATTTTAAATTATTCTCCAAGTCTAAATATTAAACCTCCAGTAAAGTTAAGTTGTAATAAAGAACCTCCAGAAGTATATACTGATCCTCCGTATCCATAATATACGCCCCCCCATTCAACTGGTATCAATAATTGAGCTTGTGCTCTAATACCTATTCTTTCGGTGAAGAAATATTTAACCCCACCAGTAAAACCAAAAGAAAATTTAGTTCTACTTCCTGGGTCATAACCTGGTTGCAAACCATCAGATTTAATATAGCCAGGATTGAAAACTGTAACACCAGCAGATAATCCTGCGAATGGTCTTAAATCTTCATCATAATTAAAATTTTGAATAAAACCCGCTTGAATATGATGTACATCAAATTCTGTTATAAAAGTCTCGTATGGGAAAAAAAAATAATCTTTAATATTTAAGTCCGCATTTTGAAAAGCATAAAAGATTTCTACTTGTCCACCAATTGGATTAATATCAAAATCTACGGTTACTCCATAATGTCCTGAAGCTTTTAACTTTATATAGCCATCATAGTAGCTATATTTTGAACCTATTTGATAACCAGCTTGTGGAGTAATTTCTACTTGAGCATACGCTGAAGCTGCAAAAAATAATCCTAAAACGGAAAGAAGGAGGTTGTTTTTAATTGTTTTCATCGATTGTTATTTTTAATTAATTAGTCTGGTTGTTAATGTATAATAAAGTCAAAGGTATTGTTTTTTAGAAAAAGATTAGTAAAGTAGGTTAAAATTCAATAAAAAATAATTAATAAATCTGTTTTTAATTTAATGATTTAATTGATTTTTTAATGTTCCAGAGGGTAGTTCTCCAAAAAAACTTTCTATAATCTTTATAGTATTGACCCATATGCCAAAACCCACTATCTCTAGATAGATTAGCAATTGGCGTCTTATTTTTTTGGCGATGCCAATTATTGTGTAAATGAATTTATTTCAAAAATATAAAATCAAAAAAACCATTTATATAAATGGCTTTTTTTGATTTTAATTGTCTCTATTTACTTTCTCATAAAGATGGTGATAGAGGTATAAAAGTTAATTAATTAGCTTTTATATTTTCTTTAACCCATAACATACAATCATCAAAAGTTTCAAATAAGTTATCCTCAGGTATTAAATCTGGGATAATATCAATTCGCTCCATCATATATCTTGGTTGTTCTAGCGTATCCACTAATAAAACTTTATTCCCATCGTTTACTAAATCTATGATAATTTCTTCCATAACATAGAGACCTGACTGATCCATATATTGCATACGACCCATTCTAATTATCACTGTAGTTGCTTCAATTGGGATTTGTTTAGCTAAAGCTTGAAATTCACTTGTTGAACCAAAAAACAAAGGTCCTTTTACATGTTTTATAAAAATCTGTTCTTGAAGGTTTTCTGGAATCCCAATTTCATCCGACCAGGCTTCTTCTTTTAATGATTTTACATCAGATCGCTTAGCTGAAATATCTCCAATTTTCTTCATAAATATTAACGAAGATATCACCAATCCAATACCAACAGCATACACTAAGTTCCAAACAGAAGATAAAACTAATACCACAAGCATTATTGCCACTTCATATTTAGGAATGTAAGGTATTGCTTTTAGCCCTTTATAATCCATTACACCAATTCCAACTGTTATCAATATACCAGCTAATACTGCAGCAGGAATTTTTGATGCAACAGGACCTAATGCTAATAATATCACTAACAATAATAAACCTGCTACCATTCCTGATAATCGTGTTTTACCACCTGCATTGATATTTACAACGGTTCTAATAGTTGCACCAGCACCAGGAATACCTCCAAATAATGCTGCAACACTGTTACCAATACCTTGACCTATTAATTCTTTATTCGGTTTATGTTTGGTCTTAGTCATATTATCTGCAACCACAGAAGTCAATAAAGAGTCAATGGCTCCTAATAATGCTAAAGTTAAAGCGGTAAAAATATAAGGGCTTATACTAGATAAACTAAAACCAGTAAACATCTCTAATCTTGGGATAGGTAATCCACTAGGAATTTCTTCAATTGGACGATAATCCAACCCAAATCCATAAGCTATCCCACTCATCACAAACAATGCAACTAAAGTACTCGGTACTGCAGTAGTAATACGTTTAAACCCATAAATTATAAAAATAGTTCCTAAAGCGAGAATTAACTCCAACCAATTAATATTACCTAAGGCATTTGGCAATACTCTAAGTGTTCCGATAACACCAGAAGCATCTTTTCCTGCAAGTGTTCTAGATTCAACCGCGATTTGTTCTTCTGTAATTTCCTCTGCCCTTTCAATAGTTTCTTTAAAATCCTCTAGAACTAAAATTCCTTCTTCAGCTTCTTCTAAAAGAATATTCTCTAATATTACTTCTTCAGCTTCTGGCTTAAATTCTTCAACATAAGCTTTATCTTCTTTTGGATAATATCCTAATGCTGGTAAAATTTGGGTTATTAATATGATAACCCCTATGGCAGTCATAAATCCTGATACTACAGGGTATGGAATATATTTAATATATTTCCCTAATCCCAATAACCCTAGACCTACTTGCATGATACCTGCTAATAAAAACACAGTCAGAATAGCGGGTAATGCTTTTTCAACATCTCCTTCAAAAGCTGCTAAAATTCCTGCAATAACAACCATACTTACAGCTGTCATGGGTGCAGTAGGGCCAGATATTTGTGTGTTTGTTCCTCCGAAAAGAGCTGCAAAAAATGATATAAAAATGGCACCATACAATCCTGCACTAGGTCCTAATCCAGAACTAACACCAAATGCTAATGCTAAGGGAAGTGCAACAATACCTGCAGTAATACCTCCAAAAAGGTCACCTTTAAAGTGCTTGAAATTAAATAAGTTTTTCATAATTTTAATTTAGATTGGGTAAATATAAGCAGTAAACCTTTTTATCAAAATTTTAAAATCATTTTTATTAATATTTTATCATTTTGAATGAATTTATAGTTTTTCAATGTCTCATAAGAAAAATCAATACTACAATAAATTTTTAAACACTAATTTTCATCTAAAAAATATTGAAAATAGTATATATTTGCTCATTATTTAGATTTAATCTAATTAGATGATAAAAGTTAGTGATACAGCAAAAAATAAAATCGCTCATTTAATGGCCGAAGGAGGCTTTAATGTTAGCGAAGACTATGTACGTGTAGGTGTTAAAAGTGGAGGTTGCTCTGGGTTATCTTATGAGTTAGACTTTGACAAAAGTAAAAGGGAAGACGATAAAATGATTGTAGACAATCAAGTTAATATCGTTGTAGATAAAAAAAGTTTTCTTTACTTAATTGGCACTACATTGGAATACAGTGGAGGTCTTAACGGCAAAGGATTTATTTTTAATAATCCAAACGCAAATAGAACTTGCGGATGTGGAGAAAGTTTTTCTTTATAGAATAATTGAAAAGGAATTATGGCGAAGTTTACTGAAGACGATTTAAAAAAAGACCTTGAAACCAAGGAATACGAATATGGGTTTTACACAGATATTGAATCTGAAACTTTCCCTGTTGGTTTAAACGAAGATATTGTTCGTGCTATTTCTAAGAAAAAAGAAGAGCCGCAATGGATGACAGATTGGAGATTGGAAGCATATGCTTATTGGAAGGAAATGGAAGAACCAGACTGGGCTAATGTAAATTATGAAAAACCAGATTTTCAAGCAATTTCATATTATTCAGCACCCAACTCAAAACCAAAATACGATAGTATTGATGAAGTAGATCCAGAGTTATTAGACACTTTTAATAGACTTGGTATTTCATTAGACGAGCAAAAAAAACTTGCTGGAGTTGCTGTTGATATTGTGGTGGACTCTGTTTCGGTAGCTACTACCTTCAAAAAAACATTGGCAGAAAAAGGAATTATTTTTTGCTCCATTTCTGAGGCGATAAAAGAACACCCTGAATTAGTAAAAAAATATATTGGGACTGTTGTTCCGCAACGCGATAACTTTTATGCAGCCTTAAATAGTGCTGTATTTAGTGATGGATCTTTCTGTTACATTCCAAAAGGAGTACGTTGCCCAATGGAACTTTCTACATATTTTAGAATAAACCAAGCAGGGACTGGACAATTTGAAAGAACTCTAGTTATTGCCGATAAAGAAAGTTACGTTAGTTATCTAGAAGGTTGTACTGCTCCCTCTAGAGATGAAAATCAATTACACGCAGCGGTTGTAGAATTAATTGCCTTGGATGATGCCGAAATAAAATACTCTACTGTTCAAAATTGGTATCCCGGGAATAAAGAAGGTAAAGGAGGAGTTTATAATTTTGTTACTAAAAGAGGTATTTGTGAGGAAAATGCAAAAATATCTTGGACACAGGTAGAAACTGGATCTGCAGTGACTTGGAAATATCCAAGCTGTATATTAAAAGGAAACAACTCTATTGGAGAATTTTATTCAATAGCAGTAACTAATAATTTTCAACAAGCAGACACTGGAACCAAAATGATTCATCTTGGAAAAAACACCAAGAGTACTATTATTTCAAAAGGTATCTCTGCTGGAAAATCCCAAAATAGTTATCGTGGTTTGGTAAAAATTAATAAAAACGCCAAAAATGCTCGTAACTTCTCTCAATGTGATTCCCTTTTAATGGGTAACGATTGTGGAGCTCACACCTTCCCATATATTGAAGTTAAAAACAAATCAGCGCAAATAGAACACGAAGCTACAACAAGTAAAATTGGAGAAGATCAAATCTTTTATTGTAACCAAAGAGGTATTGATACTGAAAAAGCAATTGCTTTAATTGTAAATGGTTTTAGTAAAGAAGTTTTAAACAAGCTTCCTATGGAATTTGCTGTTGAAGCTCAAAAATTATTAGAAATAAGCCTTGAAGGCTCCGTTGGTTAATTAAAAAAATAAAATGAAAAAAATAGTATTTATAGCGTTCCTTTCTATCGTTGCGTTTTCTTGTAAAAACAAAGAGGAAAAGAGTTTAGAAACAGAATCAACTGTCGAAATTAGCATTAATGAAGACAAAATATATAAAGGAGATTTTGTTTATTTAGCAGATGCTGCAGTTTTAAAAGGAGATAAATTTATCTATGGTGTTACCCTTGACGATATGGCTACAGAACTTGCTAATAGAGTAAAACCTGTTAAAGAATCTGATTATGACATGGTCCCTGTTGCTGTTAAAGGGAGTGTTTCTCCAAAACCTGAAGGACAAGAAGGATGGGATGAAATTTTAACAATAACTGAAATAGTTATGGTAGGAAAAAGTCCTTCAAAAATTGATATTAAAATAGAAGAAAAGAAAGAATAAAATGCTGCAAATTAAAAATTTACACGCAGGTGTAGAAAATAAAGATATTCTAAATGGAATTAATTTAGAAGTAAAAGCTGGAGAAGTACACGCTATTATGGGCCCTAATGGTTCTGGTAAAAGCACACTATCTTCTGTGATTTCTGGAAATGAAAATTTTGAAGTAACTAAAGGATCGGTAACTTTTCTAGACGAAGATATTTCAGAATTAAATCCTGAAGAAAGAGCTCATAAAGGAGTGTTTTTATCTTTCCAATATCCTGTAGAAATTCCTGGTGTTTCCGTAACCAATTTTATTAAAACTGCCATTAACGAAAACAGGAAAGCCAAAGGTTTAGAAGACATGCCTGCTGCTGAAATGTTGAGATTAATAAAGTCTAAAGCAGATTTGCTAGAAATAGACAGAAAGTTTTTATCTCGTTCTTTAAACGAAGGGTTTTCTGGAGGTGAGAAAAAAAGGAATGAAATTTTCCAAATGGCTATGTTAGATCCAAAATTAGCTATACTTGACGAAACCGATTCTGGATTAGATATCGATGCTTTAAAAATTGTTGCAAACGGTGTAAACAAACTTAAAAGTAAAGATAATGCAGTAATTGTTATTACACATTACCAGCGTTTATTAGACTATATCATTCCTGATTTTGTTCATGTATTAATCGATGGGAAAATTGTAAAGTCTGGCTCTAAAGAGTTGGCTTATGAGCTAGAAGAAAAAGGTTACGATTGGATTAAAGAAGAATTAGTATAAAATAATATCACTGCTATAGCAGTAACAATATGGGTTTAAAAGATAAATTGGTTTCATCTTATCTTGCTTTCGACGATCATTTGGGGGACGACTCTCCTGTTCACGAAATTCGAAAAAAAGCAATTCATACATTTGAAGAAAATGGATTTCCAACTAAGAAGGAAGAGGAATGGAAATACACCTCGTTAAATTCTATCATCAATAAAGATTATAGTATTTTTCCTAAAGGTGATAAAGAAATTAAATTTAAAAAAGTAAGGGAATATTTTTTATACGACATCGATTCTTATAAAGTTGTTTTTATAGATGGTATTTACAGTTCTTTTCTTTCTGAAACCACTCATGATGGATTGGATGTTTGTTTACTTTCTTCAGTATTATCAAAGCAAAAATATAAGGCTATTATAGAAGCATATTATAATAAAATAGCTTCAGATAACAGTATCACTTCTTTAAATACTGCTTTCGCAAAAGAAGGTGCTTATATTAATATTCCAAAAAATAAAGAAGTTGACAAGCCTATTGAAATTATTAATTTTTCAACAGGAAATGAAACTGCTTTAATGATGCAACCTCGTAATTTAATTATAGTCGGTGAAAATGCACATGTTCAAATTATAGAAAGACATCAAAGTCTTACAGATAATTCTGTTTTTACCAATACTGTAACCGAGATTTTTGCTGAAAAACGATCGTTTTTAGATTATTATAAAATTCAGAATGATAAAAAAAATGCATCTTTAATTGATAATACTTTTATTCATCAAGAACAAGATAGCAATTGTAACGTCCATACTTTTTCGTTAGGCGGTAAGTTAACTCGTAATAATCTTAATTTTTCACAAAATGGAGAACACTGTGATTCTACCTTAAAAGGTGTTACTATATTAAAGGATAAGCAACATGTAGATCACAATACTCTTGTAAAACATATTTCTCCTAATTGCGAAAGTCATCAAGATTATAAAGGATTATATGCTGACTCTTCAACTGGAGTTTTTAACGGAAAAGTAATTGTTGAAAAACAGGCTCAAAAAATTAATGCATTTCAGCAAAACAATAATATATTAATTGATGATAACGCAACTGTAAATGCAAAACCACAATTAGAAATATTTGCAGATGATGTAAAATGTTCTCACGGTTGTACGATAGGTCAGTTTGACGAAGACGCACTATTTTACTTGCGTTCTAGGGGTATTGGCTTAAAAGAAGCACAAGCATTATTAATGTATGCTTTTGCAAATACTGTTTTAGAAACCGTTAAAATTCCTGAGTTAAAAAGGCGCATCAATAAGATTATAGCAGAAAAAATTGGGGTAAACATTGGATTTGATATATAATCCAAATAATGAGATTATGGAATTTGATGTTCAAAAGATAAGGCAAGATTTTCCAATACTTTCAAGAAAAGTAAATGGACATCCTCTTATTTATTTTGATAATGCAGCAACTTCTCAAAAACCTAAAGTAGTAATAGACAGTATTGTAGATTATTATAGCAATTATAACGCAAACATTCATCGTGGGGTTCATTCACTATCTCAAGAGGCAACTGATGCATATGAATTATCTCGAAAGAAAATTCAAAAACATTTTAATGCTTCTAAAGATTACGAAATAATTTTCACATCAGGAACCACTCATAGTATTAATATGGTGGCTTCTGGGTTTTCAAAGCTTTTAAAAAAAGATGATGAAATAATTGTTTCTGCTATGGAGCATCATTCTAATATAGTTCCTTGGCAAATGCTTTGTGAGGTAACTGGTTCTATATTAAAAGTGATTCCAATCAATGAAAATGGGGAATTGATCTTTTCAGAATTTGAAAAACTACTTTCTAAAAACACTAAGTTAGTTTTCGTTAATCACGTTTCAAATGCTTTAGGAACTATAAATCCAATTAAAAAAATAATTCAAAAAGCACACGAAAACGGAGCGGCAGTATTAATTGATGGTGCGCAAGCAACTTCACATTTTACTCCTAATTTTCAGGAACTAGATGTCGATTTTTATGTAACATCTGCTCATAAAATGTGTGGCCCAACTGGAGTGGGAATTCTTTATGGAAAAGAAAAATGGCTTCAGAAACTTCCTCCTTACCAAGGCGGTGGAGAAATGATAAAGCAAGTAACCTTCGAAAAAACTACCTACGCAGATTTACCTTATAAATTTGAAGCTGGAACTCCAAATATAGCAGGGGGAATTGCATTCGGTGTAGCTATCGATTATTTAAACGCAATTGGATTGAGCAATATTGAATCCTATGAAAATGATTTATTAAGCTATGCTACCGAAGAACTTTTGAAAATAGAAGGAATGAAAATTTATGGCACTTCAAAATCTAAAACTGCTGTGATTTCTTTTAATATTGACGAAATTCATCCTTATGATATTGGTACTATTATTGATAAACTAGGTATAGCAGTAAGAACTGGACACCACTGTACACAACCGATTATGGATTTTTATAAAATCCCAGGAACCGTTAGAGCATCCTTTGCATTTTATAATACAAAACAAGAAATTGATATTTTTATTGAAGCTGTTAAAAAAGCTAAAATGATGTTATCTTAATTAAAAAAACATGAAATATACTATCACATTAAGCATCTTATTATTCTCTTTAATGACAACCTCTTGTAAAGAGACAAAAAATGCAATTGAAGAACCTTCTAATGAAATAGTTTCAGGAAAATATGAAATCAAAAGCCTTAACGGAAGAATGTTAGTTTATACATTATTTTTTGACTATGAAGCTTCCGAAGACAGAATATCAGGAAAAACAGGTTGTAACAGTTATTTTGGAACCTTTAAACCAACCAATGATAATCAAATTAAAATTGGTCCCTTAGCTTCTACTGAAATGTACTGCGAGGAAGATGTTATGAAAATTGAATTCGAATTATTAAAAGCTTACAGTGACTCCAGAACTTATAGTTTCGATAATAAAATGCTAACGCTATTAGATGAAAAAGGAAAGGTTTTAATTCGAGCTTATAAAGTAACTAAATAAGAATTATGACGATTGAATCTATACAAAATGAAATCATCGATGAGTTTTCGATGTTTGATGATTGGATGCAAAAATATGAGTATATGATTGATTTAGGGAAATCATTACCTCTAATAGCTGAAAATAATAAAACAGAAGATCGCCTAATAAATGGGTGTCAATCTAAAGTATGGTTAGATGCCGAATTAGTAGATGATAAAATAGTTTATACTGCTGATAGCGATGCTATAATTACCAAAGGAATCATAGCTGTATTATTACGTGTGTTTTCAAATCAAACACCTAAGGATATATTAGAATCAAATACAGATTTTATAGATGAAATTGGTTTAAAAGAACATCTTTCACCAACAAGAGCTAATGGATTAGTTTCTATGATTAAACAATTAAAAATTTATGCTTTAGCCTATCAGGCTCAAATTAACAAATAATATGGCTACAGACGGAAAATTAAATACACAGGAGTTGGGAGAGAAAATAGTAAAAGTAATTAAAACTATTTTTGATCCAGAAATACCCGTAGATATCTATGAACTTGGGCTTATCTATGATGTTTTTGTTAATGAAGATTATGGGGTAAAAATTTTAATGACTTTAACAACTCCCAATTGTCCAGTTGCAGAATCATTACCACTTGAAGTTGAAGAGAGAATAAAATCTATCGACATTGTAACAGATGCTGAAGTAGAAATTACGTTTGACCCACCTTGGAGTCAAGATTTAATGAGTGAAGAAGCAAAACTTGAACTAGGAATGTTATAACATGTCTGATGAAATAAAAAATAGAGTTGCAGAAAGCAATTTGATTACTTTTGATCTTGAAGATTTTTATCCTGAAGGTAAAAGAATCGAAATCGACATTTCTCATTTTTTATTTGAAGGAATGCTTCTAAAAGAAAAAGATTTTAGAGCTTCAGTTAAAAACCACAATTGGGAACAATATCAAGGTTCCTATATAGCTCTTTCTAATAATAATGAAGCGTTGATACCTGCATGGGCATTTATGTTACTAACTACACAATTAAATTCTATTGCTAAAAATGTAACTATTGGCAATAAAACTCAGTTAGAGAATTCTATTTTTTCTAAAATAATTGATTCTCTAGATATTTCAGATTACATCAACAAACCTATAATAATAAAAGGTTGTTCCAACAAACCCATCCCCGAAAACGCATACATTCAACTAATCCAAAAACTTCAACCTGTGGCCAGAAGTATTATGTATGGCGAAGCTTGTTCTTCAGTACCATTATTTAAAAAGAGGTAATCTTAGTTTTTTTCTTATTTAATGTCGAATTATCAAATTTTTTGATATTTTATTAAAGAATTGTTTTTTTTAACAATTATATTTGCGCAAAATTATTTAATCAATAAAAAATCAACTGATGAAAAAATTATTATTATTATCATTTTTATTTATTTCCTTTTTGGGTTTCTCACAAGAAGCAGAAGAAACTGAAGAAGTAAAAGATGGATGGAAAAGATCAGGAAAAATCACTTTATTAATCAATCAATCTGCATTCTCAAACTGGCAAGCGGGTGGTGATAATAATTTTGCAGGTAATATAAATCTTAATTATGACATTAATTATCTAAAAGGAGATTGGACTTGGGATAACAAAATTTTAGCAAGTTATGGTTTAACTAATAATAAAGATGATGGTACTAGAAAAACAGATGACCGTCTAGAGTTAAACTCTATTCTTGGAAAGAATATAAAAAAACACTGGAGCGCTTCATTCTTTATGAATTTTAAAACTCAATTTACTGATGGATATGTTTATGAAGATGATTTTATAGCACAAAACCCAACTTTTAGCAATGAAGATTTTCCAACATCTGGTTTCTTTAAACCTGCCTATTGGAGTTTTGGTCCTGGTTTATTATGGAAGAAAAATGATAATTTATATGTAAACCTTTCACCATTAACGGCTAAATTTACTTTTATTACAAGTGAAATTTTTTCATATAACGATGATGATTCAGACAATGTTTTTTATGAATCCAGTAATGTTGTACAAACATTTGGTGTAGATCCAGGAGATTCATATTTATTTGAATTTGGTTTTAATGCTAGAGCCTATTATAAATTTGACCTTATGAAAAATATTAATGTAGAAAACATATTAAATTTATTTTCCAATTATTTAGAGAAACCTCAAAATGTAGACATCGATTACACGATGAATATTGTGATGAAAATTAATGATGTGTTCTCAACGAACTTAACATTCCAAACTATTTATGATGACAATGCTTTTAAAGGATTTCAAATTAGAGAAGTATTTGGTTTAGGTGTAAATGTGAATTTGTAAAAAAAATTTATATAATAAAAAAAGCCAGTTTCAATATGATTGAAACTGGCTTTTTAGCGCTTACTCTTTTTTTATTCCTAAGTATAATCCTCGTATAAAAACTTATTGTAAGGAAATCTTTTTACGTGTAATTCTTTTACTTTTTCGTACACAATTTTTTTAAATTCCTCTAAATTTTCTTTTAATAATGCCGACATAAAAATAGCTTCTCCATTTTCTATATTCATCCAAGTTTGTCTCCATTCTTCAAGCGTATAATGTGCTTTTGTTTTTTCAGTTATTAAATCATCCTCATCAATTTCTTCTGGTTGATACGAGTCAATTTTATTAAACACCATTACACAAGGTTTATCAGATGCTTTTATCTCACCTAATATTTTTTCAACAGAAGCGATATGATCTTCAAAAGAAGGGTGAGAAATATCTACAACATGTAATAACAAATCTGCTTCTCTTACTTCATCTAAGGTACTTTTAAAAGATTCTACTAATTGGGTTGGTAGTTTTCGAATAAAACCAACCGTATCACTTAATAAAAATGGAAGGTTTTTTATCACTACCTTTCTTACAGTTGTATCCAAAGTTGCGAAAAGTTTGTTTTCTGCAAATACATCAGACTTACTAATTACATTCATTAAAGTAGATTTTCCAACATTGGTATATCCAACCAAAGCCACACGAATAAGCGCTCCACGGTTTCCTCTTTGAACCGACATTTGCTTATCTACTTTAGCTAGTTTCTTTTTTAATAGTGAAATTCTATCACGAACAATCCTTCTATCCGTTTCAATTTCTGTTTCACCTGGACCTCTCATTCCAATACCACCTCGTTGACGCTCTAAGTGAGTCCACATACCGGTTAATCGAGGTAATAAGTATTGATATTGTGCTAATTCAACCTGAGTTCTTGCATAACTAGTTTGTGCTCTTTGTGCAAAAATATCAAGAATTAGATTTGTTCGATCAATGATTTTACACTCTAAAATTCGTTCAATATTCTTTTGTTGCGCAGGTGTTAATTCATCATCAAAAACAACTAAACCCACTTCATGTTTTTCAACATATTCTCTTACTTCTTCCATTTTCCCAGAACCTAAAAAAGTTCTAGAATTTGGACTATCCATTTTTTGTACAAACCTTTTTAATACTTCTCCTCCTGCAGTATAGGTTAAAAACTCTAATTCATCTAGATACTCGATAGATTTATCGGCATCCTGTTTTTGAGTTATTAATCCTATTAATACAGCTTTTTCGTAATCAATAGTCGACTTTTCAATCATAAATTTAAATATTGGACAAAGGTACAAAACACAATCCTTGTGATTTTTGTATTTTACCAGCAAATTAAAATAACTAAATGAAATATAAATCAAACTCGGAAACTAGCTATTATACAATTGGGTTTTACAATCTCGAAAACTTATTTGACACCGAAGACGATAAAAACACAATGGATGATGATTTTACTGAAGATTCTCCTAGAAATTGGAATACCGATCGTTATAATAACAAAATTAGAAAATTAGGTAAAGTCATTAAAAAACTTGGTAAAGAAAACAAATCACATCCTCCGGTAATTGTTGGAGTAGCAGAAGTTGAAAATGAAAGTGTCTTATATGATTTAGCAAACTCTAAACACTTAAAAAAACACGGATATCAATTAATTCATTTTGATTCACCTGATGAAAGAGGGATTGACACTGCTTTATTATATAGAGAAAAACATTTTACAATACTGGAAAGTGAAGCTTTTCCACTTTATATTAATAATACTAATGGACAACGTGATTACACAAGAGACATTCTTTATGTAAAAGGAGAGTTGGAAAATAATACAATACATCTTTTAGTTAATCATTGGCCGTCAAGAAGGTCTGGATTCGACGAAACAGTCTACAAAAGAAAAGCAGCTGCAGTTAAAAATAGAGAAATTATAAATAATATCCGTATAGAAGATCCCGATGCAAAAATAATTGTAATGGGAGATTTCAACGACAACCCAACTTCAGAAAGCATTGAGCTTTTAAAAGAAACGGATTTTTACAATCCAATGGATTTATTATTAACTAATGATAAAGGCACCTTAAATTATAAAGGTGAGTGGAATTTATTTGATCAAATAATAATTTCTAACAATTTTTTAAAGCCTCATAACAATCCTCTTCGTTTTGTAGAATCAAATATTTTTAATCCTATAGAATTACAAGAATTTACAGGAAAATATAAAGGAAATCCATTTCGAACTTATGTTGGAGAAAAATTCTTAGGTGGAATAAGTGATCATTTCCCTGTTTATGAAGTGTTTTCGTGTAAAAAAGATTCTTTTTAAAACCATTATAAATAAAAAAATCAAATTCTCTTAAATCAAAAATTTAACTATATTTAACGCAAAATAACCAACATACCTTATTTTATGAAAAAAACAGCTACCCTCAATGATTCATTTGGGTTTTTAAAACAGTATTCCTATTATATAATAGCTATATCGTTTTTCCTTTTATCAACTAATAGTTCCTTTGCTCAAGGAAGTACTTGTGCAGAAATTGAACCTTTTTGTGCTGGTGATGAAGCCTATATTTTTCCAAACTGTAATAATCAAGATCCTAATTGTGATCTTACTGCCGAACCTGGTCCAGATTATGGATGTTTAGGATCTCAACCTTATCCAGCATGGTTTTACTTACAAATTGAAGACCCGGGCCTTTTAGAATTTGAAATTGTTCAAAATACAGATTTTGATGCCAATGGTGATCCAATAGGCACAGGACTTGATGTGGATTTTATTGCTTGGGGACCTTTTGCTCAAGGAGATGATTTATGTGATTATAGTCAACTACAAAGTTTTAATGAAATTGGATGTAGCTTCTCTGCTGCACCTATTGAAAACTTTTCAATAAATAATGGACAAACAGGTGAAATCTATGTTTTATTAATAACAAATTACAATCAAAGTGCTGGTTTTATAAAGTTAGTTCAAACGGGTGGTGATGGATCTACAAACTGTGAAATTATTTTTACTTGTGACGTAGACATTGATGGTGGAGACCAAGTTTTATGTGATGTTTCTGAAACTACTTTGACAACAACAACAAATGGCCCAGTGCAATCTTACCAGTGGTATTTAAACGATACTGCAATAGCAGGAGCAACCAATGATAATTTAACTGTTTCTGAATCTGGAACCTATAAAGTTATCGCAGATGGTGTTGATTGTGATCAGCCTGTAGAAGATGAAGTTGTCATTTCAATACCTGGTCTTTTAGGTGTTGATTTAGGTGAAGATCAAGAATTTTGTGATGTTGCATCTTTTGAAATAGTTCCTAATATTAACGGGAACTCTTCAAACGCATCTTATTTATGGAGCACAGGTGAAACAACTCCTACAATTATTGTTAGTTCAACTGGAAATTATTCTGTTGTAATTACTGCTGAAACTTGTGAAGTTACAGATTCTGTGAGTTTCCTTTTTGAAGAAACTCCTTTATTTGATTTAGGTGAAGATTTTGAAACTTGTTTTGAAAACTTAATTGTTTTAGACGCAACTCCTTCAAATATGAGCCCAGACGACGTAACTTATCTGTGGAGTACTGGAGAAACAACTCCTAGTATTACTATTACAACAGGAGGTGATTATTCTGTAACAGCTTCTTTTGGAAATTGTGAAGTTCAGGATTCTATTTCAATTTCTGCTAGAACCGATTTAGATATTACCACTGAAGACGATTTCAAATCGTGTGTAGGTGAGGAATGGACATTAAATGCCGATTCTAATGAAGAAGGTATTTCTTATCAATGGTATTTAAATGGAGATGAGATTTATGGAGCAACTAGCAGTACTTTAGATATTGTTATTACCGATGATTTCTCTGGAATACAAAATTATTCGGTAACTATTACTAAAGGAGCATGTACCGGAACTGATGATGTAGACGTAGAACTTTATGATGTATCTAACTGTGTAATCTCTCAAGGGATTTCTCCAGATGCAACTCCAGGGTTTAACGACGCTTTAGATTTAGAGTTTTTAAGTGATCGTGTTGGTGGTATTACTAATCTGCAAATATTTAACCGATTCGGAACCATTGTTTTTAATAAAGACAATTATGTAAACGAATGGTATGGACAAGATAAAAACGGAAACGAATTACCTACAGGTACCTATTATTATGTAATAGACCTAGCTAGTAGGGACGATGTTTACGGTTCACAAACAAGTGGATGGATTTATTTAAATAGAAACGCAAACTAATTTTAAAACTCTTTCTAACTACCAAATAGTTAAATATGAAAAAAATATATATCATAACAATATTTCTCGGACTACTAATTGTATTCCAAGAAGCAAGTGCACAACAAGATCCACAGTACACTCAATATATGTACAATTTAAGCGTGATTAATCCTGCCTATGCAGGTTCTAAAGAAAGCCTGTCTTTTACAGCCCTCTACAGAACCCAATGGACGGGTATCGCTGATAACCCAGAAACGTTCACCTTTTCTGCTAACTCTCCAATTGGAGATAATATGGGATTAGGACTCTCTGCCATTAAAGATCAACTAGGGCCTGTTGTAGAATCTAATATTTATGCAGACTTCTCTTATACCATTGATTTAGGTAAAGCTTTAAAGTTAGCCTTTGGTGTTAAAGCAGGAGCTACCTTTCACGAAGTGGGGTTAACAGATCTTGAACTCCAAGATCCTAACGATCCTTTCTTTTCTGAAAATATTCAGAGCACCTATTTTAATGCAGGCGCAGGTGTGTTTTTATACAGCGATAACTTCTATGTAAGTTTATCGGTTCCTAACTTCTTAAATTCGGTGCACTTAGATGAAACCGTAGATGGAGAGGCTATCAAATATGGAAATGAAACTTCTCACTTCTTTGCAACTGCTGGGTATGTATTTCAGCTAGGTGAAAATGTTAAGTTAAAACCTTCGGCAATGGTGAAAGCTGCCTTTGATTCTCCGATATCTTGGGATGTAAATTTAAATGCTTTGTTCTATGAGAAATTTGAACTAGGAGGTTCGTATCGATTTGAAGATTCCTTTAGTGCAATAGTAGGATTTCAAGTCAACCCTAATATTCGTATAGGATATGCCTATGATCATGTTATTTCAGATATTAAAGCGGTGGCTGGTTCATCACACGAACTTATTTTAACCTGGGACGTATTTTTCAACAAACGTGCCTTACGTTCACCTAGATATTTCTAATCTTTTAATAAAGCACATTTAAAATGAAAAAAATATACCTATTCATAATTCTTATAGCGGCAAGTACTACTCTTACTCTCGCACAGAATAAAGACACCAAAAAAGCGGATGATTTATATAAAAGATTAGCCTATACAGAATCTGCTGAAGCCTATCAAAAATTACTTAAAAAAGGAAAAGGCAACAAATACGTTTTTGAGCAATTAGCCAATAGCTATTTCTTTATCAACGATACTAAAAAAGCTGAAACCTATTATAAAAGAGTCGTAAAAGGTAAAAAAGTAAAACCTGAAACAGTTTATAACTACGCTCAAGTTTTAAAAGCCAATGGTAAATACGGAGATTATAATACTTGGATGAAAAAGTTTGCTGAAATGAAACCAGCTGATTCTAGATCGGTGGCTTTTATGGAAGATCCTAACTACCTTCCTAAGTACTTAGAAAATGCTAAAAAGTTTTCGCTTACTAATATGAAAGACATCAATACAGAGTATTCTGAATTTGGAGGTACGGTAATTGAAAAATCTTTCTACTTCTCTTCGGCTAGAAATACGGCTAGAAAAAAATACGGTTGGAACGAAGAACCATTTTTAGATGTATATGTCGCGGATATCGTAGGGGGAACTGTAAAAAATGCAGAGCTAATTGCGGGGGATGTAAATACTAAATATCACGAAGGTAATGTTGCCATTACTGCAGATGGTAAAAGAATGTATTTTGACAGAAACGATTACTTTAAAGGTAAATACAAAAAAAGTGAAGAAGGGGTAAGTCAAATTAACCTATTTACTGCCGTAAAAGAAAACGGTGTGTGGAAAGACATCCAACCAGTAAGTTTTAATAATAGTGAGCATTCTTTTGGACAACCTGCCTTAAGCCCGGATGGTAACACGCTATACTTTGTAAGTGATATGCCAGGTGGAAAAGGAATGTCGGACATTTATAAAGTAGCTGTTAATAAAGACGGTTCGCTTGGAAAACCAGAAAACTTAGGGGATAATATTAACACCGAAGGAAAAGAGGTATTCCCTTTTATAGACTCAAACGGAACACTTTACTTCTCTAGTGACGGACATATGGGACTGGGAGAACTCGATGTTTTCTATGCAGAGGCAAACGGTTCAAGTTTTGGAGGGGTTCGTAATATTGGTACCGATGTAAATAGTGCAAGTGATGATTTTGCTTTTAAATACGATCCGAAAACAAAAGAAGGATATGTGTCTTCTAATAGAAAAGGTAGCGTTGGAAGTGATGATATTTATGCAGCTAAACTAATCGCTCCTTTATGTGATTACGAACTTAATGTTCAAGTTATCGATGAGTATACTAAAAAACCATTAGCAGGTGCTCGCGTAGATCTTATTGATAATGCAGAAAACAAACTAACGACTAAAACAACAGATAACAACGGATTTGTAAAACTAGTGGTTGAATGTGACAAAGAAAACCAAGTGCTAGGGTTCTTACAAGGTTATGAAAGTAACAGCCTAACAGTAGCTCCTACCAATCAAGGACCGGTGAGTAAAACACTTATGCTTCGTCCTATCGAAGAAATTATCGCAGAGGATAAAGTGGTGCTTAACCCTATTATGTTTGATTACGATAAACACAACATCAAATCGCAAGCGGCTTTCGAATTGGACAAACTAGTAGCAATTATGAAAAAATATCCTTCGATGGAAATTAAAGTAGAAAGCCATACCGATCATAATGGTACCCCAGAATATAATATGGGACTCTCAGAAAGAAGAGCGGCTTCTACCGTACAATACATCATCTCTAAAGGAATCGATAAAGAAAGACTTACCAGCCAAGGATATGGTAAATCTAGACCACTGGTGAATTGTGGTGCTAATTGTACCGACCAAGACAATGCTAAAAATAGACGATCGGAATTCCTGATTACTAAAAGATAAAGTACTATAAATAAAAAAGCCTTTGACTAATAATCAAAGGCTTTTTTGTTAAGCCTTAGTATGGAGGAGGGTTTTATAAAATATTAATAAATTAAATGTAAAGTGTAATGAAAAAAAGGAACATATATTTATTGCTCATGCTTTTTTCAGCAATTGGTTATTCTCAAATAACAGTAGATGAAAGCTATACTACTCAAGAATTAATAGAAGAAGTATTATTTAATAGTAGCTGTGTTGAATTATCAAATTTTTCACAAAGTACAGGAACTGATTTTGGAAACGAAAATGGAATCGGTGCTTTTAGTGCAAATGGCTCTGATTTTCCATACCAAACTGGTGTGATATTAAGTTCAGGTTATGTTGCAAATGCACCTGGCCCAAATAGTGACACAAATAGTGATGGAGATTTTAATTGGCCAGGAGATACTGATTTAGAAGCAAACACAACAGCCACACAAACCAACAATGCATCATACCTTCAATTTGATTTTGTACCTTTAATAGATCAAATAACATTTAATTTCTTATTAGCTTCCGAGGAGTATAATCAACTTTATGAATGTACCTACTCAGATGCATTTGCGTTTATTTTGACAGATCAAATATCAGGTGTAGTTCAAAATCTTGCAGTACTGCCAGGAACATCAACTCCAATTGAAGTTACGAACATCCACCCTGAAGTTCCAGGTCTATGTGATGCTATCAATGAAGAGTATTTCGATAAGTATAACTTTGACCCTTTTAACCCAGCTAATGATGCTGCTATAGATTTTAATGGACAAATTGTATCCTTAGTAGCTACAGGGCCTGTAACTATAGGGAATCCTTACACTATAAAATTAGTTATTGCAGATGAAACCGATACAGCATTAGACTCTGCTGTTTTTATTGAAGCAGGAAGTTTTAATATTGGTAATGTAGATTTAGGTGATGACATTTTAATATCAAATGGAAATGCTGTTTGTGAAGGAGAAACTATCACACTTACAACTGAAGAAACTACTGGAGCAAATTATCAATGGTTTAAGGATGATGTTGAGTTAGTTGGCGAAACAACTAATTCTTTAAATGTTACTGAAGAAGGAATATATAGAATTGAAGTAACATTTGCTCAATCTCCAGATTGTATTGCTTCAGCAGAAGTTATAGTTGAATTTTTAAAGTATCCCATTTTTGATTTAGGAGAAGATCAATCTATTTGTGATAATGATGATATAATACTAGATGCTACACCAACAAACTCAGATGATTTAGTTGATGTTACCTATAAATGGTTTAAAGATAACATAGAGCTAACTGGTGAAGTTTTGAGTACATTAACCGTTACTGATACGGGGACTTATTCAGTTGAAGTTAATGCTAGTGGTTGTATTAGCAATGATAGTGTAATAGTTAGTTTAGCTTCATTTACAGTAGATTTAGGTGAGGATTTAAATATTTGCGATCAATCATCTATTGAATTAGTTCCTACAATTATTGGAGAAGATGCTACTAATGCTACTTATTTATGGAGTACTGGAGAAACAAGTCCTAGTATTACAATTTCAGATTCAGATACTTATTCTGTAGAAGTTACCATCAATGGTTGTGTTAATTTTGATAGCATTACAGTTAGTATTACTAATTTACCTGTTGTTGATTTAGGTGACGATTTCAAATCGTGTGTAGGTGAGGAATGGACATTAAATGCCGATTCTAATGAAGAAGGTATTTCTTATCAATGGTATTTAAATGGAGATGAGATTTATGGAGCAACTAGCAGTACTTTAGATATTGTTATTACCGATGATTTCTCTGGAATACAAAATTATTCGGTAACTATTACTAAAGGAGCATGTACCGGAACTGATGATGTAGACGTAGAACTTTATGATGTATCTAACTGTGTAATCTCTCAAGGGATTTCTCCAGATGCAACTCCAGGGTTTAACGACGCTTTAGATTTAGAGTTTTTAAGTGATCGTGTTGGTGGTATTACTAATCTGCAAATATTTAACCGATTCGGAACCATTGTTTTTAATAAAGACAATTATGTAAACGAATGGTATGGACAAGATAAAAACGGAAACGAATTACCTACAGGCACCTATTATTATGTAATAGACCTAGCTAGTAGGGACGATGTTTACGGTTCACAAACAAGTGGATGGATTTATTTAAATAGAAACGCAAACTAATTTTAAAACTCTTTCTAACTACCAAATAGTTAAATATGAAAAAAATATATATCATAACAATATTTCTCGGACTACTAATTGTATTCCAAGAAGCAAGTGCACAACAAGATCCACAGTACACTCAATATATGTACAATTTAAGCGTGATTAATCCTGCCTATGCAGGTTCTAAAGAAAGCCTGTCTTTTACAGCCCTCTACAGAACCCAATGGACGGGTATCGCTGATAACCCAGAAACGTTCACCTTTTCTGCTAACTCTCCAATTGGAGATAATATGGGATTAGGACTCTCTGCCATTAAAGATCAACTAGGGCCTGTTGTAGAATCTAATATTTATGCAGACTTCTCTTATACCATTGATTTAGGTAAAGCTTTAAAGTTAGCCTTTGGTGTTAAAGCAGGAGCTACCTTTCACGAAGTGGGGTTAACAGATCTTGAACTCCAAGATCCTAACGATCCTTTCTTTTCTGAAAATATTCAGAGCACCTATTTTAATGCAGGCGCAGGTGTGTTTTTATACAGCGATAACTTCTATGTAAGTTTATCGGTTCCTAACTTCTTAAATTCGGTGCACTTAGATGAAACCGTAGATGGAGAGGCTATCAAATATGGAAATGAAACTTCTCACTTCTTTGCAACTGCTGGGTATGTATTTCAGCTAGGTGAAAATGTTAAGTTAAAACCTTCGGCAATGGTGAAAGCTGCCTTTGATTCTCCGATATCTTGGGATGTAAATTTAAATGCTTTGTTCTATGAGAAATTTGAACTAGGAGGTTCGTATCGATTTGAAGATTCCTTTAGTGCAATAGTAGGATTTCAAGTCAACCCTAATATTCGTATAGGATATGCCTATGATCATGTTATTTCAGATATTAAAGCGGTGGCTGGTTCATCACACGAACTTATTTTAACCTGGGACGTATTTTTCAACAAACGTGCCTTACGTTCACCTAGATATTTCTAATCTTTTAATAAAGCACATTTAAAATGAAAAAAATATACCTATTCATAATTCTTATAGCGGCAAGTACTACTCTTACTCTCGCACAGAATAAAGACACCAAAAAAGCGGATGATTTATATAAAAGATTAGCCTATACAGAATCTGCTGAAGCCTATCAAAAATTACTTAAAAAAGGAAAAGGCAACAAATACGTTTTTGAGCAATTAGCCAATAGCTATTTCTTTATCAACGATACTAAAAAAGCTGAAACCTATTATAAAAGAGTCGTAAAAGGTAAAAAAGTAAAACCTGAAACAGTTTATAACTACGCTCAAGTTTTAAAAGCCAATGGTAAATACGGAGATTATAATACTTGGATGAAAAAGTTTGCTGAAATGAAACCAGCTGATTCTAGATCGGTGGCTTTTATGGAAGATCCTAACTACCTTCCTAAGTACTTAGAAAATGCTAAAAAGTTTTCGCTTACTAATATGAAAGACATCAATACAGAGTATTCTGAATTTGGAGGTACGGTAATTGAAAAATCTTTCTACTTCTCTTCGGCTAGAAATACGGCTAGAAAAAAATACGGTTGGAACGAAGAACCATTTTTAGATGTATATGTCGCGGATATCGTAGGGGGAACTGTAAAAAATGCAGAGCTAATTGCGGGGGATGTAAATACTAAATATCACGAAGGTAATGTTGCCATTACTGCAGATGGTAAAAGAATGTATTTTGACAGAAACGATTACTTTAAAGGTAAATACAAAAAAAGTGAAGAAGGGGTAAGTCAAATTAACCTATTTACTGCCGTAAAAGAAAACGGTGTGTGGAAAGACATCCAACCAGTAAGTTTTAATAATAGTGAGCATTCTTTTGGACAACCTGCCTTAAGCCCGGATGGTAACACGCTATACTTTGTAAGTGATATGCCAGGTGGAAAAGGAATGTCGGACATTTATAAAGTAGCTGTTAATAAAGACGGTTCGCTTGGAAAACCAGAAAACTTAGGGGATAATATTAACACCGAAGGAAAAGAGGTATTCCCTTTTATAGACTCAAACGGAACACTTTACTTCTCTAGTGACGGACATATGGGACTGGGAGAACTCGATGTTTTCTATGCAGAGGCAAACGGTTCAAGTTTTGGAGGGGTTCGTAATATTGGTACCGATGTAAATAGTGCAAGTGATGATTTTGCTTTTAAATACGATCCGAAAACAAAAGAAGGATATGTGTCTTCTAATAGAAAAGGTAGCGTTGGAAGTGATGATATTTATGCAGCTAAACTAATCGCTCCTTTATGTGATTACGAACTTAATGTTCAAGTTATCGATGAGTATACTAAAAAACCATTAGCAGGTGCTCGCGTAGATCTTATTGATAATGCAGAAAACAAACTAACGACTAAAACAACAGATAACAACGGATTTGTAAAACTAGTGGTTGAATGTGACAAAGAAAACCAAGTGCTAGGGTTCTTACAAGGTTATGAAAGTAACAGCCTAACAGTAGCTCCTACCAATCAAGGACCGGTGAGTAAAACACTTATGCTTCGTCCTATCGAAGAAATTATCGCAGAGGATAAAGTGGTGCTTAACCCTATTATGTTTGATTACGATAAACACAACATCAAATCGCAAGCGGCTTTCGAATTGGACAAACTAGTAGCAATTATGAAAAAATATCCTTCGATGGAAATTAAAGTAGAAAGCCATACCGATCATAATGGTACCCCAGAATATAATATGGGACTCTCAGAAAGAAGAGCGGCTTCTACCGTACAATACATCATCTCTAAAGGAATCGATAAAGAAAGACTTACCAGCCAAGGATATGGTAAATCTAGACCACTGGTGAATTGTGGTGCTAATTGTACCGACCAAGACAATGCTAAAAATAGACGATCGGAATTCCTGATTACTAAAAGATAAAGTACTATAAATAAAAAAGCCTTTGACCAAAAATCAAAGGCTTTTTTATTCCTCTTCTTCGTTAGAGGGTTGAAATTTTTTTTCCCATTCGGCCTGAAATTCCTCCATAACAGGTTTTACAGTACTTTCAGGTAAATCTGCTATTCGTATATACATTAATCCATCTACAGCATTATTAAAAAGTGGATCTACATTAAAGGCCACTACTTTTGCGTTTTGTTTGATGTATTTTTTTATAAGAACTGGTAATCGTAAGCTTCCAGGTTCTACCTCATCAATAATTTTATCAAATTTATTTAAATCGGCTTCACTAGCATCAAAAACAAAATCCTTATCAGCATCCTTTAATTTAACCTTATATTCCTTTTTTGGATTTATATACTGTGCTACATAAGGATCGTAATAATTAGATTTCATAAACTCAATCATTAACGATTTAGAGAATTCAGAAAATTGATTACTAATACTTACTCCCCCAATTAAATATTTATGCTCAGGATGTCTTAAGGTAGTATGTACTATTCCTTTCCAAAGTAAAAATAATGGCATCGGGCGCATTTGGTATTCCTTAATAATAAAAGCCCTTCCCATTTCAATGGATTTGCTCATCATAGGGTACAATTCCTGTTCAAATCGAAATAGTTCTTGCAAATAAAAACCATTGATTCCATACCTCGAATATATATGAGAACCTAAACCCATACGGTAAGCACCCGCAATTTTTTTTGCATCCTTATCCCATAAAAACATATGGTGATAATACGCATCGAATTTGTCTAAATCAATTGCCTTATTTGTACCCTCTCCTATTTCTCTAAAAGTAATTTCTCTAAGCATTCCAATTTCTTGAATGATATTTGGGATACTTGGAGCATCTGCTAAATAAACTTCATAGTTTTTACTCTTAAGAAGCCTCTTGTCATTTATTTTAAGAGAATTTATCTCCTTTTCAAGTATTGAAACAGCGACCGGTTTTACTATTTTTTTCGGTGGTTTTGGAAATTTTAAATTTTTTGGTAAACTATCAATTAATTTTTTCTTCTCAAAAGGATTAGCTAGCATATACGTTTTAGTACGTAAAAAGCTGGTAAAATCTTCTAGTGACTTATATTCGTCTTGCGCTTTTACTGAAATTGCATTCCCAATCCTTACTTTAATTAATCGTTCTTTTTGAGTTAAAAGTTCAGAAGGTAATTTTGCGGTTCGTAAAGTATCACTCATCTTAGCCATTCTATAAAACAACTTACTGTTTTTAGCATGAAAATAAATAGGAACTACGGGTACTTTAGCTCTTTGTATTAATTTCATAGCGGCTTCTTCCCAAGGTTTATCAACTATTAATTTTCCGTCTCTATAAGTTGAAACTTCACCAGCTGGAAAAATTCCTAAAGGATATCCATCTTTTAAATGTTTTAAGGAAGCTTTAAACCCTCCTATGCTTGATTGTATTTCTTTTTTCCCTTCAAAAGGGTTCACCGGCATCACATAGGGTTTCATAGGTTCGATGCGGTGTAATAAAAAATTGGCTAAAATTTTAAAATCTGGTCGATGATCTAATAATAACTTCAATAATAAAATACCATCAATACCTCCTAAAGGATGATTAGATATGGTTATAAAAGGACCTGTTTTTGGGATTCTTCTTAAATCTTCTTCAGGGATTTCAAACTTTATTTCAAAGTCATCAATAAGTGCATTTATAAATTCAATATCTTTTAAATGCTTATTATCATCATAAATCTTATTAAGAGTGTCAAGATTTAATATCTTCATTAAAGTCCAGCCTAAAGTAGTCCCCAAAAACCCGAGTTTATCGATGTTTATGGCTTTCGCTACTTCTTTTGCATTGACTAATCCCATGAATGGTTTTTAATTATATTCTTTATTGAGAATAAAGCAAATATAGTTAAAACAACTTGCTTTATTCCTTAACTACTAACTGAACAGTTTCTCTACTTTCTTGCTTTAAAAGCATTTCTTTTCCAACTAATAAATTCTTAATTTCATTGGGTGTAGAATGCCGAATGGTATAAATAGTAACGTCTTCATTCCAAGTCACTCTAAAAGTTTCTCTTAGCTTCCCTAGTAATAAATCTAAATTATCGAATTTATTATCTATACAAACAGAAAAACTAATAGCCGAATTCTGGATTAAATTCACCTTCATTTTAAATTGATGTAATAATTTAAAAACCTCTGCTATATTATCTTCCATCATAAATGAAAAATCTAATGAAGAAAGTGAAATTAACACCTGCTTTTTCTTTAAAATAAAACAAGAAATTAAAGGATCCAAAGCCACTCCTTTTCCAACACAAGTTCCTACTTCTTTTGGGTTAAAAAACGATTTAACATATAAAGGAATTTCTTTTCGTTGAAGAGGTTGAAGGGTTTTTGGATGAATTACAGAAGCTCCATAAAAAGCTAATTCTATTGCTTCTCGATAAGATATATGATTTAATAACTGGGTCTTTTTAAAATGTCTAGGATCTGCATTTAATACTCCTGGCACATCTTTCCAAATAGTTACACTTTGAGCATTTAAACAGTATGCAAAAATAGCTGCTGTATAATCACTCCCTTCCCTTCCTAAAGTAGTAGTGAAATTATGTAAGTTTTCCGAAGCAATGAAACCTTGAGTAATACTAATTCCTTTTTTAGGAACACTTGCTATAATATTTTTTTTAGTTTCATTCCAATCTACTATAGCATCACGATAATTGGTATTGGTTTTAATACAAGATCGAACATCCAGAAACTTATTATCAAGTCCGATTTCGGATAAATACTCAGAAATAATGGTAGTTGAAATCATCTCACCAAAACTTACTACTTGATCATAAACAAAAGCATGATTTGTAGACTTATTATTTTCTAAAAATAGTTGAAGTTCATTTTTAAACTTCAAAAGCAAGTTAAAAATAGGGTGAGAAGTATTGCTAAATAACTCAGAAATAATCTGAAAATGAAAATCATAAACTGAAGCTACAGATGCTTTTACTTCACTCGGGTTTAAAAAATAATTTGAAACAAGTTGTTCTAATTCATTAGTCATTTTTCCCATTGCAGAAACGACGATAACCAAATCTTTTTCTTCTGTAGTTTTAATAACAGAGACTAAGTTTTTTACTCCTTCTGCATTCTTAACAGATGCTCCACCAAATTTAAATACTTTCATATTTACAGCCCGTAAAAACGGTTATTTCTTAGTTATTACTTTTTAAATAATTTTTAATTCCTTCATTATCCATTTGAACCAGATACCAATCCTTCAAAAAGGTCGCTCCACTTTTTTCATAAAAATAAATTGCATCTTTATTCCAATCCAAGACCACCCATTCTAATCGTTTAACATTTTTATCGGCAGCATATTGTATCACTCGTGAATATAAGGCTTTCCCTACTCCTGTTCCTCTTTGATTCTTTTTAACAATTAAATCTTCTAAATGCACACTTCTTCCCTTCCAAGTTGAAAATCGATCATAAACCAATGCCATTCCTACTAGTTCTGTTTCAATTTCAGCTACAAAACAAGTAAACAATGGATTGTTTCCGAAGCCTTCTTCAATTAAAGTTTTTTCATTAATACTAACCGAATTGGGTTCATTTTCAAAAGCAGCTAATTCTTTTATTAACTCTAAAACTTGAGGCATGTCCTCTGGAGTACTTAATCTTACTATATTGTTCAAAGTTTTCAATTTGATTTCACAAATATCGGTTCTATTTCTTTAAAAATTAACGATATTTGCATCAAATTCTTGACAACCTACTGTAATGACACAACAAAACAAAACACTCGGAGAATTTATTATAAACAAACAAAGTGAATTTAAATATTCTTCCGGTGAATTATCACGACTTATAAATTCTATTCGATTAGCTGGAAAAATTGTAAATCACGAAGTTAATAAAGCGGGACTGGTAGATATACTTGGCAACGCTGGGGAAGAAAATATTCAAGGTGAGGACCAACAAAAATTAGATGTTTACGCTAATGAAGTTTTTATAAACACGCTTGTAAATCGTGAAATAGTTTGTGGTATTGCTAGTGAAGAAGAAGATGATTTTATAACCATAAAAGGAGGTAATAAAAAGCACGATAATAAATATGTTGTGTTAATGGACCCTTTAGATGGATCTTCTAACATTGATGTTAACGTGTCTGTAGGAACTATTTTTTCTATCTATAGAAGAATTACACCAGACGGAACTCCAGTAACAATAGAAGATTTTTTACAACCTGGAAAACATCAAGTTGCTGCAGGATATATTGTCTATGGAACTTCTACGATGATTGTTTATTCTACTGGCCATGGAGTTAATGGGTTTACATTAAATCCTGCTATTGGAACCTATTATCTTTCACACCCAAATATGAAATTTCCAGATAAAGGAAATATCTATTCTGTTAATGAAGGAAATTATATTCATTTCCCAAAAGGTGTAAAAAAATACATTAAATATTGTCAAGAAGAAGAGGGGGATAGACCTTATACTTCTAGATATATTGGATCTTTAGTATCCGATTTTCATAGAAATATGATTAAAGGAGGTATTTATTTTTACCCATCTACATCCAAAAATCCTGATGGTAAATTACGTCTACTTTACGAATGTAACCCTATGGCGTTTTTAGCTGAAAGAGCTGGTGGAAAAGCTAGTAATGGGTATGATAGAATTCTAGATATAAAACCAACTGAGTTGCATCAGAGAGTTCCTTTTTTCTGTGGGAATAGTTATATGGTTGAGAAGCTAGAGTCTTTTATGAAAAAGAAAAAACAATAGATTATTTATTTAACCTATTGTTAATCAAATACTTATATTCGTTTAAACTGATTTTCCCAGTATAAATTTCGATTGAATTCTTAATCAACTCATTTGCATTTATTGAATTATATCCTAATCCTATTGCATATTTTTTAATCAAAACTAATTCTTTTACATCAATTTCATGATCGGTAAAAATCATATCGAATAAATCATGCATACGTTCCAATCTTTCTTCAGCAGAATTTGAAGGTACAATAGGATACTGAGCTGGATTTTTTAAAATCTTAGCTACATCAGACTTATTAACTCCTAATTTAGTTGCTAATGTCTTTAATAAAGCTTGTTCGTCTTCAGAAATATTTCCATCTGTCATTGCTATGGAGGCAATAGAAGCAAAATGAGCTTTATTTCTAGTTTGGTGACCTTTCTTAAATAATTCGTAAAATGACATATTCTATATTTTATGCCACAAAGATAAAACTAATCAAGTGTTATTTTAAAATTAATTTAAAGGAAATATGTAATCTTAATTATTAATAAAACAGATTCATCTAAATTATTTATATTTATAAAATAATTAATTCTATGACGCTCAAAATAAACTTGTTAGGAAATAATAAAACCTCATATTATGAAATATACTGTTGAAATTGACATCGACCTCCCTAGAGAAAAAGTAATTGAACTTTTCGACAATCCTGATAATATGAAACACTGGCAAGAAGGTTTTATAAGTTTGGAACATTTAACGGGAACGCCTGGAGAAAAGGATGCTACTTCTAAACTTCTATATAAAATGGGAAAAAGGGAAATCGAGATGATTGAAACCATTATAAAGAGAGATTTACCTAATGAATTTTCTGCAACTTATGTAGCAAAAGGAGTATGGAATTTAAATAAGAATTATTTTACAGAACTTAATGAAAACACAACCAATTGGAAAACAGATGTGGAATTTAAATTTAAGGGATTTATGAAAATCATTTCCTTTTTAATGCCAGGCTCTTTTAAAAAACAGTCTTTTAAATTCATGAAAGATTTTAAAGCTTTTGCGGAACAATAATTTATGCTTTTTTTCATAATCAATACTTATAAATTGAAAAGAACAATCTTTCTACTTCTATTAATTATTACTAGCACCGCTTTTTCTCAAACCGAAATATACACAGGGGTTTATAAAATTCATCACGATATTAACGATGAAGGTACTCTAGATTATAAACTAACGTTAAAAAAAGATAGCACCTATACGTTTCATAGTTACAGAAAAATAAATGCAAAAAATCCAGAAGAAAACCTTTACGGAAAAGGTACTTGGAACATAGAAAAAAACAATGTGCTCTATTTTTATACCAATACAGAAAATGATCTAGACGAGAAACATTCTTTAGATTTTACTAATACCAAGGCACGATATATCACAAAAAATCCTAGAGACCAATCGGACAAGGAAATTAAAACTCATTTAAGAATATATGAATCAAATATTCCTTGGTTGAAAGGGAGAAAATTTTTAAAAAATTAAAACATATGAAACTAGGAGCATTCTCAGTAAGTCTAGCAGTGAAAGACTTGACTAAATCAAAAGATTTTTACGAAAAAATTGGCTTTAGCAAATTTGCAGGTGACCAGTCTATGAATTATTTAATCATGAAAAATGGCGATACTATTATTGGTTTATTTCAAGGCATGTTTGACGAAAATATTTTAACCTTTAATCCTGGTTGGGATCAAAATGCAAACCCTTTATCAGATTATAATGATGTTAGGCAAATACAAAGTCATCTTAAAAAAAGTGGTATCAACTTAGAAGTTGAGGCAGATGAAAAAAATAATGGTCCGGCAAGTTTTGTGATTAAAGATCCTGATGGAAATACCATTTTAATCGATCAACATATTTAAATAAAATAAGTAATAAGCTGTTTCAATATTTTATTTGAAATACTACCTTTGCCCCAATGAGTAAAACTTGGGTTGCTTCACTTTTTAACAAGTCTTCTACTGCTAGAAAACTAGGGGAAGCTATTGCCCAATCTCAAAATAAGACCTTGATTTCTGGTTTAGTAGGTTCTTCTTATCCCCTTGTAATTACAGAAGTTTTTAAGCAAGCCGAAAAACCTTTTTTAATTATTTTAAATAATAAAGAAGAAGCTGCTTATCACCTAAACGATTTAGAAAATCTGTTAGGCGAAAAAAATGTATTGTTTTATCCAGGAAGCTACCGCCGTCCTTATCAAATAGAAGAAACCGACAACGCAAATGTATTGCTGAGAGCAGAAGTTTTAAACAGGATTAATTCGCAAAGAAAGCCTGCTATTATTGTCTCTTACCCTGAGGCTCTTTTTGAAAAAGTGGTCACTCGTAAAGAGTTAGAAAGACACACTCTAAAAATTAGTATTGGAGATGATTTATCCATCGATTTTGTAAACGAAATCCTTTTTGAATACAATTTTAAACGCACCGATTTTGTAACCGAACCAGGAGAATTTTCGGTTCGTGGTGGAATATTAGATGTGTTTTCTTTTAGTAACGATATGCCCTATCGTATTGAGTTTTTTGGTGATGATGTGGAAAGCATTCGAAGTTTTGATGTGGAAACTCAACTTTCAGCTGAACCCATAAAAAAGATTACCATCATTCCGAATATGGAAAACAAAATGATGGAAGAAAAACGCACTAGTTTCCTAAAGTACATCGCTGCAAAAACAGTTGTTTTTTATAAAAATGAAGATTTATTATACAAGGGAATTGATAAACTTTTCCATCAAGCTGAAGAAGCTTTTAATAGGTTAGATGGTGAGATAAAACAAAGTAACCCCAATCAATTGTTTTGTTCTTCAGATTTAATAAGTAAGGAACTTGAAGATTTTACAAAAGTTCAGTTAATCAACGCTTCAACCGAAAGTGATCTTAATTTTAATACAAAACCTCAACCCTCTTTTAATAAACAGTTCAATTTATTAATTGATAATTTAAATACCAACACAGAGAAAGGTTTTAAAAACTACATTTTCTGTAGTAGCGAACAACAAGAGCGTAGGTTTCACGATATTTTTGAAGATACTGAGCAGCATGTCGATCAGTTTGAAACTATATTATTTCCATTATATCAAGGCTTTATAGATTTTGACCAGAAAAATGTTTGTTATACCGATCATCAGATTTTTGAACGCTATCATAAGTTTCAATTAAAAAATGGATACGCAAAAAAACAAGCGATTACGTTAAAAGAGTTAACCAACTTAGAAGTTGGAGATTATGTTACCCATATCGACCACGGAATTGGAAAATTTGGTGGCCTTCAGAAAATAGATGTTGAAGGAAAACTACAAGAAGCCATTAAATTAATCTATGGAGAACGAGATATTTTATACCTCAGCATTCATTCACTTCATAAAATATCTAAGTATAATGGAAAAGATGGAACCACTCCAAAAATCTATAAATTAGGAAGTGGAGCCTGGAAAAAATTAAAGCAAAAGACCAAAAAACGGGTTAAAGAAATTGCATTTAATTTAATAGAATTATACGCAAAACGAAGAACCCTAAAAGGCTTTGCTTATGATCCCGATTCTTATTTGCAACTTGAACTAGAGTCTTCCTTTATTTATGAAGACACTCCCGATCAAGTAACTGCAACAGCAGATGTAAAACGAGATATGGAAAACGAACGTCCCATGGACCGTTTGGTATGTGGTGATGTTGGTTTTGGAAAAACCGAGGTTGCTGTTAGAGCTGCTTTTAAAGCAGTTGATAATGGAAAACAAGTAGCCATTTTAGTACCAACTACCATTTTGGCTTTTCAGCATTTTAAAACCTTTTCTGAACGATTGGCAGAAATGCCAGTAAATGTAGATTACCTCAATCGTTTTAGAACTGCTAAGCAAAGAGCCTCTGTTTTAGAACGATTGAAAAACGGAACTTTAGATATTGTTATTGGAACTCATCAATTGGTAAATAAAGCCGTGGAATTTAAAGATTTAGGCTTATTAATTATTGATGAAGAACAAAAATTTGGTGTTGCTGTAAAAGACAAACTTAAGACTATTAAACAAAATGTAGATACCTTAACACTAACTGCTACCCCTATTCCTAGGACACTTCAATTTAGTTTAATGGCAGCAAGAGATTTATCCATTATAAGTACTCCCCCACCTAATCGTTATCCAGTTGAGACTCATGTGGTTCGTTTTTCGGAAGAAACCATAAGAGATGCAATTCGTTATGAAATTTCTAGAAACGGGCAAGTATTCTTTGTTCATAACCGGATTGAAAATATAAAGGAAGTTGCAGGAATGATTCAACGATTAGTTCCTGATGCAAAAATTGGTATTGGACACGGTCAATTAGAAGGCAAAAAACTAGAACAATTGATGTTGTCTTTTATGAATAATGAATTTGATGTATTAGTTTCAACAACTATTATTGAAAGTGGTTTGGACGTTCCTAATGCAAATACGATGTTTATTAATAATGCCAATAATTTTGGTCTATCCGATTTACACCAAATGCGTGGTCGTGTAGGTAGAAGTAACAAAAAAGCATTTTGCTATTTCATTACTCCTCCTTATTCTGCAATGACAGATGATGCTAGAAAACGTATCCAAGCTTTAGAGCAGTTTAGTGAATTAGGGTCTGGTCTTAACATTGCAATGAAAGATTTAGAAATTAGGGGAGCAGGAGATTTATTAGGCGGTGAACAAAGTGGATTTATCAATGAAATTGGATTTGAAACCTATCAAAAAATACTTGCTGAAGCCATTGATGAATTAAAAGAAAAAGAATTTAAAGATTTATATTCTGGCACAGAACATGAGCTGAAAGATTTTGTAAAAGAAATGGTAATTGATACCGATTTTGAATTACTATTCCCTGATGACTATGTAAATAATATCACGGAAAGAATGAATCTTTACCAAAAATTAAACGAGCTAAAAACGGAGGAAGAACTTCAGAAGTTTGAAACCGATTTAATAGATCGTTTTGGTGATCTTCCTATACAAGCTGTCGATTTATTAAATAGCGTTCGTATTAAGTGGTTAGCAATTACTATGGGTATAGAACGAATTATAATGAAACAAGGTAAGCTAATAGGTTATTTTGTGGCAGATCAAGAAAGTTCTTTTTATCAAAGTCCTGTGTTTTCTCAAATCATTCAATTTGTTCAAAATCATCCAAGACAAGTTTTGATGAAAGAAAAAAATACTCGAAATGGATTGCGATTAATTATTACCTTTGATAATATTACAACTATAAATAAAGCACTACAATCCTTATCTCCCATTTTGGTTTAATTATTGTTTATGCCTAGTAAATATCTTTACCATGAAAACTAAAAATATACTTTTTATACTCCTTATTTTTCCTGCCATTTTATTTTCACAACATACCATTAAAGTAACCTTTTCTCCAGCAGTGGATTTTACTTGGGCTGTTTTGTATAAAAATTCACCTACCAAAACCCAATACATTGCTCAAAGTAGAGTTGTTGATGGGAATTTAGTTTTTAAGCTTGACGAAAAAGCAACCAAAGGAATATACAAATTGGTTTATGCAGCTCCACAAAATGAATTTAATTTTGATATTATTTATAACGGAGAGGAAGATATAGAACTAACATTTAATTTAAAGGATGGTGCAATTTTTCAGAAATCTTCAGAGAATATAATGCTAAATTCTTATTTAACAGAAATGGCTTTACTTGGTAGTGATTTAGAAACTAAATATCTAAAAGATAAAGCTAATCCTTCTACTGTAACTGCAGTTTATACAAAACAAAAAGAGTTACAAAAAGCTTATGAGAAAAAGTCTGAGGGTAAATTAGTAAATCATTTTATAAAAGCTAACAAGCCTTACATTCCAAATGAATTTGAATCTCCATCTAATTATATAAATAATTTAACAACTAATTATTTTGCATCTATTAATTTTGGAGATGAAGTCTTACAAAGCTCGAACTTTTTAATTGAAAAGTCCTTAGCTTATATAACAGAAGTGACAACAGAGGGAATACCTGTAGAAAAATCATTTGAAAACAATGTGGATAAAGTTGCAGCTCATATTAGATCTTTAGACCCTAATTTTCAGAAATTCTTTTTAGGTAAACTATGGCAAAAATTAGTGAATTACAAACTCATCAACACTGCTAATTATTTAGCTGAACGGTATTTAATTCCTGTAGGAAATCAGTTAAATGATAAGGAACTAGTTTTAAAACTTACTCAGTTTAAAAACTTGTCAATTGGTAATCCTGCACCTGACTTTACTTTAGACGAATCAAGTGGTAAAAAATTAAGTGAATTGGATATTGCAGAAAACTATATTCTTGTTTTTTGGAGCAGTGGTTGCTCTCACTGTTTAAAGGAGGTCCCAGAATTATATCAATTAACTCAAGATTTTAATAGTACAAAATACAAAGTAATCGCTGTTGGATTAGAAGAAGATTCTATTAAGTGGAGCAATGAAATTATAAAATTTCCTAATTTTATAAATGTTATTAAATTAAATAAATGGGATAATACTGTTGTAACAGATTATGCACTTACGAGTACACCCACCTATTTTGTATTAGATAAAGACAAGAAATTTATAGCAAAACCAGAAAACTTCGAAGTACTAAAAGCATATCTAAAAAAATAATAAGCTAAACACTTTTGTTCAGCTTATTATATACAATAATCTATTTTTAATTACTTGATTAATTTTTTAGTGATAGTTACTTCACCTAACTTTAAATTAATAAAATAGGTTCCATATTTCCAATTTTCTATATTGATTGTCTTTTCAATTTTCAAATTACTAGAGATTCCTTCATAAGTTAATAGGGTTCTACCTAAAACATCATTTACCTGAATATTATAAGTACTATCATAATTTAATTCAGCATAAATTATAGTTTTTAAATTTGCTGGATTAGGAACTAAGTTTACTTTGTTTTTTTTTAGTACTTGATCATTATTTGCAAGCACTATATTAGATATGACTCTTAAATTTTTTGTGCCAAAATCGGTAATGTACATGGTATCTTCTGTATCGTTAAATGCTATTCCATTAGGAGTATGAAAAGTGGCTTCACTTAACCCTCCATCTTGACTACCTTGTATATTTCCTGCATATAATTCAACTTCATTAATCCCGTTTGGGTTGATTTTATAAATTTTATCACTACCCATAGTGGTTCCCCATAAATATCCTTGACCATATGATATAAATCCTAGGTTTGGCAGTGCTCCTCCGTCTGTTGGTACTTCTGCAATAAACTCAACATCTCCATTTTCTAATACTTTATAGATTTCACGATCCGCATAATTACCTATAAATAATACTCCATTTTCATTATAAACAATCCCAACGGGTCCATTTAGCCCTGTCGCTGAAGAAATTTCAGTAACTGTACCATCTAACTCCAAACGATTAATTTTGCTACCATTATATTCAGTAAAGATCATAGTTTCATCAGTAAAAGATTTTACAATTCCTGATGGATGTCCTGTAACTGAATAAGAATTTAAAAGATTACCATCAATATCATACCTATAGATGGTATTTCCTTGTCCATCACAAACAAATAGTTCGTCATTAGAGTTAAATGCCAAACCATTTGGTGTATTTAATCCAGTAACAAATTCGGTCATTTCTCCTGAAGGAGTAAATTTAAAAACTTTATCTCCCACATAATTTGAACAATAAATATTTCCATTACTATCCAATGCGATTGCATCGTCTGGAGTACCATCTGTAAATGTAGCTACGGTTTGTGCAAAAAATGGAATCATTGTTAATAAAGCGATCCATAAAGTAAGTGTCATTTTTTTCATTTTTCTGAATTTTATATTTTCTACAAACATAAATTCAGAAAAAGATAATATCGACCGTTTGGATACAAATACACAGGTTTTTTGCGATTACTATAAAAATTAACAAATGATGAGTTTGTAATTTTATGCGGCAGTTCTTTTTTTTATAAAATTACTAGGAGTGTCTTTCATAACTGTTTTGAAAGCTTTATTAAAAGTAGATTTAGAATTAAATCCCACGTCCATAGATAATGCTAAAATAGTATGATTAAGGTGCTTATTTCCATCTATATTTTTAACAAATTCTTTAATTCTATAATTATTTATAAAATCATAAAAAGTAGTTTTATATACATTATTCAATAACCAAGAAATATTATTGGTCGATGTTTTCAAAATTTCAGAAACTTCTCTTAAGGTTAAATCACTTTTAAGAAAAATCTTTTCATTAATCATCAAGCTATCTAATTTTTTCATTAAAATATCACTGTCTTTTTGAGATAAGCGAGCTCTTTTTTCTTTTGAACTATCATCTAAAACAATTCTAAAAAGTTCAGGTTGTTTTAAACTAAAATAACCAATCACATAAATAAAAACAGGAATGGCTATCCAAATCACATCATATCCCAAATAGGTGATGTAATTATTTAAAAACGTTCCATTTATATAACTAAACCCCCAAAGTAAAAAACACAAGGATACTGATAATTGAAAAGCGTTTAAATACCCTAAAGGGCTTTGATTAAATGAAACATATTGCTTTTCTACACTTTTATAATTTCTAATTAGTGCAATTGATTTTACAATATAGAACCCATTAAAAAGTATCATTAATGCTGAAATAATAGTGAACATTTGCGATAAATAACCATCAACAAATAATTGATAATATTCCTCAGGTGTAAACAAAACAACAAAACTTACCGATAGTATTAATAAAGAATAAAAAGGAATCCAACTATAAAACGGGGTTTTATAATTTTCATTTCCTTTAAATAATAATCGTCTTACATACATATAATTTAAGGGTCCGAAAAGAAAAACAATACTATCGATGATTAAACTCCATTGAAAAACCCAATTATTTAAATATCGTAAATACAAAAACCTACCAATTAACATAATGGTTGCAATTAATATTAATTTGGATAAAACAGAATTGGCCTTATGGTTATTATTTGAAATACGCTGTAACGTAAAAGATAAAAATATACCTTGGCAAATACCAATAAAGACAATGATATCGATGAGTTGAAAATTTCCTTCCATAGCAATTACAAATATAGAGTTTGAACAGCTTATAAAAGTAAGTTTGTATCCAAACGCACTAATTGAGACCTAAAAATGATAAAAAGCATCTTCAAAATGCTCAATCTTTTCAATAGATTTATTTTTGATTACTGCAATGATATCAAAACGGACTTCCATATCTAAATCATTACTAATAATATATTCGTTAGCTGCTTTAACTAATAATTTTATTTTGGAAGGAGTTACAAATTCCTGAGGGTCACCAAAAAAGTCACTATTTCTTGTTTTCACTTCTACCACAACTAGAATATTAGAATCTTTTTTTGCAATAATATCAATTTCAGCTTTGTCGTAATAAAAGTTTTGTGCTAAAACCTCATATCCTTTTTTTATCAAATATTCGGCTGCTAATTTCTCTCCTATTTTCCCTAATTCGTTGTGATGAGCCATATTTATTCTTTAAAAGACAAGGTTACTCCATTTTTATGAACCATTAAATCAGCTTTCCTTCCTAAAAATAATGCTCGATTATCTTTTAAATGACCTGCAGGAAAATTAAATACAATTGGAAAATTATATTCAGAACAAACATCCAAAATTATTTCTTCTGCATTTTTTCCAAATGGAATATCATTATCATGCATTTGTGTCATTCCACCAACGATCAATCCTTCCAATCCTTCAATATATCCATTCCTTTTTAAATTTTGAAGCATCCGATCGATATGATATAAGTATTCATCTAAATCTTCAATAAACAATATTTTCCCTTTGGCATTTATTGCCGAAAGGCTCCCACAAAGAGAATACAACATTGATAAATTCCCTCCTATTAATTGGCCGGAAGCGATTCCTTGAACATTTTTATCATCAGGTAATATCTCAATTGAATAATCTGCCCCGAATAGCGTTTTTTTAATAGAACTAATAGTTGCTGCTGACTTGGTTTCGATAGAAACAGGCATTTGAGCATGGAGTGTTTCAATTCCAAATTGATGAATATGAGAATGTAATACCGTAACATCGCTGTACCCGATAATCCATTTGGGATTATCTATAAATTTTGAAAAATCAAGCTGATCTATTATTCTAACCGTACCATAACCACCACGGGCACACCAAATGGCATCAATATTTGGGTCATCTAACATGGTTTGGAAATCGGTAGTTCGCAAATCATCACTACCCGCAAATTGATTTTCTTCAGCTTCAATAGACTTGCCCAAAACCACGTTTAATTCCCAACTTTTTATAAGTGCAATGGCAGGTGCTAATTCCTTTTTTGAAACTTTTCTAGCGGTTGATACTATGGCAACGGTTGCTCCTTTTATTAAATAATTTGGACGAATCATACATACAATTTACAAGCTCAAAGTAATAAAAAATTAATCTTTTCCGTTAATATTTAATCATAGAAATAATAAACCACTAATTTTCAGTATCTTTTATTTTTTAATTCCTCTGCTATGGAAACAACTACTTTAACTTCTTGTAACGAATCTACACTTACTCCTTACGTACCTTCTGGAGGTAATCCTTGGACTACCACTAAAATAAAACATGTGTATCGACGCCTAGGTTTTGGGACATCACAGGATAACGTGGATGCAGCTTTGGGTTTAACTCCTAACGATTTTATAAACAATTTGGTAGATGAAGCGATTAACATGCCTCCAACTGCCACCCCTTTTTGGGGTAATTATGCGGTCTCAGATTTTACAAATTTTGAAGTCGAAAACGAACAATACATTCAAGATTGGTTTATTCAAGCAGGGAATGATTTAATTTCTGAAAACCTTAGAGGTCGGTTGACTTCCTTTTGGATGAACCATTTTGTAACAGGATTAGAAGATTACTTTTATGCTCCTTATTTATTTCAATACTATAACATTTCACAAACTCATTGTATTGGAAATTTAAAAGACTTTGTAAAAGAAGTAGGTGTTTGTTCAGCAATGCTTATTTATTTAAACGGTTATGAAAACACCAATGTAGAACCCAATGAAAATTACGCTCGAGAATTATACGAACTCTTTACCTTAGGAGAAGGAAATGGATATACCGAAACAGACATCACCGAAACCGCAAAAGCATTAACAGGTTATAACCACTGGACCGAGGAAGGTGCTCCTCTTTATTTTGACGAAATTACTTGGGTAGATGGAGATAAAACCATTTTTGGACAGACCGGAAATTGGAAACATGATGATGTTATCGATATTTTATTTCAGGAAAGAGCCACTGAAATAGCAACACATATTTGCACCAAACTATATCGATATTTTGTGAGTCAAGAAATAGATTCGGTTATCATACAAAATGTTATCGATCCTTTAGCTCAAACATTAGTGGCCAACGATTTTGAGTTAGCTCCTATGCTAAAGCAGCTTTTTAAAAGCGAACATTTTTTCGATGAAAGAGCTTTAGGAGTAATTATAAAAAGCCCATTCGATATTACGATGCAGTTTATCAACGAATCTACCTTCTTTTATAATGATGAGTTGATGGAAGCATTGATCTATTTTTCAGGACTATTTGGTCAACAATTATTCAATCCGCCAGATGTTGCAGGTTGGCAAAGAGATGAGGATTGGATTAGTACTTCAACCCTTACCGGTCGTTGGCAATTTACCGAATTGTATCTTGGGATTTTATTTCAGAATGGATTAGAAATGAGCTTAGTGGATTTAGCGAAAGAACTAACCAACGATAGTAATGATCCGCAATATATAACCGAGGTATTGATCAATCATTTTATGTCTAAAGAACTGTATACAGCAAGTGATTATGATATTGCCACCGATATTTTTAAATGGGAAATCCCCCAAAATTATTATGACGATGGTATTTGGAATCTCGACTGGGAGGAGGCTCCTTATCAAGTATTTTTATTGTTATCTCATTTAGCAACCATCCCTGAATTTCAACTTAAATAAAAAAGCGATGATTAAAAATAACTTTATACCTAAGAAACCGCAACAATCAAAGCTGGAAAGAAAGGCGCACGATAACGAACATACACAATGGAGCAGACGCTCTTTTATACAAGCTTTAGGTTTAGCCGGAGGCGGAAGTATGATGCTAGGAGGAACTGCAATTTCTGCAACTTCACCTTCTCCTTTAGCAGTCGCTTTAGCTGAAAATGAAAACGATAATATTTTGGTTATCATACGCTTGGAAGGTGGAAACGATGGGTTAAACACCATTGTTCCTATTTATGATTATGATTCCTATGCTAATTTACGACCTACTATAAAACACCAACAAAGTAATTTAATCAACTTAAATGCTGATTTTGGAATCCCAAATTATATGAATGAATTGGAATCGGTTTGGGGAGATGGAGCTATGAAAGTGGTCCACGGTGTTGGTTATCCCGACCAGAATTTATCACATTTTAGATCGACCGATATTTGGGCATCTACTGCAGAAACCTACGAAGAGCCTACCGGATGGTGGGGACGTTATTTCGAAGATTTATACCCAGATTATATCACCAATCCACCTGAGATTCCACCAGCAGTACAAATAGGATCGATTGGGAATTTAATTTTTAAAGGAAATAATAGCAACTATGCTTTTTCGGTTGTCAACCCTGAACAGCTTCAAAATGTTGCTGAAAACGGAACACTACACGACGTTTTAGACATTCCAGATTGTGTGTATGGAGATAAGTTGCTTTTTATGAGAGCAACTGCCAATACCACTTTTACTTATTCTGGAGTAATAAATGATGCTTATTTGGCAGCTAATAATAGTGTGGAATATGGAGAAGGCGATTTAGCCGAACAGTTAGCAATTGTTGCACGACTCATCAAAGGTGGTTTGGGATCTAAAGTCTATATGGTTTCTTTAGGAAGTTTTGATACCCATGCAGAACAACCTGAAAGGCATCAAGAACTATTATCAGATTTATCATCCACCATCAAAAACTTTTACGATGATTTAACAACCGTAGGAATGGATGATAAAGTATTGTCGATGACCATTTCAGAATTTGGTCGCCGTCCTTATGAAAATGGCTCTAACGGAACCGACCACGGTGCTGCTTCTCCAGTAATGCTTTTTGGTCCCGCTTTAAGCGGAAATGGTTTTATAGGAAACCATCCCGATTTAAATACTTGGGATGAAGATGATAATTTAATTCCTTCTACCGATTTTAGAGATATTTATAATACCGTTTTAACAGATTGGTTTTGTTTAGACCCATCCATTGTAAATACGATATTACTGAATGAAACCTATGAAAATTTAGATTTAGGACTCTCTTGCGAAACGCTATCTACTTCCGATTTTAGTAATACTAGCCGATTTGCACATGTTCCTATTTATCAAAACAATCAGACTTATATTGAGATTAACTTACCCAATTCGGCTCATGTTAATATTATTCTATACGATATGATGGCAAAGGAATTAGGCACTCTTAGCAATGAGTTTTTATATGCAGGAAGACATTCTTTTAATGTAAAAGACCTTATCAGCGGAAGGCTAAACTATGGACAATATATTTATCGTATTTCAACCGGAGGACAGTTTTATAGCAAATCGATTATAATTAAGTAGTAGGTTTTTAATGAAAAGAAGTTTTGCCATTTTGATTTTACTAATTGGGAATTGTTTATTTGCTCAAATTGTAGATATTCCAGATCCAATTTTTAAAGATAGCTTAGTTAATTATCCTGTTGTAGATACTAACGGAGATAGTCATGGAGATGCTGATGCAGATACTAATGATGATGGAGAAATACAAGTAGTAGAAGCGGAAGCAGTACTAGGTTTGTATATAACTCTGGAATGGATAAGTAGTTTAGAGGGTTTACAAAGCTTTATAAATTTAGAAAAGTTTAGATGTATTAATAATTTTTTTGATAGCATTGATGTTACTTCAATACCAAATTTAAAAGAGTTGATACTTCCTAACGCTCAATTAACTTCTATAGATGTTTCTCAAAATTTAAATCTTGAGGTGTTAAATTTATGGGAGAATGAGTTAAGTGCTATAGATGTGAGTAATAACACAAATTTAAAGTATTTGAATTTAACTAATAATTATTTTAATAATCTTGATGTTTCACAAAATGAAAGCTTAGAATATCTGTCTATATCCCAAAATAATTTTAGTTTTATTGATATAACACAAAATGTATTATTAAAGGAATTATATATTTCAAATAATAACTTTACAAATATTAATATAGCACAAAACATAAATTTAGAATCATTTCATTCTCAAAATAATCAGATGAATACTATTGATATAAGTCAAAATACAAATTTAAAAATATTGTTTTGTCATTTTAATTTATTAACAGATCTTGATGCGTCTCAAAACTCTCAATTAACTTATATAAGTTGTTCTAATAACTTGTTAACCAATTTAAATATTAAAAACAGCAATAATATTAATCTTAATATTTTAAAGGCAGTTAACAACTCAAACCTTGATTGTATACAAGTAGATGATGTGAACTTTGCAAATTCTCAATCTTGCGAAACTAGTAGTGGTTGGTGTATTGATGAAACAGCAGTATACAGTGAAGATTGTAGCTTAGGATTAAACGAAGTATTAGAAACTCAATTTTCCATCTATCCAAATCCAGCAAGTGATGTATTAATTATTGAAAAATCCAATCTTACTTCTATTACTAAAATTAAAGTCTTTGATGTTCTAGGTAAACTAGTATTAGAACAAAACAATCCTTCAAAACAAATAGATGTTTCAAAACTTCCCACGGGTTTATTTTTTATTCATATTCAAACAGATAATGGTACTGCCATCAAAAAGGTAATAAAGGAATAATTACAAATCATTCTTTTAAAAAATCCTCTAGTACATCCATAAATAAAATCCGTATTTTTGCACTTTCAAAATTGAGTATGCAAAATTCATCTAAAAGGTTTACGATAACGGCAGCATTGCCTTATACCAACGGCCCTGTACATATTGGACATTTAGCAGGTGTATATGTTCCTGCCGATATTTATTCGCGTTTTCAAAGAATGCAAGGCAACGATGTTGCTTTTGTTTGTGGAAGCGATGAACACGGAGTTCCTATCACCATCAAAGCTAAAAAGGAAGGCATTACACCACAACAAGTAGTGGATAAATACCATGCCATTATCAAAAAATCGTTTCAAGATTTTGGAATTACCTTCGATAATTACTCGCGTACGTCAGCTAAAACACACCACGATACCGCTTCCGATTTCTTTAAAAAGTTATACGAAGATGGTAAGTTTATAGAACAAACTACCGAGCAATTTTATGACAAAGAAGCCAATCAGTTTTTAGCAGATCGATTTATTATAGGTACTTGTCCAAAATGTGGTTTTGAAGAAAGTTATGGAGATCAATGTGAAAATTGTGGAACCTCTCATAATGCAACCGATTTAATCAACCCAAAATCATCTATCACTGGAAATACTCCAGCATTAAAAGAAACCAAACACTGGTTTTTACCTTTAGATCAATACGAACCTTGGTTAAAAGAATGGATTGTTGATGGACATAAAAAAGATTGGAAATCGAATGTTTATGGACAATGCAAATCTTGGATTGATGATGGTTTACGACCAAGAGCCGTAACTCGTGATTTGGATTGGGGAATTCCTGTTCCTGTGGAAGGAGCCGATGGAAAAGTATTGTATGTATGGTTTGATGCTCCAATTGGCTACATTTCTGCCACCAAAGAATGGGCAGAAAAAGAAGGAAAAGATTGGGAACCATATTGGAAAGATGAAGATACGAAATTGCTTCATTTTATAGGAAAAGATAATATTGTTTTTCACTGTATTATTTTCCCAAGTATGTTAAAAGCAGACGGAAGCTATATCTTGCCTAATAATGTTCCTGCTAATGAGTTTTTAAACTTGGAAGGAAATAAAATTTCTACCAGTAAAAACTGGGCGGTTTGGTTGCATGAATATTTGGTTGATTTTCCAAATCAGCAAGATGTATTGCGTTATGCATTAACTGCAAATGCTCCAGAAACGAAAGACAACGATTTTACTTGGGCAGACTTTCAAGCAAGAAATAATAATGAATTAGTTGCTATTTTCGGAAACTTTATCAATCGTGTAGTGGTTTTAACCAATAAATATTACGATGGAATTGTTCCAGAACCTGCTTCATTTACTGAAGTCGACACAGCAACACTAACAGAATTAAAAGCCTACCCTAAGGTGATTGAAAGCTCAATCGAGCGATATCGTTTTAGAGAAGCGCAGGCAGAATTAATGAATGTAGCTCGACTAGGAAATAAATATTTAGCCGACGAAGAACCTTGGAAAACGATTAAAACAGACGAAGAGAGAACTAAGACAATTATGTTTGTTTCGCTTCAGATTGCTTCTGCATTGGCTGTTTTATGCGAACCCTTTTTACCGTTTACTTCTAGTAAATTAAAAAATATGCTTTGTTATTCTGAACTTGATTCAGAATCCACTTGGGGAGAGGTAGCAACCAAAGATATTTTACTTCCTTCAGGTCATCAAATAGGAAAAGGAGAATTGCTTTTCAGTAAAATTGAAGATGAGCAAGTACAACAACAATTAGATAAATTAGCAGCCACCAAAAAAGCAAATGAAGTGATGAATGCAAGTCCAGAACCTCAAAAAGACACCATCCAATTTGAGGATTTTACCAAATTAGATATGCGAGTAGGAACCATTTTGGAAGCTGAAAAAATGGCGAAAACCAAAAAGTTACTCATCTTAAAAGTAGATACAGGAATTGATGTTCGTACCATTGTTTCGGGTATAGCAGAAAGTTTTACTCCAGAAGAAGTGGTTGGAAAAAAAGTAACCGTATTGGTTAACTTAGCACCAAGAGCATTGCGAGGAGTAGATAGTGAAGGAATGATTTTAATGACCGAAACTCCTGAAGGAAAATTGGTGTTTTTAAATCCAGATGATAAAGCTGTTACTAACGGTGCAACGATTAGTTAATGACTTCCCTTTTACGATTTGTTCAAAATAAAACACAACTTCCAGAAAGTGGTGTAAAGAATACCATCGCTTTATTAAATGAAGATTGTACCATTCCCTTTATCGCTCGTTATCGAAAAGAACGAACTGGAAATTTGGATGAAGTACAAATTGAGTCTATTGTTAAATACAAGGAACAATTTGAGGCTTTAGAAAAAAGAAAAAAAGCAATCCTCAAAGCACTTCAAGAACAGAAAGTACTTACTAAAGAATTAGAAGATAAAATTAATCGTAGCGAAAATCTAATAGATCTAGAAGATCTTTACCTTCCTTTTAAAAAGAAACGAAAAACAAAAGCAGAAACTGCACGGTTAAACGGATTAGAACCTTTAGCAAAAATTATCATGAGTCAGAATGCTCGTGATATCCATTCTATAGCTGAAAGATATACATCTAATACCGTATTAACCCAAGAAGATGCTTTAGAAGGCGCACGATATATCATTGCTGAATGGATCAACGAACGAACAGATATCCGTAATAATATTCGTTATCAATTAGAACGATTTGCAATGATAGCTACAAAGGTAGTTAAGGCAAAAGTGAACGATGAAAAGGCTCAAAAATTTAGAGACTATTTTAATTGGATTGAATCCTTACAACGTTGTCCTTCTCATCGATTATTGGCAATCTTAAGAGCACAAGATGAAGGTTTTATTAGATTAAAAATTGAAATTGATAATGAAAAAGCACTTTCAAAAATTGAAGATCGAATCATTCGTTCTCAAAATGAATGTTCACTTCAGATTGAAATAGCTATAAAAGATGCTTATAAAAGATTGTTGTTTCCTTCCTTATCAAACGAGATTTTAAGCCTCGCAAAAGAAAAAGCAGATGATACTGCAATACAGGTATTTGCAAAAAACTTGAAGCAATTATTACTAGGTTCTCCTTTAGGTGAAAAACGAATATTAGCCATCGATCCCGGTTTTAGAACCGGCTGTAAAGTGGTTTGTTTAGATGCACAAGGAAATTTAAAATACAACGAAACTATTTTTCCTCATGCTCCTAAAAATGATCAAATAGGTGCCATTAAAAAAATTAGTTCTTTGGCAGATGCTCATAAGATTGAAGCCATTGCGATTGGAAACGGCACAGCTTCTAGAGAAACCGAACAACTTATTAGAAAAATACATTTTAAAAACGACATAAAGGTTTTTGTGGTTAGTGAAGCAGGTGCCTCTATTTATTCGGCTTCAACCATCGCAAGAAAGGAATTTCCAAATTACGATGTAACCGTTCGTGGGGCTATTTCAATAGGTAGAAGATTAGCAGATCCCTTAGCAGAATTGGTGAAAATTGATGCTAAATCGATTGGTGTAGGTCAATACCAACACGATGTTGATCAAACTAAATTAAATAAATCGCTGGATCGAGTTGTAGAAAATTGTGTGAATGCGGTTGGAGTTAATATCAACACTGCAAGCGCATCTTTATTAAGTTATGTTTCAGGAATTGGCTCCAAATTAGCAGAGAGTATCGTCAACTTTAAAGAGGAAAATGGTGCGTTTACATCCAGAAATGAAATTAAAAAAGTACCTCGCTTAGGAGGTAAAGCTTTTGAACAAAGTGCAGGTTTTCTTCGTATAAAAAACGCAAAAAATCCATTAGACGATTCTTCCGTTCATCCTGAAAGCTATGCAATCGTTTCAAAAATTGCAAAAGATGAAAAGAAAACGATTTCAGAATTAATTGGAAACAAAGAGGTGCTTCAAAAAATTGAAATTGATAAATACATTTCAGATAAAATAGGTTTGCCTACACTTCAAGATATTTTAAAAGAATTAGAAAAACCAGGGCTAGATATTCGATCGGAAGCCAAAGTATTTACTTTTAATCAAAACATTAAGACGATTAATGATTTAAGAGAAGGTCAATTATTACCAGGCATTGTAAATAACATCACTAATTTTGGTTGTTTTGTAGATGTGGGTATAAAAGAAAGTGGTTTAATTCACGTTTCAAATTTAGCTGATGCTTTTGTTAAAGATGTTAGTGAACATGTGAGTTTACACCAACAAATTATTGTGAAAGTATTAGAAGTTGATGTTGCTAGAAAACGAATACAACTTAAACTTCACAAATAGTTAAACTAACTTTGTAGAAATAATTTTTACAGGACAAGCTTCCATTGCTTTGATGTTGGCTTCTAAAATGGAATGATCTTGAGATTTTATGGTATGAAACCCTTTTTTATCGGTAGATTTTAGCAGTACTGTTTTCCCATCCTTTTTGGACATCTGAAATTGAGCAGGAGCAAATTCAACACAATAGTTACAGCCAATGCATTTTTTTCTTTGTAAAGTAATTACAACCATTACTCTTAAACTGTGGGTTGTGGAGTTTGTACAATCTTATACAGTTTGTCTGATGGACGAATTCTGAATTTTAAAGGTATGGTAACCGAATCCCCTTTAGTAGCTTTATCCAAACGCTCATCGTTCACCATCATTTCGGTTAATTCAAATTCTTCAACACCTGTAGTTGGTCCTGTTATTAGGATTGAATCTCCAATAGATAAATCGAAAGCTTCAATTTTAAATTCACCAATACTTGGTTTCGGAAAGAAATGCATTCCTTTTCCTAAATAAACTTTCTTTTGAGTTGCTTTACTTCCATCAACATCGCTCCATTCACCCATTTTTTGACCTAAGTAATAACCACTCCAAAATCCACGATTGTATACTTTCTTTAATTCTGTCATCCAATCCTCAACTCGCTCTTGATTAAAATTACCTTCATAATAAGCATCAATCGCCTCACGATAGGTTTTGATCACTTTGGCAACATATTCTGGAGCTCTACCTCTACCTTCAATTTTTAAAACTTTTATTCCAGAATCAATTACTTGATCTAAGAAATCTAGCGTACATAAATCTTTAGGAGACATAATGTATTCGTTATCTAGTTCCATTTCATTACCCGTATCTTGGTCGATAACCGTATATTTTTTTCTGCAATTTTGTTTACAAGCACCTCTATTTGCAGATGAGTTATGAGAATGCAAACTCATATAACATTTTCCAGAAACAGCCATACAAAGCGCACCATGACCAAATATTTCTACTTCAACCAAGTTACCTGAAGGTCCAATTATTTTTTCCTTTTCAATTTGCTCTGTAATTTTTTTAACCTGACGTAAACTTAATTCTCTACTCATCACCATCGTATCGGCAAACATGGCATAAAACTTTACCGTTTCAATATTGGTAATGTTTATTTGAGTTGAAATATGAATTTCCATTCCAATTTGCCTTGCATAGGAAATCACCGCTTGATCCATTACAATAACCGCAGTTATACCAGCATCTTTAGCAGCATCTAATAAGGTTTTTATAATCGTTAAATCGTGATCATAAATAATGGTATTCAAGGTAAGGTAAGTACGCACCTTTTTTTCTTCACATCGTTTTACTATTTCTGGTAAATCTTCAATAGTAAAATTAATACTTGCTCGAGCACGCATATTTAATTGATCAACTCCAAAATAAACAGAATCAGCTCCATTAGTAATTGCAGCTTGTAACGATTCAAAACTTCCAGCTGGAGCCATTAATTCTATTCTTCCTGATTGTGTCATAATTTATTTTCCTATTATTAAGGGCTGCAAAGATAAGAATATGTGTGGCTAAAAATGAAAATTATTCTGTATCAGCTTTTATAAGAGATAAAAATCTTCTTCAGAAATTAGAATTAATATTTACAATCACAAAAAATCTATTACTTTTGCCCTTTTAATTATTCTTTTAACCTTATAAATTAGTATAGCATGCAACTGTACAATACCCTAAGCGCAAAAGAGAGAGCAGCCATTTTGGAAGAAGCGGGAGAAGACCGTTTAACGCTTTCTTTTTATAAATATGCCAAAATCGGCAATCCAGAACTCTTTAGAAACCATTTATTTTTAGCTTGGAACTCACTTGAGATACTAGGGCGTATATATGTTGCTAATGAAGGAATAAATGCGCAATTGTCGGTACCTGCTAAAAAATTTAATGAGTTTAAAAACTTTTTGGACGGTATCTATTTCTTAGAAAACTGCCGATTGAATATTGCTGTAGAACAAGACTTAAAATCGTTTTTAAAACTAAAAGTAAAAATACGTCACAAAATTGTAGCCGATGGATTGAGTGACGATACCTTTGATGTAACTAATATAGGCGTACATGTAAATGCTACCACATTCAACGACTTGATAGAAGACCCAGATACTGTCTTGGTAGACATGCGAAATCATTATGAGAGTGAAATTGGACACTTTAAAAATGCCATTACTCCCGATGTAGACACCTTTCGAGATTCTTTAGATATTATTGAAGAAGATTTAAAAAATCATAAAGAAGATAAGAAATTGGTCATGTATTGTACTGGAGGTATACGTTGTGAAAAAGCGAGTGCCTACTACAAACACAAAGGGTTCAAAAATGTTTTTCAACTAGAAGGTGGTATCATTGAATATACCCGACAAGTAAATAGTCTAGAATTGGAAAATAAATTTTTAGGCAAAAATTTTGTCTTTGATCACCGGCGTAGTGAGCGAATTAGTGATGATGTAATATCAAATTGTCATCAATGTGGTGCTCCTTGCGATTCGCATATAAATTGTGCCAATGAAGGGTGTCATTTACTATTTATTCAGTGCGAAGAATGTTCCGAAAAGATGGAATTTACTTGTAGTGAAGAATGTCATGAAATTATTCAATTGCCTTATGAAGAACAAAAAATATTACGAAAAGGAAAACACGCAAGCAATAAAATTTTTAAGAAAGGAAGATCAACAAAATTAGCCTTTAAGAAATAATTAGTTCCACAAAAAAGTAAAAGAATATTTTTTTATCTTAATTCGTTTTTACAAATTCTGTAAGAGATTAATTTAATTATCCCATTAAAACGCATTTTCAATTAGCCAATTATTTTCATTTTTACCTCCTTTTTTAATTAATTGAAACCTCTAGCTGTTATCAATAATTAAAATTCTCCTGATTATTGGCTTAATTTTTATCACTAAAATTAAGATTTGTATATATATGAATATGTTGTGTTTAATTCAGCAAAATATGATATATATCATATTTTCACTTTAACATAACATTTACATTTGTCGGATTAAAAGACCTTTTTATCTTTTTTAATATTAATTAAAAACTAATTCTATGCTATCAAAAAAACAAGCAAGAGCCTTTTTTTTAGGAGGAACACTAGTTACATTCCTGATTTTTATTGGATTAACAGTGTATTCTTTAAGTGAAGGACAAGACCAATCCAATTATGGAGCAATTACCGAAGAGGTAGTTAGAGGTAAACAATTATGGGAAGAAAACAACTGTATGGGTTGTCATACCATACTAGGTGAAGGTGCCTATTATGCTCCTGAGTTAACAAAAGTTGTAGAACGTAGAGGGGAAGGATACATTAAAGCAGTTTTAATGACTCCAAATCCTTGGGAACCAAATGGACGTAAAATGGTCGCTTATGGCTTTTCTGAAGAGGAAGCCAATGACTTATTAGCTTTCTTCAATTGGATAGAAGGAATTGACCTTAACGGATTTGACAGAGTGGTGTCTCCTTTAGCAAAAGATAAAAACTAAAAAAACATAATTATGAAATATAAATCACAAAAAGTAGCCTATTGGTTTTTCGCTTTATCAATGCTGCTACTAGTATTACAAATTACCTATGGTTTTATAATGGGCTTTGCTCGTATAGGATGGGATGGATTACATGAATTTATTCCATTTAATACAGCAAGAGCAGTACATACCAACTTATTAGTAGTTTGGCTATTATCAGGTTTTATGGGAGCTGCCTATTATATTATTCCTGAAGAAGCTCAAAAAGAATTAGTAAGCGTAAAATTAGCTTATGTTCAGTTAATATCACTTGCTTTAGTAGGTGTAACAGCAGTTATTGGTTATCATTTTAACTGGTGGGAAGGACGTAAGTTTTTAGAAATACCTAGAGCATTAGATTATTTAGTAGTAGTAAATGTTCTACTTTTTCTAGGCTTGATTTTAGTCACACTTTTTAAGGGTAAAAGAAGAACTACAACAGCATTAGTGCTCTCTATGGGGCTTCTATTTGCTGCACTGTTATACCTGCCCGGAATGTTGCCATTTGATAGTCAAGTAATGGATTCATTCTTTAGATGGTGGGTTGTTCATTTATGGGTAGAAGGTGTTTGGGAATTAATTATGGGAGGTATCCTTTCATTCTTATTAATCAAATTAACCGGAGTTGATAGAGAGGTAATTGAAAAATGGTTATATGTAATTGTTGGTTTAACATTCTTATCGGGTGTTTTAGGAACAGGTCATCACTATTATTACATTGGAGTAAATAAAATTTGGTTAATCGTTGGAGGTATCTTCTCTGCACTTGAACCATTAGCATTCCTAGCAATGGCTCTTTTCGCTGTGAATATGTACAGAAAAGGAGAGAAAAAACATCCAAATAAAATTGCCTTATTCTGGACTCTAGGATCTGCAATTGTCTCATTTGTTGGAGCTGGATTATTAGGGTTTGCGCACACATTACCACAAACAAATTTATACACGCACGGTACTTTAGTTACTGCAATGCACGGACATCTTGCATTCTGGGGAGCATACGCAATGATTGTATTAGCAATAATTAGTTATGCTTTACCCAACTTAACAGGAAGAAAACTTTACGATAGTGCAAGAGGAAGAGCTGCTTTTTGGTTATCAAATATTGGAATGGTAGGTATGACTGTAGCATTTGGTGTTGCCGGAGTAGTACAAGTTTATTTAGAGCGTAAATTGAAAATGGATTTTATGGAAGTTCAAAATGAAATTAGTATACATTTTGTTGTATTAATTCTATGTGCTTCATTATTTACAGTGGGGATTATTTTATATATCATCGATTTTATAAAACACGGTCAACCAACAGATGAAGCTTTAGAAGCTTGCAATGATTAAAATAAAAACAACAAACAAAATCAAATAAAAATGAAACTTTTAAAAAACGCAAACTTATTTGGAGCTTTAATTATAGCATCAGTTCTTCTAGTTAGCTGTAAATCTGACAAGAAGGAAGATCCCTATGCGAAAAAGACAAAAGTAACTGAAGAAGTAACAAGTGGTATCGCAATTACTGATGCCGAAATGGAATCTGCTAGTGCTGTATATTTTGACAGATGTGCGGGATGTCATGGTTCTAGTAGAAAAGGCGCAACAGGACCACATTTATTACCTGTTAAACCTGAAGGAAGTGACAAACCTGGAACATTAGAGTTTGGTAATGATGGTCTAAGAGCATTTATCGAAAATGGTACGGGTGCTGGGATGCCAGAATGGAAAGGAATTATGACTGATGAAGAAATTGAAGTTATGACTCGTTTCTTACAGGTAGACCCACCAGAAATTCCACCTTATGGAATGGATGAAATGACTGCTTCTTGGAATTTAATTGTTCCTGTTGCAGAAAGACCAAAAAAACCTCAACACAATAGAAATATTGATAATTACTTTGGTGTAATTATGAGAGATGCTGGTAAAGTAGCAGTAATTGATGGAGATACTAAAGAAGAATTAGCGGTATTAAAAACAGGATTTGCAGTTCATATTTTAAGAACATCTGCTTCTGGACGTTATATCTATTCTGTAGGTAGAGACGGTAGAATTACGATGATTGATACTTATACAGAAGTTCCAACAATTGTTGCTGAAGTAAAAGGTGGATTTGATTCTCGTTCAGTAGAGGTATCTAAATTCAAAGGATATGAAGATAAATACTTAGTATTTGGAGGATATAGCCCTTCTCATATCGCAATTTTAGATGCTCAAACATTAGAGCCTTTAAGTGTAACTCCTACTGCAGGTAACGCTTGTGATGGTGAAAAAGAATATATTGAAGAAGCACGTGTAGCTGCAATTGTAGCTTCTCATACAGATCCAGTATGGATTTGTAATATTAAGGAAAGAGGAATGGTGGATATCGTTGACTATACAGATCCTAGAAATCCACAAATTACTGAAATTCCAACAGCAAGATTCTTACATGATGGAGGTTGGGATTCTACAGGACATTATTTCTTAGTTGCAGCAAATGCAAGTAACAAAATTGTTGTTATTGATGTTCCTAACAAAAAATTAGTGGAGATTATAGAAACTGGAAAAACTCCTCACCCAGGTAGAGGAACAAATATAAAAAATGATTTAGGAAATCTTTGGGTTACTTCTCACCTAGGAGAAAACAAATTATCATTTATAAAAACAAACCCAGGGGAAGGACAATGGACTGTTGTAAAAGAGGTTAAAGCTACTGGTAACGGTGGTGGTGCCTTATTTGTAAAATCACACCCAAAATCTAAACACTTATGGGTTGATCGTACTTTAAATCCTGATGCAGCATTAAATTCTACTGTAGATGTATTTGACATTAAAACTCTTGAGTTAAAAGCTAACCTAAAAGCTCCCGAAGGTGTAGATGGTAGAGCTGTACATTTCGAATACAATAAAAAAGGAGATGAAGTTTGGGTATCTTACTTTATGGGTGAAAACAGTGCCATTGTAATTTACGACGACAAAACACTTAAAGTAAAACAAATTATTCAAGGTGACTGGGTTGAAAACCCAACAGGTAAATTTAACGTGTATAATACTACCCACGATATTTATTAATTAACATTTGAAGCATTCATTCCGAGGATTAAAACTCCTCGGAATGAATTTATAATCCACTACTAAAATGAAGTTATCACTAATATTCACAGGGCTTCTATTGTTATTTTTTTTCTCAGCTATTGGCCAAGAAATAAAAAAAGACAGTACAAAAATAGAGCAACTTAATGAAGTCATAATCACTGCTCAGTATACACCACAATCAGAAAAAAATGCTGTTTATAAAGTTAAAAGTATTTCATCGGAAACCATTGAACTTAAAGCAGCTTCTAATTTAAGAGAATTGTTACAACAAGAATTAAATATCGATTTATCACAAAATTCTGTATTTGGTTCTAGTGTAGAAATTCAGGGAGTTTCAAAAGAAAATATCAAAATTCTAATTGATGGGATTCCAGTAATCGGACGTCTTAATGGAGTTATCGATTTAAATCAAATTAATCTCGCAACTATTGAAAGAGTTGAAGTTGTAGAAGGTCCTGTATCTGTTTTTTATGGTACGGATGCTATGGGAGGTGTAATTAATTTAATTACAAAAAAAGATCAAAAAAAGGCTGTCGATGGTAATATTTCGGCTTACTATGAAAGCATTGAAGCAACAAATCTTAATGGTTCTTTAGGCTATAAATTTGATGATAACCTGATACGAATTAGTGGAGGTTATTATAATTTTAATGGTCTTTCAACTGTTGAAGATTCAGAAATAGAAAATCCAAGAAATTTAAATTGGGAAGCACGGGAACAATATTTTGGAGACTTTACATTTAAAGTGGGTCTTGGTGATTTAAGTTTACGTTATAATGCCAATTTAAATAATGAAAAGTTAGAATCTTTAGGAGATCCTGACCGGTTTAACAAGATTGAAGATAAAACATATTATACTAGAAGAATCAATAATAATTTAAATCTTCAGGGTGTTGTTTTTAAAAATAAATTTATTGATGCTACAGCTTCTTATTTAGATTACCGTAGATATCACGATACATATAATGTAGATCCAGAAACTTTTGAAAGCGAATTATCTACAGTAGATACCAAAGAACTTAATACGGTTTTATATCGCTATGGAGGTGTAAAAGCACAACTTGGACAAAGTGATAACACTAAGAGTTTAAATTATGCAGTTGGTTTTGATTATAATGATGAGACAACTAGTGGTGAACGAATTTTAGATAATAAACAAGCTATACAAACCATTGCTTTATTTGGATCTTTAAATTATACTTTTTTAGATAATTATGAAATTCAGCCCTCAGCTAGATACACCTATAATAGTAGTTATGGTTCTTTATTTTCACCAGCTATAAATTTAAAAGCTAATATAAACAACAATAATATTATTCGTTTTTCTTATGCTAATGGATTTAGAGCGCCTACTATCAAAGAATTATTCTTAGATTTTCATTTATCAGCGGGTCCTTTTACTTTTATTATAACAGGTAATGAAGATTTAAAAGTAGAAGAATCTAATAGTTTTAATTTGTATTACACATTTAGAAAGAATTTAAAAAATGAGTCACTATTAACTATTGAACCTTCTTTGTTCTATAATGATATAGAAAATCTAATTGCTTTAAGTGAAATAGTAGACTTTAAAAGGCACTATATAAACATAGATGAATTTAGATCTATAGGAGGGAAAGTAGATGCAATGTATAAATTTAAAAAAGCACTAACTCTTAGAGCAGGATTTGCACTAATAGGTAGATATAATAATTTCAATGAAGATTTTGATACTGATGAATATTTATATACACCAGAAATCACTTCATCTGTAAATTATGAATTTGAAAAAGCCGATATAAATTTTTCTGTTTTCTATAAATTTTCTGGGGAACGTACTGGATTTATTTTTGATGAAGATACAGAGGAGTTAAACAAAACAACCCGTGATAGTTTTAACAATTTAGATGCAACATTACTTAAATCATTTTTTAAGAAAAGCTTAGGAGTGTCGATTGGAGTTAAAAATATTTTTGATGTAAAAGATATTGATACTACTAATGAAGTAGGAGAAGCTCATTCTAGAGATATGCAACTTTGGGGTAGGTCCTTTTTTATTAATACAAGTTATAGTTTTTAACTACGAAACATTAAATAAAACACAATATTTTAAACAATCAAGTCATGAAAAAACAAATTTTATTACTAATGATGGTTGCTTTATTTGCAACACCTATGTTCGCACAAGAATTTAATCTTTCTGGTGAACTTAGACCAAGGTATGAAAACAGATATGGATTTCAAAGTTTACGCTATGAAGGAGATGATGCTGGAAACTTCATTTCTCAACGAACAAGAATAAATTTCGATTTTAAGAATGAAAAAATGATTTTTAAAGTTGCATTACAAAATGTTAGAGTTTGGGGAGATGTTGGAACATTAGCTTCTGATGATCAAGCCATTGCTTTTCACGAAGCTTGGGCAGAAGGTCTCATTTCTGAAAAATTTAGTATGAAATTAGGTCGACAAGAAATTTCTTATGATGACCAAAGGATTTTTGGTAGTGTAGGTTGGGCTCAACAAGCTAGAAGCCATGATGCATTTTTATTAAAAATAACACCTAATGAAAATCAAAGATTAGATGTAGGTATTGCTTACAATGCAGATAATCAGTCAAATATTGACGGACTATATAGCAATGCTGCTGGTTACAAAACATTCCAATATGGTTGGTATCATGGAATATTTAATGATTTTGAATTAAGTTTCTTGTTATTAAATACAGGTGTCGAATATCTTGAAAATGAAGGTACAGAAAATGAAGATACTACTATCGATTACATGCAAACTATAGGACCAAGAGGTACTTATAAGACAGGAAAAATATCTGCAGATGCTTCAATATATTTTCAAACTGGAAAATCATTAGATCGTAGCGTTAATTCATCCTATTTTGGTGCAAATTTTGGGTATAAAATAACCGATGATTTTAGTGCCGGAATAGGTGGAGAATATTTATCTGGTAAAGATATGGATGACACTAGCTCAGATGTAAAATCATTCGCCCCTTTATTTGGTACTAATCATAAATTTAATGGGTGGATGGATTATTTCTACGTTGGAAACCACGCAAACAATGTAGGTTTAACAGATATTTATTTAAATCTTGGTTATAATATAAATAAATGGTCTTTTAAATTGATGCCACATTATTTTGCTTCAGCTGCCAATGTAATAGATGAAAATGGTCAAAAACTTGATAATTACTTAGGAACAGAAATAGATTTCTCTATAAGTTATAAAATTATTAAAAGCATAAGAATAGATGGTGGTTATTCTCAAATGTTAGCAACCAAATCTATGGAAGCTATTAAAGGCGGTAGTAGCAGTGAACAAAACAGTTGGGCTTGGGTAATGGTTACTTTTAAACCTAACTTGTTTAATCATAAATTTAAAGCACCAGAGGGCAATTAGATTATTTTGATTAGTTTTTTTGAAGCCAGCGTTTTAGAGTTTTACTTTAGTTCGCTGGTTTTTTATAAACATCAATTCTAAAAAACAATTCCAATTTAGTTAAATTAATAAAATCATTTATTCATTGATCTAAAAATCATTTTTTAAACCTTACATTTTCGTTATATTTGCAAAGACATAACGATCATCAAATGATAACAGTAGAAGAAGCTTTCGAGCTTGTAAAAAACAACATTAATTCAACTCAAATTTCAGTGCCTTGTAAAGTTGTTAAAGCAACTGGATTTGTTTTAGCTGAAAATGTGTATTCGCCAATAAACATGCCACCCTTTAGACAATCCGCTATGGATGGCTATGCATTGAATATCCACGATAAAACTTCCTATAAAATTATAGATGAAGTAAAAGCAGGTGATGGACATCTCCCAGTTTTAAAAGCAGGTGAAGCAGTTAGAATTTTCACAGGATCAGCTGTTCCAGAAACTGCAAATACAGTAATCATGCAAGAAAAAGTGACTGCAGATAATAACCAGTTACTATTAAATAGTCCAGCAGTATTTAATGAAAATATACGCCCACAAGGAGAACAAATAAAAGAAGGAAACATAGCAATAACAAAAGGGACAAAATTAACTCCTGCTGCTATTGGGTTTTTACTCACTTTGGGTATCATGGAAGTCAATGTTTTTAAAAAACCAAAAATTGGAGTTGTAACTACAGGAAATGAATTAATTGAACCAGGTCAAAAATTAACATATGGAAAGATTTACGAAAGCAATTCTGGGATGTTATATACTGGATTATTAAGTTTAGGGTTTTCAGATACTACACTTTATAAAGTTAAGGATGATTATAAAAGCACAGTAGCAACTTTAGAAAAAGTTATTTCGGAAAATGATGTAATTCTTATAACGGGAGGAATTTCTGTTGGAGATTACGATTTTGTAGGAAAGGCATTATTAGAATTAGGAACCGAACAAATATTTTATAAAGTAAAACAGAAACCTGGTAAACCTCTTTTCTTTGGAAAAATAAAAAACAAACCTGTTTTTGCACTTCCGGGGAATCCAGCTTCCGCATTAAGTAGCTTTTATGTATATGTTCATCCTTCATTAGAAAAATTATCTGGTAACATCAACTTTTCTATAAAAAAAGGAACAGCAATTTTAACCTATGAATATTTAAAAAAAGGAGATCGAGCCCAATTTTTAAAAGCCTACCATAAAGATGGTGAAGTAACCATATTAAAAGCTCAAAGTTCTGCCATGTTAAACACTTTCGTAATAGCAAATGCTTTTGTTTATATTCCGTGGGACGTATCTCAATACTCAAAAGGAGATTTGGTGAACATTATCCATTTGCCTATTTAATTTAAGAATATGAAATATAAAATTAAAAGTAGAATTTGGATTGAAGCCGATGATAATGTGTTATTAGGAGAAGGTCGTGTTCGCCTTTTAAAAGCCATTGAAGAAACGGGATCTTTATCTAAAGCTGCAAAGAGTTTGAATATCTCCTATAAAAAAGCTTGGACTCTTGTGGATGCTGTAAATAAATCGGCAAAAAAAAGGGTTACAGAAAGCAGTATTGGCGGTAAAGGTGGTGGTGGTGCAAAATTAACTGCCTATGGAAAAAATTTAATTGTTGCTTTTGATGAGATTAATAAAGATTGCTGGAATCATTTAGACAAGCAACTTGAGAAGATTTGTAACTTATGATTTTTGATATAGAAAACATATTGATTTTCTTGTTGATTTTGCCTATCGTTTCTTTTTTTTACGCTAGTGTTGGTCACGGGGGAGCAAGTGGTTACTTAGCTTTAATGGCCTTGTTTTCTGTTACCCCAGAATTAATGAAACCAACTGCATTACTACTCAATCTTTTTGTAGCAGCAATAGCCTTTTATTATTATTATAAAGAAGGTTTCTTTAATAAAAAACTGTTCTTATATTTTGCTGTTGCTTCTATTCCAATGTCGATTTTAGGTGGCTATATTGAGGTAGACGCAACTATTTATAAAAAGGTTTTAGCGGTATTATTAATCTTTGCAGTTTTAAAAATGTTAAATGTATTTGGGAAAGAAAGTACCAAAATCAGAGACATTAAATTATGGCAAGGCCTACTTGTTGGTGGGATTATTGGATTCTTTTCTGGGTTAATTGGAATTGGAGGCGGCATTATTTTAAGTCCTATTATTCTATTATTACATTGGGGGAAAATGAAGGAAGCTGCAGCTGTTTCTGCTTTATTTATTTGGGTAAATTCTGCAGGAGGACTTGTAGGACAATTAAGTAGTGGTATAAGTTTAAGTATAGAATCTTTTGGATTGGTTGCCATTGCTTTAGTAGGTGGGTTTTTAGGCGCTTATTTTGGAAGTAAAAAAATGAACAATCAAAATTTAAGATACCTACTAGCATTCGTACTTGTATTGGCATCTGTTAAATTATTCTATGTTTAAATGAATGCAAAAAATAACATAACTGGTATTATTCTCGCAGGAGGAAAAAGCTCAAGAATGGGTACTGACAAAGGATTTGTTTCTTATAACAACAAACCATTTGTCGAACATATTATAAAAGCAATGCAACCTTTGGTAGGCGATATTATAATTATAAGTAATAACAAAAACTATGAGGTTTTTGGTTTTGATTGTTATAACGATTTAGTTAAAAATGCTGGCCCTTTAGCAGGAATATATACGGGACTAAAGTATTCTAAAACAGAAAATAATTTAATCGTTAGCTGTGATGTCCCATTAATAAATACCGAAGTATTACAAAAGTTAACAGAGCAGACTAATGATTCATCTGATATAATACAATTACAGAGCAAAGGAAAAAACATGCCTCTTATTGCGATATATAAAAAGTATTGTATGAATATTTTTAAGGAAGAACTAAAACAAGATCAACGAAAAGTACAGAAAGCTTTACAAAAATTTCAAGTTAAAAGAGTGGTTATGGATTCTGATTTTGAAAAGCATACCACTAATATAAATACGATTAAGGATTTAGAATTATTAGAAGATAATTAATGAAAATAACAATTAAATATTTTGGATTATTAGCTGAGGTGAGCGGTTGTATTGAAGAACAAATCGATTTTTCTGGAAAAAACATATTAGATTTAAAAAGCGTGCTTTTTGAAAAATATGAGTTATTAAAAACTAAAGATTTCCAAATTGCTCAGAATAATAATTTAACAACGAATGATGCCGAAGTAATTGCTTCAGAAATTGCATTACTCCCTCCTTTTGCTGGAGGTTAAAATATGAATAGATACAACAGACATATAATTCTTTCAGAAATTGGTTTAGAGGGCCAAAACAAGCTTTCTAACGCTAAAGTATTGGTCGTTGGGGCTGGCGGATTAGGCTGTCCTGTTTTACAATATCTTGCAGCAGCTGGAATTGGGACTCTTGGAATAATAGATTTTGATATCGTGTCAGAATCTAACTTACAAAGACAAATATTATTTGGTTCTTCTTCTTTGGGAGAAAATAAAGCCATTGCTGCAAAAAAGAGATTAAAAGATTTAAATGATACTATATCAATCAAAGCTTATCCTGAAAAATTAACTTATAAAAATGCACTTTCAATATTTCAAAACTACGATATCATTGTAGATGGCACCGATAATTTTACTACGCGATATTTAGTAAATGATGCTTCAATTATCACAAAAAAACCTTTGGTCTACGCAGGTATTTATAAGTTTGAAGGTCAGGTTGCTGTGTTTAATTATAACAATGGACCAAGCTATCGTTGTTTATTTCCTAATCCGCCTAAAGAAGATGCAGTTCCTAACTGTTCAGAAATTGGAGTATTAGGGGTTTTACCAGGCATTATAGGAACACTTCAAGCCAACGAAACGATTAAACTTATTTTAGGAATTGGAGAAGTCCTTTCGGGAAAAGTACTCTATTATAATTCTTTAAATCATCAATCTCAAATCCTAAATGTGATTCGTTCAGAAAAAGAAATTAAAAAAGTAATGGATTCAGCAAATATTTTTGAAACCCTTGATGAAGAAGTAAATTGTGAAACAAAAAGCTCAATTATTTCATTAAATGAAACAATAAACAAAGATAATATTCAATGGATAGATGTTCGTAATCGTATACATCCAAAAATAAATCACCCCGAAGTTCTTCAAATTCCTTTGAACGATTTTGAACAGAATTTACATAGAATTGATAGGAACAAAGTGCAAATTGTTTTTTGCCAAGCTGGTATAAAAAGTAAAAAAGCAGTTTCTATATTACAAAAACATCAAATTCAAGATTGCTTCAGTTTAAAAAACGGAGCTTATGAAGTGATGGATTATTTTAAAAACAGGTAATTATGAAAAACAATAAACCAAAAAATGTATTTAGAGAAGGTGCAATTTCTTCAGAATTTATTGCAAACTCAATAGCCAAACATCAAGTGAAAACGGGTATTGGAGCACACAATATTTTTCTAGGTCAAGTGCGTGCAGATGAAGTTGATACTAAAATAGTTTCAGCTATTGATTATACTGCCCATAAAGAAATGGCAAACCTGAAATTTCATGAAATTAGAGAAGAAGCTTTTTCAAAATTTGATCTAAGCTGTATGCATATCTATCATAGTTTAGGAAATGTAAATGCAGGTGAAATTTGTTTATTTGTTTTCGTTTCTTCCAAAAGACGCAAAGAGGTATTTCCAGCTTTAGAATTTATTGTAGAGGAAATAAAAGCAAAAGTTCCTGTATTTGGGAAAGAAATATTTGAAGACGAAACTCATCAATGGAAAGTAAATTCTTAAAAAAATGGTAGATATCACACATAAAAGCACCACGTTAAGAATAGCAACAGCACAAGCTATTGTAAAAGTAAGTAGTAACGATACAATTAATGCTATTAAAAACAATACCGTTCCAAAAGGGAATGTTTTTGCTATGAGTAAAGCAGCTGGTTTATTAGGGGTAAAAAAAACGCCTGAATTATTACCAGATTGTCATCCTATGCCAATAGAATACACTGGAATTGAATATGAAATTAACGGTTTAGAAATCAAAATTTTAATGACCGTAAAAACTATTTATAAAACGGGTGTGGAAGTTGAAGCTATGCACGGAGCAAGTGTAGTGGCTTTAAATATGTACGATATGTTAAAGCCTATCGATAAGGGAATTGAAATCCTTCAAATTAAATTATTAGAAAAGAAAGGTGGAAAATCTGATTTTAAAGATCGTTTTAGAAAAGACCTTACAGCTGCTGTGATAGTTTGTTCCGATACTATTTCTGCAGGTCAAAAAGAAGACAGAGCTGGGAAAGCAATTATTAAAAAACTAGAAGAATGTGATGTTTCAATTTCAGATTATATTGTTATTCCAGATGAAAAAGATATCATTCAAGAAAAGGCAAAACATTATCAAAAACAAGGAATTGATTTAATTATTTATACAGGTGGAACAGGACTTTCTAAAAGAGATGTCACTCCTGAAGCTTTGATTCCTTTATTAAACAGAAGGATACCCGGTATCGAAGAAGCAATTCGTACATACGGACAAGATAGAACTCCTTATTCCATGTTATCAAGAAGTATCGCTGGGACTATAGAGAAAACATTAGTTATTGCCTTACCAGGTTCTACCAATGGAGCTAAAGAGTCTATGGACGCTATATTCCCTTCCGTTTTACATATTTATAGAATATTAAAAGGTGCACGCCACGATTAATGAAGAACACTCAAAACATATTAACCGATCGGTTTAAAAGAAAGCATACTTATTTGCGTATTTCTCTTACAGAACGATGCAACCTAAGATGTACTTATTGTATGCCTGCTGAAGGGGTTCCTCTTTCTCATAAATCTCATATTATGAATTATGACGAGATTTATAAAATTGCTAAGACCTTTGTAGATAATGGAGTTACAAAAATAAGACTAACTGGCGGCGAACCTTTGATAAGAAAAGATATCCCCGTGATTCTTGGAAAATTAGCTTCACTCCCTGTTGAGCTTGCTATTACCACAAATGGAATTACAATAGATAAGCATATCGATGTTTTAAAAGAAAACAACATTAATAACATAAATGTAAGTTTAGACACTTTATCTGAAGCTAAATTTAAAGAAATTACACGTCGTAATCAATTTGAAAAAGTATATCAAAACATTCTTTTATTAGTTGAAAACGGATTTAATGTTAAGATCAATGCCGTTTTAATTAAAGGTTTTAATGACAATGAAATTATAGATTTTATCAAACTCACTAAAGAACTTCCTATATCATTTCGATTTATAGAATTTATGCCTTTTGATGGTAATAAGTGGGATCTTAAAAAAATGGTTTCATATGCTGAAGTAATGGAGATTGCAACAAATCATTTTTCTAATGACAAAATCGAACGAATAAAAGATGCTGAAAATGATACTTCAAAAAATTATAAAATAAAAGGCTTTAAAGGAAGTTTTGCAATTATCAGTTCAGTTACCAATCCATTTTGTGATTCTTGTAATCGATTACGTTTAACAGCAGACGGGAAGCTTAAAAACTGTTTGTTTTCAGCAACTGAATCAGATTTACTTACTTCATTACGAGAAGGAAAATCCATTGAGCCAATTGTTCAAAAAGCAGTACTAGGAAAATTTAAAATTAGAGGAGGAATGAATACCCTAGAAAAACTTAAAAAACCCGATTTACATTCCAAAAACAGAAGTATGATTACTATTGGAGGATAAACCCTCATTACACATTAGAAAATTTATTATAACCCGAAACTACTTCAAAATATAACGCTTCGCTACATTTTTTAGTTGAACCATAGCAATGCTATGCTTAAACTTATAAAAAGTCATATTTTATTGCATTTTCAATTCTCATTACAAAGTTCTAATATTTTATGAGCGTTAATTATCTGAACCTATGGTAAGAATTTAGGTGTAAAAGACTGTTTTATCTTTTTATTGTAGTTAAATAGGTATCTTGCATATCTATTTTAACTAATACCTAAAATTAAAATGAAAAAAAGTCATTCATTTCATATCCCTGTTATGGGAATAGGATTCACAATAGACACTCCTTTTAAGGTTGCTCAATACGGAATGGATTCTGTAATATCTTTAGTAGATGATATTTTATTAGAGAAATTAAGGAAAATGTACAGCGAAAAATTTGAGATTCCTTTTAAAGAAATTTCAGATAAAGCAGAAGATTTTAGAGCAAAAAGAATCACTTCTTATTTAAACTTGATGAACGATTTATCGGCTCAAAAATTTGAAGCTTTAAAAAATGTGTCAGAAGATAAAAGTAACGAGATTAAAAAATACATCTCTTTATTACCAGATTATTCTGATGTTAAAAAGGAATTTGAAAAACTTACCAAGAATAATTTTAACTATTCCGAAATTAAAAGTTGGGCAAAGAAAAACCTAACCATGGGAAGTATTGATGTTAATATCATGACGAAAGTCGATAAAGACAATTATAAAAAAGATGAAAAATTATCAGTAGAATATAACGATGCACACGCTGCTCTTAGAGGCTTTGCTAATAGCAACTTAAAATCTTCGGTAGTGCTTTCAGCAGGAATGAATCCAAGGCTTTATGCATATATGTCTCAATTTGACGATTTTTATCCAGATGAAAACGGAACCATCAATAAAAAAATAATCCTAAAGGTTAGTGATTATAGATCGGCTATGATTCAAGGAAAATTTTTAGCCAAAAAAGGGCTATGGGTTTCAGAATATAGAATCGAATCTGGTCTTAATTGTGGCGGACATGCATTTGCAACAGAAGGATATCTTTTAGGTCCCGTTTTAGAAGAATTTAAAGAAAAAAGAAATGAGTTAAAAGAATCTATCGAGAGTTTATTAATTTCTGTTCTTGAAAGTGAAGGAAGAACAATTCCTAAAAAACCTTTGCCTATAAATATTACTGCTCAAGGTGGAGTTGGCACAGAAAAAGAACATAATTTTTTATTAGATTATTATAAGGTAGATTCAGTTGGTTGGGGCTCTCCTTTTTTATTAGTACCTGAAGCAACTACGGTAGATAGTGAAACTTTACAGAAACTTGAAACTGCAAAGGAAGAAGATTTATACCTAAGTGACATTTCACCTTTAGGGATTCCATTTAATAATCTTCGTGGAAATAGTAAAGATTTTGATAAGGAAACAAAAATTAATACGGGTAGACCTGGAAGTGTTTGTCCTAAAAGATTTGTAGCTCTAAATAAAGAATTTAAAGAAACAGGAATTTGTACTGCATCTAGAGAATACCAACGTAATAAAATAAAAGAATTAAAAACTCAAGATCTATCTATTTCAGAATATAAAAACCAATTTAATAAAGTCACCGAAAAAACGTGTACTTGTGTTGGTTTAGGAACCTCAGCATTATTAGCATATGGTTTAGATACAAAGGTTGAAGGAAAAGGGGTTTCTGTTTGTCCTGGACCTAATATGGCCTATTATTCCAAAAAAATGAGTTTAAAAGAAATGACTCATCATATCTATGGAAAATTAGATGTAATTTCTAGAACGGATCGTCCTAATATGTTTATTAAAGAATTGAATATTTATATCGATTATCTTAAAAACAAATTAGAAGAAACCAAAGGGGTTTTAGATAGAAAACAGTCGAAATATTTTTCAAACTTTTCAACAAATTTAAACGAAGGTATCTCCTACTATTACAATTTATTTGAAGCTTTTGATGATGCTACTACTAACTATTTTAATGAATTAGGACTTAGTAAAAACAAATTAAAAGTGATTACTTTAGAGATTCAAAATCGAAAAGATATTAAATAATCAATAAAAGACTATTTTATCTTTTTTATGTTTTTTTTTTGTACTTTTGTAGTATAAATTAATCACTATTGTCATGAATAAAAAAACACCTTACTATCACGAAGTTGGTAAAGAAGTTGAAGTTTTTGAACAATCCTATAAAAACAAACTCCCCTTTTTATTAAAAGGTCCGACTGGTACTGGTAAATCACGTTTTATAGAATATATGGCTAGTAAATTAGACACTAATTTATTGACCATCGCTTGCCATGAAGAAACATCATCAACAGACCTTATAGGTAGGTATATTATAAAAGGAGCTCAAACCGTATGGTTAGACGGTCCTCTTACCAGAGCTGTTAAAGAAGGTGCTATTATATATTTAGATGAAATTGCAGAAGCAAGACCCGATGTTATCGTTGCAATTCATTCCCTTACCGATCATCGTAGAGAATTATATATAGATAAGTTAGGTGAAAATATAAAAGCTCATGAAGATTTTATGTTAGTCGCCTCTTTTAATCCTGGTTATCAACGTGGATTTAAGGAATTAAAACCATCAACTCGACAACGATTTGTTGCAATGGCTTTTGACTATCCTACCGAAAAAATTGAAGTTGATATATTAATAAATGAAACAGGTATAGATACTAGTATTGCTAAAAAGCTAGTCAATATTGGTGGAAAAATTCGAAACCTAACAGAACTAGGATTAACCGAAACGGTTTCTACACGATTATTAGTAGATGCAGGAAAGCTAATACATAGTGGTTTGCCAAAACGACTTGCAGTACATGTAGCAGTAGTAGAGCCATTAACAGATGATGTTGAAGTAACAACTGCTCTTAAAGACTTATGTGATTTAATGATATAATTTATTGTCATTCCGACAGAAAACAATAAAATATGTTTGAATTTGAGCCAGATGAATATTTATTTACCAAGTTCGCTTTCTTTTTTAAAAATCGTAAAAAGAAAAAAGAAGCTCAACTTCAACACGTTGTAAATTTAAATGAAATTAAACCTCGTTTAACCATTTTTGCACGTGCCATTACTGGAAAAACGATCGATGTTTATGACGCAGAACGTGAAGGAGGTTATCGAGACAATAACTTTTTTCTTCCCTCAAAATTTTCAGAATTTAAAACTATAAACGAAAATATTTCTTTCTATTTATTCCGGATTTTGTATTTGTCTATTCAAAAGAATTTAGATTATAATTGGGTTGGTTTTGAAGAACACGATTTATTAGAATCTCAACAACAATCTAAAATTCATTCAGAAAAAGTATTGGAAGAATTGTTCCATCAATTTCCAATTACAAAAGAATATTATCAAAATATTTTAGATCATTATACCCAAAAAACAAAAAAAGGAAAAGAAGTTGATACCTCATTTATCTACGGAAAATGGATGCGAAATAATCCTGAAGGAGAATCCTATAAAAAACTAAATAACTTTAGCGACAAGGTAAAAAAAGCGCAAGAAGAAGAACAAGCAAAAACCATATTAAAATCCAAAGCTGTAGAAGAAATTATATCTGTGCAAGTAGATCAAAAGCAAGTAGAGGATATGGTTTTACAACATCAGTTCGAAAAAGTAGAAACTGCTGAGGAGTTTGGAGGCAACTTTAGAGATATGGATGGGGATGATGATTTGGACGACCACGAAAATGCTTTAGAAGATTTAAATATGAAGTATACCGTACGTGTTGATGACACTGCCCACTCGGTATATCAAGCAGATTTTGTAGAGAACACCACAGTTGCTGAAAGTGCTGAAAAGAATTCTACTTATTATTTTATTGAATATGATGAATGGGATTATACCAAAAGAAAATACAAAGAAAACTTTTGTAAGGTATACCCAAAATCAATTCTAGAAACCAATGTAGATTATTACAAAAAAACATTACGAGAGAATGCTTCTACCCTAATGGGACTTCGTAAAATGCTTACTAGTGTTAATAATAAATACCAACAGCAACGAAGATTAACCCAAGGAGAAGAATTTGATTTAGATGCGCTTACCGATTTATATATCGATGTACATTCTGGACATACACCCTCTGAAAACATTTACTTATCCAAACGCAAAAAAGAAAAAGATCTTTCCATTTTAATGTTACTAGATGTTAGTTTGTCAAGTGATGGCTATGCTGCAGGGAATAAAGTTATCGATGTTGAAAAACAAGTTTCTATTTTGTTTGGTGAAATTTTAAATGAGTTTAATGTTGATTTTTCAATTGATAGTTTTTTCTCAAAAACTAGAAATTATTCTACTTACCAAACCATCAAAGGTTTTGATGAAAATTGGGAAAAAGCAAAATACAAAGTGGGTTCTGTACAACCTGAAGGATATACCCGAATTGGAGCAGCTTTAAGACATTCGGGAGCTTTATTAGATCAACGAGACACCAAAAATAAGTGGGTAATACTTATTTCAGATGGGAAACCTAACGATTATGATCGTTATGAAGGTAAGCACGGTACAAATGATGTGAAGCAAGCATTAAGAGAATTAAACGAACGTAATATTAACTCCTATGCATTGGCAATTGAAGCCCAAGCAAAATATTACCTGCCACAAATGTTTGGTCAAAATCATTATCAAATTTTAACAACTCCAGTAGAGCTATTAGAATCGTTGGTGAAGCTTTATGATAAAATTAAACATCAATCATGATAAAACACTTCTTCATTTTAATAGTATTCCTATTTATTTCTTGTCAGGAAAAAAATGATAATTATTCAGTTATTATATTAGAAAACGGAACTGTTAATTCTGAGTTTCTTCAAAATATAAACCCTCCCGAAAAAGCATTATTAAACTGGTATTTATTTGCTAATGGAAATGAATGTGATGGAAAGTCAACTAAAATTAAATGTAAATTATTACAAGAATTAAACATTAAAGATGAATGCGATCCTGAGCATTTAAATAATTTACTACAATGGTTTTCAAATGACATGCTTGCCAAATATAAATTGAAAAGTTGCCCTAATATAAAAGTCGATTCTCCTATACAAAATAAGTTTGTATACATAAGTTTAGAAAGAGAAGATGATATACTTTCAATCAATTATCATGTGATGGGTTTAAATACTGTTGGGGAAAAATCTTGGAATATGAAGAAAAAGGGAACCTATCTTTTAAAGGACCATACTTTTACAAAAATTGAACCTAATGAAAAATGATGTAGTAGATTATAAAAACATTTATTATCCACCTGGAGGAATTCTTATTTGGATCATCATTTTCTTAGAACTTTTTACTTTTGGTATAGCATTAATTGCTTTGGTATTTTATTCAAAAGAAGATCCTACTTTATTTCACGAATCCAGACTACAATTAAATGTAACTTTCGGAACCATTAATACCGTTTTCTTACTTACGAGTGGTTTTTTTATGGCAGCAACTGTTCATGAATTAAAAGAAAATCAAAAGCAGAAAGCTCAAAAATATTTACTTGTTACCATGCTTTTTGGTGTGCTTTTTTTAATATTAAAAGTGGTTGAATATAATGCTAAACTAAATGTAGGTTTAGACATGAGTTATAATACCTTCTTTACTTTTTATTGGATGCTAACCTTGTTTCATGTCATCCACGTATTGGTTGGTTTGGTGATTTTAACATCCGTATACTTTGGAATTAAAAAAGAAAAAAGCATCACAAAAATTGAAGATGTAGAAGCTAGTGCTGCTTTTTGGCATATGTGTGATTTAATATGGCTATTGCTATTCCCTGTAATCTATTTAATTTTCTAAATTATGACCAAACAAAATATAATTACTTGGGTTTTATTAATGGTACTAACGGTTATTGCAGGATTGGTTTCTAGTGCGAATAGTATTTATGTAATACCTCTAATTTTGTTATTAGCAGTATTAAAATTTATGGGGGTTACTTTTAATTTTATGGAATTAAAAAAGGCAAATTTCTTTTGGAAAGTGATTGTTGTTGGTTTTTTAGCACTATTTGTTGGAATTATACTAATCGTAAATTAATGCTCAACCCTAACTCTTACATCCACAGTAATAATCTCCTTTTCAGTACCAATTAGAGGGTTCATATCAAGTTCAATAATTTCTGGAGCAACTTCAACCAAAGCAGAGACTCTTTGAATAATATCTGTAAATATTTCAATATTTATTCCTTTTTTACCCCTTGCTCCTTTTAGCATTTCATAACCTCTTAAAGAAGAAATCATTTTTTTAATTTCAAACTTGGATAAAGGACTTAATCCCGCAGATATATCTTTCAATATTTCGACAAAAACACCTCCCAATCCACAAACGATTGTGTGATTAAATCCTTCTTCTTTATTAACACCAATAAACAATTCTAAACCTGGTATCATAGGTTGTGCTAATACACCTCTGGCATTTGGGATTTCCATCAATTTATCAAAAGCTTTAGCAGCTTTTTTCATAGTTGTGATATTAAGGATTACTCCTTTTACATCCGATTTATGTAATGGACCAATAACTTTCAACACCAATGGAAAATTCTTTTTTTGAAATTTTGAGAGCAGCTTTTCTTTATCACTTTCAAAAACTTCTTTTACTCTTGGAATCCCAGCTGCATCTAAAAGTTTTGATGTATTTCTTGGCCCTAAATAACCATCATCAACACTATCAATAATTTCTCTTATGGTTTCAGTATCTATTTGTGGTAAAACAAGGTCTTTTGGAATTGGTTTAGGTGTTTTATATACCTGAGGCAATGCTCTTCCTAAAACAACTTCGTCTGGAAAATTGATATTCCCTTTATCTAAAAAAGTAACTATTTCTTTATGTGCATTTACAACTGATGGCAGTACCGGAAAAATTGGTTTTTTACAAACATCCAATTTTACACTCAATACATTATAAACATTTTCAACATCAAATAATCCTGGGCTACCAAAAACGACAATCATTCCGTCGATAAAATCAAATTTATGCTCACAATAATCGATGATAATCCCTAATTGTTCTGCAGTACCCGTAGCCAAAAAATCAATAGGATTATTAACAGAAGAACCTGGATACAGGTATGAAAGTAACTTTTTAGCATCTGGTCCTTCTATTGAAGGAATTTCCAATCCTCCTTTTGAAAGCTCATCAGCAAGCATCACAGCAGAACCTCCTGCATGAGTAATAATCGCTATATTTTTCCCTTTTAATTCTTTATAATTAAATATCGAGGCTACACTTAAAAGTTCTTCTCGACTACTACAATATACAATCCCAGCTTTTTTAAACAAGGCTCTAACCGTTACATCAGACGAAGCGATTGCTCCAGTATGTGAAGTTGCCGCTCTACTTCCTGCCGAAGTACTTCCAGCTTTTATAGCAGCTATTTTTGCTCCTTTATTGATTAATGAAGTAGCGTGTTTTAATAATTTCTTTGGGTCTGAAATCGTTTCTATATACAAAAGTTTGATAGGAGGATCTACACCTTGTTGGTAATTCAAATCCATAAATTCTAACACATCTTCTACTCTGGTTTGAGCGCCATTACCAATTGAATAAACATTTGCAAATTTTACCCCTAAAGGCATTCCTGCTTCCATTATAAAAACTGCTGTAGCTCCAGAACCTGAAATTAAATCGCACCCATCTGGATTAAATTTTGGAATTGGACTTGTAAAAACCCCCTTGTAATTTTCATTAATAACACCAATGCAATTAGGACCAATAAGACATCCATTTACACTATTTACAACTAAAGATATTTTTTTTTCAATATCCTTCCCCAATTCTCCTGCTTCTGCAAAACCTGCGGAAATAATAATAAAAGCTTTAGTGTTTTTTTGTTTCGCTAAAGTAGTAATGGTATCTAAACAATACTTTGCCGGAATAGCAAGAATGGCTAAATCTGTTTCTGGAATATCGTTAACAGAGGAGTAACTTTTTAATCCTTGAATTTTATTTTCTTTTGGATTTACAACATTTAAGCCTCCACTAAATCTACCATCTATAAGGTTTTTTACAATTTTACCTCCTGGTTTTTTAACATCGTTTGACCCTCCAATAATGACAATACTATTAGGATTGATCAATTGTTTATTCAACATAACTAATGAAATTAACTATTTGTCTTCTAGTGTATTAAAGTCTTTAAGAGATAGGACTCTACCTGTTTGCTTGATTTCTTCTGTAAATTGAGCAATGGTCTTATCTCTAAAATCGTTGAGAAGTTTATCTTTAAAAGGAGAAACTATAAAATGAACAGGACAAGGGTTATCATCACTACAAGAAGAAAGTCCTAAGAAACAATTTTCAAACTTATCGACCCCATCAATACATTTAACAATATCCCAAAGTGAATTTTCAGAATCATTTTCAGTTAAATAAAAACCTCCGTTAGGACCTTTTATTGAGGAAATCAGATTGCTTTTTGCCAGTTGTTGTAAAAGTTTCGCTAAAAAAGGTTGCGGAGTTTCTAATTCCGCTGCTACTTTTTTAACTCCAATTCTTTTCTTTTCGTTTGAATGAATTGATAAGTAAAGTACAGACCTTATAGCATATTGACAAGCATTTGATAACATAGTTTTTTTCTTTTTATAATACCAAAGATACAAAAAAGAGAGGGCTTTGTCCTCTAACTTATAAATTTTCATAAGTATTCCTAAATCTAATTAGGGTCTTAAACATTTTTAATCCCTATTTTCTGTTCTAACTCTTTAAAAATATGAAATGACTTTAGTTTATTTGCCTTAAATTTGACTTTTAAAAATCCATTATCATGAAAAAATCCATTAGCATATTATTTCTCTTATTTATTACTGTTTTAAGTGCACAAGAGGTAAAACATTTAAATCTTGAAGATGCCGTTTTAGGTTATTATAAAGGACTATATCCCGAAAGAAAATCAATGCAATGGATTGATGGTACAGATGATTTTATTGTTGTCGAAAACAATTCAGTTTTTGTGAATTATAATCTCGAAAGACGTCCAGCTATTTTCACTTTAGCTGATTTACAAAAAACATTTCCAGAATTAAAAAGAATGCCTAATTCGTTTTCAAAAGTTACTACTGAAGAAGTGTTTTTTACTCACAATAACGCAATCGTCAAATACAATTATGTAAACAAAGAAGCTTCAGGTGAAATAAATTATCCTTCAGAAGTCGAAAACAACGAATTTAATGCGTCTGCAAATGCTGTTGCCTATACGATTGAAAATAATTTATATGTAGCTACATCAAACAATCCTAAAATTGCAGTTACTAATTCAGAAGATAAAAACATCGTTTCTGGACAAGCAATTGCACGTTCCGAAATGGGAATTACCAAAGGAACTTTTTGGAGTCCAAAAGGTAATTACTTAGCATTTTATCAAAAAGATGAAACAAACGTGACCGAATATCCTTTATTAGATGTTACTACCACTCCAGCTTCTTTAAACAATATAAAGTATCCTATGAATGGAATGGGAAGTGAAATTGCTAGAACAGGTGTTTTTTCAATGAAAACTAAAAATGTTGTTTATTTAGATATCGATACTTCAGATGAACATTATCTTACCAACCTTTCTTGGTCTCCAGATGAAAAGTATATTTTTCTAGCCGAAGTAAACAGAGATCAAAATCATATGTGGTTTACCATGTATGATGCAGTTTCAGGAAAGAAAATAAAAACACTTTTTGAAGAAAAAAGTGATAAATGGGTTGAGCCAGAAAATATTGCAGTTTTCCTACCCAATAGCAATACCGAATTTTTATGGTTAAGTGAACGTGATGGATTTATGAACCTATATAGATATGATATTAATGGTTCTAACGTAAGCCAACTAACTCATTTTAGTTGGGTGATAAAAGAAATTATTGGATTTGATGATAGCGGAAAAAATGTAATTGTTTCGGGTACAGGAAATGATGTAAGAGAAACGAAAGCTTTTAAAATAAATGTTAAAAATGGAAAGATTACTATTTTAACTAAAGAAGCTGGAGTTCATTCCGTTCAGTTAAGCTTGGATGGAAAATACATTTTAGATAGCTATTCAAGTATGGATGTGCCAAGAGTTGTTAAAAGAAAATCTCTTAAAAATGGTAAAGAGGTTACGGTTTATACTTCTAAAAACCCAATTGAAGGATTCCAATTAGGAACTACAGAATTTGTTACTTTAAAATCTAATGATGGAACCGATTTATACGGCCGTATCATAAAACCTGCAAATTTTGATGCTTCTAAAAAATATCCCGTTTTGGTTTATGTTTATGGTGGACCTCACGCACAAATGGTGACCAATTCTTGGTTAGGTGGTTCCAACCTTTGGATGCAATGGATGGCTGCAGAGCAAGATTATATCATGTTTACGGTAGATAATCGCGGTTCTGCACATAGAGGATTTGCTTTTGAAAGTATAATACATCGACAAGTTGGTGAAGCTGAAATGGAAGATCAATTAACGGGTGTAGCTTATTTAAAATCTCTGCCTTATGTTGACGAAAATAGGTTAGCCGTTCATGGTTGGAGTTATGGTGGATTTATGACAAATTCATTAATGTTACGTCACCCAGGTGTGTTTACCACTGCCGTTGCTGGTGGGCCAGTAACCGATTGGAAATACTATGAAATTATGTATGGTGAACGTTATATGGATCGTTGGCAAGACAATGAGGAAGGATTTGAAAAGTCTAAAATCCATAATTACGTTAAAAATCTTGATGGTAAATTATTAGAAATTACCGGAAGTGTTGATCCTGTGGTGGTACCTCAACATTCTATGACTTTATTACAAGAATTTGTCAAAAATAAAATTCAAGTAGATTTTTTCAGTTACCCAATGCATCCTCACAATGTTAGAGGAGTTGACCGTGCTCATTTAATGAAAAAGGTCTTGGATTATGTGATCGTAAATAATCAATAATCTTTATTTTTTTGATACTGAAATAATAAAAGCCAAGCAATTGCTATTAGAAAAATAGCACTAGCAAGAGTTAGATATCCATAATAGTTTTCTATTAAAGGTTTATTATTCATTACCACTAATCCTTTGTAAAATAAGATGGATTCTGTAAGTGTGAAAGCTATTAGGTATACTAAATAGTTGGATTTTGAAATTCTTAATAATTTAAAATGATTAAGAAATGCAAAAATTGAAATGCTAACAATTCCCAAAAATATCCAATGCAGGTATGCTATCACAAAATCAAGATTATTAGCTATAATTTCCGAAACTAAAGGAAAAGATCCCATAAACTGAAACAATAGTTTCAGTAAGAATAAAATCCCAGCAGTTTTTAAAAGAGTCCCTTCAAAATTTGTTAAGGCTTTTTTTAATGCTTCTTTATTTTTAATAATTAGTTTCCACAAAATAACAAATGAAACCATTTGAAGGACGCTCCCTACTCCAGCTAATAAATAATAAAAAGGATGGGGTTTCATCCACAAAACAGATAGGAAAAAGGTGAATACAACACCGCTTAAAAACAACCTATAAAATAAGTGAAAGGCCTTTTTAGAAATAACAATGGAATGCTTTTCAAACAGAAAAAATAAGATACCAATTAGTGCTACTAAAAACCAACCGTTATACTGAAAATGAAGGTAAAAATAAATTGCATTTCGGTACCAAGACGACGTACTCCCTAAAGTATTCATAATCCCACCTAAAGCCCAAGGACCAATACTTGACAACACCATTAACCACAAAGAAGCTCGCACTAATTTATAGGATTTCGTATGTTTCTGTTCTATCGAAGTATGTTTCAAAAACAACCTTATAAAAGCATACGAATTGAATAAAAAGTAGGTAGAAAAAAATATGGAAAGCAATGCATATCCAGTAATAGGAAAGGTAACCATCATTCCTAAAATGGAAACTTGGGTACTCCAAAAAAGCTTTTTATAGGATTTATCGATTTGCTTTTCAGAAAGAAATAATTGATAAATTAAGGTAGTAATTGCCGTATAAATCCAACCCAATAATGCAACATGAGAGTGTGTATGAAGTATGTTCTTATAGTTAAAATTTAAGTCAACTATCTGAAACATTCTCATGAGCACTCCCAAAAATGCCACTATTAAAAAATAACCTAGTGCTATTTTAATATGTTCTTTAAGATTCATTTTACAAAAAAATGCAATCTACATGATATTTTACGCTATGATGCTATTTTTTTTTCTAAAGCAATGGCCTTAGGGTGTAATATATTATTTTCTAAATGGATGTGTTGGTGTAAATCTTGTTCAAATTCATCCAAACTATCATATAAGGCTCTAAAGGTATTGCAGGCGTCTTCAGGTGGCGTGTAATTATTGGTTAATTGAGCAATGGTTTTAAAAACGTCTCCAACTGATTCATGTTCATGCTCCAAGGCATCAATAGGACTATTAACAGTTCCTAAATGCTCTTGGGACAAGGTAGTTCCTTCCTTTTCATCATTAAGCATTTGCTTTATAAAGGGGAATAAAACCAATTCTTCTTTCTTTAAATGTGAAGCTAAATCTTCTGCTGCTTCTTGAAATAATTGATTTATTTTTATTACTTCTTCGTAATGATGGCCATGAACAGTTGCTACTTTCTCAGCATATTGAAGTATGATTGGTAAGCTTTGTTCCACATAGCTATGGTGTACGTTTTCAATATGATCTATTAAAAAGCCTAAATCCCAATTGTTATAATCGTAATTTCTATTGGGAGCTTCATTAACCGCTATTAATTCTCTTTCAAGGGTGCTATAATCTACTCCATTTTTCTCACAAGCTTTTTCCAAAGAAATCCCTCCATCATAACAAAAGTCAATACCATGTTTTTTAAATATGTTTGATGCTTTAATGTTTTCAGATACAACTTCTGCTACTGTTTTATTTTCGTTAATTTTCATAATACTATTATTTTAAAATGCAAAGATACATATAAAAGACTAATTAGTCTTTTATATGTATCTTTTTTTAATTTAAATCTAAATAAAAAAAGACTGTTTAAAATATCTCCCCGTGTCTTTTACCTACCAACTATTTGGGGTTAAAAAGACGTTATTAAACAGCCTTGTTTTTTTTAAAAAGGTTTTATTTATTCCCCAACATCAGTAATTCGTTACAAACAACTTCGGTAGTATATCGTTTTACTCCTTCTTTATCTTCCCAAGAACGGGTAGTTAGTTTACCTTCGATAGCAACTTCTTTTCCTTTGGTTACATAACTCTCGATAATGTCGGCTGTTTTTCCCCAAGCTACTACATTATGCCATTGAGTATCTATAACTTTTTCGCCTTGTGCGTTTTTATACGACTCGTTGGTAGCAATACTAAATTTTGCCAATTTACTTCCAGAATCTAAATTGATAATTTCTGGGTCATTTCCTAGGTTTCCAATTAACTGTACTTTGTTTCTTAACGTATTCATAAGATAAGGTTTTAATTATATTGAATGTCATTAGTTCGATTCAACAGGGCAAACATATCACCACTTCCAAATACTAACCGTATGTTACCTACTTACTTTCGTTTATAGTTGTTTGCAAATGTTTGTAGTCGTTTATATTTGTTTTATGTCCCATAAATTAAGTTATTCCTGTTCTATATAGTTTTAATTATCTTCGGAAAAAATTATCTAAAAACATTTCCTAATTTAATTCTCCATAAATGACAGACGTACAGTTACAGTATTGCAAAAAATGTTTAAACCGGAAAAGCGGGGTAATTACTCAAAAAAACAATTGCAATATAAAAGGGTTTAATACCGAATTTGAAGGTGTATGTTCTTCTTTCGATTTAGATGAAAATATAATTATTGGCTCTGAAATTCAATTAAAAAAAATAAAACCCAATGATAGTAGAGCTAGGTTAGCACAAACATTTATTTGGATTGTTATGATACTCAATATCATTTCTGTTTATTCTTCCTATATGCAATATAATTTGTTGAGTGATTTTCAAAACAACGAAGAAATCACTGATGCTATGCTTACCTCTAATGACTTTAGAGAGCAACTCCTTGCAATAGTTTATTTTTTGGTTTTTATAACTTCTGGAATAATTTTTATTAGGTGGTTTCAAAGAGCATACTTTAATTTAAGTAAAATAACTTTTTGCGAACATAGTGATGACTGGGCAGCTTGGAGTTGGTTTATCCCTATAATGAACCTCTTTAGACCTTACCAAATAATGAAAGAATTGAACGATAAATCGATTACTTTTTTAAAATCAAAAACAACTAATATTATTGAAGATAGCGCCCAGTTAATTGGATTTTGGTGGGCGTTATGGATTGGTTCAAATTTTATAGGTAAACTAATACTTAAATATTCTTTTAAAGAAGAAACCGTTGAAAATTTTATAAATTCTACTATTGCAGATATGTTATTATCTCTTATTGGAATACCATTAGCAATTGTAACCGTAAAGGTTATAAAATCATATGCTTTAAAAGAAGAAATGATTTCTGAAATTGAAAAAAATCCCCAACAGTAATAATCTCCTCACTATTTCTCTTATTGACAATTGTCATTTTATTAAACTAATTTTAGGTGTATTTTTGTTCATCTTAAATTTCATAATCATGAATGAAACATTTTTACAAATACAAGAATTTATTAGTCAACCTTGGCCTTGGTGGATGGGCGGAATCGTAATTGGCTTTACCCTTTATTTATTATTAAAATTTAATAAGGAATTTGGTTTATCTGCTAACTTACGTACCATGTGTGCTGCAGATGGTGCCGGACATTATTCCGACTTTTTTGACTTTGATTGGGGAAAACAAGGCTGGAATTTAATGGTAGCTTTAGGAGCTATGTTTGGTGGTTATGTAGCCGCAAATTATTTTGGAGGCGACGGACTTGCACACGTTTCAGAAGCTACTATAAGTACATTAAATCAGATTTCTGGAGAAAACACATTGACTGCAGATAATGTTCATGTAGTCCCAGGAAAAGATTTAGTTTTAGGAGTAGGTATCCCTGAATTTTGGGATCTTTATTCTTGGAAGTCTTTATTAACCCTTAGAGGGTTAATCATCATTATTGGTGGTGGTTTCTTGGTTGGTTTTGGAGCAAGATATGCTGGAGGGTGTACTTCGGGTCATGCCATTTCTGGTATCTCTAATTTACAATTACCATCCTTAGTGGCGGTAATTGGCTTTTTTATAGGCGGTTTAATCATGACTTGGTTATTACTCCCTTATATTTTAAGAATTACTATCTAATTTAAAACACAGAAAAATGAAATTATTTAAATATATCATCATCGGCTTTTTATTCGGATTTGGAATGTGGAAATTAGAAGCAGTATCCACTTTTAGAATTATAGAAATGTTCCATTTCCAATCATTCCATATGTATGGAATTATTATTACAGGAGTAATCATGGGATTAATTATTACACAATTATTTAAAAAGGGAAAAATTAAAACTTCTCAAGGTGAAGTGCACCAGTTTGCAGATAAAAGTCACGAATGGAAACGTTACATTTTTGGCGGAATCATTTTTGGAATGGGGTGGGCCTTAACTGGCGTATGTTCTGGGATGATGTTTGTTTTAGTTGGATCTGGTTATACTATTTTTATCGTATTTATTGGAGCGGCTATGTTAGGAACATTTGCTTATGGAGTTTTTAGAAAAATGCTCCCCCATTAAGTACTATTTTTTATAATATAAAAAAACCATCAATAATAATTGGTGGTTTTTTTGTTATCAATAATCTCAAATTAGCTTTTATGACAATTCTTTCCGAGATTATGAAATTTTTTTTTCCTTGTTAATAACATTATTAATAACTCCTTTTTTTTGAATTGCTTTCTTTCTGTTTGGGGGTTATCTTTATAAAGACAATTTAGTCTTTTTTAAGAGCTTTCATGTATTATTACGATTTTCAAGTGGTGCTTCAAGAAGTGCCGGGGGAAATTAGCCTCTGCTTTTCAATCTCAGGATGCAATATGCATTGTGAAGGTTGTCACTCTCCTTTTTTATGGAAAGAAGGAAATGGATCACTACTTACTAATGAAGTTTATACTAAAATTCTAAATCAATATCAAAACCTTGCTACTTGTGTATTGTTTATGGGTGGAGAATGGCATCCAGAAGAATTGATAGCAATGCTTCAATTAGCAAAAAACAAAAATTATAAAACTTGCCTTTATACGGGTGAAGAAACTATTTCGGAAAATTTAAAATCTCATTTAACCTTTCTGAAAACAGGAAAATGGAAACAAGAATTGGGCGGTCTTGAAAGTAGAACTACCAATCAAAAATTTATAGAAGTACCCACTAACCAAAAACTGAATTATTTATTCAGTAAAAATTAAAAAATATGATTCGATTAACCTCAGACCAAGTTGCTAAAAAAATTGATTTTATAGACCATTATATCAACTCCTCAAACGCTGCCGATGGTTCCAAAGTAGATGCAAATGCAAATGTTACTTCAAAAAACATTGCTACTATGGAAGCTGAACTCAATAAGGACATTAATATACAAGTAAATAGAGCATTGGTTAAAGAGACAAATTGAATCCATATTTGGTGAAGATTTAGCGAATGAATATACACGTCAAATTGAAGATCCAGAGATTTATGTTCACACGAAACATCTTTAAAACCATATTGTGTTTCTATAAGTATGTATCCGTTTTTATTTGATGGTCTTACAAAATTGGGAGGAGAAAGTCGCGCTCCAAAGCATTTAGAAAGTTATTGTGGTGAATTTGTTAATTTGGTTTTTGCTATTAGCTCCCAATTTGCAGGAGCTCTAGCCACCGTAGAATTTTTAATGTATTTTGATCATTTTGCAAAAAAAGGATTATGGTGAAAACTATTTAGAAACCAACCCGGAATTAATTGCAAATCATTTACAACACGTGGTGTATGCTATCAATCAACCTGCAGCTGCAAGAGGTTATCAATCTGTTTTCTGGAACATTTCGTTATACGACGAAAGCTACTTTAATAGTATGTTCGAAAGATTTTGTATTTCCAGATATGACGAAACCCGAATGGGAAGAAGTAAAAAAATTGCAAGCCTTTTTTATGAAATGGTTTAATGAAGAACGCACCAAAGCAATCCTTACTTTCCCTGTGGTTACTGCTGCCATGTTGGTAAAAGATGGCAAACCTGTTGATCAAGAATTTACGGATATGTGCGCTCAAGAATTAAGTGAAGGAAATTCATTTTTCATCTATCAATCTAAAAGTGCAGATAGCCTTGCTTCTTGTTGTCGCCTTCGAAGCGAAATAAGCGATAATACGTTTAGTTACTCTCTTGGAGCCGGAGGAGTTGCTACCGGATCTATTAATGTAATTACTCTTAATATGAATCGTTTGATACAGAATGGTGCTAACCTTCAAGAAGAAGTTCGGAAAATTCATAAATATCAAGTGGCCTACAGAAAACTTATTGAAGAATATGAAGCTTCAGGTTTATTGCCTGTTTACAAAGCAGGTTTCATTAGTTTAGACAAACAATTTTTAACGATTGGTATTAACGGAATGGTGGAAGCAGCAGAAAGTCAAGGTATTAAAGCAGGTAACAATCCAGCATATAAAAAGTTTGTAAATAAATATCTAAAACTGATTTATGATGAAAACAAACTAGCTAAAAAACAATACGGTTATATGTTTAATACTGAATTTGTTCCAGCTGAAAATTTAGGCGTTAAAAATGCAAAATGGGATCGTGATGATGGCTTATTTGTTCCTAGAGATTGTTATAATTCTTATTTCTATGCCGTAGAAGATGAAAAGACAAATTCATTGGACAAAATTATACTTCATGGTAATGAAAACATTCAATATTTAGATGGAGGTTCGGCGCTTCATTTAAACTTAGAAGAAACTCCTAACAAAGAAGGCTTTATCAACTTATTAAATGCAACTGCTGTTGCAGGATGTAATTATTTCTGTTTTAATATTAAGATAACCATTTGTAGAGATTGCGATCATATTGACAAGCAAACACTTCAAAAATGTCCAGAATGTGAATCTAGAAATGTAGATCATGCAACTCGGGTTATAGGGTATTTAAAAAGAGTAGCAAGTTTTAGTAGCAAGCGTCAAGTAGAGCATGAATTAAGACATTATCATATAAAACCTCCTTCTGATTCCCTTGGAAAGGCAAGGGCTCATACTTTTTCCAAAAACATAAAAAAAGAGAATCAAAATTTTGAAGAAACTCTTTATTCATAATTATTTATAATGACGATAAGTGATATCCAACAACAATTAAATAAGTATCATTTAAGTAATAAAAAAATATTTGTTACTTCATCTTTTCAAACTCATAGTATACCGTTATTGCATATTTTAAGCAATGCTAATGTTGATGTTGATGTGCTTTTTATAAATACTGGATTTCATTTTCCCGAAACCGTTTCTTTTAAGGATGAAATTGGTGAGCTATTAAATATTAATATAATTGATGTTCGATCTCAGGTTTCTAAAAGCCTTCAAAAAGATGAAGATGGACACTTTTATTTTGCTTCAGATACCGACTTTTGTTGTTACTTAAACAAAACACAGCCTTTAGAACCTTATTTAATGAAATATGATGTTTGGATTACAGGGGTCAGAGCTGAACAAAGTTCTACAAGAAAAAACATGAAAACTGAACAAGAAGCTCCTTTTAAAACGTTGCGATTTCACCCCTTGTTAGATTGGTCTCAAAAACAAATTTATGAATATCGTGTGAAGTACAATTTGCCTGAACATTCACTAGATAAAGAGGGTTATCAAAGTATTGGTTGCGCTCCTTGTACTCGAAAATTTGATATTAATAACGAGCGAAGTGCTCGATGGTTTGGGCAAAATAAAACTGAATGTGGATTGCATAAAGACTTAATAAAATGAACATACTCATAACAGGAGGTGCAGGTTATATCGGAACAGAATTGGTTTATGCTTTGGAAAAAGAATCGTCTGTTAAATCTATTGTAGTATACGATAATTTTAGTCGAAAAAACTATAATTTATTTTTAGGTAGATCTAAGTTGGATACACTAAAAGTCCGATTTGTAAAGGGGACTATTTTAGATTCTCGAAAGCTAAAAGTTGAAATAGACAAAGCTAATGTGGTGTATCATTTAGCAGCAAAAGTAACCACTCCATTTGCAGATCATAACCCTCATGAATTTGACCAAATTAATAATTGGGGAACTGCAGAATTGACCTATCTAATAGAAAACAGTAAAGTTTCAAAGTTTATTTATGCTAGTAGTGTTTCGGTTTATGGAGCTTCTGAAGAAAAGTTAGATATTACGAGTCCGCTCCAACCAAAAACCTTTTACGGAATTTCAAAATTGAATGCTGAAAAACATGTTGCTCGGCTAAAAAATAAGAATATAGAAACCTATATACTTCGTCTTGGGAATGTATATGGATATAGTAAAAGCATGCGATTTGATTCTGTGATTAATAAATTTATGTTTGAAGCTAATTTCAGAAATCATATCCGAATATTTGGTGACGGTAATCAGGTTCGATCCTTTATCCATATTGATAGATTATGCAACCAGTTAAAGAATTTTGCTTTAAATAATGCTATAGAAGCTGATCGATATAATTTGGTTGAAGATAGTTATAGCATAAACGAGATTGTAGATATTCTAAAAGAAGTATTTCCTACTTTGGAGCTTACTTATTTAACCCAGAATATGAAAATGCGCAGTCTTAAAGTAAAGCCTGATTCAAGGCTAAAAAATGAGTCAATTCATGAAAGCAGCTTAAAAAAGGATCTTCTAGAATTTAAGGGTTATTTTAGCTTTTAATTTTCATTAAAACAATCGTATGAAACCATTATTATTTTTTATTGTTTTTTTATTAGTAGTCTCTTGTAACCAAAAAGCGGAAAAGAAAACAGTCTTAGAAATTGTTGAAACTACTGAAGAATCTCATGAAAGTATCGATGAAGAAGTAAGTCTAAATAATGGTGAATTATGGCAAGCAAATCCAGAAACTACTGAAGGAATTAATAAAATGAAAAAAAGGATGGTTTCATTTAAAGATACTGAAAACCTAGAAGCATACACCGTTTTAAAAAAGGGACTAGAGGAAGATTTTACAGAGTTATTTCAGAAATGCACGATGAAAGGAGAAGCTCATCATCAATTACATAATTATCTTTTTCCTTTTATTGATTTATTTGATGGTTTAGAATCTTCAGATTTAACTGTCTGTAAAAACAGTTTTAAAGACTTAAATCTTCATTTAGATACCTATTCCAAATATTTTGAATAACCTTAAAAATGATAGCTAATAGCAGCAATAAAATTAGTACCTGCAGCAGTTATCCCTGAAGAATAAGTTCGATAACGTTGGTTGGTAATATTCTCTAAGGTAACATTAACTTGTAATGCTTCTGTAAAATGATATTGAGCACCAAAATTCAACGTATACCAAGATGGTGAATACGGATTCCCGTTTTCATCTAAAGCATATAAAAAAGCTTTATTTTGCTCTTCAGGCGCAAGATCTTCGTAGTCAAATTGTCCGTTATAAATAGTATAAGCATCTAATTTTAGTTTTTTACATTTCCAAACTAGATGTGCATTACCAAATTGTGGGGCTACATGTCTAACAGCAACTTTACTACCATCTTCTTCAAGTTGATGGCCACCCGTATAATTATATTGTGAATTAAATTGTAAATTTTCAGTGAAATTAATTTCAACACCTGCTTCAAAACCATAAATTTCTGCTTCACCTCCATTTTGTATAGCTTGCACATTACTCAATTCTCCTTGGTACATGATTTCAGTTTCCCCGTCGATACTAAAATCTCTTCGTACCAAAGCATCTTCCAAAAATGTCATATATCCAGTAACGTCTACTCGTACTACATTTTCAAAATTTAGAGATGCTCCTATTTCACCATTATAAGCATATTCAGGTTTTAAGTCCGGGTTAGGAACCACCACAGAACCTGGCTCACTATCAAATATTTTACCTACATCATCAATATTGGGCGCTCTGAAAGCAGTTGAAAAATTAACCCTCCAATTTAAAATATCACTAGCCTGCCAATTTATTCCAGCACTTCCTGTTAAAGCTCCTGTATTAATATCTGCTTCTGTAAAAGGAAAATCATAATAAGGAGTGTCAAAATTGGCATATAACAGAATATAGTTATAACGAAGCCCCACTTGAAATGATAGGTCCTCAGCTAATTTTGACTGTAAACTTGCGTATGCTGCCATAGATTGCCAAGAAGAGTCATCTGGATAACGTGAAGCCGTTTCTGAAGAGTCTCCATTATTAATATTGGTTTGCTTTCCGCTAGAGTTTACATTGTTGTAAACATATTCTAATCCGTAAAACAATTTGCTTTTACCAAAATTTTTAATAAAATCTAATGCGGATGTATAAGCATCTACTTTCTCTTTGGTTTCATATAAAATTTCATCACCAAAGTCTCTATCTTTTCTACCTTCTTTAAAGTTTTGATAGGATAAGGTTAAAATACTTTTGTCATAAAATGAAGTCCCCTTATTCGTAATCATAAGGTTTCCATTCATCCATTCCTGAGGAGTATAATCCCAAACCGCACTTTTTAGTTGTCCATTTTTCTCTCTAATTAACCGATCGTATCTTGGATAATCGCTAGTAGTTGTATAAAACAAGCCCAAATTAAAATCCCAATTATCGGAAGGCATAAATCTAATTTTTTGCATTGCATTAATTTGATTATATCCTGTTGGGACTTGTAATCTAGGATCTTCATTAGTTACAATAACATCTTCTCCATTGATGGTTTCTACATATTCCGGTCTTAAATAATCATCAGGCCCATATTTCCCCATTTTTAAATCATCGAAATCTGTATAAGAAACACTGGTTAAAAAAGCCCATTCTTTAAGTCCGATGTTAAAGTCTATGTGACCCGTTTTTTCATTACTTGCAGTTGCATATCTTGCAGTTGCGTTTCCTGAAAAGGAAGTTCCTTCTTCAAAAGAGAATTTTGCCTTTTTAGTATAAAAATTCATAACTCCTCCAATTGCATCACTTCCATAAACAACAGATCCTGGACCTAACACCACTTCTGTTCTATCAACAGAAAAAGGATCGATAGATATTACACTTTGAACGTTTCCACCTCTAAAAATGGCAGTATTAAAACGAATTCCATCTACAGCAATTAACAATCTATTAGTTGAAAATCCACGAATGATTGGGCTTCCTCCTCCTAATTGACTTTTCTGAATATATACATTCCCACTACTTTCTAATAAATCTGCAGAAGTTTGAGGGTTTGAAAACATAATGTCTTCACTTGTAATACTGGTTATCTTTTGAGGAATTTCTCCTTTCTTTTGTTCAAATTTCGAAACTGATAAAACTACTTCTTCTAAAGCACTAGAGTCTGCGCTTAAATTCACTTTATTCCCAAAAGCCATTATTTCCTCTTTAGTAATCACTAAATTGATATGTGAAATATGCTGAAAAGTAATTTTCTCATTTAAATTAAAATTAGAAATATCTACATTCCCATCAAAATCGGTAACTCCCGTAGTAGATTTTTCATTATTATATACTGCAACTCCAGAAATAGGCTCTTGTGTTTCTTCATCTAAAACTCTAATATTTTGAGCTAAAATTGAAGGAAATGAAAAGATAAAAAAAATGATAACTGAGTAAAGCTTTATGCTCATTCGAATATTTGATTTAAGACTAAAAGTGACTTGGGTTTTTTAAAACCGTGCAAATGTAATTGATAATATTGCAACAGCAAAGACAACAAGTCGGATCGTTGGTTTTTTGTAAGTTTTATATCGTTTGTCGCCTCAAAATCTATGCCGAAAAACCCTTTTAAGTTCTCTATTATCGGACCTTTTTCGCTATATTTTCCAGTATTAAACTCTTGAAAGTTTCCTTCCAATAAATTAAAATAAGGTTTCGATACTGTAGAGACATCTGGATAGAATCCTAAATGCAAACTCAAACTTAACATAAACGAGATATGAAAGTTTGCTATTTGTGAGGAATTATCTAACCAAATCAGAGAGTTTTCAATAAACTGAAAAAGTATTGTATTCTCTTCTTCTTCATTTATTGAATTACAAAGTATTTCAGCAATAAAAATAACCAGACTACTTTTTACTACTTGAGTATGTAAGGATTGATATGGGTAAAAAATTTTCGCTTCATTAATACGTTCTAAAGTTCCCTTGTTTTTATGTGAAGCTTCAATTTCTAATAACGATAAAGGTTGAAAGTAGGAAGATTTTAACTTTCCCTTTTTGGCTTTTAGTACATTTCGTAATAAATAACTTTTTAAGCCTGAAGATTCTGTAAAACACTTAACAATAAGATCTGATTCTCCATATTTTAAAGAAGAAAACACAATGGCTTTTGTGGTAACTACCATTACCTAATTATCATAATTTTAGCAACTTTGGTCAGCAGGAAATCATCCGAAGTTATTAAAACCAAATAAACACCAGAAGCAACTTTATAATCTCCAAAAGCAGTAGTATCCCATTGCACACTCCCTCCCTCTGAAGTAGTTTCAAAAACAAGATTTCCTGTGATATCTGTTATTTTAACATTTGCCTTAGCAGTAAGACCGTCAATAGTAACATTCCCAAAAAAGTTAGGCCTTACTGGATTAGGATAAGCATAAACACTTTCTAAATCATCTCTAGGTGCTGTTGATGTTCCATCGTAAGCTACTAATCCATCTTTTGTTGCAAAATAGACGGTTCCACTTAAATCATCTATTGCAATATCTAACACATTATCCGAGGGTAATGGAGAATTATCTGCTGTAAATCGCAATAATGTTTCCTGTCCATTTGAGGATAAATAGAATACTCCAGAAGTTGCAGTCGAAACCCATTTATTATTTGATCCATCAACTTCAATATCTGTTATAGATTGTAGAAATAGGAGTTCTTGTGGCACACCATCTTCCAAAATTATGATAGGTTGTGCATCTGTTTCTGCTCCACTTTCAAAAAAACTACTAACACTATATAAAACACGGAGTCCTTTTCGAGTTCCTATCCATAACCTATTTTGATTATCAAAAGCTAAAGCTTTTATATCTGTTGAGGGTAAATTACCATTTCCCAACCCTTCTCCAATTTTATTAAATGTATTATTTGTTGGATTATAACCAACTAATCCACTTTCTACAGCACCAAAAAAAACATATCTTTCTCTACTTGTAGCAAGTTTACTCAATGCCAATTCATTTTCAGCGTTAATTATATTTGATAAATCAATCGTTTGAAACTGTCCTTCCGGCGTTAGTTTTATTAATCCTTTATCGATTCTAGATTGTAAAAACCATAAGTTGTCATCTCGATCAAAATCTGACCCATAAATTCTAATACCAATATCCGGGTTCCCATTTGGAATTTCCATAGGGCTATTAGTTTCATTATATAAGATAAAAGGATCTTGTCCTTCAATTTTCATTAATCCTTTTTGATAAGAACTCATATAAGTTTCAAGAGAATTCTCTGGGTTGATTTTTACATATACTATGTCATTTACATCGTTTACTCCCAAAACATCTGTTAAACTATCGTACTTTATGTTTTTCCAAGTTTCATTTTTATAATTACTAATCCCTTTTCGGGTTAATGGGAAAGGGTTAAAGGTTAAATTTACCTCTCCAAAAGAAACCCACAATTGACCAGGTGATGCATCAATAGCAAAAGGTTGATTAAAAAGTGGCCCGTCGGGTAAAACCTGAAGAGTTTGTGTAGTCCCAAAGGGTACAATCAACATTCCTAAATCTGTTGTTCCTAAATAAAATGTGTTATTAAATGAATACCCAGACTGTAAAATATAATCATATTCAAGCAAATCATTAATTTCTGCTATAAAATTATACGCTTCATCAAAAGCATGAATTGAACTTTCTGTTGTAATAGTTAACGTATTGGAATTTACTCCAAAATCTACAATAGGCGACATAAATGAATCGATTTGAAGAAATCCAACATCTGGATCCAAACGTAAAATAGAATTGTTATTACTCGCTGCATAAACTTCAGTTCCTATAGATTGAATACCTTTAAAACCTCCTCCAATAACAGTCGTCCAGTTTTGATAATCTATAATATTATCATCTTCAACCATCGCGCTTTTAATTCCGTTATCTGAAGTCGAAGCATAAATTAACTCCCCTTGTACGGTAGTTTGTGAAATATTAATTTGGCTTCCTAAATCTCCAATAAAATAAGAATCACCAAACTCTAAAGCTTCTAAATCGTAAACTGAAATTCCATAACCCGTTGAAATATATAAATTCCCATTATGCTCATAAAAATGATTAATTTGTTTGCTGTCTGGTGGAATTGTTAATTTTTCTAAAATATCTACAACTTTTAAAACATTCTCTTCATCCTCTATTACAATCTCAACTAATCCATTATTATACCCTATAATATAAAGACCGTAATTATCACTATAATACGCTGTAGTTATTGGATTACCAGATAGCCCATTAACTGTAGAAAGAGTAGCTATTTCTTGAGTTGAAAGATCATAGGTGAAAACTGCATTTTCTGCAGCAGCATAAATTTTATCATTCCCTTGAGAGATACTTTTAATGGATACGTATGAAAAATATCCAGTCCAACTATTTTCAAAATTTTGTGCCTGTAAAAAAAAGATTTGCAATAACAATACAACTCTTACTATTTGCTTCATAGGAATATTTTCTATAAGTATAACACGCTAAAATACTGACAAATGACTTAAAAAGCTGTTTGTTAGTTGTTTAAATAATGATTTAAAATGATTTGCATTTTATTTGCATTATTTATTAAAAAAACCACTTCTAACAACAATAAAATGCCACCTGTAAGATGTTGCTAATTTACTTAAAAATTTGATACGACATATAAACGTTAGCAAGGATAAATTATTATTATGCTAAATATATAAGTAAAATTTGCGCAATAAATCTCGTCATTTTAAGTTTTAAGATAAGGTGTTAATACGTATGTAAAACAACAATATTTGTTAAAAAGTTGCATTTAATCGGTAAAACATGTACTTTAATAAAATATTTATATATTAGCACAAATAAAAAAAGGGGTCCCTAAACCCCCTTCATAAGCGGCAGTCACACCACTTTTTAAAGCATATTACTACTCAACTGGAACCCAAAAAGCAAAGCATTTAGCTTTGGTTGGGTATATTCTTACGCCTTCTCTAATGATAGAGCGTCTGAATATCAGTTTATGTAATATGCCATTGATCAACTTTGTCTGCATAATTTACACGGTATTACGTGAGCGGTCAAAGCTTCGAATATTAAGCTCACATCCTATTCAAGCCACTACCAAAATACTTGGTAATTAAAAGCCCCGCTATAGGGATAGCAGGGCTTAATGTGTTTAATAAATGAGTAACACAGAGAAATACAAACAACTGACAAGGTCGTTTAAAAATCCAATACTCATGTAAATTACTTCACAAAGTTGATTCTGCAAATATATAAATTATATTTTATTTCAAAGAACAACCATCTTGTTTAGTTGAGTTTAACAAAATAGTTTCAACCATATTAGAAAAATTACGATTTTCTTCTTTTGCCCTTAACTCAACCTTATCCACTAAAGATGTCTCTAATGTGATAGTTTTTGTTTTTGTAATTTTTTTCATAATAAAATTAATACATAGTTAAAGTATGATTATGGCTAAGATAAGACTTGTAAGGCTTTTAATTAAAAAATAATGTATTGCATTATTAACAGACTTTTCAACAATGCTTTCTTTTCATTGTTATTAATATTATTAACTTTTAACATAATTTTAGAAATAGAATACATTATCAAAAATTGAATTAAAAACAAACAGCAGTTTTTTTTGTCAATGCTCGAAATGATATTAACTTTGACAGAAACGATAAATATTTTATGAGCTTATTTCAGAACTCTGTTCTAAACAAATATTTAAAAGGATTAGAGTCCGAAAAAGTTAATGATGCTTATGAAAGATTTATAAGCCATTTCCATAATCTAACCATTCAAGAAAACATAAGGAATTCCAAAGAGGAACAGTATCAAGGTGAATTTCTGATTGACCTTTTTGTAAATGTTCTCGGATATGTAAAAAACCCTACACCCGATTTCAATCTTACAACGGAATTAAAAAACATAAAAGGCTCTAAAAAAACAGATGGAGCAATTTTAAAGGGAGAAAAAGCATTTGCAGTAATAGAGCTAAAAGGAACAAATACAACCGATTTAAACAAAGTAGAAACCCAAGCATTTGGATATAAAAACAACCAACCAGGTTGTAATTATGTAATTACTTCCAACTTTGAAAAATTGCGTTTTTACATAGATAACGCAGTTGACTTTGAGGAATTTAACTTATTCCAATTAACAAAAGAGCGTTTTGATATTCTTTGGCTTTGCCTTTCGTCTGAATATCTTTTAAAAGACATTCCTAAAAAGATTAAAGACGAATCTTTAACGCAAGAAGAAAATGTTACCAAAAAATTATATAAAGATTATGCTTCTTTCAGAAATGAGATTTTTGATGCCATTCAAAAAGAAAATCCTGAATACGATAAACTAACATTGTTCAAGAAAACACAGAAATTACTTGACCGTTTTTTATTTATCTTTTTTGCTGAAGATAGACTGTTATTGCCACCAAACTCTATCCATTCCATCGTAAACCAATGGACTGATCTACGAGATAAATATGACGAATATTTTCCTTTGTACGACCGATTTAAAAAATATTTTGGTTATATGAACACAGGACACAAAGGACAGCAACACGATATTTTTGCCTACAATGGTGGCCTTTTTGAAGCAGATGAGATTTTGGACAATATCAAAATCAATGACGACTTACTTTACAAACACACAGTTAATTTAAGTAATTACGATTTTGAAAGTGAAGTTAGTGTAAACATACTTGGGCACATTTTTGAACATTCGTTAAACGACATTGACGAAATTCAGGCAGAAATACAGGGACTTTCAAATGAACAAAGCAAAACAAAACGTAAAAAAGATGGTGTTTTTTACACACCAAAATACATTACCAAATACATAGTAGATAATACTGTTGGAAAACTCTGCGAGGAAAAGAAAATTGAACTTGATATTCAAGAAGCTGAATACGAAAAAGAACGTAAAGGAAGAAAGAAAGCAACATTAAAAAACTTAACACAAAAATTAGAAGATTATAGAAAATGGTTATTACAAATTACCATTTGCGACCCAGCTTGTGGAAGCGGAGCTTTTTTAAATCAAGCTTTGGAATTTTTAATAGCAGAACACCAATATATTGACGAATTACAAGCCAAACTTTTTGGAGATGCAATGATATTGAGCGAGGTTGAAAATGCAATTTTAGAAAACAATTTATTTGGTGTAGATATTAATGAAGAAAGTGTGGAAATTGCAAAACTCTCACTTTGGTTAAGAACTGCTCAAAAAGGTAGAAAACTAACTTCTTTAAATAGTAACATTAAATGTGGTAATAGTTTAATTGACGACCCAACTGTTGCGAAGGATAACGCCTTTAATTGGAACAAGGAATTTCCAGAAGTTTTTGAAAATGGTGGTTTTGATTTAATAATAGGTAATCCACCTTATGTGAATTTTAAAATGTATCCTTCTTCTGATAGAGAATTTTATAAAATAAAATTTGCAGAGATTTTCAATGGTAAAGCTGATTTACTTTACTACTTTTTTTATCTCTCATTGAACATTTTAAAAAAGAATGGAGCATTAGGTTTTATAACTTCAAGATACTGGCTTGAAGCAGAATACGCTACTCTTTTAAGAAATGTAATGCTAAAAACTACAGAGATAAAAAAAATACTCGACTTCAAAAATATAACAATTTTTGAAGATGCTGGAGTAAAATCAAATATCACCATTTTAAGAAAAAAAACAGCAAATATTAAAAATGCTACTTCTTATTATGATTTTTACGGTAAAAAAATTGTTGATATAAATACTGCTACAGAAGTAGATAAATTTAATGTTATGCAATCATCATTATTGTTAAATGAGGATTGGAAGTTCTTCCCAAAACCAATACTTAATTTAATAAGCAAAATTAAAAAAGCAGGTGTTGCACTTGATACAGTTTGTCATTGCCTTCAAGGTGTGATTACTGGAGCTGATAAAATATTTGTAATTCGGGAAAATGATGATTCTTGGGGTAAAATCGAAAATGAGTATCTAAAAGATTGGATAAAAGTTGGAGATATTCATAGATATTTTATAAAACCTGTAGAAAAAAGAAAAGTCGTCTATACTGAATTAATAAATGTTGATGAGATACCAAATTCAGTCTATACATATTTACAACTTCATCAAGATAAATTAAACAAAAGAAGTGGTGTTAAAAATGGTTCCTATTCTTGGATTGGTTGGCATAGATACAGAAATAAAGAATATATAAACCAACCAAAGTTAGTTACAAGGTTTAAAGCCTCACATAATACATTTGCTATAGACTTAAATAACAGTTATTCCAGTGCTGATGTAACTCACGTAGTTATAAAAGAAGAAAATAAAGAAAATATTTCGTTAGAATATTTGTGCGGTTTATTAAATTCAAAATTACTTGATTTTTATTTTAAAAGTTATGGTAAATTAATGGATTATCGTTACGAATACTATCCAAGTCCTGTTGGTAAAATATCACTATTAGTTGCTGACTATAATGGGCAAAAAATTGTTAATGATAAAGTTGTGCATATTAGTAATTTGTTAGAAAAATTAAAAAACCTGGAATTAAAAATTAATCAATTTATACAGTCTAAACTTTCTATAGCAAAACAGATTATTACAGGTTTAGAAAAATTAAGTTTTAGTGATTTCATTAAAGAGCTTAAAAAGCAAAAAGTTGAATTAAATATAAGCGATGAGGCTGAATGGATGCAATATTTTAATGAACAGAAACAAAAAGCACAAGAATTAAAAAGTGAAATAGACAAAACCGACAGAGATATTGACCAAATGGTTTATGAATTATACGGATTGACAGATGAGGAAATAAACATTGTGGAAGAAGCAACTGCATAAGCTTAAGTTCAATTCACTATAAAACAAACAACGAAAACAAGTGCCTTAGAAAATAAAACTTTATTGTTTTGTCTTATTAATCGGCTGTTGTTTATTTGTACCATCTTTGTTAAACCCTATTAATAATACAATGTGGTAGACAAAAGGTGATAATACAACAAAAAATATAACAAGGGTGTAATTAGTGTTAAGTATATAAGAAATGCTGTGCGTAACGTATTGCATCATACTAAAATTCTCTCCACAGTAACTAAAAAGTTTTATTGGTGTGTTATTAAAATGTTCTTTTAAAGATGCAGTAGGCATTCATTTATTAATCTTTCTTTTTATCTACTGTTCCAGTATATAGGTATTAGTTTATACCCCTATATATAGGGGGTTATAAAACCATACCTTAAAACTATACGGCAAAACCAAAACCATACCTTTTAATTAGTTTGCAAAAACCCTGTGTTTATAATGGTTTTAAAGGATAAAGGTATTAAGGTATTTTTTTAAGGTATTTCAAACCAAATCTATAGGTATTATTGCAATAATACCTTAATGCATCAATAATCATAAAAAATACGATGCAACCAACACCTTTTGCATTTAAAAAACCTTTGTTTTAATGTTTTACGATGCTTTATAACATAAAAACTAAACTGAATAAAAAAGGAGCCGCAGAAAATAGACAACTGCAGCTCCTATGTAGAGTTCTATTTTCGGATGTTAAATATCACTCTACTACCTGAAACGAGTTAAATTTTAAAATGGGAGTTCATCCTCATAATTATTTTGTGCTTCCTTTTTTAAATCGGGATTTAATGTATAGGGTCCACGGCTTATATTTTGTAAAATTATTTGTTGCTCCTTACAACCTTTAATAATCTTTTTCGCTTTCATTTCTGATAAGCTTCTTTTAAACTTTGCTAAATGAATATCTTGCAATTCACTTAGTAAATTTCCGTATGATAAAATGTCCTTTGTTTCAAAAGCATCAATCATTAATTCGTTTTTATCTTTAGCTGATAAAGTAAATTTTAATTTCCCTTTAGGAATATCACATAATTCTGGTATTCCATTATCATCAATTCTAAAAGCAAATATTTCGGGAGATATATTTCTTGATTGAATAGCCTCAACAATAGACACTTCTTTATCAATATCTGATACTTTTACCTCAAACACCGTTTCAGCTTTATTGGTTAATTCTGTACCTATATGCCCTCTTGCAAAACTATTACCTTTGTTTTGATGTAATACAACCATTATATGAATATGATATTTTGCCGACCATTTTAGTAAAAAATCTAAAATCTCGGTAGCTTCTGCTTCATCATTAATTGATTTTATCAAATCTCGTATTCCATCAATAATTACATATCCTAAATTTGGAGTAGTCATTATTTCGTACTCAATAAATTTTAATCTTTCTACAGTATTAAGAGTTCTTAAGGAAAAAACTTTAAGTTCCTTAAGTTCCTTTAACCCTGTATGTCTATGGATGCGTTTTAATGCAAGATGAACGTGTTTTCTACCTTGTTCTGTATCAAAATATAGAATTGTTCTTTTGTTTTTAGGTAAACGATTCTCGAACTGCTCTAACGTTTTATCATTACTCAATAATGTTGTTGAAACAATATTCATAAGAAATGATTTCCTAGATTTAGCTTTTCCGATAATAGAAGATATATTCCCAAGTGTACCCATATAAGCGTTTTTGCCTATTGTTTGAATCCAAGCAATATCATCATCCAAAAACTCCTCATCTTTTTTTACAAGAAGGTTCTTATGGTTTTTCTTAAAGAATTTTTTTAGTGCTTTCTTATCTTTAATCATAATAATTGGTATTGGGGAAAATTATGTAAGAAACGAGTATGTTATTGATTAAAATTACTTTTGTCATCCGATTGAAGTTTTTAATAATTAATATTTTATTTAAAAATGATATTCTGTTTCAGAAAAAATATTCTTCTTCTTTGGTGGTATCAGCCCTAATAGCAAACTATCTTCATCAAGTAGCATTATCTTCCCATAAGTCATAAAACAAGCCCTTAGATTGTGGCTCTGATACTTTGACACATAAGCAAGCATATAGATGTAGATACATTTTCTACTCACTCTATTATCGAGTTTTGATCGATGAACTATACACTTCTTTTTCTGTGAGTACTTAAACCCTTCTTTTTTCAATACACTTAGGAGTCTACTTGGGTTTACAGTTAAAACCTTAGAATAACCAACGAGTGCAGTTTCAAAAAAAGGATAAATATGGTTAACTGGTAGTTTCATCGAATTCTTTTTATTTGGTTATAATTAATTTTTAAATCACTTAAATCACTTGATAAATCAGAAACATAGGGTTTACATAATTCAATAAATACATTAAATAATCTTTCATTTTGCGGAGTAAAAACACCTTCTTCTCGTAGTTTGAAATTCTCTTTATATGTATTAATAAATAATTCTATAGCTTCAATTTTATCTAACTGTTTTTGGTTATCTACATAAACTGTAAAGTACCTTTTAGATAGGTTTACCTTTACAGAATTACCAGATATTTCGACTAAATCTTTGCGTTTGAAATATACTTTAGCAGGAAATTTAATTTCGTTTTTTTCATTAGATTTTAAATTCTCTGCCCAACTGTAAAATGGATTGTTAGTTTCATAAAAAATCAATAATGTATTTTCAAGCTCTTTATACTTCTGTTCAATAATTTTTAATGGAGTTGTATCTAATTGTATGAAATCAAAATAACGGAGTAAAGACACATCTTTAAACGCTGAATTCTCTTTCCATTGACGTTCCCAATAATCAATAACAGGACTTATCCATTGCTTTTCATTATCAAGTTCATCATACGTGATTTTTACACCATTCTTTGTTAGTTTTGAAATCAATTCTTTTGCTTGAATTTTTAATGCTCCAAAATCTTCTAAGGATTTGATAAAATTTTCGTGATAATCCTTTTTATAATACAGTACTTTTTTCATTATATATTTTTTTTAATTTCTTCAATTGTTGATTGTCGACCTTGCTTTATCCATTTGATAATCTCTGAGCGAAAAAATATTAGTTTTTGCCCTCGTTTATGATGTGGTATTAAATTAAGTGAAGTGTTTTTGTAGAGTGTAGGTTTACTGCATCCAATTAACTCACAGCATTCCTCTGTGCCAATTGGCAGTTCAACTTCTGATTTTGGAATATTATGCAGCTTTAAAGCTTCAGCTACAATTTCTTTTCCAAGTGATTTAAGATCTTTTACAGTGATTCCTATTAACCTATTATTATCTTCCATATCGTATTAAATATTTAATTCAATACAAAACTAATGAGATACTAAAGGTTTAATTAATGGAATAGTGTGTACTAATGTATTAATACATTAATACATTTTATTATGCTGTTTTTAAGGATATTATGAATTGTGATTTTTGAGATTTTTTTGAAGTAAATCGAGTAAAACAGTACTCTTTTTAGCGTTTTTAGATAGCACTTTTATGGTACCTGTAGAATACTCTTCAAATTCTATCCTAGCAGTACTAAAACGACCAAATAATTTAATACTAAACTCATTTTCAAGAATCTTTTTAGTCTTAAGTTTATCTTCAATATACCCATAATCATATAAGAAAAAAGCTAATGCTCCAAAATTGGAATAATTAATTTCTTTAGTTTCATCTTCAACCCATTTATAATTATTCTCGTTTTCTTTTTTAATCTGTCCAATCTCAAGAAGGTAATTTATAACTTCTTTGTAATATTCATTTTTTTTAAATAATGATTCAAAATTAGGTGCTTTATTAAGGTTTACTTTTTTTAATTCATCTTGAAAATATTGCAATACATTTTCAAGGTCATCATAAAGTTTTTTTACTTTTATTGTTTGGGTAGAAGGTTTAAGCTTAACCATTTTTCCTAACACTTCAGCAATGTCATATATAGTTTTGTTTAAATATTTTTTTCTTTTATCAGAGTCTAAATTTTTAAAAACACTATTATATTCAGTTAACACCTTTAAATCAAGAAAATTAATTTCTTCAATAAATTTTTGTTCTTTACTCATAAACTAAAATTTCATTAAATTCTTAGCAAATTCCTTTTTTGTTTCATCTTCAAATCCAGCAAAATATCTTTGAGTTGTTGACAAATCACTATGACTTAATGCCTCACTTACAAACTCCATAGATGCACCATTGCGTATGGAATTACTTGCAAAAGTATGCCTTGCCCAATAAGTAGAAATCCTAAAGTTAAATCCATTTCTTTTTGCTAAAGCGTTAAGATGTGTATTAATAAAACTTACAAATAGTTTTACTTTTCGTTGTTTTTCTGCTGCATCATCCTTATCACTAACTATGGAAAAAATTAATTGTTTTGGATTTTTATCGCCGTTTCCATACTTCTCAATTATATCTTTTGCAAAGTCATTTAAGAAAACTTCTATCTTCTTTTTTTGTCTTCTTGTGTTTACTGTTTTTGCTCTGTAATATCTTAATACATTTTCATTAATATCTAAATTTTCATATCTCAATAATGAAATGTCTTTTATATTAATTCCATTGCAAGCATAACTAAAAAACCAAAAATCTTTTGCTTTTTCTTGATTTTGAGTTCTTGGTTTTGCATTAAACAAAACTCTTAATTGCTGCTTGGACAATGCTCTTTTTGTTCCAGTAGTAAGTGGCACTTGATATTTTTCTTTACCAAAAGGATATAAATTTTGTTTAATATCATTGTCGGCTATTGCTTTATTGAAAATTGTCATTAATGACTTTAAATACATAGATACGGTAGTATAACTTTTACCTTCATCATCAACTATAAATTTTTCGTAACCACTTAGCCATTTAGGTGTAATATCATAAAAAGTAACAGTTTCAATCTTTTTGTTATTCATCTTTTGTTTTAAATATCTTTCAAAAGACTTTAATGCAGAACGATAGTTAATAGCAGTAGAAATTTGATTATTATTCCTTAATTCCAACATCGTTTTTTGGTAATGACTAAATATGCTTAAAACAGCACTCTTATTTCTAAAAAATTTCCTCTCAAACTCCGCAAAAGTAAACTCCTCTATTTCAGCAGCTACTTTATCAGCTTTATTTTCAATTTCAACAATCTTTAATTTTAATTGTTTTCTTTCATTTCTATGTAGTAACAACTTACGTGAAAGACTTTCATTCTTGACTTTAACGTTAAACATCTTCTCAAAATCACCAACAGATACATCAATGTTTATTGGATAAATTGCATTTTTTTTCTCAATAATTGAATATAACCTTAGTTTTAACGGATAAAGTCCACTTTTCTTTTTAGCTCTGGTATCAAGGTATATTGAGGTTCTGTACTCTTTCATAATGCTATCTATATAATAATGCAAATATATGACGTTTGCATTTTATTTGCATTATTTTAGTATAAAAACCTATAAACGGATATAATTAGGAATAAGTGTTTTTCTGTAAAAACCTCATAAACAGTATGTTTTAATAGGAAAATAATAAATAGATAAAAAAGAAAACAACGCTTTAGTATAACACGCTAAAATACTATTTATTTTGAATTGATATTAAAAAGAAAAAGGTTGCCTTTATAAGACAACCTCTTTCTATATATTGGTGTGTTTTAATTAAACAACACCTTGAGCGATCATTGCGTCTGCCAACTTAACAAACCCAGCAATATTAGCTCCTTTAACGTAATCAATATAACCAGAATCATCTTTTCCGTATTTTACACAAGCATCATGAATATCGTTCATAATAGTATGTAATTTATCGTCAACTTCTTCTGAAGTCCAACTTAAACGAAGAGAATTTTGAGACATTTCTAAACCTGAAGTAGCTACACCACCTGCATTAGATGCTTTTCCTGGTGAAAATAATATTTTATTATCTGTAAATACTTCAATTGCTTCTGGAGTACAAGGCATATTTGCTCCTTCACCAACACAGAAACACCCATTGTTTACTAATGCTTGAGCTTCTTCTTTATTAACTTCATTTTGAGTTGCACAAGGAAGTGCTATATCACACTTAACTTCCCAAGGACGCTTTCCTGCTACATATTTAGCTGAAGGATATTGTGTAACATATTCGCTAATTCGACCACGTTTCACATTTTTAAGATCCATTACAAAAGCTAATTTATCTTCATTTAATCCTTCTTCATCATAAATATACCCTCCAGAATCTGAAAGAGTTACTACTTTACCTCCAAATTGCATTGCTTTTTCAGCAGCATATTGAGCTACATTTCCAGAACCAGAAATGGTAACCGTTTTTCCTTCGAAAGAATCATTTCTAGTAGCTAACATATTTTTTGCAAAATATACATTCCCATAACCTGTAGCTTCAGGACGTATTAATGACCCACCATATGAAAGTCCTTTACCAGTTAATACACCTGTAAACTCATTTCTTAAACGTTTGTATTGACCAAATAAGAAACCTATTTCTCTTCCACCAACTCCAATATCACCAGCAGGAACATCGGTGTTTGGTCCAATATGTCTTGATAATTCAGTCATAAAGCTTTGGCAAAAACGCATCACTTCAGCATCTGTCTTACCTTTTGGGTTAAAGTCAGAACCTCCTTTTCCTCCACCCATAGGTAAGTGTAGTTAAAGAGTTTTTGAAATACTTGTTCGAAACCTAAAAATTTTAAAATTGACTTAAGTTGACAGATGGATGAAATCTTAAACCTCCTTTATAAGGACCAATTGCAGAATTAAATTCTACTCTATAACCTCTATTTACTTGAATTTCACCGCTGTCGTCTGTCCAAGGAACTCTAAACATAATAGTACGTTCTGGCTCTGCCATACGCTCTAATAATTTTTTCCCTTGAAACTCTTTGTTATCCTCTATAAAAGGGATTACAACTTCAGCTACTTCGGTAACGGCCTGCATAAATTCAGGCTCATTTGGATTCATTTTTTCAACTTTTAAAATGAATTCTTTTATGCTATCTTTCATAAAATTTAATTTATAGAAACAGTTAAGATTAATTATTTTGCAAATATACGGGTTATCTAAAAATTGTCTGATATAATTTAATAAATAAACGAAAAAATGCTATTAAATTTTAGGGTTACATTTGTTTTTATATATTTGTTACGTCTCAACCTAAACCTACAACAAAAAAATGAATGCCAGAATATTGCTATTGGTATTAGTTTTTCTTGTGTTTCCAAAGCAAGAAATTTACAGTCAACTCGGATTTTCTCATGAGGTTGGTTTTATCGTCGGTCCTTCTGCTATGTATTCAGATTTTGGACAAAGAAATAGTACTGAAAACAATATTGCTAATACCGGTATTGGGATTGGTTTGATACATTATATTAATTTTGCCTATCGTGCAGATTGTAATTGTTATACTCGAGATAAATACTGGAACGATCATTTTAAAATACGTACAGAACTTGCTTTACACAAGGCAAATCTAAAACATAAAGGTAGATGGGTAGCTGAGGACCAGCAAGGACAAGCAGCTGACTTTCTAAGATCTATGACCGGATCAACTACCAATTTTGAAATAGGTGCTCAATTAGAATATTTCCCATTTAGTATTCGTGATTTTTCTGCCAGAAAAGGAAGTTTAGCTCCATTTATTAGTGCTGGTTTACATTTTGTAGGTTATGACCCCGAAGTTACTTATGTTAATGATGGAGATTATTATGGAGGAAAATACGACCCTGCAACTGCCATAAGACAAGACGGTGGAAATACTTGGGCGTTTGTAACCAGTATAGGAATACGTTATAAATTATCTGTTTCAAGTGATTTAATGCTTGATAGTCGTTTGCAATACTATTTCTCTAACTGGGTCGACGGTTTAAATCCAGATGTACCAGAAAACTTAGCAAATGATTGGATTTATTGGCTTAATGTTGGGTATATTTATTACATTAATTAATTATCCAATTGCTTGACGCAAATCTTCTATTAAATCCTCTTTATCTTCAATACCAACACTTAATCTAATTAAAGAGTCTACAACTCCTGTTTTTTCTCTTTCTTCTTTAGGGATGCTCGCATGAGTCATACTAGCAGGATGTCCTGATAAACTTTCAACTCCTCCTAAACTTTCGGCAAGAGTAAAAATCTTCATATTCTCTACAATTTTTATTGCTTCATCATAATTATTCCCTTTTGTAGTAAAAGAAATCATACCTCCAAAATCTTTCATTTGAGATTTAGCAACCGCATGATTGGCATGGTGTTCAAATCCTGGCCAATACACTTTTTCAATTTTTGGGTGATCTTCTAAAAACGCTGCAACTGCTTTTCCATTTTCACAATGACGTTGCATTCTAACATGAAGAGTCTTTATTCCTCTTAGCATTAAAAAACTATCTTGAGGCCCGCAAATGGCTCCACTTGCATTCTGAATAAAATACAACCTATCTGCTAAATCTTTATCCTTAACTACTAAAGCCCCCATAACAATATCACTATGTCCACCTAAATATTTGGTAGCGCTGTGCATTACAAGATCTGCCCCTAAGTCTAAGGGTTGCTGTAAATAAGGAGTGGCAAATGTATTATCTACACCTAATAATATGTCATGCTTTTTTGCAACAGCAGCAGCCCTTTTAATATCTATAATATTTAACATTGGGTTGGTAGGAGTTTCAACCCATATTAATTTTGTTTTATCGTTTACAAAATCTTCAATTTTTTCAGCATTTTCCATACCAATAAAATGAAATTTAATTCCAAAATTTGCATAAATCTGATTAAACAAACGGTAGGTTCCTCCATACAAATCGTTCGTTGAAATCACTTCGTCACCAGGGCTTAACAATTTCAAAACAGCATCTATGGCCGCTAAACCACTACCAAAAGCCAATCCATAATTTCCGTTTTCTAAGCTTGCAAAACTTTTTTCTAATGCAGCTCTTGTAGGGTTATGAGTTCTAGAATATTCAAAGCCCTTATGTCCGCCTGGAGTGGATTGTGCGTAGGTAGATGTTTGATAAATTGGAGGCATCACCGCTCCATATGACTTATCGTGTTCTTGTCCTCCGTGAATTGTTTTTGTGTTAAATTTCATTTTTTTGATTTTAGTAAAACAAAAGTAGTAGTTTTAACCTTTTAAAATAAATTAGAAATCATTTTAACGTATGTCTGCAAAAATAAAAATATGTTTTTTGGTCCTTATAGTAGCAATTAGCTGTAAAGAAGAGGTTACAAATATTTTAACCTCTGAAAATTACTCTGAAGAATTTAAAGGAGATTGCAAAGGTGATAATTGTGCTAAAGTGACCATAGATTACATTAAGATTATTGGAGAAAAAGAAGTTGCAGAAAGAATTAATTTCACAGTAGGAAATTCAATAATTTATTTTTTGAAGTCAAATTTTGAAAAAAACATTAAAGCGATAATAATTTCTGAAGCTGCAAATAACTTTTTAGATTCTTATGAAAGAGACAAAAAGGAATTTCCAGATTTAAGTCCTTATATAGCAGAAGTTTCTGTTTCTAACTCATATTCTTCTCCTTCAATTCTTTGTTTAAAAACAGATTTCTATTCCTATACTGGAGGTGCTCATGGTAACGGAAGAACTAAATTTTTAAATTTTGACCCATTAACTGGAAATTTAAAATCCACCTCTTCTATTTTTAAAAGCAAAAAAGATTTCACAGATTTTGTGGAGCAAGAATTCAGAAAAGAAAAAGGAATACCTCAAGGAGATCTTATCAACTCTACTGGTTATTGGTTCGAAAATGATAAATTTCATATCCCCGAATCAATTGGATTTACAGATACCGAAATTTTAATTATTTATAATCCTTATGAAATTGCAAGTTATGCAGACGGCACCATCGAATTAAGAATTCCCTTGAGTGAGGCTCAACCATATCTAAATTTTTAAAGTGCTTTTTTCATAGCTAAAATATATCCAAGATGAATTCCTTCATGAAAATTATTAAAATTTAAGGCCTCATCGATATTAGTTAATGTGGATTTGGTAGAAACAGTATATTCTGTATAAGTTTTAAAAAGACCGTTTTGATAATCTTCTTTTGTTTTCTCAAGAGTTGAGAATAATTGGATTTTTAATATTTCGACATCTTCTTTTGCAGCTTTACCTTCCGATTTAGTTCCTTTTCTAAAAGCTTCTATTTCAGCTTCAGATACCAATACTGGTAAACTCGATAACTTATAGGTTAATAACTGTTGAGTAATTACTACATGTTTTATATTCCAAAAAATGGTATTATTAAAACCTTTCGGCTTTGTATTAAGCTCGTCTAAAGTAAGTGATTCTAAAATTTGAAGGTAAATAGCTCTTGTTTTAAAAGTTATATCGAAAGTGTAATTCATGATTCTTTATTTTAAGATAAAAATAAACTAATTCTATTAAATTTTAGATTACTTTGTAGTAACATTATCATTTAATAAAACATTCTAAAACAAAATTATTCAAGGAATGAAAAAAATATATCACCTCTCTACTTGTGACACTAACAAACGTATTTTAAAGGAGTTAAATCTTTCTGAAGAATTTATAAAACAAGATCTAAAAACAAACCCTATTTCAGAGGCAGAACTAAACGATTTATATCAATTTTCTAAAAGTTATGAAGACTTAATTAATAAACGTGCTCGATTGTATCAAGAGCGTGATTTAAAAAACAAAAAACTACAAGAACCTGACTTTAAAAACTTAATATTAGAACATTATACTTTTTTAAAGCGTCCTGTTTTAATTAATGACAGTCAAATATTTATTGGAAATAGCAAAAAAGTAGTTGAAGCTGCAAAAGAATCTTTAATATAATAATTATGGTTATTTTTGCTTTGCTTTAAATGTTTTATGAAAAAAATTCTTTTCTTAATTATTATTTTTACTGGGGTGTGTGGTTACTCACAAACTGATTCATTAAAGTTTAAAAATACAAATATTGTTGTTGGAGAAATTAAATCTCTAATCAATGGTGTGATAACAATGAAAACTTCTTTTAGTGATAAAGATTTTAAAATTGAGTACAAAGAAGTTGAAGAGATATATTTAAATCAAACATTTTTAATAAACCTAGCAAACGGAGGGCATTACCTAGGCAAAGTTAGATCTGTTAAACCTGAAACAATCTTAATTTCAGATGAAAAAGGTTATTCATTTGAAACCGATATAAAGAGTCTTGTTCAACTAAAAGCTTCTGGAACTAAAGTATGGGATCGTTTTAAAGGAAGAATTGATTTAGGGTTTAATTTAACAAAATCAAATGATTTTTCTCAATTCACTGTAAGTAGTGACCTTAAATATGTTGGTGGGTTATGGACTTTTAATGCAGGATATAGTTCTTTATTAACCAATCAAAATAATGTAGATGAAATAAAAAGGGTCGATTGGAATGTTGATGCACAACATTTTCTTTTTAAAGATTATTATGGTGTTGCTCTATTTTCATTTTTGTCAAATACAGAACAAGCGCTTAAAGGAAGATATACCACACTTTTAGGAATTGGAAAATATTTGATAAGTAGCCACAGGCTATATTTAGGAGCAAGAGCAGGGGCTAACTATAATGCTGAAACTTATTTTGATCCAACGTTAGATAAAAATTCTGTTGAAATTAACTTAGCTGCTGAATTTAATATGTTTGAATTTGGGGATTTAAGTTTGTTAACAGACTTTACAGCATATTATAGTTTATCTGAAAGTAAAAGGTTCCGTTTGGATTATAACTTAATTTTTAAATACGATTTACCTTGGGATTTTTACGTTAAAACAGAGTTTAACCTCAACTATGATAATCAGCCGGCTGCCACAGGAAATGAAATCGATTATATATTAAATAGTGGTTTTGGGTGGGAATTAAAATAATAAGATCTTAATGAATCCAAGAGCCCTAGCCCTTCTTGCAGCAACAGCTGCAAGTGTTATTTATGGAGTAAATCATACCATAGCAAAAAACTTAATGCCCGATGTAATCCAACCTTATGGATTTATTTTTTTACGAATAAGTGGAGCAGCCTTACTTTTTTGGATATTAAGCTTGTTTTTTCCTTACGAGAAAGTTGATCGAAGAGACTGGTTGCGATTTATAGCTTGTAGTTTATTTGGAATGACTATTAATATGTTGATGTTTTTTAAAGGGTTAAGTTTATCAACTCCTATTAATAGTTCGGTAGTAATCACTTTAGTTCCAGTGATTTTACTATTACTTTCTGCGGTTTTTTTAAGAGAAAATATAACTTGGCGTAAATACCTGGGAATTGGATTAGGACTCCTTGGAGCACTATTTTTAACTTTCTTTGGCGTAAAAACCCAGAACAATGCACCTAATATTCCATTAGGGAATGTTCTTTTTTTAATAAACGCTACTTCTTATTCTATTTATCTAATAATCGTAAAACCATTAGTTGGAAAATACAATTCAATCACATTAATGAAATGGTTTTTCTTAATAGCTTTTATCATTAATTTCCCTATTGGTCTTCAGGAATTTACTGAAGTAACTTGGTCTCAATTACCATTAGATATTATTGAAAAACTTGCTTTTGTAGTCATTGGCACCACTTTTTTAACTTATCTATTTAATATTTACGCATTAAAGCAATTACAACCTTCAACTATTGGGGCATTTATTTATTTGCAACCTGTTATAGCGGTTATTTATGCGGTTTTAATGGGATCAGACTCGTTAACCCCTATTAGAATTGGAGCTGCAATTTTAATTTTTCTGGAGTTTACCTATCCACTAGAAAACCAAAAACTGCCTAACTATAAATTTTGTGGATACTGCTTAAATTTTCTAGTATCCTCTTTGGTTAAAATTTTAAAATCTTCTGTTCTATCTAATGAATTTAAAGCATCAAAGAGAATTTCAGGCAAATCTCTTAGCTTTCTAGATTTAAGGTCTATCCAACCACCCATCATATTACAACGGGCCATATTTACACCTTCTTCATTATAAAAATTATGTTGAAACTCAAAATACATGCCACCTTCTGAAATTCCTTTTAGTTGTAAAGAAACACGAATTGGTTTTCCTGGAAACACCTCTTTAAAATAAAACATGTGTTCGTAAAAAACTACAGGTCCAATATTATGTTTTACCATGTTTTCTTGACCAAAACCATTCTCCAACATATAGCTTAAACGGGTATGGCTCATGAAGTTTATATAACTACTATTTGCTAAATGTCGATTGGCATCTAAATCGTTCCAACGTACTTCAAATTCTTTTAAATACATATTTTATTTTTTGCCAAAAATAAATTACTTTTTGAAGTATACATAGTATTTTCTTACTTTGCTAAAAAAAATATGCCCCTAATAAAAAGTGACTACAATCCTTCCTATATTTTTAGAAATGGGCATTTTTCAACAATTTATTCAGCTAAGTTAAGGCCCACTCATTCCATTATTCAAAAAAGAGAACGACTGTTATTAGCTGATAATGATTTTATAGATCTAGATTGGACTTTTTCAAAAACTGAAACCAAAAAAGTTGCTATTTTACTACATGGTCTGGAAGGTAATGCACAAAGAACCTATATTAAAGGAGCAGCAAGCACTTTATTAAATGACAATTGGGATATTGCCAGTATGAATTTTAGAGGTTGTAGTGGAGAAGATAATTTTGCTTATCAGTCATATCATTCTGGAAAAACAGATGATCTAGAAAGTGTTATTAATTTCATCCTTAAAAAGGATCAATATCAAGAAATTGTTTTAGTAGGTTTTAGTTTGGGAGCAAATTTGCTTTTAAAATATTTAGGCGAACGCAATGAAATTCCTTCAGAAGTAAAAAAAGGGATTGCTATTTCAGTTCCTACAAGTTTAAAAGGTTCGTTAAAAAAACTGATGATGCCTGAAAACTGGATCTACAGTCAAGTGTTTTTATATTATCTTAGAAAGAAATATCGATTAAAAATGCAGCAACATCCTGATAAAATGAATCCATCTGATCTTAATAAGATTAAAACCTTAAAAGATTTTGATGATATTTATACTTCAAAAGCACACGGGTTTAAGGATGCTTATGATTATTATCAAAAAAGTAGTAGTAATCAGTTTTTACCGAATATTAAGATTCCTGTTTTAATTTTAAATGCTAAAAATGATAGTTTTTTAAATCCCGATTGTTTTCCTTTTAAAATTGCAGATTTTTCTAAAAACCTATATTTAGAAACTCCATTATATGGAGGACATGTAGGCTTTCATTTAACTAATGATGTTTATTACAATGAATTACGTACTGTTCAATTTTTAAATGAAATTGTATAACAAACAAAAATCATTAGAATTTTATAGAGATAACAATCCAAAGGTTCACAAACGATTACACTCCCACACTAATTTACTACCTTTGTATTTTACAAAAAACCAGTGTATGATTCAGTCTATGACAGGGTATGGTAAATCGGTAATCCAATTACCTTCCAAAAAAATTACCGTCGAAATAAAATCGTTAAATAGTAAAAACATTGATTTAAATGCGAGAGTTCCTTCTTCTTATAGAGAAAAGGAATTAGAAATTCGCAAGACTATTTCAAAATCATTAGTTAGAGGTAAAGTAGATTTCAACCTTTATGTTGAGATTACTGGAGAAAAAACAAACGCTAAGGTGAATGAAGTAATCGTAAAGCAATACATGAACCAGTTAAATAATGTAGTTGCGAGTGACGATGTAGAGCTTTTAAAAATGGCAATTAAAATGCCCGATGCTATGAAAACAGAGCGGGAAGAGATTAATGAAGATGAGTTTAAAAGTATTTCGGAAGCAGTAAATGAGGCATTGTCTGCAATTAACCAATACCGAACTGATGAGGGCAAAGTACTTGAAGATGATTTTAAAATGCGAATAAATTCCATTTCAGAATTATTAATACAAGTTTCTGAAATTGATTCAGACAGAATTGACATTGTAAAAGAACGACTTCGTAAAGCAGTAGATGATTTAAAAGAAAATGTAGATGAAAACCGCTTTGAGCAGGAATTGATCTATTATCTTGAAAAATATGATATTACTGAAGAGAAAGTACGACTAAAAAATCATTTAAATTATTTTAAGGAAGCATTAGATTCTAGCGACTCCAATGGAAAAAAAATAGGTTTTATTTGTCAAGAAATAGGTAGAGAAATTAATACTATTGGTTCAAAATCCAATCACGCTCCAATGCAACAGTTGGTAGTTCAGATGAAAGATGAATTAGAAAAAATAAAAGAACAAGCATTAAACGTTTTATAATGGCAGGAGGAAAATTAATCGTGTTTTCAGCACCTTCAGGAAGTGGAAAAACAACCATCGTTCAACACTTACTTAAACAAGAGGAATTAAATTTAGATTTCTCTATTTCAGCTACTTCCAGAGAACCAAGAAAGGGCGAAATTCATGGTCAAGACTATTACTATATAAGTTTAAAACAGTTTAAACAACATATAAAGAATGAAGATTTTTTAGAATGGGAAGAGGTTTATCGTGATAATTTTTACGGCACCTTAAAAACTGAAATTGATCGTATCTGGGCTAAAGGTAAAAATGTAATCTTCGATATTGATGTAGTTGGTGGTTTAAGAATTAAGAAGAAATTTCCAAAGGAAACCCTAGCTGTTTTTGTGAAACCACCAAGTGTAGATGAGCTTAAAATCAGGCTGAAAAAACGTAAAACCGAAAGTGAAGAGAAAATAAATATGCGAATTGCTAAGGCCTCTGTAGAACTGGCAACTGCACCACAATTCGATTTTATTATAGAAAATATTGATTTAAATGTTGCTTTAAAAGAAGCCGAAGTATTAGTAGAAAGTTTTATAAATAACTGTCATGAGTAAAAAGGTAGGCTTGTTTTTTGGCACCTTTAACCCTATTCATATAGGGCATTTAATAATTGCCAATCATTTAGCAGAATTTTCCGATTTAGATGAAATATGGCTAGTAGTTACTCCACACAATCCACATAAAAAAAAGAAAACCTTATTAGATGATATTCACCGGCTTGCCATGGTTCGAATTGCTGTGGAAGAATATCCTAAACTAAAGGCTAGCAATATTGAGTTTGACCTTCCACAACCAAATTACACCGTTAATACCTTAGCGATTCTAGAAGAAAAATACCCAAACAACGAATTTTGTTTAATTATGGGAGAAGACAATTTAAAATCACTTCATAAATGGAAAAACTTTGAGGTTATTTTAAATAATTATCCGATTTATGTTTATCCTCGAATTTCTCAAAAAACCGAAATCACTTCAGAATTAGTTTTAGAAAAAAAGCATTCAATTACAACTATTAATGCTCCAATAATAGAGTTATCATCAACATTTATCAGAAAAAGTATTGCTCAAAACAAAAATATAAAACCTATGTTGAGTAAAAGTGTTTGGGAATACTTAGATGAAATGAACTTTTATAAATAAGTCAACGGATAGCTTAGTTTGTAGAGCCTGTTTATATTCCGTATTTTTGAATTAAATATCATTTTTTATGTCAAATAAACCAAAGTTTGCAGTTATTGGAGGAGGAAGTTGGGCAACGGCTATCGTGAAAATGCTTTGCGAAAACTTAGATGAAGTTGGTTGGTATATGCGAAATGAAACCGCATTAGAATATATTAAAACAGACAAGCATAATCCTAATTATTTAAGCTCTGTTGAGTTTGACGTATCAAAATTAAAACTTAGCAACGATATTAATGAGATGGTTACCTACGCCGATTATCTCATTTTTGTAATTCCTTCTGCATTTTTATTTAAAGAATTGGAGAAGTTAACTGTTTCATTGAGTGGAAAAATTATCTTTTCTGCCATAAAAGGTATAGTTCCAGAAACTAGTTTAATTGTTGGAGACCATTTGTATACTCACTTAAAAATTCCATTTAAAGATATTGGAGTTATTACAGGTCCTTGTCACGCAGAAGAAGTTGCATTAGAACGACTTTCTTACCTTACCATTGCTTGTGCAGATGACAAAAAAGCACAAGTAGTAGCAGATCATCTTAGTTGTGATTATATAAAGTGTAAAATTAGCGAGGACATTATTGGTACCGAATATGCAGCTATGCTTAAAAACATTTATGCAATAGCAGCAGGAATTGCTCACGGATTAGGATATGGCGATAATTTCCAAAGCGTATTGATGAGTAATGCGATTCGGGAAATGAAAAAATATGTAAAGAAAATTTACAAAATGAAACGGGATATTAACGGTTCTGCTTATTTAGGCGATTTATTAGTTACCGGATATTCTACCTTTAGTCGTAACAGAATGTTTGGAACTATGATTGGAAAGGGATATACCGTTAAAAGTGCTCAAATGGAAATGAGTATGATTGCCGAAGGCTATTATGCAACTAAAAGTGCTTATTTACTTAATCAGGATAAAGAGAAAAACGCAAAAACGCCTATAATAGATGCTGTATATAGCATATTATACGAAGGTAAAAATGCTAAAAAAGTTTTTAAAGAGCTAACGGATAAATTAGATTAATTAGCTAGCCAAAACACAATCTTGACCCATTAAATCTACAAAAACTGCATTGGCTTCTTTTATTGTAAAGGGCTTAAAAACAAAAGCCCGATCGAAAAGCTTTCCTTCAGCAAAAAAAGTAACCATATACTCATTGGTAAAACCAAAAACTTCTTCAGTGATTAATTCTATTTTTGCTCCTGTATGTGGAGGTAAATCTCCTAAACCATGACGTAATGTTGAGGTTTTTTTATCTTTATTTTTACCTCTAGACATCACTAAAACAGATTCGATAATATCTTCACGGTTATTAATTACATATATATTCCAGGCTTTAGATAAAAAGTCTTTGTCCCATTCGTGAGCTGCTACTACTTGAATGTTTTCTACAACAGGAATATTGATATCTTTCTTCATTTTGAGAATAGATTACTAATTATCATTTAAAGAACATTGAAGAACCTCAGAGATTGCTTCAGTTGCAACTCAATCGCAATGACAGTACTATTATAAACTTTTAAATTGTTCTAAAAAACGAACATCATTTTCACTAAACATACGAATATCTGGGATTTGATGTAGCAATAAAGCAATACGATCAATTCCCATTCCAAATGCAAACCCCGAATAAATTTCCGGATCTATATTACAGTTTTTTAGTACGTTTGGATCTACCATCCCGCAGCCCATAATCTCTAACCAACCGGTTCCTTTGGTCATTTTATAATCCGTTTCAGTTTCTAATCCCCAATAAACATCTACCTCAGCACTTGGTTCGGTAAATGGGAAATAAGAAGGACGTAAACGTATTTTAGATTTCCCAAACATTTCGGTTGTGAAATACTGAAGTGTTTGTTTTAAATCGGCAAAACTTACTCCTTTATCAACATACAATCCTTCTACTTGATGAAAGAAACAATGTGATCTTGCTGAAATTGCCTCATTACGATATACTCTTCCTGGAGATATGGTTCTAATAGGCGGTTTGTTATTTTCCATATAACGAACTTGTACCGATGAGGTATGAGTTCTTAACAAAACATCTGGATCTTTTTCAATGAAAAAAGTATCCTGCATGTCTCTTGCTGGATGATATTCTGGAAGATTCAATGCGGTAAAATTATGCCAATCGTCTTCGATTTCAGGTCCTTCAGAAACATTAAACCCTATTCGAGAAAATATATCGATAATCTTATTCTTTACAATAGAAATAGGGTGTCTAGAACCTAACTCGATCGGTTCTCCTGGTCGAGTTAAATCACCATAAACTCCTTTGATTTCCTCTTCATTTGCTAATGCAGATTTTAAAGAAATTATTTTTTCAGTTGCAACGGTTTTAAGCTGATTGATGGTTTGTCCAAATTCCTTTTTTTGATCGTTTGGAACATTCTTAAATTCAGCAAAGAAATCATTTAGCAATCCTTTTTTTCCTAAATATTTAATTCGGAAGGTTTCTAATTCTTCATACGACTTTGCATTAAAAGCCTCAACTTCTGCTATATGTTCTTTAATTTTTTGAATCATAATTAAAATCTTTCAAGTTTGCAAAATTACATGTTTAGAAGGTCTAGCGCAACAAAATGACTAGAAAAGAGGACTTAAGGTGCAATCTTAAAAACGGTAGTTAAATTACTTCTTTTTCAAGAAAGTACTGGACAATAGCTTCTTTCATTAATACACTTTGCTCCCCAGCTTTTAAGGGCGGCAATTTTTCTAAAGCTTTATAATGAGGCCATCCATCTTCATCAAAATAATCGAATGCATAATAACCAAAGGGTTCTAACAATCTGCAAATAGCAATATGCATTAGATCTAATTTATCCTCTTTGCTGTATTTTTTATTTAGGTTTCCTTTTTCTTGAAGACCTATGATGTATATTATAGCATCTAAATCTAAAGTCTCTCCATCGGCAAACTGATTGCTTAAAAGTAATACTACCTCTTCCCATTGTTTTTTTAATACCTCGTCTCTTGCCATAATATTTTTTATATAAATGAAGATTCCATTTATCAGCTTCATTAAAATACTTGGCAAAGATACATTATCTTTACCCTAAATTCATTTCATGAATACGATAGACATCATTTTAGGAATCATATTTATTTTCGCCTTCTTTCGAGGAATGAAAAAAGGTCTTTTTGTAACCTTAGCCTCATTAATTGCATTGGTTTTAGGTGTTATTGGAGCTATTTATTTTTCAGGTTATGCGGCAAGTTATATTAATGAATGGTTTTCTTGGAATGAACCAACCAGTAGTGTCGTTTCTATGGCTGTTACTTTTATAGCTATTGTATTTATTGTGAATTGGGCTGGGAAATTCCTTACTAAATTAGCAGATTTTGCCTTTTTAGGAGTATTCAATAAATTATTGGGTGGTGTTTTTAACGTGATTATTTCTGCATTTATAGTGAGTGTTATTTTTATGTTTTTTAATGAATGGAATGCTACAGATTATGTGATTTCTGAAGAGAAAAAAAATAATTCTTACCTATTTGAGCCAGTCACTTCTTTAGCTCCTATGATATTACCTAATTTGGTTGAAGAAGTTGAAAACATAGAAATCCCCAAAGATATTTTAGAGGATATTAATATAGAGAACAACGAGGCTGATAAAGAAGAATAACTTTACAATTCTTTTAGATCTGAAAAAGGAATCCAACCTTCTTTTCCGTTAGCAATTTCAATTAGAACCCAGTCGGTATCTTTTTCTATAATTTGTACTTTGGTTCCTTCATGGAGTGTAAAAGAAATTTCACTTCCTAAATTGGGAGCTTCTCTAACTTCAATACTTTCAGCAAAAATTATGGCAGGTTGGTTTTTAATAGCATCATCGTAAGTTGAATATGCCATAGAAAGTGACATCCCTAACAATAAAATTGATAAAGCCGCAGAAACAAAGAAAAATCTTTTTCTACCCTCAGAATATGAAAAATAATATATTAAAAACAATAGAACAAAACCAATAGAAAATAAGACGGATGCATATGCCCAACCATCAAAAGTTAGTACTTCAGAAATGGTATGATACCATTTATAAAAAATGGTTTTTGGTAAAGGCTCAATAGCATCTACTCTAGCATTTTCGGCAAATGCCAAATTGTTTTTAATGTCTCCATCATTTGGAGCTAGTAATAATGCTTTTTCATAATAATAAATACTTGGTCCAATATTATTAAGCTTATAATGTGCATTCCCTAAATTAAAATACAATTCAGCTGAGTGATATTTATTATCAATTACTTTCATCCAAGAAGTAACTGCTTCTTGGTATTTTTCAGCTTTATATAACGATTTCCCTTGTTCGAAAAGTGGACCGTTTTGCGCAAAACTTAAAACAGATAGAAGCATTAAAAAACAAACCATTGCTTTTTTTATAGACCCCAAAATATGTAAACTCTTGCTCTTCATTAACTAATTTGTTTATCAATATTAGAAATTACCCTTACTGCTTTTTCATAATCTTGTTTAATAGTAACATCTGATGTAGGGGTATATCGTGCAAACTCACAACTTTTAAGTAAACTCACAAACTCTGTGACTACATCTGATTCTACATTTCTTTCTGAAAGTAATTCTGAAATCTTTTCTTTAGAAAAATCTGAAGTTACAATATCCAGTTTAGCTCTTAAATAATTATGCAATGCACGTTCCAAGGCTTCATAAAAAGCTTCTTGTTTTCCTAAATTATTTTTAGCTTCCGATAAATACTTTTTTGCCAACTTAGTTGCCAATCTAAAGCGTCTCCCTTCTACATCACTTAGCCTTCTTCTTCGTGTATTTCCTATTAATATAATTATTGGAATTAATAAAAAAGGAGTTCCTAATAACCACCAAAATGAAGTTGTTTTAAAGAAAACTGGTCTATTTATAGGAATAAAATTAGTTGAAGTTTTAATATATTTAAATTGATCATTAGCGATTGCAACGGTATTTTCTTTACTCGTATTTTCTTTTACTTGATTCGTCTGATTTGGTACTGGACCATTTTCAACCTGAATAATAATTTCATCTGAAGAAATCGTTTTATAGCTTTTTGAAGCTACATCAAAATAGGAAAAAGTAATAGGACGAATAGGGTAGCTACCTTTATATTGAGGAATTACCGTGTAGGTGTCATTGATAAAACCATTCATACCTCTAATATTAATGGCTACTTTATTATCTCTTACAGGCTCATAAACTTCTAAGGAGCTTGGTAAGTTTAAAGAAGGCAAATTAAATAACTTTAAGTTTCCTGTACCTTCTACTCTTATTTTTAATTCTAATGCTTCGTTGGCATCTAATGAAGATTTATTAGTAGAAACTTTAAAATCAAAATTCCCTACTGCACCAGCAAAATTATCTGGTTTTCCTTCAATAGGTAATGGTTTTACTATAATAGTTCTTTTTCCAGCAGAAATGGTTCTATTAACACGAGTCATTCTTCTTCTACCAAAAATATCTCTGGTATTACCCTGAACATCAATCGGAATATCTAAAGTTAAAGGCTCAATTGTTAATTCTCCTGTTTTTTGTGGATATAAAACTGCTTTTCGTAATATTACATATCGATACGGTTTTCCTTGATAAGTGCCTTCATAAATTTGTTGCTTCCCTTTGTCCTCAATATACTGACTCCAAAAATCTTCAAATTTAGGTGTATCTAATTCTTGCCAACTTCTAGTAATACTAACATCGTTAGAAACATATAATTTATATATAACCGTAATAGCTTCATTTAAATAAGGGTTAGTATTAGATACTTCAGCTATTAAATGAACATTCTCACTTGCTATATAATCTGCATTATTACCATCTTTAGGTTTGGTGACCGCAGCAGTTACTGTAATGTTTAAAGGAGTGGTTTTATAGATTTGATTGTCTATTTCTATGGTAGCCTGATTGATTGTAAATGTCCCTTGAGATTTGGGTGCTAAAAAATATGAATAGGTTTTTGAATAACTTCTTCTTCCATTAATCCAAGAATTACTAATGGATTGATTTGGACCGCCAACAACATTAAAGCCATTAAAACTAGGTGGCACAAAATTATCACCGTCCTCATTCATTTCAAAATCTACTCGTAATCGCTCATTAATTCCTAACGATTTTTTACTCACTTTAGCAACAAAGGAAACCTGAGCTTTTGCAAAACCAATGCTCAACATAAAAACAATTATGAAAACTGATTTTAATCTCATTACCAATCTTTTTCAGATTTTACTTTAGTACCTTTTTGCTTTTTTGCGTTAATTTTATCTTGAACTTTTTTCTCTTCATTATTCATAGCTTCTAACAAGTTTTTAACTTGCTGAGGAGAAAGTTTTCCAGGTTCTGTTGGTTGTTGCTGTTGTTTTTCGTCTTTAGGCTCGTCTGGTTTTCCTTTATCCTCATTTTCATCGCCTTCTTTTTTATCTTGCTCTTCTTCTCCCTTATCGTTTTCATCCTTTTGATCACCGTCTTCACCATCCTTCTTATTATTCTCGTTGTCTTGGTTTTCTTTTTGTTCCTCTTCCTTTTTATCTTCTTCATTTTCCTTATCATCATCACCACCGCCATTCTTTTCTTGATCTTCTAACAATTCTTTTGCTAAGGCATAGTTGTATCGCGTTTCTTCATCTTTTGGATTATTTCGCAATGCATTTTTAAAAGACTCTACCGCTTCTTGGTACTTTTTTTCATTCATATAGGTGTTTCCTAAATTATGAAACGCTTTGTGTTTATCTGCTTTAGTATCTGCAACTGCAGCAGCTTGTTTGAAACGTGACATCGCTACATCATTCATTTCTTTATTATAATATGCAGTACCCAAATTATATTTTCCAGTATCCTCTTTTGGGTTTAATGAAATTGCTTCACGATATTCCGCCTCTGCGACTGTAAAATTATCTTTAGCCATTTCGTAACTAGCATCGCTCAATGATTCCTTTGCTTCCTTAAGTGCTCTTAGCTTTTCTTTATCAACTTCTTGAGCTACAATAGGGTTAATAGCAGCTAATAAAAATATTAGACCTAATAAATTCCGAAGCAAAAATCGCGATATTAATATGTTAGTATTAATCTTCATTAAATAGATTTAATTTTTTAACCCAAGCTGTTTTTCTTTCCAACAACAATAATTCAACAACTAATAAAAAAATTGCTAATCCTAAAAACCATTGAAAACGATCCTTAAAATCTGTAAACTGTTTAGCTTCAAATTCTTTTTGATTCATCCCATTTAAAATAGTAGTAACCTGTTCAATAACTTCATTAGTATTACTGCCGTCTAAATATTTCCCATTCCCTTTAGTGGCAATCTCTATAAGCTTTTCAGCATCTAATCGAGTTATCACTTGCTGATTGTTTTGATCGCGCTTATAATGTTGTAAAATTCCATTTCGTTTTATAGGAATAGGCCCTCCATTTTCTGTACCAACACCAATGGTATAAATACGTATTCCTAAATTAGCTGCTTCATTTACGATTTCAGAAATACTTCCCTCATGATCTTCACCATCAGAAATAATAAACAGCACTTTGTTTACTTGATCTTCATCATTATAATAGGTTTCAGCCATTTTTATGGCCTCAGTAATAGCAGTTCCTTGAGATGATACCATATCGGTATTCATACTATTCAAAAATAATTTTGTTGTTGAAAAATCGGTAGTAATTGGTACCTGAGGGAAAGCACTTCCAGCGTATCCTATAATCCCAACACGATCGCCTCCTAAACTATTAATAATTTGGGTTACTAATTGTTTTGATTTATCCAAACGGTTAGGTGCAATATCTTCGGCCAACATACTTTTTGAAACATCCAATGCAAAAACAACATCTACTCCTGCTCTGGTAATGGTTTCAATTTTAGTTCCAATTTTTGGATTCACTAAAGCTAAAGCAAGACTTGCTATCGCTAAAGATAGAATAACAACTTTTAACCACGATTTAAAAAAAGAACGATCAGGACTTAGTTGTTTTAATGCTTTTGAATGAGCAAATTTCTTTTGAGTGTGTCTTTTCCAAATAAAAACCAATAGGAATATCACTACTAAACCAACAATGGCAAATAGTAAATAAAAAAATATGGGTTTCTCTAATTGATACATTCTATTTCTTATTAAATAAAACTTCTAAATACCGTATATCTTAAAAGCAATTCAAATAACAACAAGCCAAAAGCAGCAAGTACCAATGGTCTAAATAATTCATTATAACTTTTATATTTAGTTTCTTCTATTTCTGTTTTTTCTAATTTATTAATCTCTTCGTAAATCTGTTCTAACTTGGTATTACTAGTCGCTCTAAAGTATTTTCCACCAGTTGTTTCTGCAATTTGTTTTAGCAAATCTTCATCTATTTCAACTTGTATATTACCATACTGAAACGATCCATTTGGTAAAATACCAATTGGTGATAAAGCCATTCCGTTAGATCCTATCCCGATGGTATAAACTTTTATTCCAAATTCTATTGCTAATTCACTTGCAATCTTAGGGTCTATAAATCCTGAGTTATTAACCCCATCTGTTAATAGAATAATTACTTTTCCTTTTGCACGACTTTCTTTAAGTCTATTTACTGAAGTTGCTAATCCCACTCCAATGGCAGTTCCTCCTGTAATTGTAGTATTGTATTTAATGCTCTTTAAAGAAGACAGCACAATGTTTTTATCACTTGTTAAGGGAGTTTTAGTATAGCTTTCTCCAGCATACTCTACCAATCCAAGACGGTCATTAGGTCGTGCTTGAATAAACCTAGAAGCTACCGTTTTTAAGGCTTCTAACCTATTAGGTTTTAAATCTCTAGCAAGCATACTTGCAGATACATCGATTGCAATTACAATATCAATTCCTTTTGTCGTTTTTACACGAGTAGATTCGTCTACCGTTCTTGGTCGAGCCATGGCAACAATAATTAATCCCAAAACAATTAAACGAAGCACAAAAAGTAATGGTCGAAGTTTTGCTAACCAGTTTTTTGAAGTATCAAATCCTTTTAAACTTGATATTTTTAAAACAGCAGTTTGTTGTTTTCGTTTCCAAAAAAACCATAGCAATAACAATGGAAGTAATAATAACAACCAGAATAATTGTGGATTTACAAATTCGAAATTACTGCTCATTCTTTTTCTTATTTTCTTGAGTTATTTCTAACTCGATAGAATTAATAATTCGATCTTTAATCTTTTCTGAAAAACGTCCATCATCCTGATAAACAACTAAAACCTCTTGTAAGCCGTTTTCCTGTGCAAACAATAATAGTTCGTAGGAGCTCTTTTTCTTTAATACTTTATTTTCTGAGATCTGAACATGAAAATCTCCATAGGCTTTAATCCCTTTAATTCCTTTGTCAGTTTCAAAATCATCACGCTTTACCACTAAATTTTTAGCTCCAGCTTTTTCTAATAATGCCAATGACATATCTAAAGAAGATTCTAATTCTAACTTCTGCTCTTGACTAAATTGTATAGAGCTTACTCGGATATAAAGTGGGTCATTAATTTCGCCATAAGTAAAAAGACTTTTTCTTTTTATGACTACGCTTTTGGGTAGTAGTGAATCTTCTGTTCTAACTAAAACCTTTGGAGTTTCAATAACAATTAATGGTGAGCCATATTCACTTTTTATCCATCTACCCTCTGAAAGACTACGCATTTCGTTCCCAAGGGTCTTGTCTTTTAATTCATCAAAACCTTTTATACTTCCAAAAATTACTGCTGCGAGAACAACACTTGCAACAGCTCCTAATGCAATTTTAATTCGTTTTCTTTTTAAAGCCTTTTTTCGAAGTTCCTCTAGATAAAGTTGATTTTGAAGCAATTCCTCCTCTGTAGGTTCTGGAATTATTTCTTTGGTTTCATTGATAATTTCTTCAACTACTGTCCGATCGACCTTTGCCTGACCTTCTTGCTCTTTCATTTTAGCAAACTTGATTAAATCGGCACGTTTTAAAATCTTATCAATTTTTTTGATAGTATCTGCATCGAAATCAAAGTTTCCAGAGTCTTTGTGTAATATCAATCGTTCGATTAACTCGTTACTAGTACTTTCTAATGCAGAATCATCTACTTCTCTTCCAATATATCTTTTCAAGATTTCGGTAAGAGAAGAGTAATATCGTTTAGAATTATCGTTTTCTAAAAAGTGGGAATGATCTAATTCTTTCAATGCCTCTATTGCCTCTTCGTAAGGAGGAAGTTGTTCCTCGGCTTCTTTTCTTTTCTTTTTTCTTCTTCTAAAAAATAAAAGAACTCCTACTGCCAATAAAATAAGAATAGGTAGCAACCAATAAATCAGGCTTTCAAAATCAAAACCAGGTTCTTCAACTTCAAAAGCGGGTTTTATATGAAACATTTTTTGTTTGGTAGTATCCACCACCACATTTGCAACCTCAACTTTTACTGAATCGGTATTAAAAGGTTTGTTATCGATAACTATTCGTTGTGAAGGAAGTGTATAACTACCGGAATCAAATTGAGTAAGGCCATATTTTTTTATTAGCCTGATTTTATCTTGAATTCTAGTAGTATCCGGATCATAGGATTCGATAACTTCCAATGGAGTAAAAGACTGCCCTTCTGGGAACAAAACCAACGCGGTAGAATCTGCCTCTACTTGTATAGAATAGATAATCTCTTCTCCAACTCTTATTTGAGTGGTATCTATTGAAGAAGAAACCTGAGCAGTTGATATTAAACCAATAAAAAAAACAGTTAATACAACGATGCTTTTTAAAGCATTTTGAACCGATATCTTTTTTATATGTAGAATACTTTTTCTCATTAATTGGCTCTATCTATTTTTAAAATAACCCAACATCTTTTTAACATAACTTTCATCAACTCGACATGTCAATGCTCCTGCTCCACTCTTCTGAAACGATTCTTTGAAGTAATCTGCTCTATCTAAATAATAAGATCGATAATGATTACGAACCCCTTTTGATGAAGTATTCACTAAAACCAGTTCGCCTGTTTCTTGATCTTCCATTTGCACCATTCCTAGGTTAGGAATTTGTTCTTCATTTTTATCGTAAACACGAATTCCAGTAACATCGTGTTTTCCTGAAACAATTTTTAAGGTTTCTCGATATTCATCGGTTATAAAATCTGATAGCACAAATACAATTGCTTTTTTCTTAATTACTTTCGAAAAGTATTTTAAAGCCATAGCAATATCAGTCTCTTTGCTATTAGGTTTGTGTTCTATAAGTTCCCGAATAATTCGTAAAACGTGTGATTTCCCTTTTTTAGGAGGAATAAATAATTCTATTTCATCTGAAAATAAAATCAATCCAATTTTATCGTTATTCTTTAGGGCTGAAAAAGCTAGAGTTGCAGCAATTTCCGTTACAATTTCATTTTTAAAATGACCATCAGTACCAAATAATTCTGATCCACTAATATCTACGATCAGCATTAAAGTCAATTCTCTTTCTTCCTCAAAAACTTTAATATAGGGTTCGTTGTAACGTGCTGTTACGTTCCAATCAATCGATCTAACGTCATCACCAAATTGATATTGACGAACCTCACTAAATGTCATTCCTCGCCCCTTAAATGTACTATGATATTCTCCACCAAACATATGATCGCTTAAGCGACGTGTTTTGATTTCGATTTTCCGTACTTTTTTTAGGAGTTCTTTAGTGTCCACTTGATGTTAATGTGTTGAAATGTTGAATCTTGTGATTGTAAGGCGTTTAACCGAATAAACAGTTAAACATTTTAAGGCACTTCAATTTCGTTTACAATCTTATTGATGATGTCTTCTGAAGTAATATTTTCAGCTTCTGCTTCATAAGTAATTCCAATACGATGACGAAGCACATCGTGTACAACAGCTCTTACATCTTCTGGTATCACATATCCTCTTCGCTTAATAAATGCATAACATTTTGATGCAATTGCTAAGTTGATACTTCCCCTTGGAGAAGAACCAAAACTGATTAATGGATTTAAATCTGCCAAGTTATAATTCTCAGGAGTTCGTGTAGCGAAAATAATATCAAGAATATATTTCTCAATTTTTTCGTCCATATAAACTTCCCTAACTGAACTTTGAGCTCTAAGAATCTGCTTTAAAGTTACCACTTGATTTACTTGTTCAAATCCTCCACTTAAATTTTGACGAACAATTAATTGTTCTTCGGCTAATTGAGGGTATTTAATTACTGTTTTTAACATAAAACGATCCACTTGTGCTTCCGGTAATGGATAAGTACCTTCTTGCTCGATAGGATTTTGGGTTGCCATTACTAAAAATGGTTTGTCTAAAGTAAAAGTTTCATCTCCAATAGTAACTTGCTTTTCCTGCATAGCCTCTAATAAAGCCGATTGCACTTTTGCAGGAGCACGATTGATCTCATCTGCTAAAACAAAATTGGCGAAAATAGGACCCTTTTTAATGCTAAAATCGTTGTCCTTCATGTTATAAATCATGGTACCAACGACATCGGCAGGAAGCAAATCTGGTGTAAACTGAATTCTACTAAAGTCACCGTGTACTGCTTTCGCCAGGGTATTGATTGCAAGTGTTTTTGCCAATCCTGGAACTCCTTCTAGTAAAATATGTCCTCCTCCTAGCAATCCAATAAGTAATCGCTCTACCATGTGTTTTTGACCCACAATCACTTTATTCATTTCCATTGAAAGAATGTCGATAAATGCCGATTCTTTCTCGATCTTTTCGTTTAAAGCTCCAATATCTAGAGTTGTATTTGTCTGTTCCATGTTCTTATTTTACTTAATAAATGCCTTATAATTAAGGATTGCTAAATTGAAAAATTAACATTTAAAATCTTGTTAACAATTGGTTAAAAATTAGATAAAAAATGTTATCATTAAAAGTACTTTAAATACGTATTTTTCTAATTCGAAAGAACGGACTATTATATCGTTATTTAAGCCGTTTTTTGAAAACTTTATGAATATGACAAACAAAACAGCATTAATTACGGGAGCCACTTCTGGCATTGGGAAAGCAACTGCAAAAATATTTGCAAAAAATGGAATTGATTTAATTCTCTGTGGACGAAGGCAGAATAGGTTATACGAATTAGAAAACGAGTTAAAACCTTTTTGTAAAATACATACTTTAAACTTTGATGTTCGGGACAAAGAAGCGATTTTTTCAAAAATTAAAAACCTTCCTGAAACTTTTTCAGACATAGATATTTTAATCAATAATGCAGGGAATGCACACGGATTGGACCCTTTTCAAGATGGAAAAATTGAAGATTGGGAAGCTATGTTAGACATCAACGTTAAAGGTTTGCTTTTTGTAAGTAAAGTGATACTTCCAAAAATGTTAGAAAAAGAAAGCGGACACATTATCAATATTGGATCCACCGCAGGTAAAGAAGTATATCCAAGGGGAAATGTTTATTGTGCTAGTAAATATGCAGTTGATGCTATTAACCAAGGAATGAGAATCGATTTAAACGGAAAAGGAATTAAAGTAGGGGCTATTAATCCGGGTATGGTAGAAACTGAATTTAGTGAGGTTCGTTTTAAAGGAGATATCGATAAAGCTTCTAAAGTTTACCAAGGATTTACCCCTTTACAAGCTCAAGATATTGCTGAAATAATTTGGTTTACCGTAACTAGACCTTCTCATGTAAATATAGCTGACTTAACCGTGATGGCCTTAGATCAAGCATCCAGTACGGTTGTAAATAAAAAATAAAACATTGATAAATAAACGTCTTTTAATTAAAAACTTATTAGCTCATAACGATGAGAGCAGTTTTTATGATAAAAAGCGAAAAATAGATTTAGGTTCCAAAGAAGGGAAAGCCAAGTTTTTAAAACATGTTTGTGCGCTTAGTAATAGCAATCCCAAAAACAACAGTTTTATTGTAGTAGGTGTAGAAGACGAAAGTAATGCTATTAATGGAGTTGATTTTTTTGATGATAGTAAAATTCAAAACCTCATCAATGCCTATCTCACCAACCCGCCTTTAATTACCTATGAAAATGTAGATTTCCCACATCTTCCACCACAAAAGGTAGTGGGCTTGGTAACCATACGCGCCACCGAAGAAATTACATCGTTACGAAAAAATATATGGAAGTATTGGGGTGGTTCTATTTTTATGAGAGACGGAAGTATTTCAATGCCAAAGGACTTTGATATTGTCATCAAAGATGTGAATTCAGAAATTGTAAAATCCATTGAAAATAAAGCGAAAAACAATATCGAGCATACCCTCGATGGAGTAATTGAGTTTATTAATGATAAGCATAAATACCTACCTTCTCATTATCGTGTTTTTAAAGAACAATTTGTTGTTTGTTGGGCAGGAACAATTAAAAAAGTGAAGGAGGAAACCTATTATTCTAGAGTGGATATTGAGCTGATTAATGAGCAAGTTAGATTGTTTTATTCTACTCTTGACGAGGTAAGTATTATCTATAATGAAAATGAGTTTAGAATTATAGAATACGTCCATTTAGGCTTAAATAACCAATACAAATATTATCCCTTAGAGGAAGTAATTATTACCTTTAATGAAAATGGATCGTATCAAATTGATACTATTTTATTATTTGAACCTCCACAATTTAATAAAAAAACATTGTATCATATTTACAATGCCAATCAGGCTATTGTTGAAAAATTGAAAAAGAACATACCCTTAAATAATACCGAAAAAATAGATTTAAAAAACCTACCTGCCACCTACCTTATTTGCTTTTTAAACAATTTTACCGATGCCAAAGACAAGTTATTAGAAGCTAAACCTTTTTTAAAAATTCAAGATGAATCCGTATATGAATCTTATAAAGAAACGGTTCGGATTTTAAGGAAGATGAAGTATAGTTAATTTCTTTTCATTTTTGATTTTGTAACATTTTATTTGTTCCCAAGACTAACCTATTGCTTACGGAAAAGAATGATTATTACAGCTTAACATTGTATACATCTTAAGCTTTCTTTATCTTTATGCTTCAACTAAATTAAAATACTTAAAATGGGAATTTTCGACAAAATTAAAGAGAAACTAAGTCACGAATTTATAGACATTATCGAATGGCTAGACTTTACTGACGATACGATTTGTTATCGTTTTGAACGTTATCAAAACGAAATTAAAAATGAAGCCAAATTAATTGTTCGTGAAGGCCAAGTGGCGGTTTTTGTAAACGAAGGGCAATTAGCTGATGTTTTTCAACCTGGCACGTATACTTTAAACACTCAAAACCTTCCTATTTTAGCAACTCTTAAAGGTTGGAAATACGGTTTCAACAGTCCATTTAAAGCTGAAGTTTATTTTGTAAACACTACACTATTTACAGATGAAAAATGGGGAACTAAAAACCCAATTACTTTAAGTGATGACCGTTTTGGTTTGGTAGAAATTAGAGCTTTTGGAACCTATGCTTTTAAAATTGATGATGCTGGAAAATTCATTATCGATATCGTAGGAACCGATAACAATTTTACCAATTTTGAAATCAACGAACATTTAAAAAGCCTTATAGCAACTCGTTTTACAGATACTGCTGGAAAAGCAAATCTACCCATAGAATTATACGCAGCAAATACAACTGAACTTTCTGAAACCTGTAGAAAGGTGATGGGTCCAGAATTTTTAAGCGTGGGTATTTCTTTAGAAAAATTCTATATCGAGAATGTTTCGATGCCAGAAGATCTTAAAAAAGAAATCTTTGAGTACAGCCGAATTGATAAGTTGGATTTAGAAAAATTAACGAAATTCAAAACAGCACAAGCTATTGAAGCTGCTGCAAAAAATGAAGGTGGAACTGCAGGAGCAGGAATGGGAATGGGAATGGGATTTGTGCTTGCACAACAAATGGGAGGATTGATGTCACCACAAATGGGGGGACAACAAAATCCTATGCAGCAAGGAGGAACGCTTCCTCCACCCATGCCAGTTGCAGTTCAATATTATTACTCACATAATGGTCAACAAACGGGGCCTGTGGCATTCGATCAATTAAAAGCATTGTTCGCTAATAGAACGGTAAATAAAGATTCTTTAATTTGGAAACAAGGAATGGCCAATTGGGCGACCTTAAAAGAAATAGAAGAATTAAAAGCATTTTTAGGAGGTAATACACCACCACCACTTCCTCCTCAATAATATTTGTTTGTCATTTAGAAGGAGGCAGGGATAAAACTTTCATATTTGATTTTTCACCTCTTTCTGAATGACATTTAGTTTCTTTTAAACCATGGAAGATCATTTTCCTAAAAAATCTGAATTAAAAAAGTCTTGCGACAATTGTGGCTCGGAACTGTTATATGCTCCCGGCACTACCGATTTAAAATGTGAATATTGTGGTCATACCGAAACCATTGCACCTTCTGAAACTGAATTAGAAGAGCTAGAACTTAAGAAATATTTAGGTGAAATGGGACAGCAATCTCATAGTGAGGAAATCTCTATGATTCAATGTAAAAATTGTGGTGCCAATCAACATATTGAAGAACATTATAAATCCTTGCATTGTGTGTATTGTGCAACTCCTTTGATTGTTGAGGATATCTATAAAGAAGAATGGATTGTTCCCGGCGCTGTTTTACCTTTTCAGATAGCCCAAAAAGAAGCCCATCAAATTTTTCAAAAATGGGTGAAAAGTTTGTGGTTTGCTCCTAATAAATTAAAAAAAGCAACCTTAGACCCTCAAAACACCAAAGGCTTATATGCACCTTATTGGACCTTCGATGCTCAATTATATGCAGATTATACAGGGCAACGAGGTCAATATTATTACGTTACTAAAACGGTTGGTAGTGGAAAAAACAGAAGAACCGTACAAGAAAGAAGAACTCGTTGGTTTCCTGCTGCTGGAAGCGTAAGCGGATTTGTAGACGATACCTTAACCAAAGCATCAAAACAAAAGTCGGGGATTATCCCTAAGAAAATAGAACGTTGGAATTTAAAATTATTAAAACCTTTTGATAGTAGTTTTTTATCTGGTTTTGTCACTGAAAAATATACCATACCCTTAAAAAGTGGTCACGAACAAGCAAAAAAGATTGCTAACCAAATAGCAGATACTTGGTCTCGTAGAGATATTGGTGGTGACACTCAAAGAATTCACTCCTTAGATGTTCAACTCTCGGAAGAGACCTTTAAACATATTTTATTGCCTGTTTTTATAAGCTCTTATAAATTTAAAAGTAAACAGTATCACTTTTTTGTAAACGGACAATCTGGAAAATTATCTGGACAACGACCTTACTCATTTTGGAAGATATTCTTTTTTGTACTCGGTATTTTACTAGTGATTTTTATAATTTATTTCTTTTTAAGTAAAGGGAATATTTAAAAAAATCCTACTAAGTTTTTAAAACCTAGTAGGATTATATTTTTAAAATAAACAATTTATTCCTTAACAATTTTACTAAGTACCTTTTCATTTTCAGCTTCTATTTCTACAAAATAGATGCCGGCTGATAATTGAGAAATATTGATGTTTTGTATAGCATCTCCTTCTTTTTCTAGTACTTTTTTACCTAATAAACTATACATACAAACCATAGATATTGGCACTTGTGATTTAATATATAACGTATCTTTTACTGGATTTGGATATAGTTCTATTTTAGATAACAAAGGACCTTCTATAGCTAGTATCGTTAAATTCTCATACCAAGCTATTTTATCATCGTTTTGTGAGGCTGATAGCACATCCATATCTCCATCATTATCTAAATCTGTAGCATAAACATCTACAGCTCCTATCATATCTGTAGAAATGATGTTTTGCGAAGAAAAACTACCTTGTCCATCTGTATTTTTATACCATGCTATCTTATTATCTAATGCAGAGGCAGAAAGTACATCCATATCATTATCATTATCCAAATCTGTAGCAAATACAGAAAGAGCAAAATCTGCCTGTGTAGTTATAATTTGTTCTTCTCCAAAGTTACCTAGGCCATCAAGGTTTTCAAACCAAGCTACTTTATCATCACTATTAGTAGTTGCTAATACATCGTTATCCAGATCTCCATCTAAATCTGCAGCAAATACAGACGACACTCCTGGGGCACTTCCTGCAATTACCTGTTGCGTTCCAAAAGTACCTAAACCATCTGTGTTTTCATACCAAGAGATTGTTTCAGAGCCAGAAGAAGATGCCAAAATATCAATATCATCATCTCCGTCTAAATCTACAGCAAAAATGGACCTACCATTATTACCACTAGTTGCAACAATTTTTTTTAAGCTAAAATTCCCATTTCCATCTAAGTTTTCATACCAATAAATTGAATTGCTGCCATCTGATGAAGTAATTACATCTAAGTCTAAATCTCCATCCAAATCTGCTGCTATTACATGGTGAGCTAATAATACATCATCATCAATAATTTGTTGAGTTCCAAAATTTCCCAATCCATCGAGGTTTTCATACCAAACCACCCAATTTTCAGGGCCCGAAACTGCTAATACATCTACATCGTTATCCCCATCTAAATCGGCAGCATATAAATTTATAGTTTGATTTAAAGAAGCAATAATTTGCTGGGGTCCAAAAGAGCCATTGCCCATGTTTTTATACCAAGTAAGATCACTCCCAAACTTATTAGCAGAAATTACATCTTTATAGGTATCTCCATCTAGATCTGCAGCAAATACTCTTTGGGGGCCATTACCCGCCGTTGAGATAACTTGTTGCGACCCAAATTGTGCATTAGCAATGGTTGATATAAAAATTAAAATATATAGGAGTCTACTCATTATTTTCTTTATAAATTATAGTTTCTTGTATGCTCCCATCATCATAGCTCTTCTCTATTTTATACAAACCAGACTCTAAGTTATCTATTAATTGCGGGTTATTTATACTAATAGAATCCTGTGAAGTAATTGTAATATTGGTGTTTAAAACATCATCATTAAACTTTATAACACTACCTCCACTAGAAGCTCGATTCCAGTTATCATAACATTTTTTGGGTCTGGGCCAAAATCCTTGATTAGGAGCTCCTGGAGAAACGATACCAATAGCTGTATGGTTGGGATGTACAATAAGGCTATAATTATCTTCCTCTGCCGGGACACTTAACAACACATTATTAATATCATAAGGAAACGTAATGGAAGTACTATAAGGTTCTGGCGTAGATAAAGGGCTTTCACATTCTACAAAACGATATTCAAACCCAGGTTGAAAATGAGGAGGCACATAATGATCTTCTAAGGGCCCAGCTACATAATACTCTCCTTTATAGGGTTCGTACAAAGCAGCAATATCTGTTGTTGCTGCTTCCATCTCTCCATAGGGGTCATAAATAATTCCCTCACGCATACGTATAAATTGTCCTACCGTAAAATTATTTCTACATTCTGCAAGAGTATAAGCCATAAAGTTTTGAACATCTTCATCATAAATAACAAATGAATCTCCTAAACAATCATCATTAAACCCATTATATGTACAACCCTCTATCCAGTAATTGCGATACTCACCATCTGGAGAACAATCTGCTGTAGGGTCATTAAGTATACAATACTCTCTTCCAAAATCGGGTACAGCAGCAGTATCGGGTATGCCATCCCCTCTTGTAATCGCGTTAAATTCTTCATCGTCAGGATGACGTGTTACGTGTTCGCAAGCATCATAATCTTCATTAAAAGTACCATCAGTATTATAATTTATCCAGTTATTGTGAGTGTGTACAAGCGAAAAAACATGACCTACTTCATGAACAAATGCAGGCTTTTTTAGATTCCCTGTTGGGATAAAAGTGGTAGACTTTAATAAACTATATGCTAATCCGCCAAAATTATCTGTTCCATAGGGAACATATACATTAAAAGCATCTTCTACAAACGCATCATTGTTTTGAGCATATTCTAAAAGATTATCTGCTTGACAAAAATTTAATATTCCATACCCATCTGGATCAACTAGCTCAGGGTGTTCTACACATTCTAAAGTTCCATTTCCATCACCATCTTCATAAATCATAACCAAAACATTTTCTGGGCTATCTAGTTCTCCAAAACCTCTGTATTTAAAAAAAATGTTAGCGGGGTTAAATTCAATATTTAGGTTTGCAACAGCTTCTAATACTAATTGCTCTGTTAATGGATAATTGCTATTTCCATTAGCATCATTTACTTGCCAAAAATACATGTTATATACTACAGGCTCGAAAGTAGCTAAGTCTTCAGGATCTATGGATCCTGAGAAATTATCATTAGAAATTTGATTTGAATTCATTGGTGTAGCACATCGGCATCCTGCGCCATAACAATTTGTAAAAATGTTAAACTAAAAAGTAAAGTAAAAAATATTTTCATAATAAAGTAGATTTAAGGGGTTTAATGCATATAAATATACTGAAAAGTATTTAACACTTAATTATTGGCTATAAATAAATTTTAGCAAGGATAATATATAATAAAAAAGCCTCCAAAATTTAAATTTTGGAGGCTTTTTTATTATGATCAATTTCAATTACAAATCGAATTTAATTCCTTGTGCTAAAGGCAATTCATCTGAGTAGTTCACCGTATTGGTTTGTCTACGCATATAGATTTTCCAAGAATCGGATCCAGACTCACGTCCACCACCTGTTTCTTTTTCACCTCCAAATGCTCCTCCAATTTCTGCTCCCGAAGTACCGATATTTACATTCGCAATACCACAATCAGATCCTGCATAACTTAAAAAACGTTCTGCTTCTTTCATTTCATTAGTCATAATTGCAGAAGACAATCCTTGAGCAACACCGTTTTGTATATCAATCGCATTTTCAACATCTCCACTATATTTCATTAAGTATAAAATTGGAGCGAAAGTTTCGTGTTGTACAATTTCGTAATGGTTTTCAGCTTCAATAATCGCTGGTTTCACATAACAACCACTTTCAAATCCTTCACCTTCTAAAACGCCACCTTCTACTAATACCTTACCACCTTCTGCTTTCGCTTTTTCGATAGCAGCTAAGTACATATTTACGGCATCTTTGTCGATTAATGGTCCCATATGCTTCGTTTCATCTAATGGATTTCCAATAACAATTTGTCCATAAGCACCCACAATGGCATCTCTTACTTTATCGTAAACCGATTCGTGAATGATTAGTCTTCGAGTAGAAGTACAACGTTGTCCAGCAGTACCAACCGCACCAAATACAGCACCAGGCACTACCACTTTTAAGTCGGCAGTTGGTGTAATTATAATGGCGTTGTTTCCTCCTAATTCTAATAAAGATTTTCCAAAACGTTCAGCAACGGTAGCTCCTACAATTCTACCCATACGAGTAGATCCTGTAGCAGAAATTAAAGGAACTCTATGGTCTGTAGTCATCATTTCACCAACTTTGTAATCACCATTGATGATACAAGATATTCCTTCTGGTAAATTGTTTTCTTTTAATATATCGGCAATAATATTCTGACAAGCAACCGAACATATTGGCGCTTTTTCTGAAGCTTTCCACACACAAACATCTCCACAAATCCAAGCCAAGGCAGTGTTCCAAGACCAAACTGCTACTGGGAAATTAAATGCAGATATAATGCCTACAATACCTATTGGGTGCCATTGCTCACGCATTACGTGACCTGGACGTTCCGATGGAATGGTTTGACCGTTTAATTGTCTTGAAAGACCTACTGCGAAGTCACAGATATCGATCATTTCTTGAACCTCTCCATAACCTTCTTGTAAAGATTTCCCCATTTCGTAAGAAACCAATTGCCCTAAAGGTTCTTTTAATTCTCTTAATTTGTTTCCAAACTGTCGAACAATTTCACCTCTTTGTGGTGCAGGGACTTTTCTCCATTCTTTATAAGCAGTTTGAGCAGTGGTGATTACTTTATCATAATCTTCACGACTTGTTGTAGTCACTTTTCCTATTAATTTTCCATCAACAGGTGAGTATGAAGAAATCATATCCCCTTCCGAAAACCAGTTACTTCCAGTAGAAGTTCCTTTGTTTATTTCGTTAACTCCTAATTTTTTTAATGCATTTTCAATTCCAAATGCGTTTGCAACAGTAGCCATATATTTATTATTCTAAAATGAGTGTGCAAAGGTACGGATTCCTTACAAGATTTTAAAGAATAATAAAAAATGAAAAAACAAAGAAGTAATTTAAAACATAAAAAGTCTAGTCACCAATAAATCGAGGGTCGGTTTCCATAACGGTCCCACAATTATCGCAAGTTCTTAATTCTTCAGAAGTATAAAATGTTTTAAAGTGTGGTTGAAAATCTTTTTCTACGTCGTGTAGTTCAAAATAAACCTCATAGAGTTTATGATTACAATCATCACAAAACCACATTAAACCATCTTTAAGATTTTTACCTTTTCGAACACGCTCTACCACCAAACCTATGGAACCTTCCGATCTACCTGGAGAATGAGGTGTGTTTGCCGGAAGTAAAAACATATCGCCAGGACCGAGTTTCATTTCTCGCTTTTGACCATCCTCTTGGATATTTACTTGAATATTTCCTTCTAATTGATAAAACAACTCTTCGGTTTCATTGAAGTGGTAGTCTTTTCTTGCATTGGGCCCCGCTACAATCATGACTATATAATCTTCTGAAGCAACATATAAGTTTTTGTTCGCAACAGGAGGTTTCAACAATTCTCTATTATCATCGATCCACTTGTTTAAATTAAAAGGTTTTGAAATAGCCATAGCCGTATTTTTATCTTAGTTTAGGTAAAAATACGGCAAATGGTTGAATTGAAAAAGTAATTTTATTTGTTATAGAAAAGCTGTGTAAAAAAGTAACTTCCATTTTCGTTTTGAATTACACCAAAACCTGAATGTGTATAATTACCTTCTATAATGTCTTTATGTGATGGGCTATGTAACCAAGCGTAAACCACATCTTCTGCAGAAGAATAGCCATTAGCCACATTTTCTCCTACACGGATTGCTCCATTTTGCTTTAAAGCTTCAGAACGCTCTCCAAAGTTATCGTGATTGATACGATTCATATCAATCATATATTTAGTATGCTTAACTGCATGTGCAGATGCATGTTGTTGGTCTCTTTCTATGGCTGATAAACCTATAGAGGCTCTATGATCATTAACTAATCTTAGAATCTCATCGGCCATTTCCCAATCGGTTTCTTGAGCTAAATTTAAATTGATTGAATAATCTGCTGCTTCACTTATTACACTGTCATCTTTGGAACAAGATGTAACAAGTAACAATAATGTCATAGCAAGTAGGCTAGTTCTTAAATTTTTCATAATGCGGGGACATCAAATTTGGGGCTTGATGCTGGTTCAAATATATAAAAAAAATCTTACAAAAATGCACTTAGTCCTTTTTTATGTGTCGTTCGTCGATGTTTTTGGTGTTTTTATTGATTTTTTCCTACATTTAATTCTTCTCAGCCTTGTATTGGCAACGGTTTTTAGTTTACCTTAGCTTTTTTAAAAATATTTTACTAATGAAACAAATTTTAACGCTTTTAATCGGATTTTTTGTGCTTTTCAGCTGTAAAAACGATCAAAATCATAATGCAGAAAGTCAAATTTCTTCTAAAAAGGAAGTAAAAACAGAAGAAACCTTCGGAATTGTAATTCATGGAGGAGCAGGTACAATTTTAAAGAAAAACATGACCGATTCTTTGGAAATCGCTTTTCAGGAAAAATTAAAAGAAGCTATTACAACAGGACATGAGATATTAAAAAAAGGAGGCACTTCCTTAGAAGCGGTAACTGCAACTATAAATATTATGGAAGACTCTCCATTATTTAACGCAGGTAAGGGCGCGGTATTTACACACGACGAAACCAATGAACTTGACGCGTCAATTATGGATGGGGCAACTCTTAATGCAGGTGCTGTTTCTGGTGTTAAACGAATTAAAAATCCGATTGACCTAGCGTTATCAGTTATGAACGACTCTCCTCATGTGATGCTTTCTGGTAATGGAGCCGAAGAATTTGCACAAGAACAAGGTTATGAGTTGGTAGACCCTTCCTACTTCTATACGGAAAAAAGGTACCAATCTCTAAAAAGAGTAAAAGAACGAGAGGCGCAAAAAGAGAACAAAAGTGTTTCATTTGTAGACCCCTTTATAAAAGACTCAAAATTTGGAACTGTAGGATGTGTTGCTTTGGATAAAAATGGAAATCTTGCGGGTGGAACCTCAACTGGTGGAATGACTAATAAACGTTGGAACCGTATTGGTGACGCACCTATAATTGGAGCAGGAACTTATGCAAATAATGCAACCTGTGCTGTTTCATCAACGGGATGGGGAGAATATTTTATAAGAGCAATGGTAGCTCATGACATATCAGCAATGATGGAATATAAAGGTGTTAGTTTACAAGAAGCTGCTAAAGAAGTAATACAGAAAAAAGTTCCTGAATTAGGTGGTGATGGAGGTATTGTTGCCATTGATAAAGACGGAAACATTGCCATGGAGTTTAATACAGCAGGAATGTATCGCGCACATATGAATGCTGAAGGAGAGTTATTAGTTAAAATCTACAAGGATGAATAAACCTTATTATGCGGTAATTTTCACCAATACACAAACAGAAGCTCTCGAGGGTTATAATGAAATGGCGATTGCCATGGAAAATTTAGCCAAAAAACAATCCGGGTATTTAGGCTTTGAAAGTGCTAGAAATGAATTGGGCATTGCTATTAGTTATTGGGAAACTTTAGATGACATTAAAAACTGGAAAGCTAACTTAGAACATCTAAAAGCACAAGCAAAGGGTAAAAACAACTGGTACTCTTGGTATAAGGTTCGGATTTGTAAAGTGGAACGAGAATATGAATTTAATATGATATAATGAGCATTAAACATCTACAGCCAATTTCAACAGTTAAAATTGTTTTTGCCATTATTTTATCTCTTTTTGCTGTTTTTCTATTTTTTGAAGGAACCTTTTTTGGAATTATTTTACTAGGCGCGGCACTTAAACTTTCTTTACGACAAGGTTTTGAATTAGATTTAAACGGGAAAAGATTCCGAACTATCTATTCGTTATTTGGAATTATCATTGGTTTTTGGAAGAAACTACCCAATATTGAATATGTTTCTGTTTTTAAAACTATAAAAAACACTAGAACAAGAGTTGTTACTGCAGAAACTACTTATGGTTTTGAGGTTTACAAACTAAATTTATTTTACAATACTAATCAGCATCTTGAAGTTTATATTTCTGATGATAAAGAAGATGCTCATAAAGTAGCAAACCATATCGCAATTGTTTTAGATATTGAAATCTACGATGCTAGTAATTAATATAGAATTCATTTCTTAACGCAACCATTTTAAATAATATCAATCTAATTGTTATACAAAAAGCAACTATGGCATAAAACTACATCTATTCAATTCTTAAAAAACAACTAATAGATGAAGTTAACAACCAACCTTTTCATTGTATTTATTTTTGCCATTCTTTCTACGGTATTATTTTATAATCACGTTTTTGGTTTAAATCTTTTAATTTTTCAATTAGCAATGTTGCTATGGTTTTTGTTTACCAAACAAGTTTATTTTAAAACTAAAACACAAATAATAACTGGAATAGGGGTATTATTAACTTCATTTTTTACGGTATTTACACATTCAATATTCTCTTATTTCATCAATTTTTTGGCTTGGTTTATATTTATAGGGGTATTAAATTTCCCTCAAACAAAATCACTGATTAGTAGTTTTCTAATTTCTACAATTTCTTTATTTAAAAGTCAAGAGGTTTTTATTTCTAAAATCTTTACAAAAAAAATTGGAGGTAAAAACATTGGCAAAACCCTCTATAAGGCAAGAATATATTTAATACCAATTGTCATCATTATACTCTTTGTAATCATATATTCATTATCTAACGCGGTTTTTAATAATTTGGTAAGTGAATTTTTAACATCTATCAATAAAGGGTTCGTATTTTTATTTAGTGATCTTGATTTTTTACTTGTTTTTACGTTTTTAGTGAGTTTGTTTTTTTGTAATTTTTATTTGCTCAGAAATAAAAACAAAAGCCTTGTTGAGATAGATATAAACTCTTCAGAAACATTACATAGAAATAAGAAAAAAGAACGTAGGTATTTTAAGTTATTGGCTCTTAAAAATGAATATAAGTCTGCTATATTTTTATTAATCGTTTTAAATATAATTATATTAATACTTAACATTATAGACATTAATTGGGTCTGGATTAACTTTAAATGGGAAGGAGATTCGTTAAAGCAATTTGTACATCAAGGCACCTATTTATTAATTCTATCAATATTAATATCTATTGCCTTAGTCTTGTATTATTTTAGAGGAAATTTAAACTTTTACAAAAATAATGCACTCCTAAAAAAACTAAGTTATATCTGGATCGTTCAAAATGCTTTTCTTGCTATTTCTGTTGGCATTCGAAATTTTAGATATATTGAACATTATTCTTTAGCTTTTAAAAGAATTGGAGTCATCATTTTTCTATTAATTACTTTATATGGCCTTTATACTGTGATGATTAAAATTAAGGAGAATAAGTCTTCTTTTTATTTATTTAAAGTAAATAGTCTATTTGTTTTTATTGTATTGGTTTTATGTTCAGGAATCAATTGGGATAGTCATATTGCTAAATATAACTTTAACCATTATGAATCTTCGTTTTTACATCTAGATTACCTTATAACCTTATCGGATAAGGCATTACCCTATTTAGATCATACTTTAGAGGATTTGAATAAAATGAATGAAGTTCAAAAAGAAAAGTTTACTATAAAAGACACTTTACTTCAACCTATTGATTATATAAAAAAACTTAATACTAGAAAAACTAAATTTAAAAAGGAATGGGAGTCAAAACATTTTCTTTCTTGGAATTACCCCGAATATGTCGCTTATAAAAAGTTATTCACCAATAGCAATTAAACCTTTGAGGAATAAATAAGTTCCTTATTTTAGATGAATGAGAAATGTCTTCTTTTTTGGTGTGTTGATTTTGATGGTTTTGTCATCTTGTAAAGAACCTAAAAGCGATATTGAACATCATTATTTATTTAATAATTGGACCTTTACTCAAGAAGGAGATTCTTTATGGATGCCTGCAACCATACCCGGAACCGTACAAACCGATTTACTGAATTTAGGGAAAATACCACATCCATTTAAACTTAACAATGAAGACTCCATTCAATGGATCTCTGAAAAAAACTGGTTGTATAAAACGTATTTTTCAGTTTCTGAAGAAGTGCTCTTAAAACAAAAACACTTCCTTCAATTTGAAGGACTAGACACCTATACTTCTATTTATTTAAACGATAGTTTGCTTTTAAAAACTAACAACGCTTTTCGGACTTGGGAAATCGATGTCAGTGATGTGTTACAAACTAAAAATGAATTAAAAGTTAAGATACTAAGTACCGATTCAATAGAAAAAAAGGAAAGCGAAAAAATAACATACGAACTCCCAGAAGCTCCTAGAGTTTTCACTCGGAAACCACAATTTCAATACGGTTGGGATTGGGGGCCAACCATAAAAACGATGGGAATTACAAAGAATATCAGCCTTGTTTCTTATGAAAACATCCGATTTAAAGATACTTTTTTAAAAACGATTTCTATTTCAGATACCCTGGCTCAAATTTCTGCTGAATTAACAATTCATACTCAAAAGAAACAAGAAGCAACTATACTTATCACCAATAATAATACAAAAGAAGTTTTTAAATCTAAGATTCAAATTTCTCCTGATAAGATGGTATATAACGTACCTTTCAATATTAAGAACCCTCAACTTTGGTGGACTCATAATTTAGGAAAACCATTTTTATATGACATTGATGTAGAACTTTTATATGAGGGTTATCAAAAAACATCTTTTTCAAAAAAACTAGGAATCCGATCCATCGAATTAGTGACCGAAAAAGATACTTTAGGTGAAAGTTTTTATTTTAAGCTTAACGGGAAACCCATTTATATGAAAGGCGCTAATTATATTCCTCAAAACATTTTTCTTCCTGAAGTAAATCAAGATAATTACGTGAATTTGATAAATGATGTAATAGACGCTAATATGAATATGCTTCGAGTTTGGGGAGGAGGAACTTATGAGGATAGTTTCTTTTATCAACTTTGTGATGCTAAAGGAGTTTTGGTTTGGCAAGATTTTATGTTTGCTTGTGCTATGTATCCTGGAGATGATGCTTTTTTAGAAAATGTAAAACAAGAAGCTATTGAAAACGTAAAAAGATTACGTCATCATCCTAGTATCGCATTATGGTGTGGTAATAATGAAAATAGTGAAGGTTGGCATCGTTGGGGTTGGAAAGATGATAAAACCGAAGCCCAAAAGCAAGAAATTTGGAACGGATATTATGCTGTTTTTAACCATATTTTACCTCAAGTAGTTGATAGTTTTCATCCCACTGTTCCCTACTGGGAAAGCTCCCCAAAGTATGGTCGTGGAGATAATCGTTACCAATTTGAAGGTGATGCTCACGATTGGTGGGTTTGGCATGACGGCTATCCTTTTGAACATTTTGAGGAAGAGGTCCCTCGATTTATGAGTGAGTTTGGATTTCAATCGTTTCCTAGCTATGAGGCAATTCAGTTTTTTACAGAACAAGATTCTATCGATATAAATCATTCTTCTTTTGCTAATCATCAAAAGCATAACCGTGGCTTTTCATTAATTAGAGAATATATGGAACGTGATTTTCCAGTACCTGAAAATGGAGATGAATATGTGTATGTAAGCCAATTGCTTCAAGCCTATGGAATGACCACAGGAATTTATGCACAACGAAGAGCCAAGCCCTATAATATGGGAACCTTATACTGGCAATTAAATGACTGCTGGCCTGCGGTTTCTTGGTCGAGTATCGATGGCTTTGGTAATTGGAAAGCGTTGCATTATCAAGCAAAAAAAGCTTTTGAAAACGTAATTTTATCTACTTTAGAAAATGATAATCAAGTTGAAGTTTTTGTAGTAAACGATACATTTTCTGAAATTAACGATACCCTAACTATTGATCATTTAGATTTTTCAGGTAATCTCCTTTTTGAAGAAAAGCAGTTGATTTCAAGCCCAATAAATAGTAGTACAATAGCTTATAAATATGCTATTCAAAACAAAGATTTCAATAAAAAGAATACTTTCTTAAAAATAACTTTTGGTGAATCTGAATACTTCCATTATTTTTCTAAACCTAAAGAATTAGAGCTTGTAGATAAAGCAATCTCTATAGAAACTATTAAAAATGAAGAAGGGTTTTTAATTAAATTACAATCAGAAGCTCTTCAAAAAAATGTTTTTTTATATACTGATGAAAAGGGAAAATGGAGTGATAATTATTTCGATTTATTACCAGGAATTGTTAAAGAAATTCAGTTGGAAACTTATGTTAAAACATTGCCAGAAATCAATATAAAAACGCTCAATAAAATCATCAAGAACTAATGAAAAAATATATTTATTCAATCGTTTTTTTAAGTTGTATCGTTTTGTTTGGTTGTCAAAAACAAGAGTCGGTTATTCAAGAACAATTTCCTTCTTTAATTCCTAAACCTCAACATTTAGAAATTAAAAAAGGCTCATTTAATTTAACAAAAAACTCAACTCTTTATGTTGAAGAAGGCTTTGAAAATGCCGGAGATTTTCTTTTCAATTATATAAAGAATGGGAGTGGTTTTCAGTTGAAAAAAACTTCAGAAAAAAAAGCAACTATTATCATTAAAAAAGACACTTCTCTCCTGCCTGAAGCTTATACATTGTCTGTTTCCAAATCAACTGTTATTGTTAAATCAAAAGATGCATCAGGTGCTTTTTATGCAGTTCAAACCCTAAGGCAGTTATTGACTGCATCACTTGAAAACAAAAATGTACTTCAAGAAAATGAGTTTATGATTCCCCAAGTTTATATAGAGGATGCTCCTGCATTTAAATATCGTGGGATGCATTTAGACGTAGGGCGGCATTTCTTTCCAAAAGAATTTATAAAGGAATACATAGCCAACTTAGCGATGCTTAAAATGAATTATTTTCATTGGCATTTAACCGAAGATCAAGGTTGGCGTATTGAAATAAAACAATATCCAAAACTAACAGAAATAGGTGGATTTCGAGATGAAACTTTAATAGGTCATTATAATGATGCTCCAATAACTTATGATGGAACTAAATACGGTGGATTTTATACTCAGGAAGAAATAAAAGAAATTGTTGAATTTGCAAATAAACATCAAGTTACTATCATTCCTGAAATCGAAATGCCTGGTCATTCACAAGCTGCCATAAGTGCTTATCCAGAGTTGGGTTGTAGTGGAGAACAAGTACCTGTGGCAACAACTTGGGGTGTTTTTGAAAATATATATTGCCCCAACGAACAGACTTTTGTTTTCTTAGAAAACGTTTTAACCGAAGTAATGGATCTATTTCCTGGTGAATATATCCATATTGGAGGTGATGAGGCTCCAAAAAAACAATGGAAAGAGTGTGGTCATTGTCAAAAACTAATTAAGGATTTAGATTTAATAGACGAACACGGATTACAAAGCTATTTTATAACTAGAATCGAAAAATTTGTAAATAGTAAAGGCAAAAAAATAATTGGTTGGGACGAAATTTTAGAAGGTGGTCTAGCTCCTAATGCAACTGTGATGTCTTGGCGAGGAACTCAAGGGGCTATCGATGCTGCCAAAGAAGGTCACGATGTAATACTAACTCCCGGTTCTCATGCTTATTTTGATCATTATCAATCAAACAATGATGGTGAGCCCTTAGCTATTGGCGGATTTTTGCCCTTAAAAAAAGTGTATAGTTTTAACCCAATCCCACCAGAACTAAGCCAAGAAGAAGAAAAATATGTGTTAGGTGCACAAGGAAATGTTTGGACCGAATATATGCAAACCGAAGATCACGTAGAATACATGGTGTTCCCTAGGATATTAGCTATGAGTGAAGTGGTATGGTGTGGAGCTTCAAAAGATATTGAAAATGACTATCCAGAATTCCTAACAAGAGTGGAGCCCTTTTTCGAAAGACTTTCTTCTTTGAATATTAGTAACGCAAATCATTTATATGAATTAGAAGGAAAACTAATAAAAGAGAACGAGCAGATTTATTATCAGTTAAAAACACCTATTAAAGGAAAGGATATACGTTATTCAACAGATGGAAATTCTGTTACTAGAAGTTCAAATTTATATAATGAGAAAATAGTAATTACTGAGAACACCAACATTCAAGCTGGGGTTTTTATTAATGATAAACAGGTTAGTAATTCATTTTCAGAAAGTATTAATTATCATAAAGCGATTAATGGAAGTGTGTCTTTAAATATTCCACCTCATGAAGCCTATAATGCTGGAGGGAAGGAAGCGTTAATTAATGGTATTAATGGAAGCGACACTCGATATGGAGATAAGGAGTGGTTGGGCTTCTGGGGAGACGATTTGGAGATTACTATTGATTTGGGAGATGTGAAAAATATTAACACGCTAAAAACCCGTTTTTATAATACTACAGGACAATGGATTTATGCTCCAAAAAGGATTAGTGTCAGCGGGTTAATTGGTGAAAAAGGACAATTTTCATCTTCAAAATTAATAGACTCTTCCTCTGAAAAAAATATTATAGAATTTGAAATTGATCTTTCTAGTTCAAAAAAAGTTCAAGCTCAAATACTAATAATAAATATTCCTAATTATGGGATCATCCCAGAAGGAAAACAAGGTGCTGGAAATAAAGCTTGGACGTTTATAGATGAAATTATAATAGAATGATTGTAGAAATCTGTGCAAATTCGTTTGAAAGTGCTAAAGCTGCAGACCAAGGTGGAGCTCATCGTATTGAACTATGCACTCAACTTGCTGTTGGTGGTTTAACACCTTCCCATCAATTAATTGAAAAAGTAATCACCGAATTGAACATTCCGGTTCACGTATTAATCAGACCCCGAAAAGGAAACTTTTGCTATTCTGAAGATGAAATTAATGTGATGATTAATGATATTGATTTTTGTAAAAAAGCTGGTTGTAAAGGAGTGGTCAGTGGTGTTTTAACTTCAGAAAATAAAATTGATATCGCTGCAACAAAACGCTTAATCAATGCCTCAAAAGGGTTGGATTTTACTTTTCATAGAGCTTTTGATTGTACTGATAATGCTTTTGAAGCATTAGAAGATTTAAAGACTTTAAAAATTAAAAGAATATTAAGTTCTGGGCAAAAATCAACCGCTTTTGAAGGTCTTACTTTATTAAAAGAAATAAATCAATTATCCCAAGGAGAAATTGAAATCATGCCTGGTAGTGGAATCAATGTAAAAAATGCAGCTAGTTTTAAAAAAACCGGATTTAAAAGTATTCATCTTTCTGCAACACCTCAACAAAAAACGAATTCCTCTTCTTTTTTTGAAGGAGGTACGGAAGGAGTTTCAGATGTAACTACAATTCGAAATATTATAGAACTGGTTTCTAAAAATTAAATTCCCCAATTTTTATACGGTATCCTGCTCAATTGAGAGTTGTAATAACGAACATCTCCTGTTACTTCTTTTCCTAACCAAACTGGTTTTTCAAACGCTTCATTTTCTTCAGACAGTTCTATTTCGGCAACCACCAAGCCTTCGTTTTCTCCAAAAAATTCATCGATTTCAAAAAAGTGAAATCCTGTATCAACTTCATACCTTATTTTTTCAATAAGGTTGGGTTCGCATAATTCTAAGAGCATGTTAGCTTCCTCAATTGAGATTTCTTTTTCCCATTCAAATCGAGTAGTTCCCTCTTTATTCGAAATTCCTTTAACTGTTATATAAGCTTCTTCACCTTTAATTCTAATTCGTACTGCACGCTCTTTATGAGTGTTTAAAAAGCCTTGAATGATTCTAGTTTGTTTAAAAGCTTCTTTCTTATAGGCATCTGAAAGGGTTAAATATTTTCTTTCAATTTCAATCATTATATTTTACAATTAATTATCTAAGATATTCTAAATTTATAAAATGAAGGAAGAACTTCTCCAAAGAAAAATAATTCATGTAGATATGGATGCATTTTACGCGTCTGTAGAGCAATTAGACAATCCTGAATTGCGTGGAAAACCAGTTGCAGTAGGAGGAAGTTCTAAACGAGGAGTAGTATCTGCAGCAAGTTATGAAGCCCGGAAATTTGGTGTTAGATCTGCTATGAGCAGTGTGATTGCTCTGCAAAATTGCCCTGATTTAATTTTTGTGAAATCTAATTTTAAACGTTATCACGAAGTTTCGGATCAAATTCGAAAAATATTTTATGAATTTACCGATAAGGTAGAACCCTTATCGTTAGACGAAGCATATCTCGATGTTACAGAAAACAAAAAAGGAATCCCAAGTGCTACTTTAATAGCCGAAGAGATTAGAAAAAGAATAAAAGAAAAAACAGGTTTAAATGCTTCAGCAGGAATTTCCATCAATAAATTTATCGCTAAGGTTGCCAGTGACATTAACAAGCCCAATGGACAAAAAACAGTTCCTCCCGATGAGGTTTTAGAGTTTTTAGAAAAACTAGATATTAAAAAGTTTTTTGGAGTTGGAAAAGTAACGGTTCAGAAAATGTATCGACACGGAATTTTTACAGGAAAAGACTTAAAAGAAAAATCCAAAGAGTATTTAGATCAACATTTTGGAAAAAGTGGACGGTTTTATTTTCACGTGGTAAGAGGCGAACACTTTAGTGAAGTAAAAACTTCTAGAACTCGTAAATCTTTAGCTGCAGAGCGAACATTTAGTGAGAATATCACTTCAGAAATATTTATGATTAAGAAACTTGAAAACATCGCAAAAGAGGTAGAAAAACGACTTAAAAAAAGTAAAGTTGCAGGAAAAACGGTCACTCTTAAAATTAAATACAGTGATTTTACGTTACAAACAAGAAGTAAAACATTACCCTATTATATTTCAGATAAAAATGTAATTGTTGAGACTGTTAAAGAATTGTTATTTCAATCGAGTATGAAAAACTCGGTACGGTTGTTGGGAATTTCTTTATCGAACCTCAACACCGACAAAGGGAAACCCGCAAAAGAAAAAGTGGTTGCCGTTCAACTAAAATTTGATTTCTAATTAAAATTATAAAAATTCATATGTGAGAAAATTACTTAAAATTATTTTTTAACCCTAATAACTCACATTATGAAAACAGTAAAATTTTTAAGTCTTGCCCTAGTTAGTACCACCCTATTATTTTCATGTAAAAATGAAAAGAAACCTACTAAAGAAATTATTACAAAATCTGAAAATAATTTAGCAATTTCAGTTCCTATTACAGAAGAAGTAAATAAAAAAGTTGATTATTTATATGTCACATCTACTTCTGGACTAAGCTTAAGAGAATATGCTAATTTACAAAGCGAAAAACTCGCAATTATGCCCTTTGGTACTCGAGTAAAAGTGATTTCTTCAGAAATAAATCCAACTATGAAAGTTGGAGAAATTAAAGGTGGAATGGATCAAATAGAATTCAATCACAAAAAAGGATTTGCTTTTAATGGCTACCTTTCTAAATACTTCCCTCCAGAAAAAGGAATTTCAGCAAAAAGATATAGTGAAGAATTAATTGAAGAGTTTCCAACAGTTAAGTACACTGAAATAAAAGGAGGAACTGCGAGTAACCCTATTAATACCGAAAAGTTAACACTTCCAAAATCACAATGGCATGAAGCTTTTTATATGGCACAACAATTATTTAATTTCCCAAAAGAATTTGAATTTCCTTCTTCTAAAGGAAAAGACAAAGAGATTATTTTAGAAAAAAGATTTAAAAAAGAGAGTTGGGTAAGTGAATTACAAGTAACAAGAAATGAAAATGTACTTTCAAAAATTGAATACAAATACAAGAATAAAAAATTCACAAAAATTGTTTCTATCTATAATGAAGGAGAAATGATGATTATCTCTAATACAGAAGAAATTAAATAACAAAATGAATTTATTTAAGAGCTGTTTACTTAATAAGCAGCTCTTGTTTTTTAATAGTAACCCTTGTTACTTAATTTTAATGTTTGGAATTCTATATTTGCAAAAAAAATATTCAATGCTAGGTAAAGGAACCAAATTATACAGTATTCTACGATTGAAATGTCCAAGATGTCATAAAGGGGATTTTTATAAAGGCCATCCCTATAAATATTCAGCAATGGGAAGAGTAAAGGAACATTGCCCAAAATGCAATCTTAAATATAATATCGAACCTAGTTTTTTTCACGGGTCTTATTATGTAACCTATGCTTTAGGAGTAGCGTTATTTGTTACAGTTTGGGTTTTACAATTAATCTTCTTTCCTGATGTAGGTCCAGGTACTTTATTAATATCAATATTAGTTTCTCTTCTTATTTTCTCGCCCATACTTTATGCCTTATCAAAAATAGTATGGATTAATTTTTTTGTTAAATATGATCCAGAGATTTTAAATAAAAAAACTTCTCAAAAAGAAGCAAAATAGATTTTAATTCTTCTTATTAATTTCCTTAAAGTTAACTTAGTTTTTAACACAATATGCAAGGGAATAACAATTTATATTAGATATATTTGAAAGCCATAAAAAAAATTCGCGTTTTTTTAAGGCTTACATTATTAACCCTATATGTCTGTTATGAAAAAAATTACTTTAAACTATTTATTAAAAACCATTGGTTTATTTGGGCTTCTATTTGTTTTTAATATCTCTTTTGCACAAGGAGATTATTCTATTCGTCTTCAAGATGAAAGTATAGATCTTCCTGAAAATATTGAAACTTTTCAATGGAATCAATTACCAGAATCTGCCATTTTAAACAATGGATATATTGGTTGGATACAGTTTTATGAAACTCCACCTCAATCCATTCAAGATAGTTTTAAAAATAACAACCTTCAGTTAATAGAATATATTCCTAATAAAGCATATTTATTTTATTTCCCAAATACTACTTCAATATCATATCTAAAAGAGAGTGGTGTAAGATCAATTACTCCTGTTAATGGAGATTATAAATTAGAATCAAACCTTAGAAACGGATTCATTGGCGATTGGGCAATAGAAGGTAATAATATTCTAGTAACATTACAATACCACAACTATGTTACTGCTGAATTTGTCATCAATGATTTAGCAACTAAACAAATTTCTGTAAAGCAACATTATAGAGGCTCTAAAAATATAGATCTTTCGATTCCGAATAACTGTTTGGAAGAACTTTCAAATTTAGCATATGTAAAATGGGTGGAAATTATCAGTGCCCCACCGGTAAAGGATGACACTCGTGGGAGAAGCTTGCACAGAGCTAGTAATCTAGATACTCAAACCGAATCTGGAAGAAATTATACTGGGAAAAACATAGGAGTTCTATGTAGAGATGATGGCATTGTTGGACCACACATCGATTTTCAAGGAAGAATTGATAATTCTATGGCAAGTGGAACTGGACAAAGTCATGGTGATGGAGTTTCTGGAATTATGGCGGGTGCAGGGAATTTAGATCCTTCAAAACGGGGTATGGCTGCTGAATCTAATTTATATGTAGTAAATTACCAGTCTAACTTTTTAGATAATGAAACACAAGCGCTAATTAATAGCGGTACGGTACAGATTACAAATTCATCATATAGTGATGGATGCAATGCTGGATATACAACAGGTACTCAAACGGTAGATACTCAAACCAATGATATTCCATCACTGTTGCATGTTTTTTCTGCAGGAAATTCTAATAATCAAGATTGTGGATATGGAGCTGGAAATCAATGGGGAAATATAACTGGTGGACATAAACAAGGTAAAAATGTAATTGCAACAGCAAATGTATTCTTTGATGGAAGTTTAGTAAATTCAAGCAGTAGAGGTCCAGCTCACGATGGTAGAATTAAACCAGATATTGCTGCAAACGGTCAAAATCAGAACTCTACTAATGAAAATAATACGTATCAAAGTTTTGGAGGAACTTCTGGTGCAGCTCCTGGAATCGCTGGAATTTCAGCACAATTATACGAAGCATACGGAGACTTAAATGGAGGGGATTTACCACCATCTGCTTTGATAAAAGCTACCTTACTTAATACTGCTAACGAAGCAGGTAATGTTGGACCTGATTATAAATTTGGCTGGGGAATTGTAAATGCCCTAAGAGCCGGAATGTTAATTGAAGATGAAAGGCATTTATCGGATGATATTTCTCAAGGTGAAACAAATACACATACAATTAATATACCAACGGGAACTGCCCAAGTACGATTTATGGTGTACTGGAGCGATACAGCTGCAACACCAGGATCAAGTCCAGCACTTGTAAATGATCTTGACTTAATCGTTACAGATCCTTCATCTGGAACTCATGAGCCTTGGATTTTAGATCCTACTCCTAATGCAACTACATTAAATTTACCAGCAACCTTAGGTCCTGACCATTTAAACAATATGGAACAAGTTTTATTGAATAATCCTGAAAGTGGTGATTATGATATTGATATTTCTGGTTTTAATGTTCCATTTGGACCTCAAGAATATTTTGTAGTTTACGAAATAGTTGAAGAAAAATTAACACTTACTTATCCAAATGGCGGGGAGTCTTTTTACCCATTTGTTGCCGAATCAATACATTGGGATGCAGTTAATACTACAGGAGATTTTGATTTAGAATACTCCTCAGATAATGGTGGAAGTTGGAACGCAATTACCACTGTTAATGCTTCCTTGCGAACCTATGCTTGGACTGTTCCAAACGAAGCTGGTGGAGATTATTTAGTTCGTATTTCAAGTGATGGTGATATAGATCAAAGTGATGATACTTTTAATTTGGCGAGATACCCAACAATTTTAACTATTGCACAAGTTTGCCCTACAGAAGCAGAGTTAGAATGGAGTCCAGTAGAAAATGCTGAATCTTACGATATTTATACATTGGGTGATAAATTTATGGAATTGGTTGGCACATCTAACACAGAAAACATAACGATCTCTATTACGGACCCTGAAACACCATTGTGGTTTGCAGTAGTTGCTAAAAACAGCACAGTAGGCTGGGAAAGTAGACGATCAATTGCTAAAGGACATCCAGGTGGATTATTAAATTGTGTTTTAGCTAATGACATATCAATGGAATCTATAAATAATGATCCTGCTGATTTCTCAACAGCTTGTGGGATAGGAAATAATATTGTTTCCATTACCATAAAAAATAATGGTTCAAGTGCTCAAAGCAACTTTCCAGTTTCATATCAAATTTCAGGAGAACCTGAAGTAGTTGAAACGTTTACGGCTACGTTGAATTCTGGAGAACAAGCCAATTATGAGTTTACTACTCCTGCTACCTTAACAGCAAATGGAACCCATATTATTACCACTAAGGTTTCACTCGCTTCTGATGAATATTTATTGAACAATAATCAAGATTTAACTTTTATTGCTTATATAAATGCTTTAGGTCCGATTTTCTTCGAACCTTTTGATACAAATGGAGTCCCACCAAATGGTTGGAGTATTCAAAACCCAGATAATTCATTTACATGGGAGGAAAGAACCAATGTAATTGGTAGTGATGGCAATCCTACTCTTGCGGCTTACGTTAATAATTCAAATTATCTTGGCACCAACGAAGAAGATTTTTTAACAACTGATATTTACGACTTATCGGGGCTTACAAATGGAGTTTTAAGTTTTGATTTGGCAAAAGCTCAATATTCTGCTAGTGCTAGTGATATTTTATTTGTTGCTATTTCAACCGATTGTGGTAATAGCTTTACATATGTTTATGGTTTAACTGGTTTAGAACTATCAACGATACCAGATTATAATACAACTAATAATTGGGCTCCACAGGCAGCAAACGAATGGAGAACCGAACAAATAGATTTAAATGCTTATAGCGGAGAGCAGATAATAATCAGGTTTGTGAACCTTAATAAAAATGGAAATAGCACCTATATTGATAATGTCTTCACGGATGGTATATTAGCAACTAATGAATTCGATGTTTCGGCGGTTTCCTTATATCCTAATCCTACTAGCCAGGAATTTACGTTAAACCTTGGTGACAATAGTAGCGACAATATAGATGTCTCCATAGTTAATAGTATTGGTCAACAACTTAAACATTATGATCAATCGGCTTTTAATGGTAGTTCTAAAGCAAATTTTGATGTTTCAAGTTTTGCAAGTGGTTTGTATTTTATAACTATTAAAGTTGACAATCTTACAACTGTAAAAAAACTACTTATAAAATAAAATAAGGTTTTAAATATCTATATAATGATAAGGGGTCTAAAAACAATACTAACTTTTAACTATTCTAATTAAAATTAAAAGCTAATATTAGATATATTTAAGGTTCTTAAAAAAAAGATGCTTTTTTTTAAGAACCTTATTTTATTAATCTTATATGTCTTTTATGAAAAACTTTACTTTAATCTATTTATTAAAAAAATTAAAAGCTACTGGTTTTCTAGCATTTCTGTTTGTTTTTAATATCTCTTTTGCACAAGGAGATTATTCAATTCTATTACAAAATGAAAACGTTGAACTACCTGAAAACATTGAAACCTTTCAATGGAATCAATTGCCGGAATCTGCCATTTTAAACGATGGATATATTGGTTGGATACAGTTTTATGAAACTCCTTCTCAATCAATTCAAGATAGTTTTAAAAATAATAATCTTCAATTAATAGAGTACATTCCTAATAAAGCATATTTGTTTTATTTCCCGAATACTACTTCAATTTCATATCTAAAGGATAGTGGCGTTAGATCTATTACTCCTGTTAATGGAAATTATAAATTAGAATCAAACCTTAGAAACGGATTCATTGGCGATTGGGCAATTGATGGAAATAATATTCTAGTAACTCTTCAATATCATAATTATGTTTCTTCAGATTTTGTAATAAACGATTTAGCTTCTAAACAGATTTCTGTTAGTCAAGAATATAAAGGGTCTAATAATATAGATCTATCTATTCCAAATAACTGTTTAGAAGACCTTTCTAATTTAGCTTATGTTAAATGGGTTGAAGTAATTGTGGCTCCTTCAGTTAAAGATGACACAAGAGGAAGAAGCTTACATAGATCAAGTAATTTAGACACTCAAACAGGTGCTGGAAGAAACTATACAGGTCTAAACATAGGAGTTATGTGTAGGGATGATGGTATTGTTGGACCACACATTGATTTTCAAGGAAGAATAGATAACTCTATGGCAAGTGGTTCTGGACAAACTCACGGAGATGGTGTTTCTGGAATTATGGCAGGTGCTGGAAATCTAGACCCATCTATGAGGGGTATGGCAGCTGGTTCTAATTTATTTGTATCTAATTATGCAGCAAACTTTTTAGATGCTGCAACTCAAGCCTATATCAATGATGGTTCGGTTCAAATAACCAATTCATCTTATAGTAATGGATGTAATGATGGTTATACTACCATTACTCAAACGGTAGATACACAGGCTAATGATATTCCTTCACTGTTACACGTTTTTTCTGCAGGAAATTCTAATAATCAAAATTGCGGATATGGAGCAGGAAATCAATGGGGAAATATAACTGGAGGACATAAACAAGGTAAAAATGTAATTGCAACAGCAAATGTTTTCTTTGATGGGAGTTTAGTAAATTCAAGCAGTAGAGGGCCAGCTCACGATGGTAGAATTAAACCAGATATCGCTGCTAATGGTCAAAATCAACTTTCTACAGACGAAAATAATACCTATCAAAGTTTTGGTGGAACTTCTGGTGCTGCACCTGGAATCGCAGGAATTTCAGCACAATTATATGAAGCTTATGGAGACTTAAATGGAGGGGATTTACCACCATCAGCTTTGATAAAAGCTGCTTTATTAAATACAGCAAATGATGCTGGTAATATTGGTCCCGATTATAAGTTTGGATGGGGAATTGTAAATGCCCTAAGAGCTGGAATGCTAATTGAAGATGAAAGACATTTATCCGACGATATCTCTCAAGGAGAAAACAACACACATACTATCAACGTTCCTACTGGTACTGCACAAGTTCGATTTATGGTATATTGGAGCGATCCAGCTGCTACTCCTGGATCAAGTCCAGCTTTGGTTAACGATTTAGATTTAATCGTTACTGATCCTTCATCAGACACTTATGAGCCTTGGATATTAGATCCTACACCTAATGCTACAACCCTAAACTTGCCAGCAACTTTAGGGCCTGATCATTTAAATAATGTAGAACAGGTTTTAATTAATAATCCTGAAAGTGGTGATTACGATATTGACATATCAGGTTTTAATGTGCCTATGGGACCTCAAGAATACTATGTAGTTTATGAAATAATTGCAGAAGAACTTACCATGACCTACCCTAACTCAGGAGAAAGTTTTGTGCCTGGAGAAACAGAGTCCTTACATTGGGATGCTATTAATACTTCTGACGATTTTGTTTTAGAATATTCTACAGATAATGGAAGTTCTTGGAATAATATTACAACTGTTAATGCTAACACATTTACATATGGATGGTCAATTCCTAATGAAGTTACCGGAGATGCTTTAGTAAGAGTTACAAGTGGTAGTTTTTCAGATGAAAGTGACGACTCATTTTCAATTGCAAACCTAGCTACGAATGTAGATGTATCACAAATATGTCCAGAAGAAGCAACTTTTGCTTGGAATCCTGTTGCCGATGCTGAGTCTTATGATTTTTATCTTTTAGGAGAAACTTATATGGATTTATTAGGAAATAGCACCACCACAACTTTTACTTTTTCAATTACAGATCCAAATGAAGAAATGTGGGCTGCAGTAGTAGCTAAAAATGATACCGAAGGTTGGGAAAGCAGAAGAACCATTGCAATATATCACCCTGGAGGGTTGGTTAACTGTTCATTGGCTGATGATTTAGCCTTAGAGTCATTAAACACAACTGCTGAAGATTTTAATTATATCTGTGATAATAGTCCTACCGTTATTTCAGCTAATATAAGAAATACAGGAATCAATAGTCAAAGTAACTTTATCGTTTCTTATCAAATTGACAGCGAACCTGTGGTTGAAGAAACTTATACTGGAACCTTGGATTCTGGTCAACAAGATGTGTTTAATTTTTCAGATGAAGTTATTATTTCAACAAGTGGAAATTATACAATAACTGTTAGGGTAGAACTTGTAGGTGATTTAAATCCTTCAAACGATGAAGTGTTACTGGATTTCTATTCGGCAACTGAAGCGACAAGTTTAGATTTTGAAGAAGATTTTGAAACTAATGGTATGCCTCCATCAAAATGGAGTATCTTTAATCCAGATGATAGTTATACTTGGGAAGAAAGAACTGGAATTGTTGGAAGTGATGGAAACCCTACAGTTGCAGCTTGGGTAAATAATGAAGATTATACTGATAGAGGTCAAATAGATGTTTTACAAACCGAAATATTTGATTTAACAAATGCTACAGTCCCTACGTTAACTTTTGATCTAGCAAAAGCACAATATTCAGCAAGTTATAATGATATTTTAAAAGTTGATATTTCTATAGATTGTGGAGTGAATTTTACTACTATTTACGAAAAAGACGGCCTTGATTTATCAACTATTCCTGGTTATAACACAACAAATTGGAATCCAGCTTCAGAAGACGATTGGAGAACAGAAGAAATTGATTTAACACCTTATGAAGGGGAAAATGTAATGTTTAATTTTGTAAATATTACAGACTATAGTAACAGTACTTATATAGATAATGTTAATGTGTTTGCAGAATCGTTAGGTATTTCAGATAATGAATTAGCTGGGGTTTCATTGTATCCTAACCCTACTTCAAAATTTGTAAATATAGCCCTGAACAATACTATTGGGAATTTATATCAAATTAAAATCATCAATAGTTTAGGACAAGTTATTCAAGAAGTTGAAAAAACATCATTAAACAGTTCAAACGAAATAACTATAGATGTTTCAAATTTAAACAGCGGGTTATATTTTGTGAATATTGAAATTGATAACCTTTCAACTGTAAAAAAATTACTTATTAAATAAATTTAAAAAGTAAAAGAATTTAGGTTTTGAAGAGCTGCATCAAAAAATGCAGCTCTTCTTTTTTAATTCATTTTAAAAATGAATCAAGTAGAATTTTGATTAAGGAATTTTCAAGAAAAGGTTGTAGATTTACATTATGATTGATGACTTAAAAAATAGCTACGGCAATCTTTTTGAAGACGAACTACTAGAAGAAATAAATATTTTCGGAACTTTTAAGGAAGTCTCTGAAGGATATAAATTAATTGAAATTGGGCAATATATTAAATCAATGCCTTTATTGATTAGTGGCGCCATTAAAATCATGAGAGATGACGATGATGGAGACGAACTATTACTTTATTTTTTAGAAAGTGGTGAGACTTGTGCAATGACATTAACTTGTTGTCTAGGACAAACTAAAAGTGAAATTAGAGCCATTGCAGAATTACCAACTAAATTAATCATGATTCCTATTGAAAAAATGGAAGAATGGACCGGAAAATATAAATCTTGGCGAAATTTTGTTTTTGAAAGCTATCATAATAGATTAATGGAGATGTTAGAAACAATAGATTCTATCGCATTTTTAAAAATGGATAAGCGACTATTAAAATACCTTCGAGACAAATCTAAAATAACAAACGATGATATTATTTATAGTACTCATCAAGAAATTGCTTACGAACTACATACATCAAGAGTAGTAATATCAAGACTTTTAAAAAAATTGGAGAACCAAGGAAAGATTGTGCTTAACAGGAATAATATAAAAATAAACGACTTATAGCTAGTATTTATTTTTAATAGTTACTCTTCTTTTCATTAAATTAGAGCCCATATATTTTAACTATAATTTTCAAAACCATGAATTCTCCAGATCATATAGATATTAATGGACATAAGCATGTCTCTTATTACTTCAATACTTTTTCAGAAGAAGAAATAATTTCTAAAAGTGAAGAGTATTACAATTGGCTAGATAAAAGAAGATCCGTTAGAGATTATACTGATAAATGGGTCCCAAAAGAAGTCATTGAAAATATAATTAAAAGTGCTTCTACAGCTCCTTCTGGAGCTCACAAACAACCTTGGACATTTTGTGCAATTTCAAATCCATTAATAAAATCTAAAATTAGAGAAGCAGCAGAAATCGAAGAAAAAGAAAGTTACGAATCTAGAATGAGTGAACGTTGGAAAAAAGATTTAGAACCTCTTGGAACCGACATGAATAAACCTTTTCTAGAAATTGCTCCTTGGTTAATTGTAGTCTTTAAAAAAGCGTATGATTTGGATGAAAATGGCAATAAGCAAAACAATTATTATGTCAACGAATCTGTTGGAATTGCTTGCGGTATGTTAATTTCAGCAATTCAAAATGCAGGATTAGTAACTCTAACCCACACTCCAAGTCCTATGAATTTTCTGTCAAAAATTTTAAATAGGCCAAGTAATGAAAGAGCATTTTTATTACTTCCTGTAGGATACCCTAAATTCCCAACCTACGTCCCAGACATAAAGAGAAAACCTTTAGAGGAAATTTCTGTTTTTTACGAATAAATATTTCCTTTGTTTTTATATAATATTCTAGTAATTAGCTTATACAAATAAAGAGCATTTTTAGTAACTTTGGTAAATAGATGATCGTTTGTAACATTTGTTACTAAATAATCTTTATTAGATTGTTATTTTTAACTGCTTTTTAATAAAAACTTATGGATTTTTTACTAGAACCTTGGCCTTGGTATGTTGCAGGGCCACTGATTACAATAATTATGTTTCTCTTGTTTTATTACGGGAAAAAATTTGGAATCTCATCAAATCTTGAGACCATGTGCGCAATTGGAGCTGCTGGTAAATTAGTAGATTTTTTTCAATTTGATTGGAGAAAAAACTATTGGAATTTAATGTTTGTGTTGGGTACTGTAATTGGAGGTTTTATTGCTTACCAATATTTAACTCCAAATGAGTTAGTAGCAATTAGCCAGGAAACCATAAATGACCTCACAGAACTAGGATTTCAAAACGCAGGAGCTCAATATTTACCAGATGAAATTTTTAGTATCGAAACGATGTTTTCATTAAAGGGATTTCTAATATTATTAAT